>NZ_JBBOTJ010000001.1:0-205000 GCF_038005545.1 Bacillus sp. FSL M8-0063
AAACCTAAGTCGATTCGACTTAGGTTTTTTTGTGTTTATTTTTATTTATCAAATATCATAATCCATAAATTGAATAACCCTAAAGAAGAAAAAAGAATGAAAATGAAGCTATTTAAAGTAATAGTAATGATTTTTTGTTTTTCAGGTTTTCCAAGTGCTCCTAAAATAATCTCTATGATAGGAAACGTTATTTCTACCACAAGTATATATTTTAAATAATTACAGCAATGACTGCGATAAAAAGGAAGACAATAATGAAAAAAGTGTAGTTCGTCTTTTCATTATTGTCTTCCTTATAAATAAAATGAATATAAATGATATGCTTTATATTAAAGCATACGGAATAAGTATACAAACCGTTATGTGTACAATAGATCTCTAGAAATATATATTCTAATTTCTTATCCTTTTTGCATATAGTTACAATTCTTCTTTTGAATATAACTAAAACACGAACGTTATTGGTGAGTAATAAAAAAACATTCGATTATTTATTGACATTGTTTATGAAATATTGTTAATATAGCCATAGAAACAATAATATATAAGACCTCATATAATCGCGGGGATATGGCCTGCAAGTCTCTACCTAACGACCGTTATTCGTTAGACTATGAGGGAAAGTCACTCGGTATTTTTCTATTCACAAGGGATACGTATGCCTGAGTAGAGCGCTTTCTCTCATAGTAAAAGAGAAACTGTTCTATTTCAGGCTTTTTTTATTTGAATCGGGGGGATTCTAATATGAAATCACTAGTTGGAGTCATAATGGGAAGCACGTCAGACTGGGAAACAATGAAATATGCTTGTGACATTTTAGATGAATTAAATATACCGTATGAGAAAAAAGTTGTATCTGCTCATCGGACTCCGGATTATATGTTTGAATATGCAGAGACGGCTCGTGAACGTGGGTTGAAAGTTATTATTGCTGGAGCTGGTGGAGCAGCGCATTTACCAGGAATGGTTGCAGCGAAGACGAATCTTCCTGTAATCGGAGTTCCAGTTCAATCAAAAGCGTTAAACGGCTTAGATTCATTATTATCCATCGTCCAAATGCCAGGAGGGGTTCCAGTTGCAACTGTTGCAATTGGTAAGGCTGGTTCAACAAATGCTGGTTTACTTGCTGCACAAATACTTGGATCATTCCATGATGATATACATGATGCATTAGAATTGAGAAGAGAAGCAATTAAAAAAGATGTGCGCGAAGGTAGTGAGCTAGTATGACGAGAATCATTTTACCTGGAAAAACAATCGGCATTATTGGAGGCGGCCAGCTAGGAAGAATGATGGCATTGGCAGCTAAGGAGATGGGATATAAAATTGCTGTTTTAGATCCTACAAAAAATTCACCATGTGCACAAGTTGCTGATATTGAAATTGTTGCACCATATGACGATTTAAAAGCAATTCAGCATTTAGCGGAGATCAGTGATGTTGTGACATATGAATTTGAGAATATTGATTATAGATGTTTACAATGGCTTGAAAAACATGCTTACTTACCGCAAGGCAGTCAGTTGTTAAGTAAAACACAAAATCGTTTTACAGAAAAGAATGCGATTGAGAAAGCTGGGCTACCAGTAGCAACGTATAGATTAGTTCAAAATCAAGATCAGCTTACTGAAGCAATCACTGAGTTATCATATCCTTCCGTCTTGAAAACGACGACAGGCGGATATGATGGGAAAGGTCAAGTTGTTTTAAGAAGTGAGGCTGACGTTGATAAAGCACGAGAGCTTGCGAATGCAGCAGAGTGTATTTTAGAGAAATGGGTGCCTTTTGAAAAAGAAGTATCAGTTATTGTGATTCGTAGTGTAAGTGGTGAAACGAAAGTATTTCCGGTAGCGGAAAATATTCATGTAAATAACATTTTGCATGAATCTATCGTTCCAGCTCGCATTACAGAAGAACTTTCTCAAAAAGCAATTGCTTATGCAAAAGTGCTCGCGGATGAACTAGAACTTGTGGGAACACTAGCGGTAGAGATGTTTGCTACAGCTGATGGTGAGATTTACATTAATGAATTAGCACCAAGACCTCACAATTCAGGACACTATACACAGGATGCATGTGAAACGAGTCAATTCGGTCAACATATTCGAGCAATCTGTAATTTACCTCTTGGAGAAACAAATTTGTTAAAACCAGTTGTCATGGTAAACATTTTAGGCGAACATATAGAAGGGGTCCTAAGACAAGTGAATAGATTAACCGGGTGCTATTTACACTTGTATGGAAAAGAAGAAGCAAAAGCGCAGCGAAAAATGGGGCATGTTAATATTTTAAATGATAATATTGAAGTCGCTCTAGAAAAAGCGAAGAGTTTGCATATTTGGGACCATCAAGAACAACTGTTGGAGGGAAAAAAATGATTAGTCGTTATACACGCCCAGAAATGGGTGCAATTTGGACGGAAGAGAACAAATTTAAAGCGTGGTTAGAAGTTGAGATTTTAGCTTGTGAAGCATGGGCTGAGCTTGGCGATATTCCAAAAGAAGATGTTAAAAAAATTCGTGAGCATGCATCATTTGATATTGATCGTATTTATGAAATTGAAAAAGAGACACGTCATGACGTAGTTGCATTTACTCGTGCTGTATCAGAAACACCAACATTAGGTGAGGAACGTAAATGGGTTCATTACGGTTTAACATCTACAGACGTAGTAGATACAGCGTTATCTTACATCTTAAAACAAGCGAATGAAATCATATTAAAAGACTTAGAAAACTTTGTAAGCATTTTAGCTAACAAAGCGAAAGAGCATAAATACACGATCATGATGGGAAGAACACACGGTGTTCATGCAGAACCAACAACATTTGGTTTAAAAATGGGTCTTTGGTATGAAGAAATGAAACGTAACGTAGAGCGTTTCAAACAAGCTGCTGATACAGTTCGCGTTGGTAAATTATCTGGTGCGGTTGGTACATACGCAAATATCGATCCATTTGTAGAAAAGTATGTTTGTGAAAACTTAGGATTAGAAGCAGCACCAATTTCAACACAAACATTGCAACGTGATCGCCATGCTCATTACATGTCAACACTTGCACTAATCGCAACATCTATCGAAAAGATGGCAGTTGAGATTCGTGGTTTACAAAAGAGTGAAACACGTGAAGTTGAAGAGGCTTTTGCAAAAGGCCAAAAAGGTTCTTCTGCAATGCCACATAAACGTAATCCAATCGGATCAGAAAATATGACTGGTTTAGCTCGTGTTATCCGCGGTTATATGATGACAGCGTATGAGAATGTTCCATTATGGCATGAGCGTGATATTTCTCACTCTTCGGCAGAACGCGTAATTTTACCAGATGCTACAATCGCATTAAATTACATGTTAAATCGCTTTGGTAATATCGTTAAAAACTTAACTGTATACCCAGAGAATATGAAACGCAATATGACAAGAACATACGGCTTAATTTATTCTCAGCGTGTAATGCTTACATTAATCGACAAAGGTATGGTACGTGAAGAAGCTTATGATATCGTACAGCCTAAAGCGATGGAAGCGTGGGAAACACAAGTACAATTTAAAGAGCTTGTAGAAGCTGATGAGCGTATTACGAGCAAGTTATCACAAGAAGAAATTAATGAATGTTTCAACTATGAGCATCATATGCAACACGTTGATACAATCTTTGAACGCCTTGGGTTAAACGAAGCGTAAAATTTCATATGGCACAGAATAGAGTCATTCTGTGCCATTCTTTATTAAAAAATTATTCACATTTTTCAAACTACAGGGGGCTTGCGAAATGCAAAAGCTAGAAATGCTGTATGAAGGTAAGGCAAAAAGAATTTATCGTACAGAATCAGCAGATATGGTTTGGGTAGAGTACAAAGATAGTGCGACTGCTTTCAATGGGGAGAAAAAAGAGACGATTACAGGAAAAGGTCGTTTGAACAATGAGATTACAACTTTATTGTTCAGAAAGTTACAAGAAGTAGGAATAAAAACACATTTTGTAGAGAAGTTATCTGAAACAGAGCAACTTGTTAAAAAAGTGAGTATTATTCCTCTAGAAGTTGTCACAAGAAATGTAATTGCAGGAAGTCTTTCAAAACGATTAGGAATGGAAGAGGGAACTGTACTTGCAGAACCAATCGTAGAATTTTACTTCAAAGATGATGATTTAGGAGATCCGCTTGTAACGGAAGATCATATTCGTGTATTAAACGTTGCATCACCAGAGCAAGTAAGCGTATTACGAGATATGGCTCTACAAATCAATCAAGTGTTGATTGATCATTTCGCAAGCTGTCGTGTAAGATTAGTAGATTTTAAATTAGAGTTTGGTGTAACAGATGAAGGGGAAATCATTTTAGCAGATGAAATTTCACCAGATACTTGCCGTTTATGGGATGAAACGAGCAATGAAAAATTTGATAAAGACGTATTCCGTCGTGACCTTGGAAATTTAACAGAAGCTTATGAAGAGATTTTAAAACGTTTAGGGGGAATTTCACATGTATAAAGTTAAGGTATATGTAACGTTAAGAGAAAGCGTATTAGATCCACAAGGAACAGCAGTAAAAGGGGCACTTCATAGTCTTTCGTTCACAGAAGTACAAGACGTTCGAATCGGAAAATATATGGAATTAACAATTGATAAATCAGTATCTGACCTTGACGCAAAGGTAAAAGAAATGTGTGAAAAACTATTAACAAACGTTGTAATGGAAGACTTCCGTTATGAAGTTGAGGAGGTTGTCGCACAGTGAAATTTGCAGTCATAGTATTCCCAGGTTCGAACTGTGATGTCGATATGTTCCATGCAATTAAAGATGAGCTTGGTGAAGAAGTAGATTACGTTTGGCACGATAGAGAGAATTTAGATGAATATGATGCAATTTTACTACCTGGTGGATTCTCTTACGGTGACTATTTACGTTGTGGTGCTATTTCTCGCTTCGCGAATGCAATGAAAGCAGTGCAAAAAGCTGCTGAGCAAGGAAAGCCGATTTTAGGTGTATGTAATGGATTCCAGATTCTTGTTGAATCAGGATTACTACCAGGAGCGTTAATGAGAAACGAAAACTTAAAATTTATGTGCCGAACAGTTCAGCTGCGTGTTGAAAATAATGAAACGATGTTTACATCACAATATGAAAAAGATGAAGTAATCAATATTCCAATCGCGCATGGTGAGGGGAATTACTACTGTGATGAAGAGACTCTTAAACAATTAGAAGAGAATAATCAAATCGCATTCCGTTACGTAGAAAACCCGAATGGAAGCGTTTCAGATATTGCTGGTATTGTAAACGAAAAAGGAAATGTACTTGGTATGATGCCACACCCAGAGCGTGCTGTAGATGAATTACTTGGCGGTGCTGAAGGGTTAAAAGTCTTTCAATCTATCTTAAAACAGTGGAGGGAAACATATGTCGTTAATGCTTGAACCAAATCCAACACAAATTAAAGAAGAGCGCATATATGCGGAAATGGGGCTAACAGACGAAGAGTTTGCCATGGTTGAAAAGATTTTAGGCCGTCTGCCAAATTATACAGAAACAGGATTATTCTCTGTTATGTGGTCTGAACATTGCAGTTATAAAAATTCAAAACCAGTACTTCGAAAATTCCCAACAACAGGTGAGCGCGTTCTGCAAGGACCTGGGGAAGGTGCTGGAATTGTAGATATCGGTGATAATCAAGCGGTTGTATTTAAAATGGAAAGTCATAACCATCCTTCTGCTATTGAACCATATCAAGGAGCAGCAACAGGCGTTGGTGGTATTATCCGTGACGTATTCTCTATGGGAGCACGCCCGGTAGCTCTATTAAACTCACTTCGCTTCGGTGAATTACAGTCACCACGTGTGAAATATTTATTCGAAGAAGTAGTAGCAGGGATTGCAGGATACGGTAACTGTATCGGCATTCCGACTGTTGGCGGCGAAGTACAGTTTGATCCATGTTATGAAGGAAATCCACTTGTAAATGCAATGTGCGTAGGCTTAATTAATCATGAAGATATTAAAAAGGGGCAAGCGCACGGTGCTGGAAATACAGTAATGTACGTAGGAGCATCAACTGGTCGTGACGGTATTCACGGTGCAACATTCGCATCTGAAGAGTTATCTGAAAGCTCAGAAGCGAAGCGTCCAGCAGTTCAAGTAGGAGATCCATTTATGGAGAAACTTCTTATTGAAGCTTGCTTAGAACTTATTCAGTCGGATGCACTTGTTGGAATTCAAGATATGGGTGCAGCTGGTTTAACATCATCTTCTGCAGAAATGGCAAGTAAAGCAGGTATGGGTATTGAAATGTACTTAGATGATGTACCACAACGTGAAACAGGAATGACACCATATGAAATGATGCTATCTGAATCACAAGAACGTATGCTAATCGTTGTGAAAAAGGGTAGAGAGCAAGAAATAGTAGATTTATTTGAGAAGTATGGTCTTGCAGCCGTTACGATGGGGAAAGTAACGGAAGACAAAATGCTTCGCTTATTCCATAAAGGTGAAAAGGTAGCTGAAGTTCCAGCAGATGCTCTTGCAGAAGAAGCACCAATTTATCATAAGCCATCAAAAGAAGCAGCATACTTTGCTGAATTCCAGGCAATGAAAATGGAAACACCAAAAGTAGAAAATTATAAAGAAACGTTATTCGCTCTATTACAACAACCGACCATTGCAAGTAAAGAGTGGGTTTATGATCAATATGATTATCAAGTTCGCACAAGCACAGTTGTTACACCAGGTTCAGATGCAGCAGTTGTACGTGTACGCGGTACAGAAAAAGGATTAGCAATGACGACAGATTGTAACTCTCGCTATATTTATTTAGATCCAGAAGTGGGCGGTAAAATTGCAGTAGCAGAGGCAGCACGTAATATCGTATGTTCTGGGGGAGAGCCACTTGCAATTACAGATTGCTTAAACTTCGGTAATCCAGAAAAACCAGAAATCTTCTGGCAAATTGAGAAATCAGTAGATGGTATGAGTGAAGCTTGTCGTACATTACAAACGCCAGTTATCGGCGGAAACGTATCAATGTATAACGAACGTAGTGGTGAAGCTGTATATCCAACACCGACAGTTGGGATGGTTGGACTTGTAAACGATTTAAAACATGTAACAACACAAGAGTTTAAGCAAGCTGGCGATTTAGTTTATGTAATTGGAGAGACGAAAGCTGAGTTTGGTGGAAGTGAATTACAGAAAATGATTCACGGCAAAATTTTCGGTCAGTCACCAAGCATCGATCTAGATGTAGAATTAAAGCGCCAAAAACAAGTATTAGCAGCAATTCAAGCTGGCCTTGTTCAATCTGCTCATGATGTTGCAGAAGGTGGCTTAGCAGTTGCAATTACTGAAAGTGCAATTGGTGCAAAAGGTTTAGGTGCTACTGTGAAATTAGATGGAGAAGCAACAGCAGCATTATTCGCTGAATCACAATCGCGCTTCGTTATAACTGTAAAACGTGAAAATAAAGAAGCGTTCGAGAAAGCGGTAGAAGCAATTCAAGTTGGAGAAGTGACAAATACAAATGAAGTAACAATTCATAATGAAGAAAATGAAGTATTACTTACAGCAAATGTAGATGAAATGAGAAAGGCTTGGAAAGGGGCAATCCCATGCTTGCTGAAATAAAGGGGTTAAATGAAGAATGTGGCGTTTTCGGAATTTGGGGGCATGAAAATGCAGCACAAGTTTCGTACTACGGATTGCATAGTTTACAGCACCGTGGACAAGAAGGCGCAGGCATCGTTGTAAATAATGGTGAGAAAATCGTCGGTCACAAGGGGTTAGGTTTAATATCGGAAGTATTTTCAAGAGGTGAGCTAGAAGGCTTAAACGGAAAATCAGCAATTGGACACGTACGATATGCGACAGCTGGCGGAAGTGAAGTTGCTAACGTTCAACCATTATTATTCCGCTTTTCCGATCATAGTATGGCATTAGCTCATAACGGAAATTTAATTAATGCAAAGATGCTTCGTCGTGAATTAGAGGCAGAGGGAAGTATTTTCCAAACAAGTTCAGATACAGAGGTACTTTTACATCTCATTAAACGTAGTACGAAAGATTCTTTAATTGAAAGTGTAAAAGAGGCCCTAAATAAAGTGAAAGGTGCGTTTGCATATCTTTTACTAACTGGAAATGAAATGATCGTTGCGCTAGACCCGAATGGATTCCGTCCTCTTTCAATTGGAAAGATGGGAGATGCTTACGTTGTAGCATCAGAAACATGCGCTTTCGATGTAGTAGGTGCAACATACATTCGTGATGTAGAACCAGGTGAATTACTTATCATCAATGATGAAGGAATTCACGTAGATCGTTTTACAAATGAAGTAGATCATGCAATTTGTAGTATGGAGTACATTTACTTTGCACGTCCGGATTCTAATATCGCAGGTATTAACGTCCATGCAGCGCGTAAAAACATGGGAAAACGTTTGGCGGCAGAAGCCCCTATTGAAGCTGATGTTGTTACTGGTGTACCAGACTCTAGTATTTCAGCGGCAATTGGTTATGCGGAGGCGACAGGAATTCCGTATGAGTTAGGATTAATTAAAAATCGTTATGTTGGACGTACGTTTATTCAACCTTCTCAAGAACTGCGTGAGCAAGGGGTTAAGATGAAGCTTTCAGCAGTAAGAGGCGTAGTTGAAGGAAAACGAGTTGTGATGATTGACGATTCTATCGTAAGAGGAACGACGAGTAAACGAATTGTTCGTATGCTTCGCGAGGCTGGAGCGACAGAAGTCCATGTAAGAATTGCTTCACCACCTCTTAAGTATCCATGTTTCTATGGCATTGATATTCAAACGAGAAAAGAATTAATCGCAGCAAATAATTCAATAGAAGAAATCCGTCAAATCATCGGAGCAGATTCTTTAACGTTTTTAAGTGAAGATGGATTAGTAGATGCAATTGGACGTCCATATGAAGGGAAATATGGCGGTCTATGTATGGCGTACTTCAATGGAGATTATCCAACAGCTCTTTATGATTATGAGCAAGAGCTTTTAGAAAGTATGAAATAAGAAGAAAAAAGCTTCTACTTCTTTTGATGTAGAAGCTAGCTTCTTTCTTAAAACGGCCGGCCCTGTATAGGGAGAAATTAAAAGACGAGGTGTAGATAACGATGGCGAATGCATATAAGCAAGCAGGAGTAGATATTGAAGCTGGATATGAAGCGGTATCTCGCATGAAAAAACACGTACAAACAACAATGAGAAAAGAAGTACTAGGCGGTCTAGGCGGTTTTGGAGGTATGTTTGATCTATCAAAATTTGCATTAGAAGAACCTGTATTAGTATCTGGAACAGATGGCGTGGGAACGAAATTGATGCTCGCTTTTATGGCAGATAAACATGACACAATAGGTATTGATGCAGTAGCAATGTGTGTAAATGATATTGTTGTCCAAGGAGCAGAACCGCTTTTCTTCCTTGATTATATTGCTTGTGGTAAAGCTGAACCTAGTAAAATTGAAAACATCGTCAAAGGTATATCAGAGGGCTGTCGCCAAGCTGGTTGTGCATTAATTGGTGGAGAAACAGCTGAAATGCCAGGAATGTATTCTACGGAAGAATACGATTTAGCTGGTTTTACAGTTGGAATTGTTGATAAAAAGAAAATTGTAACAGGTGAAAAAATTGAAGCTGGTCAAGTATTAATTGGCTTAGCATCTAGCGGTATTCATAGTAACGGTTATTCTTTAGTACGAAAAGTATTACTAGAAGATGGAGAACTATCTTTAGATCGCATTTACGGACGCTTAGAACTACCTCTTGGTGAAGAATTATTAAAACCAACGAAAATTTATGTCAAACCTATTTTAGAACTATTGAAGAAATATGAAGTATACGGTATGGCGCATATTACAGGTGGCGGATTCATTGAAAATATTCCACGTATGTTACCAGAAGGAATCGGTGCAGAAATTGAATTAGGATCTTGGAAAATTCAACCGATCTTCAGTTTACTTCAAGAAGTGGGAAAACTAGAAGAGAAAGAAATGTTCAATATTTTTAACATGGGTATTGGTATGGTAGTAGCAGTGAAGGAAGAAGAGGCAAAAGATATTGTTCGTCTTCTTGAAGAGCAAGGAGAAACAGCTCGCATTATTGGACGTACTGTACAAGGGAATGGCGTTACCTTCAATGGGGGCACAGCACTATGAGTAGATTAGCAGTTTTTGCTTCTGGAAGCGGCTCTAACTTTCAATCTCTCATCAATGCGGTGGAAGAAAATAGATTAGACGCAGATATTAGTTTATTAGTATGTGATAAACCAGAAGCACGTGCTGTTGGACGGGCACATTATCATCATATTCCATGTTTCGCTTTTTCAGCGAAAGCATATGAGTCAAAAGAAGCATTTGAAAAAGAAATATTAAAGAAGCTAGAAGAGTATGAAATTGATTATGTTATTTTAGCTGGATATATGCGTTTAGTTGGGCCGACATTACTAGAAGCTTACAGCGGGAAGATTATTAATATTCATCCATCACTATTACCAAGCTTTCCAGGGAAAGATGCTGTTGGTCAAGCGTTAGAAGCAGGTGTGAAAGTAACTGGAGTAACGATTCATTATGTAGATGCAGGTATGGATACGGGACCAATTATTGCGCAAGAAGCAGTAGTTGTTTCTGAAGGGGATACGAGAGAAAGCTTACAAAAGAAAATTCAACAAGTTGAACATAAATTATACGTAAATACAGTGAATCAAATTGTTCAATCTGTGAAAGAACCAACTGTTAACTAACATACAACCAGGGGTGAAGGATAAATGAAAAAGCGTGCATTAGTAAGTGTTTCAGATAAAACAGGAGTAGTGGAATTTGTTAAAGGTTTACTAGAACAAGGGATCGAAGTTATCTCAACAGGTGGTACGAAAAAATTACTAGAAGAAAATGGCTTACAAGTAATTGGTATTTCTGAAGTAACTGGGTTCCCAGAAATTATGGATGGCCGCGTAAAAACATTACATCCAAACATTCATGGTGGTCTATTAGCAGTTCGCGATAATGAAACGCATGTAGCGCAAATGAATGAGTTAGGTATGCAGCCAATTGATTTTGTTGTTGTTAACTTATACCCATTCAAAGAAACAATCGCTAAGCCTGATGTAACATTTGCTGATGCAATTGAAAATATTGATATCGGTGGTCCAACAATGATTCGCTCTGCTGCGAAAAATCATAAATTTGTATCAGTAATTGTAGATCCAGTAGATTACGATGTTGTATTAGCGGAACTGAAAGAGAACGGTGAAGTAAAAGAAGAAACGAAACGTAAATTAGCAGCGAAAGTATTCCGTCATACAGCGGCATATGATGCGTTAATCTCTAACTACTTAACAGAGCAAATGGGTGAAGAAAGTCCAGAAACATTAACAGTGACATTTGAGAAAAAACAAGATTTACGCTATGGAGAAAATCCACATCAAAAAGCAACATTCTATAAAGCGCCATTCGCTGTAACTTCTTCTGTTGCATACGCAGAACAATTACACGGTAAAGAATTATCTTACAACAATATTAACGATGCAGATGCAGCACTTAGTATTGTAAAAGAATTTACAGAGCCAGCAGTAGTAGCGGTAAAACATATGAATCCATGTGGTGTTGGAGTGGGTACTGATATTCATGAAGCATACACACGCGCTTATGAAGCAGATCCAGTATCAATCTTTGGTGGTATTATTGCAGCAAATCGTGAAATTGATAAAGCTACAGCAGAAAAGTTACACGAAATTTTCTTAGAAATCATTATTGCACCTTCTTTCTCAAAAGAAGCTTTAGAAGTATTGCAAAGTAAGAAAAACTTACGTCTACTAACTGTAAATATTGAAAAAGCGACAAGTGCAAGCAAAAAACTAACTTCTGTACAAGGTGGTCTTCTCGTTCAAGAGGAAGATACGTTATCATTAGATGAAAGTACAATTTCAATTCCGACAAAACGTGAACCATCAGAGCAAGAGTGGAAAGATTTAAAACTAGCTTGGAAAGTTGTAAAACATGTGAAATCAAACGCAATTGTTTTAGCGAATGATAACATGACAGTTGGTGTAGGTGCAGGACAGATGAATCGTGTAGGTTCTGCAAAAATCGCAATTATACAAGCTAGTGAAAAAGCACAAGGTAGCGCACTTGCATCTGATGCTTTCTTCCCAATGCCAGATACAGTAGAAGAAGCAGCAAAAGCAGGGATTACAGCAATCATTCAACCAGGCGGATCAATCCGTGACGAAGATTCTATCAAAGTGGCAGATAAGTATGGGATTACGATGGTGTTCACTGGCGTACGTCATTTCAAACACTAGTAGAGGATGTTTAAAAGGTCCGGTCAAGATAACTGTCGCATGTCGTCGTTGCATTGCCAGTGCGGTACTCATGTAGGAAAGCTACATTCCGTGTCCTCCTGTCAAATGCGCCTCGACCTGCTCGGTTCTCTGATCCTCCTTTTTAAACCTTTATTGATATGAAAACAAACTAGGAGCAGAGCTTCTAGTTTGTACTTATTTAAGTATTGGGGGATGAAATATGAATGTTTTAGTAATTGGCCGCGGTGGGCGTGAGCATGCTTTAGCTTGGAAGTTTGCGCAATCTGAAAAGGTGGAAAAGGTATATGTAGCACCGGGTAATGAAGGTATGCGCGATGTTGCAACACCAGTTGATATTGATGAAAATGATTTTGACGCATTAGTTTTATTTGCTAAAGAGAATAAGGTTGAATTAACTTTCGTTGGACCAGAAATTCCGCTTATGAATGGAATTGTTGATCGCTTTAAAGAAGAGGGACTTCGTGTGTTTGGCCCAAATAAAGCGGCTGCTGTTATTGAAGGTAGTAAGGCTTTCACGAAAGAATTGATGAAAAAATATGATATTCCAACTGCAGCATATGAAACTTTTACAGACTATGAAGAAGCAGTACAGTATATTCAAAAAGTTGGTGCGCCAATCGTTATTAAAGCTGACGGCCTAGCTGCTGGTAAAGGTGTAACGGTAGCAATGACGCTTGAAGAGGCATTACAAGCTGTGAAAGAGATGCTACAAGATGTGAAGTTTGGCGAAGCGAGCAAGAAGGTCGTTATTGAAGAGTTTTTAGATGGACAAGAATTTTCATTAATGGCATTTGTAAATGGAACAACTGTGCATCCGATGGTAATTGCTCAAGATCATAAACGAGCTTTTGATGGTGATAAAGGTCCAAATACAGGCGGAATGGGTGCGTATTCTCCAGTACCACAAATTCCGGAATCAGCAGTTCAAGAGGCGATAAAAACAGTATTACATCCAACTGCTAAAGCGATGATTGCAGAAAACCGTTCGTTTACAGGAATTTTATATGCGGGACTTATTTTAACAAATGATGGCCCGAAGGTAATTGAATTTAATGCACGCTTTGGTGATCCTGAAACGGAAGTAGTATTACCTCGCTTAGAAAATGATTTAGTTGATGTATGTAACGCTGTATTAGATGAAAGTGAATTAACGTTACAGTGGTCAGAGGAAGCGGTAATTGGTGTTGTACTTGCTTCAAAAGGATATCCGGAAGCATATAAAAAAGGTGATATTATTAAAGAATTAGATGCACTGAAAGATGTAATTATTTTCCATTCAGGTACAGCGATGAAGCATGGTGACTTTGTAACAAATGGAGGCCGTGTACTATTTGTCGCTTGTAAGGCGGACAGTTTACAAGCAGCGAAAGATAAGGTGTATAAAGAAATCGGCAAAATTGAGAGTGATGGTCTATTTTACCGAAGTGATATAGGATATCGTGCAATTGGTCATGAGATGACGAGAAGCTAATATGTAAAAATCCCGCTGATTTCTCAGCGGGATTTTTTATGCATCTTTATCTTTTTTCAATTTTCCTTTTTGCTTTGCCATTTCTCGAAGTAAATACTCGATGTGTGCATTGACGCTACGAAACTCATCATTCGCCCATTTTTCGATGACTGCGTGTAATTCAGGATCAATACGTAATGGAAAGCTTTTCTTTTTAGCCATAATGATTTACAACCCTTTAGTATAGGCTTCCTGTATTAATAACTGGTTGCGCACCTTTATCTGAAACGATGGCAACTAATAAGTTGTTCACCATATTTGCTTTACGCTCGTCATCTAATTCAAGTACGCCTTCCTCATCTAACATATGGATTGAATCTTTCGCCATCTTCACAGCACCTTCAACAATCTCTTTTCTAGCAGCTAATACTGCTTTTGCTTGTTGACGTTGTAGCATTGCATGGGCAATTTCTGTTGCGTAAGCTAAATGTGTTAAACGAGTTTCTAATACTTCTACGCCAGCGATTTCAAGGCGCGCTTCTAACTCACGTTTTAATTCTTCAGAGATTTCTTCAGTATTTCCGCGTAACGTGATGCAAGTTTCATCTTGGAAATTGTCATAAGGATATTTTGTTGCGACGTGGCGGATTGCTGTTTCACTTTGAATTTCTACAAATCGATCGTAATGTTCAACACCGAACATTGCTTTTGCAGAATCAACTACTTTATATACGATAACGGCTGCAATTTCAATTGGATTTCCCTCAATATCGTTTACTTTTAACTTCTTACTATTAAAGTTTTCAACACGTAACGATACAGTTTGACGGAATGCGAATGGAATTGTTAAAAATAAACCGTTTTGACGAATTGTTCCTAAATAATTACCGAAAAACGTAATAACTTTTGCTTGGTTTGGTTGAACAATACCAATACCTGTAGCAAGAACGGCGGCTAAAATAATAGTTAATGCCGCTCCTATGAAAATTTCTTGTACAAGGAAAAATACACCGATAGCGGCTAAAATTAAAATCCCGATAATACCGAGAAAACCATTTACATAAAAAACTTGTTTTTCTTTCATATGATCGCCTCCTGATATAAAAATGATATCACTTTTATATCATTTTATGCAAGGGCTTTACACTTAATTTTCTGAAATTATTGATTAGGTATCTCTTATGTATATTTTGAGGTTCGAAACAAGAATGTACGTTCTGTTTTATGGTAAAATAAAGAAGACTTAACCGCCCACTGCAGCAGCTAAGTCCCTTTGAGAGCATCTTGCATCGTGACAAATGATTCAAAGCGGTTTTGCCAGGATTATATCTTCAATCGCTGACTCAATCTCTTTGTCAGAAGCGTCAAAACTTCCATTTGACTGTGGTTTGTCGTGCTTGGAAGTTTGATTCACTTCTTCTTTAGCATGTCCCTTTTCAGTAAAATTCATGCTAGGCATTTTAAATGCCCCCATATTCATGTATTTTCCGAATTTCCACATTTCAACAACGGGGCAGAAACGAACAATTCCCTCTGCGATTTTCATTGCACCAATCCATAGCAAGACGTTAGACCAAGTGCACCACGGCTTGCGTACAAGTTTAGCACTACTACAGCCGAAGAGGATAAGTCCGAGTGTAATTCGAATTAGGGCATTTATTGTACCGATGTTTTGCTTCATTAGAAAAACACTCCTTTTTATGAAAGTTGAAATAGATAATACTATTTCTCTTATTAGTATCCCGTGTGATTTTTGGGATATGTAATCCAACATTTGACGTTGAAAAAGATGTTGGAATGTGCGTGTGTGTAAGTAGCTTTTTTTGTTATAATGAAAGAATGCACAAAAGGAAATTCAAAATTAAATCCTCTCGTTTGAAAAACTATGGAAGAGGGAATTCCAAACTTAATTCTCCGTTTTAAACAAATATTTAAGATGAAGTTAAAAAAATCCTGATGAAAATAAACTGTTATTTTGACCAGAAATATATAACTAGAGAAAAGAAAGGGTGTTTTCATGTACGATATTTCCGGGTGGAAACATGTATTTAAGCTTGATCCGAATAAGGAGTTAAGTGACGAACATTTAGAAATGATTTGTGAGTCTGGAACAGATGCTGTTATTGTAGGCGGAAGTGATGGAGTGACAATTGATAATGTACTACACATGCTAGTTAGCATTCGTAGATATGCGGTTCCTTGTGTGTTAGAGGTTTCTGATGTGGAAGCAATTACACCAGGATTTGATTTTTATTATATCCCAAGCGTTTTAAATAGCCGAAAAGTAGAATGGGTAACAGGCGTTCATCATGAGGCTTTGAAAGAATTTGGGGATATTATGGATTGGGACGAAATTTTCATGGAAGGGTATTGTGTTTTAAATCCTGAAGCGAAAGTAGCCCAACTTACAGATGCGAAATGTGATGTAACAGAAGATGATGTGATTGCATACGCGCGTTTAGCAGACAAGTTATTGCGCTTACCAATATTTTACTTAGAATATAGCGGTACGTATGGAGACAGTGAACTTGTTAAAAATGTAAAAGCAGAATTAAAACAAGCGAAGTTATATTATGGCGGCGGTATTTCTAATGCTGAACAAGCGAAGGAAATGGCACAATACGCTGATACAGTAGTTGTTGGAAATATTATTTATGATGATATAAAAGCAGCGTTAAAAACAGTTAAAGCAGTAAAAGGAGAGTAGGTGCAGGCGTATATGAGTAAGACAGATAGGTTATTAAATGGTTTAAATCCGCAGCAACAAAAAGCAGTACAAACAACGAACGGACCACTTCTATTAATGGCAGGTGCAGGTAGTGGTAAAACACGTGTGTTAACACATCGTATTGCGTTTTTACTTGGTGAAAAAGGTGTAGCGCCATGGAATGTACTAGCTATTACCTTTACAAATAAAGCGGCTCGTGAAATGCGCGATCGTATTGATACACTTGTCGGACCAGAAGCAGAAGATATTTGGATTTCTACGTTCCACTCTATGTGTGTACGTATTTTACGACGTGATATCGATCGTATTGGTATTAATCGTAACTTTACAATCTTAGATTCAGGCGATCAGTTAACTGTAGTCAAAAAAATTATGAAAGAGCGCAATATTGATCCGAAGAAATTTGAGCCGCGCTCTATTTTAGCTGGTATTAGTAATGCGAAAAATGAATTGTTATCTGCAGATAAATATGCGAAAAAAATTACAATCGCTGATCCATATGAAAAATTAACGAGCGATGTATATACAGAATATCAAAAACGTCTTCTGAAAAATAACTCATTAGATTTTGATGATTTAATTATGACAACGATTCAGCTATTTGAACGTGTTCCAGAAGTACTAGAGTTTTATCAGCGTAAGTTCCAATATATTCACGTGGATGAGTATCAAGATACGAACAAAGCGCAGTACCTTCTTGTAAAACATTTAGCAGCACGTTTTAAAAATTTATGTGTTGTAGGTGACTCAGATCAGTCTATTTACCGCTGGCGCGGGGCTGACATTTCTAACATTTTGTCATTCGAAAAAGACTATGAGAATGCGCAAGTTATTCTGTTAGAACAAAACTATCGTTCGTCACAAAATATTTTAAATGCAGCGAATGCTGTTATTGAAAAAAATTCAAACCGTAAACCGAAAAAATTATGGACAGACAATCAAGTTGGAAGCAAAATCTCATATTACCGTGCTGCGACGGAAAAAGACGAAGCATATTTTGTTGCGAAAAAAATTCGTGACGATATTCAAATGGGAAAACGAAAATATACTGATTTTGCAGTGTTATATCGTACAAATGCGCAGTCTCGTATGGTCGAGGAGATTTTCCTGAAATCTAATATTCCTTACAAAATTGTCGGCGGTACGAAGTTCTACGATCGTAAAGAGATTAAAGACATTTTGGCGTATTTACGTTTAATTGGGAATCCAGATGATGAGATTAGTTTCGCACGTATTATTAACATGCCAAAGCGCGGAATTGGTGCGACTTCTATCGATAAAATTATTAATTACGGTGTACAAAATGGAATTTCATTAACTGCTGTATTCGATGAGATTGAGCATGTTGGAGTAAGTGCAAAAATTACAAAGGCAGTAAAAGAATTCGCTGGTTTATTACACAACTGGGTAAATATGCAAGAGTATTTATCTGTTACAGAATTGGTAGAAGAAGTTATTGAAAAAACAGGCTATCGCGATATGTTGAAAAACGAGCGTACCTTAGAAGCAGAAGGTCGTTTAGAGAACTTAGATGAGTTTTTATCTGTTACGCAAACATTTGAATCTCAAAGCGAAGATAAGAGCCTTGTTGCATTCTTAACAGACTTAGCGCTTGTTGCTGATATTGATCGTGTCGATGAAGATCCAACTGCTGGTGAGGAAGTTATTTTAATGACGATGCACTCAGCGAAAGGATTAGAGTTCCCAGTTGTCTTTATTGTTGGGTTAGAGGAAGGAATATTCCCGCATACTCGTTCTCTAATGGAAGAAGATGAAATGCAAGAAGAGCGTCGCCTTGCTTATGTAGGTATTACTCGTGCAGAAGAAGAGTTATATTTATCTAATGCACAAATGCGTACTTTATTTGGTAGAACAAGTATGAACGCTGCTTCTCGATTTATTACAGAAATCCCGGCAGAGCTAGTAGAATCGTTAAATGAAACAGCGCCAAAGCGTGAAACTTCGTTTGGTGCAAAAGGCAGAACGACAACTACAAGTAAAATGACAACTACAACCACAACACGCTCTCGTTCAGCTTTCGCGCGTCCTGCAGCTAAGACGACAGGCGGCGAGCAAATTGGCTGGGCAGTAGGTGATAAAGCTTCCCACCAAAAATGGGGAGTCGGTACAGTTGTCAGTGTAAAAGGTGAAGGTGATGCAAAAGAATTAGATATTGCGTTCCCAAGCCCAATTGGTGTTAAACGTTTGTTAGCTAAATTTGCACCTGTGACGAAACAATAGGAAAGGAATGAGGATATGTCAAAAGAGATAGCAAAACAACGTATAGAAGAACTGCGTGATTTGTTAAATACATTTAACTATCAGTATCACGTATTAGACAATCCTTCTGTTTCTGATGCGGAGTATGACCGTAATATGCAGGAGCTTATAAAATTAGAAGCAGAGAATCCAGAGTTTATGAGTGAAGACTCTCCCTCCATTCGCGTTGGGGGAACTGTTCTTGATATATTTGAAAAAGTAACACATAAGTCACCGATGTTAAGTTTAGGAAATGCATTTAACGAAGGAGATTTACGTGATTTCGACCGACGAGTACGCCAAGGAATTGATGATGCGAATGTAAGATATATATGCGAATTAAAAATTGACGGACTTGCTGTTTCACTTCATTATGAAAAAGGACGCTTCATTCAAGGGGCAACACGTGGTGATGGTGTAACAGGTGAAGATATTACCCAAAATTTAAAAACGATTAAAGCGATCCCGCTCCGTTTAAATGAAGAAGTAACGTTAGAAGCACGAGGCGAAGCTTATATGCCGAAGCGTTCATTCGTTAAGTTAAATGAAGAAAAAGAACAAAATGGTGAAGATGTATTTGCGAATCCGCGTAATGCGGCAGCAGGTTCAATACGCCAACTTGATCCGAAAATTGCAGCGAAGCGTAACTTATCTATGTTTGTGTACGGTCTTGCGAATGTAGAAGAAAAAACAATTCCATCACATAGTGAATCGCTTGATTTCTTAGGTGAACTTGGATTCAAAACAAATCCAAATCGTCGTACATGTGAAACAATTGAAGAAGTTATAGCTTATGTAGAAGAATGGCAAGAAAAACGTCCGCATCTTGATTATGAGATCGATGGAATCGTTATAAAAGTAGATGATGTTGCTCTACAAGAAAGTTTAGGAACTACAGCAAAGAGTCCAAGATGGGCGATTGCTTATAAATTCCCGGCTGAAGAAGTTATAACAAGATTAACAGGTATTGAATTAAGTGTTGGTCGCACAGGGGTTGTAACACCGACTGCAGAGCTAGAGGCAGTGCGAGTGGCTGGTACTATCGTTCGTCGTGCCTCTTTACATAACGAAGATTTAATTCGTGAAAAAGACATTCGAATTGGTGACTATGTTGTTGTGAAGAAGGCAGGAGATATTATTCCTGAAGTTGTGAACGTTATTTTTGATAAGCGTACTGGTGAGGAAGAAGAATATCATATGCCGACGCATTGCCCAGCATGTGAGAGTGAACTAGTTCGTTTAGAAGAAGAGGTAGCACTTCGCTGTATAAATCCAACTTGTCCGGCTCAAATTCGAGAAGGATTAATCCATTTCGTTTCAAGAAATGCAATGAATATTGATGGACTTGGAGAGCGTGTCATTACACAACTCTTTGATGCTGATTACATTCGTACATTCGCTGATTTATATTCGTTGACGAAAGAGCAATTATTACAGCTAGAAAGATTCGGTGAAAAATCAGCAACGAATTTAGTACAAGCAATTGAGAATTCTAAAGACAACTCATTAGAGCGATTATTATTTGGTCTTGGTATTCGCCATGTCGGAGCAAAAGCAGCACGTACATTTGCAGAGCATTTTGAAACGATGGATGCGCTTGTGAAAGCAACGGAAGAAGAACTAAAAGCAATTAATGAGATTGGTGAAAAAATGGCTCAATCCGTCGTGACGTATTTTGATAATGAAGACGTATTAGAGTTATTACAACAATTTAAAGAGTATGGCGTGAATATGGCGTACAAAGGTATAAAAATTGCTGATTTACAAAATGTTGAGTCGTACTTCGCAGGAAAAACTGTCGTTTTAACAGGGAAATTAGAAGTTATGGGACGTAGTGAAGCAAAGAAAAAGATTGAGGCATTAGGTGGAAAAGTAACAGGAAGTGTTAGTAAAAGTACGGATTTAGTTGTTGCAGGTGAAGCGGCAGGTTCGAAATTAGCACAAGCAGAGAAGCATAATGTTGAGGTTTGGAATGAAGAGAGGTTCTTACAAGAGCTAAATAAGTAAGAGGTGCAAACTTACCATGAAAAAAATAGCATTAGCGGTATTAAGCCTTGGCCTACTCGTAAGTGGATGTAGTACAGGTGCCGATAAAGATGAAAAAGTGGTTGAGAAATCGGGGAAAGCAAAAGAACAAGCAATCGTTCCGAAGTACTCTATTTCGGATGAATATTATAAGACGACTATTCCATTTGACGCAGGAGCTGCACGTGGTTTAGTTGTACAAGGAGTAAGTAATCGTCTTGATATAGATGAATTTGAAACAGGATTAATGCGTATTGCAAAAGAATCCTTTAGTACGAAAGATCATTTCTTTAAAGGTGGAAGTGCTCTAGATACTCAAAATTTGCAGATGCTTGTTAAAAGAAAGCGTACAGATGCTGAACAAAAGGAACTAGAGGACAAGTTAAAAAAAGATGCAGTTAAATTTCCAAACATTGGGTTAAACCCAGCGTTAGGTGGAGGATCTGAATCATTAGAGGAAAAAAATAAAAAAAATCCAATATATATTTCAAATATTTTAGAGCATGATTATTATGTGAAAAAAGACGAGAAAGATGAGAAAGGTGAGCGCCAAGGCATTGTAGTTGGCTTAGCGATGAACTCGGTTCATTATTATGAGGAAGAGCATGGTTATCCGCGTGAAGCTAAAATTGAACAAGAAAAAATGTTAGCTGAAGGGAAAAAAATGGCGCAAGAAATCATAAAAGTTATGCATAAAGAAGATCCTGAAACAAAAACTCTTCCGATAACATTTGCGATTTATCGTCAGGCTCCAAAGGCTTCACTCGTGCCAGGTAACTTTGTTTCTTATGCGAATGTTGAAAAAGGCAGTGAAACGGTTGAGGATTGGAAACAAATTAATGAGAAATATTATTTGTTCCCATCTGAACAAGCGAAAACAGATAATAAACGTGAAGATCTGGCGAGAGTATCGAACTTTAAAGCAAAACTAAGTGATTATTTCCAAGGCGACTATACAGCTGTTATCGGTACTGGTATGTATAGAGACGATGAATTAAGAGAAATAAAGCTTGATATTCCTGTCCAGTTTAATGGGAAAGCAGAAATAATAGGCTTTACACAATATGTAGCCGGGCTTGTTATGGAATACTTCCCGAATTATATGAAAGTACAAGTAACGATTAAATCTGTAGAACGCCCAGAAGCGATTATTATACGTGAAGCGAAGCAAGATGAACCGTTTGTGAAAATTTTAGATTAAATAGGAGGGCCGTTCCTTTATGGAACGGCTTTTTTTCTTGAATAATTTTGTTATAATTTAAAATGTTATAAATAATGGGGGTAAGGGGTAAGGCACATGGACGAATTAAGTTTCCAAGTCATTATTTTATTAATTGGATTCGGCTTTTTAGCAGCTTTTATTGATTCAGTTGTTGGTGGTGGAGGATTAATTTCGCTTCCGGCACTTATGTTTGTTGGTTTACCACCAGCTTCGGCAATTGCAACAAATAAATTAGCGGCAACGATGGGGACGTTTACGAGTGCAATTTATTTTATTCGATCAGGAAAGGTCGATTTTAAAATTGTAGGAAAGTTAATCCCGTTAACTGTTATAGGAGCGGTCGCAGGTGCTTTAGTAGTAAAGTTTATTCCGCCGGATATTTTACGTCCGTTAGTGCTTGTGATGTTGGTGTTTATTGCCATTTATATTATTGCGAAAAAGGATTGGGGAAGTGTATCCACCTATAAGAAGATGACGAAAAGAAAAACATTAATATTTTTCTTTGTTATTTTAATGATAGGGTTTTACGATGGATTTTTTGGCCCAGGGACAGGATCTTTTTTAATTTTTGCATTTTTATTAATTGGTTTGGATTTTATTCAAGCGGCAGCATCTGGAAAACTTTTGAACTTTGTTAGTAATATCGTATCTTTAATTACTTTTTTATTTTTAGACGTAATTCATTTTGAATACGGTATTATTATGGGATTATCAATGATCTTAGGTGCTTATTTTGGATCAAAGTTTGCAGTTCAAAAAGGTGTTGGATATGTTAGGACTTTATTTTTATTAGTAACTATTTTATTAATTGGAAAAAATGTTTTGGAATATACTCATATTTTGTAGAGTTATACTTTTGTATAACTCTATTTTTTTATTATATTTTAAAAATTTATTAATTTTTAAAATATAAGTCTAGGAATATTTGAATAAATCTAAATTATCGTGTAGAATAATGTTGTAAAATGTAAACGTTTTTCTAAGGGGAGGCTAAAAAAATGGTAGTAGCATACAAACATGAGCCATTTACAGATTTTTCAGTGGAGGCTAACAAATTAGCGTTTGAAGAAGGTTTAAAGAAAGTAGAATCTTATCTTGGACAAGACTATCCATTAATTATTGGGGGAGAAAAAATCACTACAGAAGACAAAATTGTTTCTGTAAACCCTGCAAATAAAGAGGAACTTGTTGGTCGCGTTTCAAAAGCAAGCCGTGAGTTAGCTGAAAAAGCAATGCAAGTAGCGGATGAAACATTCCAAACTTGGAGAAAATCAAAGCCAGAAATGCGTGCAGACATTTTATTCCGTGCTGCAGCAATCGTTCGTCGCAGAAAACATGAATTCTCTGCTATTCTTGTAAAAGAAGCAGGTAAACCATGGAATGAGGCAGATGCTGATACAGCAGAAGCAATCGACTTTATGGAATATTATGGTCGTCAAATGTTAAAATTAAAAGACGGTATTCCAGTAGAAAGCCGTCCAATTGAATATAATCGTTTCTCTTACATTCCATTAGGAGTAGGTGTTATCATTTCTCCTTGGAACTTCCCATTCGCAATTATGGCAGGTATGACAACAGCTGCTTTAGTTTCTGGTAACACAGTATTACTAAAACCAGCTAGTACAACTCCTGTAGTAGCAGCGAAATTCATGGAAGTATTAGAAGAAGCTGGCTTACCAGCTGGCGTAGTAAACTTCGTTCCAGGTAATGGTTCTGAAGTTGGTGACTACTTAGTAGATCACCCTCGTACACGTTTCGTGAGCTTCACTGGATCTCGTGATGTAGGTATCCGTATTTATGAGCGTGCAGCGAAAGTAAACCCAGGCCAAATTTGGTTAAAACGCGTTATCGCTGAAATGGGTGGTAAAGATACAATCGTTGTTGATAAAGAAGCAGATCTTGAATTAGCAGCTAAATCTATCGTTGCATCAGCATTCGGATTCTCAGGACAAAAATGTTCTGCATGTTCTCGTGCAGTAATCCATGAAGATGTATACGATCACGTATTAAATCGTGCTGTTGAATTAACGAAAGAATTAACAGTTGCTAACCCAGCTGTATTAGGTACAAACATGGGTCCTGTTAATGACCAAGCTGCATTCGATAAAGTAATGAGCTATGTTGCAATTGGTAAAGAGGAAGGTAGAATCTTAACAGGTGGCGAAGGAGACGATTCTAAAGGCTGGTTCATCCAACCAACAATCGTTGCTGACGTTGCAGAAGATGCTCGCTTAATGAAAGAAGAAATCTTCGGACCAGTAGTAGCATTCTGTAAAGCAAAAGACTTTGATCATGCACTAGCAATTGCAAACAATACAGAATACGGTTTAACAGGTGCTGTTGTTACTAATAACCGTGATCATATTGAAAAAGCACGTGAAGAATTCCATGTGGGTAACTTATACTTTAACCGTGGATGTACTGGTGCAATCGTAGGTTACCAACCATTCGGTGGCTTTAACATGTCTGGTACAGACTCTAAAGCTGGTGGCCCTGACTACTTAGCACTTCACATGCAAGCAAAAACTACTTCTGAAACTTTATAAGAAATAGTAGAAGAGATCTTCGCAGCCTGCGAAGATCTCTTTTTTTTGAAAAACTTGCTATATGTGAATTAAGATAGATATACGTAGAAAAACTAATAAGGTTTACTTCAGTAAATAAGATATATTATATTTGTTGAATAGATTCTCTTTACGGACAAGAAAAGTAGGTGAACAAAGTGGGAAAATATCAATTGGATTACAAGAGTCAGGTAGCTGTGGCAAAGTTTCATGAAAAACAGACGCCTGCCAAATTTGATAAAAAGCAGCAAATTGAAAATTTGCGTGCGGAGTATTTGAAAAAGAAGCAAAAACAAACAGATAAATAATATGTTACGTTTTTGATAGGAGAAACTAGCTCTAATTACCATATATTACTATTCGGTAATTAGAACTAGCTAAACCCTATTAATATCTGGATAAACATGTAAATAGAAACAAAACAACGAGAAAAGTTGACTTATTAGTCATATTTTTTAGTATTCATTTTAAGGATTTCCTGTATAATACAATTTGAAAGAAAATCTATGGTTTGACAAGAAACACTCTTTTCGGTTTTGCTCACTGAAGGGAGTGTTTTTTTGTAGCCAAAAACTCCTCTGTACTCATTACATTTGCATATACTCCATTTAAACTAGCCAAAATTGTGTTATGAATATAAACGGCTGGTATCGTAGCATTCTTAAAAGAAAGATCTTTTGTAGCACAAGCATCATGTATAACGGTACATGGAAAGCCGAAATCAAAAGCAGCTCTTACGGTAGCATCAATACACATATGAGTCATCATCCCGCATATGACGACGTGCTTAATGTCTAAACGTTGTAATTGTTCTAGAAGATCAGTTTCGCGAAAACTATTAGGATAATGTTTGAGTATAACGGTTTCTTCTCTAAGTGGACGTACGCTTTCATGAATATGTACACCTTCTGTATTGGGTAGGAAAAAAGTAGCGCCATCTTTTATTGCTACATGTTGGATATGAAAAATAGGTTCGTTTTTCGTTCTAAAGAGTTGTAGCAGCTGACTAGCATATTCGCTTGCTTCTACTGGATTACGCAATTCCATCTTTCCATGTGGAAAATAATCATTTTGAATATCAACGAGTAAAAGAGCTGTTTTCATATATTTATCTTCCTCCGATTTCATATTCAAATAATGGTATTCAATTTATAGAGAGGATTCTCCTTTTAAAAAATATGAAGGAGGAGAATTTAACATAACTTTAAAAATCATTATTGTATGTGATTTTTTATTTGAAAATTTCAATAGATAAATAATTAATATTTTCTAAAAAATGTATTGACTCTTATTATTCTGAGTTCTATAATGAGAATTAATTAAACGACAATTAAATCGATACATTCTTATCCAGAGAGGTGGAGGGACTGGCCCTACGATACCTCAGCAACGGGTTTTTTAATACCGTGCTAACTCCAGCAAGCCTATAAAGGCTTGGAAGATGAGAAGATGTGAACGAGTACATATAAGTGCTCTCCTTCTTATCTTTATGGTTGATAAGAAGGAGAGCACTTTTTATTTTACCTCGAAAGCTCTACTTCAAGTTTTTACAGCATATAGGAGGGAAGAAAATGATTTCTTTTAACAACGTAAGTAAAGTATATGAATCAGGTGGGCAATCTGTTCATGCGGTGGAGGATGTAACATTATCAGTTGAGAAGGGCGAAATTTTCGGTATCATCGGTTTTAGTGGCGCTGGAAAGAGTACGTTATTACGCCTAGTAAATATGTTAGAGAGACCAACGGCAGGAACGATTTCAATAGATGATAAAGATATTACATCTTTATCGATGAAAGAATTACGGAAGCTAAGACAAAGAATCGGAATGATTTTTCAAAGTTTTAATTTATTTAATTCAAGAACAGTGTTTGGGAATATTGCTTATCCATTAAGGTTAGCGAAAGTACCAAAGAATGAGATAAAAGAAAGAGTAAACGAACTGCTGAAATTTGTAGGATTAGAAGATAAAGCAAACTATTATCCAGAGCAACTATCAGGCGGTCAAAAACAACGTGTTGGCATTGCTAGAGCACTTGCAACATCGCCAGACATTCTTATATGTGATGAGGCAACATCAGCTTTAGATCCAGAAACAACGACAGAGATTCTGAACTTATTAAAGAAAGTAAATCGAGAATACAATGTAACGATTCTACTCATTACACATGAAATGCATGTTGTGAAAGAAATTTGTCACCGTGTAGCTGTAATGGAGAAGGGAAAGGTTATTGAAGAAGGAAAACTGTTTGACGTTTTCACACAACCAAAAACAAAGACAACTCAAAACTTTGTACGCTCCATTATTAATGATCATTTACCGGAAAGTGTTCTAGGGAAAATTCAAAATGGTGGACAAATTTATCGCTTAACATTTACTGGTGAAGAGACAGGGCAGCCGGTACTATCATATATCGCGAAAAACTATAACGTCGATGTAAACGTACTATACGGAAATATTATTGAACTTCAAAATGTGCTATTTGGAAATCTACTTGTAGAACTGCAAGGTGAGCAGAAAGAAATTCAAAAAGCATTACAACATCTACGACTACAAGTGCAGCTGAAGGAGGTAGAAGCTCATGCGAGTTGATTGGAGTATATTTTGGCCCCGCATAGTAGATGCGACGGGGGATACCCTCTTAATGGTAATTGTAACCCTTATATTTGCTACAATCCTTGGTATACCTCTAGGTTTACTTTTATATGTAACGAGAAAAGGAAACTTTTTAGAAAATAAATGGGTCTTTTCTATTCTTAATATCATTATCAATACAATTCGTCCGGTTCCATTCATCATTTTCTTAGTGGCTTTAAGCCCACTAACAAGAAGTGTTATCGGAACGACGATTGGAACAGCAGCAGCAATCTTTCCAATGACGTTAGTTGCATCAATTGGTATTGCTAGAATGGTTGAAACAAATCTTGTTTCAGTTCCAAAGGGAGTCATTGAAGCAGCTCAAGCGATGGGTGCTTCACCATTTAGAATTGTTTTTGAAATTCTTGTGCCAGAAGCGTTAGCTCCATTGATTTTAGGTGTTACGTTTATGACAGTTGGTTTAATTGAATTTTCTGCAGTTGCTGGGCTTGTCGGTGGTGGCGGTCTTGGTGACTTAGCGATGACATATGGTTATCAACGTTTTGATACATCAGTTATGTTCGTAACGGTCGTTTTACTTATTATTCTTGTACAGGTAGCTCAAAATTTAGGAAACTACTTTGCGAAAGTCTTTTTACGCAGATCATAAAAAGGAAGAGGGAAAAAGAAAATGAAGAAAATGAAGAAAATTTTAGCATTTGCATTATCAGCGATTGTAGGAATTTCAGCGTTAAGCGGCTGCTCAAGTGGAGACACGGGGGCAGGAGCAAAAGAGAAAGTAGTTCGCATTGGTGTAACTGGAACGGATGGGAACGCTTGGGAAATTGTAAAGGAAAAAGCTGAAAAAGAAGGGATTAAAGTTAAACTAATTGAGTTCTCTGATTACACAACGCCAAATAAAGCGTTAGCTGATGGAGATATTGAACTAAACTCATTCCAGCACGTTGCTTTCTTAGAGCAATTTAAAAAAGAGCATAAGTTAGATATTACAGCTGTTGGTACAACGCAAATTGCACCAATGGGCTTATACTCTGAAAAATATAAGAAGGCAAATGAAATTCCAGATGGTTCAGAAATTGCGATTCCAAATGATCCAACGAACCAAGCTCGTGCATTAAAACTTCTTGATGCAGCAGGTTTATTAAAGCTTAAGAAAGACTTTGGTTTATTTGGAGATCCAAGCGGCATTGCTGAAAATCCGAAGAAGTTAAAAATTACACCGGTTATCGCACAGCAAACACCTCGTGTATTAAAAGATGTAGCAGCTTCAGTCATTAATAACGGTGTTGCTGGTCAAGCTGGATTAGATCCAGCGAAGGATCCAATTTTCTTAGAAGATCCAAAGAATGAAAATGCGAAGCCATATATTAATATTTTCGCAGCTCGTACAAAAGATAAAGATGATCCAACACTGAAAAAAGTAATTGAACTATATCATTCAAAAGAAGTAACAGATGCAATTAAGAAAGAAACAAATGATGGTTCCATTTCAGTAGATCTTTCACTTGATGAGCTTGAAAAAATCGTAAAATAATTATCGGGTTTAACGATTAACAGTAGGAACCCCTCCGCTGTTAGCTCGTTCAACATATAATCTACTTAACAAACAAAACCCTAATTCTGTACCTTCCAATTCTGTATAACGTAGAATCCAATGTTTGTTAAGTAGAGTGATGGACCAGGAGTTTTCCTGGTCTTTTTTTATGAATGAAAGTAGCTAGCGAATAGTAAAGTAATCCAAATTATAACAGGGTAAGAAAATAAGCTGAAAATGAGTGTAAGTATGAATTGTTTTTTTAAAATGAGGTGTTTTTCGAATGAAAAAAAGAAAATAGAAAAGATAACAATGAAAACTGCTGATATTACGCCAGGATTATAAGAACGATATATGGAAAACAAAATAATATGTTGAACGGAGTTGAAGAAGATAGCCCCTTGTATAAAAATAATCCAGTATATAGAAGACAAGAAGTTTAGTTGATATAGAAAGGTGATAAGTAAGACAAAGATTGTTAGTGCGGAAATGGCAATGAAAAATTGTTGGCTTGTTATAAAATGAATTGAAAATTGATTAGCAAGATATTGAGGCATTTGGAAAGATTCTTCTAGATTATGAATGAAAAATAACAAGGGAATAACCCAAAGCATAATAGTGGAATGTTTTTTTAACAACTTACATCACTCCAATATGGAGATAGAAAGCCTAGAGAGGCTCTCTATCCAGAGATGTTCATTCAATTATGATACTTTTTAAATTATTTTCTTGGTGCTCTTGTTCTTTCGGATAAGCAGCTAGCTCCTCTTGCAAAATATTTAGTATTTGCTTAGCTGATTGTTGGATTGGGGTAGGGAACTCTTCTAATATATTCATACCGATTTTTATTTTTGTACGAATTACCTTTCTTAGTAGTTCCTCATGCATGTACTACACCTCCAAATCGAATATTTAGTACATCTTCTTCGAACTTAGCTCCTTGAATAGAAAGGTGTGTTAACGTTTTTGGTAATGTGATGTTCCGTTTCACAGAACCTGAACGAATGATAAGTTCATCACCTTTTTGATTTAATGAAAGTTCACTTTTGTTTGAGAAGGGAATGGAGAGAACGAAAATATACTCATCGCCATCTTTTTTTACATATTGAGTGCGCCCGTTAAATTTCACTTTCGTAGGAGAAGAATCTGATTTAAATAAAGCGTCTCCTACACGCTCTAACATGGACAAACCGACAACTTCTTGTTCAAACATAGGAGCTTCGTAAATAGGAAGCGGCTGAAAACTATCTTGAATTAATGTTTTATATTTTTTTTGAGTATCTTTCCATGCTTGAAAATAAGGATCGGTGACAGTGTTAGGGATGACGCGGTTAATCATAATGGCATCTACGTTATAATCGTATAAATTTAAATAAGTAAAGCTACGCTGAGCTTCTTTAATGACCATTTTTTCGGGATTTACAACGATGCGGATACTTGTTATTTCTCGGTTTGATAAAATATCTCTCATTTCTCCGAGCTGTTCAAGTGTATTCGTTAATTCGTCCATAATATCATCGGTTGGAAGAGGAACACCAAGAAGTGGTTGAGCTACAGGGCGAACAACTTTTAAAACTTTTCTTTTAATAGGAAAGAGTTTTTCCATCCACCAGCTGAGCATGTCTGGAAAGCTGAGCATTGCTAATGTTTCTCCTGTTGGAGCACAATCAATGATAATAACATCATATGTGTTTTGTTTATAATAATCGAGTACGCGAAGTAAGCTAATTAAATCTTCCATACCAGGAAACATCGTTAACTCTTCTGTTGTAATATCATCAGCTGCTTTGGAAGTGAAGAGTAGCGTAATATATTTCTGTAATTTCCCCCAGCCTTTTTCCATCTCATAAATCGTATTAATTTCTTGTGCCCACAAATTTTCACGAATTTCTAATGGCTCAGAAGATAGCTTTATACCAAATGAATCTCCTAAACTATGAGCAGGATCTGTACTCATTACTAATGTTTTTAATCCTTGTTTTGCGCTTTGAAGCGCTGTTGCTGCTGAAATGCTAGTTTTTCCTACGCCGCCTTTACCTGTATACAAAATAATTCTCATTATTCTATCCCCTTTGTTTCGAGTGTCGAATATTACGAGCATCGAAATAAAATATTGAATAAAAACCCAACTAGGGTTTTATTCAATCGGAATGTTTTTCATTTTAGGTGTAGAAACCTTTTCTTCTGTTTTTTGCTGTGACGTAGCGATGTGATTCATGATCTTTTGGAAGATTTGTAGTAAGAATGCTTTTTCTTCTTCTGATAATGCTTCTGTCACTAGGTTAAAGTAATGGGCTGCATTTTGTTTTACTTCTTGGACGAGCATTACGCCGTTTTCTGTTAAACGAATTAATACAATGCGTCGGTCGTTTTCATCACGGTACCTTTCAATATATCCCTTTTTTACGAGGCGATTTACAACACCTGTCGTTGTACTCATCGGTATATCAAGAAGGTCAGCAATTTTTGTCATTGTAATATCTGTATTTCGCTCCATCCAAAGTAAACAAAATACTTCTGTTTTAGAAAGTGTTAAATCTAGGCTTACCCATTCTTCAGGATAAAAAAGCTTCTTGGCGTTATCTAGCAGCAAGTCTAAAAAATGTTCATATTGCAACAATTATTTCCACTCCCGTATATTTCGAGGTTCGTAATATTTGTTTTTATTTTATGTAGAATTGAAATAAATGTCAATGATTTTAAATGTTTTTTCAGATTAGACAGAAAACTAACTTTAAAATAGTATTCTTTTATGATAGATTTATAAATATAAAACTAGAATTTACATAAAAATCCATCGTGGTAAATATACTTATCTATAATGGATGTACAGCTAACGAGGGGGAGAACGATGAGAAGACGTAATACGCAAGCGTTCACGTTTTTAGCATGGACTTCATTTGTTTGTGCACTTTCAGGTATGCTAATTGGAATTTATACGTTAGATGAAACGCTTAGTGTAAAAGGATATTATTTAATTGGAACATTATTTTTAACGATGTCTTGTTTTGTATTACAAAAAACAATTCGTGATAATGAAGAAGATAACGAGAGATTTCCGAAAAATAAACCGTTAGATAAGGAGTAAATTGTAAAGAAAGGCATTTGCCTTTCTTTTTTTATGTAAAAATGCCGTAAGTGCCGTGTGTTGACTTGCTTGAAGTACTGAAAATTTGGTATCATCAATAGTATTGTAGATTGAACGATATATTATGGAGGTGGCCTAGCCGTGTCAAGAATTTCCGTTGAGAATGTAAAGCACGTAGCACATTTAGCACGTCTTGCAATTACTGATCAAGAAGCAGAAAAATTTCAAAAACAACTGGATGCAATCGTTACATTTGCAGAACAGTTAAATGAATTAGATACAACAGATGTAAAACCAACAACTCATGTATTAACTATGAAAAATGTTATGCGTGAAGATGTACCAGAAAAAGGTTTACCAGTTGAAGAAGTATTAAAAAATGCACCGGATCACAAAGATAATCAAATCCGTGTTCCAGCAGTATTAGAATAGAGGAGGGGAATTTCGATGTCATTATTTGATCATTCCGTATCAGAGTTACATAAGAAATTAAACAACAAAGAAATTTCCGTTACGGATTTAGTAGAAGAATCTTACAAACGTATTGCGGATGTTGAAGATAACGTAAAAGCTTTTCTTACATTAGATGAAGAAAACGCACGCGCGAAAGCGAAAGAATTAGACGCGAAAATTGGTGCTGAAGATAATGGTTTATTATTCGGTATGCCAATTGGTGTAAAAGATAACATTGTAACTAACGGTCTTCGTACAACTTGTGCGAGCAAAATGTTAGCAAACTTTGATCCAATTTATGATGCAACAGTTGTGCAAAAGCTAAAAGCTGCTGACACAGTTACAATCGGTAAATTAAATATGGACGAGTTCGCAATGGGTTCTTCAAATGAAAACTCAGGTTTCTACGCTACGAAAAATCCATGGAACTTAGATTACGTTCCAGGTGGATCTAGTGGTGGTTCTGCAGCAGCTGTAGCGGCAGGAGAAGTATTATTTTCTCTAGGTTCTGATACGGGTGGTTCTATCCGTCAGCCAGCTGCATATTGCGGCGTTGTAGGTTTAAAACCAACTTACGGACGCGTATCTCGTTACGGATTAGTAGCATTCGCATCTTCACTTGACCAAATCGGACCGATTACACGTACAGTAGAAGATAATGCGTACTTATTACAAGCTATTTCAGGTATTGACCGTATGGATGCAACTTCTGCTAACGTTGAAGTCGGAAACTACTTAGCTGGTTTAACAGGCGACGTTAAAGGTTTACGCATTGCTGTACCGAAAGAATACTTAGGAGAAGGTGTTGGCGAAGAAGCTCGTGAGTCAGTACTAGCTGCTTTAAAAGTATTAGAAGGTATGGGCGCAACTTGGGAGGAAGTATCTCTTCCGCACTCTAAATACGCTCTAGCAACGTATTACTTATTATCTTCTTCTGAAGCATCAGCTAACCTTTCACGCTTTGATGGCGTACGTTACGGTGTTCGTTCTGATAATGTAAATAATTTATTAGACCTTTACAAAAACACACGTAGCGAAGGTTTCGGTGATGAAGTAAAACGCCGTATTATGCTTGGTACATTTGCACTTAGCTCTGGTTACTATGATGCATATTACAAGAAAGCACAACAAGTACGTACATTAATTAAAAACGACTTTGAAAATGTATTTGCTAACTATGATGTTATTATTGGACCAACAACGCCAACTCCGGCATTTAAAGTGGGCGAGAAAGTTGATGATCCAATGACAATGTATGCAAATGACATTTTAACAATCCCAGTAAACTTAGCGGGTGTTCCAGCGATTTCTGTTCCATGTGGATTCGGTGCTAACAACATGCCACTTGGTTTACAAATCATTGGTAAACACTTCGATGAAGCGACAATTTACCGCGTTGCACATGCGTTTGAGCAAGCAACAGACTATCATACAAAAAAAGCAAGTCTGTAAGGAGGCGAGCATAGATGAATTTAGAAACAATTATTGGTTTAGAGGTTCACGTTGAGTTAAAAACAAATTCGAAAATTTTCTCTGCGAGTCCAACAGAATTCGGAGCGGAGCCAAATACACAAACAAGTGTAATTGACTTAGGATACCCAGGGGTACTTCCTACTTTAAATAAAGAAGCAGTTAACTTTGCAATGAAAGCTGCAATGGCATTAAACTGTGAAATCGCAACGGAAACGAAGTTTGACCGTAAAAACTATTTCTACCCAGATAATCCGAAAGCTTATCAAATTTCTCAATTCGATAAGCCAATTGGTGAAAATGGTTGGATTGAAATTGAAGTAGACGGTAAAAAGAAACGTATCGGTATTACACGTCTTCATTTAGAAGAAGATGCTGGTAAATCAACGCATACAGCTGATGGTTCATTAGTAGACTACAACCGTCAAGGTATGCCTTTAATCGAGATCGTATCTGAGCCAGATATGCGTACGCCAGAAGAAGCATATGCATACTTAGAGAAGTTAAAATCAATCATTCAATATACTGGCGTATCTGATTGTAAGATGGAAGAAGGTTCTCTACGCTGTGATGCGAACATTTCCCTTCGTCCAGTTGGACAAGAGAAGTTCGGTACAAAAGCGGAACTGAAAAACTTAAACTCATTCACTTACGTACAAAAAGGTCTTGAGCACGAGCAAGTGCGCCAAGAGAAAGAATTGTTATCTGGTGGTATCATCCAACAAGAAACACGTCGTTATGATGAAGCAACGAAGAAAACAATCTTAATGCGTGTGAAAGAGGGATCTGACGATTACCGTTACTTCCCAGAGCCAGACTTAGTTGAACTTTACATCGATGATGAGTGGAAAGAAGAAATTCGTGCTTCGATTCCAGAACTTCCAGATGCACGTAAAGCTCGCTACGTTGCAGAAATTGGCTTACCAGCTTATGATGCACACGTATTAACATTAACGAAAGAAATGTCTGATTTCTTTGAAGCAACTGTTGCAGACGGTGCTGACGCGAAATTAACATCAAACTGGTTGATGGGTGAAGTGCTTGCATACTTAAACAAACAACAAAAAGAATTAAAAGACGTTGCATTAACGCCTGCTGGTTTATCTAAAATGGTTCAATTAATTGAAAAAGGCACAATTTCTTCTAAAATCGCGAAGAAAGTATTTAACGAATTAATTGAAAAAGGTGGAGACCCAGAGGAAATCGTTAAAGCAAAAGGTCTTGTTCAAATTTCTGACGAAGGTACACTTCGTAAGGTTGTAACAGAAATTCTTGATAATAATGAGCAATCTATTGAAGACTTTAAAAACGGTAAAGACCGTGCAATTGGCTTCTTAGTTGGTCAAATTATGAAAGCTACAAAAGGACAAGCAAATCCGCCGCTTGTTAACAAAATCTTACTTGAAGAGATTAATAAGCGATAATAGTAGTAACTTTTAAAGATTAAGCAGAAAAACACCCGTACATGGGTGTTTTTCTAGGTTAATCAAACGTTTGTTTAAATGAGAGAAGATCGTTTAAACAAACGTTTGATTAACTGTCAAAAGTGGAAAAATGTTTGTATAGCAACTATGGTATGATAGTTGCAAAAAGGTGGGAATAATGATAAATCTAGACATAGAGGTTTTTTTCATCTCATGAAATAATAGATAATTATTATTCGTTATATGTAAATTGTTGTGAGGAAATAGATAGACATAAATTTTTTGTCAAATAAAACAAAACCATTGAAATGAATATTTACTTTTGATGGACTACACGAATCGGGTTCTTACTGCCTGTTTGAGCGGGATAAAAGAAGGATAGGAAGATGAGAGGAGGTAGGCATAGGAATACTGAATAGAAGTTCGGTATGTTCTTTTTGATATATAAAGAAATTTCCTGTGCTAATAAATGATGAAGCGAGCAAGAATTATTTATAATCCTACTTCTGGGCGCGAGCTATTTAAGAAGAGCTTACCGGAAGTATTACAAAAATTAGAACAAGCTGGATATGAAGCGTCTTGTCATGCGACAACTGGTCCTGGAGATGCGACTGTGGCAGCGAGGCAAGCTGCGGATCGTAAGTTTGATGTTGTTATCGCAGCTGGTGGTGATGGTACATTAAATGAAGTGGTGAACGGTTTAGTAGGACATGAACAGCGTCCAAAGTTTGGAATTATTCCAGTTGGAACGACAAATGATTTTGCGCGTGCGATCGGTGTACCTCGTGCTATTGAAGAGGCTGCGGATATTATTTGTGAAGGGAAAACAGTTCCGTTAGATCTTGGTAGAGCGAATGATACATATTTCATTAATATCGCTGGTGGCGGCCGTATTACAGAATTAACATATGAAGTGCCAAGCAAGCTAAAAACGGTATTAGGCCAACTTGCTTATTATTTAAAAGGAATCGAAATGCTACCATCATTACATCCAACATATGTTGAAATTGAGTATGATGGAAAGTTGCTACAAGAAGAAATTACGATGTTTTTAATTACGAATACTCGTTCAGTTGGTGGATTCGAAAAAGTAGCACCATATGCATCGATTAATGATGGCTTATTTGATTTATTAGTACTGAAAAAAGGTTCTATCGCTGACTTAATTAAAGCAGCAACACAAGCGCAGCGTGGTGAACATATTAACAATCCAAAAGTGCTATACACACAAGCGAATCGAATTAAAGTGCATTCACCAGATAAACTAATGATTAACTTAGATGGTGAATACGGTGGAGATGCACCGATGGAATTCGAAAATATATATCATTGTCTTGAACTATTTGTTCCTGAACATCAAGAGGATGCCCTGTAAAGGCATCCTTTTTATTATATAGAGGAATTGTAAATTGGAAGTTAGTTTGATTTTTATGGTATTTTTACAATTCGTTTATTTTATATCCATACTTTATTGATACACTGGAGGAGATAAGAAAAGAGAGGTAGTGTGCTATGGAGAAGGTAAAAGCAATATTATTTGATAAAGACGGGACATTAATGGATTTTCATTCAATTTGGATAAAAGTAGCTGAAGAACTTGTGGCGGAATGTATAAAATTATATCAACTCCCACAGTCAATGCAGCCTGCTTTATTAAAAGAGATCGGCGTGGAGGGGGTGTTTGTGAACCCTCGTAGCGCAATAGCGGCAGGAACAAGCCTTGATGTTGCAAAGGGGCTTTGTAAGTATATTACGTCATCTAAGGAAGAGGAGATGCATCAGTGGGTAAGTGAAAAGTTATTTTCTCTTATGTATGAGCATCGTTCCTATATGAAAATGACGGCGGATTTACCGAGAATTTTACAAGGTTTAAAGGATAGAGGATTTATTTTAGGTGTTGTTACAGCTGATGATTTTGCACCGACAGAATTGTTTTTAAAACAGTATCAATTAGAGTCTTTTTTTGATTATGTTGTAGCTTCAGATACGTTTCCGGCACAAAAACCAGATAAAAGAATTGTAGAATCTTTTTGTGAGAAGTTTCATTTAGAAGCATGTGAAGTAGCCGTCGTTGGAGATACACCAACTGATTTACATTTAGCGAAAAACGGTGATTGCTATGCAATTGGGGTGCTATCTGGTACGGGAGACCGTCAAACATTAGAACCACTTGCGGATATGCTCGTACAATCTGTTGGGGATTTTATTTCTCATTCGGGTGAGTTGACTTGGGAACAAGGAAAGTCTAATGTGTAAGGAAAATAAGTCTATAAGGACTCTTAATGAGTCTTTATAGATTTATTTTTTATGTCGACATAGAAGGTATGTAGGATGAATGCTGGAAAAGAATGTTGGCATACATTTTGCAACGAAAAGAGAAAACAATGTAAAGAAAAGGATGGGATACGTAATGAACACAAAAAAATTTGCTAAAGTAAATGAACAAATTCCTGGGTCGAAAGCAGCGTCTTTATTAGAACGCCGCCAAAATATAGTACCAAAAGGAGTAAGTAACGGCATCCCAACGTTTGTACAATCTGCAAATGGTGCTCTTTTAACAGATGTTGATGGTAATCAGTACATTGATTTCGCAGGAGCAATCGGAACAATTAACGTAGGGCATTGTCATCCAGCTGTTAAAGAGGCGCTCCATAAACAAGTAGATCAATACATTCATACTGGATTTAATGTCATGATGTATGAGCCATATATTGAATTAGCAGAAAAACTTGCGGCATTAGCACCAGGAAGTTTTGATAAGCAAGTACTATTTTTAAATAGTGGTGCAGAAGCGGTTGAAAACGCAGTGAAAATCGCTCGTAAATATACAAAAAGGCCTGGTATTATTGCATTTTCTAAAGGATTCCATGGGCGTACATTAATGACAATGACGATGACAAGTAAAGTAAAACCATATAAATTTGGATTTGGCCCATTTGCGCCTGAAGTCTATAAAGCACCATTTCCATATGAATATCGCCGCCCAGAAGGATTAACGGAAGAGCAGTACGATGACTTTATGATTGAAGAGTTTAAGAATTTCTTCATATCAGAAGTAGCGCCAGAAACAATTGCAGCCGTTGTAATGGAACCTGTTCAAGGGGAAGGCGGATTTATCGTTCCAAGTAAGAAATTTGTGCAAGAAGTACGCAATATTTGTTCAGAACACGGCATCTTATTTGTAGCGGATGAAATTCAAACAGGATTTAGTCGTACAGGAAAATATTTTGCCATTGATCATTATGATGTCGTTCCAGATTTAATTACGGTATCTAAATCATTAGGCGCTGGTGTACCGATTAGTGGTGTTATTGGGCGCAAGGAAATTATGAATGAGTCTGCGCCGGGAGAGCTTGGTGGAACGTATGCAGGAAGCCCACTAGGATGTGCGGCAGCATTAGCAGTGCTTGATGTAATAGAAAAAGAGAATTTAAATGATAGAGCGATAGAATTAGGGAAAGTTGTAATGAACCGATTCGAAGAGATGAAAAATAAATATAATTGCATCGGTGATGTGCGCGGCTTAGGAGCAATGTGTGCATTCGAGCTCGTTCAAGACCGTAAGACGAAAGCACCTGATAAAATGTTAACAGCTAACTTGTGCGCAGAAGCAAACAAACGCGGATTACTTCTACTATCAGCAGGGACATACGGTAATGTTATTCGTGTGTTAATGCCATTAGTTATTACAGATGAGCAACTTGAAGAAGGATTAACAATAATTGAAGAATCATTGCAAGTCTGTTATGAGAAAGCAAATACTGCTCGTGTTTAAAAGCTAAATAATAAATCGCAAACATTCTAGCTGACTCTATATAAAATGCAGAAAATTCACTTTATAATAAAGGTAGTGAAGTGAATCGATGGATTGGAAGTTAGGGGTGGCTAGGATGGTTGGAGAAAAGGAACGAGTGTTAATGGATTTACAAGATGTATTTGAATATGCGTTTGACGAAATTTTTGTGACTGACGAAAAGGGAATCGTTGTGCGTGTAAATAGTACATGTGAAAGGCACTATCAACTAGCTGCTAAAGAGTTAGTAGGTAAGCATGTGAAAGAATTGCAGAAGGATGGTATCTTTTATCCATCGGCAACGTTAGAAGTAATTGAAAAAAAGAGACCGATTGAACTCGTTCAAACGACAAAATCAGGAGAGTATTTACACGTTCGTACAAGGCCTGTTTTTGATAATGAGGGAAATTTAAGAAGAGTAATTAGTTATTCTCGTGATCTTACAGAACTCTACCAATTACGTCAAAAGGTAGAGGAAATGGATAATCAGTTAAAAACATATAAAAAAGAATTAAGAGAAACATATGAACATGAAGGACTTATTTTTAAAAGTATCGCTATGCAAAAAATAGTCGAGACAATCAAGAAAGTATCCGTGGTAGATAGTACAGTTCTCATTTTAGGTGAGACAGGAGTAGGGAAGAGTCGATTAGTACGTCATTTACATGAAGTGAGTAACAGGAAGAATGAAAGTTTCTATGAAATTAATTGTGCGGCATTGCCAATGAATTTAATTGAATCAGAGCTTTTTGGATACTCAGGTGGATCTTTTACAGGTGCGAATCGTGAAGGGAAAAAGGGACTATTAGAATCAGCGCATAGAGGAACTCTTTTCTTAGATGAAATTGGCGAAATGCCGCTTGAAATTCAAGCGAAACTTTTGCAAGTATTGCAAGAAAAAACGTTTCGCCCTATAGGCGGAAGAGAATTAAAAAAAGTTGATGTTAGAATTGTAGCGGCAACAAACCGAGATTTAAGTATGATGGTGAAACAAGGAACATTCCGGAAAGATTTATATTATCGTCTGAATGTCATTCCAATTTTAATTCCGCCACTTCGGGAAAGAACCGAAGACATTTTGCCACTCATTTATCATTATTTACAGCACTTTAACGAGAAATATGGCCGAAATGTAAAATTAGCACCTAGCACATTGCAAATGTTTGTTGGTTACCCATGGGAAGGAAATAATAGAGAAATTGAAAATGTGATTGAGCGAATTGTTATAACTGCTGATGATATCGTTACGATAGAAGATTTGCCAATAGCGATGCAAGAATCAACGGTTGAACAGTCCGGTCAAAGTCTCTATAAAATGTTAGAAGAAGTAGAACGTAATATTATTTTGAAAGCATATAAAACATATGGATCGAGTTATAAAGTAGCGGAGTTTTTAAAAATAAGTCAATCTGCTGCCACTAGGAAGATAAAGAAACTTTTAGAGGAGGAAGAAAACATTGGATAAAAAAGCGGCGTTTGTAAATGTAGAGAAAAAGGCGATGTATATAAATGGTGAGTGGATTACATTGCAAGAACAAATCGAAGTAAATAATCCAGCAACGAAGGAAATATTTGCGACGGTACCAAAGGGCGGGGTAACAGAGGCAAAGCAAGCTGTTGATGCTGCTCATGAAGCTTTTAAATTATGGTCTAATTTAACAGCAGCAGACCGTGCAGTGAAGTTGAAAAAATGGTTCACACTTATCGATGAAAATAAAGAAGAGATTGCAGCGATCATGACGAGAGAACAAGGAAAGCCATTTGCAGAAGCACTTGGTGAAGTGAATTATGCAAATAGCTTTGTTGAATGGTATGCGGAAGAAGGAAAACGCGTATACGGTGAAATGATTCCTGCTTCTCATCCGAATAAACGTATTTTAGTTATGAAGCAACCAGTTGGAGTTATGGCAGCTATTACACCTTGGAACTTCCCGGCTGCTATGATTACGAGAAAGGTAGCACCGGCACTTGCGGCAGGATGTACGGCAGTTGTAAAACCTGCAAGTCAAACGCCGTTAACTGCGTTGAAATTAGCTGAATTAGCTCATAAAGCGGACATTCCAAAAGGCGTAATAAATATTGTAACAGGTAGTGCGAAAGCAATTGCTGATACGTGGATGGAAGATGGACGTGTTCGAAAAGTTTCCTTTACAGGATCAACGGAAATTGGGAAGGAATTAATGGCCAGTGCTGCACAAACGATGAAAAAGGTTTCACTTGAGTTAGGTGGTCACGCGCCGTTTATTGTTATGAATGATGCGGACTTAGATAAAGCGGTAGAGGCGGTAATCGGTTCGAAATTCCGTAACGCAGGACAAACGTGTATATGTACAAACCGCGTCTTTGTTCAAGAAGAAGTGTACGAAGAATTTGCAGGAAAGTTCACAAAAGCTGTAGAGCAGCTTAAAGTTGGAGACGGATTTGGCGAAGGAACAACTGTAGGTCCACTTATTGATGCGAATGCAATTTCGAAAGTACAAGAACATATTGAAGATGCAATTCAAAAGGGTGGAGAAGTTTTATACGGTGGCCATAAATTTGCAGAGTTAGATGGATATTTCATTCAGCCAACCGTAATTGGATTGGCAAATGACACGATGCTTTGTATGAATGAAGAAACATTCGGTCCGGTTGCACCAGTTGCTAAATTTAAAACGGTTGAAGAAGTAATCGAACGTGCAAATAATACACCATATGGCTTGGCTGCTTATATTTTCACAAAAGATATTAGTCAAGCATTCCAAATTAGCGAAGCGTTAGAGTACGGAATTATTGGCTTAAATGATGGACTTCCATCAGTTGCACAAGCACCGTTCGGTGGCTTTAAAGAAAGTGGTATCGGCCGTGAAGGAGGCCATTTCGGTATCGAGGAATATTTAGAAATTAAATATATTTCGTTAGGGCTATAAGTAGTATACTAGAATCTCTATAAGGTAACAGAGAAGGAGATTCTAGTATGGTATATTGGCTATTATTACTCGTAACAATTATTTTTGAAGTAGCAGGAACAATTGCGATGAAATTATCAAACGGTTTAACAAAGCTCGTTCCAAGTGTACTTATTTTCGTATTTTATGGAATTTGTTTCAGCGTATTTGCTATCGTTGTCAAAAAAATTCATTTAAGTATCGCTTATGCCATTTGGTCTGGCGTAGGAACATTACTTATTACAATCATTAGCGTATATTTCTTTAAAGAACACATTAGCTTATTCCAAGCGTTTTGTATTCTATTTATCGTTTTAGGAGTAATTGGACTTAAGGTTTCATCAGCATCATAAAAGGCTATCTTCCAGTGTGGAAGATAGCCTTTTGTTTTTATTAAAATGCCCAGTTACCTTTACGGAAAATCGGTTCATGTCTTCCGTCAGCTGTAATACCATCGATATCAAGCTCAGCTGATCCGATCATGAAGTCGTTATGTGTAATACTAGTGTTTGCTCCGTTTTCAGCAAGTTCTTCTTTAGACATTGTTTTTCCGCCTACTAAGTTGAATGCATAAGCACTTCCGATTGCAAGGTGGCAAGATGCGTTTTCGTCAAATAGTGTATTGTAGAATAAAATATTTGTATTTGAAATTGGTGAATCATGAGGTACTAAAGCAACCTCGCCTAAGAAGTGAGAGCCTTCATCTGTTTCTACTAAATGTTTTAAAGCTTCTTCTCCGGCTTCCGCTTTGTAGTCTACGATACGCCCGTTTTCAAATGTTAACGTGAAGTTATCGATAATGTTACCTGCAAATGCTAACGGTTTTGTGCTAGATACTTGGCCGTTTACACCTGTTTTAAGTGGCATTGTAAATACTTCTTCAGTTGGGATGTTCGCCATAAATGGTACGTTCTTTTCATTTAAGCTACCAGCACCAGCCCATACATGCTTTTCTGGAAGTTCGATCGTTAAATCTGTTCCAGGAGCTGTATAGTGAAGGGCTTTATAATGCTTTTCGTTTAAGTAATCAACTTTTGTATGTAACGTTTCATCGTGTTCTTTCCATGCTTCCACAGGATTTTCTAAATCCGCACGAGTAGCTTTGAAAATAGCATCCCATAGTTTTGCTTCTTGTTCTTCTGGTGCAACGTCAGGGAATACTTTCGCAGCCCATTCTTTCGTAGGAACAGAAATGACACACCAGCTTACTTTATCAGCTTGTACGTAATCACGGTATACTTTCATTGCTTCACCAGCTACTTTATGAGCTGTTGCGATACGCGTTGATTCTACACCTTTTAATAAATCAGGGTTTTCTGCATAAATAGACATAAATGCAGCACCTTCTTTTGCTAATTCTTCACGAGCGTGTGCTTTCCAAGATGGGAACTCAGCGAATGCTTCTTCAGGAGCTAGATCGAACTTTAAGCGTGTTAACGTCTCATCATTCCAGTCCACATATACGTGTTTTGCACCAGATTTATATGCTTTTTCTGTAACGAGGCGTACAAATTGTACAGCCTCAAGAGGTGCACTAATTGATAATGTTTGTCCTGGTTGAATATTAACACCAACATTGACTGCAAGGGCAGCATATTTCTCTAACGTTTGTTCAAATGACATATGTATAATCTCCTTTAATTTGAAAGATTTCTTACTATATATAATACAAGAAAATTCAAAAAATATATATAAATATAGCGTGAAAAGAGAGCTCAAAATATATTGAGCTCTCATCGTTATTTAATCGAAGAAGCAAATTGTTCTACAGTCGTCGAATTGTGTATGCGAACACGCTTCATTTTTAGTAATTCATCGGGTTCACCTTTCGTAATGAACTTTCCGGGTTTTGTTGTCGTCGCAAATTGATAATATTTCTTCGTTTCTGCAACAACTTTATCATCCACATGACCGAATGGATAAGCAACTGCAATAACAGGCTTACCTGTTATTTTCTCTAGCTTTTCCTTTGATTCTTTTAATTCTTCTTCATAGTTTGTAATTTTCGGCAAGTCTGCATGTGTTGCAGTATGAGATTGCATAGAGAAAATGCTGGAATCAACCATTTCTTTTATATCAGATGTAGAAAGTGATCCTTCTACATCAACGTTATCAACAATCATATATTCTGTTGCTGTAGGTTTAAACGTATCGTCTTTTAGTTTTTGTAAAACATGAAATGCATTCATATTATTTTTCATACCGTCATCAAATGTAACAAAGATAGGTTTATTTACTTTATTAATATCGCCCCAACGTTCAAAAGTTAGTAATGTATAGCCGTTGTCCTTTAAATATTTCATTTGGGCTTCAAAATTAGCAGGTGATACGAATAAGTCTTTAATGCCTTGTCCATGATAATCATCGATTGCATGGTACATAAGAACGGGAACCTTTTGCTCGAAAGTAATAGTAGATTTTGTGAGTGGAATGTTTTTCCCATCTTCTTTCATTCCTATTGCTTCAATTTGAAACTCACCGCGTTTTCCTTCAAATTCTTTTATGTCAAAAGGAAGTGTAAATTGTTTCTCCTTTTCTTTAGAAGAAAAAGATTTAGCACTTTCCTTCCCATCAGCTGTGCGCCAAATTTTATATTGTACCTCACTTAAAGTATCCTTTATATCTGTCATATGAATAGTAGTGTTTGTAGATTCGTGTGTAATCGGATGATAAGAAATTTTACCTTGTTCTTGCACAGTCTCTTCTTGTTTCTTAACTTCTTGAACCTTTTTCTCTTTTTTAGGCTCTTGACTTACATCGCTAGTATTACAACCTGCTAGAATGGCAGACGTACATAAAGCGATTGCTGCGTATTTTCTCATAAGATCACCTTCTATTGTGTATTATGTTGCATACGTATTTAAAATCCCCACCGCTGTAAGAGAGGTGGGGACATACCCTTGTTCATCATATCATTTTAGTAATGAGATAGGTTAGTGACTTTTAATAGAGCTATTTCTATCATCTTTTAGTAAAGTTTACTGTATCCCGCTATTTGTGGGCAGTAAGACCCCACCTCAGAATTCAGCAAAAGCAAAGAGGTTAGGTGGGATCAGCTGCCCGTAAAAGCCCGATTGGTGAGGGCTAATAATCAGTGGGGGTGAACAAAACCCCCACTGATTAAAGTTTTACTTTATAAGAGATATGAATTTTTCCATTGATGTATTAGGCCCTACAAAGTGGCGTTTAATTAAGTACTGTTCGTTTGGCATCCCTTTTGTAATGTGATTACCGTGATCAGTAGTTACTGCGAACTCATAATGTTTTTTTGTTTCTTCAACAGCTGGGTCATTATAAGAACCTACTGGATAGGCGAGAGCGATGACCTTTTTACCAGTAAGGGCTTCGATTTTTTCTTTCGAACTACGTAATTCCTCATCATAATTGCTTGAATGAGCCATCATCGTATGATTAGCAGTATGTGATTGAATAGAAAAAATGCCTGAATCCATCATTTGTTTTATCTCATCTGTTGATAGACGATTTGGTTTGTCTATCTCATTTGCAGTAAGAAATTCAGTAGCCGTAGGTTGGAATCTATCATCCTTTAATTTTTGTAAAATATGAAGAGCATTCATATTATTTTTTCGACCATCATCCATCGTTACAAAAACAGGTTTATTTACACGATTTATATCATTCCAACGTTCAAACGTAAGCATCGTATAACCGTTATCTTTCAAATACTGCATATGATTTTCGAATTGCTCAGGTGGTACATATAAGCCGTAATCCCCATCACTTGGCCCAGGGTATTTTTCAATCGCATGGTACATTAAAACGGGTACATGTTGCTGGAATGTAATTTTAGATGTTACTAGATTTGTTTCAGTATGATCTTCTTTGATTCCTACTGTTTCAATTTGAAATTCGCCACGTTTTAAATGAAATGATTTTAAATGTAGTGGGAGGGCAAAGTCACGCTCTTTTTCTTGTGAAGTAAAAGCTTGTTTGCTTTCAGGACCGTCAGCAGTACGCCAAATAGTGTAACGTACTTGTTTGAAGGAATCTCTTAAATCCTTTGTATAAAGCGTGGTGTTTTGTGCGTTATATTCATACGGATCCCATGTAATAATCCCTTGCGTTAAAGGCAGTTCAACCGCTTTCGCTTTTTTTTGTTCAACTGTTTGTTTCGCCGTTGCTTCTTTTATTTGTTTATCACTAGTGCTACTAGTGTTACAACCTACGAGAATAGCAGAAGAAAGTAAAGCGATATATGTATATTTTTTCATTCTATCATCCTTCTATTGTGTTTTAATTATCATCACTTATGTCTTGAAATTATCATTCGTATAAGTGAAACTAACTCAAATTTTCGATTTTAAAAATTTGAATTATACCCTTGTACATCATATCACTATAGAATATAGAGGGGAATACATTTTTGGAATAATTCGGAAAAAACCTTATATTTTTCTGGTGGAGTTTACATAAAAATACATATAGAAGAAAGTAAAAAACTCCACCTAAATTTCCTTTTGAAAAAGGAGAAGTAAGGTGGAGTTTTTTATTATATAAACAATCCAGCGATTGTTGCAGATAAGATAGAAGCAAGTGTTGATGCAAATAACATTTTCCAACCGAATCTAGATACGACACTTCCCTGTTTTTCAGAAAGAGCACGGATTGTCCCAACGATCGCACCAATTTGGCTAATACTTGCGAAGCTAATTAAGAATACTGTAACGATTCCAACTGTACGTGGAGATAATGTTGATGCAACACCTTTTAAATCAAGGATTGCTACAAACTCGTTTAATACGATCTTCGTACCCATAATTCCACCAGCTGGGATAATATCTTGAGTTGGAATACCCATTAAGAATGCGAATGGAGCAAGTATATAACCGAAGATTTGTTGTAAGGTAACAGCATATCCCATTGCACCTGAAGCTGCGCTAATTACGTAGTTTACAACTTCCATCACACCGATGAAGGCAATCATTAATGCAGCAACGATACCAGCTACTTTTAAACCATCAAGCGCACCGTTAATCATTGCGCCGATAAAGCTGTCTCCGAATAAAGTTCTATCAAATTTTTGAATCACTTCATCTTCTTTCTTCGTATCAACTGGTGTTAATAGCGAACAAACGATTAAGCTTGAGAATAAGTTTAGTGGAAGAGCTGCTAGTACATATTTCGCATCTAACATCATTACGTATGATGCTGTAACAGAAGCAGAAACGGAACTCATTGCAGAACAACAAATGATGAACATACGGTTTTTGTTAAAATGCTGTAAATCGTTTTTAATAACGATTAACGCTTCACTTGAACCGAAGAATACAGAGTTTACTGCGTGGAATGACTCGACGCGTGGTAAACCAGTAATTTTTGAAATTGCACCGCCGACAACGCGAACGATGAATGGTAAAACACCTAAATAACTAAAGATAGAAAGTAGTGCTGAGAAAAATACGATAATTAATAATACATTTAAGAAAAAGACAAAATCTCTTTGAATTCCATTAAAGAGAAAATCGACACCTGTCGTACCAAGTTTAATTAGTTTGTTGAAAACTTTACTAATGAAGATGATAATTTGTTGACCAATTTTTGTGCCAAACATAAACCAACCGATTAAAATTTGGAAACCAATCATAATAGCAATTGCACGGAAGTTGATTTTACTTCTATTGTTTGACAAAGCAAAGCATAAACCTAAAACGACAAGAATACCGATAATGCTCATTACATATTGCATGTAGTTGCCCCTTTCAGAAGTTCGTATAAAGTTTGTACATAAAACGCTCGTTATATTACTAAAAATAAAACAAAGAGGTTTTATGTCATACGTAAGATGTCTGACCTTTTAGAAAAATAAAAATAAAAAAAGACCCATATGGATTCACTTTCATCTATGAGAGAAAGCTAATCAATATGAGTCCTTTTTTGCACATAGGCTAATATTCATTAGTTTTCCCCATAGTCCAGCAATTTAAGGTTGCCGGGTAGAAACTCTCGATCCATATTATCGAATATATATGAGGTAACATCGTCCGTATTAAATTAGTAGTAGCGTAACATTAACAGAGAACTATCGTCAATAGCTTTTTTTCTTCCGATAGAAATAGACCATATAAGTATGATAAAATGTAACGCAGTGTTATGAAAAAGAGAGGTCGGAAAATGAGTACAAAAATGACGCCACCAGTTGAAAAAAATGATTTTATAGATGTAGTATTTGAAGATTTAACCCATGATGGTGCCGGTGTTGCGAAAGTAAAGGGCTATCCTATTTTCGTTAAAAACGGATTACCAGGTGAAGAAGCACAAATTAAAATTATTAAAGTGAAGAAAAACTTCGCATTTGGTCGTTTAATGAAGCTTCATACAGAGAGCCCATATCGTAAAGATGCAGAATGCCCAGTGTACAATCAGTGCGGCGGTTGTCAGCTTCAGCACTTAACATATGAAGGACAATTACAAGCGAAAGAAAAACAAGTACGTGACGTTATGCAGCGCATTGGCGGATTAAGCGATGTTCCTGTGCACCCTGTACTTGGTATGAAGAACCCATGGGTATACCGTAACAAAGCACAAGTACCAATTGGAGAACGTGAAGGTGGACTTGTAGCTGGTTTCTATCGCCAAGGAACACATGACATTATTAATATGGAATCATGTTTAATTCAGGCAGAAGAAAACGATACATTAATCCAGGAAGTAAAACGTATTTGTGAAAAACATGGTATTTCGGCATACAACGAAGAGCGTAATAAAGGAACACTTCGCCACGTAATGGCTCGTTACGGACAAGTAACAGGGGAAATCATGCTTGTCTTCATTACTCGTACAGCAGAATTACCAAACAAAAAAGCAATCATTGAAGAAATTGCAGCGAAATTCCCAGAAGTAAAATCGATTGTTCAAAACGTAAACACGAAACGTACAAATGTAATCTTCGGAGACACAACGACAGTACTGTACGGATCCGAATACATTTATGACTTTATCGGTGACATTAAATTTGCAATTTCAGCACGTTCATTCTATCAAGTAAATCCAGAACAAACGAAAGTACTATACGATAAAACGTTAGAATATGCAAAATTAGATGGCAACGAAACAGTAATTGATGCCTATTGCGGAATTGGATCAATTTCCTTATTCCTAGCGCAAAAAGCGAAAAAAGTGTACGGCGTTGAAATCGTCCCAGAAGCAATCGAAGACGCAAACCGAAACGCAGCACTAAACAACATGACAAACGCTGAGTTTGGCGTAGGAGAAGCAGAAGTAGTTATTCCAAAATGGTACAAAGAAGGCATAGTCGCCGACACAATGGTCGTAGATCCACCGCGTAAAGGTTGTGATGATGCACTACTAAACACAATCATCGACATGAAACCAAAACGCGTCGTATACGTATCATGTAACCCAGCAACGTTAGCACGTGACTTAAAAGTACTAGAAGAAGGCGGATATAAAACGCAGGAAGTACAACCTGTTGATATGTTCCCGCATACGACTCATGTGGAGTGTGTGGCTTGGCTTAAGTTGGTATAATAGGAAAGCAGTTGATATAGGAGAATCTATACCATCTGCTTTTTGGTTTATTGAGAGTTTGAAATTGTATTCATAGTGAGAGGATTTGAATTTGAAATGATAGATAATTTTTGGCGTGATTTACCACGACCATTTTTCGTACTTGCACCAATGGAAGATGTGACAGACGTTGTTTTTCGTCACGTAGTAAGTGAAGCTGGTAGCCCAGACGTATTCTTCACAGAGTTCACAAACTCGGATAGCTATTGTCATCCAGAAGGTATGAAAAGTGTACGTGGCCGTTTAATTTTTACAGAAGATGAACAACCAATCGTGGCGCATATTTGGGGAGATAATCCTGAATATTTCCGTCAAATGAGTATTGGTATGGCAGAGTTAGGATTTAAAGGTATTGATATTAACATGGGTTGCCCTGTACCGAACGTAGCATCAAGAGGAAAAGGTAGTGGTCTTATTCTACGTCCAGACGTTGCGGCAGAACTTATTCAAGCAGCAAAAGCGGGCGGACTACCTGTCAGTGTAAAAACACGACTGGGCTTTAAAGAATTAAGCGAATGGGAAGATTGGTTAACACATATTTTCAAACAAGATATTGCAAACCTTTCTATTCACTTACGTACAAGAGAAGAAATGAGCCAAGTCGATGCGCACTGGGAGCTAATTCCGGAAATTAAAAAATTACGTGATCGTATTGCACCAAATACGCTAATAACAATAAACGGAGACATCCCTGACCGTAAAACAGGGCTAGAACTTGCTGAAAAATATGGCATTGATGGCGTTATGATTGGAAGAGGAATCTTTAAAAATCCGTTTGCTTTCGAAAAAGAGCCAAGAGAGCATAGCAGTAAAGAACATTTAGATCTTTTAAGACTACAACTTGATCTTCAAGATAAATATGCAGAAGTACTGCCACGCTCCATCACAGGGCTTCATCGCTTCTTCAAAATTTATGTAAAGGGCTTCCCTGGAGCTGCTGAACTAAGAAATCAATTGATGAACACAAAATCAACTGATGAAGTACGCGCATTACTTGATAAGTTTGAGACGAGTGTTAATGTGGTAGAAGGTAGTGAAACAGTGTAACTTTTGAAAGTTACACTGTTTCATTTTAATTAAGGTAAACCGTATCATAAGTAAGTGAGGTATTCTATGTAAAAAAGGGTAAGAAAAGAATACAGGAGAAAAGTGAAAATGGTAGGTTGGTCTTGATTTTCAATGATAGTATCATGTTTATTTTATTATGCCTATAATTGGAGGCCATGTGAATGTTAAGTGATCAGGCGAGATATTCTAGGCTCGCGAATATAACAAAAATAATAAATACAAAATTAGAACTACGTGAAGTATTGCAGCGTGTAACAATGGCGATATCAGAGGAGATTGTTAAGTGCAACGCTGTTGGAATCTATTTACCCCAGGAAGATGGAACATTTAGAGGGGTTGCAGGAAAACCAGAGACAATAAATGGCGTAACGCTCGATACTCAGGTAATTGATCCTGAAATAGACTTACTGGCAAAAGAAGTTATTGAAACTAAAAAAACCATTTATATTCCTGATACATCAAAGGATCATCGGCCGGATCCGAGACCAGTTGCTGCGTTCAAAATTAAGTCCTTATTAGCTCTACCTATCTCATTTGGGCAAGAGTTATTTGGTCTGGTTTTTTTATTTGATTATGGAATTCCAATGAACTTAACAAATTCAGAAATTCAAAGTGTTGAAGCTTATGTAAATATGGCTGCGGTCGCAATTCAAAACGCAAATAATTTAACACAAAAGGAAAACCTTATTGCCGAGAAGCAGCTGTTACTAAATGTTACCCGTGATTTATCAATGTGTTCCTCGATACAGGAGAGTTTTGATAAATGTTTTCTTTACTTAGGACAGATTTTAGAGAGTAAAAACATGGCAGCCCACCTTTTAGCCCCCCTAGACAAAACAACGATTAAAACAACGAAGTTAAGCAAGAACTGTGATTGGACAGAAGCGGATTGGATGGAGAAAAGCTATGAAGCTAAGATCCAAGAGGTTATTCAAACAAAAAATATAGATAGTAAGGGTCTACTGATGATTCCATTGGTTTCAATGGGAGAAGTATTAGGGGTAATCGTCGTTGGCAAAGAGGGAAAAGCTCACAATTATGGTAATTCCCAAATGCAACTGGCAAAATCTATCGTTGATGCCACAGCGCCTACGTTTTCCAACTTGTTATATATGGATCGACTTGAAAGCATGGTGGAAGAGCGAACGAGAGAACTAGCTGTTGCTAATGAAAAAGTTACAAGTGTTATTGAAAGTATTACGGATGGATTTTTTACTTTGAATAATACATGGGAATTTACGTACGTAAATAAGCATCAATATTTTCCACAAAGAAAAACAGCAAAAGATGTATTAGGTAAGAATATATGGGAGATTTTCCCGAGTAGCGTGGACGAAGTTATGTATAAGGAACTTCATCGTGCAATGTCAGAGCGAACTACAGTGTATTTTGAATTTTTTTCTACCTCTGATGAATATTGGCACGAAGTTATTGCATACCCGTATGATGATGGTATTTGTTGTATTTTTAAAAACATAACGGAAAAAAAGCAATATGAGCAGGAATTGAAAAGGTTATCGAACATAGATTTAATAGGGCAAATGGCAGCAGGTATCAGCCATGAGATTAGAAATCCAATGACAACAGTACGAGGATTTTTGCAGTTATTAAAAGAAGAGCCCACCTATGAGAAACATAATAAGCACTTAAATTTAATGATTGAAGAACTTGACCGTGCCAATTCTATTATTACTGAATTTCTCTCAATGGGTAATACAAGGAAATCGGATTTGCAGATGTTAGATTTAAATTCAATTATCCGCGATATTATTCCTTTAATAAAGATTGATACGTATAATCAAAATAAAGATATTCAAGTCGATACAAATGACATTCCGGAATTACTGTTAAATCGTAATGAGATACGGCAATTATTAATAAACCTATATCGTAATGGCTTAGAAGCGATGGGCACAGAGAAAGTTCTAACCATTAGCACCTACAAAGAAGGTCGAAATTGTGTGGTGCTTGCAGTGAGGGATCAAGGAAAAGGTATCAGGCCTGAAGTATTAGAGAAACTGGGTACTCCATTTTACACGACAAAAGATAATGGAACTGGATTGGGGCTAGGCATATGTTATGCCATTGCTGCCCGTCATAATGCAAAAATAGAAATTCAAACAGGATCGGAAGGCACGACCTTTTTTGTTAAATTTAATCATGAAAATAATGAATAATAACCTCATTTAGATTAGTTACGGTGAACCGTACCACAAATAAAAAGTAAAACCTAAGTAAACATAATCAATCTATTTCACCTGGATTTTGCGTAACATTTACGTTTGAGTTGCCTACTAAATTAGAGTTGCATAAAAAGAAATGGACTAACCTATATCAGGTTAGTCCATTTTTTAGTGTGTTAATTAATAGTAAATCCCCATCTTTTTTTGCTTTATTACTATCATCCTTAAAGGAAGGAGTTATCCGACTACCAACTAAAATACTTTTTACAGTATTTGATTGAAGGCGTTTCTATCGATAGGACCTTTCTTAATTTCTAATACAATAAATTCGTTATTAGAAATATCTCTTAATAAATAAAATCACCCCCATAAGCATTAATCCACCTAAGACTACAAAACCTCCCATTAAAATGTTAAAGTAGTAACTTGACGACATTAATTTATACATGCTAAAAGCATTACTATAATCAACATTTCAGGAGGAAAAACAATGGCAATGAGCAACAACGATATATTAAAGAGAGTAAGGTACGCTTTAGATATAAGAGATATAGATATGGTAGAAATCTTTAAACTTGGTGGTATGGAAGTAACGAAAGAAGACGTAGTTGATATGCTTACAAAAATAAAGAGAGCACCTCAGCATGAATCTGAAAATGATGATGTAATAGAAGATGAGTACGTATTAACATGCGACATGATGATGTTAGAGGCATTTTTAAATGGATTTATTACTTTAAAAAGAGGGAAGCAAGATCCGAAACCAGGACAACCGGCACCTGTACAAAGCAAAGAGAGTGCGAATAACCTTCTGCTAAAGAAAATGAAAATCGCACTATCTTTAACGAGTGAGGATGTACTTGATATATTAGATAGCGTAGGCGTTATAGTAACAAAGGGAGAACTAGGCGCACTATTAAGAAAAAAAGGCCATAAAAATTACAAAGAGTGCGGCGATAGATATGCAAGGAATTTCATTAAGGGATTAGGTGTAAAGTATAGAGGGTAATGAGTCCGATGAATTGGTAAATGATATAATAGGTAGAGTAGGGCTTTTGTGTCCTATTCTTTTTTATTTGTAAAATAATACACTAGGTGATGAAATGGTACATACATATTTAGGTGAGACAATTAATTTTCATATAACTTATAAAAAGAAAAAGTCGGTGCGTCTTTTTGTAGATTCGTACGGAAATGTGGAAGTGCAGGCTCCAAAGGGAACACCTGTTGAATACTTAGTCCAGTTGCTAGAGGAGAAATGGGATTGGATTCAGAAAACACGTAAGGAAATGCAAGAGCGAGCGCTTGGACCACAGGAAAAGGATTATGATCAAGGAGAGGGATTTCTGTATTTAGGAAGTACGTATCCGATACAGATTTCTCAAGATGCAAGTATTACGCAAGACAATGCAGTATTTGAAGGGAATAAGCTACATATTTATGTGAAAGAGCTTAAGGATGAGAAAATACAACAAGCGTTAAAACGATTTTACTATAAGCAGTGTAAGTCATTAGTAGAGAAGAGTATTAAAGTGCATCAAAGTAACTTCAAAACAAAACCGCGTTCTATTCGTATTACAGATAGTAGTCGTACGTGGGGAACTTGTGATTCAAATTTACAACTAACATTCAATTGGAAGCTAGCGATGGCACCACAGCAAGTAATTGATTACGTAGTTGTTCATGAAATGTGCCATATGGTTCATTTAAATCATGATCGATCTTTTTGGCGTCTTGTCGGGAAAATAATGCCCGATTATAAGGAAATGGAGAATTGGTTAGCGTTATCTAGTTGGAAGATGACGGTTTAATGGTGAACTTTATATAGGTTGCGATTATTATCAATACTTGTCGGTAAGTCGATATATTTCAAAAATCGCTGATATATTTGGAGTTACAATCGATATGTTCAAAAAAACGCTTATATAATTTCATTTACCAATGCATTTTTCAATGAAGAGAAAGTAAAAGGAGATGTCACAGCAGACATCTCCTTTTTTTCAGGTATATAAATCATCGTCTAAACTTCACAACAAAATCTCCGTCTACTTTCTCCATTCCATACCCACGATAACCGTTCGAAAGTAAAGCCTGCTGTCCAACAGCGTCACTCATCGGAACACTCTTAACATCCGTCCAATTTCTTTCCTTGCCTCCACGCAATTCCTTCACAAAAACATACCGCATACTCCCGCCATATTTCGCCTTCAATGCAGCAATCTCCATTCCTTGCGCAAACTTATCTTTTAAACTTGGAATGTTAAAAGGAGCAACGGTGCAGCAAACGTAATCGTATTTGCTATCTTTGTTTTGTAATTCGTCCATGATGACTGTCGCTAATATTTTTTGCATCCCATTTCCTCGGCTGTTCGGGTGAACATTTGAAATTTCTTGATAGATGACGCGATGTAGTTCGCTTTCTGCTATGCCAATATCAAGTCCTAAATGTTCGTCGTCGATAGGAGGGACGAGTAGGGCACGAAATGCGATGAGTTTGTTCTCGATAAAAGCACCGATCATCATACCGTTTCCTTCTAGAATGTATTGAAACTCTTCTAGCGAGAGTGGTTGTAAGCGACTTTTATCTTCTAGCGCCTTAACTACAACGTTTTGTAGTGATAAGATGTGTTCGATATGCTCAAGTGATAGTAATGTAACGTGAAATGACTCGTTATTTTGTTTTAATGCTCCTTTGTATAGAACTGTCATGCGTTAGTCCTCCTTTAGCGTACAACGTCTTGAAAGACGGTTAGTTCTTGTAATGTATCTTCATTTATTTCAATGCCGAGTCCTGGCTTTTCGTTTAAGCGAATAAATGGTACGTCGTAATGTAAGTTTCCGATGTCTTTCGTGAACTTTAATGGACCTGTAAGTTCAACGCTCGTAATGATTTTTTTCGAGAAAGCGACATGGAATCCTGCGGAAGAGGCAACGGATGATTCGACCATGGATCCAACTTGGCATTCAATGCCGACCATTTCTGCTTGATGAGCGAGTTTTACAGCGGGATATATGCCGCCGCATTTCATTAGTTTTATATTTACTTTATCAGCCGCATCTAATTTAATGATTTGGCGCATTTCACGAGAACCTTTTAATCCTTCATCAATCATAAGCGGAAGGTCTGTTTTAGAACGAATGTGAGCCATTGCGTCAATATCGTCTGCGACAACAGGCTGTTCAATCCAGTCGATGTTTAAATGACCTAATGAACGAAGTGCCGTTAATGTGTTGGCGCTATTTTTCCATCCTTGGTTTACATCAACACGAATCGCGATATCATTTCCTACACGTTCACGTACCGCTTCAATTCTTTTTACATCTTCTATTACATTCGTACCGACTTTCATTTTGAAAGATTGGTAACCTTTTTGAATCATAGAGGCAGCCTCTTCAGCCATGTCTTCAGGTTCGGCAATACTTAAGACGTGAGTGACAGGAAACTCTTCATGGTAGCGCCCGCCAATTAATTGATATACAGGTTGATTTAGTTTTTTGCCCATTATATCAAAACAAGCAATATCTATTGCGGCTTTTGCAGTAGGAACACCGTAAATTGTATTGTCCATTATATCGTGTATTTTCTCGATATTCATTGGATTTTGCCCAATGAGCGCAGGAGCAAGTGTATGTTTTAAAGTATGGAAAGTACTTTCCCATGATTCGCCTGTAACGTGATCATCAGCGACGCCCTCACCGTATCCGATAATGCCTTCATCTGTTTCCATTTTGACGATAATGGAAGGCATATCAGAATAAGAACCATAACTAATAACAAACGGATCGCGAAGTGGTAAACGAATTGCGTAAAGATGAATAGCTGTAATTTTCATTAGGTAGAGACCCCTTCCTGTTTACAATAGTTTTGTACATTTGATATAGTTGACGTTAAATAGTCGTTAATTAATGATAAGGAGTTAGAGAAATGATGATAAAAATTGCAGTTGTCGGTTCAAAAGAGTTTATGGAGACACTTTTACCTGTCGCTCATAAACTAGAAGAAATAGAGATTGATCCATATATTTACCTTCATCCGGCGGAATCTTCTGAACTTTTAAAGCGTTTAAAGCCTTGTGATTTCATCTTTTTCTCAGGTGCTTTACCTTATTATATGGCAAAAGAAATAAGAGAACAATTACGAATTCCAAGTACGTACTTACAGCAAGACGAGACAACGGTCGTATCTTCCATTCTTTCTGTCATGTATCACCAAGGTATTCAACCACATAACATTTCAATTGATTTAGTAGACCGCTCATTCATTACAAATGTGTTCCATGATATCGGTATAAAAGAAAGTCCGCAAGTGTTTGATTATGAAAATATGCTGTGGAGTAAAGATGAAATAAAGAGAGTTATTGATTTTCATGTAACTAAACATCGATCTGGGGAAGCTCATTTAGCTTTAACTAGTATTCATGCTGTCTATGATGAACTTCAAAAAATAGGTATTCCTTCAGAGCGTATGATAGATCTGAAGCAATCGATTATAAATGGGTTAAAAGATGCGAAAATAAAAGCTGAGCTAGCGAAAAGCCATTCAGCTACTGTTGGTGCTTGTATGATTTCTTCTTTAGAATTACGAGAAGGTTTGCTTGAGCAATTAGATGTCATTTCAAAAGAACTGCGTGGTTCATTTAAAAAAGTTGATGAAATGACGTTCATTTTGTATACGACTCGTGGTGATATTGAATCGATTATAAAAACAAATATGATAAATAATTTATTTGCTAGTATAAAAGGAACGATAGCTATTGGGTTTGGTTACGGAAAAACTGTGAAGGAAGCAGAGCAAAATGCTAAAATCGCTCAAAGTTTCGCGAAGAATAATCCAATAGACCACTGTTTTTATATACTAACAAGTGATAAAGAACTATTTGGTCCGTTCCCGAAAGAACAGAGAGTACAAAGTTTGAAGAATGAAAACCCGGAACTCATGAAAATAGCGAAGGAAACGAAACTGAGTCCAGCAAACTTATCAAAAATTATTCAATTTAGTCAATCACATCCGTCATTGAAGTTTACAGCAGCGGATCTTTCTGAATACTTACAAGTGACTCGGCGATCAACAGAAAGGTTATTAAAGAAACTAGTTGATTATGGGTATGCTCATATTTGCGGCGAGGAAATGCCCTATCAACAAGGGCGCCCTCGCGCAATATATGAAATGAATTTACCGGTATCTTTAAGCTTCTAGTTGTGCCTTTTGTTTTTTTAGTAGTTCCGCTTTTTCAATGTCTGATAGTTTCGTAATTGTGAGACCAGTTATGCCGTAAATGATTGAAATAATAGGTACGATGAAATTCAATATAGCATAAGGAGCATATTCGAATGCGCCAACTCCAAGTGTTGCGAGTATAAATACACCACATGTATTCCAAGGTACGAAAACAGAAGTTAATGTTCCGCCATCTTCTAATGCTCTGGATAAATTTTTAGAATGTAGTCCTTTTTCTGTGTATGCATTTGCGTACATTCTTGAAGGAACAACAATTGAAATATATTGTTCAGAGCAAGTAAGGTTGGTTGCAAAGCAAGACGCGATAGTAGAAGCGATAAGTCCTTTTGCTGATGTCGCTAATTTTAAAATTTGATTTACAATTGAGCGAAGAATACCAGTATGTTCTAATACTCCTCCAAAAGTCATAGCGACAATTGTCATAGAAACTGTATTCATCATCGAATCTAAGCCACCGCGGTTAAAGAGTTCGTCTACTAGCTTGTTGCCAGTGTCTATGACAAATCCATTTTGGAGTGCACCGACAGATGCGGAGACAGAACCACCTTGAATAAAGACTTGTGATAAAAATCCTAAAATAATACCTACGAGAATAGCTGGTATAGCAGGAACCTTTTTAGCGACCAATACCATAACGACTACAGGTATGATTAGTAGGAAAGGTGAGATAACAAAGTTTTGTTGCAATACTTGTAACGTTTGATCGATACCTTTTGCATCAATATTGTTATCGCCGAAGCTTCTTCCTAAGAAAGCATAAACGATAAGAGTAATAATTAAACCTGGAATTGTAGTAAATAACATATGACGAATATGTGTGAATAGATCTGTATTTGTTAATCCTGCGGCTAAGTTTGTTGTGTCTGAAAGCGGTGACATTTTATCGCCGAAATAAGAACCGGAAATGATAGCACCGGCAACCATTGGAGCTGGGATTCCCATACTTAGGCCAATCCCCATTCCTGCAACACCAATTGTTCCCATTGTAGACCAAGAGCTACCGATAGCTAATGCAACAATAGAACAAATAATTGTAATTGAAACTAAAAATAGTGATGGAGTTAAAAGATTTAAACCGTAATAGATCATTGTTGCGACGATTCCGCCGCCAATCCAAGCACCGATCGTTAAACCTACTAGAATAATGATAACGATAGCGGGTAATGCGAGGCGAATTCCTTTATACATTGCTTCTTCGATATCGTGCCATTTGTAACCGTAACGCCAAGCGACGATAGAAGCAACGGTTGTACCGATAATAAGTGGGACGTGAGGGCTTTGTTTTAATACAACAATTGTAACCATCATAACTGCAACTGTAATGATAATAGGGATTATTGCTACGCCAAAAGGTATTTCTTTTTTCATAAACTGCCTCCTCATTATGTATGTTTGTATTTTTAGAATTGTCGCAAAATAGACGTTATTAAATTATAATAACTAAAAATTGATATGAGCGTCAATAAAAAACAGAAAATAAGGAATGTTCTATCGTTATGAAGTGAGTTGTCGATCGTATTTAAAAATAAACAATTGACTTTTTTCTTAAAATTCAATATGTTCATAAAAACATCTGTTTTTCATAAGTATAATTAACCTGAATGGTTTTGGAATTTGGGAAGGAGAATGTAGCTTTGAAAACATTAGAACTACAAGAGCGGTTAACTGAAATTTTTCAGCATTTACATGAAAACCCTGAAGTGAGTTGGAAAGAGTATGAAACGACAGCGTATATTACTAACTTTTTAAAAGAAGAAGGAATTTCATATAAAATATTTGATGATTGCCCAGGCGTGATTGCTGAAATTGGAAGCGGAAATCCAGTTATTGCAATTCGTGCCGATATGGATGCACTTTGGCAAGAAGTGGACGGAGAGTTTAAAGCGAATCATTCATGTGGTCACGATGCTCATATGACAATTGTGATGGGGCTTATTTTACAATTGAAGAATACGAGATGGGATAGCGGTACTGTTAGATTTATTTTTCAGCCGGCAGAGGAAAAAGGAAATGGTTCTCTAAAGATGGTAGATAAGGGTGCTGTGGATGATGCTGATTTCTTATTTGGTGTTCATCTAAGACCGATTGAAGAACTACCTTTGAAACAAGCTGCCCCATCTATTCGTCACGGAGCAGCAGGATTTTTAGAAGGAACGATTCATGGAGATGATGCACATGGGGCACGCCCACATCAAGGGATAAATGCAATTGATGTCATTTCTATGATCAATATCGGTTTGAAAAATATATGGCTACCACCGCAAAGTTCATATTCAGTGAAGATGACAAGGTGCCAGGCTGGCGGGGATAATTTGAATATTATTCCGGGTAACGGGCATTTTAGCTTAGATGTTAGGGCAGAGAGTAATACATTATTAGAAGAATTGAAGAAAAAAATAGAGCATGTAATAGAATCGGCCGCATCTATGGGATCGAAAACCTCATACAAATGGATCGACCTTGCACCAGGAGCTGAAGTGTCAGAAGAAGCTGAGCGCTTTATGCGAAAAGGCATTCTTGAAGTGTACGGGGAAGAGGGATGCACTGGACCACTGTATACGACAGGAAGCGATGATTTCCATTACTACACAGTGAAGAGACCACATTTAAAAGCTGTCATGCTTGGGCTAGGGGCCAACCTACAACCTGGATTACACCATCCATATATGAAGTTCGATCATAGTTGTATTATGGATGGAGTAGAAATATTGAAACAAACTGTATGGAAAGTATTAGAGGACAGGGGCTAGAGAGCTCCTGTTTTTTTGTAGTAATTTGTCGTTAAGTCGATATATTGAAAAAATCGTTGATATATTCTAAGTTACGATAGATATATTCAGAAAATCATTTATATAATTTTACGTACCAGTAAACTTGATGCAAAATGAGTCTCCAGTACATGGTGTATAATAATAAGTACCATTTTCTAATAGGAGAAGACGAATGAACGAACAATATTACGATGCTGTATTACATATAAAAACTGTCGGTGAGCAAAAGGGCTTTAATAAATCTATGCATTATCACCGTTATGAACCGACGCCATATAGCGGATTAGATGAGTTATTGAATCAATATGAAATAAGAAGTAGCGACCGAATTGTAGATTTTGGGTGCGGAAAAGGACGATTAAACTTTTACATGCACCATAAGTGTGGTGCTTCAGCGGTTGGAATTGAAATGAATGAAGAGTTTTATAAAGAAGCAATGGATAATCTAGAGCGCTATGCACGAAAGGTAAGAAACAGTAAAGATAAAATTGGGTTTGAATGCTGTTTAGCGCAAGAATATGAGATTGATTCACGTGATAACCGGTTTTATTTCTTTAATCCATTTTCTGTACAAGTATTTATGAACGTAGTAAATAACATTTTACTTTCGGTAGAAGAAGCGGAGAGAGAAGTGGATATTATTTTATACTATCCTTCTGAAGATTATATTTTCTTCTTAGAGAACCAGACTGCGTTTGAGCTGAAGAGGGAAGTAAGGTTGTCGGGTGCTTATGAGAAGAATGGGAATGAGAGATTTTTAGTTTATACATTAAGAATATAAAAAAGCAGGTGCCTTGGCACCTGCTTTTCTTTACTCACGTCTATATACTTAGTTACGGATTAAGTAATCAAATGCACCTAAAGCTGCGTTTGCACCTGAACCCATAGAGATGATGATTTGTTTGTACGGATTATTTGTACAGTCACCTGCTGCAAACACTCCTGGTACGTTTGTAGCGCCGTGCTTGTCTGTTACGATTTCACCGCGAGCGCGTTCAACTGTTTCGCCTAACCAGTCTGTGTTTGGCACAAGACCGATTTGTACGAATACACCTTGTAATTCAACGTGATGAACTTCTTCAGTTTCACGATCGATGTAAGAAATACCGTTTACTTTATCAGTACCAGTGATTTCTTTCGTTTGAACGTTTTTCAAAACAGTTACGTTTGGTAAGCTGTTAAGACGCTCTTGTAATACAGCATCAGCTTTTAATTCTGGCATGAATTCAAGAACAGTAACGTGCTTAACAATACCTGCTAAGTCGATAGCTGCTTCAATACCAGAGTTACCTCCGCCGATAACAGCTACGTCTTTTCCGATGAATAATGGACCGTCACAGTGTGGGCAGTATGCTACACCTTTATTTTTGAACTCAGCTTCACCTGGTACGCCAACGTTACGCCAGCGAGCACCTGTTGAAACGATTACGCTCTTACTTTTCAGAATAGCGCCGTTTTCAAGTTCCACTTCAATAAGTTCTTTTTTCTCTAAACGTTTTGCACGTTGTAGATTCATTACATCGATGTCGTATTCTTTTACGTGCTCTTCAAGACTTGCTACTAGCTTAGGACCTTCAGTGCGTTTTACGCTGATGAAGTTCTCAATACCCATAGTATCCATTACTTGACCACCGAAGCGCTCAGCAACGATACCAGTACGGATGCCTTTACGTGCTGCATAAATCGCTGCACTTGCACCAGCAGGGCCGCCACCAACAACAAGAACATCGTATGGATCTTTATCAGAAAGCTCTGATGCATCTGGACCGTTACCCATTTTAGCTAAAATTTCTTCAAGTGTCATACGACCGCTTCCGAAAGATTCGCCGTTTAGGAAAACTGTTGGTACTGCCATGATGTCTTTGCTTTCTACTTCCTCTTTGAATGCAGCGCCATCAATCATAGTATGTGTAATACCAGAGTTTAGAACGCTCATTACGTTAAGAGCTTGTACAACATCAGGACAGTTATGACAACTTAGGCTGATATAAGATTCAAAATGATATTCGCCTTGAATGTTTTTGATTTGATCGATTAATTTTTGTTCAACTTTTGGAGCGCGTCCACTTACTTGTAGTAAAGCTAACACTAATGAAGTAAATTCGTGTCCTAATGGAATACCAGCGAATACGACACCAGTGTCTTCACCAGGGCGATTTACGCTAAAGCTTGGTGTTCTCTCTAATTCAACTTTTTCTACTGTAATCTTAGATGACATAGTAGCTAATTCGTCTACTAGAGCTAACATATCTTTAGATACGTCGTCGTCTCCAGCGCTTACTTTAAGTAAAATATCGTTCTCCATTAACTGAAGGTATTGGGATAGTTGTGTTTTTATATCTGCATCTAGTATCATTTTGATCGAACTCCTTAGATTTTGCCTACAAGGTCAAGGCTTGGTTTAAGTGTTGCAGAACCCTCTTGCCATTTAGCTGGGCAAACTTCACCTGGGTTGTTACGTACGTATTGAGCTGCTTTAATTTTGTTAACAAGAATGCTTGCGTCACGGCCGATACCGTCAGCATTGATTTCCATAGATTGGATAACGCCGTCTGGATCGATGATGAATGTACCACGAGCAGCAAGACCTTCTTCTTCCATTAAAACGTTGAAGTTTGTAGTGATTGTGCGAGTTGGGTCACCAATCATAATGTATTCGATTTTGCCGATAGTTTCTGAGCTATCATGCCATGCTTTGTGAGTGAAGTGAGTGTCTGTAGATACAGAGTATACTTCAACGCCTAAGTCTTTAAGAGCTGCGTATTGGTTTTGTAAGTCTTCAAGTTCAGTTGGGCAAACGAATGTGAAGTCAGCTGGGTAGAAACAAACTACACTCCATTTTCCTTTTAAACTTTCGTCAGTAACTTGGATAAATTCTCCATTATGGTAAGCATTAGCTTTAAACGGTTTTACTTCTGTGCCGATTAATAACATATTAAAATTCCTCCTAAATGTTGGTTTTGAGCATCAAAAAATAGTGTGCTCATAAAATATATTTTTTAATTAACTATAATAATTCTAATTCGATATTAATTATCATATAGAAGTGGTTATTTTGTCAAGAGAATAAACCAACTTTATACCAATTTAATTAATATTTATTCTCAATTAAGGTTGTTAGGGAATTAAAAGGTAATTTTCATGTCATAAATTTTCAATGAGTGTTTGAAAGAGTAGTGTGTATGTTAGAGATATGGTGTAAGTATAAATTCTTAGGAAGGAGATATTTCTTAGAAGTTGTAGATTTGAAAAGGAACTGCTTATTTCTATTTTACAAAGAATTGTGCGATAAATAAAATAAAATGTATCGGAATCTTTGTGAACAATTATTGTCATCTTAAATGCATATAATAAGAAGTAGATTGCAATGAGAAATAGAAATATTGACGCTCATTTCTAACAAGATATAATAAAAACGAGATATGTATTGCAACAATAAAGATATAGTATAGATCGAAAAGATTTCAGTCTATTATTTTTTACGGCTTTTAGAAAACGCTTACAATTAGTGTGGAGGGGAAACCATGTCTAAGTTCACGAAGTATTTTTTAATGGAAGCTAACGATGTGATTGCATATGTGAAAGAGAAATTATGTAAGTTTGAGAGTGCAAAGGGGTTACAGTGTAAAGAAATTGGTGATGGGAATTTAAATTATGTGTTCCGCGTTTGGGGTGAACAGAAGAATATTTCTGTCATTGTAAAGCAAGCTGGGCATACAGCGCGTATTTCAGATGAGTTTAAGTTGTCGACGAATCGTATTCGTATAGAATCGGATGTATTGCAGTTAGAGGAGGAGTTAGCACCTGGGCTTGTTCCAACGGTGTATTTGTTTGATAGTGTTATGAATTGTTGCGTAATGGAAGATTTATCGGACCATACAATATTACGTACAGCACTTATAAATCATCAAATGTTTCCAAAGCTTGCGGATGATGTAACGACCTTTTTGGTAAACACACTCTTATTAACATCAGATGTTGTAATGAATCATAAAGAAAAGAAGGAACTTGTGAAAAATTATATAAATCCTGAGTTATGTGAAATTACAGAAGAACTCGTCTACGCTGAGCCATTTACAAATCATAATAAGCGTAACGAGTTATTTCCGTTAAATGAAGGATGGATTAGAGAGCATATTTATAGTGATAAAGAGCTTCGTATGGAAGTAGCAAAACTTAAGTTTTCTTTTATGACGAATGCACAGGCGCTTATTCATGGTGATCTGCATACTGGTTCTGTTTTTGTGAAAAATGATTCCACGAAGATTATTGATCCTGAGTTTGCCTTTTATGGACCGATGGGATATGACGTTGGGAATGTAATGGCAAATTTAATGTTTGCTTGGGTGAATGCAGATGCGACCATGGCGCTTGGAGCTGAGAAAGATACGTATATGGGTTGGCTACAATCGACAATGGTAGAGGTAATTGATTTATTTAAGAAGAAGTTTTTAGATGCTTGGAATATCCATGTGACCGAGATTATGGCGAAGGAAGAAGGCTTTAACGAAGTATATTTACAATCTGTATTAGAAGATACGGCTGCAGTGACGGGCCTTGAGTTAATTCGTCGTATTGTTGGGCTAGCGAAAGTGAAAGATATTACTTGTATTGAGAATGAGGAAGCACGTGCTAGAGCGGAACGCATTTGTCTTCAAGTAGCGAAGAAGTTTATTTTACGAGCGAATCAATATAAAACAGGCACAAGCTTTGTAGAAACGTTAAAAGAACAGTCAATGCACTACGCGAAGTAAGGGGAGAAGATGATGGAAGAGCAATTAATACCAATTCAGTGGAAAGAAGATGCTTTAGTTTTATTAGATCAAACATTATTACCGAATGAAGTTGTCTATGAATCTTTCAAGACAGCTGAAAGTGTGTGGGATGCCATTCAAGTAATGAAAGTAAGAGGAGCACCAGCGATTGGTGTTTCAGCAGCTTATGGTGTGTATTTAGGAGCTAAGGAAGTTAATCAAAGTACGGTGGAAGAATTTATAGAGGAAGTCAAAAAAGTATGTGCATATTTGGCAACATCAAGGCCGACAGCAGTAAACTTATTCTGGGCACTTGAAAGAATGGAGGCGGTAGCGACAGAGAACGCGCACTTATCAATCGCCCAGTTGAAAGATAGATTACTAGAAGAGGCAAAAGAGATTCATAGAGAAGATGAAGAAATTAACCGTCAAATTGGAGAACATGCATTAACATTATTCCATGATGGAATGGGGGTATTAACACATTGTAACGCTGGTGCGTTAGCGACGACTAAGTATGGTACTGCGACGGCTCCAATGTACTTAGCGAAAGAAAAAGGATGGGACTTAAAAATCTTTTCGGATGAAACACGTCCTAGATTACAAGGTTCAACGTTAACAGCACTAGAACTACAGCGAGCGGGGATTGATGTTACTGTTATTACGGATAATATGGCAGCTATGGTCATGTCACAAGGAAAAATCGACGCTGTAATCGTTGGGTGTGACCGTGTGGCAGCAAACGGTGATGTAGCAAATAAAATTGGGACATTAGGCGTATCTATTTTAGCGAAATACTACAACATTCCGTTTTATGTAGCAGCACCAACACCGACAATCGACTTAAAAACACCGACAGGAAAAGAAATTCCAATTGAGGAAAGAGATGCTTCTGAAGTGATTAATCGCTTCGGACAATATTCTGCTCCGAAAGAAAGTAAAGTATATAATCCGGCATTTGATGTCACATCACATGAAAATGTAACAGCGATTATTACGGAAAAAGGGATTGTAAAAGCACCGTTTACGGAGAATTTAAAAAAGCTATTTCAATAAGTAGATAGATTTAAAAAGTCAGTCATCATAAGCTTCATACTTAGGGGGATGTATATGTTATTACAAAAAGAAAGAGAAGAAATTGTAGCGTATGGAAAGAAAATGATTTCTAGCGGTTTAACAAAGGGGACAGGCGGCAATATTAGTATTTTCAATCGCGAGCAAGGTCTTGTTGCAATTAGCCCAAGTGGTTTAGAGTATTATGAAACAAAACCTGAAGATGTAGTTATATTAAACTTAGATGGTGAAGTGGTAGAGGGAGAGAGAAAGCCATCAAGCGAGTTAGATATGCATCTTATTTATTATAGAAATCGTGAAGATATAAATGCGCTTGTGCATACACATTCACCTTATGCGAAGACGATTGCATCATTAGGATGGGAGCTTCCTGCTGTATCGTACTTAATTGCTTTTGCAGGCCCGAATGTTCGCTGTGCACCGTATGAAACATTTGGTACGAAGCAATTAGCAGATGCTGCTTTTGAAGGAATGATAGATCGCCGTGCCGTTTTACTTGAGAACCACGGTTTAATTGCAGGTGCAAATAACATAAAAATGGCATTTACTGTTGCGGAAGAAATCGAGTTTTGTGCGCAAATTTACTATCAAACAAAAAGCGTCGGAGAGCCGAAACTATTGCCAGAAGATGAGATGGCGAATTTGGCTAAGAAGTTTGAAGGGTATGGGCAGCAGTAGAATGAAATAAAAACCCCCTCAAGAAAAAATCTTGAGGGGGTTTCTTTACGCCTTCTTAAGCAACAAATACATAAAGTAAGGAGCACCAATTAAAGCAACGACAATACCTGCTGGGATGCCATTAGGTTCAACGATGTTTCGGCCAATTGTATCTGCTAATAGCAATAGCCATCCGCCGATTAAAAGGGCGATAGGCATGAAAATTTGATGTCTTGGACCTACTAAAGATTTCGCGATATGAGGAGCCATTAGTCCGATAAAACTAATTCCTCCTGTTACGGAAACAGCTGCAGCAGCAAGCGCAACGGCTGCAACTAATAAGTATCTGCGTTCTTTTTCAATTTCAATTCCAACACCGATTGCGACTGGCTCGTTTAATGCTAGAATGTTTAATCGGTTTGCTTTATAGAAAACGAACGGAATTAATACGATTAACCATGGGAGCATTGCTAAAACGAAGACCCAGTCATCTCCCCAAATGTTTCCGGCAATCCACTTGGCGATAAAGTCCACTTTCATACGATCAGCGGATGAAATAAGGACAATCATCATTCCAGATAGTGCAAATGAAAAACCAATACCAGTTAATGTTAGTCGAATTGGCTGAAGCCCAGTTGATTTGCTATATGAAAATACGTAGATTAGAACAGCTGTAAGAAAAGCTCCAATAAATCCAACGACTGGTAGTAAGTAAAGAAATGAACCTACATCTATTGGAAAGTATAAAAAGAAAATAGCAACAGCAACACCGGCCCCAGAGTTGATTCCGAGAATACCAGGTTCAGCTAAATCATTTCGAGTAATTCCTTGGAAGATAGCCCCTGATAAAGCGAGAGCCATACCAGCTAATAATGTAATAACAATTCTAGGTAGTCTTAAAGAGTATAAAACAAACTCCTCTTTAAAAGTCCCTTGTCCCATTAATGTTGGGAGTAGTCGATCATAAGATAAAGATGCTGAACCAAGTCCCATTCCAACTACAATGGTGGTGATGGTCAGTATTAGTAAAGCGAGTATAATAAGACGTTGTTTTCTTAGAATAGATTGCATCATGAGAATGTTTTTCCTCCTTTACGTACAACGAATAGGAAGAATGGCAGCCCTACAATTGCGACAATAGCGGCAACTGGTGTTTCATATGGAGCGTTAATAGTACGTCCGATTGTATCTGCAAGTAGCATAAAGGAAGCTCCAGCAATTGCTGACATCGGTATAACAAATCGGTAATCTGGACCGACAATTGGGCGTACCATGTGAGGTACCATTAAACCGATAAATGCCATATTTCCGACAAGCGCTACAGAAGCACCAGCAAGTAAGATAATAATGATAAATAGAATGGTTTTAATAACAATAATTTTTTGACCTAGTCCAATAGCCACTTCTTCACTGAAACTAAGAACTGTTAATATTTTTGCTAGTAAGATAGCGATAAAGATACTAATTGAAATGACTGGAATAATAATTTTCAATTGGCTCCAAGTAGTTCCAATTACGCCCCCGGCAGTCCAAAGTGATACATCTTGTGAAATTTTGAAGTAAATACCGACTCCTTCTGAAATTGCGAGTAGAAATGCTGAAACGGCAGCACCGGCTAATACAATTCGAAGAGGGGACAGCCCGCCTTTTTTCACCATACCAATTCCAAATACCATAATCGCGCCAATTGCAGCACCGATAAAGCAAGCAAATGTTAAGTAAAGATAGCTTATGGAAGGGTTGAAGGCTAGCGTTAACGCAAGTGCAGCATTTGCTCCACCAGATAGCCCTAATAATCCAGGATCTGCAAGTGGATTTCGTGTTAATCCTTGCATAATTGCTCCAGAAACAGCAAGGCCCGCTCCTACAAAAATAGCAGCAACTTCACGTGGCAAACGTATTTCGCGAATAATAGATATTTTGTCCCCTTTAGCGGAGGATGTGAGTGCTAACCATACGTCTTTTATTGAAGTATCTGCAGCACCTAATACCATTGCCACCATAAAAATAAGAAAGAATGCAATTATGCTCAAAATGAGTTTGTATGTAAAAGCTATAGAACGTGGATTGTCGTGATCTTTTGTCATTCGTTTCACATCTTTTCTGTTCATAGAATAAAGGAAGAGGAATTCTTAATTTAAGAATTCCTCATGTTTGTATTATTTACCAAGAAAGCTCTTCTTGAAGAAGTCTAGTTGGAAGTCTAATGTAAGTGGATCATTGAAATAGAATTCCATCATGTTTGCTTCGTATACGCGATTATTTTTTACTGCTGGGATGTTTTTATATGATTCTGTCTCTTGGAATGAGTTATCAGTATCTTTGTTTTTACTTACGATTAAGTAATCACCAGCAAATTCAGGTAATACTTCAGTAGATAATGCGTAGTAACCTTCTTTTAATGCTTTTTCTTTTACTTTTTCAGGCATTTTTAATTTCATTTCTTGGTACAGAATTTCTGTTCCACGGCCCCAGTTTTCGCCGTATACATAAAGCTGTTTGTTGAAGTTTTCTACAACAGAAACTGTTGCATCTTCACCAATTTTTGCTTTAATTTCTTTACCAGCGTCTTGTGCACGTTTCTTGAAGTCATCAACCCAAGTTTTTGCTTCTTTTTCTTTGTTTAATAACTTACCGATTTCTAAATGCTGTGTTAAGTAATCAACTTTTCCGTAAGTGTACGTTACAGTAGGAGCGATCTTCTTTAACTTATCAACATTTTTAATATTTGATAAACCAATGATTAAATCTGGATTTAGTTCAGCGATTTTTTCAACGTTTTCATCTGATACTTCAGCAACATCTTTAAGTTTGCTATCAAAGCGTGGGTTTTGTTTAGACCATGAATCTACCCCAACAAGATTTACATCTAATGACATTACGTTACCAGCGAATGATGATAAAACAACAACGCGTTTTGGATTTGCAGGAACTTCTACTTTACCATTTTCAGATTGGTATGTAATTGTTTCTGATTTACTACCTTTTGCATCGTTCTTTTTGTCTGTAGAGCCATTACTACAAGCGCTCATAACAAGAACGAAAAGAACTGTTAGTGAAATAAATAACTTTTTCATTGTCTTTCTCCTTTAACATAGATGATATGTGTATATAATAATTTGTTTAACTGCAATCTTTTTGAAAGAGTAGTGGTAATGCAAAATGCTTATTAAAAATCTTGAATATGAGATACTACAATATAGTATTAACCATATTAATAAAAGAAGATGTAATCTCAAATTTGCTAATTATTAACAAATTGATAATGATTATCACTATTGATTCTTTAAATAATATAATTTTATATAGGTGTATTGTCAATAGTAATTTTGATTGTAAATTTTGCGGAAACAGGTTATATTTTATTGAGAATGATAATCAACGACTAGTAGCTGAGGAGTGACACGAATGAATCAAGAAGAATTGTTTGATGTAACTGTGATAGGCGGAGGACCTGCAGGGCTTTATTCAGCTTTTTATAGTGGACTCAGAGAGATGAAAACGAAAATAATAGAATTTCAACCACAGTTAGGTGGAAAAATACATGTTTATCCAGAGAAGATGATATGGGATGTAGGAGGGCTGCTGCCAGTTACAGGTGATAAACTAATTGAACAACTTGTACAGCAAGGGCTAACATTTAAGCCCGAAGTGGTATTAAATACAAAAGTAGAATCGATTATTCGTAACGAAGATGGCACTTTTACGTTAAAAGCGAGCACTGGAGAAGAACATTTTTCAAAAACAGTTATCGTCGCAACTGGAAGTGGTATATTGAAACCTCAAAAGTTATCAATTGAAGGTGCTGAGCGATTTGAAGTATCTAATTTAAATTATACAGTGAAATCTTTAAAGCGTTTCAAAGGTAAGACGGTCATTATTTCCGGCGGAGGAAATTCTGCTGTTGATTGGGCAAATGAATTAGAACCAATTGCGAAAAAAGTGTATGTAACATATAGAAAAGAAGAATTATCTGGTCATGAAGCACAAGTAAAACAACTGCTGAACAGCTCGGCGGAGTGTTTCTTTAATACATCGATTACAAAACTCATTGCTGGTGATAATCATGAAGCGATCGAATATGTAGAATTAACGAATCATGAAACAAGTGAAATTTCACATTTACCTATTGATGAAGTGATTATTAACCATGGATATGAACGTGACATTACGTTATTAGAAAATAGTGAGTTAGACGTTGCAATTATAGATAATTATTATATTGCAGGTAATGCGAATAGTGAGTCCTCTGTAGATGGATTATATGCTGCGGGAGATATTTTAAAGCACGAAGGGAAATTACACTTAATCGCGGGAGCATTCCAAGATGCTGGAAATGCTGTAAATAAAGCGAAACAATTTATTCAACCAGATGCAAGTGAGTACGGAATGGTTTCTTCGCATAATGAAGTATTTAAGAAGAGAAATCGTGAATTGATCAAGCAGATGATGAAATAATAAAAAAACAAGTATACCCCCATTTACTTCTCTATTCGAGTGATAAGAGAGGTAAATGGGGGTTTTCCTGTTTACTATATTTTCAATCATTATAATGACACCGATTTCATCAGTTCATGTGATATGAACGTTTTATTTGTAAATCTTCCTAGAAAACAATGAATCTATGTTTTGCTGACGCAGAACAATATTACATTATGCTGTCCCTTTAGCTCGTTCGTTAGGAAATGGCATATTTAATATAGACGCAATATACTGTTTTCCATGCATTCGAGCTAATGATTCTAATATTTGACGGACGCGTTTTGTAAGATGTCCTTGTCCCTTTATAGCTTCACAATATGCGTCATAGAAAGCGTATTTAGCCCAAAGGAAATCATCTTGTTGGAATAAAAAATGATTTTTGTACCATTCCCCAATTGTATGGTAACAATTGTTTTCATGTATTACTGAGCTTTGAGAAAGAATACGATCAGATAAAGATGTAGTTAAATGAGAAATTGTGTTTTCTGTTTCAACCTGTAATGTTTTTTCTAACATTGTAATGATGTGACGAGTAGCCATATGTTAACTCTCCTTTGTGTAAATGGGTAATACCATTCTATATTTAAAAAATCCTTACTATATTATTATACAATATATGGAATGCATCCACCTTCTTTTTAAATTGCATTTACAAAATCTTTTTTATTTGTTTACAAAAATAAAGTAAGATACAGTATATATGAAAAAATAATAAAGGAATGAACGCGTTGTATATAACAGTAGAAGAAGCTGCGGAGTATTTGAATTTACCAAAGTCGTATATTGAAGAGCTAATTCAGCAAAAGAAAATTCGTGCATTATTTGATGGAGAGCAATATTTATTAAATAAAGAACAATTCAATACACATTTAGAACAAATGGAGAAATATAAGCAATTAGTGGAAGATATATTGAACGAACCAATTCCAGAAGATATGGATGTTAAAGACGAAGATTAAACTATGGGAGATCCCGTATGAAGATATGCAGAAATGTATCTTCATACGGGATTTTTAGTTTCAAGATATCAAAATTTTAAGGAGTCCCCAGGATTTTTTGGAATTTGATAGGTAGTAGTCTACCATGTTAAAAGCATATTTTTTTACAGCTAGGACAAACATAGAGCACGTAACCTGTACAGATACATATACTATCAGTGCAAAAGCTTATAAATTAATGGAAGGGGTTTTCTCGTGAGTTTATTTCATTGTGATTTTCTGAAAGACTTAATTGGATCTTATGTGAGAGTAAACAGGGGTGGTCCGGAATCTCAAAAAGGAACAATAATATCAGTATGTCCGGACTACTTCGTATTGCAGAATGAAAAAGGTGAGCTTTATTACTATCAACTTAGTCATCTAAAAAGTATTACAAAAAATGCGAAAGACTGTGGATCAAGTGATTCCGAGTGGGAAGATTGCGAATGTGCAGAAGACTTTGAGGCACTACTTCAAACTTTCAAATATTGCTGGGTAAAAATTAATCGCGGTGGTCCAGAGAAAGTAGAAGGCATTTTGCAAGATGTATCTTGTGATTTCGTAACATTAATCGTAAAAGAGGAACTTATATTAATTGCAATAAAGCATATTAAAAGCGTTAACTATAATGCATTAGCATGCGGAGAGAGCGATGAGAGCGATGATAGTAGCAGTAAGGAAAATAGTAGCAATAATTCAGGTCGCGCTCGTGCACAAAGACAATCAAGTAGAGGAAGATAAGAGGAAAGGGGGATACGAAATTGGAGAATGTATTATGCTGTGACCAAATTAAATGTTTAGTTGGTGAGGCTGTAAAAGTAAATCTTCGCGGACCAGAAAGTCGAGTGGGTGAGCTCGTAGCGTTAGGCAAAAATTATCTAACGCTACAATTACCTCATGGTGAATTAGTATATTATCAGTTGAAACATGTGAAGAGTCTAGTTAAGAAAGTGAAAGAAAGTAAATGTGGCGATTGTTATAGTTCATATTTCTGCTCTGATGAAGATACTTTTGTCGATGTATTACGTGACTTGAAGTATAAGTGGGTAAAGATTAATCGTGGTGGTCCAGAGTGCGTGGAAGGTTTATTAAGTGAAGTGCATGAAGAATGTATTACACTAGTAAACTGCGATGAAGTCATTTATATCATTAATTATCATATTAAGAGTGTGAGTCAAGTAGTGAAATGTAAAAAGAATGAAGATGAATAATGTTTAATAAATAAGAGGGGCATTATGAGGGAAAGAGAAGAACAATTTCTTATTTCGATAGTATGAAAAGGAATTACTTACTATTAAAACAGAACTTTGCCCTGATTATTTTTTTAGAAATGAAAGACAGGAAAGAAGAAATCCATAGGAAGGAGGATACAGATGAATGAGTTAAACAAAAGTATTGGAGAAAATATATATGTTAAATTAATCGGTGAAAAAAGATTTAAAGGTGTATTAATAGACGTAGGAAATGATATTGTTGTTCTTTACAACGGACAAGACTACGTATATATATCTTTATACCATGTACAATATTATAAATTTTTAAGACCACATGATGAAGAAATATCAAAACCAGATGTTGATTCTGTAATTAAGAGGGAATCACCTTCCATTTCTTTGAGAAAAGTATTAAGTACTTCTAAAGGGATTTTTACAGAAGTTTATGTAGCAGGAAATGCTCCAATACATGGTTATGTTACAAGTGTAATGAACGATTATATTGTTTTTTATAGTCCAGTTTATAAAACAGTATATATATCTTTAAAGCATTTGAAATGGTTAATTCCGTATAAAGAAAATCAAGTCCCGTACGCCCTCAATAAAAATGAACTCCCCGTGAATCCATTAAATATTACGTTAGCTAGAACATTTGAAGAACAGCTTATTAAAATGTCCGGCAAAATCATGGTGTTCGATTTAGGTGAGGAATCTAATAAGATCGGAAAGATGGCAAAGATTGATGAAGGGCATATTGAAATATTAAAAGCACGTGATGCAAAAATGTATGTGAATATTCAACACGTGAAATCTGTCCATTGTCCGTAGACTAGTTGAAAGGGCTGGCTTTTTCTTTTATATGCAGAAGAAAAGGTCGAGCCTATTTGTTTAGCTCGATTTGAATATGAGGGGGAAAAATGAATTGAATATAAATGTGTTAGTGTGAACGTTGAAGAGGAAATCTTGTGCTAAATCATAAAAAATATGTACGAGCTGTCTTTTGATGTATTCAATTTATTTTTTGAGGGAGAACTGCTTAACTAATTTATTAAAGGGGTTTTGTTTGTGGAGCAGTTTCCAAATTCGTTATCGATTACATTACTTGGTAGTGCTGGTGGAGCAGCAAAAGCAGTTTTAGCAATTTTAAATCAAGCGATAGTAAATGAAAAAGACCCGATTTATGAAGTGATAAAGAATGTTACATTTCATTTGGTTGATATAAAACAAAAAGATAGGACTTATTATGATGAGTTGTTTCCAAATTTGAAAGATCAATTGTTTTTATATGAAATCGACCTTCAAGATGTAGTGACATTTAAACAGCATTTAAAAGAAAGTAGTACGAGTGTTGTTATTGATGTTTCAGGGGCAGATACAATCAGAGTATTAAGTTGTTGTAATGAACTTGGAATTTGTTATATTAATTCAGCTTTGGAAAATGAGGCAGTAGATCAGGACGATAGTTTAATCGGCTTTCAGCTTACGGAAAGATATACGAGGTTTGAGAAGGAGAAAGAGAAATTTACAGATACAAAAGCAATTATAGGCTCAGGTATGAATCCAGGTGTTGTTCAGTGGATGGTTGTTGAACTTATGAAGGAACGCCCACAGGAAAAGCCAAGAGCATGCTATATAGTAGAACATGATACGTCATTTTTGAATGATACAGCACTAATAAAGCCTCATACACTGTATGCTTCATGGGCAGTAGAGCGATTTCTAGATGAAGCGATATGGAGTTATCCGATGTATATGAGTCATCATCGTCCCCTTTATTTTTATGAAGATGTATATGCTTCAGAGTATAAAGTAAAGTTAGGAGAGAAAGAGTTTTATGGTTGTTTAATGCCACATGAGGAAGTTTTAATTTTAGGGAAAAACTTCAATATGGAAGTTGGGTTTCTTTACCGAATTAACGAGTATACAACAAATGTAATTAGGCAGAATTTAGATAAGGTAGAAGATTTATGGAACTGGAATCGTAAAGTATTTAATCCAGCGGAAGAAGAGATTGCTGGCGAGGATCTAGTTGGTGTATTACTCGTTTATGAAAATAGCGAGACATATATGTATAACGTGATGAATAGCAGTCAAGTTTTTCGTAAATATAAAACGAATGCAACTTACTTTCAAGTAGGATGCGGAATTTATGCTGGTTTGTGTAGTTTACTTTTCGATAACTTTAAACAAGGTGCCTATTATGTAGAGGAATTATTATTAAATACAGAAAGTAAGTATGGAGAATATTTAAATTTATATATGAAGGATTTTGTAGTAGGGGGAAATGATTTTACGGATGGATTGCTACATGATCGGGTAAGATGGATATAAGTTATAGCGAAAAGGGAGGGGGATGGGGATCCCCTTCCTTTTCGTATTGCCCTGAAAGCAATTTCATACTGATAATTTAAGGAGATAATATGTAGAGTGTTTGTATAGAACATGAGGAGTATTTATATGAACAAATTTAAAAGCTTTATTTATGAGGAAAAAGAAGCCTTAAAAGTATTTGAAAGAATTAACGGGTTTGGTAGTGAATTGATGTTATTAGGAAAACCGAAATCAACGAATTATGAATGGTGTAATATACGGGAATCCTTTTATATGTTGTACAGCTAATGGAAAGTTATGCAGCGCGATATAGAGTGACATTTCATGTGCAAGTAGATGGAAATCTACCCGTTATAAATGGTGATGATAAAAAATTAAAACAAGTGTTATTAAAAATGGAATAGAATCAATGCCAGAAGGTGGAGATATTCATATTCGTGCATATCAAAAAACTGAAAGGCATTTGTGTATTTCTGTTGAAGATCAAGGCTTTGGTATAGAGAGGGTTGGAAAGGCTTTTTACACAACAAAGGAGAATGATACGGGACTTGGGTTAATGATTACATATAAAATTATTGAGGAACATCAAGGAAGTATCGCGATTCAAAGTAGCATGGGAATAGGAACGAAAGTGGAAATTTTTTTACCGACAGCATAATATGCTAGAGGAAAATATTTTTCAGAAAAGTGTTCTTGTTGTGTAAATATAAACATTTTATAAAATGTTTCAAGAAGGGTTTTTTTTATAAAATACTTCGTTTATAATGGAGGAAAATATCGACATGAGATTTGTTATTCATGTAACGGTTCGGTAGTGTTAGAGAAAGAAGGGGTGCACGCGCATCCTTTTTTCTATGCAGATATTATGAAAGAGGTGGTATGATGGAATTAACATTAAATTCGACTGTATGTTTACACACGATTCAATTTCGAAAAGAGCAAAAGAATTATATTGTAAAAGATACAATTACAGGAGAAAAATATGAAATGCCGCCACTTTGGATTGATGCATTGGCAATGATGCGTGACGGTTTTTTATTAGGGGAAATTGAGGAGAAATTAAAAGAAGAGTATCCAGACGAAGAAATAAATATGCTAGCATTTACGAGGCAACTGTTAGAGCTAGAGCTTGTCGGAATGGTAGATGGGGAAGAAATAGCTTGTACAAAGAAGAAAGAGAAAGATTATTTAGCTTGGTTACGTCCTCGTGTTGAGCAATTCTTTCTTAGTTTAAATAAAAAAATAGAAGCAAAGGTCAATGATGATCTTTGCTTTTTTGTATAGTTTGTTTAAAAAATTACAGCGAATGCTCTTGCGAAAGCACCGTCGCTATCTTTAATTTTTAAAGGTGCCGCTGAGAAAAAGAAACGTTTCGTGTGAATTGCATCTAAGTTTGTTAAGTTTTCAATTAAATAAATATTATTCCCAAGTAGTATGTGATGTATTGGTGATGTTTCTGTCGTTACCTCATCAGGAGAAATGAAATCTAGGCCGACCGATTTTACTTTTAATTGAACTAATTCCTCGGCTAATTCTTCAGAAAGATAAAAAGCTTCTTGCTCATACGCCTCTGTATTCCATTTAGTAGATAGATTGGAATGGAAAATAACAATATCTCCTTCTTTTATGTCAGCGTTGTGTAATACTTCCTTACGTAACTTTCGCTCTTGAATATGAGTTACATCAATAAGAACAGCTTCGCCTACAAATTGATCTAGGGGTAATTGATCAATAGTCGTTGCGCCTGAAATGAAATGAGCAGGAGCATCACAATGCGTGCCAACATGAACGACAGAATGAAAATCTGTAACTTGATAGCCTGTCTTTTCAACGCTTGTAATGGCTCCTAAATTGATTTTTGGTGTTCCAGGGAATTGGGACATATTGTTTTCAAATGTTTGTGATAGGTCAATTACTTTCATTTTAAATACCTCCAATATATGTTTTGAAATAAAAAAACTCACCCTTCATAATCAAGAAAGATGAGTTTTGCACACAATAGTTACGTTTTATCTTTCAAAATGCAATGCATTTTGCAGGAATTAGCACCTATTCAGTTTATATAAACTGAGGTTGCTGGGCGTCAAAGGGCCGGTCCCTCTGCCTCTCTTGATAAAGACATATTAAGTTTTCATTTCTGAATATTCACTACTTTTAAATTGTAATTCATTTCCTTTTTTCGTGCAATACAAAATAGGTATTCACCCAAATAAAGTTGCTCGCATATTGTAGCTTATGTAAATAGAATGCTGCGAAGGAGTGAGTGCAGTGACAGGAAATGTATTGAATTATTACGCTGGTGGAAATACAGCTAGAGGATTTCATAATTTATACGACGAGAATTTAAAAGGGCTAAACAGGTTATTTATTTTAAAGGGTGGTCCTGGAACCGGGAAATCTTCTTTAATCAAAGCAATAGGTCGTGAGTGGGTTGAAAAAGGATATGATATTGAATTTTTACACTGTTCTTCTGATAATAAATCGGTTGATGGTGTAATTATCCCGAAGTTAAAAGTAGGAATTGTTGATGGAACATCACCGCATGTTATTGAGCCGAAAATGCCAGGAGTTGTCGAAGAGTATATTAATTTAGGGGTTGCTTGGGACTCAGATAAATTAAGAAAGCAGAAGGTGGAAATTGAACGATTTGTTTCAGAAGCAAGTAAGGCTTTTCAAACTGCTTACGCATGTTTTAACGAGGCACTAGTTATACATGATGAGTGGGAGAACATATATATTAATAATATTGATTTTAATAAAGCAAATGAACTAACCGATCAGCTGATTCAGAAGTTACTTACAGATAAAGGCGGGAAACAATCGCTTGTGAAACACCGGTTTTTAGGGGCAGCTACACCGAAAGGAGCAGTTGATTTTGTTCCGAATTTAACAGAGGGATTACCACATCGTTATTTTATAAAAGGACGCCCAGGCTCTGGGAAATCAACAATGCTTAAAAAATTAGCTAAGGCAGCAGAAGAAAAAGGATTTGAAGTTGAAGTATATCATTGTGGATTTGATCCAAATAGTCTTGATATGGTTATCGTAAGAGAATTAGGGTTTGCAATTTTTGATAGTACCGCACCACATGAATATTTTCCGAGCCGCGAAGGTGATGAAATTATAGATATGTATGCCTTGATTGTGACACCAGGGACAGATGAGAAGTATGCGACAGAAATTCGTGACGTGTCGATTCAATATAAAGCAAAAATGAATGAGGCGATGTCTTTCCTAGCGAAAGCGAAATCAGTTCGTGATAAATTAGAACGAATTTATATTGCTGCTATGGATTTTTCAAAAGTAGACGCATATAAAGAGGAGATTCAAAAAGAGTTTGAACGAATTGCGGTTAGTGTAACAGAAAAGAACAAGTAAAAAATAAGGAACTTTGGTAGGCTGTCGGGAATTTTCTGACAGCTATTTTAGTATGTAGTAAACTTAGTAGTATATTTGTCGAATTTCCAAGGAAATAATCAAAAAATGGAGAGGGTATGAAATGAGAGAGAAAATTAGGTTGGAGTTAGCAAGAATTGAACAAGAGAATGATGTGAAAATTTTATTTGCAGTGGAATCAGGGAGTCGTGCTTGGGGATTTCCATCGAAAGATAGTGATTATGATGTTAGATTCGTTTATATGCACCCGGTCGAATGGTATTTATCAATTCATGATAAACGAGATGTAATTGAGTATCCGATTAGTGATGATTTAGATATAAGCGGATGGGATATTAAAAAAGCGTTACAATTATTCGCAAAGTCAAACCCAGCTTTACTCGAATGGATTCGATCACCGATTTTTTATTCGAAAAACTCTCATTTTCCAGAACAACTTCAGCAAATGAGTGATAAGCACTTTGATCCAAAAGCAACGATATATCATTACCTACATATGGCTTCAAAAAATTATCGTGAATTTTTGCAAGGTGAGAATGTAAAGTTGAAAAAGTACTTCTATGTATTACGTCCTATTTTAGCTTGTAAATGGTTAGAGGAGAAAGAGACTTTACCACCTGTAGAATTTGATCGGTTGATTACAGAGTTATCATTAGAACGCAGTGTATTAGATGAAATTGAACAGTTGGTAATAAAGAAAAAGGCAGGTACTGAATTAGATATTGGATTAAAAATTGAGGTGTTGAATCAATTTTTAGAAGAACAACTTCATTACTACCAGCAATATGTAAAAGGAATTGAAAAGGGATTAGGAATCGACATTGAGAGTTTAAATACATTGTTTCGAGATATGTTGTTTGCAGTAAATGAAAAAGAGCACAAGTGAGTTTGTGCTCTTTTTCATTTTGTAGGAATAAAGAAAACAGATATAGCTGCGAGAAGACCTGCGAATGAGAATAAGTAAAAATTCCATGCTAAGTCGTACTGCATTGTCATAATAATACCGACAAGAATAGGACCAGCAATTGCACCAACTCGGCCAAGTCCAAGTCCCCAGCCTAAGGAAGTAGCCCGGATATGGGATGGGAAGTATTGTGTTACATATGCATTTAATATTTGAGTAATGCCGACTGATCCAATTCCAGCAAGACCAATTAAAAGGTAGATGGTTGTAACAGATGGTTTAATTGTTAATAGTCCAATACATATAGCTGCCATAAGATAGGAGATGCTAATAACAATTTTAGCTCCTATACGATCCGCAATTGCTCCAGCAAATAATGCACCGATAGCGGCAGTAATATTTAGCATAAGTAGAAATGATAAACTAGATCCAAGAGGGTATCCTGCTTGGCGCATCATCTGCGGTAACCAAGTATTTAAACCATATATTAAAAACATTCCCATTATATAAGTGATCCAAAAAAGCAGCGTTGCTTTTATGTATTCTTTTGAGAATAAAGTAAGAAATCCATTTTTCTTTCGTATATTAGATGAGGTTTGATGAGTTTCATCGTTTTCATGGAATTCAATTTGAAAACGATGAAGGATTTTTTCTACTTCTTCTTGGCGATTACGTGATAATAAAAATTGAATGGATTCAGGTAAATAACGAATGATGAAAGGAATGAGGAGCAGTGGAATCATTCCGATGCCAAACATAGTTCTCCATCCGAAATCTTCTAACAGAAACATAGACAAAATAGCGCCTAACACGATACCTAAAGGATAGCCAGTAAACATAAGAGCATAAATAAAAGATTGCCGCTTTTTTGGTGAATATTCAACGGTAAGTGCTGAAGCTGTTGGAATAACACCGCCTAATCCGATTCCTCCAATAAATCGAGATAAACCAAATAATTCAGGAGAAGGAGCAAGTGCAGCTAGACCCATTGTGATAGAAAAAAGTGCTAAACAGCATATAAGCGTCCATTTTCGCCCAATTAGATCTGTAATGGTTCCAACTAGAATAGCGCCAATAAACATCCCAAATAAAGCATAGCTAGCAATTGTACCAGCGTGTGCTGGTGAAAGTGCCCAGCTTTTGTCTTCTAGGAGCTTTGGCAGAACGGCCCCGTAAATACCTAAATCATATCCATCAGCTAGAATAGCTAGCCAACAAATAAAAACAACAAGTTTTGTAATAGAGCTCGAAAAGATAGTTTCTGTAGATTCTAGATGAGGTGGAGCTGAAGGTTGCATAATATTCACTCCTTTTAATTTGTAGATGAATATATTATTTTATTTTATGTTAATATTTTCCTTCTCGTATTGGGATTTATCTGAAAATGTTTTATAACAAATAAAGAAGTTCAACAGGAAACCTGTTGAACTTCTTTATTTGTTTACTCATTATCAACTCGTTTTAACGGTTGATCTGCTGGACCTTCCATAACATCTCCCTCAATTGAAAAGCGTGAACCGTGGCAAGGACAGTCCCAAGTACAATCACCATTATTCCATTCAACTTCGCAGCCGAGATGTGTACAAGTTGTATCGACAATATGTAATTTTCCATCTTTGTCTTTATAAGCACCTGCTCGTTTTCCGTTAACATGTACGACAGATCCTTCACCAACTTCGAGATCTTCTGGCTTACGTAATGTGGTTTCAATCTTTCCTTCAATTAAATGTTTCGCAACATCAATGTTCTGGGAGAGGAATGTTTTTATATCTGGATTTGCATGGAAGCGTGATGGTGCATACAGTTCCTTATAGGGATTGTGGACTTTTAGAATGGAGTCCTTCAGTAAATGAGCGGCAGCAGTTCCAGTTGTCATTCCCCATTTACGATATCCAGTTGCAACAAATATATTTGGATTTCTTTCGTTAATATGTCCGATATAAGGAAGCTTATCTAGCGTGATTAAATCTTGTGCTGACCATCTATAGGGAACGTCATCTACTCCAAACGTTGCTTCCGCAAAAGAATACAGTGCTTCATAATGAAGCATTGTGTTTATTCCTTGTCCTGTTTTATGACTTTCTCCGCCAATTAAAATTAATTTTTCTCCATTGTTTGTTGTATAGCGCAAGGAACGTTTTGGGTCATCAATACTTAAATACATGCCACCTGGATAATCCGTTTTTGCTTTGATTGCAAGAGCATAAGAGCGTTCGGCATACATTCGCGTAAAGAAAAAGCTATTCGCATCATAGAAAGGAAAATGTGAACAAGAGACAACATATTTGCAAGTGATGCGATGTCCGCCCTTTGTAATGACTTGTGGATAATCACCCTTTTCCACATCAATAGCTGTTGTTTGTTCATAAACTTTTCCGCCCATCTCCACAAACTTTTCTAAAAGTGTTTTCAAATAAAGGAGGGGATGGAATTGTGCTTGGTTTTTCATGACAAGTGCAGATTGTACTGGGATCGGAATTGATAGAGATTGAACATAGTCACAAGGTATATTTAATTTTTGATAGGCTTCATATTCTTTCGATAAACTTCTTAATCCATTATCAGTAGTTGTATATAAATATGAATCTTCATTTGAGAAATTACAGTCGATTTTATATGTTTGCACCGTCTCATTTATGAATTGTAGAGCATGATTATTTGATTCATAGTAAAGCCTCGCTTTTTCCACACCGAAATGATTTATTAATTCATCATAAATAAGATCGTGTTGTGCTGTTACCTTTGCTGTTGTATGCCCAGTCGTTCCATTTAAAATAAGCCCAGAATCAATTAAAACAACGTTCATACCTTCTTTTGCAAGTAAATAGGCAGTCGTAATGCCTGTAATACCAGCTCCGATAACAGCAACTTCTGTCTTTGTATCTTCAGATAAAGGGGGAAAAGCAGGGACCTGAGTAGATTCAATCCAATAAGATAATGGGAATTGTGGAAATGTATCGCTTGTCATTATAAAACCTCCCGATTTTAGAACAATTTTCCTTTTAATATTTCCATATGATATGAAATTCATGTGCGCTGTTTTAGAAAGAGTCTATTTTTATTAAAAGAGAGATGTAATTATTTTAATATAATTATTTGGTGTTGTCGGTATGAAGAGGTATGAGTTGTGTAAAGCTAGATTCAGGTGAGTTTATTTGTTGTTTATAACGAGAGTTCTTGAATAAAATAGAGTTTGTAGGATGGAATTGTATGTATATAAATAAGGAGCGAAACCTTATAAAATATATGTTTATTCTTTAGTGAAATAAAGTATAATTATAAAAATATAACCAACTTTTATTACTAGGTCATAAAAGTTGTTGACAATATAGAAATTCTATTGATATGATTCATCATGTGGAAAGGTTGATAGAGAGTAAAAAGAGAAATGTTTTTCATTGATAATAAAAGCGAAAAATAAGTGACGATAGAGTGAGTATATTTTCCTTATAATAGATGCTTTTTTAATCACCTAGTAAAATCAATCTGGAAGCAAGAATTGATATATGTAAGTTGCGCAAGGCGCGGCATAAGAAAGGGGCAAAAGGATGAAGGAGCTTCATACGTTTGGGTGGTATGCAGCACGTGTATCACCACATTTGCCGAAAAAAGCATTTAAACCAGTTCCTACTCGTTTATTTGGTGGACTGGCTTATTTGCTTGTGGCATTGGCGGGGTTAATATCGATTGGTGTATTTGAATTGAATGTGTGGGCGAATCTAGGAATTGCGATTGTTCTTGGATTATGTTTTGCTTCACTTGGATTTTTAGGACATGAAATTTTACATGGAACAGTGGTAAGAAAAGCATGGCTTCGTGATTTTTTAGGCGCGATAGCATTTATGCCATTATCAACTGGCCCGAAGCTTTGGAGAAAGTGGCATAATGCAACGCATCATGTTCATACACAACATGAAGAGAATGACCCAGATGCATGGCCTACACTGGAGAAACTGAAAAAGAGTAAGTTTTTGAGGTGGGTATATCGCATGCCTCTTCATGTTCGTTCATTCTTTAGTTTTCTGTCACTAACCATTCAATTTACGTTACATTCGACTCGAATGTTCTTTCATTTTATAAAGGAATTTAAGTCATCCAATCAAAAATCTGTATGGCTTCAACTTCTTTTGCCTTGGACTGTTTGGATTAGTTTATTGTTTATTATGGGACCTGGAAAATGGTTATTTGCATATGTAATTCCATTGTTAATTGCTAACTTTATTGTAATGGCATATATCGCAACAAATCATCGCTTAAATCCAATTGTTCCAGTAAATGATCCGTTAGCGAACTGTTTATCAGTAACAGTGCCGCGCTGGGTAGACGTTTTACATTTCAATTTCTCATATCATACAGAACACCATTTGTTCCCTGCTATGAGCTCTAAATACTATCCGTTAGTAAAAGAGAAAATTAAAGAAATGTGGCCGGAACGCTATCATGAGATGCCAATGACAAAAGCTTTGGCAGCGCTATGGAATACACCACGTGTGTATTATCAAGGAAGTGAATTAGTGGATCCGCATAGAGAGCATTTCTATGGTTCTTTAGGAAATGGACTAGATCCTCATAATATTTCATATCGTGAGGAACATATAGAGGAAGAAGAGAGTATTAAAAAAGTAAATCAGTAAAAATTGATATATTTTGCAGTGAAAAAGCAAGCCATTTCAGGCTTGCTTTTTTTTTATAAAGAGACTTCTTTTTTATTCTTTTTACTAAATTGAACTGAATTTGTTTCTTTTCGTTGTAGGCGTTTTTCTAAAAGATTAACAAAATAAGTAAATACAAGAACAAGTACGAGGTAATATAAACCAACGATTATGTATGTATCTAACTGTTGGAAGTTACTTGCAGCAATTGATAAACCTGATCCCCATAATTCGGACAATCCTACATATGCAACGAGAGAAGAGTCCTTTAATCCAATAATAAACTGATTTCCTAAAGGAGGAAGAGATTGACGAAATGCTTGTGGTAATACAATACGGCGCATAGCTAAAGGATAAGGCATGCCTAAAGAACGAGCAGCTTCCAATTGTCCACGGTCGACAGATTGAATGGATCCGCGGAAAATTTCAGTAATATATGCACCGTTATGGATTGCTAAAGCAATTGCTCCTGCCCAAAAAGGAGTGAAGACAATAATCGATGTAATACCGAAATAGAGAATGGCAATTTGAACAATTAAAGGTGTACCACGAATAATGGCGATATATACATGAGCAATACTATTTAAAATCTTATTGTTAGAGATTCGAAAAAAAGCGAATAGTAATCCAATTAGTGAACCAATTAATAGGGATGTTAGTGTTAATTGTAATGTGACAATAGTAGCCTTTAAGAGTGTGGGATAAGTAGACATAAAAATTTCAAACATATGTGTCACCTCATATTGTATGGATTTTGGTAGGGAATGAAATACCCCACATAAAAAGTGGGGCATAATGTCTGAAACATTTGACTAGCTAATTTACTTCGTTTTTTCCTCTTCACCGAGAATATTACGTCCAAACCATTTTTTACTGATCTTTTCATACGTACCATCTTTAATGATTTCATCTAAAGCTTTATTTACTTTCTCAACCATTTCTTTATCATCTTTACGAATAGCAATTCCCATTTCATCAAGATTTAATGGTTTTCCAGCTTCTTTTATATTTGATTTACCTTCTTTGATCATGCGTAAACCAACCATTTGATCAGTGATTACTGCATCAATACGTCCAGGTTCTAAGTCCATAAGTGCAGTAATATCGCTATCATATTCTGTGATTTGATTTGTATGTTTTGCAACAAGGTCTTTAAAGGTACTAGCTTTTACAACACCAATTTTCTTACCTTTCAAATCTTCTGGAGAAGAGATAGATGTATTCTTTTTAGCAACAAAAATTTGGGCACCAGAACGATAATAAGGATTGGAGAAACTAACGGCTTTTAAGCGTTCTTCTGTAATTGCCATACTGCCCAATATAGCATCATATTTTTTCGATTGTAGACCTTGAATTAGCGTTTCCCACGGATTTGTAATAGGAGTGGGTTTCATATTCATTTTTTTCGCAAGTGCCTCACCAATTTCCACATCAAAACCGGCAAGCTTTCCGTCATTTTCTTTATAGTTAAAAGGTTTATATAAGCCACTCATCGCATAACGAAATTCTTTTTCACCATTTGAAGTAGTAGCACTTTCCTTACTACAGGCTCCTAGTATGAAGGATGTACATAATGTAATACTCGCAACAATGGTTAATAGTTTTCTTTTCATAAAACCCCTCCTATATATTGATCATACGGATGGTTTTAAGTATGTTACTGAGATATTTTATTTGGACAATTAGTTGTGCACCGTATGAATGTATTTCTTTTCATTTGAAACAGAAGTTACATTATAAAACGTTGCGTAAAAATTGCTTTGCTCGTTCATGTGATGGAGCTGAAAAGAATTGTGCTGGCGGAGCGTCCTCTACAATCTTTCCATCATCCATAAATATGACGCGATCTGCTACATCTCTTGCGAAATTCATTTCATGAGTAACAATAACCATGGTCATTCCTTCTTCAGCAAGTTCTTTCATAACTTGCAATACTTCTCCAACAAGTTCAGGGTCTAAGGCTGAGGTAGGTTCATCAAATAGCATAATTTTAGGATTCATAGCAAGAGCTCGTGCAATGGCAATGCGCTGCTTTTGACCACCTGACAGGAGGTGGGGAGTTACATCTGCTTTATCTTGTAGACCGACTTTTTGCAAAAGCTGATTTCCAATTTCCTTTGCATTTGTTGTTTCTAATTTTTTTACATGGATAGGTGCTTCTATGATGTTTTCTAGCGAGGTCATATGGGGAAAGAGGTTAAAGTGCTGAAAAACCATTCCGACATTTTCACGGACTTTGTTTAAATTTGAATGCTGTGGATCAATTCGTTCACCGTGTAAGTGAATTTCACCTTCATCATACATTTCTAAAAAGTTAAGACAGCGAAGTAATGTACTTTTACCGGAACCACTGGCACCAATTAAAACAACAACCTCTTTTTCTTTTACTTGTAAATCAATTCCTTTTAAAACATCAAGCGAGCCGAATGATTTTACTAGATTTCGAACCTGAATCATACAAAACCCCCAGTCAAAAATATATTTTACAAATGTTTCCCCTTATTTCTGTTATTAGCCACAAATTGTCAGAATCCTTCATTTTTTTCGTGGGATTTGATATTCAAGGAAATAATAAATTTCAAAAATCCCTATATCCTTCTATAATGAAAATATGGATAATAATATATAGGTAGTATTTATATTGCTTATAAAAAGGGGGAAAGAAAAATGGAAAAAGAAAGGAAGACATTTTCCTTTGGCTTACGTATGCAGCTTATGCTATTCACTACAATTTTAGCTTTTATTACATATTCGACAAGTTTAATTTTTATTTACGTTATATATGATTATTTTCAAGATTATGTAAGTCAAACCGTTTATAATATCATTGTTATGCTATTAGGCGTAGTATGGTCTGGAATATTAGCGTATGGAGCAGCCATATTTCTAATTAAACCGCTTCGAAAGTTAGAGGAGGCGGCAAGGAAAGCGGCTGAGGGTGATATTCGTGAAGATGTTCCATTACCGAAGGCAGATGATGAAATTAAATCTTTAAGTGTCGCATTTAATATGATGTTAGGAAACTTAAGGGGCATGGTAAAAAATATTGATACAACATTTTCGTATACAAACAATCAAGTACAGCAAATTAGAAGGCAAACAGGGGAAGCAACAAAGCAAGCACGAGGTGTGTCTGAAACTCTTACAGAGATTTCTTCTGGCGCTGAGCAATCAGCTGCTTCCATTCAGGCGATTGTTTCTGCTGTTGATAAAACAACTTCTATTGCGAGTGAAGTAGAAGAAAAAGCAAAACAGTCTGACGAGTTGTCTTTAGAAATGGTTCAAGCTTTAGGGCAAAGTACACGAGTCTTTACTTCTTTAATTCAAGGTATTCAAGCATTGGCAAAAGAAAATGAAAATTCGATGCAAAATGTACAGAAATTAGAAGAACGAATGAAACAAGTAGAACATATTGTTTCTGTTGTGAGTGAGATTGCTAGTCAAACGAATTTGTTAGCACTAAATGCTTCTATTGAGGCGGCTCGTGCTGGAGAGCATGGAAGGGGCTTTGCAGTTGTTGCGGAGGAAGTACGGAAACTTGCTGATGAAAGTGATCATTCTGCAAGAAACATATCGCAGTTATTACGAAATATGCAAGATGAAGTACAACAAGTTGCAATGAAAATGACAGAACAAGTGACAATAGCTAAAGAAGAGGCAAAACGTGGGGAAGCTACGGAATTAATTTTAAAAGAAATGTCATCAAGTGTTATGGAAGTAGCCGATGCAACGAAGCAAATTAGTGGCTATATGAACGAACAAGTGAGGCACATTCATCAAACAGGAGCACAAACAAAGGCTGTAGCAGCAATTGCTGAAGAAACATCAGCTGGTTCACAAGAAGTAGCACGTGTGACGTTGCAACAATCTAAAAATATGGTAGTAATCGATCAATTGTTAAAGGATTTAGAGAAGCAAGCAGCAGACTTGAAACAAACAATTGAACGATTTTCAATGTAAAAAGGAAGAACAGTATTCTGTTCTTCCTTTTTTACATATGAAAAGGAGGGATACTTTGTTGAAAACGAAAAACATTGCAAGGATCATATATGGTTTTCACTTTACGCAATCTTTGAAAGTTAGAACCATAATAACTAGTTTGCCAATTTATAATATCGATATCGGGCCAATTGACATAGTCACCTAGTGTATAAGGATCTAAGCTTTCTCGTAAATCTTTAACCCAGCGTATATTGCGATTTTCTTCATCATCGCATTTCCAAGAGGTAATGTATTCTTGTGCAATAATTGCTTTACGATGGAAATAAGCTGTTTCAGTAGGGGTAATATTTTCAACAGCACCTACGAGCGATTGGTGCCAAATACTTGCATCTTTATTTGGTGCATGAGAAAGAAAATATTTCATGATTTGAAGGCCTTTAAGAGGGATAGGTTCATATACGTAGGAACCGGAGCGCTTAAAGTTTTCAGGGATATTCCCACTGTTAAAAAATTCAACAGCTTTTATATAAGGAACTTCATCTATAAAGAGAGAGGGGGTACCAGTTTCAAGAAGAGGAGATAATAAGGAATGGAGTTCAGAGGGAGAGCCAACAAATTCACCTTTTACTTCAATTTTATTTCGTTGCTTTGCGAATAATTCAATTGATGAAGTGAGACGTTTGTCTATATAAGGCGCCCAGTTTTGCCACGCTTGAAATGCAGCGATAAACTCTTCCCATTCCCATGTAATTGAGAAGATTGATACATTTTTTATAGGATGCATTCGAAAAGTTAAAGAAGTAACAATTCCGAAGTTTCCACCACCACCACCGCGGCACGCCCAAAACAAGTTATGGCTTTCATGTTCGTTTGCGCGAATGATTTTTGCTCCGAATTTACCGCATGCTTGTACCATTTCGACTTCTACTAATTGATCACATGTTAATCCAAATAAGCGTGAAAGCATACCGATGCCACCGCCAAGTGTTAATCCAACAATTCCAACGCTTGCGCTTGTACCAGCCGGTATTGTCACACCATAATTCCAAAGCTCTTTATAAACAGTGCCAAGGTTTGCACCAGCTTCAATTGTTGCTGTTAATTTATCTGTATTAACAGTAATGCGATGCATTTCACTCACATCAATAATAAGTCCTCTATTTAGAAGAGAAAAATTTTCATAGCTATGACGTCCGCTTCTTAAGCGAAATGGTATATGACGTTCACGTGCCCATTTTAAGGCGTTACACACATCATTTTTATTTTGGCAAAAAACAATAATACAAGGGAGTTTTGGAATACTTAAATTTAAATTCATTCGGGCTACGTCATAGTCAGGATCTGAAGGAACAACGATACGACCTGTTAATTTTGTTTGTTTCAATTGATCACTCCTTTCTAAAATAAGCAGTTCTTTTTATTAATATATGAAAATCGTATGTAACCTGTGTGGACAAGAATAGGTGAGGAATGAGATTTGCCTTTGTGAGAAATAAATAAAGCATAAGAATGAGGAATCTACATAGAGTTCAATGAAAACAGTTGCAAACTATTCATATTTTGTTATGATAGTGTTACGAAAACGTTTGCATAAAATTTCCGATGGGATGCAAAAGGAGAGAAGGACTATGAATAAGACATGGTGGAAAGAAGCAGTTGCTTATCAAATTTATCCACGTAGCTTTATGGATTCAAATGGTGATGGTATTGGAGATTTACAAGGTATTATTGCGAAACTGGATTATTTAAAAGATTTAGGTATAGATGTAATTTGGATTTGTCCAATGTATAAGTCACCTAATGATGATAATGGTTATGACATTAGTGATTATCAAGATATCATGGATGAGTTTGGTACGATGGAAGACTTTGATGCGTTACTAGATGAAGTTCATAAGCGTGATATGAAGCTTATTATTGATTTAGTTATTAATCATACAAGTGATGAACATCCATGGTTTATTGAGTCTCGTTCATCTAAAGACAATCCGAAGCGTGATTGGTATATTTGGCACGATGGTAAAGATGGTGCGGAACCAAACAACTGGGAAAGTATTTTTAATGGGTCGGCATGGGAATATGATGAAGTAACAGGACAATATTATTTACACTTATTCTCACGTAAACAACCAGATTTAAACTGGGAGAATAAAGAAGTTCGCGAAGTTTTATACGATACAGTTAATTGGTGGCTTGATAAAGGAATTGATGGTTTCCGAGTGGATGCGATTAGCCATATTAAAAAAGAAGATGGCTTCAAAGATATGCCAAATCCAAAAGAATTAAAGTATGTACCATCTTTTGATAAACATATGAATGTGGATGGTATTCAGCCTTTATTAGAAGAGTTAAAAGAGAATACGTTTTCTAAGTACGATATTATGACTGTTGGTGAAGCGAATGGCGTTAAGATTGAAGATGCTGAGCTTTGGGTTGGAGAAGAGCAAGGCAAGTTCAATATGGTATTCCAATTTGAACATTTAAGTTTATGGGATGCAGAAAAGAAGAAAGATCTTGATGTTGTAGGGCTGAAAAAGGTATTAACGAAATGGCAAAAAGGGTTAGAAAATAAAGGATGGAATGCTTTATATATTGAGAATCACGATAAGCCACGTATCGTTTCAACTTGGGGAGATGATAAACAATATTGGCGTGAAAGTGCAACAGCTCTTGGAGCAATGTACTTCTTTATGCACGGTACACCGTTTATTTATCAAGGACAAGAAATTGGGATGATGAACGTTCAATTATTAAATATTGAAGATTATGATGATGTAGCAATTAAAAATTTATATCGAGAGAAAATTGCAGAGGGCGTACCACATCAAGATATGATGGAAATTATATGGGCTTCTTGCCGCGATAATTCTCGTACACCTATGCAGTGGAACGATGAGATGAATGCTGGCTTTACAGCAGGTGCGCCTTGGTTTAGTATGAATCCAAACTACAAAGAAATTAATGTTGAAAAGCAAAAGAATGAAGAAAACTCTATTTTCAATTTCTATAAGAAAATGATTGCCTTGAAAAAAGAGCACGATGTACTGAATTACGGTACGTACGATTTACTTCTAGAAGAAGATCCGCAAATTTATGCATATACACGTACATTAAACGATGAAAAAGTCGTTGTAATTAGCAATATCTCAAAAGAGGAAGCTGTGTATAATGAGGGTTCATTCGCACTAGAACGCAAACGTTTGCTTTTAAATAACTATAAAGTTGCGGAAAATGAACAAGTAACTTCAATCACGTTAAAGCCTTATGAAACAAGGGTTTATCGTATTTCATAATAAAAAAGGATGCTCTTAGAGCATCTTTTTTTATGAAAAAAAATAAATTTCTATTGCAAAGTGAAAACGCTTTTATTAAAATAGATTTATGAAAACGGTTGCGTAAAGATAAAAATAAAGTAACATAAGGAATCGTTTTCATAAGAGAAACAGAAATTATAATTTAAATCATTATGTTGTTATAAATAAAGGGGAGGAAGAACAGATGAAAATTACGTCTTTTGATTTTTGGCAAAAGTTCGGAAAAGCATTATTAGTTGTTGTAGCTGTAATGCCAGCAGCTGGTTTAATGATTTCTATCGGTAAGTTAATTGGGATGTCTGCTGGGGATATTAACGCAGTTCATACAATCGCTCGCGTAATGGAAGACATAGGTTGGGCAATTATTACAAATCTACACATCTTATTTGCAGTAGCAATTGGGGGATCTTGGGCGAAGGATCGCGCAGGTGGTGCATTTGCAGCGCTATTAGCATTCGTCTTAACAAACAGAATTACAGGAGCTATATTTGGCGTAAACGCTGAAATGTTAGCGGATTCAAAAGCGACAGTTTCTTCAGTATTAGCAGGAGATTTAGTTGTAAAAGATTACTTTACTTCTGTACTTGGTGCACCAGCATTAAACATGGGAGTTTTCGTAGGGATTATCACAGGTTTCTTAGGAGCTACTTTATATAACAAATATTATAACTATAATAAACTGCCACAGGCATTAGCATTCTTTAACGGAAAACGATTTGTACCATTCGTTGTAATTGTTTGGTCTACAGTCACTGCAATTGTATTATCACTTTTATGGCCGTTCATCCAAAGTGGATTAAATGAATTCGGTCGCTGGATTGCAGCATCTAAAGATAGTGCACCAGTTGTTGCACCGTTTGTATATGGAACGTTAGAGCGTTTACTATTACCATTCGGTTTACATCATATGTTAACGATTCCGATGAACTACACAGAGCTAGGCGGAACATATACGATGTTAACTGGCTCAAAAGTTGGACAAATTGTAGCAGGACAAGATCCATTATGGCTTGCATGGATTACAGACTTAAATAATTTACTAGCAAATGGAGATACGAAAGCATATAACGATTTATTAAATAACGTTGTACCAGCTCGTTTCAAAGCTGGACAAGTTATTGGTTCAACAGCAGCGTTAATGGGTATTGCTTTCGCGATGTTCCGTAATGTTGATAAAGAAAAACGTGCAAAGTATAAACCAATGTTCTTATCGGCTGCATTAGCAGTATTCTTAACAGGTGTAACAGAACCAATTGAATTCATGTTCATGTTTATTGCTCCAGTATTATATGTTGTATATGCAATTACAACAGGACTTGCATTCGCATTAGCAGATTTAATTAACTTACGTGTTCACGCATTTGGATTTATTGAATTAATTACTCGTACACCGATGATGGTTAATGCAGGACTAACTAGAGATTTAATCAATTTCGTTATCGTTTCATTAGTATTCTTTGGTCTGAACTTTACATTATTCAATTTCTTAATTAAAAAATTCAATTTACCAACACCAGGACGTGCAGGTAACTATATTGATAATGAAGATGAGTCATCAGAAGGAACAGGAAATGTACAGGATGGTTCATTAGCAACAAAAGTTATTGATTTATTAGGTGGTAAAGAAAATATTGCTGACTTAGATGCTTGTATGACGCGTTTACGTGTAACAGTAAAAGATTTAGATGTTGTTGCACCAGAAGCACAGTGGAAACAAAATGGTGCTTTAGGACTTATCGTAAAAGATAAAGGTGTACAAGCAGTATATGGTCCGAAAGCTGACGTATTAAAGTCAGACATTCAAGATATGTTAGGTGCGTAATAAGATGAAATTGCTAACTTTAAACTGTCACTCTTGGCAAGAAGAGAATCAAATGGAAAAGATAAAATATCTTGCTAAAGTCATTCAAGAAGAAGAGTACGATGTCATCGCATTGCAAGAAGTAAGTCAGTCGATACAAGCTGAAAATGTATGCGGTAACAAGAAAGAAGATAATTTTGGACTTTTACTATTAGAAGAGTTAAAAGCGTTACATGTAAAAGATTACAATATTACTTGGGATTTCTCTCATATTGGTTATGATGTGTATGAAGAAGGATTAGCGATTATAACGAAGCATAATGTTGTAAAAGAAGATACGTTCTTTATTTCAGAAAATAAGGATACAACGTATTGGAAAACACGCAAAATTGTAAGTGCGACAATTGCTTATAATGATAAGAACATCACGTTTTACTCTTGCCACCTCGGTTGGTGGAATGATGAAGAAGAATCATTCAAAGATCAAGTTAATCGTTTGATGGGGCGTGTAGACAGTAATGAACTTTCCTTCTTAATGGGTGATTTTAATAATAACGCTCGTTTACAAGGTGAAGGCTATGAATATATGATGCAAAAAGGTTTGTATGACACATATGAGCTAGCAATAGAGAAGGATGAAGGAACAACTGTCCAAGGTGAGATTGCTGGTTGGGATGAAAATAAACATAACTTACGAATCGATCTAATATTGTGTAACCAAAGTGAAAAAGTTCGTTTTTCAAAAGTCATTTTTAATGGTACGAACAGAAATGTAATTTCAGATCATTTCGGTGTAGAAGTACAAGTAGATATATAATAGAAGAAATCCTCACAGATGATGAAAAGCTGTGAGGATTTTTTTGAGGAATACAAGTATTTCCAAGAGAAAATACTTGTATTTTTTATGACATTTCCTATATATTTGTTATTATTGAATGTAAAACTAATTTGGTCATTTTGTATGCATACTTTTTTTACTTCGTTATATAATGAAGTAAGTGAAATATTTAATGGGAAAAATAGTGTATTTTCGTTTAATCCACGATGTAGAAAGTGATATAATTGCAAAATGTATGTATCATTTTCTAAAGAAGGAAAAATATATAATTAGGTGATAACTTCTATGAAACAAATTTGGCGTATTTATAAGACAGATTTACGGAATGTAGCTAAACATTGGGCTGCAATTGTTATTGTTTTAGGATTAATGATTTTACCATCGTTATATGCATGGTTTAACATTAAAGCTTCCTGGGATCCGTACGGAAATACAAAAGAGGTTCCCATTGCAGTTTCTAACCAAGATGCAGGATCTAATTTAAGAGGGAAAGATATTAATATCGGTGAAGAGATTGTAGATTCTCTTAAGAAAAACAAAAATCTTGGTTGGAAATTTGTAGATGAAAAACAAGCAATTCACGGAGTTGAGCGCGGAGATTACTATGCAAGTATTACAATTCCAAAAGATTTCTCTGAAAAGATTGCAACTGTTCTGGATGAAAATCCGCAGAAACCAGAACTTGATTACTATGTAAATGAAAAGGTAAATGCGATTGCACCGAAAATTACAGCAAAAGGTGCATCAGGTATTACAGAAGAAATTAGTAAAAACTTTGTTAAAACAGCAAACGGTGAGATTTTTAAAGTTTTTAATGATCTTGGAATCGATTTAGAAACAAACTTACCAAGTATCGAGAAAGTAAAAGATCTTGTATTTAAGTTAGAAGCGCAGTTCCCAGAAATGAATACACTGATGGATAAGGCGTTAGATGATGCGACTCGAGCAGAGGATATTGTGAAAGTAGCGCAAAAAGAGTTGCCGGTTGTAGAAAGTGTTATTAATGATGGGCAAGAAGCGTTAGGGAATTTAGATAAATTCTTTGCGAGAAATGATGAAACATTGCAACGTGCTCCAGGAACTATTAAGAATAATTTAATTGTAATGCAAAAAGGGTTAGATGGTGCGGCAGCGATTACGGATTTCTTAAAGAATCCATCATTGGATTTCAATCTGGCACTTCCAGATCCATCCAAGTTCCCGGAATTACCGAATGTAACTATTCCTCAAATACCAACGCTTCCAGAGTTACCGCAAGTGAATGGTGAGGGATATAAAAATATTGCTAAAAATATTGATCAAACTGTAAATAATGTTTTTAGTTCAATACGTGTTGGAACAACTTATGCACAAGGCGTTATAAACGGATTGGGAAATGGTAATTTTGATCCGGAAAAAGCAAAACAAGACCTTAATAAGGTTTCTGAAAATCTTAAAGGTCGTGCAGATAGTGTTTCATATTTAATTGATGTCTTTACTAAATTTAAGGAATTTGCACCAACTGATTCTGGAAAAGACTTCTTCCAAAAACGAATAGATAAATTAACGAATCTTAAATCAGCTATAGAAAATGCAAATGGCGGTGTTAAAGATATCGCTAATATTATTGGTACAGGGCAAGAAGTGAAACAAGACGCAAGAGATGCTGCTAATAAGAAGTTAGATGCAATAAATAACTTAGTAAATCAAGCGGAAGCAGATTATAATGCGACGTTTGTAGCGGATTTTGAAAAAGCAGTAAGCACAGCTGAACAATTGAAAAATAAGGCTGACAATGTAAAAGAAGATGCTCAGCAGCTCAGAGGAAATTTAAATCAAGATATCAACAAAGCTAATGAGATATTAAACAATGGTAGAGAGAACTATGATCAGGCTGTAGCGGATTACGCAAAACTAAAAACTAGTCTTGAAAAGGCGAGAGCAGATTTAAGCAATAAAGGTGTTAACGGTTTAGACTCTACAAAAGTAGCCTTAAATGATTTAAATGGACAGTTCCAAGCAGGATGGAATTTAGTTAATGATATGATTCCAGTTCTGGAAAGTACAAATAAAGTTTTAGCTGATGTGAATAGTGATAAAAACCTTAATGGTACAATTGCTAAGTTAAATAAAGCAAAAGATGGTTTGCAAAAAGGAATGGATTTAACTGATAAAGGAATTGACGCTATTAATAAAGGTCAAAAACCAGCAGCAGATGTTATTGAGAGTATTAATGAAGTGTCTAAAAGTGTTTCAGCTCAATTAGGTGATATTTTGGCTAAATATGATTCTGAAATCACTCCAAATTTCAATGCAGCTATTGCTCGTACAAAAGAGATGTCTAAAAATACATCTCAAATTTTAAAAGAAGCAGACAAAAAGCTTCCAGATGTTAAAAAGTTACTAGAAGATTCATCAAAAGGCTTAGTAGACGGTAAAAAGAAATTAACAGACATTAAAGCTGACATGCCGGAAACTGAGAAAAAGATTAAAGACTTAGCAAATAAAATTCGTGATTTTGAATCTGAAGAGGATATAAAAGACATCATACGCTTATTGAAAAATGATGTTGAAAAGCAAAGTGATTACTTCGCGAATCCAGTAAATTTAAAAGAGAATAAATTATTTGCGATGCCAAACTACGGTTCAGCGATGTCACCATTCTATACAGTGCTTGCATTATGGGTAGGCGCATTATTAATGGTTTCATTATTAACAGTAGAAGTACATGAAGAGGGCGCGAATTATAAGAGCCATGAAATTTACTTCGGACGTTTATTAACATTCTTAACGATAGGTCTTTCACAAGCGTTTATCGTATCAATGGGAGATATATTCTTACTCGGTACGTACGTAGTCGATAAGTTCTGGTTTGTGTTATTTAGTTTATTTATTGGTGGAGTCTTTGTTTGTATCGTATACTCACTCGTTTCTATTTTCGGAAACGTTGGGAAATCGATGGCGATCATTTTACTTGTACTGCAAGTAGCAGGATCGGGCGGAACATTCCCAATTCAAATGACACCAGCGTTCTTCCAAGCAATTTATCCGTTCTTACCGTTCACATACGCAATTAGTGCAATTCGTGAAACAGTAGGCGGAATGCTTTGGGATATCGTAACGCGAGATTTACTTGTGTTAAGTGCTTTCGTAGTAGTTATGATTGTCGCTGCGTTATTACTGAAAACACCAATTAACAAATCGAGTGAAAAGTTTGTTGAGAATGCAAAAGGAAGTAAAATCATTCACTAAAATAAAAGGTTCCTACCGAGAGAGGTAGGAACCTTTTTGTTTAATCAAATTTTAATTTTTTTAATGCCTCTGCGAACGGGTTGTTTAATGGTTCTTCTTCTTTGTTCTGTTGTTTCATATATTTTTGAACGTCGCGCTTATCAGCTTTGTTTCCAGATTCTTTTTTACGTCTCTCTTGGAACGTGGAAAGTTTTTCGCGATAGCCACATTTACATGCGAAGATTTGGCCTGCACCTTCACCACGTAATTCTAATTTCTTCTTACATTGCGGACAGCGAGCGTTTGTTGTACGAGATACGTTTTTACGATGACCACATTCACGATCTTGGCAAACGAGCATCTTTCCTTTTTTACCGTTTACCTCTAGCATTGGTTTCCCGCAGTCTGGACAAGACTTCGTTGAAATGTTGTCATGTTTATATTTTTTATCACTCGATTTAATTTCAGAAACAATTTCTTTCGTATAGTTCTTCATTTCTGAAATGAATACTTCTTTTTTTAGTTTACCCTTTGCAATTGCTTCGAGTTTTTGCTCCCATTCACCAGTTAGTGTAGGAGATTTCAGTTCTTCTGGCACTAAATCAAGTAACTGACGGCCTTTTGAAGTAATGTGAATATCTTTACCACGTTTTTCAAGTAAGAACGAATTGAATAACTTGTCGATAATATCAGCTCGTGTCGCTACAGTACCTAATCCACCAGTTGATTTTAACGTATCAGCAAGTTGTTTATTTTGCGTATCCATATATTTCGTAGGATTTTCCATTGCTGAAAGTAAAGTCGCTTCGTTAAATCGTGCAGGTGCTTTTGTTTGACCTGATGTTTGCATAATTAACTTTACAGTTAATGTATCGCCTTTTTCAATGTGAGGTAGAAGTTGTTCTTTTACGTCATCAGTTACATCATCATCTTCAAAGCGATTTTCATATACTTCTTTCCAACCGGCATGCAGAATAGTTTTTCCGCGTGCAATGAATGTTTCATTACCAACTTTTGTGCGTAACGTTAGTTGCTCGTACTCGAATGCCGGGAATAAAACTGCTAAGAAACGTTTTACAACTAAATCATAAATTTTACGTTCTTTATCTGTGAAGGCCGAGAAGTTAACGTATCCTTCTGTCGGAATAATTGCGTGATGATCACTTACTTTACTATCATCAACAAATGACTTATTAGACTTGATAGGCTTTTGTAATACTTTATGTGCTAAAGGACGGTACTCTCCAACGCCACATGCTTTTAGACGTTCTGGAAGTGTTCCAACGATATCAGATGAAATATAGCGTGAATCTGTACGAGGGTACGTTAGCACTTTATGTTGCTCATACAATTTCTGCATAATGTTTAACGTTTCTTTCGCAGAGTAACCGAACTTTTTATTTGCATCACGTTGTAATTCAGTTAAATCGTAAAGACCAGGAGAGAATGACTTCTTCTGTTTTTTATCAATTTCCACAACAGTAGCATTGTGTTTATCTAAACCTCTTACGATGCTATCAATTTTTTCTTTATTAAAACTGCGGCTATTACCATTTGCATCTTGCCAAGTTAGTTTTAACTGATTCGTTGTTTGTGCTTCGATGCCATAGTAAGTTTGAGATTTGAAGTTCTTTATTTCATCTTCACGATTAGCGATCATAGCGACAGTAGGTGTTTGTACACGGCCGCAATTCAGCTGGGCGTTAAAGCGAGTCGTTAATGCTCGAGTCGCGTTAAGGCCGATATACCAGTCAGCTTCTGAACGTGCAACTGCTGAAGCGTATAAATTGTCGTATGCTTTACCTGGTTTTAAATTTGCAAAACCATCTTTAATTGCTTTATCAGTAACAGATGAAATCCATAAACGCTTAATAGGTTTCTGTATTTTAACTTTATCGATAATCCAACGAGCGACTAATTCTCCTTCACGCCCAGCATCTGTCGCTACAATAATTTCATTTACATCTTTTCTAAGTAGCTGACTTTTTACAGCATTAAATTGTTTCCCTGTTTGTTTAATCACCGTTAATTTCAAACGCTCTGGTAGCATCGGTAAATCTTCTAAATTCCACTGCTTATACTTCACATCATAGCTTTCTGGATCTGCTAATGTAACAAGATGACCTAAAGCCCAAGTTACAATATATTTACTACCTTCAAGGTAGCCATTTCCTTTTTTATCGCACTTAAGTACACGCGCAATATCACGTGCAACGGAAGGCTTTTCAGCGATTATAACGCTTTTTGACATATTTAAAACATCCTTTCAAATTTCCATACGTTAACTATAGCATACATCTTCTTGAGATTCAGTTTCGCTCCAAATTTGAATGTTTCTTAGTGGAGTGAACGAAATCTGTTTGAAATCAAATGATGGCGATAGAACATAATATGCACAATGATGAGACTATGAAAAATAGATACTTATTTATTATGCGTATTGTTTTATCAGTTGCTTCTATATGAAATAGAAAAGTAAAGAACTTGTTATTTTAGTAGAATAAGAGTAGACTTTGAAGTAGATGAATACTAAACACATGGGAGTTTGTGGAGACAAACTGAGAGTATGACTAATCCGTCATTGACCATTTGAACCTGTTGGATAATGCCAGCGTAGGGAGAGTGTAAAAGCACATGTTCAGGCACTTTGCATACGCGCAAAGTGTCTTTTTGTGTATCTCCCATCACTATAGTTAGGGGATGAGAAGGATGAATATGAAAGAAATTAGTAAAGTAGTGGATTTGGTGAGAGAATCTAATCCGCTCGTTCATAATATTACAAATGTTGTTGTAACAAACTTTACAGCTAACGGTTTGTTAGCGTTAGGGGCATCGCCTGTAATGGCGTATGCAAAAGAAGAAGTAGCAGAAATGGCTAGCATTGCTGGAGCGCTAGTATTAAATATGGGGACACTTCGTCCTGAAGAAGTAGAAGCGATGTTACTTGCGGGTAAATCAGCAAATGTGAACGATGTACCAGTACTGTTTGATCCAGTTGGTGCAGGAGCAACATCGTATCGAACAGAAGTTGCGAGGCATATTCCGGCTGAAATTGATTTAGCGATTATCCGCGGAAATGCAGCTGAAATAGCGAACGTTATTAATGAGAGCTGGGAAATTAAAGGGGTAGACGCCGGTGCTGGAAATGGCAATGTCGTAAGTATTGCAAGGCAGACAGCGGATGAATTAAATACAGTAGCGGTGATTACTGGAAAAGAAGATGTTGTTACAGATGGAGAGCGAACGATTCTTATTCGAAATGGTCACTCTATTTTAACGAAGGTTACGGGAACTGGTTGTTTACTAACTTCTGTAATAGGAGCATTTGTAGCAGTAGAAAAGGATTATGTAAAGGCAGCGGTAGCGGCATTAACGTTTTATGGTGTAGCTGCGGAACTGGCAGCTGCTAAGACAGTGGAAAAGGGACCTGGTAGTTTCCAAATTGAATTTTTAAACCAGTTAGCAAATACAACTTCAGATGATATTGAGAAGTATGGGAAGATTGAGCTTATATAGTAAGGAGGGGAACTAGATGTCACGTATTACAAAGGCTGAAATGTCTAGATTACTATCAGTATATTTTATTATGGGAAGTAACAATTGTGCGAAGGAGCCACTACAAGTATTGAGAGATGCACTTGAAGGCGGTATAACAATTTTTCAATTCCGTGAAAAGGGGGAAGACGCTTTAACGGGCGAGAAACGTATTTGTTTTGCAAAAGAACTACAAGCAATTTGTAAGGAGTACGGTGTACCATTCATCGTAAATGATGATGTGGAACTAGCTCTCGAGTTAGATGCAGATGGCGTGCATGTTGGCCAAGATGATGAAGGAATTACTTCTGTTCGTGAAAAAATGGGAGATAAAATTGTTGGTGTATCTACCCATACAATTGAAGAAGCACGCTGGGCAATTAAAAACGGAGCTGATTATTTAGGTGTTGGGCCTATTTTCCCAACGAGTACGAAAAAAGATACGAAAGCTGTGCAAGGAACGAAAGGTTTAGCTCATTTTAGAGAACAAGAAATTACAATACCAATCGTTGGGATTGGTGGCATTACAATTGAAAATACCGCTGGGGTTATAGAAGCCGGTGCGGACGGTGTTTCTGTTATTTCCGTGATTAGTTTAGCTGAATCTCCGTATGAAAGTACGAAGAAGCTAGTAGATGAAGTAAATAGGAGTTTGTAGGAAAAGGGAACTTCACAAAAATAGTAAAGAACATAATGGATGGTTAAAAATATTTAAACAAACGTTTGATTAAAAAAGCACAAACCCTTTAAAATTGTAGGTTTGTGCTTTTTCTTTAAAACATAATTGATATTAAAAGCATTCCAATTCCGATAGAAGTGAATGTTGCGATTAGGCCTGGAATCATAAAGCTATGATTTAAAACATATTTACCAATACCTGTTGTACCAGTGCGATCAAAGTTAATGGCAGCAACGATTGTTCCATAGTTTGGAATAAAGAAGTATCCATTTACTGCAGGGAACATCGCGATTAGTAGTGCTGGTGGAATACCGAGTGATAATCCTAGAGGCATTAAAGCACGTACTGTTGCTGCTTGGCTATATAGTAAAATAGATAGAATGAATAATGCGATGGCAAATAGCCATGGTGCACTTGTTACTAGGTGTTGAATTGATCCTTGAATCATATTTAAGTTTCCGTTAAAGAAAGTATCTCCCATCCAAGCGATACCGAAAATAGCAACAACTGCTGTTGCCCCCGCTTTAAAGACGTTACCAGACACGATGCTTTCTACATTTGGTTTGCAGAAAATAATAATAAGAGCTGCGATAGTTAACATAACCATTTCAATTGTGTTTGGCATGGAAAGACGAACTAACTTCCCGTCAACCATCCATCCTGGCCGAAGTGCTTCAAATGAACCGAGAAGGACGACAAGGAAAGTTCCTACTAAGAAAAGGATAACGGATAGTTTAGCGCCCTTTAAACCAACAAATTCTTTCTTCTCTTCAATTTTAGGAATCATTCCTTCTTTTAAACGTTTCAAGTATTCAGGGTCTTCATTTAATTCTTTCCCCATTTTGCTAGCAATAAATGCAGCTACCATACAAGCGATGAAGGTAGAAGGAATACTTACTTTTAAAATATCTAATAAGGTGATTTTATAGTCAGCTAGCATTGCTAAAAGTGCAACTGTTGCAGCTGATATAGGACTAGCTGTAATTGCTTGTTGGGAAGCGATTACGGCAATTGACATTGGTCGTTCCGGTCTAATCCCAGATTCGCGAGAGACTTCTGCGATAACAGGAAGTACAGAATAAGCAACGTGACCAGTTCCTGCGCACAGTGTAAATAAATAAGTAACAATTGGAGCAAAGAATGTAATGCGCTTTGGATTTTTTCGTAATGCTTTCTCAGCCAGATGAACAAGGTAGTCCATTCCTCCAGCGGCTTGCAGTGCACCGGCAGCTGTAATTACTGCTAAAATCATAAGCATTACATCAATAGGAGGAGCTGTAGGTTGTAAGTGAAAGACGAAAACAAGTATTGCCATACCAACGCCACCCATTACTCCTAGACCAACTCCGCCTAAGCGTGCGCCAATAAAAATGCAGAGTAGTAACGTAAGAAATTGTAGCCAAAACATGATAAACTACCTCCGAAATTCATTAGTTAAGATATATTCGAATAATTTAATTTGAATGAAAATTAAAATAAATACTCAAAATAATCCTTGTGTTATATACATTTTTTATTATATAACACAAGAAATATAACATTCACGTACTTTGTTAAATTATTTCGAAAAAATAATGCATTGAAACTTTACATTTGCATCTCTAAATAGGTAGACATTTTAATTCTTATGTTGTAATCTTTGATAGAGAATAATTTAATTCTCATAGAACTCCCATATCGTTCAACTCGTTCAGCGAGAAAGGCAAACTGATGGAAACATTAGGACGCAAAACTAAAGGAGCTAAGGCCGAAAGGCTATGCTAGCCAGTTACCGGACGGATAGGGTTGGTCTTGACCAATGCTCTTTTCATTGGTCTTTTTTTTATTTATAAACAAATGAGAACTTTTATCGATTGTTAATGAGGTTTATATTTTAATAGTTTTACTTTATATTAAGTTAATTAAGAAAGGTGATGTTAATGAAAAAATATTGGCACAGGTTATCATTTCTTCAAAAAAATGTATTGTTAACTGTGTTAGTTATTTTAACGCTTGTTGGTACTATGGGAGCATTAAGTTTTAACATGTTTCAAAATAGCATGATGTCTATATTTGAAAGGCACTCTTTTGAAACAGGAGATACGGTATTACATAAATTAGATGAAGAAATATTAAGAGATGTTGCAAAAGACCCAACGGCAGAAAGAGAAAAGAGAGAGAAGTTAACAGAGAAATTAGATGAATCAACGGAAGAATTGAACAGTGTTGGACAAACGTATATTGTTGGAGCGAAAAAAAATGAAAAAGGTGAGCTGCAAATCATTGATTTGTCTACAGGTTTAGCAAATGTTGTTGAAGTAAGGCCGGGAGAATATTATAAACAACCAGATCTTTGGATGAAAGCATATGATAAAGTAATGAGCACGAAAAAAGCAAACATGACAGAAATATATGAAGACGCATTAGGAACATGGGTAACGATATTAGAGCCAATTAAAGATGGAGAAGGTAACATTGTGGCACTAGTTGCAGCAGATGTAGATGCCTCTATTGTTCCTAGTACAAAGGAAAAGTTCATTATACAAGGTTTAATGTTTATTTGTATTTCTGTTTTAATTGCAACTGTTGTTCAATTCTTAATTGTACGTAACGCGCTTGCTCCATTGCGGGATTTACGTGAAGGATTGCGCAGAGTTGGTAAAGGTGATTTAAGTATTAAATTAGAGGAAAGACCAGATGATATTGGTATTATTAATGCGTATTTTAATAATACCATCGAGAAGTTTAAAGGAATTATAGATAAAGTGAAACAGACAGCAGAACAGGTTTCCTCATCTTCACAAGAATTGTCAGTGAGTACGAAAGAGAATAGCATGGCAGTCCAAGGAATCGTAAGTTCTATAGTTGAGTTAAGGGCTGGCGTTCAATCACAAGAAACTTCAGTACCAAAATATTTAAGTATTGTATATGAAATGGAAGATAGGATGGAAGAGATAACTAATATTGCAAAACAAATGGCGAAAGAGTCTGAAGGTACGAAGCATCATTCAGTAAAAGGAAATGGTGTTATTGAACAGGCGATTAATCAGATGAACATAATACAAAATGCAGTACAAGATTTATCTTCTATCATTCATTCTTTGGAAACAAGATCAAAAGAAATTAGTGATATTGTAAACGTAATTACAGGTATTTCAAATCAAACGAATTCGCTAGCTTTCAATGCTTCTATTGAAGCTTCACGTGCTGAGGCAACCGGAAAGGGATTTGCCGTTGTTGCTGATGAAGTGCGTAAATTAGCAGAGCAGACGGAAGCATCAGCAAAAGATATAGCGAAATTAATAGGGGAAACACAAGTTGAAACGGAAGAAGCTGTTGTTTCAATACAAAAAGCTTCAAAAGAAGTAGAATCCGGAATTAAACTTTTTCAAAGTAGTGGTGCTTTCTTTGAAAAAATTTCAAAATCAGCACAATCTGTTACAAATCAAGTTAGAGTTGTTTCTAGCAATTCAAGTGATATATTGCAAAATAGCCAAAATATTGTTCGTGTTGTAAATGAACTATCACTTATTGCAAATACGTATGCAAATAGTAGTAATAATATTGAAGAAAGTATGAAAGAGCAGGAAATGTCTGTACAAGATATTGCTGAATTAGCTAGTTCTTTAAGCTGGCTTTCACAGGAGTTACAAGAGTTAATAGGGGAATTCAAAAGTTAAATGAAATGATTATACGTGCTTTTGTTTGTTCAATAAAATAAATCATGCTACAATGAAAACGAATTAAGGACCGGGGAGCCAATTGGCTGAGAGGATGTAAACAAACATCGACCCTCAACCTGATCTGGATAATGCCAGCGTAGGGAGTTACTTAAAGTGATGTAGCATATGTTATTCTATAATAACTTGCATACAAGGCTTTCCTACGCAGTAGGAAAGCCTTTTCTTGTTTTAACATTTCATTTTATAAGGGGGATTTTACTATGTCACAACAAGTTACGATTTCATTTTCAGTAGTACCACAAGCGAAGAAAAAAGATGTGTATTCTGTTGTCGATAAAGCAATTGAAGTTGTACAACAATCGGGAGTTCGTTATGAAGTAGGGGCAATGGAAACAACGCTGGAAGGAGAATTAGATGTACTTCTTGATGTCATTAAACGTGCGCAACAAGCTTGTGTGGATGCTGGAGCAGAAGAAGTGATTACTTCTATTAAAATCCATTATCGTCCAAGCACTGGTGTAACGATAGATGAAAAGGTTTGGAAGTACCGTGATGAATATGCAAAACCAGAAGCAATCTAAAATAATTACAACAATTTGGCTTATCCTTCTCATAGCGATATGGGAAGGATCTGTTTCATTATTTAAAATTGAACCGTGGATTTTACCGAAGCCTTCTGCCATTGTTCAAGAATTAATTGGAATGAAAGATTTACTATTACCGAATACGATGCAAACGTTACAAGAGGTTCTAATCGGACTGTTTTTTGCGATTTTAATTGGGACAAGTATTGCAATTATTATGGATGTTATCCCCTTATTTCGTATTTTAATAAATCCGTTGCTTGTTATTTCACAAACGATTCCAATCGTTGTACTTGCACCGTTATTTATTATTTGGTTTGGATATGGAATGCTACCGAAAGTAATGGTAGTAATACTTGTTTGTTTCTTCCCAATTGCGCTTAGCATTTTAGAAGGTTTTCAAACGGTAGATAAAAATATGTTGAAGTTGTTGCAAACGATGAAGGCAACGAAATGGCAAGTTTACCAGAAAGTAAAGTTTCCAGCAGTACTGCCATACTTTTTCTCAGGTTTAAAAATTGCAGTTACATATAGCGTAATGGGAGCAATTATTGGGGAATGGCTCGGTGCAAGCGAAGGATTAGGAGTTATGCTTACAAGGGCTACAAAATCCTTTTTAACAGCCCGAGTATTTGGTGTGGCAGCAATTATTGTTATGGTGACATTATGTCTGTATTTTATCGTGGAGTTTATGGCAAGAATAACAGCACCATGGATATATAGAAAGGACGGCAGAAAATGAAAAAAGGTTTAAAAGTTATGTTGGCTGCCTTATTAGCAGTAGGTGTGGCTGGATGTAATCCGGCGAAGAAAGAAGAAAGTGCAAGTAAAGATCAAAAAGTAAAAGTAGTATTAGATTGGTTTCCGAATACGAATCATACTGGCCTATATGTAGCGCAAGCGAAAGATTATTATAAAAAGCAAGGCCTCGATGTAGAAATTATTCAGCCTGGTGATAATGTGACAGCGGAGCAAATGATAGCTTCTGGAAAAGCCGACTTCGCAATAAGCGCACAAGAAAATGTAACGTTGGCTCGTGTGGAAGGTATTCCTGTTGTATCTGTAGGAGCAATCATCCAACATAACACTTCAGCTTTTGCATCACTTAAAAAAGATAATATGACGTCACCAAAAGATTTTGAAGGTAAACGTTACGGTGGCTGGGGAGGACCAGCAGAAGAAGCAACGCTGAAGACAATCATGGAGAAGCATCAAGCTGATTTTAATAAAGTTGAAAAAATCATCTTAGGACAAACAGATTTCTTTAAATCAATCGGTCGTGATGCCGACTTTGAATGGATATATTACGGATGGGATGGAATTGAAGCGAAGCGCCAAGGAAAAGAGTTAAATACGATTATGGTGAAAGACTTAGACCCAGCGCTTGATTTCTATAGCCCTGTTATTATTACGAGTGAAAAACATACGAAGCAAGATAAAGACTTTGTGAAAAAGTTTATGAGTGCAACGACAGAAGGTTATAATTTTGCAATTAAAGAACCGAAAGAAGCTGCTGATATTTTAATTAAAGCAGTTCCAGATGTGAATAAAGAATTAGTACAAGAAAGTCAAAAATGGTTAAGTACGAAGTATCAAGATGATGCAAAAGCGTGGGGAGTACAGAAGGAAGAAGTTTGGACGAATTACATGAATTTCTTATATGATAACAAAGTTATTAAGAAGAAAATTGATGTGAAAGATGCCTTTACAAATGAGTTCCTTCCAAGTGAAAAATGAGTGGATTACAAATAAAAGAGATTGTAAAAGCTTTTGATGGAAAGAATGTATTGGCAAATATTAGTGCTTCTATACGAGAGGGAGAGTTCGTTTCCTTTGTAGGACCGAGTGGTTGCGGGAAAAGCACATTATTAAATATGATTGCAAATGTTGAAAGCCCAACAAGTGGGAATGTAACGTATAAGGATAGGCACGTACAAGAGCAAGATGTTGTAAGTTATATGCCGCAACAAGATTTATTATTACCTTGGCGATCAGCTTTGCAAAATATAGTTCTTCCATTGGAAATCGAAGGGAAACCGAAAAAACAAAGGCTGACAGAGGGAATGGAAGCATTAAAGCAATTTGAACTAGATGAATATGCAGACCATTATCCAGATGAATTGTCTGGTGGTATGCGTCAAAGAATTAGTTTTTTGCGCACATATTTATGTGAAAAGCCAATTATGCTACTTGATGAGCCTTTTGGAAAATTAGATGCCTTTACAAAAATGGAAGTACATAGCTGGCTTTTAAACTCTTGGCACCAAGAGAAGCAAACAATCGTTATGGTTACACACGACCTAGATGAGGCAATCTTGCTTTCAGATCGCGTATTTATTTTATCTCAAAGACCAGCCTCAATAGTTGGTGAGGTACAAGTGAAATTACCTAGACCGAGAACGATGGATATGTTAACATCACTTGAGTTAAAGAAGGATAAGGAAGAAATTCTGAGAGTATTAGCTCCTTATATGAAAAAATAGAAAAAGTCTTTTAACAGTTTTTGGTATAATTACTGTTAAGAGGCTTTTTTATATAGGGGGAGAAAGATGAAATCTATAGAGAAAATAGTTGATTCATTAACGCCGGACAATCTTGAAGAAGGAAAGTCCTTATTAAAAAATCATATTTTATTAATGAAGTATGGTATGGAACATCATGAATTAAAAGAAGAAGAGATGTCAGAAGTTTTAAAGTGGGTTCAAGGCCGGAATCAATTGAGAGAAGATGTTCCAGAATTACGCGATTTACATTTAATTAAAAAGTTTCAAGTGGTATTAGATGAATTTATTCATTCTATAATTTCAAATGGTTATGTGGAAGATGCGGTAGAAGTTTTAGAGAGTGTATTAAAAAGTATGGGAGCAGTCGCTCATATTGTAAAAATTATGTTTGTTGGCAAAAGAAAAGTTAATAGAAATTCTTTAGAAATGGTAGAAGGGTTAAAACGAGAGTGCTACAACTTAATGGAACAGCGTGCTGCTGTCGGGTTGCATGCTCAAATCTTTCATGTTTTAGGTTTTGTTCATTCCATTCAGTTTGATTTAGAAGAAAGGTCGCAGGAACATGGACGAACTGTAATAGGCCTTTTAACGGATTTTAAGACGAAGGAATTGAAATCTGTACAACAATTTCAAAACGAAGAACATATTCCAGAAGTGAAAAATATGGTTAGTAAAGAGTATGGGGTAGAACTACAAAGAAGAATTTATATTTGGAAATCGTTAACGCTCATCTTTACAAGTCCATATGCATTAGAAAAGATGTATAAAGAAATTTACGCAGAAAATGAAAAAGCGGAGAAGGAACAAAAGAAAAAATAGAGAATAAAATATAACAGAGTAGTTTATACTCTTAATATAACAAATGTTAAAGGAGTGAAAGGATAAAATGACTTTATCAACTGTTCTTCAAATGGTTTTAGCTTGATGCGGGAGAAGTCTGCCCATTTTTAACGATTAAGCTAAATTGAAGACAGCAGGTAAAGAACCTTAATCCTTTTTTACTATAATATGTAATGGGTAAGGTGTATTCACCTTACCCATTTTTTATATATACAATTAAATAAGGCTTTATACTGTTGCTCTCTCTATTTAGCTTATGAACTATAAGTAGAGGAGAGAAAAAAATGAGTATATTAACAGTAGAAAATGTAAGTCATTCGTATGGTGAGAAAACCATTTTATATAATGCGTGTTTTCGACTATTAAAGGGCGAGCATGTTGGGTTAGTTGGGAAAAATGGAATTGGAAAATCAACATTGTTAAGGATTTTAACAGGAGAACTTATACATGATGACGGAAACATTGAATGGTTTCCACATGTGAAGATAGGTTTTTTACAGCAGCATATGGATTTACAAGAAGGAATAACAATTGAGGGATACTTACAAAGTGCATTTTCTAATTTGTATGCGGTTGAATGTGAAATGTTAAAAATTGCTGAAGAAATGAATGGAGCAGGAGAAATAGAAAAGTTGTTAGTAAAGTATGGAGAATTACAAACTATATTGGAAAGTTCTAATTTCTATCAAATTCATACAGAAATTGAGGAAGTAGCAATCGGTTTAGGTTTATTTGAAATGGGGCTTAAAAAGGATGTTTCAAAGTTAAGTGGAGGACAGCGAACAAAGTTATTACTTGGGAAGCTCCTTTTAGAAAAAGCTGATGTTTTATTGCTAGATGAGCCAACAAACTATTTAGATACAGCCCATATAGAATGGTTGCAATCGTATTTGAGACTGTATGAAAAAGCTTATGTAATCATTTCACATGACGAAGCATTTTTGAACAGTATTACGAATGTTATTTATCATCTAGAAGAACGGAAAGTGAAGCGGTACGTAGGAAATTATGAAAAATTTGTGCAAAGTTATCAATTGCAAAGGAAACAATTACAATCGGCGCATGCGAAACAACAAAAAGAAATCTCTCAGTTAGAAACATTTATTCAAAAAAATAAAATTCGAAAAGCGAAACAGGCTAAAAGTCGAGAGAAAGTATTGGAGAAAATGCAAAGGATTGAAAAGGTTAATCATGTACCTCGATCCCGTTTTGATTTCAATGTTTATGAGGAGCCAGTTAGTCGCATATTACAGGCTGAAAAACTAAGGATAGGATATAGTTCTCCGTTATGTCCAGAATTGAATTTGCAAGTAAAAAAAGGAGAAAAGATAGCGATTGTTGGTCATAATGGGATTGGAAAAACGACAATGTTAAAAACGTTATTAGGTCAAATAAAGCCGCTAAGCGGTTCAATTTCTGTTGGAGAACGAGTAAATCCTGCTTATTTTGCGCAGGAGGAGTTTGCTTCAGAAACAACACCATTAGAAAAAGTTTGGGCAGAACGACCAGATATGACAAAGAAAGAAGTACGCCAAGTATTAGCAAAGTGTGGATTGAAAGAAGAACATGTATTAAAACCTATTCGTTTATTAAGCGGCGGGGAACAAACGAAAGTACGTTTATGTGAACTTATCGTAACGAAAAGCAATGTTTTAATTTTAGATGAACCGACTAATCATTTGGATATAGAAACAAAGAAGTCTTTGCAGGAAGCGTTACAACAATATAAAGGAACAGTTTTACTTGTCTCACATGAGCCTTCTTTCTATGAAGCATGGATAACAAAAGTATGGAATATAGAAGAATGGGACGCTGAACGATATGAATAAAGAAAAGGCATTAGCTTGTATAAGCTAATGCCTTTTCTTTGTGATTAACATGATTTTCGAGAACTCTTACATGAGAATTGTATGAAGAAGCACTCTTATGGTGCGCTTATAAGCGTGCTTTTTCTTATGTTATGTTTATATTTAGATGCCTTTCCCTAACAGGCGACTATCTTTCTTTATATATATAGATAGTTTGAAATGGAATGAAAATAATTCCTATATGTAAAGAATAATGTGATTAGTATAGGAAGACAATAGAACTTAAAGGAAATTCATGTAAAATTCAGATGAACTTCACATGAACTTCATATTAGAAACTAAATATGATTATAATAGGTTATTATAATATCAATTTGTGATTTTTCATAAAATTAAAAGTTTGAATTTAGGATAGAGCACTCAAACCTAAATTCAAACTTTAGTGAAATAATTAATGGAGGTTACGTTTAGTTTTCGCTAATAGATGCATTTAAAAGTTCGGCAGGATTGCCTGTTCCTGCCCCTCCGATTGTAATCGATCCACCAGGAGGAATTTCACCATTCCATCCTGCATTCGTAATTACGTAATGATTATTTGTTTTACTACTAATTTTAGAATCCCAAACTTGTGTTAAATTGCCGTTATAATCAAATTCTAATTTCCAGTTTTTAATAGAGGTCGTTCCACTATTTTTAATTACAATCGAGAAGTTGTAACCACTTCCCCAATTTGAAGTGACTGAAAAGGTAGCATTCCCATTTCCACCAGGAGGTGTTGTGTTAGTATCGTCTGTTTTTACAATAATAGAAGTAGGCTGTGATTTATTCCCAGCAGCATCCTTTGCTATTACTGAAAATGTGTATTCTGTATTAGATTTTAAATTTTTAATTGTAATGCTATTTGTTGTTGTACTCCATTTCTCTTCTCCGGCAGTAATTTCATATTCCGTAACTCCTACGTTATCAGTAGATGTAGTCCAGTTTAATTGAACGGAGTTTGAATTTTTATTTGTAACAGCAATATTTTTTACGTTTGTTGGTGGTTCAGTATCTTTTTGAGTAATAGGTCCACCAAGTAATTCTTTTACTAGCGTATCAAGTAATTTTGGCCCACTACAACTATATTTTGGACTTGTACGGCAATCCCCGCTTAGTTCCCAAAACATTGCGCCACTTAAACCCTTTGTCTTTATATAGTCTGTTTTATATTTCATAGATTCGTTGTCATCATAGCTAATAAACGTGCCTGTAGTCGCATTATATAAATAAGGTACTTTCGCTACATCGTTCCAGTGGCGAACAAAACCATTTTTATTAACATAATTAGCTGCTAAATCACCGTAATCGTACACACCTGTGTCACCGGTAGAGTAATCATCCCAAGTACCTTTAGAAGCGAGCTTTCCATCACTACCTGGTTTACAAGGTTGGTATTGCCCGTTATTTTCTTTTCCGCAATTTTTCCATCCACGTCCGTAAAAAGGTACACCTAATACGAGTTTATCCGCTGGAACCCCTTCATTTGTATAAATGTCTATTGCACCATCTACGTAAAATTTCGTATCTGCTGCTGGGTCATTTGGATCTTTGTATAGAGCTGCATTATGGTTAGAAGTAGCTTCCCATCCACCGTGGAAATCATATGTCATAATATTAATCCAATCCAGTATTTGAGAGATTTTCTTTAGCTCTGTATGATCAGCATAACGTTGGCTTGCACCTGATGCGATTGTTAGTAAGTATTGTTTACCATCTTCTGCACCAGCTTTCGTTAATGCATTTCGAACATCTTGAAGGAGTAGGGTGAAGTTTTGCTTATCTTCAGGACGATAACTACCACCAGGAATCGTTTCTACACCCGGATATTCCCAGTCTAAATCAACGCCGTCAAATCCATATTCGCGAAGAAAAGCTACTGTAGATTCAGCGAATACTTTTCTTGTTTTTTCATCAGCGGCCATATCAGAAAAACGGTTAGACCAAGTCCAGCCACCAACGGAAATAATTGTTTTTAAGTGAGGAAACTTAGCTTTTAATCGTTTCAGTTCTCCGAAATTTCCACAGCGGGCGTATTTATCACAATCTTCCCAAGTTGTACCTGATCCCGGATAAGATTTTGTGACATCAGCCCATGGTTCACCGAGTACGAGAGTACCATTAGGGACCTCTTTATTTTGCAGTGGTACACCAGACTCTTTACAGTTCCACGTTTGTTTATTCGGATTATCAGGGTGAGTAGAAGGGTTTCCATGTTTTCCATTCCAGCAAATATCAGCGAAAGCATAGTTTAAATGAGTTAGCTTGGATGCATCAATGTCTGCAACTTGATAATTGCGTCCGTAAATACCCCATGAAGGAAAATACCCAACAATTTTTTGACCTTGCTTTGGTGAATTTGCTAATGCAACATTTGGAGTAATAAAGTTTGTGAGAAAAAGAGGTAAGAATAGTAGTAGAGATAGTAATAGCAATGTGAATTTTTTGGAGCTCATAGTCATTTCTCCTTTCAAAATAAAAGATATATTTAAAGGCGTACGCCAGTAAACCAAAGTGAATCTAGACGTATGAAACGTCTAGATAAAAATGATCAGACATCACGAAGTCTATACAAGGGAGCTGGGGGTGATTAAATCGTAGCAAATGTAAGATTTAGTGTAAACGCTTTATTTGATTCGGAAAGATTTTCTCAATATGAAATGGCTCTAACACAGACTACACATGAAAATAAAATATTGATTAGGGAGGAAAAGGCTCCTTGTAATTAAATTTGAGAAAAAATTGTATACAGTCAATTTGTAATAGCGTAGCAAGATGAGAAAATATCATGTAAAATAATAGTAAAAATATGTAAAGGAGCGAATGGTGTGGATGTCTTTTTGAACATTGCTGAAGAAAAAATTCGACAAGCAATACGGAATGGAGACCTTGATCATATTCCGGGAAAAGGAAAACCACTACAATTAGAAGACCTTTCAATGGTACCTCCAGAACTTAGAATGAGTTATAAAATCTTAAAAAATGCGGGTATGATTCCACCAGAAATGGAACTACAAAAAGATATATTAAAAATAGAAAACTTAATTGCATGCTGTTATGATGAAGTAGAGAGAAAAGAATTACAAGAAGAGTTAACAGCAAAAACGCTGCGTTTTCAGCAGGTAATGGAAAAGAGAAAGATTAAAGATAGTTCAGCTTTTCGTATGTATCAGGGTAAAGTATTTCGTAAATTACGCTAAGAGGGATAAGATGAATACATTTGAAACGATAGAAGAATTAGCGACATATATTGAAGGACAACAATTAGTACTGCTGTTTATTAAAACGGAAAATTGTGGTGTTTGTGATGTTATGTTAAGAAAAGTAAATTGCGTATTAGAGAATTATGATTACGTAGAGAAAGTAGAAATATTACTACAAGACATGCAAGAGATCGCAGGGCGATATGCAGTATTTACAGGACCAACAGTTTTATTATTTTATAATGGAAAAGAAATTCTTCGTGAATCGCGCTTCATTTCACTTGAAAATCTAGAAAGAACCATTCAATTATTCAAAGATTAAGGGAGGCTTTTATATGGAATTTATTATTGTCATATTATTATTTGTTGTAGTTGGAACGATCGTAACAGCAGTTCGATCAAACAAAAAGAAGGTAAATCTTACAAAACAAAATAACATTCATAATTCATCCAACAGCTCATCACCATTATTTTTCTTTGCTGGATCGGATAATGATGGCTCGCACGATGGAGGTTCACATGATTGCGGAGGTTCTTTTGGTGGAGATAGTGGAGGTAGCTGCGGTGGTGGAGGCGGCGGTGATTGATGAGAATACGCCCTATAGGGGGGCGTATTTCTTTTTAAACAAACGTTTGATTAGTTGGCTTACATATGCATAAAAACAGTTAAACAAACGTTTGATTAATATTTTTAATGTAATAAGGGGAATAGAAATGAAAAGGGAACCGAAAGTGAAAAATAAGGGGAAAGTAATGTTATTTTTATTAGCTGCGGGAGGCGTATTTCTTGTTAAATTAGGATTTAAAATTGGAATAATACATATGATTCGAACGTGGTTTGAAAGTACGTTTTCTTAAATAAGGAATATAGCCTCTTGCGATAGAGGTTTTTTATTTGTTATTATTAGACTGAACGGTCGGTTTGAAGAGGTGTAAATATGAGAAGAAGTACAGAAGAGATAAAGAAAGAAATTGCTTATAAAGCAGAAAGTCTGTTTTCACAGAAGGGTTATGCAGCTACATCTATGGAAGAGATTTGTGAAATTACAGAGCGAAGTAAAGGAAGCATTTATTATCACTTTAAAAGTAAAGAAGAATTATTTTTATTTGTAGTAAAACAGCATACGTATGATTGGCTTGAAAAATGGAATGAAAAAGAGAAGTTGTATAGTACGAGTACTGAAAAACTATATGGTCTCGCGGAATATTATGTAGAGGACATACAGCAACCCATTTCAAATGCAATAGAGGAATTCTCTATGAGCCAAGTTGTAAGTAAAGAAATTCTGGATGAACTGTTAGCTTTAACTAGAGAATCATATGTTACGGTTGAGGAATTAGTTGAAGCAGGTATACAGTCTGGAGAGTTTCGAGAAGATGATACGCGTGATCTTATGTATATTGTGAATGGATTATTATCGGGGCTTGGAGTACTTTACTACGAGTTAGATTATAAAGAGCTGAAACGTATTTATAAAAAGGCAATAGATGTATTGTTAAAAGGAATGGCAGCTGAATAATAGGTCAGTTGCTTTTCTTACAAAAAAATAGACCGAACGGTCGGTTTATGAAAGAGGAATGAAAATGAACGCTTTATTTAAAAACCGAGCATTTATGCTCGTTATGGCATCTGATATTTTACAACAATTTGCAATTTGGATTAGAAATATGGCTCTTTTATATTTCATAATGGAGCGAACGAATAATGATCCAGTTTCAGTTTCTTTGTTATCGGTTATGGAATATGCACCTATTTTTATTTTCTCGTTTATCGGTGGGGCGCTAGCTGATCGCTGGAATCCGAAAAGAACGATGGTTGCTGGAGATGTATTAAGTGTACTGTCTATTGTAGGAATTGTCTTGTTGTTAAAGCTGGATTATTGGCAGGCTATATTTTTTGCAACACTCATTTCCGCGATTGTAGGTCAGTTTTCTCAGCCATCATCTTCGCGTATATTTAAACGCTATGTAAAAGAAGAACAGGTAGCAAATGCGATTGCATTTAATCAAACATTACAGTCATTATTTATGATTTTTGGACCAGTGGTAGGATCGCTTGTATATACACAACTTGGTTTATTTACGTCACTATATAGCTTAATCATTTTATTTTTGTTATCTGCTATAGCCCTTTCATTTTTACCAAAATGGGTGGAACAAGAGCAAGTGGCGAGAGGTTCATTAAAAAATGATATAAAAGAAGGATGGAAATACGTTCTTCATACGAAAAATTTACGTATGATTACGATTACTTTCACCGTTATGGGCTTAGCTGTTGGACTAACGAATCCATTAGAGGTATTTCTTGTAATAGAGCGCCTTGGAATGAAAAAGGAAGCAGTTCAATATTTAGCCGCAGCTGATGGAATCGGTATGTTAATCGGTGGTATTGTTGCTGCAGTTTTCGCTTCAAAAGTGAACCCGAAAAAGATGTTTGTATTCGGTATGAGCATATTAGCAATGTCATTTTTAGTAGAAGGGCTATCTACATCATTTTGGATTACTAGTTTCATGAGGTTTGGAACAGGTATTTGTTTAGCTTGTGTTAATATAGTCGTCGGTACGCTTATGATTCAACTTGTACCAGAAAATATGATTGGAAGAGTAAATGGAACAATTTTACCACTGTTTATGGGGGCAATGTTAATCGGAACTTCACTAGCTGGAGGATTGAAGGAGATGACCTCACTAGTTACTGTATTTTGTATAGCAATGTCACTTATTTTGTTAGCAATAGGTCCGGTTTTACGTATGCAAATAAAGAAAGAAGATATTGTGAATCGAGAGGAAATGACGAATTGATTAGTTTCGAAATAGCTATTGTAAGGGAGCAGAATTGCTCCCTTTTCTTGCGGCAATCTTTTGACAATGATATGCCCCAACTATATACTGATGATGTAAAAACGATTTTACAGGTTAGGAGAAATGGTGTGAAAAATCAAATCTATGAATTACGCACTGAAAACAATATTTCACAAGGTGCATTGGCTGATAAGTGTAAAGTTTCTAGACAGACGATAAATGCAATTGAGAATAATAAATATGATCCAAGCTTAGCGTTAGCATTCCGTTTAGCTGAAGTATTAGGAACAACTGTTGATAAACTATTTTTGTACAAGCTGTAGGGGGAGTAGTTGTTGGGGAAAGAGAAAATAAGTCTTGTAGTTACGGCATTAGTAGCTATAAGTACGTTAGTGTTTGCACTTTATTATTGGTTAACTGAACTTCAAGTAAACTGGTATGCACTATTTATTTGTAGCATCGCATTACATTATATGTTTAAAAGTTTGGCATCGGTAGGTTTTAATAAATGGATTGATTTTCATAACATACCTCTTTTATTTGCGTTATGCGCTGCGGTAGTTGTAAAGCCGGCTGTAGAATTTTTAATTGTAAGACGTTATCGCTAAAACTAAAGAAAAGATCCTCTTCTCATGAGAAGAGGATCTTTTTTTTATAGCGTTTTAGTTTTTGGACTAGGTGGTGTAACCGATGTATCATTTTCGGGAACCCTAGTTAGTAAGAATCCACCGATAACGAACAGTACAATAATACTAAGGACACCAGCGTTGGTTTTTCCTGTTAATTGCGTTGTAACACCGACTAATACTGGCCCCATAATTGCCGCGAATTTACCAAAGATATTATAAAATCCGAAGAATTCATTTGCAGATTCTTTTGGTACCAGTTTTGCAAAATAGGAACGACTAAGTGCTTGAATACCACCTTGAGAAGTGGCAACTAACATTGCTAAAATCCAGAAATCGAGTGTCGTTTTTAAGAAATAAGCATATATGCAGATAATGATATAAATAATAATGCCGACGTATAGCATTTTTTTACCTGTAAATGTTTCTGATAACTTTCCGTATAATAAGGCGAATGGACAAGCTACAATTTGTGTGACAAATAAGATGATTAATAGATTCGTTGCACTAATACCGAGATCTGTTCCGTAAGCGGTAGACATAGTAATAATTGTATCGACCCCGTCAATGTAGAAGAAGTAAGCGATTAGGAACATAAATACAGTTTTATATTCTTTAATATTTTTAAAAGTATCAGCAAGGCGTTTGAAGCTCATTGCAATTGGTCTTGGATGACGTTCAATGTAATGTGTTTGCTCTACATTTTTTAACATTGGAATTGTAAATAATCCCCACCAAAGAGCTGTTATTGCGAACGAAATTTGACTAGCAATGCCGACTGATAAAGGGATAGTTCCTTTTTGAGCAAGAATAATAAGAGCGATACAACCGATAAAAGGAATTGTGCTCCCAATATAACCTAATGCAAAGCCCCTTGTAGAAATTCGGTCCATTCTATCTTTAGAGGTAACATCTACTAAAAATGCATCATAAAAAATGTTTGCTCCCGCAAAACCGACTAATGCGAGCATATAGCAGCCTAGTAATAAGTACCACTGAGATGTTGGGACGACTGCTAGCATACTTGTAAATACGATACCGAGTCCAAAGAAGAATGTGAAAAATCGTTTTTTAAATCCTTTATAATCAGCAACTGTGCCGAGAATAGGAGCAAGTATAGAAATTAAAAGTGTAGCGAAAGAGTTCGCATATCCCCAATATGCCGTTGAAGTTGCACCAGATAGTCCGGCTTCTTTTGCAGCTGCTTTAAAGTAAATTGGAAATAATGCAGTGGTAATGACGAGCGAATATACCGAATTCGCCCAATCGTATAATATCCAGCTTTTTTCTTGTCTGGACATTTTTTTCATATAATGTTCCCCCTTAAATTAGTTCTACTAACAGTGTACAAAAATAAAAATTATAAAAAGAGAAACAGTGATGATTTTTACATAACTTTTACATATATACACAGTTCTTTACAATTGAAGTAAATCCTCTACAATTGATCCGTCTGTTTCACCTAAGTGTAAACCGAGTAGTCTAGCGATAGTTGGACCTTCATCAATAAGTCTCATATACGGAATGGTAACGCCGCTTTTTATCCCTTTCCCAGCAGCGATAAAAATTGTTTCATAGTTAGGTTTTGTTGGAGAGTATCCATGCGTACCAAATGTATATTTTTTACTAGGCGTAACATCTTTTTCAGTAATTTCTTTTATAAAATCGCCTGTATAGTTTTCAGTGAAATAATATCCTTCTTGTGCTTCCAACATAAATAAACAATTACCATCTGCACCGCAGTCTTTTGCAGCTTCATCATGAAGCATAAATTCAATACCATTTTGTTTATTTTGAAGTAACTCTTCAAGTAGTAGTTGTACTTTTTGAATTGTATCCGTATCATTTTTGTCCTTCACATATACATAGGCAGAGCCGTCGCAACTTTGGCAATAGACCTTCCAGTCTACTAATTTTCCTTTTGAATTTATAGATATAAGCCCTTTTTGATGAAATAGTACATTTAATTGAATGGCTTTGTTTTCACTTAAGGCGCTATGATCACCGAGAGCGATAATTGTACTTTCTTCGTATAGGTCACTGTCTTTTAAAGCTTGAATAATTTTTCCTAGCCGTTCATCATGTCTATAGATAGCAGCTATTGTTTCGTTAGATTCAAAGCCGTGATAGTGTCTTTGAGTGTCTAAATCGGTGAAATGTACAAACATGACATTAGGCTTCTTCGTCTGGATTGTATACACAGCAGAAGCAAGTACGAAATCATCGAGTTCAGGTTGTGACAGCCCATTTCGTATATGGCCGAAGCGCTGATTTAAATCTAATTGATATAGCGGGCTACCGCTAAATAATGAAACTAAGATTTGATTTTGCCACGGTCTATTTGGAAAGATTTCTGGTAAATTGTAATCAATATTTGCTCTGCCGGTAACAGGCCATAGAAGGGCAGCTGTCGTTAAATTTGCTTTACGTGCTTCATCGTATAACGTTGTTCCTTTAATGGATTTTCGGTACCAATGCCAATCTGGTGACTCGCGTCCAGGTTGAAGTAACGTATTGCTAACTACACCATGTTTATTAGGGTAGTTTCCAGTAACGATTGTTGAGTGACTTGGATATGTTACAGAAGGATAAATAGGTTCCACTTTTCTCGCCATCGCGCCCTTATTTATTAATGTTTGGAAATTAGGAAGCTTTTGTAATATAGGAAAATCTAAAGCTGATAAGCAATCGAAAGATAAAATAATGACGTGATTTGTTAATGCTTTATCCATAAAGTTCCCTCCTGATTATATAAAACCTATTCTTATATATTACTATTAATACCTAGTAATAAAAATATATTTCTAGGTAAAAATTTATTATTTATTTTCAGAAAAATTAAACATATAATTAAGTATAAGGGAATGAATGGAAGGAGGGAATACTATGGAGTGGCTAGATGGATTTAGTATCTTTTACATCATTGGCGGAATTACGATTATCCTTGTATTTGCTATTTCGTATTTACTAAAGAAACGGTTTCCAAACAAACAGTTCGATATTATATTTGCACTTAGTTTAATACTTCTGTGTTTAGCATCTTTTCCCGTTACAATGATGGTGATTGGTGGATGGGAAGGAATGGGATATGGATTTATTGGTTTCTTCGTTCTACTTGGTACACTTATCGGTATGATTGCACATCAACTTGTAAAAATCTCGCGAAAAAGCTACGTATAAAACTGCAGAAAATGAAAAGAATATATAAAGATGAGAAAATTAGCTATTGTTTTAAAAAAGAATTTATATTATGATAATCAACAAATTTATTTCGTTATAACGATGAAAAAGGACTAGTACATGTTCAATCTTTTTAGCAGAGAGAGAATCCGTCAGGCTGAAAGATTCTTAAAAAGGCGATATGGAACCTACCTTTGCGTTCTGCATATGCAGCGGGAATTTCCCGTTATCCAAAAGAGAGCATGCGCAATTTTTGTGCATGAATCAGGGTGGTAACGCCGGCAAAGCTCGGTCCCTATTTAGGGACACGGGCTTTTTTGTATTTTCAAAAGGAGGAAGACTGACTATGGCAAAAGAACAAGTACAAGCGATTACGAAGATGGAAGAGGACTTTGCACAGTGGTACACAGATATTGTAAAAAAAGCAGAACTTGTTGATTATTCAAGTGTAAAAGGATGTATGATTCTACGCCCGTACGGTTATGCCTTATGGGAAAATATGCAGAAAGTTATGGATGAGAAGTTAAAAGCAACTGGTCATGAAAATGTGTATATGCCAATGTTTATTCCAGAAAGTTTATTGCAAAAAGAGAAGGATCATGTAGAAGGATTTGCTCCTGAAGTAGCATGGGTGACACATGGTGGGGATGAAAAGTTAGCGGAGAGACTTTGTGTACGCCCTACATCTGAAACTTTATTTTGTGAGCATTTTTCAAAAATTGTGCAATCCTATAATGATTTGCCAAAGTTATATAATCAGTGGTGTTCAGTAGTTCGTTGGGAGAAAACAACGAGACCATTCCTTCGTACAACGGAATTCTTATGGCAAGAGGGTCATACAATTCATGAAACAGCAGAAGAATCGCAAGCTGAAACGTTACATATTTTAAATCTATATGCTTCTTTCTGTGAAGATTACTTAGCAATACCAGTAATTAAAGGGCAAAAAACAGAAAAAGAAAAGTTTGCAGGAGCAAAGGCAACTTATACGATCGAAAGTTTAATGCATGATGGGAAAGCACTTCAAACAGGAACATCCCATAACTTTGGAACGAATTTCTCTGAAGCATTTGATATTAAATTTTTAGATCGCAACGGTAAGTGGCAATATGTACACCAAACATCTTGGGGTGTATCAACAAGAATGATAGGTGGACTTATTATGGTTCATAGCGATAATAATGGTCTTGTAATGCCTCCTAAAGTCGCACCAGTACAAGTTGTTATTGTGCCGATTGCTCAGCATAAAGAAGGAGTTTTAGCGAAAGCAACAGAGTTACAAGAACATATTCAAAAGGTTGCACGAGTAAAAATAGATGCTAGTAATAAAACACCAGGCTGGAAATTTAATGAGTATGAAATGAAGGGCATTCCAATTCGATTAGAAGTTGGTCCTAAAGATATTGAAAAGAATCAAGTTGTACTTGTTAGAAGAGATACGAAAGAAAAAGAATTTATATCAATGGATCAATTGGAAAAACGTATTCCAGCACTACTTGAGGAAATTCATAATTCTTTATTTAATAAGGCAAAAGTATTCCGCGATGAGAATACGTATAGTGCGACGAATTTCGAAGAGATGAAAAAAGTAGCTGATGAAAAGCAAGGATTTATTAAGGCAATGTGGTGCGGAGAATTAGCTTGTGAAGAGAAGCTAAAAGAAGAAGTTGGAGTATCTTCTCGCTGTATGCCTTTTGAGCAAGAGCATTTAGCTGACCAATGTATTTATTGTGGTAAAGAAGCTAAACAAATGGTGTATTGGGGAAAAGCGTATTAATGCTTTTTTGATAGATGATAAAAAGGATTTTGGGCTGCATAATAAAATGCAATCCAAAGTCCTTTTTAGTTTTGCAATTTGTTTCATGTATGTTTTAGATGGAAGGATGTGTTTTTATTTTGCGTTTTTACGGCGAATAAATAGTAACATACCGATTAGGAATGTTGAAAGTCCCATTAAAATAGATGCAGGATAATGCGTTGCCGTATTAGGTAACTTATCGCCTTCTTTTTTCACATTATCTTTTACATTCCCACCTTGGGATCCGTTGCCACCTTGAGAACTGCTATCGCTTTTAACGCGGTTGCCGCCTTGTGAGCCATTCCCACCTTGAGAACTGCTATCGCCTTTAACACGGTTACCACCTTGAGAACCGTTGCCGCCAGAACCGTTACCACCAGAACCGCTGCCACCAGAACCGTTGCCGCCGGAGCCATTGCCACCAGAACCACTGCCACCAGAGCCACTGCCGCCAGAACCGTTGCCACCAGAGCCACTGCCATCAGAACCGCTACCGCCGGAGCCATTGCCGCCAGAACCGTTGCCATCAGAACCGTTACCACCAGAACCATTGCCGCCAGAACCGTTACCACCGGAACCATTGCCACCAGAACCGTTACCACCGGAACCATTGCCACCAGAACCATTGCCACCAGAACCATTGCCACCGGAACCATTGCCACCGGAACCATTGCCACCAGAACCGTTGCCATCAGAACCGTTACCGCCAGAACCGTTGCCACCAGAACCGTTACCACCGGAACCATTGCCATCAGAACCGTTGCCACCAGAACCGTTACCACCAGAACCGTTACCGCCGGAGCCATTGCCACCAGAACCGTTGCCACCAGAACCATTACCACCGGAACCATTACCACCAGAACCACTGCCATCAGAACCGTTACCACCGGAACCATTGCCACCAGAACCACTATCGTCCTGAGAACCACTGTTTCCTGGTGGCTTATTATTATCTTTTGAGTTGCCTTCTGCTAAATGATCGTTATTTTGTACAATTGTGTTTGCTGCTGGAGAGAAGTTTTCCGTTGCTGCATTACCGATATTTAAACCGCTAAAAAAAGATAAAGAGAGTGTTGATGCTAAAATGAAGATTTTCGTCATTGTTTTCCTCCTAAGAAATTAATATTCCATCTAAAATACATCCCTTTGTAATATTTCTTAGGAAAAAGAGTTTTATGCAAAAAAAACTATATATAGAAAAAGGTGGTGTGTTTTTGAAGAGAGAAAAGAGTTAATGTAAACTCTTTATCCCGCTATTTGACGGGTAGTAAGATCCCCACCTGAAAATTCAGCGAAAGCAAAGAATTTAGGTGGGGGATGAACAAAACCCCACTGATTAAAGTTTCACTTTATAAATAGTGGAGCAGTGAGAATTTTACACTCATTACAGTAGAGGAAGTGACAGCAGATGAAAGAATATATTGCATTTGATATTGGTGGTACACAAATTAAATATGGAATTGTTTCAGAAACAGGGACAGTACTAAAGCATAAAACAGTTCCAACAGAAATTCATTTGGGTGGGGAACAAATCATTCAAAAACTTATTCTTCTATCCCGAAAATTAATGAATGAACATACGATTTCGGGAATTGGCATTAGTACTGCGGGAATTGTTAATATTCATAAAGGGGTTGTAACGGGAGGGGCGGAGCATATTCCGAACTACGCGACTATTCCTATTATTGATAGATTGCAAGGGGGATTACAAGTTCCTGTATCCGTTGAAAATGATGTGAATTGTGCAGCTTTGGGTGAGAAGTGGAAAGGTATTGGAAACGGAAAAAGAAATTTTATTATGCTTACTCTTGGAACTGGTATTGGAGGAGCGATATTTATAGATGGAGAGTTATACAGAGGACATTCTTTTAGTGCTGGTGAATGGGGAAATATGTTAATAGAAGGAAAGCAGTTTGAAGAGGTCGCTTCCATTTCAGGGTTAATTCGTCTTGTGCGAAAATATAAAGGTGAAAGTGATTGGAATGGAAAAACGATTTTCGAACTGTATGATAAAGGAGATAGAGAAGTTACGCAAGCAGTTGAGGTTTTCTTTAAACATTTAGCGATTGGAATTAGTAACCTTGCTTATATTTTTAATCCAGAAATGATTGTTATAGGTGGAGGAATTACTGGTAGGGGAAATCAGTTCTTAAAAGAAGTAAAAAGAGAAGTAGAAAAATATTTAAATAAAGAGATTTATAATAATTGTGAGATTGAACTTGCACAAAACGGAAATTGTGCAGGAATGGTTGGTGCTATTTACCACTTCTTACATTAGCATAAATAAGTTATATGAATGTTTTCATATAACTGAGAATTTATCCTTTTTATCACTAGGTAAATAATGCTACAATATAAGGGAAGAATACAATATTTTCCGATTTGGAAAATGCTTTGTAGAAAGGAAGAAACTTCATGCCTATTATTTTAGAAAAAGGTCAAAAGATCGATTTAACGAAAGGACAACCAAAAGTAGCAAAACTACAGGTTGGCTTAGGCTGGGATCCAATTGGACAATCAGGTGGGTTTCTGTCTTCATTATTTGGAAGTAAACCAAGTGTAGATTGTGATGCATCTGTTGTTATGTTAGAAGGGGATCGCTTTTTAAACAAAAACGATTTAGTTTACTTCGGAAACAAACTTTCTACTTGTGGTAGTATTATTCATTCAGGAGATAATTTAACAGGTGAAGGCGCTGGTGACGACGAAACAATTTTCGTAGAATTACATAAAGTTCCGAGCCGTATTAATCGTTTAGTATTCGTTGTAAATATTTATGACTGTGTAAATCGTCGTCAAGATTTCGGGATGATTCGTAATGCATATATTCGTATTCAAAACCCGCAAACTGGTGAAGAATTAGCACGCTATAATTTATCGGATAATTATGCTGGCAAAACGACTCTAATTGCAGGTGAAATGTATCGCCACGGAAGTGAATGGAAGTTTTCAGCTGTTGGAGAAGGCACACAAGATAAAAACTTAAGTGAGATTGTATCACGTTATCAATAAAATAAACCGAGGAGGAATTGAATATGGCATCAATTTCATTGAAAAAAGGACAAAAGGTAGACTTAACAAAAACAAATCCAGGTCTTTCAAAAGTTCTTGTAGGACTTGGTTGGGATACGAATCGTTATGACGGACAAAACGATTTCGATTTAGATGTTAGTATTTTCTTAGTAGGTGCTAACGGTAAAGTTTCAGGTGCAGAGGATTTCGTCTTCTATAATAATCCAAAAGGTGCGAATGGTGCTGTCGAGCATTTAGGAGATAACCGAACTGGCGAAGGTGAAGGCGATGACGAATCGATTAAAGTAGATTTAAAAAATGTACCTGCACATATCGAGCGTATTTGTTTCTCAATCACAATTTACGATGGAGAAGGTCGTAGCCAAAACTTCGGACAAGTTTCTAACTCTTTCGTACGTATTTTAGATGAAGAAAAGAATGCAGAGTTAATTCGTTACGATTTAGGAGAAGATTTCTCTATTGAAACAGCTGTTGTAGTAGGGGAATTATACCGTCATGCAGGTGACTGGAAGTTCAATGCAATCGGAAGTGGGTTCCAGGGCGGATTAGCGTCTCTATGTAATAATTTCGGTTTAGATGTAGAGTAATAGATTTTATATATCCATCGGTGAAACATATGTTTACTGATGGGTATATTTTTTAAGATATAAAATATAGAGGTGAATGTAAATGGTTATTCAATTGCAAAAAGGACAGAAGATTGATTTAGGTAAGACAAGCCCTGGCTTAACAAAAGCAGTAATTGGTCTTGGATGGGATATTAAATCCTATGACGGTGGATCAGATTTCGATTTAGATGCATCAGCATTCCTATTAGATGCGAATGGAAAATGTACGAAGGAAACTGATTTTATTTTCTATAATAATTTACAGTCTCCTTGTGAATCTGTTCTACATACAGGAGATAACCGCACAGGTGAAGGTGAAGGCGATGATGAACAACTTGTTGTAGACTTGAAGAAAGTTCCGGCAGATGTGCACAGAATTGCTATTACAGTTACAATTTATGATGGAGAAGGCCGTAATCAAAACTTTGGACAAGTTGGAAACGCATTCGTTCGTTTAGCAAATGAAGAAACGAATGAAGAAGTTCTTCGTTTTGATTTAGGGGAAGATTTCTCCATCGAAACAGCAGTTGTCTTTTGTGAATTATACCGTCATAATGGACAGTGGAAGTTTAATGCAGTAGGAAGCGGTTTCCAAGGTGGATTAGGTGCGCTTGTAAGAGCGTATGGCTTGGATGCATAAGAAGGGAAACGATATTCGTTTCCTTTTTTTGACCTTTCTATAAATCTAGCAAAGAATAGGGGATAAAGGTAAGATGAGTATTTTGCAAGGAATCCTTGATACGTATGCTCAGTTTTTCGACTTGGACATGTGGATTAGAGTGTTGCAAGATCCAGTATCTTGGGGATTAATAGGTACACTTGTTGTACTTGAAGGGTTGTTATCTGCTGATAACGCACTTGTATTAGCGGTAATGGTAAAACACCTTCCGGAAGAAAAGCGTAAAAAAGCATTATTCTATGGACTTATTGGAGCTTATGTATTCCGTTTTATTGCGATTGGAATTGGAATGTTCTTAATTAAATTAGCGTGGGTAAAAGTGTTAGGTGCACTTTACTTAGCTTGGCTTTCGGTTAAATACTTCATTGATAAAAGAAAAGGTAACGCAGAAGAAGAGGAAGCTCATGGTATGAACCAAAACAGTATTCTCTTCAGAATGTTTGGTGTCTTTTGGGGAACAGTTGCGATGGTGGAATTAATGGATATCGCGTTCTCTGTAGATAGCGTACTTGCTGCATTTGGTGTATCAAATCAAGTTTGGATTCTATTATTAGGCGGAATGCTTGGTATTTTAATGATGCGCGGTATCGCTGGCGTATTCTTAAAATTGTTAGAGCGTATTCCAGAACTTGAAACGACAGCATATATTTTAATCTTAATTATTGCAGCAAAAATGTTATTGTCTGTTATTCATATTGAAGTAAGCCATACGCTATTCTTTATTATTTTAGTTGTAGCATTTGGAGCAACGTTTATACTTCACTACATGAAGAATTCTGGACAAGCTAAAGAAGAAGTTGCAGCTACTAAAAATAATCATAAATAATTGAAATGGGTTTGCTCGTTATGCGAGCGCCCATTTTTTATAACTAAAAATAGTTTATAATAGAAGAGAGACTTTATAAAAAAAAGTAAATGTTTTTGGAGGTGAACTGTTGTGTTTTCACGTTTTACACTTCAACCATGTGCATTAAAAGACGAATCAGATTTAAAGCAATTTGAAGCGCTTTTAGAAAAACGCCCACAATATGAACTGACAGAGAATGAGATGAAGTTTAGTTATATAGCAACTCGTATTCTTGGTGTTCCTAATGATGTAGATGAATATTTCAATGAGCTATTTGATTATAGTGAAGTAAAAGGGATTGTGGTTTTGCATGAACAAAATTTAAATAAGGTGATTGATCCCGAAAAACTGCGCCATATCCAAGAGGTTTTTACATTACATCAAGAAGCACCGAATGGCCTTACAGTAAATAGGCTTGTCGCCCATCTGTCTGGAAAACAACTATTACCACAAGTAGACAATCCTGACTTACAGCATTATATACATACGACGTTTATTTCTGTATTGAAATTGTATGAAAAACAACATAACCAATCATTAAAAACAGAAGGATTCCGTCGTTTCTTAATCGATATGATTAAGTTAAGTGACAATTACGTAGCGAAGTGGTTCTCTACGATTAATTATAAGAAACAAATGCCACGCATCATTTGGTACGGTGATGCACAGGAAAGCCGTATATATTTCTTATACTTTCTTATTATGCTCGGTTGCGATGTACTTTATTATCACCCAGAAGGAAAAGATGGATTTGAGAATGTTGATGAGGAAGGAAGAAGTTTTGTTGTGTCTTATCCAAGTCGGATTTCTCTTGAACCATTTCCAGATCGCCGCCGTGAGCGAGTTGCGACAGTAGCGTATCAGGCTTCAAAAGAAATTGAACAAGTACTTCACCACGATAACTCACTGCTGTACAAGCCATGGCAATTTCGTTCCTATACGCCTGTAGCTCGTACGCTCAAAACAACGTATGATGAACTCTTTTTAATTACGAAAGAAAAGGCATTTGTGCGTCCAACATTCTTTGTTGAAAATAAACACATTTATATCCCTTCTTTATTTGCGAAAATATCAGGTGTCTCAAAAAATGATAAAGAATATTTTCAGCGATTAAAGGCTGTTACATCGTTTGATAACAGTTTATTAATTAATACATTCCCGTTTACGAAAGAACAAAAAGCGAATTTCCAATATCATTACCGAGATGCGTTAGACCGCGGGGGGAAATTACACCCTGATTTAATTATGAACAGTCATTGGTGGCCACATAAACGTTTGCCAGAAGGATTGCAACATGGTATTGCAGAGGCGATCATCCATACGTGCGAAAGTGAAATGTGTAAACCCATTGCGAAAGAGACGAAACAAGATGTAGCACTGTATGTTTTCGCACAGCTTTCTCAAATACCACCGAACATTTTAGAGCAACTTGAGAAATTTGATTACTCGCAAGAAGTACCTAAAATTGTTATATTTAATAATGAGAAGAGCGGAGAATTAAGCCGTTCGGATGCTGTTTTATTACTATTTTTAAATCAAATAGGAGTAGATGTATTCCACTTCAATCCAACGGGACGAAATGATATTGAACCGTATATTGATGCAGCAGCATTTGATTCGCATTGGCTTGAAGAAGTTAATTTCGATCTTGAGTTTCATAGTTCATCAGCCTATAAAAATTTATCACAAACAATAAAAGGACTATTTCGTCCATTTTTATAAGGAAAGGGAGAATACCATATGAATAACCCAGTCGTACTAGATTCGAAAACAGAATTAAATGAGCAAACAGCACAAGATGTTCGCTTACAACTTAGACAAGATGCAGATGTGCAACGTATTTATAATTCGGTAGATATTAAAGATCAATTAGAATTAATTGAACTTGGAAAAGAACCATCTATGGAAATTTCACGTTTCGCTGATCAAATTTTACATACAATGTCTTTATCAAAAATAGAAGACTCTGGAGAATTATTAAAACAGCTTGGTAAAATTATGGATAGATTCGATAGCAAAGACTTTGCGGAAGAGAAAAGCGGTTTCTTCTCACGTATGTTCAAAAAAGCTGATAAAATGATTGAACAAATCTTTAGTAAGTACCAAACAATGGGTCGCGAAATGGATAAAGTATACGTAGAAATTACAAAGTATCAAGATGAAATGAAAAAATCAATCGGTACGTTAGATGGTTTATATGAGCAAAATTTAAAATATTATTTAGACTTAGAAAAGTATGTAGTAGCAGGGGAAATGTTATTAGAGCGTTTAAATACAGAGTTGGTTCCAATGTACGAAGAACGTGTGCGTAACAATGACCAATTAGCAGGTATTGAATTAGAATCACTGAAAAACTCTGTTGAAATTTTAGAGCAGCGTATTGATGATTTAGAAAAAGCACGTATGGTTGCGCTACTTACAGCACCACAAATTCGTATGGTTCAACGTGGTAATAATAAATTAATTGGTAAAATCAATACAGCATTTATTACAACGATTCCTATCTTTAAAAATGGTATTATTCAAGCGGTAAATGCGAAACGTCAAAAGCTTGTTGCAGATTCTATGGCTGAACTTGATCGCCGCACAAATGAATTACTTAAGAAGAATGCACAAAATATCGCAACGCAAAGTGTGGAAGTAGCGAGATTATCAGGTTCTTCTAGTATTAAGATGGAAACACTTGAGGAAACTTGGAACATTATTTCAAGAGGTATGCAAGAAACACAACAAATTGAAGAGCAAAATAAACGTGAGCGTGAGGAAAGCCGCAAGCGTATGGCTACGTTAACAGAGAACATAAAAAAAGAATTACAAGGATAAAGTGAAACTTTAATCGGCGGGGACATCTCCCACAAATAGTGAAATAGGTGAAAAGGCAATGAGGAATAATCCTCATTGCCTTTTAGTTTCTCTTTACTAATTTAATGATCTCATTCACAACAAGTGGAATAATACTTAATAAGAGAACAAATCCCCAATCTCGCATCGTTAATGCATGTACACCGAATATATTTGCAAGAGGTGGGATGGAGATAATACAAACTTGCATAAGAACACCGATAAGAAGGGAGAAGACTAAATATTTATTTGTAAAAATCCCAATTGAAAAAATGGATTTCGTTCTTGAACGCAAGTTAAATGAATGAACGAGCTGAGAAAAACTAAGAACGACAAATGCCATTGTTTGAGCGTGTAATAGAGCATCTTCATCAATTTTCTCTGGGAAAAGAGGAAATAAATTTGTATCTCCGGTATAGAGTTTTGCCCCGATGATAAAGGCTGTTAGCGTTAAAAGTCCAATGACAGCCCCGTTGAAAATAAGAAAAGGAACGCTACCACTAAATAAGCTTTCTTTCGCATGTCGTGGTTTTTCTTTCATCACATCTGGATCTTCAGGATCAACCCCAAGTGATAATGCAGGTAGTGTATCTGTAATCAAATTGACCCACAAAATGTGAATAGGGCGTAGTGGTGTTGCCCAGCCGAGTAAAATCGCTAAAAATAAAGCGATAATTTCTCCAAAGTTACAAGAGAGTAAGAAGAGAATTGATTTTTTTATGTTACGATAAATATTTCTACCTTCCTCAACAGCTTTCACGATAGATGAGAAATTATCATCTGTTAACACTACATCCGCTGCTCCTTTTGCAACGTCTGTTCCTGTAATGCCCATCGCTACGCCAACATCAGCCTGCTTTAAAGATGGAGCATCATTGACACCATCACCAGTCATAGAAACGATATTTCCTTTTGCACGTAATGCTTTTACGATTTTTACTTTATGCTCTGGAGAGACTCTGGCGAATACATTTAAGTGATTAATTTTATTTGCTAGTTCTGTATCTGGAATGTTATCTAATTCAGTTCCAATCATAATTTCAGATATTTCTTTGGCAATACCAAGTTCTTTGGCAATTGCAAAGGCGGTATCTTTATGATCACCAGTAATCATAACTGTGCGAATACCTGCTTTTTTACATTCTGTAATGGAATCTTTTACTTCAGTTCGCGGTGGATCGATCATACCGACAAGACCAATAAAGATGAGGTTTTCTTCAAGATGATCTATATCCACATCGTTTGAATTGTATTGTTTAAATGCGAATGAAAGTACTCTTAAAGCCTCTTGAGACATTGACCCGGCAGTTTCTAATATTTGATTTTTATCAGCATCTGTTAGAACCTCGATCTTACCGTTTTTAAATATGTGGGTACATCGAGGTAAGAGTTTATCAATGGCACCTTTCGTCATGCTACAGTAGCTTTCATCGTATGTATGAACGGTTGACATCATTTTACGATCCGAATCGAAAGGCAGTTCGTTAACGCGTTCATGTATCTTTTCTAAATGATCTTTTTGCATATTAAAAGTGTTTCCGGCAACAAGAAGGGCGATTTCTGTAGGGTCCCCTGTTTGTGAGTCGGAACCGTAAGAAGCATCGTTGCATAGCACCATATTTTCTAACAATAGACGTTGTACATCATTATTTACATTTAAGTTTTCTAAGTGGTCGTATGTGTTATCACTATAAAAGTGAGTAACGGTCATTTTATTTTGCGTTAACGTACCTGTTTTATCTGAACAAATAATTGTGACAGAACCGAGAGCTTCAACAGCTGGTAGTTTACGAATGATAACATTTTGTTTAATCATTCGCTGCACACCAATTGCAAGAACGATGGAAACGATAGCTGGCAAGCCTTCTGGAATAGCTGCAACGGCTAAACTAATAGCAGTCATAAACATTTCTAACGTATCTCGTCCCTGTAAAAAACCGATGATAAACATAATGACGCAAATAGATACAGCGACAAAGCCTAAATACTTTCCGACTTGTGCTAAGCTCTTTTGAAGTGGTGTCATATCATCGTCTGCTTCATGTAAGAGGGTAGCGATCTTACCAATTTGTGAGTTCATTCCAGTTTCAACAGCGATACCGACTCCGCGTCCGTATGTTACTAGCGTTGACATAAAGGCCATGTTTTTTTGATCACCCAGTGGTACTTGCTCATCACTTTGCATAGAAGGATGGTAGATTGCATCTTTATCAACAGGGACAGATTCACCAGTTAGAGCAGATTCTTCAACTTTCAAATTTGCGGTTTCGATAAGCCGTAAATCACATGGGATATAACGTCCTGCATCCAGCATGACAATATCACCTGGAACGACTTGTTCAGATGGGATTTCTTTTAGTTCACCATTTCGCTTGACGATAGCTTTAGGTGTCGCCATCTTTTTCAATGCCTCTAAAGCTTGTTCTGCTTTTGATTCTTGGACGACACCGATAACAGCGTTTAAAACTACAACGAGCGCGATAATACTTGCATCAGCCCATTCACCTACAAAGGCAGAAATAAGGGCAGCAATAATAAGGACATATACGAGGACGTCATTAATTTGGGCGAAAATACGCTGCCATAACGTGCGTTTTTGTTTTGTAGCTAATTCATTGGAGCCGTATTGCTTTAAACGTTCACTTACAATTTCATCTGTTAAACCGTGTTGTTCGTTTGTTTCTAGGTCGATTAATGTTTGATCTTTCGTCTTACTGTACCAATTGCTCATAAGTAAGCACCTCCAGTAAAAACAGTTAGCAATGGTAGTGTTGCTATTATTTGTGAGTAGTATGTATGGAGAAAAAATCTAAGGTGAGGTTCTACTTCTATTGTACAATATTTTACAGTTAGTTGAAGGGAAGAGAAGAGTTGTCATGAATTTGTTGGAAATAAAAAGAAGCCTCATATAACGAGGCTTTTTTTACTTTTTAATTAATGTACCTAATTCTTCTGTAATAGCTTGCATTTCACTGATGCTGAATGTTTCACGTTTCATAACATGCTCATAAATGTCACGTAAGTCTTCGTACATTTCTTCATTAAAGCTAGCAGCTCTCATCGCTCCAGCATTAACCATACGTAATTTTTCTTTAATAGCTTCGACCATATATTCAACGTTTTCTTCTGACTTTACGGATAAATCCACCGAAGTGTCCCCCTTTAAAATAACATAAGGATATCTTAACATTTTTTATCATTTTCGTTAATGAATCTTTTCAATCCTATTAAATTAGTAGGGATTTCCTTTATAATTAATAATTGGTTGTTTATACTATAAGTATATATTAAGAAATGCACCAAGAAGGGAAGAAACAAATATATGGTTCAAGTATTGTTTGTTTGTCTTGGGAACATTTGCCGTTCACCGATGGCAGAAGCGATTTTTCGAGATCTTGTCGTAAAAGAGGGACTCGAGGAGAAAATTGTCATTGATTCTGCAGGAACTGGAGATTGGCATGTTGGCCATCCGCCACATAAAGGAACACAAAAAATTTTAAAAGAAAATGCAGTCACTTTTGAAGGAATTAAAGCAAGGCAAGTAGAAAAAGAAGACTTAACAAAGTTTGATTATATTATTGCCATGGACAACAAGAATATAGCAGATTTAAAAAGTTTAGGTAAAACTGGAGGCTATATTGGTAGACTGTCCGATTTTGTTCCAGACGGTGGCTGGACAGACGTTCCCGACCCTTACTATACAGGGAATTTCCAAGAAGTATATGACCTTGTAACAGAAGGGTGTGCAAAGCTATTAGCTTTCATTCGAAATGAACAAGGAATATGAGGAAGCTTAGAAAGAAATACTTTCTAATATAAGAAATGAAAGGGTGAAGGAATATGGCAAAGAAAAATAATATTGCTCGAAACATTGCGATTGGTGTAGCTGCAGGTGTAGCTGTATCTATGTTGAAGAAGGAAAACCGTGAAAAAGTAAAAAATACTGCGGAAAAAGCAAAAACAAAGATGATTGAAATCGGTGAAAATGCGAAGATAAAAGAAAAAGTGCAAACTGTTACAGATAAAGGACGCGAACTCGCTGACTTCAATGTAGTAAAAGCGAAAGTAGCAGAAATTAAAAAATTGACGCCGTCTGTTGTAGAGACGTTAAAAGAAACGAAAGAAATTTTTAGTAAGAAAAAGGTTGAGCCAGCAGAGAAGCCAGAAACGATTGAAATTCAAGCTGTATCTTCAAAGGTAGATGAGCTGAAAGCAGAAGAAGAGCCAGTAGTTGCTGAAGATGGCGGTATGAAAGAAGCGCGTGAACTATTTATGAAAGACTCAAATGTAGAGGAAAAAAAAACTGAAGCGTACATTGAGTTGAAGCAAGATAAAGAAGAGAAGAAAAGCGTTTAAACATATATGAGAAAAATTTTAGAAAAGGTGAGGAGACATCGTACTTATTCGTTTGGTAAAGACTTATATGACCGAACGATGCGCGATGATGTAGCGGGCTTGGCAGCACAGCTCGCTTATTTCTTCTTGCTTGCAATTTTTCCTGGGCTCGTTTTCTTAATTACGCTTCTTGGATTTATTCCCATTCAAACAGAGGATGTGCTTAGTTTATTAGAGGTTTATGTACCAGATGATGCAATGAACTTAATTGAGGTAAATGTAGATAAAGTTGTAAATCAGCAAAATGGTGGTTTATTATCATTTGGTTTATTATCCATGTTATGGTTTGCCTCAAATGGTGTTAATGCGGTTATGAATGCTTTTAACCGCGCCTATGACGTGAAAGAAACACGTTCTTTTATTACAACAAGAGCGTTATCAATTGTGTTTACATTAGCTATCATTTTTATGATTGTCTTTGCTTTAATTGTCCCGGTATTCGGACAAGTTATTGGAGCAGCCGTGTTTAAAGCACTCGGTTTATCAGATAGTTTCTCTTTCGTATGGAGCATTACACGCTTAGTAGCGAGTTTCTTCGTACTATTCGCCTTGTTTAGTTTCTTATATACATTTGCACCAGATCGAAAGTTAAAAAGAAGAGAAGTCATTTCAGGAGCAACATTTGCTACTGTAGGATGGATTGTGGTATCGTACTCATTTGCTTATTATGTAGATAAGTTTGCGAATTACGCCAATACATATGGTGGTCTCGGTGGTATCATTATTTTAATGTTATGGTTTTACTTAACTGGATGGGTAATTTTACTTGGCGGTGAAATTAATGGTTTACTCCATCATTATAGGACGGGTGACAATAATTCCCGTAATGAAAAATGACCTCTTGTTCCATAATAATAGGGAACAGGGGGGATATTTCATGAGTAATAATAAAAAGAACCACAACAACAAAAATAACAATAAACAAAAGAGCAGTTCGCATCCAAAGCATAAAACGAGTAGTAGTGCGAACGGGCATAATAGCTACCATTAAAAAAACGGGTCCTCTATGAGGGGCCCGTTTTTATTTGTTTCCTTTTAATAATCGTAAGCCATTTAAAATGACAAGAATCGTACTTCCTTCATGCCCAATAACACCGAATGGAAGAGCTAAAAATTGTAAGAAGTTTGAACAAATCAGCATTGCAATTACAGCTAGTGAAAAGATTACGTTTTGTTTTACAATACGGTTCATTCGTTTTGATAAACGGATTGCTTGGGAAAGGCGAGATAATTCGTTCTTCATAAGTACAACGTCTGCAGTCTCTAAAGCTACGTCTGTTCCTTCACCCATTGCTACACCAATGCTGGCAGTAGCGAGTGCAGGAGCATCATTTATACCATCTCCGACCATTGCTACTGTCCCATATTTTTCTTTTAGCTTTTTAATCGTTTCAACTTTTGTTTCTGGTAAGCATGATGCGTAATATTCCTTTATATTACTTTCAGAGGCAATTGCTTTTGCCGTTTCTTCATTATCTCCAGTAATCATAATTGCTTCGACACCAATGCTTTGTAATTCACGAATAGCAGCTATTGTTTCTTGGCGAAGCGTATCTTTTAAAGCGATAAGTCCAAGAATGCCTTTCTCATCACTAATATAAACGACAGTTTTACCTTCTTTTTCAAGGGAGGCAGAAATACCATTATGAAATGTCTTTGTTTCTTCACCGATAAAATCAGCTTTACCTATTTTATAAGCTTTGTTTTCAAATATTCCTTTGAGTCCAAAACCAGTTACATCTTCAACATTTTCTGGTTTTGTTAATGCAATGTCATACGCATGTTGTGCATATTTAACGATAGATTCAGCTAAAGGGTGTGTAGAGTGACTTTCAATTGATGCTGTAATAGAAAGTACTTCTTTTTCTGTCATACTTTCTCGAACATATACATCTGTTACGGTAGGTTTTCCTTCTGTTAATGTTCCTGTTTTATCAAAGGCGATCGCTTTTACTGAAGCGAGGCGTTCTAAATGTATGCCACCTTTAAAGAGAATTCCATTTCTTGCTCCGTTAGAAATTGCAGATAACGTTGCTGGTGTAATGGCAGCAACGAGTGCACAAGGAGATGCGACTACAAGTAAGATCATAGCGCGATAAAACGTTTCATTCCAGCTCCAGTCCAGTAAAAAATGGGGAACGAACATCATAAGCGCAACAACGAGTAGTACACCTTTTACGTATGTTCCTTCGAATTTTTCGATGAATAGTTGTGATGGTGATTTTTCACTTTGTGCACTTTGGACGAGACGGATAATCTTTTGGAATAATGTTTGATCGCTCGGCTTCGTAATTTTAACTTCGATAGCACCGCGTAAATTTACAGTACCGGCAAATACTTCATCGCCATGTTTTTTTTCATTTGGAATAGGTTCTCCAGTAATTGCTGCTTCATCGATATTTGTTTCACCGTTATGAATCGTACCGTCAGCAGGAACGCGCTCACCTGGCTTAATTAAAATAATGTCTTTAATTTGTAATCGTCCAACAGGAACACGTTCTTCGATTCCATTTGAAATACGTAATGCTTCTTCAGGTTGTAAATCAAGAAGCGCTGAAATTTCTTTTTGACTTTTACTCAATGTATAAGATTCCATCGCACCGCTTAGTGCGAAGATAAAGATTAAAATTGCACCTTCTGCCCAGTAGCCAATGATTGCAGCACCGATAGCAGCAAAGAGCATGAGCATTTCGACATTTAGCTCTTTCTCTTCAATGGTATCTTCAATACCTTCTTTCGCTTTTGCATATCCACCAACTATATAAGCAAGGATATAGCAAGTAATGCCTACATTCATTGCATCGTTCTTTGTGAATAACCAACCAGCTAAAATGAAAATACCAGATGCGATTGCAAATATAAGTTCATGATGTTTCTTTAATGTATCCCATAAAGAGGGATGAGAAATAGATTTTTGTACTTGTAATGTTTTTACTTCTGAGTTCATTACTACTCGCTCCTTCCAAATTCTTATTGAGAAAAAGAATCAAAATCGAAACCCCTATAAAACGACGAAAGCTGCCATCCATAATGGATAGCAGCATTTCTGTTGAACCTGATTTTAATAGTTATTATATTGTAATTATTCTATAGTATAGCATATTTTTTCGTTAGATGATATGTTTTGTTTGCGTATAAACTGAAAACTTGTGTTTTCACACTTCCTTTGGTATATATGAATATTGTTCATAAAAAGATCGGAAAGGAAGACAACAAGTGAAGACAGAGAAATTTTTTACCCATCCGATTGGCGTACTAATTGCTGCAATAGTAGCGACTTTTTTGTGGGGGAGCGCATTCCCATTTATTAAATTAAGTTACGCTGAACTTGGAATTCAGCCACAAGAAGTTGGGGAGCAAATATTATTTGCTGGTTATCGTTTCTTTTTATCTGGAGTCATGCTCTTATTATTCTTTAAAGTGTTAGGAAAAGATATGAGCTTCAAAAAAGGAACGGGGAAGCAGTTAGTACAAATTGGTTTATTTCAAACATTTCTTCAATATATATGTTTTTATATTGGAATGAGTTATAGTTCTGGCATTGAAGGAGCTATCATTTCAGGAACATCATCATTCTTTCAAATTTTACTTGCGCACTTTTTATATAAAGATGATGCGCTCAATATGAGAAAAATAATTGGGGTCTCTATCGGCTTTTGTGGTGTCATTTTAGTAAATGTACCGAGTGATGGTAGTTTGTCATTCCATTTCGGAATTGGTAGCTTATTACTTCTTAGTGCAGCAATGTTGTATTCATATGGAAACATATTGGCGAAAGAAGGTAGCAAAACATTAGATGTTGGTTATATGACAGCATACCAAATGATTTTTGGTTCTATCGGGCTATTATGTATAGGAGCTCTGCAAGTTGGAGTAATGCCATTTACATTTAGTGTACATGCAATATTTATGCTTATCTATTTATCTTTCTTATCCGCAGCAGGCTTTTGCATTTGGAATACAATTATGAAGTATAACAAGGTTGGAAAAGTATCAATGTACATGTTCTTTATACCTGTATTTGGTGTGTTATTATCGAGCATGATTTTAGGAGAAGCAATTCATTCATTTGTATTATTCGGTTTGGCATGTGTAGCCGCGGGAATTATCGTGGTGAATCGGACGACAGCTAAGCAGAAAAGGGCGAACGCAAAACAAGTAGCATAGATAACAGGAAAACGATTACAATGGAAGAACAGTACTGTTCTTCTTTTTTTATATAGAAAAAGGATAATAGACTAGGTGTAACGAAAAAAGATACAAAAAGCATTTATTGAGGAGAACATGTTATGAATCTACTTTACATGGTGTTAATTGGGCAAATCATTCTTTTTTTAATTGGTGCAATGTATGCAATAGGACAGACAAAAAAGACAAGAAATAATATGCCGTTACCTTTAGCAGTACGTCTTATTCTTAGCTTTTCTTTAACAGCAAGTGCAATTTGGATATGGTTACAAGATCCATCAGTAGCGTATAGTACGTGGGTTGCACTAGGTATGACGTTATCAACTGTAGGAGATTTATTTATGGCAGGTTTGATTCCAATTGGTCATCGATTAATTGGAGGGATGATTACTTTCGCGCTTGCGCATTGTTTTTATGTAAAAGCATTTTTGCAAACAGGCATCTCATGGAATGGTTTTTGGATTGGTTTACTCGTATACGGACTCTTTCTAATTATAGGATGGTTCTTTTTTATACGAAATGATAAACAAGATAAATTGTTTACGATAGGAGCTCTAATTTACGGATTGTGGGTTGGAGGAATGGCTTGCTTTGCATTCGCCCTATACTATGAGAATACAGGAATATGGTGGATACCGGCTTTTGGTGGTTTACTATTTGTGATTTCTGATTTTGTTATAGGCGTGACAGATATTGGAGGGCGCAAATTAAAGTATGAACCACTTTGGATTTGGTTTACATATGTAGCGGCTCAAATGTGTATTGTATATGTGGGAATATAAAAAGATACTCTCAAAAATAGTGGATAGACTATTTTGAGAGTATCTTTTTTTGTTACTATGCTACGATGCTACGATGTTTTTTTGTTGTAGAGCAGAAAGGCTATATTTATCAGCTGCTTTATAACCTTGAGCTAATAAATCATTGATGTAAAGCTTGTTGTAAATAAAGCAGAAGACTAGGTTAGAGAATCCGAACGTAAACATGCTAGCGATTAAAATAATTAAAAATCATTTCCAATCTCCATGGAATATAGCAGGGAAGAAACCAAAGAAAAATACAGTCCAACTAAAACCAATTTTTGCTTGTTTAATTTGGCCGGTATTTTCATTTTTAAGCATAACTTTCATAGAAAAAGTCCTCTTAAGTAAATATAAATATAAAATAATAAGTGTAAGATATATTATATTTAGATAATATATTTTTGAATATTATTATTTAAAAGTTTTTAATATTACGATTTTGCAATTCAGAATTTTGTGGAAATTATACAGTTGAAGTCCTTATAATAAAAGTAAAAAGATGATGAGATGGTGGAATGATGCAAAAGAAAAAACGTTTGCGTGAATTCTTTGGAACAATTGCAATTGCATGTTTGTTGGTGTTTTTGGCAAAAATCTTTTTGTTTTTTCCTACGACTGTAAAAGGAGCATCCATGAAGCCAACGTTACAAGATGGGGATAAGCTGATTGTTAATAAGTTAGCAAAGCAATTTGAAAGTTATGGGCGAGAAGATATTATTGTTGTGAAGACGGATAATTTTTATGTGAAAAGGGTTATTGGTTTGCCTGGTGATGTCATTGAGGTGAGAAATGATCAATTATATGTGAATCATGAAGTGATACAGGAAGCGTATTTGTATAGTAATAAAAAACAAGCTGAAAAAAAACTTATGAATTTAACAGAGGACTTTGGACCAATTACAATTCCTAAAAATAAGATTTTTGTTATGGGGGATAATCGCTTAATAAGCAGAGATAGTAGAAATGGTTTGGGACTTATTGATAGAGAAGATGTATTGGGAGAATTAGCGGCGATTTATTATCCATTTGAACATATGAAAATAATGAATTAAAGTAAAAAACCAAGCAAATTTCATTTGCTTGGTTTTTTATGTTAAATCGTAGGAGACTCATTAAATTCATAGATGTTTTCATTGTTTTTGTTCGTACTTAAAACGAATTTGTGCTGTAATAGTTGCAGTTTAAAGAATGCTAACGGATCGTGATAAGTTTCTGGGTTGCTTCTTAACGTTGCTAATGTTTGCTCGTCTTCCTGTATTTCAAGTTGAGCTGATTCTACATTTTGTTTCAGTATGCTAAGTGGATCTTTAAAGAACATCATGATATCTCGTTCTAATGCGCCTTCAAATACTTCAAATTGAAGGAAGAATTGTTTTGAGATTGTTTGAGCAATTTCCGTATAATCTTCCGTTTCAATGTATTGTTTATATTTGTTTGCGAGCATAGATTGATTTTTTTGCATGTTACCAAATAGTTTTCCCGCACTCTTTAAGAAAAATTGTGTCGGTGTAAAGCGTAATAAAATATTGATGTTCGATACTGTAATTCGATTTGTCATACGTACAACATCTCGATGCCAATCATCTAGTAATTTGAAATCGCAAGGAAGTTTCATGCGTTCTTCTTTATATAATTTATTAAACGTTTCACTCATTTCATCTAAATAAGATTGAGCTTGAATAAATTCATTATGAGCTGTTTCAATCCACTCTTGAATAGAACCAGTAAATTTAGGAAGAAGCACTTGTTGTACATGTTTTTGAACTCGTTCGTTCATCGCAGTATTTAATTCTTCATGAACTAATTTGAAGTCGCTATCTTCTTGAACAAGGTCAGAACAACTCTGTAATAATTCAGGGATTTGAGAATGGATATCTCGTGTGATTTCTTCTTTCGTTAAAAGATAAGATTCTGTAATAGAACGAATTTTATCTTTTTCAAGAGCAGTAAGGTTGTTAATAAATCCATTTAATTTAACTGAGATATGTTTATTCCAGCGTACTGATTTCACTAATGTATTTTCTAACTCCACACGTTCATTTACAAGGTATGCGATTGTCTTTTGAGTAAACCATATTAGTTTTTCTATACGTTCTTGTTCCATGTTACGTTCTGCCAAATTAGAAAGAATAGACTCTGTCACGTCCCCAAGTTGTTGGCTACTCTCTTGTGAAGGAGAGTATGGGAAGAACTGTGCATTTGGGAAATGGACTTTAATCTTACTCATTAGTTTTTCATTATTGGTCGTATTATTTGTGTGTAATACGAAATGAATTTGTAAATTTGGCACTTGTTCCCGTAAATAAAGTAATGTATCAAGTTCTTCACCATGTAATGGTGAAGCAGAATTTAATACGTAAATAAGGCTATCTGCTGCTTGTAAGTATTCAAAATATGAGCTGTTTTTATCCACTTGCCCTTGAATGGATGGTGTAACAAGAAATGCAAACTTATTTTTTCTTAAAAATCTACTCGGTAACTTAATTTCTATACATTTTTTCTCAAGTTCTGACTGGGAAGATGTAGCCATTATTTGATGGAATTCATCAAAGTTCGGTATATTGTGTACATCTAGCGCAGTGAATTCTGTTATTTCAGTTTGGCTATCATCTTTAAATAGAATAGGAGTTGTTAAGGTCTTAGTTAAGATGTTCTCTCCTAATATTGAATTGATGAATGATGATTTATCATGGTCACTAGTTCCCGCTATTAGTAATTGTGTAACATTTAAATCACACAGTTCGTGAACGAGTAACGTAAATTGATGACTTAAATCCACATCATTTTTTTCAGCCCATACAGCAATTGTTTCGAATAAATGAGAAACTGTTTCCATATTTACATTTGTTTCAGCTGTTGAATTAGAAAGTAGGGCTCCAGCACTTTTTACGAGTAATGACTCTAAAGTTGTAGGTGAAACTTCATTCCATGCTAACACTGCAGCAGAGACAAATAGGGCATCTTTTGCTTTCGTTAAACTAAACCAATTTGTTAATAAATCTGGTACAAGTCCCTGCATTTCATGCATGAAATGCTCACCAGTAATTAACTCAAAGTACGTATTTTGATAGCGTTCAACAATTTCATGCCAATCGTCATTGTTGTCTGTTTCAATATGTAAGAATAAATGATTTATTGTTTGAACCCAAGGGAGATGCAAGTTTTCATTTTGATAGCTGTTCCAAAGCGCAATAACAAGTTCTTTAAATTGGACTTGATCAATGGCATATAAAGCTTTTAAAGATTCATAGAAATATTCTGGTTTGATTTGTTTCGTGAATCCTTGATTCACATAATTGATTAAAGTATCGAACCAGTGTAACGATTTTGTTCGAATTCCTTCTTGAACGGCAAGCTCGATAGCATTATTCCAATCTTTTTGTTTTTCATAGAATGAGCGAGCGATTGCAGTAATATTTGGATAGTCAGGTTGAAATGCAACAGCCTCACTAATCGTCTTAAATGCTAGACCTAAACGATCTTGTTCGATGTAAAGAGAAAGAAGTTGTAAGGAAACTTCCATTGTAAGAGCTGTATCTTCCGTTTGAATAGATTGATAAATTTCTTCTGCTTTTGGCAAGAATCCTAGTTCAAAATAAGAATCTGCAATATTTTTGGTTGCCCAAAGTGCAAGTTCGTTATTTACTTTCTCCCATTTAAATATCGCTGCTTCAAAGTCTTTATTTTGGTAATAAAATTCACCTTGAGCAAAGCGGATATTAGAAATGTTGGAGAATTCATTTGTGGATTCATTTATATATGCTTCACCGAGTACTTCTGATACTGGAGTAGAAGTTTCTTCTGTTAAAAATGTTTTATAGTAAACCTTTTGGATAAATTGATTTTCAATGGTCATGTTCGTTCCCCCTGTATAATTTAGAAAAATGATGTTGTATGTAAAGGGTGTATGTTCTTTTAATAGGTAGAAGTTGCATTATATCGACCAAACTATGTTTTTGCTGGATATATCATTTTTCCTGAGAGTTAAACCGTTGCGAAAAGTAACTTTCCTTTATTGTAACAAAAAAACAAGCATATGAATTTTTATTTTTTAATCCCGCCATTTGTGGGTAGTAAGACTAGCGCTTCAAAAATCGGTGAATATAAGGGAAGTAGGAGGGAGTTCGGCGCACAATTAATGGTTCACTTTCTTCCTGCTAAAGGAATGGATAGAAGTAGAGTTCATTATAAAAACAATGTATAGTGAATATGTATACCATGTTTGTCTGGAAGATAGAAAGGGCACAATGTGGAATAACGATCGTGCATAGGATGTGTTTTCCGAATGGAACAACATATTGGCGAGTTAATCGCGCATTATGGGTATTTTGGAATTATTATAGCGTTGGCCGGTGGAATTGTTGGATTACCGATACCAGACGAGTTTTTATTGACTTTCGTTGGTTATAATGTTTCTAAAGGAGTTATGTCAGGAACTGCTGCTTTTTTAAGCGGGATGGCTGGTGCGATGTTAGGTATTACATTAAGCTACATATTAGGTTTAAAACTTGGACTCCCTGTTTTAAAAAAATATGGACCGAAGATTAGAATTAAAGAACATCACATTGAAAAAACGCATATTTTATTTGAAAAGTATGGCCCCTTTCTTTTAATGATTGGTTACTTTATCCCGGGAGTACGTCATTTAACAGCCTATTTTGCTGGGATGTCGAATTTAACACTTTGGCGTTTTTGTTTGTACGCTTACGGTGGTGCGCTTATTTGGATAAGTGTTTTTATTGGACTTGGCTGGAAGTTAGGAGAGAAGTGGCGTTTCGTTGAGTATAGTCTACATCATTACGGAATATGGATTTTATGCATTTCAGTAGTTGTTACATGTATTGTATGGTTTTATATAAAGAAAAAGAAAAACCGCTAATAGCGGTTTTTTTAGCTGAAAGCAATAAATAATACACCAGCTGTAATAAAGACTACACCAACGCCAGTCATAAAGTTTAACTTTTCACCGAGTATAATCATCGCGAGAATGATAGAAAATACGACGCTTAATTTATCGACAGGAGCCACTTGTGAAACTTTCCCTGTTTTGAGGGCAAGAAAATAAAATAGCCATGACGAAGCACCTGCAACCCCACTTAATGTGATAAAGAGCAGTGCTTTTTTATTTAGCAGTACATCGCCGATATTTTGAAATTTACCTTGGATAATAATAACGCCCACCATAAATAATGCCATAATAATAGAACGAACCGTTGTTGCAACATTGGCATCGATTCCATCTAAACCAATCTTTCCAAAAATAGATACAAGGGCAGCAGCAATTGCTGATAATAGTGCGAATAAGAGCCATGAACTCATAGTAAAATTCCTCCAATCTTACATTATTATACATGAAAACCATTCTCACGTATAAAATGAAACTTTAATCAGTGGGATTTTACCGCCCCGTAAATAGCGGAATAAATAACGAAATAATCCCCACCTTATGTTGCTAATAAGGTGGGGACTATTATACTACTCTGCAATTTCCTCATAGAAAAAGTACGTTACATTATAAATATGTTCTACTTCATCGTCTGTCATAAACAATAATTCATCACGCTCAATCCCTTTTTTCTTTTCAATAAACTCAATCATGTTTTTGCGTTCTTCTCTTTTCATCAATTTTATTTCTCCCCTCAACCTGTTTTAATACAGTTTATTTAAGTTACTGCTATTATATAACAGAATCTTTAGGAAGTTCCACCTATTTTATTGTTTTTTTTAGAAGAACTTTTCGACAAAACAAGCCCACCTAAAGGGGGCTTGTTTTGTTTTATAGTCGTAAAAACTCGGGCTCCGTCGTACCAGCACCATCGATGTAATAAATTGTGTCAGGATTGATTTTTATTAATACGTAATTAGGGTCTTCAGGACCAAGTAACCAGCGTTTTAAGCTATTATTCCAAAACTTGTTTTTTAATGTGGAGTCTTCCTCGATGGAAGCTAAGCCTTCAACTTCAATATAATCTTCATCTAATTTTTTTCCTTCTCGTCCAAGTAGTACATGGACATTTGGATTGTTTTCAATGTCTGTTATCTTTTTTGATTTCCGATCTGTTGCAACATATAACACAAAATCTTCGTGGAAAAACATCATAAAGGCGCTATGAGGTTTATTTTCACGTACAGTAGATAATACACCAGTTCGTTGACCACAAATAATAGTTTCAATTTTTTCTTTTAAATGCATGCTTTTAACCCCTGTTCATAATTTATTGTTTTCTCCGTTTAAACAAGATAATTTGAATATCTTTTATACTGTTTTCTTCAATCCGATTTTTTAAACGTAATTGTGATGAAATCGGACAAGTTAGGAGAAGAATAATAATAATATCGAGGAGAAATACATACGATGGAAGGATGAAAAGCATGTTTAATAAAATATTTCTTATAGTAGCGCTAATCGGGGTACCACTTTCTGTACTTGGAAAAACGCTTCATTGGCCTCAAACAATTATGTTCGCTGTGTATTGTATTACGATTATCGCATTAGCAGGCTTTATGGGCAGAGCGACAGAAAGTTTGGCAATTGTCTCTGGACCTAGAATAGGCGGATTATTAAATGCTACTTTCGGTAATGCTGTTGAACTGATCATTTCCATTTTTGCACTTCAGGCGGGATTAATTGAAGTGGTGTTAGCCTCATTAACGGGTTCTGTACTTGGAAATTTATTATTAGTAGGAGGGCTATCCTTCTTTATAGGAGGGCTTAAATACAAAAGACAAAGTTTTAATGTGTATGATGCAAGGCATAATTCAGCTTTATTAATCTTTGCTGTAGTAGTAGCTTTTGTTATTCCAGAGATTTTTTCAATGAAGATGGATGCTGGAAAGACGTATCAATTAAGTATCGGTGTGTCTATTATTATGATTATTATGTACCTTGCTGCATTGCTATTTAAGTTAGTTACGCATCGTGGTGTATATCAGCATAAAAGTGATGAAGTCGCTCATGAGGAAGAACCAGAGTGGTCGAAAGGTAAAGCACTACTCATTTTAGCAATAGCGACAATTGCGGTAGCGTATGTGTCAGAGGCGCTCGTGCATACATTTGAGACAGTTGCAAAGTCATTTGGTTGGTCAGAGTTATTTATAGGAGTTATTATCGTTGCAATTGTTGGGAATGCAGCGGAACATGCATCTGCAATTATTATGGCGTATAAAAATAAAGTAAATATTGCAGTTGAAATTGCAGTCGGTTCTACGTTACAAATTGCCATGTTTGTTGCTCCTGTATTAGTACTGCTTTCTATGTTATTCACGCAAAGGATGCCTTTAGTATTTACAATACCAGAACTTGTTTCTATGATTACAGCTGTTTTCTTAACAATTGCGATTTCAAATGATGGAGATACAAATTGGTTTGAAGGCGGTACGTTATTAGCAGCGTATGTCATTATGGGAATTGGTTTTTATTTATTATGAAAAATAGGCATAACAATTGTATTGAGAGAAAACAATAAACAAAGTAGTATATATACCTTTACGTAGGAAGGAGCCAGACAGGTGAAACGAGTATACAGCATATGTCTTTCAACTATGGTCTCGTTTATTCTATTATTTCCTAACATGAGTTTTGCAAAGACAACGGTAGAAACAAAAATGCCTTCATCTGTTTTAAATATTTCTAAAGACAATACGTTTCCAAATGATGCGCAAGATTTGCCGCGCTTACAACCGAGTAAGTTTGCTCAAGAACTATTGAAAACAGCAAATATTAAAATTGAAAATCCGGACTTAATTCGAATGTTTAATGAAACGACAATTTCGAATGCTCCGCTTGCGGTAGGGTACCGAGCGAAGATTTATTTAGGTCAATGGGCTTTAAATTATGAATCGGTTGATACATCGATTAATTGGGAATATAAACAAGTAAATCGTAATGTGTACGATAATCGCGGAGGAGATCGCTTATATCCGCTACGCTATAAGCAAGAAACGCAAAAAACGGTTGAAGGTGATTTAACAGCAGATATGAAAAATACTGCGGATGTGAAAAAAATGATGCTTCTCAAAGCACTTGAAAAAGTACAATTGCCGCTTTCATTTAAAACGACCATTGGTTATGGTACTGGACATGAGCGTGTGTATAATATTAGTCCGAGTCAACTTGGATATTTATACGCTTATACACCAGCAGTAAATGAAAAAGGAAAAGTAACGTTTGGAGAAGTGTACCTTGTGTTAAAAGGAAATCAAAAGAGGCTTGTAGTGAAAAATATTACCTCACAAGGAATTGGAGCGGCGATTCCAATTCATGATCATTTATATTTTAAATTCATTTCATCTTCTCACTCGCAATAATATGAAAAAAACGTCAGCTTATAAGCTGACGTTTTTATTTATCCCGCTAGTTGTGGGCAATTGGTTCAACTTTAAAATGTTATGTTTGCTGTTTTTGATAAGAAATCTTCTGTCGGATAGTAGCTATTTTTTACAAGAACATTTGGTCCAAGGCATTTTACTGCAGGACAGTGACAGCTTAATGATTGTGCTGTTTTTGAAGCACTCCATTTGTCATACGCTTCTTGTAGTGTGTTTGTTTGTACGTTACCTAGAAGGGGAACGTCACCGAAATCAGTTACAATAATATTTCCATCGAAAATGTTGACGTTTAAACGAGAACGACCATCTGGATCGTTACGAACTGTTACATTTTTGCTTTCTTGTAATTTCTTAAATGTGGCAATGTCTCGCTCGTCATCGCTACAAGCGTAGAAAGGTAAAGTTCCAAATAACATCCATACATTTTCATCGCGAATTTCTAGTAAATGCTCAATTGCATCACGAATTTCAGCTTTTGTTAAAATCTCTAGATTGCTCGCAAAATCACTCGGATACATCGGGTGAACTTCATGACGTTTACAGCCCATCTCTTCGACAATTTGACGATGAATATGTTCAATATGTGGTAGAGTTCTTTTGTTTAACATCGTTTCAGCTGATACGAGTACACCTGCATCTGATAGAGCTTTACTATTTGTAATCATTCGTTCAAATAGTTTTGCACGTTGTTCATAAGTAGGTTTACGTTCCATCATTGCAAATCCACCTTCAACGAAGTCATCAATTGTTCCCCAGTTATGGGATATATGCAATACGTCTAGATAAGGAATAATTTGTTCGTAACGTGCTAAATCTATAGTTAAGTTTGAGTTGATTTGAGTGCGAACGCCTCGTTCATGGGCGTATTTTAAGAGTGGTGTTACATAGTTGTCGACGGATTTCTTTGAAAGCATTGGTTCTCCGCCAGTAATACTTAAAGAACGTAAATGAGGAATCTCATCTAATCTTTTTAATAAAAGCTCCATCGGAAGCGGATTTGGATCTTTCGGCTGTAATGTGTAACCAACAGCACAATGCTCGCAACGCATATTGCATAACGTTGTCGTTGTAAACTCAACGTTTGTTAATAGTAGTTTGCCGTACTCTTCAAGGTCCATATACGCTTCCCATGGATCGTAAGAAGGAGTAATCGGCTTCATTTTTTGTGATATCGTCATATGAAATACTCCTTTGACTATTGAAATAACAATTTGTCCATTCTCTATAATAGAAGAATATGTACTTTTTATAAAGTGAAACTTTTTTGTGAAAAAAGAGAGAGGGCTTACATTTGAATGAATGACTGTGATAAAATTGATGAAATTTCATGCCCATAGCAATCATTTTTGCGGTATAATAAAAGCAACTCGAATTAAAAGGAGAGTGCCTTCATGGGAAAAGCAATTGAAGATAAAGATTCACAACTAGTATATTTAAAAGAACGTTTAAATATGTTCATTGAAGTAATTGATACAATTGAACCTGAAGAAGTAGAGTTAGAGGATGTAGATCGTCTTCTTGCGATGTTAGATGAATTAGAATTAAAATGTGAGCAATTTAAAAAAGACGAATAATATATTAAAAAGGCTGCCAATGCAAAATTGGCAGCCTTTTTCTGTATGGATAATAGAAGGACGGTAGAAAAAAAGGTATAATCAAGTTGTGAAAAATTTCATTTATGCTTTAATAGCGTGAAACAAATAAAAAGCTGAAGAGCATAACAATGGAATTTTCAGCTCATAACGTTTTGGTAGCGTTCACAATTGAGGGGGAAGTAACAATGGAAAAGCTTCAAGAAAGCATGTATCAACTAATTGTTGAAACGTCAACGAACTTACCGAAAGATGTTCGTCGTGCGATTCAACAAGCGAAAGAACGAGAAAATTCAGGGACTCGTTCTGCGATGGCACTTGGCACAATTACGAATAATATTAAAATGGCTGATGATAACATCTCGCCAATTTGCCAAGATACAGGGATGCCAACGTTTAAAATTTATACACCAGTTGGTGTGAATCAATTAAAGTTGAAGGAAGCTATCTATAATGCGCTTGAGCGGGCGACAAAAGATGGTAAACTTCGTCCCAATTCTGTTGATTCTCTTTTTGGAGACAATAGTGGAAATAATTTAGGACCAGGTACACCGGTTATTAAGTTTGAACAATGGGAAAAAGATTATATTGATGCACGCTTAATTCTAAAGGGTGGTGGCTGTGAGAATAAAAATATACAGTATAGCTTACCGTGTGAATTAGAAGGACTTGGACGCGCTGGTCGTGATTTAGAAGGAATTCGTAAATGCCTTCTTCATGCTGTATATCAAGCGCAAGGTCAAGGTTGTAGTGCAGGTGTAATTGGTGTTGGTATCGGGGGAGACCGCACATCAGGTTACGAATTAGCAAAAAATCAATTATTCCGTACATTAGATGATGTCAATCCAGTACCAGAGTTACAAAAACTTGAAGAGTACGTATTAGAAAAGGCGAATAAGCTTGGTATTGGTACGATGGGATTTGGTGGAGAAACAACTTTACTTGGTTGTAAAATTGGCGTGTATAATCGTCTGCCAGCTAGTTTCTACGTATCTGTTGCGTATAATTGCTGGGCATATCGCCGTCTTGGCGTAACAATCCATCCTGAAACAGGTGAAATTATGGATTGGCTATATCAAGAAGGTGAGGATACACTTCAGCAAGAAGCACAAGAAAAAACAGAGCAACGTGAGATTGTATTACAAGCACCAATTACAGAAGAGCAAATTCGTGAACTTCGCGTTGGTGATGTTGTAACAATTAATGGCATGATGTATACAGGTCGTGACGCAATCCATAAGCATTTAATGGATAACGATTGTCCAGTAGATTTAAAAGGACAAGTTATTTATCACTGTGGTCCAGTTGTCGTGAAAGATGAAAATGAAAACTGGCAAATTAAAGCGGCAGGTCCAACGACAAGTATTCGTGAAGAACCGTACCAAGGCGATATTATGAAGAAATTCGGTATTCGCGCTGTCATTGGAAAAGGTGGTATGGGTGCGAAAACATTAGCGGCTTTAGAAGAGCATGGTGGTGTATATTTAAATGCAATTGGCGGTGCAGCGCAATATTATGCTGAATGTATTAAAGAAGTGAAAGATGTTGATTTCTTACAATTTGGTATTCCAGAGGCAATGTGGCATTTACGTATCGAAGGATTTAAAGCGGTTGTAACGATGGATGCTCATGGTAATAGCTTACATGCAGATGTTGATAAAACATCACTTGAAAAATTAGCTAGCTTTAAAGAGCCAGTATTTAAGTAAACAAAAATGCATCTCGAATCATTCGAGATGCATTTTTTGGTATATATAGAAAAATATGTTCAGCATGAAAGAATGCACGGCAACAGAAACTACAAGTACGATTATATATGGAAAGGAGACTATTTATGAAATATAAATGGTTATATATCGGTCTCATTTTTTCAATTATGATGGCACTTGTTCCAGTTTCAACATTAGCTTATACAAATACTCCACATAACTGGGGAATCCCGCGTCCTAAAAATGAAACAGTACCAGATGCAGGGAAGCTATATACAGAATTACTACAAAAAAATGGTGGGTTTTATTTAGGGGATACAAAGAAAAAAGATATTTATTTAACATTCGATAATGGGTACGAGAATGGATACACAGGGAAAATCTTAGACGTATTAAAAGAGAAAAAAGTACCGGCAACTTTCTTTGTAACGGGTCATTATATAAAAACACAAAAAGATTTGTTATTAAGAATGAAGGATGAAGGACATATTATTGGAAACCATTCGTGGAGTCATCCTGATTTTACAACGGTAAATGATGCGAAACTTCGTGAGGAATTAACGAGTGTAACAGAAGAAATTAAAAAAGTAACTGGGCAAAAGGAAGTAAAATATGTACGTCCGCCGCGAGGTGTGTTTAGCGAAAGAACGTTAGCTCTTACGAAAGAAATGGGCTATTATAATGTATTTTGGTCACTTGCATTTTTGGATTGGAAAGTGGATGAGCAAAGAGGATGGCAATATGCACATAATAATGTAATGACGATGATTCATCCAGGATCTGTTTTATTACTTCATGCAATCTCGAAAGATAATGCAGAAGCACTTGCGAAAATCATTGATGATTTGCGCGAGAAAGGGTATCATTTTAAAAGTCTAGATGACTTAGTAAAAAGCAATCAACCGTAAGCATGTATGCTTGCGGTTTTCTCATGCTATAATGATGTGTAAAAAGGATGGGGAAACGTATGTGGAGCGAACATGTTACGTTAGAGTATCCGTATCATTTTGAAGAGGTATTAAAACGTTTATCTTTTGATCCTCTTCACGTCATTCAATTAGATGAGAAAGTCATTTATGTCCCGCTTTGTATAGACGAGGAACAGATTGTTGTTCGCTTGCAAGGGATTGGTACTGTTCAAAATCCACAGTTTTGGATCTCTAGTCAGGCAGGAGATCAAGAGAAAGTCATGAAACGAATGAGGGCCATTTTTCATTGGAATGAACCGTTTCAAGATATACAAAATCATTTTTTAAACACATCATTACGTCCACTATTTGAAACATATGCTTATACTCCAATTATTTTAGAGTTTGATTATTTTGCTTGTCTTCTTCGCTGTATCATTCATCAACAAATAAATTTGAAATTTGCTACTGTGTTAACAGAACAGTTTGTGAAACGATATGGAACAGAGAAGAACGGTGTATTCTTTTTCCCCACTCCAGAAATAGTAGCAAATATTTCAATAGAAGAATTGAGAGAGCAGAAGTTTAGTCAGCGAAAGGCTGAATATATAGTAGGGTTAGGTCGAAGTATTGTCAGCGGTACATTAAATTTAGCGAGTATAGAAACCAGGGCGGATGAAGAGGTTTCCGCACAATTGTTACCAATTAGGGGGATTGGTACATGGACAGTGCAAAATTTTTTAATGTTTGGGCTTGGACGGAAAAATATGTTTCCGAAAGCGGACATTGGGATTCAGCGTGCAGTGCAAGGTGTATTTCAATTAGATGATAAACCTGATGATGCATTTTTAGAAAAAGTGAAACAAGAGTGTGAACCATACTGCAGTTATGCAGCGTTATATTTATGGAAAAGTATAGAGTAGAGGTGTAATAATGATACAAAAGCAACATGAGAGTAAGTTGGAAGTTGGTCAAACGTTTCCTGTGACAATTAAACGTCTTGGGATTAACGGAGAAGGCGTTGGTTATTTTAAGAGACAAGTTGTTTTCATTCCAGGGGCATTACCAGGAGAAGAAGTTGTTGCTGAAACAACGAAAATTCAGCGTGGCTTCGCTGAAGCGAAAGTGAAAAAAGTTCGTAAAGCTTCACCACATCGTGTGAAAGCACCATGTCCGGTATATGAAGAGTGTGGCGGTTGTCAGCTGCAACATTTAGATTATAAAGAACAATTAAATCAAAAGCGTGATATCGTTGTACAAGCATTCGAGAAGTATATGAACAACAGTTTGGAAGAAAAAATTCGTCCAACGCTTGGTATGGAAAACCCATGGCATTATCGTAATAAGAGTCAATTACAAGTGGGACGTAAAGACGAAAAGGTTATTACAGGGCTGTATAAGCAAAACTCACATCAGTTAATTGATATTGCTCACTGTATGATTCAACATAAAGCAACGAATGAAGCGACAAAAGTTGTAAGACGTATATTAGAAAAATTAAATGTTTCTATTTACAATGAGAAAAAACAAAAAGGTTTAGTACGCACAATTGTGACACGTACTGCAGTTCAAACAGGGGAAGTACAAGTTACACTTATTACAACAAAAGAAGAATTACCAAATAAAGATCAATTTATCGCAGAAGTACAAAAACAGATGCCAGCTGTTAAATCAATTATGCAAAACGTAAACTGGCGTAAAACATCTGTTATTTTCGGTGATAAAACATTTAAATTAGCTGGAAAAGAAGTAATTCAAGAAACACTAGGTGATTTATCATTTGAATTATCAGCATGTGCATTCTTCCAGTTAAATCCAGAACAAACAGTTGTTTTATACGATGAAGCGAAAAAAGCAGCTGCTTTAACAGGCGATGAGAAAATTGTAGATGCGTATTGTGGTGTTGGTACAATCGGTCTTTGGCTTGCAAATGATGCAGCGGAAGTACGTGGTATGGATGTAATTCCAGAAGCGATTGAAGATGCAAGAAAAAATGCGAAGCGTCACGGATTTACAAATACGAAATATGAAGCAGGTAAAGCTGAACAATGGTTACCGAAATGGGTAAAAGAAGGATGGCGTCCAGATGTAATTGTTGTCGATCCACCTCGTACAGGTTGCGATGATAAATTACTGGAAACAATTTTAAAAGTGAAACCAAAACAAGTTGTTTACGTATCTTGTAATCCTTCTTCATTAGCACGTGATGTACAAGCATTAATGAAGAGTTATGAAGTGGAATATGTACAACCAGTTGATATGTTCCCACATACAGCTCATGTAGAAAATGTAGTGAAGCTTGTTAGAAAGTAAAGTGTATTCATATTCCCTCACGATATGAGGGAATATTTTCTATGAAGGAGAGTAAAATGAATAATTATAAATTAACGATTCAGTACGATGGTGCACGTTTTAAAGGATGGCAACGTCTCGGTAATAACGATAATACAATTCAAGGAAAAATCGAGAGTGTCATATCTGAAATGATCGGAAAAGAAATTGAAATTATCGGTTGTAGTAGAACAGATGCGGGTGTACATGCTTTGAATCAAGTTGCTAACTTTCAAAGTGATGAGAAGTTAGTGGAACATAAAGTGAAAAAATATTTAAATCAATATTTACCCAACGATATTAGCATTACGAGTGTAGAAGAAGTACAAGATCGCTTCCATGCTCGTTACAATTCTAAAGCAAAAACATATCTTTATAAAATTTGGAATGAAGAGCATACAAATCCATTTATGCGTAAATACAGCATGCATGTGAATAAAAAATTAAATGTGAAAAGCATGAAAGAAGCTGCGAAACATTTAGTTGGTTCACATGATTTTACTGCTTTTTCAAATGCGAAATCAAAGAAAAAGTCTATGGTTCGAGAAGTATATACACTTGAAGTGATGGAAGAAGCAGGATTTGTACAAATTAGAGTAAGTGGTAACGGATTCCTTCATAACATGGTAAGAAAAATTGTTGGAGCATTAATTGAAGTTGGATTAGGACAATTAGATGCGGACACAATCCCAAATATTTTAGAGGAAAAACAACGTAATCAAATTAATTGTCTTGCTGAGGCAAGTGGTTTGTATTTGGAGAATGTTGAGTTTTAATAAACAGTAAAAAAATCGAGCTGTGTAAGCTCGATTTTTTTATTGTTTTGGCATTAAGAAGATTTTTCTTTCTTCATACGTATCTTCAAATTCCAAAAAGCAGCAAGCATAATAGCTGCAAAGGAGCCGCTAATTGTTGCTAATAGTTTTGCATAAGGATAAGCATTCATATCAACTAGTAACATCATACATACAATGGTAGGGAAGAAGGCTAAGTATTGTAATAACTTTAATTTGTTATCATTACTCATATATATCGTTCCTTTCTAGTATGTTATATGTTTATTGTAGCATATTTTTCCAATTTATATTTGCGCTTGGAAGCAGATTTATCCTGCATTAACAGGCAATAAAAGTCCAATTGGTGAGGGTAGACAAAACCTCCACAGATTAAAGCTTCACTTCATTTCATATGTGTAAATGCAATTTTTTAATTCGATATTGTAAGTTTTGCCTACTTAATCCTAAAAACTTTGCAGCCTGTGAGATATTACCGTGATACTCTGTCAGAATTTGATTGATGTAGTTCTTCTCCATTGCCTCTATTGTGTGCTTTAACGTTTTAGGTGCATCAGCATCGTTATTAGTTAGGGAAGGTTGCATATTGAATTCTTTTTTTATTTGTTCACGAAAGCGAGTGGGAAGATGAAAAGCTGTAATGATATTTTCATCTTCAACTAAATTCATTGAACCTTCAATGATATGTTCCAATTCTCGTACGTTTCCAGGCCAATCATATGCATACAAGAATTCTCTTACATGTACATCTAGATCCGTTACGCCAAGTCCAAATTGAATGTTGTACTTTTCGATAAAGTGCTGCACAAGATCAGGAATATCTTCTTTTCGTTCACGTAAAGGCGGGAGACATAAAGTAACGACGCTTAATCGGTAATATAAGTCTTTCCGTAATCGATTGTGTGTAATAGCTTCAAGAGGATCTTCATTAATAGTTGCTATAATACGAACATCAATTTCTTTTTCTTGTGTGCCTCCGATTCTTCGTATTGTTTTTTCTTGTATAGCTCGTAGTAACTTCGCTTGAAGTGCTGGACTTAATGAGTTGATCTCATCTAATAACAAAGTTCCTCCATTTGCTTCTTCAAATAAACCAGCTTTATCGATAGCTCCTGTAAATGCACCTCGGTTCGTACCAAATAATAAGCTTTCCATGAGTGTATCAGGTATAGCGGCACAGTTTTGTGAAATAAATGGTTTTGTTGAACGTTGACTTTCATTATGGATACTTTGTGCAAATAGTTCTTTACCGGTCCCTGTTTCTCCTACGAGAAGTATGGATGAGGATGTACGAATTACTCTCTTTGCTTCTGTAATGACAGATTGAAGAGCATTAGAATCACCGATTATGTGATCAAAGGTAAATTTATTATTTTGTTTTCGAGAAAGGTTCGTTTTCATCGTTTGTTTGAAATGGCTAATCTCTGTTGAAATTTCAATAGCGCCTTTAATTTTTCCGTTTTCTATTATAGGGAAAGTATTGTTAATCGTTGTAATTTCTTGCCCTTTATTGTTAAAATACGTTTGTTTTATATTTTTGTTTGTTTTTCCTAATTTTAATGCCTCTATAAGAGTACTATTTTTATTTTCTTCAAATGCGAATACTTCTATAGGACTTTTATATAGCACATCTGAGCGTTCCATTGATTCAATTTCCATCATTTTGCGGTTATAGATAATCGTTTTACTTTCCTCATTAATAATATGAATCCCGATATCGAGCTCATTAAGTAAAGTTTCATATAGCATATTCATTTCAATGATCTGTTTAAAATTAATTTCTTCTGTACGCATAGATTATCTTCTCCTCATTTCACCCTATGAAGACTGACTTTTTATAATTTTATTAAAATTCTTATAAAATCGCAAAATTTTTTTGCTATTTTCTCTTTAAAATTTCTCAAATGATAGAAAAATTTTGCGGTTATGAAGATTTTTTTTTGAGAAACCTTCATTTTAAATAGGAATTGGAGATTGGTACGCATTTTGCATAAATAATAGTTGAAATCTCTAAAGGAGGGATATGCAACGTTTCAGTACCAATTAATAAGAAGGAGGAGTTTATAAAGTGAAGATGGTTATAGAAGGCGTGTATAGTCCTTGTTATGGGAAAGTAGAGAAGTTATTTGTTACGGAAAGTTCTTACGTATACGAGTGGGAGAAATTAGCGTTAATTGAAACAATAGATAAACAGAAAGTAGAAATTAAAGTAGGGATCAGTGGATATATCGAATCCTTAGAAGTAGTAGAAGGACAAGCTATCGCTGATAAAAAGTTATTAATAACAGTGAGGGATGATCTTTTAATAACAGGTAGTGATTGATACTATGTATTTTGCTCTTTTCAATAATTATTCTTATTATGAATATTTTTAAAAACGCTTACATGAAATGGGTTTCCAAAGGGAAAAGGGGGGATTTATATGATGGATCAAAACCAAGGGTTAAAACGGGAATTGAAAAGCAGGCACATATTTATGATTGCACTTGGAGGAGTTATTGGTACCGGTCTTTTTTTAGGATCTGGGTATACAATTCATGAAGCTGGGCCTGGAGGAGCGATTGTAGCGTATCTTGTTGGAGGATTTGTTATGTATTTAACGATGCTCTGTCTTGGAGAGTTAGCTGTTGCGATGCCTGACGCAGGATCTTATCAAACGTATGCTACAAAGCACATTTCCCCTGCAGCGGGTTATGTAGTCGGCTGGATGTCGTGGCTAAACTGGTCTGCTACGATAGGTATTGAACTGATTGCAGTTAGTATTTTAATGAAACGATGGTTTCCTGATGTACCGTCATGGATTTGGTGTGTAGTGTTTGCGGTGCTTCTTTTTGCTATCAATGCGTTATCTTCAAGAAGTTTTGCAGAAGTTGAATTTTGGTTTGCAAGTATTAAAGTAATTACAATCATTGCATTTATTATTTTAGGCGGGGCAGCAATGTTTGGTTTTCTAGATATGAAAGGAAACGAACCTGCACCGATGTTCTCTAGCTTTACTGATTATGGTGGGTTGTTTCCAAATGGGTTATCAGCCATTTTAATTACGATGATTGCAGTTAATTTTTCCTTCCAAGGAACGGAACTAGTTGGTATTGCAGCTGGAGAGAGTGAAAATCCAGAGAAAACGATCCCGAAGGCAATTAATAATACAGTTTGGCGTATACTTGTGTTCTTTGTATTATCTATTTTCATTCTTGCAGGCTTATTCCCTTGGCAGCAAGCAGGAGTGATAGAAAGTCCATTCGTAGTTGTATTTGATAAAATTGGCATTCCTTATGCAGCCGATATTATAAATTTCGTTATTATTACAGCGGTTCTATCCGTTGCGAATTCAGGATTATATGCAACTTCTCGTATGCTATGGTCTATGTCTAACCAAGGCATGATTAGTCCAATTTTCGGTAAGTTATCTAAAAATGGTGTTCCTATTTATGCATTGATTGTAAGTACAATTGTAGGTTGCCTTTCATTACTATCAGGTATTTATGCGGAAGATACAGTTTATTTATGGCTACTTTCTATTGCCGGGTTTGGGGCGATATTAGTTTGGGCATCTATTGCTCTATCTAACTTATTGGCTAGAAGGTCATACATTAAGCAGGGCGGGGATGTGAAGGACTTGAAATTTAAAACACCGCTGTATCCATTTGTACCACTGCTTGCGTTAGTATTAAATGTAACAGTAATTGTTGGTATGGCTTTTATTCCAGAACAAAGAATGGCATTATATTGTGGTATTCCATTTATGATTGTTTGTTTACTGTTTTACCGTGCGACAAGAAATAAGGCACGTAAGGTAGAACATATTGAAAAAACAAATAAAACAGAGGCAGAAAGTTTATAAATATAGTAGAAACTTATGCTAAAAAAAGAGACTGTAAAATTGTAAACAGTCTCTTTTTTTGTGACAATAAAGCTGGAAACATACTATGTATGCAAAGGGGAATTAGCGATGAATCAAGAAGTTTCACAGCTATTAGAACAGATTGATTTACGAAAAGATGAGTTACTAGAGCTTACAAAAACTTTAATTCGCTTTGAAACACCAGCACCGCCGGCGAGGAATACAAATGAGGTGCAAGAATTTGTTGCAGATTTTCTAAGAAAACGAAATTTTAGTGTTGATAAATGGGATGTATATCCGAATGACCCGAACGTTGTTGGGGTGAGAAAAGGGATAGAAAGTGACACACATAAAAGTCTTATTATTAATGGACATGTGGATGTAGCTGAAGTGTCAGCAGATGAGGCGTGGGATACAAATCCGTTTGAACCATTTATAAAAGATGGTTGGTTAGTTGGACGTGGTGCGGCAGATATGAAAGGGGGACTGGCTGGAGCGCTATTTGCTATTCAGCTTTTACAAGAAGCTGGTATTGAATTACCTGGAGATTTAATCTTTCAATCCGTAATTGGGGAAGAAGTGGGAGAGGCAGGTACACTTCAATGCTGCAAAAGAGGTTATGATGCTGATTTTGCAGTCGTAGTGGATACAAGTGATTTACATATGCAAGGACAGGGCGGCGTAATTACTGGATGGATTACTGTGAAAAGCCCCCAGACGTTTCATGATGCAACACGCAGGCAAATGATTCATGCTGGAGGACGTTTATTCGGAGCGAGTGCAATTGAAAAAATGATGAAAATTGTGCAAAGTTTACAAGAATTAGAGCGTCATTGGGCAGTCATGAAAACATATGAAGGCTATCCATCTGGAACAACAACAATTAATCCAGCTGTTATTGAAGGCGGACGTCATGCAGCGTTTATTGCAGATGAGTGCCGGTTATGGATAACGGTGCACTTCTATCCGAATGAAACATATGAACAAATAATAAAAGAAATTGAAGAGTATATTGAGAAAGTAGCGGCTGCCGATCCATGGTTAAGTGAAAATCCACCACAATTTAAGTGGGGCGGAGAATCAATGATTGTGGATCGTGGCGAAATTTTCCCTTCTTTAGAAGTAGATCGTGAACATGCAGCAGTAAAAACGCTTAGCTCAGTGCACGAATCAATTCTATCTAAAAATGCAATTTTAGATATGTCTGCAACGGTAACGGATGGTGGTTGGTTTAGTGAATTTCATATTCCAGCTGTTATTTACGGACCAGGTACATTAGAAGAAGCTCATTCAATAAATGAGAAAGTTGAAGTAGAACAGTTAATTGAATTTACAAAAGTAATAACAGCATTTATATATGAATGGTGTCATACAAAAAAATAGATTAGTGTGTTGAAATCGTACAGGTATGTATACTTGTACGATTTTTTAGTGAACTATTTCAGAGTTGAACAGAAACAACTGAAATAGTTCTTTATTTTTCTATGTCTTTCGTTTTAGTTCGATTAATTTCTCTTTCGCTAATTCAACAGCAATTGCATCATCTAAATAGCCAATTGGAAAGAGATAGTCGGGAATAATATCTGTCGATAAAATGAAATACAGTAATGCGCCTCCAAGAACTGCACGTTCTTCTTTTGAGATAGTTTCATTGCAAAATTGTTGATACATATCGGTTAATTGTTCAATAAAAGGACCAGCGCTATCAATTTGTTCTAATTTACTGGCGAAACTTTCATGAATACGTTTTTCGCCTTCTGTTGTCTGAGCATAGCGTTCATAGTTTTCAAGTTCTTGTTTTACGCGAGTTGTTGTATAGTCGAAATCGAATAAGTTAGAGGATTGCAGCGTTTGCTGAATTGTATCAAGAGACGTGTACATATCCGTCTTCTCTTTATTAATGTGAGGAGAATCAGGATACATTTCATCAAATAACAATTGGGGTGGAACTTGCAAACATTCTGCAAATTTTTGTAGATGTTTTTGTTTTGGCGGTTGTTTACCATTCATAATTCTTGAGATTGTTGCGGGATCAATATTTGTATGCATTCCTAATTGGCGCATGGATAAGGCACGTTCTTTTAAAAGTTTTTTTATTAATGTACTAAGCCGCTCATGTGGATTTTCTCTAGGCATAGTGAAGGCACTCCTTTTTTATTGTTGAAAAAATGTTGAGCATTTATTACATGTATATGAAACAGACAGGCACAGTTGCTCAACATTTTCATAAGATGCATGGAAAAGTGAGAAAAAGGGGTGGCTGTTTATGAGTACGGCAGGTCTATTTTCAATTTTTTTAATCGGGATTGCTTCTAATTTAGATAATGCAGGTGTTGGGATTGCATATGGCATTCGTAAAATTCGAATTTCGTGGCTTAACAATTTTATCATCGCATTTTTTGGGTTTTTATTTACTTTGTTAGCTGGATTTTTTGGGAACTGGATAGCGTTATTTATTTCAGAGTTTACTGCAAACCTGATTGGAGCAATCGTTTTAGGAATAATCGGGATGTTTATTTTGTGTCAGCCTTTCTTGGGGCAAAGAAATACTGTAGGTTCTAACGATGGTAATGTACTTATGGGAATTTTACGTGATCCAGAAAAAGCAGATTTTGATGGTTCTAAAACAATTAGTTTTTCAGAAGCAATTGTTTTAGGGATTGCATTGTCTATTAATAATATTGCAGGTGGATTTGATGCTGGGGTAACAAACTTGAATCTGTGGCTTACAGCAACTATTTCTGGGGTGTTTAGTTTTATTTGTATTAGTGGTTTTGCGTATGTAGGAAAAAGATTTTTAGCAGCATACTTAGGGAAATGGGCTACTGTTATTGCGGGCATGCTATTAGTTTTTATTGGGATAGATCAGTTATTGTAACATACAATGTTCGAGCATTTCCTCGGAAATATTCGAATGAATTGCATATATCGACACCGGATGCGCAATTACCGAAACGTTACTGCTTTTATAAATATTAAAGCACCTACATAGGTGCTTTTTTAACGTATATCTTCAATTAATTGTTCCGATTCTTCATACATACTGTACTCACTTAACACTTGAATGCAAAGCCACTTTAATTCTTCAATAGTATGTTCAAGTTCTTCAGGAAGCACATGATGAATGTCTTCAAGTCCCATTCCGAAGTGGATGAGTTCAAGTACTTGATCATCGATGTTTCGATCCATTAGTAGTTCAAGCACTTCTAAATTGAATATGTATCGGTGAGCTTCATCGAGTGAAACAACTTTTAACTTCAAGCTTTCTACAATACTCAATATAAAAAGGAGAATTGTTTTTTCAAGAACAGGCTGTTTTTCCATTTGAAATATTAGTTTCATCTTTCACACCTCCACATATAGCGCTAGGTTGTACTATATTATTCAGGAGGGGGGAGCAAATATGCATGATATAGAGAAACTTTCAGTACGGTTTTTGTAAGGATATGGATAGCTGATAAAATTGAGGGTTTTATGAAATAAAAAAATCCTGCTAGTATAGCAGGATAACTCTGAATTAAAAAATGCTCCAACCTTCTTGAGCAGAAAGAAGTTCAAGAATTTTAAAACCGGCGATACTATTTCCGTTTGCATCTAAAGCTGGTCCGAAAATACCAATTCCCATTTCTCCTTTTACGCAGCCGAAAATACCACCAGCTACACCACTTTTGGCTGGAATACCAACACGAATCGCAAATTCACCAGACTCGTTATACATACCGCATGTAACCATAAATGTTTTACAGATTTTTGTAATATGTTTAGGGATAATTTGTTTTTTCTTATATGGATCATAGCCATCCATCGCAAAAATTAAGCCGATACGCGCTAAATCGATACAGTTTACTTCAACTGCACATTGACGAGTGTATAAATCCATAAGTTCTTCGATGTCACAATCGATAATTCCGTTTTGTTTCATATAGTAACAAAGTGAACGGTTTAAGTAAGCTGTCTCTAATTCTGAATTGGCAACTTTAGAAGAATAATTAATAGTAGGATTATCTGTTATTTCACGTACAAAATGAAGGATGCGCTCCATTTTTTCTTCATTATCATTTCCGGTTAACATACTTGTAATAGCTAGTGCCCCTGCATTAATCATTGGATTAAGTGGCTTAGAAGGACTTGTCGTTTCTAACTTAATAATAGAATTAAATGGGTCACCAGTTGGTTCCATTCCAACTTTAGAAAATACATATTCTTCACCACGATCTAAAAGGGCAAGTGCAAGTGTAATTACTTTTGAAATACTTTGAAGAGTAAATAGTGTTTGTGAGTTGCCAGCATGGATGTATTCTGTTTCTTTATGGAAAATGGCAATCCCTAAATCAGCCGGATTTGCATTTCCTAGTTCGGGGATATAAGTAGCAAGCTTTCCTTTTTTCGTATATGGTTTTACTTGTTCTAACAACTGTTGTAAGTTGTTTGTTTCAATGCACTGCATAGTACCAACGCTCCTATTTCGAATTAACTACGTTTACTTTTCCCGATATGCTCGGAAATAAATAATAACATGAAAAGGTGGAATGATAAAACGAAAGTTATATGTACTATAGTAGGTATTTCGTTTCGAGTATTCTATATTAAAAAAGGATAATTTTCCTTTTATATAACAGTTTGGAAATAGGAGATTTATCCATAAAAAATTCGAAAATAAAAACTACACATCTATACAACTATATGTTATTATGGTTATGTAAATAGAAAGCGTTTTCTAAGGCGTACTTATAATGATAACGATTTCATAAATTTGATAGGGGGAATTAAAATGTTGCAGTTTTTACAACGTATTGGTAAAGCGTTAATGCTTCCAATCGCCGTACTACCAGCAGCAGGATTATTGCTTCGTTTAGGGCAACCGGATGTATTTGATATTCCTGTTATGGCACAGGCCGGCGCAGCGGTTTTTGATAATTTAGCACTTATTTTTGCAATTGGTATTGCAATCGGTCTTTCAGTGGATGGTAGTGGTGCAGCAGGTCTTGCAGGTGCAATTGGTTATCTGGTTATGAAAAACAGTATTGATGCACTTAGTAAGGGATATTCTACTGTAGAATTACAAGATAAATTAGGTAAAGTTCAAGATTTAATAGGCAATAGCGCAAATGTAGATCCATCTAAGCTGGCAGATACAATGACACAAGTATCTAAGGCCGCCGAATTATCGACTAAAGTGGATATGAAAGTTTTAGGTGGTATTATTGTCGGCGTTATAGCAGGATTCCTTTATAATAAATTCCATAAGATTAAACTTCCAGAATGGTTAGGTTTCTTTGCTGGAAAACGTTTCGTTCCGATTGTTACATCGGTTGTGATGCTAATATTAGGAATTCTATTCGCTCAAATTTGGCCAGCAATTCAAAATGCTATCGATGCATTAGCTCATGGAATTGTTAATTTAGGTGCAGTTGGTTCAGGTCTATTTGGTTTATTAAACCGTCTATTAATTCCAATTGGTTTACACCACGTAATGAACACATACTTCTGGTTCGTATTTGGTGACTTTACAAATGCAGCAGGTAATGTTGTAAATGGTGATATTGCTCGCTTCCTTGCAGGGGATAAAACAGCAGGTATGTTTATGACTGGTTTCTTCCCAGTTATGATGTTCGGTTTACCAGCAGCATGTTTCGCAATGATTGCAGCTGCTAAACCAGAAAAACGTAAAATGGTTACAGGTATGTTAGGTGGTCTAGCATTAACTTCATTCTTAACTGGTATTACAGAACCAATTGAATTCTCATTCATGTTCTTATCACCAGTATTATATGGTATTCATGCCGTGTTAACAGGTATTTCTTTATTTGTAACAACATCACTTGGCATTCACGATGGTTTCACATTTAGTGCCGGTGCAATTGATTACTTCTTAAACTTCGGTATTGCAACAAAACCAGTATTGCTAGCGGGAATCGGTTTAATTTACGCAGTAATTTACTTTGTAGTATTCTACTTCTTAATTAAGAAATTCGACCTAAAAACTCCTGGTCGTGAAGATGACGATGAGTTAGCTGAAGAGGATGATGCGCCAGTTGCAGGTTCAATTGGTGAAACTTACGTAGCAGCTTTAGGTGGAAAAGAAAACTTAACAGTTATTGATAACTGTGCAACACGTCTACGCTTACAAGTGAAAGATGCTGGTCAAGTAAACGAAGCAGCATTAAAACGTGCTGGTGCAAAAGGTGTTATGAAATTAAGTAACACGAGTGTCCAAGTTATCGTAGGTACAAATGTTGAATCCGTTGCCGATGATATGAAAAAACACGTATAAATAATGAGATAAGAGGATATCCCAAAAGATTGATAACATCAATTTTTTTAGAGGATATCCTCTTTTTTTGTTAACAATTTAACGGGAATCTTACTTTTGTAAATTTTCTTTTTCTTTTTCATACATATAGGTTGGTAATATGGGTAGTGCGTGATAAAGTAGGGATGACGTCGAATGGAATGTCAAAAATCTATGAAAAAGATCCGGAATGAATCTTGTGTAGTGGAATTAAATTATCGGTAAATAAGGGGAAAAAAGCAATCATGGATCAGGAAAAAAATAATGCGAATGGGAAAGCACGTCGGCCGATTGTATACATAAAAAGAACAATCATTCTCGTCTTACTATTTTCAGTTGTATATTTCATGTATACAAAAATTGTTGCGCATAATAAGAAAGAAGAAACTTTAAAAGCAGCAGAAATGAAGAAACAAGAAGAGCTAAAAAAGAAAGAAGAAAAGAAGAAGCAAGAAGCACAAAAACAAAAAGAGCAGGAAGAACAAGTAAAGCAAGTACAAGCTGTGGAAAAGCCTGCTGAGGGACCACCTCAAGAAATTAATGAAAACGCTCAATTAGATCAATATTTACAAAACGCAGGATTTAGCGGGACGGCTGTTATTGTGAAGAACGGAAAAGTTCTTTTAAATAAGGGATACGGTATGGCGAACAAAGAGAAACAAGTACCGAATAATTCAGAGACAACTTTTTATATTGGTTCTATTTCAAAGGCATTTGTAGCGACTGCTATTATGCAATTAAAGGATCAAAATAAATTAAACGTAGAGGATACGGTTGCAAAGTATATTCCAGATTTCCCTCAAGGTAATGGTATTCAGTTAAAACATTTACTAACACATACATCAGGAATCCCAGAGTATGAGCAGGGAACAGAGGATATTTCTCATGAAGAATTGATAAAACGAATAGGAAAGCAAAAGCGTGTTGGGGGTCCAGGAGAGAAATGGAAATATTCCGATTCGAACTATTCGATACTTGCCTACATCGCTGAGAAGGTAAGTGGACAACCGTTAGAAGAATATATTAAACAACATATTTTTGCTACTGCGGGTATGAAACATTCTGGTTTCGGTAAAGCGTTAGAGCAAACAAGGTTTCCATCGACAGGTTATAAAATAGTAAATAACAATATGACAACACCTAATATTCCAAGTATGTCACAACTATATGGTTGTGGTGATATATATACAAGTGCACATGATTTATATTTATTTAATGAAGCACTCTTCTCTGGGAAGTTAATTTCAAAAGAGAGCTATGATCAAATGTTTACAGGCGGAAAAAAAGATTACGGATTTGGTTGGTACGTAGACCCAGGTAGTTATTCAAATCACGGTGTAATGCCAGGATGGAATTGCTTAAATGGATTTAGTAAAAACGGAAGTGTGTATGTCGTTTTATTATCTAACATTCAAAACAACATTAAATCGTTTGGTAAAGTGAATAACGACATTTATACGATGTTGCGAAATATTGAAGTGTAAGAGGCTATCCTATTGGATGGTCTTTTTTTATTGAGGAAGTGTAGGGGGCAATGAGATAATGAAATAAAGTGAAACTTTAATCAGTGGGGGCCTTACTGCCAGTTAATGCGGGATAAATGGAAAAGGGGGGAGGGACATGAGTATACATAAGCATCACGCACGTAATGCAAAACGCATATTTTTTGTATCTGTCATTGTATGGATTATCGTCGCAATTGTATTAGTGATGGAATATAAAAAAGGAAGGCTGTTCACTTCGGAGAAAGAAAATCTGAAATTAATAAGTGTTGTACTACCAGCATTTGGATTATTAATATATAGTTTTATGGAAAAACGAAGGTCAAAAATGCTTAAACAGGAAAATTATAATATAGAGACTTCTGAATTATTTGAGCAAAAAAAATTTGTTGTTCGCAAAGAGGTAGGGGTATTTCAAGTAATAACGTACTTTGGATTAGATGGCAGTGCATTAGGATTTTTAAAAGAAGAGTATGATTTGGTTATTCAACGTGTATGGCAAGCTGTACTTTCGTTTCTTTTTAAGGGACTACATAAGCAACAATTTTATTTGTATAATCACTCGGGAGAAAAATTATTGCGTGTTCAAAAGGAGAAGGGATTACGCAATTTCTATACTTTTTCTAATGTAGATGGAAAGAAAATTGGAGAGTTGAAACAAGTACTAAGTTTAACAAAGTGGGAATGAATCTTTTTAGGGATGGATGGTAAAGAATTTGGTAAAGTGACTGGGGACCTTTCAGCAACAATGCAGAAAATAGATTGGCGAGATGGAACGCATATTGATGTAAAAGAAGATGGTATTCCTTTAGAAGCTGTTAAGTATTTCTCGGTAAGTGGTGGTTCACTTGTTACAGCTTCTATAAGTGAGCAGGCAGAATTACCACGAGCGGTTTATTACAGTGTCTCTGCGATAGTTACAATTAAAAATTAAAATATACAAAAAGATAGATGGGATACCATCTATCTTTTTTAGGTGACTAGAAAAGATTGTTTCTTTGAAAATGTATGCCTTACCTATCACAAAAAAAGCCTGCTCTGTATACATTAAGATGTATGGATGTAATTTTTAAACTTTAAAAAATAATAGGAGGAGAAGTATATGTGTCTGTTCAAAAAATATTGGCATAAATTATCTCGATTATTTAATAGACAATTAGGCTATTTTTTAGATGACAAATTATTACCTGCTGTGGAACGAATTTTATTTTCGCAAAACTTTGCAAGGTTTATTCAAAGAAATTCAAAGAAAGCTACGGAAGAATTTATTGAATCAAGTCAATTTCAATCTATTATTTGTAACATATTAAAAGAATGTAATACATCACCGTTTAAAGAAATTGCAAAGCAATATTTAGGTAAAAACGTCGAAATTACTGTGACGGTTGGACAGCTAACAGGTGTGATTGTAGCAGTTGGTGATGATTTCTTAACACTGCAAGAAGGAATCGGAACTGAAGTTTTAGTACCATTTACAAGTATTATATCAATTAAAGAAGCGTAAGAAAGGAGATTTATATATGTTATTTACTGATGAATTGCGTAACCATGTTGGTGAGTTAGTGCAAGTTGTGACAGCTGTTGAAATTGTTGCAGGTATTCTGTTATCTGTGACAGATGGGGCAGTAAGTGTTCGTACTTCTCCTTCTTATGGAACACCGGAAGATGTAGTTGTGCGTACTCCTATTATTGCTTATGTTCGCTTGGAAGGGTAAGCGTGATACAAATATGAGAGTATCAGTTGTTATTCCAGCACATAATGAAGCGAGTACTTTATCACAAGTTTTAGTAGAAGTGGAGAAGCTCGAACCTTATGAAATTATCGTAGTTGATAATGGATCGACAGATGGGACAAAAGAAATAGCGTTACAACATCATTGCCATGTCATTTATTATCACTATTCTCTTGGCAATGATGTTGGACGGGCAATCGGAGCAAGAGAAGCGAAAGGTGACATTGTTTTGTTTTTAGATGGTGATATCGTCATTGATAGCAAAGAGTTGCAACGTTTCGTAAAAGGAATTCAGCAAGGCCACCAAATTTTTGTGAATAATTTAACATGGTCCGTTTATTTAAAGATGAGACCGCATTATACGACAGTTGGCAAGTGTATGTTGAATCGTTATTTGAATAAAAAAGATTTTGTTGTTGGATCTTTAATCGCAATTCCACATGCAATGAGTAGGGAAGTTATTCAGAAATTTGGTTGGTGGAATTTAGCAGATCCAGCGCTGTTTCAAGCGATGGCGATGTCTAGAGGAGTAGATATTGTCGATACGGCTTCGGTCGATGTTATTCATACAAATAAAGTGCGTCCTGTGCATACTGGTACATCACCCGATTCGCCTTATCCGAAAGCGACTAGTCGTATTATGGGAGATCATTTACGTGCTCTGCAATACGTAATCGAAATATATGGTAAGCGTGGTGGTTTTTCGGAAGGAAATAGGGATAGAGGGTTTATAGGAAAGTATAAACCAGTTGTATTACAAAAGAAAAAAGCGAAATATAGTGCGATCATCCCCGTATCAGAAGAGAAAATGACGATAAGGTCTGTTATACAAGAAGTAAAAAAAGCAGGTGTAGATGAAATTATAGTGGTTGCGAATGGAGCTGATATTGAGACAAGTAAACAAGCAAAGTTAGAGAATGTGATCGTTATTGAATTCGAGGAGGCTCTCGGGCATAATGTGGCCCGAGCGATAGGCGCTATGCATGCCACGGCCGATATTTGTTTATTTGTCGATGGTGATTTTGTTATTCCGGGAAAAAAACTAATTCCATTTTTACATGCTATTGAAGATGGGTATGATGTGGCATTAAATGACTTACAGTGTTTATTAGATATGTTTCATCCGGCAGATCCAATTAGCATGGGGAAATATTTTGTGAATTTAGTAGCAAAACGACCAGATTTATGGAATAACTCATTAACGGCAGTACCACATGCTATGCATAAAAAGGTAATAGAACAAATAGGATATGACTCTCTCGTTATTCCTCCATTAGCTCAAATGAAAGCTATTTTGGAGGGATTTTCTATTACAGCAGTAGAATTTGTGGATGTAATAAAAACAAATCGAGTACGCCCAGAGCAACATGGATTTGTAAATGGACGTATTCCGGCATTTGACCGTATTTTCGGTGATCAACTTGAGGCGATTGCACATTTATTACAATCCACAGACGAACGCGGGAGTTTTACAGATGGAGAGCGGGATAGAAATATAATTCAACAATTGAGAAAGGAAGAAGAGAATACAAATGAATGTTAGTAGTACAGTTGCCATTATCGGATTAGGATATGTTGGCCTTCCTTTGGCAGTCCATTTTGCAGAGAGAGGACATACAGTACTTGGATTAGATAAAGATACTAGAAAAATAGAATCAATTGTAAAAGGAGAAAGTTATATTCCGGATGTTTCTTCTAAATTGTTACAAAGTTTATTGGCTAAAAAAAAATTAATAGTAAATACACCGGATCAAGGTATTGCTGATTTTCAAAATAGTGATTATGTTATTGTCACTGTCCCGACTCCAATTAATGAACAAAGAGAACCAGACTTAAGTGCCCTCATTTCAGCTTCGCATTATATACAACAAAACCTTCAAAAAGGACAAACCTTCATTTTCGAAAGCTCCACATATCAAGGTACGCTCGAGGAAGTTATTATTCCGATTGTTTCTCAAGGCGGCCAAAAGGTAGGAGAAGATTTCTATATCGGATATTCTCCTGAGAGAATTGATCCAGCAAATAGTCAATATTCCGTTCAGGATATTCCAAAGGTTATTAGTGGACAAACTGAACAGTGCAAACAAAAGGTACAGGATTTATATAGCACAATTTTCGATGTAGTCGTTCCTGTTAGCTCTCCAAAAGTAGCGGAAATGTGTAAGTTATTTGAAAATATTCAGCGCCTAGTCAACATTTCATTAGTAAATGAGTTAAACACACTATGTGAAAGTTTAGGAATTGATTTTTATGAGGCGCTTGAAGCTGCATCTACAAAACCGTTTGGATTTACCCCATATTGGCCAGGACCAGGAATAGGGGGACATTGTATTCCAGTAGATCCTTTATATTTCCAATGGAGAATAAAAAAGAATGGGACAATTAGTAAATTAATTGAAGCAGCACATGTGATTAATGAAGAAATGCCAGAGAAAATAGTCCGGAAAGTAAAAGGCATGGTGCAATCACCTGCATCAGTTTTAATTGTAGGAATTGCGTATAAGAAAGATGTAAATGATTTGAGAGAATCACCGGCTTTACCAATTATTGAATTGTTAATAAAAGAAGGATATGAGATAGAATATCACGATCCATATATTTCTTCTACAAAATTTGGAGATAAGTTGTACCAATCTGTTTCTTTGGATGAACAAGTCATTAAACAAGCGGATTGTATTTTAATTTTAACTGATCACTCTAATATCGATTGGAAGCTTTTTAAAGGAATGAAGCGAGTAATAGATACACGTGGAATTATAAAGAAGGTGAGTGTATGAGTAAGAAATGTTTAATTACAGGTGGAGCAGGATTCATTGGATCGCATCTAGCCGAAGAATTGGTGAAAAGAGGAAATGAAGTCACGATTGTGGATAACTTCTATAAAGGAAAAAATAAATATCATGATGAGTTAATGAAAGAAATTCGGGTTATTCCAATAAGCGTTTTAGATAAAAATTCTATTTATGAATTAGTAAATCAACATGATGTAGTGTTTCATTTAGCAGCAATTTTAGGTGTGAAAACGACAATGGAAAAGAGTATAGAGCTTATTGAAACGAATTTTGATGGAACGAGAAACATTTTACAAGCAGCGCTAAAAGGAAAGAAGAAAGTAGTCTTTGCGTCTACTTCAGAAGTATATGGTAAGGCAAACCCACCCTTTTCTGAAGAGGGGGATCGATTATACGGGGCAACTTCTAAAATACGTTGGAGTTATGCAGTGTGTAAAACGTTAGAAGAAACATTATGTTTAGGCTACGCATTAGAAGGTTTACCGGTAACGATTGTTCGTTATTTTAATATTTATGGTCCAAGAGCGAAAGATGGTCCGTATGCAGGGGTAATCCCACGATTTATCAGTGCAGCCCTACAAGGAGAAGACATTCTCGTATATGGAGATGGAAAGCAGACACGTTGCTTTACGTATGTAAGTGATGCGGTAGAGGCAACGATTCGAGCAATGGATGAGAAGGTAAATGGTGAGATTATTAATATAGGTTCTGAGAACGAAAAGAGTATAAAAGAAGTAGCAGAAGTAATTAAAAAGCTAACGAAATCTTCTTCAAAGATTGTCCAAGTTCCTTTCGAAGAGGTATATCCACATGGTTTTGAAGAAATTCCAAATAGAAGACCAGATGTAACGAAATTAAAAGAACTTGTGCAGTTTCAAGCGACAGTAACGTGGGAACAAGGATTGAAAGAAACTATTAAATGGTTTCGTGAAGAAAACAATGGCTAAGTCGCTGTCGGTTATTATACCTGTATGTAATGAAGCGGATACGATTTCAGACGTTATTCAATCGGTAAAAGGATTGAATCCAGTAGAGGTTATTGTAGTAGCAAACGGTTGTGATGATGGTACAGAAGAGGTTGCTGATCGTTTAGGGTGTAAAGTAATCAAGTATACAGAGCTACTAGGGAATGATGTTGGCCGTGCGGTTGGTGCAAAACATGCGATAGGTGATGTATTACTATTTATAGATGGAGATTTTGCTATTCAAACTTCAAAATTACAATTATTCCTGAATCCAATTTTACATGATCAAGCCGACATCGTTTTAAATAATTTGGACGCATTATTTTTAAAGAAACAAAAACCGCACTCTGTGACAGTATGGCGCCAAATATTAAATGCAATGTTAGAGCGTGAAGAGTTAAAAATTGATTCTTTATTATCTGTACCTCATGCGTTGACGAAAGAAGTTGTTCAAAGCATTGGATATGAATGTTTCGTTAATCCTATTGTAGCTCATTTACGCCTAGTACAAAGCAAATGGAGAATGAGTCGTCATTGTGCAATTGACGTTATTACGCCGAATAAATTTCGGCCAACCGAGCATGCTGCGTATGGAACGGGTCTTTCTCAATCTGAAAAACGGATGATAGGTGATCATATAGAAGCTGTAGCGGAGCGAATAGTAGGCAGTGATGAGCGCGGAGGGTATTATGATGGAAATAGGAAAAGAGAGTGTGTCTATCATACTTTAAGTTTCGAAGATTTTTATCAAGGATGGGGCGTTACATCTAAGTTGTATAAAGGAAAGCAATTATCGGTCATTATTCCTGTACAAGATGAAGAGAAAACAATTGGAAACGTAATAGAAGAGCTTCGCAAAATTGAACCTTTTGAAATTATCGTTGTTGTAAATGGTTCATCTGATAAAACAGCAACGATTGCAAAAGACAAGGGAGCAACAACAATTGTATATAAAGAAGCACTGGGTAACGATGTGGGGCGTTCACTTGGAACTTATTTCGCCAAAGGAGAAATTGTGTTATTTATAGACGGTGATTTTGTTATTCCAGCTAGTGAGCTATATCCATTTGCAAAAGCTATTGCAGATGGAATGGATGTCGCATTAAATGATCTAAATCATTATTTAGATTTAAGAGTACCGCTTCATCTTGTAACTGCATTTAAATATGCATTAAATTTAGCTTGTGATAGAAAAGATTTAGGAGTAGGCTCTCTTATCGCTGTACCGAATGCGTTTAGCCGTAAGTGTTTGAAAGAAATCGGGTATAGATCTTTACTGTCACCTTGTGTAGCCCAAGTGAAAGCTATTCTGTCAGGATTCGAAATTGCGTGTGTAAGTCGTGTAGAGGTCGATAAGATGAATCGCATTCGTCCCAGTGAACATTTTGCAAAAATAGGTCATCCTCCAGCTGTTTTGCGAATTATAGGTGATCATATAGAAGGATTAGAGCAATTAATTGTATTAGAAGGCAGCCGTGGTGGATTCTATGATGGGAATAGAAAAAGAGATGTTTTAGAGTAGTAACAAAAAAAGTGTACAACATATGTACACTTTTTTGTTCTGTTATAAAAACTATAACAGATTAGGAGATAAGAGTATTACAGCTCTACAATGGGTATTGTTCTTATATTACAAAATAGGACTCGTATATAAGGATACCAAAAAAATACAATTAAGGAAAGGGTTAATTATAAAGACTTTTAAGTGAAGTTAACACTACGCATATAGTAGTTTGCTCAACTTTTCACAAACATGTCACAACTATTTCGTTCACTTTAGCAAAAAAGTAGTATTCTAAGTGTGTAAGCTGTTATATAAAAAATCTTAGTCCTGTACTAATCAAAAATGGAGGAGATTAGGATGACTCAAGTATTAGAAAATGTTAAAAACGCATGGGAAAACTTTAAAGGTGAAAAATGGAAAGCAGAGATTGATGTTCGCGATTTCATTTTAAATAATGTAAACGTTTTCGAAGGGGATGAATCTTTCTTAGCGGGAGCAACTGAAGCAACGAAACAACTTTGGGATCAAGTAATGGATTTAACAACGAAAGAACGTGAAAACGGTGGCGTTCTTGATATGGATACAAAAATTGTTTCTTCTATTACATCACATGAACCAGGATATTTAAATAAAGATATTGAAAAAGTAGTTGGTTTCCAAACTGAAAAACCATTTAAACGTTCTTTACAACCATATGGTGGTATTCGTATGGCGGAACAAGCTTGTGAATCTTATGGATACGAAATGGATAAAGAACTTAGCAGTATTTTCAGAGACTGGAGAAAAACGCATAATCAAGGTGTATTTGATGCATATACACCAGAAATGAAAGCGGCTCGTAAATCAGGTGTAATTACTGGTCTTCCAGATGCATACGGACGTGGACGTATTATCGGTGACTACCGACGCGTAGCATTATATGGTATTGATCATTTAATTGAAGTGAAAAAAGCTGATTTGAATTTAACTGGCGGTGTAATGAGCGAAGATACAATGCGTTTACGCGAAGAGTTATCTGAGCAAATGCGTGCACTTCAAGAGTTAAAACAAATGGCTGCTTCTCATGGCTTTGATATTTCTAAGCCTGCAAAAAATACACAAGAAGCATTCCAATGGTTATACTTCGCATATCTTGCAGCGATTAAAGAGCAAAATGGAGCTGCAATGAGTCTTGGACGTACTTCTACATTCTTAGATATTTATATTGAAAGAGATTTAGCAAATGGTACTTTGACAGAAGAAGAAGTACAAGAAATAGTGGATCACTTCATTATGAAATTACGTCTTGTGAAATTTGCAAGAACACCTGATTATAATGAATTATTCTCTGGTGATCCAACTTGGGTAACTGAGTCTATCGGTGGTATGGCATTAGATGGACGTGCATTAGTAACAAAGAACTCATTCCGTTTCTTGCATACATTAGATAATTTAGGACCAGCTCCAGAACCAAACTTAACAGTTCTTTGGTCTAAACAATTACCGCAGAACTTTAAAAACTACTGTGCAAAAATGTCTATTAAAACATCAGCAATTCAATATGAAAATGATGACATTATGCGTGCTGACTACGGTGATGACTACGGAATTGCTTGTTGTGTATCTGCAATGAGAATTGGTAAACAAATGCAATTCTTCGGCGCACGTGCAAACTTAGCAAAAGCATTACTATATGCGATTAACGGTGGTAAAGATGAAAAATCTAAAGCACAAGTTGGTCCTGAGTACGCACCTATTACTTCTGAAGTATTAGATTATGAAGAAGTTATGCATAAGTTTGATATGACAATGGAATGGTTAGCGGGTCTATATTTAAACACATTAAATGTTATTCATTACATGCATGATAAATATAGCTACGAACGTATTGAAATGGCACTTCATGATACAAATGTTCTTCGTACAATGGCAACAGGTATCGCGGGTCTATCTGTAGTAGCAGACTCGTTAAGTGCAATTAAACACGCAAAAGTAAAACCAATTCGTGATGAAAACGGTATTGCAGTTGACTTTGAAATCGAAGGAGATTTCCCTAAATACGGTAACAATGATGACCGTGTAGATGAAATCGCTGTAAATCTTGTAAAAACATTTATGAATAAACTTCGTAAACATAAAACATACAGAAATTCTGTTCATACAATGTCGATCTTAACAATCACATCTAACGTTGTATACGGTAAGAAAACTGGTAACACTCCAGATGGTCGCCGTACTGGAGAACCATTTGCACCAGGTGCGAACCCAATGCATGGCCGTGATACAAAAGGTGCATTAGCTTCATTATTATCTGTAGCTAAATTACCATATGAAGATGCACAAGATGGTATTTCTAATACATTCTCTATTATTCCAAAAGCACTTGGTAAAGAAGATGATGTACAAGTACGTAACTTAGTATCAATGCTTGATGGTTATGCAGTAAAAGAAGGCCATCACTTAAATATTAACGTATTTAATCGTGAAACATTAATGGATGCGATGGAACATCCTGAGAAATATCCACAATTAACAATTCGCGTATCTGGTTACGCTGTAAACTTTATTAAATTAACTCGTGAACAACAAATCGATGTAATTAATCGTACAATGCATGAAAGTATGTAAGTGAAAAAGTGTCCCTCTGCTTTTTATAAATAGCAGAGGGAGGCTGCTTCAATAAAGGAGGAAGTAACATGATAAAAGGAAGAATTCATTCTGTAGAGTCTTGTGGTACTGTTGATGGCCCAGGAATTCGTTATGTCATATTTACACAAGGGTGTTTATTACGTTGTCAATACTGTCATAATGCTGATACGTGGGAGATCGGTAAAGGAAAAGAAATAACAGTTGAAGAAGTAATGCAGGATGTGACATGTTACCTTCCTTTTATTGAAGCTTCTGGAGGCGGTATAACAGTTAGTGGTGGTGAACCATTATTACAGCTAGATTTCTTAATTGAATTATTTAAGAAATGTAAGGAAGTTGGAATCCATACAACAATTGATTCTTCGGGTGGTTGTTATTCTGAAGAACCAGAATTCCAAAATAAGCTAGATATTTTAATGGATTACACAGATTTAGTTTTATTGGATTTGAAACATATTGATTCAAAGAAACACCGTAAATTAACAGGGAAACCAAATGAACATATTTTACAATTTGCTCGTTATTTATCGGATAAAAATAAACCAATTTGGGTAAGACACGTATTAGTTCCTGGTGTTACGGATAATGAAGAGGATCTACAAAAATTATCTAGCTTTATTCAAAGCCTGTCTAATGTTCAGAAGGTTGAAGTGCTACCATATCATAAGCTTGGTGTATATAAATGGGAGGCACTTGGGCATAAGTATCCACTTGCGAATGTAGAACCACCTACTGAAAAAAATGTAGAGCAAGCAAGACATATTTTACAAGCAGTCTAATCCAAATATTGGATTAGGCTTTTTGCTTTCTTTACAATAAAACCTAGAGTATGTATATAGAAAAGAGTATACTGAAAATAGAATATCCATATTTTTGTAAGGAATAAGTGGAGAAATTTACATAATTGTAAAGGGAAATCAAAATAGTAAAAAGAATTAAGAAGTAAAAGAGTGAGTATCATGGAATAGAGAACATTTGTAAGTTATTGCGAAAGCTCTTATAGGAAAGTATAATGTAAAGATATGAGCACAGATAGGATTAAGGGGTCAATCTTATATGCTTTGCATATCCACGACAGGTACATAGCTGAAAGAGAAGTATTAGAATCTGTTTATGTAATTTTTAAGGAAAATGTTTTTCCTATTGTCGTATATGCAATATGGAGAAACAATAAGCTAGGAGTGGATTTGTTTGATAAAAAACCCCAAGGTTTTAATATTAACTGCACATTACGGTAATGGTCATGTGCAAGTAGCGAAAACATTAGAACAAACATTTCGCCAAAAAGGAATTAAAGATGTAATTGTATGCGATTTGTTCGGAGAATCACATCCAGTTATAACCGATATTACAAAATATTTATATTTAAAAAGTTATACAATAGGAAAAGAATTATACCGCTTGTTTTATTATGGCGTAGAAAAAATTTATGATAAAAAAATAGCATCTTGGTATGCGAATTTTGGAAGAAAACGTTTGAAATTACTTTTACAAGCAGAGAAACCGGATATTGTTATTAATACTTTTCCGATCATAGCTGTACCAGAGTTAAAAAAGCAAACAGGTATTTCAATTCCTGTGTATAACGTATTAACGGATTTTTGTGTGCACAAAATATGGATTCATCGGGAAGTAGATCGTTATTTTGTAGCAACTGATCACGTAAAAAAAATTATGATTGATATTGGTGTGCCCGCGGAGCAAATTGTTGAAACTGGAATTCCGATTCGTAGTAGTTTTGAGCTGAAGATCAATCCAGACATTATATATAATAAATATCAGTTATGTAAGAATAAAAAGATTTTACTAATTGTAGCAGGTGCTCATGGGGTATTAGGAAGTGTAAAAGAACTATGCCAATCATTTATGTCAGTACCTGATTTACAAGTAGTTGTCGTTTGTGGAAAAAATGAAGCGTTAAAACAGGATTTATTAGGGGTTCAGGAAAAAAATCCTGATGCATTAAAAGTATTTGGTTATGTTGAAAATATCGATGAATTATTCCGTGTTACTTCTTGTATGATTACGAAGCCGGGCGGTATTACGTTAAGTGAAGCGGCAGCATTGCAAGTACCTGTCATTTTATATAAACCTGTTCCAGGACAAGAAAATGAAAATGCGATGTACTTTGAAAGAAAAGGCGCTGCAGTTGTCATTCGTGATGATAGTGAGGTTTTTGCAAAGACAGAGGCGTTATTGCAAGATGATATGAAGCTTCTTCAAATGAAAGAAGCGATGAAAAGCATTTATCGTCCGGAGCCAGCTGGTCATATTGTGGATACAATTTTGACAGAAAACCATGTAGAACCGAATCATATACCTATTAAATCACCTGCTCTTGCACAATTATTTACTTAATATGAAACCCTCTTTTATATGTTTAAAGAGGGTTCTTTATTGTTTTATAAGATAAAGTGGTAACTTATCCACATGAAGATTACGCTTTCATTAAACAGTAAAGTCGAAATATTAACAACTATATCCACATTATCCACAATTTTTAGAAAACTATCCACAATTCTAACATTTACTATGCGTCACAACATATAAACTTGTGAAGGGTTTGTTGAATTTATTCACAATTCTATAAATTGTGTGGATAACGTTATCCACACAAAAAAGGTTCCTTATTTATAAGGAACCTTTTTTGTCTATTCTATCACGTAGAAAAAATATGTAATGAGAATGAATAATTAGGGGGGAAAACGTCTAATTATTCATTCTCACTTTAAATACTTTTCGAGCGATAACCCGCTGCGCGATCTGCTTTGCGAAATTCTCGTTGGTAGAGAACTTCTTGTGTACTAGATAATGTGTTTTTTGTTTTGTCACGTTTCTTTTTATCCATTACAAATCACCTCGTGTCCTAAAGTCACTATCTATCGTTTCCAAAGACATGGGGTGATATACGTATATGGCAAAATGTTAATGATTAATTATCTTTTCTAAAAATTTAGATTACGCTTCTTTTAATTGGTGAGCATCTTGGAACGTTGTATCTCGCATTGTAGCAAGTGTATATTGATCTTTTGGGATTTCATATAAGTTATATACTTCTTCATTTGCGTTAATTTCATCATAAACGGCTTTTCTTGTTTCGTTTGCTAGATTTACATATTGTAGTTTTTCGGCAGCTTTAATAGAACGAATATTTATTTTACGAATACGCATAAAGATTGTTTCAATATCTAATTCATAGAAAAGTTCACTAAAAAATGAATCTTTCGCCAATTTATTATAGCCTTTTCCATGATAGGGTTTGCCAAGCCATGTTCCGAGAAATCCGGCTTTTTCTTGCACATCAAATAAAGTAATTGTTCCGATAGGGTTACCCCATTCATCTAAAATTGTGCGTGAAATTAATTCCCCACGCTCTTCAGCTTCAATCGTTTGTTTCGTTAAAAATAAATACTCCTCATAAGAATAAGCCTTTTGACGCACAAAAGGGAAGACAGCTGGGTCCACCATTAACTCGTATAGAACGTGGCTGTCGTGTAAGTCGCGTTTTTTCAACATACTAACTCCTCCTCACACGAGGGTAGCATGACGAAAAAACACCCCACCCTCGAAATTTTTATATCAATCTTTAAAAAATTTCGGGGTGGGAATCGAACCCACTAGAACCAGTTTCTAACGCTGGTGGCGCACCATTTGCCTTCCCCATTCATCAATTTGAAAATGATAATCACGACACAAATTGATTATGGTTTCATTCAGTTTATAATCGTATAATACTTTATCTAGTCAAAAAAATAAACTAGTTTTTTTTATTTTTTTTGTAAATTATTTTTCCGTCAATCATGGTTAGTACAGGCTTGGCTAAATAATGGAAAGGATGATGAGTCCATAACACGAGATCAGCGTCTTTTCCAACCTCAATGCTTCCAATTCTATCCTCTAAACGTAAATTTCGTGCTGGAAATATAGTGATTCCTTCTAGTGCAGTTTTTTCGTCTAATCCTTCTCTTACTGCGACAGCAGCACAAACATTTAAATATTGAATTGGTGTATAAGGGTGATCTGTTGTTATAGAAACTTCCACTCCATTTTTCGATAATATATGGTAAGTATCCCATGTTTTGTTTTTAAGTTCGATTTTAGAACGGCGTGTAAGAGTGGGGCCAACTGAAACCTTCAAATTGTGTTTCGAAAGCTCTTCAACAATAAAGTGTCCTTCTGTACAATGTTCAATGCGTAAATCGAGATTGAACTCTGTTGCAAAGCGTAGAGCAGAACTAATATCATCTGCTCGGTGAGCGTGGATACGTACAGGTATTTCGCGGCGTAATGCTTTTAAGATAGGAAGCATTCGAAAATCAGCTTCATGTCCGTAGTGCTGTGCTTCATAGAATGATTCCCGAAGTAACCCCATAATTCCCATACGTGTTATGGATTCTTTTGTTCCATTACTATGGACCTTTTTAGGATTTTCTCCAAAGGCAATCTTTAAGCCGGCAGGTTCTTGAATAATCATATGATCAATACAAGTTCCAGCTGTTTTTATTACACAAGTCGTACCACCGATAATGTTTTGACTTCCTGGCATAACGTGAACAGTTGTGATTCCGTTTTGTACAGCATCTTGAAATGCAATATCAAAAGGGTGGATTCCGTCCAAAGAACGGATATGTGGTGTTGAAACTTCAGATGTTTCATTTGCATCATTGCCAGCCCAACCAGTACCTTCATCATAGAGACCAAGATGAGTATGGACATCAATAAATCCAGGTAAAAGATGAAGAGCACGAGCGTCTATAACTGTCATATCTTGAGTGGGTTGAATGGAAGGCTTGACCTCGGCAATTCTTTCTCCTATAACGAGTACATCCCCTTGAAATTTTTGGGATGTAATAGGATAGACAATGGCTTGTTTGAGCAATATTTTCATAGGTACCTCATTTCTGTTACTTTACAATGTTAATGGAATTTAAGGGAAAGTAACTGAAAGGTTATTTGTGTAATAATGCTCCGGATTCTAGAAAATGAAAGTTTTGAAAGGGGGCCCTGTAAAACTGTGTTTTAGAAGTACTACATTGTATGCGAAAGTACATTTTGTAATGCATGGTCTATTGCCGGAAATGTGTATTGATACCCATGTTCAATTGCTTTACTAGGTAATACATGTTGTCCTTCGAGTACAAGTATACTCATCTCACCCAATAAAGTGTGAAGCATAAATGAAGGGACAGGTAACCAATGAGGTTTTTTCATTATAGTTGCAATGGTTTCTCCAAATTCCTTCATTTTTATAGGTAGGGGAGCTGTGATGTTAAAAGGACCATCAATTTCTTCTTTGTGTATGATGAAATCAATTAGGCGAACGACATCGTCTATATGAATCCATGATAACCATTGGTTTCCAGATCCAATTGTACCTCCAATATAGAATTGATAGGGGAGTAGCATTTTGGGAAGAGCTCCTCCGTCTGCGCCTAATACAACTCCAAGTCTTGCGTAGATTGTTCGCATTCCATGAGAACGTGCTTTAGATGCTTCTTGTTCCCATGAATATACTGTATTTGCTAAAAAGTCATTTCCAGGAATCTCATGCTGTTCTGTAAAAGACTCAGTTTCAGACGTTCCATAGTATCCAATAGCACTTGCGTTAATAAATGTATTTGGCTTTGTACCAAGTGTTTGCAATTGTTTAATGAGTCCTTTTGTTGTTTGAATTCTACTGTTTAAAATGGATTCCTTTTGTTTCTTTGTCCATCTACTATTAATAGACTCTCCAGCTAGATTAATAACTACATCGATAGAAGAGAGGGGGAAGGTTTGTAAATCTGGTGTCCATTGTACATACTGAAGGTTAGGGTGGGAAGTTTCAGTAGTTTTGTTTCGAGTAAGAATGTAAACATTATATCCTTTTTGAATAAAAAAAGTAGAAAGGTATTTACCGATAAAGCCGGTACCACCAGAAATTGCGATTCTCACAATTATTTCCTCCTCATTATATATATTCTTGAAAAGCAAAAACGTTCCTTGACTATGTTAAAATAATAGAGAGGTGAGAGTATGGCTGTCATTACAAAAATAGAAGTGCAAAAACGATCGAAAGAACGGTTTAATATTTATATTGATAAAGGTCAAGGTGAAGAATACGGATTTAGTGTGGATCAAGTAATCTTAATGAAACATGGATTACAAAAAGGGTTAGAAATTGATGAACTAGCGTTAGGAAATATTTTATACAATGAAGAGGTACAAAAAGCATATTTACAAGCAATTTCCTATCTATCCTATCAAATGAGAACAAAAAAAGAAGTAGAAGACTATTTACGAAAAAAAGAAGTGGGACAGGCCGTCATCTCTGAAGTCGTTTCGAAATTATTACATGATCGATATATTAATGATAAAGAGTACGCTGTTTTATATACGCGAACGCAAAGTAATGTGAATCGAAAGGGTCCAACTGTTATTAAAAGAGAGTTATTAAATAAAGGTGTTCAGGATCTAATCATTACACATAGTTTACAAGAATATCCGAAGGAAAAGCAAATTGAGAATGCTTTACTTCTTATAGAAAAGAAGAAAAGGTCTTATCAAAAGCATTCCTTTTTACAAATGAAGCTAAAGTTAGACGAAATGCTTGTTCGTAAAGGATATTCTAGAGATGTGATTCAAATTTGTTTGGAAGAATTGAAAGACGAAAAAGATGACGAACAGCAACAAGAAGCGTTACACTATCATGGGAATAAATATTATGAGAAATATAAGAAGTATGATGGATGGACATTTGAAAATAAGATGAAACAAGCGTTATATCGCAAAGGATTCTCTATTGATGAGATAGATATATTTTTGCAGATGAAACGTGAAGAGGGATGAGGGGAATAAGATGAATATGCCAAAGCGCTACAGTGAAATGACACCACATGAGCTAAGGGAAGAAATTGGGGTTTTGAAAGAGCAAGCAATAAAGGCAGAGCAGCTTGGTATTGTAAATGAGTTCGATGTATTAATGCGAAAGATGGCAATGGCTCGTGCTTATATGACTGATATCAATAAATTTCATATTGGTGAGACATATGAATTAGTAGAAGAACCTGGTATATTATTTGAAATTACGTATTTCAACGGGGTATTTGCTTGGGGACATAAGCAAAATGATAATGAAGAGATTGGAATACCGATTTCTTTATTACAAGAAAAATGAAAACCAGAGAGCGAATATCTCTCTGGTTTTCATTTTTGGTAGGCGTTACAGGAGATAGGAGATTCTAAAATTGGCGTTTTTTACATTCATTCGCCAGTATAATGAGAGACTGGGTTTGTTGCGTCTGTCCGTTAACTTGCGCTTTTGCATGTTTCGGACGAGTCCACGTATGGTTAAATAATTCAGAACGACTATCTAAGCGATCACGGTAGCTCATCTTTATCACCTCGTGTAGGAAGTTAATTTTTTAGGTTGTACCTGTACTATTCTTCCTGCTGATTTGCAGCACGCATACGTTCTTGTGGGTGCGTGTTAATTGTGCCGTTAGGTCGTTTCGAAGCGAAGCGTGATTTCGCTTTCGGTTGACCATCGATTTTGCTGTTGTTTTTTGACTCAGACCAAAATTCGGCTTGTTTACCCATTGCGAACGCCCTCCTCATCATCAGTTGATACCTCTTTAAGAAGTATCACTTATAGAATGTGCAAAATAGAAGAAACTATCCTTTAGAAATTAAGGGAATAAATAGGTAAAAGGAGAATGGAATATGAATGATATTCACGAAACATTAACAAAAGAACTATTAGACAAAAATGACAAACTTTCTTACGCACAAGCTCGTGCGTGGGTTGAATTATTGTGGGAAGACTTTCAAACAACTTATGCTAAATCAGGTCGTTATCAAGGTGATGAAATGACTGAACAAGTGGTACGAACATGGATTAATAATCATGGAGGTCGCCTTCATGAAATGCGTACAAATAATCCGAAATATAGCCATTTAATCAATCAAGAAGATCATTTGAAACATTAAAAAAAGCGACTTAAGTCGCTTTTTTTAATGTGGAAGTAATTCCAGTTTTTTTCGAAGTTTTTCTTCACTAAAAATCCATCCTGTATAGGAACTAATAATATTTAAATTGTGGTCGAGTTGAACGATTGCAACGAATGGATAATAATCTTTACTGCGATAGCGCAAATCAATGAAGCGAACTTCGTAATAATGATCATAATCGAAAATGTCCCAGCGATACACAGGAGAAAAAGATAGAAATGCTGAGATGTTTTCATCTTGTTTAGCTGCGCGCATAATAGCATTATCTGGGAACGGTATCCGGTCGAACTTATCATAGACCATGATGTTACCACGATGCCATCTAGCAACGTAGTAATAATCAGTTGTAACGATTGCTAAATGATAATGATAAAATCTGTAAGAAGGGGAAATGATTATTTTCTCCACATGATTGAAACGTTTATATACGATGCTACGTATGTTTCTATGCATCATAATCCGTCCGATATAGTAAACAATCATCAATATATACGCTGCTAAAGCAGTATACCCTTTATGGGAGCCTACGAGCATACAAGCAATCGCGAGTAGGTGGATAAAGAAAATGACGGTATCAAATGTATTAATGATGCCGAGTGCTACCCATTTTTTTGTGAAGGGCCGTAATGCCTGTGTACCGTAGGCGTTGAAAATATCTACAAAGACATGAAGAAAGACGGCAATAAATGACCAAAGTAGTAGATGCAAATATGGAGCGTCTGAAAAGAAGGCGAAAGAGATGCCACTTATAAGGAATGACCAAAGAATCACTGCAGGAATGGAATGAGTAATCCCGCGATGATTTCTTATATATTTAGCGTTATTACGCAATTTTAAAACTGTATCGATGTCAGGAATATTGGAACCGGCAATTGTAGCAAACATAACTGCTTGTGGCCCAATATCACTTTGTGCTATGGCTGGATCTAACGTTGCCAAACTGCCTAGAGTAACGCCCATAACAAGGTGAGTGGCTGTGTCCATAGAAATTCACCTCCGTTTTTTATTAATGTAACTCTTTTTATTCGATACCTCAAGTCCTTTGCCTTCTATTTCCTATGTCATCTTACTTAAATTTTTTCCTAAAATCTTTATAATAGTACTTATATGCAAAAAAATGAGGGGGATCAAGTTTGACACTTGAAATATTAAATAATTTTAACATAGAGCAGTTTCAAAATGATTTAATTGGTTGGTTTGAAAAAGAGCAACGCGACTTACCGTGGCGTAAAAATAAAGATCCATACCGCGTTTGGGTTTCGGAAATTATGTTGCAGCAAACAAGGGTAGAAGCTGTAAAACCATATTACGCGAATTTTATGGGGAAGTTTCCTACTCTAGAGGCTTTGGCAAATGCTGATGATGAAGAAGTGTTAAAAGCATGGGAAGGTTTAGGGTATTATTCTAGAGCACGAAATTTACATGCGGCTGTAAAAGAAGTGAAAGAAGTATACGGCGGGATAGTACCGAGTGATGTAAAGAAAATTGAAAAGTTAAAAGGAGTTGGCCCATATACAAAAGGTGCTATTTTAAGTATCGCATATGGTATACCAGAGCCAGCAGTTGACGGAAATGTTATGCGTGTATTATCTCGCATTTTATCAGTATGGGATGACATTGCAAAACCAAAGACTAGAAAAGTGTTTGAAGAGATTGTGCGTGAAATTATTTCAGCTGAAAATCCATCTTATTTTAATCAAGGTTTGATGGAGTTAGGTGCACTAATTTGTATTCCCAAAAATCCAGCATGCTTACTTTGTCCTGTACGTGAACATTGCAGGGGATATGCTGAAGGTGTTCAAAAAGAACTACCAGTAAAAAGTAAAGCGAAAGCTCCTACAATGGTACCGATTGTTGCAGGAGTACTTCAAACAGAAGATGGTCGTTACGTCATTAATAAACGTCCAAGTACAGGGTTATTAGCTAACATGTGGGAGTTTCCAAATGCTGAACTTGGGGAAGGGATTCGGAATCAGAAAGAGCAGCTTATAGATTATATGAAGGAAAAATTTGAGCTCTCGATTTCTATTGAAGAATACGCAATGAATGTACAACATACATTTACTCATCGTACTTGGGATATATTTGTATTTTACGGAAAAGTAACCGGTGATATTGTTGAAACAGATACATTGAAATTTGTATCGAAAGAAGCTTTTGAACAGTTACCTTTCTCTAAATCGCATCGTACGATTTATGAGAGTTGTGTTGAGAAAATTACAATGCAATAAACAAAAAAAGTGTTCCCTAGATTGGGAACACTTTTTTAATCGTAAGAAATTTTTGTCCCATGAGTCCAACTAGCATCACCTTCTTGTAAGCCGCCCCTTGATTCGATTTCTATCACAATTTCTTTATAGATACTTTGACCTTCTGCATTTAAATACGGCAAAATCTGTTGTAATGAATGATGAAAATAAGCTAATTCATCTTCTTTCCATTCATTTTTTGAAATCATCGTTAGTTCAGTCATATCGCGTCCTATATACATATTTCCACCTCCATTTTCTATAGTTTGAATGAGTAACAAGAGATATATGCGGAATTTTTTCAAAAGAAAATTACGGATAGCTTCTAGTTGAATTGGTTACATTATTGATTGTGGAGGTGAGAAAGATGAGTAAAAAACAACAAGGTTATAACAAGGCAACTTCTGGTGCTAGCATTCAAAGTACAAATGCTAGTTATGGTACAGAGTTTGCGACTGAAACAAATGTACAAGCAGTAAAACAAGCGAATGCACAATCAGAAGCAAAGAAAGCACAAGCTTCTGGTGCACAAAGTGCAAACGCTAGTTATGGTACAGAATTTGCAACTGAAACAGACGTGCATGCTGTGAAAAAACAAAATGCACAATCAGCTGCAAAACAATCACAATCTTCTAGTTCAAACGAGTAATGAAAGAAAAACACTTCTCCATTTCGAGAGAAGTGTTTTCTTTGTGTGCGGGTCATTGTAATGAAAAGAAAGCGGACGACATAACTTCTAATAAGTCAACAAATGTAGTCAAAGGAGAAGGAAGTTAAAGATTAGAAATATGTAATTAGGAATAATAACTGATGAATAAATCTAAAAGGGGGTAAGTAATGAACGATTTTGATAAGTTGGTAGGAGAGCAATTGGAAACGATGGATGAGTTGTTAAAGTTACAAGCTCATCTAGAGAAATATCAGCAAATTGAAATCAGCGAAAAGGATACGTGCGATAAAAAGGAATTACATTTTATCCGCCAAGAAATATATAGAACAGAATTAGCGTTAAAACTGTTACATGAGAAATTTGAAGAGCAAACAAATAGTGTGATTCAATCTTTTGAAACTGAAAAAATGATTTCGAATTTAGGGTAAGGCATATTGTTACCTTCCGGTGAAAGGCCCTTCTTTAGATAGAAATAAGGAAGGGCTTTTTCTATTCCCATTTCCTCGTTTGTAAATCATTCAGCGAAGGCCCCGTCTCCTAAGAAGATTAGGGATATAGTATTCGGTGTGAAAAATAGAGTCTTGTGGCTTTAGTTTTAAAATTTCGACAAAAAAGTTATAATAGAAAAAAAGTGAATGCAGCTCAAAGGGCATTTGCAGTTGAAAGAAGGGAGCATATATGGGATTTCCCAAAGAAGGAGAAAAAGTACAAATACATAGTTATAAACATAATGGCTCCATTCATAGAATGTGGGAAGAGACAACAATTTTAAAAGGGACACAGAGTCTTGTTATCGGAGCAAATGATCGTACAGTAGTGACAGAATCAGATGGCCGAACATGGATTACTCGTGAACCAGCAATTTGTTATTTTCATGCAAACTATTGGTTTAATGTGATTGGGATGCTAAGGGAAGAGGGAGTATATTATTATTGTAATTTAGGCTCACCTTTTGCATATGATTCTGAAGCATTAAAGTACATTGATTATGATTTAGATATTAAAGTATATCCAGATATGACATATACGCTTTTAGATGAAGATGAGTATGAAAAGCATAGTCAAATTATGCAGTATCCACCTGTTATTGATACTATTTTAAAACGAAATGTAGCACAATTAACACAATGGATTCATCAAAGAAAAGGGCCATTCGCGCCAGATTTTGTAGATATGTGGTATGAAAGATATTTAATGTACAGAAATTAAAACAAACCTGCAGGGGATTTCCCGGCAGGTTTGTCCTATTAGAGGGGGGATTATGTGCAAGGTATAAAAAGATATTTGCACTTTGTTAAACCATATCGATGGCTTATTGCTATTACGATTATGATTGGTCTAGTTAAATTCGGCATCCCGCTTATTATGCCGTGGTTATTAAAATATATTATCGATGATGTAATTCAAGGTGGAGGGTCACTTCAAGATAAAACATCCCAATTAGTAACAGCCGTTGGGATTGCCTTTTTTATTTTTGCAGTAATAAGACCGCCAATTGAATATTATCGTCAATATTTCGCGCAGCGTATCGCAAATACAATACTATATGATTTGCGAAAACATATTTTTGGTCATTTGCAAAAGTTGAGTTTACGCTATTATTCGAACACAAAAACAGGGGAAATTATTTCACGTGTAATCCATGATGTAGAACAAACGAAGGATTTTGTAATTACTGGTTTGATGAATGTTTGGTTAGATACGGCAACAATTGCAATTGCTATTATTGTTATGTTTTCTATGAATATAAAATTGACATTTGTTGCGCTATTAATTTTACCTATTTATGTAGTGGCGGTGAAATATTTTTTCGGACGTCTTCGAAAATTGACGAAAGAGCGTTCACAAGCGTTAGCAACGATGCAAGGGTATTTACATGAACGTATTCAAGGGATGCAAGTGACACGTAGCTTTGCATTAGAAGAATATGAGGGTAAGCAGTTTGAAAAAAGAAATAATGAATTTTTGACGAAAGCGTTAACGCATACGAGTTGGACTGCAAGGACATTTTCAGCAGTGAATACGTTAACCGATTTAGGCCCGTTACTGGTGATCGGCTTTGCAGCATATGAAGTAATTCAGGGGCAGTTAACATTAGGGACTATGGTTGCCTTTGTTGGATATATGGATAGTTTGTATAGTCCGCTTCGCCGCCTTGTTAATTCCTCCACAACATTAACACAGTCTTTCGCATCGATGGATCGAGTGTTTGAATTGTTAGATGAAAAATACGATATTGTCAATGTGCCAAGTGCGGTACAAACGACAAAATTAAATGGTGAAGTGATATTTGATAATGTATCTTTTCGTTACAATTCGGATGAAAAAGAGATATTACATAACCTTTCGTTAACTATGTTGCCAGGAGAGAAGGTAGCACTTGTAGGAGCGAGTGGGGGAGGGAAGTCATCTCTTGCTAGCTTAATCCCACGTTTCTATGATGTTTCTTCAGGTGCAGTTTATGTAGATGGGATAGATGTTAGAAAGTATGATATGAGAAATTTACGTAGTCATATTGGAATTGTACTGCAAGATAATTTGTTATTTAGTGATACAATCGGGGCAAATATTTTATATGGAAATCCGAAAGCTACAGAGGAAGAAGTGATTGCAGCTGCTAAAGCTGCGCAAATTCATGATTTTATTATAGAGTTACCTGATGGCTATGATACTGTCGTTGGGGAACGCGGTGTGAAGTTATCTGGTGGGCAAAGGCAACGTGTAGCGATTGCAAGAGTGTTTCTAAAGAATCCATCGTTACTTATATTAGATGAGGCGACTTCCGCTTTAGATTTAGAAAATGAACGGTATATTCAGCAGGCGCTTCAGACGTTAGCTGCTGATCGGACGACGATCGTAATCGCACATCGATTGGCGACGATTACGCATATGGATACGATTATTTACATTGAAGATGGTGAAATTAAAGAAACAGGTTCTCATGAAGAGTTAATGAAAAAAAGAGGGTTTTATTACAATTTATATCAACTTCAACATATAACAGAAACAGCTCCTTTAGCGTAAAAGGAGCTGTTTTCTTTATTCGTCTTCTTTTTTATCTTCGATTTGGAGTTCTGCTTCTGGTTTATGGTATGTGTAGAAGCTATCCACAAGTAAATCTAAATGCTCTACTTCTTCACTATAGTTAATAATGGCAGAAATAAGAGGGAAGAGGTGTAGCCATGTTTTATAAGCTTCCTCATCGTCCTTGTTTTGATAATCCATAAAGATATCAATTAATTCTTGTTTACCTGTTTCAACTTCATCAAGCATTTCAACGGATTGTTGTTTTTTTGCTTTACCAATAAATTTTAATAAAACTTGTTCATGGTAATGGGTTAATGAGTCAAGTTCGTTTTGGATAGATTCCTGAAATTCTTCTGGCATATAGCGCAGTTCATTTTCAGTACGATGTAATGATTTTAACGTACTTAAAGCACGGCTTGTCGTCGCTAACATTTGTCTGAATAAAACGAGCTTACGAATTTTTGCGAACTGTACTTTTTTCGTGTAGCTTCTTTCTTCTTTATACAGCAAATAGTAATGGTTTAGTTTGATCATCTTTTCTTTCATACGATCAATATCAGTTTTTAGCGTTGTAAAATCAGAAGCTTGCCTACTATTCATTCGAATCCATTTTACAATTTCTTCTGTATTATCAACGATACGGTGATATAGTTTTGTTTCGTATTTTGGCGGCATAAACACTAAATTTACAAGTGAAGCCGCAATAATTCCAATCATAATCGTCGCAAAGCGAAGTAAGGCAAAACTAAAGAAATCGTCGCCTTGATACTCCATAATGGCGATAACTGTTACTAAAGCAATTGATATTGTGTTTTCTAATCGTAATTGTAACGTAAGCGCAATTACTAATATACATGTTAATCCAATAATAAAAGGATTATGTCCAAAAGCAGTAGCAAATACGATAGCGAATACCGCACCAATGACGTTTGCTTGAATTTGCTCAAGAGCTGTTAAATATGAGCGGTATACAGACGGTTGAACAGCGAATATAGCTGAGATTCCCGCGAATACTGGACTCGGTAATTGAAGTAAAATACAAGCAAATAAAGCTAATGTGATGGCAATACCCGTTTTTAAAATGCGAGCACCAAGTTTCATACCCTTAATAAGATCCTTTCTCTTGTCATAATGAATGTACAACATGATACTATACATTCATTACAATATGTTAGCAAGTGATATTTTAGTGACGTTAATAAGAAATTAAGATTCATTTTATACTTTTTCCTAATTCTTTTTAAACATCAATTTTTAGTGAAAAAACCTGCTGAATTTCAGCAGGTTTCAAATTGTTACTATAGATTACTATGAGAAGTGTACTTCGTCAATTTTTTCTTGAGAATGAAAAGTTGGTATATCACTCTGTGGAGATAGATGGATCAGCCTGCTCTTTTTTCGGGATAATTTCAAAAAACTGTTGCTGCATATCATCGAGTAACGGTGTTAATAAAGCAACTTCCTCGTATTGCTCATGTTCATTTAATACACGAATATAATCTAGCAATAACTCAGTCACATCTTGCACGCCATTTTTACTAATTGGTTGTAATGTAACATTTGCCCCTTTTGCGATTCTTCTTTTTAAGGCGTTTTCTGTTAAACCCGAGCTTGAATCATGACGTAAATAAACAACACCACCAGTCATACCAGCACAAATCCATGGACCAGGATCCCCTAAAACAAGCGCTCGCCCATTTGTCATATATTCAAAAGCGAAACCTTTAATATTAGAGTATACACCTATATTCCCTTGCTCTTTTTCACGGAGTGGCTTTGTCATTCGCCCTCCAATTATCATGTCTGCTCCAGAGAGGCGAATGCCGGCGCGAGCATCAGCGTTACCTTGAACGTATAGCGATCCTTTTTGTGCACCGTACCCAAAACCTTTTCCGACAGAACCGTTATAATATATGCCGTCTTTTCCTTTTGCTTTCGTTATATAAATACCACCACCAAAGGAGGTTTTACCAATACCATCTTGTGCACCGCCATTTACGTGTATAAATAAGTTCTCACTATTATAAGCACCTAATCCATTTCCAGGAATAGAGCCATTCGTATACTTTAATGTAAGTGGTTCAAGCTTCGTGTCTTCATATAATTTACTACGAACGCGATAGCAAGATTCTAGACCACCCATAACGCGTTGCTCTACGCCAACGCCTACTAATTCTTTTGAATGAGGGGAATGAACTGTTTCAAATTGTTTTTCCGGTACGTATTCTGTTTTTGTAACAGATGGGTGTTCTATCGTTTGTAGTAAATTACATAAGTTTAATAAATTTTCGCCTTGAACTTGTTCTAATAAATCGGAATGTCCAACAATTGCTTGTAAATTTGTATAACCAAGATTTCCTGTTAATCGTTTTAGTTCTACGCCAAAAGTGGTGAATAAATGTAATAATCCAGCAACGGCGCTTTCTAATTCGCGCGGGACGAAGCGGCGTAATCCGTGTTCTTTCGCCTGAGCTTCAGACTCAATTTGTGTTGCAATTCCAACGTGACAAGTATCTAGATGACATCCGCGGCAAGTTGTACAGCCGATTGCAATCATGGATAATGTACCAAACCCAATACGGTTTGCTCCAAGGAGCATGATTTTCAAGGCATCATTAACACTTCGAATACCACCGTCAGCCCAAATTTCTACTTTATGTCTCATATTTGCTTCTAATAAAGCATTGTGAGCGGCTTTCACACCAATTTCTACAGGAAGCCCTACATGTTGCAATGCGTGAATACGTGCAGCACCTGTACCACCATCAAATCCGCTAATGTTAATAAAGTCAGCACCAGCTTTTGCGATACCGACAGCAATTGTTCCAATGTTAGGGACGACAGGGACCTTTACAGCTACTTTCGCAAGTTGATTAGCCGTTTTAATTTCTGTAATCATTTGAGCTAAATCTTCAATGGAATAAATATCATGGTTGTTAGAAGGTGAAATTAAATCTGAGCCAATTGTAGCATTACGTGCTTCAGCGATTTTTGCTGTTACTTTTGAACCTGGCAAATGTCCACCTTCACCAGGCTTTGCGCCTTGCCCGATCTTTATTTCAATTAAGTTTGATGAATTTAGTAGTTCGGCATTTACGCCAAATCGCCCAGATGCAACTTGTTGTCCACGTGTATGTGGATATTTTCCAATCATATCTTTAATTTCGCCGCCTTCACCGTTTAAACTAATCATATTTAGCTGATCGGCCGCTTCTGCATATGCACGGAAGGCAACTTCATTTTGAGAACCGAATGACATGGAACTAATAATAAATGGTAAATCATGATTTTGAATGCTGATGGACACTTCTTCAGTTGGAACTACATGTTTTGTTTCTTTCGTTTGAACAAGGTGTCTAATTGCGATTGGATTATTTTCTTCTAATTCACTTAACTTGTCACGGTAATCATCATAAGAGTTTCCTTTTGCGACATCGCCGATTGCTTTCCAAATTCGCGGGAATATATGAAAAGATTTTCGCATTCTAACTTTAGGATTGTTATAATCATCCGCTCGCAATTGTGCATCTTCAGCAAGTGATTCAAGCGAAAAAGCTAAATCATTTGAACCGAAGAAATTCGTAATTTGTAATATATTTGCGATTTCCTCATGTAATCCGATAGAAGAATAGAGGCGACCGTAACCACGTAATTCATGAATTCCAATTGTTGAAATGACTTTTTCTAGTCCTTTATTAAGAGCAGTATACAAATTCGTAATTGGCGTTTTTGTTCCATCATTTACGGTTGCAAATAATAAATATGGATTCATACCATCTGCTCCTAATCCATACAGTGTGACGATATCATGTAAGGAGCGAAGGGCACCAGAACGTATAACGAGAGAGCAGTTTCGGCGTAATTTATTTTCGCTTAATACTTGATGTACTTTAGCGGTAACTAAATGCGGATCAATCCATAACTGTTCATTTAGATGAGCGTTGGCATCGTCTATTAATAGTAGGGAAGCTCCATCGTTCACGGCCTTTATCGCTTCAGAACTAATTCGATTTAAGGCGCATTGTAAAGTTTCTGTCGGACTGAATGTAGCAGAGATTGTAGCGATAGAGCTATGAGTATTGAATAGCTGTATAAGTTGTTCGTACGTAATTGTGTGTAATTCCTCTGTAATAGATTGTGCTACACTTCCTTCTAGAATAATGGGGGAAAGCATCTCAACTACAAATGGCTGTTTAGCTCCGCTTAATAAACTTGGGCGCTCTCCAAGTATTGTTCGTGTGGAGAAGTGCTCGACCTCTCGATCACGATCGATTGCTGGATTTGTAACAACGGCTACACTTTCCTTAATGAAATCAGCGATATTTCGTCTATCAGTATCGAGTGCTGCAAGTGGTGAGTCATGCCCAAGTGAGCGAATTGGCTCGACGCCTTTTGTTGCCATCTGTTCAAGAAGCTGAATATGTTCTCGATCCCACCCGAAAGAAACGTACTGTTTCGTTTCAACTTGAACAGAATCACATAATCCTTGGATTTCTTTCGTTTCAGGGATAGATAAGTTTAAATGATAATTGCTAACATCGATTCGTTTTTGGAAACGATTATATACTTCAATTTGGTATTTGTCGTATTCATAAAGAACAAGTTCATCTTGTTCATTCCATTTTAATCCGACCTTTTCTCCAGGAGCGAGTGGTTTCGGTTCTTCTACATATTCGGTTGGTGATACAACTCCAGGTTCAGAAGAGAAAACATAAGAACTCACTGTCTCTACTTTCCATACTGGTCGTAGTCCAAGGGAATCAACGCTGAAAACAGCCTCATCTTTATAACGTGAAATAATACCAGCTGGACCTTGCGCAAAATGGCCCCATGCTTCACGTATATACGTATATAAATCTTGTAAATGCGGTTCATAAAGTTTAATTTCATTAATAATTGGTGGGAATAGTATATCCATTGCTTCAAATAAACTGTAGTCGTATTGAACAAGTAGGGTTTCTAGGGTGCGGTTTAAATCTTGGGAGTCACTTCCCCCAACAGTAAGTGGAACATGAATCATGTCAGCTTGATCGCGTAATTTTGCAATTGTGTTAATTTCACCATTATGTCCGAGAATGCTAAATGGTTGTACACGAAAAAAATTAGATAATGTATTAGTAGAATAGCGGTTATGTCCTAGTGTCATAGTTGAAGCGATAAGTGGATGTTGTAAATCATTGTAATAGGCAACAAGTGTATCCCCAGCACCTAGAACTTTATATACAACATGGTCACGACTTAATGAAGCAACATGAATCGCTTCGTTTTCCTCTATTTTTATCGTTACTGAAAATAATGTTTGCTCAATATTTTCAACTTTATTTTCTGCGATAAGAGCAACTTGCCAAAATAAAGGTTCTTCCTGTTTACCAAGTGGACCGAGTGCATCGGAATTTATTACATCATCACTTTCAAAAATAATAGTAAAATTTTCGTTATTTAATTGCGTACGAATATGATTTTTTAAATTAACGATATTTGCGTTTTTGTTTAGAAAAAAATGTCCAACGATAAAGTGGGGATGATCCACAATCGTTGGATTGTATCCGTTATTTTTCAGCTTTTCATTCCAAAGTGCTTTTGGGACATCAATGTGAATTCCGATACCATCTCCTTCACCATTAATGAAACCAGCTCGATGATTCATTTTGACAAGTGATTGTATGCAAAGGTCGATGTTTTCTTTTGTAGGAATTTTTCGTTTCTCCATAACGGAAACGATTCCACACGCATCATGTTCTGCATTTTTATAATCTCGAAATAAAGACGGTGTCCATGTATTTGTTTTATTGAGCATCCGTCAATCCCCCCTCTTATTGAAGTTTGAATAATCTTACTATTCAAGGCGTGAGCAGCCTTATATACAAGGATAGTAAGGATATAAAATAAAAATAAAACAGATAATTATGAATAATTATACTATTAATGAGGGATTTATGAAATAGAAAAAAGGAAAAAAGAAAGATGTGCTTTCTTTTTTCCTTTTAATGACGGGATTATTTATTATCCGCTAAAGCAGCAAATGCTCTGCCTACAGCTTCAATTGTATATTCAATATCTTCTTTTGTATGTTCTGTCGTTAAGAACCATGCTTCGTATTTAGAAGGTGCTAAGTTAACTCCTTCTTGAAGCATAAGCTTGAAGAATTTACCGAACCTTTCACCGTCTGTATCTTGTGCTGCATCGTAATCTTCAATTGTATTTGTTGTGAAGTATACAGTTAAAGCACCTTTTAGTCGGTTTAATGTAATATCGATATTATGTTTTGCAGCTTGCTCTAAAATTCCCTTTTCAAGCATCGCACCAAGTTCATCTAATTTCTCATAAAGACCTTCTTGTTGAAGAACTTCTAGACAAGCGATACCGGATGCCATAGAAGCAGGATTTCCTGCCATTGTACCAGCTTGATATGCAGGTCCGAGCGGAGCAACTTGTTCCATAATTTCTTTCTTACCACCATAAGCACCGATCGGAAGTCCGCCGCCAATAACTTTACCAAGCGCTGTTAAGTCTGGTGTTACGCCAAGTAAGTCTTGAGCACCACCGTACATAAAGCGGAAAGCAGTAATAACTTCATCATAAATTACTAGTGCACCAGCTTCGTGAACAAGTTCATTCACTTTCTCAAGGAAGCCAGGTTTTGGCTCTACAATACCGAAGTTTCCAACAATCGGTTCTACAAGGATAGCTGCTACTTCATGTCCCCATTTATCTAAAGCTTCTTTTAAAGTTTCTACATTATTAAATGGAACGGTAATAACTTCTTGAGCGATACTTTGTGGTACACCGGCTGAGTCAGGAGTTCCTAGCGTAGAAGGGCCAGATCCAGCTGCTACAAGTACTAAATCAGAATGACCGTGGTAACAACCAGCAAATTTCATAATTTTTGTGCGGCCTGTGTAAGCACGAGCGACGCGAATTGTTGTCATTACTGATTCAGTACCAGAGTTTACGAAGCGGACTTTATCTAATGCAGGCATTGCTTCTTTTAACATTTTTGCGAATTTTACTTCTAGTGCTGTTGGTGTTCCGTAAAGTACACCATTTTCAGCAGCTGTTGTAATTGCTTTTGTAATGTGCGGGTGAGCATGTCCAGTAATAATAGGACCGTATGCTGCTAAATAATCGATATATTTATTTCCGTCTACATCCCAGAAATAAGCACCTTTTCCACGTTCCATAGCAACAGGAGCGCCGCCGCCAACTGCTTTAAAAGAACGAGAAGGACTATTAACGCCGCCAACGATATGTTCTAAAGCTTCTTTATGTAATGCTTCTGATTTTGTGAATTTCACTACAATTCATCTCCTTACAAAAATCTATGTATTATTCTAACATGTTTTTCGAAAAGACGTATTGTTTGTGATAGAGAAGGCAGTTGGGTAAACTATTCGTTGTGACATTTAGGAAGGGGGTCCGATTATGAAATCGGTAATTGAGGTACAAGGGTTACGTAAAGAATTTACAGCCTATTCAAGTCGTCCGGGATTAAAGGGTGCTTTTCGCGATTTATTAAATCGTAATTATAAAATAGTACCAGCAGTAAATGATGTATCTTTTACTGTGAAACAAGGTGAAATGGTTGGGTATATAGGTGAGAACGGTGCTGGTAAATCAACAACTATTAAAATGCTTACGGGGATTTTGACTCCGACATCAGGAGAAATTTTAGTAAATGGGATGAACCCGCATAAGCAGAGAGAAGAATTCGTAAGAACGATTGGTGTTGTTTTCGGTCAACGCTCACAACTTTGGTGGGATATTGCTGTACAAGAATCTTTTCGTTTATTAAAAAAAGTGTACGGTGTATCAGACGCTCAGTATAAAGAGCATATGGAACACGTGATTGAAACGTTAGATATTGGTCCTTTATTAGATAAGCCAGTTCGAAAGTTATCTCTAGGTCAAAGAATGCGTTGTGAATTAGCGGCAGCATTAATTCATAATCCACCGTTATTATTTTTAGATGAACCAACAATTGGGTTGGATGTTCTTGTGAAATTAAAAATACGTGAATTTTTAAAAGAAATGAATGAACGTTATAAAACAACAATCTTATTAACAACCCATGATATTACTGATATTGAAGCTTTATGTGAGCGCGTTATCATGCTGGATGAAGGAAATATTATGTATGACGGTTCTTTAAATAATCTTCGTACACAGTGGGGAGCAGAGAAGGAAATCCATTTTCAATTTATTGCACCAGTTTCCTATCAGGCTTTATCAATGGTTATGCCAGATAGTCATGTCGTTTGGTCGAAAGCGAAAGAGGAAAACGCGTGGGTTGCAAAAATACCGAATGAAGAAGTTATCATTTCAATGCTTATTTCTAAAGTAGTACAAGCCTTTCAAATTAAAGATTTAAAAATTAACGAAGTATCTACAGAGGAAATTATTCGTAACATTTATGAAGAAGGTATTAAACATGGGTAAGTACATTGAAATGATTCGGATTCGCTTTTTAATGATGCTTGCGTATCGTACAAACTATTATAGTGGGATTTTAATTTATACAATTAATATCGGTGCGTATTATTTTTTATGGCAAGCAATTTATAGTGGAAAAGAGAATATTGAAAGTTTATCTATTTCGCAAATGACTACTTATATCGCAATTGCGTGGATGGCACGTGCTTTTTATTTTAATAATATAGACAGGGAAATTGCGATGGAGATTCAAGAAGGACGTGTAGCAGTAGAACTCATTCGTCCATATAACTATTTAGGCATGAAAGTGATGCAAGGTCTTGGTGAAGGAATATTTCGTTTTGCTTTCTTTTCAATTCCAGGTATGGTTATCGTTACCTTATTATTTTCATTGCAAATTACAACGAATTTTCAAACGTGGTTATATTTCTTCTTATCTTTAATATTTAGTTTTATTATTAATACACAAATTAATTTAATGACGGGAATGCTCACGTTCTTCCTATTTAATAATAGTGGAATTATGTATGCGAAACGTGTCGTTATTGATTTATTTTCAGGTCTATTATTACCAATTAGTTTTTATCCGTTATGGGCCCAAAAGGCAATGATGTTTTTACCGTTTCAGGCAATTAGTTATATTCCGAGTATGATTTTTTCAGAAGGTATACAAGGAAGTAAATTGTATGAGGCATTATTATTCCAAGTAATTTGGGCAATTGTACTTATTATTCCAATTGTACTCATGTGGAGAACGGCGAGAAAACGTCTAATTGTACAAGGGGGATGATGAGATGATATATATAAACCTATTTTTGCAGTATGCAAGCCAATATATAAAAACAAAATTGGAGTATCGGGGCGATTTTATCGTTGGATTACTTTCTGATTTAGCACTACAGGCTGTTAATTTAATCTTTATTCTCGTTGTGTTTGGGCATACACAAGCATTAAAGGGCTGGAGTAGAGAAGAAGTAATCTTTATTTATGGTTTCTTTTTAGTGCCGTTTGCCATTTTCTCAGCTTTCTTTAACATATGGGACTTTAATGATCGTTACATTATTAAAGGAGAAATGGATCGTATATTAACGAGACCGATTCATAGTTTATTTCAAATTATATTAGAAAGAATGGAACTGGAATCTTTAATTGGAGCGATTACAGGAATAATTGTAATGGGATATGCAGCAGTGGAGCTGCAATTATCTTTTTACTGGTACGATTTCTTCTTATTCTTACTGATGGTAGGAGGAGGAGCACTTGTATACGGAGGGATATTTGTTACGCTTGCGAGCCTTGGTTTTTGGTCGGATGCGAAAAGTTCAATTATGCCGCTAATGTATAACATAGGTAACTATGGTCGCTATCCTGTTAACATTTATAACCGTGTGATTCGCTTCATTTTAACGTTTGTTTTACCATTTGCGTTTGTCGGAGTGTATCCAGCAGCATACTTTTTAAGAAAAACAGAGTGGAATAGCTATGCATTTGCAACACCATTCGTTGGTGTTATCTGTTTTACGATTGCAATTACTCTTTGGAATCAAGGGGTAAAAAGGTACCGTGGTGCTGGGAATTAATTATAGAAGCTTGTTTGTTTCTAAGGGATAAATCCAATGGCCGTCTCATACATATAAAATGAGGTGGAGGACATGTTATGGGGATTTATTCTATTAATTGCAGCAATTGCTATTTTGAGAAGTGTCCAATTGTTATGGAGTTCATATTCAGATTCTAGGCGTTTCTTTTCGCTTTATAATTTAGCCTCCTTATTTTTAATTTATACAACGGTATTGATTGCGTTTGGGTTAAGTTATGTTGTATTAGAAGAAATGGGTTTTGCAGTTTTGAAAGAAGATGGAGAAAGTTTGCATGCCCAATCTTTTCAACTTGTAGAAATTTGCTTATATTTTAGCGCAGTTACTTTATTGTCCGTTGGGTACGGTGATATAGCTCCGATTGGAATAGGGAGATGGATTGCGATTGCAGAAGCGCTAATTGGATATACATTACCGTTTGCTTTTGTAATGAGGTCTGTAATAGACAATGAAAAATAAGATAGCATTTGATATAGTAAAAGAAAAGAGTAGGAGTGATAACAATGATCACAGTAGGAGAAATGGCTCCAGAATTTACATTAGAGGGAAGTAACGGGGAACAAGTTCGCTTAGCTGATTTTCGTGGTAAAAACGTAGTGCTATATTTTTATCCGAAAGATATGACTCCAGGGTGTACAACTGAAGCATGTGATTTTCGCGATGCGTATGGATTATTTCAAGAGAAAGATACAGTTATTCTTGGTGTAAGTCCTGATTCAGCGAACAGACATCTGAAATTCATTGAGAAGCATGAGCTTCCATTTGTACTTTTAGTAGATGAAGATCATAAGGTAGCGGAATTATACGACGTTTGGAAATTGAAAAAGAACTTTGGAAAAGAGTATATGGGAATCGAGCGTTCTACATTCCTTATTAATAAAGACGGTGAGCTTGTAAAAGAGTGGCGTAAAGTGAAAGTGAAGGGACATACTGAAGAGGTTCTTTCTTATATAAAGTAAATTCATTGTGGAGATAAAATATATAGAAGTAAGGCGAGTGTCTATACATATTTTATCGTCTTACATAAAGTGAAGTGTAGGGCATACCTCCTCAGATGATAGTATTCCAAGTGCGATTATGTCGCACTTTTTTTCTATGTAAATGTATAGAAAATGGGGAAGGATATATAAGAATAAGGCTATATACAAAAATAAACCACATACTTATAGTAGAAATATTGACGATTTATAAGAAAAGGAGTACACTCTTTATAAGAATTATAAAATAATAATCCGTATAGAATCGGGGTGCATGACGGTGGTCAAAGAAGAATTAAAAGAAGCGCTAGAAATGCTGAAAAATACGGGTGTACGCATTACTCCACAGCGTCATGCTATTTTAGAGTACCTTGTGGAATCTATGACGCACCCAACAGCGGATGACATTTATAAAGCATTAGAAGGTAAGTTTCCAAATATGAGTGTTGCAACTGTCTATAATAACTTACGTGTATTTAAAGAGGTTGGACTTGTAAAGGAATTAACTTATGGAGACGCTTCAAGTAGATTTGATTATGTTACAAGTCAACATTATCATGTGATTTGCGAAAAATGTGGTAAGATTGTTGATTTTCCTTATGGAGGTTTGGAACAGCTTGAAGAGGAAGCTGCGAAAACGACAGGCTTCGTTATTAATAGTCATCGCTTAGAAATTTATGGCGTTTGTCCAGAGTGTCATAAGGCGTAATATATAATAAAGAAAGAGGGAGACGTAAACGTCTCCCTCTTTCTTTATTATATATGGGAATTACGTTAGGTTCAGGAGGATTTAAAACGTTCAGTGAAGAACCTAAAATTAAAACTAAACGTTAAAAGGTGATTTCTTTGTTAAGAAATCACCTTTTAACGTTTAGTTTTGTAAGGGCACATTGTACCTATATATGCCTATGATTTATAGCTCTTCTTATTATATTTTTCATCAAATTCTTTTCCTTCTAGATTTCGATCCATTGTTAAAGGTTGGTTGCAATGCATACATGCGTCGACACGACCGAGCATTTTGGTCGGCTTATCGCAGCTTGGACAAATAATTTGTACAGTTTTAGTAGATAACATGCCAATCCAAAAGTAAACGACAGTACTAGCGATAACAGCTAAAAAGCCAACCATCATAAATGTCGTCATAATAATAATGTTTTCACGGAAAAAGACACCTAAGTATGCAATGAAGAGGCCGATAAATACTAAACTTAATGCAAAGGTCCGGATTTTATTGATTTTGTTTGAATACTTAATGCTCATTCTCACCACTCCCCTATAACAATAATATAACATAAAATTTAGAATTTTCACTCGTCCGTAAACGTGATAAACCGATAAGATATGAAATATGGAGTATAATGAAGAATGAAGGGAGGCTATAATGATTTTTGGAACATATTTTTAAAGTTTTAACGGGATGTGAAATTTTTTTGTAAAAAGTATTGACCCTTTATATACTGCATGATATATTAATAACCGTCGCTGATGCGGAAACGCAGAAAACGACAAAAAAGAAATTGAAAAACTTAGTTGACATCGAAAAACGAAGATGTTAACATAAGGAAGTCGCAAATGAGCGACTAAGTAGTTCTTTGAAAACTGAACGAAACAAACAACGTGAAACGTCAATTTTTATTTTTAGATGCTAGACAAACTAACTTTATTGGAGAGTTTGATCCTGGCTCAGGATGAACGCTGGCGGCGTGCCTAATACATGCAAGTCGAGCGAATGGATTGAGAGCTTGCTCTCAAGAAGTTAGCGGCGGACGGGTGAGTAACACGTGGGTAACCTGCCCATAAGACTGGGATAACTCCGGGAAACCGGGCTAATACCGGATAACATTTTGAACTGCATGGTTCGAAATTGAAAGGCGGCTTCGGCTGTCACTTATGGATGGACCCGCGTCGCATTAGCTAGTTGGTGAGGTAACGGCTCACCAAGGCGACGATGCGTAGCCGACCTGAGAGGGTGATCGGCCACACTGGGACTGAGACACGGCCCAGACTCCTACGGGAGGCAGCAGTAGGGAATCTTCCGCAATGGACGAAAGTCTGACGGAGCAACGCCGCGTGAGTGATGAAGGCTTTCGGGTCGTAAAACTCTGTTGTTAGGGAAGAACAAGTGCTAGTTGAATAAGCTGGCACCTTGACGGTACCTAACCAGAAAGCCACGGCTAACTACGTGCCAGCAGCCGCGGTAATACGTAGGTGGCAAGCGTTATCCGGAATTATTGGGCGTAAAGCGCGCGCAGGTGGTTTCTTAAGTCTG
>NZ_JBBOTJ010000001.1:207500-420000 GCF_038005545.1 Bacillus sp. FSL M8-0063
GGCGATGGACAACAGGTTGATATTCCTGTACCACCTCTTTATCGTTTGAGCAATGGAGGGACGCAGAAGGATAGAAGAAGCGTGCGATTGGTTGTGCACGTCCAAGCAGTTAGGCTGATAAGTAGGCAAATCCGCTTATCGTGAAGGCTGAGCTGTGATGGGGAAGCTCCTTATGGAGCGAAGTCTTTGATTCCCCGCTGCCAAGAAAAGCTTCTAGCGAGATAAAAGGTGCCTGTACCGCAAACCGACACAGGTAGGCGAGGAGAGAATCCTAAGGTGTGCGAGAGAACTCTGGTTAAGGAACTCGGCAAAATGACCCCGTAACTTCGGGAGAAGGGGTGCTTTCTTAACGGAAAGCCGCAGTGAATAGGCCCAAGCGACTGTTTAGCAAAAACACAGGTCTCTGCGAAGCCGTAAGGCGAAGTATAGGGGCTGACACCTGCCCGGTGCTGGAAGGTTAAGGAGAGGGGTTAGCGTAAGCGAAGCTCTGAACTGAAGCCCCAGTAAACGGCGGCCGTAACTATAACGGTCCTAAGGTAGCGAAATTCCTTGTCGGGTAAGTTCCGACCCGCACGAAAGGTGTAACGATTTGGGCACTGTCTCAACCAGAGACTCGGTGAAATTATAGTACCTGTGAAGATGCAGGTTACCCGCGACAGGACGGAAAGACCCCGTGGAGCTTTACTGTAGCCTGATATTGAATTTTGGTACATTTTGTACAGGATAGGCGGGAGCCATTGAAACCGGAGCGCTAGCTTCGGTGGAGGCGCTGGTGGGATACCGCCCTGAATGTATTGAAATTCTAACCTACGGGTCTTATCGACCAGGAGACAGTGTCAGGTGGGCAGTTTGACTGGGGCGGTCGCCTCCTAAAGTGTAACGGAGGCGCCCAAAGGTTCCCTCAGAATGGTTGGAAATCATTCGTAGAGTGCAAAGGCATAAGGGAGCTTGACTGCGAGACCTACAAGTCGAGCAGGGACGAAAGTCGGGCTTAGTGATCCGGTGGTTCCGCATGGAAGGGCCATCGCTCAACGGATAAAAGCTACCCCGGGATAACAGGCTTATCTCCCCCAAGAGTCCACATCGACGGGGAGGTTTGGCACCTCGATGTCGGCTCATCGCATCCTGGGGCTGTAGTCGGTCCCAAGGGTTGGGCTGTTCGCCCATTAAAGCGGTACGCGAGCTGGGTTCAGAACGTCGTGAGACAGTTCGGTCCCTATCCGTCGTGGGCGTAGGAAATTTGAGAGGAGCTGTCCTTAGTACGAGAGGACCGGGATGGACGCACCGCTGGTGTACCAGTTGTTCTGCCAAGGGCATAGCTGGGTAGCTATGTGCGGAAGGGATAAGTGCTGAAAGCATCTAAGCATGAAGCCCCCCTCAAGATGAGATTTCCCATAGCGTAAGCTAGTAAGATCCCTGAAAGATGATCAGGTTGATAGGTTCGAGGTGGAAGCATGGTGACATGTGGAGCTGACGAATACTAATAGATCGAGGACTTAACCATATAATATGTAGCAATGTTATCTAGTTTTGAGAGAACATAAAAAACTTGTTGACTTTTAAAGAAAATAAGTTATAATAATGATTGTCTCAAAAGAATAATGTCTGGTAATGATGGCAGAGAGGTCACACCCGTTCCCATACCGAACACGGAAGTTAAGCTCTCTAGCGCCGATGGTAGTTGGGACCTTGTCCCTGTGAGAGTAGGACGTTGCCAGGCAATATTATTCCGCAGTAGCTCAGCGGTAGAGCTATCGGCTGTTAACCGATCGGTCGTAGGTTCGATTCCTACCTGCGGAGCCATTGGAGAGCTGTCCGAGTTGGCCGAAGGAGCACGATTGGAAATCGTGTATACGTCACAAGCGTATCAAGGGTTCGAATCCCTTGCTCTCCGCCATAGGATTTATAATATTTGGCCCGTTGGTCAAGTGGTTAAGACACCGCCCTTTCACGGCGGTAACACGGGTTCGAATCCCGTACGGGTCACCACTTTTGGAGGATTAGCTCAGCTGGGAGAGCACCTGCCTTACAAGCAGGGGGTCGGCGGTTCGATCCCGTCATCCTCCACCATATAAATTATATGAATAGTATTATCGCGGGGTGGAGCAGCACGGTAGCTCGTCGGGCTCATAACCCGAAGGTCGCAGGTTCAAATCCTGTCCCCGCAACCAAATGGTCCCGTGGTGTAGTGGTTAACATGCCTGCCTGTCACGCAGGAGATCGCCGGTTCGACCTGGTCGGGACCGCCATTTTAATAAGGCTCGGTAGCTCAGTCGGTAGAGCAGAGGACTGAAAATCCTCGTGTCGGCGGTTCGATTCCGTCCCGAGCCACCATTTATCTTAATAATATACGCCGGCTTAGCTCAATTGGTAGAGCAACTGACTTGTAATCAGTAGGTTGGGGGTTCAAGTCCTCTAGCCGGCACCATGTAAGTTTCGGAGGGGTAGCGAAGTGGCTAAACGCGGCGGACTGTAAATCCGCTCCTTCGGGTTCGGCAGTTCGAATCTGCCCCCCTCCACCATTTACATAGGGGCATAGTTTAAAGGTAGAACTGAGGTCTCCAAAACCTCCAGTGTGGGTTCGATTCCTACTGCCCCTGCCAAATATATTTACACAACATGGCGGTTGTGGCGAAGTGGTTAACGCACCGGATTGTGGCTCCGGCATTCGTGGGTTCGATTCCCATCAGTCGCCCCATTTTTATTTTTAAAATTACAAATAATTTAATTGATACTTACATATAATTAAGTAAGAATTCGATGGGCTATAGCCAAGCGGTAAGGCAACGGACTTTGACTCCGTCATGCGCTGGTTCGAATCCAGCTAGCCCAGCCATTTTTGCGGAAGTAGTTCAGTGGTAGAATACAACCTTGCCAAGGTTGGGGTCGCGGGTTCGAATCCCGTCTTCCGCTCCAATAAAATTTAACATGGCGGCATAGCCAAGTGGTAAGGCAGAGGTCTGCAAAACCTTTACCACCGGTTCAAATCCGGTTGCCGCCTTTCTTTTGTGCCGATGTGGCGGAATTGGCAGACGCGCACGACTCAAAATCGTGTTCCTTCGGGAGTGTCGGTTCGACCCCGACCATCGGTATCATGAACGGCGAAAAAAACTCTATACAATTAGTATAGAGTTTTTTTGTATTTTCTTTTCATTATATGACAAAATAAGTACAAAAAGTGTACGGTGAGTAGACTGCGAAACATTAAAAGGATAAAAACAAACATTCATTTTTATCCTTTTAATTGTGATATTCTATAAAACTCCAGCAAAATATTGTATATACAATATTCCCTTCGAGCACTCTAGAGAGAATTTCTCCACCCGGGTGACATGAAGTTAAATCCGACAGCACCAGTAGATATTAGTACATTATCAACGGTTAAGTTTGTAATTTCTAAAAACCTCTTTTTAAACTCTTCTTTGTTGTACTTGTACATAGTTGAGTGGCACGCCCACATGTGCGTTGAAGTACTCAACCAATCTCCTAATTCCTTTAATTCAGGAAATGATTCAAATTGAATTGGTTCATCTAATTTCATGAATCTCACTTGATAGATAGTTGGGTTTAGCTTTTCTCCTATCCCTTTAAGACCATGTGCTTTTTTCTCATTTGAATGTGTCATAATTACTCTCCCCTATGTTTTCTTCAAATTTTTTCCTATTTTAATTATACAGCAATAGAAAGTAATTAAGGAAATATTATGGGAATCGGTGATGTAAAAAGACTCTAACAGAAATGTTAGAGTCTTTTTTGTTAAATTATGTTACCTGATTCTAAAATTCGTAATAAACGTAGGAATTCATGTATAATATAACTTGCGGATAGAACAAAATGATAGTAATTTATATTATGTCTGTAATATGAATCAAAAATGAACTTTTTATATTTCTTTTAAAAATGTGTTGAATACACGTTATATTTTATATTAATATTTTTATGTAGATTTAAAACGGGAAAGAGAGTGGAAAGTATGGGTCGTAAATGGAATAATATTAAAGAAAAAAAAGCATCAAAAGATGCAAATACAAGCCGTATATACGCGAAATTTGGACGTGAGATTTATGTGGCAGCAAAACAAGGCGAGCCAGATCCAGAATCAAACCAAGCGCTTAGAGTTGTATTAGAACGTGCGAAAACATACAACGTACCAAGAACAATTATTGATCGTGCAGTTGAAAAGGCAAAAGGCGGTTCAGAAGAAAATTATGACGAGCTTCGTTATGAAGGATTCGGACCAAACGGATCTATGGTAATTGTAGATACACTTACAAATAACGTAAACCGTACTGCAGCAGATGTACGAGCTGCATTCAGCAAAAACAGTGGTAACATGGGTGTAAACGGTTCTGTAGCTTACATGTTTGATGCGACAGCTGTTATCGGTCTTGAAGGTAAAACATCAGATGAAGTTCTTGAAATTTTAATGGAAGCAGATGTTGATGCACGTGACATTCTAGAAGAAGAAGATTCTGTTATCGTGTATGCTGAACCTGATCAATTCCATTCCGTACAATCTGCACTTAAAGATGCTGGTGTTGAAGAATTCACAGTTGCAGAATTAACAATGCTTGCACAAAGTGATGTAGAACTTCCTGAAGATGCTCAAGTACAATTTGAAAAAATGGTTGATGCATTAGAAGATTTAGAAGATGTGCAACAAGTTTACCACAACGTAGACTTAGGAGAATAATACGATAGAAGCCCTGCCCGTTTAACGGATAGGGGCTTTTTTTATGAAGTTAATTAAGTTGATGAATTAGTAAAGGTATTTTGTTGTAGACAGGGAATATGCTTATAGGGATATATGAAATAATCATTATTTCTAGGAGGTTTAATATGGAACATAAAACACCAAAGCATATTGTTGCTGTAGCAGGTTATTTAACAAATGAAAAAGATGAAGTGTTATTAGCTAAAGTACATTGGCGATCGGATACGTGGGAGTTGCCAGGAGGACAGGTGGAAGAAGGAGAAGCGCTCGATCAAGCAGTTTGTAGGGAAATGTTTGAGGAAACGGGTTTAACGGTGAAGCCTATTGGAATTACAGGGGTTTATTATAATGCCTCTATGCATATTTTGGCTGTTGTTTTTAAAGTGGCATATGTGAGCGGTGAAATAAAAATTCAACCTGAAGAAATACAAGAGGCTAAATTTGTTGCTTTAAATGAAGAGAACATAGATGAGTATATAACGCGTCCTCATATGAAATCCAGAACGCTTGATGCGATGAGAGCAACACATTGTATTCCGTACGAAACGTGGGAAGTGCAGCCGTATAATTTAATAGGTAGATTGTAAAGAAAAGAGTAGCCGGTTTGAGATACAATCAAATCACTACTCTTTTTTGTATACTGTTTAAGAAAAAGGTCAAAATAATAATAGTGCTAGTGTTGATTTTTAGAACGTTTGTTCTGTATAATGTATGATATATTGTATACATTTAGATTACTAGATACTTACAAATATATATATTTGTAGATGATATAATGAAAATAGGGTGTTTTAATAGGAGAGTATAGGCTTAAGGTATACTCTGCTATTGGTTTAGCATAATCTATATTCAATATTTCAGATGAATAGTAGATAAAAAAAGACTGTGATACAATACTTTTTTATACCTTACAATGATGTAAGGTATGTGTAAGAGAAATCGATGGGATGTTTTTTTACAACAAGGTATTCTTAAAGTAAGAGTTATATGCTGTGTGGAAAAGAGGTGTTCAAGATGAAAGAACGAGTATTATCTAGGGTGAACTATCATCAAAAAGTTGCATTAAATCCAATGACTAAATTCTTTTATAAAGCCATTATTTTATTATTATTGTTAAGTTGTACATTATTATTCGTTGGAAATGTAATGATCGAGCAAAGTGATATTAGTAAATTACATGTACCGGCTAAGTTAGAGGTGCCCGAATCATTAACACATGCATTTATTGCGACAGAAGATAAAAGGTTTTATCATCATAACGGTTTAGATTATATAGCGATTGTCAGAGCGTCTGTTGAGAATATAAAGGCTGGTGGTGTTGTGCAAGGCGGAAGCACAATTACACAGCAGTTATCCAAAAATGCTTTTTTAACGAATGAACGTACATTTTCTCGTAAGTGGAAAGAGATTTTCTATACGAAAAAAATTGAACGTACATTTACGAAGGATGAAATTTTAAAATTGTATGTAAGTAATATTTATTACGGAGAAGGAGCATGGGGAATTGAAAAAGCGGCAAACCTTTACTTCGGTAAAAAGGTGGACCAATTAACGCTGGCTGAAAGTGCAATGATGGCTGCTGTAGTAAAAGCACCTGCTTATTACTCACCTGCACAAAATTATGATAAGGCCGTAGAGAGACGAAATGTCGTTTTGAGATTGATGGAGAAGGAAGGCTATATCAATCATGATGAGTATGTGCAAGCAGTTAGTGAGAAATTAGTAATTCGTCATGATATAAAAACAGAGCAGTCGATGTTAAATAATGCACGTGAAAAAGCAGTAAGCTAAGTGAAGTTCCTACATAGGAGCTTCTTTTTTTTGAATAAATTGTGACAAATTGTGACACAATATCGTCACAATTATTGTATTTTTGTAATTTATGTGAGCGTGTTCATTGCGTGACGTATATAAGTGTTGATATTATGTGTAGTGTGTACAATGCTGTATACAGAATATGAATTTAAAGAGGAATGTATATGAAATCAAATAAACTCATGGCTCTTGGTGTAGTTTTTTCTATCGCAGTATTGATTGTAATCGGAACAATTGCGTATAGCATCATAAATGACAAAAAAGATAAAGGGAATGAGATGTTTGCTTATTCCACACAACAATCTTTAGGGAAAGATGATGCACCAGTTAAGGTAGTTGAATTTGGAGACTTCAAATGTCCTGCGTGTCGTACTTGGGATGTAACAGTATTACCACGATTAAAAGAAGAGTATATTGATAAAGGTAAAGTGCAGTTATATTTTATTAACTTCCCGTTCATCGGAAAAGACTCTGATTTAGGCGCAGCAGCTGGTGAGGCAATTTATAAACAAGATCAAGATTCATTCTGGACTTTCTATGATGAGATTTATCAAAGTCAAAAGAAAGATACGGAAGAATGGATTACAGAAGAATTACTTCTTAACATTGTGAAAGAGAAGCTTCCGAAAGTTGATGTAGAACAATTTAAGAAAGATTTACACAGTAAAGAAATAAAAGAAAAAGTACGTAAAGATTCAGATCGTGCTCAAAAATTAAAAGTTCAAGGTGCTCCTTCAGTATACATAAACGGAAATCTTGCAAACCCTGATTTCGATAGTATGAAGAAGGCGATTGATAAAGAATTGAAAAAGTGATGAGCTACTCATCACTTTTTCGACTTTTTTCGATAAAATTCTTGCTTCCGTTTTTTTTACATGCTATACTACCTTACATAAGTTATTCTAATATCTTATATTTATTTCATATTTGCGGGTGTAGTTTAGTGGTAAAACAAGAGCCTTCCAAGCTCTGGTCGAGAGTTCGATTCTCTTCACCCGCTCCAAATTTTATTAAATGTTTTTCTATAAATTGTTATCAACGCAGTGTTTCGTTTCTAAGATAAACGAGGCATTGCGTTTTTTAATGTTTGAAAAGCATAATTGTATGCGAAAATAAAAGTAAAGAATAGTATTCCAAAAGTGAATTGCTAACCAATATAGTCGTTACATAAGAGATGGATTCATCTGAGGAGGCGATTAAGAATGGATTTTGAACAATTAAAGCAAGATGTCATTGCGTATAGTAAAACAATTGGTATAGATAAAATAGGCTTTGCTAGTGCTTCACCATTTGAGGAATTAAAGCAGAGGTTAATCCAGCAACAACAATTAAATTATCAATCGGGATTTGAAGAGTCTGATATAGAAAAAAGAACGAACCCACAGCTTCTACTACCTGGTGCAAAATCAATTATTGCGATTGCATTAGCGTATCCTTCAAAATTAAAAAATGCACCATTAAGTAAGCGTGGAGAACGCCGGGGGATTTTTTGTCGTGCCTCTTGGGGACAAGATTATCATCTTGTTTTACGAGATCGTTTGCAAAAATTAGAAGCATACTTAATCGAAAAACTTCCCGAGATAGAAGTTAAGTCAATGGTTGATACGGGTGAATTAAGTGATCGAGCTGTTTCGGAGCGTGCCGGCATTGGATGGAGCGGTAAGAATTGCGCTATTATTACACCTGAATTTGGTTCGTATGTATATTTAGGAGAAATCATTACAAACGTTCCGTTCCCACCAGACCAGCCAATAGAAGATCAATGTGGAAGTTGTACAAAATGTATTGATATTTGTCCTACAGGTGCTTTAATACAAGGAGGACAGTTAGACTCGAAGAAATGTATTGCATTTTTAACACAGACGAAAGGGTTCCTACCGGAAGAATATCGCGAAAAAATAGGTAATCGTATTTATGGATGTGATACGTGTCAGACTGTTTGTCCGAAAAATAAAGGAATGGATTTTCATAACCACCCTGAGATGGAACCAGATCCTGAGTTAGTTAAGCCCTTATTAACACCACTTTTAACAATTAGTAATCGTGATTTTAAAGAGAAATATGGAATTATGTCTGGTTCATGGAGAGGTAAAAAGCCGTTGCAACGAAATGCAATTTTGGCACTTGCGCATTTTAAAGAGGCATCAGCAATTCCTGATTTAATTGGTGTTATGAAAGACGATCCAAGACCGGTACTTCGCGGAACAGCAGCATGGGCACTTGGGAAAATTGGTGGAGATGGCGTGGGCGAAGCTATTGAAAAAGCGATGCAACGTGAGAAAGATGAAGAGGTTCTTCATGAAATGAATCGCGGCCTTGAATTGTTAGCTCAGAAAAAAGAGTAGATAATATCTCCCTTTTTCATATTGTAATATGGGAGGGAGACGAAATGGTTGTAAAAATAAATATTGAAAAGCAAGTACAACAATTTTTAGCATATGTAACAGAGAAACGAACAAATGTAGATGGTATTGCTGAAGATTTATTACAAGTAGCACAGAGAAAGAAACAATTGTTTCAAAAGCGTAATGCAGAGATAGTGAAAGCAACTGCGGATGTTTCTTTCATGAGACAATTAAATAATAGCAATCATCAAGAAATTGATTATCAAATACATTTTAAATATTTAATTAAGCATAAAGAATTATTTTATATCGAAGAGGAACAACTAAAACGAAGAGTTTGTTTAAATAATAGCCGGGTAATAGGTGATTATGCTATTGAAGTGCCAGAAGCAGTTGGAATGAGTGAGACGTTAGAAAGGGAAGTTACAAAAGAGAAGTACGGTTCCTATCAGTACAACCGTTTAGAGGCAGTTAAATATGCAGAGCGTTGGTGGGATGATCGAAATCCTGTATATCGTAATTTCCCTGATAATTGTACGAATTTTATTTCTCAATGTCTTCATACTGGAGAAGTACCAATGAATGGATATCCTAATATTCGTAAAGGATGGTGGCAAAGGGAGAATCAGTGGAGTTGGAGCTGGGCTGTCGCACACTCTTTTTATTGGTATTTGTCAGGTGCTACAACTGGGCTTCGAGCAGAAGCAGTAGAAAGACCAGAGGACCTTATTCTTGGTGATGTCATTGCTTATGATTTCGAGGATGATGGTAGGTGGAATCATACGACGATTGTAGTAGCCAAAGACGCAGATGGTATGCCACTTGTGAATGCACATTCAGCAAATAGCCGTCGGCGTTATTGGAACTATGAAGATTCTAGTAAATATACACCACAAATGAAATATAAATTCTTTCACATTATTAATGGGTAGAGATTTTTCGCTCAAGTGGTATAATACGTAGTAGACAAAAAACAGAGGTGAATATCGCGTGGGAGTACATGTTGTTTTATATCAACCAGAAATTCCAGCAAATACAGGGAATATTGCTCGTACTTGTGCAGCAACTGGAACAGAATTACATTTGATTAGACCGCTTGGATTTTCAACGGATGATAAAATGTTAAAGCGTGCAGGATTAGATTATTGGCAGCACGTGAAAGTTACGTATTATGATTCAATTGAAGAATTTTATGAGAAAAATAAAGACGGTGAATTCTTCTATTTAACAAAGTATGGCGAGAAAGCTCATACAGCGTTTGATTATAGCAAACGTGAGAAGGATTACTATTTTGTATTTGGAAGAGAAACAAACGGCTTACCAGCTAATGTAATCGAAGAAAATTTCGATCATTGTTTACGTATTCCAATGACTGATAAAGTGCGCTCATTAAATTTATCTAATACAGCAGCTATTTTAATTTATGAAGCATTCCGTCAACAAAATTATCCGGGATTAGATTTAGAAATTGTTTATTAAAAGTCGCCATATGGCGACTTTTTTTCTAAAAATAAAAATAATATGTAATCATACATTTAAAAAAGGGTACATATTCATATAGAATGGGATATATGAATAAAAATAGATTAGACGGGTTGAGATAAATATGAAGGAACAATATAATAATCAAAATACCTTTTTAAGTATGATAGATATGGATTTAATAAGAAGAGGACTATTACATGCTATTCAAGATTTAGTATTTATTGTGAAAGTTATGGATGAGGAAACCTTTAAATATATTTATGTAAATAAGATAGGTATGGATTATGCGAAGCTAAGCGAAGAATGTTATGGAAAAACGTTTGCTGAAGTATTATCAGAAGATACGGCGGAAATATTACAAGTGCAATATGCAAAAGTAGCGAGCGAAGCGAAAGCACATACCTTTTGTGATGTAGTTAGTTTACCAAAGGGTGAGTTACATTATGAATCTTCACTTAATCCTGTATTCGACGAAGAAGGAGTATGTCAGTTTATTATTTGTATTACGAGGGATATCACAGCTCAGATTGAGGAAAAGGCAGAGATAGAGGAAAAACAAATGTTGTTTAAGTCGTTATTAGAATATAATAATGACTCCATTATATCTATGGATTCTATAGGTAGAATTACATATGCAAATCCAGCAACGTATGAAATATTTGGATATCGATATGAAGAATTACATAATAAATTTATTTTTGAATTTATTAATAAAGAATATGAAAAAGATTTTCAAATTATATTTAAAGGAGCCCTGCAAGGAAGGGCAAAACAAATTGTTTCAAAGAAATATGTTCATAAAGAAGGGTACGAGCTCTATATTTCTTTGAGAACTATTCCGATTATTGTGAACGCCGAAATTGTTGGGGTATATATTGTTACGAGGGATGTTACAAGACAAGTATTGAATGAAATGCGAACAGAATATTTAGCTTATTATGACCAATTAACGGGATTAATGAATAGAATTTCATGTGCAAATAAGTTAAATGTTTTTTTTAATGATAATACAGAGTTTGCGCTTGTTTTTATAGATTTAGATGAATTTCACCTTATTAATGATACTTTTGGTCATAAAGAAGGAGATAAAGTATTACAAAAAGTTACAGAATGTTTAAGCAGTTTTCAAATAGACGGTATGCACTTATTTAGAGAACACGATGATCAATTTGTTATGTTAATAGAAAATATAACGAAAGAACGTGTAGAGATAGTTGCAAAAAGAATACTAAAAAAGATTAGTGAACATTTTGTAATCGAAGAAGAGGACGTCTATTTAAGTGCGTCAATCGGAATTGTAATGGCTCCAACAGATGGAGAGGATGAAAAAATATTATTCCAAAGAGTTGATGCTGCTTTGGAAAAAGCAAAAGAAAAAGGAAAAGGGCATTATCAGTTTTATTGCAGTGGATTAGATTGTGAGCGTGAACAAAGATTTATAATAGAAAACCAATTGCATCGGGCTATAGAAAAAAATGAATTCTGCTTGTATTATCAGCCACAAATGAATATTGAAACGAAAAAAATAGCGAGTATGGAAGCTTTAATAAGGTGGGAGAATAAAGAATTGGGATTTGTCTCTCCCAATCAATTTATTCCGCTAGCAGAAAGAACAGGATTTATTATTAAGCTTGATGAATGGGTAGTAAATGAAGTGTGTCGGCAAATAAGTGAATGGTTAAATAAAGGATATGAAGTTGTCCCGATTGCAGTTAATATTTCAGCCAGGCACTTTCGCTCGATTACATTAATAGAGATGATTACACGGGCTTTACATAAGTACAATGTACCAGCTCATCTATTAGCGATAGAGGTTACAGAAGGGGCCCTTATGCATAAAGACATATCAAAAAGAGTATTGCTACAATTAAAAGAACAAAATTTAAAGATTCATTTAGATGATTTTGGGACGGGATATTCATCTTTAAGTTATTTAAAAACGTATCCAATTGATACGTTGAAAATCGATCGTTCTTTTATGGAAGGTATACATGTGGATGAACGTGATACGAATATTACAGCTGCAATTATTCATTTGGCTCATACTTTGGAATTGAATGTAATTGCAGAAGGTGTAGAAAAAGCGGAACAAATACAATTTTTGAAGGAAAAGAATGTGAAGTTTGTGCAAGGTTATTATTATAGCCGACCTTTATCAAAATATGATGTGGAAAATGTGTATTATAAATGATTGATAAAAAAAGTGATGTGCTAAGAAGCACATCACTTTTTATGTGTACCGGGTTTATCATTGTAACCAGATGTGAAAATAGCTGTAAGAAATGTGAGTGATACACCTAAAATTAATAATAATTTCATACTAATATCCCTCCTATTTTTCAGTTTACGAATCTTAAATATGAATCAAAATGTATGTAAGGTTCTTGGAAGAAAAGAATTTATTTAAAATGAATAGAGGTGTAAAAACTTTAATACCTATATTATACAGAATTTTCTTTGAATTTTGGAGAGAATTTTATAGCAATACTGTATATTTCATTTTGATTTAAAGAATGTTTAAGGACATCCTAGCATACCTTTTATAATAATCCGATTGAACAAGGAGATGGGGGAGGAGCTATAATGGATATTCTAAAAAAGATTGAACAGCATCGAGCAGCAGAAGAACGGTTACAATGGGAAGGTACGTTTGCGGAGTATTTGGAGCTTGTGAAGGAAAGACCATGGGTGGCTCAAACAGCACACTCTCGCATTTACAATATGATAAAAGATGCTGGAATCGAAGAAGTAGATGGTAGAAGAAAGTATAACTTCTTTAGTAATCAGCTATTTGGATTAGAGGATGCTTTAGAACGTCTTGTGGAGGAATATTTTCATCCATCTGCAAAACGATTAGATGTTAGAAAACGTATTTTATTATTAATGGGTCCTGTTAGTGGAGGGAAATCAACATTAGTTACGATGTTGAAACGAGGATTAGAAACATATTCACGAACAGATCGAGGAGCAATTTTTGCAATTAAAGGCTGCCCAATGCATGAAGATCCACTTCATTTAATTCCGCATCATTTACGGGATGATTTCTTTGGTGAGTATGGAGTTAGAATTGAAGGGAATTTATCGCCACTAAACGTAATGCGTCTAGAGCAAGAATATGGTTCAAGAATTGAGGATGTAGTTGTAGAGCGTATTTTCTTCTCGGAAGATCGCCGTACAGGGATTGGTACATTTAGCCCGTCTGATCCTAAATCACAAGATATCGCCGATTTAACAGGTAGTCTGGACTTTTCAACAATCGCAGAATATGGTTCAGAATCAGATCCACGAGCGTATCGCTTCGATGGAGAATTGAATAAGGCAAACCGTGGGATGATGGAATTCCAAGAGATGCTAAAATGCGACGAGAAGTTTTTATGGCATTTATTATCGCTTACGCAAGAAGGGAATTTCAAAGCGGGAAGATTTGCGCTTATTTCAGCAGATGAATTAATTGTAGCGCATACGAATGAAACGGAGTATCGTTCCTTCATAGCAAACAAGAAAAATGAAGCATTGCACTCAAGAATTATTGTAATGCCAGTTCCATACAATTTACGAGTTAGTGAAGAAGAACATATTTATGAAAAAATGATTCGTGAAAGTGATGTATCCAATGTGCATATTGCACCGCACACACTTCGCGTTGCAGCAATGTTTACGATTTTAACGCGTTTAAAAGATCCGAAGCGTCCGGATATTGATTTAATTAAAAAGATGCGTTTATATGATGGAGAAACGGTAGAAGGTTATAATGCGATTGATGTAGAGGAGCTGCAACGTGAATATCAAGATGAAGGTATGAGAGGTATTGATCCTCGTTATGTTATTAATCGAATTTCCTCTACAATTATTCGAAAAGAGGTACCATCTATTAACGCATTAGATGTACTTAGATCGCTCAAAGACGGGTTGGATCAGCATCCGTCAATTAGTAATGAAGATCGAGAGCGTTATATGAATTTCATCTCATTAGCGAGAAAAGAATATGATGAAATTGCGAAGAAAGAAGTACAAAAAGCATTCGTGTATTCATATGAAGAATCAGCGAAGACACTTATGGATAATTACTTAGATAACGTTGAAGCATATTGCAATAAATCGAAATTACGTGATCCATTAACAGGTGAAGAAATGAGTCCAGATGAAAAGCTAATGCGCTCAATTGAAGAGCAAATTGGAATTTCAGAAAATGCTAAGAAAGCATTCCGTGAAGAAATTTTAATTCGCATTTCTGCTTATGCGCGTAAAGGAAAACGCTTTGATTATAATTCACATGAGCGTCTTCGTGAAGCGATTCAGAAAAAACTATTTGCTGATTTAAAAGATATAGTGAAAATTACAACATCAACGAAAACGCCAGACGAAAATCAGCTTAAGAAAATCAATGATGTTGTTGCACGCTTAATTGATGAGCACGGCTATAATTCCTCATCTGCGAATGAATTATTACGCTATGTAGGTAGTCTGCTAAACCGATAGTTTGATAACAAAACGCTGTCTCTTGTATTTTGCGGGACAGCGTTTTATTATCCATTTATATGTGTAAAGTGTCATACCTTGTCCAAATGTAATAAATTAAGATGCAATTTCATGAATTTATTGTCAATTATTTTTACAATATGCATATGATAGAGTAACCAACCATTCATACGAAAAAAGCCAACACAATACAATATGTTGCAAAGTGTAAATGTGTGCAACTATGCATTGTGTTTCTTTCTTATCAACGGCTGAATATTTCTTTCTAGTATGTGAGTGGCAAAATTTTGTTTAGGATGCTCGGAGTATTATATGAAAAACGTTATATATGTTTATGGGATGAATTTCGATGGGCAGTTATCTTTCATTCTAGCTTGCACAGTATAAAACAAAATTTCTAGCTTACTGTTCATAGGGGAAGACAATTACAGTAAGGAGGGAAAGAAATGGGTGAAGAAAACCAACCAAATTATACGATTTCACAGGAAAACTGGTCCCTCCATCGCAAAGGATATGACGACCAACAACGCCATCAAGAAAAAGTACAAGAGGCAATTAAGAATAATTTACCCGATCTTGTAACAGAAGAAAGCATAGTTATGTCTAATGGTAAGGATGTTGTAAAAATACCGATTCGTTCTTTAGATGAATATAAGATTAGGTACAATTATGATAAAAACAAACACGTTGGGCAAGGAAATGGTGACAGCAAAGTTGGTGATGTCGTTGCGAGAGATGGATCAGGTGGTCAAAAGCAAAAAGGACCAGGAAAAGGGCAAGGAGCAGGGGATACGGCTGGAGAAGATTATTATGAAGCTGAAGTCTCTATTCTAGAATTAGAGCAAGCGTTTTTCAAAGAATTAGAGCTGCCTAATTTAAAGAGAAAAGAAATAGATGAAAACCGGATTGAACATGTTGAATTTAATGACATTAGAAAGACTGGATTATGGGGAAATATCGATAAGAAACGAACGATGATATCCGCATATAAACGAAATGCGATGCGTGGTAAAGCCTCTTTTCATCCGATTCACCAAGAAGATTTAAAGTTCCGTACTTGGAATGAAGTATTAAAGCCAGATTCAAAAGCTGTTGTATTAGCGATGATGGATACGAGTGGATCGATGGGAATATGGGAGAAATATATGGCACGTAGCTTCTTTTTCTGGATGACAAGATTTCTACGAACGAAGTATGAAACGGTAGATATTGAGTTTATTGCTCATCATACGGAGGCGAAAGTCGTTACAGAGGAAGAGTTTTTCTCAAAAGGAGAAAGTGGCGGAACGATCTGTTCTTCTGTATACAAAAAAGCACTCGAGCTAATTGATAATAAATACTCACCAGACCGCTATAATATTTATCCATTCCATTTTTCAGACGGTGATAATTTAACATCAGATAATGCTAGATGTGTAAAACTTGTTGAAGAGTTAATGAAGAAGTGTAATATGTTTGGATATGGGGAAGTGAACCAGTACAACCGCCATAGTACCCTCATGTCAGCCTATAAAAATATTAAAGATGAGAATTTTAGATATTATATTTTAAAGCAAAAAGCAGACGTATTCCATGCGATGAAGAGCTTTTTTAAAGAAGAATCCGGAGAAAAAATGGCATAACCCCCTTAAAAAGGGGTTATTTTTTTGTTGACAATGATAATGAAAATCATTATCATTTATTCGAGATATGATTACATTTAGATTTATATATTTCGGAGGAGATGTAAAGTTGAAAAAAAATAAAAGAAAACATATAAATGCGATGTTAGTGGCGGCAGCTTTAGCGCTACCGTTTGCTGCGTATTCAACACCTGCTTTAGCAGCGGTAGCAATTGAGGCTAATAAAAAGGGATATGCTTTAGAAGATGGTACATATGATGCTGTTATGAAAGCATATAAAGATAAAACGAATGAGGAGTCTATGGCAACTGTTTATATAAAGAATCCTAAATTAACGATTGAGAATGGAAAGAAAATTGTAACGGCAACGTTAAGTGATAGTGATTTCTTCAAATACTTGAAAACAGAAGATATTCATACTCCTGGTGTGTTTCATGATGTAAAAGTAATATCAGAAGATAAAAAGAAAAATGGAACGAAAGTGATTCAGTTTGAAGTAGGAGAATTAGGAAAAAGATATAATATGCAAATGCATATTTATATTCCGACAATGGCCTATGATAATAAATATCAAGTGCAGTTTGAAGTAAATGCTTTAAATTTAGAAAATAATGTTCCAGAAAAGCAAAAAGAAAATAAAGAGGATAAAGTGGATCAACAAGATGAAAATGCAAATGTAATAGTTGATAAGAAATTACAACAGCATATTAATAAATATAATTTAGAGAGAAAAAATATAAATGAACCTATAACGAAGGAAGATTTATTACAAATTAAAATATTATCCATATACTCAGGTGAGGGGATAAATGAAATAGCTGGTTTAGAATATATGACAAACTTAGAGAAGTTGACATTAAGAGAGTCTAATGTAACAGACATATCTGTTATCTCGGGATTGAGACATTTGAAATATTTAGATTTATCCTCTAATCCAATTGAAAGTATTCAACCCGTTTCTAAGCTAGAGAATCTTGACATGCTCTTTTTAAGAGATAACAAAATTGCAGATCTTACACCGTTAAGCCAAATGAAAAAGATTAAAATATTAGATTTAATTGGTAATAATATAAAGGATCTTACACCATTATTTACAGTGTTATCGTTAGAAGAAGTATACTTAGCAAATAATCAAATTAGTAATCTTTCGGGTATTGAGAAGTTAAAGAATGTGAAACTACTATGGATAGGAAATAATAAAATTAGTGATGTTGAGCCTATTAGTAAAATGAGTAATCTTATTGAACTAGAAATTGCTGATAGTGAAATAAAAGATATATCATCATTATCTAAATTAGTAAAAATACAAGTATTGAATTTAGAAGAGAATTATATCTCTGATATATCGCCACTGAGTAATTTAACAAATTTACATGAGGTAAATCTTGGAGCGAATGAAATTTCTGACATAAAGTCTGTTGAGGAATTGGGTAAGCGAACTTCAATAGATATTCAAAGACAAAAAATCTTTTTAGATGAAGCAAGCGTAGATGAAGAAATAAAAATTCCAGTATACAATTTTAAAGGAGAGCCACTTCAAAATATTAAATTGAAAAATGAAGGGGCTACGCTGAGTAACGGATTTATAAAATGGAATAGTCCTGGAGAAAAAATATATGAATTTAAACTAGATACGAATCCTGCTGAAAGTAAAATAAGGTTTAATGGGATGGTCGTACAGAATATAGTTGAAAAACAAAAAGAAAGTGAAAATTTGATTCTTGATAAAACTTTACAACAACATATTAATAAAGAGAATTTAGGTAGAGAGAATTTAAACACTCCTATCACAAAAGAAGATTTATTACAGATTAAAAAATTAGAGATACTTAAAGAAAAAGAAAAAGAGATAAAAGATATAACCGGTTTAGAGTACATGACGAACTTAGAAAACCTCACTTTAGAAGGAGTAGGCCTGAAAAATATTGAGTTCATCTCAAACTTGAAACAATTGAACGATGTAAATGTATCTCATAATCAAATTGAAGATGTAACACCGTTATCTTCATTGAAAAATTTACAATGGTTAAATCTTACAGATAATCGTATTAAAGATGTAACGGTTCTTGGCTCAATGTTAGACTTACTTAGTTTAAAATTAGCTGAAAATGAGATTCGTGATGTAAGGCCGTTAATACAATTAGGTCAGTGGGGAACAATTGATGTTAGAAGGCAAAAGGTCATTTTGGATGCTGCAGAAATAAATAAAGAAGTGACAATTCCTGTATATAATTTAGAAGGAGAGCCAATTGAAAAGATTACACTAAAGAGTGAAGGTGGAACGCTTACTGATGAGGGAATCATTTGGAATACTTTAGGAGAAAAAATATATGAATTTGATTTAGATGCAGATCATTATGAGACTGGCATATTATATAGTGGCATTGTCATGCAGAATATAGTAGAAAAATTAATACCGAAAGAAGAAGTAAAAGAACCAACGAAAGAAGTTGAAGAAGCGAAAGAAGAAGTAAAAGAACCAACGAAAGAAGTTGAAGAAGCGAAAGAAGAAGTAAAAGAACCAACAAAAGAAGTTGAAGAAACAAAAGAAGAAGTGAAAGAACCGGTAAAAGAAGTTGAAGAAACAAAAGAAGAAGTGAAAGAACCGGTAAAAGAAGTTGAAGAAACAAAAGAAGAAGTGAAAGAGCCGGTAAAAGAAGTTGAAGAAACAAAAGAAGAAGTAAAAGAGCCAACGAAAGAAGTTGAAGAAGTAAAAGAATCAGCAACAGGATTGGATCAAGAGCCAAAAGAGAATAATCAAGTTGTTGAAAAAGAGGGAAGAAAAGCAGACACATTAAATAAACAACATACTAATAAGTCAGAGGAAGGCAAGAAATCTTTACCATCAACAGGCGGTGAAGCTAGCACATCGACTTTACTTTCTGGAATAACACTTGTTCTTTCCACCCTAAGTATGTTCGTATTTAGAAAGAGATTATTTAAGAAATAAATAACGTTTAATCTTATTATTAGATATAACTAATTTTTGCTTTTTCGAGAGGACATTATCATGGCAGTTTCATTAGAAACATGCATATGATGATGTCTTTTTTTATGAGAGAAGGATATTGCTGGGCATTTCTAAGTGTATTAGAAATGGAAGAAAGCAGATTATTGGCGGGAGATAAAGGTTGATTTGTTCACGATATATACAAATTGTAGGAAGAAATAATATGAAATATTGCATTTTATATTGTTGTATCTAGATTTTATGTTAAATTCTTCAAGGGAATATATAAATAGGGGGCAATGATATGAACAAGAAATCAAAGATTAATAAAGTGATGCTTAGTATTAGTACAATGGCGCTATCATTAGGAGCAATTCAAACGAATGTATCAGCAGAAGAAAAGGTACCATATAATGTATTGCATTCGAAACCAGTTGGAATAGAAAAACCAGTAGATGAGATTGGACATGTTTCTAAAGCAGAGGAAACATTATCGTTTCAAGAACGTTTAAAAGTAGGAGACTTTTCACAGCGACCAGCGTCTAGTATGAAGAGCTCAGAAGTAAAGCAAATGAAAGAAAGCTATTCAATGGCTGATTTAAACAAAATGAATAATCAAGAATTAGTTGAAACGATAGGAAGTATTAAATGGAATCAAATTACAGACTTATTCCAGTTCAATGAGGATGCAAAGGCCTTTTATAAAGACAAAGGGAAAATGCAAGCAGTTATAGATGAATTAGCTCATAGAGGTAGTACATTTACGAAAGATGATTCAAAAGGAATTCAAACGTTTACGGAAGTGTTACGTTCAGCTTTTTACCTCGCATTTTACAATAATGAATTAAGCGATTTAAATGAGAGAAGCTTCCAGGATAAATGTTTACCTGCTTTAAAAGCAATTGCAACCAATCCAAACTTTAAGCTTGGTACATATGAGCAAGATGCAGTCGTATCTGCATACGGTAAATTAATTAGTAATGCTTCAAGTGATGTGGAAACGGTTCAATACGCATCGAATATTTTAAAACAATACAATGATAATCTTCATACTTATGCAGACGATCGTATGAAAGGACAAGCTGTATACGATATGATGCAAGGTATTGATTATGATATGCAATCTTATTTATTTGAAACTCGTAAAGAGGCAAAAGATACAATGTGGTACGGGAAAATAGATGGATTTATTAGTGAAATAAATCGTATTGCTCTTTTAAATGAAGTAACACCAGAAAATAAGTGGCTCGTTAATAATGGAATTTATTTTGCTAGTCGTTTAGGGAAGTTTCATAGTAATCCAAATAAAGGTTTAGAGGTTGTTACACAAGCAATGCATATGTATCCGCGTTTAAGTGAGCCGTATTTTGTTGCAGTAGAACAAATTACAACAAATTATAACGGAAAAGATTATAGCGGTAATACGGTAGATTTAGAGACGATACGTAAAGAAGGAAAAGAACAGTACTTACCAAAAACGTATACATTCGACGATGGATCTATCGTATTTAAAACAGGAGATAAAGTATCAGAAGAAAAAATTAAGAGACTATACTGGGCTGCAAAGGAAGTAAAAGCACAGTATCATCGTGTAATTGGGAATGACAAAGCATTAGAGCCAGGTAATGCAGACGACGTATTAACGATAGTAATCTATAATACTCCAGACGAATATCAGTTAAACAGACAACTGTATGGATATGAAACAAACAACGGTGGCATTTATATAGAAGAAACAGGTACATTCTTTACATATGAGCGTACGCCAGAACAAAGTATTTATAGTTTAGAAGAGTTATTCCGTCATGAGTTTACTCATTATCTTCAAGGTAGATTTGAAGTGCCAGGTTTATTTGGAAGAGGAGATATGTATCAAAATGAGAGATTAACTTGGTTCCAAGAAGGAAATGCAGAATTTTTCGCAGGATCTACTCGTACAAATAATGTAGTACCGAGAAAGAGCATCATTAGTGGATTATCATCTGATCCTGCAAGCCGTTATACAGCAGAGCGCACATTATTTGCTAAATATGGTTCTTGGGATTTCTATAATTACTCGTTCGCATTGCAATCTTATTTATATACACATCAATTTGAAACATTTGATAAAATTCAAGATTTAATTCGTGCAAATGACGTGAAAAATTATGATGCCTATCGTGAGAATTTAAGTAAAGATTCTAAACTAAATAAAGAGTATCAAGAGTATATGCAACAGCTAATTGATAATCAAGATAAATATAATGTACCGGAAGTAGCAGATGATTATTTAGCTGAACATGCACCAAAATCGTTAACAGCAGTAGAGAAAGAAATTAGTGATACGTTGCCGATGAAAGAGGCAAAAATGACAAAACATAGCTCCCAATTCTTTAATACATTTACATTAGAAGGCACATTTACAGGTAGTGTAACAAAAGGTGAATCAGAAGACTGGAACGAAATGAGTAAACGAGTAAATGAAGCACTAGAACAACTGGCGCAAAAAGAATGGAGTGGCTACAAAACTGTTACAGCATACTTCGTCAATTATCGTGTGAATAGTTCAAAGGAATTTGAATATGATGTAGTCTTCCACGGTATCGCAAAAGATGATGGAGAAAATAAAGCTCCAACGGTTAATATAAATGGACCTTATAATGGGCTTGTAAAAGAAGGAATTCAATTTAAAAGTGATGGCTCAAATGATGAAGATGGAAAAATTGTTTCTTATTTATGGGAATTTGGAGATGGCAGCACAAGTGCAGAAGTTAATCCAATACATGCATATGAAAGAGAAGGAATTTATAAAGTAGCGTTAAGAGTAAAAGATGATAAAGGTAAAGAGAGCAGAAACGAAACCACTGTTACGATTAAAGATGGAAGTTTAACAGAATTAGAACCAAATAATCGTCCAGAGGAAGCGAATCGTATTGGGCTAAACACTACTATAAAAGGTAGCCTTATCGGCGGAGATCACACCGATGTTTATACATTTAATGTAGCATCAACGAAAAATATCGATATTTCCGTTTTAAATGAGTATGGAATTGGGATGACATGGGTGCTTCACCATGAATCAGATATGCAAAATTATGCCGCTTACGGTCAAGCTAATGGAAATCATATAGAGGCAAAATTTAATGCAAAACCAGGTAAGTATTATTTGTATGTATATAAATATGATAATGGCGATGGAACGTACTCATTATCACTAAAATAAACGCTTTTCCAATGTATGTTTAACTTTACTTTTTGTGGAAAATAGTATATTATATAGATATATAATATATCGGTTATTTACTAGGAGGAGCCTGTCACAATAGGTTTCTCCTGTTCTTTTTTAGGGGCCTGTCTTACAGGCTTTTCTTTAAAGGGTAAATAACTGAAAATTAAGAACTATAATCTTTGAAAGAGGTGGGGCATACACATAACAAAAAAGGGATTGTTTAAGAAAGGGGGATAAGAAATGGCTTTGTTTGGTTATCCACTTGAAACAATTTATTTATACGGATTTATTATTGCTACTATACTTACTGTTATTTATATCTTTTTTGGAGATATATTTGAATCCATATTTAGTTTTGGAGGCGGATCGGTATCCGTTGTTACTTTATTACTTAGTTTTTTCGCCATGTTATGTGGACTTAGTTATATAGGAGAATATTTATTTTCCTTTAATAGCATTCTTATTTTTGGGGCTGCATTTGCTATATCCTTTATTGGTGTCTTCATAATGAAAATATTAATTTTAAAGCCGATTGCAGAAGCAGAACAAAACACTGTGCAGCGTATGGATGAATTCATTGGTTGTAAGGGAGAGGTCATTACGACTATTCCTACAGAAGGGTTTGGTGAAGTATTAATTTCCTCCCAATTTGGAAACAATGCAATCCTAGCTAAAACAGTTGGAAAGAAAGATATTTCACAAGGAACGGAAGTTATTATCGAGGGAGTCCAAGATGGTGTTTTACTTGTACAGAACATCGCTTATTCTTTAAAGAAACCAAAATTATAAGGGGGAATTTACATGACGATTCCATTAATTATCGGTGGAGTATTACTCGCAATTTTAATTCTACTCATTTTAGTATTCATTACAAAGTATCGAACAGTTGGACCAGATGAAGCATTAATTGTTACTGGAAACTGGCTTGGTGGCGGGAAAAATGTAGTTACCACTGATGATGGAAAGAAGATTAAGATTATTCGTGGTGGCGGTACTTTCGTAGTTCCGATTATGCAAAGAGCAGAGCCTTTAAGTCTATTAAACTACAAATTAGAAGTGGGAACACGTGATACGTATACGAAACAAGGTGTACCGATTACAGTAAATGGTGTTTCTATTATTAAAGTAGGATCTACTATTGAAGAAGTTTCTACAGCAGCTGAACAATATTTAGGAAAAGAAACAGAAGAGTTGAAAATAGAAGCAAAAGAAGTTTTAGAAGGTCATCTACGTGCTATTTTATCTTCTATGACAGTAGAAGATGCCTATAGTAATAGAGAGCAATTCGCTCAAAAGGTACATGAAGTAGCTTCTACAGATTTAAAGAAGATGGGACTTCGCATCGTTTCCTTTACAATTAAAGAAATCATGGATAAGAACGGTTACTTAGATGCACTTGGTCAGCCACAAATTGCGATGGTTAAGCGTGATGCAACAGTTGCAAATGCAGAGCGTGAAAAAGAGGCACGAATTGAAAAAGCTCGTGCTGAGAAAGAAGCGAAAGAAGCTGAGTATCAACGTGATGCACAAATCGCTGAAGCTGAAAAACATAAAGAGTTAAAAGTACAATCTTATAAGAGAGACCAAGAACAAGCTCGCGCAGATGCAGATCTTTCCTATGAATTACAACAAGCAAAAGCGCAACAAGGTGTTACAGAAGAGCAAATGCGCGTTAAAATCATTGAGCGTGAAAAGCAAATTGAATTAGAAGAAAAAGAGATTGCGCGTCGTGAAAAGCAATATGATGCAGAAGTAAAGAAAAAGGCAGATGCAGATCGCTATGCTGTTGAACAATCAGCAGAAGCGGAAAAAGTAAAACAAATGAAAAAAGCAGATGCAGATCAATATAAAATTGAAGCGGAAGCAAGAGCACGTGCAGAAGAAGTTCGTGTAGAAGGTTTAGCGAAGGCGGAAATCGAAAAAGCGCAAGGTCAAGCAAAAGCAGAAGTACAAAAAGCACAAGGTACAGCGGAAGCAGATGTTATCAGATTAAAAGGTTTAGCAGAAGCGGAAGCGAAACAAAAAATTGCAGAGGCATTTGAGTTATATGGTCAAGCGGCAATTATGGATATGGTTCTTAACATGCTTCCAAGTTATGCGAAGGAAATTGCAAGCCCGCTTAGCAACATTGATAAAATTACAGTTGTCGATACAGGCGGTGGTGGTAAAAATAGCGGCGCCGGAAAAGTTGCAGGTTATGCGACTGATTTAATGGCAACGATGCAAGAAACATTAAAAGCTTCTTCTGGCATTGATTTAAAAGAGTTATTAGAAGGATTTGCTGGAAAAGGAGCAGTACAACAATTATCAAACGATAAACCTGTTGTATCTGTAGTAGAAGATGCGAAAAAAGAAGTAGAAAAAGATAAAGAATAGTAAAGCGGGAGGAACCTCTAGTAAGTGAGATACTAGAGGTTCTTCAGTGAATTATAATATTTCGAATAATATACATTTTTATATATTGTTTTAATTATTTAATTTATATAGAATGAAAAAGGTATGTATCAACTCTTCAATAGAGAAAGAGATAGAGAGTCGCATTGATACATTTGAATCGTATGATTTATATAAAGAAATTAAATGTAAAACAATTACATTTAAAACGGTATGGAGGGGTAGAAATATGTTTCAAGGGAAATTAAGGAGTAGTAGTTTAAAAGCAAAGTTACTTGTATCATTTGTTATGATTTTAATTCTTCCAAGTATTGTAATTGGTTGGACGTCTTATCAGCAGGCCAAGACGAATTTTAATGAAACGATTGTAAACTCGGCGAAAGATAATATAAAAATTTTGGATAATGTAATTAACAAGGAATTAGATAGTAAAAAAGTAGATGCAACTTATTTTACGAAATTATTCACACACTCAAGTTACCAAGCAGACCAAATTCAAAACATCCAAAATAAACTAGAAGAATACAACAAATTACATCCAGAAATGGAAGCAATCTATACAGGATCTAGTAATGGACAGTTTATTCAATCACCAGCTATTCAGATGCCAGACGGATATAATCCTACAGAAAGAGATTGGTATAAAGAGGCAGTGAAGAAAAGCGGAGAGGTAATTGTAACTGCTCCATATAAGTCACAAACGACAGGGAATATTGTTATTACACTAGCGAAACAAAATGAGGATAAAAGTGGCGTTCTTGGGATTGACTTAATAATTAATGATATTGTTACTACTTCCAAGATGGTTAATATCGGTAAGGAAGGGTATGTAGCAATATTTGATCAAGATAAAAATGTAGTAGCACACCCGAAAATGAAGCCGGGAGAGAAATTAGAAGAGAAACTTAGTAAGGAATTTTATAAACAGGAATCTGGTGATTTTCATTATTCATTAGAGGGTGAAGACCGTAATATTACTTTTAAAACGAATAAGAAAACTGGATGGAAAATAGCAGGAATTATGCCTTCAAAAGAAATTATTGAAGCAGCTGAACCTATTTTCTATAAAACGATAACTGTTATTGGTATTTCATTAATAATTGGCGGGATTTTAATTTACTTCATAATTGCTTCTATTATTAATCCGTTAAAACAACTTGTTATATCATCGAAAAAGATTAGTGAAGGCGATTTAACAGAATCTATTGCAGTTCATTCTAAAGATGAAATTGGACAGCTAGGAGAAAGCTTTAACGAGATGGCAGCATCATTACAGAATGTCATTTCCAATATAAATACTTCAGCAGGTCATGTAGCGGCATCTTCAGAAGAATTAACAGCTAGTATGAAGCAGACGAGTGAAGCGACGGAACAAATTACACAAGCGATAGAGCAAGTGTCGAGTGGAGCGGAAATACAAACGAAAGAAGTCGAAGAAGGCGCGACATTATTAGAAGAAGTTACAGAAGGAATTCAACGTGTGGCAGACAGTTCTTCATTAGTATCCACAGCATCTATGTATACGAAGAAAAAGGCTGAAGATGGTGGGAAGTTAGTTGAACAAACGGTGAATCAAATGCAATTAATCCATGAGTCTGTTTCACAATCAGATAAAGTGATTGTGTTGTTAGATGATAAATCGAAGCAAATTGGAGCAATCCTTGAGGTAATTCAACATATTGCAGAGCAGACAAATTTATTAGCATTAAATGCTGCAATTGAGGCTGCGAGAGCTGGAGAACAAGGAAGAGGATTTGCAATTGTAGCAGATGAAGTGCGAAAGTTAGCAGAACAATCAGGACAGTCTTCTACGGAAATTGGAAAATTAGTAAAAGAGATACAATTTGACATAAAAGAAACAGTAAGCTCTATGAAGCAAGTTGGAACAGAAGTACAATCAGGACTTGTAGTTGCAAATGAAACGAAGCAAAGCTTTACTGAAATATTGAAGTCTACAGATGATACAGTTGTACAAATTGATAGTATGGTAGAAGTAGCGAAACAAATGACAGTAGATGCAAAACAAGTTAGTGCATCTATTAATGAAATTGCAGCTACGATTGAAGAAAATGCAGCAAGCGTTCAAAATATTGCTGGTTCTTCAGAGGAACAATTAGCTTCAGTAGATGAAATCAATGCAGCAGCAGTTCATTTATCGCAAATGGCAGAAGAATTACAAGAGATGATTGGGAAATTTAAAGTGTAATAAAAAATGTTAAGAAACGAGGTAGTAATTGTATCTCGTTTCTTTTTTTTGTGAAGATAAAAATAAAGAAATATAGAGTAACCGTGTTATGATTAGGTGTAATTATAAAAGACTGTAAATTCGTTAAATTCTATCTTTAATTATGTTAGGGGAATGGTTTTGAAATTTAAAAAGTTAAAACTGCAACCGAGAATTACAATAACAATTAGTACACTTATTCTAGTCGTACTTCTATTAACAAGTTATTTATTTTATTACATATTGTCTGAAACGGTAGAAGAGCAAATTGGGAAACGGGCTTTGCATGTTGCGAAAACAGTTGCCGCTATACCTGAAATCCAGGAAGCTTTTCAAAAAGAAAACCCAGCTTCTATTATTCAGCCAATTGCAGAAAAAATTCGAATTGATACAGATGCTGACTTTATTGTAGTTGGAAATAAAGAGGGGATTCGGTATGCGCATCCTGAGCGAGATAAAATAGGAGAAGCAATGGTTGGTGGAGATAATAAAGGCGTTCTATTAGAAGGGAAGTCTTATGTTTCGAAAGCAACTGGATCATTAGGCCCTTCATTACGTGGCAAAGTTCCAATCCGTAATCAGGAAAATGAAATTATTGGCGTGGTGTCTGTTGGATTTTCAATGAATGATATTCATGGAGCGGTAGAAGTATATGGAAAGCGTGTATTTTGGATTACAGTAATAGGTCTTTTAATCGGGATAATTGGTTCTATATATTTAGCCGGAAGTATAAAAAGAATGATGTTTGGGATGGAGCCAGAAGAAATTTCATCTTTATATGAAGAGCATAGTACAGTGATTCAATCTGTACGTGAAGGGATTATTGTCATTGATCAAAATGGCATGATTAGTTTAGTCAATCAAGCGGCTTATGATATTCTTTCGTTAGATGAACAGCGTAATATTATTGGAGAATTTATTTTAAATGTAATTCCTAATTCAACGATACTAGATGTACTTCAAACTGGTGAAGAACAGTTTGATCGTCAATTAAATATAAAAGGGCAGGCTGTTATTGCGAACCGTCTACCTATTAAAGTAAAGAATAAAGTAACTGGCGTTGTATCGAGTTTACGTTTGAAATCTGAAATGGATCAGTTAACGGCAGAGTTATCTCAGACGAAGCAATATACAGAGGCATTACGAGCGCAAACGCATGAATATAATAATTTGTTGTATACGCTTTCAGGTCTTATCCAGTTAGAATCATATGAAGATGCTTTAGAGCTTATTCATAAGGAAACAGCGGTATATCAAGATTTTGTTCAATTTATTATGAAGCGAATTCAAAATCCATGGTTAGGTGGAATTTTAATTGGATTCTATAATAGAGCACGAGAGTTAAAGATTGATTTTATGCTAGATCGAGAAAGTAGCTTAGATAAATTAAGCCCGCACATTGAGAGTAATTACGTCGTTTCTATTTTAGGAAATTTAATTACAAATGCATTTGAAGCAATTGAAAGAAATGAAGAGAATGATAAGAAGGTAAGGATGTTTGTAACTGATATTGGAGAAGAGATAGTAATTGAAGTGGAAGATTCAGGACAAGGGATTCATGATGAAGTCATTACTAGCATATTTTATAAAGGCTTCTCGACGAAAGAAGGCGGGAAACGAGGATATGGATTAGCAAAAGTGAAAGAGTTAGTAGAAGAGTTAAATGGAAGTATTGCAATCGAAAAAGGGGATTTAGGTGGTGCATTATTTATTATTGCATTACCAAAAGAGAGAGGCGAATTGTAATGGGTGAGGAGATTGAAGTATTGATTGTAGAAGATGATATTCGAATTGCGGACATTCATCGTCGTTTTACTGAAAAGATTGAGGGATTTAAAGTAATTGGAACAGCAACGACTGGAGAACAAGCGAAAGAATGGCTAGAGCTTGTGAAGCCACAGCTCGTTTTATTAGACGTGTACTTACCTGATATGCAAGGAACGGAACTTGTCACATATATTAGGCATAATTTGCATGATACAGATATTATTATGATTACAGCTGCATCGGAAACAGATGTAGTGAGGCACGCTCTACGAGGCGGAGTAACAGATTATATCGTAAAGCCACTTATGTTTGATCGATTTAGGGCGAGTTTGGAAAGTTACCAAAAAAAGATTTTGCAGTTAAAGAAAACTAATCAATTATCTATAGAGCAAATTGAACATTTATGGTCTCAAAGAGGCGTAAAGGGAAATGAAATAGAATATGCCCCGAAAGGGATAGATCCTTTAACTTTAGCAAAAATAAAAAAGCATATGTTAACAGTTGATGAAGAAGGTATTACGGCAGAAGTGTTAAGCTCAATGGTTGGGGTAAGCCGATCAACAGCGAGGCGCTATTTAGAGTATTTAATATCTGGAAAGAAAGTTCATGCGGAGCTTATATATGGGAGTGTAGGGAGACCAGAAAGAAGGTATTTTCTTGTTTCTTCATAACAAAAAAACAGTAGAGAATTACATTTCTTCTACTGTTTTTTCACGTCTTATATCGGAATAATTCCGATTACAATTCCCGTAATTAACATCACCATTGTCGTTCCAACAGCCCAAAGTAACGTAAAGCGTTGATGTTCACCAAAATCAACTTTGGCCATTCCGACTAATAAATACGTGGAGGCGACAAGAGGACTTAATAAGTGAACAGGTTGCCCGAGTAATGAAGCGCGTCCCATTTCAGCTGCACTAATTCCGTAAGCAGCGGCAGCTTTCGTTAAAATAGGTAGTACCCCGAAGTAAAATGCATCATTGGACATGAAAAATGTGAACGGCATACTAAGAAGAGCTGTAATAATCGGTAGTTGTGGTCCAAGAGCGTCAGGTATAAGAGTAACTACACTTTGAGCCATTGCATCTACCATTTTTGTTCCTGATAAAATACCAGTGAAAATTCCAGCGGCGAATACGAGAGAAACAACCGCTAATACGTTTCCAGCGTGAGAAGCAATACGTTCTTTCTGTTGTTCTAAGTTCGGATAGTTAAGCATAACAGCAATGGCGAAAGCGATTGTAAATAAAACAGGTAACGGCATAACTTCTAGTATGAGACAGACAAGTAAGGTAACAGTTAATAAAAAGTTAATCCATAGAAGTTTAGGGCGTTTATGAACGGCAGCTTCTACTGTGGCAGCTTGCTCATCCATCGTTTGCATTTGTTTTAAATATTGTACATCCATAATTCCTAATCGTTTTCTTTCTTTTTTGCCAAGATAGTAAGCAACGAAAACGACCCAAATTGCACCAGCGATCATCCCTGGTATAAGTGGTGTAAAGAGCTCTGATGCGTCTAGTCCAAGAGCACTCATAACCCGAGCTGTCGGTCCGCCCCAAGGTGTAAGATTTGTCACTCCTGCTCCTAACATAACAACCCCAGCTAATATAAGTGGATTCATTCCAAGGCGTTTATATAGTGGGTACATTGCGGAAACAGTAATCATATACGTTGTTGTTCCATCCCCATCTAATGAAACGATAATCGTAAGAATCGCTGTACCAACAACTATTTTTAAAGGATCTCCTTTTACAAATTTCAAAATCCTACTAATGACGGGATCGAATAAACCGCTATCAATCATAATTCCAAAATACAAAATAGCAAACATAAGCATAATACCAGTAGGTGCTAGTTTTTGAATTCCTTCTAACATCATAGGTCCCATATCTGCATAAAAACCGCCGATTAATGCGAAAGTAATTGGAATTAATATTAATGCTACTAGTGCTGACATACGTTTCGTCATAATTAAAAACATAAAGACACATACCATCGCAAATCCAAGTAGTGCTAACATGTAATCTCCCCCTCAAAAATGATTGCGCTTTCAAAATGTAATGAAAATTCAGAAAAAGTGTTTTTTATTTATCATAAAAGTATTCATTCAAATGGTAAATAATTTGAAAAATAACATCATTAGAAGCATAATTTTTATTTTGGTCATTTTGTTCACGGTAGTTAATTTGAATTTTTAAAAAGTAAGCTGCTCTCCGTAAGAATGGTAGAATAAGATGAAAATATTGAAGTGTGAAATAGGGAGTAGATTTTATATGAAAACGAGAATTGAAAAGATTTATAGTTCTTATGAAGGAAAAGTAGAAGAGATTTTTGTTAATGAATCTTCTTACGTATATGAGTGGGAAAATTTAATGATGATTCGAAAAAATAACGGTGAGCTTGAAAAAGTTGCGGTTTGTATTAGTGGAAATATAAGATTAGTAAATGTAGTTGCTGGGCAGCAAATTAATACAGATACATTATTAGTTAAGTTAGAAGATGATTTATTAATTACAGGTTGTGAATGATGAGAGATGTGTAGAAATGGCTACACATCTTTTTTGGTCTTTATATTACAAAAAGTACATTATTTTTTCACAAATCTCACACAACTTTTTGATATGCTCCTTGTGGAAGATACGGTTAGGGAGGAAGTAAAATGAGAACAAAGTATGTGACACTTGCTATATGCTTATTCTTTGTCTTTACAATAGTAGGATGTGGTAAGAAACAAGTAGAGGCTGTAGCAATTGATGAGAAACATGATAAGTGTGATATTTGCCAAATTGGGGTAATGGATAATCAATTTGCAACAGAAGTCATTTTAGAAAATGGAAAAGCGTTAAAGTTTGATGATATCGGTTGTATGTATAAATGGATGGAGATTAATCCAGGAGAAAAGACGAAAGAAAAATTTGTTCGAGATTATGATTCGAAAGAGTGGATTTCATTAGAAGATGCGACTTACGTATATGATAAAACAATAACGACACCGATGGCTTATAATGTCATTTCATTTGAAAATAAAAAGGATGCAGAGAGTTTTGTGTCTAACTATAAAGGGAAAGTTCTTTCATATAAAGAGCTAGCAGAGCATAAATGGGAAATGAATAAAGAGATGATGGGGAACCCGAAAAAGGGAAATCACGGTGGTCATCATTAATACTAAAAAAAGACAACTACATAAGTTGTCTTTTTTTAGTATTACTCAGGTGCAAATATAGAAAAGGTGTAAAATTTTTAGAAGAACGGTTACAATGGAATATAGTAACCTAAAGCAATTATTTATGTACTTTTTAGAAATGTATACAAATGCGGTAAAATCGTGCTAAACTAATTGCTTCATAATGTTAATGATGAGGCCATCAGGCACATCATTCCAATAGGTTGAGAAACATAGTATAGGTTTTAAGATAATCCGATTAAAGAAGGAATATAAAGGGCTTATGGATAAATGTACTCAAGAAGAGTTATTGTATGTGATGGAGGAATGGTTAAGAAAACATTATCTTTCATAGGAGCTGTAGTTGTGAGAAAACAAAAAATTTTATTATGTATGTTATTAGGACTTTTAATGACGGTAGTGGCTTGCGATAAGCAAGAGGAGCCAGAATCGAAACCGGTTCATGTGAAAAACGAAAAGAAAAAAGAAAAGCATAAAGAACAGGAAGAACCTAAAGAAGAAAAAAGTATAAATTTAATGGACAAACAGTTGCTACTTTCTGCGACTCTTGGTGACACGGAAACAGCTATGAAGTTGATTCAAGATGGAGCTAATATAAACGTAGAAGGTGACAACGGAGAAACTCCTATCCTTGCAGCAACGTATCAAAATCATGTAGAGACAGTTAAAGCATTAATTGGTGCAGGTGCTAATATTGAAAGTAAAGATGAGAAACAAAGTAATCCATTTCTTTATGCAAGTAGAGAAGGATATACAGACATTGTAAAGCTACTAATTAATGCAGGGGTTAATACGAAAGAAATTACTAAATCAGGTGGAACAGCACTCATTTCTGCATCTGAACGTGGCCATATAGAGGTTGTAAAAGAATTGTTAGAGCATACAGATATTGATGTGAATTATAGAAATGCTCGTGGTGGAACGGCTTTAGTAGAAGCAATCGTATTAGGAAACGGTAGTGAAAATCATAAGAAAGTAATTCAAATGCTTATTGACCACGGGGCAGATGTAAATATGGCCAATAAGGAAAATATTACGCCACTGCAATATGCTGAAAAAAGAGGTTTTAAAGATATTGCAAATATGTTGAGGTTAGCTGGAGCGAATGAAGTCGTACAGCCACAACCACAACCAGTGGAATAACAAGATAAAGAAATAAAAAGTACGAAATAATCTCATTTAGATAGACAGAATGAAGAAGTCATTTAGTATGATGGATTCAGTAATGTGTATTTGAATGGGATTTTTGTTTTGGGCATGAAAAATAGATTATGAATGGTATATGGAGTAACTAAGGAGGATATAAATGAGGCTTTCAGAACTTGATTTAATAGCAATTCAGGTAGAGGTTTTATTTGTTCATAATCAAGTAGGAAAAATGAAATATGTAAATGAACAAGGGAATCCGAAAGCACCACGCTTTTTTCTTGGCAGAACTCGTGAAGGGAGTATAACGAGATATCATTGTGATCTGGATGATGGAACGGTAGGTAAGATTGAGAAATTAATTCGAGAACCTTCAAATCATATAGAGATAGCAAAGATCATTGATGTATTAAATGAAGAAAGAACAGTGAAAAATATTTGGATGGGCCCTGCTTTCATGTTCTCTAATAATTTACATAAGCCAACTAGAACAATACAGATAACAGGGAAGAATAAAGAGCTTTTGCGAGAAAATTTTCCTAATCTAATAGAACAGATGGAATGGAGGCAACCTTACTTTGCAATTGTAAAAAATGAAAAGGTAGTTTCTATATGTTGCAGTGCTAGGAGTACGCCTGTAGCTGCTGAGGCGAGTGTGGAAACTTTAGCGGAGTTTCAAGGGAATGGATATGGTACTGATGTTGTTACAGCCTGGGCGATATCAATACAAGAAGAAAAACGCATTCCACTTTATAGTACTTCTTGGGATAATTATGCTTCACAAGCAGTTGCGAGAAAACTAAAATTGATTAACTATGGAATGAATTTGCATATCACTTAAATTTTAAAAGTAGTTGTTTGCTGTTGGGGTTCATTCGTATATTTAGATTATTGTTAAAAAAATATGGTGAATATTAACATTCGATTAACACCTAATTAACAATCTATCAAAACTGACTTAATAAATGAGTAATATAGTAAAGGTAACAGAATAACTAGGGTAGAGAACATTTGAGAACACCCGCTTACATATAACGTGCCACTTTCTTAGGTGTGCTCTATTTCCTAGAGTTCAAATAAGGAGAAAGGTGTTCTATGTAAGTAGGTGTTTTTAGTTTGGATAAAAATAGAAAAGCTAGGTGGAACAAATGTTCAAAGAACCTTATATTTCGATAATAAAATATTGGAAAGGGTACAAAACATACAAAAAATTACCGAAAACAGTTTTTCTTATGACTGGTTCAATGCTGGAGTTACCAGAGCGTGTATATGAATTACAGAAGCATGGACATGATGTATTTCTTCATTGTGATTTTATACAAGGTTTAAATACAAATACAGAGGAAGCTCTTTTGTATATTCAAGATGTTATCGGGGCGCAGGGTATTATTTCAACAAAAGGTTCGACAATTCGAAATGCTAATAAAATTGGATTAAAAACGATTCAACGCATTTTTATTGTTGATACTTTATCTCTTACAAAATCAATTGAGAATTGTAAAACGACTAAACCGAATGCGGTAGAGATTATGCCTGGGATTATGCCTTCCATTATTAAGCGGTTAGCAGAGGAAATAGAATTTCCTATTATTGCAGGCGGACTGATTCAAACACGAGAAGATGCGGAAATTGCTATTCGTGCAGGAGCAAGTGCAATTTCAACGAGTCATTATGAAGTATGGATACAAGAAGAAAAAAGGAGTGCAATCTTGTGATTGAATTGAAAAATGTTTCAAAGGTGTATAAAAATGCGGAAGAGACAGCGGTTAAAGGTGTATCGGTTCACATTAAAAAGGGCGAGTTTTTTGTTTTAGTTGGACCTTCAGGATGCGGGAAAAGTACACTATTACGAATGATTGCTGGCTTAGAAGAGATTTCTTCGGGGGATTTAATTATTAATGAACATGTTGCAAATGATTTAGAGCCGAAAGACCGTAATCTATCAATGGTATTTCAAAATTATGCGCTATATCCACACTTATCTGTAGAAGAAAACATTTTATTCGGACTTAAGGTAAGAAAAGTACAAAAAGAAGAGCGACAAAAGCGATTAATGGAAGCAATTGAAATGGTAGGACTGAAAGAGTATGTAAAAATGAAGCCAGGACAATTATCAGGGGGACAAAGACAGCGTGTTGCGCTTGCTAGGGCGATCGTGAGTCAAGCACCAATTTGTTTAATGGATGAACCACTTTCGAATTTAGATGCGAAATTACGTGCGCAAATGAGGATTGAAATTAGAGAAATTCAGCAACGGTTAGGAATTACAATGATTTACGTTACTCACGATCAAATAGAAGCGATGACTATGGGAGATCGTATCATGGTCTTAAATAAAGGGAGCATACAGCAAGTTGGAACACCGCTTGATATATATAACGAACCAGCGAATGAATTTGTTGCAAGCTTTATAGGGTCTCCTTCGATGAATATAAATGATGGAGAAATGGACAAAGAAAAAGGTGTATTACATATAGGGGAATTGCAAATTCCATTATCTAATGGACTGTTAAAGCAATTACCAGAAGGAACAATTCGAATAGGCATGCGTCCTGAACATATTGAACTGTCTGAGGAAGGGCAAGAATTCACGTTACAATCTGTAGAAGTATTAGGGAACGAATCTATATTAAATTTCGCGGTAAATGGAATAACTTGGAGTGCAAAAGTCATTGGACAGCTACTCCTGAACAAAGGTGACAAAGTAAAATTATTATTCTCGCAAGATAAGTTATGCTTCTTTCACCAAAATACGAATGAACGATTAAAAGTGGTAGCTGAAGAAGAGTTGAAAGTGGTGGCGAAATAATGATTGAGGTAGGCAAGTTACCAGCACAAGCAAAAGTGTCAAAAAAGAAGAGTTTATGGAGTAAAACGAAAGATTTAAGAATAGGATTATTATTTTTGGCGCCATCTATTTTACTATTTTCGATTTTTCTTTTTTATCCATTATTTAGGACGATTTACTATAGCTTTTATTTAACAGATATACACGGAGAAGCTAATCTTTTCGTTGGCTTAGAAAATTATCAATACTTATTTTCTGATCCTGCTTTCTACAAAAGCATAAAGTCAACTTTATTATTTGTTGTATATACAGTGCCTACGAGTATTATATTCGCTTTATTTCTTGCATTGATTGCAAATGGAAAAGTAAGAGGTATTGGGTTATTCCGTGTGTTATTTTCTTCCACTATGGGAATATCAGTAGCTGCTAGTGCGGTGATTTGGCTATTTTTATTTCATCCAAGTGTCGGGTTATTTAATAATATATTAGCCTCTATGAATCTACCTGCAATCGCATGGTTAACGAGTCCAGATTGGGCATTGTTCTCTGTATCGGTTACAACGGTTTGGGTGAATACAGGATTTGCATTTTTAGTTATATTAGGTGGTTTACAAAATATTGATACGTCTTTATATGAGAGTGCATCTATAGATGGCGCTAGCTATTTATATAAGCTTCGTCGTGTTACATTACCGATGCTATCACCAACTTTATTCTTTATCGTGACAGTAACGTTAATTAGTGCGTTCCAAAGCTTTGGACAAATTGATATTTTAACGCACGGTGGACCAAATGATGCAACAAATTTAATTGTGTACTCGATTTATAAAGAGGCGTTTGTGAATCATCAATTTGGAACAGCAAGTGCACAAGCGATGATATTATTTGTTTTCATTTTCATTACTACATTACTTCAATTTAAGTTTGCTGAGAGAAAGGTGCATTATAAATGATCGTTAAACAGTGGAAACAAAATTTCCTATTATATATGCTGCTCATTATTAGTGCAGTAATGGTGTTTTTTCCTGTACTGTATGCGTTTTTAATAAGCTTTATGACACCAGATGATATTCAAATGAGAAGGCTATTTCCGACCCAATTTACTTTTGATAATTTTATTAATATTTTTCAAAAAGTACCGCTTTTGACATACTTGTATAACAGTTTAGTTGTATCGACAGTCGTTATGATTGGACAACTTATCGTATCAAGCTTAGCGGCTTATGCTTTTGTCTTTCTACAGTTTAAAGGAAGAAACCTTATTTTCTTCCTGTTTATTTCAACGATGCTTATTCCGTGGGAAGCAACGATGGTACCGAACTTTTTAACGATTCAAAACTTCGGTTGGATCAATAGCTTTGCTGGGATGACAGTGCCGTTTTTTGCAACAGCTTTCGGTATTTTCTTGTTACGTCAACATTTTATGACGCTTCCGAATGAACTGAAAGAAGCAGCCTTTATTGAAGGGATTGGAAATGTAAGGTTTTTATTTAGCGTCGTAATTCCGTATTGTAAAACGAGTTTTATTACGCTTGGAGTATATAGTTTTTTAACAACATGGAATATGTACTTATGGCCACTCTTAGTGACCACTGATGAAAAAGTAAGAACAGTTCAAATTGGTGTAAAGCAGCTTCAGTCTCAAGAAGTTGCAACTGATTGGGGAAGCGTAATGGCCGGTGTTACGGTTATTGTCATTCCAACACTGATTTTACTATTTGTAGGGCAAAAGCAATTACAACAAGGATTAACAAAAGGTGCAATTAAATAACCAAGAGAAGGTGAGATTAAAATGAGTTTAGTTAAAAAAGGTGCTGCTCTATTAATGGCAGCAACAATGGCATTATCTAGTGCCGCTTGTTCAAGTAGTAAAACGGAGGGGAAATCTGAAGCGCAGGCAAAAGTAGCACCAGTTGAAAAAAATGGTGATAAGACTGTAATTCGTTTTTGGCATGCGATGGGTGGAAAAACACAAGGCGTACTAGATGGGCTTGTTGCAGACTATAATAAGTCACAGAATAAATACGAGATAAAGGCAGAGTTCCAAGGGACATATGAAGAGTCTTTAACGAAATTTAGAACGATGTCTGCTACGAAAGAAGCGCCAGCTCTTGTTCAGTCGAGTGAAATTACAACAAAATATATGATTGATAGCAAAAAGATTACGCCAATTGATAGTTGGATAAAAAAAGATAAGTACGACACCTCAAAGTTGGAAAAAGCAATTACAAATTATTATTCAGTTGATGGAAAAATGTATTCTATGCCATTTAATTCATCTACACCAGTACTAATTTATAATAAAGATGCTTTCGCAAAGGCGGGCTTAGATCCAGAAAAAGCTCCGAAAACGTATGCGGAATTACAAGAAGCAGCGAAAAAGTTAACGATTAAAGAAGGCGGAAATGTAAAACAATATGGATTCTCCATGCTGAATTATGGTTGGTTCTTTGAAGAATTGTTAGCGACACAAGGTGCTTTATATGTAGATAACGAAAACGGTCGCAAAGATGCTGCAAAGAAGGCGGTATTTAACGATAAAGAAGGACAGAAAGTATTTGGAATGTTAGATGATTTAAATAAAGCTGGCGCACTTGGAAAATATGGAGCAAGTTGGGATGATATTCGTGCCGCGTTCCAGTCTGGACAAGTTGCTATGTATTTAGATTCTTCAGCTGGTGTTCGCGACTTAATTGATGCATCTAAGTTTAATGTAGGCGTGTCATATATTCCATATCCAGAGGATTCGAAACAAAATGGTGTTGTTATTGGCGGAGCATCATTATGGATGACGAATATGGTTTCAGAAGAAACACAACAAGGTGCTTGGGACTTTATGAAATATTTAACGAAGCCAGACGTACAAGCAAAATGGCATACTGCAACAGGCTATTTCTCTATTAATCCAGATGCATACAATGAACCATTAGTAAAAGAGCAATATGAAAAATATCCACAGCTAAAAGTAACAGTGGAACAATTACAAGCGACGAAGCAATCTCCAGCAACTCAAGGGGCTTTAATTAGTGTATTCCCAGAATCACGAGATGCAGTTGTAAAAGCATTAGAAGCAATGTATGACGGAAAGAATAGTAAAGAAGCGTTAGATGAAGCTGCCAAAGCAACTGATAGAGCAATTAGTATTTCAGCTCGTACGAGTCAAAAATAAGAAAAAGCCGTATCCGAAAAAGGATACGGCTTTTTCAAGGAGATAAGGGATCAAAAAAATGAAGAAGTCTCATCTCTTTTATATGAGTAAAGGGTCTAGAATGAATCTTGTCCTTTTCATTATTTGTTTAACTCCATTGCAACTTGTTTGCCATTTACGAAAACCTCTGCCACCGCTACTACAACTTCCATCACTTTTTTCATGTCTCATCTCTCCTTGTTTTTTGTTTCATTTCTTACTTTTAGTATAAGGAAATATAGCACTTGCAACTATCAAATTGGATGACAAGAGACTTACATTGTTGTAAGGACAATCGTTTTATTTGTAATAAATGTGATTTTGAATATGGATTCAGAAATTTCTGTTGTTTTGAACTATAATTAGAAAGAGAGTGGTTTAGAAAGAAGGGGGATAATATGAAAAGAATTCTTGTTATTAGTGATATTCATGGAGAAATAGAAAAGTTCGAACAGTTATTAGAAGAAGCTCAATATGATGCAAGACAGGATCAATTGATTTTATTAGGGGATTATGTAGATCGTGGTCCCAATGCGCGTGCTGTAATTGAAAAGGTAAAAGCGTTAAAAGAAGAGGGAGCCCTCGTTCTAAAGGGTAATCATGAAGATATGATGATTAAAGCGTTAACGACTGATGAAGAACGTTCATGGAACCATTGGGTAAAAAGGAATGGTGGAGATAAGACTTTATACAGCTATGGCTTTGTAGATGAAGATATTGTAGTTAATGAAGAAGCCTTCCAAAAACCAATTTTACAATCGCATGTTTTAGAGGAACATGTAAAATTTATTCAAGAATTAGATCATTACATTGAAACAGAAGAGTATATATTTGTACATGCCGGTGTTGAGCCATTGAAGCGAGTTTCGGAATGTGAACCATATACGTTAATGTGGATACGTAATGAGTTTCATAGTGGGTATAGTGGTGAAAAGGTTGTTGTATTTGGTCATACGGAAACAAAAACGTTTCATGGTAGTGAGAATTGTGGCGTGTATTTTGGGAGTAATCGTATTATAGGGATTGATGGCGGTGCTGTATATGGTGGCCAGTTAAATTGTTTAGAATTGCCGAGTAAAAAGGTGTACGTAGTAAAAAGTTGAAAGAGATAAGGGGAATCTTATTTCTTTCAATTTTTTATTAAGAAAAATTTAAGGAAGAATTTTTATAATAAATCTTTCAAATTTTATATTGAGAAAAACGTTAAAATATAATTATAAATAGGATTGAACGATATGGTGGAAGGTGAGAATATGCGCTTACTCGTAGTAGAAGATAATGCTTCTTTATTAGAGTCTATTGTCCAAATATTACGCGATGAATTTGAAGTAGATACAGCATTGAATGGAGAAGATGGATTATTTCTAGCATTACAAAATATATATGACGCCATTTTGCTTGATGTGATGATGCCAGAAATGGACGGTTTTGAAGTAATTCAAAAAATACGTGATGAAAAGATTGAAACACCAGTCCTATTTTTGACAGCGAGAGATTCTTTAGAAGATCGCGTGAAAGGCTTGGACTTTGGTGGGGATGACTATATCGTTAAGCCATTTCAGGCTCCAGAGTTAAAAGCGAGAATTCGTGCTTTATTACGACGAAGCGGTAGTTTAACAACAAAGCAGACTATTCGTTATAAAGGGATTGAACTGTTCGGAAAAGATAAAGACGTTCAAGTAGATGGACAAAGCATGAAGTTAACATTAAAACAATATGAGCTTCTAGAGTACCTTGTTCAAAATAGCGGAAAGATTTTAATGCGTGAACAAATTTTTGATCGTGTTTGGGGATTTGATTCAGATACGACAGTAGCAATTGTAGAAGTGTATGTACATCATTTACGTAAAAAATTAGAGCCATTCGGTTATCAGAAAGATATTCAAACTGTTCGAGGTATTGGATATATATTAAAAGAACAATGAAAAAGGGAAGCATGTTTCAGAAAACACGCATTCGATTGACTATATTGAATTCATTAGTATTTATTATCTTGATAGGTGTATTAGGCAGTATCATTTATTCATACACATATAATCGTATTTATAATGAAGTGGATCAATCTATAAAAATGAAGGCTCAGTTTGGAAAAAAATTTGATGCTAAAATATTACCAAGAAAACGTATGGAGAACATTAAAATTGGAGATCCCCGGATAACTAAAATAACTTGGAATGGGAAAGTAGTAGAGATAGAGGGAGATAACCATAAATTTCGTTCTAGCTTTGAAGGGAATTTGGATCAGTTTTTCCCAAAGAAGTTAGGGGATTTGCAAGATATTGAAGTGCAAGGACGATATTTTAGAACCTTTGCGTTTAAAGAAGATGGGAAAATAGTTCAAATTGTACGCGATACAACAGCTGAAGAAGAGATGCTAAATACTTTATTTTTAATTCTTGTTATAGGTTGTAGCGTAGGAAGTTTATGTGCAATAGGAATTGGCTTTTTCTTAGCTGGCAGGGCACTCATACCCATTCAAAATTCATGGGAAAAACAGCAGCAATTCGTTTCGGATGCATCACATGAATTAAGGACACCACTTGCAGTTATTCAATCAAAAACGGATGTGTTATTTCAGTCACCATCTGCGACAATAGAAGAAAAAGCGATGGATATTTCTACGATTTCAAAGGAGTGTAGACGGTTATCTAAGCTTGTAACTAATTTATTATTGTTAGCACGTTCGGATTCTAATCAAATTGAGATGGATAAGAAAACATTTGAAATGGATAAATTGTTAGAAGAAATAGTAGATCCATATAAGGAAATTGCTTCATATCAAGAAAAAGAGATGATATTAAAAGTAGAACATGACATATCATTTATGGGTGATAGAGAGAGAATTCATCAAATGATGGTCATATTGTTAGATAATGCGATGAAGTATACAAATGGGGGCGGGCATATTCAAATCGATTGTACGCAAACGAGCAGCTCAATTCGTATACGGGTGAAAGATGACGGGATAGGGGTTAAAGATGAGGACATCCCAAAATTATTTGATCGTTTTTATCAAGGTGATAAAGCGAGAAGTGCGTCAGAAGGAGCGGGATTAGGCCTTTCAATCGCAAATTGGATTGTAGAAAAGCATTATGGGAAAATATTAGTAGAGAGCAAATGGGGAGAGGGTACTTGTTTTGAAGTGAATTTCCCTAAAAACCAAAGAATATAAGTGAGAAGACGATCTTGTTTTTACAAGGTCGTCTTTTTTTAAGGGAAAGTTAAGAAACTATTTATAACATGTATGATATACAGAAAGTTAGCCCTATGAAGAAGCGATTATAAAAAGGTATTTGAGCAGATTATATCGATCATAATGTTATTTCGATTATGTATAGGGAATGATGGAAAAGAAAGTGTAAGAGGGAGGAATTAATTTTGAAAAAGAAAATGATGACGGTATTCACTATTGGAGTAATGAGCTTAAGCATATTAGGGGGTGCCTCTCCTTCTGAAACATCACAAGGAAAGACAAATTACACGCAGCGCAGTAAAGAACAATTAAATAATGGGAAGATACATGCGGTGCATACAGAAGAAAAGGCGGAGAATCTAGGTATTGAAACGGAAGGGAAAGAACAAATTACGCTAGAAAAAGAAATTCATGAGACGGAAGTAGGAAGAGAAGCTGAACAGTTAGGAATTTCGATTGAAGGAAAAGACGTTGGAACTCTTTCAGAAGAAATCTATGAAACAAAAGTGAAGCAAGAAGCGTTAAAGCTAGGCATATCTATAGAGAATACAACGATTGTAAATTTAATTAATCAAATTAATACGATTAAAATTAATGATGAAGCGGATAAATTAGGCATTTCGACAAATGGAAAAGAAATAGAAGACATTGCGGAAGAAATCTATGGAACGAAAGTAAGAGAGGAAGCAGGGAAGTTAGGTATTTCACAAAAAGGAAAAGAGATAGAAACGTTAGCGCAAGAAGTGTACGAACAAAAAGTGCAGGAAGAAGCAAAAAAATATCATATTGATTTGTATGGTAAAGATATATATCAAGTATTAAGCGAAATTAATGAACAAAAAGTGTTACAAATGGCAGATGAGCTTAATATGGATAAAATGAATATGAACGTTCAAGAACTAGCAGAAAAAATTAAAAAAAATCAGCCTGAAAAAGGAAAAGAACTAAATTTTGTACCGGTGATTCGCACGGATGCTGACGCGTTTTATTCTTATTTAACGAACTAAAAAGGGCGTGAGAGTGATACGGAGATGGAAGTGGTATATATGTATGGCTTTACTAGCTATAGCAGTATGGAATGTATATACAAATGGCATTACAAAGTATGTGGAGAAGTTAACATTCTTCAATATACAAAGCGGAAAAGAAGCAGATTTTAGTAATAATGATGAAAAGGTCATCTTATCAAATGTACCTTTAATTCAGCAATTACCAGAGCTAGATAGAGGCTGTGAAGTGACTAGCTTAGCGATGATGTTACAATATGCAGGCATTACAGTGGATAAGATGAAATTAGCAAATGAAATAAAGAAAGTTGATTTTATGAACGATGGTGTACGTGGGAATCCGAATGAAGGATTTGTAGGAAATATTTATACCTTTTCTGAATCTGGATATGGTGTATATCACGGACCACTTTTTCAATTAGCGAAAAAGTATTTACCTAATAAAGCTGTGGACTTAACAGGGAAGAGTATAGAAGAACTTTATAAGAGTGTAAAATCAGGACAACCGGTAGTTATGATTACGAATGCAAAATTTGCGCCATTAGATGAAGATGAATTTACTACATGGGAAACAAATAGCGGAGATGTTTCTATTACGTATAATGAACATTGTGTAGTACTGATTGGATACGATGAAGAATTTGTATATATTCGGGATCCTCTCGAGGATAGCCTAGATGTAAAAGTGCCGAGAGGAAAATTTGAAAAGGCATGGATGCAAATGGGGAGTCAGGCGATTAGTTATGTGAAAAGCTCTAAATGAATTAGTAAGGAAATAGATGTAAGGAACTGTAAGAGGAGTTTTTGTGGGTGTTTTTTGTCAAGAAATAAGAGAACTTCAGCTTATTATATAAGCTGAAGTTCTCTTATTTTTTATGATTAAATCTTTAGAAGTAGTGAATATGAAAAAATGCATAATTGACAAAAAAATTACATGTTATCATTATATATTGTTTTATATATGTTAATTGTATAAAATTACACAAGTATTCACATTACATAAAGGAGGCTTATTATGCAAAAAATATTTAACTGGGTTAAATGTATGAGTATCAAGAAAAAATTAATCATTTCATTTTTTCTTATTTTAACTATACCAGGACTTATTATCGGTGGTGTTTCATATCAAACTGCCAAAACAAATTTTGAACAACAAATTACAGGTAAAGCAAAGGAAAATATTTCTGTTTTAAATACTGTTATTTCTCAAAATATAGAAGAGAAATTTGTTGATGCGGCGTATTTTGCAGACGTCTTAACAGAGGATACATATCCAAACGGACAAGAAGAAATAGTAAGAACGAAGTTAGCGCAATATATAAAACTTCATCCAGAAGTAGAAGGTATTTATATTGGAACACAGACGGGAAAGTTTATAAGAGAACCATTTATCAAAATGGCTGATGGGTATAATCCAACAGATAGATCTTGGTATAAAGAAGCACATGAAAATAAAGGAAAAGTAATTGTTACTGCACCATATCAATCAGCATCTACTAAAAATATGGTAGTGACAATTGCTAAAGAAGTAAAAGATGGTAAAGGTGTTATAGGAATTAACTTAAATTTAGATAACATCTTAAAAATTTCCAAAATGATTAACATTGGTGAAAAAGGTTATGCAGTTATTCTAGATCAAAATAAGCAAATTGTTAGTCATCCATCTAGAAAACCAGGTGCAAAAGTTACTGATCCGTGGATTAAACCAATTTATGAAGAAAAACAAGGAAATGTGTCTTATACAGAACAAGGTGATAAAAAGAATTTAATCTTTGCAACAAATGAGAAAACAGGATGGAAAGTAGTTGGGGTTATGTTCGACGAAGAAATTACCCAAGCTGCGAATCCAGTATTTTATAAGACTTTGATTGTCATTGCTATCGCTATTGTATTTGGTAGTGTATTAATTTATTTTATTACAAAGTCTATTACAAGACCATTAAGAAAAATAGCTGACTCGGCCCATAAAATTAGTAAGGGAGATTTGACAGAGAAAATTACAATCCATTCCAAGGATGATATAGGGAAATTAGGGAATTCATTTAATGAAATGTCTGCCTCTTTACAAGATGTGATTACTCAAATTAGTTTTTCAGCAGAACATGTCGCTGCATCGGCTGAAGAGTTAACAGCGAGCGTACAGCAAGCAAATGATGCGACAGATCAAATTACAATTGCAATGGAACAAGTATCAGGTGGGGCTGAATCACAAAGTCAAGGTGTTGAAGAAGGTGCGGCTACATTACAACAAGTAAATACAGCAATTCAAGATGTAACTGGAAGCGCGGAATCAATTTCTATCTCCTCATTACATGCGAGAGAAAGAGCTGAAGAAGGGGAAGAATTGGTTGAACAAACAGCAAAACAAATGCAGTCTATTTCTAGATCGGTATCCGATTCAGATGCTATTATTAAACTTCTTGATGAGAAATCAAAGCAGGTAGGAGCTATTTCTGAAGCGATTCAAAACATCGCTACTCAAACGAACTTATTAGCTTTAAATGCAGCTATTGAAGCAGCAAGAGCAGGTGAACAGGGCCGAGGGTTTGCTATTGTAGCTGATGAGGTTAGAAAATTAGCGGAGCAATCAGGAGCATCATCTGGAGAGATTGCAAATTTAATTGCAGAAATTAAGGCGGATATTGAACATACTGTTAAGGCAATGGATAATGTGAATGGAGAAGTTCAACAAGGCCTTGATGTTGTAACGAAAACGAAAGCAAGTTTTACGGAAATTTTAAGTTCTACTACACATATTGTTTCTCAAGTTAATCAAATGGTAGAAACAACGAAGAGAATTGCTGGAGATGCAAATGAAGTGACAAATGCTATTGATGAAATTGCAGCGGCTGCAGAAGAAAATACAGCTAGTATGCAAAGTGTTGCTGCTTCAACAGAAGAACAAGTGAATTCAATGGAAGAAATTAGTTCAGCTTCGCAAAACTTAGCTGGGATGGCCGAAGAACTACAAGCGATGACTAGTAAATTTAAAGTATAATAACAGCAGATAAGTAAGGTGATATTATTTTCACCTTACTTATTTTTCTATTCAGCAATTAGGGGAGTCATTAACGGGATGAAAAAAAGAAAAAGACTATGGAATTTATGGAAAACGATTACATTGTTAGTTTGTACAGTTGTAATTTTTTCTTTACTTGTGACAGATATATTAATTAGTCATAATGTAGAACGGACGACGGAGGATAGCCAAGCAGAGAAAGCAAAAACAATTGCACACATTGTGGCGAATGATTCAATTGTAATCGATGGTTTGATTGGGAAGGCAGATACTTCTGCAATCCAAACGTATACAAATAGAATATTAAAAAACACAGGTGTTCAATTTATTGTAGTTATGGACATGAATGGAATAAGAAAATCACATCCAAATCCTCAAAAAATAGGCCATCATTTTATTGGGGGAGATGAAGGGCCTGCATTGAAAGGAAAGGAACATGTATCGCTGGCAGAAGGAACTTTAGGTATTTCAATGCGAGTGTTTGTACCTGTATTTTCTGAAACAGGTGAACAACTTGGAGCGGTGGCCGTTGGTATTTCAGCAGATAATGTAAAAGAGAGAGTTAAGGAAAGTAGACATATCATTTACATTGGTGTCGGAGTTGGAGTACTAGTCGGAATTATAGGAGCAATATTGCTAGCTAGACATATAAAGAAAAGTTTATTCGGTCTTGAACCTCACAGGATAGCGAAGATTCTTGAAGAAAGAAATACGATGCTACAATCTGTAAAGGAAGGTATTATTGCTGTAGATAAGGAAGCCAATGTAACTTTAATAAATAATGAGGCAAAACGATTGTTTAAGAAAAGTGGACTTGAAGAAGATTTTATCGGTAAAGATGTTGAGTTGTATATGCCTAATTCACGTATAAAAGAAATATTACAAACGGGAGAGGTACAATTAAACGAAGAACAAAATATTTATGGAATTACGATTGTGACGAATCGTGTTCCTTTATATGTAAAAGGAGAAATAGTTGGTGCAATTGCAACATTTCGTGATAAAACAGAGATTAGAAAATTAGCAGAAGAATTAACTGGTATTAGGCTATATGCGGAAGCATTACGGGCACAATCGCATGAATTTATGAATAAAATGCATGTCGTATTAGGGCTTACACATATGAAGCAGTATGAAGAATTACAAAAGTATATAAGCGGTATGGTATCAGAGCATCAATATGAAATTGGTGGGGTTATGAAAAGAATAAAAAGTCCAGTATTTGCTGGCTTTTTACTTGGAAAATTTAGCTATGCTAGAGAGAAAAACATAAAATTAATCATAAGTGAAGATTCTTACATGCCAGAAATGGATGATGAAAGTATTACTCATGAACTGATTACGATTGTCGGAAATTTAATTGATAATGCATTAGAGGCAGTGACGAATTGTGAGAAGAAGCAAGTTGAACTTGAGATACAATATGGGGATGCATTAATCATTACAGTACAAGATACGGGGAAAGGTATACCAGAAGAAGAAATAGGGGCATTATTTACGAAAGGTTATTCCACAAAGGGAGATAACCGTGGTTATGGTTTGTATCTTGTAAAAGAAAGTATACAGCGAATAAATGGGGAAATTCATATGCATTCATTAGTAGGAAAGGGAACAACGATAACAATTGAAATACCTAAAGGTAGGGATGAGAGGTAAATATGATTAAAGTTTTAATTGTAGAAGATGACCCGATGGTAGCAATGTTAAATACGCATTATTTAGAGCAAGTAGGAGGGTTTGAACTTGTTCAAGCAGTTAACTCCGTTAAAGAAGCGATAGAAGTATTAGAGGAATCACGAGTAGATTTAGTATTACTTGATATTTTTATGCCTGAAGAAACTGGATTTGAGCTTTTAATGTATATTCGGAACCAAGAAAAAGAAATCGATATTATGATGATTTCAGCTGTACATGATATGGGGAGTATTAAAAAAGCATTACAATATGGTGTAGTAGATTATTTAATTAAACCATTTACATTTGAACGATTTAAAAAGGCATTAACTATATATCGAGAAAAACTTACTTTCATGAAAGAACAACAAAAAATTAGTCAATCGGAATTAGATTCGTTAATTTTGCAAAAAGAAAAAAGAGAGCCTACGGTCACTAAAGAGCTTCCGAAAGGATTAACGAAGCAAACGATGCAATTAATTTGGCAGAAGATCGAGTCGCTGAATGGACGAGCGTTTACAACAGATGAAATGGCGCAATTAGTTGGAGTTTCAAGAGTTTCTATTCGAAAGTATGTAATGTTTTTGACTGAAATTGGAGTATTAGAAAACGAAATGGTGTATCAACACGTAGGAAGACCAGTGAGTAAATTAAGATGTATTGACAAAAATAAAATAGAGTTTTACGTATAAGCGACTTATTATAAGTCGCTTATACTTTTTTTAATTACAAAATCAATTACAAAACTTACAAAAACTATTTTTACTATTGAAAGCGTTTTAATATTGTTATTAAGAAAACAAGGGGGTGCCATATGGGAATTCAAAAGAATGTGGAAGCGGTATCATTTTCTGAAGGAAATGAAGTACAAAGAGAATCTTTCGCTTCTAAAATTATGAATGTAAAAATCGGTGTTATACCTTTACCGTTATATGTAGTATTGGCTGCTATTATTTATGGGGCATCTGTATATAATAAATTGCCAGCAGATATGATTGGTGGATTTGCAGTTATTATGATCATGGGTATTTTCTTAGGCGACATTGGAATGAGAATTCCAATTTTAAAAAATATCGGCGGTCCGGCAATACTTTCGTTATTTATTCCATCATTACTTGTATTTTTTAACTGGATGAATCCAGCTTCAATGGAAGCTGCGACTATGTTAATGAAAAAATCGAACTTTTTATATTTATATATTTCTTGTTTAGTAGTCGGAAGTATTTTAGGAATGAATCGTAAAGTGTTAGTACAAGGTTTCGTTCGTATGTTTATACCTTTAGTAGTAGGGACGTTAGCTTCGGTAGCGGTAGGATTATTGGTCGGTTCACTATTTGGATTTGAAATGAAGCAAACATTCTTCTTTATCATCGTACCAATTGTGAGTGGTGGTATAGGGGAAGGGATTTTACCATTGTCGCTAGCTTATAGTGATATTTTAAATGAATCATCAGCAACGTTTGTATCACAGCTTATTCCAGCGGCTATTATTGGAAATATGTTCGCAATCGTGAGTGCAGGGTATATGAAGCGTTTAGGTGAGAAGAAACCGGAGCTTAGTGGTAACGGTGTATTAGTGAAAACAGACAATCAGGCAGAGTTATTAAAAGAACAAAATACAGAGAAGCCAATTGACTTCTCATTAATGGGAGCAGGTTTATTAATTGCGTGTACGTTCTTTATCTTCGGAGGATTTGCTTCTAAGTTCATCGGTATTCCTGGGGCAATCATTATGATTTTCTCAGCAGCACTTGTGAAATACTTTAAATTAATGCCAGCAAAAATGGAGCAAGGAGCATTCCATTTATATAAATTCATTTCGAAGAATTTAACTTGGCCGTTAATGGTTGGACTAGGATTGCTATATATTCCGTTAAAAGACGTAGCAGCAGTTCTTTCAGTAGGATATGTTGTTGTGTGCGCATCAGTTGTTCTTACAATGGTAGCATCAGGTTTTCTTGTAGGGAAAGTGATGAAAATGTATCCAGTTGAATCAGCAATTGTAACTGGATGTCATAGTGGTTTAGGTGGAACTGGAGATGTTGCTATTTTATCAGCTTCAAATCGTATGGAATTAATGCCGTTTGCGCAAATTTCAACACGTTTAGGCGGGGCAGCAATGGTTGTAACAGCGACAATTTTATTAAAAATGTTTTCATGATCAAACAAGCTAGCTATATTCATATAGCTAGCTTGTCAAATTAAGGGGAGATTATAAGTATGTTAGAAAATCAAATTAATGAAAGATCATTGTTACTGCATAAAGAATTAGTAGGGAAAATTGAAATTACAAGTAAAGTAGAAGTAAATTCAGCGGATGATTTAAGCCTGACATATACACCAGGTGTAGCGGAGTCTTGCAAAGCAATTGCGGCGGATGAAGAAGCAGTGTATGACTATACGGCACGTGGTAATATGGTGGCAGTTGTCTCGGATGGAACAGCGGTACTTGGTTTAGGGAATATTGGACCGAAAGCAGCTATGCCTGTTATGGAAGGGAAGAGTATTTTATTTAAGAACTTTGCGAATGTAGATGCTTTCCCGTTATGTTTAGGTACGACTGATGTGGATGAAATCGTTACCCTTGTGAAAAATTTAGAGCCTACGTTTGCAGGAATTAACTTAGAAGATATTGCGGCACCACGTTGTTTTGAAATTGAAAAGCGATTAAAAGCAGAAACGAATATTCCTGTATTCCATGATGATCAACATGGAACCGCTATTGTCGTCTTAGCAGCTGTTATTAATGCATTAAAAGTTGTTAGCAAACAAATGGATAATGTGAAAATTGTTATTAACGGTGCGGGTTCGGCAGGGATTGCAATTGGAAAATTATTATTAAAGGCTGGTGCAAAGCACATTACGTTAGTTAGCTTAGAAGGTATTGTTTGTGAAGGTGAATCATGGATGAACGAAGCGCAAATTGAAGTTTCAAAAAAGACAAATCGAGAATATGTGCGTGGAACGTTAAAAGAAGCGATTCATCAAGCTGATATTTTTATTGGCGTATCTGCTCCTAACGTATTAACGAAAGAACTTGTACAAACGATGAATGAGAAAGCAATTGTGTTTGCTATGGCGAATCCAATTCCAGAAATCTTCCCAGAGGATGCATTAGAGGCTGGGGCAGCTGTAGTAGGAACCGGGCGCTCGGATTATGCGAATCAAGTAAATAATGTATTGGCGTTCCCAGGGATATTCCGTGGTGCGTTAGATGTGCGCGCGACTGATATTACAGAAGAGATGAAATTAGCGGCAGCATATGGGATCGCTAACATCATTACGGACGAAGAACGTAATGCGAATTATGTAATCCCGAATCCGTTAGATAAAAGAATTGTTCCAAGTGTTGCGGAAGCTGTAGCGAAAGCAGCTATTGATTCAGGTGTGGCGCAAATTATGAAAATACCAAGCTATTAATAGCTAAAAGCAGTGCCTAAAAAGGCACTGCTTTTTTGAGATAAGAAATCAAAATAATGAAGAAGTGTAAAATTATTTATTTGTGTGTCTTCACTATTTATTTAATTCCATTGCAACTTGTTTACCATTTACTAAAACCTCAGTTACTGCTACGATCACTTCTATCATTTTTTTCATCTCTCCTTGTGCCATTTCTTACTTTAAGTATAAGAGAAGAGAGATACTTACACTATCGAAGTATATGACGTAGAAATTACATTGTTGTAAGAAAGTGTTTTAGTTTTGTAACTTTACTCAGCAGTAATTACAAACTGATCATAATATTCTTCATTCACATATATATTTAATACCCATAATCCAGATGAAGGTAGTGACATAGTGAGAGGGAGTTCGTTTGTAGTAGAATCAATTGTATTTGAAGTGGTCCAAGTTGGTTTGGAAGTTTCTTGTTGAAAGAGTACGGGTGTTGGAGTTATTGATCCTTGTTTTAGTGCAATAATAGATAGTTTTCCAGTTGGCATTTCAGTATCTAAAAAGTACCACATCATTTCATTTTTTTCATTTGCGATAATAGGACTATCAGCCATTGCGATTTTTTCTTCGATGCCTTTTAAAGGTATTTTTTCTTGTATGAAGGAGGGTGTTTCTTCCCAATTTACATCTTTTAAAACGCTAAGATGAAAGAAGGAAGGTGCATTAACTTGAGTGGATGACGTTGCGATGGCTTCTTTTTTAGGTGCTTCTGAATCAGGTTGCGCTTGTGTGCATCCAGCGATGAGAAAAGAGAAAAGTAGCATAGTTCCGATTTTTTTCATGGTGTCACACTCCTAATTTTTATTGTTAGTGTAATTGTATTTGCTAGAAAGCGGGACAATTCCTTTAAAGTATAAAAAGAGGTCGTAAGTTTTGTACGACCTCTTTTGACATTTTCTATATTTGTTCAGTTGTAAAAGTCGGTTCATTCTCTTTTTGCGGCATCGTTAAGAAAATAACAGAAAGAACGATACATACGCCGCCTAATAATTGATATGCTCCAAAGGATTCATTTAGCCAAGCGATTGACACGATGGCAGCTACAAGTGGTTCAATGCTAGATAAAATGCTCGTTTCTGTTGCTGCTAAATATTTCAGACTACCGATATAAAGGAGGAAAGAAAGAGTGCCACTTATGATGATAAGAATAAGCATAGAAAAAGTTTTTGGTGTAAAAGTTTGTGAAAGCTGATTCCATTCAAACGAGCGATTACAAATAAGTAGGGCAATGCCACCGATTAACATCCCCCAGCCAATTACTACAGTTGTTCCGCATTCTTTAATAAGAGAAGCTGGATGAAGGGTATAAAATGCAAAGCCAATTGCTGTTAATAGGCCGAAAATAATGGCTTCTTTCGATAAAACAATATTTTCAATTGAACCGTTTGTAATAATAAAGTACGTTCCTGTTAGGGCAGTTATAATTGCGAGTAGTGGCATAGAAGCAGGGAATTTTCTTTGTCCAAATGCGACATAAATGGTAATAAGAACAGGACCTAGAAATTGAAATAATGTCGCTGTGACCGCATTACTAATATGAACTGTTTCGATAAAGGCATATTGTGCACCGAGCATACCGAGAATAGAGAAAATAATAAGTTGTATAGCATATCTCGGATGTTTCCAAATTTGAAATATGTTTTGTTTCTTTATAAGTAAGAAAGATAAAATAAATATTCCCGCAAGCAACAAGCGAATTGTTAAAAAATCAATTGATGATACGTTAGTATGTTGAAATAGCCACTGAATCATCGGGCCAGATAATCCCCATAAGGTAGCTCCTGTAATAATCATAATGAGTCCAATCCGTCTATTGTTGTTCATGATCATGCATCCCCTCTCGAGTATTTGATTTTTTATGTGTGACATGATACAAGGAATTATATATAACTTCTGGTACTGTAAAAAGTATCAGATTTTAGTTTTATTAAGGGGTCAGATATTATGTTAGAATTAACGCCTAATTTAAATACGAAAAGTAAAATAGCATTGTATGTGCAATTGTATGAGTATATAAAAAAAGAGATTAAAGATGGAACGATTCCGGCTTTTACAAAATTACCTGCTAAAAGAAAGCTGGCGAGCTATTTACAAGTGAGTAAGAATACAGTAGAAGCAGCTTACGAGCAATTACTTGCAGAAGGTTATATTGAATCGGCATCGAGAAAAGGTTATTTTGTATGTAAAATTGAACAAATGATTTATGTAGAAGGAAGCGAAGCGAAAGTAGAAGAAGTACCGTTTCGGGAGGAGAACTATAAATTTGATTTCACCCAAACAGGAGTTGATACGAATACTTTTCCGTTCACTATGTACCGTAAGCTTATAAATGATGTATGGCAGCCGCATAATAATGAGTTGCTTTTTCTTGGACACCCTCAAGGGGAATTGAGCTTAAGGGAGGAAATTGCGAGCTATTTGTATGAATCTAGAGGTGTGCGTTGTTCAGCTAGTCAAATTGTATTAGGGGCGGGAACACAAATATTAGTGAAGTTACTTTTTCAGTTGTTGAAGGGAAGTAACTATGCGGTTGAAAACCCAGGTTATCATAGGAAAATGGTCGTTTTTGAACAGGGAGAAAAGAAGGTTCAAATGTTGTCTTTAGATAGGGACGGAATTTGTATGGCAGATTTAGAAAATAGCGATGCAAATGTTGTATATGTTACACCTTCTCATCAATTCCCATATGGAATGATTATGCCTATTACGAGAAGGACGCAGCTTTTACAATGGGCGAAGAAAGAAGAAGGCAGGTATATTATTGAAGATGATTACGATAGTGAATTTCGTTATTCAGGAAAGCCAATTCCGGCACTGCAAGGATTAGATACAGATGGGAAAGTTATTTATATGGGGACGCTATCAAAAGCGTTGTTACCCTCATTACGGATGAGTTATATCGTATTACCGAAGAATGTAATTGAAAAGTATCAAAAGGAATATTTATTTTATACGCAAAGTGTTTCAAGAATGGACCAAGAAGTGATAAGAAGGTTTTTCAATGAAGGCTATTGGGAAAAACATATTCATAAAATGCGTGTCGTTTACCGAAAAAAGAGGGATCGACTTGTTTTTGAAATAGAGAAGTATTTCTCTAATCGTGTTGAAGTGATAGGAGAAGATTCTGGATTACACATTTTATTACAAGTGCATAATGGAATGCGAGAAGAAGAACTAATTCAAGAAGCTGCGAAATATAGTATTAAAATATATCCTGTTTCTACGTACTATAAAGACGGTACTGCGCCTGAAAATGTAGTTTTACTTGGGTTTGCGATTTTATCAGAAGAAGAAATTGCGAAAGCGATTCAATTATTACATAAGGCATGGTATACAAGAAAGTAAAAAAACATCCTCCAAGCATGAGGATGTTTTTTATTATTTATTTTCATCTAAGAATAAGACCATATGCTCTTCGTCCCAATATTGTCCGTTATATTTTAATGAACGTTCTTGCACACCGAATGTTTTAAATCCTAATGATTCATAAAGTTTCTTCGCACCATCGTTGCCAACAACAACATCAAGCATAACTTGTTCTACTTCTAAAGATTTAGCAAGTTCAAGACATTCTTTAATAAGTGCTTTTCCTGCTCCAAGTCCGCGTGCTTTTGGAGACACATATACAGAACCAATTTTAGCTTTATGTTCTTGTTTTACATATGGTTTCGTTTCCAGCGTTGCAACTCCGATTAATTGTCCATCTTTAAATGCACCTAGCGTATAGTTTTCATCTTGTGCTAATTTTTGTGCTTTATATTCAATCGCACACTCTTTATTAATAATATCTTCATAAGAAGAGCTGAAAGCTTCAGGGTTTTGCTTTAATCCTTCTACACGAAGTTCTAAGTAAATTTCTGCTTCGTCTTTTGTTAATACATGGATATCCAATTATATCACCCTCCAAATCTTTGCAAATGTAACTTTATTTTATATTGAAATAAGAATAATTTCAAAAGGTTAGCTTATATGAGCTGATTTTATGAACAAAATAACACCAGTAGTGTTTACTACTACTGGTGTTTTCACACGCATCTTATTCAAATGGTAGCTTGATTCTAAAGTTTGTCCCTACTCCTAATTGGCTTGTTACTAGAATGGAACCGTTATGCAATTCTACAATTTCTTTTGCAACAGCTAGCCCGATACCTTTTCCTCCAGTAGCTCTCGTTCTGGATTTATCAACACGATAAAAACGATCAAAAATATGTGAGATATCTTCTTCAGGAATACCTTCTCCTTCATCGTCTACATTTATTGTAAAAGAATCTGTTTCCGTGAGTACACGTATCGTAATAGATGTGTTTTCTGGTGAATGTTGATAAGCATTGTGTAATAAATTTAACATAACTTGTTCCATACGTCTTTCGTCTATGCAAACTTCTAAATCATCTTTGCAATATACATGGAGTTGCATTTGTTTGTTAGTTAATGTTGTTTTTGTTTTTTCAACCATTCGTTCTAAAAATGGTTTAAGGATCACTTTTTGTTTTTTTATAACAAACTGATGTTGTTCTAATTGCACTAGCATAAATAAATCTTGGACGAGATCGGTTACACTATCTGTTTCATCCTCAATGATCTGTAAGTATTCTTCACGCTCTTCTTTCGTTAAAGAATCCCTCTTTGCTACCTTCGCATAACCTTTCATATAGGTCAATGGAGTTAATAGTTCATGGGCAACACTAGCGAGAAATTCATTTCTTTCTTTTTTCATATAAGTCAGTTCACTGGATAAATCTTCGATCGTTTTTGCTAAGCTGCCAAGCTCATCATTCCGTTTAATACCTAATTGAATTGGTGTATTTAATTTTGACATTTTTTCTGTTGCCCTCTTCATTTTTATAAGTGGTTCTGTAATAACACGAGAAAAAACAAAGACAGAAATAGTCGTTAAAATAATTGTCACAACACTAATGATAAGAAATTGATTCATGAGTTTAAGTAACATATTTTCTAAGAAAGATGTTTTTAATAACATATATAACTTTCCTTGAAACTCTTCTGTGTTAAGTGGGCTTACCGTTGTGATGAATTTTGATTTTTTCCAGTTCTTTTCGACGATTAATCCGCCTTTTGGAATAGGTTCTGTTTTACAAGTAAGTTGTTTCTGCATTGCCTTTGTTACGGGTTCTGAAGTGGAAATAATTTTGCCATTATTGTCTGTTAGTATGATAGCTATATCAGAGTTAGCAATTAATTCTGATTCTACTAAGTGTGCAGCTGCATCCGCGATATCGAAATCTGGATACATAGGACGGTTAGGGTTTTTATTGTATTCAGCGCGTTCGGGGTGTTGCTTTTCTTTAGCAATTGCATTCCACTTTGTGCGGCTTGTAATTTTTTTACTATAGCGATTACCTTTTTCTAAAAGAGCAAGTGTTTCTTCCTCAATCCGCATTGTTGAAATGCTTTTGTAAAAAGATACGAAAGCAATTGTTTCAATACATAAAGCTAATATTAAAAAGTATGTCCCAATTTTAAGGGAAAGTTTACTCATTTTCTCACCATACCTTATTCATAATAAACGGTCAGTGGTATGGTATTTCCACTGACCGAAGTAATTATTCACATTTCCATTTATATCCGACTTTATAGACGGTTTCTAAGTAATTTTCAATTGGAAATCCTTTTTTACGTAATTTATCACGGATATTGCGAATATGTGAATCGATTGTTCTATATTCGATGTCTGTTTCATAGCCCCAAATTTTCTCGATTAAATCATCTCGGCTATAAGCACGGTTTGTATTTTGTAAAAATAGTCCAAGTAACGAAAATTCAATAGGAGTTAGTGAGATTTTTTCGTCATAAACTGTGACAGTATGTTTCGTTTTATCCCACTCGATACCATTGAAGCTAACGAAGCCGTCTTTCTTTGTACGACGTAATATAGCCTCGATTCTTGCGACTAATACATGCTCATCAAATGGTTTTGTAATATAGTCGTCCGCGCCCATAGTGAGGCCTTTCACCATATCGTAATTTTGATTACGAGCTGTTAGCATAATAATTGGAACGTTGGAAATTTGACGGATTTGATAGCAAGTATCCCATCCATCCATATTCGGCATCATAACATCTAACAAAATAATATCGAAGTCTTTTTGTTCTATTAACTTTAGTGCTTCAAGGCCAGAGGTAGCTTTCATACAGAAATAGCCACGAGGACTTAAGAACAGATCTAATAATCGTAACATGCGTTCTTCATCGTCTACTAATAAAATTTTTACCATAATCTTGTGCACCCCAAACTGTTCATTCTACTTGTATAGTTTACATGAAAATAATAAAAAACTCTTTTTATGTGATTGAGTGGAAGAGTTATTTTTCGCTCAGAGTAATTGACATAAAAAATGCACTAGTTTTGCACAACTATTTTTTATAATAGAAAACGTAGCGACACAAAATACCCTATGTTGCGACATAACGTCATGTCATTTTATTTATAAAATGACAATTCCATTCTATTGTGTATGTGAGATAGAGAGGGTTTTCGTATTCACCTCGCATCGGATAAGAAAAATTTCCTATCTCACACTTTTTTTAAAAGGAGATCATACACATGAATCCAAAAGAAGAAATTTCAAAAAAAGAAAAGCAAGATCGTAATACGGTTGTCATGTGCATTGCCGTATCTATGGTTATTATTATAAGTTGTGTAAATAAAATTTTGGGGATTTTATAATATAAAAAAGCTTATTGCTTCTTAAGAAGCAATAAGCTTTTTTCATTATTAGGGAAATAGTTCTATATAATAAACCAAGGTAAAATTGCTAACCCAGAAGTTACAATTGCTGTAGTAAATATTAAAAGCATAGCTCGTTTGTTTTGTTTCATGTCACATTCTCCTCTACCTATCAATTGAATGCTATACGTTCATTTCATAATTGATGCCTTACTAATTAAAGTTTCACTTTATACTTTTAGTATAATGAATGGAAAGGTTTGGTACGATCGATAAAGGTGACATGAAGATTACATTGTTGTAATGAAAAAAGCACCTTTCTTAATCAAAAGGTGCTTTTAACTATATTGGAGTATTAATCATTTAAGAATAGAACCATATGTTCCTCGTCCCAATATTGACCGTTATGTTTTAATGAACGTTCTTGTACGCCGTAAGTTTGGAAACCTAATGACTCATATAATTTTTTTGCCGCATCGTTACCAACTACAACATCGAGCATAAGTTGTTCTACATGTAGTTTATCGGCATTTTCAATAATTGCTTTAATTAGAGCTCGTCCTGCGCCAAGGCCACGCGCTTTTGGGGAAACAAAAACGGAACCGATTTTTGCTTTATGTTCTTGTTTAATGAAAGGCTTTGTTTCTAAAGTAGAAATGCCGATTAAATCGTTATCTTTGAAGACCCCTAGAGTATACTTATCCGGATTGCTTAATCGTTTTGCCATAGCAGCTACAGGATCCTCGTGTTTAAGAACATCTTCATAAGAAGAGCTAAAAGCTTCTGGGTTCTTCGTTAAACCTTCCATACAAACTTTTAAATATATTTCTGCGTCCTCTGTCGTTAATAAGCGAATTTCCATAGTTATAACCTCCTTGGTCGATTTCAAATAAAATAAATCCATTACTTCTATAAGATTGTGTATGCGTTTTGTTAGCAGTCTCTTTTAATTTGTAAAAGAATGAAAAGATATATGCTACAATGTTTTATTTTTAATATGTAATGAAATTATATATTAACTTCATTAACTATTCAAGTCTTTAATATATTACATTTTTATAACTAAAATAACTCCTCAACCGAGGAGTTATTTTAGTTATTCGATTGATAACCATCAATTCGATGTGGATGTGTGTAAATATTGCAAGATTCATTTCTAATAAATCCTACGACTGTAATGCCTAAATCATGAGCGAGTTGTAATGCTAATTTTGTTGGAGCGGATTTAGATAGAACCATTTCACATCCGATTTTTGAAACTTTTAGTAAAATTTCGGATGAAATACGCCCGCTAAATGCGATGATTTTTCCTTTAACGGATATATCGTTGCGTAAACAATGACCATATATTTTATCTAATGCATTATGTCTTCCAATATCCATTCTTGATAGGAGGATATTGTTTCGATCACATAGCGCGGTATTGTGAACCCCGCCGGTTTGGCGAAAGGTAGTGGAAGATTGTTGTAAAGTATTCATTAAGTAAAAGCATTCTTCAGGAGTAATTTTTACATGTATATCATGTAAATCTTTTGCTTTTGCTGCATCGTTAACGAAAATAAATCCTTGTCTACCTTTTCCGCAGCAAGAAGTGATGTATCGTTTATTATATAAAGTTTGATAGAGTGGATTTATTTTTGATGATGTTACATGGACAATTCCGTTATCTTTTTGCACCCATAGTTCTTCAACATCTTTATAGTAAGCAATAATTCCTTCAGAAATTAAAAAACCAATTACCATATCTTCAATATAATTTGGTGTGCATACAACTGTTACATATTCTTCACCATTTAATTTAATGGTAATAGGAGATTCTGTAACAATCTCATCCAGTTGTTTTGAAAATGTACCAGATTGATAGCGTACAATTGTAAAAGTCTCTTGCGTAGGCCCCATATTTAATTCCCCTTTTATATGTATTTCTCTCCCATATTTATCATAAAACAATGGGGAAATAAAAACACCTATTAGCAAGGAAATCACAGATTATTTTGGTTATTATTGTATATGTACGATATAATAGAACCGTAGAATAGTGATATTTTCAAGCTTTCGTAGTTATACCTTATAACATCTAGAATCGGCTTCATAAGAAAAGTATTCGGGCAGAGCGTTTCAAAAATATGTACAGTAATGCGATTTTGAAAACGGATTTATAATTGTGTTGTACAGTTGGTTGTAAGGAGAGGGGAAACTATGGCAGAACAGACAGTCCGTGTAACCGTGGATGGTAAAGAATTTTCCACATCGGGTGAAAAGACGATACTACAATTATTTAACGAGAGTAATTTGGAACATCCTCAAATTTGTCATGTACCAGAAGTAGATCCAATTCAAACTTGTGATACGTGTATTGTAGAAGTAAATGGGAAGTTATTACGTGCTTGTTCAACGAAATTAGAGAGCGGTATGCATATCGAAAGACAGTCCCAGCGTGCGAAAGAGGCACAGACTGAGGCAATGGATCGAATATTAGAGAATCATTTATTGTATTGTACCGTTTGTGATAACAATAATGGTAACTGTAAAGTCCATAACACGGTACATATGATGGAAATTGAAGAACAGAAATATCCGTATGAGCCCAAAGTAAGTGCTTGTGAAGTGGATATGTCACATCCGTTTTATCGGTATGATCCAAATCAATGTATTGCTTGTGGACAGTGTGTAGAAGTATGTCAAAACTTACAGGTTAATGAAACTATATCGATAGACTGGAACTTAGATCGTCCACGTGTTATATGGGATCATGGTGTAAGCATAAATGACTCATCTTGTGTAAGTTGTGGGCAGTGTGTAACAGTATGTCCATGTAATGCGTTAATGGAAAAAACAATGCTAGGTGAAGCTGGGTTTATGACTGGATTAAAATCAGATGTGTTAGATCCAATGATTGATTTTGTAAAGGATGTAGAGCCTGGATATAGTAGTATTTTAGCGGTTTCAGAAGTAGAGGCTGCGATGCGTAAGACGAAAGTTAATAAAACAAAAACAGTTTGTACATTTTGTGGTGTCGGTTGTTCCTTTGAAGTATGGACAAAAGATCGCCATATATTAAAAGTGCAACCTGTTTCAGATGCACCTGTTAATGGTATTTCCACATGTGTAAAAGGTAAATTTGGATGGGACTTTGTAAATAGTGAAGATCGAATTACGAAGCCATTAATTCGCCAAGGGGATATGTTTGTTGAAGCTTCATGGGAAGAAGCATTAGAAGTTGTTGCTTCTAACATGCAGCATATTAAATCTGAATATGGCAGCGATGCATTTGGGTTCATTTCTTCATCGAAAGTAACGAATGAAGAAAATTACCTTATGCAAAAACTAGCCCGACAAATATATGGAACGAATAATGTGGACAACTGTTCTCGTTATTGTCAATCTCCAGCGACAGACGGTTTATTTAAAACTGTCGGTATGGGCGGGGATGCTGGAACAGTGAAAGATATAGCTGAAGCAGGCCTTGTTATTATCGTTGGTGCGAATCCAACAGAAGGACACCCTGTACTTGCGACGAGAGTAAAACGTGCTCATAAATTACACGAGCAAAAACTGATTGTAGCAGACCTTCGTAAACATGAAATGGCAGAGCGTGCGGATTTATTTATTCATCCGCGCCAAGGTACGGATTACGTATGGCTTGCTGGTATTACGAAATATATTATTGATCAAGATTGGCACGATAAAAAGTTTTTAGCTGAAAATGTGAAGAACTTTGATGAATATAGCAAAATGTTAGAAAAGTATACGCTCGATTATACAGAAGAAATTACGGGGATTTCTAAAACTCAGTTAAAAGAAATGGCCCGTATGGTATATGAAGCAGATGGTACTTGTATACTTTGGGGAATGGGTGTAACGCAAAATACAGGAGGAAGTACGACATCAGCAGCAATTTCAAATTTACTACTTGTTACGGGTAACTATCGTCGTCCTGGTGCAGGTGCATACCCATTACGAGGACATAATAACGTACAAGGTGCTTGTGATATGGCAACATTACCAAACTGGCTTCCTGGTTATCAAGCAGTATCAGATGATACGCTGCGTGCGAAATTTGAAAAAGCATACGGTACAACTATTCCGAAAGCACCAGGATTAAATAATATTGCAATGTTACTTGCAGCGGAAGAAGGAAAACTACGCGGTATGTATGTCATGGGTGAAGAAATGGCTTTAGTCGATTCAAATGCGAACCATGTGCAACATATTTTATCGAATTTAGATTTCCTCGTTGTTCAAGATATGTTCTTATCAAAAACAGCTCGTTTTGCTGATGTTATTTTACCGGCAGCACCAAGTTTAGAAAAAGAAGGAACGTTTACGAATACAGAGCGCCGTATTCAAAGATTATATGAAGTATTGAAACCACTAGGTGATTCCAAACCAGACTGGTGGATTTTGCAAAAAGTTGCTCGTGCACTGGGCGGGGATTGGAATTACGAAAGTCCAAGTGAAATTATGGACGAAATCGCATCACTTGCACCGTTATACTCTCAAGCGACGTATGACCGTCTAGAAGGGTGGAATAGTTTATGTTGGGGTAGTCATGATGGTAGCGATACACCGCTATTATATGTAGACGGATTTAACTTCCCAGATAAACTTGCTCGTTTATCATTAGATGAATGGGTACCACCGGTTGTAGCGCCAGATGAGTATGATTTACTGTTAAATAATGGACGCATGCTAGAACATTTCCATGAAGGGAATATGACGAATAAATCAGCTGGTATTTTATCTAAAGTATCTGAAGTATTCGTTGAAATTTCACCTGAACTCGCTATAGAGCGCAATGTGAAAGATGGTGGTCTTGTAGAATTAGCATCACCATTTGGAAAAATTAAAGTACAAGCGCTTATTACTGACCGTGTAACGGGGAAAGAGCTATATTTACCGATGCATGCAACGATAAATGAAGAAGCGATTAATATTTTAACGGGGACGGCAACAGACCTTTATACGTGTACACCAGCATATAAACAAACGATGGTGAAAATGCGTGTGTTACGTGAAAAAGGAAATCGTCCGTTACCATCTTCAAACCCGCGAGATAAAAAGCGTAATCCGCAAAATGGTGTTGAAATCGAGCAAAAATGGCAAAGAAAACAATACGTATCACTTGTGGACTAGGGGGCGGAGATAGTGGCGAAAGAAATTACGTTAATAAAAAAGAAAGTTGTAACAGAGGAAGAGCAGAAACAGCAAGTAGCAGATGAACTTCTAAATGAGTTATCTAATAATCGTGAAGCAGTAGAAGAAACGATGCAGCTTTTAGCACAGTTGCAGAAGGCTGGTATATTAGATGCGGCGATTAGTTTACTTGCTGCGAAGGAAGATGTTTCAAAAATCGCTGTGGAGCAATTAAATCGTGAACCCGTTAAAAATGCACTCAACAATATGATGGGGGCGGGGGAAGCGCTATCCGCAGTTGACCCAGAAGTAACGAAGCAAATCACATCGAGTTTAGTCACTGGATTGCAATTTGCTACAGATGAATTAAATAGTGGTAAAAAAACAAAAGTGATGGATTTCTTTAAAGTGTTAAAAGATCCAGATATCAATAGAGCCATTACATTCGGTTTTAGCTTCTTGAAAGCATTTGGGCAAGGATTAGAGAAAAAATAGAGTAAATGAAAAAGTGATGGGAAGTAGCCATCACTTTTTTCATTGCATGTATAAGAGTGTTCATGTTAAGCGGAATATATTATTATTAAAAAGATGGATTGGAAATGGAAATATGGAATCCATCTCAAATATCGTTTTAGAATGTGGAGGAATATATGCAACACCGTAAAAGACTATCTATACCAGGGGTAATGGGACATTCCTTTCAAACAGTTAGGTTTGCTTTTTGGAATGTATTAACCTTTCAACTTGCTTATAAATTATTAGCAGCGATTGTATTTGTTCCGCTATTTGGGATTATTTTTAATAAGTTATTGTATTTTGGTGGTTATGCAAATGCGACGAATGATGAATTATTAGCGTTTTTAAAGACATCATACGGCATTTTGGCAATCGTAATTTTATCATTGTTAGCCCTGTTTCTTATCTTTACGGAATTTGCGGTACTTATTATTATTTCGTACTTCGCTCATAAAAGACAAAAGGTGAAATTACGTCCGATTTTATATAAAACTGTAACGTATTTACCTACTCTGTTCACATATTGCTTACCAGGATTTATTTTATATGCTGTCGTATTGTTACCTCTTTTAAATATCGGATATGAAACGGCGTTAATTCCGCAAATTCAAATTCCTAACTTTATTACAGGAGAACTGTTTAAGACAACGATGGGACAAGTTGGTTATTACACATTTTTTGCTGTAGTTACATATTTGAACCTTCGCTGGATTTTTGTTCTACCTATTGTTGTTTTAGAGCAAAAGCCGTTTCGCGCAGCAGCACGTAAAAGTGCAACGTTAGTAAAAGAAAGTTTTTTTAAAGTACTATTCTTTTTAGTAGGATTTTTTATTTCAATAGGGATTGTGTACGGCGTATTTTTTGGAATGTATTTATTGTGTCTATGGGGCATGTACGAATTTACAAATCCACAGGGAACATTTGCATTATTAGCGGAATCAACAATGTCTGTATTTTTAACGAGTACATTGTATTTATTTAGTTTTATCGTGACGCCATTTTATATTATGGCAATAACACGATTATATTTACAAAAGGTTCCGGTTGAAGATGTTTTATTAGAAGAAGGATTAGATTATTCGAAAACAAAAGCAGATAAATGTTTCTTCCAAAAACATCGTTGGAAATTTATTGGCGTATATATTGTAGGAATTATTACTGCTGGAATGGTTGTTGCCTTCATTGTTACCTTTATTACAAACACATATAAAGAACCAATTATTATGGCTCATCGTGGTTATATTTCAAAAGGTGTAGAGAATACGAAAGAAGCTGTGCAGGGGGCTATTGATGCGAAAGCAGACTATGCTGAAATTGATGTACTGCAAACGAAAGACGGTGAACTAGCAGTTATACATGATTTGAAGCTAAAACGTCTTGCAAATGCTAATGTTCATGTGTCAGAATTAACGATGGACGAGTTAAGACAGCTTACCCTTAGTCAAGATGGGTTTTCAGGACAAATCAGTACACTTGATGAGATCATTAAGCTATCAAAGAACAAAATCAAACTTAATATTGAAGTGAAGCTTCATGGTGGCGAAAAAGATTTCGTAAACAAAGTATTAAAAGTGATTAAAGATAATGAATTTGAGAAACAATGTGTCATTCAAACGTTACACTATCCGCTTATTAAAGAGTTTAAACGTGCAAATCCAAATATAAAAGTAGGATATATACTGTATGCAAGTAGAGCCAACTTAAAGAATGTGAAGGCTGATTTTTATGTAGCAGAAGAATACATGTTAAATAAGAAATTAGTAAAAGAGGCAAGAAAGTTAAACAAGCCGATTTACGTATGGACGGTAAATGATATGGAAAGTTTAAAGGGATATTATAAATTAAACGTAGATGGTATCATTACCGATTATCCTGAAGATGCACGTGAAACAATTAAGATGTTAAAAGAACAAGAAGCGGAAGAAAGTGATCTGTTTGATAAAATTAGTGAAACAACAGATGATTTATTTTCCAAGTTATTTATAAGTTACCCAGCTGTTGGCTAGATGCCCGCAGCTGTTTTTTTAGGAAAAGAATATATCTCTAAAGTATTGTACAAATTAAGAACTGTATATGTATACGGAATCACTCGGGTTTCTTACATTGTTACATTATTGTCGAATAATAAATGATTATTGCTTATTTTTAATGTGTATAATAAAAATAGAGTGATAGATAATGCAATGTAACGAAGATGCTAATAGAATCAATGTTCCATATATTTACACTATTCTAAATATATAAACTTTAAAAAAATTATATGTTAGCGTTTTCATAATTTTTAAGTTATGCTAGAATAAGGACATAAGTTATTAATTATTACAAAAAGAAAAAAGACTTTCTTTTTTCTGTTAATTATAAGGGGGCATTTCATTATGCGTATTGGGGTACCAGCAGAAATTAAAAACAACGAAAACCGTGTGGCAATGACACCAGCAGGTGTTGTACATTTAATTCGTAACAATCACGAAGTATTCATTCAAAAGGGTGCAGGTCTAGGATCTGGTTTCACAGATGCTCAGTATGTTGAAGCAGGAGCGAAAATTGTTGATACGGCTGAAGAAGCTTGGAACATGGAAATGGTTATGAAAGTTAAGGAACCAGTTGAAAGCGAATACAAACACTTCAGCGAAGGTTTAATCTTATTCACATACTTACACTTAGCTCCAGAACCAGAATTAACAAAAGCGTTAATTGAGAAGAAAGTTGTTGCGATTGCATACGAAACAGTACAATTAGAAAACCGTTCTCTACCATTACTTGCACCTATGAGTGAAGTAGCTGGTCGTATGGCTGCACAAATTGGTGCACAATTCCTTGAGAAAAACAAAGGCGGTAAAGGTATCTTACTTGCAGGTGTTCCAGGGGTTAAACGTGGTAAAGTAACAATCATCGGTGGTGGACAAGCTGGTACAAATGCTGCTAAAATTGCAGTTGGACTAGGTGCGGATGTAACAATCATCGATTTAAGTGCAGAACGTCTTCGTCAATTAGATGACATTTTCGGAAACCAAGTAAAAACTTTAATGTCTAATCCTTACAATATTGCAGAAGCTGTAAAAGAGTCTGATCTTGTAATCGGTGCAGTATTAATTCCAGGTGCAAAAGCGCCAAAACTTGTAACAGAAGAAATGATTCAATCAATGGAACCAGGTTCTGTTGTTGTAGATATCGCGATTGACCAAGGTGGTATTTTCGAAACAACTGACCGTATTACAACTCATGATAACCCAACTTACGAAAAACACGGCGTTGTTCATTATGCAGTTGCAAACATGCCAGGTGCGGTTCCACGTACATCAACTCTTGCATTAACAAACGTAACAGTACCATATGCAGTGCAAATTGCTAACAAAGGCTACAAAGAAGCTTGCCTAGGCAACTCTGCATTACTAAAAGGTATTAACACATTAGACGGCTATGTAACATTCGAAGCAGTTGCAGAAGCTCACGGTGTAGAGTACAAAGGTGCTAAAGAATTATTAGAAGCAGAAACAGTATCTTGCTAATAGAAGCATTATACAAAAAAAAATCGAACAATATATAAACCAACATGATAAGAGCTAAGAGTGAAGATCTCTTAGCTCTTCTTGGCAAAAGGGGGCATACATCGTGGCCAACCTATTTAAAAAGAAATCCGTTACGCAATTGTTAGGGGAAAGTAAAAGTAAAACTTTAACGAAAACGCTAGGGGCATTCGACCTAACAATGCTAGGGATTGGTGCGATAATCGGTACAGGAGTTCTAGTATTAACAGGATTAGTAGCAGCAAGAGATGCTGGTCCAGCAGTTATTTTTTCATTCATGATTGCAGCAATTGTTTGTGGATTTGCAGCTTTATGTTATGCAGAGGTTGCATCTACACTTCCTGTTTCAGGTAGTGTGTACACATATTCATATGCAACAATTGGTGAGTTTGTTGCCCATTTAATGGGATGGACATTGTTATCCGTATATGTCGTAACAACTGCCGCAGTAGCTGGCGGATGGACGGGTTATTTCAATAACTTAGTTAGTGGATTAGGACTTGAAATTCCTAAAGCCTTGTTAACGATTCCATCGCAAGGTGGTATGGTGAACTTACCCGCAATTATCGTTACGTTGGTGATAACTTGGTTATTATCACGAGGTACAAAAGAAAGTAAGCGTGTGAATAACATAATGGTATTAATTAAAATTGGTATTGTTGTTTTATTCATTGCAGTTGGTGTATTCTACGTGAAACCAGAAAACTGGATACCATTTGCACCGTACGGCATAAGTGGAGTTTTCGCCGGAGGAGCAGCAGTATTCTTCGCTTTCTTAGGATTTGATGCATTAGCAACTTCTGCTGAAGAAGTAAAAAATCCGCAACGTGATCTGCCGATTGGTATTATTGCTTCATTAGTCATTTGTACAATCATTTATGTTGTAGTTTGTCTCGTTATGACAGGTATGGTTTCTTATAAAGAATTAGATGTACCAGAAGCTATGGCATATGTGTTAGAAGTTGTAGGACAAGACAAAGTAGCAGGTATAATCGCAATTGGAGCTGTAATTGGTATTATGGCTGTAATTTTTGCTTACATTTATGCAACAACACGTGTATTCTTCGCGATGAGCCGTGACGGTTTATTGCCAAAATCATTTGCAAAAATTAATAAAAAGACAGAAGCACCAACATTTTCAGTTTGGTTAACAGGAATTGGTAGTGCATTAATTGCTGGATTTATCGATTTAAAAGAATTGTCAAATTTAGCGAATATTGGAGCGTTATTAACATTTGCGATGGTGGGTGTAACTGTCATCATTCTTCGTAAAACACATCCGAAATTACAACGCGGATTTATGGTACCACTTGTACCAATCTTACCGATTATTTCAGTTGCATGTTGTCTATTCTTAATGGTAAATTTACCGTTAAAAACATGGATATACTTCGGTGTTTGGTTAGCAATTGGAGTAGTTGTATACTTTGTATATTCGAAAAAGCACAGTCATCTAAAAGAAGATGGAAGTTCGCAAGATAATTTAGAAAAAGCTAATTAAAGGGATATAAGATAGTAAGCCTTGTGCGTCTAGGGAGCGCGCAAGGCTTTTTTCTTTTGTGCAAAATGTACATCCATTTTTCGTATGAGAATGTAATGGATGCAGAAAATATGTGTACGCCTTATTAAAATGTGAACAAAATGTTCGGAAAAATGTATGGGATTTCATTGACACATATGAATAGACGCTCATATAATAAGAGTATAAGATATATGAATGATTGTTCATATGTTCAAATAAAGAGGTGAGCTATAATGGCTGGAAATAAAGTAGAAACACCACAAGAGACATGTTCTCAAACGATAATTCATGAAGAAGTTGTTGATCAAGTAAAACAAACAATTCCAACTGATGAAAGTTTAAGTAAAGTAGCAGAATTATTTAAAGTATTAGGCGATCGTACACGGACGAGAATATTACATGCATTATTTGAAGCTGAAATGTGTGTTTGTGATTTAGCTTATTTATTAGGAATGACACAATCATCTATTTCGCATCAGCTTCGTGTGTTAAAGCAAGCGAAACTTGTAAAGAATCGTAAAGAAGGAAAGGTCGTTTATTATTCATTAGCTGACCAGCACGTAATTCATATCTTCGAGCAAGCGTTTGAACACGTAAACGAGGAAGAATAAAAAGAACGCGAGGAGGGAGAATGATGGCTGAAGCATTAGTGAAAAAGAAACTGGTGTTAGAAGGTTTAGATTGTGCGAACTGTGCAATGAAAATTGAAAAAGGCGTTGGGAATATAGAAGGAGTAAATTTTTGCTCTGTAAATTTCGCCACAAAAACAATGGTTTTAGAAACAGCACAAAATAAAGAAAGTGAAGTTGTTACAGAAGCAAAACAACTCGTTACAAAATTAGAACCGCATATTAAAGTACAAGAAGAACAAAAAAATAAAGTTGCAAAAGAAGTATTTATATTAGAAGGTTTAGATTGCGCGAATTGTGCGATGAAGATTGAAAATAAAGTGAAGGAAATGCCGGCTGTTTCAGCAGCAACTGTTGATTTCGTATCGAAGAAATTAAGAGTTGAAGTAGCGAATAAAAGAGAATTAGAAGCGACTGTAGCGAATATAACGAATGTCGTGCAAAAGTTAGAACCAGATGTGAAAGTTGTTCGTGAAGAAAAAGGTGGTCATGACCACGGACATAGTCACGACCATGGTGAAGCAAATGTGAAAAAGATGGTAGGACGATTAGTGGTCGGCGGAATTTTGACAGCAATTGCTGCATTAGCTGGCTTACCACAAATGATAACAATTCCGTTATTCGTCCTTGCGTATTTACTAATAGGCGGAGATATCGTTTGGAGAGCGGTAAGAAACATAACTCGCGGCCAAGTGTTCGATGAGAACTTCTTAATGGCAATTGCAACACTAGGAGCTTTTGCGATTCAACAATATTCAGAAGCTGTTGCGGTAATGTTATTCTATCAAGTAGGGGAACTATTCCAAAGTATTGCGGTCAATCGCTCCCGAAAGTCAATTACTTCATTAATGGATATCCGTCCTGATTATGCGAATGTGAAGGTTGGAAATGAAACGAAACAAGTATCACCAGAAGATGTACAAATCGGCGATTATATTATCGTGAAGCCTGGTGAGAAAGTACCATTAGACGGAAAAGTAGTTGAAGGAACATCAATGGTAGATACTTCAGCATTGACTGGTGAATCTGTACCACGTGAAGTCGAAGTTGGAAATGATGTATTAAGTGGTTTTGTGAACCAAAATGGTGTATTAACAATTGAAGTTACAAAAGAATTTGGTGAATCAACTGTATCAAAAATTTTAGATTTAGTTCAAAATGCAAGCAGTAAAAAAGCGCCAACAGAAAACTTTATTACGAAGTTCGCGCGTTACTATACTCCAGTTGTAGTTATTACAGCAGCGATTATGGCGTTTATTCCACCACTTATTTTAGAAGGAGCTACATTCTCAGAATGGATTTATAGAGCTTTAGTGTTCTTAGTAATCTCTTGTCCATGTGCGTTAGTTGTATCAATTCCTCTTGGATTCTTTGGAGGAATTGGTGGTGCATCTAAAAGTGGTGTGTTAATAAAAGGAAGTAACTATTTAGAAGCTTTAAATGATGTGAAATATATTGTTTTTGATAAAACGGGAACATTAACAAAAGGTGTCTTCAAAGTTACAAAAATGGAACCAAGCGAAGGCATTAAAAATGAAGAATTATTAGAGTATGCAGCATTTGCTGAAGTGTATTCTAATCATCCAATTGCACAATCGATTCGAAAAGCATATGGAAAATCAATTGATGAAAAAATAATCGATGAGTATAACGAAATTTCTGGTCATGGTACAGTCGTAAAAGTACAAGGAAAAGAAATTTTTGCAGGTAATGCTAAATTAATGAGAAAAGAAAACATTACATTTAAGCAACCAGAAACGGTAGGTACATTAGTTCACGTTGCCGTAGATGGGGAATATGCAGGTTATATCGTTATCTCTGATGAGGTAAAAGAAGATTCAAAACAAGCAATTCAAAAATTAAAAGAACTAGGTATTAAGAAGACAGTCATGTTAACTGGTGATGCAAAAGCAGTTGGTGAAGCTGTCGGTAGGGAATTAGGTTTAGATGAAGTCCACGCAGAACTATTACCGCAACAAAAAGTAGAAGAGATTGAAAAAATTGATGCGGCGAAGAGCGGAAAAGAAAAAGTTGCTTTCGTTGGTGATGGTATTAATGATACACCGGTATTAGCAAGAGCAGATGTTGGTATTGCGATGGGTGGTTTAGGATCAGATGCAGCGATTGAGGCAGCAGACATCGTTATTATGACTGATGAGCCTTCAAAAATTGCAACAGCCTTAAACATCGCAAAACGTACACGACGCATTGTATGGCAAAATATCATCTTTGCATTAGGGGTAAAAGGATTAGTTTTATTACTGGGTGCTTTTGGTATTGCAACAATGTGGGAAGCTGTCTTCTCAGATGTCGGTGTGACACTACTTGCAGTGTTAAATGCAATGCGTGTACTACGAGTGAAAGATTTATAAAAAAGAGGACGCAACTTGCGTCCTCTTTTTTAGGTTATTTTGTTGAAATTGACTCAATAAAATAATAACAAATATTATTTTATAAATAAATAACGTAATATTAAAATTTAAAAATAAAAAATATTTATCGTACTATTTTAATATATTTTTCACAAAGATACATATCGTATTGAAAAAACAGAGAAGGAGAAGCTTCTCTGTTTTATTTTTGTATATTTTTTTCAACTTGTTCTCGAACAGTTTGAATGTAATTCATTTTATGATCCCAACATTCTTGACTTAAATCGACAGGGTACTCTTCGGGATTTAAAGTTCGCATATACTCTTCCCAAAATAGTGCGAGACTCTGTTCATTATATTTTTGAATATCTAATATACCTGGTAGTTCATATGTTCTTTCGCCGTTAACGAAAATGTCTTTATGCAGTTCGCGAGCTTCAAAGTTTGTTACAAATTTACTTATATACGTGTGAACAGGATGAAACATTTTTAAACGTTCTTCTTTTCCAGGTTCTTCAGAATCTAATGCAATATAATCGCCTTCTGCATGATCATTAACTCGATTGATAATGCGATAAATTCGTTTCAGTCCTGGAGTCGTAATTTTTTCAGGGTTAGATGAAATTTTAATTGTATCATTTAACTTTCCATCCGTATCTTCAATCGCCACTAGTTTATAAACAGCCCCTAATGCCGGTTGCTCAAAGGATGTAATTAATTTTGTTCCAACACCCCATACATCAATTTTTGCTCCTTGAGATTTCAAATGCATAATTGTGTATTCATCTAAATCGCTAGAAGCAATAATTTTTGTATGTGTAAACCCAGCTTCGTCTAGTAGTTTTCTGGCCTTTTTAGATAAATAGGCCATATCACCACTATCAAGGCGAATGCCGTAAAAATCGATACGATCTCCAAACTCTTTCGCGACGCGAATTGCATTTGGAACACCTGATTTTAAAGTATCGTATGTATCAACGAGAAAGACACATTTTTTATGGGTTTCAGCGTATTTCTTAAACGCGACATATTCATCGCGATACGCTTGAACGAAAGAGTGAGCGTGTGTGCCGGCTACAGGTATCCCGAAGCGTTTTCCAGCACGAACGTTACTCGTAGACGAAAATCCACCAATAAAGGCAGCACGTGTGCCCCAAAGAGCTGCATCAAACTCGTGGGCTCGTCTTGTACCAAATTCTAAAAGTTCATCATTATTTGCAGCATGCTTCATACGAGCAGCTTTTGTTGCAATTAATGTTTGGTAATTCACAATGTTTAACAGGGCAGTTTCAATAATTTGTGCTTCACCGAGCGGTGCATCAACACGTAATAAAGGCTCGTTATTAAATACAACTTCACCTTCTTGCATACTTCGAACCGTCCCAGTGAATTTCATATTTTGTAAATAATGAAGGAATTCTTCTTCAAATTGTAATTCTGCTAAATAAGCGATATCGCTTTCGGTAAAGCTGAAGTTTTCTATGTACTCTACAATCTTTTCAAGGCCAGCAAAAACAGCATAACCGTTCTCGAATGGAAGTTTTCGAAAATATAAATCAAACACCGAGCGGCGATTATGAATACCATCTTTCCAATATGTATAAGCCATATTAATTTGATATAAATCTGTATGTAAGGCATAGCTATCGTCTTTATAATAAGTCATCGCGAAAACACCTCCATAATTTGGTTATAGTATATCAATTTTTCACCGCTCGTAGCAAAGAATGGATATGAAAGTATAGTCAAGAGGGAAAAAAATGAAATAATGCATATTTTTTAGAAAATTAACATTTATCAATTTATATTTCTCAAGATTTTATGTATTATTAGAGTAATGGGGTAATGAGAATGGAGGAGGACAATGCAACAAACATTAGAAAAAATAGGCAAACAAGTCTTTTATAAACGGCTACAGCAAAAAATGACACAAGAAGAATTATGTCAGGGCATTTGTTCTGTCTCATACTTAAGTAAAATCGAAAATGGAAAGATCGAGGCATCAGAAGAAATTCTACAATTGCTCTGCACAAGGTTAGAAATTGCCGTGACGGATTTGAGAGATGTAGAAGAAGATGTGAAGGGGAAGCTAGATGAATGGTTGAATGCACTAGTTCATTTGGACAAGCCACAAGTAGAGCGCATATATGAAGAGTTGCAAGGTGAAATGAAGCATGTTTTGGATTTTGAAATTATAAATTATTATAAACTGCTTTATACGCGTTATTTAATTATGAAACGAGATTTTCTTGCTGTTGAAGAAGAGTTGGAAAGATTGAAAAAAGTTTACAAGAAATATTCACCTTTTCAGAAGATGTTGTATACGTACAGTAAGGCATTGTTACTTAGTCTGCAATATAAGCATAAGGAAAGTTTGAAGTATTTAATTGAAACGGAAGAAATGGCTAAAGAGCAAGGGTATTATGAAACTGGTATATATTATAACTTGAGCCTTGCGTATAGTCACCTAAATATACCACATTTAGCCATGCACTTTGCTAACATTGCCATGGAAGGGTTCCGTAACGAATACAAATTCCGTTATGTAATAAATTGTCAAACGATTATTGCTTTAAGTTATGTGGAAAAAGCACAGTATGAAGAAGCTCTAAAGATTTATGAAAGTATATTAAGAGAAGTGGATTCTTTTGCGGAAAAAGACATGATTAAAGCTATGACTTTAAATAATATGGGAGAATTATACCATTATAAGAATGAGCATGATAAATCAAAAAACTATTTTCTTCAAAGTTTCCAATTACAGCAGACTGTCAATATGAATTATATTGAAACAATTTATGGTTTGGCTAAACAATCTATTCATCTTAAATGTTATGAAGAAGCACAGAAATGGATAGAAAAAGGGATTGAGTGTTCACGTAGTGATGAAAAATATAATAAAATGATTTATTCATTCTGTATATTTAAGTATAAATATTTTGGGGAATCCCAAGAGTTTAAGAGATTTTTAGAGAATGAGGCTATTCCATTCTTTAAGAGTGTGGGTAGTATGAAAGAATTAAAAAATGCCTATTTAGAATTAGCAATGTACTTAGAGAATGAATTTAAGTACGAGGAAAGCAATAAATATTATAAAGAAGTTATTAAAGTTTTGGAAGAAAGGGAGGAATTGAATTGAAAAAACGTATATATGGTGTAGTAGGATTGGGAATAGTAGCGATTCTTTCTTTAGGAGTTAATTATTCTAATCCAGACATATATGGAGTAAAATCCTTAAAAGAAGGATCAGTAAATTACTCTAATCCAGATATTTATGGATTGAAGTCTGTAAAAGAGGAGAATATACAATATTCTAATCCGGATATTTATGGCTTTAATTTTTCAGAAAAAAGTTTCATAAATTATTCTAATCCAGATATTTATGGTTAAGAAAATATTGAAAAACCCCTTTCCAATCGGAAAGGGGTTTTTCAATATTTGTTCTCCAAAATCCTACAAAACTTGAGAAAAAAATTATTTGAATTTTTAGTATATTAATAGTGGAAACATAGTGCTACGATAAAACTACTCTTTTTCAAAAAAAATTTTTATTAGGGGGAAGGTTCATGAAAAAGAAAAGTTTAGCGTTAGTGTTAGCGGCAGGAATGGCAGTTACAACGTTTGGAGGGACAGGCTCTGCGTTTGCAGATTCTAAAAATGTGCTCTCTACGAAGAAGTACAATGAGACAGTACAGTCACCGGAGTTTATTTCTGGTGATTTAACTGGAGCAACTGGTAAGAAAGCAGAATCTGTTGTGTTTGATTACTTAAACGCGGCAAAAGGTGATTACAAGTTAGGGGAAAAGAGTGCGCAAGATTCTTTCAAAGTGAAACAAGTGAAGAAAGATGCTGTAACTGATTCAACAGTAGTACGTATGCAACAAGTATACGAAGGAGTACCTGTATGGGGATCTACGCAAGTAGCTCACGTAAGTAAAGATGGTTCTTTAAAAGTATTGTCTGGAACAGTTGCGCCTGATTTAGACAAAAAGGAAAAGCTGAAAAATAAAAATAAGATTGAAGGCGCAAAAGCAATTGAAATCGCGCAGCAAGATTTAGGTGTAACACCGAAATATGAGGTAGAACCAAAAGCGGACTTATATGTATATCAAAATGGTGAAGAAACAACATATGCATACGTTGTAAATCTAAACTTCTTAGATCCAAATCCAGGAAACTACTATTATTTCATTGAAGCAGACAGCGGTAAAGTGTTAAATAAATATAATAAACTTGATCATGTAGCAAATGAAGATAAGTCACCAGTTAAGCAAGAAGCTCCTAAACAAGAAGCGAAGGCGGTTGTAAAGCCTGTAACAGGGACAAATAAAGTGGGAACTGGTAAAGGGGTATTAGGAGATACAAAGTCGCTTAATACAACGTTATCTGGATCATCTTACTACTTGCAAGATAATACGCGCGGAGCAACGATTTTTACATATGATGCGAAAAATCGTTCAACATTACCAGGAACATTATGGGCAGATGCAGATAATGTTTTCAATGCAGCGTATGATGCAGCGGCAGTAGATGCTCATTACTATGCAGGTAGAACATATGATTATTATAAAGCTACATTTAATAGAAACTCTATTAATGATGCAGGAGCTCCGTTAAAATCGACAGTTCATTACGGAAGTAAGTATAATAATGCGTTCTGGAATGGCTCACAAATGGTATACGGAGATGGAGATGGTGTAACGTTTACTTCATTATCTGGTGGAATTGATGTAATTGGTCACGAATTAACGCATGCTGTTACGGAAAACAGCTCAGATTTAATTTATCAAAATGAATCAGGAGCGCTAAATGAAGCAATTTCTGATATTTTTGGTACTTTAGTAGAATTCTATGATAACCGAAACCCAGATTGGGAGATTGGTGAAGATATTTATACGCCTGGTAAAGCAGGAGATTCGCTTCGTTCTATGAGTGATCCGGCGAAATATGGTGACCCAGACCATTATTCTAAGCGTTACACTGGTTCAAGTGATAACGGTGGAGTTCATACGAACAGTGGTATCATTAACAAACAAGCTTATTTATTAGCAAATGGCGGTACGCATTCTGGTGTAACTGTAACTGGTATTGGTAAAGATAAGTTAGGTGCAATTTATTACCGTGCAAACACACAATATTTCACGCAATCTACTACATTTAGCCAAGCTCGTGCTGGTGCAGTACAAGCTGCAGCTGATTTATATGGTGCGACTTCTGCGGAAGTAGCAGCAGTGAAGCAATCATTTAGTGCTGTTGGTGTAAACTAAGGGTTTAAGAGAGTATTATTAATAAAATACTTCAAAAATAAAGAAGGAGCCTATGCTCCTTCTTTATTTTTTTCTCCATTTTTTCCACAAATAAAACAATCCAACACACCCTGCGATTGTTACAATCCACTTTGCTTCATTCGTTCCATTTATGACGTGGTAGGCAGAATATACTTCAATCAATAAGGCCGGTATTTTCCCTATTGTGCTGGCAATACTGAAAGAGAGTAGTGACATTTTGCCTAGAGCGGCAAATAAGGTAACGATACTTGATGGGATGAAAGGTATGAATCGAAACGATAGAACGAGTAGAAAGGCCTCTCTACCTTCTACATAAAGTAGGCGTTCTACCTTTGGATACTTATTTACTTTGTTGTGAGTGAATTTCTGAAGGCCTATACGATAAATATAAAACGAGATAATAGCCCCTAATGCCTCACCTGCGATCGAAATAATAGTTCCGTTTGTTACACCAAAGAGCTGTATGTTAATAGCGGTCAAAAAAATACTAGGGATAAAACCTAAAAGACTGATGATGATGTTAATTAAGATACTAAGTGGAATTGCGATTGAATAATAGTCTGTTAAGAAGTTTTGAATTGTTTCAGCCATTGTTTAAAATCCTTTATCTTTTTTTGCATTACACCATATTTCTATTGTGTAGGCAAGTGCAAATTTACATAATGTAGGAAACTGTTGATAAAACACTGTTTATATACCTTATATAGGTATTGGGTATATAAAATGAGGGGTATATTTTTCTGGTTTGGAAAACACTAAACAAACCCTGTATTTACAGGGTTTTCTCGGTTTTTTAAGTGGTGTTTTAAGTCGGGAAATAATCGGTAAAATATAGGGGTATATTTCGGAGAAGTTCCAAAATAGTGGTTTGATGAAATTAGGGTGGTAATATGGCAAAATTGATGAGGAATTTTAAAAATGTATATGTTTTTTCGTTGTGAAATTGACTTTTAGTGAAGTTGCGATAATAATCATGGAAGAGGTGATATGATGAAACGAATAAGTAGTCTTCTCTTGAGTAGTTTATTGGCATTAATGCTGATCTTAAGTGGATGTGCAGGAAAAGAACAAAAAACAGAGAAACAAACAGGGAATCAATCGACATCAGTAGAAAAAATTAGTGATAATATTTTAGATGAAATGGAAGGGCCACCTAAAAATGGTCATACGATTGAAAGACATGTAGGAAAATCAGAAGAGGATTTGAAGAATCGCTTGAAGACAGATAAAGTATCAGCGGCAAGTACATACTATGATAAGGAAACAGCGACGAAAGCTGTAAAAGATAGTTTGAAGCAGCATGATAAGGAAATTCAAGATTGGTTAAAAAATTCTAAAGAGGCTCGTCTCGTATTAAATACAACTCATTCATTCCCAGTTGGAAAAACGGTAATAAAGAAAAATATGAATGTAAAAGACAAGTTAGTAAAAACTGTTACTGTTTTGGCGAGAGATAAGTCAGGAGATTTAGGATATAAGATCATTACTTCTTATCCATCTGATAAATAAGAAGGGGGAGTAAATATGTATACGACATTACAATATTTTCTCAAATCGTATTGTACGTTAAGTATCCATGAGGATGAAATAGTAGGCGTGATGGAAGAGTTTATAGAGCAAGAAGATGAAGAAATTGTTTTGAAATTACGCGATGAATTATTATATATGAAGAAAAAGAACGCTTGGGAAGAGGCGTGCGTATTAGCTGCGAAGCAAGGAAATCGCATGTGGTCTTTAGAAGAAACGAAAGACCATCTTGAAGCTTTTTTACTATTATTGCAAAAGAAAAAGGCGTGAATAGATCACGCCTTTTTTGTTTGCCAATTTGATGGTGTCTCATTGTGTTGGGGCACTTTTATATACGCTTTTTGAAATTTGTCCATTTGATACTACTTCACCGTTTTGTGTTACCTTTTTATACGTAACCGCTGTTATTTTATCACCAGTTCTACTAACTACTTGAGAAGAAACTTCAACATTTTTACCAGTATTTGTACCAAAAATGCGAGTAGTAATACTACCGCCATTTGAAAATGCTTGAATATAAATATGATTGCCTGTATTGTTTTTAAATTTTAAATCCGGACCATAATCTGCCACTGCTGCATCTTGCCCAAGTGGTAAATAATTTACGGGCATAGAATGATTGCTTCGAGAAACAATTCCTAAATCTGCTCTTAAAGCAGCGCTATATAAAGTGCTACTAACTTGGCAAACGCCTCCGCCTGCACTTTGTATAACTTTACCTTGTGAAAATACTGCTGCGGATTTATAACCATGGGCAGCATCCGTTACGCCAACGCGGCCATTAAAACTAAACGTTTCATCAGGTGCGACAATAACTCCACTTAAAGTATTAGCTGACTTATTTACGTTATAGGACTGGTTTCCATTCCGACCAGCCATTGGAGTTGAATATTCAGCAATTACTTCTTTAATCCCCATTTTTTGTATATCTTCTGTAGAACGCTCAGGTTTTAAGAGTGTAACTGGTAATGTAACGTCCGATGAGCCAGAAGTAATGGCCTGCTGCGTTAAATCAGTTAATTTTCCTTTATCAATTTTTTCTCCATTTTGACTTTGGCTAATATGTACTGTAGAGCCTTCAACACTTAATTCTGCATTAACAGGATTTTTTAATGTGTCATTATATTTATCCTTCATAAAGCTTTCATAAGCAGTTGTATTTAATTGAGCTGTTAATTTATAGTCACGTTTTAATTCACCGTTTTCGGCCTGCTTCCGCATTTGGTAACGATTCATTGCGTTTCCTTCTTGTTCTTTAAAGATTTTGTCAATAATATCTTTTTCCTTATAATTTATCCCTAAATCTTTCCATGTGTACGTTTGTTTATCATTTTGGAATATGTAGGTAAGAGATTTTTGGTCTAATTCAGTTACCTTTTGATTAATAATTGCTTGAATATCTTTTTTATTTTTTCCATCGAGAGAAATACCTTCAAATGTAGTATTTGGTAATGCAGTAGTATCTAATTGATTATTTAGTTTGGATACATATTGATATCCACCAACACCGCCTACACAAAGTAATATGCCTCCAGTAATTGCAGAACCGATCAGTATTTTACTTAGCTTCATGTATTTCCCCCCAGAAATTTTTGTATAAATATATGTATTACATTTTTTGTATAAAAATGATGAAAATAACATTATGTACGTACTAGTATACTATTATTTCCACTATGTGTGTAATGTTTTTATAAAAAACGTTACACTGTTGTAATAATTGTCTCTTTTTGTCACAATATGCACGAGAAATATGTTGAAAATTATAATAAAAAGGCTGACTAGAAAGATCTAGCAGCCTTTTTATTATAATTTTTTATGTTCATTTTTATTCGTAACACCGAGGTGTTCTTGTAGTGTTGTCGAAATATTATTGACGCTTGTTTCATTTGGAACGTAATAATAAATACCACCTATATATTTATCAGTACCTTCTACTTGCAGTTTGTCCATTTTTAAATTGGAATCCATTGAATTTTTGGCAATTGTCATCATGTCATCAAAAGTTAAATTTGTTTTTAGGTCTTTATCGACAGCGTCTAATAGGCCACCGATTTTATTAATAGAATTAAGAGAAAGTGCTTTTGCAGCAATAGCTTCTAAAACAAGCTGTTGTCGTTGACCGCGCATATAATCACTGTCGATATGACGAGTTCTAGCTAATGCTAATGCCTCTTCTCCATTTAAATGTTGACGTCCTTTTTTCAGATGAATAGCATCTGCTTCGTCTTTACTATTTTGTTCTGTAAACTCAACCGGAACATCGACAGTAATACCACCAAGAGAATCGACAATTTTGATAAATGATTTAAAGTTGAATTTTACATAGTAATCAACTGGAACATCTAAAAATTTCTCCACGGTATCAATTGTGCTATCCACACCACCGAATACGTGCGCATGTGTAATTTTATCGTATTTATCACGTGATTTAATGTAGACACGTGAGTCACGTGGAATGCTGACAAGTTTAACAGATTTATCGTTTTTATTAATTGTTGCAAGTAATAGCGCATCCGTACGAGTTGCTTTTCCGTAATTCTTGTCCCTAATATCACTTTCATCAACACCCATAATAAGTACGGAAATGTTGTCAGTCATAGGTTTCACGGCTTTTTCACGTTTGCTGGATTTATCCCCGCGGCCCAGTTCGGAATAGGCATTACTTAATACAGACTTTGCTTTACTGTATATATGGAAGGAGTAACCTCCTGTTCCAAGTGCTATAATCAGTAATGGAATAAGAAGGAACCAGAGTAGGCGTTTTTTCTTTGAGTGTCCTTTTTTGGCTCGGGTGTCTTTGTTCATATCGGATTTCATCATTTTTCTCCTTTAAAGCTATCAAAGTGTATACATCTAGAAGCACATTCAAACACATAAAAAATATTGTACGCTAAAAAAAAGCGATTGTACATGTATAAAAAATAGATGTCTTGATTATTTATAAGACATCTATTCGTTATTGTATACAAAAGATAGGGATAAGAAAATGATAAAATTTTACCTAATTACAACATAATGCTTACGATAATTGCAGATAAAATGCTAACGAGGGTAGCTCCATATAGTAATTTAAGGCCAAATCTGGCAACGACGTTTCCTTGTTCTTCGTTTAATCCTTTTACTGCACCTGAAATAATGCCGATAGAAGAAAAGTTGGCAAAAGAAACGAGAAAAACAGAAATGATTCCCACTGTACGGGGAGAAAGGCTATTAGAAATTTTACTAAGGTCCATCATTGCTACAAATTCATTCGTTACAAGCTTCGTTGCCATAATGCTACCAGCTGTGACAATTTCAGAACTTGGTACACCGATAAGGAATGCAACAGGTGCAAATACGTAGCCGATTAATTGCTGGAAAGTAATACTGAATATAATGAGGAATAGGTCATTAATGCAGCTAATTAATGCGACGAATCCGATGAGCATAGCGCCGACAACGATGGCTACGCGAAAGCCATCTAGAATGTATTCTCCAAGCATTTCAAAAAAGCTTTGCTTTTCGCCTTTAATTTCTAAAATATCTTCGTCATCTTTAACGTCGTAAGGATTGATGATGAGTACGATAATAAAACCACTAAATAAATTGAGAACGAGTGCGGTTACTACATATTTAGGCTCGATCATTGTCATATAGGCACCTACGATAGACATAGATACGGTTGACATGGCAGAAGCACAAAGTGTATAAAGACGGTGTTTTGGAATTTGAGCTAATTGCTTTTTAACTGTAATAAAAACTTCTGATTGGCCGACAATGGCAGAGGCGATAGCGTTGTAAGATTCTAATTTCCCAAGACCATTTATTTTGCTAAGGAAGTAACCGATCCAATGAATAAAAAATGGTAGTATTTTGAAATGTTGTAGTATACCAATTAAGACGGAAATGAAGACAATTGGTAATAATACAGTAAGGAAAAATGACATTTCACCTTTATTTGCAAGACCGCCAAATACAAAGTTTATACCATTAGCAGCATACTCGAGTAGCTTTGTAAACAGACTGGAAATGACCCGAATAAGTATGAGGCCGATTTCTGTATTTAATAATAAATAGGTTAAAATCAACTGTATAATAAGCATGATGAAAATTGGTTTAAATTTAATATGTTTCTTATTGTTGCTAGCAATATAAGCAAGGAAGAAAACAACGATAAGTCCCACGAAAAAAGTAATAAATTTCATAGTAAGCCCCCTAAAAGAGATATTCTGCTATATATGTTTTTCATTTCAAGGGAGAATATGCATCTTTGGTAAAGAAAGGAATAGAGAGAGCATGAAAATATGTAGAGTGCACCACGTTGCAATTATTTGTTCGAATTATGAACTGTCAAAGGATTTTTATACTCGGATATTAGGTTTTAAAGCGATAAATGAAGTATATAGAAAAGAACGAGATTCTTATAAGTTAGATTTATGTGTAGGGGAAGAGTATCAAATTGAATTATTTTCATTTCCTAGTCCACCTGAGCGCCCAAGTTTTCCAGAAGCAGCTGGACTTAGACATTTAGCATTTGCTGTTACAAATATAGAAGAAGCTGTAAACCATTTAAAACAATGCGGTGTGGAGACTGAAGCGATACGTATGGATGAAATTACGGATAAAAAATTTGTCTTTTTCCAAGATCCTGATGGCTTGCCTTTAGAATTTTATGAGGCTTGAAATTGGTGAATTTTATATAGGGTTGCTTTCAAATAAATGAAGAAACTAAAGTGAAACTTCTTTTTTAAAGGAGGTGTAACTTTAGCTAAGAAAGCTAAAGGACATATGTGGATATTTTAAAATTATTGATGGTAGCCATCCTTATTGCGTTAACAGCATTTTTTGTGGCTGTTGAGTTTGCAATTATTAAGGTGCGTAGCAGTCGTATTGATCAACTCGTTAGTGAGAAACGACGAGGAGCATTAGCAGCAAAAAAAGTAACTTCGAATTTAGATGAGTATTTATCAGCATGTCAGTTAGGTATTACAATTACTGCTTTAGGGCTTGGGTGGTTAGGCGAGCCGACTATAAAACATTTACTCGAGCCGTTGTTTTTAAAACTACACCTATCTCCTGCAATTGCAAGTACAGTTTCATTTATTATTGCCTTTGCAGTTATTACGTTTTTACATGTTGTCATTGGTGAACTTGCTCCGAAGACGCTCGCTATACAAAGGGCAGAGCAAGTTAGCTTATTATTATCGAAGCCAATTATTTACTTTTACCGAGTAATGTATCCGTTTATTTGGGCTTTAAATGGTTCTGCAAGGCTTGTGACAGGGTTATTCGGATTACATCCGGCTTCTGAACATGAAGTTGCTCATTCGGAGGAAGAATTACGATTAATCTTATCCGAGAGTTATGAGAGCGGAGAGATTAATCAAAGGGAATTTAAATATGTAAATAATATTTTTGAATTTGATAATAGAGTAGCAAAGGAAATTATGGTACCTCGTACGGAAGTTGTAGGTTTATATGAGGACGAACCATTTGAAACACATATTAAAATAATCGCACAAGAAAAGTACACGAGATATCCCGTATTTGGTGAAGATAAAGATGAAATTATCGGGATGGTGAATGTAAAGGATTTATTTATTCGTTATATGGATGGTAATCGAGCCGAGGGGTGCTCGATTACGCCATATACAAGGCCAGTTATTGAAGTGTTAGAAAATATCCCTATTCATGATTTGCTATTACAAATGCAAAGAAAACGAATTCCATTAGCTGTATTATATGATGAATATGGTGGTACAGCGGGAATCGTTACACTAGAAGATATTTTAGAAGAAATTGTTGGAGAAATCCGAGATGAATACGATGAAGATGAACACCCGCCTATAGAGCATATAAGTGAAGGGTGTAAAATCGTAGAGGGAAAAGTGCTTATTAGTGAAGTGAATGATTTATTTGGCATACACTTAATCGCTGATGATGTAGATACAATCGGTGGCTGGATTATGGTACAAAAGCAAATCGTTGCTGAAGGAGATAATATTGAAAAACACGGCTTTTCTTTTAAAGTTCTTGAAAAGGATATGCATCAAATTAAACGAGTGGAAATAAAGAAGGTAGAAGAATGATTTTCTATAAATTTTTATAAAAGATATATATAGAAAAATAAATGTTTGCGCTTTCAAAAAAGGTGCTATATAGTGAAGGTGGATACTGAAAAATTCTTCTAAATGATACTCGTATTTTTAGAGGGCGGATTTTTTAGATAAGGATTTAGAATGAAAAGTATAGGTGATGAAAATGATAGCAACGAAGGATATACGTATAGAAAAAGATTTTTTAGGCGAAAAGGAAGTACCGAGTATAGCTTATTATGGGGTACAAACATTACGTGCTGTAGAAAACTTCCCGATTACAGGATATCGTATTCATCCGTCACTCATTACGGCAATGGCAATTGTGAAAAAAGCGGCGGCACTTGCAAATATGGATACTGGTTACTTAGCTAAAGACATTGGACATGAAATTGCAGAAGCAGCGCAAGAAATTGTTGATGGAAAATTCCATGATCAATTTATCGTGGATCCAATCCAAGGCGGTGCTGGAACTTCTATTAATATGAATACAAATGAAGTAATTGCTAATCGAGCGTTAGAACGTATGGGATATGAAAAAGGCGAGTATGCGAAAATTAGCCCAAACACGCATGTAAACATGGCTCAATCAACGAATGATGCGTTTCCAACGGGAATTCATATTGCAACTCTTATGATGTTAGAAGAACTTCTTATTACAATGGAAGAACTTCATGCTGCTTTCCGTGCAAAAGCAAAAGAGTTCGACCACGTCATTAAAATGGGGCGTACACATTTACAAGATGCTGTTCCGATTCGTCTTGGACAAGAATTTGAAGCGTATAGCCGAGTGCTTGAACGTGATATAAAAAGAATTAAACAGTCTCGCCAACATTTATATGAAGTGAACATGGGGGCGACAGCTGTTGGTACGGGATTAAATGCAAACCCTACGTACATTGAACAAGTAGTTAAACATTTACGAACATTTAGCGGATTCCCACTTGTTGGTGCAGAGCATTTAGTTGATGCAACGCAAAACACAGATGCATATACAGAAGTATCTGCGGCATTAAAAGTATGTATGATGAATATGTCTAAAATTGCGAATGACCTTCGTATTATGGCATCTGGTCCACGTGTTGGATTGGCAGAAATTCAATTACCAGCTCGTCAACCAGGTTCATCTATTATGCCAGGTAAAGTAAATCCTGTTATGGCAGAAGTAATTAATCAAGTTGCTTTCCAAGTAATTGGTAATGATCATACAATTTGCTTAGCATCAGAAGCAGGCCAATTAGAGTTAAACGTAATGGAGCCTGTACTTGTATTTAATTTAATTCAATCTATTAGTATTATGAATAACGGATTCCGTGTATTCCGTGAATATTGTATTAAAGGAATTACAGCAAATGAAGAATTGCTGAAGCAATATGTTGAGAAAAGTGTTGGAATTATTACAGCAGTTAATCCTCATATTGGTTATGAAGCAGCATCTCGTATTGCACGTGAAGCAATTGAAACAGGAAAATCTGTTAGGGAGTTATGTTTAGAACATGGTGTACTGACAGAAGAAGAATTGGATATTATTTTAGATCCATTCGAAATGACGCATCCTGAAATTGCTGGAGCTTCTTTATTAAAGAATAAGAAGATGTAATGTGAAAAAACACCGATCCATTTGGATCGGTGTTTTTTTTTTAAAAGATATTAAATACAGAGTTTAATTGAAGTAAGCTAATAATAGCTAGGAAGATTAAACTGTATTTCATTGCTGTTTTAAATAGGGCAGATTCTTTACCAACTAGTCCAACTGCTGCACAAGCAACTGCCACAGATTGTGGTGAAACCATTTTTGCCATTGTACCACCTACTACGTTTAATGCAACAAGTGTAGAAGGAACGATGTTTAATTGATCTGCAGTTACTGCTTGAAGCGGTGCGAATAATGAACCACTTGATACTACTGATCCTGTAATGAATACGCCAATCCATCCTAAGATTGGAGAAAGAACTGGGAATGCATTACCAGTAGAAGAGAATGCAAGTCCAAGTGTAGATGACATACCAGAGTAGTTCTCTACGTAAGCTAAAGCGATAACGCTACAGATTGTATATACTGGAGCTTTTAGTTCTTTCATTGTTTCTACTACTAATTCTTTAACCATTTTACCTTTTACGCGGTACACGATAAGTGAAACGATAATTGCCAATACGATTGCAGTAGTTGTAGAAGAGAATACATCGAACTTGAAAACAGCTGCGAAAGGTGTATCAGCTTTTGTAATTGGTGTAGTTTTCATAACAGCATTATGAAGACCAGGGAACTGAATGTTAAATACTAAGTTTGCTAGTGCACCATCTGGAGCAAATAAAGCTTTAATTGGTTTTAAATTAAAGATTGTTACGAATGCAGTTAAGAATACGAATGGAGACCAAGCATATAAAATTTGATTGAATGTATGAGATTCTTGTTTTTCTTGTTTTTCTTCTTTAGTAGAAGATTTTGGTTGCCAAACACGTAAGAATAATGCTAGAGAAACCATACTTACAACGGCTGCGAAAATATTAGTAAGTTCTGCACCTAAGAAGTAAGTCACAAGGAACTGAGTAATAGCGAAAGAAGAACCACTTACAAGAATACCTTGCCAAGTTTCTTTAATACCTTTAATTCCATCAACCATTGAAACAAGTAAGAAAGGTAAAACAATACTAATGAATGGTAAAATAAGAACAGTTTGACGACCGATAGTTAATGCGTCTAGCTCAGTTAATTGTGCTGGTACTGTAACTGGGATACCCATGGCACCCATAGCACCACCAGCGATGTTAGCTACTAAACAAATACCCGCTGCTTTTAATGGATTAAAGCCCATACCTACAAGTAATGCAGCTGTAATAGCAACTGGAACCCCTAGACCAGCTGCGCCTTCTAAGAAAGCACCGAAAGAATAAGCGATTAATAATACTTGTAAACGTTGATCATTTGTAATGCTTGAAATACTATCACGAATGATGTTGAATTGCTCTGTTTTAACAGTTAATTTGTAAAGGAAAATTGCTGCGATAACGATAGTACAAATTGGATAAAATCCAGATAAAACACCGAATCCGGCAGATGCTACAGCTACGGTTGCTGGCATTTTATAAACGAATATAGCAAGAATAATAGCGACAATCACACTGTAAAGACCAGCCATGTAACTTTTCATTTTCAGTCCCATTAAACAAATGATGAAGCAGAAAATTGGAAGTGCTGCGATTAGTGCAGATAACCAAATATTGTTTAATGGGTCATAAATTTGTGTCCAAGTACTCATAATAATGACAACTCCTATCTATTTTATGTGAAGAAATTCACATTATTTGTGAAACAATTCACAATCAACTTACATGCTTAGTATATTCTCCTTCAACACTATTGTCAACGTAAAAAAGTATAATTATTCCATAATAGTGTTAAAAGAATGCTTTGTTCATAAAGTAGACAAAAAGCACACTCAAATAGATTTGAGTGTGCTTTTTGAAGTTATTTCGATATTATTTTGTTTGTTCGTATATCATTGATTCTATATATTAGATGACGTCTTTACATCAAGTATATAGGGTGTTGGAATACTTAAGCTTTGATAGGTGGTCACATGCTCGCCCGAGTTGATCTAGTAAGGCAGAGAAAGCAAATGCATTTAATAGGAAGGATTTCATCACAGTCCAAGCTATTGAATACGAATTTAAAAAGAAATAAGTTAATTTTTAATGTTACAGTATCTCTTTTTACTGAAAATTCCTTTTAGAATAACAAAGAGGTTAAATATAACCCAAATACGTTACGATAGGTTATCAATTATAGACAGTATTTTACAATATCATTACTGTACGTTGCAGTGAGGTGAAAATATAACAAAAAGCCTGATAAAACAACGTTTGTAAGCAAAGTATTCATAGCCCTTACTTTTGCTTTTTCATTATATCATATAGTATAATATTCAAAATCAGCAAGGAATTTTTCCTGAATTCTTTTCTGATAAAGATGGAAAAAATTTTCAGCTTTATAGGTTGATAAAGTTATGTCGTAACAGGAAATATAAGAACAGATATATAAATAAATAAAAAGAAAATAAAAACGAAAATGAGGGGAACTTTATGAGCCAAAATCAATTCGAATGTCGTATTTCAGAAGAAGATGTACAAATGTTAAGAGCGTTAGCGCATCCGTTACGTTTACGCCTAGTAATGGAACTAATGCAACGTGGAACTTGTAACGTAACACAATTACAGGAAGTGTTAGAAATTCCACAATCAACGGTTTCGCAACATTTAACGAAATTAAAACAAAATAAAGTAGTGCGCTTTGAAAGACGAGGACTAGAAGTGTATTATCAAATTCATAATGATAAAGTAAGTGAAGTTGTAAAAACATTATTTTCTTAAAATTTGAATATTATGGAAAAAGACGTATGGGATCTACGTCTTTTTTTATTTGTAAGAAAGGTGATATGAGAGTAAATGTTAGCATGTAAGGAAGAAAAGGCTATCAATTAACATGTTGTTATATGGAATATATTCTAAAGGGAAAAGAAAAGATAGAAGGGAGTGTAGTAAGGAAAAGGAGGAATAGTAGTATGGATGTAAAACGTGTGAAACAAATCTTATCTTCTTCAAGTAGCATTGACGTTACATATGAGGGCGTACCAGTATGGATTGAGAGCTGTGACGAGCAGAGTGGAGTTGCTCAAGTAATGATGTATCTAATCCTGGAGAAAGCGTTCACGTGAACGTGACGGCTTTAGAGGAGAAGTAATAGAAAAGACGCTTCTAAAGGTTTAGAAGCGTCTTTTTATTTCTTATTCCATCATATGTGCAATTTTCTTAGAGAACATAAGAAGTACTAATCCTAGCACGATTACGATAACACCGATGCTTGCGAATACTTCTAAATATCCTAAAGATTGAGTGAAAGCAGCTAATTGTCCTGCTAATAAGTTTGCGAAGCCAGTACCAGCTAACCATACACCCATTAATAATGATGCTAATTTAACAGGAGCGATTGCACTTACCATAGAAAGTCCGATTGGTGATAAGAATAATTCACCGATTGTATGGAACATGTAAGTGAATACAATGAATAGTAAGTTTGCTTTCATTGCAATGTTACCTTCATCGCTACCAGTTTTTAATACAGCTAAAGTTAGTACTAAATATCCAATCCCTAGTAAGATCATACCAAATGCCATTTTTGTTGGGATTTTTAAGTCACCATTTTTCGTTTTTGAAAGTTTAATCCATAATGCAGAAACCGGTAATGCTAGTAAGATAATGAATAGTGGGTTTACAGATTGGAACCAAGGTGTTGGAATTGTAAATCCACCAATTGTACGATCCACGAACTTATCTGTGTAAAGTGTTAAAGAACTACCAGCTTGTTCAAATCCTGCCCAGAAGAATACAACGAAACAAGTTAAAATTAAAATCGCAGTTGTACGCTTTTTCTCTTGTGTTGTTAAAGGTTTTTTCTCAATTGCTTTTGCATTTTTTTCTTTAGATTGTTTACCGACAACAGTTGTTCCGATAGATCCTAAGTAACGAGGTGCTAAGAAATTAAAAGCAAGCTGTCCAATGATCATACCGATACAAGCTGTTAAGAAACCGTATCTATAATCTGCGAAGTAACCGCAAATGAATGGAGCGATAAGAGCCCCTAAGTTGATTCCCATGTAGAAGATAGTGAAGGCACTATCACGACGAGAATCGTTTTCGCTATATAATTGACCTAATAAAGTCGAAATATTTGGTTTGAAGAATCCGTTACCGATAACTAATAATCCTAATCCTAAAAATAGTCCAGTTTTCGTATTCATTGAAAATAGTACAAAGTTACCAATTGCCATAATGATACCACCAATAGTAATGGCATGGCGTTTCGTAATGAAGTGGTCAGTTAACCAACCACCGATAATTGGTGTGAAGTATACTAACATTGTGAAAATACCGTATATTTGTACAGCAACTGCTTTATCAAATCCTAAACCGCCGCTTACTAAGCTCGTTGTTAAATAAAGAACTAATAAGCCACGCATTCCGTAATAACTAAATCTTTCCCATGCCTCTGTAAAGAACAACAAATATAATCCTGGTGGATGTTTTTTTGGTGATTGTTGCTCTCCAGCTTTGTCTAATTTTAAAGCTGCATCCATGTTTGTTTCCCCCTAATTCTGTATAACGGATATTTATGTAATTATTTTAATTCACAAAATATTTAGAAGTCAATAGAATTATATGGAAATAGAAAGAAAATTTCTGAAAAAAGTTCTATTTTTCTTCGACCGTTACTGTATTTTGCCCTGAAAACGAGATGATAAGCGTTTTCAAATGTAATAATTGAATTCTAAAAGAAAATAAAATAGTGATTAATCAGAAAATTTAGATTAAAATATTTATTCTGATATAGAGAAAATATATTCTATTTACTTTTATAATATAACATATTGGGAATAAAAATACAAAATGAAATAATGTGACATTTAAGTGAATTGAAAAATAACCAGCTCCATAGAAGAGGAGCTGGTTAAGGAAATATTATTTAACAAAGCGTTTTTCGATATCATCTAATAGTAGGTTAGCAGCCATTACACCACCGGCTGTATTCCAAATAACGTCGTCAACTTTGTATGCTTTACCGTTTTTCACTGCATTTAAATTTTTAAATAGAGGATCATTGATATATTCTTTTTCTAATTCAGAACCTTTTTTCTCGTTTCCTTTATCGAATGTGAAGTAGAATAATACATCGCCGTCCATTGCTGAAATACGTTCTTTAGATACGTTACGCTCTGCAAAGTCATCTTTATTTTGATCTCCAGGACGTTTAAATCCAAGTTCTTTTAAAATAACACCAGAGAATGTATCACCGTGATAAATACGAACATCACCAGGCATAAACCGAACCATAGAGATTTCTTGATTTACTTTATCGCCTAGTTTAGTTTTTAAATCTTTCATACGTTTATCGTAATCAGCTAAAACCTTTTGACCTTCTTTTTCTTTATTTAATGCTTTTGCATAAAATTTGAAGTTATCTTTCCATTCACCACGTAGCGTTTCAGAGAACACAGTAGGTGCAATTGCCTTTAGTTGCTCGTACACTTTTTCGTGACGCATTTTGTTACCGATAATTAAGTCTGGTTTTAAGGAAGCGATTGTTTCCACGTTCACTTGCCCTTCATCACCAACAACCTTTACATCTTTCATTTTATCTTTAATATGTGGATACCATGGATCACCAGTCCAAGATTTCACAGCCCCAACTGGTTTTACACCTAACTCGAGTAAAGCTTCAGTGCCTTCATTTGTTAAAATAACTACACGTTTTGGACTAGCGGGAACTTCTGTTTTACCCATTGCATGTTCCACAGTAATCATTTCTTTTTTCGTATCTTCTTTTGATTCTTCTTTCGTATTTGATTTTCCACAAGCACTTAAAAGTAGTGAAAAGGCTAGTAAAAATACAAATACTGTAAACGATTTCTTTTGCGCGAATTTCATTATGTACCCCCTACATACTGAGAAGTTTTTTCAATAGCAAGCATGATATTAAGCTTTTATCTTTTGATTGTCAATACATATCAATGAAAATAGTTCTCATTATCGTTGACAATGAGAATTAAGTTGAAATACACTTACAACGTATCATTATACATTGAAGGGGAAACGCTGCATGTTATTAAAAACAAATCAAGCAAAATGGATTGGGTTATTTGTTGGAATCATTGCAGTCATTATTTGTATTTGGGGAAGTATTATTTTCGGATATACAAATACGAGTTGGAAATTAGCGTTAGATGCTTTTTTCCATTTTAATGGTTCCAATGAACATATTATTATTCAAAATGTGCGTCTACCAAGGGCACTAATTGCAGCTAGTGTTGGTGCTAGTTTAGCCATTGCTGGTTGTCTTATGCAAACTTTAACGAAGAATCCACTTGCTTCTCCAGATTTTATTGGATTAAATTCAGGCGCTGCGTTTTTCATAGTTGTAGCAATTGTGGTTTTTTCTGTTACATCATTGTCAGCTTTTACTTGGATTGCCTTTTTAGGGGCAGCAGTTGCTGCAATCCTTGTATTCGCTTCTAGTTCTTTAGGAAAAGAAGGGACAACGCCTCTTAAGTTAACATTAGCAGGGGTCGCAATTAGTGCGTTATTTTCATCATTAACACAAGGATTACTTGTGTTAAATGAAAAGGCGCTTGAAGAAGTATTATTTTGGCTTGCCGGATCTGTGCAAGGAAGAAAGTTAGAAATTTTACAATCTGTATTCCCATATTTATTAATAGGCTGGATCGCATCTATTATGATGGCAGGAAAAGTAAATACATTGATGATGGGGGAAGACGTCGCGAAGGGGCTTGGACAACGAACAATTTTAATGAAATCATTCGTGTTACTTATTATTGTCCTGTTGTCTGGTGGTTCAGTTGCAGTCGCTGGTCCGATTGGATTTATTGGTATTATTACTCCGCATTTTGCCAGATTTCTTGTTGGAGTAGATCACAGGTGGAGAGTACCGTATAGCGGGTTGTTAGGTGCAATACTATTAATCTTAGCTGATATAGCAGCAAGATATGTCATTATGCCACAAGAAGTACCGGTAGGGGTTATGACAGCATTTATCGGGGCACCATTCTTTATTTATATTGCACGTAAGAGAGGGCTTAGCAAATGAAGAAGTATATTCCGTTTCGTATAGGAAAAGGCGGGCTCTCGTTTTTAATGTATAAACGAGCTTGTCTCGTCTTATTCAGTTTACTAGTTGTTTTAATAGGATTATTTTTTGCGAGTGCAGGTATGGGAGACATGAAAATTGCTCCTTATGATGTATGGCAAGCAATCACTGGAAATGGCGATGCGATGTCTAATATGGTTGTAAATAAGTTTCGTATGCCGCGTATTTTAATTGCCATCCTTGTAGGAATCGCACTTGCAGTAGCAGGATGTATTTTACAGGGTCTCGTTCGAAATCCACTGGCTTCTCCTGATATCATTGGGATTACAGGTGGTGCAAGTGTTGCAGTTGTATTATTTTTAGCTATATTTAGTGATAAAAATAATGCGCTAACCGTAAGCATTCATTATATGCCGTTAGCAGCCTTCGCTGGGGCAACGATTGTAGCGCTTTTTGTATATTTATTTGCATGGAGAAATGACGGATTATCACCGATTAGTCTTGTTTTAATTGGTGTTGGTTTTTGGGCATTAACGAAAGCGGCAACGACTTTGTTTATGTTGTTAGCGCCAATTTATCAAGCGAGTCAAGCGAATGTATGGATTACAGGTACTGTTTACGGTTCTTCATGGCAAAACGTTATGGTGCTTGCGCCGTGGGTTCTCATTTTAACGGTAATAGCATTTATAGCTGCTAGGCATTTAAATGCGCAAGAGCTAGGGGATGATATTGCGGTAGGACTTGGTGTTCCTTTAACGAAGTCACGCGTATTCATGTTATTACTGAGTACAGCTTTAATTGGTGGCGCAGTTGCCTTCGCCGGAGGAATTGGGTTTGTCGGTTTAATGGCACCTCATATTTCACGAAGACTAGTTGGTTCTTTATACGGTGCATTACTCCCAGTTGCGGCTATTGTTGGTGCAATTTTAGTACTTGCTGCAGATTTAATCGGGCGTACAGTTTTCACACCACTTGAAATTCCAGCAGGGGTATTTACATCAGCAATTGGTGCACCTTATTTTATTTATTTACTTTATAAAAGTCGGAATTCATAAAGGGAGATGAATATGCAAAAAGCATTGGAGACGAAACGTTTGACGCTGTCTTATGGTGAAGCAATTATTATTGATGAGTTGAATTTAGAAATTCCAAAAGGCGAAATTACAATCTTTATCGGTTCTAACGGTTGTGGAAAATCAACTTTATTACGTTCACTAGCTAGATTATTAAAGCCAACAACTGGTGACATTTTGCTAGATAATCAAGCCATTCAAAGTATGCAAACGAAGCAAATCGCTCGTCAAATGGCAATTTTACCGCAAGGACCGCAAGCGCCAGAAGGGCTTACAGTATTGCAACTTGTAAAGCAAGGGCGTTATCCATATCAAACGTGGCTGAAGCAATGGTCAGAAAAAGATGAGGAAATGGTACAAAAAGCACTCGCAGCAACAGGTATGACAGAATTTGCTGAGCGTGATGTGCATGCTCTTTCAGGTGGACAACGACAACGTGCTTGGATTGCAATGACGCTTGCACAAGATACAGATATTATTTTACTGGATGAGCCTACTACATATTTAGATATGACTCACCAAATTGAAGTGCTAGATTTATTATTCGAATTAAATGAAACAGAACAAAGAACAATTGTTATGGTATTACACGATTTAAATTTAGCATGCCGTTATGCAGATAATATTGTAGCCATTCAAGATAAACAAATATATGCACAAGGTAAGCCGGAAGAAGTAGTAGATGAGAAGCTAGTACGTGATGTATTCCGAATGGAATGTCAAATCAGTACGGATCCGTTATTTGGGACACCACTTTGCATCCCGCATGGAAAAGGAAGACGTGTACGTAAAGAGGTTGCTCAAGTAATGAGTTAAATAAAAAAGGCGATGAGGATTCATCGTCTTTTTTATTTGCGGCAAGAAAATAAAAGGAAGAGGGGAATTCGTAAACGTCGTTCATATTCTTCTTCACTCTGAAAATAAGTTTGATTTGGTGTGGCTTCTTTTATGTTTGTAATCGTAAACCCGGCTTGTTGTAACAATGTAAAATACTCTTCTGTTGTACGATGGTATTTAATAACTTCTTGGTCAATCCATGGCTCAACCCGTTCGCCAATTTTAAAATAATCATCGACGAGCCAGCTCGTTCTTTTCCCGCTCGTTTGCAAGCTTTCAAATGAAGAGGTAATAACAGGGTGTTGAACACTAAAAGTAAAGGTTCCATTTGTTTTTAAAGCTTCGTACACATTTTGAAAAATGATAGGAAGATGTTCAATATAATGTAAGGCGAGTCTAGACGTTACTAAATCAAAAGTAGAAGGAGGGTATGTGTAGTCTTTGAGGTTTAAACAATGGACGGTTCCATTTTTATTTTCTAGTTGTTTTTTAGCTTTTTCATACATAAGTTCGGAGCCCTCAATACCAGTGTAAGAGTGGCAGCCATTCTCTAATAATTCCTCGCCAAACTTGGCGTCACCGCAGCCTAAATCGAGGATTTTCTTTCCTTTCACATCACCAATGAGTTGAAAGAAGGCTGGTTTTTCAAGTGATTCATTTGGGCTATTTTCTCGGTATCTTCGTTTCATATATTGTTCAAAAAATGCTTCGTTATTATATACATCAGATTCAGTAAATGCCATGATTGAAGCCCCCTTAAATATTTTTTTTATTCTACCAAATATGAAAAGTAAATGATAGATTTCTTGTAATGAATCATATATAATCTAGAATTGTAAGCGGTTACTTTAAACTATTTTTCTATAATAAATCCTGAAAACGTGTTAAGCTAGTAGAGGGATTATTAGAACTATTAAGACAATAATTCGCTTACATGAACGATGGGAGGCTTCACAATGTCTAGTAAAACACTTGCGAAATTTTTAGAAGAAAATTTAGAGGATTTAAAATCAAAGGGGCTTTATAACGTAATTGATCCGCTTGAGAGTTCAAATGGACCGATCATTACAATTGGCGGAAAAGAATATATTAACTTATCTTCAAACAACTATCTTGGATTAGCAACAGATAGTCGTTTGCAAGAAGCAGCAATTGGTGCAATTCATAAGTACGGCGTTGGAGCAGGAGCTGTTCGTACAATTAACGGTACTTTAGATTTGCATATTAAATTAGAAGAGACAATTGCAAAGTTTAAACATACAGAAGCAGCAATTGCTTACCAATCAGGATTTAACTGTAATATGGCAGCGATTTCAGCCGTTATGGATAAAAATGATGCGATTCTTTCAGACGAATTAAACCATGCTTCTATTATTGATGGTAGTCGTCTATCAAAAGCAAAAATTATTGTTTATAAACATTCTGATATGGAAGATTTACGCCAAAAAGCAATCGCGGCGAAAGAATCAGGTCTTTACAATAAATTAATGGTAATTACAGACGGTGTCTTCTCAATGGATGGAGATGTTGCAAAATTACCAGAAATTGTTGAGATTGCAGAAGAATTAGATTTAATGACATATGTAGACGATGCACACGGTTCAGGTGTACTTGGAAAAGGTGCAGGAACTGTAAAGCATTTCGGTCTATCTGATAAAGTTGATTTTCAAATTGGTACATTATCAAAAGCAATTGGGGTAATTGGTGGATATGTAGCAGGGAAACAAAACTTAATTGACTGGTTAAAAGTTCGTTCACGTCCATTCTTATTCTCTACAGCATTAACACCGGCTGATGCAGCTGCATGTATGCGATCAATTGAAATTTTAATGGAAAGCACAGAGTTACATGATCGTTTATGGGAAAATGGCCGCTATTTAAAACAAGGGTTAAAAGAACTTGGCTTTAACATTGGAGAAAGTGAAACGCCAATTACACCTTGTATTATTGGTGACGAAGTATTAACACAAGAATTTAGTAAACGTTTAAATGAAGAAGGCGTATATGCAAAATCTATCGTGTTCCCAACTGTAGCTAAAGGAAAAGGACGCGTTCGTAATATGCCTACAGCAGCTCATACGAAAGAAATGTTAGATGAAGCAATTCGTAAGTATGAAAAAGTAGGGAAAGAAATGGGCATCATTTAAGTAACGACATCTTTTGAATAGCTTGCAAATGAGGAGTGGGGAAAATGAAAAAAATTCTAGTAACCGGTTCTTTAGGGCAAATTGGTTCTGAACTAGTAATGAAACTTCGTGATGTATACGGTGCATCAAATGTTATTGCAACAGATATTCGTGAAACAGATAGTGAAGTAGTAACGTCTGGTCCATTTGAAACGTTAGATGTAACAGATGGACAAAAACTACATGATATTGCAAAGCGTAATGAAGTAGATACAATTATTCATTTAGCAGCTTTACTTTCAGCAACAGCAGAAAAAAATCCGTTATTTGCTTGGAATTTAAATATGGGTGGACTTGTAAATGCATTAGAAGCAGCTCGTGAATTAAACTGTAAGTTTTTCACGCCCAGTTCTATCGGTGCATTCGGTCCATCAACACCGAAAGATAATACGCCACAAGATACAATTCAGCGTCCTACTACGATGTATGGGGTAAACAAAGTAGCAGGAGAATTACTATGTGATTATTATCATCAAAAGTTTGGCGTTGATACGCGCGGTGTACGTTTCCCAGGTTTAATTTCTTACGTAGCTCCTCCAGGAGGCGGAACAACTGATTATGCGGTTGAAATTTATTATGAGGCGATTAAAAAAGGCACATACACCTCATACATTGCAGAAGGAACATACATGGATATGATGTACATGCCGGATGCTTTACAAGCGATCATTTCATTAATGGAAGCTGATCCAAGTAAACTTGTGCATAGAAACGCGTTCAATATTACAGCGATGAGCTTTGAACCAGAGCAAATCGCAGCATCAATTCGTAAACACATCCCGACGTTTACAATGGATTACGCTGTAGATCCTGCTCGTCAAACAATCGCTGATAGCTGGCCAAACTCTATTGATGCAACAGCAGCAATGAAAGAGTGGGACTTTAAAGCAGAATATGATTTAGACAAAATGACAACGGACATGTTGGCTAAGTTAAAAAAAAAGCTCACAGCTGAGTTAGTGATGAATTAATAGGAAGGGTCGATTCTTAGGAATTGACCCTTTTATTTGTAATTTGGGAATATAGAAATAATTGCAAATGTGATAGAATGAGTTAATTTGTGCATAAAGGGGAGAGATACAATGGAGAAATGGGAGTTAGCAAAGGAAATTTATAATACGTCACGTTTAACGGGAACATTTAAGCTTCGATCAGGACAAGTATCAAATCAATACTTTGATAAGTACTTATTTGAATCTAATCCAGTACTGTTATTAGAAATTGCTAAACAATTGAAAGAGCTCATTCCTCCTGAGACAGAAGTACTCGCGGGTTTAGAGATGGGAGGAATTCCAGTAGCGACAGCATTATCTTTACAAACAGGTATACCTGTTGTATTTGTAAGAAAAGAAGCGAAGAAGTATGGTACATGTAAGTTAGCAGAAGGCGTTAATATTGCTGGGAAAAATGTTTGTGTCGTTGAGGATGTTATTACGACAGGTGGTCAAATATTATTAAGTACGAAAGATTTAAGAGAATTAGGTGCGAAAGTACATCATGTTCTAGGCGTCATTGAACGAACGAAAGAGGGAAGCGATAACTTATTAGAAGATGGCTTACAGCTACATTCTTTATTTACAATGGATGAGTTAATTGAAGGAGAAAAGCAACATGCAAAGAGTTGACGTCGTATATGCACTAATACATGATGAAGAAACAGATAAAATATTAATGGTACATAATGTAGAACAAAATGTTTGGTCATTGCCAGGCGGGGCTGTGGAAAAAGGTGAAATATTAGAGGAAGCACTAATAAGAGAAGTAAAAGAAGAGACAGGTTTAACTGCTGTGGCAGGTGGACTTGTTGCGATTAATGAAAAATTCTTTGAAGAATCAGGGAATCATGCGCTATTTTTTACATTCCGAGCAAATGTAGTAAAGGGTGAATTGATTGCGGAAGATGACGAAGAAATTTCCGCAATAGAGTGGGTGGATCGAACGATCGCAAATGAACGATTCCCATTCTATGATGGCGGATTCGAGGCATTATTAGAAGTAGCTATTCCATACAAGTTTCAACCAGAAACAAAGTGATTGAAAGGAAAAAACAGGAGCGACAACGCTCCTGTTTTTCTATTCAATCGTCTTCAGTAATAACTTTTTCAATAGTGGTTTAATCTTCAGACGTAAATCTTCAGCATGATTTGCAACTAAGAAGTGATGGTTATAAATATTCTTCATTAATTGATAAGTTGCTTCTTTTGCTTCGCCTTCTTCGATGAAGATTCCGATTACTTCCATACCACTTTTACGAGCAAGTTTGACAGCTTCATGCGTATCTAAAATACCGTCTTGTTGATAGTCTAGCGCAGAAGGCTCACCGTCTGTAAAGACAAGTAAGAATTTATGCTTTTCTGGTCTTTTTGCAAGTTTTTCAGAAACGATACGAATAATATATCCGTCGCGGTTATCTTCTTCTTCGCGAAGCTGCATAATTTCTGGACCAACGTTTGGTAACGTTGAGTTTTTATACGTTACAACTTCATGGATAACGTTTGGCTTATCTTCAGGCTTAGCACTAGAAGCATCTTCCCAAAATCCGCTAATAGCGTGCGGGATTTTTAAAGATTTCAACGCTTCATGGAATAGGACCACACTCTTTTTCGTTTCTTCCATTTTGTTATACATAGAACCAGAGCAGTCCACTAGTAATTGGAATGCAACGTCAAGTTCTTGTGATTCCTGGCCTTTTTTATAAAACATGCGCGGCTGCTTTTCAGTATAAATACGAAGGAATTTCTTACGAAGTCTTCCGTAATATTTATCACTATTTGCATTCGTTTTATTTTCAATCGTTTTTTCGATAATTTTCTTTAATTCTTTTACATCTTTATTAACAACTGATTTGATAGCTTGGTAATCCTTTTTTTCATCAGGATTTGATTTGCGAGCTTCTTTAAATATATGAGAAGCACCAACGTTATACTTACCGTATGCACCCTCGTTTTGGCTAGAAGCGTGTGAAGCTCTTGCTTCTTCTGTATCAGCGCCATCAAAGTTGGATTGTGTACTTTTTTGAGAAGTACCTTGTACAGAACCAAGTGCTTGGTCGCCATCTTCTGATTCACGAGCAGTATCACCCATCATATTTGTTTTCGTTCCGCTTTCTAAATCAAAGCGTAAAAAGTTCTCGTTTTCATTGTTTTTATTTTCACGGTGCCATGTGGAGAAACTTTCATCCATTTTATTTTTGCTATCATCGTCATCTATGAGCTGCGTATCATCATTTGCTAATTTTTCAGCGCGACTGTCTTTCTCATCTGTAATAACAGATAAATAAAGCGGTGCATGTCCGAAATAATTATTAAGCATATCACTTTCAAGAAGTCCTTCTAAACGATAGCGAATTTTTTCAACGATATACATAATGTCTTCTGTATTACGAGCTTGGAATGTTTCATGCAAAATTGCTTCAATTTGCTCGAAATATTCATTATTAAACATTTCATATTTATCGCTCGTTAATGAAAGATAGCAGAGACAAAATAGACGATCACCGTGATAGTTACGAACACGATTGATTTCATTTTGTGAACCAAAGTAATTGCGATACATTTCTTTTCTTCTTTTAAAAACATGCTTTGTGCCAGGGCGTAAGTTTTTTACGATTTCCTCAACACGTAAATCTTCTAATAGAACAAATAATTGTGTTAAAAACTTTTTTAAGGGTGATTCTTGTAATTCAATCGCATAAGAACGAATTAAAGTCATGTCCGAGTAATGTTTATTACCAAGTGCTTTTAAAAACACTTCGCTTTTTAATCCGATTACTGTATCCTCTTCTTTTCGATCATCCCAAAAGTGACTAATGACAACCTTTTTTTCAATTTCGTCGTAGTATGCTTTATAGCCATACTCAAGGTAGGCATCGTCTTCTTTTAGAAGAGCATACATTAAGTTTTCCATTTGTAGAAACAGCGACGCATCAATTTTTTTGTCACTAAAAATTTGTCTCATGAATTATCCCTCAAAGAAATAACTTTCTGCTAATTCACGGACAGTCATTTGTTCTGTTTCATCGTTTAATTTTGCGATAATACTACGTTCAATTGCACGCATAACAGGAATATATACACCTAAATCACATGCGTCGATAATGCCACGAATACTTGCTGCTTCTTCACTTACACGCCCATCACGAGCTAAAGGCATAAGGTCGCTTGCAAATGCAACGAACTTTTCAATTGTTGCAACATCATTTAATTTTGATTCAGATAGTAATAGTTCTTTTAATGTGTCACCTTGAATGTATGGAACTTCAATAATAACGAAACGGTTTTTTAATGCTTCGTTTAGTTCACTTGTTCCAACGTAACCTTCATTAATTGCTGCAATTACACGATACTCCTCATCGCCATATACAACTTCTTGTGTAAACGGATTTGTAATCATTTTACGGTAATCTAATGCACCGTGAAGAAGTGGTAACGTTTCAGGTTTTGCCATATTGATTTCATCAATATATAGGAAATGACCGTTCTTCATTGCTTTCATAAGAGGGCCGTTAACGAATGTAACTTCAGATGCACCATCTTTCGTTTGTAGTGTGTTGTATCCTAAAATACCTTCTACATCTAGGTCAACAGAACAGTTAATGCTATGCATTGGTTTTTGGAATAAAGAAGAAAGAGTTTCAGCTAGTACTGTTTTACCACTACCAGTCGGCCCTTTTAATAGAATGTTTTTGCCAAGAAGAAGCGCTGTAATAGCATCTTCAATAATGCTGTTATCAGATGCTTTATATATTTTCTTTCCAATTAAATGTGCATTTTCACCAGCTTCTTGTTTATTTTTTTCGTGAATGGTTGAGAGCTGTTGTTTTAAATCAGCATGTATATGAAATTGTTCTAACATGTATTTCCCACCTAACATTATTTTCATAAAGTAATACATCTTATGATAACTTGTTTTAATATGGTATGCAAAGAAAAGGAGAGAGGGGAAATGGAAAAGAAAAAGCAATCAATATTACATTGATTGCTTACAGTAAAGGAGAAATGAGTCGCATGAAAGACTCTAATATTCGTTTTTTGATACTTCTTTTTTGGAATGCGTTCCATTTAATTTCAGTGGAATGCTTAAAGTCGTCTTCAAAATCATGTTTAATATCATGAACGGTTTCTGATTCATATAGTACGCTAATAAGTTCATAATTTAATTCAAAGCTGCGTACGTCCATATTTGCCGTTCCAATTGTCGCGATCTTATCATCAACGAGTACAATTTTTGCATGCATAAAACCATCTTTATAACTATAAATGGAAGCACCAGCTTTTAAAAGCGGAGTGAAGTAGGACTGAGATGCTTGATCACTAATAATACTATCACTTTTACCAGGATATAAAATGCGTACATCTATGCCAGATATTGCACTTAAACGTAATAATGTTAAAGTTTCTTGATCTGGAATAAAGTAAGGTGTAGCGATCCAAATCGATTTTTTTGCAGATCCCATAACAGCTAATAATGTATTGCGAATGCTTTTATCATCTGAGCTAGGCCCGCTGGCTACAATTTGCACAGCACCTTCTGCACTTGAAATTTCTTTACCTGGGAAGTATTGTCTATTCATAAATTGATCCCAAGAATAAGTATTCAATCCACTAGAGGCATAGAGCCAATCTTCTAGAAAAATTGCTTGTAATTTATATAACGCTTTTCCTTCTATTTTTAAATGACTATCACGCCAAATGGGAAATTTTTTTGAACGGCCAAGATATTCATCACCGACGTTGAGTCCACCAGTAAAACCGATTTCTCCATCTACAATAACGATTTTTCGATGGTTACGATAATTGACAGTTTCAAGTAACCAAGCTGAAAAAATAGGGTCAAATTCTACAATTTCAATACCAGCTTCTTTCATAGGTTTTAAAAAGCGTCTTCTTAAAGTGTTACTTCCGAGTCCATCATAAAGAAAGCGTACAATAACACCAGATTTTGCTTTTTTTATTAAAGCATCTCGAACTTTCGTACCAATCTCATCAGATTTATAAATATAGTATTGAATATGTATGTGATGTTTTGCTTGCTCGATAGCTTGCAAAATTTCTGAAAAGGTTTGATCGCCATTTGTTAAAAGTTTTGTAGTTGTTTTATCTGCGGCAGGTCCGCCTCCAAATTTTTGTACGACTTTTGTTAAATGCATAGAACGTTCATGTAAGGGGACTGTGAGTGACAATTCTACTCGTCTTCCTTCTAATATTTCACGGAATAATTTTCTTTGCTCTTCTGAACGATGTAGATGTTTTTTTCTTCTCCAACGGCTACGTCCGAAAAGCGCATATAAAAGCACACCAACAACAGGGAGAAGTGCTAGTACTAAAAACCATGCTAAAGTGCTTTGTGGGGATCTATTTTCAATAAAAATAACGAAAGATATCCCTATGATTGTAAGAGACCATAATGCACCGACAAAGGTATATAGTGAGAGGATAGACGTATCTAAAAGTAAGAGTACGATAGATATAATTGTAAATACCAATAATAATTGAACGATAGGCTTCTTCATTTTTATAAAATTCCTCTAATCTTTCTTAAATATAGACTTCTTATATAAAAAGGTATAATCCGACATTCTTATTATAAAGTGTTTTGTTTTTTTTACAAAATATAGACATTTTCCCCATGCTTTCCGCATTTGTCCTACATACAGTATATTGTTACGCTATTATCCTGCTATTTGCTGGTTAATAAACAGTGTAGGGGGGGACAAAACATTTGTCCTTTATATAGGAACGGGGATAACCATATCATGGATTTGTAACAGGTACATGATGAAGCCGAGGATATGGTTATTCGTATTATACGGATTCTTTCTTATTATATAGGTTACTAACAAGGTCCGTACTATTCATACAATACCTATTAAGATGAGAAAATGGAAAAGGAGAGGGGAATAATGAATTATATAGAAAATAACGGATTGTATTATCGTAATCATCATCCTCATGGAGGGCACAACCATAACGGCGGACATCACCACCATGGAGGGCACAATCACCATGATCATCACCACCATCACGGAGGTGGATGGGGCTGGGGTGGCGGCTCATGGGGCGGTGGATTTTTCCCAGGAAGTTTTGCTGGAGGCGTGTTAGGTGGACTTACAGCTGGCGCATTAACGGGTGCAGCAAGTGGAGGCTACTATCCAGCACCGTACCCAGTAACTTATCCAGCGCCATACCCAGCACCATATCCAACTCCATATCCGGGGTATCAGCAAATACCATATCCGTATTAAACTAAAAAAGAGGCTTTCCTCTTTTTTAGTTTAATAAAGTAATTATTTATAAAATATTTCCAAAATAAAGGTGAAAATATGTTAATATTTTATTATTGTAATTCAAAAACATATATACTAATTTTAACTTTTATATTATTATCCGTGAATAGTTGTATAGTGTGCTCGAACTTCTATTTCGCTAGTAAAGTAAAGAGGTTAGATATGAGCGGGATTAATAGGGAATAGGCATTGTATAGAGCTAGCTATAAAGGAATGTAAGAGAATGAATAATGTATAATAAAGTAAGCTAATTATAGCGATAAGAAACCACTATTTATAATTGAAACGGTATTATATTGCTTTTTATTACAAATAATATTATGTTATTTTAATCGGCATATTTCAAAATGTGATGAATGCAAATAGCCATTATTAAGAAATGAAATATCTCTATTTCTATGAAGAGAAACAAGTTGTGTTTTAGTCAGATAGGAAGCAAGGAGAGATGCGCATGCTAGAACAAAGAGGTCATGCATTATATGACTCTTCATTGCGAGATTTAAAGTTAGCATTAGATGAGTCTTCAATTGTTGCAATTACAGACCGAAATGGTCTTATTACATATGTAAATGATAAGTTTTGTGAAATCTCCAAATATACACGAGAAGAGTTAATAGGAAAAGATCATCGTATTTTAAATTCAGGATATCACCCGAAAACATTTTTTCAAATTCTATGGAAGCGTATTTTGAACGGAAAAGTATGGAGAGGTGAGATTCGAAATCAAGCAAAAGATGGGACGTATTATTGGGTTAAAACAACAATTGTTCCGTTTTTAAATGAAAAAGGAGAGCCATATCAATTTATCGCGATCCGAAATGATATTAGTAGTAGGAAAGAAGCAGAACAGAGGTTGCGGTTAAGTGAAAGTCGTTATAGGGAGCTTGCGTATCATGATGCTTTAACGAGTTTACCGAACCGATTGCAGCTAATAACGACTGTAAACGAGATGATTGCAGGAAAAAAAGAATTTGGTATGATTTACTTTGATTTGGATCGTTTTAAATTAGTAAACGATACGCTAGGTCATATGATAGGGGATTTACTTTTAAGCGAAGTTGCTTCACGGTTGCATTATGTGCTAGGAGAGAAAGACGTTCTGGCTAGGCTGGGTGGCGACGAATTTGTGCTGTTAACAAAAAGTCATACACAAGATGCGATGAGGCAGCTAGCGACATCTGTGTTGTCATGTTTTCAGGCACCATTTATGCTTGAAGGTCATGAAGTATACATTTCAGCTAGTCTAGGACTGTGCGCATATCCGCAAGATGGTCAAGATGTAGAAACTCTATTAAAGAATTCGGATTTAGCTATGTATAGCGCGAAAGAACAAGGCAGAAATGCCGCGTGTTTCTTTACAGATGAGTTACGTGCGAAAATAAATCGTAGAATGAAAATTGAATTCGCTTTGCAAAAGGCAATTCGTGATGAAGAGTTAGACGTGGCACTGCAGCCTATTATTGATTTGAAAACGAAGAAATATACTGGTATTGAGGCTTTAGCACGTTGTTCGATAGAAGAAGGGCCTATTTCACCAGGCGAATTTATTCCAGTAGCTGAAGAATCTGGACTTATTATAAAATTAGGAGACTGGGTATTAGAAAAGTCATGTCGCTTGTTTAAAACATTGCCAGATTACGAAGAAGGATTAAGGTTATCTGTGAATTTATCCATACAACAATTAATGCAAAAGCGTTTTATTTTATCTGTACGTAGCATTTTAAGGAGAACGGGCTTTCCACCGAATCGTTTAATTTTAGAAATAACGGAAAGTATCGCTGTTCGCCATTTTGATTATATTATTGCTACATTACAAGAATTAAGAAATATGGGTATTTTAATTGCTTTAGATGACTTCGGAACGGGCTATTCTTCCTTATATTATTTAAAACAACTACCACTGGATATAGTGAAAATTGATCGTAATTTTATTCGTGAATTTCATTATGATCATGCACAGCCAGAGCGAACGATTGTAAAATCTGTTATTGAAATTGCCCATAGCTTAAATTTAGCAGTAGTTGCTGAAGGGGTAGAAACAGTAGAGCAAGAAAGTTTATTACAATCTATGGGTTGTGATTATGTACAAGGATTTTATTATGCGAAACCTTTATCTGTAGGAGAGTTAAAAGAAAAGTTAATTACAGATTTTGAATAAAAAAGAGAAGCCGGTAGCTTCTCTTTTTTTAATTCGTTTTTTGTGAGTCTTTCATTAATACTGGGTAAAGAATAAGACCTAGTACGAACAATCCGATTCCTAAGAAGAACGTTTTTAAATCAGCAGTTCCCGTTTTGATAACCCAAATAGAGTATACAAATGCTAATGTAGTAATGACCCCATCCTTTATTCGAGAACCAGGCATTATATCATACGTTTCTCCTGTAATAACCAATTTGAATTGGTACAGCGTAGAAACAAGGTATGGAATTAAATAAGCTAATGTTGCTACAACGATAGCGAAATTATAAGCTTCTGATACGGTACCAGAAATCGTTGAGAATAAGAAAATTTGCGTCATCACATTTGTAATAAATAATGATTTTGAAGGACTACCTTTTTTATTTGTTTTCGCGAAAAACTTAGGGAAAAGTCCATTCTTGGCTGCCTGATAAGGTACTTCTGAACTAACAACGATCCAGCCAACTGTAGAGCCAAATAAAGATACAAGTGCAAGTAAAGCCATGATATAGGCTCCTTTATTGCCAATTGCTAAATTTAATGCGTCTACTAATGGTTTTTGAGACTCTTTTAAAGCATCTTGCGAGAGAGCTCCCATTGTAAGTAAAGTAATTGACATGTAAATAAGAAGAGCGATAATTAATCCGAAAATGGTAGCTTTTTTTACATCGCGCTGAGATTTAGCACGGTTAGAAAGCATTACAGCAGATTCAATACCGATAAACGCCCAAAGTGTTGCGATAGCAGCTGAATTGATTTGTCCACCTAACGAAATGGATTGTCCTGCTTCATTCATAAATGTTTGACCGTCTCCAAAATTAGAGGCATTGAAAATGAATAATGTGATTACAATAAACATTGTAAATCCGATAATTTTTGCAATGGTAGCAAGAAGATTCATATTTCCAGCCTGGTCAATATTTTGAGAAAGAATATATTGAATTCCCCATAGCATAAGGCTACATACGAGGAAAGTTAGTCCTTTTCCGAGTTCTAGTGAAAATCCGTTCGTAGAAAAGAGAATTTGCTTACTTTGTAAAACTGGAAAGAATGTTGATAAATATCCAGCAAAGGAAATAATAACAGATGCGGTTGCAGCCCAGTTCGCAGCCCAATATCCCCATGCCATACTATATCCTGCAACTTTGCCCGCTTTTTTTGAAGGGAACATTGCTTGAGCGTAACTTTGTGGTCCTGCCTTTAATTCTGGTTTGCGAACTGCTAAATTTCCAAATACGAGTGCAATCATAAATACGCCAAGACCTGTAATACTCCATGCAAGTGTAGAACCCATTGGACCTGATACGTGTGCTAAATTTGCTGGGAGCATAAATACGCCACCGCCAACCATATTTCCAATCACAAAAGCTGTTAAAATCCATAATCCCCATTTTTTCGTTTCCATTTTTGTTAACTCCTTTGTAGTAAGTTTTGCTTAAACATCATTTTTTACTAGCTTTTTGGCAATAAAAAAAGAGCCATGTAGATAAAAAATACCTACATGGCTCTTCGCCTGACGTAGGTACAACGGGAATAACCCTTGTACCTACGCGTAATTTTTCCGCTAGGTTTCAAGGGTTACGTATGATGATGATGTTTTTGTGCAAATGTAACTACAATTGTTGTATAAGTAAGCATAGTTCTTTGCTCCCTTTCTCCTCTGATTTTGAAGTTAGTATACTACATGTTTTTTTGAATGAAAAGAAAAATATAAAAATTTTTATAAAAATAAGTTTTAGAGATTAAATATTTACCTGTATTTTTCCTATACTGGAAAATAAGTGAGAGATTGGCAGAAGAGTGTAGCATGGTATAATACATATAGAATTAGAAGGTGACAAGGGGCTATTGTAGATGATGAGTAAGTATGAACAAATTTATACAGCAATCAGCAAGTCTATTGATAATAAACAATTAAAAGAGGGATGCAAAATCCCATCAGAAACTGAATTAATGAAGCAATATGAAGCGAGCCGAGGTACGGTAAGAAAAGCTGTAGATTTATTACAAGAGCGTGGATATGTTCAAAAAATACATGGAAAAGGTGTCTTTGTTTTAAAGCGAAAAAACATTGAATTCAACTTTGGTGGTATTGTAAGCTTCCAGGAAGAAAATGAACGTTTAGGACGCCATTGTATTACAGAAGTCGTGGAAATAGAGAAAGTAAAAGCGACAAAAGAGGTTGCAAAGCTATTGAATGTGAAAGAGAAAACAGAAATAGATCATATTAAACGCGTACGAAATATTGATGGAGAAAAAGTAATTTTGGATATTAATCATTTTGTATCGGAATATATTCCTGGGCTAACGAGTGAAATTGCAGCAAAGTCCATTTATAAATACATTGAGAAAGAATTAGGTCTTCATATTAGTTACTCACAGAGGGTAATTGAAGTGCAGCCATGTACAGAGGACGATAGAAAGTATTTAGATTTAAATGGAACAGACTATGTTGTCGTTGTGAAAAACTTTACGCATTTTTATGATGGAAGTCAGTTCGAATATACAGAATCACGCCATCGTTTAGATATTTTTCATTTTTCGGATGTGGCGCGGAGAAAATAAGGAGATGGAACGAAATAACGTTTCATCTCTTTTTTTTATCCTGCTATTTGTGGGAGGCGTGCTGTCCGTAAACGCCCGATTGGTGAGGGCTGATAATCAGTGCGGGATGAACAAAACCCCACTGATTAAAGTTTCACTTTATAAAAAAATTATAAACTCGTATATACGAGTGTTGACTAACTTATATATACGAGTTAATATGTAATTGTAAACGGTATCAAAAAAAGAAAAGAGGGACGGGAATATGGGGAAAGACTATCGTAAAACAGCAGAGGAAGTGTTGCAGTATATTGGTGGGAAAGACAATATTGAACAAGCTGCGCACTGTGTCACGAGGCTCCGTATCGCTTTAAAAGATGAAAGTAAAATAGATAACGATAAATTGCAGTCTGTTTCATTAGTGAAGGGAGCGTTTCATAACGCTGGAGTATTTCAAATTGTAATCGGTCCAGGAGATGTTGATCGAGTATATGCTGAATTGATAACGCTTGCAGGTATGAAGGAAGCGACAGTAGCTGACGTGAAAGACTCTGGAAACCAAAAGTTAAACCCAGTTCAAAAGTTTGTAAAAGTATTTTCAGATGTATTTATGCCGATATTACCAGCGATCGTAACAGCTGGTTTACTAATGGGAATTAACAATCTATTAGGGGCGAAGGACTTATTTTTTGAAGGTAAAAATTTATTAGATGTATATCCAAACTTAAGTGGGCTTTGGGATTTAATTAATATGATGGCGAATACAGCATTCGTATTCTTACCAGCACTTGTCGGTTGGTCAGCAACGAAGCGTTTTGGTGGTAGTCCGATATTAGGGATCGTTATGGGATTAATGCTTGTGCATCCAGCCTTATTAAACGCGTGGGATTATGGTAAAGCAGCAACTGGTTTAGATGGACAAAAGATTGAGTACTTCGATATTTTAGGATTATTTCAAATTGAAAAGGTAGGGTATCAAGGTCAAATTCTACCCGTTTTAGTAGCAGCATTCGTACTAAGTAAAGTGGAAATCTTCTTAAAGAAACATGTACCAAATGCAATTCAATTATTAGTTGTACCAATTACAACGATTGTCGTAACAGGTGTGTTAGCATTAGGAATTATTGGTCCAGTTACACGTCATATTGGAGATTTATTAACAGTTGGATTAGTAGGTGTATATGAAACAGTACCAGTAGTTGGAGCAGTATTGTTTGGAGCATTATATGCACCGCTTGTAATTACAGGTATGCATCATATGTTTATTGCTATCGACTTACAATTAATTGCACAGCACGGTGGTACATTCATTTGGCCAATGATTGCTCTTTCTAACATTGCGCAAGGTAGTGCGGCACTTGCGATGTTCTGGATTTCTAAAAATCAAAATGATAAAAGTATGGCATCTACATCAGCAATTTCAGCATATTTCGGTATTACAGAGCCAGCTATGTTTGGTGTGAACTTACGAAATAAATTTCCGTTCTATGCAGCGATTATAGGATCAGCTACTGCAGCTATATTTATTACGTTAAATGGTGTATTAGCACCTGCTATCGGAATTGGCGGATTACCAGCATTTATTTCTATCATTCCGAAATCGATTCCAATATTTATTGTAGGAATGATTATCGCTGTTGTAATCCCATTTACGTTAACATGGTTATTTGCAAAACGAGTAAAACAGAAGTAGGAGGAAGTTAAACATGAAGGATTGGCATAAAAGTGTAGTTTATCAAATTTATCCGAAGAGCTTTAATAGCTATTACAATAAAGAAACCGGTGATATAAAAGGGGTTACAGAGAAACTAGATTATTTAAAAGAACTCGGAGTAGATTATATTTGGTTAACACCGATATACCAATCACCACAAAATGATAATGGATACGATGTAAGTGATTACTACAGTATTGATCCATCTTACGGAACGATGGAAGAGTTTGAAGAGCTTTTAGAAGAAGCAAGGGCACGTAATATTGAAATTATGCTGGATATCGTGGTAAATCATAGTTCGACGGAGCATAAGTGGTTTAAGGAAGCGAAGGAAGATAAAAATAGTCCATATCGTAATTACTATATTTGGCGTGATGAAAAAAATAATTGGCAATCTAAGTTTGGCGGGTCTGCTTGGAAATATGATGAGAAGACAGAGCAATATTTTTTACATCTATTTGATGAGACGCAAGCGGATTTAAATTGGGAAAATGAAAAACTTCGTGAAGAAGTATATGATATGATGCGTTTTTGGCTTGATAAAGGGGTAACTGGATTCCGATTAGATGTTATTAATTTAATTTCAAAAGATCAACAGTTCTTAAATGATGATGGAAGTACGGCGACAAGCGATGGGCGTAAATATTATACAGATGGCCCGCGCGTTCATGAATATTTACAAGAGATGAGCCGAAATGTTTTTGAAGGGAAAGATGTAATTACAGTTGGAGAAATGTCATCTACGACAATTGATAATTGTATTAAATATTCAAACCCTGAGTGTAATGAATTAAGTATGACGTTTAGTTTCCATCATTTAAAAGTGGATTATCCGAATGGAGATAAGTGGACGCAAGCTGATTTTGATTTCATTAAATTAAAAGAGATTATGTCTAATTGGCAAATTGAAATGCAAAAGGGCGGAGGCTGGAATGCGTTGTTCTGGTGTAATCATGACCAACCTCGCATAGTGTCACGCTTCGGTGATGATAGAAAGTACCGAAATGAATCTGCGAAAATGTTAGCGACAGCTATGCATATGTTGCAAGGAACACCTTACATTTATCAAGGCGAAGAAATCGGTATGACGAATCCTAAATTCGAGTCCATCGAGCAATATCGCGATGTGGAATCGTTAAATATACACGATATAAAGCGAGAAGAAGGATTATCAAAAGAAGAGATTATCGGGATTTTAAAACAAAAATCTCGTGACAACTCTCGTACTCCGATGCAGTGGAATGAAGAGATGAACAGTGGTTTTACAACAAGTACACCTTGGATTTCAGTGGCTGAAAACTTTACAGAAATAAACGTAGAGAAGGCATTAGAAGATAAAGAGTCTGTATTTTATCATTATAAAAAGTTAATAGAACTTAGAAAAACGTATGATGTAATTACAGAAGGAGAATATGCTATTTTAGATGAAAATCATCTTAAAGTTTGGGCATATACACGTACTGTAAATGAAGAGGTATTACTTGTTATCAACAACTTCTATGGAGAAGAAATAACGTATTCTGCACCAGTGGATGTTCAATTGGATGGAATGAAACAAGAAGTATTATTATCAAATTACAAAGATTCAAGTAAAGAGATTACCAATCTTAACTTAAGACCGTATGAGTCAATTGTATATCGTTATATGAAATAAAAAGGTTGGATGCCGGCGGGTATCCAACCTTTTTATTTTAAAACGCCGCTATATAAAATCTTTACTTCTACTTCCGGTTTGAATTTTACTTTTGCATAATCTTTATTCCAATTTTTTTTCTTCCATAAGTCAGGATGATATGCGATAAGATGTCTTCCGATACCGAAAGCATCACAATTTGCTTTTTGTAACCTGTTCGTTATTTGTTTTGCTTCTTTTGTAAGTTGTTTAGATAATTTTTCATTTAATTTTTTTCTTTCTTCCATTTTGTAAATATTATCTCTTGGAGCCTCAAGGGCTATAACTTTTAGTTGAAGCTTAATGTGAGCATATACATTTCCTTTTCTATCTGTTGTTATTTTTAAGTCTCGCTTTAACTTTCGATTACTAACTTCCATTGTTAAATAATCAGATGTCTTCTCTGATTCATCGCTAGTAAGTTTTTGGGTTATACGGGCACTTGTTCCCATTTTTCCGGTTAATAATACGAATAAAATAGATTGTTTCAAAGGTAAATGCCCAGTTAATTTATCATTGTTAAATAAAGCTAACCCGTTTGTAATTACTTCTTTTCCTTTTATTTTTATAGAAGGGAGGGTAAAGTCTTTACCGGGATCTAACATTTTTGTAGCAGCTGTTTCTAAAGTTTCTTTTGGAAATACACTCATATCTTCTAAGCTTTTCACTTTTTTCTTTAGAAAATCTCCAATTAGTAAATTTCCTACCTTCTTTTTTTCTAGTATCTCGGATGTTTCACCATCTACTGCAATAAGTTTTACTAAAGCAGTTGGGTTTGTTGGGTCCCGAAAGCTGACATCTAAATAGGGGAGTATACCTTTTTTTAGAATTTTGGTTCCTAGTAATTGAACACCATATTTAAAATAGCGAATATTCCCAGTCACATTTTTTTTTAGGGCATCGCTTGTATCCCTTATGTTATGCCCGTTTGCTGAATGTATTTCATTCTCGAATGAAGATTGCTCTCCGCTTGAACTTTTTACGAGTTCAAGCGTTTGCTGAAGTTTATTTTCTTCCGTAATATCATATCCAATGCTATAAGCTAATCTCGCTTCTCTTAATGGTTCTTGATCCCAACAGCCAGAAAGGAATGCACTAGTACATAATATAAAAAGTAATTTAACTCTTTTTTGGAACATACTGTTCTCCTTTCTTATTCCTTATTACTGAATAAAGTAGAAATAAAAGAGGGAGGACAACTATGAAAATATACGTGAACTTATCAGTAAAAGTTGCAATTACTTTTAATTCTTCAGGTGTATCTATAAATAGGGCTACACTAAAAGCAATAATACCAACGATTGGAACAGCCTTTTTATGATTAGCCAGATTGAAGATATGTCCAATTCCTATAGAAGCAGCACAGTAATAACTAGCAATAGAAGCTACAACAGTTATCATCCATATTGGGATGAATAGTAAATCGGTTCGGTCTATAATCCCAATATGTAGAGAACGCAATAAGTAAGCAACTGGCTCTGGAATAAGTTCAACTTGTTTTGGACTAAATACGATAAAGCAAATCCAAACAGTAAAAGTATAAAAAAGAGTTACAAATCCATTAGCGATAGAAATTGCTTTCAGTTTTGCCACAGAACTCCCGTTTACTTTTGGGAAAGCGATAAGAATAATCTCAAAACCATACATAGCTGTAATGGTTTCTTTTGATGCTTGAATAATATTCCACCATCCGGCTTCTGTAATTGGAAAAATGTAAGAAAAATCAGCTCGTGTAAGCCCTAGGGCAATTAAAAGAGCCATTGGTAAAATGAGAATAGAAGCCATGACGTAAAACCGTACGATGACTTTGAACGTATTATAAGCTATGTAACAACAAGCTATTGTAAATAGCATGAGGGTGGCATACCAAGGAGTTGCTTGTAATATCCAAACTTTAATGACATTACAAGCATTTAACATAACCGTCATACCGATAAGGGTAAAATAAAAAACATAAGCAAAACCTAATAGTTTTCCAAACTTATTCCCAAATAGCATACAAACACTTTCATACATATCTGCATCAGGAAATCGTTTTAAGAAAAGCCACATAAGTAAAATAATAAGTTGAATTGCAAGACCAGCGATGAGAGCAGAAATCAATCCGCCACCTTTCGCTATTGGGTGAAGACGGTTTGGTAGAGAAAGTATACCAACTCCGATTTGGCATTGAATAACGAAAAAGGTAAATTGAACAAGTGAAATTTTACTTTGCGTGTTTGTCACCGTTCTCATCCTCTCTCGTTACATGTTGTCGTTGCATTTTTTTCGGTTTTGAATCATGTGGTCGTTCCCAAAACGACCAAATTGGTAGTCGTACAAAAGAGTCTTTCATATCTTTTATCCGCATCGGAGCAACAGGAGAAAGATATGGGGTATGAAATGAATGTAACTGGCATAAATGAACGAAAGTTATAATGAGACCGAATGATATTCCTACATAGCCGAATATGGCAGCAAGGAGCATTAACGGAAAACGAAGAATCCGAACTGCGGAACTCATATCATTTGATGGAACAAGAAAAGATGAGATTGCAGTTAAAGCTACAACGATAATCATTGTATAAGAAACGAGACCGGCTTTTACAATTGCATCACCAATTACTAAACCACCTACAATACCGATTGTTTGTCCAACTCGGCTCGGCAAGCGAATACCAGCTTCCCGTAATAATTCAAAGATTAATTCCATTAAGAGAGCTTCAAAAATAGGAGGAAGTGGCACTTTTTCTAATGAAGCTTTAATCGTATAAACAAGTTCGAGCGGCAACACATCAGGATGAAAAGCAACTGTTGCGATATATATAGCGGGCAAGAGAAAGGCAATCAAGAAACTGACTAAGCGAATCATTCGGATGAAAGAACCGACAATCCAGCGGTTATTATAATCATCTGGTGATTGATAGAAAGCAAATAACGTAACAGGAACGATAAGTGCAGTTGGATCTCCATCAGATAAAATAGCAACTCGTCCTTCCATTAAATTTGCTGCGACTCTATCTGGACGCTCTGTATTTAATTGTTGCGGAAAGGGTGAGAAAGACGTATCCTCTATAAATTCTTGTATGTATCCGGGAGGCATAAGTGCGTCCGTTTTAATTGTTTCTAATCTTCTTTTCACTTCTGCAACTAAATCGTCATTCGCTATATTTTGCATATAAGCAATTGCCACTTTCGTGTGCATTTCTTCACCAAGTGTGAAATATTTAACGACGACATTTGGACTTTTTATGAGTTTACGAATAGAAGCTAAATTGGTTGCTAAATCTTCTACGAAACCAGTATGCGGTCCACGTACAATGCCTTCATTATCAGGTTCTGTTATATCTCTCTTTAAAGATAAAGCCGTTTCGAAAATACAAAAACTGTCGACCTGTTCATGAAAATATAAGGATTTACCTTGTAATAAAAGCTGTACACCATAATTTAAATTTGTTTCTTTTTTCATATTTAATGTGGAAAAAGCTTTATCTAAAGACAAATCAGACCGCGTTAATAATGGCTCAAGAGCTAATTGATGCATTAAATTTGGATCTGATAAAGATTCGATATATAAGATCGTTCCTTTTTCGTTTTGAAAAGGGAGATCTAATTTTTTTATATCATCAGAATGGAAAAGTTTATTTTCAATGTAATTAATGTTCTCCGGAAGTGATGGAAACATATGCTTTTTGCTATTATCTTGTTGTGAACTCTTCTGTTCGGCCATACTTTCCATCTCCTTTACATAGGAATTATTTCTGTTAATTTTTGCTTTTTGTGAGAAAATTATGCTTGGTTTATTTGGAAAAGGTAGGGTGATGGGAAGAAAGTATGTATTTGCGATATTAATATATATCTTTTGTACTATAAGTGGGTAAACCTAGCGGTATGTATAATTACATCATTCGATGAATATGAAATTTAAGAAAAGCGATTTATAATAATAGTATTGTGTCTTGCCTTTTTAGGTGCAGTACACAGCCGGTGATTGGCTAGTGGAGGTTCTTCCATTTTGCCAGTGCCGGTTTTTTATTGGATAATAGAGAAAATGAAGTTTTATAAAGAAAGAAGGGGTTGTTTTGAAGGATGTAAATTTTATTTTTATAAGAGAAAAGATTGCTAGTTCTTATCTTTATTTTATTTCTTTTCTTGGTTTGATTACTATAACTATATCTTTACTTGAAATTAAAATCCCTTCTCATTCAACAATACTAATATTGTTATTAATATTTATGGGGATTGCAGAGTATTTTCCTGTACGATTTTGGAGAGGAACGAGCTCGCTTACCTTTCCCATAATTTACGCTATGAGTTGGCAGTTTGGAATCCATATAACTATTATTGCTATTGTACTCGTAACGTTAATTATTCACCTGCATCGTCGTTCACCAATACAAAGAATGTTATTTAATAGTACTCAGCATGCGCTTAGCTTGATCTTGGCCGAATGGTTTTCAAATAAATGTATGCACTTATTAATTAACAATATAGATATGTCAGTTCTGTATGAAAATTTAATATCTTTGTTATTATTTTGCGTGTTTTTTTGTTTTTTCAACAACCGCTTTTACGATTTGTTAATGATACTCCTTCCACAGCCATATTCAATCTATCAGTGGTATAAAAAAACTGTAACGGTATTCCTTTGCGAAACTTTTGGTTTCTCTTATGCGGCCTTGATGCATGTATTAATTAGTAAATATAGTGTGGAAGTAAATGAGATTACAGTACTTTTTTTCTTTTTTCCACTTGTAGCAATTTCAGTTATTAGCTCTTTTTCTGTACGGATAAGGATGGAGAAGGAACGATTATATGAGCTGTTTCTTATTACGACAGAAATTAGTCGTGGACTAACCGGAGGGAACCTGAAACATATTAAACAAGCACTTAAAGGTTTTTTTGGCATACAAGCATATGGAATATGGACAAAAGATGATGGAAACTGGAATCTTCTATTAAAAGATGGGAAAGTCCATTTCGATATTTCTGATCATTCGGAAAAGTTTGAGGGAATCTCTAAAAATCTTGTGTTTAATGATTGGAAAACTGGTACGGCTCCTGGAGATGAAATATTTGATAGTGTCATACGCTCCCTTGTATATTTTCCTCTTATTGTAAATGATGAACTAGTCGGAATGTTTGTTGCAGGAAAAAGTAGAACTGCGGGTTTTTTCCCGGAAGATGTACAGTCTTTAGCTACGTTTTCTAATCAATTAGCTAACGTAGTTAAAACAAGGATATTGATTTCTGAACAGGAAAAAAGAATGATTTTAGAAGAAAGAAATAGAATCGCACGCGAAATTCACGATGGTATTGCGCAAACATTGGCAGGGGTGATATATCAACTAGAATCCGCACAGAAAAAATATCGTGATAAACCAATAGATATGCAACAAATAGTAGAGAAAAGTATAAAAGATTTAAGAGGAAGCTTAGGAGAAGTTCGCTATTCTATTTATGCTTTAAAACCATATCCGACACAACAATTAGGGCTAAAGCAGGCGATAGCAAGTAAAATAAAGTCTTTAAAACAAGAATATGAACTAGATATTACATATCATGAAAGAGGTCATGCACGTGCACTTAGCTTTTCAAAAGAAAGAGCTATTTTTGATACATTACAAGAGAGTTTGCAAAACATTGTAAAACATGCACAAGCAGACAAGACTGATGTTTTACTTAGCTATCAAAGTGAGCACGTGCTTTTAAGGGTTAAGGATAATGGGGTTGGTTTTTCACTATTTGAGTCTATGGTTAAAACGAAGAATGAGCCACATTATGGTATATTACATATGAATGAACAAGCTGAACAATTAGGGGCTACTTTACAGATTGATAGTTCTGTAGGGAAAGGGACAGAAATTACACTATTAATTCCAGATTCACAAACAAGGGGTGCGTAAAATGATTAAAATATTAGTAGTGGATGATCATGCTTTTTTACGAGACGCAATTCGGAGCATACTAGAGGATGAATCTGATATGAACGTGGTTGGAGAAGCTAGCTCTGGGGACGGAGTATTGGAAAAAGTAGAAGAATGCAGACCAGATTGTATTTTGATGGATATTAATCTTCCTGGGAAAAATGGTATTGAAGCTACAGAGTTGGTGAAAAAAAATTATCCGAATTGCCGAGTACTTGTGTTTACAATGTATGAGCATGATGAGTATTTAATGGATGCACTCCAAGCTGGTGCTGATGGGTATTTATTGAAAGATTCATCATCGGAGCAGGTAGTAGCAGCAATTCGGATGTTATATCGAGGTGATTCAGTTATTCATCCGCGTATGACTAAAAAATTAATTACATATCATCAGCAAAAAATGAAAGTAGAATCAAATGAAAATGAACTGACGGAACGTGAAAAGGAAATTCTCTTTGAATTAGTAAAAGGACTTAGTAATAAAGAAATTGCTGAAGCTCTGTATATTAGTGATAAAACAGTTAAAATTCACATCAATAAAATTTTTAAAAAACTAAATGTGAAAAGTCGGTCGCAAGCGGTGATTTATGCTGTTCGAAATCAATTGGTTCCGTTGGATTAAATAAGAGATGTTTAAAAGAACTATCGTGTTTCTTTATTCTATATTACAAAGAATAAAGAGCAAGATAGTTCTTTTGTACTATGTAGACATAGAATCATTAGAAAAAAGATACGCCTTTCGTTTAATTTTCAGAAAAGTTAGAATGTGGAATAATAAAAATAGAATTATTGCTTAAAGCTACTAATAATTCATGTTGTAAATCATTGTAGTTGGAAACAATTTATGGGGGCTTTTATAGAAAGAAGATTAGAAGTGTGGGGATGGCGGTAGTAGTGTTGGAGATTTTTGATCCTTTTAAATAGATCCAAGGTTGATAGAATTGCCAATGCTACATAGGAGCTCAGAAGATTTATTTTAGAAAAAATAATTTTAATAATAAGGAGATGCGCTATGAAGAAGGGGAAATTCGGAAGAATACTTATCGGAACGCTAACTGTTGGTATGTTAATGTCTCAAGGAATTCCATATAACGTATTGGCAGAAGAAGTAAATACATCTACTTTAACTGGAATTGATGATGCAAGTTCTATATTGAAAGGACTTACAAAGGAACAACGTAATGCTTTAAAAACACTAGATACAAAACCTGGTTTTGTTATTTCACCAGGCATTAATACAGCAAGTCCTGATAATGTGAATGTGATTGTAGAATTTAAGCAAGCACCTAGCAAAATCGAGATGTTAAAACAAGCAGCTAAAGGGAAAAAAATAGCTCTTTCAACTGCAGAACAAAAGGTGGAAGCATCGCATAAAGGATTTAAAACTGAGCTTGAACAGCTTCAAAAAAAGAAAGATAAGGGGCCGGATTTTAAAACTGCCAAAATAACAAGAGAATATAAGAATGCTTTTAATGGTGTGGCAATGTCGTTACCTGCGAATATGATCGAAGATTTAGTTCGCACTGGTATTGTTAAGCGTGTATGGGAAGATCGTGAGGTCAAAATTGATTTACCGAAAGAAACAGCTAAGACGGCTGCCGAACCCAAAATGGCAGATAGTGTACCACAAATTGGTGTGGACAAGCTGCATGATGAAAAAATAACAGGAAAAGGAATTAAGGTAGGTGTACTGGACACAGGTATTGATTATAACCACCCTGATTTAAAAGATGCTTATAAAGGGTATCGTGCAAAGCAAGGTGAAGATGCAAGCAAAATAGATCCGAACTCAATAAAAGGATGGGATTTTGTTAATAATGATGCTGATCCAATGGAGACAACGTATAAGGATTGGCAAAATTCTGGAGGATATCCTGAAATTTATGATGGAAGTGCATACTATACATCCCACGGTACTCATGTAGCTGGGACAATTGCTGCAGACAAAAAGAATAGTGTGGATTATGCAGTTACGGGAGTCGCTCCGGATGTAGATTTATATTCATATCGTGTATTAGGTCCATATGGAAGTGGACAAACAAGCGGTATTCTTGCTGCGATTGATAAAGCAGTGAAAGACGATATGGACGTTATCAATTTATCATTAGGTGCGTCTATTAATGATCCTTTATATCCTACTTCTATTGCAGTAAACAATGCGACGTTAGCTGGTGTTGTTACAGTAGTAGCGGCAGGTAATAGTGGTCCAGAAGAAGGTACCCTTGGATCACCTAGTGCAGCAGCACTTCCAATTACAGTTGGAGCAAGTGACGCTGCGATGACTATCCCGACATTTTCCGCCGATGCAGCTGATTTACATGTGGATAAAATGATGCTACTTGGAAAAAGCTTTACTGATAAGATTGAAGATTTGAAAGGTCAATCATTATCTGTTGTATATACAGGTCTTGGGAAAATAGATGATTTTAAAGGGAAAGATGTACAAGGAAAGTTAGCGCTCATCCAGCGCGGTGAGATTACATTCGATGAAAAAATTAAAAATGCTAAGGAAGCAGGTGCAAAGGCGGTAATTGTATATAACAATGTAGATGGTGAAATTACAAGTTACCTTGGGGAAAGTACTTCATCTATTCCATCGTTCCGCTTAACAAAGGCAGATGGTGAGAAATTGCAAGCAAAAGCTGTCCAAGGAGATGTCTCTTTAACATTTGGAGAACTGAGTAACACAAAAACAGAAGGAGATCACTTAGCTGATTTCAGCTCTCGCGGTCCTGCAAGTAAAACAGATGATATTAAGCCGGATATTGTAGCGCCAGGTGTTTCTATTTTCTCAACTGTTCCTGAATATATTAATGATCCAAAGGATGGAGAAAATTATCCGGTAGCGTATGGACGTATGTCAGGTACATCTATGGCAACTCCTCATACAGCGGGGGTGGCGGCACTCATTTTACAAGAACATCCAAACTATAGTCCGTTTGAAGTAAAAGAAGCGCTTATGAATACTGCAGTTGACTTAAAAGAGGCACGCTCTGTATTTGAGGTAGGATCAGGCCGAATTGATGCGTATCGTGCAGTTCATGCAGATACAGCTATCGAGGTTATCGATAAAACATCAAACGTTGTAAATGATGAAGAAGTAGAAATTGAAGAAAAAACAGGGTCTATTGCATTCGGGTATAAAAACCAATTGGGAAATGGACCTATTAAAGATAGTCGAAAAGTCTTAATTAAGAACAGCAATAAAACAGACGAGAAAGAGTTTAAATTAGAAGTAGAGTTTTCAACAACAAGTGTAGGTGTGCAAGATGCAGCGAAGAATGGTGTGAAGCTGAACGTACAAGATTCTATTAAAGTAGCTCCTAGTACATCAGGGGAAATTAGCCCTGAAATTATCATTCCAGAAAACGCTGAATTTGGTAGATATGAGGGATATATTCATATTTCAAATAAAAAAAATGAAAAAGAAGTATATCAAGTGCCATTTGCAGTTAAATTCACAGAAAAAGGAATTGAATCTGTAGATTTGCTGAGAGATGCAATGGCAACAGATACATCTAACTTCCATCCATTTATGGAAAGGCCGAGTTCACCGCTGACATTTAAATTGAACAGTCCACTTGAAACTATCGATGCAGTGGTGAAGGATCGAAAAACAGGAAAGGCATTAGGAATTGTGGGGACAATTAATGCTAGCAGTCTAACACCAAATATTGAATATATCATGTTCGATGGTATGGGTGGCTATGTATTCCCGTTTACAGGAGATCCAAATCATCCAATTGGAGACAAGCGAGTTACGTTGCCTGATGGAGATTACCAACTTGATTTCATTGGATATGACAAAGAAGGGAAACCTTATACAAAAGGAGATAGCGTAATTATTGATAATATCAAACCTGAAATGAAATTTACCGATGTAAAACCTGGCGTTCATGAGGTAAATGAATCTATGTTCAAAGAAGAAGATGGTCAGCGTGCATTATGGGTACATGGTAACATTTATGATTCTACGATAGATGTATTAAAGGCAAAAGGCCTTCAGTATGACCAAAAAACTAATGAAATTGTATATTACCAAAACTCTGCTTTTCCGTCAGGTTGGTTGAATACAATTCAAGCCAATGGTGATTTTAAATTTGGTGTACTTCCAGAGGAAATCAATGAACCGCTTAATTTAAGGTTATTTGGATATGATCTTGCAACTGCATCAAATATGGCAAATGGATTTAAAGATTATGTCTTTGTTAAAGAGGGAACGGAATACGCTGTCCCAAGCTATGACAAGGATAAAGTTAAACTAGGAGAAAAAATTACATTAACTTTAAATCTTAATAATGTGAAACAACTTATGTCAGGTACATTTGAGATTCCTTATAGTAAACAGTTGTTTAAATTTGTAGATGTTAAACCAAACCCAGCACTTGCAGAATATGCAAAACAACATGGATTAAATATTAAATTAGAAGATCCAGTGATAAATGAAGAAGGAAACTGGGAAAACAAGGTGAAAGTTGGTGCATCTTTAGAAGGAACAGAATTTAAAGGTCTAGATGGAGACGCACCATTTGTAGATGTTACATTTGAGATGACGAGTGACGAGTATTTTAATAATTTAACAGCATTTGGAGTAGATAAATTCTCTTATACAAAAACAGGTGCATCAGAAGGCGTTGAGATTCCTGTGTTTAAAGATAAATCCTTTTCTATTATTTCGAAACATGCAATGGTTACAGGATATATTGGACCAGAAGCTTTCTTAACTGAAGAGGGGTATTTAGGTAAGAATGACTACACAAAACTAGGAGCAAAAGTGTATGCAGTTGGTAAGGATGGAAAGAAATATACAGGAACGGTTGATGATAATGGGCAATTTGAAATTCATAGTGTTCCAGTAAGTGATACAGAATATAATATTTTCGTAGAAATGCCAGGTCATTTAAATAGTAAATTAACTACAAAAATAGGGAAAATGCAGGATGGAGAATTAGTGGGACAAAACTTTAGAGCTGATATGGATGACAGCCTTGCAGGTGATGTAAACGGCGATAAAATGGTAGATATTCAAGATGCTAGAATAGCAGCTCTTTCATATGAAAAAGGAAAAGTGGCTGTAAAAGATGGAGATGTCAATCAAGATGGTGTTGTAAATGAAACAGATATTCGTTTTATTGAGAAGAATTTCTTGAAAAAGGGTCCAGATGCCAAAGAAAATCAGAAACCGAAAGAAAATGTAGGGCCAGTGACGTTAGATAAAATCTTACGTTCCATTGGATTAGAGCCAAAAAAATAAGTGGGCACAATTCTAGAGTAAACTAAGTGATAAAACAATGAGTATAGAATTAAATAGGATTTACTAACAATGGACCGGTAATGATTCGATGTAACATTACCGGCTATTCTTAAAGTGATAGTTATTTGTATACATGAAGTAAATAGTTTAACGTTGGTTAGGTTTCGTTATGGGGAATATTATTTGTTTAATTAGTATTGTTTGTGGGATGGAAATAAGGTTTGGAGTTTGAACTTTAAAAATAGGGGGACTTGTGAAATGAGTATTAAGAAAAAACTTGGTATGGGTGTTGTAACTGCAGGGCTTGGTTTATCTTTAATTGGCGGGGGGACATATGCGTATTTTAGTGATAAGGAAGTATCACAAAACACGTTTGCAGCGGGTACTTTAGATTTGAGTGTTAATCCTGAAGTTGTTATTAATGTCGACAATATTAAACCAGGTGATGAAATGGAACGCGGTTTTCAATTAGTTAACAAAGGAACTTTAGCGATAGGAGACGTGAAACTTCTTACAGATTATAGTGTAATCGATGCTAAAGGAGATAATGGAAGTGCTGATTTGGGTGATCATATCCGTGTCGATTTCTTATGGAATTTGGATAAAAATGAGGTTCCAATTTGGTCTACTACATTATCTGAATTAAAGGTAGCTACGCAAAACGGAAGTATTCCTGATCTTGTACAAAAAGGTGTTGTAGACCGAGAAGGAAATGGACTTGCTCCTGGTAATGATGATACTTTCTATGTAATGTTCACATTTGTAGATAGCAATGAAGAGCAAAATGTATTTCAAGGAGATTCATTAAAATTAAATTGGACTTTCAATTCAATGCAGACAAAAGGTGAAGAGAGATAAAGATAAATGTTATATATAAGAATAAATTGATGAAGAATTGAGAAATAAAATTTTTAATAGTGTAAGGGTTGATTTAGTGAATCAACCTTTTTTGTGTTTTGAGAGAAAATTATGCTTGGATTATTTGAAAAAAAATAAGCTTGAAAGTTACGTTACGTCATCTTTTATACTTAAGGAAACAAGGAGTAGAGGGATGGTGTATATAATTTTGAAAAGTATGTGGGGATGGAAAGAAATTTTATATTTATTTGTGTTTGTATTTATTATTGTTCCAGTAACTGTTGAATCTCTTTTTTATGACTATGCTTTAAAAATAATAGGGAACTCATTATATGCTGGAGTATTAATGGGATTTATAATGGCAGTGATATTTACTACTGTAGTTTATCTTTTTTGTATAAAAAGATATAAGATCTCGTGGAGAGATATTGGAATTCGGAAGCTTTCATGGAAAGATTTCTTATGGACATTTGGAGCGGTTATTTTCTTAATTGTAGTTAGTATTGCTGTATTAATGATAATGGAGAAAATGGGTATTTCTTTTGAAAATAGTAAAACAGAAACGGTCCAAAATGATAAATCAATATATTCATTCTGTATCGCGGTAATTGGAGCAGCAGTTATATCACCAATCTATGAAGAGATTTTGTATCGAGGGGTTTTTTATACGTTTTTTCGTGATAAATATGGTATATGGGGCGGAGTGCTTATAAGTTCCATAATATTTACCGTTGTTCATATTCCAACATATAACACATTACCAGTGAATTTTTTTAGTGGAGTAGCATTTGCGTGGTTATATGAGAAAACAAATTCTATTTTATCAGCTATGATTGCCCACGCATTATTCAATTTTATAGCAGTACTTCTCACATTTATGTCGAATTAAGAAGATATATAGGAGGGATACATATGGAAATAGCTGTAGAACGTGTTTTTACGAAAGAGATCTTAAGAAGAGCGGCAAAGGCATTTCATGTAACAGTGGAAGAGAAGCCGCTTGGAGATTTTGAAAATTATATTTTTAAGGCGAAGGGAGATAATGATGAGGACTATGTATTACGTTTAACGCATTCTTCGCATCGCTCTAAAAAAGAAGTTGAAGCTGAACTAGATTTTTTACGATATGTTGCGGAGCATGGGGCAAAGGTAGCAGGACCTCTTAACTCAACTTCTCAAAATCTTGTAGAAGAAATTGGAGCGGAAGATAGCACTTTCTTTTTTGCTTCTTTATTTACATATGCAAAAGGTGAGCAAGTAAAAGGGGAAGGATCGCCTTATTGGGGAGATGATTATTTTGAAGCATGGGGAAAAGCGATTGGACAACTGCATCGCCTAACAATGAGCTATCCTAAAACAGACTATCGTGATACGTGGGAAGAAGACGAAAGTGGGATTGTTAATGAATTAGAAGATGATCAAGTGAAAAAGATTGCAGCGGTATTAATGGATGAAATAAAGGTTCTTCCAATTGAAAGAGAAACGTTCGGCCTTATGCACGGTGATATCCATCCCGGTAATTTTCATTATGATGGTAAAGAGCTAACAATCTTTGATTTTGATGATGCGGCTTATAATTACTTTATACATGATTTAGCGATGGTTCTCTATTACTCTGTTCTATTTACACCATGGACAGCGGAAGAGAAGACAGACTTTGCTCGTAAACAGCTACAAGTGTTACGAAAAGGCTATGAGCATGAGCACAGACTGGCGGATAGTTGGTATGAATCGTTACCGTTGTTTTTACGTCTACGTGATGTTGGTTTATACGGTACACTTCAAAAGAAGTTTAAGGGGAAAGATATGCCAGATAACTTCCGAGAATTATCAGAAGAGCTATATGAAAGAATTATAAAAAGAGAAGCAATTGTGAATATATAATACATTTAATTCGAAACAAAGTATATAAAACAAATATATACTTTGTTTTTTTATACAAAAATATGTTTACTTTATTAAAATAATATTGTCCTAGATTCAGTATACACTTATAATTTTATATATATTCTGAATATTCTTTATAAAGAAGGAGGGGGAATGTTGGAAGCTTTCGTGAATTGGTTAAATAATATTGTTTGGAGTCCAGCACTTGTTTATTTATGTTTAGGAGTAGGTTTATATTTTTCCATTCGAACGAGGTTTTTACAAGTAAGGCATGTAGGAGAAATGGTGAAGCTGACATTTCAAGGTGAAAAATCAGAGGCTGGTGTTTCTTCATTTCAAGCGTTAGCGCTTTCGTTATCAGGACGCGTTGGGACGGGGAATATAGCTGGGGTAGCAACAGCGGTTGCCTTCGGTGGACCAGGAGCTGTATTTTGGATGTGGGCAGTGGCCTTTTTAGGAGCAGGATCAGCTTATATAGAATCTACATTAGCGCAAATATATAAGACGAAACATCAAGGACAGTTTCGTGGTGGACCTGCTTATTACATTGAAAAAGGTTTAGGTGTGAAATGGTATGCATTAGTATTCGTTGCAGCGACAATTCTTGCAACGGGGCTTTTACTGCCAGGTGTGCAGGCAAATAGTATTGCTGTAAGTTTAGAAACAGCTTTTGGAATTAACACTACCGTATCAGGGGCTTTATTAGTTGTTGTACTAGCTATTATCATCTTCGGTGGTGTAAAGCGAATTGTTAACGTTGCACAAGTTGTCGTACCGTTTATGGCAGTTGGTTATATTTTAGTAGCTTGCGTTATTGTTGCTATGAATATTGAAAAGTTGCCAGAAGCATTTATGCTAATTATAAGAAGTGCTTTTGCATTAGAAGCGGCTTTCGGTGGTATTATCGGTTTAGCAATTTCTTGGGGAGTAAAACGAGGTATTTATTCCAATGAAGCAGGGCAAGGAACTGGACCACATGCAGCAGCTGCTGCGGAAGTATCACATCCAGCTAAGCAAGGTTTAGTGCAAGCATTTTCCGTTTACATTGATACATTATTTGTTTGTTCAGCAACAGCATTTATGATGATTATTACAGGCATGTATAACGTATTTGATGCAAGCGGAAAAAACTTTATCGTAAATAAATTAAATGGTGCTCAGCCAGGACCGGGATATACACAGGCAGCGGTAGAATCTGTTTTCCCTGGATTTGGAAACGGTTTCGTTGCAATTTCGTTACTATTCTTTGCATTTACAACAATTATGGCATATTACTACATTGCAGAAACGAATATTGCGTACTTAAATCGTGATAAAGACCGCCCTTGGCTGTCTATGATATTAAAATTTGTATTTTTAGGAGCTGTATTCTACGGCTGTATAAAAACAGCAGCAACGGCGTGGGCGTTAGGTGACATCGGTGTAGGAATTATGGCATGGGTAAATATCATTGCGATTTTATTATTACAAAAACCTGCATTAGTCGCATTAAAGGATTATGAAAAGCAGAAAAAAGAAGGAAAAGATCCAGTATTCGATCCAGGGCCATTAGGAATTAAAAATGCTGATTTCTGGGAGCATGAATACGGAAAAGATAAGAAAGAAGAAGTATCTTAATAGAATAGAAGTGAAAAAGCAAAGGGAAAATCCCTTTGCTTTTTTTATGGACAAAATGAGGCTGGAAGTTATTTTTTTTCCTATTTTTGAATATAAAAAGAATGTACATGCTTTGTTAGTGGAAGGGGGGAGTATGTTGATAGAGTTTCGTAATGTAAATAAATATTATGGCAATTTTCAAGTTTTAAAAGATATTAATGTGCAAGTGAAAAAAGGTGAGGTGGTAGTAGTTGTTGGGCCTTCAGGATCAGGAAAAAGCACGTTGCTTCGGTGTATAAATCAGCTAGAGACAATTACAGATGGAGAGTTAATTGTACAAAATACAGAGGTACACAATGTCAAAACAGATATGAATGAATTACGCCGAAATATCGGGATGGTCTTTCAACATTTTTATTTATATCCACATAAAACGGTTCTTCAAAATATTACACTAGCACCTATTAAAGTAAATAAAGTTTCAAAAGAGGAAGCTGAGCAAACAGCGATGTTTTATTTAGAGAAAGTAGGAATTCCGGAGAAGGCTAGTGTATACCCGCATCAATTATCCGGAGGACAACAGCAAAGGGTAGCGATCGCTAGGGGGCTCGCAATGCAGCCGAAAATTATGCTATTCGATGAGCCTACGTCTGCTCTTGATCCAGAGATGATCGGGGAAGTACTTGATGTTATGAAGACGCTAGCTAAAGAAGGGATGACGATGGTCGTTGTCACGCATGAAATGGGGTTCGCGCGAGAAGTAGCAGATCGGATTTTATTTATGGATGATGGCAAAATCATTGAGGATACAACACCGGCGCAATTTTTTGCAAGTCCTGAACAAGAAAGAGCTCGTCTATTTTTAAGAAGAGTGTTAAATCATTAAAGGGGGAGTTTTATGCTTAAAATGAAAAAGTTGTTTACGTTAATCGTATTTTCATGTTTATTCGTACTTGTCGTTGCTGGATGCGGAAGTAAAAAAGATGAGACGAAAGAAACGAACACGAAACAAGGCGGAGCTGTTGAGCAGATTAAAAAGCGCGGGAAACTAGTAGTTGGGGTGAAGAATGATACGAACTTATTTGGCTTGAAAAATCCTTCGACAGGACAGGTAGAAGGGTTTGATGTTGATATCGCAAAGGCGCTTGCGAAAAAAATCCTTGGAGATGAAAAGAAATTAGAATTAAAAGAAGTAACGTCTAAAACGCGTATTCCACTACTGAAAAATGGTGATATTGATGCAATTATCGCGACAATGACAATTACGGAAGAACGTAAAAAAGAAGTAGATTTTTCAGATGTATATTTTAAAGCAGGGCAATCGTTACTTGTGAAAAAAGGAAGCGATATTAAAAATATTGATGATGTGAAAAAGGGTGTGAAAGTGTTAGCGGTAAAAGGTTCAACGTCTACAAATAATATTCGTCAAAAATCACCAGAATCGACTGTATTAGAATTTGAAAATTACAGTGAGGCATTTACAGCGTTAAAAGCAGGGAAAGGCGATGTATTAACGACAGATAATGCAATTCTTTACGGCATGGCAAAACAAGATTCGAATTATGAAGTTGTAGGGAAAATTTTCACGGATGAGCCGTACGGAATTGCAGTGCAGAAAGGTGCAGATGATTTAACGAAAGAGATTAATAGCTTGCTAAAAGATATGAAGGCGAACGGGGAGTACGACAAATTGTATGAGAAATGGATTGGGCAAAAACAAGAGAAGTAAAGTGATAGTTTCATTAATGGAGCTTTATTCTCATTGATAAATAGTAAGAGGATGAGGGATGCTCATCCTCTTCTTGTAAAGAAAGAGGGGAGAATATGTGCCTGATTTTTCTATATTGACGAATAACATTGATATGTATTTAGAGGGCTTTAAGTATACAGTTATGTCTAGTGTAATTGCGTTAATAGGCAGCTTTATTTTGGGAGTAATTTTGGCTGTAATGCGCATTGCACCTATTCGTATTTTAAATTGGTTGGGAACGGCTTTTGTAGAGTTTGTAAGAAATATTCCACTCGTATTAATTGCATTTATATTTTATTTCGCTTTACCTGTAATAGGAATTACTTTAAATGGTTTTGTAGCAGGAACAGTTACGCTTACCGTATATACTGCAGCGTTTATTGCGGAAGTCATTCGCGCTGGTATTTTATCAGTTGCAAAAGGTCAAATGGAAGCAGCGCGTTCCTCAGGATTAACGTATGTACAGGGGATGTATTATGTTGTTTTACCCCAGGCGATGAAAATCGTAATCCCTCCTCTAGGAAATCAATTTCTCAATTTAGTAAAAAACTCTTCCATACTCGGAATTATCGCTGGTACCGATTTGATGTATCAAGGAGATTTAATTTCAACGAAGACATTTGTTACGTTCGACGTTTATATATTTGTCGGGATATTTTATTTAATATTAACAATTCCGCTCAGTATGCTAGTGCGTTATTTAGAAAAACGCTTAGCAAAGGAGGCGGTGTAAATGGATTTTAAGGGAGCAATTACAGGAGATCATATTCTGTTTTTATTAAAAGGATTACTTATAACGTTAGAGGTAGCGCTCGTAGCAATTGTACTTAGCTTTATTATTGGTAGTGTAATAGGAATATTGCGCTACATGAAAATACCTGTCGTCTCACAAATATTAGGAATTATTGTTGAAGTAATTCGAAATTTACCACTACTTTTAATTATATTTTTCACGTATTTTGCACTTCCAGAAGCAGGCTTAAAATTAGAAATTATAACAGCTGTAATTGTTGCCTTAACAATATTTGAAGCAGCAATGATATCTGAAATTGTTCGAAGTGGTTTATTATCTATTGAAAAAGGGCAGATTGAGGCTGCAAGATCTTCAGGATTAACGTATGTTCAAGCGCTTTGGCATATTATTTTACCACAAGCATTAAGAAGAATGGTCCCGCCGCTTGTTAGTCAGTTTATTTCATTGCTGAAAGATACATCATTAGCAGTTGCTATATCACTGCCAGAGCTTATGCATAATGCTCAAATTATTAGCGGACAGAATGTAAATTATATGATTCCAACGTTTATAGTAGTAGCTTGTATGTACTTTATCGTAAACTATAGTTTATCAATTTTATCGAGAAGATTAGAACTTCGTTAACCTTTACAATATATGTAAAGGTTTTTCCTTGTTTAACCTTATTTCCCTCTAATTAGAATCTAAAACTCGCGATAATTCGATTTTTTATATTATTTTATCAGAAAAGTTTTAATTTTATATAGAAATTGTAATCGCTTTCGTGTATATTTTTATTATCAGAAAATTTTAACAAGATATAGGGGTATCGGTAGGGGGAGGATTTAGATGCAGCAACCAACGAATGAGAAATTACATCGTACGATGAAGAGTAGACATTTATTTATGATCGCACTAGGTGGTGTAATCGGGACTGGTTTTTTCTTAGGTTCAGGTTACACCATTAATCAGGCTGGACCAGGGGGAGCCATCCTTTCCTATTTAGTGGGCGGATTTATTATGTATTTAACAATGCTTTGTCTTGGAGAGCTAACGGTAGCAATGCCGGTTTCAGGTTCTTTCCAAAAGTATGCGACGAAGTTTATTGGACCAGGAACGGGCTTTATGATCGGCTGGCTATATTGGCTTGGCTGGGCAGTAACGGTAGGTTTAGAATTAACGTCAATTGGTTTAATGATGAAAAGATGGTTTCCGAATGTTGATGTTTGGGTATGGTGTCTCGTATTCGGAGTTATTTTATATGCTTCAAATGCAATATCAGCGAAGAGTTATGCTGAATTAGAGTTTTGGTTCTCTAGTATTAAAGTAGTTACAATTCTTGCATTTGTTGTTCTTGGTGGTAGTGCATTATTAGGATTTATATCATATGACGGAAAAGAAGCAGCACCTCTTTTCTCTAACTTTGTAAGCGATGGCGGATTATTCCCGAATGGACTAGCTGCCGTATTACTTACAATGATTACAGTTAACTTCTCGTTCCAAGGAACAGAGTTAATCGGGATTGCAGCGGGAGAAAGTGAAAATCCAGAAAAAACAATTCCACGTGCGATCCGTAATACAGTATGGCGCATTATGTTATTCTTCATTTTAACAATGACGATTTTAGTAGGATTGATTTCTTGGAAAGAAGCAGGGGTAATTGAAAGTCCATTCGTAGTCGTATTTGATAAAATCGGTATTCCATACGCAGCTGATATTATGAACTTCGTTATTATTACAGCGTTACTATCTGTAGCGAATTCAGGATTATATGCGGCAACTCGTATATTATGGTCACTTGCAAATGAAGGAATGGCACCAACTTCTTTCAAGAAAGTAAATAAACGTGGCATTCCAATTACAGCACTAGTTGTAACGATTGCGGTAGCTGGTCTTTCTTTATTCACAAGTTTCCTTGCAGAAGATACAGTATACATGTACTTATTATCTATAGCTGGTTTATCCGCTGTTTCAAGTTGGATCATTATTGCTCTATCTCAACTTCGCTTTAGAAGTCAGTATATAAAAGGTGGAGGAAAGTTAGAGGACTTAAAGTATAGAACACCGTTATATCCAATTGTTCCTATTTTAGCTTTAATTACAAATAGTATCGTTGTTATTAGTTTAGCGTTTATTCCAGAACAAAGAATGGCGTTATACTGTGGTATTCCATTTATCATTTTCTGCTATATATATTATTATATGAGTAAGAAACGGAAGAAGCCGATGAAAGTGGAGATGGAAGCCAAGTATGAAAATAAAAATTAAGCATGATGATATAGAGGCAGATTTATCGTATGGTCCATTAGCGATTGGAAAAGAAAATGGGTATTCTCCGTTACAATTACTCGTTTCTTCTATCGCAGGATGTAGTGCAATTGTCTTTCAAACAATTTTAGAAAAGAAACGTATTATATACGATACGTTTACAATCGAAACGGAAATTGGTAGAAGTGAAGCTTTATCAAAACCAGTTGAAAGTGTTCATTTGCACTATAAAATTAAAGCGCAAAACATTACAGAAGAGCAGTTGGACAAAGCACTGCAACTTGCAGTGAAAAATTGCACGATTGTTCAATCTGTAAAAGATAGTATAAAGGTTACGGAAACAATTGAACTAATAAAGTGAAACATAAAAACGTGAGAATACGGCTCTCACGTTTTTATGTTTTTAATAAAGGGGGAAATATGATGGAATGTTTAGGGTGTAAATTAGCAAGCGGAGAGGAAAAAATATATAAAGTATATGAAGATGAGTATGTAACATGCTTTTTAGATCATGAACCTTTCTATCCAGGACATACTTTAATTGTGCCAAAGCAGCATGTTGTAGAAGTGGACGAATTAGATGATGTTATAGCGAAAGCAATTATGGATGCTTCTAAGCTGATTGCAAAAGCGATTAAATCATTATATAAACCAGACGGAATTACGATTTGTCAAAATGGTGGAGTATTTAACGAGCTAACACACTACCATATGCATGTCGTACCAAGATATAAAGGGCGCTCATTTGCTGAGTTTTATACGGTACAATCGGGAGAAAAGAAGAATTATAATTTTGAAGAGACACAGAATTTGTTAAAAGAAGCGATAGAGCAAATACTGCTTACTAAAAAGGCGTAAGAGGAATGTTCTTAAGGGAACAGTCAGGAAAATTCTAATAAACAAAAGCCCAATTTCTCAGTTAAAATAGAGAAATTGGGCTTTTGTTTATTCTATTATTAAATTTTATATATAAAAAGATTATGCAGTGTCACAAAGTATATCGCCCATTCGTTATATAGAGTGAGAGGAGGAATTATATGAAAGTCACAAACAACGATTATGAAAAGATGGAAGGGCTATATGAGTTGTACGAACAAAAAATTTATTATGTAGCGTATTCTATTTTAAATAATATTCAGCAGGCTGAAGATGCGGTTCAAGAGACGTTTATTACACTTTATAAGAACTTGGAAAAGCTCCATAGCTTGAGCACTGAAGAGCTCAAACGTTACATTTTGAGGGTCGTGAAAAACAAGGCGATTGATAGTTACCGGAAAAATAAACGACATGAAACATTTTTAGAAGAATATGAAAGAGAATCAATAGAAGCGGTAGATGAAAATATTGAAGAGTGGGAAAAACGTAAAATGTCTGAGGTTCAAATTGATACATTGCTAACAGAATTAAGTGAATCTAACAGACAGGTGTTTAAGTATAAAGTCTTCTATAACTTAACGTATCAAGAGATTTCAAGTGTTATGGGAATAACCGAGGTTAATGTCCGCAAGCAGTTTGAACGCGCTCGAAAACGAATCCAAAATATGATAGGAGGTATACAACATGACGAATTCAAAGAACTCCAAAGAAATATATGAACTTGCTGAAAAAATTGCTTTAGATGATTTTGATAAACTCGAAGAAAGACATGAATTTTCACATACATATACGCGCAAAAGGAAATTGTTTATGGAGGAAATGAAGCTGAAAGATGGACAACCGCAGAAAAAGCGTAAAAGACATCGTATGTTAATCGCTGCTGCTTGCTTATTAATCGGCATGCCGACAACCGTTTTTGGAGCAGTGAAAGTCTATAATATGATTGTTCAAAAACAAAATTATGAAGTAAATGTTTCGGTAACAAACAAAGACTCGAAAAAGGCGGACAAGTGGTATAAGTTGAAAATTGATAAATTACCAGAAAATATGGAAGCAATTGATGACAGTGCTATGAAATATTCATTTAAAGATAACTACGCAATGGGTGGATTTTCATTCGCACTTTGGAGAGTAGGGGGGAATTCAGATTTTCCAACTCTGTACTCGAAAAGTTATGAAGAAAAAGAGATAAATGGCCGGAAAGCAGTAATTGTTCATAAAGAAACTGGAAACAACAATGTAATGTTTGATAGGAAGGTCTTTCTCTTTTTTGAGAAAGAAGGGATTATGTTAGAAAGTTTTATTGGATCAGATATAAATGAAGAACAAATGATAGATGTGTTAGGGAGTATTTCACTGGAGCCTACGTCAAAAGGAAAGGCATCACATATATCAAATTATGATAAAAAGTATTTTAGCCAAGCAGATGAACCTAAAAAAACTATGGTGATTCCTTTGAAAAAAGATAGCAAACGACTATTTCATATAGGGCAAAAGGTCCCAGTAACGATATCTATGGATAACAGCCAAATTGAATATGTGATAGAGAAAGTTGAAGTTTTTGATTCGATTAAAGATTTTAAACAAGATAACTTTTATGAACTTGGCTTAGGAATACTAAGCAGGAACCAAGCTTTGGATCAAGCCGGACAATTAATACCGTATAGACGGGATAAATATAAGGTTGGAAATGGTAAAGATTCAATTGATACATTAGTAGAGTCAAAATTAATTCGTCCTAAATTTGTCTACCTAATAACAACAGTGAAAAATATTGGTAAACAGGCGACAGAAGAAATCTATATGACTCCATCCATACAAGTGCTTAAAGGTAAAGGTAATGTATGGAATTACGCTGAAAGAGATGGAATTGCGGAAAAAAATATTATGACGGGCGAAGTCGATTATTTAGAACCTCACGGAGATGGAAAAAGCTTTTACAATATTGGCAGTATCCTACCTGGCCAAACGATGAAAGTTAATTTAGGTTATTTTGTGGATGAGGATAAACTAGATTCAATTTTCCTTGATGCTTTCCGTTACAGTGGTTTTAGTGGAACTGAGAATATGAATTCGAAAAATCGTTGGTGGTTTGACATTCGTCAATAATAAAACAATAGGAACAACGGGACGAAAAAAGCTGCTTATATTTAGCAGCTTTTTTCGTCTTCATACATATGTAAAACTTCTTTCGCACGCATAAGTAAACCATCTATCAATTCTTTCGGTTCTAAAATTCGTGCATCTTTTCCAAGTCTATAAAATAAAGGGGTAATAAAGTTGATTTCGCCTTTATCAATTGTTGAATGTATATATCCTGTCCCGTCTTCGTTTATTACCACGAATTCTTCAAGGTAAGGAACACTTTTACATTGGCGCACGCCTTCTGTCGTTAGTAAAACATGTAATTGGGTAGGAATGTGCACTACGTTAGAGCTAGAGGTAAACCATTCTTCTAAATTCATGAACGTACTTTCATTTTTTTCTGTTGATAATATAGAAAGAATACGATCAACACGATACAGTAATACTTTTTTTCTCCTGAAGTCATAGGATGGTAAGTACCATAGCCCATCATGAGCGTATACACCGATAGGATGAACATGTTTTGTTTTTATCCCCGATTTAGATTCGTATTGAAAGTGTAAATTTTTATTTTCAATAGCCGCACTTAACACTGCGTTTAATAGAGGTGTATCAATTGTTCTCTTCGGATTCCAAAAAGCGATATAAGAACGTATTTTATTAACTTTCACTTTCGCATCATGTTGAAGAGAGCTATACAGTTTATGCGTAACGGAATTGATTTCTGTGTTAAAAGGCAAGTCTCTGTAGTAGCTTAAAGACTGAAAAGCAAAAAAGATGGAGACTGCTTCTTCTTCGGTAAATAAAATAGGCGGAATGACTCTAGTCGTTAATACTTTATAGCCTCCGTTACGACCTTGTTCTGCGTAAATGGGTAATCCCATATCACTTAAATCTAAAATATATCTATGGACAGTACGAACGGAAATATTAAATTCATCAGCTATTTCCTGAGCTGTAAATGTTCTTTTCGCAGAAGCAAATATAAGAATGTCTAGTAAACGTTTTGCTTTTGACAAATGTATCACCTTTTTCTTTTTAAACATGACATAAATTGTCATGTTTTATTGATAGTATATTGTTTACATCATAATGTTATCAAGATGAGATGCAAGGAGGAAAAAAGATGTCACGTGAAGTTGTTTTATTTATAGCCGCTAGTTTGGATGGATATATTGCGAAAGAAAATGATGATTTAGAGTGGTTAATGGAAACCGAAGGAGAGGGAGATAACGGTTATACAGAAATGTATGAAACGATTGATACAATAATTATGGGGAAAAGAACGTACGATTATGTAGTAGAACATACAGAAACATTCCCCTACTTAGATAAAGCATGTTATGTTTTTTCTCGTTCAGAAAAAGGCTCAGACGGAAACGTTGAGTTTATAAATGAAGATGTAGTGGAGTTTACTAAAAGGTTAAAAGCACAAGAAGGATCTAAAATATGGATGGTCGGTGGAGGGAGTTTACTGAAAGAGTTCTTTAAGAATAATCTAATTGATGAATATATCGTTACGATTACACCGCATATATTAGGTTCTGGAGTTCCGTTATTTCAAGACAAGAATCCAGAAATTAATTTAACTCTAACGGATACGAAACGTTTTGGGCAATTTGTAAATTTATATTATAAAGTAAAATGATACAAAAACACGACTACCATCAGTAGTCGTGTTTTTGTATAGATGGCAATGAAATGATAAAGCAAGACCCATGATCGACTTCGCTTGTTACAGTAATATTCCCGCCGTGTAGTTCTACAATTTCTTTCACGATAGATAGTCCTAAACCAGTTCCACCTGTAGCTCGTGATCTTGCTTTATCAACTCGATAAAAACGGTCGAAAATGTGAGAGAGATCTTCAGGCGGAATACCTTCGCCTTCATCTTCAATTGTAATGGAGATACTTTTATGTTCTTCCGTAACAGAAATGTTTATATGAGAATGTTCTTTTGAATGTCTATAAGCGTTATTTAAAATGTTTATTATAACTTGTTCAAATCGCTGTTCATCTAAGTTTAATACCAGTGTAGGAGGACAAGAGAAAGAAACTTTAATGTATCTTTCTTTATATATGGTATTTACTTTTTCGGCTATGCGAGTAAGGAAGGTATGTAAATGTACTTCCTTTACTTGAATAGAAAAGTTATGTTGTTCCATTTGTGCAAGTGAAAATAAATCTTGAACTAAGTTCGTAATGTAATCAGACTCATCTTTTATAATAGATAAATATCGCAAACGTTGCTCAGGAGATGTGGTTTCTTTTAAAGCAATGTCAGCATAACCTCTTACGTATGTTAACGGTGTTCGTAATTCGTGAGCAACACTTGCTAGAAATTCACTTCGCTCTGTTTTCATATAATGTAAATCATTAGCAAGCGTTTGAATAGATGATGCTAGCTCACCAATTTCATCATTTCGAGTAGTTGTTAATGAAACAGATAAGTCGCCTTTACTCATTTTTTCAGTGGCATGTTTCATGTGTAACAATGGTTTTGTTAACAACCGTGATAATAGAAAGATGGTGATGGCTGTTAATAGAAAAGTAATGACTCCAGCAATAATGAATTGTCTTGTTAGCCCGTTAACCATTTCCTCGATTGATTCCGTTCCGAGAAACATATATACGTAGCCTTCTGTTTTGCCTGCCACTATAATAGGACTAACTGTACATATATAATTAGATGTTTTCCAATGATTTTCTATAATTGCTCCGTCATGATCTGTCCGTGTTTGCATCTTTTCAATATGCTTTTTTATAGTAGTATTTATTTCATTAGATTTAGCTAGCACATCCTTATTGGCATTTGTAATAACGACAGTGGTTTCGGCTTCAGATTCCATTAGTGCAACATGGGAGATTGTTTGCTTATCAAAATACTTTTCAAGGACATCTCGGTGACTATTTCCACGCTTTAATAAAGCTGTCATTTCTTCATTTACTCTATTGTTGACAAGGCTATAATAAAGCAAGACAAATAGAACACTTTCGATTAAAAGTGTAACAATTAAAAAATAAAATCCGAGTTGAATAGAGATTCGCTTCATCGTTTTGCTCCTTAATCTACAGTATCAATCCATCGATAGCCGACTCCGTAAACAGTTTTTAAATGGTGATCAATAGGGAAATTTACTTTTCGTAATTTATCACGCAAATTACGAATATGTGAATCGACTGTTCTATCTTCTGTATTTGTATTTAATCCCCAAATTCTTTCAATGAGCTGATCGCGGCTTAACACGTAGTTCACATGACGTAAAAATAATCCGAGTAAAGAGAATTCGATTGGAGTGAGAAGAAGTTCTTCATTATAGACAGAAACGAAATGCTTTGCCTCATCCCATAAAATGCCGTGATATTGGATTTGAGCGTGTTGATTCGTTCGCCTTAAAACAGCTTCAATTCTTGCGAAAAGCTCTTCTTCATGGAAAGGTTTCGTTACATAATCATCCGCTCCAAGTTTTAACCCTTGGATGACATCTACCGTTTGATCACGAGCCGTTACCATAATGATGGGAACGTTACTAAAGGATCGAATTCTTTTGCACGTTTCCCACCCATCCATCTTTGGCATCATAATATCGAGTAAAACAAATTTGAAGTTTCGATTTTCTATATGTGAAATAGCTTCTTCCCCGGATACTGCACATACGCAGTTGTATCCGATTGGAGTAAGATAAAGCGTTAATAATTCAAGCATTCTCGGCTCATCATCTACGAGTAGTATATCGACCATAGAGTACCTCCGCATTTGTAGTTATTACTTAAATTGTAAGTCAAAATCATGAAGAAATGGTGCAGATTATCATGCATCTGCATAATTTCTTCAGAATTGCTTGTTATTGTAAAGTTGAAATTTCATTTTAGGTAATCATATTGGCTCGAAAACGATTCATACGGAGGCGGTATAGTGAAAAAGATGACCCGAATTTTAGGGATAACAATAATTGCGGCGGCTGGTCTTGCGGCGTGTGGGCAAACGAACACAGATCATAAAAATCATGAATCTAAAGAAGAGAAGAAAACAGAGCAAAAGGAAATGAAAATGAAAATGAAGCAGGAGGTAAGTGCGCCGAAAGAAATGAATAAAGGGGCATCGAATGATGTATTAACGACGAGTTTAAAAAATGTAACGAGATTAAATACAAATGACCCTATGCAAATGGCAGTATTAACTTCGCAAACGATATGGCCAGCAACGCATAAAGAGAATCAGCCAGGCGCTGTTATTTTAGTACCAGTAAACGAGTGGCAATTAGGTATTGCAAGTGCGGATCTTATTCACCATCCGAATAACGGGCCAATTTTATTTATAGAAAAAGAAAAGGTACCCGAAATGACGTTAAAAGAAATAAAACGATTAAATCCGCTCGGAACGAAAGATGGAACACAAATTATGTTGATGGGGGATGTAGGTCCATCTATCCTTGAGCAATTAAAAGCATATAAAGTAAAGCAAATAAAAGAAACGGATCCAGCTAAATTTGCTAAAGATGTGGATAAAGAATATGCCGATATAACAGGTAGCTATCCAAATAGTGTTATTATCGGTTCGTCTGAAGAAGAAGGGCGTTTATATACAACACCAGCTGTAAATTGGATTTCTCATATGCCAGAACCGCTTTTATATACAGAAAAAGATAAAGTGCCAGAAGCGACGATAGAGGCATTAAAGATGAGAAAAGATAAAGCGAATATATATGTATTAGGACCAGAAAAAATCATTTCAAAAGCAGTAGAAAAAGAGTTAAGTAAATACGGAAAAATAACGCGTATTAGTGGAGAGACTCCAACAGAAAATTCGGTTGTATTTGCGAAGTTTAAAGATGAAAAAACGAAATTTGGATGGGGGTTTACAAAACCAGGTCACGGTTTATCATTTGTTTCAAGCAAAACACCAGACTTAGCAGTTGCAGGGGCACCATTTTCACATATGGGTAAACACGCACCTGTTGTATTGTTAGAAGAAGGGAAAGCTTCACAGCCAGTGTATGAATTCCTTGCTAGTATTCAGCCGAAGTTTAAAGATGACCCAACACTTGGACCGTATAACCACGGCTTCTTATTAGGAAGTACGAGTGATATTTCATTTGAAACACAAGGTATACTGGATGAAAGGTTAGAGATTGTTCAGGAAAGTGGTCAAGGGCACGGTGGACATTAATGAAATGAGAAAAGACGCTATGAAGGTAGCGTCTTTTTTTAGGAAACTTTTACATAGCGCAAAATCCTCTACTCGTTATATAATAGCCTTCGTGCAGTCGGCCTAGGTTTTCTTATGGAGAAAATCAAATGATAAAAGAGTAGAGGAGTGGTATTTTGTTTCAAACGATAAAAAATGACTGGTTCTCCAATGTGAAAGGGGATGTGCTGTCAGGAATTGTTGTTGCTTTAGCGTTAATTCCTGAAGCGATTGCTTTCTCAGTTATTGCAGGCGTGGATCCGACCGTTGGGTTATACGCAGCCTTTTGTATTGCAGTTACCATTTCATTTGTTGGCGGACGAACTGGGATGATTTCAGCTGCAACAGGTGCAATGGCATTATTAATGGTCACGCTCGTGAAAGATCACGGTTTGCAATACTTATTTGCTACAACAATATTAACCGGTATTGTCCAAATTATTTTTGGCGTGTTCAAACTGAGCTCATTTATGAAGTTTGTACCTAAATCTGTTATGAGTGGTTTTTTAAATTCACTTGGAATTTTAGTTTTTACAGCGCAATTACCACATTTTAAACATGCAACTTGGCAAATGTATGCACTTGTCGCATTAGGACTTGTAATTATATATGTATTTCCACGTATTACGACGGCTGTACCGTCTACACTTATTTCTATTATTATTGTGACAAGTATTGCACTTATGAGCGGATTGCAGTTAAAAACAGTAGGAGATATGGGAAGCTTGCCGAAAGAATTACCGTTCTTTAGCATTCCTGACGTACCTTTTACACTTGAGACGTTAGGGATTATTTTACCGTACGCAGTTATGCTTGCAATTATCGGTTTACTAGAGTCATTATTAACAGCTTCAGTTTTAGATGATATGACGCATACGGAAAGTAATAAACATAAAGAAGCACGTGGGCAAGGTATTGCAAATATTGTGGCTGGTTTCTTCGGAGGAATGGCAGGGTGTGCAATGATTGGACAATCTGTTATTAATATTAAATCAGGTGGACGAGGTCGTTTATCCACATTTGTAGCGGGCGGATTTTTAATCGTATTACTATTTGTTTTAGGTGACTATGTCGTTCATATTCCAATGGCAGCTTTAGTTGCAGTAATGATTATGGTTTCAATCGGAACATTTGATTGGAACTCTGTAACAACGATTCATAAAGTACCAAAAGGAAATGCGTTTGTTATGATCGTAACAGTTGTGATTGTCTTAATTACACATAATTTAGCATTAGGTGTAATTATTGGAACAGTAATTAGTGCGGTTTTATTTGCATTCAATATGGCAAAGATTCACGTGAAACATTTATATATTGAAAATAAGAAAATATACGAAATTCATGGTCAACTTTTCTTTGCATCTACAGCAGACTTTATAAATAATTTTTCATTCAATGAAGATGTGGAAGAAATTGAGTTGAACTTTACTTATGCGCATATATGGGATGATTCAGCAGTAGCTGCAATTGATAAAGTTATCATGAAGTATGAACAAAGTGGCGTGAAAGTAAGTATAACGGGATTAAATGAACGAAGCTCGAAGATTATTTCAAATTTAGCTACTTATAATAAAAGAATTGCTAGTTAGAAGCCTCCTTTTTAGGGGGCTTTATTATATAATACGGGTAGGATAACGAAAAGGGGATTCAGCATATGTACAAACAAATTATATTAGCATGTGACGGTTCTGAACATGCACTTCGAGCAGCGGAACATGCAACATATATTGCGAAATGTAGCGAAGAAACAAATGTTGAAGTTGTGTACGTAGTAGATAATAGAACGGCAAAATCAGATATTATACAAGGTCAAACAGATCTAGAAACAATATCGGCTAGTCGAAAAGATAAATTAAAAGAGATTGAAGGTTTATTAAAGAAAGAGAACATTTCTTATAAAATTACGATATTACATGGCGATCCAGGAGATACGATTGTTCAATATGTAAATACAGGAGACATAGATCTTGTTATCGCTGGAAGTAGAGGATTAAATACACTGCAAGAGATGGTGCTTGGTAGTGTAAGTCATAAAATAGCAAAACGAGTGAAATGCCCGGTGATGATTATTAAATAAATTGAGTGAGATACTCTGTAGTGTAAGCAGGACTTTGATATAATTCAAGGTCCTTTTTGGCGTATAAAAGGGGAAGGTATGGACATACTAGATACATAAGTTTTAGAAAATGTTAACTTACAAATTTGTAAGTTTGTTGTCAGAAAAATCGATGTTATGAAATTTTCCCCATTGGTAAAATAAGAGTATCAAAGGGGAGATAGGGAGGATGGAAGTAATGAAATCATTGCAAAATTTATCATATAGTCAAGGGGTAAGCTTAATTTGTTTAGGCGGATTTGCTGCATCTGTTACGTTAGCTATTTTAATAAAGATGGTTCATCAAATCTTTTAATTTTAGAGTAGGGAAGGAATTGGTTGTTATTAATAGCAAGAGAAGTATTATAAATAGAAAATAGCTCCTAGCATGTATCTTAGTGCTAGGAGCTATTTTCTTATTTCTCTGTTTCTGCTTTATCGCTTGTTACGCTAACTTTACCCCACTTGTATTGATCTTCTGGTGTATATTTATAATCTTTTACGCGATTATTTACACCTTTTAAGTCAAATTTATAATGAAGTGGAATTAATGGTACTTCGTCATGAACTAATTTTTGCCATTTATCGTAGACATCTTTACGGTACTTTTCATCAGCAGCTTCTGGAGAAATACCTTGTTTTAATAATTCTGTGTTTTTGTCAGTAGCCCAACGTGGGTAATTGAACGCTGCATCTTTAGCCCAAATACCAGAAGGATCTGGGTCAGATCCAGTTCCCCAAGCTGCCGCGAAAAGATCAACTTTTGGATCATCTTTTTTAATCATATCGTAGAATGAGTTAAATTCATGTAAGCGACCATCAAGAAGCTCTACTTTTAGGCCGATGTCTTTCCAAGATTGAATAAAGAATTTTGCAAGTGGTTCACTTACATCGCTACCACTCATTGATAAGAAATTAGCTTTAAATTCTTTACCATTCGGATCTTCACGGAATCCATCTCCGTTCGTATCTTTATAGCCAGCTTCATCTAATAATTTTTTAGCTTTCTCTATATCTTTATCATAGGCACCAGCTTTATTGTTATGATATTTTGGTAGAGATGGTGGAATTGGTGAGTTAGCCGGATAACGTAGGCCGTGATATAATTTTTCACCAATTTCTTTTCGATCGATAGCATACGCCATTGCTTGACGTACACGAACATCTTTAAATTTCTCCTTATCCATCACTACTTCTTCTTTTTCTTTATCCATATGGCCTAATTTAAAACCGATATAGCTATAGTATAAATCAGTTTTACCGACTAATTGTGCATTTTTTAATTTACTTACATTTGGATACTGATCTGCACTTACTTCAGCAATGTCAATATCACCATTTTTTAAGGACGCGTTAACAACGGAAGGGTTAACAACTTTTAAAACCATACTTTTTAGTTTTGGTTTTCCGCCATAATAATCATCAAAACGTTCAAATTCAACGGCTTCACCTGGCGTAATTTTCTTCACTTTAAAAGGCCCGAAACCAATTGGGTTTTTACGAATTTTATCAGATTCTGCTAATTTATCGATTGGTACATCTCCTAAGTATTTCTTATGAAGAGGATATGTCCAAAGTCCAGTTTTCACTGAAGGATTCGGTTCTTTAAATGTAATCGAAATTGTTTTTGGATCCGTTACCTTTATACCCGAAATTTTTTCGGCTTTTCCATTATGGTAATCTTCCATACCTTCAATCATTTGCATTTGAGTGTCATAGCGAGAACCAGCATATTGTTTGTTACCAATTACTAGATAAGAGTATTCTAAATCCTCAGCGGTAACAGGGTTTCCATCATGCCATTTTACATTATCTTTGATTTTTAATGTAATTGTCTTTTTATCTTTAGAAATTTCATATGTAGCAGCGCCATCATTCGTGTATTCCCAGTTTTCGTCATTTGATAATAAAGATTCATCGAAAATTGTAATGACTTGGTTATCAGGATCTCCTTCATATACAGCGAAGTTCAAAAGTCCTTCAAATGGTGTGTTAGAAACAAGACCATATGTTAATGAACCATCTTTAATTTCCTTTTTATCATTTTTAACAGATGCACTAAATTTATTTGTATCTACTTTTTTTGTGCTGCTCGTTTTTTCACTACCACCACTGCCCCCACATGCTGAAAGTAGTAATGTTGAAACGGCAAGTGTACTTAATACTTTGAAAAATTTTGGCTTATTTGTCATTTCTTCCACCCCTTATCCTTTTCTTTGTCTTGCGTCGGCCGAGCGGCGTAGCGCTTGACCAATAAAATTTATACACAGCATCAATGTTAAAATCATGACTGATGCGGGTAACCAAATCCACCATTTTTCTTGTAATACATCTGGATTTCTAGCATAACTAACAAGTGTACCAAGGCTTGGTGTACTTTCTGGTAGACCAAATCCTAAGAAAGTTAGACCAGATTCAATACCGATGTTTCCAGCAAGATTTAATGTAACGCTAACAATGATAATTGAACTTAAGTTAGGTAGTACTTGGAAAAGAATGATTTTCCAGTTTGGTGTTCCTAAAGTTTTAGATGCAGAGACATAATCTAGTTCTTTTTCAGTTAATACTTTTGAGCGAATTAATCTGGCCTTTCCTGTCCATAAGAACACGCTCATAATTAAAATGAAAGTAAAAATATTGAATGTAGGAACAAGTGTAATAAATACAATTACAAGCATTAAAAATGGTAAAACCATAACAAAGTCGATAATGCGCATAATGATATTATCAATAGCTCCTCCAAAATACCCGGCAATTAATCCAATTGAAAGACCAATTAAACAAGAAAGAATAGTAATTGCTAATCCAATTGTAAAAGAGTTCCGTGTACCAATAATAAGTTGGCCGAAAATATCGCGTCCTCCATAATCTGTTCCTAACCAATGTTCAGCAGAGGGGGGAGCATAAATAGCGAATAAATCAACTCGTACAATATCTTCTTGTTTCATAATAAAAGATGTTGCGTAGACTGCTAGTAATAAGATTGCTAGGAAAATAAGTGAAAACATTGCTAATTTATCTTTACGAAGTTCTCGCCACATAATAGAGAAACCAGAAGGGCTTTTTTCGTAATGAATAACTTCAGTTTGTTTTTCAGGGTTTGCTAACATAACGTCATCTCCTTTCTTTAATCAATACGAATACGTGGATCGACGATGCTTAGAATAATATCTGAAAGGAGAGTTCCAAGTAACGTTGCAAATCCAGTAAACATAACGAGTGCAGTTATTACACTAAAATCACGTTGAGAGATAGATTGTATAAATAGTTGTCCAATTCCTGGATAGCTAAAAATACTTTCTAAAAAGATGGCACCGCCAACTAATCCTGTAATTTCATAGCCTAAGAAGGCTGCAATTGGTAAGAATGAATTTCGTAAAATATGTCTAGAATAGATTTTTGATTCTGGAACACCTTTTGCTCTTACTGTACGAACAAAATCTTTATGTTTCGTATCAATAATTTCGCTTCGTAAATATTGAACAGTACCAACTGTTGCGATTAATGCCCCGGATAAAGCTGGTAGTAGCATGTGATTCAATTTGCTTAAATAGTAAGCAAATGTACCTGTTGCAACTTGAGGATCTACGCTACCGCCGGTTGGGAATATTGCAAACTTAAATCCGAATAGGAAGAGCATAACTAGTGCAAATATAAATAGTGGTGTAGCAAAACCTAGATAGTTGTAAAGGGTAATGAGTCGATCAGCCCATGTATCATTCCAACGCCCACTTATAACTCCCAGTGGTATGGCAATTAAATAAGTAAGAATAAGAATGACAAGTGCTAAAGATACTGTATTTCCAAGTCGTTCTCCAATTAAATCGGTTACTTTCATTTTATGTGCATAGGAAATACCAAAGTCACCTTGGGCTGCATTTTTAATCCAGCGAACATATTGTGTTGGAACTGGGTCATTTAATCCAAGCTTTTCACGTTGTTCTTCAATCACTTTTGGATCCGCTTTTGGATTCATTGCTTTGCCAGTTAAGGCATCGCCTGGCATTGCCTTAGCTAGTAGAAAGACAAGTACACTTAACACGAATAATTGCGGGATCATCACTAAAAATCTCCGTAATATAAACTTCCACATGTTTTATCACTCCCTTATGGTAATGCCACCCGGTGCGTTGGCGAGATTGCTTTTAAGTCATAAGCACGACCGTTTTCATTGAAATAATTTTCGTATGATTTCTCGTATTCAGAGCTTACTTGTTGACGGAGCTTACGCTGTCTCTCTCTGTTTTCAGGACGAATATCAGGAATTGCTGATATTAGGCGCTTCGTATAAATATGTTGCGGATTACTATAAATTTCTGCACTAGTTGCTTCTTCGACGATGCGTCCGCGATACATAACACCGATACGGTCACACATATGACGAATTACACCTAAATCATGACTAATGAATAAGTATGTTAGTCCGAGCTCAGCTTGTAAATCTTGCAAGAAGTTTAATACTTGTGCTTGTACAGAGACATCAAGCGCAGATACTGGCTCATCAGCGATAATAAGCTTAGGTTTTAATGTAAGAGCGCGTGCAATACCAATCCGCTGCCTTTGCCCGCCGGAAAATTCATGTGGATATTTATAAATTGACTCTGGATTTAGACCAACTTTATCAAGATATTCTTGAACCGCTCTACGTTCTTCATCAGGTGAGAGCTTCTCAAAATTTCGAAGAGGCTCAGCAATAATGTCGAGAACACGTTTCTTCGGATTTAATGATGAATAAGGATCTTGGAAAATCATTTGAATATCTTTTCGTTGTTCACGTAGTTCAGAGCGACTTAATTTTGTTAAATCTCTATTATTAAAATGAATGCTACCCTCTGTTGCTTTCGTTAAATGCATAATTGCTTTACCCGTTGTTGATTTGCCACTTCCTGATTCACCAACGATCCCATATGTTTCACCCGGTTGTAATTCAAAACTTACACCATCGACAGCACGCACGTAATCTAATGTGCGGCCGAAGAAGCCACCTTTAATTGGAAAATGTACTTTTAAATCTTCTACTTTAAGCAGTGCCATGAGTTACGTCATCTCCTTTCTTATCTTGGAAGTTGAAATGCTTGTAGCAAGTACAACGTACCCAATGGTCTGGTTTTACTTCATGTAAAATTGGATTTTCCTCGTGTTGATCAGGTCTAATCCATGGAATTCGAGCTTGGAAGCGACAACCTGTGCGAGGAAGCTTCGCTAACGAAGGAACCACCCCTTGAATTACATGCAATTTTTCTTTTTCACCATACGCAGATGGAATGGAGTTTAATAGAGAACGAGTATATGGGTGAAGAGGATTGTTAAAAATCTCTTCAACTTTTCCTGTCTCTACAACTTGTCCAGCGTACATAACGACGATACGATCGGCTGTTTCTGCGACAACACTTAAATCATGAGTAATTAAAATGATGCCCATTTTCGTTTGTTCTTGAATAGATTTTAGTAAGTCTAAAATTTGTGCTTGGATGGTTACGTCAAGAGCCGTTGTTGGCTCATCCGCAATAATGAGTGCTGGGTTACAAGCAATTGCAATTGCGATAACAATTCTTTGTCTCATTCCGCCAGATAATTCGTGTGGGTATTGTTTATATGTAAGTTCTGGTTTTGGAATACCAACTTGATGAAGTAGTTCTAAGGTGCGTTCTTTTTTTTCAACTTTTGAAAGGCTTGTGTGGTAGTCTAAGTTTTCTTCGATTTGTTTTCCAACTGTCATGAGAGGATCGAGTGCTGTAAGAGGTTCTTGGAAAATCATACCGATGTTTGATCCGCGTACTTTATTCATCTCTGCGGCTGACATAGTTAGTAAATCCTTATCTCTATAGTTAAGCTGCCCTTGTAATTTTGTATTTGCTTCATTATGCAATCGCATAATAGAAAGGGCAAGTGCACTTTTTCCGCAACCTGATTCACCAACTATCGCGACAATTTCATTTTCATGGACAGTTAACGAAACATCATCTACTGCTGCATGATAGTGATCTTGTATGCGAAAGGAAGTCTGTAAGTTTTCAATGCGAAGAAGTGGATTCTTCATGGCTATCCCTCCATCTTTTCAGAAAAGACTAAATATTTTGTATGTTGTTGTTATTTTAATATAAAATGACAATGTTTGACAAGTATAAGTTGAGAAAATATTCAAAAATCTTTTTATACAAAAATTGAATGCAGTTGTATTAGTAGTTGAAGTGTTTTGAAAACGCTAACATATATGTGAGAGGAAAATAAATCTTTTGTAAGAAAAAAGATTTATATGTAGAAAAAAGAGAGGTGTTCTGGAAAGAACAGTCTCTCTTTTTTTGATAAGAATAATATTAGTACTTAAGCTTGTTTTGGTTTTGCAGATCCTGTCTTTAAAGTAAGAGCAAGGAAGAACATTGCAAGTACACAAGATACAAGTAACAAGATGAATCCGCCATCCCATCCGAATGCATCGACGATAAAGCCCATAGCTGCGCTAGCAAAAGTAGCTCCACCTAGGTAACCGAAGAACCCAGTTAAACCAGCTGCAGTTCCAGCAGCTTTTTTTGGTGCTAAGTCTAGTGCGTGTAGGCCGATTAACATAACAGGTCCATAAATTAAAAATCCAATTGCGACAAGTGCAATACTATCAACCATTGGATTACCAGGAGGATTTAGCCAGTAAACAAGAACGGCGATAAATACACCAACCATAAATAAAATACCAGCAGGTGCGCGGCGCCCTTTAAACAGTTTATCACTCATCCATCCGCAAAGAAGTGTACCTGGAATACCAGCCCATTCGTATAGAGCATAAGCTGTGCGAGAGCTACTATGAGTAAAACTTTTTTCTTCTACTAAATAAGTAGGAGCCCAGTCTACAACGCCGTAACGTACGAAATAAACGAAAACGTTCGCAATAGCGATGTACCATAAAAATTTATTGTTTAGTACGTATGTAAATAAAATTTCTTTTACTGAAAGTTCGCGTTCTCGATCTTTTACTTTTTCATCTGCTGGATATTCTCCAGTATGTTCTTCAATAGAAGGTAATCCACAAGATTGAGGTGTATCTCTCATCGTAATTAATACATAAATACCAACTAAAATTGAAAGAATACCTGGGAAGTAAAAAATACTATGCCAGTCATTTGCAAAGAAATATAACCCTAATGTTACAAGAGAAGGCATAAGTGCGCCACCGACATTATGAGCGACGTTCCAAATAGACATTTTTGTACCACGTTCACTAATAGAGAACCAGTGAACCATCGTACGACCACAAGGAGGCCAGCCCATACCTTGTACCCATCCATTTAAAAACTGAAGGACAAACATAAGTATAATGCTCGTTGTAATGAAAGAAAATGAGCCGAAAATAATATTAATGATACCTGATAAAAATAGCCCAGCTGCTAAAAAATAGCGAGGATTACAACGGTCGGATACGATACCCATAAGAAATTTACTTAATCCGTAAGCGATAGATACTGCTGAAAGGATAACCCCAAGTTCCCCTTTACTAAAGCCTTGTTCAATTAAGTATGGCATTGCTAGTGAAAAGTTTTTTCGAACAAAGTAGTAACCTGCATAGCCGATGAAGATACCTAAGAATACTTGTAAACGTAATTTACGGTATTCGCTATCAACGCGATCAGCTGGTAAGCGTTCCGCGTGGGGCGCAGGTTTAAATAATTGTGTAAAAAACATAAAATGAAAATCCTCCCCTAATGAATTCGAAATGTTGTAAGTCAGAGAGAATATAAAAAGGCCATGAAATATAAAAAAGTTTCCTTTTTTATGATTCATAGCCGTATACTCCGATTCTCCGTGACTGTCAATATTAACTTCGTCGAAAATTATACAACTTTGTGACAAAAATGTAAACGTTTTTATAAATAAAAAGTGTTGACGGATTTTGTTTGTGGGATTAATATTTAAATACGTTAAATATTTTATTGCTTAAATAAGAGGTGGATAACATGCCAAATGATATGACGCATATCGATAAAATTCAAGCTCTTGCCTTTTCGATTGGAAAGAAAATGCAGACGGAGTTATTAGAACAAATGCAAGCAACAGGACTTACACCACCGCAGTTTTATATTTTAAAGATTTTGGATCATTACGGTGCTTCAAGAGCGACAAAATTAGCAAAAAAGATGTATGTAAAGCCTAGTGCAATTACAGTGATGATTGATCGCCTAATTGACCAAGAGCTTGTAGAACGCTATCACGACAAAGATGACCGTCGTGTTGTCATCATTGAGTTAACAAAAAAGGGGAAAGCTAGAGTAGAAGAGGCAATGACCGCTCGTAATGAGCATATTGCAAAATATTTCTCACATTTAGAATTACAAGAAAGAGAAGATTTGTTACGCCTCTTTGAGAAGTTAGAAACAATTATTTGCGGGACACAAGAGAAAAAAGAGAATAACTAAGAGGAATTGAGGAGATTACATGGAGCAACAAGAAAACATAAATAGAAAGTTGCTGTTAATCGGTTTAATAATCGCGATGCTATTTGCTGCATTAGATGGAACAATCGTTGGTACAGCAATGCCGCGTATCGTCGGTGAACTAGGCGGATTAAGCTTAATGACGTGGTTAACAACAGCTTATATGTTAACATCAACGACAGTTGTACCAATTGCAGGTAAATTAGCGGATTTACTTGGCCGTCGTAACGTATATATTACGGGACTAGTTATCTTTATGGTTGGTTCGGCGTTATGTGGTATGGCAAATGGTATGACAGAATTAATTATTTTCCGTGGTATTCAAGGTCTTGGTGGCGGTATTATGATGCCAATGGCTATGATTATTATCGGAGATATGTTTACGGGAAAAGAACGTGCGAAATGGCAAGGTATTTTTGGTGCGTTATACGGTCTTGCTTCTGTAATTGGACCACAAGTGGGTGGCTGGATTGTAGACGCAGTGAACTGGAGATGGGTATTCTACATTAACTTACCAGTCGGTATTTTAGCAACAATCTTTATTGCAATGGGATTAAAGTCACATAAACAAACAGGACCGATCAAAATTGATATCGCTGGAATCTTTACGATGATTCTCGGTGTTGTAAGTTTATTACTTGCATTAACGTTTGGCGGAAAAGATTATCCGTGGGATTCTTGGCAAATTATCGGTTTATTTGCATTAGCTCTAATTGGTATTGTTAGCTTTGTTATCGTTGAAACGAAAGCAGAAGAACCAATTTTACCGATGCATTTCTTTAAAAATCGCACGTTTACAATACTGAATGCGATTGGTTTCTTTATGAGTATCGGAATGTTCGGTGCGATTATGTTTGTACCATTCTTCATGCAAGGAATTGTAGGAGTAAGTGCTGCTGAATCAGGAACAATTATGACACCAATGATGATTACAATGATTGTTATGAGTATTATCGGTGGTCAACTTGTATTAAAAGTTGGTGTGAAACCACAAATTATTACAGGGATGCTTATTATGGCTGGTGGTTTCTGGTTATTAACAACGATGGATATGCACACGACTAAACTTACTGCTACTTTTTATATGAGTATTATCGGTTTAGGAATGGGTCTTGTTATGCCGACATTAACATTAGCGTTACAAGAAAGTTTCCCGAAAAAAGATCTTGGAGTCGTAACATCATCAAGTCAGTTCTTCCGTCAAATCGGTGGAACATTTGGTATTACAATTTTAGGGTCAATTATGAACAACACTTCAGGTACAACATTAACAAATAAATTAGTACCTGTATTAGATACGTTCCCGAAAGAAGCGGGACAAATGGTAACGAAATTTAAAGATATGATTCATACAGACCCGCAAGGTTTATATTCGATGCTATTTAGTCCAGAGGCATTAAAACAAATGCCAGAAGCATTCGCTAACAGCATTGTACCGATTTTGAAAAACTCTTTAGTAGACTCACTTCATACTGTATTCCTAACAGGATTAGTATTTATCGTAGTAGGTGCTATCTTTACGATTTTCTTACAGAAGATTAAACTGTCAGATCGTAAAAAAGACGCTGAAGAGCCAGCTGCAGAGGACAAAGAACAAACTGTATCGTATTCGTAATGAAAAAGCATCGCCTTATGGCGGTGCTTTTTTGAGTATAACCTTAAAAGCTTTTTCGTGAGAAATGATTGACGTATTTCTAGAAATACGTTATATTATTTTCTGTAAACGGTTACATGAAATGGAGAGGGAAGAGAATGAGTACGATTAAAGACGTTGCAAAATTAGCGGGAGTATCTGTTGCGACCGTTTCCAGAGTGTTAAATAAAAATGGATATGTTCATGAAGATACATTAAAGAAAGTAGAGCGAGCAATTGAGATGCTAGATTATAAACCTAGTACAGTAGCGCGTTCACTGTATAACAAAAAATCTCGTTTAATTGGCTTAGTTGTTCCAAATATCGTGAATCCGTTCTTTCCAGAAGTTGCACGTGCCGTAGAAGATGTAGCGCATAAGCAAGGATACACAGTTGTCCTTTGTAACTCTGATGAGAGCTTAGAGAAAGAAAAGCAATATATTGATGTACTTAGGCAAAATAATGTGGATGGATTTATTGTAGCAACAAATCCACAAAATAGTGTTAATTACATGAAGTTGTCTGTTCCAGTTGTTGCAATTGACCGTATGTTTAATGAGCGTATTCCTACTGTATATGCAGATAACTATGCAGGGAGTCAGGCAGCGACAAAGTTATTAATAGATAAAGGCTGTAAACATATTGCTCATATTCGCGGACCGCGTGACGTAAGCACGGCTAATGAGCGTTTTGAAGGTTTTGTAGACGTTATTACGCAAAATAATCTTTCTTATATGATTGCAGAGAGTACATTTGATCCAGCTAATAGTGAGCGTGTAGCGGTGGAATTATTAGAAGAATACCCACATATTGATGGAATTGTTGCTGGAAATGATTTAATTGCAATAGGTATTGTAAAGGCTGCACTTCAAAAGGGGATTTCTATTCCGGATAATTTACAAATTATCGGATTCGATGGAATTTCTTTAACAGAAATGATGTATCCATCTATTACAACTGTTGCACAGCCAATTTATGAAATGGGGAAAATTGCAACAGAGCTGTTGTTAGAGCAGATGGAAGGAAACGTATTAGAAGAGAAACACTATCGTTTACCGATTGAAATTATAGAACGAAATACAACGAAGTAAGGAGATGAAACAGATGCCAAATATTGCAGTAGTAGGTAGTATTTCAATGGACTTAGTGGCTGTTTCAAAAAAACGTCCGAAAGCAGGAGAAACAGTAATTGGTGAAGCATTTCATACAATCCCGGGAGGGAAAGGGGCAAACCAAGCGGTTGCTGCAGCTAGATTAGGCGCAAATGTAGCAATGGTTGGAGCAGTTGGAAACGATAATTATGGAACTGTAGTTAGGAGCAATTTAGAGAACGAACGCGTTTTTATCGACTATGTGGTACCGGTTACAGATGCGGCGACAGGAATTGCTCATATCGTTTTAGCAGAAGAGGATAACAGTATTGTTGTCGTGCAAGGGGCGAATGCTCATGTAAATGAGTCGGTTGTAGATCGTTCAAAAGATCTTCTTATAAAAGCAGATATGGTTGTTCTTCAACTAGAGATTCCACTTGAAACAGTAAAATATGTATTGGCTATTTGTGAGGAGCATAATATTCCAGTTATGTTAAATCCAGCGCCAGCACAAGTGTTATCAGAAGATATTTTAAAAAAGGCAACTTATATTACGCCAAATGAACATGAGTGCCGCATCGTATTAGATGATTTCACATCACCAATTGAAGATTTACTGGCTAAATATCCAAATAAACTATTGATGACAGAAGGTTCTAAAGGTGTTCGTTTCCATAATGGTACGGAGATTGTGCATGTTCCTAGCATCGCTGTTGATGTAGTAGATACGACTGGAGCTGGTGATACATTCAATGGTGCATTAGCAGTTGCGCTTTCTGAAGGAGAAACACTTCAAAAAGCAATTCGTTTTGCGAATATTGCTGGTGGCCTTTCTGTAACGAAACTTGGAGCACAGGGCGGTATGCCAACGAGAGATAGAGTACGTGAAGTGCAGGTGATTGTCGGATGAAAAAGCACGGTGTATTAAACAGTGAGATTGCATCAGTCCTTGCTTCACTTGGGCATACAGATACAATTGTAATCGCAGACTGCGGGTTACCAATTCCTCACGGAGTAAAACGAATTGATTTAGCAGTTGAGATTGGAAAACCTAGCTTTTTAGACGTATTGCAAGTGGTAGCTGATGATATGGCAATTGAAAAAGTAACGTTAGCAGAAGAAATCATTAACAATAATGCGGAAGTAAATAAAGAAATCGAGCTGAAATTAATAGGACCAGCATTTGAATATGTATCGCATGAACAATTTAAAGAGCACACGAAGAAAGCGAAGGCGATTATTCGTACAGGAGAGGCTACGCCTTATGCCAATGTAATTTTACATGCAGGCGTGATTTTTTAATAAAGGGAAGTGATGGGAATGCGTATTGAAATGAAAAATATTTCAAAGGCGTTCAATGGTAATCCTGTTTTGAAGAATGCACAGTTTATGATTGAAACAGGGGAAGTCCATGCATTGATGGGGGAAAATGGAGCGGGCAAATCAACGCTTATGAAAATTTTAACAGGTGTATACAAAAAAGATGGTGGAACCATCACGATTGATGGACAAGAACGAACTTTTAAAAATGCGAAAGAAGCTGAAGAGTACGGTATTGCATTTATACATCAAGAATTGAACATATTATCGAATTTAACAGTAGCTGAAAATATGTTTCTCGGTAAAGAGTTAATGTATGGGAAGACAGGTATTTTACGTACGCGTCAAATGAACGCGATTGCGCAGCAGCAACTAGCGGAGTTAGGGTTACATGTAAAAGGTGCTATGTTGGCAGGAGAGTTATCGGTTGGACAACAGCAAATTATCGAAATTGCGAAAGCGTTAATGACAAACGCGAGCGTTATTATTATGGATGAACCGACAGCTGCATTAACAGATCGTGAAATTGAAACGTTGTTTACTGTCATTAATAAATTACGTAAAGAAGGCGTTTCGTTCGTTTATATCTCACACCGAATGGAAGAAATCTTTTCAATATGTGATGCCATTACGATTTTACGTGATGGGGAATACGTAGGAAAGAGATTAATTCCGGAAACATCGTTTGATGAAGTAGTGAGTATGATGGTGGGGCGCAGCATTGGTGAACGTTACCCGGAGCGAAATAGTCAAATTGGTGATGTTATTTTTGAAATGCGTAACGGAACGAAAAAAGGGAAGTTTGAAAATGTTTCGTTTCAAATTAGAAAAGGTGAAATCCTTGGTGTTGCTGGCTTGATGGGAGCTGGCCGTACAGATATTATGAAAGCGATATTTGGATACGAACCTTTAGATTCTGGCCAAATTTTTATTAATGGACAAGAAGTAAAGATTGATAGTCCGATAGATGCGATTAGACAAAGAATAGCTTTCATTACAGAGGATAGAAAATCTGAAGGGTTAGTTTTAGATTTCTCAATCCGAGAAAATTTAGCTTTACCGAATTTAGAAAGTCTTTCAAAGGGAAGTGTCCTTAGTAACGAACTAGAACAACAGTTTACAGCGGATATGATGAAGCTACTTAATGTGAAAGCATCTAGTGGAGAGCAAGCGGTGAAATCTCTTTCTGGTGGAAATCAGCAAAAGATTGTAATCGCGAAATGGCTAGGTATCCACCCGCAGTTACTTATTTTAGATGAGCCAACAAGAGGTGTTGATGTTGGAGCGAAAAAAGAAATTTACTCTATCATGAATAAGCTTACTGAGCAAGGAGATGCCGTTATTATGGTGTCATCTGAGCTTCCAGAAGTTTTAGGGATGAGTGATCGTGTTCTTGTTATTCATGAAGGAAAAGTCGGCGGCATTTTAGAGAAAGATGAGGCATCACAAGAGTCTATTATGGCACTAGCTACAGGGGGAGAGTAAGGATGGCTAAGAAGGGGAATGTATTACAACAACTTGGGTCTTTAATTGGACTAGTATTAATTATTGTAGTAATTACAGCTTTAAATCCAGCATTTATTGAAATTCCAAATTTATTTAATATACTGCGTCAAGTATCGATTAATGCGCTTATTGCATTCGGAATGACCTTTGTAATTTTAACAGGGGGTATTGACTTATCGGTAGGTTCTATTTTAGCATTATCAAGTGCACTTGTTGCTGGAATGATGGCAAGTGGCATGGACCCGTTCCTTGCGATGGCAGTTGGATTATTAGCTGGTCTTGTAATGGGAATTGTAAACGGTATCATCATAGCGAAGGGAAAAGTAGCTCCATTTATTGCAACTTTAGCAACAATGACTATTTTTCGTGGGTTGACGCTTGTTTATATGGACGGACGTCCGATCACTGGTCTTGGTGATCATTTAATGTTCCAAATGTTTGGCCGCGGTTATTTTCTTGGTATTCCGGTACCAGCTGTTACAATGATGATCGCTTTCGCAGTACTGTACTTCATTTTGAAGAAAACGACATTTGGTCGCCGTACATTTGCAATTGGTGGAAATGAAGAAGCAGCAGCACTATCAGGTATTAATGTTACGAGAATTAAAGTAATGATTTACGGTCTTTCCGGAATTTTGGCAGCGCTTGCAGGTATTGTCTTAACATCACGACTAGATTCTGCACAGCCAACTGCAGGTACTTCTTACGAATTAGATGCAATTGCAGCAGTTGTATTAGGTGGAACAAGTCTTTCTGGGGGAAGAGGATGGATTGTTGGTACATTCATCGGTGTACTAATTATCGGTGTACTAAATAATGGTTTAAATTTATTAGGTGTATCTTCTTTCTTCCAACAAGTTGTAAAAGGGCTTGTAATCTTACTAGCTGTATTAATTGATCGTCGAAAAGAAGCGTAATGGAGGGAAAGTTCATGAAGAAATGGTTACTTATACTCGTTGCATGTATTATGGTCATTACTGCTGGTTGTTCAATGGAACCACCAGAATGGGCAAAGGATTCTAGCGATAAAGGTCGAAATAAAACTATTAAAGTTGGATTCTCTGTTTCAACTTTAAATAATCCATTTTTTGTAACTTTGAAAAAGGGTGCAGAAAAGCAAGCGAAAGCAAGCGGTATTGAATTGATTGCTGTTGATGCACAAAATGATGCAGCAAAGCAAACGAACGATGTTGAGGATTTAATTCAAAAAGGTGTCGATGTAGTTGTTATTAATCCGACCGATTCAGATGCTGTTGCTTCAGCAGTAAGTGCGGCAAATGCAGCAAATGTTCCTGTTATTACAGTAGACCGCGTTGCGAATTCAGGTAAGGTTGTTTCTCACATTGCCTCTAATAATATCGAAGGTGGTCAAATGGCCAGTGATTACATTCGTGAATTAGTTGGCGGGGGAGCAAACGTTGCTGAGTTAGAAGGAATCCCTGGGTCTTCTGCTGCTCGTGAACGTGGGAAAGGATTCCATAACGTAGCTGATAAATCTTTAAAAGTAGTTGCCAAACAAGCGGCTGATTTTGATAGAGCAAAAGGATTATCTGTTATGGAAAACATTTTACAAGCAAATGGTGATATTAAAGCTGTGTTTGCGCATAACGACGAGATGGCATTAGGTGCACTTGAAGCATTGAAATCTGCTGGAAAAACGGATGTAGTCGTTGTTGGGTTTGATGCAACAGAAGATGCTGTAAAAGCGGTTAAAGATGGGCGTATGGCTGCAACAGTTGCTCAAAAACCGGAATTAATCGGAGAGAAGGCGATGCAAACAGCAAAAGAGATCACGCAAGGTAAAAAAGTGGACAAATCTATTCCGATTGAATTAGAGCTTATTAAGAAAAATAAATAAATATAAAATGAAAATTAGGAAGGAAGAATAATAAATGAAATTCTTTATTGATACAGCAAACATTAATGAAATTAAAGAGGCAAATGCATTAGGCGTAGTAGCTGGAGTAACGACAAACCCATCACTTGTAGCAAAAGAAGGCGTAGATTTCCACGAGCGTATTCGTGAAATTTGCAGCTTTATAGAAGGACCTGTAAGCGCAGAAGTAATTAGCTTAGAAGCTGATAAAATGATTGAAGAAGGAAAAGAATTAGCGAAAATTGCTCCAAACGTTGTTGTAAAAGTTCCAATGACAACAGAAGGTTTAAAAGCAGTAAAAGCATTCTCTGACTTAGGAATTCGTACAAACGTTACATTAGTATTCTCAGCAGTTCAAGCATTACTTGCAGCTCGTGCTGGTGCAACATACGTTTCACCATTCTTAGGTCGCTTAGACGATATCGGTCATAACGGTATGGACCTAATTCGCCAAATCGCAGAAATCTTTGCAATTCACGGCATTGAAACAGAAATCATTGCAGCATCTGTACGTCACAGTGTTCACGTAACAGAAGCAGCATTAAACGGTTCACATATTGCAACAATCCCAGCAAACGTAATTGCTTCATTAGTGAAACATCCATTAACAGATCAAGGAATTGAGAAATTCTTAGCTGATTGGGAAAAAACACAAGAGAAATAATAGAAAATCGAGAATCCTAGTTTAATTGACTAGGGTTCTTTTTTTATTTAAAAGAATTTTCATGCAATTTTGCATATTGTCTTTTAAATTTGTTATATAAGCTATTTAATATATATCAAATCACTTTTTATTTTTCATATTTCGACATAAAAAGGTAGAGGTTCTGACCAGAAAACTGGAGGGGCATGATTCTATAACAGAAAGCTTAACGTTTATAGAATTATGCCTTTTTATATAGGGAGGGCAGAAAGTAGGGATTTCGATTTAAATGCACTAATTTATCTGAATTTTAAGTTTTATAAAAGGAGAGAAATAGAATGAGAAGAAAAGCGCCATTTAAAGTGCTATCATCTTTAGCAATTGCGGCAATTATCGGATGTACATCTGTAATGAGTACTCCGCTAGCATACGCAGAAACGCCAGCAAAAGAGAAAGATAATGTATCTACAACACCAATTGATTACAATTTAATTCAAGAAGATCGTTTAGCGGAAGCATTGAAAGAAAGAGGAACAATTAATCCAGCATCTTCTAAAGAAGAGACGAAAAAGGCTGTAGAAAAGTATATTGAAAAGAAACAAGGCGATCAGGCAAATAAAGAAATCCTACCAGCGGATACTGCTAAAGAGGCATCTGATTTTGTGAAAAAAGTAAAAGAGAAAAAAATGGAAGAAAAGGAAAAGGTAAAAAAACCTGAAAAAAATGTTAGCCCTGAGCAAAAGCCAGAACCAAATAAAAAACAATTGAATGGGCAAGTCCCAACTTCTAAAGCAAAGCAAGCGCCATATAAAGGGTCAGTTCGAACTGATAAAGTATTAGTATTACTCGTTGAATTTAGTGATTATAAACATAATAATATTGATCAAACACCAGGGTATATGTATTCGAATGACTTTAGTAGAGAGCATTATCAAAAAATGTTATTTGGTAATGAACCGTACACATTATTTGATGGTTCGAAAGTAAAAACATTTAAACAATATTATGAAGAGCAATCAGGCGGAAGTTATAAGACGGATGGATATGTAACGGAATGGCTAACTGTTCCAGGAAAAGCGTCTGACTACGGTGCTGATGGTAGTAGTGGTCACGATAATAAAGGGCCAAAAGGCGCACGTGATTTAGTGAAAGAAGCTTTACATGCAGCTGCTGAGAAAGGGCTAGATTTATCTCAATTTGATCAATTTGATAGATATGATACAAATGGTGATGGAAATCAAAATGAACCTGATGGTGTAATTGATCATTTAATGGTAATCCATGCTGGCGTTGGTCAAGAAGCTGGTGGCGGTAAATTAGGTGATGATGCAATTTGGTCACATCGTTCAAAATTAGCAATAGATCCAGTAGCGGTTGAAGGTACAAAATCAAAGGTAGATTACTTTGGTGGAAAAGTAGCGGCGCATGATTATACAATTGAACCAGAGGATGGAGCAGTAGGTGTATTTGCGCATGAATTTGGACATGATCTTGGCTTACCTGATGAATATGACACGAAATATACTGGAACTGGTTCACCTGTCGAAGCGTGGTCATTAATGAGTGGAGGTAGTTGGACAGGGAAAATTGCAGGAACAGAGCCAACTAGTTTCTCACCACAAAATAAAGACTTCTTACAAAAGAATATGGGTGGCAACTGGGCAAAAATTTTAGAAGTAGATTACGATAAAATTAAGCGTGGAGTAGGAGTTCCTACATATATTGATCAAAGTGTTACAAAATCCAATCGTCCAGGCGTTGTACGTGTTAACTTACCAGGTAAAAGTGTTGAAACGATTAAACCGGAGTTTGGAAAGCATGCATATTATAGTACAAGAGGCGATGATATGCATACAACATTAGAAACACCATTCATTGATTTAACAAAAGGAACAAATGCAAAATTCGATTATAAAGCAAATTATGAGTTAGAAGCAGAGTGTGATTTTGTTGAAGTACATGCAGTAACAGAAGATGGAACGAAAACATTAATTGAGAGACTTGGAGAAAAAGTAGTCCAAGAAGATAAAGATACAACAGATGGGAAATGGATGGATAAATCATATGATTTAAGTCAATTTAAAGGGAAAAAGGTGAAACTGCAATTCGATTATATTACAGATCCTGCTGTAACATATAAAGGTTTTGCGATGGATAATGTAAATGTAACTGTTGATGGACAAGTTGTATTTTCTGATGATACAGAAGGACAGGCTAAAATGAATGTAAATGGTTTTGTTGTTTCTGATGGAACAGAGAAGAAAGCTCATTATTACTACCTAGAGTGGAGAAACTATGCGGGGTCAGATAACGGATTAAAAGCAGGAAAAGGTCCAGTGTATAATACAGGTCTTGTCGTTTGGTATGCAGATGATAGCTTTAAAGATAACTGGGTTGGGGTGCATCCAGGTGAAGGCTTCCTTGGTGTTGTAGACTCTCATCCAGAAGCACTTGTTGGTAATTTAAACGGGAAACCAGCGTATGGTAATACAGGCATGCAAATTGCAGACGCTGCATTTTCATTTGATCAAACACCAGCATGGAGTGTAAATTCATTAACACGTGGACAGTTTAACTATTCTGGATTACAAGGTGTTACAACTTTTGATGATTCAAAAGTATATAGTAATAAACAAATTGCAGACGCAGGAAGAAAAGTTCCAAACCTTGGACTTAAATTCCAAGTTGTTGGACAGGCAGACGATAAATCGGCAGGCGCTGTTTGGATTAAACGTTAATAATATAAAAGCACATTCTTCCTATGGAGAATGTGCTTTTTAATTTGTACAGTAAGTTATTATTTTAGCCTATGTAATACAAGTTTCTGTTCATATGTAGTGTATCAAATTATGTGGGGATAGGAAATATTTCCGAGGAAATTGTCGAAGTATCATCGGTATTTATACACTTTTTTTGTAAAAGGAGAAATGTAGTATTGTCTTTATACATAAGTTTATTTACAGTATTACTTGTTTATATACAAAAGTAATATAGATTAGGCGAAAAAAGACAATGATGGAGTTATCCCATCATTGTCTTTTTTACTTTGCTTTTTGCTTTACTTTTTATTTTGCTTCTTACATAAATCATTCCAGCGAATGTTAATAAGAATGCAGTTCCGATAACGAAGCTGACGCTAGGGGATGCCCCGATTACACCAACTGTAAAGGATCCAGCAACAACTCCTAATGAGAAGAAAGCATAAAACAATCCGAATGCTTTTCCGCGCTTATTATCTGTCGTATTTTCAACAAGTAATGCATTTATCGATGGGAAAAGGATAGCAAATCCAATGCCATAAATCATCATAACGATAAAGAGCATACCTTTTGTTGCGAATAATCCAAGTAATGATAACGCAAATGCCATTACTGCAATACCAATTAGCATGAGTTTTGAACGATTAAATCGATCATAAATACGGTTTGTTGGCAGCAAGAAGAAGAGGATAGCGGTAATGCCGAATACACTTAACATCATGCCTGTTGTAGATGCTTTAAGTGCTAATGCCTCAACTTTCACTGGTAGCATATACGTGACAATTCCTTGTGAAAACATTAGCGTGAAAGCACCAATATATGCTTGCAATAACGGTTCTGATTTCAATAGTTCAATCATATCTTCTTTGTTCATCATTTGTGTTCTTGAAGTATCTTTTCTTGATACGTTATTTGGTAAGAAGAATAGAGATACGATTGTACCAAGGACCATTAAAATAGAAATGGTAATGAACACCCACTCTATACCAGCAGTTGCTTTCATAATTCCACTGAAAGCAGGTCCTACAATTGCCGCTGTTCCAACAGCAGCACCAGATAGAGCCATTGCCTTACCTTGTCTTGCTGAACTTGTTTGTTTTGATAAAAACGTAAAGGCAGCAGGAATTAAAAATCCGTCACTAAAGCCGTGCATAAAGCGCACAACTAATAGTTGTTCACCACTTTGAACAACGGTGTATAACAAGACTATGAAACTCGTAAGTCCCATGCTTATATAAAGTATTTTTTTTGCACCAAATTTATCGACAGCAGCGCCAGCAATAATATTACCGATCATATTAGCGAATGAGTACATACCGACAACTAGCCCAATAATAAGAGGAGATCCTCCAAGACTTTGAGCGAACGTACTCATAATAGGTAATTGTGAAAATGTATCTAGAAACGCTACGATAACAATAAAGTAAATAAAATATTTCAAGCGATATTCACCTCTCCTCTGCTATTATGGCATAATGCTAATTTCAACCGCAATGAAATTAGCATTAACAGATGTGGAAAAAAGTACAAAGTGACAAAATATTGAACGTTATTTGTTAAAATTTAGTGGAAATGATATTGTTTTTTTGAAATATATGGATAGAAGTATTATAATAGATTTATAAACTTCACCAGGTTAAGTATATACGTAGAGAGGGATGTATAAAATGAAAGCATTACTTTGGCATAATCAACGCGATGTACGAGTAGAAGAAGTACCAGAACCAACTGTAAGACCAGGAGCAGTTAAGATTAAAGTGAAATGGTGTGGTATCTGCGGAACAGACTTGCATGAATATTTAGCAGGACCTATTTTTATTCCAACAGAAGAGCACCCATTAACACACGTAAAAGCACCGGTTATTTTAGGTCATGAGTTTAGTGGTGAGGTAGTTGAAATCGGTGAAGGCGTTACTTCTCATAAAGTGGGAGATCGCGTCGTTGTAGAACCAATTTATTCTTGTGGTAAATGTGAAGCTTGTAAACATGGACATTACAATGTTTGTGAACAACTTGTTTTCCACGGTCTTGGCGGAGAAGGCGGCGGTTTCTCTGAATATACAGTAGTACCAGAAGATATGGTCCACCATATTCCTGATGAAATGACGTATGAACAAGGTGCACTTGTAGAACCAGCAGCGGTAGCAGTTCATGCAGTACGTCAAAGTAAATTAAAAGAAGGGGAAGCTGTAGCAGTATTTGGTTGTGGTCCAATTGGACTTCTTGTCATTCAAGCAGCTAAAGCAGCAGGAGCAACTCCTGTTATTGCAGTAGAACTTTCTAAAGAACGTCAAGAGTTAGCAAAATTAGCAGGTGCGGATTATGTATTAAATCCAGCTACTCAAGATGTACTAGCAGAAATTCGTAACTTAACAAATGGTTTAGGTGTAAATGTGAGCTTTGAAGTAACAGGTGTCGAAGTAGTACTTCGTCAAGCGATTGAAAGTACAAGCTTTGAAGGACAAACTGTAATTGTTAGTGTGTGGGAAAAAGATGCGACAATTACGCCAAACAACCTTGTACTAAAAGAAAAAGAAGTTATCGGTATTCTTGGATACCGTCATATCTTCCCAGCTGTTATTAAATTAATTAGCTCTGGCCAAATTCAAGCAGAGAAATTAATTACGAAAAAAATCACAGTAGATCAAGTTGTTGAAGAAGGATTTGAAGCACTTGTAAAAGATAAAACACAAGTGAAAATTCTTGTTTCACCTAAATAATAGAGAATAGTAAAAAGTAGCCCTTTTCTAGAAATAGAAGAGGGCTACTTTTTTTCTATACAGAAAGGTGATAGACTTTCCTTTAACTACAGGTATTTTGTTTGGAAGGGGTAGTCTAATGCTTTCATTTATGTTGACATTGAAACGAATGCTAAAAGCTTGTTTACGAGCGTGGAAAGATAAAGAATTTCAAGTGTTATTCGTATTAACATTTTTAACATTAACATCTGGTACAATTTTTTATAGTACAGTTGAAGGATTACGTCCTCTTGACGCTTTATATTTTAGTGTGGTCACGTTGACGACTGTCGGTGATGGGGATTTTAGTCCGCAAACTGATTTCGGAAAGATATTTACAATCTTATACATATTTATTGGGATTGGATTAGTGTTTGGATTTATTCATAAGTTGGCAGTTAATGTACAACTGCCAAGTATATTATCGAATAGAAAAAAAGAGTAAAGCATGTGAATGCTTTACTCTTTTTTTACATTAGTTTTGACAATCATTCGTAGTAGCTTAACAATACTTTATTACAATATAAGTGCATTCATTCATTATATTCACTATGTATAAAGTTATAATGATATGAAAATTTGCATATTTTAATTTATTGATAGAAATTTCATGAAAGGTGGGATATTCTAGTCATAGGTTAACCGGACGACATCTTAGGATCCTAACAAAAAGTTTACAATAATTCAATTATAAAATGGAGGATTTCAGATGAAAAAGAAAGTACTTGCTTTAGCAGCAGCTATTACATTAGTAGCGCCATTACAAAGTGTTGCATTTGCACATGAAAATGATGGGGGAAGTAAAATAAAAATAGTTCACCGCTGGTCTGCTGAAGATAAGCATAAAGAAGGCGTAAACTCTCATTTATGGATTGTAAACCGTGCCATTGATATTATGTCTCGCAATACAACACTTGTAAAACAAGATCGAGTTGCACAATTAAATGAATGGCGTACAGAGTTAGAGAACGGTATTTACGCTGCTGACTATGAAAATCCTTATTATGATAATAGCACATTTGCTTCACATTTCTATGATCCAGACAATGGAAAAACATATATTCCATTTGCAAAGCAGGCAAAAGAAACTGGGGCTAAATATTTTAAATTAGCTGGTGAGTCATACAAAAATAAAGATATGAAACAAGCATTCTTCTATTTAGGATTATCTCTTCATTATTTAGGAGATGTAAACCAACCGATGCATGCGGCAAACTTTACAAATCTTTCATACCCACAAGGATTCCATTCTAAATATGAAAACTTTGTAGATACGATAAAAGATAATTATAAAGTAACGGATGGAAATGGATATTGGAACTGGAAAGGTACAAATCCAGAAGAGTGGATTCATGGAGCGGCAGTAGCAGCGAAACAAGATTACTCTGGAATTGTAAATGATAATACGAAAGATTGGTTCGTAAAAGCAGCTGTATCACAAGAATATGCAGATAAATGGCGCGCTGAAGTTACACCAATGACAGGTAAGCGATTAATGGATGCACAACGTGTTACTGCCGGATACATTCAGCTTTGGTTTGATACGTACGGAGATCGTTAAGTATTTAAAAAAAGGTCAAATCTCATAATAGAGTATTTGGCCTTTTTATCACTATACACATGGAGGTATGAAACGTGAAAGGTAATTTGCTAAAAGGTGTACTTAGCTTTGGAATTGGTTTAGGAGTTTTATACGGAGGATCTTCAGCTCAGGCAGAGATGTCTACAGATCAAAATAACACTTTGAAAGTGATGACGCATAACGTGTACATGCTATCAACAAACTTATATCCGAACTGGGGACAAAGCGAGCGTGCTGATTTAATTGGGGCAGCGGATTATATTAAGAATCAGGATGTAGTTATATTAAATGAAGTGTTTGATAATAGCGCATCAGATCGTTTGTTAGGGAATTTGAAGAAAGAATATCCAAATCAAACAGCGGTATTAGGCCGTAGTAACGGAAACGAATGGGATAAAACGTTAGGTAGCTATTCATCTTCAACTCCTGAAGATGGGGGAGTTGCAATCGTGAGCAAATGGCCGATCGTTGAAAAGGTTCAATATGTATTTGCAAAAGGATGCGGGCCAGATAATTTATCGAATAAAGGATTTGTATACACGAAAATTAAGAAAAATGATCGTTTCGTTCATGTAATTGGGACGCATTTGCAGGCTGAAGATAGTATGTGCGGAAAAACTTCACCTGCATCTGTACGTACAAATCAGTTAAAAGAAATTCAAGATTTTATAAAAAATAAGAATATACCAAATAACGAGTACGTTCTATTTGGTGGTGATATGAACGTGAACAAAATAAATGCAGAGAACAATAGTGATTCAGAGTACGCATCCATGTTCAAAACATTGCACGCTTCTATTCCATCTTATACAGGACATACAGCAACTTGGGATGCGACGACAAACAGTATTGCGAAATATAATTTCCCTGATAGCCCTGCTGAACATTTAGATTATATTATTGCAAGTAAAGATCATGCGAATCCATCATTTATAGAGAATAAAGTATTACAACCGAAATCTCCACAGTGGACTGTTACATCATGGCTCAAAAAATATACGTATGATGATTATTCTGATCATTATCCAGTAGAGGCGACTATTTCTATGAAGTAGTCCTAAAAAAGTTTCTTCTTAAATAGGAAGAAACTTTTTTATTTTGTAAGAGGAAATTTAAACTTTCTTTCCAATATGTATAAGACATATAGAGAAGAGGAGAGAAAAAATGTGGATAGAGGAATTTTTAAAGAAGTTCCATTACCGTGTGCATTTTTGGATGAGGTGTCTTTAGATAGAAATATTCAATCGATTATAGAATTAAGTGGAAATAAGAAGATTCGTATAGCGAGTAAATCGTTACGTTCTGTTCCGGTTATGCGAAAGGTTTTAGCTGCAAATGATCGATTTCAAGGTATTATGTGTTTTTCACCTAGGGAGGCTTTGTTTTTAATTGAACAAGGATTCAATGATTTATTGCTCGGATATCCTGCTTATGATGAAAGAGCTTTACATGAAATAAGTTTGCTAACAAAGCAAGGGCTCATTATAACTTGTATGGTGGATTGTGAAGACCATATTGTTTATTTAGAAAAAATTGCTGAGAAATCTAAAGGGTGTTTTCGTGTTTGTTTGGATATTGATATGAGTAGTTATTTTTTTCAATTTCATTTTGGGGTCAAAAGATCACCAGTAAAAGATGTGCAAGGTGCTTTGAAAATAGTAAAAAGGGTGAAAGAATCATCATGTTTAATACTAGATGGTGTAATGGGATATGAAGCCCAAATTGCTGGGGTAGGAGATCACATACCGAATCAGCGAGTGAAAAGTAAAGTAATTTCGTATTTAAAGAAGAAATCGGTTTTAGAAATTAAAGACAGAAGAGGACATATCGTAAAAGAAATACAAAACCTAGGTATTGAACTAAGGTTTATAAATGGGGGAGGCACAGGAAGTATAAAAACAACCGAGAAAGATAATGCGGTTTCGGAGATTACAATAGGTTCTGCTTTTTATGCCCCGAAGCTGTTTGATTATTATAAAGAGGTGCAATTTCATCCAGCTGTCGGATTTGCTTTACCAGTTGTGCGTAAACCAGCCCCATCTATTTACACTTGTCTAGGTGGTGGATATATTGCCTCAGGTGCAATTGGTAAAGATAAAGAACCTGAGATTTGGAGACCAAATGGTGCCAAACTATTAGCTTTAGAAGGCGCTGGCGAAGTGCAAACACCGATTTTTTATAACGGTGAGGAACGAGTAGAGATAGGAGATTCTATCTTGTTTCGCCATAGTAAAGCTGGTGAGTTATGTGAGCGTTTTCCTTTTTTATACCGTGTGAAAGAAGGAGAGATTGTTGGGGAGTATTCAACATATCGGGGGGATGGTCAATGCTTTCTATAAAGGGACAAAAATGGAGAAATTGGACAGGGAATGTAGAAGGAACGCCGCATTATACGATGTATCCAGAAAGTATACAAGATGTAGTAGAAGTTGTAGGGCTTGCTCGAAAAAAAGGGAAGAAAATTCGTGTTGTCGGTTCAGGACACTCATTTACACCTCTTGTGCAAACGGAAGAAATTTTAGTTTCTTTAGATAAATTGAAAGGTATTTTGGATATTGATGCAGAGAAGATGGTTGCCGAAGTATGGGCAGGAACAAAGTTACATGATTTAGGGAAGTTACTTGAAGAAAAAGGTTATGCACAAGAAAATTTAGGGGATATTGATTCACAATCTATTGCAGGAGCGATTAGTACAGGGACTCATGGAACGGGGATTACCTTTGGAAGTTTATCAACACAAGTTATAGAGATTACCGCAGTTTTATCTACAGGTGAGAGTATAGTTTGTTCGGAAACTGAGAATGTGGAATATTGGAGAGCCTTTCAGTTGTCGCTTGGAATGTTAGGTATCATTGTAAAAATAAAATTGAAGGTTATTCCAGCCTATTCACTCGTTTATAAAAGTGAAAAACAGTCATTATCTACGGTAATGAACAAGCTAGAAGAATATAAGAAGAATCGCCATTTTGAATTTTTCGTTTTTCCTTATTCAGATGAAGTGCAAGTAAAATTTACAAACGAAACAACGGGTAAAAAAAGTGACTTGAAATGGCATAAACTAAAGGTAGAGTTGCTTGAAAATAAGATGTTCTCTTTGTTATCTAAAGGATGTAAATGGTTTCCTTCTATAAGTAAAGGAGTAAGTCGATTATCGGCTAAAGCTGTACCGAATACAAAGATAGTTGGTCCGAGTTATGAAGTATTTGCTACATCGCGTGCGGTTCCATTTTATGAAATGGAGTATAGTGTTCCTTCAAAATATATGCGGGCCGTTGTAGAAGAGATTTCAAACCTTATTGAAAAGAAAAAATATAAAGTGCACTTCCCAATTGAATGCCGTTATGTGAAAAGGGATGATATATGGCTCAGTCCAGCGTATGGAAGGGATTCAGCGTATATTGCTGTTCATATGTATAAAGGTATGAAGTATGCTGCTTATTTTGGTGAGGTAGAGAAAATTTTTCTAAAGTATGAAGGACGCCCGCATTGGGGGAAAATGCATACGTTAACGTACGAAAAATTACAAAATATATATCCAGAAATGCATTCGTTTCTAAAGGCGAGGAAGTTACTAGATGAAGCAGAAATATTTTCAAATCCTTACACAGAAAAATTATTTACGATTATGAAAAAAAGCTGACAAAGTATTACTTGTCAGCTTTTTTTAGTATGATCGCATTTCTTGTTTGACTAATACGCTCGTAAAATAGTAATTTATCACGACTAAATACATGTAATAAAACATGAATAATAAATAGACCGTTAATTACAAATTGGAATAATAGTATAACTAGTAATACTAAAGGCTCTGTATGATTTAAGATAGAGCTACTCGAAAGAATATAATTGATTCCGCCTAAAATGAAATAGAATATCCCGTAACGAATGAATAATTCTTTTAGTGTAATACGCTCTGCTTGTCCTTTAATGTAAATCCGAAGCAACGCTTTTCCTATTGTTCTTCCATTCGTAAAGTATGGAATGATAATAAAGTAAATAAAGATTGAACATGTAATGAAAAAGAGTTCGTATACATTTGTGTAAGATTGGACATTAGAAATAAATAGAGAATTTCCTTTATTTTTAATGACAGGCACAACGATAGATAAGAACAGCCAATCAATTTGCATAGCGATAAGACGACGAACGAATCCGACTGGTTTTGTTTCCAAATCAATATGACTATCCAATTCGCTTGTTTTCGGAAGGAAGTACGTAAATATTGGTGCAATGATAAAACCAATTACGCCGCCTAATGTGTTTAAAAATAGATCATCGATATCGAATAAGCGATATGCACAATTGTATATACCGTATAGTCCAGTCACCTGTGTCAGTTCGAAAAATAGTGAAAGACAAAAAGAAATACAAACTGTTTGTAAGAAACTACGTCGGAAATAATAACGTAGATAAACACCGAATGGAACGGTTAATAGAACGTTAAATGCTACTTGTAAAAACGCAGATTCTTTTAATAAATAGAAATAAGTAGTTGGTTTCGCTAAAATTGCCGATGTATGATTACTAATCTCTTGTATGAAATAAAATGGTGAGAGTTGCATGTGCTGTGTATTAGCCGGTTGTAGGCTACAAGTATCATACGTTTGTGGTAACGGCAAAATAACAAGAAAATAGGCATTTAATAAATAGAGTAGTAATGAATACAAAATAAATGAGCGCCATTTATTTAAATAACCGTATTTTCGATAATTAAATATTAAAAATGGGATTAACAGAAACATTGCTAAAATAGGAAATAAAATAAATGCTGTTTTTACTGGAAATAAATATGCAGTCAAAATGAAGCTCCTTTCAATGAAAATTCGTTTATCATTATAACGTTAAAAGAACTTTAAAACAAAATTAAAATATTTCTAAATAGAAAAAATTTCAAATTTAAACGGGATTAAGTTATACTAAATTTAATATAAGGATATTGTGATTATTATAAGTTGAGAGAGGGTACAAGATATGCGGTATGAGCTTTTTTCTGTAAGTGGGGATCATATTACAACTTTTGAAAGTGCATGGCGTTTTCAGGAGGGAGAACAGATTTTTGTTCATGATGATCAAACAAAACGAAATTTTATTATTATCCGCCTAACGCATGATGTATTTCAACAAAATAAACATGTTATTCGTTTGTATTGTCAAGAAAAGAAAGTATACGCATAAAAGGGGCCCCTCTTACTGTACAGAAAGGTAAGAGGGGCTTTATCATTATAAAAATATAAAAAAGAGAGTCATCCTAGTTTAATAGAATGACTCTCTTTTCGATTTGTAAGTTTCACTTTATAAGAAAATAAGAGTAAGTACACCTACGATAATGCAATAGAAAGAGAAATATTTTAAATTTCCTTTTGCCATAATGTTCATAAACCATTTTAAAGAAATATACGTCATGATAAATGTTGCGATAAATGCAACGACATATGGTACGAATAATGTATCTAGGTTTGGATCTTTTGCAATGTCTGTAATACTTAGTAATAAACCACCTAAGCTAACAGGGATATACAGTAAGAATGAGAAACGAAGAGCTGTTTCTTGCTTCATACCAAGTAACATCGCTGCGACGATTGTTGCACCTGATCGGCTTATTCCAGGAATTAGTGCGCAAGCTTGTGCTAATCCGACGATAATTGCATCTTTCATAGAAAGATCGCCATCATTTTTACGTCCACGCAAGTTTCTAATAATCCAAAGGCCGACAGCAGTAATAAGAAGGGAAATCCCAACCATTTTCACGCCTTTTAAGTACTGGTCGATATAGTCTTTAAATAAAACACCAATAACGCCTGCTGGAATGGTCGCAATAACAAGGTAAATAATAAAGAAGAAATCTGATTTTGCATCTTCTGCTCTTGTAAATATATAAGATAGACCATTCTTCGTTAGACGAATTAAATCATTTCTATAAATAAGTAATACAGCTAATAATGAAGCTGAATTAACAAGTAGTTCGAAGCTAAACCCTTCTATTTTTAGTCCTAGCAAATGTTGTGCTAAAACGAGGTGACCGCTTGAAGAAATCGGAATTGGTTCTGTTAGTCCTTGGAACAGACCAAGAATTAAATATTTTAAAATGTAATGAAATTGTTCCATAAAAACCTCCTTGTTTATTAGTCGAAAGAAACAACTTGTTCATTATAACAAAGATACGGATGAATATTGAGAAGAAATAAATATTCGAAATATAATAAAAACCCCTTATAGCGCGCTATAAGGGGTTTTTATTATTAATGAGAAGCCGCTGTTTCTTGAAGACCTTTAGTCAATTGAACATCGACTTTTTCGGCATCATGAATGTGGTTCATAATAGTAGTATTTAATTTTTGGAACATTTGTTGTGTATTAGCGAATTCACGTAATATATCATCATTACAAGATTTTTGGTTTTCGATAGCTTTAATAACATTTGTAGCACCGCTTTGTAACGTTTGAATCATAATTAAAATGTTTTCAATTCTAGCGTTTGTATCGGCACTCATTTCTACACCTTCATCGACTAAATGCAAATTATCTTTTGTGTTATCGTATGCTTTTTCAATTTCTTCTTGAATTTTTTTCGTTAAGTTACCAATGTTTTTTGTACTTTCGGCTGTACTTTCCGCTAGTTTTCTTACTTCATTGGCAACGACAGCGAATCCTTTACCGTGCTCTCCAGCACGTGCAGCTTCAATACTCGCATTTAAAGCAAGTAAATTTGTTTGTGCTGCAATGTTTTGGATGACTTCTACAATTTGCTCGATTTCTTTTGAGCGCTCACTTAAATGATTCATACTATTAGACGTGCGCTGAGATTGTTCACCTAATTTATTAATTACAATAAGTAAACGATGAACAGATTCTTTTCCTTCATTAGAACAGTCAATGATTTCTTCAATTGACTGAATTAAGCTTTGTTCTTTTTGTAACATTTCATTATTCAATTCATTGGAATGTGTTGTACGCGTTGAAACATTTTCGAAACATGAATTTAATTGTTGAACTAAATTTTGAAGTGTATGGTGTTGATTATTTACGAGTTGATGCTCTTGAACGACGCTTTGCACACGGTCGTGAATAGAAGAAATGATCTCTTGTTTTTCAATATCTTTTTGTTTTAATTCTGCTTCTAGTTCTTGTATACGACTTTCTAATTGATCAATTTTATGTTGGAGTGATTTCTTTTGAGTAAACATATATTTATTTCAACCGCCTTTAGAAGTTATATTTTCTCTATATTTGGATTTTAGCATCTTTTATAATTTTTAAATATAGGAATTGTTAAATATTTAAGAATCTATTACATTTTATGCATAATTCCCTTTTTTTCGTCATGAAAAATAAACTGTATTTAATGGTATTGTAAACAAACTGTAAAATAAATCATGTATAACTGTATAAGAAGGGAGTCGGATTATGAACTATTTTAAGCGAATCAGTAGTCTAGTATTAGCAGGCATTATCAGTCTTTCTAGTACAGTCGCTGTAAAAGCAGAGTCAAACGACGAGAAACTTAACAACATGCAACAGCAATTGCAGCAAAACGATGCAGAGATGCAAAAGAAAGAGCAAGAGAAGCAAGCTGTTAATAAAGAAATTCAAGGTATCGAAAACGAACTACATAATTTAAATAATACAATTGCAAAAAATAAAGAGGATCAAGCTGCTATTCAACGTAAAATCGATGAAACACATAAGCAGATTGAGCAAAAAAAGAATGAAATTGTCGTTTTAGAGGATAAAGTCCTTGCTCGTAAGGATATTATGAGAAAACGTATGGTTTCTGTTCAAAACAGTTCAAATACAAGTTTAGTAGTAGAAGTTGTAGTAGAGTCAAAAAACTTTGCAGATTTCTTACAACGTATGAACGCAGTTTCTACTATTCTAGAAGCAGATAAAGAAATTTTACGTCTACAAGAACAAGATCTTCGTCAAATTGAAGAAGATAAGAAAACAATTGATGAAAAAGAAGAATCTTTAGTAGTAGACAAACAAAAATTAGCCAAAGCACAAGCTGAGTTGCAAGATAACTTGAAAAAGCGTCAAGCTAACTTACAAACAGTTCAAGCTAAATATAATCAGGTTGCAAGCCAACTTAATTTAGCAGCAGAAGAAAAAGCTAAAATCGAATCAAATATGAAAGCAGTTCAAGAAACAATTGCTCGTGAGCAAGAAGCAGCAAGAATTGCTGCAGAAGAGCGTGCAAAAGCAGAAGCAGCTGCAAAGGCTGAGCAAGAAGCTTTAGCTAAGGCACAGGCAGATGTTGCTGAAAAACAAAAGCAAAAGCAAGAGCAAGCTAGTAAGCCAGCTCAAACTAAAAATAATAATTCAAGTGTAGAACCTGCACAACCATCTAAACCAGCTGCTGGTGGAAGAGAAATCTATGTACATGCAACAGCTTATACAGCAGATCCAGGTGAAAATGGCTATGCACCAGGTCAACAAGTATATTCTGCATGGGGAGGCTATAACCTAACTGCAAACCCAGGAATGAAATTAATTGCAGTGGACCCATCTGTTATCCCATTAGGTTCTCGCGTATATGTTGAAGGATACGGAGAAGCAATTGCAGCAGATACTGGTGGCGCGATTAAAGGTCACAAAATTGATGTTTTAATGCCAGATAAAGCTTCATCTAGTAAATGGGGCAGAAAAAATGTTAAGCTTACAATTTTAAATTAACATGTAATCCAACTTTACAATATGTAAAGTTGGATTTTTTTGTAATTATAATGTTAAGTTGAGTTTACATTTTGTTAAGGATAGCATACAATGACGGTGAGAGGTGGTAAAATTGACCATTTTAAATAGAGTGAAGGAATTAAGAGCTCGGTTTAATTTTTCGCAAAGTGTATTAGCAGAAAAGGTTGGAGTGACAAGACAAACAATCGCGGCAATTGAAAAAAGGGATTATGTCCCTTCACTGTTATTAGCACTTACGATTTGCGATGTATTTCAGTTAAAGATGGAAGATGTGTTTGTTTTGAATAAGGAGGGGAAAGAGGATGAATAGACTCGTATTTTCTTATATGCTAAATGTACTTTTAATGGTATTAGCAGGTTGGGCGTTTATTGAGTTGTATTATTTTACTATTGAAGTCGCTAATTTTATTCAAACGGAGAGAGTACCATCTGAAATTTCACTGAGTTTAATGCCGCTAGGATTACTTTTAATATTTGGTATTGTATCGACTGTTCTTTATAAAATTCAAAAGAAAAAATATAAAGAGCTCTCGTATTGGATGTTTCCACTATTATTTCCTCAAGAGGATGAGAGGGAAAAGGCAATTACAGAAAAGGCTTGTCGTACTACATTTATGTCACTATGGTACGTGTTGCCTTGTGCGGTTGGTTTTTTAACTCTTTCTCCAATTGCTAATCTATATGTTCCTGCATATCCAATATATATTGCATTTAGTATTTTCTTTATTCAAATGACAATTTTTCACGTATCCTTATATCGAAATAAAATCGCTTAAAAAGAAACCTTCTTGCATTAGCAAGAAGGTTTCTTTTTAGCTTACACTTGTACATATAGCAATATTATCTTATCATTTTATATAGAGTAAGATTTTGTAAGGGAAAGGAATTGTATATGAATAAGCAAAGAATTTATAGTATAGTAGCAATCCTTCTATTTGTTGTAGGTGGTGTGTTAATCGGAAAGCCATTTTATGATGGATATCAGGCTGAAAAGAAACAGACTGAAAATGTACAGGCTGTTCAAAAAATGGATTATGAAAAACATGAGACGACATTTGTAGATGCTTCGAAAATTGATCAACCAGACTTGGCAGAAGTAGCGAATGCATCATTAGATAAGAAACAAGTAATTGGTCGTATTTCAATCCCGAGTGTTTCATTAGAACTCCCTGTTTTAAAATCTTCTACTGAGAAAAACCTATTATCAGGTGCAGCAACAGTAAAAGAAAATCAAGTAATGGGAAAAGGGAATTATGCATTAGCAGGACATAACATGTCTAAAAAAGGTGTTTTATTTAGTGATGTAGCCTCTTTAAAAAAAGGCGACAAAATGTATTTGTATGATAATGAAAACGAATATGAATATGCGGTTACTGGTGTATCTGAAGTAACTCCTGATAAGTGGGAAGTTGTTGAGGATCATGGGAAAGATGAAATAACGCTTATTACATGTGTATCTGTTAAGGATAACTCTAAGCGTTACGTTGTTGCTGGTGATTTAGTAGGAACGAAGGCGAAGAAATAAAAAAAGATGAGGGATTTCCCTCATCTTTTTTTAATCCATCCATTTCACTAATTTCTTAGAAATTAGTAATAAAACACAACCTAATACAATTGCTACAGCTCCGATTACGGTAAATACTTCAGCATATCCAAGTGAAGTTGTGAAGCTTGCAAGTTGTCCGCCTAAAATGTTAGCGATTCCTGAGCTTGCTAACCATACTCCCATTAATAAAGAAGCAAGTTTTACTGGTGCAAGTGCACTAACCATTGATAGTCCAACAGGTGATAAGAATAGCTCACCTAACGTATGGAAAAGATACGTAAAGACGATAAATAGTAAGTTTGCTTTTTCTGTAATGTTATGTTCATCACTACCTGTTTTTAATGTAGCGATAACGAGAATGATATAACCGATACCAAGCAAGATCATACCAAGTCCCATTTTGGTTGGGATTTTTAAATCCCCGCGCTTGCGAGTTGCAAGTTTTGCCCATAATGCTGAAATGACTGGAGCAAGTAAAATAATAAATAATGGATTGACCGATTGGAACCAAGATGTTGGAACTTCCCATCCGAACACAGAGCGGTCTACAAATTTGTTTGTATATAATGTTAATGAGCTACCAGCCTGTTCAAAGCCAGCCCAGAAGAAGACAACGAAGCATGTTAAAATGACGATAACTGCGGTACGTTGTTTTTCTTTTTTTGTTAACGGTGTATCTCCTACTGATGGTTGTCCATCTGTTGTTTGTAAATCGCGAGTTGGTTTTTTACCGAGATCACCAAGGAAGCGATTTGATAGTGTTGTAAATAAAATTTGTCCAATGATCATTCCGATTGAAGCGGCTAAGAAACCGTAACGGAATCCGTAATGTACAACGCCATCAACCGTTGTTTTGAATAAATTTTCTGATAAAAATCCGCAAACGAGTGGAGCTAAAAATGATCCGACGTTAATACCCATATAGAAAATGGTAAATGCACTGTCACGTTTTGGATCATTCTCTTCGTATAATTCGCCAACAAGTGTAGAGATATTCGGTTTGAAGAATCCATTACCGATAATAATAAGCGCTAATCCGAGGTATAGGCCGACTTGGTTTTGCATGGCGAATAGTGTAAGGTTACCGATTGCCATTGTTATACCACCAATTGTGATGGCTTTTCGTCTACCTAGGAACCGGTCTGTTAAGTATCCACCAATCATTGGTGTGAAATAACAGGCTCCAGTATAAAATCCGTAAATGGAGAGTGCCCATGCGGGACTAAACCCAAGACCACCGCTTACTAAAGCTGTCGTTAAATATAATGTTAATAATCCTCGTAATCCATAGTAACTAAATCTTTCCCACATTTCTGTAAAGAAGAGTAAGTATAAACCTGGAGGATGTTTCTTTTTTCTTTGTTGTTCTCTTTCTAGTTGTATCGCTGATTCCATGTTATTTTCCTCCTGACACAAACAAAAACAAAGTTAATAATTTTGTACATTTAATATTTTACCTTATTAACTATTATAAGTCAATAAAGGTTGATTTTTCAGAAGAAATTGGAAAAGAGATATAGCTATAGAATGGGTGTTTCTTTTATGTTAGACTATGGACTATGTTTTCTTTGTAAGGAAGCGGGTTATTGCACTTTTTTATATGTGAAATTGATTTCATAAAAGATGAAATTAAAGAAGGAGAAAGAAATGAAATTGTTACAGAAAAAAGAAATTTTACTGATTAGTCTTATGTTATTCTCGATGTTCTTTGGAGCGGGGAATCTTATATTCCCACCTTTCCTTGGGTATGAAGCAGGAGAACATGTGTGGATTTCATTAGTAGGGTTTATTATATCAGCAACAGGTCTTCCTATATTGGGAGTTATTGCGATTGCAAAAGCAGGAAGCTTTCAAACGTTAGCGGGTAGGATTCATTCTTCATTCGCCATTATTTTTCCGTGTATCGTGTATTTATTTATTGGACCAGGACTTGGTATACCACGTGCAGGAAGTTTAGCTTTTGAAATGGGGCCAGGTCAGTTCTTCTCAGAAGCGGGAAGCATAGTTTTATTATGTTACACGGTTATTTTCTTTAGTATTGTGTACTGGTTAAGTTTATCACCTTCTAAATTAATGGGGTTGTTCGGAAAGGTTTTAACACCGTTATTATTAGGCATGATTGCCCTTATCTTTATAAAGAGCAAGTTTACATCAGTAGGTAGTGTGAAAGAGGCTGCTGGAAACTATGGACAAGCTCCTATGTTCCAAGGGTTTTTAGATGGGTATTTAACGATGGATGCATTAGCAGCTTTAATTTTTGGGATTGTTATTGCAAATGCTCTTCGTGCAAAAGGTATTGAAGATGATAAAGGTTTAGCGAAATATATGAGTATTGCTGGAATTGGAGCAGGACTATTATTATCTATTATTTATGTCATACTTGGATATGTTGGTTCAATTAGCGGTTCGTTAGGTACATTTGATAATGGGGCGAACGTATTAGCACAAGTGATGACGACGTTATTTGGACAAGGTGGAGTCGTTTTATTAGGTCTTATTTTTACAATCGCGTGCTTATGTGTTTCAATTGGACTTGTTACATCTTGTAGTCAATTTTTCGCAAGTGCATTTCCGAAAGTAACTTATAAAGTTTGGGCATTTATATTAAGTTTTGTTAGTATGATTTTAGCTAATTTAGGATTAACACAAATTTTAAAAGTATCAGTACCGATTCTTGGATTTATTTATCCAGTTGCATTAACACTCATTATTCTAGGGTTATTCCATAAATATATTGGAAAGTATGCATACGTATATGCAGTAACTGTTGGGATTGTAGCGGTATTTAGTGCAATCGATATTTTTAATAAAAATGTAATGATGAATCAGTGGACGTCAATATTGAAATACATTCCGTTTTATACAGAAGGTGTTGGGTGGATTGTTCCAGCTATTGTAGGTGCTTGTATTGGTGTCATCGTTAGTGTTGTTCTAAATAAGAATAAATGAGTAAAAAGGTGTTTTCCTATTTCGGAAAACACCTTTTTTTTGGAAAAATAGTATTGAAAATGAATAGACTAAGAGTATGATAAAGGTAATTGGTAATATATAGATTTTGAATAGATGATGAGGGGGGAGCGTATGAAGGAGGATTTAAATAAGAAAATAGAAGCGCTCGAAACGGCAATTGAAACGATTCAAGAAGCGCTTTTTGAATTGAAAGCAAAACAAAGAGAAATAGAAGTAGAAAATGCTCAGCAACATGTTAGTAAAGAAAAGAAAGAATATATTGAAACGGTAATGGAGGAAAAGCAAAAAGAAGAAGTAGTTACAATAAAGGAGCCCGTGCAAGAACGTGAGGTAAAACAAGTAGATATATCTGCATTTAAACCAGAACCATTTAATATTATTAATTTTTGCCAAACTTGGTTGCCACGTATATTTGTCGGCATTATGTTACTTGGAGTAATCTGGTTATTTAAAGCAGGGGTAGATGCTGGATTATTAACACCTGTAATACGAATTGTGTTTGGTATTGTCCTATCAATCGGTTTTTATTATATAGGTGATATTCAAATTAAACGAGAGCGGCAAGCGTTGGGTTTAGTATTAGCAGGAGGAAGTATTACGGGTATAGTTTTAACGACATTTGCGGCGCATTATTTATATGGATTTATTCCAGCAAGTGTTGCGTTTGTATGTAACATTGCATGGGTCATTTTAGGTATTTATGTAGCGAAGAGGTATCAATCGGAATATCTTACTATATTCGTAGCCGTAGGAGCTTTCTTCGTGCCATTCTTATTAAATAGTACGACTCCTAATCCATATATTTTCTTTGGATATGAGACGATACTAACACTTAGCTTATTATGGTATGCGTTGAAAAATCGTTATCAGTATTTATATATGATTTCTTATGCTGTTGCTGCTATTGTCCTTTTTGTTTTCTTTGCTATTATGTCAATGTTAGTGGAGGATTTGCAAATACAGTTAACGGTTGTTTATGGTTTGATTCACTTACTATTATTTTGGCATATGTTTACGGAGAGAAGCTTTATATTAGAGCCACGCTTGGCGATATTTAGTGCGAATGCAGTTCTCTTTATATTAGCCATTTCAAAAATACCTGAATTTACAACATGGGGATTAATGATTAGTGCACTCGTGCACGCTACTATGTTCGTGTTTGAATATAGGAAGAATAGACATTCTACATTTACAAATCTTTTATTTGGTTTCGCAATGGGTGCATTTAGTTTAGCGATTTTATATGAGTATAGTTTAGTGAATGCAGCGATTGTATTATTATTACAAGGTTTCCTCGGTATGATGACTGCTATTAAAGTAAAACAACAGGTGAAATTGTATGTTAGTGCGACGATTTACGCGATTGGAATGATACAAACTATTTTTAGTCCGTTTGATCATTTCATTTCAGCTGGGTTTGTTGCTCATATTATTTTAATAGGTACATTTTATTACTGCATGAAACAAGCGAAAGATGTGTTAATGAGCTTTGGAAAATATGTTTATTCTATAGCACTCTATTGGTTTATGGTTATCGTATTTATTGCAATTACTAGAGTCGGTGAAGTGCTTTCTACAGATGGAAGTATAATAAGCGTATCTGTATCGTTATTATGGATGGTATATGCATTATTTGCAGTTTGGCTTGGACGGAATAAAAATATGAATGAAATATTGTATGCCGGCTTAGTCGTGTTAGTCGTAACGATAGGGAAGCTATTCCTTCTGGACTTACCAGAAGTATCGATGATGATCAGGGCAGTGTTATTCTTAATTGTAGGTAGTATAGGTATCGTTATTTCAAGGATGTTTTTCTCAAAAGAAGAGAAGTAAAAAGAAGACAATCCGTATGCGGATTGCCTTTTTCATTATTTCTTATCAATTATTACAGCTTCATTGTATTTCGCTGTTGTATTTTGGCGTAGACGAAGCGTTGCTTGTCCAGCTGTATTTGAATCGATTTGTACGTTCACAATTCTCTCAGCAGAACCTAAGCTGTTTGTTGTGAAAGAGAACGCACTACTGTATCCGAAAGTAGATGGCCAAGTACCATTTGTATTTTGAACTTTTGCTACTTGTGTACCGCCAGTAGTGAATATACCTAAAGAGTAATTAGTGTATGTTGTGTTTGGTAATAAGTTATTTACTTGAATTTTGATTTGGAACACTTCATTGTTTGGTAGAGTGCTAGGGTGTGTAACTACGTAGTCGTTTGCTGTTATAGCACCGTTATAACCGTATGAACCTGGTTTGAAAGTATTTGTATTAAACCATTGATAACCTGCATTTGGTGCACTCCAAGGTTCAGGTTGTGGCTCAGTTGATAAGCTTGGTTGTTCAAATGTTTGTAAAGTGGTAGGTAAATCAAGTTGTAAACCATTTACTTGATCTAAACTTGTAAATGTTTCTTTATTCGATAGCCAATTTACGATATTTTCTAGTAAGATAGCATCGTTTTCTTCTTTATAACCATCGTAAGTTTTCTTTGTTTGGCCAGAATCTTCACGAACGTATTTTGGCGTCGCATCTTCCACCGGAGAAGAGTCACCGATAAAGGCAGCTTTTCCAAGTCCTACTTTTGCGATAGCAGCATAAGGGCCTTCTGCAACACCACCGCCGTTATAAACACCGCTATCAACAGCATTATTCCATTTTGACGGGTTTTCTGGAAGATAAACAAGTCCTTTTGCTAGTTTTGGGTTTGTAATGGCTAGAGTAGAGCCAGCATGCATTGCTACAGATGAAACACCTTTTGTAATTCCGAATGATTGTTCAGGTGACACAATATTTTTAGCTGCAACATCACCGATTGCATTGTAGCGGAAGCGAATACCGAAGTTGTTAGATAGCCAATCAGAGCTTTCTATTCCTTGCATAGCTTGTGAATTTACTTCCTCACTAGACATTCCTTTTGCAGGATTATCCCATGCACCGCGTCTATATCCATTAAATACTTCAGAAGAGTCCCAGCGATTTTTATTACGATCTGCATTATAATGATCGGCAATGAAGAAGATACTGCCGCCACTTTTCACGTATTGTAACATAGCATCTTGTTCAGATTTTTTGTAAGGAATATTTGCTTCTGGAACGATAAACACATTGTAGTCTTTTAAATCTTCGTATGTAATCGGTGTTGATTTACGTAGTTCTTTTACATGATATCCGTTTTGGGCAATGCCGTTTCCGAAATCAGAAAAGCCACCATCAATAACCCAGTCAGCCGTCCCAGCAGTTTGACCGTGTGTATTATCGAATAATACTTTCTTCCCATTGTTTTGATTTACAACTTTTGCAGCAATTTCAGGAGCTGGGTCTACAGAGCTTTCTGCATAAGTAGACGGTATGAACGAAGCCCCTATACTTAGTGTAATTGCTGTTGCTAAAGAAAATGTAATCCATTTTTTATTCTTCATAGAAGAATCCCCCTAATAATAAATATATGTGCTTTAATAATGTAATTTATTTTTCTGAAAAAATAAAGACAGAAAACGTAAAAAATATTAAAAAATTGTAAAAATACCGTGAATTTTGTTGAGAAATATTTATATAGATATAAAAACATCCCTTCCAATTAATAAGGAAGGGATGTTTTGTTTAACTAATTTTTGAATTAGGTGTTTCGTCAATTTTATGGAACCCTTTCATGTAATATACGATAGCTAAACCAATAAGCCAAATAGGACCAACAATTAATGCAATTCTTGTATCTTCTGAATACGCCATTATACCTAATACTAGTGCAAGGAAAGCGAGTGAGAAATATGAACTGAATGGATGTAGAGGCATTTTATATGTTAGCTTGTCCTTTTTATCAGTTTGCAATCCTTTACGGAATTTAATTTGAGCGATTAAAATGATGCCCCAAGTCCAAATTGCCCCGAAAGTTGAAATACTAGTGAGCCATGTAAATACTTTTGCGGGCACAAGATAGTTTAATATAACACCAACGAGTAAAACGATAGCTGTTGCTACAATTCCTTGACTCGGAATGCCATTTTTATTTAAACGACCGAATCTTTCAGGAGCTTTCTTCTGCTGAGCTAGTGTATATAGCATACGGCCTGTACTAAATAAACCACCATTACAGGAAGAAAGAGCTGCTGTTAATACGACAAAGTTAATAATACCTGCTGCTTTTGCGATACCGATTTGCTGGAATGTTAATACGAATGGACTTCCTTTCTCACCAAGTTCATTCCATGGATAAATTGCCATCATAACGAATAGAGCCCCAACGTAGAACAGTAATATTCTCCAAAATACGTTATCGATTGCTTTTGCGAGTGTTTTTTTCGGATTTTGAGCTTCACCCGCTGTAACACCGATTAATTCAACGCCTAAATAAGCGAATAACACCATTTGTAAAGAGAGTAGTAACCCAGAAAAACCATTTGGGAACCAGCCACCATGTGACCAAAGGTTTGAAATACCAGTAGCGATACCACCGTTTCCGAATCCGAATAAAATAATACCAGCTCCAATAATTATCATACAGATAATTGTGACAATTTTGATGAGAGCAAACCAAAATTCAAGTTCTCCAAATACTTTTACGGATAAGAAGTTGAAAGCACTCATTAATAATAGAGCGAGTAACGCCCAAGTCCAGCGCGGGATATCTGGGAACCAGTATTGCATGTAAATGCCAGCCGCTGTAATTTCAGCCATGCAAGTAACAACCCATAAAAACCAGTAGTTCCAGCCAGTAATATAGCCAGCTAGTGGTCCAAGATAATCAGAAGCATATTTACTAAAAGAACCGGCAACAGGTTGTTCAATTGCCATTTCTCCGAGTGCTCGCATAATGAAAAAAATAACGAGTCCGGCGATCATATAACCTAGTAGAATAGAAGGGCCAGCTAGCTTAATAGCAGAAGCGGATCCTAAAAATAGTCCAACGCCAATAGCGGAGCCGAGCGACATTAAAGTAATATGTCGTTCTTTTAAACCACGGTTTAAAGTTTCAGATTTGTTTGTGTGCTGCATAAGAAGAATCCCCCTTGTAGAGTGAACGATATTTGAATGCGTTTACTAAATATTTAACTATTTCAAATTATAAAACATTTCTATCTGTTATGCTACAAAAATAAACATGATTAACTGTACTACATCTGTACTTGTCAGACTTAAACTTAAAATTCGAACTATTAGTGAATATATTGACTCTTCTTTTTATTGATTGTTAAGATTAAGTATTATATTTTCTCACATACTAGTAAGAAAAGAATATGTGATAATAATTCAGATGTAGGAAGGGTACATAACCATGTTTCAATTACAAAAATATAACACTTCTGTGAAGCAAGAGCTTTTAGCTGGCATCACAACTTTTTTTACATTTGCGTATATTCTTGTCATCAATCCGAAAATATTATCTGATGCAGGTGTACCATTTGATCAAGCTTTTACAGCAACTATTATTGCGACTGTTATAGGGACGCTATGTATGTCGTTTTTAGCTAACTATCCAATTGTTATTGCTCCAGCTATGGGAATGAATGCGTATTTTGCTTATTCTGTTGTTCAACAGGCAGAGGGGATTACATATGTCATTGCGTTTTCAGCAGTATTTGTAACAGGTATCATTTTTCTTTTATTATCTTTCACTTCATTTAGGCAAAAGCTAATTGTCGCAATTCCTGATAGTTTAAAACATGCAATTGCAGGGGGAATTGGACTATTTATTGCTTTTATTGGATTACGCCTTTCTGGAATTATTGTTGATCATCCATCTAATTTAGTTACGATTGGTGATTTTCATTCTCCAGCCGTTATTTTAACTTTAATTGGTTTAATATTAGCGGCGGTATTAATGGTATTACGTGTGAGCGGTGCATTATTTATTAGTATGATTGTGACAGGAGTTATCGCCTTCTTTACAGGGCAACTGAAGTTTACGGATAAAATTGTTGCGATGCCTCATTTACCAGAGGGAATTATCGTTTCAAACCCAATCAATGCCTTTTCAGATGTAATTGAATACGGATTATATGGTGTTGTATTTTCATTTTTACTTGTACTGTTATTTGATACAACAGGTGCATTACTCGGTTTAATTAAACAAGCGGGTTTAATTACAGATAATACAGAGAAACGTTTTGGTAAAGCGTTTATTGCAGATGCAATTGGTGGGACTACAGGTTCTATTTTTGGAACAAGCCCAACAGCAGCGACGATTGAATCATCAGCTGGTATTGCTGCAGGTGGTAAAACAGGATTAACAGGTATTGTAGTTGTCTGTCTAACGATTATAACGGCATTCTTCAGCCCTGTGATTGCTTCTTTATCAAGTGTAGCCGCTATTACAGCTCCTTCATTAATTATTGTAGGTAGTTTAATGGCGCAAAGTCTTCGTGATATTAATTGGAATGAATTTGAAGATGCATTACCAGCATTTTTAATTTTCGTTGGTATTCCGTTAACGTCTAGCATTGCGAATGGAATTGCAATTGGATTTTTAGTGTATCCAGTCTTAAAAATTGTGAAAGGGAAAGCGATGGAAGTACATCCGTTACTATACTTATTTACAATTTTATTTGGATGCCATTTATTCTTATAATATAGATATAGGAAAGGGGCTTCTTATGAGAGGCTCCTTTTTTGTGTATAATAAGGTGAAAATCAAATTAATGGAGTAAAATATAAATTACTTAATGGAATATATATGTTACAATATAGGTGAAGGAGGAACATGAATGGCTGTAAGTAAAATAAAAGTCGCGCGTGTTCAGTTAGATTTAACGCAGCAACAATTAGCAGAAAAAGTAGGCGTTACAAGGCAAACGATTAGTTTAATTGAGAAGGGGAAATACAACCCGTCTTTAGATTTATGTTTGAAAATTTGTTATGCGGTAGACAAAACATTGAATGATTTATTTTGGGAGGAAGAGGAGTGAGGGGATGAGGATCGTGAAAGATGAACGTTTAATGATTGAGGGACTCAAACATATTAGACTCGTTTTCATCTTACAAAATATCGTCATACTAGGTGTTGTTTTTTATCGGTACGTTTTGCAAGATGCAGGATATGAAAGTGTTTCAGATTTATTAATGGTATTTATGGTCGGGATAATAGTTATTAACTTTTTAAACTTAAAAAACTCGGTGGAAGTGTATGAGCATACAGGGGGAGTATCTCGTAGTTATTTTAGGAAGCTATTATTCATTCCAGTAGGTATTGTTATTGGGATTTTAGCTATTTGTATCGTTGTAACACCGGGTATTTCGATAAAAGAAATTAGTATAACAGGACTTATTATGTTTGCTTGTTTTTTAGTTCCTAGTTTATTTATATACATATATATGAAAAAAATAAAAAGTGAAGATTGAAATATAAGAAAAGCTTTCCCCATATTGGGGAAAGCTTTTCTTATATTCTTTTATACAGTAATTTATGAAGACCAATCGGTTCAATTTCAAAGATTTCACCATGTTCCTGGAAGCCTAAGTGCTTGTAATAGTCAGCTACAGTAATTCGGCCATTGCACCATAATATATTTGCTTGGCGTTCTTGCAAGACTTGCTCCGCTTTCTGAATTAAGGAGCTTCCAGCACGTTTGTTTCGAAATTCAGGTAATGTGGCCATTCCTCGTAGACGATAATGAATACCTGCTAGTAAGTCAGGGTATATCTCTTTTGAGAAGGAAGCGATACTAATTAGTTCATCGTTTATAAATGCGCCTAAGTGAAAGGTGTCCGTTTCATAGTCGGAAGAGTATTTACAATCTGCTAATGTTTGATTCGGGCGTAAAATTTTTTGACGTAATACGTAAGTTTCAGATCCCTCAATATTTTTCACGGTAATCATATTAACATCCTTTCTTATAAGGCGTTTTCTGTTAGTTGTATAAAGAAATAGGCAGGTGCGGCGAAAAGTCCGAGTATGCTAGCAGTTCCGAGAAGGAGTGAAAGTAAGAGGCAGGAGTATTTTATTCCATTCGATTTTTTCCATCCGTAGCTACAAATTTCAATGCTAACACCGATGAGAATAATGGCAACGAGTATTTCTGCTAATAATAAAAGAGCTAAAGTTACAATAGACATAATGTGATCCATCCTCATAATATGTGATAGTAACATTTTACCATATAAAATGGAAAAAAATGCCCCTCAATTATGTGAGGGGCATTTTTCTATTCTAATATGCTTTTTAGTGTATCGATATGTTCTTTTGAGCCAGTTACAAGTAATGTATCGCCGTGTTGTAGGCTTGTATCACCATGTGGGATTAATGCTTTATTACCGCGGTAAATTTGAATGACGAGTACATCGCCTAAAAATGGAAGGCGACGAAGTGCAACGCCGTTATATTTATTACTCCGTAGTTCCACTTCACGGACTGTTTCGTTTGCTGTTGTAATTAAGCGAACGAGACTCGGTTTATCAATTAGTGCACGTAATAGAATGCGTGTAGAGTTAATTGTTGAGAATACGGCGATATGTTCTTGCGTTGCTTTTTCTTGTAGAAGTGGATCTTCTACACTTGCAATAACATGTTCAACACCTAGTTCTTTTGCATGTTCTGCTAATAATAAGTTTTGTTCATCATCGCTTGTTGCAACAACAACGCGATCTGCGTTAAATGCTGTTTGTTCAGTTAATGATGCGATCGTGATGTCATCTAATTTTACGATAGGGAAGTCATGTGATTTTGCTTCCTCATCATTTATTTTATTTTGACGCATCATATAAAGTGTTACGTCATAATCTTCTCGTTTTAAATCAAGTGATAACGGAAGGGTAATTCTGCTTGCGCCAATAATAGAAACTTTTGGTTTTGGTGTATCTACTTTTGGGAACATTTTTTTAAATAATATAGGTGCAAAAATACAAGTAATAACTGCGCTTAAAATAAGGGAAGCAGATAGACTTGGACTGATGATTCCTAGTTTTTCACCAATTTGTGCAGCTGCAATAACTAAAGAAAGTGTCGATGTTAATAAGATGGCACTTCCTAGTACGATATTACGTGGATACCATTTTCGTAAGACGAGTGATGGTAACAGCTTTGAAATAAAGAGTCCCACAATTAAAATTGGGATCATTAGCATGCTAGAAGGTTCTTTAAAAATAGACCAAACTTCTAGATTCACACCAACCATTACGAAGAAAATAGGGATGAAGAAACCGTAGCCGATGGAATCCAGTTTTTCAACCATATCTTCATTTGGTGATAATAACGATACAAGTACACCCGCTAAGAAGGCACCTAAAATATTTTCAGCTCCAACAGATTCAGATAACCCAACTAATATTAAGATGAGTGCAAAAACAGCTCGTGTATCAATTTGTACACTACCAGCTTTTAAGCTATCTAAGTATGGAATGTTTTTAAAGCGTTTTGCAACGAAGTAAATAACAATACCAGCGCCGAATAGAAGAAGAAGGAGCCACATGCTTTGGCCGCTTTCGGAATTTAATCCGACGAATACAGCGAGTAAAATCATTGTAACTAAATCTGCAATAACAGCGACTAATAAAATGATTTGTCCAATTGCCGTTTTTCCTAAGTTATTCTCTTTTAATGTTGGTACGACAACACCTAAAGAAATAGTTGAAATAATTAAAGTCATAAACATTGCATTATCCACGAATCCTAGCCATACGAACAGTAATGATAGGGCATAAGATAAGATGAAAATAAATAAGAAGATAATGCTCGCTGCTTGGAATGTGTTTGGTTCGTTTGTCGTATTCTTTTTCCCTTTTTGTTTAAAGATAGAAAAATCAATTTCTAAACCGCTTAAGAACATTAAGAAGATAAATCCTAGTGTCGATAAGACTTGAAGCCACATATCTGGCTCAATAATATTAAACCCACTTTTACCTACAAAGATTCCTGCGATGATTTCTGCAACAACGACAGGAAGTGCTTTTAATTTAAAGCGTTGTAACAAAAGGGGAACGAAAAACGCGATTGCAACGACAACCATAAGTGATAGAACAGAAGTATGATGTTCCATTGCGTTCTCTCCCTTCAAATAAATATAGTACCTATTTAGCCATATAATAGGTAGAAAAGCAACGCATATGGATTCGATTTCATAAAGAAAGAGTTTTCTTAAGATTTGTCATAATAAGTATATTTTTCATGATTCTGTTGTTAATTCCGTAATGTGGATGTAATAGGGGAGGGGATAAAAAAAGACTGCCGAGGAATCTCAGCAGTCTTTTTCATGTACATTACATTGAGAAGAAGATCCATACAGTTAAACCAACTGTTGCAGTTGCAACGAAGAAACTGTATATCATTGTAAGGACTTGAACTCTTCCTTCTCCTTCTTTTAAATGCATGAACATAATTAATTGTAACAACGCTTGCGCAACAGCCATTGCGATAATGGACGTTAATATCGTTGAAAGTGGCAAGTTTGTATAAAGTGCCACGTATAAAGCTAGGAACGTTAGTGCAAGCGATAAAATAAATCCGAAAACGTGTGACCATGGGAATCCGCTATGCGCATGCCCATTTGCTTGATTGTTATTTTGACTCATTTACGCCACCATCCCGTTCAAGTAAACTAGTGTGTAAATAAAGACCCAAACAAGATCGAGGAAATGCCAGTATAAGCTGATAATAAATACTTTACGAGCTGTAACTGGTGTTAAACCTCGTTTTAAAATTTGGATAATAACACAAATTGCCCAAATGATACCACCTGTTACGTGGGCACCATGTGTTCCAAGAAGAACGAAAAATGCAGATAGGAAAGCACTTGTTTGAAGCGTTGCGCCTTCACCAATGTACATAATGAATTCTTCAATTTCAAAGAATAGGAAACCTGCACCTAAAAGTAATGTAAGGATGAACCATCCAAGCATTGCTTTTTGGTTGTTCTTACGCATTTCGTGAATTACGATACCACATGTGAAACTACTTGTTAAAAGTAGTAATGTTTGAATTAAAAGCGTTTTAAGTTCAAACAGTTGCGCTGGAGTTGGGCCATCTGCCGTACGACCAGCAAGTACTAGATAAGAGGCGAAAAGTGTTGCGAACAGCATAATTTCAGCCCCAAGAAAAATCCAGAATCCTAGGATATTCAATCTACTTTGCTCGGATTGATATTCCAAAGGTAAGCTTTTATCTAAAGCCGCCATATCATTTCACCTCTCATGCTATATGTTCTGTTTCTTTAATTTCATCAACGCTTACGTAGTAGCCATCATCATAATCGAATGAACGATAGATTAAGCAAGCTAAAATACCAACGCCGCCGATTGCTGCAAGCCAGAACCAGCTAAATACTAATGCGAAACCTGCAAGACCGAAGAATAAAGACGCAATAATAGGCACGCCAGAGTTACTTGGCATGTGAATTGGTTTTAAATCTTCTGCTGCTGGTGTAACTGTTTCTCCGCGTTTTTTCATGTACCAGAAAGCATCAGCTTCTTTGATTTCAGGAAGTTTCGCGAAGTTGTAATGTTGTACAGGAGATTGAGTTGCCCATTCAAGTGTACGGCCATCCCATGGATCTCCAGTTGTGTCACGTTCACCGTGACGAGCACTCCAAATTACGTTGTAACAAAGAATTAGGAAACCAATACCCATCATTACCGCACCAACAGATGCGATTTGGTTTAGCCATCCCCATCCAAGACTCTCAGAGTAAGTGTACATACGACGAGTCATACCGTCTAAACCTAAGAAGTACATTGGGAAGAAACAGATGTTGAATCCGCTCATAAAGATCCAGAATGTCCATTTACCTAGGCGTTCGTTTAACATATGACCAGTCATTTTTGGATACCAGAATGTGAATCCAGCAAGCATAGCGAATACTGTACCTGCGATTAATACGTAGTGGAAATGAGCAATTAAGAAGTAGCTGTTATGGTACTGATAATCAGCTGCTGCCATACCAAGCATAACCCCTGTAACCCCACCGACTACGAAGTTTGGAATAAATGCCAATGACCAAAGCATTGGAACTGTAAAACGAATACGTCCTTTATACAGTGTAAACAACCAGTTAAAGATCTTAACCCCGGTTGGAATCGAAATCGCCATTGTCGAAATCGAGAAGAATGAGTTAACCGCTGGACCTGCACCCATCGTGAAGAAGTGATGAAGCCATACGACGAAACTTAGTAAAGAAATTGCAACCATTGAGTAGACCATCGCACTGTAACCGAATAGACGTTTACGTGAGAATGTACTAATGATTTCAGAGAAAATACCGAATGCCGGTAAAATAACGATATATACTTCAGGGTGACCCCATACCCAGAATAGGTTGGCCCATAACATTGGCATACCGCCGCTCGCCATCGTAAAGAAGTGAGCATCGAATAGACGGTCAAATGTCATTAATGCAAGAGCAACTGTTAATACTGGGAAAGCGAAAATAATGATAACTGTTGTAATTAAGATTGACCAAGTAAACATGGGCATTCTCATTAAAGTCATACCAGGTGTACGCATTTTTAAGATAGTAACAAGGAAGTTAATACCGGTCATTAGCGTACCGAGACCTGAAATCTGTAATGCAATTGCGTAGTAGTTATTTCCTACACCAGAAGTAAACTCTGTACCTGCCATTGGGAAGTAAGAAGTCCACCCAGCGTCTGGAGAACCACCGATTACGAAAGCGATGTTGAATAACATTGCTCCGACAAAGAATAACCAGAAACTTAAAGCATTTAAGAACGGATATGCAACGTCACGAGCACCAATTTGTAATGGTACTACAAGGTTCATTAATCCCATAACGAATGGCATCGCCATGAAAAGAATCATAACTGTACCATGTGTTGTGAAGATTCCGTTATAGTGTTCAGCATTTAAATAAGTTGTTTCTGGGAATGTTAACTGTGCACGGATCATTAAACCGTCCATACCACCACGGAATAACATGATAACCGCAGAAATAATATACATGGCCCCAATCTTTTTATGGTCAACAGTTGTTAACCATTCGTCCCAAAGCCATTTCCATTTTTTATACTTTGTTAGTACGAAAATGATTGCTAATGTCACAAGAACGATAGAAGCGTCTGCACCGTAAATAATCGGGTCACCTGTGACAAAGAATTCATCAAGCTTCACTGTGTTCACTCCAATCTGTTGGAATAATAGCTATTATTTTTTGTTTTTGTAGTAGTTGTAATCACAATATTCAAGTGATTTTGGATCTACATAACTTAAGTGGTGACTAGAGAATGTCATACGACCAACTACACCAGGTTTAACAATTTCGTTGTACTTATCTTCTGTTAGTTTAGGAGCAGTTTGTTGTACTTCTTTAACCCACTTGTCATATTTCTCTTTAGTTTTTGCTTCAACTTCGAACTCCATATGTGTGAATCCTTCACCAGAGAAGTTCGCACTACGGCCTAGGTAAGAACCAGGCTTATCAGCTTGTAAATAAAGATCCATAATCATGCCATCCATAGTGTACTTCATACCACCAAGTTCTGGTACCCAGAAAGCATTCATTGGACCGACAGAAGTCAGTTTGAATTGAATTGGTACACCAGCTGGGATGTTTAAATAGTTAACGGTTTCAATTTTTTCCTCTGGGTAACTGAATAACCATTTCCAGTTTGCAGATGTAACATAAATCTCAACTGGTTTAATATGTTTGGATTCTTCCGGAACCTCTTCCGAAGCATAAGTTGCTTTTACTGTTGGAATCGATAATGCGATAACGATAATAACAGGAACAAGCGTCCAAATAATTTCTAATAATGTGTTACCGTGTTGTTCAGGTGGCTCGTAGTCCATATTCTCTGGTTTTTCACGATAACGAATCAAGATGACTGTAAACAAGATGAATACAATTGCGATAATTAATGACATAAGCAAGAATGACCAAACAATTAAATCATACTGTGCTTTTGCAACAGGTCCTTGCGGATTTAATACTGCGAGTTTCTTATCACAGCCACCGAGGAACAGAAGTAATGATAACGGAAGAAGCGAAGCCAGCTTCCAAAACGTTTTCTTTAGTTGCACGATTGAAAATCTCCTTTCTCCTTGGATTGAAACTATGCCAATAAAACAATATAAACCTATTAATTTATAGATGGCAATAGTTTTTGTGATATTGTTAAAAAATAGACACAAATGCACACTTTTTAAGGTGAATATCATTTGTAACTTGATAACATTGTAAACCATTTTCCAGTAAAAAACGTGATTGTGGAAATTTTAAGATAAATAAAGTTATACCAAGATATCCAAGAAATAGAAAAAAACTATCCTATCATAAGAAAGGTAGCTGAATATTTTGTATATTCATTTTACTTCTTTTTTTAGATTTATTTGTTGTTCAAATGTGACAACTTTTTTATATTTTAATTGGTATAAAATGCAACAAATGATCATAAATGGAATACCGCAATAAAGAGCAATTCTCTAATCTGGAATGAAAGCTAAACTAACAAATGTAATGAAATTGAGTGAAAATGCTAAGATTGGAACTATTGGATAAAATGGTGGCGATAATTTAAATCATTTTGTTCTACTTGTTGATTCATATGTCCCTCCCCCGTTATTTTCTTGTATGTATGAACTGATGTTTATTCCGAGTTTTTAAACATTAGTGGGGGATGTGACACATATTCGGCTTATTTATTATGAAATGAATGGAGTATGTAAAAATGCGAACTATGACTAAATGCTCTAAGTGTGCTTTTTGTTAATAGTATGATATATTAATTATGTTAATTATTTTGGTTTCAGCAAAACGATTCAGAAAATCATGTTGTTTTTTCTTTTTATTAAAAATAATTAGATTTTTATAACAATTAAAGTGTGAACAATAATTCACAGAATCTTTCTAGCAAACTAGTAAGAAGAAAGGTACAATGATAAGAGGTATGTCTGTAAAATAATAATTAATGGAGTTTTGTTTAAAATGAAAAAGTTAAAATATCTTTTTGTTTTTGGAATTATATTTGCTGCCGCGTTTTTTATAGGGAAAGATAAAATTATACAAAAGGCGCAAGTGTTCCGTTTAGAGTTTCTATCTGAAATGAAAGAAGCGACTATGATTGAAAATGTTCCATTTATAAAGCAGTTACCAGAATTACCTCGTGGATGTGAAGTTACAAGTTTGGCTATGTTGCTACAATACAAAGGTATACAAGTAGATAAGATGCAACTTGCTAGCGAAATTCATCGTGTTCCATTTGAACAAAATGGTTTACGTGGAAATCCTTATGAGGGGTTCGTTGGAAATATTTATACGAAGGCAAAGCCAGGATATGGTGTATATAATCAACCCATTTTTAATTTAGCAGAAAAATATGCTCCTGAAAAAGTAGTTAATTTAACAGGTAGAGACGTGCAAGATATGTATAAAGTAGTTAGTTCCGGTTCGCCAGTATGGGTCATTATTAATACAACGTTTCAGCCACTAGCCGAGAGTAGTTTTGAAACATGGAATACAAGCTCTGGCGAAGTGAAAATTACATATTATGAACATAGTGTAGTAATAGTTGGCTATGATCAAAACTTTATATATGTAAATGATCCACTTAAAAATAATCCACGTTTTGCTGTTCCGCGTGCAGAGTTTGAGAAAGCTTGGGAGCAAATGGGGAAACAAGCGATTACTATTTTATAATAATGAAAAGTCATCTTTTTGATGGCTTTTTATTTTTAATTTACTATAATAGAAAATTCAGAAGATTCTTTCAAAAATAAACAATTCACGTTATAATAACATTTAACTTGGTGAAGAAGGGGCGAAGGAAAATGGATGTTGCAAAGGAACTGGTTTTATCGAAAAATCAATTAATTGAGTGGAGAAGGCATTTTCATAAGTATCCAGAGCTATCTTTTCAAGAAGAAAAAACGTCACAGTTTGTATTTGATATACTTCGAAAAATCCCATATTTAGAAGTTTCCAGACCTACTAAATATAGTGTAATGGCAAGGTTAATTGGTAAGCAACCTGGTAAAACTATCGCGGTTCGTGCTGACATGGATGCTCTTCCTATTCATGAAGAAAATGAGTTTGATTTTATTTCTACATATCCAGGTGTGATGCATGCATGTGGCCATGATGGACATATAGCGATATTACTTGGGGTCGTACATAAATTAGTAGAAAAAAGAGAGAAGATTAAAGGAGAGATTCGCTTTCTCTTCCAACATGCAGAAGAAAACTTTCCTGGCGGTGCAGAGGAAATGGTTGCAGCGGGTGTAATGGAAGGTGTGGATTATATTATTGGTGCTCACCTTTGGGCATCGTTACAGGTTGGTAAAATAGGTGTAATTTATGGTGCTGCAATGGCTGCCCCGGATGTTTTTAAAATTACGATAGAAGGAAAAGGTGGACATGCTGGAATCCCTCATGAAACGGTTGATAGTATCGCAATCGGTACACAAGTTGTTTCGCAACTTCAGCAAATTGTATCTCGCCTCACGAATCCGTTAGATTCTCTTGTAGTATCTGTTACGCAATTTCATGCTGGGACAACCCATAATGTGATTCCAGAACAAGCGGAGATTGAAGGGACAGTGCGGAGTTTAAGACATGAGTTGCGAGAAGAAACAGAGAAAAGGATTGAACGGATTGTGAAGCATGTGACGGAATCTTACGGAGCGAAATATACATTTTCTTATGAATATGGATATCGACCAGTAGTAAATGATTATGAAGTTACAGAGATTATTGAGCAAACTGCATTACAGCTTTATGGAAGGGAACGAGTTACTCGTTTACAACCGACGATGGCTGGGGAAGATTTTTCAGCGTTTTTACAAAAGGCGCCAGGGACATTCTTTTTTATCGGTGCAGGAAATAAAGAGAAAGGAATTATATATCCTCACCATCATCCTCGTTTTACGATTGATGAAGATGCATTACCGATTGGAGTGGAAGTCTTTGTATCGTCTATTATGAATTTTATAAGTAAAGGAGAATGAGATGAAGAAAATACACGTATTAGCGCTTATTCCAGTTTTTTGTTTAGTTGTTGGACCTGTATTTGCTAATTCAGTTACTCCTTACGTATTAGGGATGCCATTTTTATTATTTTGGGTATTATTATCGGTGCTCATTACGTCTCTTTGTATGGGGCTTGTGTACGTATTTGATCCTGCTAATAAGGGGGATGTAAAATGATCGCCTTACTTATCATTATTTTATTTTTGTTTCTCGCACTATTTTTAGGAATTCGGGCACAACATGGAAAAGATATGAATTTAGAGCAATGGTCAGTTGGAGGAAGAGGCTTTGGCACTATTTTTGTTTTTCTTCTTATGGCAGGTGAAATTTATACGACGTTCACATTTTTAGGCGGAAGTGGATGGGCGTATAGTAAAGGAGCACCTACTTTCTATATTTTAGGTTATGGTGCACTAGCTTATATTTTATCTTACTTTTTATTGCCGCCAGTTTGGAAGTATGCGAAAGAGCATAATCTTGTCTCGCAGCCAGATTTTTTTGTGAAGAAATATAAGAGTCAGACGCTTGGCATTATCGTTTCTGTCATTGGGGTTATTTCAATTATCCCATACCTTGTTTTACAGTTAAAAGGATTAGGTATTATCGTTTCGGAAGCATCTTACGGCAGGGTATCACCAGTTATTGCAGTGTGGATTGGTGCGATTGTTATAACGATATATGTAATGGTTTCAGGCATACACGGCTCTGCTTGGACAGCCGCTTTGAAGGATATTATGATACTGTTTATCGTTATGTTTTTAGGTATATATTTACCATATCATTATTACGGAGGTTTTCAGCCGATGTTTGAAGCTGTAGAAGCAGCAAAACCAGGATTTCTATCTTTACCTGATGAAGGAATGAGCATTTCTTGGTTTGTTTCTACTATTGTATTAACAGCTCTCGGTTTCTATATGTGGCCCCATACATTCGCTTCTGCTTTCTCTGCAAAAAATGAAAAAGTATTTCGTAAAAATGCGGCAATTATGCCATTGTATTCTTTAGTTTTACTTTTCGTGTTCTTTGCAGGGTTTGCAGCTATACTGCAAGTTCCAGGGTTAAAGGGAGGGGATGTAGACCTTTCGTTATTCCGTCTCGCTCTTCAAACATTTGATCCATGGTTTATTGGTATTATTGGTAGTGCAGGAGTATTAACAGCATTAGTTCCGGGTTCCATGCTTGTTATGGCGGCATCTACTTTATTAGCAAAAAATATTTACCGAACAATGGTCCCATCTGCTTCAGATAGACAAGTTGCTAAAGCGGCAAAATTATTTGTTCCTGTAGTAACGCTTGTAGCTGTTTTGTTCACTTTTAAAGGTGGAGAAACGATAGGGGCTCTTCTTTTAATGGGATATAGTATAGTGACACAACTTTTCCCTGCGCTTGTATGTAGTTTGTTTCCACGTCAAGTTATTACGAAGAAAGGGGCAATTGCAGGAATGGGGATTGGATTGTTAGTGGTCGCATATATTACTTTATCTGGTTCAACTATAGCTACAATGTTTCCAGGTTTCCCTCAATATATAAAAGATTTAAATGTAGGTATAGTCGCATTGTTAATGAATATGATTGTGATGTTTATCGTTAGCGGGTTCACGAGAAATGTGTCTATAAAGACAGACAGTATAATAGTAGAAAAGTAATCCGTGTGCTAGAGCTATCTTTGAAAAGAGATAGCTCTTTTTTGTATATATTTTCTTCTATTAGCGGAATCTAACTAAAAACTTGTTGAAAAGGAAGTTAGGTGGGGGAATTGTTAGAGTTAAAAGGTAACTTATTTGAAGTTATGAAAGAAATTAGGGATGAATTAGGTTCGCCTAATGATTTAACAATTAGGGAAGTTGCCCTTGCGGGTAGTTTTACACGCTGTGCGGTTATTTTTTTATGTGGGTTAACAGATAAGGATAATGTTTATAAATATGTAGTTCGTACACTTCAATATGAAGAAGTACAAAAAGAAGAAGCTGTTGTTCAAACATTATTGGATCGTTTTATTTCTATTGCAGAAGTCGGTATGAAGACAACGTTTCCAGACATTATAAATGCAATTTTAGCAGGAGACACAGTTATATTAATTGATAATATTCAAACCGCTATTGTCATTAATAGCCGAGCATGGGAAAAAAGAAGTCTAGAATCTCCAGTAACAGAAGATTTAATACGTGGACCAAGAATTGGATTGAATGAAGATATTAACGTAAATAAGATGTTAATTCGCCGCAGCTTACGTGATCCGAAGTTACGGTTTCGATCCTATATTATGGGGAAGCGATCGCAAAAAGAAGTAACTTTAGTCTATATAGAGGATATTATTAACCCTTATATTGTAGACGAATTAGATCGACGGCTTCAATCAATAGTGGCAGACGTTATTCTTGAGACAGGAACGATTGAGCAATTAATTCAAGATAATAATTTATCACCATTCCCGCAATTTTTGAATACAGAAAGACCTGATAATATAGTGGCTGCGCTAGCGAAAGGAAAAGCGGCCATTTTAGTGGACGGATCACCATTTGCTCTTATCGCTCCACTAGTGTTTGTTGATATTTTTCAATCTGTAGAAGATCATTATGAGCGCTGGGTAATTGGTACGTTATTAAGAATTTTACGTATGGGATCAGGTATTGCTGCTGTTTTACTACCTGCCACGTACGTAGCGCTTGTTTCGTATCATCAAGGGCTTATTCCCTCTAAATTAGCTTATTCTATTGCGGGAGCGAGAGAAGGGGTACCATTTCCGGCATATATAGAAACGTTAATGATGGCATTAACGATGGAGTTAATACGAGAAGCGGGAATTAGGTTGCCAAAACCGATGGGGCAAACAATTGGGATTGTAGGTGGTCTTGTAATTGGAGAAGCTGCGGTGAACGCAGGGATTGTAAATCCGTTTTTAGTAATTATTATTGCAGTTACTGCAATTGCTACATTTTCACTGCCTGTATATAGCATTACGATTACGTTTCGGATTTTACTTTTTGTCTTTGTTTTAGCGGCGACTGCTTTTGGACTATATGGAATTATTTTAGCTCTTATTGCACTTGCGATTCATATTACGAATTTAAAGAGTGTTGGGGTGCCATATACAACGCCTATTGCTCCTGCATTTTATAAAGATTGGGAAGAAGAAATGATCCGCTTGCCAAAATCAATGTTGAAAGAAAGACCAGAGTACTTACAAACGAAAGATTCTACAATACGTCCAAAGGAGCGAGAGTAATTGAAACCATTTGAATATGGGGATGAAGAGATTGGATCTCGGGAACTTGGTTTTGCGGTATCGTCAACAATTATCGGTATAGGTGCATTATCTATGCCGCGAGATATTGCTACGCAAACCTTATTTTCGGACGGTTGGATTATTTTGCTTTTGGGTGGATTAGTCTGTGCGGTTTTAGGGTGGTTTGTAACGAGGGTAGCTATTTTATTCCCAAAACAAAACTTTGTTCAATATACGAGTGCACATTTGACGAAGCCTGTTGCATACACAATTAGTAGCATTTTAGTATTAACGTTTGCTGCTTTGACAGCATATGAATCGCGAATGATTGCAATTATTTCACAAACGTATTTATTTAGTGATACACCAGTGCAACTATTGTCTTTCTTTTTCCTATTAGTTGTTATTTATGGAATAGCAGGATCGAGAGCGGCTTTATTAAGGCTAAACGTTTTGTTTTTACCTATAGTTTTAATTGCGATAGTGCTGCTTTCTTTATTGAATATAAATTTAATGGAAATAAATAATTTACTACCAGCTTTTCAAACGGACGTCAGTCAATATGCTGTAGGAGTTAAAAACTCTATTTTCACATTTATCGGATTTGAGGTAGCTCTGTTTTATGCTGTGATGTTGAACGATAAGTCAGTGAAAAAGGCACCGATGGCAGTTGCAAAAGCGGTGATGGTAAACGTGTTGTCATACATTTTAATTTATGTAACTTGTATTAGTGTTTTTACATATATGACAACACGTGGATTGACATATCCAACAATTGAACTAGGGAAAGAAATTGAAATTGGTGGGGGGTTTTTAGAAAGGTTTGATGCGATTTTTTTTACTACTTGGATTATTACTATTTATAACACTACAGCAATGTATTATGACGTCGCATCTTTATTGTTTTGTGCTATGTTTCCGAAAGTGAAGAAACATATTTTTATTTTCGTAAGTGCCCCGATTATTTTTATGGTGAATATGATACCTAGTAGTTTGAATGACTTGTCAAATTACGGAACTTATTTAGCTTGGATAGATATGGGCTTTGTTGTGTTAGCACCTTTGTTAGTTTTTATTGTATATAAAATAAAAAGAAGGAATGGTAGAAATGAAACACCTTCTTAAAATCATAATGCTTATAGTTTTAGTTGGATCTATAAGTGGGTGCTCTGAGTTAGAAGAAATAGAAGAAAGAGGATTTGTAGTAGGTGCAGCCTATGATATTGTGAAAAAAAAGAAAGCGAATCCAATTATGAAAGGGACGTATCAGATGGTACTCCCCAGTAAATTGTCGCAACAAGGTGGACAAGGTGGTGGAGATAGCGAAAATTATATTAATGTGAGTGCGAAGGCAGATAGTGTCTTTGAGCAAATACGAATTATTGCCAAAAAAATTAGTCGCTCACTATTCTTTCCGCACATACAAGTGATAATTTTTTCTAAAGATTTATTATCGAATCCATATGTTTTACAAAATACGTTAGATGTATATATTCGTGATCATGAGATGAGAAGAAATATACGTTTGTTCGTTTCTAAGAAAAATGCAGAAGCTATTTTGAAGCAGAGCGCTAAGCCTGAAAATTTACCGGCGCAGTATATTGATATGTTAGCTGAACATCCTCCGAAAAATGCTCAAATGATTGAGGCTGCAAGAATTGGTGAAGTTCAGGAAAAGATGATTTCCAACCGAAGCTTCGTATTACCTATTCTTGAATTAACAAGGCAAGGGGTACAAATGAACGGGGCAGCGTTGTTTCGCGGGAAGGATAATAAGTGTGTAGGTAGTTTGAATGGAGAAGAAACATTTGGAATAAATTATATAATAGGTAAGAAAATTGGAGGATTCTTTACCATTCGTAAAAAAGACCAGCTTATTACATATGAAATTCATAAAATGCGTCGAAAGATTAAAGTATCTACAGAAAATGCTACAAAACCGAAGTTCGATATTCACTTATTTTTGGAAGGAACATTGGCTGAGTTGCATTTTAGTGATCATAAACAAATTATGAACGAAAAGCGATTAAAGAAAAACATCACGGAGGAAATGGAGAAGCGCATTCAAAAATCGATTAAGCTTGTTCAAAAAAAATATAAGGTAGATGTATTAGAGTTAGGGGACGTATATAAGCGGCATAATTATAAAGAATGGAAGAAGATAGATAAGAATTGGGATCAAGGTGAAAATTACTTTAGTAATGCTGAGATTACTGTTCATGTTCATCCGACAATTGAGCATTCAGGTTCAGCTTTACCAAAAAGAGTGAAATAAGGTGATGGAAGGTGTTTACTGGATTAGGAATTAGTTGCACAATATTAATGGCAATTCTTCCGGGGACCATATACTTTATTCATAAGAAACTCACAATGTATGGGGCACAGCCTTGGAATACTGATGCACAAAAAAAGAAACCTGAATGATTTCAGGTTTCTTTCGCACAAAGCATATGTGAAGGGGGATACCTTCTATGTATGCTTTGCTTTTATACAAGCCCTAACCAATGTACCAACTGTGTAGAGAGGAATGTCACAACAATGGCGATAACGGTAGGGATTGCAAACGATAAGAATGTCCATTTTGCACTTTTTGTTTCTTTATATATGTTAACCAGTGTTGTTCCACATGGGAAATGAAGAAGTGAGAACAACATTGTGTTTAACGCTGTTAACCAAGTCCAACCATTTTCTAAGAATAGATTTTTAATTTGATTAAAATCGTCTATTTCAGTTAAAGCTCCAGTTGATAAATAAGACATTAATAAAATAGGGATAACAATTTCATTCGCTGGTAGTCCAAGAATGAATGCAGCTAAAATAAATCCATCAAGTCCTAACATTTTAGCGAACGGATCTAGGAAGTTTACAAAATACATAAGTAAGCTTGTGTCACCGATGAAAATATTAGCTAGTAACCAAGTTAATGCAGCAGCAGGGGCAGCTACAACAACAGCTCGTTTTAAAACATAGACTGATTTGTCGAGTGTCGCACGCACAATTGTATTCCAAACCTTTGGCTTACGGTACGGCGGTAACTCAAGTGTGTAGTGAGTTGGCACACCTTTTAAAGCTGTTTTTGATAGTACCCAAGAAACAGTTAATGTCATAATAACACCAATTACAACCATCCCAACTACAACGCCAGCAGTAACTAATGTTTGCATACTACCTGTATAACCAGCAGCCATAAATAATGAAGACATTAAAATTAACATAGGCCAGCGACCGTTACAAGGAACGAAGTTGTTTGTTAAGATTGCAAGCATACGTTCACGTGGTGATTCAATAATACGTGTTGACATAATAGCGGCTGCGTTACAACCAAAGCCCATTGCCATTGTTAAAGATTGTTTACCATGTGCACCGGAGCGTTTGAATAAGCGATCCATATTAAAAGCGACACGTGGTAAATATCCGTAGTTTTCTAATAGTGCGAACATAGGGAAAAAGATTGCCATAGGTGGTAACATAACGCTAATAACAGCACCGATACCACGGAATAAACCAAGTATTAAAATGCCATGTAGCCATTCGGGTGCATGTGCTGCCTGAAACCAAGATGTTAAATATCCTTCGGCCCATCCGAAACACTCAGCAATCATATCAGATGGTACGTTAGCACCTGCAATTGTAAGATAAAAAATAATAGATAAAATACCGAGCATAATTGGAAATCCCCAGATTGGAGATGTGAAAATTTTATCTAGTTTTTCAGAACGATACAATTTATCAGTATTTGTATATTGAACAGACTCTTTACATATGCTTGCAGATGTTCGATAAATATCTCCGACAATATCATCTCGTATATCTTCTTTTGAGAGTGTTTGTGCATGTTGAATAATATAGTCTAATGGAAGAGCTTTACTGGCTGAGTGAGATTCCATTCATTACGACCTCCCTTACAAGCGGTTCATTATGGTGTTTTTGAAGTGTAGTTAAGAAATTTTTATCTCCATCTAATATACGTAACGCAATCCAACGTGCTGGATACGTATCACCGAACACTTTATAAATTTGTGGTTCTAATTCCTGAATCATATTTTCGATTTTTTCACTGTAAGAAATTTTAATTGGTGTTGGAATTAATTTTTTATTTGCTACTTTAGCGATAACACTTAGCAAATGCCCAATACCTACTCGGTTACGAGCAGAAATCTTAACTACAGGTACACCGAGCGATTTTGCTAATTTCTTTTCATCAATAACGATGCCTTTTTTCTCCGCTTCATCAATTAAATTAATACAAATGACTACATTGCTTGTCATTTCCATCACTTGGAGGGCTAAATTTAAATTTCTTTCCATTGCAGTTGCATCTATAACAACTACAGTTACTTCTGGTTTTTCAAATATAATATAATCTCTTGCTACTTCTTCATCCGTAGAATTTGAATATAGTGAGTAAGTTCCAGGTAAATCTATTAATGTATATTTACTTCCGTTATGTTCATATTCTCCTTCAGCTTTTAAAACAGTTTTTCCCGTCCAGTTTCCAGTGTGTTGTTTTAAGCCTGTTAAAGTATTAAATAATGTACTTTTCCCGGTGTTCGGGTTGCCAGCTAAAGCAATACGATGTTTGCTCATCTGAAATCATCTCCTATTAATACCCCGAAAATAAGGGAACTTTCTTCCTTACGTAGTGCGATAGTTGTATTGCTTACTTGATAAGCGACCGGATCTCCAAGTGGACTGCGCTGTAATACTTTAATTGTTGCCCCAGGGATAAATCCTAAGTCTAATAAACGTCGTTTCATAGTTCCTTCTAATTGTATCTTCTCAATTTGTACAAACTCTCCTGTCTTAAATTCGGAAAGTGGTTTTGTATTAGCCGATACCATAAAAGTTACCTCATCTCTATATTGTTTGTTTAAGTTTAAAAAGTTTCCTTAGGTAAACTTTTTGCTAATAATATAGTAGACTACATTGGATGATGCTGTCAATTGGTACTTTAAAAATATTCATTTATTTTTAGAATTGTTCCAATTTATTTAGTTGTACTAAAAAATATTACTGGAATTTTGTTTAATGTAAATAAAGTAAGAGTGTAAAAATTAAAAAATACAATGGATTTGTAAATGTATTTTTAATTAAAAGGGGAAAAGAGTGAAAAACATTTACATTGAATTTACATTGTTAAGAATAAATTTACATTACAGCTTAATTCGTGTGGATTTTGTTGGGTTCTTTAACTATAAATGTTGGGATTCCTAGCTTTTAAGGGTTATTATCGTCATTTACTTAAAATTAAAAATTGCTTAACACTCACATAATATTGTTGTCCTACAATGAATTTGTGTTCGAAAGAAAATGAATTCGAAAAGTGATAATCCAAATGGGGGTACAAGACATGGTTATGAAAAAAGGTATTAAATTTTCTTTAGCGGCTTTAGTGGTGGCAGGAGCGTTAGTTGGATGTGGGAAAGCAGATGATACAGCTAGTAAAGAAACTGCTAAAGGAAGCGATAATACAAAACAAGAATTATCAGGTACGATTGCAGCAGCTGGTTCTACAGCTCTTCTACCTCTTGCGGAGGAAGCTGGAAAGAAATTCATGGAGAAAAATTCAAAAGTTTCTATTCAAGTGCAAGGTGGCGGTAGTGGAACTGGGATTAACCAAGTAGCATCGGGTGCAGTACAAATTGGTAATTCAGATGTTCCATCAGGGGATAAAATAAAAGATGATGAAAAAGCGAAAGAATTAGTAGATAACAAGGTTGCGGGTATTGCATTCGCGCTTGTCGTAAATAAAGATGTAAAAGTTGATAACTTAACAGTGCAACAAGTACAAGATATCTTCACTGGGAAAGTAACAAACTGGAAAGAGGTAGGCGGGAAAGATGAAAAAATCAACGTAATTAACCGTCCAGCTTCATCTGGTACACGTGCTACATTTGAAAAGACAGTTATGAAAGAAGCGAAAATTAATGATGGAACTGGTACAACACAAGATTCTAACGGTGCAGTAGAGCAAGCAATCAATTCTACTCCAGGTTCAGTAAGTTATTTAGCAATGTCTTACATGGTTGGCGATAAAAAAGGTGCGCTACAAACAGTGAAAATTGATGGTTCTGAACCAAAAGTTGAAAACATTTCGTCTGGTAAATATCCATTCTGGTCTTACGAGTACATGGTAACAAAAGGTGAAGCGAAAGAAGCAACGAAAGCTTACATTGATTATGTAAAAGGCAAAGACTTTGAAAAGCAAGTAGAAGATATGGGTTACATCCCAATGTCTAAATTAAATAAGTAATAAATTTTTATGGGGCTGGCTGCAAGGCCAGTCCTGTTCATTTCAATCTATGAAGTGGGGTCTGACCTGTGATGAAGGGGAAAAAACAAATTAATTACGTAAAAAGTGAATATATAGGAAGATCGCTTGTTACGTTTTGTGGTATTTTTATTGTTTTAATTACATTAGCTATTATTGCGTTTATTTGCGGTAAAGGTATTCAATCTTTTACACAAAGCGGTATCTCATTTACTGAGATGTTAACATCGACAAAATGGAATCCAAATGCTGACGAAGGAACCTTCGGGGCTTTGATTTTTATTGTAGGTTCAACGGTGGTTTCGTTAGGTGCGGTTATTATTAGTGCGCCAATTGCTATAGCTCTTGCTATATTCATGAATTTAATTTCGCCGAAGTTTGGAAATAAAGTATTGAAGCCCGTTTTAGAATTATTAGTTGGTATTCCTTCGGTTGTATACGGATTATTAGGGGTTACGATTTTAGTGCCGCTATTACGTGATTCGTTCGGGGGAGTGGGCTTTAGTCTAATTGCGGGTATTGTTGTATTAAGTATTATGATTTTACCTACTATTGCTAGTATCGCTTCTGATGCAATACGCTCCGTTCCATTTGATTATTTAGAAGCTTCTTATGGTCTAGGATCAACGAAATGGCAAGCGGTTAGCCGAGTGATTGTTCCTGCTGCGAAAAAAGGGATTTTAACAGGTGTTGTTTTAGGTTTAGCGCGTGCTTTTGGTGAAGCATTAGCAGTTCAAATGGTAATCGGGAACACAATTAAATTACCAGAAGGAATATATAGTCCGACAGCGACGTTAACTGGTATTTTGACAATGGACATGACAAATACATTAAACGGAACTGCTTGGAACAATGCGCTATGGACTTTAGCGATGATTTTACTTGTTATTTCATTCCTGTTTATTTTAGTAATTCGAGCGATTGGGCAAAGAGGTGAGCGATAATAATGAATGCAAGAACGGTAAATAAAGTTTGGACAGGTATCTTTTATGCAGTTGCAGCTTTAGTTGTAGCTCTGCTAGTATTCTTAGTGTTTGAAATTCTGCAAAAGGGATGGGGATTTTGGGATCCTAATTTCTTGTTTGGAGAACCAAGTAATACAAGAGCTGGTGGTGGGATTGGTCCACAGTTATTCAATTCCTTCTACATGCTTGTTATAACGCTTGTTATATCTATTCCTCTTGGGTTAGGTGCTGGAATATATTTAGCAGAGTACGCAAAACAAGGGCGCTTTTTAAATTTTGTTCGTTTATGTATTGAGACAATGGCGTCTTTACCTTCGATTGTTGTTGGTTTATTCGGTTTGTTAGTGTTCGTTACCATGACAGGTTGGGGATACACAGTAATGGGCGGTGCTCTTGCTTTAACAATTTTAAACTTACCAGGTTTAACACGTGTTTGTGAAAATGCGATTTCAGAAGTGCCTCATAATGTAAAAGAGGCGAGTCTTGGATTAGGTGCAACGAAATGGCAAACAATTGCTCGTATTATTATTCCATCGTCATTACCGCAAATTATTACAGGTATTATTTTAGCGGCGGGTCGTATATTTGGTGAAGCGGCAGCGTTAATTTACACAGCGGGTTTAACATCCCCGATTTTAAATTCAGCAGCGGACTTCTCAAGTCCTGCGCATCCTTTAAATCCATTTAGACCAGCTGAAACGTTAGCGGTTCACATTTGGAAGTTAAATTCTGAAGGAGTTATTCCGGATGCGAAGTTGATCGCGACAAAATCTGCAGCTGTATTAATTATTATGGTGTTACTATTCAACGTTATTTCACGCTTGGTAGCATCTATATTGCACAAACGTTTTACAGGGACGAAAAGAAAAAGTAAAACGACGAAAAAAGTAAAAGCGGCATAAATTATAAAGAGGAACTCTCTATTTATAAGTAGGGAGTTCTTTTTGTATTTTAATATAGAAGGAAGGGATGTAATGATTGTTGAATTTGTAATTGATTATATAGATGAATAGGTACAGATGAGAGGAGAAGTTAATTTGTTTTTTCTACAAATGTCAGGTTTTCCTGGATCGGGAAAATCGACAGTTTCTAAGTATATAGCGAAGTTAACAGGTGCTGTAATTATAAATCATGACGTTTTGAAATCGGCATTGTTACAATCATTAGAAATGAAAGGGGTTGAATCGACAATTGTTGGAGGAGTATCATACGATGTTGAATGGGCATTGATTGATTCTTATTTAGAACAAGGGCATAGTGTTATATTGGATAGTCCATGTTTATATGAAGGGATGGTTGAAAAAGGAATGAAACTGTCTAATAAACATGGTGTGAAATATAAATATATTGAATGCTATCTTAATGATATGGAGGAGATTAATAATAGGTTACAAACACGTAAACGTATGGTTAGTCAGATTGGAAAAGTGGATTCGGAAGTAGCTTTTAAAAAATGGTTAGATGGTAGTAAAAGACCTTTAAATAGTGAATGTCTTATTGTAGATTCTGGTAAACCTCTAGAGCGATATGCTCAAAAAATGATGGATTATATCAGTAAGTAGAGAAAAAGGCGTTATCTTCGTTCTTGAAGATAACGCCTTTTTCTTTAAATATCAGGTGTTTCTGTAGAAGTGCTTATTTTTCTACGAGAGCGTCTTTTTCTCCCGATTTTATCTAATAGTTCATACATAACTGGAACGACTACTAATGTAAGAACGGTTGAGACTGCTAAACCACCGATGACAACGACGGCAAGACTTTTTGATACCATGCTTCCTGCTTGCGATTGACCAAATAGGAGAGGAAGCATAGCGACGATTGTCGTTATAGCTGTCATAATAATTGGACGTAATCTAGTGGAACCCGCTTCTAGTAAGGCTTCTCTTGTTTCCATGCCGTGTTCCCGATTTTGTTGCACTCTTTCTATTAATACAATAGCGTTTGTAACGACAATCCCGATTAACATTAATGCGCCGATTAAGGAATTTACATCAACAGGTGTTCCTGAAATGATTAACCCTAAAATACCGCCAACAGCAGCTAATGGCAAGGAGAACAAAATTGCAAAAGGAGCGCGCGCCTGTCCGAAGGTGATAACCATAATTAAATATACAATCCCGATTGCAATCCCCATAATTTTGAATAAATCTGTGAAGTTCTCTTGCATAGATTCAGTTGCACCTGCAATAGTTACTTTTGCGCCGCTAGGTAAATCTAAGTTAGCTATCGTTTCATTTACTTCTGCACTTACTTTACTTAAATCTTCATTTGAGGCCTCGGCAGTAATTTGAATCGTTTCTTTTCCGTCTTTATGGAAGACTTCTGTTTGAAGTTGCTTTTCTGAAATAGTTGCAATGTCTTTTAAAGGAATTGGTCCATTGATAGGTGATAGTATGCTTGTGTTTAAAATGTCTTCTTGTTTAGTAATGTTTTCTTTTTTGTGTTCTATTATAATAGTTGTTTTTTCATTATTGATTGAAACTTCACCAATAGGTGATTTCTTCATAAGGAGTGCTACTTGTTGTGCTGCTAATTCTGGTGTTAAGCCTAGTTGTTCGGCCTTTGTTTGATCAACATGGATTTGCCATTCTTTCTTAGAGTCTTCTAAATTTGTTTTTACTTTAGAGAGAGCAGTCATATCTTTTAGTTTTGTTTCGACGATAGTAGCAGCCTCTTTTAAATTCGTTTCGTTAGTAGCTGTTACGTTGAATTGCAAATTGTTGCCACCACCAGAGCTTGAATAACTCGTTTTTATATAATCTAGTTCAGCAGGCTCAAAAGCTTTATGTTCTTTCTTTAACTCTTTAATATATTGATCAATATCAGAGCCTTTCTTGAAGACTACAAATATACTGGCAAGATTATTTTTTGTCGTTTGCCCCCATTGTGCATCTTCTGCGCTAGATCCCATTCGTAAAATAACATCCGTTACATCCGAATTAGAAAGTAATTTCTTTTCGAAATCGAAGGCTTTTTGTTTTTGCGTTTCAGGAGCGTAATCAGCTGGGAAAGTCATATTAATAGATAACATTGTGTCGTCTTCAGATTTTATGTTCGCTTTCGGTAGTAATACATAGGCTGCAATCGATCCTGCGAATAATAAAAAAGCAGTAAGTAGAATAATGAATTTATGCGAAAGAGCCCACTTTAATGTAGCGACATATCGTGGTGAAGAACTTGGCTTTTTGTGCTTTGTTTTTTTGAGTAGTAAAAAAGCCATAAGTGGAACAACTGTTAGTGCAACGATTAAGGATGATAGTATAGAATATACAACTGCTAATACCATAGGTAACATTAATTTTCCGATTACTCCTGATACGAGGCCAATAGGTAAGAAAACAGCGACTGTTGTTAAAGTAGAAGAAGTAATTGCGACGGCGACCTCTTTCGTTGCATCAAGAATAATATCTTTAGAGAAAGATTCTTTTTGTAAACGACGGAAAATATTCTCGATGACAACGATACTATCATCAACGAGACGTCCAACTGCAACTGCTAAACCACCAAGCGTTAAGGTGTTAAGTGTGATGTTAGATTGGTGTAGTAAAAAGAGTGTTAATAAAATAGATAATGGAATACTGACAACGGCGATGAGTGTCGTTCGGAAGTTACGCAAAAAGATTAAGATAATTAGAGTTGCAGCAATTGCTCCAAGAATTACTTCTTTGCCCATGCTAGTAACAGCATTTTCAACTTGCTCATGAGTTGAGGCTAAAAGTTTAATAGAAAACTGATCTTTATATTGTTTACTTATATCTTTGATTTTCTTATCGATTTCCTTTCCGATTGTAACTGCATTTTTACTTGGCTCTTTCATGATGATCAATCCGGTTCCTTCTTCTCCGTTTATATGCGAGATTGTATCGTAGTGTTGTTTAAGTTCGATTTGAGCCACATCTTGCAATTTTACTTGAGGTGCAACGGTTATGTTTTTAATATCATCTACATTTTTTATATCCCCAATGACACGAAGGTTATATTCTTCTTTATTAACGGTAATTGCTCCAGCTGGAGTGGAAGTTTCTTTTCCTTGTAAAACTTTTAATATTTGTTCTGTTGTTACGTTTTTATCTTTTAATTGGTTTGGGTCTAGTATGATAGATAATTCAGAGGCTGATTTTCCGAAAAACATAACGTTGGCAACACCATCAATGTTTTCGAGTTGTGGTACGATTTCTTTTTCGATTTGTTTTTCATCTGCTTTTGAAAATCCATTTTGCTTCTGGATAGCAATTTGAGCGAGTGGAATCATAGAAGTATTTAATTGGCTAACTATGGGTTTCGTTGCATCTTTAGGTAATTTAATTGTGTTAATGGCCTTTTCAACCTCGCGTGCCGCGTCTTTCATGTTTGCTTTGGATGTATACGCGATATCGATACGTGATAATCCCTCGTGCGTAGAAGAGGTGATGCTGTCGATGTGTTCTAAATTGCGAAATTGTTTTTCGAGGGGATCAGTTACTTCTTTTGTCATCGCTTCAGCATCGAGTCCTTGAGATAAGGTTGTGACAGTGACTGCTGGATTATCGATGCTTGGTAAAAATTCCATAGGTAATTTAGATCCGGAATAAACGCCAAGTACGGAAATGAGAAAAACCATGATGATAACAGCGGCGCGGTTTTTTAATGAAAACTTTGTTAACCTATCCATAAAGTAATTCCTCCATTGGTTTATTTATAGTTGAGTACGTCCTTTCTTACTATATAACAAAAAATGGATATCTTTCATTAATTAAATGTAAAAAAATTCTAACAATAATCTTAAGTTAATGTTT
>NZ_JBBOTJ010000001.1:425000-4375687 GCF_038005545.1 Bacillus sp. FSL M8-0063
ACCGGGATGGACGCACCGCTGGTGTACCAGTTGTTCTGCCAAGGGCATAGCTGGGTAGCTATGTGCGGAAGGGATAAGTGCTGAAAGCATCTAAGCATGAAGCCCCCCTCAAGATGAGATTTCCCATAGCGTAAGCTAGTAAGATCCCTGAAAGATGATCAGGTTGATAGGTTCGAGGTGGAAGCATGGTGACATGTGGAGCTGACGAATACTAATAGATCGAGGACTTAACCATATAATATGAAGCAAATGTTATCTAGTTTTGAAGGAATATAAAAAACTTGTTGACTTTTAAAGTTAAATAAGTTATAATGATTCTTGTCTTAAATGAATACAGTCTGGTAATGATGGCAGAGAGGTCACACCCGTTCCCATACCGAACACGGAAGTTAAGCTCTCTAGCGCCGATGGTAGTTGGGACCTTGTCCCTGTGAGAGTAGGACGTTGCCAGGCAAATGGAGGATTAGCTCAGCTGGGAGAGCACCTGCCTTACAAGCAGGGGGTCGGCGGTTCGATCCCGTCATCCTCCACCATTTAGCCGACTTAGCTCAATTGGTAGAGCAACTGACTTGTAATCAGTAGGTTGGGGGTTCAAGTCCTCTAGTCGGCACCAGTTTTTATTGCAAGAGCCATTAGCTCAGTTGGTAGAGCATCTGACTTTTAATCAGAGGGTCGAAGGTTCGAATCCTTCATGGCTCACCATTTTAATGAAATATGCGGGTGTGGCGGAATTGGCAGACGCACTAGACTTAGGATCTAGCGCCTTTGGCGTGGGGGTTCGACTCCCTTCACCCGCACTTTTAATGAAATATCTCAAACATGTCTTGCGGAAGTAGTTCAGTGGTAGAATACAACCTTGCCAAGGTTGGGGTCGCGGGTTCGAATCCCGTCTTCCGCTCCAATTTCCAATATGACATGCCGGGGTGGCGGAACAGGCAGACGCACAGGACTTAAAATCCTGCGGTGGGTGACCACCGTGCGGGTTCGACCCCCGCCCTCGGCACCATATGCGCCCGTAGCTCAATTGGATAGAGCGTTTGACTACGGATCAAGAGGTTAGGGGTTCGACTCCTCTCGGGCGCGCTTTTATTAACGGGAAGTGGCTCAGCTTGGTAGAGCACCTGGTTTGGGACCAGGGGGTCGCAGGTTCAAATCCTGTCTTCCCGATTTTCCAAAAACATGGGGCCTTAGCTCAGCTGGGAGAGCGCCTGCCTTGCACGCAGGAGGTCAGCGGTTCGATCCCGCTAGGCTCCACTTATTTTAATATCTTTTATGGCGGTGTAGCTCAGCTGGCTAGAGCGTACGGTTCATACCCGTGAGGTCGGGGGTTCGATCCCCTCCGCCGCTACCATAAAGGACCTTTAGCTCAGCTGGTTAGAGCAGACGGCTCATAACCGTCCGGTCGTAGGTTCGAGTCCTACAAGGTCCACCACTAAAGCTTTATATCTCGGAGGTATACCCAAGTTCGGCTGAAGGGATCGGTCTTGAAAACCGACAGGCGGCGAGAGTCGCGCGGGGGTTCGAATCCCTCTACCTCCTCCATTTTTTCTAAATTAAATATTTTATCATCGCGGGGTGGAGCAGCACGGTAGCTCGTCGGGCTCATAACCCGAAGGTCGCAGGTTCAAATCCTGTCCCCGCAACCAAATGGTCCCGTGGTGTAGTGGTTAACATGCCTGCCTGTCACGCAGGAGATCGCCGGTTCGACCCCGGTCGGGACCGCCATTTATGTTGGCTCGGTAGCTCAGTCGGTAGAGCAGAGGACTGAAAATCCTCGTGTCGGCGGTTCGATTCCGTCCCGAGCCACCATTTTTTTATGCCGACTTAGCTCAATTGGTAGAGCAACTGACTTGTAATCAGTAGGTTGGGGGTTCAAGTCCTCTAGTCGGCATCCTTTAGGGGCATAGTTTAAAGGTAGAACTGAGGTCTCCAAAACCTCCAGTGTGGGTTCGATTCCTACTGCCCCTGTAAAGTATATGGGCCTATAGCTCAGCTGGTTAGAGCGCACGCCTGATAAGCGTGAGGTCGATGGTTCGAGTCCATTTAGGCCCACCATATATATTATTCCGCAGTAGCTCAGTGGTAGAGCTATCGGCTGTTAACCGATCGGTCGTAGGTTCGAGTCCTACCTGCGGAGCCATGGCCCGTTGGTCAAGTGGTTAAGACACCGCCCTTTCACGGCGGTAACACGGGTTCGAATCCCGTACGGGTCATAAAAAAAAGAGTCAGCAATATGCTGACTCTTTTTTATTTTGTGGAATTCTCCTTTATCAACTGATTTTCCTGAAATAAATAAAGGGATTTAGGAAAAGCTATGGTATGTATAAAAAGGAGGAGATACAAATGACACGAGTGAGAGACTTTATGAGTACTCATGTTGTACATTGTACACCGCTAGACAACGTATATGAGGCTGCTGTAAAGATGAAAGAAGAATCGATTGGATTGATTCCAGTTGTTGAAAATGAGCAAGTTGTTGGGCTTGTTACGGACCGAGATTTAGTTGTTCGTGGGATTGCTGAGAAACATCCTGGATCTAATAAAATTACAAATGTAATGACAACAAATATTGTTTCAGTTTCTCCAGATGATTCTATTGAAAAAGCTACAGAGTTAATGGCACAGTATCAAATTAGACGATTACCAGTAGTTGAGAGTGGTCAACTCGTTGGGATGTTAGCACTAGGTGATTTAGCTATAAGAGAATCGGCAGATGATCAAGCGGGATTTGCTTTAAGTGAAATTTCGGAGCATACGGAATGAAGAGAGACGTTCCTTAGTGGGATAAGTTACGTATAAAAATCAGATGCATTATTCTAGTATATATGGATTAAACTAATATGTTAGCATGATGTATCTGAGACATTATATAATATAAGTATACAGTTAGTAATTTCGACAGTTATTTAAAATTTGTCATTCCTAATTTTAAATAAGAGAAAAAATGATATACTGATAGATATAAGTATTATGAAAGATTTCGAATATAACAATATTTATTGTTAACGATGTAATAATGGATTAATATTTCCTATGTAGACAAAAGGGAAGGGGAATTATATGAGGGCTGTACAGCGCGATCCAAATTGGAATTTGGTTACAGATACATATATAGAACCAAATAATTTCGCTGAATTATTTTCTTTGCTTGTACCTTGTCATCCAAAAGGTGAAGGGAAAGAACGAACTATATTAGTGTGGAAAGAAAAAGAATTTTATAAAGAAGAAAATTTAGCGGCATTTATCGTATATGGAATGGATAAAGTAAAGAATTTACCGCAGTTTCATAAAGATGAAATTCCAACTCTAGTACGTATTCTTCGCTTATGCCAAGAGATTGGTTGGTATGAAGAAGCAAATACTTTTATGATAACTCAAGGACTAGCTGAGTTTGTTCACACTTCATTGGAATATGAAACGTGGGATCTGTTGACGCAAGCGGTTGCTTTAAACTATTTAATTATTAAATATCGTATTGGTGAATTGACTGATGGGGATGTAGAAATTTGGGATAGGGTTAAATTTAATGAGAAATGTATAACGGATTGTAAACATTTATTATCTCATAAAGAAGTATTGGAATTTACATTCTTTTATATGTGTAAGAGAGCTAAATTACTATCAAAAGAGCAATTAAATAGTGATATGATGAGTCTAGCGATGTATTGTAATACGTTTGTGTATGACTTATACACACATGACTTATTACGAAAATATCGTAAGTGTACAGATTTCCTATCATATTATGGACCTAGTCAAGCGGTGTTAGCTTGTCAAAGAGCTGTACTTTCTCAAATTTCAGATCGATTAGACCCACTCAAGACTACTCATGTAGATGATTATTTATATGTAATGAAAGAAATGATGGAGCATATGACGATAGGAATAATGGATCGATATGATCATTTTATCGGGAAGTTATTATCATATGTGCCATTTTTCGAAATGATTCAAGTTCCACAACATGCATATTATTGTGAAGAATTGCTGTATATTTGTAAAGGCATTGAATATAAAGAAGAAATATTACGCAATTATATATTTATACAATTACATGATTGTTTACCATCATTCTTTAAACTATTTCTTAAAAATAAACGTTATGCAACAATTCATGATATTCTGTTCTATTGGTGTGATGATGAACAAAGAATGAGCTTAGAGAAAAAATATAACCTTAGCTTTATTTATGAAAAATATGCTTGTGGATAAAGAGCATTTTCTATATAAAAAATTTATATAAATTAAAAAGGATCTCAAGTTTATGTGAGATCCTTTTTTTATTAGTAAAGCAAGGAGAATGTAATTAAGACGAGAAATAACATTCCACAAAGGATAAATTGTGCTGTATTGCTTCCTTGTATACCAAAAAAAGTATTTATTTTGGTGTATACATTCAATATATATTTTAGCGGATTATCTTTGAAAGATTGATACACAGTGTCTCCTCTTTCTAAGCTTCTTGTTCGTGTTTTTTGGTATTAGGAACATGAATGTATCTAGCTATGAATAATAAAACAGCCATAAAGAATACAGGAAATACGGTAGATAAATAAAAACCATTACTAATAATATTTGTTATTAGGGCACTTAATAGAAAGATGGCATTATATATATGGGCAATTTTTTGTTTTAGTTGTACTTGAAAGTATTCCATCATAATTTCTAAAGCAACAAAAGCAATGATAATAGATAAAAATACAGTGTTTGTATTGTAAATGATTAAACAACAGATTAAACCTAAAAAGGCTAAGTATTCAATTAAGAGAGGTATATTGCGTTGCATACAATTTACCTAACTAAATATGGCAGTGGGTTTACTGCATTTGTTTTTTCAAAATTCCATTCTCCATTGTGTAACTCAAAATGAAGATGTTGCCCGTATGAATGACCTGTGTTGCCCATATGACCTACTAATTGTCCAGCTTGTACTTGATCACCAGCTTGTACAGTGCGATCTTTCATGTGTGCATAGACTGTTGTATATAATTTCCCGTTTATTTGATGGGCGATGAACACAACATTGCCATAGCTAGCTGAATAATATGATTTCACAACTTTACCTGCAGCTGCCGCCTGGATAGAGACATTACCTTGAGCTGCAATATCTATACCATAATGCATTTGTTCCCAACGTATATCAAAGGTTGAGCTAATTCTTCCTTGAGTAGGGAATTTGAAAACTGCTGGAATGGAAGTAGGTTGAGCCGTTTGAGCTTGTGATTGTGATTGATTTTGCATCACATAATGTTTTGCTACGTATCCGTATCCTGTGCCAAAACGAATTTTATACCAAGTTCCTACAGTTTCCACTACTTGTATTTGTGTACCATTTTGTAATGAACCAAGTAGTGCACTATTTGTACTAGCGTTGCCACGTACATTAAGTTTAGGTGTTGCAACTGTGTATTTCGTATTATTTTGAACTGTGATGCCTTTTACTAAAGGCTGTGAACCATTAGATACGAATGCTTTTTGTACGTAACCTGTTTTGCCATTATGTAAAATTTTATACCACTCGCCTTGTTCTTCTTGAATGGTAACGAATTTCCCATTTGGTAATACATCTAAAATTGAAGATTCTAAATTAGGTTCAGAACGAACGTTTAATGCATTGGCATTAACGATGTATTGATTAGTAGATTGAAGTTTGTTTTTTAGTAGAATAGCGTCTTTTTGTACGTAACCTACTTTATTATTAACAGATACTTTATACCAGCCATTAGTTGTTTCAAGTATGTTTACTTTCGTATTAAAGCGAATTGTATCAATTGAAGAGCTATTTGCGTTATTTTTTGTATGTAAGGCTACTTGATCGACTTTGACATATCCAGTTTTCACATTAGATAATTGTTCAGCGTTGGCTGTTTGTACATTTGTTTCTCCCATAGAAGGAAGTAAAGAGGCAATTGCGACAGTAGTTGCTGTTAAAGCAGTAGCTTTCATATTCATATAATAGAGACCTCCTCTAGTTGTATAGTTGTAATTTTATTATAGTATAAAGATATAATATAGTGGGTGTATTCACATAAATGTAATATGAAATCAATATAAAAATAAATTTTTTGAGGATAATGATTCCTTTTTATTCAATTAATTAGGATAATAATTTCTAAGATAGAATATAAGTATTATATAGTTTTGTTATTTTGTTGACAATTGAGAAAATTAAAACAGTTGATGATGTCTTATTACGATGTTATACTGACAGTGATAATTTCATAGTTTGCTAGGAGAGCTGGTGTTGCCAGCTGAGAGTAGGCCGTAAGCCTTTGATCCTTTTCATTACCTGATCTAGATTATGCTAGCGTAGGGAAGCAATTCGGACACTAATAATAAGTCCCCGTTTCTTTGCGTATAGAAACGGGGCTTTTTTGTTTAAAAATTTCATATTGAAACCACTAGGGGTGCTTGTTGTGCTGAGAGAGGAATAATCCTTAACCCTTACAGACCTGATCTAGGTAATACTAGCGAAGGGAAGTGGAGCAACGAATAAATTATAATTTTATTTGCTGTAACCACTTCTTATTTAGAAGTGGTTTTTTATTTAAATACACATACCGGAAGGGGATAGGGAAATGAAATTTTGCGATAGATTATTAGAAACTGTACAACCAGTTTGGGAGATGAGTCATAATCATCCGTTTGTAGTAGGTATGGGGGATGGCACGTTAGAAAAAGATAAGTTTCAGTATTACATTATTCAAGATTATTTATATTTGTTAGATTATGCAAAGCTATATGCGATTGGTGTTGTAAAAGCAACGAATCCACAAGTAATGGGGAAATTTGCTGAACAAATTGATGGCATATTAAATGGAGAAATGACAATCCATAAACAATATGCAAAAAGACTGGGAATTTCTATAGAGGAGATAGAGTCTGCAAAGCCATCTGCTAAAAATTTAGCTTATACAAATTACATGATGTCTGTATCTCAAAATGGCACACTTGCGGAATTAATAGCAGCACTTCTTCCATGTATGTGGAGCTACTGGGAAATTGGAAAGCGTTTAAATGATATTCCTGGAGCAAGAGATCATGAGTTCTTTGGTGAGTGGATTCAAGGATATAGTTCTGAAGAATACGGTAACCTTTGTATTTGGTTAATCGATTTATTAAATGAAATGGCAGTTGGAAAGTCTGAAAAAGAGCTAGATCGATTAGAGGAGATTTTCCTATATTCCAGTCGATTTGAATATTTATTCTGGGATATGTCCTATCGTAAGGAGATGTGGGGATTTGAGGAGCAAGAACATACTACAGTTTCATAATGTTTCTTTTCATTATGATGAGAAACCAATCATCAATGAATTAAATGCTTCTATACAAGATAAAGAGTTTGTAAGTATTATCGGACCGAGTGGATGCGGGAAAAGTACTCTATTTCGCCTTATTACAGGTTTAGAAGAAGTAAGTACTGGGCAGATAGAGCTGACAGAAACGAAGAGCCATCCTGTAGGGTATATGCCCCAAAAAGATATGCTCCTGCCGTGGCGAACGATTATTGAGAATGCTGCTCTGCCGCTAGAGTGTCAAGGTGTACAGAAGAAAGAAGCACAAATAAAGGCCAAGGAACTGCTACATAAATTTGGCTTACAAGGGTATGAGACAAAATATCCGAAAGATTTATCTGGTGGTATGAGACAACGCGTATCTTTTATTCGAACTTTATTAACAGGCGGGGAAATATTGTTGTTAGATGAACCGTTTAGCGCGTTGGACGCTTTAACGAAGGCATCTTTGCAAGAATGGCTGTTTGAACAATGGAAAGAGTGGGAAAAAACAATTTTATTTATCACTCATGATGTGGAAGAAGCGTTGTTTCTTTCTAATCGAATTTTAGTAGTAGAGCAGCAACCGATAACTACTTTAACCGAGAGGATTGTACCGCTTGATCGTAATCGAACAAGAAAAGATTTATATAAGCCTGAAGTGTTAGCGCTTAAAGATGAGCTTCTTAGTATGTTACAAAGGCAGGTACTCGTATGATGAACCGGTTGAAGGAGCTATTACCTGCCCTTACACTTTCTAGTATTTTACTTGCCTTTTGGGAAGTAGGCGCAAGAATCGTAGATGAAATGTACATTTTACCGTCACCGTCTGCAATTGTGATGAAGATATGGAAACTAAAAGATATATTATTTACGGTTCATTTGCCGGCAACCTTATCGGTCGTTTTAATAGGGGTGGCTATTTCTATCGTACTTGGGGTAGGGCTAGCGATGTTAATGAATGCGAGTAATTGGATGGAGAGAGCATTTTATCCATTATTAGTTGCCTCACAAACGATTCCTATTACAGCGCTTGCGCCGCTTTTCGTTTTATGGTTTGGATATACGATCTGGAGTAAGGTTGTTGTTACTGTTTTAATTACGTTTTTCCCAATTGCGGTCAATACGTATGATGGACTACGCAGTACGAAAAAAGAATGGGAGGAGCTCTTAGTTACCTATGGGGCAACGAAAAAAGATGTTTTTCTTAAATTAAAGTTACCATCTGCTCTTCCTTATTTTTTCTCAGCTTTAAAAATTGCAGTTCCGCTTAGTGTAATTGGGGCAGCAATCGGTGAGTGGCTCGGTGCACAAGCTGGGCTTGGATATTTCAGTAAAAGAATGATGACACAGTTAGACGGAGCCGGTGTATTTGCACCCATTGTATTGTTATCATTATTAGCTATTTTCTTCGTCATACTTATCTCAGTATTAGAAAAGAAATTTATTAGTTGGAGGAAGTATTCATGAAATTTTTAAAACGCATCTTTGTGTTGACATTATTAGTTGCAATGATTACTGGATGTTCTAGTAACTCAGCGTCAGATAAGGGTAAAAAGGAAAAAGAAATAACGGTCATGCTTGATTGGTACCCAAATGCGGTACATAGCTTTATTTATGCAGCAATTGAAAAAGGCTATTTTAAAGAAGAAGGAGTAAAGGTGAATATAAAATTCCCTTCTAATCCGACTGATCCATTAACTTTAGCAGCTGCAGGAAAAGTAACGGTTGGTTTATATTATCAGCCAGATGTTGTTATGGCAAAAGCAAATGAACAAATTCCAGTGAAATCAATTGGAGCTGTCGTACGTTCACCATTAAATCATGTTGTATCGCTGAAATCAGCAGGCATTCAATCGCCAAAAGATTTAGAGGGGAAAACAGTTGGATATTCTGGAACACCTTTAAGTGAGATGTATTTAAAAACGATGGTAAAAGAAGCTGGTGGTAATCCAGATACAGTGAAAGTAGTCGATGTTGGCTTTGATCTAGTACCGGCATTAATTACGAAGAAAGTGGATGCGGTAACAGGGGCATACATTAACCATGAAGTACCTGTTATGCGTCATGAAGGTCATGAACCGGCGTACTTTAATCCAGCTGATTACGGTGTACCGAATTATCATGAGCTTGTATTTGTAACAGGTGATAAAACGTTGAAAAAAGATAAAGAAGCGTTACAAGCCTTCTTACGTGGTACGAAAAAAGGCTATGATTTCATGAAGAAAAATCCAGATGAAGCATTAAATATTTTATTAAATCATCAAGAAAAAGAAAACTTCCCACTTGTACCAGAAGTTGAAAAAGAAAGTATGAAAATTTTATTAGAGAAAATGGAAACGAAAGATGAGCCATTCTTATCAGATTCAAAAGAATCATGGGAAAAACAAAATAAATGGCTGAAAGATAAAGGAATGACGAAAGAAATCGTTCCGGCCGATGAGTTATTCGAAAACATTTTAAAGTAGGCGAATGAATATGAAAAATGAGCTTCATGTAATCTCAAATGGTCACATGTCATTCGAAGAGTTAGTGAATGTAGCGATGCAAATTGAAAGTGAGATTGACTATTTGCATATTCGTGAGCGTGAGAAAAGTACGAAGGATTTGTATGAAGGTGTGGAAAGTCTTTTGAAGAAAGGCTTTCCGGCATCAAAAATAGTGATAAATGATCGAATTGATATCGCTATTTTATTAAACATTCCACGCGTGCAGCTCGGATATCGAAGCGCCAATGTAAGGTCAGTGAAAGAAAAGTTTTCTTATTTGCATGTCGGCTATTCTGTACATTCTTTAGAAGAGGCGATCGATGCATTTAAGAATGGAGCGGATTCCCTCGTCTATGGTCATGTATTTCCGACAGATTGTAAAAAAGGTGTGCCAGCGAGAGGGCTTGAAGAGGTTTCAGGCATTGCAAAGTGTTTATCCATACCGATTACAGCAATTGGCGGAATTACCACGGAAAATATCGGGGATGTTCTTACTAACGGTGTCAGTGGTATTGCTGTTATGTCTGGGATCATAAGTAGTAGTAACCCGTATAGCAAAGCGAAATCTTATAAGGAATCAATAAGAAAGTGGGCGGAAAAACATGTGTAAGAAGTATGATGTAGCGATAATTGGCGGTGGTGTAATCGGTAGTTCAGTTGCACATTTTCTAGCAGAAAGAGGACATAAAGTAGCGATTGTAGAGAAGCAAAGGATTGCATCTGAAGCTTCGAAAGCAGCTGCTGGTTTACTCGGGGTTCAGGCAGAATGGGATGCATATGACCCGTTATTTGAACTTGCTAGAGAAAGCCGTGTTATATTTCCACAACTTGCAGCAGTTTTACGTGAAAAAACAGGCATCGATATTGGGTATGAAGAGAAAGGCATTTATCGCATTGCCCAAAATGAAGATGAGAAGGAAAGGATTCTTCACATTATGGAGTGGCAGCAGAAAACAGGTGAAGATTCTTACTTTCTAATGGGAGATCGTTTACGAGAGAAAGAGCCGTGTCTATCTGAGTCAATTATAGGTGCTGTATATTATCCAAAAGATGGTCATGTTATTGCACCAGAGCTTACGAAAGCATTCGCACATTCCGCATCAATTTCGGGTGCTGATATATATGAACAGACAGAAGTGTTTGATATTCGTATTGAAAATAATAAAGTGACTGGGATTGTTACAAGCGAAGGTATTATGGCGTGCGAGAAAGTTGTGATTGCGGGTGGTTCATGGAGCACGAAGTTACTAGGTTATTTTCACCGCGAATGGGGTACATATCCAGTTAAAGGAGAAGTAGTAGCGGTAAGAAGTAGAAAACCACTTTTAAAGGCACCTATTTTCCAAGAAAGATTTTACATTGCCCCAAAGCGTGGTGGACGTTACGTAATTGGAGCAACGATGAAGCCTCATACGTTTAATAAAACAGTGCAACCAGAAAGTATTACTTCTATATTAGAGCGCGCGTATACAATATTGCCAGCTTTAAAAGAAGCAGAGTGGGAAAGCGCATGGGCAGGGTTAAGACCTCAATCGAATCACGAAGCTCCTTATATGGGAGAGCATGAAGAAATAAAAGGTTTATATGCTTGTACTGGACATTATCGAAACGGTATTTTATTAAGTCCTGTTTCTGGTCAGTATATGGCTGATTTAATAGAAGGAAAGCAGGAGAATCATTTGCTAGATTCATTGCTTTCTAAAACAGTTTAGAAAGGGGATGGAAGTTTGAATTTAAAAATTAATGGTAACCAACTTGAAGTGCCAGAGAGTGTGAAAACAGTGGCTGAGCTACTTACGCATTTAGAGTTAGATAACAGAATTGTAGTAGTAGAGCGTAATAAAGATATTTTACAAAAAGATGATCATACAGATACATCTGTTTTTGATGGAGACCAAATTGAGATTGTAACTTTCGTAGGAGGCGGTTGATTATGTTAAACATTGGACCATTTTCATTTCATTCTAGACTTTTATTAGGAACAGGGAAATTCCCTGATTTTGATGTACAGCAAAAGGCAATTGATGTATCTGAGGCTGAGGTTTTAACGTTCGCAGTACGTCGTATGGATATATTTGATGCAAAGCAGCCTAATTTATTAGAGAAACTTGATGTGAAAAAATATACGTTATTACCGAATACAGCTGGAGCAAAAAATGCTGAAGAAGCTGTTCGTATTGCAAAATTAGCAAAAGCTTCGGGGCTTTGCGATATGATCAAAGTAGAAGTTATTGGTGATGATAGAACGTTATTACCTGATCCAGTAGAAACGTTAAAGGCATCTGAAATGTTACTAGAAGAAGGATTTATCGTACTTCCGTATACATCTGATGATGTTGTATTAGCACGTAAATTACAAGAACTAGGTGTGCATGCAATTATGCCAGGAGCATCACCAATCGGTTCAGGGCTTGGTATTGTAAATCCGTTAAATTTAAGCTTCATTATTGAACAAGCGACAGTACCAGTTATCGTTGACGCTGGTATCGGTAGCCCAGCTGATGCGGCATTTGCGATGGAATTAGGAGCGGATGGTGTGTTATTAAATACTGCTGTATCGGGAGCAAAAGATCCAATAAAAATGGCACAAGCAATGAAATTAAGTATTGAAGCAGGACGATTAGGATTTGAAGCGGGGCGTATTGCACGTAAGCGTTGTGCAACAGCAAGTAGTCCTTTAGAAGGAATGAGCGTAGTTGAATAATCGATATTCTCGCCAAGAATTATTTTCTCCAATTGGAGAAGAGGGGCAACGAAAGATAAGAGAAAAGCATGTACTCATTATCGGTGCAGGTGCATTAGGTAGTGCAAATGCAGAGATGTTTGTAAGAGCAGGTGTTGGCATAGTAACGATTGTTGACCGAGATTATGTCGATTGGAGTAATTTACAAAGGCAACAATTGTATGCAGAGAGCGATGTAGAGAATAACCTACCGAAGGCTGTAGCGGCAAAAAAGCGTCTAGAAGAAATTAATAGTGAAGTAAGAGTAAAAGCTCTCGTTCAAGATGTAACTGCTGAGGAATTAGAAGAACTCGTTACAAAGGTTGATGTAATGATTGATGCAACTGATAATTTTGAAACACGTTTTATTGTAAATGATATAGCGCAAAAGTATTCTATTCCATGGATTTACGGAGCATGTGTAGGGAGTTACGGCCTTTCTTACACAATTCTTCCTAGTAAAACGCCATGTTTATCTTGTTTATTACAATCGATTCCGCTTGGCGGAGCGACATGCGATACAGCGGGCATTATATCTCCTGCTGTATCTCTCGTCGTTTCTCATCAAGTAACGGAAGCTCTTAAACTGTTAGTGGAAGATTACGAGTCACTTCGAGATGGACTTGTATCGTTTGATGTATGGAAGAATGAATACTCATGTATGAATGTGCAAAAGCTTCGTAAGCATAATTGTCCTTCGTGTGGAGAGAATGCGATATACCCGTATTTAAATAAAGAAAATACATCGAAAACAGCAGTTTTATGCGGGAGAAATACAGTTCAAATTAGACCACCTCATAAAGAAGAAATGGATTTTGAACGATACAAAGAGCTGCTGAATGATCGTGTGAATGATTTAAATGTAAATCCATATTTATTATCATTTTCTGTGGAAGAAAAGAGATTAGTTGCTTTCAAAGATGGACGTGTACTTGTACATGGAACGAAAGATATAAGCGAAGCAAAAACGATTTATCATCGCTATTTTGGATAGAAAAGGATGAGTGGGATGAAAGTAAATAAAGCTTTAACAATTGCAGGATCTGATAGCGGCGGCGGTGCCGGCATTCAAGCAGATTTAAAAACATTCCAAGAGCTTGGTGTGTACGGGATGACGACTATTACGGCAATTACTGCTCAAAACACGCTTGGCGTTCAAGGGGTATATCCAGTTCCGTTAGAAGGCATTACGGAACAGCTGAATTCAATTGGTACGGATTTAACACCAGATGCTGTGAAATTAGGTATGTTATTTAGCAGTGAAATTATTCAAATTGTAGCAGAATATATTAATAAATTTGGCTGGAATAATATTGTGCTAGACCCTGTTATGATTGCTAAGGGCGGTGCATCATTATTACAACAAGAAGCAGTACAAGCATTAAAAGAATATTTGTTACCAGTAGCAACCGTTGTAACACCGAATGTTCCTGAGGCAGAAGTGTTAACTGGGATGGAGATTCATAATGTTGAAGATAGTAAGGAAGCTGCGAAAGTACTGCATGAATTAGGTGCGAAATACGTGCTTATGAAGGGTGGACATGCAGAATATCAAGGTAATGAGGTAATTGATTTACTCTTTGATGGTGAACAATTTATTGAATTTAGAAGTGAACGAATTCCTTCAAAGCAAACGCATGGAAGTGGGTGCACATTTGCTTCAGCGGTTACTGCAGGACTTGCGAAAGGATACTCGATTGAAGAGGCAGTTCAAGAAGCAAAACGATTTATTAGTATAGCAATTGAAGAGCCGTTGAATATTGGAAGTGGTCATGGGCCGACGAATCATTTTGCATATAATTTGAATAAAACGCAAGCATAGGTAAGTAAAAAGTCAGTTGTATAGCTGGCTTTTTTTGTTTACTTTTTCCAAATACAGGAGTAAGATATCAGCCAGAATACATTTTTTTGTAAACGCTGAGTCCAAATATAAGGAGCGGAGGAACCAATTTGTGCAGTGTCACTAGGGGTGAATCTTTCAATTTTGAAAGTAGGGCTACTCTCAAAGTCCGAATCCGACAGCTAACTTCGTAAGCGTCTTGAGAGAGGACGGTGCCATGATGGATACATCACTTCATCGATCTGATTAGTATAGGGGAATATCAATCTATGTTTGATTTCTTTTATGCTAAGGAGGATGAGGTACATGGAGCTAACACTTATTTGTGTTGGAGAAGAAAGCAAGGTAAATAGTTTAAGAGATTTAGTAGCATTTCAACATGAGTTAATTATTTTTACAGCAAATGAAGAGATAGCTGCTGAAGTTAGGAATTGTGGGTTTGATTGGACTTATAGCTGTAGTAAGGCGCAGGATTTTACTAGTATTTGTGAGTGTATTAAGAAGGTGATTTTACTAGGGGATGAGCTTCCAATCGTTAGCTTCTTCACAGAACACATTCGCTTTTCTTTTCAAGCACCTATTACTGTTGTTACAAGGAATAAACGATATCCAACGAGGCTCTATGAAACAATTGGAGCTACATTTGTCTTGTTTACGAATTGTGATAATATTTCTTTTTTATTTTTTGAATAGGGTGGAGGAAAAGAAGATGAAAGTGTTGTTACTAGGAGATATAGCGAATCGTTGGGCGGTATCAGTAGAGCGAGTTCAAGCATTGGTGGTGCTGGATCCTATTTTTCCAAGGCCCTATATCATATTGCCATCGAAAGACGCTTTATATTTAAAAACAGATGTTATCGAATATGAGCAGCTACATGCAGAATTGTCACAAGTTTATATTCGCGGGAGAAATTTACGTGCTTTTTTACGAGGAGAATAAATAGTGAAATAAAAAGAGCGAATGCTAAGTGCAACAAGCTATGCACTTTATGTCATTCGCTCTTTTTATTTCGTATTGAAAAGATCATTTCTGTGAAAATGAAAGAAAAGACGAGTAAATAGATGAAAGAATATTAATAACACTCAATGTAAGCGTTTAAATAGATGGATATTTTCTTATTTTCAGTAATTTAGCTCTTTACAAGTTAAATATAGAGGAGTATATTTACTCTCATAAATCATTCATAAAATTTCCAAAAAAACCTAAAATCGCTGAGTTCCAGAAATGGAGCGGGGGAACCAATTTTGTGCATCGTCACTTGGGGTGAATCTTTCAGTTTTGAAAGTAGGGCTACTCTTTAGGCCCGAATCCGACAGCTAACCTCGTAAGCGTTTAGAGAGGAGGTTTACTTTGTGTTGTTCATTTCGAACACTAAGTAGAGCTTAGTGTTCTTTTTTTGATCATTTAATGGTAAATTTTTACAAAAAGAGAGGGATAGCTATGTTAGATGTTGTAATGATCGGGATTTTTGTTGTGTTAGTCGCATCGATGGCAAGTCTTACAAGTTGGTCAGATAAAGTTGTGAAAGAAGGGAAGCAATCATGACGGTTGCCTTATCGGTTATTGTTGCAGCAATTACGGTGTACTTAGTGTATGCATTATTAAATCCAGAAAAGTTTTAATTAGGGGGAATCATTCATTATGATTTGGGTCGCAGTTGTTATTACAATGCTGTTGTTTATTCTTGTGGCAAAGCCAACGGGAATTTATTTAGAGAAAGCATTTCAAGGTAGTAAAAAGTTAGATAAAGTATTCGGGCCTTTTGAAAAACTTATTTTTAAAATTACGGGTGTAAAAGAATACAATCAAACGTGGAAACAGTACGCACTATCATTAGTTTTATTAAATGGATTTATGATTGTTGTCGTATATTTCATTTTCAGACTACAAGGGGTATTGCCATTAAATCCAGCACACATTGAAGGAATGGAGCCTACGCTCGCTTTTAATACAGCAATTAGTTTTATGGCTGATACAAACTTACAGCATTATAGCGGTGAAAATGGTTTATCTTATTTATCACAATTAATCGGAATTACATTTTTAATGTTTGCAGCACCGGCAACGACATTAGCACTCGTTATGGCATTTATAAGAGGGCTCGCTGGAAAAGAACTTGGTAACTTTTTCGTTGATTTTACGAGAGCACTAACGAGGGTTTTTCTTCCTATCGCATTTATTGCGGCGCTAGTCTTTGTCGCACTTGGTGTACCACAAACGTTAGACGGGGCCGTTACAGCACAAACGATTGATGGCGCGAAACAAAGTATATTACGTGGGCCAGTTGCATCATTCGTTTCCATTAAGGAACTTGGAAATAACGGCGGTGGATTTTTCGGAGCAAACTCTACGCATCCTTTTGAAAACCCAGGACAAATGAGTAATATTTTGCAAATGATGCTTATGATGTTATTGCCAACAGCACTTCCATTTACGTACGGACGAATGGTAGGAAATAAAAAACAAGGTCGTATTCTCTTCGTATCACTATTCATGGTGTTTCTACTAGGGTTTATAACGATTACGACATCTGAACTAAATGGAAATCCAGCGTTAAACGGAATGGGTATCGAGCATGTACAAGGAAGTACAGAAGGAAAAGAAGTACGATTTGGAACGGTATTTTCTTCCCTATACGCAACAGTGACGACAGCTGCTGAAACAGGAGCCGTTAATACGATGCATGATACGTTAACACCAATTGGCGGGTTAGTACCACTCGTAAATATGATGTTAAATACAGTGTATGGCGGCGTTGGAGCAGGCTTTGTGAACATTATTATGTATGCGATTATCGCAGTCTTTATATCTGGATTGATGGTTGGACGGACACCAGAGTTTTTAGGTAAGAAAATTGAAGGTAAGGAAATGAAATTAATTGCGGTAACGATACTATTTCATCCACTGCTTATTTTAGGGTTTTCAGCATTAGCTCTTTCAACAAGTTTAGGAACGGATGCCATTTCTCATTCTGGTTTCCATGGTTTAACGCAAGTGGTATATGAATACACATCGTCGGCTGCGAATAATGGATCTGGATTTGAAGGGTTAGCGGATAATACACCGTTTTGGAATATTACAACTGGCTTAGTTATGTTTTTAGGGCGCTATTTCAGTTTAATTACGATGCTAGCTGTTGCAGCTTCATTGAAAGAAAAGACGGTAGTACCAGAAACAGTCGGAACGTTCCGTACAGATAATAGTTTATTTGGCGGCATTTTCATCGGAACAATTGTAATTGTCGGTGCATTAACATTCTTCCCGATGTTAGTACTCGGCCCAATTGCAGAATTTCTTACATTGAAGTAATGGAGGGTAAATGATGAGACCGGTAGTAGTAAAAGAAAAGAGAGTAAATGAGTCACAAATACATGCTGTAGAAGATGAAGTTAGACAAGCAAAAACGATGGATCGTGATATCGTGACACATGCGATGAAACAATCCTTTGCGAAATTGAACCCGAAAGTCATGATAAAGAATCCGATTATGTTCGTTGTAGAAATTGGATTTATCATTACGTTCATTTTATCTTTTCTTCCAAGTCATTCTAGTAGTGTACCAGGATGGTTTAATATAACAGTTTCTCTCATTCTCTTGTTTACAGTTTTATTTGCTAACTTTGCAGAAGCGTTAGCGGAAGGGCGGGGGAAAGCGCAAGCTGATTCTTTAAAACAGTCGAAGAAAGATGTGTTTGCAAATGTTGTAAAAGAAAATGGAGACATTGTTCAAGTTTCGGCAACTGATCTGAGAAAAGATGACGTTGTTATTGTAAAACAAGGAGAAATGATTCCAAGTGATGGGGAAGTAATTAAAGGATTAGCGTCTGTTGATGAATCTGCGATTACAGGGGAATCAGCTCCTGTAATAAAAGAAGCGGGCGGTGATTTTTGTTCCGTAACAGGCGGAACGATGGTCGTAAGTGATGAGATTACAATTGTCATTACGAGTAATCCTGGTGAATCATTTATTGATAAAATGATTTCGTTAGTAGAAGGAGCTGCTCGTCAAAAAACGCCGAATGAAATTGCTTTAAATACAGTATTAACGAGTTTAACGCTTATTTTCTTAATCGTTGTTGTGACGTTGCCGATTTTTACAAACTATTTAGGATTTCAAATTGATACAGCTGTACTTGTAGCGTTGTTAGTTTGTTTAATTCCAACGACAATTGGTGGTTTATTATCAGCAATTGGTATTGCTGGGATGGACCGCGTGACAAAGTTCAATGTGTTAGCGATGTCGGGTAAAGCAGTAGAAGCTGCGGGTGATATTAATACAATCATTTTAGATAAAACAGGTACGATTACTTTCGGGAACCGAATGGCACATACATTGCTTCCTGTAGGAAATGAGACGATTGAGCAAGTAGGGAAATGGGCCGCGATTAGTTCAGTCTTAGATGAAACACCAGAAGGTCGATCAGTTATAGAATATGTAAAAACGAAAGCTATATCATATAATCGAGAAATTGCAGAGCAAGGTGAGTTTATCCCGTTCAAAGCAGAAACGAGAATGAGTGGTGTGGATTTACAGGACGGAACGAAAGTGAGAAAAGGTGCTGTAGGTAGCGTAATTGAATGGGTTAGGTCACAAGGTGGAACGATTCCGAAAGATGTAAATCAAAAAGCAGATTCCATTTCCAAAGAGGGCGGGACACCACTTGTAGTTGCAGTGGATAATCGTATTTACGGTTTAATTTATTTAAAGGATACAGTAAAGCCAGGTATGCGTGAGCGTTTTGAACAATTGCGCCAAATGGGGATTAAAACGGTTATGTGTACAGGTGATAACCCGTTAACAGCAGCAACGATTGCAAAAGAAGCAGGGGTAGATGAGTTTGTTGCTGAGTGTAAGCCAGAAGATAAAATTGCGGTTATTAAAGCAGAGCAAGATAAAGGGAAACTTGTAGCGATGACAGGTGATGGTACAAATGATGCGCCGGCATTAGCGCAGGCTGACGTTGGATTAGCGATGAATAGTGGTACGACAGCTGCGAAAGAAGCAGCGAATATGATTGATTTAGATTCGAACCCGACAAAAATTATTGAGGTTGTAGGGATTGGTAAGCAATTGTTAATGACGCGTGGTGCGTTAACGACGTTTAGTATTGCGAACGATATTGCAAAATATTTTGCAATCATTCCAGCGATGTTTACACTTGCGATTCCGCAAATGGAGGCATTAAACATTATGAAACTAACATCACCACTGTCAGCGATTTTATCAGCATTACTATTTAATGCAGTTATTATTCCATTACTCATTCCATTGGCGATGAAAGGTATCGCATATAAACCAATGAGTTCGAATGCACTACTTGGCCGAAACCTACTTATTTATGGACTTGGCGGAGTGATTGTACCATTCATTGGAATTAAAGTAATTGATATAATTGTCGGCTTGTTCATATAAGGAAGAGGGGAAAAAGATGGCGAAGAAACAAAGTATACTATCACCAATTATCCGTATTACTTTTACATTTTTAGTGTTGTGCGGGCTTGTATATCCGCTTATTGTTACTGGTATTGCACAAGCAGTAATGAAGGATAATGCGGATGGAAGTTTAATATATAATGATAAAAATGAAGTGATTGGTTCTAAATTAATTGGCCAAAATTTTACAGATCCACGTTATTTTCATGGGCGTGTTTCTAGTATTGAATATAAGGCAGAAGCATCTGGTTCAAATAACTATGCACCGTCTAATCCAGATTTAGAGAAACGAGTAGAGAAAAGTATTGAAGAGTGGAAGAAACAAAACCCAACTGTTCCAGTTACAGAAGTGCCGATCGATTTAGTGACAAATTCAGGTTCAGGGCTTGATCCTGATATTAGTCCGAAGGCAGCTTCTGTACAGGTAGAGCGTATCTCAAAAATAACGAAAGTTCCAAAAGAAACGTTAGATCAATTGATTAAAGATCAAACGGAAGGTGCGGCACTTGGCTTATTTGGGGAGAGCCGCGTAAATGTTTTAAAGTTAAATTTAGAATTACAGAAACTACTGAAATAGTAACAGTGCTACCTCAATCTAACGGATTGAGGTAGTGTTGTTTCGAAAGAAAGGTTGTGAGTGTTTTGTATGCGGATGACTATAAACCAACGTTTCAAAGGCGAACACCAGAAGAGTATTTAGAATATATTCGTCAGCAAAACCGCGGGAAGTTAAAGCTATATGTAGGGGCGGCTCCAGGAGTAGGGAAAAGTTATAAAATGCTACTTGATGCTAGAGAGATGAAAAAGGATGGTATTGATATTGTAATTGGTTTAATTGAAACACATGGGAGGGAAGAGACAGAAGAAGCGATTGCTGATTTAGAAAAAGTCCCTTTAAAAGAAATAGATTATAAAGGAAAGGGATTTTATGAGCTTGATGTGGAAGGAATCATAAAGCGGGCACCACAAATTGTTGTTGTGGATGAACTTGCGCATAGTAATATTCCCGGATCGAAAAATAAGAAACGTTACATGGATGTGCAGGAATTGTTAGATGCCGGTATATCTGTATTATCAGCATTTAATATTCAACATTTAGAAAGTGTTCATGACATTGTAGCTCAAATTACAAATGTAAAAGTAAGAGAGCGTATTCCAGATTTTATTTTGCAAAAAGCAAATGAAATTCAACTTGTTGATGCAACACCTGAGGTACTCCGGAAGAGATTAATCGATGGAAAGATATATAAGGAAGAAAAAATTCAACAAAGCTTACAAAACTTCTTTACGCTTAATAATTTAGGGGCACTCAGAGAATTATCCCTTCGGGAAGTGGCAGATGATATGGACGAGAAAATTAGCCAAACCGTTATAGAACCGATTGGTGTAAAAGAAAAAATTCTCGTTTGTGTACAATACAGTTCAACAGCAGAGAAATTAATACGGAGAGGTTGGCGTATGGCGGATCGCTTAAACGCTGAATTGTATGTATTAAATGTTGAAAGGGAAAATATAGAGTCCCTTTCAGCAGGGAAAAAGCAAACGATTGAAGAGTGGAAGTTGCTAACGAATCAATTTGATGCGAGTTTTGTTTTAGAAGAAGCAAAAGGAAGAAAGCCAGCGGATGTTATTATTGAAGTCGCGAAAAGACTACAAGTAACGCAAATTTTACTCGGACAATCAGCAAGAACAAGGTGGGAAGAAATTCGAAAAGGTTCAATTGTAAATGAAATTATGAGAGAAACGAAGTATATTGATATTCATATCGTTGCAGATCAAAGAGTTTAGAATAGAGACCATCTATAGGTCTCTATTTTGCTTTTTGTACAGCCTGAAAACGTAGCATTTTCATTGCGCATAAAATGATAAATAGAAATGTAATTGCACCTAGGAAGAAAATCCAAAAGTAATTTTGATTAAATACAAGAAAGCCACCTACAAGTGGCCCTGTGCCCATACCGAGATAGCGTATGAAGTTATACATACCGATGGCTGTTGCGCGTTCTTGTACGAATTCTTCCGTTAATAAAGTAGTGTGAGTTGGCATAGAAAGTCCCATACTAAAACCGTATAAAGATGTAACGATAATGATGAATGAGATATTGATGCTATATGTGAAAGAGAATAAAGTGACACATATAATATTGAAGAAACTAGTGATGAATAAAGCTTGCTTTGTTGTGAGGCATTTTTGCAAAAGCTTGTAGCAATAACTTCCTAACATAATAGAAAGGGACATCGGTACAAATATAAGACCAATTTTACTTGCAGTTAAGTGAAATGAATTTGTTAAAATGCTTGGTAAAAAAACGAGGAAGCAAAAGTAAATACAAAATTGAATGAAGCCAATAAGAGTAATAGAAAATCCAGTTTTATTTTTTAAGATAAACCAGTAACTCTTTTTTGCTTGCGGTTGCTTAATTACAGTTGGTTTTGTTTCTGGAAGTAGTGAAATGTTTATAATTAATAAGAGAATGCCAAGTGTAGATAAAAATAAAAATACGTATAAATGGCCATTTATACTGCCGAGATAACCACCTATAAGAGGGCCAATTGCAGGTGCGAGAGCAAGTAACATTTGATACAGGCTCATCGCTTCTCCGCGTTCTTTTCCTTCAAATAAATCACCGATAATCGTTGCTGCAACTACAGGGATAGCTGCTATTCCTATAGCTTGAACAGCCCTAAAAAATAGAAATAAATAAATGTTCGCCGAAAAAGCACATCCGATTGAACCAATTGTACTAATGATTAAACTAGGGATAAGGACAGATTTTCTCCCTTTTGTATCAATTAAAGGTCCATATATGAGCTGCATAATTGCAAGAACGAATGTGAATAGTGAGACTGTTACATTTATTAGATAAAGAGAAGTGTGAAAAGAAGCTTGAATCATAGGCAAGATAGGCGTGTAAATATTTTGAGCGAAGGAACCGAGTAAGGCACTCATACAGACAACGTATAAAATGAAATGTAGTTTGGATTTTTTCATTATGTTAACCTCCTTGTAATTTAGTTTCCTTGGAAACTAAATTTATTTTAACATGTTTTTCTCACTTGTAAATATGAAAAAATGATTTTAAAATGGTATATAGTTAAATTGTTTCTTTGGAAACTTAGGGGGCGAACGGATTGGAACGTACAATGAAACAAATGGAAATAATTTCGGACATTCGTACACTTTTGCATAAAAAAGAAGAACATTTGAAAGGGCAAAATGAGAAGTTTCTTCGTGAGACAGGTATAAGTGGTATGTCTTTATCTGAATTACATGTGATCGAGTGTATCGGAAAAAATGCTCTGATGAATGTAACTGCTATTACGACAGAAATGGGAATGACAAAGGGTGCAATCTCTAAAATTTGTACAAAGTTGTTTCAAAAGCAATTCGTTGAGAAGATGCAAATGTTAGATAATCAAAAAGAAATTTTCTTTCGCTTAACGGAAAGCGGAAATGAAATATATAAAGCTCATGATAAATTGCATAAACAAGCTGAAGAAAAGTGGCTGCTACTGTTAGATGGATATACGGAAGAAGAGCAAAATTTTATTCAAAGGTTTATAAAGGATGTCTCCAAACATCTGGAAATATAATTGGAAGAAAAAACTCCTTTATTTCAAGCCTTTTGAATATAATTTCTAAAAAAACTCATATATAATAGAGAAAGATACTTAACATAGTGAACAATTAAAGAGTCAATATATAAAGAGGAGAGAATAACATGCTTGAAAATACGGGATTAGTATTAGAAGGCGGCGGTATGCGTGGTGTATATACGGGCGGGATATTAGAATATTTTATGGAACAAGATTTATATTTTCCATATGTAATTGGTGTGTCAGCCGGTGCTTGTCATGCAGCGTCGTATCTTTCCAGACAAAGAAATAGAAATAAAACAGTAAATATTGATTATGCATCACACCCACAATATTTATCGTATAAAAATTTATGGAGAAAACGCCAATTGTTTGATATGGAGTTCATTTTTCATGAAATTCCAGAAAAACATGTCCCGTTTGACTTTGAAACATATTTTAATAGTCCAGAGCGTTTCCTTGTAGGCACAACAGATTGTGAAACAGGACAGTCTGTTTATTTTGAAAAAGAGGGAACGAATGATGATGCACTAAATTTATTACAAGCATCTAGTTCATTACCTTTCATTGCACCTGTAGTAAATTACCGTGGTAAGCAGTTATTAGATGGCGGGATTTCGGATCCGATTCCAGTTCGTAAAGCGCAAGAAGATGGATTTAAAAAATCAGTCGTTATTTTAACGAGAAATCAAGGTTATGCTAAGAAAAAGTCAAAGTTTGGATGGGTGGCAGCGAAAGCTTATAAAAAATATCCGAAACTTGTTAATACGATGTTGAATCGTTATGAAGTATATAATGAAACACTTCACTACATTGAAAAAGAAGAGCAAGCTGGGAACTTATTTGTTATTCGTCCAGAAGTACAGCTTCAAGTAGATCGTATGGAAAAAGATACGGCAAAACTACAAAACCTATATGAGCAAGGCTATGAAGATGCAAAGAGACAGTTTGCAAATTTACAGTCGTTTTTACAAAAATAAGTATTAGGCTGTGGAGAAGAGTTTCTCCGCAGCCTTTTTATATTGCTTTTAAAAAGATGTATTAATGTTTAAGTGTTTAAAGAGTTTGTAAAACATCGGGTTTCTTATTGAGGAGAATTTATTTGAAGGATATTATGATGATGTAGCGCTACTAAACTATTAAATTTATGAGGTGATTGTTAATGAAAGGAAAAGTTTTTTCAATTACGACTTTAGTAATATTAGCAACATCAATCTCAACAAGTGCATTCTATCCAACTCTAAGCGGTCACAAAAGCGGTAACCTACTATCTTACAGAGCTCAAACTACTACGAATCAAAATGCATCTCGTTGTTCAGTAGCAATTTCTTTTATTAAATCAAATGGAAATAATTCATATATTGAAAGCGCTTCGGACAAATTAGGATCCCATGAATCTGGAAGAGCATTAAACGCAACTGTGAGTAATGGTGCATATAACGCCTTTGGTGCAAAAGGACTATACTCTGAGCATTATGCTAATGAGAATAATGACTATCAAGAAGATACACACAAAGGTACTTTTGATAGTAATGGTAACTTACGATTACAGTGGTAAAAAGCATTAAACAGTTGTCTTAATAAATATTTGCATAAGGAGAAGGGGATGTTCATCATCTCCTTCTTATTTAAAAGGAGCACAGACATGTACCTAGCTTTTAAAAATATAAAAAACAACAAACTATTTTCCGTAATTCTTCTTATGGCATTTTTTATTTCTTTTCTTTCTATATCAGTAGCTGCGCTTTTAACAGAATCTAAACGGAATTTTATATCTGCTTTTCAAATCGGTTTCCCAGAAAACAATCAAATTTTAACTGTTCCGATAGCGAATGCAACTGAATTGGAAGAAATAATTCCTTTCATACAAGATACTTTTGTGAAAAGTGATATTTACGTAGAGTATTTAAAAGCATTAAATAGTTCAGGGGCAACAAAGATCATAGCTGTGAATTTAAAAGATGATTATTATTGGAAGCCATATATTTCTGAAGGACAATATTTTCATCGTGAAAATGTAAATCATATGGTTGTTGGTGATCAAACGAATGTAGAGGAATTATATGAATTTGATGATACATATAAAAAAATAGGAACTATATCGAGAAAAGACAGTGACATCGGTGTAGCAGGCATATACGTTCCACTTCAAAACTTACCTACTATATCTAAAAAAGGTATTATCGCGAGTAAACAATTACAATTAACAGTTGTTAATCCTACATCATCTATTCATAACGAAATAAAAAAGTTTATGGATAGGAGTAAAGAAGTGCTTTCGGGAGATGTTCAAATACTGAATGAACGAGATCTTCAGGAACTACATGTGACACATATAGATCCAGCAAATAAGTATTATTATAAATTCATTCTTGTTGCAATTGTTTCTGGCATTTCTGCAGTTTTATTTTGGATTTATAAAAAAGAACGAGAGATTTCATTAAAAAAGGCAGTAGGTGCTTCTAATATATCTATTTACTGCGAACTATATATTCAAATTTTGTTTATTTCTCTAGCAGCGATGTTCTTAGTTTTTATTACGCTAGAAATATTTTCGGGAACAATTCATACGTATTTTCAGACATACTTAGTAAAACCGTTAACACTATATGTATTGATATGTAATGTTGTTTTTATAATTTTTCTTACATTTTTTGTTACTGTAATTCCAATCAAGCACGTTATAAATATATATCCCGGAAAACATTTAAGAACGTAGGAGGTCGTCATGTTTTTTATATTTGATTCTATACGGTCTGTGAAAAAACGGTTGTTACCAAGTTTGATTATAGTAATTTCTTTAATTATTGCATTTTCTTCAGCAATAGAATTTGTTAGTAATCTTTCGGGATATCGAAAAATGATGACGGTAGCAAATAATTTATCGACTCATAAAAATTTCTATGAACTTTATGCGACGCAAGATATAACATTGTTTAGCGAAGAAAAAGCGAAAAGTGATTATCAACATTTCATTCAAGGGTTATCTAATACGATACCAATAACAAATAAAACTAATTATCTGTTCCGTAACTATTCACTTAGTTTAAAAAATGAAAATGGAACGATAAAGACTCTTATTGTTGATAAAGATATTAATAAATACTTTCATATACGAATTTCACAAGGAAGATATTTTGAGGAATCGGAATTTCATAAATCAGTATTTGATAGTAGACCTGTTATATTAGGGGCTAATTATAAAGGAAAGGTATCTATTGGTGATATCATACCATCTGGAAAAATGAAACTAAAAGTAATTGGCTTTTTAGAAAGAAATTCAGCATTTACATATCCTCGAAGCGGTGAAATATCGGATAATCGTATTACATTATTAGATGACATGGTGATTTTACCAATTGGAACAGAAGAAATAGAGTTCTATAGTGTAGACCTTTTATACAATGGGTTAATTATAGAAACAAATGAGAAGATAAATATGAATGAATTTCAAAAGAAAGTATTAAAGGTAACAGAAGGTAAGGGGTATTCGTATTATGTTACAAATCCGGATAAATTATTAGAAAATGAAAAGCAAGGCATTGATAATATGTCATATCCCTTATTATTAAGCGGTACAGTCTTATCTTTTTCATTTATATCTATTTTATTAACATCAATGGCCACGCTTTATATGGAACGTAAAAATATTTCTATTAAATCAGCATTAGGAGCAAGTACTTTTCAACTATGTCTTCCGTTTGTTATTGAGTATATGTTGTTATTCACTTTATCTGTATGTATAGGAATTATGTATTTCCAATGGGAGAATAGCGGAGTAATTGAAATTCAGAAAGGGCTAGAAAATAGTATAGTATCTTTCTTTGGAACGTTAAAAGTCTCTATAGAATCATTGATTGTTATAGGTGCTCTATCAATTGTAATGATCCTCATTATATATGCAATCATTTATTTCAATGTACTAAAAATAAAAAATACATATATGAAAGAGGTGCTATAGATGATTCAGCTCGCAAATGTGGCTAAGGGATACGGAAAGAGTAATTTTAGTGCTTTAAAAGATATTAATCTTACAATAGAAAAAGGCGAAATGATAGCAATTATGGGACCATCTGGTTCAGGGAAATCCACCTTGCTTAACATTATTGGTTTAATTGATAGCCCCTCTACTGGAAAGTATTTTTTAGATGGCATGGATACGAGTACATTAAAGTCAAACTATCATAAGTATAGAAATAAGGAAGTTGGATTTGTGTTTCAGAACTTTTCGCTACTAGATGATTATACAGTTATTGAAAATGTAATGCTCCCGCTTATATATAGAAAAATTTCTCATAAGAAACGTATACAAATATCAAAAGAAATGCTGGAAATGGTAGGGATTGAGAGGCATATTAACAAATATCCTTACGAGTTATCAGGTGGAGAACAGCAAAGAACAGCAATAGCAAGGGCTTTAGCACAAGACACAAAAATTATACTCGCTGATGAACCAACTGGTGCTCTTGATCAAGAAAACGGGAAGAAAATTATGAGCATCTTAAAAGAGATTCATAAACAAGGGAAAACGGTGCTAGTTGTTACACATGATCAAAAGGTAGCTGCATACTGCCAGAGGACGATACGTTTGCTTGATGGATATATGGTGTAATGTGGATAAAAGTATGTGGAGAGGTGATAATGGTTATTTCATCTGTTTTCATTCAAAAATATAGTAAAGAATTACAGGTGAATGAAAAATATTCATAATTTTTAACTCCTTTTATCTTTTTCATAGTTTAGGAATAGTGGAGGCTTTCGTATGATTTTCTTATTTATAGTATATTTTGTGATCATTATGACATTAGTAATGACGTTTCTTCTTTCAAAAAAATCATATAAGAAGCCTATTATTAAATATATACCAACGTTAATATTGTTTATTTTTGCTTTCATTTCTTCCGTTATGTTTGTATTGAATAACGGAATGGGAGCGCTGATGATAGCGGTCTCTTTAGGAATTACAGCGATAGTGAACGGTCTTTTACTTCTTGCATTGAAAGTAGCTCGTTTGATTGTTGCAAAAGGAAAGTAGCGCATCGAATTTCGATGCGCTACTTTTTTATGTAAAAAAAAATCCCTCTTTATGAGGGATTTTAATGTGGTAAGAATACCAATTGATAAGCAAACAAAATTCCAAATACGTATACAAGTGGGTGAACAGAACGGAATTTACCTTTTGCCACTTTCATAAGTGGGTATGAAATAAATCCAAGTGCGATACCTGTTGCGATACTTGATGTAAGTGGCATGCTTAAGATTACTAAGAATGCTGGGAATGCTTCATCAAATGCGTCCCAATCGATGTGGCGAACTGATCCCATCATAAGACTACCAACGATAATTAATGATGGTGCAGTAATAGCTGATACACCAGAAACGGCACTTACTAATGGTCCGAAGAATGCTGCTAGTGCGAATAAAACAGCTACTGTAACAGTTGTTAAACCAGTACGACCACCAGCTGCAACACCAGCAGATGATTCAATGTACGCTGTTGATGGTGTTGTTCCGAACATAGAACCGATTGTTGCTGAGAATGAGTCAGATAGAAGAGCTCGTCCAGCTTTTGGAAGCTTTCCATCTTTCATAAATCCACCTTGTTGAGCAACGCCAAGTAATGTACCTGTTGTATCGAATAATGTAACAAGGAAGAATGAAAATACAACGCCGTATAATCCGTAGTTAATTACATCAGATACTGCAGTAATTGGATTGGAAACGATGATTCCTTCTGGTAATCCAGGCATTGATGTAACGCCGTTTGAGAATGTTAATTGTCCTGTGAAGTAAGCAATAATACCAGTTAATAGCATTCCAATAAATAGTGCACCATTTACATTTAAAGACATAAGGACAATTGTAATTCCAAGTCCAGCTAATGCTAGTAGTACTGGAGCAGAGTGAAGATCACCAAGTCCAACTAAGTTTGCTTCATTTTTTGTAACTATACCTGTTAAACGTAAACCGATAAAGGCAATGAAAAGGCCGATACCCGCAGTAATTGCATGTTTTAAGTTTTCAGGAATTGCTTCCATTAATTTTGTACGGAAAGAAGTGAATGATAACAAAATTAAGATCATACCTGCTACGAATACAGCAGAGAATGCAATTGCGAAAGTCATGCCTTCATGAGCTTTTACAACAGAATAAGAGAAGTAAGCATTTAATCCCATACCTGGTGCAATTGCGATTGGTAAGTTTGTAAAGATCGCCATAAATAATGTTCCGACAACAGCAGCGATAATTGTTGCTGTAAATGCTTGTTCAAATGGAACTCCTGCATCCCCAAGGATGACAGGGTTTACGACAATGATATATGCCATTGTTAAGAAGGTAATAATACCTGCCATAATTTCAGTTTTAATAGAAGTTTTATGTTTTGAAAGGTTAAACATATAAACATCCTTTCTGTTTACGAATAATTTTCACAACAGTTATATATAATATTCGTTTTTTAACTATTTTGCAATAGTTTTGCATAAAAAGTTTATAACAATTCATATTTTATGTCCTAAATTCGAATATTAATCGTAAACCGATTTGCGAATTTCAGTTTTTATTGTGCGCATTATAAGGAAAAGGAGTTGAAAGAAGCTATGCCACAGCAAAAAAACTTTGTAACAATGCCTGCGCAACATCAAAATAAACAGCCTGGTATTGAATCATTAATGAATCCACTTCCGCAGTTTGAAGATCCAAATTATAAAGGAAGTGAAAAGTTAAAAGGAAAAAATATATTAATTACAGGAGGAGACAGTGGGATTGGAAGAGCTGTTTCCATCGCTTTTGCAAAAGAGGGAGCAAATATCGCGATTGCTTATTTAGATGAAGATGGAGATGCAAATGAGACGAAGCAACGTGTAGAACAAGAAGGGGTAAAGTGTGTATTGTTGCCGGGTGATTTAAGTAATGAACAACATTGTAAAGATATTGTAGAAGAGACCGTTCGGCAGCTAGGTAGTTTACATGTTTTAGTAAATAATGTCGCGCAGCAATATCCGCAGCAAGGATTAGAGTATATTACAGCAGAACAGCTAGAAAAGACTTTTCGTATTAATATTTTTTCTTATTTTCACGTTACGAAAGCAGCACTTTCTCATTTAAAACAAGGAGATGTCATTATAAATACGGCGTCTATCGTTGCGTATGAAGGAAATGAAACTTTAATTGATTATTCGGCAACGAAAGGAGCAATCGTAGCTTTTACAAGATCACTGTCTCAATCGTTAGTGCAAAAAGGAATTCGTGTAAATGGTGTTGCGCCGGGACCAATTTGGACGCCACTTATTCCATCGAGCTTTGATGAGAAGAAAGTCTCTCAGTTTGGGAGTAATGTCCCGATGCAAAGACCTGGTCAACCATATGAATTAGCACCAGCATACGTATATTTAGCGTCTGGTGATTCCACATATGTGACAGGGCAAATGATACATGTAAACGGAGGCGTTATCGTCAATGGATAGTTTTCATTTATAAGAGCAAAGTAAAGCTAATCGCATTTATTATGATACTAGTGCTAGGGAGGATTTAGATGAAGAAAGTATTGTTTATCGTAATCCTATTTTTCTGCCTACCAGCTAGCGCTTTTGCTAATACAGATCATTTAATTTTAGTGAACCTTACGACGAATCAGCTATCTTTTTTTGAAGAGGGAAATTATACGAAAACATTTCCAATAACGACGGGAAGGGATAGTACCCCAACGCCTGAAGGTAATTTTTGTATTATAACTAAATATAAAAATAAAGAATACCATCGAAAAAAAATAGCTGGGGGTGCGCCGAATAACCCTCTTGGTACGAGGTGGCTTGGGCTAGACAAGAATGAATATGCGATTCACGGGACAAATCGAGAATGGACGATTGGAAGCAGAGAGTCGAATGGTTGTATTCGCATGCATGACCGGGATATAAAATGGTTATATGATCGGGTGCAATTACAGACGAAAGTAATCATTTCTCGTTTTCATACGAGCCCTGAATATGAAGCGAATAAGCTTGGTTACCGCGTTGTGAGCTGGAACGGTCGTAAAGTAGAAGAAGAGCAAATTGGCATGCTTACGTTAGTAGACCGTGCCGAAATATATTGGCAAGAACCAAATGGGCAGTTAACAAAAGTGAAAACGGTATTGCCAAACGAAAGATATGCAGTGTATTCAAAACGAAAAGAAGGAATATATTATATAGGAAACAATTTGTATATAGTGGATGAAACTGGAGAAAAAATTCGTTATGAGCAAATTCCTACTTCGACCTTAAGTAATATATATAAACGGAAATATAATATTCCGTAATGGCTACCGTATTATAGACGGTAGCTTATTTCTACTTCGAGTTTAACTGCAACTATTGTATTTTGCTGAATATAATACAGTACAGATAGGGGGCGGTTACATTATGAAAAGTGAATTTGCTTTTAAAATTTTCTTAGTAACGACCTGTTTATTTATCGTGTATTTGTATGCGTTTCTCGTTTTTTCTTTTTATGTTCCATATGTTGATTTAATATTGTTCTTCGGATTTATTTGGGCATTTGTGAAAGCAAGAGAAGGAGAGAAGAGTATATATCGGCGCATTACCTTATGTGGGACAGTTGTTCTCGTTATTTTGTACTTTTTTATCATGCATGATTTTTGGAGAGGAATGTAAAAAAGCATACGAGTAATCGTATGCTTTTTTGTTTAATATTTTGGCTTAAATGTATGACAACAAGTTTCTACACTTGTTGTTACAGAACTTTCTAGCGTCTCGTTTGTTAAAACCGCGCCTGTATATGAACCATTTGCATTTGATCCAGATTCTTGTGCATCTGGTTGAACAACAATTGCATTTGCTTGACAAAAGTTACCTTGTCCCCAAAATGAGCAATTGGAAACAGAGCATTTTACTTCTGGCATAAAACCCCCTCCTTATACATTAGTTTGGGATTTTACGCCCATTTCATGTGTAGAAGGAGTTTCCTTTTCTCGTTATTTTTTCGTTTGCTCAAGCCATTCTTTTAATTTGTCTTCCGGTTGTTCACCACTAATACGGCTTACTTCTTTGCCATCTTTAAAGTGAATGATTGTTGGAGTTCCTTTAATTTTATATTCATCCCAAGGAACATCTAGTTTTTCAATATCCATAACTTTCATATCAACGTTCAAGTCTTTAGCCATTGGTACTACGACAGGAGATAGCTTTTGACAATGAACACAAGATGTTTGATAAAAGTATACTGTTTCTTCTTTTTTCTCTTGTAAATTCTTTTGAAGATCTGAAAGAGAGATTTTGTTTGTGTAGTAGTCAGGGCCATTTGTCTTACTATCAGTAGCATTATCAATTTTCTGGCTAGTAGCGTTTTTTTCTTCCATTTGTGTAACAGCAAAAATTGCTGCAAACAAGGCGATAATAATACCACCAAATATAAGCATTTTTTTCATTTTTTCATCTCCTTATTTGTTTTTTATTACAATAAAACTACAAACAGCGATTGTAATAAAGCCGATAAGTGCTAAAAACGGGATTGTAATAAAACCAAACCAGTTTATGAATTCTCCGGTGCAGGGTACACGTCCGCAAGCTGCTCCAGCAGCTGAAAATGCTGCGACTTTTTGAATTGCATAGTGATATAAAGAAATACAAGCACCAATACTTGCAATTGGTAAAGAATAACTTGCGATGCGATAATCTTTCTTTGCTACAGCTATACCAAGCCATAAAACGAATGGATACATAATAATACGTTGATACCAACAAAGTACACAAGGTTCAAATTTCATGATTTCGGAAAAATAAAGACTTCCTAGTGTAGCGATAAAAGAAGCTCCCCACGCGGTAAGTAAAGCATATTCTTGCTTTTTTTCTCGTCTCATATTTTATACCTCTCTTATAATAGTTACATACTAAATTATAGTATGAAGTGGCACAGAAAAGAAAGAAAAAATATGTTTATCAATAAAAGTTTTATAAGAGGAAACTTTTATTGATATCAATATTTAAAAAAGCGCCATTCTCCTGAAGAGAATAGCGCTATATTTTACATTTGAATTTGCTCTACTTCTTCTATATGTGACTTTTGAGATGCATGGTCAATATATTGAAATAGGAGCTGCAATTGTTTATCAACTTCTGGCATTTCTTTACTGTATTGATAAGCGTGTAAAAAATGTTCAATACGCTTAGAAAATAATTGATCGTTCGTTTGAACCATAAGAACGAGTAATTTATCCCAATTACAGCTATACGTGTAATAGAGAGCTTTGTCATAGTCGTTATATGTTTGCACTGTGTACCCTCCTTACTGAGGAGTTATATATAGTGTGTGACAAGCAAGGAGAAATACACTTGAAAGAATTTGTTAAGAAAAAAAGCGAATGAAAAGAAAAAACGAGGAATTTCCTCGTTTTTAAGCTTTTGGCATTGGCGTAGGTGTTGGTTTGCCATAGCCTTCTTTGTATTTATTGTCGATATAGTTACGAATTTCGAGCGTTGATTTTCCTTTTTGTTTCATGGAAGCAGATTCAACTGCGATTTCTAAGCAATTGACACAAGTCGTTGCGTGGGAATCCCAGACAACTTCACCGTTCTTTTTAATTTCACGAATAAAGCAGTTTTTATTATTTTTATGTCCCACACTCTCACCGCAACCGCAGTAACATGGAATCCAATCTAATAGCTCTGCATTTTGTCCAGCTACAGTATAGATATCTTTCATTTGTGGATCAAGCTTGTCTAAGAAGGTAGGAAGTGTGTCGACCCCTTTTGTTTTTTCTTGAATGTCAACTTGCTGAGTATGCGATGCGTGGTCATGCTCTTCTTTTGATTCAGATGATTTCTTTTCATTTGTACTAGTAGCTCCGCAACCAGCAAGAATTAAACTCAGTACTGCAAGTAAAGAAAATACATATTTCTTCATACGCTTGTCCCCTTTACAAATGTATTAATCAAATTGTATCAGACTAAAACACCTAGGGAGAAGCTTTTTTTGAACGATTTTTGAAGTGCCATCGTAGTGAATGAAATAGAAATAAAATTGGGATATAGGCGTATACAATATATAAGCCAGCTTGAGATAGTACTGTATTTAATGTGTTGATACTTTCACGGTTTGTAAAAAATAAGGACGAAATAAAGATAGCTGCGATAAAAAATGGCAGTGTGATTTTAAAAGGTATGTGAAAAGATTTTTTACTAATGCAACAAGAAGACCAAATGGTTAAACAAAGATTAGGTAAAATAATAAGATACCATATGAAAATAATGATGTACTCAAACCTTTGAATAAAAGGCACCTTAATAATTTTTAGCATCGTTAAGGTTGGCCAAATTGTATGATGTAGTTGCCCTTGGCTATAGTACATAAGGGAAACGATGGCTAATATTACGTAGAGGAGCGTCGTAAAAGCAATACCACCATGTGCCCATTTATTTAACGATTTTCCTTTTTTAATAAATGGATAAAAAACAAGGATTGCTTCAAATCCGAGAAATTCTAATGCAGATGCTTTCGCTGCAGTTAAAATGTCTAAAGGTGAATGAGTTAGAATTGGAAAGATGTTACGAACATGCGCATATTTCATTGGGAAAACTAAGAAGAACAGGACGAAAATCGGTATTATGACGCCCCAAAAACATATTCCTGTTACAGAACGAAAGCCGCCTCTAATTATGTAATAAGCTACAAGTAAAAATAGTAAAGTTAATTTCCACGGTTTAATTGTAGGAAAGACCCAAACTTGAATAACTTCAATATATGTACGAAGAACAGTAAGGCAAAATAATAGAAGATATGCCGCAAAGCATACGGAAAAAAATGTTCCAATCCACTTTCCGAAACATGTCGTATGGATATTCATTAAATCATTATCTTTTTCTAACATTTTCAGCATACAAAATAATACGATATGAGTTGCAATACCAGCGATAATAAGAGAAATCCAAGAGTCATAACCGGCAAATTGCGCAATAATCCTTTGGTATCCTAACACCCCTACTCCAATTTGAAGAGAGTGTAATAGAAGGAATGTGAAATACGGGGAAACTGTATGTGTTTTATCTTGTCCAGTCATGATAGCACCTCACTATTCTCCGATACCAGATTGTACGACATTAATCTTTACATTGACAGCAACGTCTACGTTAGGATACATATCTTGAATTTGTTTCATGCTCCATTTTCTTGAATGACTACGAATTTCTTCACGTATACCGATTGGATCGATTTTTTTTTCTTGGAATGTTTGTATTAATTCGTTTAAATCCTTCTCAAGTGTTTTTTCTACATGTCTTTTTACGTAAGTTACATTTTCACTCTTTGATAAATCAAGCCAACTAGGAGCATTTTTTATGAGTCCATTTAATTTTAAGTGTATGTTAACTTTCGGAATATCACCGTTTGGTGAAAGAGAACATACACTTTTTCCAGATAAGTTTTGAGTAGCAATCAAACCTTTATGTTTACCTTGACGTATCGGAACTTCGTAACGCCCATTTTTCGTTGGATTAATGAGTAATTTAAATAAAAAAGACCTTTTCTTATCTGTATACATAGCCACTTTATCCTTTTTTAAAAAAGCTAGTCCTTTAATGGAAGCAGATTTGTCTTCTGATACTTGAATGTAAGGAAGAAATGGATCGCATCCAGATGAATAGAAGTTATATAAAAAAATATTTAAAGCTGTCCGCGGGATTGTCTCGTTTTTTATATTTTGCTCCAGTAAATCAGATAGATAAAGTGATCCATTTGTTCTGACATGTTTAAGTAATTCTTCTGCTGAACCATCTACAAGCGCTAGTTGTACATCTCGTCCAATGTTAGGATCACGTTGTAAGTTGTTAATAACATCTCCAAGTCCATGTTCACCAAATGCTTTTCCAAATAGGACAACACGCATTTGACCTACAGCAATCGTATGTGGCGATTTGGCGTTTAGAAGGGAAGATATAGTTTCAATTGTACCTGCATGGGTTGATTGAGTTTCTGGTTTAGATTGTACGCCTTTTGTGTAATCGGGATATAAAATTGTCCCGCGAAATTTTTTATCTTTTATTATATCGAATCCACCTACGTGAATCATTCGCTGTGTATCAACTATATTTGCTTCTGTACAACCAGATTGAAAAATTAAAATGATAATGAAAAAGCAGAATAAAATATTTTTCATTTTTCCTCACCGTCGTGTTTTTCTTTCGCTTTGTTTGGATCATAGCGCCATTTCTTTTTTGGTCTTAGAAAAGAAGCACGTCCTGCAGTTTGACTAAATGGAAGGCGAAGGAGTCCTTCAGCTGTACCTAACCCGCGAAATGGGTATAAAGGTAATAAATAAGGTGATCCAAGTGATTTTAAGCGAATTAAATGAGCCAATATGAATACAAATCCGACGATAAGCCCTACACCTCCAAATGCTCCAGCTAAAATGATGAGAGGGAAGCGTAATATCCGGATAGTAGAAGACATTTTTACTGTTGGTGTTGTAAAAGAAGCTAGTGCAGACAACGCAACAGCAATTAATAAGATGGTGCTCGTTAAAGCAGCCTCAACAGATGCCTGCCCAATTACAATGCCGCCAACAATACCAATGGTTTGGCCGACTTTAGTCGGTAAACGCGCCCCAGCTTCGCGCAGTAATTCGATTGTAATTTCTAAAAAAAGTGCCTCCAAAACAGGTGGAAATGGTACGTTGGCTCTAGAATAAATAATAGGGCCGAGTAAATCTGCTGGAATCATTTGATAGTGATACGTTAATACAGCTGTATAAATAGCTGATGAAAATAGAGAGAATGCTGCACCAAAAAAACGAACTAATCTAAGAAATGACCCTGCTATCCATGGTAAATAATAGTCTTCTGGAGAGACGAAGAAATCGAGTAGTGTTGCGGGTCCAGCTAATGCATATGGTGAACCGTCTGTTAAAATGACGACTCCTCCATTCAGTAATGCATAAACGGATCGGTCTAAACGCTCTGTAGGCAGTAAAACAGGGAAAGGTGAGTTGCTATTATCACTAATAAACTGTTCAATCATAGTTGCATCAAAAGGGTAATCAAAATCAATATCTCGCAGGCGTTGCACTGCAGTGTTCACATGCTGTTCATTTGTAATATCCGCCATATAAGCGACTACAATTTTTGTTTTTGATATAGAGCCAACGGACAGTTCTTTGAAAATTAATTGCTCTGTTACAATGCTTCGCCGAAGTAAATGTATATTCGTATCAATATTCTCAACGAATCCAATTTTGGGACCGATGACACTATATTCATTTTCTGTATCGTTATATAATCGTGTACCTAAAGCTAAACTTTCAGCACGAATCAGTGCATATTCGGCTGTTTGGGAATCAACTTTTAGCTGCAAGAGTACATATCCACTTAATAGTTTTTCACGGATATCATCAATAGAAGGATTGGTAATAATCTCCTCAAGTGTGACGATGTTTGCTATGTCATTTATATTTTGAATGCGATCTAATTCTTTTTTGATAGGTGTTAAAATGAATCGATTAATAATAAGTGATTCAACTGTAGATTTATAATAAAACAAACATAATGACCCATCCTCTATGACATTGTAAGAGGAAAAATCGCTGGATTCTTTCATAGTGTGGATGAATTCTGGAACAGAGCATACGGATTGTTTCTTCTTTTTAGATGATAAACGAAACATTTTCTCACCCCTGACATACATCATTTACTTGTGTTAGTTTTTGGGAAAGACGGGAATTTATACTTGAAAATTGAAAGTTCATAAAGAAAAGGAAGAGTATTAAATATCTCTTCCTTTTTGGCATGTTAATTTGTGTTCTTTTCTTTAATAGACTTCACTAATTTAATCATTTCTGCACGTATATCTTCTTTTTTCACGTTTAGTTTTTCTGCAATTTGCTTAATGTCCATTCCATCTTTTTTCATTTTTAGTACATCATCGAGAGGGGTATTACTTTTTTGAGAGATGATTGTTAATACTGTAAGTTGACGTAATCCGATATTATATTCTTTCATTTTTTGTTTGAGTCCATCTGGTGTAGATTTTTGCATATTTGCTAATTCTTGCAGTAGTGCTTTTTTCGTCTCTTTATTTATATGATGTTTTTTCAACTTACTTGGATCTACGCCGAAATGCTGGGCTGTTTTCTCCCAAGATTTATTTTGTTTATAGTAAGCTAAAACGTCTTCTATTTCTTTTTTACTCATTTTTGCAATATGAGCAGCTTTCCAAATTTCATGTTTGTTATAGCCGAGTTTTTCGAGCGACTGCATTTCTTCTTCTGAAATAGGCTTATGATGGTGCAATGTTACTTCTTTTGGCGTGGCAGCGAAAGTAGGGAAGACGGTTGCCCCGAATAATAATGTTGCCATGGTCATACTTACTGCGATTTTTTTGTACATATAAACTCCTCCTAGATGGATAATGTGGAAAACTGTACACATATCATTTCCATAAAATGTGAAATACTTGTGAACAAGTTAAGTTTTTTTATTCACAGTATAAAATGACGTTTTTGGAAGTTTTCCAACATAAAACATTGATTAATAGTAAAAAACTAAGGTATAATCGAAATTGAAAATCAATATCAATAACAAATGTATACATATAGATGAAAATAAGGGAGAGAAAAATATGACTACATATACTTCCATCGCAAATGTGATTAAAGAAAGACGCTCTGTACGTACATTCACAGATAAAGCTGTAGATAAAGAGTTATTAATTGAACTATTAAACGACGCAACGTGGGCACCGAATCATAAACACCGTGAACCATGGAATTGTAAATTATACATTGGAGAAGGTCGCAAAAAATTAGTAGATGCAGTATTAAACTCTTTCACAGAAGAAGAAAGAGCGAAACGCGGTAAAATCTTATCAGATCGTTTCTTAAGCACGCCTGCACAAATTGTTGTTTATATTAATGAAGATCCACGTCAAATTCAACGCGACGAAGATTACGCTGCAACATGTGCATTTATGCAAAACTTCCAACTACTTGCTTGGGAGCGTGGATTAGGATGTGTTTGGAAATCAGGCGGATTAAACTACAATCCATTATTTATAGAAGGACTCGGTTTAACAAGAGGTCAACGCATCGTTGGAATTCTTCACCTTGGCTATTTCGATAAAGCACCAGAAGGAAAAGCTCGTACACCGATTATGGAGAAGATGGAGATTATTGAAGGTTAATAGATGAGACATTCTCGTTTTTATGAGGATGTCTTTTTATTATGCAATCAATCCTCATGAAAGCTTGTTCCTCATCATACACTTTCTTAAGGGAAAGTGTAAGGAGGGAAAATAATGAGAGCAAGTGACGATAAAGCACTGCAATATGCGATTGCGGAAATTACGGAAATTGCGACTGGATTTGGGCTTGATTTTTATCCGATGCGTTATGAAATATGTCCAGCGGAAATTATTTATACATTTGGTGCATATGGGATGCCGACGCGGTTTTCACATTGGAGTTTTGGAAAACAGTTTTTTAGAATGAAATTACAATACGATTTAGGTCTTAGTAAAATATACGAACTCGTTATTAACTCTGATCCATGTTATGCCTTTTTATTAGATACGAACTCGTTAATTCAAAACAAATTAATTGTAGCGCACGTTTTAGCGCACTGTGACTTCTTTAAAAATAATATTCGCTTCTCTAATACGAAACGAGATATGGTGGAGAGTATGGCGGCAACGGCTGATCGCGTGAAAGCATATGAGCATAAGTATGGAAAGGCAGAAGTCGAAACATTTTTGGATGCCGTACTTGCCATTCAAGAGCACATTGATCCGTCACTTATGCGTCCAAAACTGGCGTGGAGTATTGAAGATTTAGAAGAGGATGTAGAAAAGAAAAAGATATCACAGTACGATGATTTATGGAATTTAGATGATCGAAACAAAAAGAGAGAACGACCTAATATGCATAAAAAGAAGAAAATTCCGCCGCAACCAGAGAAAGATTTACTCCTCTTTATTGAAGAATATAGCCGTGAGCTAGAAGATTGGCAGCGCGATATATTAACGATGATGCGCGAGGAAATGTTATATTTCTGGCCGCAGCTTGAAACGAAGATCATGAACGAAGGTTGGGCTTCTTACTGGCATCAACGCATACTCCGTGAAATGGACTTAACATCTTCTGAAGCGATTGAATTCGCAAAGCTTAATGCAGGTGTAGTTCAACCATCAAAAACAAGCATTAACCCATACTACCTCGGTATTAAAATGTTCGAAGATATTGAAGAACGCTACAATAACCCGACAGAAGAAATGAAACGACGCGGCGTAAAGCCAGGATCTGGTCGGGACAAAATCTTTGAAGTACGCGAAATCGAATGGGATGTATCATTCTTAAGAAACTACTTAAACAAAGATCTCGTAATGAGAGAAGATATGTACTTATTCCAGCGCCAAGGAAAAGAATATAAAGTAATAGATAAAGAGTGGGAACAGGTACGTGATCAGCTCGTAAATATGCGTACAAACGGTGGCTTCCCGTACTTAGTAGTAGAAGATGGAGATTACTTAAAGAACGGAGAATTGTACATTAAACATAGTTACGAAGGAATCGAGCTCGATTTAAAATACTTAGAAAAAGTACTGCCATATATTCATCAATTATGGGGAAGAACGGTGCATATGGAGTCGATTGTGGAAAGTAAGGGCGTTGTGTTTTCTTATGATGGGAAGATGGTTCATCGGAAGTATGTGTGATAAAAAAGAACGGACATAGAATGCTATGTCCGTTCTTTTTTATTTGGAACAAGGTCAAATATGCTATTCTTGAAAAAGGGAGTTACATAGAGAAATGGAGCGATTCAAATGAGCAAAATAGGGGTATGCAAGGTGGATATTATGCCGCCTGTAGGTATTGATTTTGTCGGATACCATAGAGAGACAGGAATAAATAATATTGAAGAGTGTATTTATGGGACAGTTTTTGTATTTGAAAAAGATGAGACGAAAACTGTGTTTATAAGTATTGATAATATTGGAATGTTAGTAGAAGATACAAATATGATTCGTGAACAAATAGCGAGAGAGCTTCATATATCATTTGAGCGAATAACTGTTGTTTATACACATACACACTCTGGTCCGGAAACAGTCGGTGATCATCCTTTAATAAAGTCGTATAAAACGATTTTAGTAAATAATGTAGTGCACGGTGCTGTTACTGCGAATAACAACTTGAGGCCATGTGAAATTGGCTGGAGTGTTACGACAGGTTATATTGGGGTAAACCGAAGAGAGAGAACATCTGATGGAAGAGCGAAGATGGGAACAAATATAGAGGGTGTTGTAGATAAACGAATTGGCATGTTAGCCATAAGAAATGCTGAAACGAAGGAGCTATCTGGGATTATAGTATTTTGTACGGCACATCCGAATGTGTTAAAAGGTGATAGCGATGTACTATCGGCGGATTATCCGGGAATGACGAGAGAGATTCTTGAGAAAATCGTAAACTGTCCTGTTATTATTGTGCAAGGTGCTGCTGGCAATGTAAATGCAAAGTATCGCGGTTCAAGGGAAGCAGTAAAGCAAATGGCTTACACAGTTAGTGGACATGTATTAACGATGTTGCCAATAGTTACATATAGCCCAATTGTAAGTTTAAGAACAGTTTCAAGTACGATGCAAATGAAGTTGAAAGATATTCCTGAAATTAATGAAATACGAAGCATGGCTCAATTAGCTGAGAAGCAGTGGGATGTGAATACGGATGAATGGCTTACTATAATTTTAGAGAAATATAAGCAAGGTATTCGGCAGTTACGTATTGATTTAGAAGTTCAACTGTTTCAAATTAATGATGGTATGTTCTTTGGTATACCGATGGAACCTTTTTCAGAAACAGCTTTAGAAGTGAAAGAGCGTCTTCAAAATGAAATAGCTTTTTTAGGTGGATATACGAATGGATATATTGGTTATTTACCGACAAAAGAAGAGTTTGCATATGGTGGGTACGAAGTAGAGCTAAACCCTGTTGTATATGGGCCTGTTACGAATTTATTGATGCCACCGGAGGAGAATACGGCAGAATTAGTCGTGCAGAGAGCTATGGAATTATATAATGCGTAAAATATAGACTCTTGCATATTTGATATGAAATTTAAAAGAAGCAATAATTATTAATAAAACTGTAGAAAACGAATCCATTTTGAAAGGGACTGATCAAAATGGATTCGTTTTTATATGGAGTTTTTGCTTACCAAACAGGTCGTATATTTGATGATAATTTCTCTGTATTTTCTTTAGTAACGAATGTTGTTAAATCTTCCTTGAGCATTTGCATTCGTTCAGTACCTATGTTTTCAATCCATCGTTGCTCTATTTCAGCTACTATTTCTTCTTTCGTTTTCATTACAGCTAAACCTCGTTCGGTTAAAATAATGATTTTACCTCTTTTATCAGTAGGATGCTTTTTGCGCGTGACATAACCACTATTTTCAAGAGAATCGATCATTTTACTTACAGCTTGTTTAGAAACTCCTAAATACTCAGCCAATTCTATACCGGTTGCTCCATTAGGAAGGATACGTTTGAACATAAAGCCGTGTGCTGGCCTAATATCTTCAAATCCCAATTCACTTAATCTGTCATGCAGTTCAGTAATTAATGTACTGAAAGATAATGATAAAAGTGAAGTAAGGTCTAGTTCGTTAAATGTTTGATGATTCATGTATAACCTCCACAATTGTAGTCAATTAAGTTGACTATGTATAAAACCTATTGTACTATACAGGATATGGTCAATCAAATTGACTATATCTTGTATAGTACAAATAATGATCTATATAAATAGAATCAACGGAGGTTTCACATGGTTAATATCGTAAAAATTAGAGGGAGTGTATTTGCACCGTATGCGTTGCTGAAGCCTATTAAGGATGCTGCAACAGGAAGAGTTTTTGAATACGCTGGAGATGCACGTGAATTTACACCATTCGCTGTAAATACAAAGCGTTCAAGATTAGAACAAGAAGTGATTGTTGATTTTTATAAAAGAGAAATTTTCACATATGTAGATGCTTGCATCGTTACTGTGAAAATTACAAATTCAGATGGTTCAATTGAGTATCAAAAAGGAGAAACAAGTACAGAAAATATTGTATGTACTAATATCGTATGGGGCGAGGATGAAGTTTCATTTGAAATGAGAGCAAGTGCAAGTAATCCGTTAAACGCAGCGGCACCCGCAGCAGATTATTTTTTGGTTATAAGAGTTAATACAAGTGGCATTGTGCATATTGAAGGTTTACATGATGGTTTCCCTTGCTATGAATTTTATAAACAAATAGACTTTCGTTCATTTGAAAAAATATATACACATGATTTCAGAGAAACGAATGATACCCCAGCAGCGCTAGCTGGAGAAATGGAATATAGCTTTAAAACGAAAATCTAGCTATAAATATAGCGTCATTTTTAAGAAAGAAGTAGCCAATGTAAAAGAGAAAGATTTTAATTATGTGGCTGAAATGGTGTTTTTTTATTAAATAATGCAGTATATAAAATTAGAATTATAGAGGTGTTTCTTATGACTAATATCGTAAAAGTTAGAGCCAGCGTATTTATTCCAATGTCTTGGACAGAACCGAGGAAGGATATGGAAACAGGGAAAATAATTCAATTCGAAGGTGATTCACGCGAATTTACACCACATGCGGTAAATACTATGCGCTCTAGAGTGGAGCAAGAGGTAGTAGTGGATTTTTATAAAGAAGAAGTGTTTTCATATGCGAACACGGGTATTACGACAGAGAAGGTTACGAATCCAGATGGTTCTGTGAATAAAAGAACAGGAAAAGCGAGTACTGAAAATATTGTGTGCACTAATATCGTATGGAATCCTGATGGTGTGCAATTTAAAATGAGTGCGAGTGCAAGTAATCCATTAAATATATATGCACCTCCTGTAGATTATGTATTACATGTATGTGTGAACAAGGATGGTAGTATTGAGATTCAAGGGGAGCATGATGGATTCCCTTGTTTTGAATTTTATAAGCAAGTAGATTTCGGTTCATTTGAAAAAATATATACACATGATTTTAGAGAAACTGGTGATACAGCTGCAGCACTAGGTGGAGAAATGGATTATAGTTTTACAAGGAGTTTATAAGAAGTAAGATAATAATGCAGTGTAGTTGAGAAATGCAAAAGTCAATAAAATCAGTGACTTTTGCATTTTCACTATACGTTAGAAAGTTTCAAAAAAATAAAACGCTTTACAATATACCCTTCAGGGTATATGTTATTATACAAAGTTACAAAGTAATGTATAATATAGTTATAAATACGGAGGTGGTCTACAGTGGAATATAATCAAGATATGAAAAATAGATTGAAACGTATTGAAGGTCAAGTTCGTGGTGTACTTCGTATGATGGAAGAAGGAAAAGATTGCCGAGAGGTTATTACACAGTTAACGGCATCTCGTTCTGCACTTGATCGTACAATTGGACTTGTTGTTGGAACGAATTTAGAGCAATGTTTGCGTGAACAGTTTGAAAGTGGTAATGGTTCAAATGAAGAGTTAATTAAAGAAGCTGTTCAATTACTTGTAAAAAGCCGATAATCTGTCAAACGTAAGTGTTGACAGATTTTCAAAAACATTTTAATATACCCCTACAGGTATATGTATATAAGTTATGGAGGAATCGACTATGAGTATAAAAGTGAATAGGAGTTTAGATTGTAAGGGATTGGCTTGTCCGATGCCGATTGTGAAGACGAAGAAGGCGATGGAAAGTCTCGCATCAGGGCAAGTGATTGAAGTTCAGGCAACAGATAAAGGGTCTACTGTAGATATACAAAGTTGGGCGAGTAAAGTAGGTCATCAATATATCGGGACGAAACACGAAGGAGATCTATTGATGCATTACGTTAGAAAAGCACATGAGCATGAAGTGAATGAAGTAGTGAAATATCCTCAAACAATTACAAATGCGGAATTGCAAGAGATATTATTAAGTGGTGAAGAGTGTATTATATTAGATGTTCGTGAAGCAGCGGAATTCGCTTTTGGTCATATTCCAACGGCTATTTCATTCCCATTAGGCGAACTGGGTAGTGCAGAATTAGATCAGACGAAGCAAATTTATGTTATTTGCCGAACTGGTAACCGTAGTGATGTAGCTTGCCAAATGTTGAAAGAGAAAGGGTATTTAAATGTGAAAAATATCATTCCAGGTATGTTAGAGTGGCAAGGGGATGTGGAAAAGTAAAATTTTTTAAATAAAAATATACCTATGGGGGTAATTAGATGATTGTTAAACCGTTACAAGCAAAAGATGTTGCAGAGAAAGTTTTATTCGGAGAGCTGTTTATTTTAGATGTTCGAAATGAGACGGATTATGAAGATTGGAAAATTGAAGGGAAACAAATTTCTTCTATAAATAAACCGTATTTTGATTTGTTAGATGGTGTAGATCATATTGCAAGTGAATTGCCGAGGGAGAAAGAAATTTTAGTCGTATGTGCGAAAGAAGGTTCTTCACAGTTTGTCGCTGAGCAATTGCTGGATGCTGGCTTCCATAATGTTTTTTATTTAGCTGGCGGTATGAAAGCTTGGAGTGAATATGTGAAGCCGTTAAAGGTAGGAGATGTACAGGGGGGAGGAAGTATATATCAATTTAACCGCCTTGGAAAAGGCTGTTTATCTTATATGGTCGTTTCAAACGGTGAAGCAGCAGTTATTGATGCAGTAAGAACAATTGAAGCATACGAAGAGTTTGCGAAAGAGTATGGCGTTACGATTACGAATGTAATGGATACACATTTACATGCAGACCACATTTCTGGAGGACGTAAGTTAGCTGAAAGAGTAGGTGGCACGTATTGGTTACCGCCGAAAGATGCGGAGGAAGTTGTTTTCTCATATAAACCGCTCGTTGAAGGTTCTGTTATTACGGTGGGGGGTACTAAAATTGAAATTGATGCATTATACTCACCTGGGCATACGATTGGAAGTACATCATTTATTGTAGATGATTCCTATTTATTATCAGGCGATATTTTATTTGTAGATTCAATCGGGCGTCCAGATCTTGCTGGAAAGGCTGAGGATTGGGTGAGTGATTTAAGAGAAACTTTATATAACCGATATAAAGTACTATCTCAACAATTAATCGTGTTACCAGCTCATTATTCAAAAATAAGTGAAATGGATGAGAATGGTGTTGTGAGCGCAAAGTTAAAAGATTTATTTGTGTATAATGCAGGACTAAATATTGAGAGTGAGGGAGAGTTTCGTAAAGTGGTAACGGAGAATTTACCACCTCAGCCGAATGCTTACGAAGAAATTCGTCAAACGAATATGGGTAAGATTCATCCGAGTGTGGATGAAGAACGTGAAATGGAGACTGGTCCAAATCGTTGCGCAGTTCATGAATAAATAAAAAATGGAGGAATAGATGATGAATGTAAAACAAGTATTAGATGCGAAAGGTTTAGCATGCCCAATGCCGATGGTAAGAACGAAGAAAGCGATGGATACTTTGCAAACTGGAGAAGTGTTAGAAGTACATGTAACAGATAAAGGGGCAGTTAAGGATATTCCAGCGTGGGCAAATAAAGGTGGTCATGACATCGTAAAGCATGTAGAAGAAGCTGATGTGCTGAAGTTTTGGATTAAGAAGGCGTAGTAGTTTTATAAATGTAGAGAGGTTGGTTATATGAATACAATATTAAGTACGCTTTTCATTGTACTCGCTGCAGTGTTTGTTATTTCACGTTTTTTACCGGTAAAAGGTGTTCAAAATATAAGTGGGAAAGAATTAAAGAGTATAGCAGGAAAAAAGGGAAAACAATTTATCGATGTTCGTACAGTAGGTGAATATAGAGGAAATCATATGAAAGGGTTTCAGAATATCCCATTAAATGAGTTAGCTAGTAAAGCAAATCAATTAGATAAAAATAAGGAAGTAATCGTTATTTGTCAGAGCGGGATGAGAAGTAAGCAAGCGGCAAAAGTACTAAAGAAATTAGGATTCCAGCACGTTATCAATGTTTCAGGTGGTATGAACGCTTTATAAGGAAGGAATATTAAAATGAAAGAAATAACAGCGAAAGAAGTAGAGGAAAGATTGTTACGAAATGAAGAGTTATATGTAATCGATGTTCGTGAAGTAGAAGAAGTGGCGGAAGGGAAAATTCCAGGAGTGCTTCCTATTAGGTTAGGACTACTAGAGTTTCGAATGCATGAGTTAGATAAGCATAAAGAATATATTATCGTTTGTCGCTCTGGCGGAAGAAGTGCAAGAGCAGTTCAGTTTTTAGAGAGCTACGGTTTTCGAGCAATCAATATGGTAGGTGGTATGTTAGCGTGGAAAGGTAAAGTCATATGAGAATGAGGTAAATGATTTCAGCCTTTTTATAAACAAACAAATACCCCTATAGGTAATTGGAGGGAGCACAACATGGAACAACAGAAGAAAACAACAATTGTTTTATTTAGCGGAGATTATGATAAAGCGATGGCTGCTTATATTATTGCAAATGGTGCAGCGGCGTATGATCAAGAGGTGACTATTTTTCATACTTTTTGGGGATTAAATGCTTTAAGGAAAGATGAACATGTGAAGGTAAAGAAAACTTTCATAGAAAAAGTATTTGGAAAAATGATGCCACGTGGTGCAGATAAGATGGGATTATCAAAAATGAATTTTGCCGGTATGGGGCCAAAGATGATTAAAGGTATTATGAAAAAACATAATGCGATGCCTTTACCAGATTTAATGGATTTAGCGAAAGAACAGGGAATTAAACTTGTAGCTTGTCAAATGACGGTAGATTTATTAGGGTTAAAAGAGGAAGAGATTATGGAAGGGGTAGAGTTTGCAGGAGTAGGAGCTTATTTAGCAGATGCTTCGGATGGGAATGTGAATTTATTCATTTAAATCACCTTCTTTTTAGAAGGCGGGGGATATAAGGTGAGTTTAGTCGTATTACTTTTTATAATTGGGTTTATAGGATCGTTTATATCAGGAATGGTTGGAATTGGCGGTGCGATTATTAATTATCCAATGATTCTATACATTCCGGTATTGCTAGGGTTTACTAGTTATACGTCACATGAAGTGAGTGGTATTACAGCGGTGCAAGTATTCTTTGCAACTTTTGCAGGTGCATGGGCTTATCGGAAAAGTAATGATATGGATAAAACGTTAGTTGTGTATATGGGAGCTAGTATTTTAATAGGAAGTTTCATAGGGAGCTTTGGTGCTAACGTATTAGAGGAACATACGGTCAATGTTGTTTATGCAGCGTTAGCAACAATTGCTGCTATTATGATGTTCGTACCGAAACGAAATAATAGTGGTGAAGTGACATATAATAAATGGTTAGCAAGCTTGTTAGCGTTTCTTGTAGGAGGAGCATCAGGCATTATAGGTGCTGGCGGTTCTTTCTTATTAGTACCGATTATGTTAGTTATTTTAAAATTGCCGATACGTACAACGATAGCAACATCTATCGCTATTACGTTTATTTCCTCAGTAGGGATTACGACTGGAAAAGTGATAACTGGTCAAGTAGTTGTAATTCCAGCTCTTATTATCGCGGTTGCAAGTATCTTTGCTGCGCCGCTTGGAGTGCGAGTCGGGAAGAGGATCAATCAAAAAGCATTGCAATATATGTTATCGATTTTGATTGTAGGCACTGCTGTTAAGATGTGGATTGATATGATATCGAAATAAAAGGATGGGCTGCTTGTAGCCCATCCTTTTATTTATGCCCAAATAACTTTCATTAAGTTTTTATATTCGTCATTTGCTAATTTATATAGCATTCTCGTATGTTCAAAGACAAGCGCTGGATTAAAGTTTGGTTCTGAGAATGCAAGCGATGCTGAAATATCAATTGCATTTTGCTTGTTTAATGTGAATTTTGCAAATCGATAAGATGTGTTTAATTCATTGATAACATGCAAAATATCATTTGTTGATGTTGCATCCGGTACGTGAGCAACATTGAAGCAGTATATATCTACAGTAGGATGTTCGTTTTGGAAAGCAGCGATAAGTTGAATTTTTGCGCCAGCTTCTGTCTCTAATCCTACTGAAAAATGAACAGAACCATCATTTTCATCTATATTTTCTTCCATGAATATATCGTTTGATTTTAAGTAGTCTTTAAAATCTGAGATGTTATGTTTTACTGCAGCTTTCATATGTATGAGCCCCCTGATAATTGGAATAGATTGCTACTATTTATTATAATTTAAAAATATTAAAAAAGATAGTTAGAAAGTTCTGATTTTTGATTCCAAAGAAATAAAAAGAAGCAGCACTCTACCTCCATAGAGAACTGCTTCTTTTTTATTCATTGCCGTTAGACGATGTTTCTGTATCTTCACTGCTATTTTTATTTTTCACTTCATTGTTACTTGATTGGCGTTCACTTGAATTTTCAGACTTAGATTCTTTTGTTTTCTCTGTGCTTGTTTTCTTCGAATCAGAGTCTGTTTTTGTATATGCAGGTAATCCAAGGTGAGTACGAAGTTCGTTTGTAACAGTTGCTAATTCTTTTTTATCTGGATTGTAGTAATACGTTCGGCCGCCACCAGCAGATTTGCTACATGTATCGTCACCTTTTTCCATATAGCAGTCTTCACCTTGAATTTGTAATTTCTCAATTTCCGAGTCCGATCCGTACTTGTAGAATGAAAGCATATCATCGAATGTTAAGTTAGTAACGAATTGTCCGTTAATATCATCAATGATGTTACCAACTTTTGTTACAGATCCAACGCTTGTTAGTTTCTTTAAAATTGCTTCAATAACGAGTTGTTGACGTTGTCCACGCATTGCATCACTATCGATGTGGCGCGTTCTAGCAAGAGCAAGAGCTTCTTCACTATTTAGCTTTTGAACACCTTTTTTCAGATGAATTGCATCAGCATTATCATTGCTATCTTGTTCAGTAAATTCAACTGGTACATCGACTTCAATCCCGCCTAAATCATCGACAATTTTCATAAATGATTTGAAGTTAAACTTTACAAAGTAATCGACAGGAACATTCATTAATTTTTCAACTGCATCAATACTTGCTTGTGGTCCACCATCTTTTCCGTTTTTAGTAGAACCGTATGCATGAGCGTGTGTAATTTTATCTTTTTTCTTTTCCACTGGAATATAAGTATATGTATCTCGTGGAATGCTTAATAGTTTTACAGTTTTGCTATCTTTATTAAACGTTGCAAGTAATAGTGCATCCGTTCTTATAGCTTCACCATATTCTTTCCCGCGGACATCGCTTTCATCAACACCCATGACTAAGACAGAGACGTTATTTGCGATAGGTTTTACAGCTTTATCACGTAAATCAGATTTATCACCGCGTGCTAAATCGTGTGCGGCATTTCGAACAGCAGAAGATGCTTTATTTACTAAAAACCAAGTATAACCGCCACCTATTATTAAAAAGAATAGAATAACGCTTATAATAATTTTTGTTTTTTTCTTACCTTTTTTCGGTTTACTGCGTGTATTTTCTTGCAAAGATGGGTTTTGCTCCATTTCTTGTACTCCTTCATTTGAATTGAAATACGACACTCATATCCACTTATTATAATGAAATTTGACGAAAAAAAACATTACAAATCATTTACATTTCGTAAAAATTCAATATATTTATAAAAAGTCAGATTTTTTATATTTTATTTTTGAGATGTAGAATAAGTATAAGTTGTTTTAGTAGAAATGAAAATATGTATTGTGAGAAAGTAATAGAGAAGTAAGATTTGTTGAAATATAGCCAAGAAGAAATGAGTAGGTTTACTTATTTCTTCTATATAATAAAGAAGAAATTTACGGATAAAGGAGAGAGCATAATGAATCATACATCATTCCGAGCAATCGTTGTGAACGAAACAGAAAGTAAGCAGTTTGTAAGAAACGTTGTAGAGAGAGAAGTAAGTAGTTTACCTGAGGGAGACGTATTAATACAGGTTCATTATTCTTCATTAAATTATAAAGATGCGCTTTCAGCCACGGGTAATAAAGGGGTTACGAGGAGATATCCTCATACGCCAGGAATTGATGCTGCGGGAGAAGTTGTGAGTAGTGAAGATGCAACCATTAAGGTAGGCGATCAAGTCATCGTAACGGGTTATGATTTAGGTATGAATACTTCTGGTGGTTTCGGAGAATATATTCGCGTGCCAGCATCTTGGATCATCCCTTTACCAGAGGGAATGTCATTAAAGGAAAGTATGATGTATGGGACAGCAGGTTTTACAGCTGCTTTATCAGTATATAAGCTTATTGGAGCAGGCATAACGCCTAGTATGGGAGATGTTTTAGTAACGGGTGCAACAGGCGGCGTAGGGAGTGTAGCTGTTAGTATTTTAAGTAAGCTAGGATTTAGCGTAGTAGGAGCAACAGGGAAAATGGAAGAGGAAGAGATGCTACTACGTCTAGGAGCGAAACAAGTGATTCATCGTACGGAGTTGAATGATGAATCAGGAAGACCAATGTTAAAAGGGATATACGCCGGGGTTATCGATACTGTAGGTGGACATATGCTAGAAACCGCTTTAAAAACGGTAAAGTATGGTGGTTGTGTAACGACGTGCGGTAATGTGGCAGGGCAGGAATTACAAACAACGGTATATCCATTTATTTTGCGAGGCATAAGTCTTTTAGGAATAGATTCTGTGCAATGCCCAGTGGATGTGAGAAGAGATGTGTGGACGCTCTTAGCAAGTGAATGGGAAAATAATGAGTTACTATCTTATACAGAAGAATGTACATTGGAAGAGTTAGATGAAAAGTTTACACTTATATTGCAAGGAAAGTTAAAAGGAAGAACGGTTGTAAATATGAAATGAAAAAAGAGACGCTAACTTAAGCGTCTCTCTTTTCATTATAATGATTGTTTTAAATTGATTTTACCTTGTTCACCTAAAACACCATCAGCAATATTTACAGCGTGATCACCGATACGCTCTAAGTTACTTACCATATCAACGAAGATGATACTTGCATCACCTGAACAGCTACGTTCGTTTAGGCGTAATACGTGACGTTTACGAAGAACACGTTCCATTTGGTCGATTTTGCGTTCTTTTGCAATAACTGTTTGAGCTAATTCAGTATCGAAGTTTGTTAAAGCATTGATTGCATCTTGTAATGTTGAAATTGTTAACTCAAGCATTTCATTTAATTCAGCTAGTGCTTCGTCTGATAGTGAAACACGGTTTGAAATTTGGAAATCTACAAGTTCTACAAGGTTTTCTACATGATCACCAACACGTTCAATATCTCCAACAACACCAGCTAAAACGGAGTGTTTTTCAGAGTCTGAAGGTGAAAGCGGCTTTTCTGATAGTAAAACTAAATACTCGGTAATTTTTTTATCTAAATTGTTAATAGCTCCTTCTAATTGAGTAGCCATGTTTTCGTGCTTTTTGTCTTGTGTATTTAAATATTGATTCGCTTCTTTTAAGCCGTGTAATGAAAATTCAGCCATACGCACAACCTCTTTTTGAGCTTCAGTTAAAGCGATAGCTGGAGATTGCTCAATAAAGATTGGATTTAAATGTTGTGGTTTGAAGTTAATAGATGAATCTTCACCACGAATAATTTTTGTTACGATCCATGCTAATACTGCAATGAATGGGAACTGAATAATTGTATTCGTTACGTTAAATGTTCCGTGTGCAAATGCAATTGTCATTTCTGGATTTAAATTTAATGACGTTTGGAAATATTGAATTAAACTTGTAAATGGTATTAATATAATCGTAAAGATAATGGTACCGATAATATTAAAGATAACGTGAACTAATGCTGCACGTCTTGCGGCAATTGAAGTACCGATTGCTGCTAAGACTGCTGTAATTGTCGTACCGATATTATCACCGAATAATACAGGAAGAGCAGCTTGTAAATCAATAGCACCTTGACCGAATAGTTCTTGTAAAATACCGATTGTTGCGCTTGAGCTTTGTACAATTAAAGTGAACACTGTACCGACAATAATTCCTAAAATTGGATTGTCACTCATGCTAACCATTAACTCTTGGAATGCCTCTAAAGAACGAAGAGGTTTCATACCTGCGCTCATTAATTCTAAACCGAAGAATAACATACCAAAACCGAATACAACTTGACCTACAGAATGTACTTTTTTATTTTTAAAGAAGAATAGTAAAATTGCTCCAACTGCCATAACTGGGAGAGCGTATTCTCCGATTTTAATTCCGATAATAAATGCAGTAACTGTCGTTCCGATGTTCGCACCCATAATAACACCAATCGCTTGTCTTAATGTCATAAATCCGGCACTTACAAGTCCGACTGTTAAAGCGGTTGTTCCTGAACTTGATTGGATTAATACAGTAACTAACATACCTGCTAGTACACCCATAAGTGGGTTTGTTGTAAAGCGATCTAAAATATCGCGAAGACGATCTCCAGCTGCTTGTTGCAGTCCATCGCCCATGTATTTAATACCGAATAAGAAAATACCTAATCCACCAATGAACTGGAAGATCATATCTTGAACATTATATTCCACGCATTCCACTCCTTAAATTTCATGTACGATGTAATTATTAACTGAACCTTGAGGCACTGTAAACGGTTTGTTAGTAAAATTTACACTAACTTTACAAAGAGATAAAAAGTTTACAATTACTTAAAGAACCAGCTGTATTTTATTGGTTTTCATCTTATATAAATCTTAATTTTGTAAAGAAATCACACTTTTTAGAATAGTATTTTTCAGTTAAATATCAAGGAAAGCGTCTGCGAGTTCATCGTATATTTTTTGATGAAAGGTAAAAAAATATGTAGGAAAATGCATGTAGTTTTATAACAGCAAAAATACGATAAAAAAAGCTACTGAAATTATCCAGCAGCTTTTTCTCTGTTTTTATCTCCATGCTTTTGCTTTCTTATACTTGTGATGTAAATGAACAGGAATGCAATAAGTAATAGAGAGGAATAGCGATATACAGTTGCGTAGTTTGTAAAATGTGCAATGAATCCAAATATAATTGCGCCAGCGCCAATGCCGAGATCAAATGCTGAGAAGAATGTAGCTGTTGCGACTCCTCGTCGGTGCGGTGCTACTCGGTCGATCATCCATGCTTGTAGTGCAGGTTGAATCGCTCCAAAACCACTTCCGTAGCATGCTGCTGCAATAATTAAACTCGGAATGGTAGTTGTATACGACAATAAAATAATACCTGTAAACGTAATGATAACCCCTGGAATAATAACGAATGCATGACCTTTCGCATCGTATAACTTTCCAGAAAACGGACGAGTGACAGCGATTGCAAGTGCATTAAATAAGAAGAAGAGGCTTATATCAGCAATTCCGACTTCCGTAGCAAATAATGTAATAAAGCTCCCGATTCCTCCGTACATTAATGTAATACATAATATTAATAATGAAGGAAGTAAAGCTTTGCGCTCAATAAATCCATCGAGAAAAGTACCAGATGTTTGCTTTGGTGGTTGCGGCGATTTTTTGATTTGAAGTAGTTTCGTTAATATTAATGAAACAATTGTACATGAAAGTGCACATAAAAAAAGAATCGTGAAGTTATATGTTTGCATGAGCCAAAGTCCGATAAGTGGACCGAGCGCCATTGCAATCGTGCCAGAAAGACCGAAATATCCCATGCCTTCTCCGCGGCGAGCTTGTGGAATTAAATCTGAAACGACAGTTCCATATGTAGTCGTTGTAATACCAAAACCAGCTCCGTGTAAAATTCGCACGGCAAGCAATAGGAAGATGGTTGAAGCGAAAAGATAACTGCCCATAGCGAGTAAACAAATAGCAGTACCGATCATTAAAATGATTTTTTTATTGAATTTTTGCAAGGCGTTTCCAGTTAGCGGTCGAACAAAAAGTGCTGCAACGGTAAACATGCCTACAACAAATCCGATATTGGAACTTGTGCCGCCAATTTCTTTCACATAAACAGGTAAAGTAGGAATTAACATTTGAAACCCTAAAAACATACATAAGTTTGCAAAAATTAAAGCGACAAACTCTTTCGTCCATAATGATTCTCGTTTTACGAGTATTGCTTCTCCCATATATTCATCCCCTATATAAAATTTTCTCTTTTCTTTCGAGTATATGTATTGGTCAATGTAACAGTCAAGGAAGGTGCCTTGAAAACGTATAACAATTTTCGAGGTGGAAAAACTGACAAATTTGTGTAAAAGCTACACAACTATGAAAAAAAGTTGTAAAGTATAGATGTATAGACTTGTAGTTGTTATGAATGATAGAAATTGTTTTTTCTTTAAAGAAAGCGGATTCAAAAAGTAGTGAATGAGAAGGGGATATATACTTTTTCACTACATATATTTGAAAAGGTTTACAAAACAATGAAGAAAGAGGCGTGTACATATGAGACGATTAGGTATTTCTATTTATCCAGAACATTCAACGGTAGAGAAAGATAAGGAATATTTAACATTAGCAAGTAAATACGGATTTACACGTGTATTCACATGCTTATTGTCTGTAGATGGAGAGAAAGAGAAAATTATAGAAGAGTTTAAAGAAACGATCTCGCATGCAAACGCATTAGGGTTCCAAGTATTAGTTGATATTAGTCCGTCTGTCTTTACACAATTAGGTATTTCATATAATGATTTATCGTTCTTCCATGAGTTAGGAGCGTACGGTATTCGTTTAGATGTCGGATTCTCTGGTTTAGAAGAATCAATTATGACTTACAATCCATACGGCTTAAAAATTGAAATTAATATGAGTAACGGTACGAAATATGTAGATAACATTATGAGCCATAGACCAAATCGTGAAAATTTAATTGGTTGCCATAATTTTTATCCGCATCGTTATTCAGGATTATCATACGATCATTTCATTAAATGCTCGAAACAATTTAAAGATTACGGTATGAGAACGGCTGCTTTTATTTCATCATTTGATGCAACGTACGGACCTTGGCCAGTAACAGAAGGCTTATGTACGTTAGAGCAGCATCGTGAATTACCGATGACAACACAAGCGAAGCATTTATTTGCGACAGAATTAATTGATGATGTTATTATTGCGAATGCATATGCATCAGAAGAAGAATTACAAGCACTAGGTGCATTAAATAAAGAGAAACAAACATTTGATATAGGACTAGATGATACAACAACAGAATTAGAAAAAATTATTGTATTAGAGGAACCGCATTTTTATCGTGGAGATGTATCTGAATATATGATTCGTTCGACACAAAGTCGTGTGAAATATAAGAAAGAAGAGTTCAAACCGCATAATACACGCGAAATTAAACGCGGTGATCTTTTAATTGATAATGAACAGTATGGTCAATATAAAGGTGAATTACAAATTGCGTTAAAAGATATGGTGAACACAGGAAAAACAAATGTAGTTGGCCGAATTGTAGAAGAAGAAATTTTCTTATTAGATTATTTACAAGCATGGGATAAATTCGGATTTACATTAAAGAAATAGATAAAATGAAAAAGGAAAAAACTACTGACCTCAGCAGCTTTTTCCTTTTTATATATAAATTGTGAGAGGAAGAGCTATGACAAAAGTGCATCAGCGATTAATTTCTATTTTAGAGGAGTTTTTAGAAGAGAAGTCGATGTTAAATCGAGCGTTTTTAGCGAGCCGTTTACATGTATCAACGAAGACGATTCAAAAAGATATAAAATTATTAAATGATATATTGGAAGAAAACGGGGCGAAAATTGAATCGCAAAGAGGGACTGGATACGAACTAGAAATTATACAAACGAAGAAGTTTGAAGAGTTTTGCGTGGGCCTATTTCAAAAACAGACGGAAAAGATCCCAACTTCTTATGAAGAAAGGATAGCGTACATTCTGCAACGTATTGTAACGACAGAGGGGTATGTGAAGCTTTCACAGTTAGCAGAAGAGATTTATGTGAGTAAATCGACTGTGAATTTAATTATGAAAGATGTGACAGATATATGTGGTCGCTATCAATTACAAATTGAAAAGAGACCGTATTATGGTATACGTATTGTGGGAGAGGAGTTTCATATTCGTTCTTGTTTATCACAATATGGTTTACCGCGTTATGATCATACTCCGTTTCATGAGCAATTTGAACAGAGGGATACATATTTATCGTTACCTCATATCCCACTTATCCGTTCGGTTATATTAAAGTATATCGAGGGAGGAACGATATATTTATCAGATATTGAAATTGATAATTTAGTCATTCATATTGCAATTGCATTAAGGCGTTGTGAAGATCAACATTATATGAAAGGACTAAATGCGGAGCAATCAGAACTTATCATAAAGAAAGAATATACAATTGCGAAACAGATTGTAGGGGATTTAGAGAAAGAGTTGCATCTTTTATTTCCAGAAGAAGAAGTTTTATATGTGACGATGCATTTATTAAGTACTGCTGTTACAGCGAGAGATCGTTATGAAAATGTGGAAGAGCTATTAGGGAAAGATCTATATGCATTTATGCAACATATTCTTTTTAAAGTAGCGGAAGAACGGAATCTTATTTTTTATTATGATGAAGAATTATTATTTGGTTTTGGTGTTCATTTAAAAACGTTATTAAACCGTTTGAAGTATAAGTTAAATACGAGAAATCCTCTATTGGCAGAAGTGAAAAAGAATTATCCGTATGCTTTTGAAATTGCGGTTCTCGTAGGAGATATAATTGGTGAATATACGGGAGAATCGATTCCGGAAAGTGAAATTGGTTATATTGCGATTCACTTCGGCGGAGCGATGAGTCGTTTACAGGAACAGAATCAAAAGAAAAGATGTTTACTAGTTTGTGCGACTGGTCAAGGAAGCGCTCAGCTATTGAAATATAAAATTTTATCACAGTTCCGAGATAAATTAGAGATTGTAGGGATTACAGGTTATTATCAATTGAAAGTGGAAGACCTTTATAAAGATAAAATAGATTGTATTATTAGTACGATTCATATACCGAGTGGTTTGCCTGTGCCTGTTATAAAAGTGAACTCAATATTTGATGATAAAGAGCTTAAGTCAATCGGCCAGCAGTTGTTTACGCATGTGAATACTAGCGTGCAGCAGTATATAAAGGAAGATTTAATCTTTTTAAATCATAGCGCTTCTACGAAGGAAGAGGTTATTCAGTTTTTATGTGAGAAAGCTGCTGAGAAAAACTATGTACCAGAAAACTTTTATGATTCTGTTATGGAAAGAGAAAATACATCTCCGACAGCGGTTGGGAATTTAGTTGCGATTCCTCATCCGATGCAGTTATTAAGTGAGAAAACATTTTTGATGTTTTGTACACTTGATAAGTCCGTTGACTGGGGAGATAAAAAAGTACAAGTTATTATTTTATTTAGTGTAAAACGTAATAATAATGAAGATTTACAACGGCTGTATGATTTTTTATATGATATTATGTCTAGTCAAAGTGCGATAGAGAAATTAACGCATGTTGAAGGAATTGAAGATTTCCAAGAGGTATTACTATCTATATAAGAAAAGTATGTAAAAACTTCCGTTACACAACGGAAGTTTTTTATGTTTAATTGTATGCGTTTTCATAATAAGATAACAATATAGAAAAAAGATAGCTTGGGGGAATTTAAAATGACTGATATGCAAACTCCATTTGCGTTAATTTTACATGGTGGCAATGCGAGAAGCGCGGCGCTTGAAGCAATTGCTTTTGCAAGACAAGGAGATTTTGAGAATGCGAGTGAAAAGATGACACTTGCTAGTGAAGAAATTTCAGCAGCTCATCGTATTCAAACAGACTTAATTCAAGAGGAAGCAAGAGGAAATCATGCAGAAATCAGTTTACTGTTGGTGCATGCACAAGATCATTTAATGAATGCAATTACAGTGAAAGAACTTGCTGAAGAATTTATCACTCTTCATAAACGAGTAGAAGAGAAAGTGACAGTATAAGATGTACATTTTATTATGTTGTGCAGCAGGCATGTCAACGAGTATGGTTGTAAGAAAAATGCAAGAAGAGGCAAAGAAACAAGGGAAGGATTATAAAATTAAAGCAGTTGATTCAGAACTTGTGAAACTGGAAATAAAAAGTGCTGATGTTGTTTTAATCGGACCACAAGTGAAGTATTTGTTTCCAGCGGTACAGTTTCTTGCGAAGTCATACGATATACCGGTTGCAATAATAGAACAAAGAGATTATGGGATGTGTGACGGTTTAAAAGTACTGAAACAAGCAGAACAATTAGTTTTAGCATAATTATATTTTTTTAAATATAAACATTATAATGTTATAACTTTTTGTTCTTGCACAGTAAAAAGAAAGAGGAGGGGTATTGATGAATAGTTTTATGAGTTTTATGGAACAAAAGATTATGCCAACAACGCAAAAGATTGCAGGACAACGACATTTATTAGCAATTCGAAACGGAGTTATTTCTACATTGCCGTTAACGATTGTCGGATCATTTTTCGTTATCTTTTTAAATTTACCAATTGATGCGTATATGGAGTGGATTGCACCATTTCGCCATATTTTAGATATTCCATTCCGATTTACAGTAGGTTTAATGGCGTTATACGCAGCATTTGGGGTAGGAGCTTCACTCGCAAACTTCTATCAGCTCAATCAGTTAAGTGCAGGGTTGTTATCTGTACTCGCCTTTTTACTAGCATCAGTTGAACCAATTCAAATTACGAAAGCTGTACCAGGTGTTATTGATGCAGGAAGATACATTTCAGTAGGAACATTAAGTGCAACGTCTTTATTCGGAGCAATTGTTACAGCTTTAATTGCAGTAGAAATTTATCACTTTATGATTAAGCATAATATCTCGATTAAGTTACCAGACAGTGTACCACCAGCAGTTGCAAACTCGTTTGCAGCATTAATTCCAACTTTAGTTGTTATTCTTTTATTCTGGGGTATTCGTTACGGTTTGAAATTCGATGTGAATACAACAATCACATATTTAATCGCACCACTAAAATCAGTATTAGTAGGAAATAATTTATTCGGCGGTTTATTAACAGTATTCTTAATCGTGTTCTTCTGGTCATTCGGTATACATGGCCCAGCGATTTTAGGACCAATCATTCGTCCAATGTGGGATTCAGCAATTCTTGAAAATATGGAAGTATTCACAGCTACAGGAAATGCACATCAATTACCAAACTTATTTACAGAGCAATTTATTCAATGGTTCGTATGGATCGGGGGATCAGGCTCAACATTAGCTTTAGTAATTATGTTTATGTTCTCTAAATCTAAATTCCTAAAAGAGTTAGGTAGATTATCATTCGTGCCAGGTTTATTCAATATTAACGAACCGATTATTTTCGGGGCACCAATTGTAATGAACCCAATCTTAATTATTCCATTCGTTATAACACCGTTAGTGACAACGACAGTATCATATTTCGCAGTTGTTTCAGGTATGATTCCGCTCATGATGGCGAAACTGCCATTTACGATGTTAGCACCAATTGCAGCGATTATTAGTACAGACTGGACCATTATGGCTGGTGTACTTGTACTTGTTAACTTTGTTATCTCATTTGTTATTTACTATCCATTCTTCAAAATGTATGAGAAACAACAAGTAGCAGGAGAGGAGAAAACAGAATGCTCGGAGCAATTATCATCTTAATTACATTCGTAGCGGGGCAGTGTATTGCACATTATTCAAAATGGGTACAAAGTAAATCTTTATTAGTTTTACTACTCGTATCAATTGTATTTATCGGTAGTTCAATGGGTGCCTATGTAATGTTAGGGTTACAATCACCGTACGTAATCATTGTACCAACGATTTTATGTGCAACATGTTTATCTGCAAAATATAGATTTACGAGCATGGCATTAATACAACGTGTGAAGGAGATGCAAAAGCATGGAGCGTAAATTAGGGATTTCACTTTATCCAGAGCATTCAACGAAAGAAAAAGATATGGTATACATTTCGGCAGCGGCACGCCACGGTTTTTCAAGAATATTCACATGTCTATTATCTGTGAATCGACCGAAAGAAGAAATTGTAGCTGAATTTAAAGAAATTATTAATCATGCAAAAGATAATAATATGGAAGTTATTTTAGATGTAGCTCCGGCAGTATTTGATCAACTTGGTATTAGTTATAGCGACCTATCATTCTTTGCAGAGTTAGGTGCAGATGGTATTCGTTTAGATTTAGGTTTTGACGGATTAACAGAAGCAAAAATGACGAATAATCCGTACGGCTTAAAAATTGAGCTAAACGTAAGTAACGATATTGCATACTTAGAAAATATTCTTTCGCATCAGGCGAATAAACCAGCTTTAATTGGTTGTCATAATTTCTATCCGCAAAAATTTACTGGTCTTCCGTATGATTATTTCATTCGCTGTAGTGAACGCTTTAAAAAACACAGTATTCGTACGGCAGCCTTTATTACGTCACATGCAGCCGACATCGGTCCATGGGATATTAATGACGGATTATGTACGTTAGAACAACATCGAAATTTACCGATTGAAGTACAAGCGAAACATTTATGGGCAACAGGGCTTATTGATGATGTTATTATCGGAAATGCTTATGCGAGTGAAGAAGAGTTAGAGAAACTAGGAAACTTAAATCGTTACATGTTACAGCTAAAGGTACACTTTGTAGAAGAAGCGACTGAAGTAGAGAAGAAAGCGACACTGCAAGAATTACACGTAAGACGCGGCGACATAACAGAATATATGGTACGTTCTACAGAAGTACGTAAAAAGTACAAAGACTATGACTTCCCAGTGCGCGAAAGTGTACGACAGGAAAGAGGGCAAGTTGTAATTGGGAACAACTCATTTGGTAAGTATAAAGGTGAACTGCAAATCATTCTAAAAGAAATGCCGATAGATGAACGGAAAAATATTGTCGGTACAATTGCGGAAGAAGAGTTATTCTTACTAGATTATGTAGGAGCTTGGACGCAGTTTACTTGTGTGGAATAGGGGAGGAGAGGATGCTATGGCATCCTCTTTGTTCTGTTGAAATAGTAATCTATCGTATATAGAATGCAAAGAGATAGATTTAATTTGGACGGGAGAGAAGGAGATTGTCATCGCTCTTCGTTTTTTACATAAGTTTGTTAATCATGAAGAAGTTTTAAAGGCGTTTGATAAAGTATATAACAAACGAGGGAACTTATTTATGTCAGAGCGAAAGTGGATTCGGGATCATATTAGTTACTTTCAAGAGAAAGTTAGAATGTGAGAATCAAAAAAAGAGTCAGCCTCAATGAGACTGACTCTTTTTATACGAACTAGTTTAATACTTTAACTGTAACTGTTTTACGTCCCCAGTTACTTGATGTACCTTTATCAGGCATTAAAACGTCGATTTTATTTCCTTTAATAGCTCCACCAGTATCACCAGCGATTGCTACTCCGTAACCTTCAACCCATACTTTTGAACCTAATGGAATTACACTTGGGTCAACTGCAATAAGTTTCATGTTTGGATTAGCTGTTAAGTTATGACCTAAAGCTGATTTTACTTGGTCGCCTGCTTTATAACCATTTTCAAGTGGGTCTGCTGTGTAAGCTGTTGCTACAACACGTAGTTCACGAGAAGATGATGGTGCACTTGTTTCAGTTTCTTTTGCAACAGGTTGTTGTGTAGTTGGTTTTTGAGCTTTAGCCGTTTCACGAGCTTTAGCTGCCTCTTGAGCTTTAGCCGCTTCACGAGCTTCAGCTGCTTCTTGAGCTTTAGCCGCTTCACGAGCTTCAGCTGCTTCTTGAGCTTTAGCTGCTTCACGAGCTTGAGCTGCCTCTTGAGCTTTAGCCGCTGCTTGAGCTTCAGCTGCTGCCTCGGCTTTAGCCGCTTCACGAGCTTTAGCTGCTTCCCCGGCCTTAGCTTCTGCTTGAGCTTCAGCTGCTGCCTGAGCTTTAGCTTCTGCTTGAGCTTTAGCTGCTTCACGAGCTTTAGTTGCCTCTTGAGCCTTAGCTTCTGCTTGAGCTTCAGCTGCTTCACGAGCTTTAGTTGCCTCTTGAGCCTTAGCTTTTGCTTGCGTTTCAGCTACTTCACGAGCTTTAGTTGCTTCCACAGCTTTAGCTGTATCTTGAACTTTAGTTGTTTTTTCCACTTTAACTGCTGGTTGAACTTTAACTGGAGCTTTACCTGTTAAGTAAGGAACATGAACATAAGCTGTTTTTCCGTTATATTCAAATTGAATCCAGTCATTTTGCACTTGGTGTGTTGTTTCGATTACGTCATCCTGTTTCAACTTACCAATAATTTCTGAGTCTGTGTTTGCACCAGCACGTACGTTTAATACGTTTGCTGTTACGTAGTAAGTGTCTTTTGTATAGTCAGCGCTAATGAAAGCTTCTTTACCGCTATTCAATTTCACTTTTGACCATCCGTTTTCTGTATGTAAAACGTTAACTTTATATCCATCTAATAACTTTCCGACAACTTGTGATTCAGTAGTTGGGTTTTCTCGTACGTTTAGTACGTCAGTTGTTACAATCGTTTCTGCTTTAGCAGATGTTGTGAAAATCCCAAGACCAAAAACCGCTGCTGTTGCTATACCCATAAATTTTTTCATAATAGCCTCCATTGCATTTGTTTTCGTTGACCTCATTATAGCAACCATTATTTTCTTATTTGCGGAAAACACAAAACTACAAAGCATTCGTAACGGGTCATTAATATTCTGTAATAATTCCAGTAATATCCTAAAAGCGCTTTCTTATAGTTGTTAGGGGAGGTTAGAGCATGTGATACATAAAAATGAGAGTATTTCAATTTCTAATAGGTTAATAATGTTTCTGTAGTATTACGTAATTATTTCTTAATTGTTACAAAAACGACGTTTTTTGCTGTTGGAACAGGAGATTAGTTATGTAAAGATAACTATTTTAGTTGTGGAGAAATATAAATGAGGTGAAAATCAATGAAATATCGCTATAATTGTTACAAAATAAGTCGAGGTATGGAAAAAATTACGCCTTGATTTTAGTCTTTCACATATTATTTTTGCAATAATAGGATTCTATAATAGCTTTAGTACGCTAAAATAATTAAAGGTGTTGATAACGTGAAACATATATAATAGAAGAAACACGATTTAATAGATAAATAAAAAACGTAGGAGTTTACACTCCTACGTTTTTTATTTACTCATATCGTAAACATTCAATTGGATCAAGTTTTGCAGCTTTGTTCGCTGGTAGTAAACCGAATGCAATACCGATTAGCATTGAGATACCTACTGAAAGAAGTCCAAGTTCTTTTGAGATAACGAGTGGCCATCCGGCAAAGATTGAGACGATCCAAGCGAAGAAGATACCGAGCATGAATCCGATGAAACCACCGAGTCCTGTTAAAATACAAGATTCAATTAAGAATTGTGTTAATACTTTACCGCGCGTTGCACCAAGTGCTTTACGAATACCGATCTCACGTGTACGTTCTGTTACAGATACAAGCATAATGTTCATTACACCGATACCACCAACAAGTAAAGAAATAGCAGCGATACCACCGAATACCATTTTCATCATACCGATGGACTCGTCTAATTGCTTCGTAAATTCACCTAAATCTTGTGCTTCGAATTTATGCTCAAATTTAGGAGCTTTCATTTCGTTTAAAACAGAAGCAGCTTGTTTTTCTACACTTTTACGTTCTGCTGGCGAAGTTAATATTAATCTTACAGAGTCATACTCAGTTACTCCTGAGATTACAGGAGCGTTTTCAAGTGATGTATAACCTTCTGACATAGCCATTCCGAAATCATTTTTTGCTTCATACACACCGACTACTTTATATGGCTTTCCTTTTATATCAGTATATAAATTTGATTCCCAACCATTAAACAATTTGTTGAAAGCTTCTTCATTTAAAATAACAGCAGGAATTGCTTGCTTTAATTCACTATCATTTAATTCACGACCGTGAACTAATTTTATTTTCGCATCTGTCATGAAGGCGCCTGTTCCACCTTTTAAATCAAGAGAGACATCTTTTGAACCAGAAGATGCTTTTACTTTCATACTTACATCTGGATACACATCTTTAACACCAGGAACAGTTTGAAGACGTTTTAACATATCAGCTGTAATTTTGGCACTATCAGTTCCGTAATCAGGGTTGTTGTAGTAAATCGTTACTTCAGTATCTTTTCCTTGGCCTAACTCTTTTTTAAACTTTGCGTTTGTACCATCACCCATTGAGATGATAGTAATAATGGCACTAATACCGATAATAATACCTAACATCGTTAATATAGAACGCATTTTATGGGCAAAGATAGAGGAAAGGGCCATGCGTATATTTTCACTCGTGTTCAAAATTAACCTCTCCAATCTTGGACGATATTTCCGTCACGAATTACAATTTGACGTGCTGCAGCTTCCCCGATTTCACGATCATGGGTAATCATAATGATTGTTGAGCCTTGTTTGTTTAATTCGTAAAAGAGGTCCATAATTTGTGTACTCGTTTTCGTATCAAGTGCACCTGTCGGTTCATCGGCTAAAATGAACTTTGGATTATTTACGATTGCACGTGCGACTGCGACACGCTGTTTTTGTCCACCTGATAATTCGTTCGGTAGGTGAGTAGCACGATCAGCTAAGCCTACTTTTGTTAAAGCGGCTAATGAGCGCTCACGTCTTTCTTTTTTATCAACTCCAGCGTAAATAAGAGGTAATTCTACATTTTGAAGTGCTGTAAGTCTCGGTAATAACATGAAGTTTTGGAATATGAACCCAATCTCTTTATTACGAACGCGTGCAAGTTCTGTCTCAGACATGTTTGAAATATTTTGACCAGCTAGTTCATACGCACCTGTCGTTGGTTTATCTAAGCAACCGATAATGTTCATTAATGTTGATTTACCAGAACCAGATGGTCCCATAATAGAAGTGAATTCTCCCTGGTTCAGTGTTACGTCAATGCCGTGTAATATTTGAACGGATTCTGCGCCATTTTGGAAAGATTTCGTGATGCCTTTTAAGTTAATCATTCAACGACAACCTCCATACCATCTTTTAAGTCTTTTTCAGGTTTAGAGATAATTTGCTCTCCTTTTTTCACTCCAGAAACTTTTGCTTCGCTATCAGTCTCGAATTCAACAGTAACTGCTTGTTCTTTCGCTTTACCGTCTTTTACAACGAAGACAACATTTTTGTCACCTTTTTTCACGATGCTGCCTTTCGGAACAATTGTACCAGTTGCTTCGCCAGATTTACTTGTTACGTAAACGTGGAAGCCGTTTTGTAATTCTTCACTATTGTCTAATGTGACAGTGAATTGATAGTTAGAAACTGTTTTATTTTCGTCCATGCTCTTTAATGGTGTAGAACCGATTTCTGTTACTTTTCCTGTCCAAGTCTTACCAGCAACCGTTTTTGATGAAACAGTTACTTCTTGCCCAACTTTCATACTAGCAAGCTCATATTCAGAAAGTTGACCTTTTACTTTAAATGGACCAGCGTGACGAAGTGTAATGCCGCTCATACCTGTTTTTTCATCAGCAATTTTTACGATGTCATCAATTACGCCATCAGTAGGGCTCGTTACAGAAAGTGTGTTTACTTTCTCTTTTGCTGCTTTAATCATTTCATCAGATTTTTCAACTTCAAACTTTTTCATTTCAATTTGTGATTCTAATTGTTGTACTTCGATTTCTGATGCTTTTAATGCTTCAGCAGGAAGGCCTGCATTTTTATCTTTTTGTAATTTTTGTTTCGCTGCATCAATTTGTTTTTGGAACAATGTTACTTCTTTTTGTGCGATTTTCTTTTGCATTTCTGCTTCTGTTACACCTTGTTTCGCAGTAGGGTCATTATATTTAAAAAGGAGTTGACCTTTTTTTACTTCATCACCTTTTTTTACAGCTAATTCATACGTACCTTTTGTTGGATCGAATGAAATTGTTTCGATGCCGTTTGGAATGACTTCACCGCCAAATTTTTGCGCGTTTTCAATTTGTTTTTCTGTTACTTTATATCCGCTATATGCCATTGCTACTTCTGAACCACCGCCACCAGCAAATGCAAAATATGATCCAGCTGCAATTCCGATTGCTACTACACTAGTAATTAACACTTTATTTTTCTTCTTCATCTATTTATCACCTTTTCGTTCGTTTTAGTATCTACATTAAGTATAGAAGAGGTGAAGAATCTGACAAATCGTTTTAGCTTACAATAACCTTACAGTTTTGTAAGGTATGAATATGTAAATGTAAGGTAGAGCTTGTCCAAGTGTGAGCAAATGAATTGACTCGTCGCTTTTTTCTTACAATAATATTGTATGAAGGAGAGGAGGAGGCAAGATGGAAGCTTATTTTAGTGCGCATCCATTAAAACCATTTATTCCATACTCAAGGCAACACGTCCTTATATTATTTATTATGTTAGTGGGGATATTTTTTCTGTATCAATACCAAGATGTATTACGGCAAAGTGAGTGGAATATAACGGTTCGATATGCGATTGCATTTTTATTTATTGGAAGTGAAATTGGACTTCATATGTGGGAATGGAAAGCAGGGATTTTTGAACTAGCCACTTCATTACCATTTGAGCTATGTACGATTAGTTTATTGTTAGCGTCGATTATGATTGTAACGAAAAGTTACCGCATATATGAGATTGTATTTTTTACAGGAATTATCGGTGCATCACAAGCTATTTTAACGCCGAACGTGCAATATGCTTTTCCGCATTTTCGCTTTATAGAATTCTTCGTTGCACATGTATTGCTCATTTGGGCGCCACTCTTTATGACGTGGGTAGAAGGATATAGACCGACCTTGCAATCAATTAAGCGTACGATGATATTTTTAAACATAGTAATTCCAATCGTTTCTTTTGTGAACTACAAAACAGGTGGCAATTATATGTTTTTAGCTCGTAAGCCAGAAACTGCTTCATTACTTGATATGTTAGGGCCGCACCCTTACTATATTATTTCATTAGAAATAGCTGCGCTTATTGGATGTTTTATTTTGTATATGCCGTTTGCGAAAAGAGAAGGGCATGCGCATAAAGAATCACTAGGATCATAACCTAGTGATTTTTTTGTGTGAATATTTACAATTCGGAAAATTAAGAATAAAATTAAGTGGTAAATTAATATAGAGAGAGAAGGGAAAACGTGGTCAAAAAAGTTTTTCTGAATGGGATGGAAGTGACGGTTCAATTTATTATTTCGATTTTGGGTATTATTTGTTTAGGGGCACTGCCAAAATTATTTTATGGATTTGAGCTGCATGTATCAAGGTACATACAGAGTTTAAAAGAAGTGTTTGTGAACTTAATGGATATCTCTAATTTTCAATATGTGAGAGGTAAATTTTTATTTCCGCAGTTGTTCGTCCATTATAAAGAAACGATTGTTATTTTTTTAGCTGCTTTTTTTATTTCATTATTTGTAGCATTTTGTATTGTTTATGTGATTATGAGTAGTTCACCGCGTATACAACATCGCATTAAATCATTTCTCATCTTCTTAGAATCTATTCCAGACATTCTACTTATTTTAGTATCACAAATTTTAGTTGTATGGTTTTTTAAACAAACAGGTTTTTTGCCCTTTCAAATTGCATCAATTGGAGGCGAATCAATTAGAGGATTACCAATATTTTGTTTGAGTATACCGACTACGATTTTGTTTGTAAAAATGTTAGTGCTTCGTTTTGAAAATGAGCTAGAAAAAGATTATGTACTTTTTGCTAAGGCGAAAGGGCTGGATCGTTTTCATATTTTAAATCGTCATATTTTACGAAATGTGTTGCTTAGTACAATTTTCTTTGCAAAAACGAATATCTTTTTTATGTTATCTAATTTATATATTATAGAATGGATTTTTAATACGGGTGGTATTTTTATGTTTTTGAAATCGTATGAGGGTATTAGGATTGAGGTTTTCATCGTTAGTGTGCTGCTTATTTATATTCCGATTTTTATTTTGTTTAAATTGTTTCATTATCTCATTCCAGCTGCGATGAAGGAGAGACTATAATATGTGGACGTATATAAAACGCGATAAAAGATTTTGGATAAGCATTGGGTTTCTTCTCATATTAGTTCTTTTGAGCATCGGAAATACGATATGGAATGATGGACATATTAGACAAGTTACGTTGCAATATGATGCGGATGAAAATCCAGAAGTTCCACCGTTTTCACCTTCATTCCAATTTTTACTTGGGACAGATCGGAAAGGATACGACCTGTTACATGTAGTCATTGAAGGTGCGAAGTGGACAATTGGTATATCTATTTTAATTGCGGCACTTAGAATGGTAATAGGTGTGTTTTTCGGTGTCGTACTCGGAACATATGTAAAAAGAGGTTTTTCAAAAATCGAGGCTTTTTTTGATAGTTTTACAGTTATTCCGACAGTTATGATTGCATATTTTTTTCTTCAATCTGCAAATGCATTTGGGAGTGGAGAGGAAACAACAACCTTTTTTGAAAGAGCTTCGTTTCAAGTTTTATTACTTGTAATGCTTGTGATGCCAGTTATTGCACTGTATGTTGCGAAGGAAGTCCGTAAGCTGAGAACCGAAGAATTTATTGAAGCTGCGTGCATATTAGGTGGATCGAGAAGGCACATTGTTATAAAGCATATTTTTCCGCATCTTTATATGACGTTTATACTTGTATTTTTCCAGCAGTTTACGCAGACTCTTACTATTTTACTGCACTTAGGATTACTGGAAATATTCTTTGGTGGAACAGTTCAGTTTTTAGGACCGATAGAAGAAATAGAATCTTACACGCATGAATGGTCAGGTTTAATTGGAGTCTATTTTAGATCATTAACAGTGAATCCGTGGATTCCGCTCGTTCCCATTACATTTTTTGGACTTACTATTTTTTCAGGAAATATGATTGTAAAAAGTATAGAAGAGGCGATGATGAAAGTAAGGTTAGGAGGAGAGATAAAGAAGGACGCTATAGAAGAAGAACAATCTGCTGTGCAGTCAAAAGAAGAGTTATTTACTTTTAAACATACGATGTGAAAAGAAGCAAGCATGGAGTTCATGCTCGCCTCTTTTTATTTTGTAGAAACTTCACCTTCAGCTTCTGTTTGCGGAATAAAGTATCCGATTATACCACCGATAATTGCAGGAATAATCCAGCCGATTCCTAAGTTATAAAAAGGAATGGTGTGTACGATATTAGCGATAAAACTTGGTATCAATTCCACATTATCAAGAGCATGAATACAGCTAATAATGAATGCTGCGAGCATTGATCCGATGTAGACAGAAGGTTTACGTTTCGTATATTTATCAATAAATGATACGAAAATTAAAATGATTGTAATTGGATACAAAATGATTAATACAGGTAATGTAATTTTTATTAATAAGCTTAATCCTAAGTTTGAAATCACGAAGCTAAAGATACAAACGTATAGTACGAGTTTCTTATATGAAACATTTGTTAATACTGTTGCGAAATAGTTGGCGAATGCACTTACAACGCCAATTGCTGTCGTTAAACAAGCGAAGATAATGGCGATACTTAATAAAACATTACCGCTTGTCCCAAAGAATTGATACATAACAGTAGCTAATAGTTGACCACCGTTTTCAAATTGTCCTAAGTTGCCGTTTGAAGCGCCGATATAACCGAGTAAGAAATAAACAATTGTTAAGAATAGAGCTGCAATGCTTCCGCAAATAATTGTATATTTCGCAATTGATTTCTTCTCTTGTATACCGTTTTGGCGAATTGCATTTACAACAATTGTTGATAATACAAGTGCTCCAATTGCATCTAACGTTAAAAATCCTTCAAGAAATCCTTTAAAAAATGGAATTTCTTTATAGTCACCAACAGGTTCTGTAAACGTTCCTGGTGAAAGAATCGCTTTTGTTGCCATAATTGCAATAATTCCAAGTAAAATTGGCGTTAATATTTTTCCAATATGATCTACTAATTTTGATGGATTTAATGATAAGAAGTAAACGACTATAAAGAAAATCGCACTAAAGATTAACATAGAGTACCATTGGTCCGGGAAAAGTGGTGCAATCCCAATTTCGTAAGATACAGATCCAGTTCGTGGAATAACAAATAGTGGGCCGATTGAAAGATAAATAATGATAGCGAATATTGCTGCGAATTTTGGATGAACACGGCTTGCTAAAGTGTTGAAACTACCACCGGCAAGGGCAACAGCGACGATAGCTAGTAAAGATAAACCGACGTCTGTAATAATAAATCCTGTAATGGAAATCCACATATTTTCTCCAGAAGAAAGACCGAGAAGGGGCGGGAAAATCATATTACCAGCACCGAAGAAAACTGCGAATAGTAATAAACTAATCGAAAGTATTTGCGCTGGTTTTAAAGTTGTACGCATATAAAGAAAATCCTCCTAATGAGTGTTTTTGTCGAAAATTCAAATAATTTGTCGAGTAACTGTTACTATTTTAAAGGTCTGATGACTAGAAAGCAATAGGGAATTTTGAAAATATTAAAAAATAATGCATTAAATCGAATAAATATACTATTTATATCTTTAATAGGAAGGATTTAACTTTTAACATAAAAAAACACATATCGCTAGGATACGTGTTTTAAAAAAATATTTTTTTATCACGTTCTTCTTTTAAAATTTCAACTGCTTCTCGGAAACGTTGTGAATGGACAATTTCTCGTTCACGTAAGAAGCGTAAGCTGTCATTTATGTCAGGATCGTCAGATAAATCAATGAGCCATTGATAAGTTGCTCTTGCCTTTTCTTCAGCAGCAATATCTTCATATAAATCTGCAATAGGGTCTCCTTTTGCTTGAATATAAGTAGCAGTAAAAGGAACGCCACCAGCATTATGATAAAACAAAGCACTATCATGATTAGCGTACTGTGCGTCTAATCCTGCAGCTTTCATTTGCTCTGGTGTTGCATCTTTTGTTAATTTATAAATCATTGTCGCAATCATCTCTAAATGTGCGAATTCTTCTGTGCCAATGTCGGTTAGTAAGCCGACAACTTTGTCAGGAATTGTATAACGCTGATTTAAGTAGCGAAGAGCAGCAGCCAGTTCGCCGTCCGCACCGCCATACTGTTCAACTAATAATTTGGCGAGTGCTGGATTACAAGTACTCACTTTAACTGGATATTGTAATTTCTTTTCATAAATCCACATAGTTTCTCTCCTTTATATTTGCCATGGCCACGGTCCTTTGCTCCATTCCCATGGAGCGTTAGAATAACTATTTCCAAACTGCTGAAGTGGCCCGTATTTTTCTTCAATTTTTTGTTGTAATACTCTTCGTTTATAGGAGAAATCGTTGAATTGATTTATAGCTGCAGTATCGTTTGGGTGCGTATCTAAATAGAGGGTAAGTTCAACTAATACAAAGTCTAGTTCTTGTAGTTCTTCAATCCATTTGTAATATTCATCAGGCAATGTCTGTGTCATGTTTTTATTCACCGTCCTTTTTTGTAAGGATTTTCATAAAAATCATAAAAAGCAGGCCACAGAGTTCCTTTTCGTAAAGCTTCTTTTGGTGGGAATTGGGGTAGGTTAGGTGGTTGAAAGCCCATAAATAGGTGTGGGGGAGTTGAGTAATATTTTTTTCCAATTGGAGGGCAAGGGTCGTTTGGGCTATGGAAAGGTATGTAGGATTTCATAAATTCATCCATGTTACACGCCTCCTTTATAAATGAAATATTCATCACTAAGTATTGTATTCGTACATAATTGCAAATTATGACTCATATAGAAAACTAAAAGAGGCAGGGGGAGTGCGGATGGAAAGTGTTACAACATGTATTGTATTAGAATCTAAAAACTTAAAGGAAACATTATATTTTTATGAAGGAATTCTAGGGTTTAAACCGAGCAAGGAGAGGCCACAAATACGTGTAACAGGTGTGTGGTATGATATCGGTTCAACGAGAATTTGTTTTGTTGTAAATAGGGGACTGGGAGAACATAGAGAGACCGTTATATCATCAGTGAAAGAACTATTGTTAAAAACTACAAATATCGAGCGGTTAAAGAAAAAGTTAGTGTTTTATCAAATATCATTTGTAGAAGAGCACCATGGCGAAGAAGTTAGAATAATATTTCATGATCCAGATGGTTATACACTCCAATTCCTTTTCATAGAGAACAGGGAAGAGAGCCTTTTACAATGTAATAATCTGGATGTCGAATGAAAAAAATATTGACAAGCTTAGGCAAATATTTTAATGTGATTGTATAAAACTGTGTATATAAAGGGGAGTAACTTATTACAGTAAAGTCGTCATTACAGGGAGAAACCCTCGGCTTTATTGGCAACGTTTCGTTGTTAGTGAGACCTTTACCAGCAATGGTAAAGGCCCCTTATTGTCTTTTTTAGGACCCTTACCATATTTGGTAGGGTCCTTTTTGTATACAAAGAGAGGAGAAATAAAAATGAAAAAACTTATTAGTAGATTAAGAGTTGTATTTCATGTTCGTCGTTTCGTTCCATTTCTATTTGACTTTTTTACTTCAAAAGAGGTTTCAATAAAGAAGAAAATTTTATCTGTTGCTTTTTTAGTTGGGTATGTTGCGATGCCGCTTGATTTAATTCCAGACTTCCTGCCGTTTATCGGTATTTTAGATGATATCGGAATTGTGTTATTCATTTTGAATCGAATTGTAAAAATGGCGCCAGTACAATTGCAAGAAAAGCATAACGTAAACGTAGGATAGGAGTTGAAAATATGGAGCAAATTATTTTAGATATAATCGAGTTTTTAAAGCAGTTTTCTTATTTTGGAGTTGTGTTAGCATTAACGTTTGAATTTATTCCAGCAGAAGTAGTTTTACCCATGGTTGGGTATTGGGTGTACGAGGGAGATATGAATTTTTGGCTAGCTGTATTAGCTGGAACACTTGGCGGAACGACAGGACCGTTAACATTATACGCACTCGGTTATTACGGTGGTCGTCCTCTATTAATAAAATACGGAAAATACTTCTTTATTAAAGAAGAACAAATTCAAAAAGCAGATGATTTCTTTGAGAAATATGGGCCAGTTGTAGCATTTGTTGGACGCTTTGTACCGGGAGTTCGAACGCTTATTTCTGTTCCGTGTGGTATGGCGAAAATGAACATATGGAAATTTAGTATATATACATTCGTAGCAATGTTCCCGTTAACGACTTTATATGTCTATTTTGGAATGAAATTAGGTCCGCATTGGGAAAAGGCAGCGGATGTTGTTGGACAATATATGTTACCGATATTACTAGTCATAGTTATTATTGTAGGCGGTATATTAATCTATAAATTTATGAAAAAAAGAAACAGAACGGAATCTATCTAGTCATTAGTACAGGAGTTGTCTTATTTTTCGAAAATAGATGAATAGTACAGGCAAAAGACTCTGAAGGACATACACATATAGGGAATATAAAAGAGAGAGGGGAAACAACTATGTCTTGTGAGTGCTCAGGGTCAGCATTAACTTGTTGTCCAGATAAAAATTATGTACAAGATAAAGTGTGTAGTCCGTGGTCTGCTACTGTAGTTGCAACAGCAATTGATAATGTTCTTTATACAAATAATATTAACCAAAATGTAGTTGGTACTGGTTTTGTTAAGTATGATGTTGGTCCAGGTCCAATTACTGTAGAAGCGCTTGATTCTGCTGGGGCTACAATTGATACACAAACATTAAACCCAGGAACGAGTATCGCTTTTACGTATCGCCGCTTTGATAGTATACAAGTTGTGTTACCTGCAACACCTGGTGGAACGTATCAGGGAGAATTTTGTATTACAACACGTTATCCACTTTCATAGTAGAATAGGAGAGGATCGAAATGGGAATGAGAAGTTCCGGTTTGTCTTGTTGTTCTAATAAAACACTTGTGCAAGATCAAGTATGTACAGACTGGTCTATTACAGGTGCTGGTACTCAAATTGTATATACGAATAATATTACACAAGAAGTATATGGTTCAGGTTATGTGAAATATGATGTAGGCGCGAATCCCATTACAGTTGATTTTTTAGTAGGTGCTACAGTAGTTGATACAATTACTGTGCAACCACAAAGTAGCGGTACTTTCACTGTACGATACTTTACTACTGTCCGAATTACTACGACAGGAACAACTGTTAATCAAGGCGAGTTTTGTATTACAGTACGTTATCCAATTTCATAAAAAAGGCATACCGTAAATGGTATGCTTTTTTAAATTGAGAAAGTAATGAAATTGGTATTCTATAAGCAACATGTAAATTGGCAACAGTACTTGCCTTCTAAATATAGTGAAGGATTACTTTGTATATTAATAATACTGACTGATTGTAAGTCTTTTCCGGTGTAAGATATCGTATTGCCTGGAAACACAGTGAAAATATTGGTTACTGCTCCAACGATTTGAATTGTAATTGCTTCGGTGCTGCTAGTACTATTGTAAACCGATACAGTACCTGATATAAGTAGTATCCCATCACTTTGCCACAGTATCATTGATTGTAGTGCATCTTTGGTAGAGGGAATGGTGTTGTTAGTTATGAGGAAATTCCCTGCAAATTCATTTGTTACTCGCTCACAACTTGGATTTGGAGGAGGGGGCGGTGGACAAGGATCTGGACAAATGATAGATAAAGGAGCGAAACAGCCAATATTTTTTTTGTTCCTCAATAAAACCCCTCCTTTTTAAGTTGTCTTTTACTACTATTAAATGTAGAAGCATGGCCGATGTGTTAAGAAAAGAAGAAAATTTTAAAAATTAAGATTGTCTAATAGGCTTAAAGTTTAACTTATCATTAGTGTTATAGAAAAGATTATATGTGAATAGTCATAGGAAAAGAATGATCAGACTCTTTTAGATAAAAGGTGGTTGTATACAATAGTACGAGGAATGTTGGACTTAACTTGTAATTAACTGTATATTTACAAAAATCTAATAAAATTCATTTGTTATTTAAACGACATTAACATGTTTTAGATAAAATAGCCTTTGTAATGAATCAATTATTAGGAGGAGGATTCACGTGGAAAGAACAGCTTTACGAAAAGTAAAAGGTCTTATTGGATTATTAATGATTTTTGTATTAGCATTTGTATCATTTCCGTGGAGTACATCAGTCAAAGCGGAAGAGAAGAAGCAAGAAAAGGCACCAAGTGAAAAGAAGATAGTTTTTCCAGTCGTAAGTGATGTACATATTAAAAATAGTGGAACGGATGATACGTTTCGCTGGAAAAGAGCGATTGAACAGTTCAATACGCTTGCACCAAAGCAAGATGCGTTCGTAATTGTGGGAGATTTTACTGATTCAGGATCGGTACAACAATATGATCGTTTCATGCAAGTATATAATGAGAATGCAAATAAAGATGCAGTACGAATGAATTCTCTAGGGAACCATGATTATTGGAACGGTTTATCTGTAGAGGGAGCGCAGAAGCGTTTCTTAGAAAAAACAGGTATGGAATCGATTTATTATCATAAAGTGGTGAAAGGGTATCACTTCCTTGTTATGTCTCCAGAGAACGAGACAACTCATGGATATTATTCAGACAAGCAAATTAATTGGCTAAAAGAAGAGATGGCAAAGGCGCAAAAAGATGATCCAGAAAAACCAATTTTCGTATTTTTACATCAACATATTAAAGATACAGTATACGGTAGTCAAGAATGGGGAACGAAAGATAGTGCAAAAATTAATGAGGTATTAAAACAATACCCACAAGTCATTACGTTTTCAGGTCATTCACATTATCCATTAGATGATCCAAGATCAATTCATCAAAAAGACTTTACATCAGTTGGCACATCTTCAGTAAGTTATATGGAGGTAGAGGGTGGCAAAGTGCAAGGGAATATTCCTTCAGAATCGCGTGCATTAAGCCAAGGTTTATTAGTAGAAGTAGATGATAAAGAAGTAACGATTAATCGCCGTGATTTCCATACAAATTCTTGGACAGGCGAGCCTTGGAAAATTAAATTACCATCAAAGAAAGACACATTTACATATGTAGAAGATCGCGATAAAGAAAGGCCACACTTTGCTAAGGATGCAAAGCTTGCGGTATCAAATGTAACAGAAAATGCAGCAACAGTAACATTCATGCAAGCGTTGGACAACCTTCTTGTTCATTCTTACCGTGTACAAGCTAGAGATAAGCAAACGGGAGAAATAAAGAATAAATTGTTAGCATTCTCAGAGTTTTATCGTGATCCAGTGCCGAAAGAACTGACATTTACGCTTGCAGGACTAGATGGCGGGAAAACATATACACTGGAAGTCGTTGCGATTGATTCATTCGGCAATGAAAGTGTACAACCATTAACGGCAGAAATTACTACGAAAAAAGATAATATTGACCCGAATGTGAAAGTACCAAAGGCGGATGTTTTTGATGTGAACTTTGCAGATGGTACATTTAAAGACAATTCATCATTTGGTACAAAAGGTGATGTTAAGGGTAATGTGACTATTGAATATGATAAAGCGTTGAAAAAGAATGTTATGAAGCTAAACGGAAAAGCAAATACATTTGGATATCTTCCGTTTTCAGCAGCGCAAAAAGAGAAAGTAGCAAATACATTTACGTTAGAAACTGTATTTTCAATGAATGAAATTCGCGGACAAGGTATTTTGCAAAATACAGAGAGCGGCGGAATTGGTTTTGAATCTACAGGAAGTGGTTATGTAGAATTATGGGCTCATATTGGTGGAAGTTATAAACGTGTTGGCGTTCAGTTAGAGGCTAATAAAACGTATCATTTAACAGGAACGTATAACGGAAGTGAAGTAGCAATTTACGTAGATGGTAAAAAAGTAAACAGCCAACCAGCTACAGGGAAAGTATATCACCCGAACGTACCATTTGCACTTGGTGCAGATCCAGATAGCAACGGGAATGGTGGTATTCCGTTAAATGGACAAATTGCGCTTGCGAAATTATATAGTAAAGCATTAAGTTCTTCAGAAGTATTAGCAGCGTATAATGAGTTTTCTAGTCGTACAAAATTAGAGCAAGTAAACGCGTTATATGAAGAGCTTGGGAAAGTGAAAGAAGTGTTAGCTGGTACGTATGAGTTTGGTGACAAACCAGGTCAATATTCAAAGGAAGCATTTCAAGCACTAGAGAAAAGCTATAACACTGCAAAGCAAGCATTTGAAAATGTAGGAAGTACTGGAGAGCAAATCGTTCAAACATATAACGAATTAAAAACAGCTAATGTAACATTTGTACAATCTAAAGTAGCAGAAGAACAACCGAAAACACCGAAAGAAAAATTACAAATCAATATTGAAACTGCAAAAGCAGTGGTGAAAAAAGCACAAGCTGCAAATGTAACGGATGGTTCAGTGAAATCATTGAGTCAAAAAATTACAGTGGCAGAAGCTGTATTAAAAGATGCGAAAGTAAAAGATGCACAAGTAGAAACGATGAATCGTACGGTGGAATATGCGATTTCACTCGTTGAAAAAAGCATAAACAAATAAGAGAGAAGAAAAAGAAGCTTATCATGATAGGCTTCTTTTTTGTTATACTAAAAATAGTATAGAATGAGGGAGCGAATAATTTGGAAGAGAAAAAGCTAAAAAGAATTCTTGAATATGTATGGATCGCGGTTGTGCTCCTTGTAGGGTATTATTTCTTAAAAGAGAAAAGTATATGGGTTCTATTTTTAATGACGTTTTTATTAGCGGGCTTAGGCACGTTATTTATTAATTTCTTCTTTGATAGTCTAAATGCATGGAAGAAGAAAAAGAAGGGAACGAAGTAAAGGAGGGAATATATGCAAAAGTGGAAGCTCATATATCAGGTGCTTCTTTTCATAGTGCTTGTAGGTATTGGCATTTTAAAATATTCTACACCGATAGGAAATTGGGCATCGTTTACAGCTTGCATCGGCATATTTTTCATTTTACAATCGTTAACGAAAAAATATAATAATACAGAAAGATAGCTCACCGTTTTATCGGCGAGCTATTTTGTTATGCTTTTTTCTCTTCATCATTTGTTTTTTCAGTAGCTAAATGACTATGTTTTCTAGAGTAGAAGAAATAGAAACATAAGCCAACTATCAGCCAAGCTATAAAGCTAATCCATGTCGTTTTAGACAAATTAATCATCAAATATAAACAGCAAAGAATTGCGACAACTGGTAATACAGGTACGAAAGGTGTACGGAATCCGCGTTTTAAGTTAGGGTGTGTTTTTCGTAAAATAAGTACCGCGCAGCAAACGAATGTAAAGGCTGTTAGCGTACCGATGTTCACTAAATTAGCAAGTAGATGTAGGTCTAGAAGCCCTGCTAATAAAGCGGCAACAACACCAGTGATCCATGTGTTTAATAAAGGGACTTTTACTCTTTTATTTACACGTGCTAGCGCTTTTGGAAGTAGTCCGTCGCGGCTCATCGCATAAGAAACGCGAACTTGTCCGTACATAACGACTAAGAGAACGGTTGTCATTCCAGTCATCGCTCCAACAGCGAGAAGTCCTGCAATTGTATCTTCGCCAACGAAATGTAAGGCAAACGCAACTGGATCAGAAACATCTAATTGTGTATACGGAACCATACCTGTTAAAACGAAAGATACAATCATGTATAAAACAGTACAAATAAGAAGGGAACCGATAATGCCAATTGGTAAATCGCGCTGTGGTTTTTTCGTTTCTTCTGCAGCGGTTGCGATTGCATCAAAGCCTAAGAAGGCGAAGAATACAGTGGCAGCTCCAGTAATGATACCGTCGTATCCGAATGGAATGAACGGCGTCCAATTTTCAGGTTTTACATATTTTGCGCCTGCTACGATAAAGGCGATAATAACAGCTAACTTGATAAGAACCATAACATTATTAATGCGTGCGCTTTCGCGTATACCGAAACTTAAAAGTCCCGTAATGAGTAGTAAAATACAAACAGCCGGTAAATCGATAATGCCGCCTTTTCCTACGCCAGGGGCCGAGGCGATTATGGCGGGCAGATGGATGTTAAATCCTTGGAGTAAAGATTGTAAATAACCAGACCAACCGACAGCTACAGCCGCGACTGCAAGTAAATATTCGAGCATTAAACACCAGCCGACGATGAAGGCGACGACTTCTCCGACTGTCATGTATGCGTAAGTATACACACTTCCTGAGACAGGAATAGAAGAAGCAAATTCGGCATAACAAAAGGCTACACAAGCACAAGTAAATGCAGCAATAAGGAATGATAACATAATACCAGGACCAGAATGTTTCGCTGCGACAATACCTGTTAATACAAAGATCCCTGTCCCAATTACGGCGCCAATCCCTAAAAATGTTAAATCGAGTGCCGTTAATGTTCTATCTAGCTGCCGTGGTGATTCAGTACTAAGCGTTTTTTTTCGTAATAATGACTTCACTTTGGACTCTCCCCCCGTTTTTTCATTTCCATAACTGCGAATATAGTATGAGCCCACTAGAAAAGAGTATGTAAGTAAATGGAGGTACAGTTATGGTAGGTTGTTTTTTAAAATTGCTGGATTAATTTTATTATAATTCAGAATATTTTGTCAAATAAAAATGTGACAAATAAAATGCGAATGAATAGGGGAAACTACTGGCAGGAATGGACGAGGGTTAACAGAGTGGCAAAACCACTCATAAAAGTTTCACTTTATAAAGTAGGAGAAGATGTTATGTTATTTTATTTTGAACTTGTCGTCATTTTACTTTGTACGAAATTAGCTGGTGATATTAGCGTTAGGCTTGGCCAGCCTTCTGTACTTGGTAAATTAATCGTTGGTATTATTATCGGTCCGGCTGTGCTTGGTATTATTAATAGTTCTGAACTCATTGATGAACTGAGTGAAATTGGCGTTTTACTACTTATGTTTATGGCAGGGCTTGAAACAGATTTAGAAGAGTTAAATCGGAATTTGAAATCTGCATTCGCAGTAGCGATGGGGGGAATCATTTTCCCATTCCTTGGTGGATATTTAGCGGGACTTGCGTTTGGAATGTTACAGTCGCATGCGATTTTTTTAGGGTTATTACTTTGTGCTACTTCGGTTAGTATTTCTGTTCAAACATTAAGAGATTTAGGGAAAATGAATACGAGAGAAAGTACGACGATTTTAGGAGCAGCTGTATTTGATGATGTAATTGTCGTTATTTTATTAGCATTTGTGATGAGTTTTTTAGGTACACAAGATGTAAATGTAACGCTTGTCATTGCAAAGAAAATTATCTTTTTTGTAAGCATCGTTTTTATCTCTTGGAAAGTTGTTCCATGGATTATGAAAATGCTTGTGCCACTTCGTGTAACAGAAGCATTAATTAGTGCAGCACTTATTATTTGTTTCTCTTTTTCGTATTACAGTGAAATGATGGGAATCGCCGGTATTATTGGAGCATTTGCAGCCGGAATTGCCATTTCGCAAACAGAGTATAAGCACGAAGTAGAACATAAAATTGAACCGATTGCTTATGCGATATTTGTACCGGTGTTCTTCGTAAGTATTGGAATGGAAATTACATTTCAAGGTATCGGAAGCCAGCTTTGGTTTATTATCATCATGACGCTTATTGCAATTTTTACAAAGTTAATCGGATCAGGTTTAGGAGCGAGACTGACAGGATTCAACCTTCAATCTTCTATTAGTATTGGTGCGGGGATGGTCTCGCGCGGAGAAGTGGCGCTTATTATCGCAGCGAATGGACTTGCGGCAAATTTATTAGCGAAAGAAAATTTCACAGCGATTGTTATTGTTGTTATATTAACGACGATTATTACGCCGCCGCTTTTGAAAAAATATTTTGTATAGAGAGGAAGAGCTTATCTGATGTAGGTAAGCTCTTTTTTTATTGGAAAAAGCAATAGTCATATAGCGTGAATAGGTTGTAATTATGGTAAAATCTACGTATATGATAAGTCGAGGAGAGAAATGTGTGAAGATTACGAAGGGGAAGGTTATCGGTGTAATCATACTTATTACGCTATGTATACCATTTACTGCATGGAAAGAGTCAAAAGTGAAAGACTTTCCAGTTTCTATTTTTTCTTCCTATGTAGAAGACGAAAAACCGAAAGACTATAAGTACACTGCTTTTGTACCTGATTTTGCAATTTGGATACATGGATGGGAAGAACAGCAATCTGAAGGTGAAATAACTTCATATAAAAAAGGGGATCGAACTGTAATTGTTCACCATCCTCCTGGCGATGATGGTTTTTATCTTTTTGAAGCAAGAGAAAATAAGTGAAAGCAACCGCAAGAAGTGGAGGTTAAATAGTGAAAGCTTCAACATTACTATTTAAAATTGAAAGTAATATGGATCAATTTTCACCAGCTGAAAAGAAGGTTGCCATGTACATAATGGGGAATGCAGAGATTGTTCCGAACTTAACGACGAAAGAAGTGTCAACGAATGCAGGCGCAAGTGAGGCGAGTGTTGTTCGCTTTTGTAAGTCGATTGGGATTGGGAGCTTTAAAGCATTTAAAATCGCGCTCGTTCGTGAATTGACGATTGCTGATTATAATATTAATGATTTTTCAGTTATGAATACGGAAGATGGACCGTATGACTTGTTTAATAAAGTTACGTATGTGAATAAAGCTGCCATTGAGGCGAGCGTTACGGCGATAGATAAAAAAGAACTTGAGAAAGCTGCAGATCGTATTGTAAATGCGGATAAAATTATATTTTATGGAGTAGGCGGATCAGCTACTCCGGCGATGGACGGGGCTTATAAATTTACAAGGCTCGGATTTACAGCGATGATGCTATCTGATTTTCATATGATGTTGCCGCTTGTAACGAATTTAAAAGAGGGCGATATATTTGTTGCGATTTCAACATCTGGTCGTACGAAAGATGTACTTGAAATGGCGCAATATGCGAAGAGACAAGGTGCAACAGTTATTGCGATTACAAAGCTTGACCAATCATCACCGTTATATAAAGAGGCGGATATTCGTCTTTGTATGCCAGATGTAGAGCAAGATCATCGTATTGCAAGTATTGCTTCTAGAATGACACAACTGAATATGATTGATGCTTTATATGTGATTACTTTTAATCGTATTGGTAATAAAGTGTTGGATCAATTTATGGAGACGCGAGAAGAAGCAGTGCGGTTACGGAAGTTAAAGTAGAAGAAAAGATGAGGGGACTCATCTTTTTTATTATCTTTGACACAAATATGTCATTTTATGAAATTTTATTTCATAAAATAAGAAAGAAATATTGATTTTTAATTTCCTGAAGTTATAATAAAAGTGTGAAATATAATTTCAAAGAGGGTGGCAATATGTTAGAGAATTTATCGACAGAACACCGTAATGAGAAAACGACGAATCTAGATGAGATGAGTATAAAAGAAGTGTTACAGAGTATGAATGAAGAAGATCGAACTGTTGCGTTAGCAGTTGAAAAAGAGATAGAACAAATTGAAAAGGTCGTACAGACTGTTATTAAATCTTTTGAAGCAGAGGGCCGATTAATTTATATTGGAGCTGGTACGAGTGGTCGTTTAGGTATTTTAGACGCAGTGGAATGCCCGCCGACATTTGGCACAGACGATAAAATGGTGCAAGGATTTATAGCAGGTGGATTGAAAGCGTTTACTAAGGCAGTGGAAGGTGCCGAAGATCGCGAAGAGTTAGCAGAAGAAGATTTGAAAAGTATTGGATTAAACGAGAAAGATACAGTGATTGGTATTGCCGCAAGTGGTAGAACCCCTTACGTAATTGGCGGATTGAAATACGCACATAGTGTGGGAGCTAGTACAGCGAGTATTTCTTGTAATAAAAATGCTGAAATAAGTAAGTATGCAAAACTCAATGTAGAAGTGGAGACAGGCGCAGAAATATTAACAGGCTCAACACGTTTGAAGGCTGGTACAGCGCAAAAATTAGTGCTTAATATGATTTCAACAGCGTCAATGATTGGTGTAGGAAAAGTATATAAAAACTTAATGGTAGATGTTCAATCTACGAATGAAAAGTTAGTAGAACGATCAAAACGAATTATTGTGGAAGCAACAGGAGTTAGTTATGAAGTAGCGGCAGATTATTACGAAAAAGCAAAGCGTAACGTGAAAGTTGCTATCGTTATGGCATTACTACAGTGTGAGTATGGGGAAGCAAAAGAAAAACTAAAAGAAGCGAAAGGCTTTGTGAAGAAGGCATTATAAAGTGAAACGATAAGAATAGGGAGGGGGATTCTATTATGAAGAAAGAAGAGAGAATGGCCAAAGAAATTTCGGAGCAACTTGGGGGAATAAAAAATATTCGTGGCATTGCTCATTGTATGACGAGACTGAGGTTAACGCTTCATGATGAAAGTAAAGTGAATATGGATCTTTTGAAAAAAGTTGAAGGCGTTATGGGCGTCATTGAAGATGAAACACTTCAAGTTGTTGTTGGTCCAGGAACGGTAAATAAAGTAGCAGCCGAAATGGAAGTTTTAACAGGAGTAAGAATTGGTGAGGTTGCAGATCATCATCTTGAAGATATTGGTCAAGAGATTAAATCAGAGATGAAGAAGAAAAATAATACACCAGTGAAGAACTTTTTACGAAAAATAGGTAACATTTTTATTCCGTTAATACCTGGTCTTGTTGCGTCAGGAATTATAAACGGGGTTGCTAACTTCGCGAAAAACGCAGGTGCTGATCCGAATGCAACATGGCTACAAATGTTACTACTTATTGGCGGCGGTATCTTTACATTTTTAGGGATTTTAGTCGGTTGGAATACAGCGAAAGAATTTGGCGGGACACCCGTTCTTGGAGCGATTGCGGGTATTTTAATTTTCAATCCAGCGATGGCAAATGTGAAATTATTTGGTGAAGCAATGGTACCCGGGCGGGGCGGATTGTTTGCAGTTATTTTTGCAGCATGGCTTATGGTAGTAGTTGAGAGAAGAGTACGAAAAGCAGTGCCGAATGCAGTTGATATTATTGTAACACCGCTTATTACTGTATTAGCTGTAAGTATAGTAACGATGTTAGCGATTCAGCCAGCAGCGGGATTTTTATCTGATGGTATTACGAGCGGTATTAACGCAATTTTAAATGTTGGTGGGGCATTTGCTGGAGCAGTGCTAGCAGGAACGTTTTTACCACTCGTTATGGTCGGATTACACCACGGTTTAACACCGATTCATATGGAATTTATTAATCAAACGCACGTAACACCTTTATTACCAGTACTCGCGATGGCTGGTGCTGGGCAAGTGGGCGCAGCAATTGCGATTTATGTAAAAACAAAAAATAAACGACTTCGTAACGTAATTAAAGGTGGATTACCAGTTGGGTTTTTAGGAATTGGCGAACCATTATTATACGGGGTTACATTACCACTTGGGAAACCGTTTATTACCGCTTGTTTAGGAGCGGCCGTCGGTGGTGCATTCCAAGCAGTTATGAAAACGGCTTCACTCGGAATTGGCGTATCAGGATTATCTTTAATCCCGTTAATTGCTGATAATAAATATTTATTATATTTCCTTGGGTTAGTAGTGGCATATACTTTTGGATTTATCTTTACGTACTTCTTCGGATTTAAAGAAGAAATGGCAGAAAACATATAGAGAAAGGGATTCCTTTCTCTTTTTCTATTCATAGAAAGGGAGATTTATATGATAGGAGTTTCAATTTATCTTTCAAAAGAGCGAGTAAAGAAGCAAGAAGAGTGGCTAAAAGTGGCGAAGGAAAACGGGTTTTCGTCTATTTTTACATCACTTCATATTCCGGAAGATGATCCGGATACGTATAAAGAGTTAATTCAAATATTAGGGAAACAGGCTCTCGAAAATGAAATGGAATTAATGGTCGATGTCTCTCCAAAATCGTTACACCATTTAGGAATGACGTACGAAAATGTCGAAGAGTTAGTAGATTGGGGCATTACTGGTTTACGAATGGACTACGGCATCACGCCGAAAGAAATCACACGCGTATCTCATAAAATGAAAGTAGCTTTAAATGCGAGTACGATTACAGATTCATTTTGGAAAGAGTTAACCATAGAAAATATAAAAGTAGAGAATGTAGAAGCGTGGCATAATTTTTATCCGCGCCCAGAAACAGGACTAGCAAAATCATTCTTACAAAAACAAAACGAATACTTACATGAGTGCGGAATAAAAACGATGGCATTTATTCCGGGAGATGGTGAAAAACGTGGTCCGTTATATGAAGGCTTACCAACATTAGAAAAGCACCGCAATATGCGCCCGCTGGAAGCGTACTTAGAACTTGTACAAGATTGTGGTGTCGATAAGGTGCTAATTGGGGATATAAACGGAAGTCTAGAAAGTGTACAAGAGATAGCGAGTGCGAGTAGAGGAATTATTCCGCTGCGGTATGAGCAATTGATAAAGAAAAGTGAAATATTTAAAATGGTAGAACAAGTGCATACAAATAGACTAGATCCAGCTCGTGATGTCATTCGTTCTGTAGAATCGCGAGAGGAGCATAAAGTGATTTTACAGCCGATGGATGCCATCGCAAGAAAGAAAGGCAGCATTACAATTGATAATGAATTGTACGGTAGATATGCTGGAGAGATGCAAGTTGTGGTAAATGATTTACCTGTAGATGAGAAAGTGAATGTTGTCGGAATGGTTGTGGAAGAGGACGTGCCGTTATTGCCTTATATTGGTGCTGAAAAAAACTTTCAACTTTTTCTGTGTGATAGAGTAAAAGCTTGAATTTATGCTATTTTATAAAAGACATTATTCGTAAAACGGATAATGTTTTTTGTTTTCTTTAAAAAAAGCATTTGACGAATGAAAAGAAATACCGTATTGTTTTGTCTTGTGAATAAATGTTCACGATAACAAAACAAAAAGGAGAGTTCAAAATGAATCAATATATTGGGAATTTAATTATTCGTATCGTGTTAGGAGTTACGTTCTTTGCACACGGTTTAGCAAAGTTTCAATCAGGTATAGATAACGTAGCAGGATGGTTTACAAGTATCGGTTTACCAGGTGGTCTTGCATATGGCGTAGCGACAGTTGAATTAGTTGGTGGTATATTATTAATTATCGGTTTAGGCGTAAGATATGTAGGATTGTTATTTGCTCTTATTTTAGCTGGAGCTATCGTAAAGGTAAATGGAGCAGCAGGTTTATTAGGAGATGGAAAGAATCCAGGGTATGAATTAGATCTTGCATTATTAGCAATGGGTGCGTATTTATTCGTTGTAAAAGCAGAAGGATATGTAGATCGTTTCTTAAAGGAGAAAGTAATGAAAGCGAAGTAAACTTATTTATAAATTGTTGACTTGAATCATTAATGTAACTATAATAATTACAACTAGTGGATTAAGGATAAAATTATTTAAATATTTTTTTACACAAGTTGTAACATATATGGTTACAACTTGTGTAAAAAATAAATAAAACGGGAGGAAGTAACATGCCTAAATCAAATTTAGAAATTATTCGAAGCACGTATGAAGGGTCAGCTTCTTCAAATGCAAAACATTTAGTAGAAGCCCTCTCTGAAAAAGTAGAATGGACAGAAGCAGAAGGTTTCCCGTACGGCGGAACGTATATAGGTGTAGAAGCAATAATGGAAAATGTATTTAGCCGATTAGGATCAGAATGGGATGATTATAAAGCGAGTGTAAATACGTACCATGAAGTAAACGGAAAAGATGTAATCATTGCTGAAGGTGTTTATTCAGGAGTTTATAAAGAAACGGGAAAATTGTTTGAAGCAGAATTTGTTCATATATGGCAGATTGAAAATGGAAAAATAATAAAATTCAAGCAATATGTGGATAGTTACATTGTGCGAGAAGCGATGAAGGTTTAAAATGGAATAAGGAAACAAATGGAATCGGCTGTGCGCAGGCGATTCCATTTGTTTATGTGATTATTAGGGGAATGGGGAATACATAATATGAAAAAATGGATTATAGGGACAATTACAATCATTGTAATTGCGATAGGAGCTGTATTCGGTGTTACGAAACTTCTTAATTATATAGAAGAAGAGGAGAAGAGTCTGAAAGCACAAAATGTAACGGGGCAACAAGGGAAGAAAGCAAAGGAAGAGAAGCCACAATTTAGTGAGGATGAAATTATTTCTACCATGCATAGGATGGTACATCAAAAAGTGAAATCCTCTGAAAAATGGGGATTTATTGAAATGACAAATAAGGAAATTGTTAGTGCCAAGAAGGCAGTAGAAAGCAGTACAAATTTTAAACATAAGTCAAAGCTACTTGCCACTTTAGAGCGTTGGGAGAAAGGGGATTTTTCACAAACGGTTGAGGAGCATAACTTTTTGTGGGAAATTCAAGGTGGTGATACTGGAAAGGCAACAGAACGTTTATCGCCAGAAGAAGAAAAGCAGTATGTGAAAGAAATGAAAGGTAAATAAAAACATCGCCACTTTGATGGCGATGTTTTTGATTAAGAATGTTTTCGCATTAAAGCTCTAGTTGGCTGAACAGCAACTGTTTTGAAATGAGAAAATAAATAACATCCAGTCACAACAATCATTGTCCCTAAAATTTGTATCCATGTTAGTTCTTCGCCGAGGAAAAGGAATGCTAAAATAGCTGTAAAAATCGGATTGAAGTTTAGAAAAATACCGGATGTAGTCGCTCCTAATTTTTGCACTCCAATATTCCAAAATACCATACAAAGAACTGTGGAAATAAGCCCAGTATATAAAAGTGATGTGATGAAAGAAGTATTTATATTTGTAACAGTGAAGCTCCCTATGTTAAATGGCAGTAATAAAATAACGCCGAAAATACCAGAGTATAATGTTGCCATGAGCGGTGTAGTTGTTTTTGTTGCCCATTTACTACAAACAGAATAGATTCCCCAAATACAAACAGCCGCCATCATCCATAAATCTCCGCTATTAAAATGTAGTGAAAATAGAAGTGCAAAATTTCCTTTTAAAAGGACGAGAACCACCCCAAAGAATGAAAGAATCATGGATAGAATTTGAAGTGTATTTACTTTTTCTTTTAGAAATAATACTGAAAATAATGCAATTGAAATCGCATTTAATGTAGAAATAAGCCCTACATTCGTTGCGGATGTTTTTTCTAGTGCTAGAAATTGAAAGATGTTAAAAAGAGCGACCCCTGAAATCCCCATTAGTAGTAACGGAAGTATTGCAGCACGTGGTGGAATGATTTTCTTTTCTTTAAACCAAACCATCGGTAATAAACAAACGATCGCAATCATCCATCTTAAACTTGTAAGTGTCATCGGAGACGCGTGATTAACGAGTGATTTTCCAACGACGAAATTTCCTCCCCATAATAAGCTCGTTAGTAATAGTAAAAAGACATAAAAATAAGGCATACTAAAATCCCCTTTGTTTTAATCAATGTGAATTGTAAATAATTTTAGCATTTTTCTTTATTGTGTAATATATTCTTTTGTATAATGGGAAAAAGTCGATAAAATATTCTGTTACAAATGTTATTTGTAAAAGGATATTCAGTTTTATATAAGTTATAAGGCGTTTTTTCGAATAATCATCGGTAAGAAAAAGGGGGCGTTTTGATGGAGTCATCTGTTATTAAAGTGTTAGATGATTTAGATGTACAAATTTTAGATATATTGCAGAAGGAATCACAAGTAAGTAATGCAGAGCTTGCGCGACGCGTTAATTTATCACCAGCTGCGATGCATGCGAGAATAAAAAGATTAGATGGAGAAGGTTTCATTGATAAGCAAGTAGCCATTTTAAATCAAGAAAAACTCGGTTTTGATTTGTTATGCTTCATTTTTATGAGTACAAATATTCATCAATCGGATAAACTTGACGTGTTAGAAAAAGAATTAGAAGCGATGCCTGAAGTGTTAGAGTGTCACTGTTTAACAGGAGAGTATGATTACTTATTAAAGGTTGCAAATCGTGATCGTAAAGAGCTGGAGCAGTTTATTAGAAAGCTGAATAAGCTTGGTATTACAAGGATACAGACGAGTTTAGCACTTCGTGAAATTAAATATTCGACAGTATTACCGATCCGAAATGAGGAACCGAGTATCGATTAGATTGCTTGGTTTTTTGTTTGTATAAATTGATTGACGAGGAGAAAGGAGAGATGTATTATTATATAAAATTATGTATTAAAATACGATTTGAGTTATAAATATTAATATCGGGGGCAAGGGGATAGAATATGAAAATCTTTAATGCGGTTACGAGTGATGTGAAAGAAATTTATAGTCTCATTGAAGTTTATGCAAAAGAGGGAGTGGTTTTACCGCGTTCTCTTTTATCTCTCTATCAATATTTACAATGTTTATATGTTGTGAAAGAAAGCGATGAGATTGTTGGGGTTGCTGGTTTACATGTGTTAGGGGAGGACCTTGCAGAAGTCCGTTCTTTAGTCGTTTCGCATACATATGCAGGGAAAGGAATCGGGCGTATGTTAGTGAACCATGTAATAAATGAGGCAGCGAAAATAAAAGTGAGCAGAGTCATTTCTTTAACATATGAAACGGGATTTTTTCAAAAGTGCGGGTTTGATTTTGTGAATAGAGAGGCGCTACCAGAGAAGGTATGGATTGATTGTAGACATTGTCCAAAGGTTGATTATTGTGATGAGGTGGCGATGATTCGATATGTTGGATGAAATTTTCAGAGAGAAAAAAGTCCCACTATTATTTACGTAATAGTGGGACTTTATATTTTAGGGGGAATTAAGAACTCGAATTCGTTTTTCTTACTGCAAAATTAAAAATGGGATTTTTAAGCTCATAGTTATAAGTAGAACCATCGACAAGCCCTACAACTTTATCACTATCGTAAAGATCAAGCATAAATTGTGCCATTTGTTTTGCAGTGTGGAATTTCGGTACAACATTATTGTATTCGAACTCATCAATATCAAATGAACGTTTTGCAAATTCTGTTTCAGTTGCAGCAGGTGCTAAAACTTTGGCTTGCAGTTTTGCACCTTGTTCTTTCAATTCGTGAGATAAACCTTCTGTAAATGCACTTACATAGAATTTCGTAGCGCAATACGTAACAGCATCAGCAACAATTGTGTATCCACCGCCTGATGAAATGTTAATAAGTTGCGTGCCATCAACCATGGAATAATCTCGAACGAAAAGTGAAGAGAGTATGGTTAATGCCTCTATATTTACATGTAACATCGTTTCAATTTTATTTAAATTTTGTTCAGCAATTGAGGCGAAATTACCAAACCCTGCGTTGTTAATCCACGTTTCAATTTGAAAGGCTTGTAGGTCTTCATAAAGCTTATAAACATTTTCCATGATAGATAAATCAGTTCTTCGAATAACAACATCTAATTCTGGATTCATTTCGTTAATTTTTAATTTTAATCTGTCTAATTCTTCTTGTCTTCGAGCTACAAGTATTAAATTTTTTCCACGAGATGCAAAGGCTAAAGCCGATTCATAGCCAATTCCAGAACTAGCACCAGTAATAACAGTGTATTTCATATAAAATCCCCCTAAGTTCAAATAAATGTATTATGGTTAGATTTTATTTGTTAGAGTATACTCTAAGTCAAATGTTTTTTATCAATTTGATAAGGCTATAAAATGTATGAGGATGAGTATGTGGAGGAGTGAGAGTATGTATACAATTAGCGAGGTGGCTAAATTAATAGGAGTGAGCACACATACACTACGTTATTATGAAAAGGAAAATATATTAATTGCAAATCGCGATACAAATGGGAATCGACTTTATGAAGAGTCACATATAAAGTGGTTGCAGTTTGTCATGAAATTAAAACAAACGCAAATGCCAATAGCGAAAATAAGAGAATATGCCAGGTTATATTTAGAAGGGGAGCATACAACCGAAGATCGTTTACAACTCCTAGAAGATCATAAGAAATCTATTCAGATTCAAAGAGAAAACTTAGTCATTACAGAAAAGATGCTTGAGAATAAAATTATTGCATACAAGGCATCTTTGGAAAATAAATAGAAAACATAATCCGTTCCTTAGTTATATGATAAAAATGGATTGGATCTCATAGTGTGCTGGCAAATAAAAAAGAGCAGCTAGCAAAAGCTAACTGCTCTATTAAAGGGATCTCTCCAAGGGGGAGTGGAGAAAATATTATGTTACTAGCAGTATTAACAGATTATTAGGAAATATACAAATCGGATGAAAGAAATTTTAAATAATCTTTCGGTATTGACAGTTTTTAAAATATTCATGTACAATATTTATGAATGACATTCAGTCATTTTTCAGCGGAAGGATATAGTTAGCTCGGAAATGGAACAAATATAATGGTAAATGAGGATGATAGTTGTTTTATATATAGTAGTGATGAAAGAGAATATTTTTTTAAAACAGAAATGACTGATAGTCAGTCATAAGAGGTGAGAGGTATGAAAAATAGAGCTTGGTTATATGTCATATTAACATGTATCTTTGAAATTTTTTGGGTGTTTGGTTTTAATACAGCCGATACTTGGTGGCATTGGATTATTATTTTAGGAGTTATCGCTGTTGATTTTTATTTTCTTTCTAAAGCGTGCGAACATCTTGCGACAGGGACTGTATATGCCATCTTTGCTGGAGCTGGTACTGTAGGTACTTTCTTAATGGATGTATTCCTTTTCGGCGGAAGTTTCAGCGTAGGAAAACTATTCTTTATCGTGATGGTTGTAGCTGGCGTTATCGGTTTAAAGCTAGCTGATAATAAAGAAGAAACTGTGGAAGGAGCTGCTTAAAGATGGGTTGGTTTTTCGTATTTTGTGCTGCAATTAGTGAAATAGTCGGTGTGATTGGTCTTAAAATGTACAGTAAAGATAAGACGTTAGCAAATGGAGCGATTTATATAGGTGGATTTGCTACATCCTTTGCATTCTTGTATACATCTTTCTTATTTTTACAAGTGAGTGTCGCGTATGCGGTTTGGATTGGTATTGGAACAGCTGGTGCCGTGTTATTAAATATGTTCCTGTTTGGTGAGTCGAAAAGTAAAGCACGTATCATTAGTGTAGCTCTTATTGTATGCGGAGTGACAGGATTAAAGGCTCTTTCGTAAAGATATACTACATTTAATCTCCTAATTATTTATTAGGAGATTTTTATTATTAAAAAATGATTTCCTCTTAGAGTTCACTATCATTGACAGTACAATCGATTATCTTATAAAATGAGTGACAGTCATTCAATACGCGTTTGAAAGGGTTTAGATGATGAATAAAAAAGAAAAAATTGTCTATGCAGCTATTGAAGTGTTTCAGGAAAAGGGCGTTGAAAAAACGAAGATTTCTGATATCGTGAAATTGGCGGGCATTGCACAAGGAACTTTCTATTTATATTTTCCTTCTAAGTTATCTGTTATGCCTGCAATAGCAGAAGTGATGGTTGAAAAGATGATATTGGCAGTAAAGGAAAAAGTGCAAAATGATGCGCCTTTCTCAAGTAAAGTGACGCAAGTAATAGATGCGGTGTTTCACTTTATAGCGGAATATCGTGAAATACAAGCTTTAATGTATGCGGGTCTTGCATCTACAGAACATATAAAAGAATGGGAAGCTGTGTATGAGCCTCTTTATATGTGGTTAAGCGAATTTTTAAGTGAGGCGAAAGAAGCTGGTGAAATTCGTAATTCGGTTCACGCGGAGCGAACAGCGAAGTTATTTATTGCTCTTGTTGAATCAGCAGCGGAACAAGTCTATTTATATGATCATAAAGATGATGAGCAAGTCGAGCTACAAAAGGCAGAAGTACTAGATTTTTTAACACATGCACTACATATAAAGAAATAGTAAGATGAACCTGTCTGAGAAGGTAGGTTCATTTTTGAGGAAAACTGAATGATAGTCATTCACCTAATACGTATGTATGTGTGAAAGGATAGAGTGAAATTCTAATGAGTGGGGCATCTTCACTCATTATTAGCCCACAAAGAGCAGGATAAAGAAAAAGCTTCTTGGGCATTATTTTTTGAGAGGAATTTACGGGAAGAGGTGTTAAAAAGTGAAGAAACCGATAAAAGAACAAAAGATGGTATTGGTCATTCTTTTGAGTAATATATTTATTGCTTTTTTAGGGATTGGATTAATCATTCCGGTTATGCCGTCCTTTATGAATGATATGGGTTTAACAGGGAAGACGATGGGTTATCTCGTTGCAGTGTTTGCAATGGCTCAGCTTATTGCTTCACCTATTACGGGTCGCTGGGTCGACCTTTATGGTAGGAAGAAAATGATAATCATTGGATTATTTATTTTTGGTGTTTCAGAGCTTCTTTTTGGATTAGGAACAGATGTATGGATGCTCTATGCAGCGAGGGTGTTAGGCGGAATTAGTGCTGCGTTTATTATGCCAGGTGTTACGGCATATGTTGCTGATATTACATCTATGCAGGAACGTCCAAAGGCGATGGGATACTTGTCTGCGGCGATTAGTACCGGATTTATTATAGGGCCTGGAATTGGCGGGTTTATTGCAGAATACGGTATACGTGTGCCGTTTTTCGTTGCAGCAGTAATTGCCTTTGTAGCATGTGTGATTTCGATCTTTATTTTAAAAGAACCATTAACGAAAGAAGAGCTTGCAGAGATTTCTTCTAATACGAAAGAATCAAGTTTTATTGGGGATTTAAAGAAATCATTACATCCAATGTATGCAATCGCATTTATTATCGTATTTGTACTCGCATTCGGATTATCAGCGTATGAAACTGTGTTTAGTCTGTTTTCTGATCATAAGTTTGGATTCACACCGAAAGATATCGCGGCAATCATTACAATTAGTTCAATCTTTGGGGTAGTTGTGCAAGTCTTTATGTTTGGCAAATTGGTCGACATGTTTGGTGAAAAAGTGTTAATTCAAATATGTTTAATTGTAGGTGCAGTATTAGCGTTCGTTTCAACTGTAGTCTTTAATTATTGGATTGTACTTCTCGTTACTTGCTTCATTTTCTTAGCATTTGATTTACTTCGTCCAGCTTTAACGACGTTTTTATCAAAAGCAGCTGGAAAAGAGCAAGGATTCGTTGCTGGTATGAACTCGACTTATACGAGTTTAGGAAATATCGCAGGACCAGCGATGGGCGGAATATTATTTGATATGAATATTCATTATCCATATGCATTTTCAGGAGTTGTTTTAATAGTGGGTCTCGGTATTACATTTATGTGGAGAGAGAAACAGCTAGCTGAGAGTTTTGCGAAGTAATGTAGTGAATTACGTAAGCCCCTTACCATTGTTATGGTAAGGGGCTTTTTGTTTATCAAGCTATTGGAGCTAGGGTCGATAAATTTTCACTTTATAAACTTAATCCAAACCGTTTTAATTCAATGAAAATCCCTTCTAATTGCTTTCCTTTATCTGTTAATGTGTACTCTACACGAGGCGGAACTTCTGGATATACTTTTCTCGTTATAATGCCTTGAGATTCTAGTTCTTTTAGTCGAAGCGATAATGTTTTCGGACTAATGCCATCCATTGATTTTTGTAAATTACTAAAGCGTAAAGTTCCTTCGATAAGAAGGTCACGAATGATTAAAAACGTCCATTTTGTACTAATTACGTCAAGCGTTTTAGCGATAGGACAAGGTATACCAGGTAAACCTTTCGTTAATACAACTGGATCTATATTGCTCATGGAAATAGCCTCCATAAAAATTTTTTGAATGAATTTGCCTTATCGTATCACAAAACTATCTTTTTGGTAACTATATGAAAAAAATATTACTACTTCCATAAAGGAAGTTAGTGCATATACAATAGCAATACGAAATACAAAGGGTTTGTATGAAGAGGAGGTGATTTCCATGGGTATGAAAAAGTTGTTTATGTTTCTTAGTTTTTTTGTCATTTGTATTGTGCTTGTAGCATGTAGTGGTGAGCAAAAAACTGAAATTCAGTTATTAAAAGAAATGCCGAAGCCAAAAGCAATGCCAATTGATTCTTCATTAAGTAAAAAGGAAGCGACAGAAATCGTGCATGCAGCGCAGCGTTTTTATGCATTTTGGGATACAGGTAAAGAGGAGCTTATTCCGCAGACGGTTACTGAAAATTTTTTCGATAACACACTGCCGAAAGGTCGACCACAAGGCACTGAAGGATTAAAGCTTGCGGCGCAAAACTTTCGTAAAGTAGTTCCTGATATACATTGCGAGATTGAAGATTTATTAGTCGTTGGTGATAAAGTAACAGCTCGTCTTTCTTTTACAGGAACTCATAATGATAAGAAAATCAATTTTTTTGCAATTGATATTTTGCATGTGAAGGATGGCAAGATAACGGAAGATTGGCATTTAGAAGATAATCTTACGCTGAAACAACAACTTGGGTTAATAGCTGAGGAATAAAATAAGGGAGAGAAAAGTGATGAAAAATATATTTATTATAAATGGACATGAAAAATACGGTACGAAAGAAGGTCGATTAAATAGAACGTTAGTTGATTATATGATAACTGTATTAAGTGAGAATCATTATGTGAAAACAACGACGATTCAAGATGGATATAGTATGAAAGAAGAACAAGATAAATTTCTATGGGCTGATGTTGTAATTTATCAAACACCTATTTACTGGTTTAGTGTACCGGGATTATTTAAAACATATATGGATGAAGTGTATGAATACGGTTTGTTCTTTAAAGGTGCAGATGAATATGGAACAGGTGGTTTATTAAAAGAGAAGCAGTATATGTTTTCTACAACTTGGAATGCGCCTGAGAAAGCATTTGGAGATAAGACGAAGTTCTTTGAGGGAGAAAGTTTAGAGTCAGTGCTTAGTCATTTACATCGCGTGCAAAAGTTTCTTGGGATGAGTTCGTTAAAGAGTTTTGCTTGTTATGATGTGGTGAAGAATCCGAATATTGAGCAGTATTTAGAGAATTTGAAGAACCATTTAGAAGAATTCATTCAATAATTACAGCCATTCCCGTATTTAATGCGGGGATGGCTGTATCCATAACTTCGCAAAATTTGCCGAGCCGAATGAATCAATTGTTACATTTTTTAAAGAAGAAGGGTATGTTTTTTCTTTTTAAAACGGATCAACTTCAGCTAAGTTTGGAGTGGTACTAGGCTGTAGTAAAAGATTTTTTAACGTTCCTACTTCAGAAAGAGCTACTAATATGTAGCCACTAATCAGTACAATAAGCCCAATGACGCGTAACGTTTGTAAACTCACTTCATTATTATTCGTTTCCGTTGGATTTGGGGGCGTTGAAGGTGGATTGTTATTCATAAATAAGGCTCCCATCTTTTGTATTTATATATGTGTAAAATTATGATTTAACTTATGGATAGGAATTGTATAGTCATTTTCACTATATGAGAATTGCCTATGAAAAGTGATTAGAAATTTTGGGACGAGAAAAGAGGGTGTCCCAAAAAACTAAAGATGAAGAAGTGTTACAAAAGGTTAACCAAAGTAGCTAAACAGCTATTTGGTTAACCTCTAATAACTATCCTAATATACGCAATGATTCTTCAATAAACGCTGGGATATCCTCTGGTTGTCTACTTGTTACTAGCTGATTTTGGCATACGACAACCTCTTTGTCATGAAAATTTCCACCAGCATTTTTCAAATCGACCGCAATGGATTTATATCCAGTCACATCGCGTCCTTCAAGTGTTTGTGCAGTGATGAGTAATTGGGGGCCGTGACAAATAGCAAAAACAGGTTTTTTCGCATCCATAAATGCTTTGCTAAAGCGAACAAAACGTTCATCTGCACGAAGTATATCTGGGGAAAATCCGCCTGGTATGAAGAGGGCATCAAAGTTCTCTGGAGTAACATCATCAATACTTTTATCAATTACGACTTCACTTTTTCCTTGTTTACCGTGTACCGTTTTACCTTTTTCCATTTCAATAGTTGTTAATTCATATCCCTTTTGATTAAAAGCTGCTACTGGCTCTGTGTATTCTGTATCCTCGAAATAATCCGTTATTAAAATAGCAATTTTTTTACTCATTGCAATCAGCTCCTTATATTATCGGTTCCAGAATCATCTTTGGGTAATGTCTTTTATAAAGTGAAACTTTAATTCATATTTTTTCATTCCCTCCAGTTCCTTTGCCCTGTTACTTTAATACATACCCTTTTTGTTAGGGCGTAAACATGTATGATCATTTTTGTATGTGAAAATCATAAAATATCGGTTGTTTCAGTAATTCTTGTTTGAGGAAGAAAAATAAAAAAGCCAAGGAGATAATTTATCTTCTCCTTGGCTTTAAGATAATTCCTTTCGTTAAAACGCAGAAACGCGTTGCTTCGTTTTTGGTACAATAATAAATTTGATCCAGAGTACTCCGATAATCATAATGATAAGGCTATGTAAAAATTGCCCTGTAGCAATGAGTATAACAATTGAAAATACAATGAGTTGAATGCTTAGTAATATAAAGATTAAGCGAAGAAAGTGGTTCATTCGTTTTTCAGTATCAATCGGATATAATGCTACGATAATATTTCCCGAAAAATATTTCCACAGGGAACGGAGCTGCATAGAAATCATATATAGAACGATGTAAGCGATAGCGCCTTTTACGTATATGTTTGGTATAAAATATAAGGCGAAGGCACCGATCAACCCTAAACGAATATATATACCGAAATAATCATTCCCGCGTAAAAATGCTAGTGTATGTAAATAGAAGAAAGTTGCTCGTTTTTTATGTAATAAAGGTTCAATCCAATTTGTAAGCCATTTTCTTTTATTTACTTGCTTATTCAGTTGCGGAACATCGGTAAAAATGCTAGCAAATTGATAAAAACGGACGTTCATTTTTTCTTCTTGTTCGATTATGTAATCCCACGGTATTCGTTTTGTAGGCTGTTTTTTCGTGTATAGAAGTAGGAAAGCAAGTAGTAAGAGCAATCCGCCTAATATGAGAACATGTGCCGAGTAAAACAGCATGTAAATGATTAGGGCGTTACAAGCAACACGGATGATCAGCCATATACTTTTTTCATAACTATCACGCCACATCCAATGTGTATATATATTCCAAGCTTTCGTAATCATTAAAACGATAAAGATTGTACATAAGAAAGGTACCGTTAATTGTAATGATTGCAGTGCAAGTGGAACGAGAATAAGGAACGTAAATAATAATGGGAAAAGCTGAATGATGTAATTATATAGAAGAGATTTTTTAAAATAAGATGTTAGTTTCTCTTCTAATGCAAGCAAATAGACAGCATCAGGTTTTTGAATAAATGTACGGATAGGACATCTCGTTATAATCGCTGTTAGGACGATTGTAATAAGTAATAAAGATAGTCCTTTAGAAGGAGCTGTCTTAAGAAACTTTGCGTAATAGTAAGCACCTATACAGACAACGAAGATAAAGCTATATAGTAAACCGTTAATCATACGTGCAAAGTATGTAATGATATTTTGCATATGTTGTTGGAAGCGGCTGCTCCATAGTGATTCGATTGACATGTTTTTCACCTCTTTTTTCTATTATATATGTTTTATAAAAGAAAAAACGAGCAAATTGCGTTACGCAACTTGCTCGTTTTTCTTTTCGTTATTTTTTTTCTCATCACGATTCATTAATGGATAGAAAGCAAATCCGATTACGAATAAACCAATTCCGAGAAGGAACGTTTTTATATCGGATGCGCCGGTTTTAATAACCCATAGTGCGTAGCAAAGTGCGATTACTGCGACTATGCCATCTGTAATTCTTGCCCGCATTTCATTTTTATATGTTTCACCAGTAGCGACTAGTTTTAACTGGAAGATTGGTGAAACGAGATATGGAATGAGGTAAGCTAGTGTTGATACGGTAATAACGAATGTATAAGCTTCCGCAATGGTTCCTGATAATGTTGAGAATAAGAACACTTGCGACATAATGTTTGTTAATCGTAATGAGTAAATTGGACTTCCTTTTTTATTTGTTTTCGTGAAGAAGGAAGGGAAGAAACCTTCTTTTGCTGCTTGATACGGTACTTCTGAGCTTAATAAAATCCAGCCTAATATAGAACCGAATAGGGAAGTAAGAGCAAGTAATGCCATCAGTTTCCCGCCGCCATGACCCATCGCAGCATTCAATGCGTCTGCTAATGGACGTTCAGAAGCTTGTAATTTATCAACGTGAAGTACACCCATTGTTAAAATTGTAATTCCTAAGTAAATCGCAACTGTAATAAGTAACCCCGCAACTGTTGCGCGTTTTACTGTTTTAGGAGAGGTAGCACGGTTTGATAAAAGTACTGCTGATTCAATTCCGATAAATGCCCAAAGCGTTGTAAGAGCGGCTAAGTTTACTTGTGAAAGAAGGCCGTGTGATACACCTGATTTATCGATCATCGGTGTGTACCATTGTCCAAATTTAGAAGCTTCGAATGCAAATAACGTAACGACGATGAATAAAAGGAATCCCGTTACTTTCGTTGTTGTTGCTAAGAAGTTTAACTTTCCAGCTCCGCTTACACCGTTTGTTAATATAATATGAGTTCCCCAAAGTAAGATGGAACAAATAGTAAATGTAATTAGTTTTCCAACTTCTATGTTAAAAGAACCGATTGAAAATAGTAGTCGTGTATCTTTCATAATTGGGAAGAAGAGTGATAAATATCCCGCGAAAGATGTAATGATGGCAACGTTACTTGCCCAGTTTGCAACCCAATATCCCCATACCATACTGAAACCAGCCATTTTTTTCTTTTTTGGTGTTGAGAATAAAGCATATGCATGACTTTGTGGTCCTGTCGTTAAATCAGGACGACGAATTGCTAAATTACCGAAAACAAGAGCTAGCATTAAAACACCAAACCCTGTTGTTAACCAAGCTAAAGTGACACCGAGAGGGCTTGCTGTTTGTGCTAACGTACTTGGCACCATGAAAATACCAGCGCCAACCATGTTACCGACAACGAAAGCTGTTAGTACCCAAAAGCCCCATTTTTTTTGTTGCATAGAAAATACCTCCAAAGTTAGTATAACCAAGTCAAGCGAGGAGATATGTATGTCTTCTTAGTAGAGAAGAGAAGTCCCAAACAAAACAAAAAAAGCACGTAATTTGCCGCTACATGCTTTCTATCTTATAAGAAACCCACGACATACCTCTCGATAGCTCTCCACAAACGAAACGTTTGTGACAGTTCTGCACTTATTAAATGCAGACCCAGCAAGCGTGCATGGTGGACACAACTTACTTCGGCAATCATTCCTTTCTCATTCCTTCATCAATGCCACTACATCTCCTGAAACGATACTCTTAATGATTGCAACCTCTACCTCACCGAGATACGAATGAGGATTTAAATATTAAATTAACGTCTTTAAGAGTAACAAATGAATTTTTATACGTCAATGGATATAGTAATAATCAGATTATAGAGAAGAGTTTGTGATTAGGAATGGATAATTATTTGATATAAAAAGAAGCTGATCTAAAACTAGATCAGCTTCTACATATAGGATTAAACTAAGTTTAATACAGTTACTTTTTCACGTGTCATAGACTCAAGGCTCTTACGAATACCTTGTGCGCCCATACCTGAACCTTTTACACCGATGAATGGGAAGTGGTCAGGGCCGCGCTCTGTGCGTCCGTTAATTTGAACAGAACCAGTTTCGATTTTGTTAGCAATTGCAAATGCTTTGTTAATGTCTTTTGTGAAGACACTTGCTTGCAGACCGAACTCTGATTTGTTAGCAATCTCAATTGCTTGCTCATCTGAAGAAACACGGATGATTGGAAGGATTGGGCCGAATGGCTCTTCCCAAGCAACTTTCATTTCTTCTGTTACGTGGTCGATTAATGTTGGATAAATTAAGTTACGCTCACGTTTGTTACCGATAACAATTGTTGCACCTTTTTCAACAGCGTCATCAACTAAACCTTGAACGAAGTCAGCAGACTTGTCGTCGATTAATGGAACGATTGTGCTGTCTTGTTCTGGAGATCCAACTGATAGCTCAGCTACTTGCGCTTTTAATAAGCCAACAAGCTCGTCTGCTACGTTTTCGTGTACAAGTACACGTTTAATAGCTGTACAACGTTGACCAGAGTAAGAGAATGCACCGCTTACGATATGGTTTGCAGCATCTTGTAAGTCAGCATCTTCACGAACGATACCAGGGTCTTTACCACCAAGTTCTAATACAAGTGGAATCATTGCAGCTTTTTTCGCTAAATGTTTACCTGTGTTTGTACCACCTGTGAACGATACCATATTGATACCTTCGTGCTCTACTAAGTAGTCACCAATTACAGAACCGCGTCCTGTAGCTACGTTTACAAGACCTTTTGGAAGGCCAGCTTTATGAAGTGCTTCAACCATTTTAATACCGCTAATTGCACCTTGAGTTGCTGGTTTGAAAATAACAGCGTTACCCATAATTAATGCTGGTGCAAGTTTTGCAGCAGATAAGTTTACTGGGTAGTTAAATGGTGCGATTGCTAATACAACACCAAGTGGTGCGCGTTGGATGATCGCAAGTTTCGATTTCGTTCCGCCAGGGAAGCTATCGCCCATCATGCTTTCTCCGTGCATATGAAGAGCTTCTTCAATTGTGTAACGAATGAAATCAGCTGTACGAACAACTTCTTTCTTCGCATCTTTATATCCTTTACCGACTTCTTTCATAATGATATCGGCAATTTCATCTTGCATATTTACGAGCTCATCAGCCCATTTATATAAATATTTTGCGCGATCTTGTAGAGAAGCTTCCGCCCATGATTTTTGAGCTTCTTTTGCAGATGCAATTGCTTCATCTACTTCTCCGCGAGTAATTGCTTGTACTTGTCCAATTACTTCGTGTAAGTATGGAGATGGAATTTCGATTGTTTCTCCTGAAGAGCTTTCTCTCCATTCTCCGTTTAAATAAAATTTGTACGTATTGCTAGTTGTCATGATTAGTCCTCCTAAAATAGCAACTTGTAAGAGTGAGTATAAGGTGATTGTAGGGTGTTTGATAACATTTTTCAAATGAAATGTTTGTGAAAACGATTTCTTATTCTTTTTTTGTTTTGTATGCCCTTTCTTACAGAAGATTCCCTTATTTCAAAATGATGTAGCGTATATTTTTATTCGGTTTGCAAAAAAAACAATTGACAGAATACTCAATAAAGTTGTAAGATTATAAATGGAAAATAAATGAAGGGGGTGTGCGTAATGATTGTAATCGTAAATGTAATGGGCTTAGCTCTGTTAAATGGCAGAAAACATTCATATCATTACGCAACCCGTACGGATATATAGGGCATCTTTGTCTTATGAAAAGCGTACGTTGCGTATATCGTAACGTACGCTTTTATGCATTTTTGTGCATATCGTCAAGCGGCGGTATGCTTTTTTTTGTTTATTTTCCCTTGTTTGGTTCCGATAAAAAACTTTGGAAGGTGGAAAAATGTGATGAGATTGTATGGGTTACGAAATGTAAATGTGATGGGTCTAGATAGTGGATAAAGAAATGGGAGTGAAACGAGAACGAGAGGGGAGAGGTTACATTGTTATCAGTATTACTAAAGTTAAAATGGTTTTTTAAAGAGCATTGGAAGAGATATAGTATCGCCATTGGAGCTCTTTTAATTGTAAATATAGTTGAAGTCATTCCCCCGAAAGTGTTAGGGGTTACGATTGATAATATAAAAACAGGAACGTTAACGAATGCGGCGATTATACAATTTATTCTTATTTTAATAGGGGTTACGGTAATTGGATATGGTCTTACTTTCGTTTGGCAACATCAGCTGTTTGGGGGAGCATTCGTACTGGAGAAGACGATGCGCTCCAAATTTATGGGGCACTTACTTAAAATGACACCGACGTTTTATCATAAAAATCGTACGGGTGATTTAATGGCGAGAGCGACAAATGATTTAAAAGCAATTGCTATGACAGCTGGTTTCGGTATATTAACGCTCGTGGATTCGAGTTTATATATGCTTACGATTGTCTTTATGATGGGATTTACAATCAGTTGGGAGCTTACATTTGCGGCGCTTATACCGCTTCCGATTATGGCGTATGCGATGAACATATATGGAAAGAAATTGCATGAGAGATTTACCGTTGCGCAAGATGCGTTCGGAGATATGAATGATAAAGTACTTGAATCGATCGCTGGCGTGCGCGTTATTCGTGCATACGTACAAGAGAATGCAGATGAGGGAAGGTTTCATCAGTTAGGAGATGACGTCTACGAAAAAAATATGAAGGTAGCAAGAATCGATGCATTATTCCAGCCGACTGTGAAAATGCTTGTCGGTCTTAGTTATTTAATTGGTTTAGTGTACGGCGCGTATCTTGTATTTCAATCAAAGGTAACACTTGGCGAACTCGTTTCATTTAACGTGTATTTAGGGATGATGATTTGGCCGATGTTTGCAATTGGCGAATTAATTAATGTTATGCAAAGAGGAAATGCATCATTAGACCGTGTGAATGAAACGTTAGCGTATGAACCAGATGTTAAGAATCCGAAAAATCCAAAGCTTGTACAAGAGCCGGACTATATTCAGTTTGAGGATGTTTCCTTTTCATATCCTTCATCGACTGGAGAAAATTTGAAAAAGGTTTCGTTTACATTAAAACAAGGGGAAACGCTTGGGGTTGTTGGAAAAACAGGAAGCGGAAAAACGACGCTCGTACGTCAGCTTCTTCGTCAATATCCGCTTGGAGATGGGGATATTGCAGTCTCTGATGTGACGTTAGATAAAATAACGAATGAAAATGTACTCGGGTGGATTGGGTATGTACCTCAGGAACATATTTTGTTCTCCAAAACAGCGAGGGAAAATATTTTATTTGGAAACCGAGAAGCGACGGAAGAAGAACTCGAGAAAGCGATTGAAATTGCGGCGTTTACAAAGGATTTAGAGTTTTTACCAGAAGGGTTAGAAACGCTCGTCGGAGAGAAGGGTGTTTCTTTATCAGGAGGGCAAAAACAAAGGATTTCAATTGCGCGAGCTGTTATTCAAAATCCGGAAATTTTAATTTTGGACGATTCTTTATCAGCTGTTGATGCTCGTACGGAAGCAGCGATCATCGAGAATATAAGAACAGAAAGAAGCGGAAAGACGACGATTATTACGACGCACCGTTTATCTGCCGTACAACACGCGGATTGGATTCTCGTTATGGATGAAGGTGAAGTAATGGAAGAAGGTACGCATGAACAGCTTATTCAAAGCGGAGGCTGGTATGCGGAGCAGTTTGAAAGACAACAAGGGGAAAGTGAAAGTGCGGATAGTGGGGTGAAAATATGAGCGTATCAAAACGATTGTTTCAATATGCGATGAAAGTAAAAGGGACGATTTTTGCAGCGATGCTAATGTTATTTATTTTCGTCATCGCAGAACTTGCTGGTCCTTTCGTCGCGAAAACGATGATTGACGATCATATCGTCGGGATAGAGAAACCTTGGTATGAAACAGAAAAGAGTGAAGAGGCTGTTTCGTATAATGGCGCCTTTTATAAGCGAAGTGATCGCTTCCAGGAAGGTGAGAAAAAAGGAAAAGAAGTACGCGTAATGCAGGTCGGTTTTCAATATTACTTTGTGCCAAATAAAGTGAATGCTGAAGGGTCACGTACTGTAAAAGGTGATATGATTACCGTTCAAAATGGTAAGGCGGTGCAAGTGTATAAAGCGAAAGCATTAACGAAAGAAGAAGTGTTTGCTTTTTATAAACCAGAAATAAACCCCCTATTATTACTTGGTGGTGGCTACTTCGCTTTATTAGTAGTCGTTTCATTATTTGCATACGGAAAGCAATTTTTCCTACAGAAGGCAGCGAACAAAATTATTCAAATTATGAGGGAAGATGTCTTTTCTCATATTCAAACGTTGCCGATTCGTTATTTCGATCATTTACCAGCAGGGAAAATTGTATCACGTGTTACGAATGATACGGAAGCCATTCGTGATTTATACGTAACGGTACTGGCGACATTCGTTTCTAGTATCATTTATATTATCGGGATATTCGCTGCGCTATTTTTACTCGATGTAAAATTGGCGACGTTATGTTTACTTATCATCCCGATTTTAATTGTGTGGGCGATTCTTTATAGAAAGTATGCATCTGTATACAACCATAAAATGCGTTCACGTTTATCTGATATTAATGGAACAGTTAATGAATCCATTCAAGGTATGCCAATTATTCAAGCGTTCCGTCAAGAGCGTGAAACGAAAAAAGAGTTTGAAGAATTAAATGGCGATTATTTTAAATATCAAAATAAAATTTTGAATTTAAATGCAGCAACTTCTCATAATTTAGTGTCTGTATTAAGAAATATAGCTTTCACAGGTGTGATTTGGTACTTCGGTGGCGCTTCATTAAGTGCTTCAGGCGTCATTTCTCTAGGGATACTATATGCGTTCGTTGATTATTTAACACGATTGTTCTCACCAATTACAAATATGGTAAATCAGCTTGCTAACTTGGAACAATCGCGTGTTGCATCAGAACGTGTTTTTGAATTGTTAGAGGAAAAAGGGGAAGCAGTAGAAGAGGAACGTATGCCTCGCTTACAAGGAAATGTAAAGTTTGATAATGTGTCGTTTTCTTATAATGGAAAAGATGAAGTACTAAAAAATATTTCTTTTGAAGCGAAACAAGGCGAGACAGTGGCACTTGTCGGTCATACTGGATCAGGAAAAAGTTCCATTATGAATGTACTCTTCCAGTTTTATGAGTTTGAAAAAGGGAAGCTTACGATTGATGGTCACGATGTAAAAGCGATGCCGAAACAAGCAACGCGTGAACATATGGGAATCGTACTGCAAGATCCGTTTTTATTTAGCGGGACGGTCGCTTCTAATGTAAGCTTAGAGAACGAAAAAATTTCAAAAGAGCGCATCGTAAAAGCATTGCGTGATGTTGGTGCGGAACGGTTTGCGAACAATATAAATGAAGAAATTACAGAAAAGGGAAGCACGCTTTCCACTGGAGAACGTCAGCTTATTTCGTTTGCTAGGGCACTCGCTTTTGACCCAGCCATTTTAATTTTAGATGAAGCAACGTCTAGTATTGATACAGAAACAGAGGCGATGATCCAACAAGCGTTAGAAGTTGTGAAAAAAGGAAGAACGACATTTATTATCGCTCACCGTCTTTCCACAATTAAAAGCGCAGATCAAATTATTGTACTTGATAGAGGAACAATTTTAGAAAAAGGCTCTCATGATGAACTAATGAAAAAGCGTGGGCGTTATTACGATATGTACAAAACGCAAATGGAAGGAAACCAGAGCGCCTAATATGTATGGAGGAGAACTTGCGATTTTTGCAAGTTCTTTTTTTAGTGAATCATGACAGTTAAATAAGAAGTATTGTTTTACCTTTTTATCTATAAATGCTATATTAAAAAATGTTACTTATTTTTTGTATGTAGCGTTATTTTCCCCTTTTGTTTGATTATGAAGAAAAAGGATAAACTAAATAAGAACATTTTCATTGAAAAATTGTTCAAGATTGCATACAATCAATATAGTTTTTAAATTCCTATCAGAATACTTGGAGGATTACCATCATGAAAAAATTATTTTCAGTTCTTGCAGTAACTACTTTAGCGATCGGGATTGTAGCAGGCTGCGGCAAAGAAGAGAAAAAAGATACAGCTAGTCAAGATGCGTTACAAAAGATAAAACAAAGTGGTGAACTTGTAATTGGAACAGAAGGTACATATCCACCGTTCACATTCCACGATTCAAGCAATAAATTAACTGGATTTGACGTTGAATTAGCAGAAGAAGTTTCAAAACGTTTAGGAGTAAAACCTGTATTTAAAGAAACACAATGGGATAGCTTACTTGCTGGTCTAGATGCAAAACGTTTCGACATGGTTGCAAACGAAGTTGGTATTCGTGAAGATCGCCAAAAGAAATATGACTTCTCTAGCCCATATGTTTCATCTTCAGCGGTATTAGTTATTGCGAAGGATAAAGATAAACCTGCTACATTTGCTGATGTAAAAGGATTAAAAGCAGCACAATCTTTAACAAGTAACTATGCAGATATTGCTAAGAAAAATGGTGCGGAAATCACGAATGTAGAAGGATTTAGCCAAGCGGCAGAATTATTAAATACTGGACGCGTTGATTTCACAATTAATGATAAGTTATCAGTATTAAACTACTTAGAAACGAAAAAAGATGCAAAAATTAAAATTGTAGATACAGAAAAAGAAGCGTCACAAAGTGGATTCTTATTCCGTAAAGGTAGCGACAAGCTAGTACAAGAAGTAAATAAAGCGTTAGAAGATATGAAAAAAGATGGTACGTACGATAAAATAGCGAAAAAATGGTTCGGTGAAAATGTATCTAAGTAGTGCGCTGGTTTCAGATCGATTGTCTACTTGGATAGATATTATGCAGTCTTCCTTCATGCCTATGCTGAAGGAAGCTGTATTTACGACAATTCCATTAACGCTTATTACATTTATTATCGGGATTATACTTGCGACGTTAACGGCGCTTGCACGTATTTCAGGTAGTCGTATTTTACAATGGATTGCTCGTATCTATGTATCTATCATTCGCGGGACGCCACTTCTTGTACAGTTATTTATTATTTTCTATGGTCTTCCAACTCTTAATATTGAAGTTGAGCCATATACAGCAGCAGTTATTGGATTCTCGTTAAATGTTGGTGCGTATGCATCTGAAATTATTCGTGCTTCTATCCTTTCAATCCCGAAAGGACAGTGGGAAGCAGCTTACACAATTGGGATGACATACCCGCAAGCATTAAAACGTGTTATTTTACCGCAGGCAACGCGAGTATCTATTCCGCCGCTTTCGAATACATTTATTAGTTTAGTGAAGGATACTTCATTAGCATCGTTAATTTTAGTAACAGAAATGTTCCGAAAAGCGCAGGAAATTGCGGCAATGAACTACGAGTTTTTAATTGTTTATTTCGAAGCAGGTCTAATTTATTGGGCAATTTGCTTCTTATTATCTATTGTGCAACAAATATTAGAAAAACGTTCAGAACGTTACACTCTAAAATAACCCTTTCATAAAAGGAGTTTTTGTTTTTATGATTTCAATTCAACATTTACAAAAAAGTTTCGGAGATAATACCGTACTAAAACATATAGATTTATCAGTTGAGAAGGGGGAAGTTGTTGTTATTATCGGGCCATCGGGATCTGGTAAAACGACATTCCTGCGTTGTCTCAACGTGTTAGAAACGCCGAACGCTGGTAATATTCGCATCGGTAATAAAGAGCTCGACTTCTCTCAAAAAGTATCGAAGAAAGATATTGTCAATCTTCGTACGCAAACAGGTATGGTATTCCAGCACCATAATCTATTCCCTCATTTAACAGCACTTCAAAATGTAATGGAAGGGCTCATTACAGTGAAAAAGATGGGGAAAGAAGAAGCGAAGAAAAAAGCAAACTATTTCCTTGAAAAAGTTGGTCTTGCGGATAAAGTAGACTTATATCCGTTCCAATTATCAGGCGGACAACAACAGCGCGTTGGAATTGCTCGCGCGCTTGCGATGGAGCCGGAAGTATTACTATTTGATGAACCGACGTCAGCACTTGATCCTGAACTTGTTCAAGAAGTTCTGAAAGTAATGAAAGAACTTGCTAAAGAAGGCATGACGATGGTGATTGTAACGCACGAAATGCGTTTTGCGCATCAAATTGCGAACCGCGTTATTTTCATGGATGGCGGTGTCGTTGTCGAACAAGGTACACCAGAAGATGTATTTACAAATCCAAAAGAAGAACGCACGAAGAAGTTTTTACAAATGTTGCAGTAAATGAAGGAAGGTCTCAAGGCATATGCCTTGAGACCTTTTTGCCATATATATTTATTTTTGGAATCCGCCAAGGCTTTGCTCAGCCATTGCAACTAGACGTTTTGTAATTTCTCCACCAACAGAACCGTTAGCGCGAGCCGTAGAATCTGCCCCTAATTGTACACCAAATTCTTGAGCGATTTCGTACTTCATTTGATCGATTGCAGCTGTTGCTCCTGGTACTACTAATTGATTGTAAGAACTTTGGTTTGCCATAGGAATATATCCTCCTTAGAGTTAGAAAAATTTTTTTTGGTTGGACTAGCTGGATTTGAACCAGATTATCGCCCCGTTTGGCGCTAATCCATCGGTAATTAAGTTTGTACTCATAGTATGGATGTTACCTAGAAAGATATACGAAATAATAATTTGTAAATTTTGTAAAAAAATCTTAGTGATTTCGTAAATTATGAAATAAGAGTAATCGTTGTATTTTTTAGAAAGAAGGCTAAACTAAGAGCGATATGAAATATGGTTTTCTTTTTGTATCCCGCTATTGTGGGGCAAATCATTAACTTCTTATTTATGACTTACTAAAATTAAATCGGTAGCAATTTTATAGTTCTATTTTAAGTAGGGGGACAGGACGCTCCTATGCACGGCTAGATGCTCTCTTCAATCTGCTTGTAAATGATAACGTATGGAGGAATCGTGATGGGAATTTGCCCGCTTTGCAACGCATTAGAATCACAAACATATTCTTGTCAAAATTGCCAAGGTATACTCCAAGATTATGGGAAAACTGTAGATTACATAGACGATTATAGTGCGTATATGGATCAAGAATTATTAAGTGCAGTAGATGGTTTAACACATAGTAATTCACAAGAGTACTGCAATCATGTTTTTTATTGCGGGATGTGTAATGTGGAAACAGAGGTTGTAGTGAAACTTGTGTAAATAGAAAACTTCCACCTTATGAATGAGGTGGAAGTTTTTGTTTTCGTATTTGTGAGTGAATCATAGGGGATGGGATATGTTCGGTGTTTGATGGAGTTCCGGATTTTATTTGAGCCATTTTTTCTTTTGCATCGCGCAAAGAATGTTCAGTTAAGTAGATGGCATATTCGTAAAATAATTGGCGCGTCAGTTCACTTTGTTCTTTTAACTTTTCATCTTGGAATACAGTTCGCCCAGGTTTAGAGTTTGCTTCAAAGAGCCACGGGTTTTCTTGCGTGTCTAAACCGATATCAAAACCAATCTCTCCAATATTTCCGGTTACTTGTTCATCGAGCGCGTAACTGATTTGTAAGGCTGTATGTTTTAATTTATTTTCAATTTGAACTTGTTTCGTCGAATCCGGAAAAAGTTCTTGCAGTAATTTTGTATCGCCACCGCTATTTACATGCGTTGTTAAGCTACCTTTGCCAGCAATTTTTGCAACGATTGCACTGACCATCCATTGGCCAAAATGATTTTTATTTGTGTGAATGCGAAAATCAACAGGTTGCCCATCGAAGCGAAGTAAGGAAATACCTTGTTGTACGATAAATTTTTTTAAATCATGTCCTTTTAATACATGGTTCAGAAGCGTTTCTAATGATTGGTACTTTCTTAGTTTATTTTCTTCATTTTCGCGATAACGACAGTAGTAGCAATTCTCTGTTTGAGAGTAAAATATTTGATGAATGTTTCTCCCGAAGCTACCGTGTATCGGTTTCATGTAAACAGATTTATACGTGCCAAGAAAGCGTTCTACTTGTTCGAAATGTTGAAAAGCTTCCGTGTTTGGTAATAAGGGAATAATGGATTCATCTTTCATAAGAAGTTGATGCACTTCCCATTTATTGAAAAAGCCTGGATTAAACCATGGAATAGCATAGTCATGCTCTAATTTTCTTTTTGCTCTTACGATCGGTTTATAATTTTCGGCTTTCCGATTTGGTAATCGATCATAAATGACATTCGGTAAAGGGACTTTTTTCTTAATCCACTGTTCCTCTTGAAAGAAATACCCTTCAATTGTTTCGTCTGCCCAGTTTATATGTTGCACACCAAAAACAAATACAAATGGTCGCAAGGTGAATGGCGGCGTTAGTAACTCACTGAGAGAAGTTGAACGGTTTCCTAAAGGATTAGAAGAGTCATCGTTAAAACCAGTTGTGAAAATCCCGATTAACGGTCCGAAAATAATGGTTTCATTTTGCGTGAATGCATGGATAGTAGTGGAATGAGGAAGTAAAAGTTTCTCTGCAATTTGTTTTCCGATAATGATTTCGCGAGTAAAGGAATAATGAATTTTCACCTCTTCACTTGCAACATGGCGTACGCCGAAGGAAAGAGATGCAATTGGTGGTGTAATGGAAAAAATATAAGGTAAAGTAATACTATTTGGATGCTCATCTGAAATATTTAATGTATATATGTGCTCTTTCAAAATGGTGTTACCTCCTTTCATTATGGTGTGAAGCGACTAAACTTTAGTGGTCCGTGATATATTTTTTCGGCTAGTGCATCACTATGACGAATGTAATGTTCGTACGGGGGAATCGTGTTGACATACATAAGCCAAATTGCCCCTTTTTGATCCATAATGGTGGAAAGCTCTAGCTCGAATAAAGAAGAATAAGATTCATCTAATGTTTGAAACACTTCATTTATAATGTCATGTAAAGCGTCTTGTAATAATTGTACACCGGTACTAGATAGTACGTATTTAATTTTTGAAAATGAATGCAGCGAGGAATCATCTGTTGCTGAAAGTAAAAGTTGATTCGGAAATGAGCTTTTTTGTATAAATTGGCCGATAGCAGTCCACTTCTGTTCTTTATTTTTTTGCAAAATGGTTCGAATATGAAGCGGGTATGTTAATTGATTTGGTGGTTGCAGCATTGTATGGGTGATGTAACGTGCTGATCGTATGTTAGATTTGTACCAAGATATAAATTCATCTGTCCGTTTGATTGGAGTAGAAGTATGATAGTCATCATTTATCGTATCGATATGAAACGTTTTATTTTTATAAGCGATCCGGTACAGACTTTCATTGGAATGTGTGTTAGTAGGCCGTATAATAATATCTTTTGTTTTTAATAACAGTTTGAAAATGTTTTGTATCGTTGCTATTTCGAATTTTGGTATATAAGGAGATAATTTTTTATTCGTGAGAAATACATCATGTAGTTCGCTCAAGTCAATGAGTGTGTTATTTAAAAAGGTAGTGGAAGCACGGTTGTGTAATGAATGAATAATTGATTTTGCTTTGTCGAAGTCAGTTTCCTCGTTAAAAGAAGAACGATCGTAAATATAAGAAGGAATAGGGAATATTTGCTCTTTCCATTTTCCTGTATCTGTATCATAAATCAGACCAGAGACAAGATCTGTTTTAGGATCAATACCAAATGGCGTAAACTGGGCAACGACATTATGATAAAACCGAGCGCGTTTAGCGATTTCGGTGTAATACATTTGCTCATAATGAGGGTGAGAAGTTAAAATACCGAGAACCAACGAAATCACTCCTTTACTAACAAAATGTTGACATAATAGGCATAGCTATATATTGCAAATACGTTTTTATACCATTATACTTTTGTCCGTATGATGATATGCTATAGTTTTGGAGAAGCGAAAGGTTGATTGTAATGAATATATGGTTAAGTATGTTAACGACGACAGGGCTCGGAGCGATTATTGGAGGATTCACAAATCATTTAGCGATAAAAATGTTATTTCGTCCTCATCGCCCTATTTATATTGGAAAGTTTCAAGTTCCATTTACACCAGGGTTAATTCCGAAGCGCCGCGATGAACTTGCTGTTCAATTAGGAAAAATGGTTGTTGAACATTTGTTAACGCCAGAAGGAATCGGAAAGAAATTAACAAATGAAGAGTTTCAAAAAAGTTTAATTCAATGGACACAAGTAGAAGTGGATAAAGTAATTACGAATGAACAGTCGTTACGAAAAATGTTAGAAAAATGGAACGTAGCGCATGTAGAAAAAGAAGCAACCGAGAAAATCGAACATGTGATTACAGAAAAAATAGAGGCATTTTTAGCAGAGTATTATACATATACATGGGAACAGGCTTTACCTCATTCTGTTCATGAAAAAATAGAGAATACAATCCCAAATGTCTCGGCGTTTATTTTAAATCGAGGAATTCGTTTTTTTGAAAGTGAAGAAGGAAAAGCACGTCTTTCAAAAATGATTGATGATTTCTTTGCTTCTAGGGGAACGCTACTTAACTTAGTCGGAATGTTTTTAGGGAATGTAAGTGTAGTGGATCGTGTGCAACCAGAAGTTATTAAGTTTTTAGGGCAAGATGGCACAAAGCAACTTTTAACTGACGTACTGCAAAAAGAGTGGGAAAAGTTAAAAGGAAGAGATGTAAAAGAATTAGAAACGTTTGTAGAAAAAGAAATGATTGTAAGCTCCATATTGTCAGCAGTTAAAGTTGAAGAAACAGTGAATAAGTTTTTAAATCAATCTGTGCAGCAAGTATGTGAGCCAGTTCGAGAAACAATTATTGAAAAAGTGCTTCCAAGTGCAGTAACAAAAGGCTTGAAGTGGGGAACAGAAAACGTAGAGAGTATATTAAGCAATCTCCACCTTGCGGAAATTGTCCAGCAAGAAGTGTCTACGTTTTCAACAGAGAGACTAGAAGATTTAGTGCTGTCCATTACGAAAAATGAACTGAAAATGATTACGTATTTAGGAGCACTATTAGGCGGGATGATTGGGCTCTTGCAAGGACTGTTACTGTTGTTTCTTAGATAATAAGGTGAGTACATAGAAATAAAAGTGAAATTTCTTCACATCTCTTGCATAGTTTGATATGGTAAGAAGAGGTGCGTATGTAAATGCACTTAAAAGGCAGTGTGAGCGAAAAGCGCTAGCCTTCTAAAGGAGGAAAAATAAAATGACAAAAAACATTCATGATGTTGCATATGAATTACAAAAAGCAATCGCTGAAAACGAAGATTTCCAAACATTAAAAGCAAGCTACGCAGCAGTTCAAGGTGATGCGGCTTCAAAGAACTTATTCGATGAGTTCCGTACAATGCAACTTGGCTTACAACAAAAAATGATGCAAGGTCAAGAAATCACTGAAGAAGATAACCAAAAAGCACAAGAAGTTGTAGCTCGCATTCAACAAGATGCTAAAATCACAAAGTTAATGGAAACTGAACAACGCCTAAATATCGTTATCACTGACGTTAACAAAATTATCATGCAGCCACTTGAAGAATTATATAACGCGCAACAACAAGCGTAATAGTGGAAGACGCTCCTGGTATGGGAGCGTCTTTTTTGTTTGTTATTTGTGGAAATACTCAGTCTCAATCTTCTTTTCCTTTAAAAACTTTTCAATTTCTTTTTGCTTCCTACCATTAACTTGCTCAAAGCGTTTTGTAAAAGAAAAATCAGTTTTGAATAAGTTACCATCTTGCGCGATTTTGTCTAATTCTTGCTCTAGTTCTACTGAAAGTGCCGTAGACGCTGAAATAAAATCATGAATTTCCTTCGAAGGCTGTTTGTAATCATCAGGGATCGTATTGTTACTAATAAAATCATGGAAATTCGCATCATTTTGTTTTGCTAAATCTACTAGTTGTTTTAATTTCTTTCGGTTGGATTCCGTGACTTCCTCGTCAGACATGGCTGATGAAAGTGGAACGATATTTTCGTCTAACTCCCCGCTATAATCTAAATACGTTTTTATATTTTGTTTCATTTCGTCTTCGTTAATCGTTACATTCTTTTGTGAGGAAGTGAATATAGTTTCTGGAATTTTAATCGTTACATCTTTAATAGATTCTATATCGTTTTCTTCCGTAGGTTGTGCACTGTTTGAACAAGCTGATAGAAATAAAATTGTAAGTAACATGAGTAGATATAAAGTATACTTCTTCATTTTAATCTCCTTTTATATTCATTATTATCTTTGTAAAATAGCTATATTCCATTTCAAATACTTTACTAAAGTTGCGTATAGATGTTTTACCATTTGGTAAGATATGACGGATATGAGCAAACCGCTGCAAAAAGCGATGAACACATTATAAACATCGGAATAACTAATTTGATGAAACCCTTTGAAAAATCCTAATCCTATTAATAAAATAGGTGAAATAATTAATAATGGAGTAGCAATGATAAGTGCTAGAAGGATCGGTAATAAAAAGAGTAATACGAAAAAGGCGATAATGATAAAGGTAAAGTTTAAAACACTTAAGCTCATAACAGAAAATAGTGCAGTTATCATATTTTTAAAGCTTCGTTTATTGTCAGCATTGCTTATTGCATAGGAAACAGTAAGTTCTTTCGCGATCGTTTTAGGGTTTCCTAGTTTTCTAGCAATTTCTTCTTCACATTTCCCATCTTGTTTACCACTGATAAAATGAGTTTCATACTCCGAAATAATATCTTTCTTTTCTACATTAGGCATATTCCGCAGGGAAGAACTAAGTTGTTCCAAAAATTCACTTTTGTTCATAACAATCACTTTCCTTTATAAAATGATGAATTACAAAACACATTCCAATTGCTGGGTATTCCAATATTTACAAATATATCATTTAGTAGTGTTCTTTGCAAGGTACTGTAATGTTTTTAATACTGTGACTAGATGAAAGTTTTTCGTGCATTTTTAGATGAGATATAAAATTATTATTCTAGGATAAACAAAGGGTTGTAAGCGTATTCCTTAATGGTTGTCAAAAAAATGCCAAATTCATATTGTTGGAAAAATAATGCATTTGTAATATAATGATAAATAATACTTCACCACATTAATTAACTAGGTGAAATTAAAAATCTTTATTACACACATTATGAAATAAAGGGATGATTAGTTTGAGTACAGGTGTAAAAGCAAACGACGTGAAAACAAAAACAAAAGGAGCAGATCTTGTTGTTGATTGTTTAATTAAACAAGGTGTGACACATGTTTTCGGTATTCCAGGAGCGAAGATTGACTCTGTATTTGATGTACTGCAAGAAAGAGGACCAGAGTTAATTGTTTGTCGTCATGAACAAAACGCAGCATTTATGGCAGCTGCTATTGGTAGATTAACAGGGAAACCGGGTGTATGTCTTGTAACTTCAGGACCAGGGACATCGAATTTAGCGACAGGTCTTGTTACTGCGAATGCGGAGAGTGATCCCGTTGTTGCTTTAGCTGGTGCAGTTCCACGTACGGATAGATTAAAGCGTACGCATCAATCTATGGATAATGCTGCACTATTCGAACCAATCACAAAATATAGCGTAGAAGTAGAGCATCCTGATAATGTGCCAGAAGCACTTAGTAATGCATTTAGAAGTGCGACTTCCACAAATCCAGGAGCTACTTTAGTAAGTCTTCCGCAAGACGTTATGACTGCGGAAACGACTGTAGAGTCTATCGGTGCGCTTTCTAAGCCACAGCTTGGAATCGCTCCCACACATGAAATTACATATGTAGTAGAAAAAATAAAATCAGCGAAATTACCAGTTATTTTACTCGGTATGAGAGCGAGCACGAATGCAGTAACGAAAGCGGTTCGTGAATTAATTGCTGATACAGAACTTCCTGTCGTTGAAACATATCAAGCAGCTGGCGCGATTTCACGTGAGTTAGAAGATCATTTCTTCGGCCGCGTTGGATTATTCCGTAACCAACCAGGTGATATTTTACTAGAAGAAGCAGACCTTGTTATTTCGATCGGTTATGACCCAATTGAGTATGATCCGAAATTCTGGAATAAACTTGGAGACAGAACGATTATTCATCTTGATGACCATCAAGCGGATATCGACCATGATTACCAACCAGAGCGTGAATTAATTGGCGATATCGCTTTAACTGTAAATAGCATTGCAGAAAAATTACCGAAACTTGTATTAAGTTCGAAATCAGAAGCAGTGTTAGAACGATTACGCGCGAAATTATCAGAACAAGCAGAAGTTCCAGACCGTGCTTCAGAAGGTGTTACGCATCCGCTTCAAGTTATTCGTACACTTCGTTCTTTAATTAGTGACGATACAACTGTGACATGTGACATCGGTTCACATTCTATTTGGATGGCAAGATGTTTCCGTTCTTATGAACCACGTAGATTATTATTTAGTAACGGTATGCAAACGTTAGGTGTTGCACTTCCTTGGGCGATTGCCGCTACTTTAGTTGAACCGGGCAAGAAAGTTGTTTCCGTGTCAGGTGATGGTGGTTTCTTATTCTCTTCGATGGAATTAGAAACAGCGGTACGTTTAAACGCACCGATCGTACATCTTGTATGGAGAGACGGTACGTATGATATGGTTGCGTTCCAACAAATGATGAAATACGGTAGAACATCAGCTACAGATTTTGGCGATGTCGATCTTGTGAAATATGCAGAAAGCTTCGGTGCAAAAGGTCTTCGCGTTAACACGCCTGATGAATTAGAAGGTGTATTAAAAGAAGCACTAGCAGCAGACGGCCCTGTCATTATTGATGTTCCAATTGACTACCGTGACAACATTAAATTAAGCGAAAAATTATTACCAAACCAATTAAACTAATGGAGGCATGATTGAGATGACTGTTGCACAATTCATTGATATTGATGCAAAAAGAACGAAAACGAGTAATGAAGTATATCAAACATCTACAATGCTTGCGCTATTAGATGGTATATATGATGGTGTGATTAGCTTTGAGGAATTGAAAGAACGTGGTGATTTCGGCATCGGCACATTTGATCAATTAGATGGTGAAATGATTGCGTTTGATAACGAATTTTATCATTTACGTTCAGACGGTTCAGCAGAAAAAGTAGAACCGGAAGAAACAACACCGTTTGCGACTGTAACGTTTTTTGAAAAAGAAATGAGTTATACAGTAGAGCGCCCGATGAATCGTGAAGAAGTTGAGGCATTATTACATGAATTAATGCCAAGTAAAAACCTATTTTATGCGATTCGAATGGACGGTACATTCCGTGAAGTAAGAACGAGAACTGTTCCAAGACAAGAAAAACCGTATACACCGCTCGTTGAAGTGACGAAATCACAACCAATCTTTTCATTTAAACATACAGAAGGTACGCTTGCTGGATTTTGGACACCAGATTACGCGCAAGGTATTGGTGTAGCGGGTTTCCACTTACATTACATTGATGATGAAAGAAGCGGAGGCGGACATGTTTTCGATTATGTGGTAGAAAACTGTACGATCCAAATTTGTCAAAAGGCTCATATGCATTTAGCACTTCCAGAAACAGCTGACTTTATGGCGGCTGAATTATCAAGAGAAAATTTAGAGGATAATATTGCGACTGCGGAAGGCGCGGAGTAAAAAGAGAAGCCGATTTGGCTTCTCTTTTATTTTAGGTTACTCCCGATATGCGGAACAATGCTCATCAGAAATGAAATAATTCTCTTTACCTGTTACGGCTGATACTTCTACCAATCGATGTCCAAGCCCATCCCATACTGTAACAGTATATAAGGATGACCATTCTATATTTCCACGAGCTAGTCGGAAAGAATAATAGTCGTTATCTGTTGTGACTAAAACTTTGCTATAAATAATATGTTTCGTTTTTCTATTTTGTAGAATAAGCACAAAGTCTAATTGATTTTCTGCTTTCGGAACTTGTAGTATTCGCGCTACAAACATTCCGTTCGGGTTTTTCTTCGTTTTATATACTTTTTCTGATTCTATTTTTAGTTCAGGTTTACCCCTCATAGTCTCTCCCTTTACATATGCTTATTTCTTTGAAACGAACGGATTCCCCTCGTAATAAAAACGCCACGGATAATGTACAGCTTCTTCTGCATAGGCGATGTTAATACGAGGACCTGCTGTTATTTGATATTGTGATGACATGTGTTCTTCTTCTCGGACGAGTTCAATATGTAATGTGTCACTTTGTAACGATACGCCGCGTTCTTCTAAAGTAATTCCGAGTGCACGGCATAGTTTGCCAGGACCGTTCGTTAAATTTTTATATTGTGCCTTCGTAACGTCTGTTTTGTTGTAACGTGCTAGTTTTATTTCTTCAATCCCGTCTACTGGTTCAAGGGCTCGAATGAGAATGCCTTGCGGGGTGCCAACTGGCGCTGTAATGACGTTAAAACAATGATACATACCATAAATTAAATATACGTAAGCATGCCCCGGTGCGCCAAACATGACTTCTGTACGGTCCGTTCGTCTGCCGCCGTAACTATGTGCGGCCTTATCATCGGGACCCTTATATGCTTCTACTTCTACAATGATTCCGCTTCGTTTTACCCCGTCTACAATATGTACAAGTTTTTGTCCGAGTAATTTCTTTGCGACTTCTAACGTATCGCCTTCATAAAAGGAAGGGGGTGCTTGCATTGTACTATCTCCTTTGCTGAGTGTATATGTATATAGTAAACCAAATTTTCAGTAGTAATTCTAACTCGTTCTATTTGTTACATTTATTTCATAAATTATGGATAGAGTACAACAGCGAAGAGGGGGAGTGCGACATGATTTATCGCTTACTAGCTCTTAATATAGATGGGACACTACTATACAACAACGGAAAAATCGCAAAAGGATTAAGAGAAACAATTGAATTTGTGAAAAGAAAAGATGTATACGTTACATTATTTACGAGCCGTAATTTTCAGTCCGCTCATAAAGTTGCAAAGGCGTTAAAATTAGATTCTATATTAGTGACACACGGCGGTGCTTTCGTTTCAGCAACGATGGATAAACCGTACGTTCAAAGAAGATTATCGGAAGAGAAGACGTTTAACATTGTGCAAGTGTTAGAGCACTTCGATTGTAACGTCCGCATTTCTCATGAACGGTTTTCAATCGGAAATCGTGAGAGAAATACACCAAACTTAATTGCGCGTACTGTATTATCAAGCGCAGATCCGTTATTTTATCCAGTTCAGTTTGTAGACTCGTTAGGTGATGCGCTTCGTGATCATCCAGTAGCGGCGCCAAAAATTGATGTGATTTTCCAAAGTAAAGGTGAAAAAGAACGAGGGTTAAATACATTACGAAAAGCATTCCAAGATATAGAGTATGTTGAGTGTGATTCAAAACGAATAGAAATTTTGCCGCAAAATGTATCAAAATTACGCGGATTACAATTGCTTGGAGAGCATTTAAATATTTCGCTAAACGAAATGGTTGCGATTGGAGATAGTTTAGAAGATCTAGAAGTAATTGAAAATGTAGGGCTTGGTGTAGCGATGGGGAACTCGCCAGTAGAGTTAAAACAAGCAGCTGACTGGATTACACGTTCGAATAGTGAGAACGGTGTAGAGTATATGATTAAAGAACATTTTCGTAAGCAATTCCCGCTTCCATTTTTGAAGAATCATAAAAATACACCGAAACGATGAAAGAAAAACGTAGCTTTTTGGCTACGTTTTTTTGTTAGTTTTATTCGAAAAATGAAAACGTTTTACCGAATAAATTGTGTCTGAAGTTCATACAATTCACTTGAATCATTTAGAAAATTGTTGTAAAGTGGTTGATGTTGCCAAAATAGTTACACCACATGAAATATTCTCCAGATTAATTTTATTGAGCTCCATATGCAAAAATACTTCCGCATGATAGTTTCGTTCACGTATTATCTCAAAAATGAATTGTAGTAATTTTATTGATCAGTTGTAGAGTTTCTTGTTTTTATTTAAATGGATGATTTTAAGTTATTGTGAGTAAGCCTTGGTACATATGAAAGGTGCTTTTTTGTTTGGTTTTAGGAAGTTTAAAAGGGGGAATGAATTTCTTGAGGAAATCATTTAATCAAAAAATAAAAAAATTAAGTAGTAGTTTTATAGTTATGTTACTAGTATGTATGAATTTTTTAATCCATTTACCATATAAAGCAGAGGCAGCTACAACAGAATTAAAAGGTTTAGGTGATGTATCTTATTACAATGCAATCATTTTTGGAGATCATAGTGCAACGAGTGCGGATATTGAGGGTGCGATGGCTGTTCAAAAAAATATGAACGCATCAAGTTATACAGTCTTAGCGGCTGCAACGGGAGCGCATAACTTAGCTGGAGCAACATGGGTAGATGAAGGATATCCATCATTATTACTAGGTGGTCAATTTACGAAAGCGGGAACAGGACAAGTAATTATTCAAGATGGAACAGTGGCGATGACAAAAGATGGTGATCCAGAAGGTGCAATGAAATTATCATATGACCGCATCTCTTATAAAGAGCAAGCGGAGATTGATGCTAAATTTAAAGAATTTAGAAAAGACGTTGATAGCGTAATTGAGGATGCGGGCCAATTACATACGGATAAACCAAAATCGGGTATGACCTTTGGGATCGGTGAAGATGTAAATAATCCTAATATTTATGTCTCTTCAGGATTAGAAGGGCAAGAACCATTCAATGTAAAGGATGTTTATCTTCCAAATGTAAATAACAAAGATTTTATTGTTATTCATTCAGATGCGGAAGAAGTTAATTTTGGTGGCGGTGCAATCTTGTATGATACAACAGATAAGGGCGGGTTCACATTAGTTAATACATCTCAAGCATATGACCCTAATTCCTTTTTTACTGAGTTAGCTAGTAAAGTCATTTGGGTGTTCCCTAATGCTACAAAGATAACAACTAAAGGATATGGTGTAGTAGGAAGTGTATTTGCGCCTAATGCAGTTGTAGAGACAAAAGGTGGCTCTATTAACGGACAAGCCTATGTTGGTGGCTTACATCAAAGAGATGGATTTGAGGTTCATAATTTTAAATTTAATTGGCCGAAATGGAATAAGCCATCCGTTGAAAAAGTAACAGGTCAATTTGAAATTGTAAAAGTTGATGCAAGTGATGAAACAAAGTTATTACCTGGTGCCGAATTTGAAGTGTATAAAGATGGTAAACAAATAGATACATTACGAACAGATAAGACAGGTAAAGTAATCTCTAAGAAATTAGAACCAGGTAAATATACATTAAAAGAAACGAAAGCACCAGAGGGATATAAATTACTAAAAGAAGAAATTGAAGTTACTGTGGAAGAGAACAAAGTAGTACCGGTAATAGTTAAAAATGTGAAAGCGTTGGGAAGCTTACAGGTAGTCAAAAAGGATGCTGAGAGCAGAAATGTGCTAGAAGGCGCGGAATTTAGACTAAAAAACGAAAATGGTCAAATAGTTGGAGAGGCGAAAACAACAAATAAAGATGGTGTTGTTACATTTGAAAACTTAGTGCCAGGTAAGTATACGTTAGAAGAAACGAAAGCACCAGAAGGTTACAAAGCGATAGACGCTACAGTAGAAGTAAACGTTGTAGCAAATAAAGTAGCGAAAAAAGAAGTATTGAATGAAAAAGAACCAAGTAAAGGTCCAGAAAATCCAGGTGAGGAAACAGAAAAACCAGGTGGAGAAACAGAAAAACCAGGTGAAGAAACAGAAACACCGGGTGGAGAAACAGAAACACCGGGTGGAGAAACAGAAAAGCCAGGTGAAGAAACAGAGAAGCCAGGTGAGGAAACAGAAAAACCAGGTGGAGAAATAGAGAAACCAGGTGAAGAAACAGAGAAACCAGGTGAAGAAACAGGAACACCGGGTGAAGAAACAGAAAAACCAGGTGGAGAGATAGAAAAACCAGGTGAAGAGACAGGAACACCGGGTGAAGAGACAGGAACACCGGGTGAAGAAACAGAGAAACCAGGTGAAGAAACAGGAACACCGGGTGAAGAAACACAGAAACCAGGTGAAGAAACAGAGAAACCAGGTGAAGAGACAGGAACACCGGGTGAAGAAACACAGAAACCAGGTGAAGAAACAGGAACACCGGGTGAAGAAACAGAGAAACCAGGTGAAGAAACAGGAACACTGGGTGGAGAAACAGAAACACCGGGTGGAGAAACAGAAAAGCCAGGCGAAGAGACAGAGAAACCGGGTGAAGGAATGGTAAACGTAGATAAAGAACAACCAACCTTACCAGAAAAAGGACAAGATGCATCTCATGCACAACGCCTTCCAGCCACAGGACATGATATGAATTATCTTCCATTCGTTGGTTTTGCCCTTGTTTTATTAGGAATACGACTTAGATTTATGATTAAAAATAGTTAATAGTTTTATAAAAGGCATAAGAGAAATGTTATCTCTTATGCCTTTTAGTTTTTTGTTTAAGCTTCAATAACTTTAAGCATTCGATTTAAAAAAGCGGCTGATTCAGCACGTGTTGCTGTGCCTTTTGGTACGAATTCATTACGCTCGTTCCCTTTTACGATTCCGTATGCGTAAACATTTTGTAATGCCTTCTTATCGTATGCTAAATTTTGATCAGTGAATGGTAATTTCATTTCTTTTCTATAAATCCAGTTATATGCTAATGCACGGTCAATCATAATAACAGCTTCATCACGTGTTATTGTAGCGGTTGGATCAAATTTATTATTTCCGCGACCACTAATGATACCTGCGCTAGCAGCACGGTTAATTCCATCTACTAAAGATGGATGCGCTTCGTTTAAATCTGTAAATTTAGCGTTTCCGGCAGGTAATTTTAAAGCTCGCGACATTAAATTCGCAAATTCAGCTCGTGTTACGAGGCGGTTTGGCCAGTAAGAACCATTTCCATCACCGAACATAATTTTCCTAGCTGCTAACTGACGAATATCTTGTTCATACCATCCACCTGTAATGTCGTCTTTTTCATGAGGGACTTCTGGCGGCGGAATAACATCTTTACGGTGTTCATTATAGTAAGCGTTTGTGCCCTTTAAGAAAGCATCCCATTGCCCGCGTTGAATCATAAATGCAGGGCAGTTTTTTCCGCTCCAAAATTGATGCTTTTGCACGTGATCTAGAGATATGTTTAATTCGTTCATTAAATAAGCAGCTAATTTCCGGGCATTTTCTACCGCTTTCGTATAATTTCCATCACTATTCACAGCAATTTCAATTCCGATAGATTCATAGTTTCCGGTCTTATTTCCAGCATGCCAACCAACTTCATTTAATGGAAGGTGTTGATAAATTTCTTTATCATCGACAGTAAAATGCCAAGATGCTGAACGATCAGTATTTCCGCGGGCTTGACTATCTAAGTACTTCGCATGATTTAACGCGTTAGCACCTTTACTCGTATTAGCAGTTTCATGAATTGTAATGTATTTCGGTTCCATTGCGTATCCAGGACGAATGTTTTCATTCCCTTTTGGAACGATCATTTCTTTAAATGTAACACCATAAACGTTATTTGTAGGCAAATTAGATGGTGTTTTGAAGAAAGTTGCGCTTCTTTTTTCGATAGAACCTGTTTTTTCAAATAATGATGCTTTCGTACCTTCGAATGTAGCTGAAGGAGCATAAATCCATTTCTCAGTTCCGTTCAGTTGAATTTTAAACCAATTTCCAGCTTGTTCAGTAGGAGCTACTGTTTGTGGCTGTAATATCGTTTCTTCTTTAAACGATTGGAAAGGGAATGAGTATACTGATGTTTCTTCAGTTACAATTAGTTTTTGATTTGAAAGTTTATGAATCTCTTGTATTTCTAAACTATTATTTTCCTTATTAACCGAACCAGAACCGGATGTAGTTTGTACGTAATATGTATTACCTTTTTTCTTCGTTGCCTTTACTACTCGTTCAGTAATTTCAATATTTGTTTTGGTTTTTAAGTCGTTTGCATCGTATAGTGGAAGTTTTGTTGATAAGTGGAGAAGATATTCACCTGAGATTTCAAGGTCGTTTTCCTCGTCATGTCTATGCTGCTTTGCATGTTCTTCAATGCTTTTTAAAGCTTGTTCATCAATAGACAATTCCGCAGTTTTCTCTATATTTTCTGCGAATGAAAGGGTAGGTGCTACAAATGTTTGTAATGCCAAAGTTAGTGCCAAAATGTTGTAAAACCTTTTTTTCATAGTTGTTTTTTAACACGTTATAGTATCTATGTCGTGTTAACAGTCCTCCTTTAGATGTATTTTAAATTAGTAGCAAGTACTAATACGTTCTAGATTGTAACAAGAGTATATTACAATGTCTATACAACTAAGAAAAGTTCGTGAAAAACCAATATTCAGTTTGTTTTAAATAGGATATAGAAATAAGGTAAAACCTTCTGTATTGACCTACAAACGCCCTTCAAGTAAACTAAAGAGAGTTTGCAAATGAAAAGGTGATAATGTTGTTAATTTCAATTAAAACGTTACAAGATGATCGTTTTTTACGTCCGCTGCAAAATATTGGCGGCTTATTTTTTGAAGATAGTAAGATTGGGTTTGAACAAGAGGAAGCAAATCTTATCGTTGATATACACATTGAAGAGAATGTGAAAGCATCTGCTCGTTTAACAGATGTTGCTACTGGAAATGTGTATGAAGAAACATTCGCAAAAGATTTATCTGCTTTCACAGATGAAAAAGAGCGTATGAAGCAAGTGAAGCACGTTGTTTCTTATGTATATCTTTCTGTTCTTCAGCAGTTAACTGGTCTTGAACAAAGCTGGGGCATTTTAACAGGAGTTCGTCCGACAAAACTTCTTCATAAAATGCTTCAAAGTGGTATGTCAAAAGAAGAAGCACACCAAGAACTTCGTGAAAGCTATTTAATTCATGAAGAGAAAATTGAACTTCTTCAGCGTATTGTGGATTGCCAATTAGCGGTAGTTCCGGATTTATACCGTTTGAAAGAGGAAGTAAGTATTTATATCGGTATTCCATTCTGCCCAACAAAATGTGCATATTGTACATTCCCGGCGTATGCAATTAACGGACGCCAAGGTTCTGTTGATTCATTCTTAGGTGGTTTACATTATGAAGTTCGTGAAATTGGTAAGTTTTTAAAAGAAAAAGGTGTAACAGTTACGACGATTTATTACGGCGGCGGTACACCGACAAGTATTACAGCGGAAGAGATGGATATGCTGTATGAAGAAATGTATGAAGCGTTCCCAGATGTGAAAAATGTGCGTGAGGTAACAGTTGAGGCAGGTCGCCCAGATACAATTACGCCAGCAAAACTAGAAGTGTTAAATAAATGGAATATTGACCGCATTAGTATTAATCCGCAGTCATACCATCAAGAGACATTAAAAGCAATTGGACGTCATCATACTGTAGAAGAAACAATTGAGAAGTATCACTTAGCTCGTGAAATGGGAATGAACAATATTAATATGGACTTAATTATTGGTCTTCCAGGTGAAGGGCTAGATATTTTCAAGCACACGTTAGATGAGACAGAAAAGTTAATGCCAGAATCGTTAACAGTTCATACGTTATCATTTAAACGTGCTTCTGAAATGACGCAAAACAAACGTAAATATAAAGTAGCAGGTCGCGAAGAAATTACAGCGATGATGCATGAAGCAGAAGAGTGGACGCAAAAGCATAATTACGTACCATATTACCTATATCGTCAAAAGAATATTTTAGGTAACTTAGAGAACGTTGGTTATGCAATGCCGACGCAAGAAAGTATTTATAACATTGTTATTATGGAAGAAGTTCAATCGATTATCGGACTTGGTTGTGGTGCATCAAGTAAATTTGTTCATCCGAAGACAGGTGCAATTACGCACTTCGCAAATCCGAAAGATCCAAAATCATATAACGATGGCTTCGTAAAATATACAGAAGACAAACTGAAAATTTTAGAAGAGCTATTTGTATAAGAAGAAAGAGGTTGTTCCAATTTGGAACAGCCTCTTTTTTATATTGTTGTGAGTAAGTTGCTATAATTTCATTTACCAAGAGACCACACTGTTTGTAAAACTATGTCGATAATAATCAGAAAAATTAGTCAAAACATTAGAGGACAATGTCTACTTATGGACGAAATGATAGATTTATGAAAGAGAAAAGGGGGAAATTGTTGGCATGTACATGACGATAGGGAGAATATTTGATTTAGCGGTTGGTAAGTATCCAAATAAAGAGGCGTTAGTAGAGCCGGAAAAAAATATTCGCTGGACATATAAACAGTGGGATGAGCAAATAAATAAAACGGCGCAAGCTCTGTTGAAAGAAGGGGTAAGAAAGGGAGATACTGTATCTGTCTACTTATATAATTGCCGTGAATTTGTAAACGTTTACTTAGCCTGTGCGAAAATTGGGGCAATCTTTAACCCGATTAACTTCCGTTTAAAAGCAAAAGAATTATCGTATATCCTTCAAGATGCAGCTTCGAAAGTAGTAGTCTTTGAAAAAGCGGTTGAATCAACTGTTGCTATCATTGAACGCGATTTTCCAAATTCGGCTTTTTGGTATGTAGAAGAAGATACACCTTCCTATGCTAGTTCTTACCATGAAAAAGTTAATGCGGCATCTTCTGAGAAAATAGATATCGAAATTGATGAAATGGATTATTGTTCTATGTTATATACGAGCGGTACGACAGGTCATCCGAAAGGCGTATTGCATCGTCATCGTGAAATGACTGAGCATAGTATGATTTGTACGTATTTCTTAAAATATAATAGAGATAGTGCCGGACTTGTTGTAGCACCTTTATATCATTGCGGCGAGTTAAATGCTGGAATCATTCCGCGCATTCAAGTTGGCGGAAAGAATGTTATTTTGCATCATTTTGATACGGATAGAGTATTACATACGATTCAAGAAGAGAAGATTACGACGTTTTTTGCAGCACCGACGATGTGGAATATGTTACTGCAAAAAGATTTAACACAGTACGATTTAACGTCGATGAAGATTGGTATATATGGCGGAGCGGCGATGGCACCAGCATTAGTGAAGGAATGTAAAGAACGTCTTTATATTGATCTTGTACAAATTTACGGAATGACAGAAATGGGGCCAGTTGTTGCGTTTCTCGTAGAAGAAGATCAAATTACGAAAGCGGGTTCAGCAGGCACGCCATGCTTTAGTCATGAAATTCGCATTGTAAAACCAAGCGAAGATGCACCAGCAGAACCGGATGATGTATTGCCTCCTTATGAAGTTGGGGAGATTATTTTGCGCGGCCCGACTATGATGGCTGGTTATCATAACCGAGAAGAAGCAAATGCAAAATCGATGTATAAAGGATGGTATCACTCGGGTGATTTAGGTTATTTCGATAAAGATGGCTATTTATTCGTCGCAGATCGTGTGGATGATATGGTAATTAGCGGCGGCGTTAATATTTATCCACGTGAAATTGAAGATTTCCTTCATAGTCATCCTGGTGTATTAGATGTTGCAGTGCTTGGAGAGCCAGATGAATTATGGGGAGAACGTGTTGTGGCTGTTATTGTAAAGAAAGATGAAGCGATTACCGACGATGATTTAGAAATATATTGTAAAGAAAGTGATGAATTAGCAGATTATAAACGTCCGCGTCATTATTTATTTGTGGATGAACTGCCCCGTAATGCGAGTGGAAAATTACAGAAGTTTGTGCTTAGAGAGTCTTTAAAAGGAGCAAAAAAATAGAAAGTGGGGGATACCCACTTTCTATTTTTATTTACGTGAAAAACCTTCTTCATCAAGGTATTCCGCAGCTTCTGGATAAGAGTTGAATGTACCGTCTAAGTTTACACCAGCGTACACGTTCCACATATCATCCTCTGAGATAAGAGTAAGGATATGACCGTCTTCGTTATGCCATTCTTCTTCTTTTGCAGGTTCTGCAGGAATTACTACTTCTTCTTGTGAAAGTAATTCAATTGATTGCTCGATTACTGAGCGTAATTCATCTGCTGAAAATTCGCGGATGTTAATCATACCTTTATCATCCGTTTTGTAACCTTTAATACCACTTGCATATACAAAGCCGTTTCCATTTGGATGTAAGTGATAAACAACGTTCTTTTTATCTAAACGACTTTCTTCGAAGTGAAAGTTCACGCGTTTTAATGATACGTTTTTTCTTTCTAATTCAGGGAAAGATTCAATAATCGATAATTTTTCTTCAAAAGTTAGCATAGTGCCTCCAAATATATAATAAAAGATTTAATTTATCTATTATAGCATAGTTATAATGGTTTCCAAAGATGTGATGGGAGCTTACAATTGAATGCGTTTACGTCACGATACTGTAAAAAGTGGACTAACGAATGTATCTTTTTAGGTGTACAATGGAAAATGGACTTAATGTGAAGGTGGTTATTTATATGTTTCAAAAAATAGCAAAGGAATGTTTAGCTGGTTTTACTGTTGCGATTGTTGCGTTGCCACTTGCCATTGCATTTGGTATTGCTGCAACGGGAACGTCTGAGGGAGCACTAGTCGGATTGTATGGTGCGATTTTTGCAGGTTTATTTGCGGCGTTATTTGGTGGTACACCTGGGCAGGTAACTGGGCCAACTGGACCGATTACGGTTATTGCAACAGGGGTTATTGCGACGCACGGGTTAGAGGCGAGTTTTATAGCCTTTATGATGGCGGGACTGTTTCAAGTTTTATTCGGTGTATGTAAGCTTGGCTCTTACGTTCGATACATTCCGTATCCTGTCGTTTCAGGATTTATGAACGGTATTGCATTGATTATTATTTTAGGTGAAATGAAGCATGTGCAAAATAGTTTTCTACTCGTAGTATTAACGATTATTGTAATGATTGTTTCTGGAAAATGGATTAAGGCCATTCCGTCTAGTTTAGTTGCATTAGTCGGTGTAACTGCTTTGCTTCCTTTATTTTCTTCTGCGTTAGAAGGGCTTTCAGTGAAGTTACCGATTATTGGAAATCTGTCATTAAATAAGGTGATTGAAAAGATTGGAATGATTCCAGAAGCGATGCCGACGCTTCATATTCCAACTTTAAGTGGAACAGGGATCGCAGAACTTATTTTACCAGCGCTTAGTATTGCTTTATTAGGATCGATTGACTCGTTGTTGACATCGGTCGTAATGGATAATGTGACAGGTACACGTCATAAAAGTAATAAAGAACTGGTCGGACAAGGTATCGGTAATATGATGAGCGGGTTGTTTGGCGGATTAGCAGGGGCAGGGGCGACTGTACGGTCTATCGTTAATATAAGAAGCGGTGGTAAAACGGCGCTTTCAGCATCTATGCATAGTGTTATATTATTTATTTTCATTATGGGACTAGGCTCGGTCGTACAATACATTCCGCTTGCTGTATTATCAGGTATTTTAATTTTAACTGGTATTGGCATGTTTGATTGGGAAAGCATGAAGAAAATGCATGTAGCACCAAAAGGTGATGTCATTGTTATGCTCGTAACGATGGTTGTCACAGTGAAGTTTGATTTAATGATCGCTGTTGCATTCGGAATTATTCTTTCGTTCCTTATATACATGGTAAAATGTAAAGAACGTAAAGCTTCTATTGTAAAAGAAAAGGAAGCGACGTATAAAATTAAAGGCCCACTTTCTTTTTTAACAGTGGATCGTATTTTTTATGCTTTACAAGACGTAAAGTCTCCAGTTGTTTTACGTATGAAAGATGTACGCTATATGGATGTATCAGGAGCTATGGCGTTGTTAACCTTTGTTGAGCAGTCGGATAAAGCGGGCGCGAGTGTGACGCTGGAACATGTACATCCGCATGTTGAAAAGACGATAGTGACGCTGGCGAATGATGAGCAAAAAGATAAATTACAGTTTGTAAAAGCTGAGGTTATATAAGGAGATGCCCTCGTATGAGGGTATTTTTTCATTGTATTTAATATCTCTATATAGAAATGTTTTACGATTATTGACATTTATTAATCTTAGCAGTATAGTAACATCTTAGATTAGCAATATGCTATTATAAGAAGGTATATGAATTTTGAGATTCCTTTATATTCAGAAGGAAGAGCTTTAAGCTGGAGGGAATATTTGATGTACAAACAGTTACCACATGGAGTGAAGATCGGGATTACGCGATCAATTGTTGTTTCTTTTGAGAAGTATATGAAAGAAATTGAATGGAATGAAGAAAAATTTGATATGCAGCAATTTGTTGAACAGTGGAAACAATATTTATACACAAAATCAACTTGGATTAATAAAGTAGACGAAGAGTTGAAAGGACATCCAGATTTCCATCAAGCATTAGCGATGAAAGTGAATGAAAAAATTAACGAGTTTATTAATGAAAAACCGAGTGAAGAGCAAGTAGAGCATTTAAAGAGGCATGAAATGCAACACGCAGATGAAATGTGCAAATTAGAAGCTGAATATCATATTGAACGTTTATTAGTAACGAAGTAAATTTTACATAAAGAATAAGCCTGTCCAAGGAGGTGTGATGACCATCTTTTTGAACAGGCTTTTTGTATGAAAAAGAATAAGAGAGGCTGCTTTGGAAGCAGCCTCTCTTATTAGTCTTGTGGTACAAACGCTTTCCAAGAAGATAGATCCATATCTTCTTTTAATATAGATGAAGCAGGGAAGACAAATGACCACGGTTTTGTAGTGTTCGCTTTAATTTCAAGATTCGGTAATGTGAAAGCACCTTTCACAACAACTGCACCAGAAGCATCTTCAATATGAAGAGGAAGCTGCTCTAGTTGAATGTTGTCTTTGCAACCGTTACGAATAAGAAGTGTTGTATGTAAATCACCGTTTTCTTTTCTTGCAGCTTGCAGACCTAGGAAGTTAATTTCACCATCATTTGGAGGTGTTAAATTGTCTACGAAATTACGTAAAGCTTCTTTGCTTGCTTCAGGTAACTGAGCTTCCCAAGATGGGTCTAAATCTAATGCATGCTTACTTTCAAGTTCAAACGCTAATTCCCAATCTGTTTGCGATAATTCGGCATCTGTAATTGTTTCTTGCTCAAATGTAAAGATGAATGGCATATTTACATTTGCAGGAATATCTCCTAATGCAGAAAGGTTAAATGTTTTGCGGGCACATAGTTTCTTCTCTTTATTTAGAAGAATTAATGTAACCTCTTCGAAAGAAATTGGTTTCGGAACAGTGCTACGAATAAATACAGCTACGTCATAACCATTATCACGTTTTTCAATCTCAATTCCAGATAAAGAAATTTGATATTCTTGTAAACGTGTTAGTTCTTTATGTAAAAATTGATAAATGTATTTTTGTTCTTGTGCTACTGCACCCCAGCTTGGGTGGAAGTAAAGCGTTGGTTTAACAGTTTTATTTTCAGTATTTGTTTCTTCTTGTCCGAATAATTGATTACTAGAGACAGTCGTATCTTTTCCGCTTTTCTTAGCTCTTTTTAGGAATGATAACATTATCTTTCACCTCGTTATTGTACGTTTTCAGGAACACCTAAATGTCTTGCAACATAGCGGCACATTTCTTTTTCGAAATTACCATATGTGTATAAAAAGATATCTAAACCTTCTTTTTGATACAGACGAGTAGGGTCTTCTTGTTGATATTGTCTTAGCCCGATGCCTTCTTTTAGGTGGGTCATCGCATCTAAGTGATTTACCCAGTTCTGATCTAGGAAATGAAGGGCAACATATCGTAGCGACTGCTGTAAATCAGTATGGCTATTTAGTTCATTTACGCGCTCTTTATAAAGAGATAATGTTTCTTTCAAAACGGATTGTAAATCTTCCGGTGAATGTACATTATTCGCTGATAGTGATGGCATATTTGTTACTGGTAAAATTTCGTTTATATTTTCTGTTAAACGAGCGAAATCCCATTCTTCCGGAAGCATACCTTCTAAAAGATGTTGCTTAGAAATGGCGTCTACAGCGTGATCAATCATTGGAATAATGATTTCAATCATATTTATATCTTCTTGTAACAAGTTATTACGTAATTTATAAATAACGTTACGTTGGTCATTTATTACATCATCTAACTTTAAATTGTACTCGCGCATTGAGAAATGGCTACCTTCACAAATTAATTGTGTACGGTTCACGAAGTCATGAACTTTAGAAGTTAGAATAAGTCCTGTTTCATCTGACTTCAGTGATTTATTTAATTTCTCCATTTCTTCATGTGCGAAACGTTTTAGCATTTCATCTTCTAAAGAAAGGAAGAACTGAGAGCTACCTGGATCTCCTTGACGACCAGCACGACCTTTTAATTGATTGTCAACGCGTCTTGATTCATGGCGTTCTGTCCCGATCACATGTAATCCACCAATCTCATGGACACCCTCACCTAGTAAAATATCAGTACCTCGTCCGGCCATATTCGTCGCAATTGTAATTTGTCCTTTTTGTCCAGCGGTTGCGATTAAATCCGCCTCTTGTTCTGCGCTTTTTGCATTTAATAATTGATATGTAATATGCGCTTCATCTAAGTAACGAGCAACGGTTTCTGATTGTAAAATAGACATTGTCCCAATTAAAATCGGGCGTCCTTGTTTATTGTGTTTTAGAACATCTTCACGTACAGCTTTATATTTAGCATCGGCTGTTACGTACACGACGTCATTTTTGTCTTCACGAATGATAGGACGGTTTGTCGGAATTGGCATAACTTCCATGTTATATACACGGTTAAATTCTTTTTCTTCTGTTTTTGCTGTACCTGTCATACCAGATAATGCTGGATACATACGGAAGAAGTTTTGAATTGTAATGGACGCTTGTGTTTGGTTTTCTTCAGTGATTTCTAAACCTTCTTTGGCTTCAAGAGCTTGGTGTAAACCATCACTTAAAGAGCGACCATCCATAACGCGGCCTGTGAAAATATCTACAAGTAGAATTTTTTCATCGTGTACAATATAGTCAACATCACATTGGAAAGCGACATGAGCTCGTAATGCTTGAATCATATAATGATATAAAGTTTGATGTTCTAAATCATATAGGTTATCGATATCAAATAAATCTTCTGTTTTTGTAATACCGTCTTCTGTAAAACTAGCAGATTTCGTTTCTGCATCGTACGTGTAATGAAGAGTATCCTGGAATGACTTAATAACTTTTGCACATAAATAGTGTAAATCAGAGCTGCTTGATTTCTTACCAGCGATAATAAGAGGCGTCTTCGCTTCATCAATTAAAACGCTATCAATCTCATCGATAATAGCAAAATGATAGGGACGTTGTACCTGCTCATTTTTTGAAGAGGCCATATTATCACGTAGATAGTCAAAGCCAAATTCTGTTCCAATACCATATGTAATATCAGCTTCGTAAGCAAGTTTCTTTTCGGCAGGATCGATTTGAGGAATATTCAATCCAACCTTTAAACCTAGAAATTCATGAACTTGGCCAATTAATTCTTTATCTCGTTTTGCTAAATAGTCGTTTACAGTAATAACGTGAACGCCTTTTCCTTCAAGAGCACGTACGTATGTTGGAAGAGAAGAAACTAATGTTTTTCCTTCGCCGGTTGGCATCTCTGCAATATTAGCTTCTAATAGTACAAGGCCACCAATTAACTGCACATCGTAGTGACGTAATCCAAGTACACGCTTTGCAGCTTCACGTACAACAGCGAACGCCTCTACTTTTATATCATCCACTGTCTTTCCATCGTGTAGCATGTTTTTAAATGTGATAGTTTTATGACGTAAGTCTTCATCAGATAAATCAGATAGTTTTTCTTCTAGATTATTAATTGCTTGAACAAGTTGTTCATATTTTTTTAGTTTTCTCTTTTGAGAATCTCCTAACAGCTTTTTTACCGAATTCAGCATGTTGTAAACACTCCTCTTACTGACAATAGCTACATTATAGCACATGTCTATCCTGAATAAGTAGAAGTAGTAAATTGAAGAAAAATCTGGATAAAAATAAGGTGTTATTACATATGATATATTTAAAAGCCGTAAAGAAAGAGAGTATTCAATGTATAATAAATTTGGTATGATAGCTAAATGAGATAAAGTGAAATTTTTCTAAAAAGAGAAGAATATAGTTATCTCGTTTTATGATGTAATATGTATGGAAATTATATATTGAAAGAAAAGAGCTAGAAGATGAATAATAAGTTTGTGAAAGGCGCTGCGATTTTAACGATTACAACGTTTTTATCGAAAGTGTTGGGAAGTTTTTTTCAAATCCCATTACAAAATATAGCAGGAGATGAAGTGCTTGGAATTTTCCGCCTTGTTTTTCCTGTATATATGATAGCTTTAACTTTATCAGTAGCGGGAGTACCGCTAGCTATATCACAGTTAATCGCTGAACTTCATGAGAAGAATGATAAAGATGGGATTGCTAAACTATTTACGTCAGCATCTATTATTGGAGTAATATTTGGGGTGCTTGGATTCTCGGTTATTATGATTGGATCAAGTATGTTTGCAAATATGCTTGGTGGACAAGATACAAGACTCCCATTAATTGTCACTTCGTTTGCTTTATTAATCGCACCATATATGGCGGTATATCGAGGGTATTTCCAAGGTTTTGGAGATATGATTCCTACCGGGGTGTCACAAGTAATTGAGCAGTTCATTCGTGTTTTCTTTATGTTAGCAATTGCATTCTTATTCGTATCTTGGAATAAAGATAGTGATGTTATAACAGGCGGTGCAATGATTGGTTCTTGCCTTGGGGTAATTACGTCACTTATTTATTTGAGATTGAAGTATGTAAAAAGTATATATCGTTATAAAAGTAATACATATTCACTGCAAGACTTTAAAAAAAATTCCAAAAAAATACTTCGGGTCTCGATTCCAATTGCGATTGGAGCATTATCGATGCCGTTGTTAAATTTAGTTGATTCTGTAACGATTCCACATATGTTGCATGAATCCACTACAACGATTCAAGAACAATTTGGTATATATAGTCGTGGCTTTGCGTTTACACAATTAATTGTCGTGTTTGCAAGCGCGATGGTATTTCCGTTAATCCCGTTGTTAACCGCTGCATTAACAAAGAAAGATATAGCGTTAGCAAAACACACAATTGAACGAACAAATGAGCTTGCTCATGTTTTAACAACGCCGATAACAATCTGGCTCATGGCACTTACAGTCCCGTTAAATGTTGGGTTGTTTACAGATGCTAAAGGGAGCGGCATGTTAGCTATTTTAATTGGTAGTTCGTATTTCACATCACTTATGGTATTATCAATAGGAATTTTGCAAGGAATTAACCGTTCTAAGCAAGCGGCGTGGATAGTTGTTGGAGCGAGTTTTGTAAAAGTCATATTAAATATAGTACTTGTAAGTCAATTTGGCATAACTGGTGCGGCTTATAGTACACTTATCATATATATCATGATTTGTATCGTAAATTATATATACATTCGAAAAGAATTGGCTTATTCGATTCGCATGGGGAGATTTTTTGCTGTAATTGGAGTATCTAGTATAGTAGGTATAGGATTATATTTCACATCTACTGTAATAAATGTGGTAGATTCTAGACTTATTGCAGTAATATATAGTGGTTTAGCATTTTGTGTGGCCTTTTTCATATATGGCATATGCGCATTAAAGTTGAACTGGATATCCAAAAAGCAAATTCCATTTTTACGTAAGTAAATTTGTCTATAAATGAGTAGGGCTATTTATATGTTTGTGAAAGAAATCAATTTGAAGTTATCCAACTTTTCTTATTAAAGAGTTGATAGCAATTTGTTGAATGACAAAAGTTGATTGCGAAATGTTGGAGGAGATTAAGAGTGCGGTTAGTTTTATCAGGATATTATGGTTTTTATAATGTTGGGGACGAAGCAATTTTGCAATCAATTATTAAAGCGCTACATGAAGAGGATCCTACTCTTGAGCTTGTTGTACTTTCGAATGACCCCGACTATACAAGAAAAATGTACGGTGTAGAGGCAGTAAATCGCTGGGATATAAGAGCAATTTATAAGGAAATAAAGAAAAGTAACGGTTTAATTAGCGGAGGGGGAAGTCTCCTTCAAGATAAAACGAGTATTAAAAGCATTTTGTACTATACAGGTATTATGCGGATTGCTCGTTTTTTGAAGAAGCCGTATTATATTTATGCGCAAGGAATTGGTCCAATTACGAAAAGACAAAATCGTTTATTAGTGAAATGGCAAGTATCAAAAGCGGCATATATATCAGTTCGTGATGAAGATTCATTTTTGTATTTAAAAGAAATGGGTATTAAGAAAGAGATCGAACTAGTTCCAGATCCAGTATTGGCATGTCAACCAGAAGGAATGAAGTCGGAGTGGCTGCAAAAACATTCGATTCAAGGGAAAGTAATTGCAGTTAGTGTGAGGTATTGGGACGCGAAAGAAGATTATATGAAGAAGCTAGCAGATACGCTGAAAAAATTTAAGCGTGAAGGGTATCATATTTTATTCGTACCAATGCATGGACCATTTGATCAAAATGCATCACGCGATATTATTAACTTAATGGGAGAAGAAGCTCATATGCTTCCGTATAAGCTGGATATTCATGAGAAAATTTCAATTTTGTCGGAATGTTCGCTTCTAATAGGTATGAGACTTCATGCGCTTATATTATCAGCGGTTGCTAATATTCCTATGGTCGGTATTTCATATGATCCAAAGATCGATTCATTTTTACAACAAGTAAATCAGCCGATTATCGGAAACGTAGATGGTGACTGGACGGCTGAAACTTTGTATAACGTGGCAACGAAACAACTAGAACAAAAAGAATATGTACAAGCAACATTGGAACAAAGAGTAGAAGAATTGCGAGAACAAATTTCAACAGCGTCTCGCTACATCATAAGCGACTTGAATTCAAAAGAGTTCGAAAAAAGGGGAATGTAATCTTAATTTAAGAGGACATCCTCTTTTTTTATTATTTAAAAAATAGAAAATGTCGAAAGAAAATAAATATTTGTAGAAAAATGTCGAATTGTATGAATGATTTTGAATGTATGCTCATAAAAATGAAATTTGAGAGATAAGATGTATGTTTGATAATCCTAATATTCTTATATAGAGAATGTTAGGATTATGCGTTTTATTTGGTAAATTATAAGAAAATAGGTTTGGTAATTTTTAAAAATGAGAATGTAATAAAAATGTCGAATTATATAAAAATAAGCTGTCGATTAATGTCGTAATATCTTCATAGTTAAATATTGAAATTGGAAACGTTTTTCTGTTATAGTTGTAAATGGTTATAAGAAGATTGTTAAAAATGTAATTCTGACGCGTTTTTCCGTTCGTTTAAAATATTCTGATTTTATAATCTGGATGTTTTAAAATAAAAGTCGAAAAAATGATCGTTCAGAATTTCGAAAATTCACTTTTTTGTCGAATTTGAGATTTTAAATTGGATGAAAAGAGTGTATGATTTCTTTAAGATTCTGTAATATAGGATATTCTATTATTCTGTACAAAGAATACGTTAACCACATTTATATCTACTAGTTTCAAAAATAAATAGAATATCTATTTAAAAACTTATGGAACTAGTATTACATTCCTAAGGAGGAAATATATAAAATGGCAAAGACTAACTCTTACAAAAAAGTAATCGCTGGTACAATGACAGCAGCAATGGTAGCAGGTGTTGTTTCTCCAGTAGCAGCAGCAGGAAAATCATTCCCAGACGTTCAACCTGGTTCTTGGAGTGCAGAGTACATTGATTATTTAGTAGCAAAAAAAGCAATCGAAGGTAAGCCAGACGGAATATTCGCTCCAACTGAAGCAATTGACCGTGCTTCTGCAGCGAAAATCATGGCAATTACATTAGGTTTAGACGTTAAAGATGGTGCAAAACCAACTTTCAAAGATGCTCAAGATTCATGGGCTGCTAAATATATCGCAGCTGTTGAACAAGCTGGTGTAATTCAAGGGGATGAAACTGGTAAGTTTAATCCAAACAACCAAATTAATCGTGCTTCTATGGCAACAATGATCGTAAAAGCATACAAATTAGAAAGCAAAGTAAGCGGACAATTAGAAACTAAATTCTCTGATTTAGAAAAGCACTGGGGTAAAAAAGCTGCTAACATCTTAGTTGCTTTAGATATCACTAATGGTACTGGTAATGGTTGGGAGCCAGATAAATCTGTAACTCGTGCAGAAGCTGCTAAATTTATTGCTAAGACTGACATGCAGTTCGGACAAAAAGCAGAAGCTAAAGTTGAGTCTATTAAAGCAATCAACGCTAAAGAGATCGAAGTTAAATTCGGTACTGAAGTTAAAGATGTAACTGCTGCAAACTTTGCAGTTGTAGAAGGTTCAAAAGAACTTGATATTGAAAAAGTTGAGTTAAGCAAAGATAAAAAATCAGCAACTATTACATTAAAAAATGCACTTGTAAATAAACAAGCTTATGTTGCACATGTTAAAGATGTTAAATCTGTAGATGGAAAAGACATTCCAAAAGCATTAGAAGTAATTTTCTTTAACGATGAAGTAGCTCCAACTGTATCTACAGTATCTACTCCAGACGGAAATGTTAAAGTAGTATTCAGTGAAAAGTTAAGTGCAGATGAAGTAACTGTTGTTATTAACGGTACGAAATTCACAGCTGCTCCTGTAGACAATACAGTTACATTAACAAAAGCTGATGTTGCATCTGTAGTTAAAAACGGTGAAGCGTTTAACGTAATCGTAACTGGTGCTAAAGATTTAGTTGGTAACACAATGGAAATGTATGAAGGTAAAGCTACTTATAAAGTAGAAAAAGATGTTACAGCTCCAGAAGTTAAAGAAGTTAAAGTAAAAGAACTTGCTGAAGGCGTAGCTACATTAGAAGTTACATTCTCAGAAGAACTTTCTGCAGAAGGTAAAGTAGTAGTTAAAAAAGGTAATAAAGTAGTAGAAGGTACTACAATCGCTCTTGATCAAGATACTACAAAAGCAATTGTTACAGTACCGGGAGCTCTTACAGAGAAAGAAACAGCTGCAAACATTACAGTTGAATTTGTTGGCTACAAAGATGCAGCTAACAATGTAGGTACTAAAGTAACTAAAGAAGTAAAAGTTACAAAAGATGTTGTAGCTCCTAACTTCGTAAAAGTTGAAGCTAATGAAAATAAAGCAGCAACACTTACTTTCGATAAAGATGTAACTGCGCAAGAAGGAAAACTTCGTGTAATTAACTTAGATACAAGTAAAGATGTAACTAAAGAAGTAGCTGTTGCTCCAGTTGAGGATAATAAAAAAGCTATCACTTTAACATTCCCAGAAAAGGGTAACTATAAAGTTGCTGCTACAAAAGGATTTGTAAAAGATACAGCTGGTAATGAATCTGCAGCATTTACTAAAGAAGTAAAAGTTGTAGAGAAAAAAGAAGAAGGTAAAAAAGATGAAGTAGCACCAAAAGCAACTAAAGTTGAGCGTGTTGCAGATAGCAAAACTAAGTTTACAGTAACATTTGATAAAGAAGTAAAAGGTGGCCAAGGCACTGATTCAGCTGCTAATGTAAACAACTACACATTAGCTGGTGCTAAATTACCAGAAGGTACTTTAATCGTTGTTAATGCTGATGGAAAATCAGTAACAATTGAATTACCAGAAACATTCACTTTCGAAAAAACAGAAACAGTGAAATTTACAGTAGCTAACGTTGCAAATAAAGACGGAGTAAAAATGGGTACAACAAACTTATTAGTAAATGTTGTAGATACAAAAGCTCCTGAATTCAAATCGGCTAAAATTACAAAAGTTGATGCTAAAGAAATCACTTTAACATTCTCTGAAGCTGTAAACATTGATACAAATGACTTCACAGTTGATTTAAACGGTGTAGCATTAACTGTAGCAAAAGCTGACGAAAAAGCAGAAACTGTAGTTCTTAAAGTAACAGCTCCAGCAGATGTTAACTTAGCAACTGGTACAGTAACAGTAAAAGCTAAAGAACTAGAAAATAATGCTAAATATGAGTTCAAGACTACTGACAAAGCAGGAAATGCACTTGCTGCTTTCAAATCAGTAACAGCAACTCGCTAATTGAAATTTATTTCAATGAAAAGAGTCCACAATATGTGGGCTCTTTTTTTGTCTGATTTTTTATATAAAAAGAGATATGAAAAGTAGATCATATTTTGCAAATTAGTAGTTCGTTTTATTGAGAAACAAATCGAAAACGTTTTCAAAAATAGAAGAATACCTCATCGATATGTAAATTATTTGTAAATTAAAACCTTTTTTTGTTAAAAAATCATTCGAAAAGAAGAAGAAAATGTCGAAATACAATATTTTTAGTCGGATATAGTCTGAAAATTGTATTTATTGTAAAAAATAATTAAGTGATGAAGTGGAAATATATGCTATAATTCCAATTGTGTATTCGATATGAAAAATATACGAAGCGCAGTGAGGGTGGTTTATAGGAAAACAGTTTGTTCATTTCTATATTTGAGTATTATTAATATAATAATGATACGATTAAAAGACTGAAATATCAGAATATGTCGAATCTTCTTTTGAGAAAGTTCTTGATAACGAATGTTTTTGTATAGTATGATGAACTTGTTTCAGAAAATGGTATTTAAACCTTATATTTACATCTAGCGGTTTGTATCATTTTGTTATGTGAACTACTTTTCATTATAGTATTTTTGTTTGTGTTTTTATTGTTTTATGGTTTTTCTAACTAGCTAGTTTCAAATTTAATATGATATGAAACTAGTAGCATATTCCTGAAGGAGGAAATTTATAAAATGGCAAAGACTAACTCTTACAAAAAAGTAATCGCAGGTACAATGACAGCAGCAATGGTAGCAGGTGTTGTATCTCCAGTAGCAGCAGCAGGTAAATCATTCCCAGACGTTCCAGCTGGTCATTGGGGATTAGATTCTATCAATTACTTAGTAGATAAAGGTGCAATCGAAGGTAAGCCAGATGGTACATACGCTCCAGCTGAAGAAATTGACCGTGCTTCTGCTGCGAAAATTATGGCAATTACATTAGGTTTAAAAGTTGAAGAGGGTGCACAACCATCTTTCAAAGATGCTAAAAATCATTGGGCTTCTAAATACATTGCAGCTGTTGAAAAAGCGGGTGTTGTTAGAGGTGATGGTAAAGAAAACTTCTCTCCAGATAAAAAGATTGACCGTGCTTCTTTCGCTTCTATGATAGTAGGTGCTTATAACTTAAAAGATAAAGTTAACGGCGAGTTAGTTACAAAATTTGAAGATTTATTAGATCATTGGGGTGAAGAAAAAGCAAACATCCTAATCAATCTTGGACTTTCTGAAGGAACAGGCGGAAACAAATGGGAGCCAAATAAATCTGTATCTCGTGCAGAAGCAGCTAAATTTATCGCAGTAGCAGATAAAAAATATGGCAAAAAAGATAATGCACAAGCATATGTAACTGATGTGAAAATTTCTGAACCAGCGAAATTAACATTAACAGGAACTGGTTTAGATAAGCTTGCTGCTGATGATGTAACTCTTGAAGGAGACAAAGCTGTTGCAATCGAAGCAAGTGCTGACGGTACTTCTGCAGTTGTAACACTTGGTGGTAAAGTAGCTCCAAATAAAGATCTTACTGTAAAAGTGAAAAATCAATCATTCGTAACGAAATTCGTATACGAAGTGAAAAAATTAGCAGTTGAAAAACTTACATTTGATGATGATCGTGCTGGTCAAGCAGTTGCCTTCAAATTAAACGAAGAAAAAGGTAACGCTGATGTTGAGTACTTAAACTTAGCAAACCATGACGTCAAATTTGTAGCAAATAACTTAGACGGTTCACCAGCAAACATCTTTGAGGGTGGAAACTCTACTTCTTCTACAGGTAAACTTGGTGTTGGTCTTTCACACGGTGACTATAAAGTAGAAGTACAAGTTACAAAACGTGGTGGTTTAACAGTTTCTAACACTGGTATTATTACAGTGAAAAACCTTGATACACCAGCTTCTGCAATTAAAAACACTGTATTTGCGGTAGATGCAGATAAAAACGGTGTAGTATACGGTAATAAACTTACTGGAAAAGACTTTAAGCTAAATAGCCAAAACTTAGTTGTTGGTGAAAAAGCACAAATTCATAACGTAGTTGCTACAATTGCTGGAGAAGATAAAGTTGTTGATCCAAACTCAATCAGCATTAAATCTTCAAACCACGGTATTATTTCTGTAGTAAACAACTATATTACGGCTGAAGCTGCTGGTGAAGCTACACTTACTATTAAAGTAGGCGACGTTACAAAAGATGTTAAATTTAAAGTAACGACTGATTCTCGTACATTAAAATCAGTAAAAGCTAACCCAGATAAATTACAAGTTGTTCAAAATAAAACATTACCTGTTACATTCGTAACAACTGACCAATATGGCGATCCATTTGGTGCTAACGTAGCTGCAATTAAAGAAGTTCTTCCAAAAACTGGTGTAGTTGCAGAAGGTGGATTAGAAGTAGTAACGACTGACTCTGGTTCAATTGGTACAAAAACTATTGGTGTTACAGGTAACGAAGTAGGAGAAGGTACAGTTCACTTCCAAAATGCTAACGGTGAAACTCTAGGTTCATTATATGTGAACGTAACAGAAGGTAACGTTGCATTCAAAAACTTCGAACTTGTATCTAAAGTAGGTCAATACGGCCAATCACCTGATACAAAACTTGACCTAAATGTTTCTAACACAGTTGCATATCAATTATCTAAGTACACTTCAGATCGCGTATACTCTGATCCTGAAAACTTAGAAGGTTATGTAGTTGAATCTAAAAATCCAGCTGTAGCTGAAGCTAAAATTGTTGGAAATAAAGTTGTTGTTAAAGGTTTAAAACCAGGTAAAGTTGATATCCACTTAACGAAAAATGGTGCAACTGCTGGTAAAGCAACAGTTGAAATCGTTCAAGAGAAGATCGCTATTAAATCTGTAAACTTCAAACCAGTTCAAACAGAAAACTTCGTTGAGAAGAAAATTAATATCGGTACTGTATTAGAACTTGAGAAGAGTAACCAAGATGATATCGTAAAAGGTATTAACTTAACGAAAGATACACAACATAAAGTACGCGTTGTGAAATCTGGTGACGACCAAGGTAAACTTTACCTTGATACAAATGGCAATGCTCACTTCGATTTATTCGATCAAGAGCTTGGTCATGTAACAGTATCTCAAACAAGTGATTCTGCACTTCCAAACTTCAGTGCAGACATTTACAATACTTTAACTACTAAGTACACTGACAAAGGTACATTAGTATTCAAAGTATTAGGTGAGAAAGATGTTCTAACAAGCGAAATCGGTTCACAAGCTGTACACGTGAACGTGCTTAACAACCCAAATCTATAAGTTGATTATAGATAAAATGAAAAATCAGTGGGGATTCATCCCCGCTGATTTTTTTTCATAAATATCGAAAAGAAGCCTCTTGTAAAAATTACAAGAGGCTTCTTTTATTGCTTAAACTTAAACATATCCCCACTCAAATTTGAATCACTATACACGAACAATACCATGTTAATATTGTTGTCTTTCATGTATTGATATACATCTTTTTCGTGATAGTGACGCAGGTCGAGGATAGATGTGTGTTTGAAGCTTTGTGCTAAGTGTGGCACGATTGCGTTTGCGAATGAGTCTTTTAGGACTAAGGCGCGTACTTCATTTGGTGCATTGTTATTTTCGGTGACGATTTCTGGATAGTCGTCCGTGTAATATCCTGCGTATGATGTTGTATCTTTTTGTTTTTCTACGCCGTATATGTCATCTAAGTTTTGATGAACAGTACCTTTCACATCTTTTGCGGTAACGCTTGTGAAGTTGAAACCGCCTTTCGGTGTGTAGTAGCACAATTTTTCACCAGTTGCATCGATGAGTTGGTATAGTTGGTTGTTGAAGCTTCCGACTAAATGTTTATTTTGCGCATATGTACGAGTGTAGTCTTCTTTTTTTATTTCTTTTCCTTTATATATAGAAGATTGTTGCCCGATTGTGTTCATTATATATTGGTAGCCTAAGAAGGCACCGTCCATATTCCAATGATGATCTGTTTTGAAATACATGTCCTGTATTTCTTCGTTCGTATAGTTCTGTTTATAGTGTTCCATCAGTTTTATTGGCTTTACGTCAGCTGGAAGTTTTTTTAGAAAGTAATTTAAATTGTCCTGTGCATAAGTGTGAATATGAGAAGGTAATTTAAATGATAATGCATTCGTTTTTGACGGTGGTAAAGCAAAGTAAAACTCGACGTTTTGTTCTTTTAAAAACTGAGATAAGTCGTTTATAGCGGGCATGGATTGATCAATTTCATTATACTTTTTCGTCCACGCTGGATTTTTAAGGAGCCATTTATCATCAGTCAAAATAATGTCGTTAATGAGAGATTTGCCCATATTAATTTGGGCAATTGTATAGCTTTTAATAAATTCATCTCGTCCGATTAGTTGATCATTTGTGTATGTTTCAAAATCTTTAAAAAAGCTACCAGTTAGGAGAGCTTCTTTCGTCAGTGCTGGTTTTTGAGCGAGCGGCCGATTTTCAACTGGTGAAATGGCTCGGTCTGGTTTGAGTAACGATAGTATGCCAAATGAAAAGATAATGGTGAGAAAACCAATTAACAGGATGAGGTTCCCCAATTTTTTCATAATAACTTTTCCTTCCTACATAAGTTAAAACCTGAAATAAATAAATGGATTATATGTTGAGTTAATCAAGTACATAACCGAAATCATAAATAATGTTAGCAATAATATAGGACGTACAAATTGCATCGTGAACATATACGTTTTTGGCGCAAGTTCTAATATGTTTTTTATTCGTTTTAAAATTGGTGTCGCTGCGATAAAGGCAATGAGAAATACGATAATGTATTCATGTACGTATAACATTGTATTGTCATCGCTGAAAGATTGTCCTCCTATACCGAACATCGCTTTTAAGTATTGGAACGAGTAAGCGAAGTTGTCAGCTCGGAAGAAGACCCAGCCAATCATAACGATTATTAATACGTATGCATGTTGCAGCGGTTTCCATAGTTTGTTTAATATTTTTTCGAATCCAGCTTTTTCAATTGAAATAATAAAGCCGTAATATAAGCCCCAGGCGATAAATGTCCAGCTCGCCCCGTGCCATAAACCAGTTAATCCCCATACGATGAAGAGGTTACGATAATTCGCTAGTTTTGAAACGCGGTTTCCGCCGAGCGGGATATATATGTAATCGCGGAACCAAGAACCAAGTGTAATATGCCATCTTCTCCAAAACTCTGAAATAGATTTAGAGATGTACGGGTAGTTGAAGTTTTTTGGGAAATCAAATCCGAACATTTTTCCAATTCCGATTGCCATATCAGAGTACCCTGAGAAATCGAAATAAATTTGGAGGGTGTAGGCGATAATACCAATCCATGCCGTTCCAACACTTATTTCAGATGGTGGTAAGGCGAATATTTTATCGGCGACAAATCCTACTTGGTTGGCGATTAATATTTTTTTTGCTAATCCGAGAACGAAAATTTGAATACCTTCTGTGAATCGTTCAAAAGAATGGATGCGCGTTTTAATTTGCTCAGCGACGATATTGTAACGAACAATTGGTCCGGCAATAAGCTGAGGGAAAATAGATATATATAGCGCTAAGTTAAGTGGATTTTTTTGAACATCCCCATCTTTACGGTATATATCGATGACATAGGACATCGCTTGGAATGTATAAAATGAAATTCCGATTGGTAGTGGAATAGGTTCCACATGAATAGATAAATGTAAAGCGGTGTTTAACATGTCTGTGAAAAATGAAATGTATTTAAAATAAGACAGTAATAAAATATTTCCGACCACAGCCATAATTAAAAATGTGACTTTCATATTTTTTCGTTTATCATAATGATGCACGAGTAGGCCAAAGCAGTAGTTTAATACGATGGAAAAGAGCATTAAAAGAACGAAACGCGGTTCGCCCCATGCATAGAAAATTAAACTAAATGCAAGTAATACGAAATTACGTAGCTCGGCACGCACTATAAAATAGAGAAATAATACGAGAGGTAAAAAGATAAATAAGAAAATCGAACTACTAAATACCAAAGGACTCTCCTCACTTTTTTCGAAATACATTTCGTGCAAAAAAAACCGACATATCTATTATATATTCTTTTATATAATAGTGCCTTTAATATTTTATCATGTTAATAATTCGATTAAAATAATTATTCTATATAAGTAGTTTCTCATTTCATACATAAGAAAGGTGTGCCATTAAGTGTTTTTTTAAATGGAAAAGAAGGTATTTGAGCGATTTATGGGAATTATTAATTTTGAGATAAGAGAAGTGGCATAATTAGGGGGGAGAAGAATGAGTAAATTCGGATTGTATGGTAAGTTTATTGTGGAAGAACGTAATCGGGAAGAATTAACGAATATTTTGCTAGAGGCTGCGGAATCGATGAACGCACTTCATAGTTGTGAGGTATATATTGTAAGTACTTCTGATGACGAGCCGAATGCTATATATGTTTTTGAAGTATGGAGTAATGAAGAAGCACATAAAGCATCTTTAACGTTAGCGTCTACACAAAATTTAATAAAGCGAGCAAAACCAATAATTACTGGAGCAGAAAGAATTAGCACTTTGAATGCTAGAGGCGGTAAAGGGTTGGAGTAGAAAAGAAGCAGCATCCAGATGGATGCTGCTTCTTTTCTATTCTATTTCTAAATCAACAATTAAGTAAGCGAGTATCACAACAAAGAAAATGCTAACGGCTGGTGCTGTTAATACGTGTCCAGACATAAAGCCGATACCGAGCGATAAGACGAGTGTGCTAGCTAGTAGTATATGTTTTACGCTAAATAGTTTCTTGAAGTTTGTGATCAAGCGAATGAATATTTTTATACCGAAATAAAGAAGCGGCAGTAAGTACATAAGGAAGCCAACAATTCCGAATGCGAAGAATAGGTCATGGAAATCCATTTCGACTAACTTCATTTTCGTTGTATAGTTACCTGCGTAACCCATTCCAAATAGTTTTTGAGATAGTGGTGCTTCTTTATAGTATTGTTTATATACTTTTAAAAACTTGTCGCGATCACTGTAAATTAAACTTTTCATTTCAGAGTCTGTTAGTTCGCCTTGCTTATGTTCTTCTTCTGTAACTACTTTTCCTTCTTTCCGGTCTTTTTCTTCTTGTACTGATTTTTTGTATTCATATATTTGTAAATGGATGGTCATGTTTTTTGCGATAGGAGTTTGCGGTGTAAGTACGAGTAACCCTCCTAATACGACAGCAGCAACAACTGTATTTACAAGATATGTGAATCCTTTTCCTTCTTTTTTACGATGTATCATATATTCAATGAATAAGAAGAAAAGGGCGATACCAAGTGTAATAACGATGGCACCATAGCCTACTTTCGTTCCGATCATAATGCTTGCATACATTGCAACTACAGTTGGAATCCAGTAATACGCTTTTGAGAAAGAAGTTGTTTTATGGACTGAGTATAAGACAACGATTGGGAACATAATTGCAAAAATGGAACTTAAATCATTTCCAGCAAAGAACCATCCTCTTGAACCGATCTTTGAGTTCGGATAGCTTGGGAAATCTGTACCAGTTGCCATAGCCGCGATAATTGAAATACTTAAAATTAACGTTGCATATAAGAAATACGTAATGATTTTATGAAATACATATTCGTTATTTTTTAATTCTTTTAGTGCGATAATATATCCAAACAGTAGTACAATTGGATATACACTTTTCAAAATAAATTTCACTTCTTCTCCAAATGAAACTGGAGATTTGACCATTAAATTATTCACAAGGCCAATTGCGAGTACAATGCCAAATAGACATAAATAAAGAATATACTTTTTCGCGCCTTGTTGTTTATGATGAAGAAGTAGATAACCTAATGCAAGAAGCATAAAGGCGAAACGGACTACGATTCCGACTGTTGCGCTCATGTGTAATACATAGATTGAAAAAGATGTTAATAAATCTAAAATTGGTTGAAACACAATGAATAGCAGTAGGAAATGCGGGAAGTAGTTATCCGTCTGTTTGAACTTAGTAACCATATGTTCCTCCATTTCTTCATTCCTTTATTTCAGAACCTCTATATAAATAGGAAGGAGAATGAATTTCTATATTTAATTTTTATATCAGACTTAAGAATACACCATTTCATTGTAATGGTAAATAGATGAAGAGAGGTGATAAACCGACTTTAATTTCTATATTTTTCAACGGAATTGTATGTTTTATACAAGGTCATATACAAATTACGAGATTATTAGACAGAAAATTGAGAAAAAAGAAGGGTTTTTCACCACCTTTCTATAATTATATAAGTATAATCTTTATGTAGAAAAGAGGGGTATATATAATGGAAGTAACAAGTAAAACAGAATCTGTCGTTGTGAAATATGAAGGGCACGTTGCAACGGTTATGGTCAATCGCCCAGAGGTGTTAAATGCATTAGATGAGCCAACATTAAAAGAGTTATTACAAAAATTGAAAGAAGTAGCGGAGAGTTCTGCACACATTGTTGTGTTATGCGGAAGTGGTCGTGGTTTTTCTGCGGGTGGAGATATTAAATCGATGCTTTCAAGTAATGATGAAAGCAAGTTTGATGGCATTATGAATACCATTTCTGAAGTTGTTGTGACTTTATATACGATGCCGAAGCTTGTTATTAGTGCTATTCATGGACCAACTGCTGGTCTTGGGTTAAGTATTGCGTTAACAGCTGACTATGTGATGGCAGATATATCATCCGTTATTGCGATGAACTTTATTGGAATCGCTTTAATTCCAGATGGTGGCGGCCATTTCTTCCTTCAAAAGCGTGTCGGTGAAAATATGACGAAGCAAATTATTTGGGAAGGAAAGAAATTATCAGCAACAGAAGCGCTTGATATCGGTTTAATTGATGAAGTAATTGGCGAGGATTTCCAAACGGCTGTGAAGCAAAAAATTAGTGAATGGTCACAAAAGCCGATTAAAGCGATGATTCAAACGAAGCAAATTTTATGTGAAGTAAATCGCTCCAATTTAGAACAAACGCTGCAACTTGAAAAGCGCGGCCAATATGCGATGAGACAAACAGCGGATCATAAAGAAGGCATTGCTGCATTTTTAGAAAAACGTTTGCCTGCATTTAAAGGGGAATAAAGTGAAATTTGAATTAATGGTAGTTTTACTGCCGGTTAATTTAAGGTAAAGGGGAGAAAGTGCTAACACATTTTAGTATAATTGTGTTAGCACTTTTTTTTAGGAGTAATATATGAAGAAAATTATTGGTGTTATCGGCATGATTGTCATAGCATATTATGCTTTGCATAGTACACCATCTATGGCTGTGCGAACTGCATTGTTTTTTGAAGGACATCCAAGCGTTGCGTTTTCTGGCGAAGTGACGAAAGAAATAGATGTGAAAAAAGAAGCAATTCCAGCTGAGTACGAAACTCTATATGGTAAGGAAGAAGAATTAGAGCACTATTTCTTTCCTCACGTAAGGGCACATGGGTCAGGAATTGATATGCTTAGTGCGTGCGTGAAGAAAAAATGGTTTTTCTATAAAGCAGAGCTCGGATGTTATTAAACATAGGAGGATGAATGATGTCAGCATATAACAAGTTAGTAAGAGATCGTGTTCCAGAGAAGATTTTGATGTCTGGAAAAACATATACAGCACAAAAATTAACAGGACAAGCATACATACAAGCTTTAGCGAAAATTGGAACGGAAGAAATTCGTGAATTTGCTTCTATGAAAGAGCGTGAACATGCGCTAGATTCTCTTGCGGATGCACTGGAAGTAATCATTTCATTAGCGCGTGCAGAAGGTGCAACAATTGAAGATATAGAACGTCTTCGTAAGAAAAAAGAAATAGAGCGCGGTGGATTTGAAAGAGGCATTTATTTGTTGGATGTTTCAGAAGAATAGTTTTGTAAGGGAAGCATAGCGTTAGTGAGTGACGCTATGCTTTTTTGTTGCAATTAAACTAATAATGAAGAAGATAGCTGTTAATACCCAGCCAATGGTAATAGAAGTAGTAGTGTGAACTGCATAAGAAACTTGTAAACAAAATAATGATGCTAAAAACCAAATGAGTGCAATGTGTATATATTTTTTTGATATATTCATATTTTATAACTCCTTTTGTATACTAAAAAGAATTTTACCGCAATTTAGAAAATTAAGCTATATGAGTAGAGGATTTATAGTAAATTCGGTATACTAAATAATAGAGAAAATGAGGAGGGAACGACAATGGCACATCATGCGAAAGAAACGATGGAACTTATTAAGGAGCTTGTCTCTATTCCAAGTCCATCTGGAAATACAGAGAAAATCATTCGTTTTATTGAAAACTATGTAAGTGAGTGGAATGTAGAAACGAAGCGTAACAATAAAGGCGCTCTTATTTTAACGGTAAAAGGAAAAAATGATGCACAGCACCGTTTATTAACGGCACACGTTGATACGTTAGGGGCGATGGTGAAAGAAATTAAGCCTGACGGTCGTCTAAGTCTTTCTATGATTGGTGGATTTCGCTGGAACTCTGTAGAAGGGGAATATTGCGAAATTGAAACATCAAGCGGTAAGACGTATACAGGAACGATTTTAATGCATCAAACATCTGTGCATGTATATAAAGATGCAGGTGAAGCGAAACGCGACGAGAAAAATATTGAAGTTCGTATTGATGAGCGTGTCTTTTCAGCTGATGAAGTACGTGAATTAGGAATTGAAGTAGGAGACTTCGTTTCATTCGATCCGCGCGTTCAAATTACAGAGAGTGGATACATAAAATCACGTCATTTAGATGACAAAGTAAGTGTTGCGATTCTATTAAAATTAATTAAAAGATTACAAGATGAAAACATAACATTACCATATACAACTCATTTCTTAATTTCTAATAATGAAGAGATTGGATACGGTGGTAACTCTAACATTCCAGAAGAAACGGTTGAATATTTAGCAGTTGATATGGGAGCGCTAGGTGATGGACAAGCATCTGACGAGTATACTGTATCTATTTGTGCAAAAGACTCTAGTGGTCCGTATCATTATGCACTGCGTAAACATTTAGTAGAGCTTGCGAAAACGAATCATATTGAATATAAAGTAGATATTTATCCGTACTATGGATCGGATGCATCAGCTGCGATTCGCGCTGGATTTGATGTGAAACATGCATTAATTGGGGCGGGTATTGATTCTTCTCATGCATTTGAGCGTACACATGAAAGTTCGATTGCTCATACAGAAGCACTTGTTTATGCATATGTATTATCAGATATGATTGCAGAGTAAGAAAAGAAATAGGCTACCTCTAGTAGCCTATTTTTTGTTTGTAGAGAAATCGACTTTATTTAACAAAAAGTAAATTAATTGTATTTTATTTTACAATATTAAGAAAGTAGGTTTACTACATAATTCGAGTATTATAGAATGATAGAGGCGCATTAATTTTTTTTGTTCGGATTTATCGAAATTTATATATTAAGATTACGCGTTATTAAAAGGTGATTGTTGAGAGGAGTATTATTTTTTATGAAGTATCGTGCAGTCGCGGCAGGTATTTTAGCCGCAAGTTTATTATCGTCTCCAGTAAGTAGTTTCGCAGCAGCGAAGAATTTTTCGGATGTTCCTACATGGGCGCAAGAATCAGTTGATTATTTAGTAGGAAAAAAAGCGCTTGATGGAAAGCCAGATGGAACGTTTTCTCCATCTGAAGCAGTAGATAGAGGATCAGCTGCAAAAATCATAGCAGTCGTTCTTGGTTTACCGATTGATCCAAAAGCAAAACCATCTTTTAAAGACGCACAGAGCCATTGGGCAGCACCGTACATTGCTGCAGTGGAAAAAGCAGGTGTAATTAATGGAGATGGTACTGGTAAATTTAATCCATTCAATAAAATGAACCGTGCATCTATGGCATCTATGTTAGTACAAGCGTACTCATTAGATAAGAAAATTATTGGAGAACTTCCAACACAGTTTAAAGATTTGGAACCTCATTGGGGTAAGAAACAAGCTAATATTTTAGTAGCCTTAGAGATTTCTAATGGTACGGGAAATGGCTGGAATCCTGAAGGAACTGTAACTCGTGCAGAAGCAGCTCAGTTCATTGCGAAGGCTGATGGAAATAAAACAAATACATCAAAAAGAATGTATATGAATAGAAACTTTATTACATATCATCAACCATCATTATCATCTGGTATTACTGACGTTCAGCATAAGCCACAAATGGTTGAAGTGAAAGAGCAAAGAGCAGACGGCTGGTTGAAAATTGTAACAAGTAAAGGTGAGAAGTGGACACCTCTACAAGAAAAAACAGAGACAATTAACCAAGACTTTACTGCATATGAAACAGCTTCACATAGTTCTAAAGTGCTAGGTACATATAATGCACAAACAGTAACGATTATGGAGGAGAGTGGCAGCTGGATTCGTATCCGCGTAGGCGCTGGTTTCCAGTGGGTTGATAAAAATCAATTAAACCCAGTAAAACAAGAGAACTTCTTAGAAGGTAAAGCAATTATTATTGATCCAGGTCACGGTGGAATTGACTCGGGTAATCCTGGTTATTATGAGAAAGAAAGTGAAACTGTATTAGACGTATCATTACGATTAAAGAAAATATTTGAGCAAAAGGCACCATTTACTGTTATGTTCACTCGTACAGATAATACACGTCCAGGAACAAGTGGTCCTGATTCATTAAAGAAACGTGTAGAATTTGCACAGGAACATAATGGAGATATTTTTGTAAGTATCCATGCCAATGGTTCTGAAAAGAAAAATGGACAAGGTACAGAAACGTTATATTATCAGTCAGCAAGAGCAAAAGTAACGAATCCGCATGTAGAAGACAGTAAGTTATTAGCACAAAAAATTCAAGACCGTCTTGTAGCAGCACTTGGAACAAAAGATCGTGGTATAAGACATCAGGACTTATACGTAACTAGAGAAAATACAATGCCGGCTGTATTAACAGAACTAGCATTTGTAGATAATAAAAGCGATGCAGATAAAATTGCTACACCAAAACAGAGACAAGATGCAGCAGAAGCGATTTATCAAGGGATTTTAGATTATTACGAAGCAAAGGGTAATAAAGTATCTTCTTTCCGTTAAGGAATCAAAAGAGATTGCCAATAGGCAGTCTCTTTTATTTATTAACGTTTCTCTTTATTTCCGGCATGTGATATCATTTAATTTTATATGAAAAAGTATTGTAGTAATTGCAATTATAACGATATAGAGGATGATAATAGATTGAATAATCATAGTAAAACACCTGCATGTATATATACGTATGCATTTCGTGAGGAGGAGCGTGCTTTATGTTACTTGGAGATGCGCTCGTTCTTTGGAATGGAGTCTCACGTTAATATTTTGAAAAGTGATGTCAAAATTGCCCCGAGTAGAAGTGCATTTATTAAAGAGCGCGTTGAGGTTATGTATGAAGGAGACGACTTAGAAAGTATTTTAAAACAAGTAGAACAAATTGATTTGGCGGGGGCGTCATTTAAAGTTATCTTCGTTAAAATCAATGATCTCGGCAAAGAAAATAAAATTGAATATGGGGAAAGACGTCTCATTGAACGCGACCTCGGTATGCATATTGAAGGAGAAGCGGATGTTCGTAATCCAGAGCGTGTATTCGGGATTGTTCCTCTTGGAGGACGCTGGTACTTCGGACACTATGTAGAAAGTGAGCCAGTTTGGTATCATCACATAAAAAAACCGCACAGTTATTCGACATCTCTTAGCACACGTGTTGCGAGATCAGTTGCAAATATCGCTGTACCAAATCCAGATGGAGTACGAGCAATTGACCCGTGCTGCGGTATTGGAACAGTAGTAGTAGAAGCACTTTCTATGGGAATTAACATCGTTGGTAGAGATATAAATCCACTTGTAGTTCTTGGAACGAGAAAAAACATCGCACATTTCGGATTTGAAGGGACAGTAACAATAGGGCCAATTGAGGAAATTACTGAGAACTACGACGTTGCCATTATCGATATGCCGTACGACTTATTTACGCATGCAACACCAGAAGATCAGTTCTCCATTCTTTCAAGTGCGCGCCGCATCGCTAAAAAGGTAGTCGTTGTCACGATGGAAACAATGGACGACATGATTCATGAAGCAGGATTTGAAATTACAGATCGCTGTATTACAAGAAAAGGATCATTTACTAGACAAATTCTTGTTTGTGAATAAGAAAGGAAGGTCACCCGTTTGGGTGACCTTTTTTGTTTGGTATTGATGTGTGATTGGTTGGTAGTGTAGATAGATGAATTAGGGGGATTTGTCGGTAAGTCGATATCCTATGTCGAATCGCCGATATATTCCGAGAATCGAAGATATCGTTACATTATTATATTACTGTTCTTTTAATTTCTCTTGTTGTGCAAGTAATAAATTGCGTAAGACGTGTCCGCGGTAACTTTCTAATTTTCGTCCTTCATGATAGCGTACGCCTAATTTTTTTAGTTCGGCTACGTACCAACCTTTTGTTCCGTAGTACATTGGATCACTTCCTTTTTGCTTTTGAACAGTATATGTGGCGGGGTGAGAGAATTTTCTTTTTTATTCTGTATTAGGGCTACAAAATTGAAAAAACATGTAAGGGAAATATGATATTACTTCTATTTCTAGTTTATTAAAATAGGCTTTATAGTAAGAATTTCTAAAAATATTAAGGGGGAATATGCTTTGTTTCCAGGTACTTTATATGAAACACATGTTAAAACAAGAAATTTAGAAGTAGCAAAAGAATTTTATACGAAACTTGGATTATTTCATGCTCGCACAATTGAAGAACGCCGTGTAGCATTCTTTTGGTTTGATAAAGATAATAAGAAGGAACAAATGTTGGGTATTTGGGAGGTATCAGAAGAGGAATTCCATAAAAGTCACTTTGCATTCAAGGTTAACTATGAAGAAATCATTCATGCAAGAGAATGGCTTCTTAATAAAGGAATAAACCCAAGGGCGGCTTTCGGTCTTGAACCCTCTGAGCCTATGGTTCAGACGTGGACACCTACTGCGAATCTTTATTTTTATGATCCTGACGGTAATTCTTTAGAATTTCTATGTTTACTTCCTGAAAAGAAAAACGTAAAACAAGATGTCATGCATTTAAGTGAGTGGGAAAAATTGCCGAGTGAAATATAAATTTGATTTTGGCCCAAATCCCGCGAAATAATTAAGAAAGGAACCATAATGTTGCTCAAGTAGTGACGTTATGGCTTTTTTGTTTTGCGCAGGCTAATAATCGCGCACTGTCTACTGTATAAAAAAATAGACAGTAGTGTATGCTTTTTTACACAACGTATACAAATTTATACCCTATGCGTTGGCATGATATTTGCAATGAAAATAGTATCAACATATAGGGGAGAGGTAGAAATGAAGGTTAGTAAAGTGTACACGACAATTGATGCTCACGTAGCTGGGGAACCACTTCGAATTATTACAGGCGGCGTGCCAGAAATAAAAGGAGAAACGCAGCTAGAAAGACGCGCATATTGTATGGAACATTTGGATCATCTTCGCGAAGTTCTTATGTATGAACCGAGAGGACATCACGGTATGTACGGTTGTATCATTACTCCGCCTGCGAGTGCTCATGCTGATTTTGGCGTATTATTTATGCACAATGAAGGCTGGAGTACGATGTGTGGGCACGGTATTATTGCTGTTATTACAGTCGGAATTGAAACAGGTATGTTTGAAGTGACAGGTGAGAAACAAAAGTTCATTATTGATAGCCCTGCCGGGGAAGTGATTGCGTATGCAACATATAACGGGAGCGAAGTAGAGTCTGTATCATTTGAAAACGTTCCTTCATTTGTATATAAGAAAGATGTTCCTATTAAAATAGATAACTATGAATTTCAAGTAGATATCGCGTTTGGCGGAGCTTTTTATGCGGTAGTAGATAGTAAAGAATTTGGTTTGAAAGTCGATTTCAAAGACTTAGCTGCTATTCAAACGTGGGGCGGTAAAATTAAGCACTACATCGAGAGCAAAATGGAAGTAAAGCATCCACTTGAAGAAGGCTTAAAAGGAATATACGGCGTTATTTTCTCAGATGAACCGAAAGGAGAAGACGCTACGTTACGAAGTGTAACGATCTTTGCTGACGGGCAAGTTGATCGTTCTCCTTGTGGCACAGGAACTTCCGCAAGAATCGCAATGCTTTTTGAAAGAGATGCCTTACAAAAGGGAGAAATTTTCGTCCACGAATGCATTACTGACGGGAAATTCGAGGGGAAAGTATTGTCGGTAACAGCGGTAGATACATATGTAGCTGTCGTTCCGAAAGTAACGGGGCATGCATTTATTACAGGATTTCATCAGTTCGTTGTAGACCCGAGAGATGATTTGAGGCGGGGATTTTTGTTAGGATAAGAGGAGGAGGTGGAAAGATATGCTAGTCATAAGCGCGAACGAACAAAGAAACTTAGTAAATATGAATGAAGTCATTGAATACGCGGCGCTTGCTTTACAAGAATTTTCCGCAGAAAGAACGATCACACCAATTCGCGGCTCATTACCATTTGCGAACGAGCAAAATACGGCATTAATTATGCCTTCAGTAGCGGAAGGGCTTGAGGCAATTGGCTTAAAAGTCGTAACAGTAGTCCCCGAGAACAAAAAGATAGGAAAGAAAACGATAAACGGGATTGTGATGCTATCAGACTTTCAAACGGGAGAACCGCTCGCACTTTTAGAGGGATCCTACTTAACGATGATTCGAACAGGGGCTCTATCAGGAGTAGCGACAAAACATTTAGCTCGTCATAATGCAAAAACTTTATGCATAATCGGGACCGGTGAACAGGCGAAAGGGATTGCCGAAGCTGTATTCGCAGTTAGAGATATCGAGAAAGTCATTTTATACAATCGAACAGAAGAAAAAGCACACGCATTTGCTCAATATATACAAGAGAAATTCAATAAACCTGCATATGTTCACACAAATGCAAATGAAGCAATAAGCGAAGCAGACATCATCGTTACAACTACGAACGCATCCACACCAGTCTTCTCAGAAAAACTACAAAAAGGTGTCCACATAAACGCCGTCGGCTCATTCAAACCGAACATGCAAGAACTACCATCTCGCGCCATCGCGGGCGCAAATAAAGTAGTAGTCGAATCAAAAGAAGCAGCACTAGAAGAAACAGGTGACCTCCAAGTTCCGATACAAGAAGGTTTATTTGAAGCAAGCGACATCCACGCCGAACTCGGACAAATCATAAGCGGAGAAAAAGCCGGCCGCGAAAACGATGAAGAGATTACTATTTTTAAATCAGTTGGTTTGGCGGTGGTAGACATTATTGTTGCGAAGTATTTGTATGAGAAAGCGGTGGAGCGTGGGGTGGGGAATAGGATTGATTTTTGAGAGGCTGCCTTTTGGTGGTCTTTTTTTGCGTAAAATCTTGTAAAGCAAGAAAGAGTAGAGTATTTCATGATTAGAATTGATAATATTCAATAGAAAGATGAAATGTTTAAAAATTCACAATAAAGTATTATAATATATTTAGTAAAATTAACCAATGTATATTTTACTCATTATGTATTAAAGGGGAAATGAAAAAAGCTTGGTCAACGGTAGCGGGGTGATTTAATTAACATGAAAAGGAATACAGATTTTAATAAAAAAGCTTTTGAATATTATATGGCTTTTTATGCTGTAAATGATATAAGATCGACTATAATTACTCTTGTTATTGGGATAGCAGATATATTTGTGCTTTTGCCTGCTTTTGCGAATCCTTTTCAACCACTATATATGTATATTATGGTTCCACCAGTTGTTTTTTTAAATGTATGGACAATATGGATTGTTATAAATCCTCGGAAACGGCAATTACAATACACTCTATTTCGTGGAGTATTTGGCATCGTATGTTCAGTAGGATTATTAGTTATAACCCAAAAGTTTGCATATGGAATGTTAGGATTACAAACTCCAATCTATTTTGTTTTTTCAGTTGGTTTGTATATTTTTGCTTTGAATCATTATTATAAAAATCATATTAAAAAACTTCAGGAACCAATCAAAAAATCAAAGTCATCGAAAAAAAACTCTGGTTTCGGAGTAGTGGCTTTTGTAGGATTGGGTCAACTCATTGCTAATATCAGTCTTGGTTTTGCAACACAAAAGTTGGTAGCAATTGTATTAATGTGTGTATATTCAATGCTTTCGTTTATGTTGTTTCATTTCATTATGGAACTCCATAGGTATTATTATTTAAGGAAGCATATAGAAGGTGGAGGTAGAACACATGAAACCTTTTAAAGAGGTTTATTGAATTCTAAGTATTGTGATTTATGGAAGGAAACAAAAACTTATGGTTAAAGAACCTGTGATGTATGACTATATTGGCTGTTTTTATCCAGAAGGAGGAAAGCTGATATGCAAGCATTTAAAGTTGGGAAATTAGTCACATTCGTTGCAATTATAATACTTCTTGTAGTTGCTATTTTATCTCCTTACAACTTATTTAAAAAGATTTATTTTATTATGGGTGTTCTTATTATTGGCGCAATTTCACTTGGTGCAAATAAATTATTTGAACTGGTGCACAGTAAATTTAATAAGAAATGATATTACTTATGTGATAGGGGAATTCAAAATATGAATAAATCAATAAGGATTTAAAGGGGAATTTCCACAATATAATTTTACAGGATTACATAGAAGAAATTAATCAACCTCTTATGATTTATGGAAGAAAGCAACAACAAGCTGATAATAAATTATGGGATTATGTTTCTTGTCCATATCCTCATGGTAATTTATCAAAAGAATATAATGTGTTTTTTAATCATAATCAAATAATTCATTTATTATTTAAGGGTTTCGAAACAGAGGATGAATTAGAATTAAGAAGTAAATTATCTGAGTTTTAGTGGAAATGGAGAAAATATAATATGGTTTTTGGAATTTCATATTCTGATATTTTTCGTATCATAATTATTGTTTTGGTTTTTTTCATTTTTTGGAGATTGAATACTTGGTATAATAAAAAATATAATGTTCCTAAGGTTTTTCAATGGTTTCCTAGAAGATGGGGAAAAAGAAAAGTTTCAGAGCATTTGTCTCAACTAGATAAAAAGTTAGAAGCTGAAGGTAAAGGTATCTGGGTTACAATCTATGCTATAGATTTGTACATTGTAACTATTCCTTGTACAGTAAAAAAATATAAATCTTAATACATATATGTTTATAAAAAAGACCTTTTATTTTAAAATAAAAGGTCTTTTTTATGATGATTGAAATAGTAATTTTAAGTAAATTAAATTTGAAATGTATCAAGAATATTATCTTTATCTTCTTTATTAATTTTAATATATTTCAGGGTGATGTGTGGTGTGCTATGGTTAAGAATTTCTTGTAACATAGCAACATCTTTTGTTTGTTTATAGAACCAATAGCCGAAGGTTTTTCGCATGGTGTGAGTACCAATGGATTCTACACTGGCAAAACCTCCGGCTTTTTGCAATTGTCGATAAGCCTGGATTTTACTAATGGGTTGATCTCCCTTTCGGGATGGGAATAACCATGTATTTTTTAGGGGGGGGCATACGAATAGACTTCATCAAAAATAGAAGTAAGATTAATCATGCGTTCTTTCTTTGTTTTTCCTTCTTTGATTTTGAATTCTTTTCTTTTTTTTCGTTTTACTTTTATTATATAAATTAAGGATATCAGGGTTTTTGGTTCGAAGTTAATGATTTAGGGGAAATGAATGTAAACTAATAATAAAAAGTTTGCTTTCAAATTAGAAAAGGTTAGTCCTCACTCCACTCCAGCTAAAAACCTTACACCTAAAAACAAAGGGGAACTCAATTGTTCAAACTCATATAAAGTTTCAATTTTGTCTAAGCATCCATTAGGATATACAATTGATCATCTATTTTTCTTTACATAATCTCCAGATACAGTCCATATCAACTATAGATTCTTGTCTTATGCTAAATGTAATCAAAAAGCAAGTAGATAAAGATAATGACTAAAACATTAACTCTAGATACTTTTTTGATGAATATTACAAATAAACAGGAGGTAATGAAAAATGATTAAAACATTATTAGCAGGAGCACTTTTAAGTACAGGATTGGTAGCGGGAGGTGCAGTAGGTGCAGATGATGCGAAAATGGACAATTTAAAGTCAAATGAAAATAGTCCAAATCAAGTAATTACACAAAGTGCAGATGGAACAACGTCTTTCTCACAAAACTTTGATTTACCTAAAGATGCAGTGCCAGCAACTCCTAAAGGAGACGCAAAAACTGTTGAAAGAACAGAAGGTACAGGTTCTCAAGAAGGAAAAATGGTACCAGCAAAAGAAGGTACAGATTCTCAATCTGGATTTGAAATGGGAGCCCCTGAAAAACCAGAACATGCAAAAACTGTTGAAAGAACAGAGGGTACAGACTCTCAAGAAGGAAAAATGGTACCAGCAAAAGAAGGTACAGATTCTCAATCTGGATTTGAGATGGGAGCCCCTGAAAAACCAGAACATACAAAAACTGTTGAAAGAACAGAGGGTACAGACTCTCAAGAAGGAAAAATGGTACCAACAAAAGAGGGAAATTAAATAATATATAGTTATAACGAAGAGCATCCAAAAGGGGTGCTCTTTTTATATTGTAGGGATTAACTCGTTTTACTCAATATAGAACTGTAGGAGGAATTGAGGCTAGAATATAGGTTACTGTCTCTTCAAATCATGGTGTTGGAAGCACTAGTTTTGGTGGTAACGTTACAACATAAACATTTTATTAGAGATTTTCTAAATTTACATACACTCTAGATGGACTACATATCAACTTCAGATACTTGTTTTATGATACAAGTAATCAAACAAAAGGAGGGCAATACAAAATGATTACAACAGTATTAACAAGGCACTCTTTTAAATACAGGAGATTATTAACAGGTGGAGAAAATGTTGAAGATGTACAGACAGATAAGTATATTCCATATGAACAAAATGAATGGCAGCAAACTCTAGAAAAGTATGATTCGAAGAAATTTGAGTTATAAAAAGAAAATAGATAAATATAGTGAAAATAGATAAATTGACAAGAAAAAAGCACTTTGTGTATATCACAGGTGCTTTTTATTTTCATTTTGATATAGGGCTTGAATTAAATTTTTAGACTAAAATATATACGGCAAAAAGGGGGGAGTTCATTGCACAAAGTTATTTATGGAATATTAATTTTAATTTATACTTTGTATTCATTTTTTGTAAGTGATGGAAGTGAAGTAAGGTTTATTATGGTGTTAACTATAGTACTTATCTTTTCTGTAGTTTTAGAAAAAGGAAATGCAAACAAAACGATTGATTAAAGGTCTTTTTGTTTGCATTTTTTAGTTGGCTATTAAAGTCCAGATGTTTTAGGGATAGCACCAAATTGCCATCAAGCTTAAAGAATCATTTATCCCCAAACAATAAAAATGAGCTTTTTATTACAAGTTAGCACCAAATTTCGTTTTTGGGACACTATTAAATTTTTAGTTGATGAAAACACCCGCCTAAAATAGAAAACTTTTAATCTATTATCATTTATTCCGTAGCTTTTAAGGTATTTAACACGACCTTGGTTGCGTCTGCAATAAGTTTATCATCGTATTTAGCATCTTCTTTATCATGATTAGAAAGTATAGCAAGAACAATCGGCTTTTTATTTGGTGGCCAAATAATTGCGATATCATTTCTTGTTCCGTAAGATCCCGCGCCTGTTTTATCAGCTACTTCCCATCCTTTTGGTACGCCCGCACGAATCAATTTATCTCCAGTTGTATTTCTCTTCATCCAATCTACTAATAGTTCACGTTTTTCTATTGGAAGTGCAGTTCCTAATGTAAATGATTGAAGTGTCTTAGCTATCGCTTCTGGTGTGCTGGTATCATGTGTTTCTCCTGGATGCACTTCATTTAATTCAGGTTCAAATCGTTCTGAAGTAGTAACAATATCTCCCATTTCTCTCAAGATTTTTTCAAATTCAGAGGGCCCCCCTAACTGTTTAAGAATCAAATTATGTGCTGTGCTGTCACTATATCGAACAGAAGCATCTGCAAGTTCTTTTAACGTCAGTCCTGTATCAACATGCTTTTCAGTAATTGGATTATAATTAGAAAGATCTTCATGAGTATACGTAATCCTTTGATCAAGAGCTTCTAATGAGTTCTTGCGTAAAAGAGCGCCCACAGCTAATGATTTAGATGTAGATGCAAATGCAAAACGATCATCTGAATGATAAGCAACAGTTTGATTTGTACCTGTGTCCAGTGCATAAATACCAAGCTTAGCATCATATTCTTTTTCAAGTTTAGCGAAAGATTGGTTACCTGTATTTTCTTGTTTAATTTGATTAGCTTGATTCGTTTGTTTAGGTGGTTCAGATTGAGTGTTACTATTGGAACATCCTATAAGTGATACACATGAAAGTAATACTACAGGCACAATCTTTTTGTAATGTAAAATGTTAAAGAACTTGTTTAAAACGAACATAAATTTTCAACCTCTTTCAAGAATATATGGATTTTGTCTAGGTATTCTAAATACCAATGCAATTAAAGATGGCATAGGGAATACTACTGCAGCTAAATTTTCACAGGTTAAAGGACATCCAAAACGTTTATATGATTGATAAGTCACAGTTTGCGTTATTTCTTTTTTGTTTCCACTTGTAATGGTTCACCTGTGAAAGTATTACAATACATGTTTTTTACTTTTGGGAATAATAAGTCCTTTCATTTTTTTATAATACATAAAAATAGATGTCAAACGGGATATGTTGTATCCAATCTGGACAACTCATATTAGAAATACACTTATTAGACACTCTCAGTAATAAATTTGTTCCACTTCAAGATGAGGAAGAATTTGGGATTTGTAAAATAACAATGGAACTACGTGTTTTTTCGTCATACAAAAACCTCTACATATAAGTAGAGGTTTTTAAATTGCATATTAATGAATTATGCTTTTTCAGATAAACGAAGATTATAGAATACATCATTTTAGCTAGATTTATTATTAACTAATGTATCCCCACCACCAAGCTCCGCCTCAATCTGCGAAGTCTTCGATGACTCATCCATACGCCAATATGTGATAAAGCTTATCGCGATACATCCAGCTACGTAGAAGTAGAATAGTGATTCCATTCCGATGCTCTTTAGCCATAAAGCGATGAACTCGGCTGTTCCACCGAATATCGCAACGGTTAGTGCATATGGTAAACCTACGCCTAGTGCGCGAATTTCAGTTGGGAAGAGTTCTGCTTTTACAATTGCGTTAATGGAAGTGTAGCCAGTAACGATAATGAGCCCGACCATCATGAGTAAAAATGCTACGATTGGTTCTGTTGTTTTTTCCATAAAGAAGAAGATTGGTGCTGTTAGTAATGTTCCGAGAATACCGAATGCCATTAATAGTGGGCGACGTCCAATTTTATCGGATAGTAGCCCCGCAATTGGTTGAAGTACGACGAAAATAAGTAGTGCGACAAAGTTAATCCAGCTTACAATTTCTTTCGGAAGACCGACTGTGTTTACCATGAACTTTTGTAAATATGTTGTGTACGTATAGAATGCGACAGTGCCTCCTAATGTTAGGCCGACTACTGTTAATACTGCTTTCGGGTGTTTCATAAGAGCGCGAACAGTTCCTGCGCTTTCGCGTTTTTGTGATTTTATGTTTGCGAACTGTTCCGATTCATCCATCGTGCGACGAAGCCATAATACAGCTACTGCGCCCATCGCTCCAATAATGAATGGAATACGCCATCCCCAAGATTTCATATCTGGTTCGCTTAGTAATTGCTGAAGAACAATTTGAACGCCTAAAGCAACCATTTGTCCAGCAACGAGCGTTACATATTGGAAGCTTGAATAAAAACCACGGCGTCCACTACTGGCCATTTCAGATAAATATGTTGCGGAAGTTCCATACTCTCCGCCGAGTGATAATCCTTGAAGTAAACGGGCAAGAACTAAAATAATTGGTGCCATAATACCGATGCTTTCGTAACTAGGTGTACAGGCGATAATTAAAGAACCACCGGCCATAACCGTAATAGAAAGCGTTAATGCTGCCCGGCGTCCGTGCCGATCTGCATAACGTCCCATTAGCAAACTTCCGATAGGGCGCATTAAAAATCCAACTGCGAAAATAGCGGCTGTGTTCAGTAATTGGCTTGTTGGATCTCCTTTAGGAAAGAACTCTGCTGAGAAGTAAACAGCGAAAGCAGAGTAAACGTACCAGTCGTACCATTCAATTAAATTGCCGACTGAACCTTTGAAAATATTTCCGGCGACTCGATTTGATTTTGCTTGAGCCATAATCATTCCTCCTCTTGCTTAGAAATAAAAGTAAAATATGAAAGCGTTTTTATTGTAGTTGAATTGTACTGTCTATAGAATGAAATCTCAATATTATGACAATTTTATTCTTTTTGTACTTTATGTACATGGAGAGTTTTAATAGTTGCTTCATTATTAGTTTTGTCATAATAATAGAAAAAGGAGATTGATAGTTTAGAATATTTTATCAAAGGATATGAAGCATGAAGAAATCACGCAAAGTGTCATTACAAACAAAAATAGTAAGCTTAATTATTACGTTAATTTTATTTGTCGTTCTCCTATTAGCGGGAATATTTGTGTACATTCAGTCCGTTGATACAAAGCGCCAAGTGGAACAGTTAGCACTGCAGACAGCTAAATCTCTTTCTTTTATGCCAGCTATAAAAGATGCGTTTCAAAATAACGAGCATAAAAGTACGATCCAATCCATTGCGGAACAAGTTCGTGAGCAAGCTAGTGCAGATTATGTCATTATAGAAGATCGCTTTGGGGTTATGTATTCCCATTCTAATTCGGAGTTAATTGGCACAAAGAGTAACAATCCATATAACTATGAAGCACTTACTTTTGGAGGCTATTATACGCTTGAAGGAAATGGTGAAAGTGGTCCTGCTTTAATGGCGAAGGCGCCCATTATTGTTCATAACGGAGACTACGATCAAGTCGTAGGTGTTGTGACAGTAGAGTTTTTAATAAAAGGTATTGAATCTAACATACTGAGCAGAACGAAAGAAATTATACTCTTTTCTTTAGCTGTATTATTAGCCGGCATTGTTGGTGGCATTCTTTTAGCACGTAGCATTCGGAAAGATACACTCGGTTTAGAACCGAATGAAATCGCAGCGCTATACCGGGAACGAAGTGCGATATTACTATCTATAAAAGAAGGAATTATCGCCATTGATCAAAACGGTTTTATTACGATGATGAACACTTCGGCAGAAGAGATGCTTCATGTAAATGGTGATTATATGCAGCAGCACATTTCAAAAGTTTTACCGGAATTTAATATGGAAAGAGTGCTAGAAAACGATCAAGAAATCGCGTTTCAAGATAAAGTGTTTATTTTAAACATGACACCAATACTCGAAAATAACAGTACTGTAGGCGGTGTATGTAGTTTTAGAGATAAAACAGAACTGCAAAACTTAGTGAATACAATATCTGAGGTAAGAAAGTATTCGGAGGACTTACGCGCTCAAACACATGAATTTACAAATAAGCTTTTCGTCTTATCGGGATTACTTCAGTTAGGACATTACAAAGAAGCGATTGAATTTATCCAGCAAGAATCTAATATTCATCAAAGCCAAAACCATATTTTATTCCATCAAATTCATGATGCGAAAGTACAAGCTATTTTATTAGGGAAAATCGGAACGGCATCTGAGAAGAAAATCGATTTTCATATTGAAGAAGATAGTGCGCTTCATCCGTTACCAGACCATATAAAAGTTTCGCACCTTATTACGATCCTTGGAAATATAATCGACAATGCGTTTGATGCGGTGAGTGAGCAAGAGGAAAAGAATGTTTCCTTCTTTGTGACGGATATTGGGCACGATATTGTGTTTGAAGTGATAGATAGTGGAGCAGGGATACCAGCTGAAAAAATCACGACCATTTTTCAAAAAGGATTTTCAACGAAAGGAAATGATCGTGGTTACGGACTAGCAAACGTAAAAGAAATGGTAGATCTACTAGGGGGAACAATTGAAATTCAAAACGAGAAAAACGGGGGAGCTATTTTTACAATTTACCTTCCGAAAACATTGAGAGAAAGTACAAGACAAACAGGGGGATGGGCATATGTTGAAGGTTGCCATTGCAGAAGATGATTTCCGCGTCGCGCAAATTCAGGAAGAGTTTTTATTAAAAATAAAGGACGTAAAAGTGATTGGAAAAGCATTGAACGCGAAAGAAACGATGGAACTACTACAAGGGGAAGAAATCGATTTACTTCTATTAGATAATTATTTACCAGACGGAATCGGCACAGACTTATTGCCGAAAATCCATGCTGATTTTCCAAACGTTGATGTCATTATGGTTACTGCGGCAAATGAAAACCATATGTTAGAAAAAGCAATTCGAAATGGCGTAAGCAACTACCTTATAAAACCGGTCACGTTAGAAAAATTCGTTCGCACAATTGAAGACTATAAAAGAAAGAAACAATTATTACATAGTAACAATGAAGTGAATCAAACACTCATTGATAACTTCTTCGGCATTTCGCAAACACAAGACATGAAAAACTTACCGACAGGTGTCGATCCGTTAACATTGCAAAAAGTGAAAGGGATTATAAAAGGATTCGAAGCGGGCATTACAATAGAAGAAATGGGAGAACAAATGGGTGCCTCCAGAACAACCGCAAGAAGATACTTAGAATATTTAGTAGCGATAAACGAATGCACAGTAGAGTACACATACGGCATTATCGGACGACCAGAACGAAAATATCGCATAGGACGAGGACTATGAAAAAACGATTATTACTATGTATATGGATCATGACAGGAGTAATAGCTGGTTGTTCCGTAGAGAAAACCCACACGAATAAAGTGAAAATAGAAGAAGTAGAAATCGTTGCACCAAACGTTCAAGGAGCAGGATGGGACTTAACGGCGCGAGCGATGCAAAAAACGCTAACAGAAGAAAAAATCTTCACGAAACCAATCACTGTCACAAACAAAGTAGGTGGTAGCGGTGACGTCGGATGGAAATATATGAAACAAAAAGGTGGTCACGTACTGGCGATTAACTCAAGCTTACTCATAACGAACAACCTACTAGGCCACAGTAAACTAACATATAAAGACTTCACACCGCTCGCAACACTTGCGTCAGACTGGGAAGTCGTTGTCGTATCAAACGAATCAAACATAGAAAACGCAAAACAACTAATGGAACAACTAAAACAAAACAAGGAAAACTTCAAAATCGGTGTTGCCCCCGGCCTAGGAAACGACGATCACCTATCCTTCGTACAAGTAAGCAAAGCATTCGACATAAACCCTGCCGAACTACAATTTTTTGTCTACGAAAACAAAGAAAAAATCATAAACGCCCTAACGAACAAACAAATCAGCGCCGCAACCATGACCCTATCCGAAGCCGAAAAGCAATACAAAGCCGGCAAAATAAAAATACTAGCCGTATCCGCACCAAAACGGCTAGACCGCCTACCAGAAATCCCAACATGGAAAGAACAAGGAATCAACGTCATATTCCAGCACTGGAAAGGAATTATGGGTCCGAAAGATATGACGGAGGAAGAGGTTGCTTATTGGGATAGTATTATTAAGAAGATGGTTGAGAGTGATAGTTGGAAGGGGATTTTGAGGGAGCGGGGTTGGAATTCTTATTATAAGGATAGTGGGGAGAGTAGGGTGTTTTTGGAGGAGAGTAGTCAGGAGTATGGGGAGTTAGTGGGGGATTAAATCATACGGTTTGAAGTATGATTTTTCTTTTGTGAATAATTTGATTAAATAGTGGTAATTATAATTTTTGTGACGGTGGGGGTAAAAGTGTTAGGTTAACTCATGATTGTATTGGTTAAATTAACAAGGCAAGTCGAGGATATTCAAGGTGATAAAACTTATTTGATTATAAACAAGAATGATAAAAGATTAGACGTTGAAATTAAATTTTCACGTGAGCTTTGAACTTCTTAAGAATGTTTTTGAGGGGATTTATCGCTATGTGTACGGTAAAGAGAGGAGATTTTGGACAAGCAAGTGAATGTAATGCTTTCTTTTCACGGATTCCATTTGTGAATGTGACTAAATCAGCAGCTATTACATTTAATATATACTATTTTGACATGGACGGATTTATTGGTTGCTGTGAATTTATTGTTTTGTAGAATTTTATCCATATATAGTGGGAGTAATTCATTTAAAATTAAGTCTAATATATATGAATAAAAAAAATCGTGAATTCTCTTCAAAGGAAGATTCACGTTTTTTTTGTTTTTGGAAAGGAATGATTAAAGGTAGTATTCAGGAAGAAGTATAAAAGAATGGAGTTAATGAGGGTGTAGTTGAAAAGTTAGGTAAAACATACTGCGCTTATTCTAAATCACCCCCAGCTTGTATCAATATGTCAAATCGAAATGTTTATAAAAAATAAAAAACTATACCCAGAAATTGAATTTCATTTAGGAGTAAAAGGAGGAGTGTATACAGTAAGAATAATCTTATAAAGAAAAGGAACAGAAACAAAAAAGATATAGAGGAACCTATATCTTATCAAAGTACTTTACACTAAACTGCTCAGCTTTTGACAGCTGGTTTATAAGCTGGTTGTCAAACTCATCATCAAAATAATGATTTGTATAAAGCAGATCTATCTCTTGCAAAGGGAAGTTTAGCAGTTCGTTCAGCTGATTTTGATCATTATAGCTGTCTAAAAATACACCGATTATTTTATGAGTGGTTTCTAGATTTTTAATTGTTTTTTTTACATTTTCAATGGAATTTTCTACACTCTCATTTTTTTGTTGTCGGTAATAAAGCACTGTTTTTGACACTAGTCTAACCTCCCTAAATAGGGGTAATTTAAAAAGAACTTAAAAATATTATCACATAAAATTACAATAATACAAATAAACTTTGATAAAAATAATATTTTTAGTGGACAAACAAATAAGTGTTCGGTATAATTTGTGTCATAAACAGGACAAATAGACCTGAAGGAGACACGATATGGAATATTCTAAAATTAAAGAGAAACGAGAGAGACTTGGTCTGACTCAAAAAGAGTTTGCAGATGCTTTAGAAATGGGGAGAAATGGAGACAGAACACTAAGAAGATGGGAAAATGGAGAATCTTATCCTTCTCCATTGGAGTATAAATCCATTATGGAATATCCGGAAGAACCTCCCTTCATGTTTAAAGGAACCCCACGTTTTACTATGATTGATTTATTTGCTGGGATAGGGGGAATTAGACTAGCCTTTCAAAAGCATGGGGGGTTATCAGTCTTCGCTTCTGAATGGGACAAATTTGCTGCTAAAACTTATAGAATAAATTATGGTGAAGAACCCGCTGGTGATATTACTGAGATTCCTACTAATCAAATTCCTGAACATAATATTCTTTTGGGTGGTTTCCCATGTCAGCCATTCTCGCAAGCTGGTCTAAAAAAAGGATTTGAAGATACAAGAGGTACACTTTTCTTTGAAATTGCTACAATTCTAAAGGAAAGAAGACCACAGGCGTTTTTATTGGAAAATGTTAAACAATTAAGAGGCCATGATAAAGGTAGGACATTAGAAACAATATTAAAAGTTTTAAGAGAAGAATTAGACTATACTGTTTACTACGATGTTTTACGTGCTGCTGATTTTGGGGTTCCACAAAACAGAGAACGTATTTATATAGTAGGTTTTTATAATCCGCTTGGGGGGAAATCAATACCTTTTTCATTTCCTAAACCTACAAATAAACCTACTAGACTAGGAGACATTTTAGAAGAAAATGTTGATGAAAAATACACGATTTCTGATAAATTATATCAAGGGCATTTAAGAAGAAAACAAGAGCATAAAGAAAAAGGAAATGGTTTTGGTTTCTCACTATTTAACTCAGAAAGCCCCTATACTAATACTATTAGCGCCCGTTATTATAAGGATGGTAGTGAGATTCTTATTGATCAGGGTCCTGATAAAAACCCAAGAAAGTTAACTCCAAGAGAGTGCGCGCGTTTACAAGGATTTCCGAAAGAATTTTTAATACCCGTTTCAGATACCCAAGCTTATAGGCAGTTTGGAAATTCAGTAGCAATGCCAGTGGTTGAATTAGTTGCTAAAAATATGGTTGATGCAATAGAAAATAGTGTTGGTTTTCAATATAGTAATAATCAACAGAATTTAGTGGAAAATAGATAAAATAAAAGGATTCCTGCTCATAAAGGAATCCTTTTTAGAGTTGCAGATTACTTATAATTTCTAAAAACAACCCAATTCCCCTTTGCTAATCACCCTAAAACTATTGCAACCTTCTCTAGTGTAAGTATCTATATGTGTTCTAATACTTGAGAATTGTAAACGAGCTTGCGAGAATAGGTATATATTTTACTGATTATTTATTTACAATATTAGTTTCTTTTAGTGCAGTAGCATGTTTGTTTGCTAGTTCATAAATGATTAGTTTTTTATATTTTCAATAACATTCTTTTCCCCCTTGTCACTCGTAATTACATCAAAGTTCCCATACTCCTTTTTACTAGATAGTAACAAAAACTTATTTTTTAATTATTATGGTCTATATGAACAACCCGAAAGACTATATAATGAAAATATCTTTTACAATTGGAGGAATATAAGTGCTTAGAGATCTAAATGAACTAACTAGAAGGACAAAAGAAAGTTATAAAAATACATTTTTTAACAATGATTTTAAACTCAATAGAGATTTTAAGGACAGATTCAGCCGAGCTATGGAAGCTAAAAATAATGAAATACAATATTTCAACTATTCTGCAGAGATAACAATCAATAAGGGCAATAAAATCTTTTGTCCTAATCAGTGGTTTTACCTCGCTACATTTGTTGTTCCCTACCTTAGTGAGCTTCTTAAATATAAAAGAATAATAGACAAATTGGCCAATAGCAGTGTGAACGGTATGCCAAAAAATAGTTTTATGGAAAAAATCAAAAACTTAAAGGGAAAAGATATTGATGAAGTTGCTCCGCAAATAAAAGAGGCGATAATCAATTATTTCGGAGAAGACATAGAGAGTGGCAATTTCTTATGCAAGTTTTTAACAGAATATGACTGGTGGCTTGGCAGCAAAACAATCGATAGAAGTGATTTTTTTTACTCCCCAGTCCTTAACTTACTCGGAGTAGTAAATGTAAGTCAGAGCTACGTTGCAGAAATTGCCTTGCTTTTAGCTTCTGATTCAGAATTGATGAACAGCGCCCGCCATTTACAGGAGCAGGAGTTTAGGGAATCTGATGTCCTTCCTGGAGAAAATTTAATAGTTTATGGTGCGCCTGGAACAGGGAAGAGTCACTACTTGAAGGAGAATTTCTCAAACAGTACTAGAGTCGTTTTTCATTCCGAGTACTCATACTATGATTTTGTTGGCAGTTACAAACCTGTTCCGCTCTACTTGCAAACAGGCACAACTATAAGGCGATTAAATGGTCAAATTTTTGATAATGGTGAGCCTAGAATTGACTATCAATTTGTTCCTGGTCCATTCATCAATGTATTATTACTTGCTTTACGAAGTCCTAACCAGACATTCACTCTTTTAATAGAAGAAATAAACAGAGCAAATGCACCAGTTGTTTTTGGTGATATATTTCAGTTGTTGGACAGAAAAACAGATGGAACCAGTGAATATTGCATTCAGCCAAACCAGGATTTATATAATTATTTACTTTCACTTGAGGATATTGGCGATAAATTTGTGGAAGGTTTATTTCTTCCTGCAAATATGAATATTGTTGCTACCATGAATAGTGCAGATCAAGGAGTTTATGTACTTGATTCAGCCTTTAAACGCCGATGGAAATTTAAATACATACCAATAAGAGAAGTGGGATTTAAACATGAAAACCACTTAATAAATTATGCGGGTAATACTTTCTCGTGGAGAGTAATTCTTTCGGCCATTAATAAAAAGCTTAAAGATCTTCAGATTAATGAGGACCGACTAATTGGCCCATATTTTATTAGTCCAGAAGAAATTGAAGACATCAGTAATTTTTCATCGAAACTGTTAATTTACCTTTGGGATGATGTTGTTCGATACAAAAGAAGAGAGTTTTTTAATCCGGATATCAGAACGTACTCTGATTTAGTTGCCAAGTTCTTTGATAATGAGGATATCATGGGTATCACAGAGGATATGTGTTTATTGCTTAATGAGGAACAACTTCAGGCAGAAGAGGAAATTGAAGTAGAACAAGAGGGGTTAGAAGGCAGCTTGAGAAATGATGTGGTATCAGAATGAGGAAAGAACTCAATTTTGGCGGTGGAATAGAGTGGCAATAGAAAATGCATACCATACATTTATTGAGTATAAGGAATATCCAAATACTTTCCCAGAAGAACTTTTAGGTATCTGGCTGAAAAAAGGGATATGTATTTTGAAGAGGGATAGGATCATATTTAAAGTTACAGGACTGTTGATTTATAAAAACACATTTTTTATTATTTTTCCGAAATCCTATGAATTACCGGCTTTGGACTTAGATGAAAAAAAGCATATTGAGGTACTAGCCAAAACCTTATTAAAATATAGAAATGAAGCGGTGTTAGATCCGCTTGAATCTGAATTGTTAGACGGAGAAAAGGGTCAACATAAAGGAAACCTTATTACAGTTTATCACCTAATTCAAGATTTTCTTCAAAACGGTTATCTAATCAAAAAAATGTGCGTAAAGGCGGCAAATCAGACTGGTGTGATTGATTGGGCATCAACTATCAACAAAAAACAACCTGTTTTTTCAGGAAGTTCTATAATATATATCGATCCTATTTATAAGAAAATAATAGTTGACGAGCAAAACTTATTGTTAAAACTCCACAGGTTTTGTGTTTACCAAGGGATTAAAAATTACGGTTGGTTATTGGGAATATCTTCAGGTTTTGTAGAACCAGAGGAAGATCTTTTGAGTAATTATGACTTGGATTTTATATTGAGTTTTTTGAACAAAGAATTAAATGACACTTTTGTGGAGAGAGAAACTAATGTAATAACTTTGCTTATCCAATACTTTTCCGGTATCAATCCAGAGAACCCTGAAGAAAATATTGAAACATTGGCTACCCCCTACTTTCAAAATGTTTGGGAAACAATGTGCAGTGTTAACTTTAATAATCAATACCATTTACTCAAACAAATGATTCCAAAGTTAAAATGGGAAATCGGCAGTAATGCTCCTGTCAAATCTCAGAGGCCGGATTTGATGATAATAAGAGAAAAAACGTTATATATACTTGATGCAAAGTATTATAATATTGAAAAAAATCTTCCGGGTTGGGGGGATATTGTTAAACAGTTATTTTATGCTTATACTATTCGTGAGAATATTCAGTCTAAAAAAGACTTGATGCCTCACTTGAAATTGGATAATATCACTAGGACCTATAATGCTTTTTTGTTTCCGTCAAGTGAATTAGAAGCTATTAAGTATGAAGGAAAAGTTGAAGTTGAGGGAAATGATCAGTTGGGTGATGTAAAAGCTTTTAAGGTAAATACTTTTTTTATGATGAAGTGCTATATAGGAATTGAAAAATTTTCTTATATAAATAATTTTATTAAGGTAAGTAGTGAAATAATATAAGCTGAGAAGATCATTACTAAATTTAATTTCGGAAGTTTCACTGTAGTGACATAAGAAATACTTTTTTCAGTTGTTCCATTACTTATTTTACTTATTATATTAAAAAGGATTCAGCGCCTAAAATAAAAGGTCAGCGAATCCTTTTTAATACATGAATTGTCTATCCAAAAAAATATTTAGAAAATCTTCTGCAGTTTCTTTCTTCTTCGCATTTTCAATCACAACATCTACATTAAATCCTTCTAAATCCCTTAGAACAGTAAGTTGCTTTTGTTTCTCAAAGTCCATATGCTTTTTCAGCCTTTGGTGAGATTCAGCGAGATGTACAAGTTGATATTGGATAAGACTATTTTTTTTACAGAAGGCAATAAAATAGTGAGTTATTCGTATATTGAGTTATATTTAAAAATGAATCTGAAGACATTTTGTAAGTCTGTTGAGTTCTCACTTAGTGTGTTGGTGACGCAGAAACCACCCTTATTTACAAACTGACACTCGGTAAATTTCCAATACAACTCAAATAATTGACATGCTGAAGACCATTAAGTGAGTTAAAGTGTCAGCAATTTACTAATGGAGTTCGAGACCAATTACATAAATCTAAATAAGTCCATCTTTCATCTTATTGGATAGAATTTATTATGCTATCTACGAGACAGGTGTAAACTAAACATGTTGAGTTTCAAAAAATACATCTACATCCTATTTTTGATGTTAGTGAGTAAATTTATAATTTGGGTAATTTATCCATTAGAGGTGTTTTGATGTAGAAATCAATATTTTGAAGAGAAAGATTTGAATTAGATTAACATGGTACAATATTCCTGTGAGTTTATGAAGGATAAAAAGTAAAGAGATTTTTATAATACAATTCGAGTGAGCCAGAACTATATATGTATCAGTATTTTAATTAGAAAAGGTGAGGGATAGTGATTAGTAATCAGGGATTTTTAATCCATTTTCCAGAAATCGTTTTATTTAGCGACAACGCTAAAGTAAAAAGAGACTATGAGGATTTTAAACAATTTTTTACTGAAGAAAAAGTTAACGCTGAATATGAAATATGGGAATTTAAATTAGATTCCAATCAGTACCTATTATCTATTAGAGATAAGGAAGTAAGTCTACACTTAGAATATTCTTTAAATAAAATGGAAGGAGAAAGTTCAACTAGAGAAAAAGCTTTGAAATATTTTATACAAAAATATGGAGACAGCTTTGTTAAATATAGCGGAAAGATGGCTGTATGCTCTTATTCGAGTTTTAGAAGAGGAGTATCTAAGAAAAATCCTTTGAAAAAGAGATATCACAGTGTTAAAGGTTTATTTAAAAAGGCTAAATTAGAGATTGTTGAACCAAATGAATCTAAACAGATTTCAATTATAAAAAGATTAGAACCTAAGAAAAGGTCTAGGGAATTCGACTCTTACGAAGAGGGTGTTAGAGATAAAGCTATATATGAGTATCTATTCAATTCTAGAACCCATCGCTGGTTAGACGGAAATATTATAGGTCTGAACCCTGACGAGAGTCGTGGATATCAAGCAATGGGAATATTGCATTTCATTGGATTGAAAGATAAGCATAAAGGGATATTTAAGAATTTGAGTATTGGAGAAGCTATAAATTTACTAGAACAACAGGACGATGATTTTAGTGTAGTTATTCAATCTCTTCGAAGATATGAACAACGAGATACCGTTGATAGGAACACAGTAGTGGGGTCTCTAGAAGATGATTATACTGAATTAAAATCAATTGTAGCGGTTACGCCAGAAAATATTGAGGTAACAGAGACTGAAAGAGAGCAAGTTATTAAATCTAGAATAGGTCAATCAACCTTTAAGAAAGAACTATTAAATATTGAAAAGAAATGTAGGTTATGTGGTATAGCAGATGAAAGATTTTTAGTAGCTAGTCATATTAGGCCATGGAGTCAATCAAGTAATCAAGAACGGTTAGATGTTAATAATGGATTACTATTATGTCCTAATCATGATGCGTTGTTTGATAAGGGGTATATTAGTTTTGAGGATGAGGGAACAATTATGATTTCAGCTACTTTGGGTGAAGCTACAAAAGTTTTTCTTAATATCAATGATAAGTTAAGAATTCAAATCAACGAGGTTCAACAACAATACATGAAATGGCATAGGGAAAACTTATTTATAAAGTGATTATTGAAAAGGGCCGTCCAATACATTTATCATTTTCTGCGATTTATTCAAACAAGGTTATAGGAGGATTGTTTCAGATGAATGACTTAATTAAAGATATAATATACTCTTCTATTATGAATTTATTAAAAAACCAAACAGAAATTTTTGAAAATACGGACCAGACGAATTTAACAGAGTGGAATCTTAGTCATCATTTATCTAATGAAATTAAAAAATATATCTTTTGGTTAGATTATGATCTGGATGTAACAAAACGTAATTATCGTAATAATAGACCAGATATCATTTTTCATAGAAGACAGGTCAACACATTTAATTTTTTAGTAGTAGAATTGAAAAAATCTAGATATGATAATCAATCTGATGTAAAAAAGATAAAAGAAGATTGGATGAGTGAACCACTAAATTATAGATTTGGGGCATACATTAATATCTGGGGTGTAGGTAAATATAAAGCAATATTATTTGAAAAAGACGGGAAAAAATCTGATGTAAATGAATTGTGCAATTATATTCATGTACCTAATTTAAGCAATGAAGTGTTGTTACAATACAAAGAACTTATTGATGGGAGTAAGTCTATCAATAATGATATTGAATTAATGAAAAATTTATCTTTAATAGATAGTCAGATATACAATATATATGCAAAAGATAACAGTTATTTGACTTTGAAATAAATTTAGTTATAGGTTAAAAAGAGATAATTGAAGATCCTTTAAATCAATGGATAAATTACATTTAAGGTAAAAAATATTGTAAATATGAAATACATAATAAAATTTTGATTTCAGTAGATTTTTGGGGATTAAAGGAAGAGAAAGTCTTGTTCTTTGTTACATGATTTTTATAACTATTCATACATCCTCTCCCTTTATTCCTTAACCAGGAGTATAAATATTCCTAAGTTTTAAACCCTTTTACTTTAATAACTTAGGGATTTAGATTTTGTTTGTATTGTATAGGCTTTGGCATAAGAACCATCAAATTCTGTCACTTTGAGGTTGTTACCTTCTAATATTTTGGATGTTTCATTGCAAACTAGAATCCCTCCGCCTGTTTTGCTTATCCCTTCACAGAGGTGAGAGGCTAAGTTTACTGCTGAACCTATAAGCTTTCTTCTTCTTTCATTTGGATGTCTAACTAATCCAATTTGACTAAATTGTTTACGTTTTAACGCTTCTGACCGATTCATAATCTTTTTTAGCATGTTCCAGTCCTTCTATATGTTTAATTCTCCTCCGATTCTTCCAGAAGAACGTCCAGAGACGTAATTGAATATATTACATTAAATAATCTCAAAGCGTCAACTCGTTTCCAGTTACTCGGAATGTCTCGACCATGTAGCACCCAGTCCCTATTGATAATAGGGTATCTTTCTGGATTTTTATCAAAATTTCCACTCTTGAACACTTCATTAAAAAGCTCAAGTACAGATACGTATATAATTATATAGATATCGTCGTGAGCAACATCCTGTTTTACTTTCTCATATTGATTTCTCAAATTAGTTCTGTTACTGAACTTTCTATATTTTTGAAACTTTGGAGATACAAGCATATGTGCAAGACCTTCAATAATAATGAACAGGCTTGGAATTGCAATGTAATACTGTTCTTTCTCATAATTCTCAAAACATTGTTCTAAGAGTTCTTTCCAACCCAGAATGAACTCATGGGTAAGAATGTCTTGCTTCATCTTTGCATAGTTCCCATTCGTTGAATAAAATTCTTCAAATTCCCTTTCTAGTTCCTTATGACTTTCAATATTAGCAAGATATGCAATCATAGAATGTGACATCATTTGCGGAAAAGTCCATCCTTTTTTAGATACTATCTCAGCAGATTCCAAAGCATCCCTCCTTTGCTTTTCCCAGAAGTCAAAATCAAAAAATGGTGAGAACATCTCTTGTAGTTGCTCTTCTGTCCAATTATGCTTCTTAAACAGAGCGTACATCTTTTGTAATTCCTCGTCTTCTTCGCCTCCATCGAGTAACACTTGAAATATTTGTTCAGCTTTTGATGGAGAAATCTTCATTTTCCGAGATACTCTTTCTTCATACTGCTTTTGATAAAACTCTTTGTTCTCCTTCCAGTCCGTTAAAACTTCTTGTTTCCCATTTTTCATGCTGTTCCTCCTCTTTAATATCTCGATTCAATGATACTGCAAATTTTGGTGAATATCGAAAAAATTTGGTATTTATGCAATGCGAACAATTGTATAATAGTCCTATATATTCCAATTTGGCGACAAAGAGGTCTTCTACTCGTATAAATTGGGTAAGTCAGGTCATTGTCAGAAATGTTACAATGGATATGTGGAAGTAGAATTGGGGCGAATGAACCTATATTTTTAGTAAGGGAATTAGGAAACCACTAGTAGCTTAAATGAAGATATAATAAAAAGCAGTTAGAATCCTCGCATTCTATTGTGAAATAAATGAATGGAGTAGTGAGTATGGCGAATAGAGATGAAAAATTCGGTAATAAGCTATCGGCATTATTCAAAGAATATCCTTTGGAGTTTTTATTAAAATTGTGTATTCCTATTTTTTTATTTGCAGGTGGTGGTGGAATATGGTTGAACGAAAGGTTCAATGATAGTAAGGTTACAGAAAATGAAAGTTTAAAAAAAGAAAATGAAAGTTTGAAAAGGAAAAATGAAAAATTAAAAAAAGAATATGATATTGATGGTAATATGATTTATGAGACTGCTAATCCATTGAAAGAAAATCAAAGTATAACTGTTTTAAAAGGAAAGGTAACTATATTAATACACGACATTCGGCCAGATGCTGTTACTTTTGAATTTAGTTATGAAGGAAAATCTAATTTAGAAATGGATGAAAGATGGAAAGAGGGTTCTAAAATACATAGAATTCCATTTGAACATGAGGGGAAATCTTATTTTATTGTAGTAAATGAGATTAATGATGAGGGAGTAAGTTTTTCTGTTCATTTGAAGGAATAGAATCTTTTATTCTTTGGTAATAGACACTTCCAATAGTTAAAATTCTTTATCGTATGCATCTATTATTAGTTAGTATATAGAGTTTGATTATAGATTATTTTAAAGTATTTAACTGGTTTTTACTCAAAATCATGTTCTTCAAAAGATATTAAAAGAGGGGTGTTCCAAATGGGAATCGCTCCGTATTCGAGATGTAGAAGTTATGATGTATCAATGTTTTCAAACATAGAAGTGCTACAAGAACGAGTGAAATAAGATTTAAGCTGGCATCCAAATTAAATTGGGTGTCTTTTTGGGGTTTTCGAAATCAGCAAGCAATGCCTTCACAGAAACATGTTCTACAATTTGCACTGTAGTTTCCATTATTTCTTCCTGTAGGGGTACTAGTCTTCTTTGTTTATATATAGCCTCAAAAAAGCTCATCTGGATAGATACTTCTCTCGGATGCTTATTAGAATAACTTATTTAGCAGATTAAATCTCTCGTTATTTTCCTTCAACTTGTTAGAAAACATCTTCAAGTTACATTCAGCTATCTTTATGCTGATATAACGTAAATTTCTAATCTATAATACCAAGATTATCCGCTATAATTAAATTACCATATACAGCACAGTTAAGGACTTCAAGGAGGCTCTTAACAATGAAAGTAAGCGTCAACAAAGATAAGAAAACAGGAAAGTATTTTTATATTGTAGATATTGGTATTGATCCTTTAACAGATAGAAAAAAGCAAAAGAAGAAAAGGGGATTTACTACCAAAAAAGAAGCAGAAAATGCTTTAACAAAGCTGCTCTCAGAAGTTCATACTGGAACATACGTAGAACCTAGTAAGCTGCTTTATGATGAATATCTTGAGAGTTGGTTTAATACAAAGAAGCACAGCGTTGGTATCCCAACAGCAAAGGTACTGAAAGGGTATTTAAACAGTCGTATCATTTCTTCACTAGGCAATGCCAAAAGCTGGCCAAGTTAACATCAATGCATATGCAAAACTACGTCAATTTATTACGAGGCAAGGGTTTAAAGCGAGGAACAATTGAGAAGATAACCAAAATCATTAGGAACTCTCTTGAGCATGCAATAGATTTGGGGTTAATTACTAAGAATGTTGCAGCTAAAACGAAGTTGCCTAAAGCTGATAAGGAAGAGCTAACTGTGTGGAATGAACAGGAAGTACAGTTGTTTTTAAAGGATGCACAGGATAGCAGGTATTCTATTGTCTTTCATATGGCTCTTGCGACTGGAATGAGGCAAAGGAAATTGTTAGGCTTGCGGTGGAAAGATGTTGATTTAGAAAAAAGGTATTAAGCCATTATCCAAACCTTAATTTATGATGGAAAGGCGAAATCAAGTTTAAGGAAAATATTATTATCTGCATTAACATTAGCTATAAGGAAGGTGACCAATTCTGTGACCACTGGCTATATGGAGAGTGTGAACGGAAAATAAAAAACTACATCAAATATTAATTTGACACGATTTTTAAAACTATGATCCCGGAGAGGTTCGAACTCACGACCTCCACCCTGTCAAGGAAGTGAAATGATTTTAAAGTGTATTAAAACCTAATTTTAAAGGGATTTATCCGTTATGCAACTGAAGATGAATTTTTTGAACTTCGCCATTTCGTCACTACTACTGTGTTGCCAACAACTAGCACTCTAAAGCCTAATATTTCTTTGAAGTTTTCAATATCGCTGTTACATTGGTTTCTAAAACATCCCTTACATAATTTCAACAAAAAAGAGTAACAGCCTCAACTATTACCCTCATCCCTATATCTTCGTCTAGGTATCTCTAATTCATCTATAGTATCATACAATAATTTCTTTCCTATTCTAGCCTTACTTAATATGTTATGTATTACTTCGCCTTGTAAATACATTTGAATAGCAATATCAATTCTATCTCTATTATTGCTAAAGCGACTAGGGATTCTAGTTGGTATTCCTAATTTATGTACTGTATTAAAAAGTGTTTTCTTATGAATACGTGTTTTTTTATAAATCTCGTGAATTTTCACGCCATCTTGATACAATTGAATAGCCTTATCTAACCTATTTTCCAAAGTATCTAATGACGGTTTTCTAGTTTCAACACCACGTATTTTTAAGTGCTTATACAAAGAATTTTCAGATAAATTTGTATAATCTGTTATCTCTTTTTTTGTAGCCCCTGCTTTATACATTTTTATAGCTTCATTCAACCTGTTAGTAAAAGATATATAATAACTACTGTTATTATAATGAGTTGGTACTTCTTTAGGATTTTCAAAACACCAGTAATAATATTCTCTATATTTTTCTAGTGTCATACTATTCCTTTTAGCTACTTCAGTCATTACCTCATAAAATTGTTCCAGCGTAAAACTTAAGCGACTATAATTGCTTTCAGCCCATTCGAAAATATTATAAGCCTGTTTACTGCTATTTAATGTACTAGCCAAAGGTATTATATTTTCGTAGACAGTTCCACTATGACCAGTAGCTAAAGGGATGACATGGTCTAAGTGTAGATTATTTGTTGAACCTGTAAGACAGCACTTACCTTTATACATATTCATTATTGTTGTATAGTCTTCGTTATCAAAATCGTTAACCATGTTTCTTTTCTTAGCCCTGTAAATATGTCCGGAGTACAAACTCCTCTCATAACGTTCTTGAGATATACGTTTTAACTCCTCTGCAGTGGGTTTAGGTTTTCTATGTTTATTATCTCTATTCCATTTTGTTGCACGTTCGATAGCTTTACATTTGTTTTTATCTTTACCATACCACTTCTTTATTCTCTTATTACTACATTCTTTACAGTTAGTCCCCCTACCCCTAAATCGTTTAGAACTAACACAGAATTCTGCTTCGCGTTTAATACTATCACACGTTTTACAATCTAAATATACATTTCCTAAATTATCTTCATAGGCATTTCGCCCCTTTTTTGTAGTTTCAAGTATCCTTAATTGCAAATAATCACCCTTATTTCTTTATATTTGTAATTTTTCGAGATACAGTCATACCTAATTTATCATCAATACATTATAGGCAGAAAAATTAACTTTTAATCTTACTCCCACTATTTTTCGAATGAATATTACCATCATTATTATGGGTGCTACCGTTAGGAGTATCAGTTGTATTTTTAGTATTTTCTTAATCCGCCTATAAAACCTATCAAGGTAAATGTCTTATTTTATCTATATTGGTGTTACTAAATTTTTCTATACATTCCCCTTGCACCTCCCCCAACGTCACCCCCTAACCTAAAGAAGACAAATCAAAAAGGGGGACCAAACCACTCATGAAAACCACCACAAAAGAAAAAAGAAACGCCATCATCATGCTACTACTCTCAGCCGCAATAGGAATCTTTTCACCACTACTCATGTACATCACGCTAGCACGTAAAAATGAGGTGTACAAATACCATTGTCGAAAGGCGTTTAATTTTCATTTGTTAATCTTTCTTCTATTTAATATTAGTTCGCGTATTAGTGATGTTTTGTTTTGGATTGTATTTGCCTTTGAGGTTGTTCAAGTGATCATTGTTGCGTGGAAAGTAATACGCGATGAACCCTATCGTTATTCCATTCGGCTTCCGTTATTTAAAGAAGATAAGTATGTAGTGGAAGGAGAATAGGTGATGAAACAAGAAGTGGAGATGAAGGGAAAGAGAATTTTTATCATGGTCACTGTGTTGTTTATTGCGATTTATATTGTTTTACGAAAAAGAAAATATGAGTACTTTTATGATGGTATTAGCGAGTATGAAAATCGTTATAGAAGTAATGGTCCTTTTTTATTGATTGTTATAGGCTTGTTTCAATATTCCAGGCAATGAGATGAGCTTTTCTCAGATGTTTCAGTATGCGAAAGAGAAGTTAGCGGAGTAGGTGATGATATGGCGTGGAGGATTAGTGAGTTTGCAAGTGTTGGGGATGTTACGGTACGGACGCTTCGTTATTATGACAAGATTAATTTATTAAAGCCGAGCGATTATACTGAGGGTGGGCATCGGTTATATACGAAAGATGATTTGTATGTGCTGCAGCAAATTCAATCGTTTAAGCATCTCGGTTTTTCGCTTGGTGAAATTCAAAATACTATATTGCAGCGTGATATAGAGACAGAAGAGTTTTTAAAGAAAATACATTTTCAAAGAGAGATGCTTTTGGCAGAGCAAGAAAGAATTGCGAAGGTACTTTCGCATATGGATGAGATGACGAAGAAGTTTCAAAAGGAAGAACGAGTGGACATCGCTTTATTTTCTTCGTTTTTGCAAACTTTTATATGGGAGAAAGAAAATAAGGAATGGTTAGAGGAACATTTTTCGAAGGATAGTGTTCAATCTTTTTATAATAATAAGGAATTAAAAGAAAAGTTTGATCGACGTTTTATGGATGTGATAGGGAAGTTGAAAAAGTATAAGGAAGAAGAGAAGGATCCGAGTCATCATGACGTTCAAGTTACCTTGAAGGAATTTTTCAATTTAATAGAAGAAGTAACGAACTATCTTGATACCCCTCCAAGTGATATAGAGAGTATAATCCAAAAATCAAACCTCCCACTATCCGAATTCCCAACCCTCTTCACAACCGAAGAAGAAAACTATATAAAAGAAGCAATTCAGCAGTTTAACACCTAGTTAAACTGCTTTTCCATTATAATAGAAAAATCAAACGGAGGGACCCCCATGCCAACCTACAACAAACTAATCCGAAACAAAATCCCACAAATAATAAAAGCTAACGGAAAAACACCCACAACAAGAATCCTACCCGAAGAAGAATACATAAAAGAACTATGCAAAAAAACAGAAGAAGAACTAACCGAATATCTAGAAGCAACAACAAAAGAACATAAACAAGAAGAACTATCCGACCTCCTAGAACTAATAAACACCCCAGCCAAACACAAATGCACAACACTAAAAAAATCAACAACATCCGTAAAAAGAAAGCAAAAGAACGAGGCGGCTTCTCAAATCGAGTCTTCCTAATCGAAGTAACCGACAACTAGCCCCTTACATACCCCTCCCAAGCCCCTACCAAGTAATAAATCACTAAGAAAAAACACAACAAAACAAAAACACCAACAAACACCGTAGTAGTAGTCAAAAATTTTTTTTGAAATAACACGCCAAAAACCCACCCTTCCTTCCTATATATAGTACAAAGAGGAATTTTTCATTTTTGAATGAGAATGGGAGGAATTGGGATGGCGGTGTATCGTAATGTGCAGGTGAATTTTTGGCAGGATGATTTTGTTTTGGATTTGACGCCGGAGGAGCGGTATTTTTATGTTTATTTGTTAACTTGTTCGAAGACGACGCAGTGTGGGATTTTTCCTTTTCCGAAGCGTTTAGCTGAGATGGAGACGGGTTATAATCGGGAGACTGTTGATAAGCTTGTGCAGCGTTTTGTTGATTATGGGAAGATTCTTTATGATGCGGATACTCGGGAGTTATTCGTTTTGAATTGGCTTCGTTATAATCCTGTGACGAATACGAATGTGGAGAAGTGTGTGCTTCGTGAGCTTAAGGGTGTGAAGAATAAGGAGTTTGTACATATGTTTCTTCAGAAGTGCGTAGAGGAGGAGCTGAGTGTTCCGATGCTTTTAGCACATTTCGGTATGCCTGATGATTTGGCTGTGGATGATGTTGAGCCGATTTGCGAGGAGACAGAGGAAGAAGAGGTTGTAGAGGAAGAAACGGGAAGTGGCGTGTTTTCTTTTTATGAGCAACATTTTGGTAGTTTGTCTCCGCATACGGTGGAGGAACTGAGTGCGTGGATGGAAGATTTGTCAGAGGAGCTTGTGCTGAAGGCTCTTCAAATTGCGTTTGAGAATAATAAGCGGACGGTTGCTTATGTGAAGGGCATTTTGAGAGGGTGGCACGGGAAAGGTTTTACGAAAGTGTGTGAGGTGGAGGCTGATACGGCTAAGTTTCGGAAGAAGGATTCGTCTGTTAGTACGGGGGAGACGGAGGAGTTTTTGGCGAGGTGTGAGGAGTGGGAGAAGAATGCGCCGTCTGAGGAAGAGTTACAGCGCTTTTTAGCGGAGCGCGGGTGGCGTCCATGAGTATTCAAAATGTGGAGGCGGAAAAGACGGTGTTAGGTTCTCTATTACTTGATGGAGAGCTTATTAAGGAGCGCCGTTTGACGGAGCAGTATTTTTCTCTGTCAGTGCATAAGTCTATATTTCAGTTAATGCGAAAAATGGAAGAAGAGGGGCAACCAATTGATCTTGTGACGTTCATTTCTAGGATAGATCCGAAGTTTTTAGAGGGGATCGGGGGAATGGAGTATTTTATAGGGTTAATGGATGGTGTGCCTACAACTGCCAACTTCTCTTATTATGAGGGGCTTGTTCGAGGTGCTTGGAAAATGTATCAGGCGGGTGTTCTCGGGTATAAGATGGGAGAGCGTCTTATTGCGGAGAAGAATGAGAAGATTATTGGTGAGACGATTACGGCACTTTGTGAGTTAGAGGAAAAGGACTGTGTATGTGAGTTTGATTTGAAGGATGCGTTAGTTGATTTATATGAAGAGCTGCATCAAGATGCGAAAGAGATTACTGGTATTGAGACTGGTTATACATCGCTAAATAAAATGACGTGCGGATTGCAGGAAGGTGATTTTGTCGTCCTTGGTGCACGTCCTTCTATGGGGAAGACTGCGTTTGCGTTAAATGTTGGACTGCATGCGGCGAAGTCTGGAGCGGCGGTTGGATTGTTTTCATTAGAGATGAGTAGTAAGCAATTGTTAAAAAGGATGGCGTCTTGCGTAGGTGAAGTGTCAGGAGGTAGGCTGAAAAATCCGAAGCATCGTTTTGCGATAGAGGACTGGGAAAAGGTGAGTAAGGCGTTTGCGGAAATCGGGGAATTACCATTTGAGATTTACGATAACGCAGGCATTTCGGTGCAAGATATTTGGATGCAAACTCGTAAGTTAAAGAGGAAGCATGGAGACAAAAAGCTTTTAGTCATTGTAGATTACTTGCAGCTTATTACGGGCGATCCGAAGCATAAGGGCAATCGATTTCAAGAGATTAGTGAAATTTCTCGTAAGCTTAAAGTATTAGCACGTGAATTAAATGTTTGTGTAGTAGCATTATCGCAATTATCTCGTTCCGTAGAAGCACGTCAAGATAAGCGCCCTCTTTTATCTGATTTAAGAGAGACAGGACAAATTGAACAAGATGCGGATGTCATTATGCTTATGTATCGCGAAGATTATTACGATAAGGAAACGATGCAGAAAGAGATGACGGAGATTCATGTCGCGAAGCACCGGAATGGGCCTGTGGGGAGTTTTAAGCTGAGGTTTTTGAAGGAGTTTGGGCGGTTTGTGGAGGGGAAATAGTTGAAAGACTTGAGTATGACTTTGCAAATAAAGCATAAGTTTTTCATTTCATTAACTTATGCTTTATTCTTTGATTCTTTTAATATATTTCTTATTTTCCCATAAAGAAGGATTTTCTCTCTGCAGTGATCCATTGCTGCAAATCGTCTTGGCTACGTCGGACAAGTCGGTTCACTAAAACGTCATGCCATACATAATCCTCAAGTAAGTATATATGAACCGGATCATCTGTATAAAAAGCAACGTTACGCTCTTCAAGTGATGGTCCATAAATCATCTCTTTAGAATCTATGGATAAAATAAACCAATGTTCTGTAGAGCGAGTTTCTGTATAGGGTGTGATACGATGGGCTTCTAGATTTTTAATTGGATTTTCAACATGTAGGGTAATACCTTGTACTGTAACTTTATCAGATACCGCAGATAGTTCCTCTTTTAATGCTTCATACATCTCATCCCACATTGAAATGACAATACGTTTTTCGGCTTTTTTTATTAATGTCTGACAATAGCTAATGATTGTTTTTTTGTCTTTTAAAGTAATCACTCGATTATCCGTTTTTTCCTCGGAAGTTTCTAGTTTTTTTAATGACTCACTGATTCCTTCATACGTAGACTGCCATTCTGATTGAGCCTTTTGTAAAAAGATTTCAACAGGTAGAGGTGAATAGCGAGTGGTGTCATTTATTTCTTCCTTCATGACAATTCCTTTTTCTACAAGGTTACCTAAAATCTCATAAATTCGTGCTCTTGGGACACCTGAATCTTTACTCACTTGGTAGGCTGTGACAGGTCCCTGTTTAACAAGAGATACATAAGATTTAGCTTCATATTCATTAAAACTCATTTTTTTAAGCTGTTGTACTATGTAGTCCACTTTTTTTGTCCTCCGATGTTTACTTTTATATTTTAACGTTACAATAACTGTTTACATTTAGCAAATTATTAGTTACTATTCGAATAGTGACTAAAGGGGAGGTTAATAGTATGGACTTTTATTTAGACCCATCAGTATTAATTATTTTGATTGCTTTTGGATTTTTAGCTGCATTTATTGATTCAGTGGTAGGTGGTGGTGGACTGATCGCCTTACCCGCTTTATTATTTACAGGACTGAATCCAGCAAGTGCAGTAGCTACGAATAAACTAGCGTCTACAATGGGGTGTGCAACTAGTAATATTGTGTTTTATCGTTCTGGTAATCTTGATTTGAAATCGGCGTTTAAATTAGTTCCACTCACTTTCATAGGTTCCATAATAGGGGCATGGACCGTTCATTTAATGAACCCAGAAGTACTGAAGCCATTGATGCTGATTATGCTTGGTGCGGTTGCTATTTATACGATATTCAAAAAGGATTGGGGTAGTATTTCCACTCATAAGAAATTGTCTGGTCGACACGTCATTATTTTTACTTTTTTTGTTTTTGTTATTGGTTTTTATGATGGATTTCTAGGTCCTGGAACAGGTTCGTTTTTAATGTTTTCTCTTTTATTTATTGGATATGATTTTTTAAAAGCAGCAGGTAATGCGAAGCTTCTTAATTTAGGAAGTAATGTTGGTGCGTTGTTGATGTTTATGTGTGTAGGGCAAGTAAACTATGCGTATGGTTTTATAATGGGGATTGCTCAAATTGCTGGAGGGATTGTTGGCTCCAAATTTGCTATAAAAAAAGGAAGTGGGTATGTTCGTGCTCTTTTCATTACAGTAACTTGTTTATTGTTAGCGAAAAATCTGTATGACTATGTGCAGTAAGTAATGTAGAAAAGGTTAGCTATGCAGGCTACATAAATATAATAATTCTTTGTAACATATTTTAGATGCTACCTTATTCAAAGATAGCATCTAAAAAAATTAAGGTAATAGGGTGAAAATAATACAAACGAATATTTTCGGGGTATGTTTATGTACTTTAGCGAAATAACTATTCCATATTCTTCTTATAATTAACACGCAACAACCCCTTAAAATCCACCTCAGCAATCAAAACACTGACTAATATAAGTGTCGCGCCTAAGTATCCTTTCCCAGTAAGTGTTTCACCTGTGAAAACGAAAGCAAAGCCTGCGGAAAAGACAGGTTCTAATGAAAAAATAAGTCCTGTATGTGTAGGCGTAGTGTATTGCTGGGCAATTACTTGCACGATGAATGCGACTGCTGTGCAAAATATGCTTAAAGCTAATATGATTAGCCATGAGTCGATCGTGCTAGGAAGTTTTGGTGTTTCTATAATGAATGAAAAAATAAGACTAAATAGACCGACGAAACCTAGTTGTATGACTCCAAGTGCAATGGAATTCACATGTTTCGTTACGCTTCCAGTAATGATGACGTGAATCGCATAAAATAAGGCAGATAGTATGCAAAATATATCGCCGTTACCGATTTTGAATTCGCTAGTTAATGTTAATAATCCGATTCCTATTATCGTTAACACAATTCCTAATATAACTTTCTTTTCGGGAATGTGTTTTAAAAATATAGCTGATAATATTGGAATGAAAATGACTGTGAGACATAGTAAGAAACCAGCATTAGAAACGCTTGTATACTTTGTACCGAAAGTCGCAAAAATGTAAACGATAAATAAGACAGAAGCGAGTATAAATGCATATTTTACCGTTTTAAAATCGACTTTGAATAAATGTTTGTAAAATATTAAACCTGATAAAAGAAAGGCAATAATAAATCGTAATGCGATTAAGTTGTATTCTTCGATGCCTTCAAGTCCAACCTTTGTAAGTAAGATGGATGCACCCCAAAAGAATGTAACTAGTAGTAGTCCTAAATCCGCTTTTAATTGTAGTTTCATTTCTATTCCCTCGTTATGTATAAAATTTATAATCCCATACCCCTATCCCCATTTTATATTTTAATATTAATTCTGAATATTTGTAACTTAAATTTATCGACGTTTTATTCCATTGATGAAGCCTTTTCATCCACTTTTGAAGAAATTCGGCAGTGTAATTATTTCAGAACAATTAGGAAGAGCGATGGTGCGAGTTGGGAAAGATGGATATGCTCATGCGATTATTGAAAATTCGGATTTGAAGAAAATTGGTATGTAGTATGTACAAAAAACGCCTATTTCATATAGGCGTTTTTTTGATGGTGAAGTTATTCTTTTTCAAACTGAAAAATATCCCGGTTAATAAGTTGGTGGAGATACCTATCCATTTCAGCCGCAGAAACGCTTCTTTCATTTTTAAACCACCATGCGCTTAATGAGGTGATTGCCCCTGAATAAAATTCAATGATTAAATCATTTGGCATAGTATGATTTTTACAAAGTTGATTTAACGCTTCTATTTCTTGTTTTCTCGTTTCGTGACTTAAATACTGTGTCCGGCTAAGAAATTGTTCATCAGACATTTGCGTCTCTAATATTTTACCGATTTCTTCATGGTGTAGAAATTGTTCCATTACTTGAAATGGTTTGCTTAATCGATCTGAAACCGGTATTCCCGCAATCATCTTGCTGTATCGTTTAAATCCAAAGGCTAATAAAGCATCTTTATCTTCAAAGTGTTTATAAAAGGTTGTTCGGTGTACCATCGCGCGGTCACATATTTGATTAATCGTGATGGTACTATATTTCTGTTTTGATTGCGTCATTAATTCAAATAAGGAATCCCACAATAATTTATGTGTACGTCTAATACGTAAATCAAGTTGTTTTTCACTATCGTTCATCTACAATTCTCCTTTTTTGTAGATTAAATATACAATGGCTGAAAATTGATTCTCCCTTTTTAATCTACATATGTATATTATATTACATGTGTTCGGGTTTATTTAAAGCTTTTTAAGTAAGAAACAGGAGGAGAATTTGCAAATGAATATGACAACTAAGAGCCCTACAAGTGGCAAAGTTGATACTTCTAATATGAAACATACCCCCATTTTAATTGCATTACTTTTAGGGGCAATGGTTGCATTATTAAACGAAACATTACTTGGTAATGCGTTAACCGTATTAATGAAAGAATTTGGCGTAACAGCTTCAACGATTCAATGGCTGTCTACAGCATACATGTTAGTGGTTGGTGTTTTAGTCCCGATTACAGCGTTACTTCAGCGATGGCTCACAACGAGAAAAATGTTTTTAATCGCTATGGTAACGTTTTTAGTAGGTACATTAATTGCGGGATTCGCACCGACATTTTCCGTTTTATTAGTCGGCCGTATTGTCCAAGCTGTAGCGACGGGGTTAATTACACCGTTATTAATGAATACGATTTTAATCATTTGTCCGCCTGAAAAACGTGGTGCCACAATGGGATTAATCGCACTTGTGATGATGGCAGCTCCGGCAATTGGTCCTACATTATCTGGAGTAATTGTGGATTCATTAAATTGGCGCTGGTTATTCTATGTTGTGGTTCCTATCGTGATCATTTCCATTATGATTGGAATGAAGTACATTCAAAATGTTTCAGAGTTAACAAGGCCAAAAGTAGATTATCCATCTATCCTTTTATCAACATTAGGATTTGGCGGGTTTGTGTATAGCTTTAGTGCATCAGGTGATTTAGGATGGTCCGATGCGAAAGTGTATGGCACTTTACTTGTTGGGCTTATCTCATTATGTATGTTTGTCGTTCGACAATTGAAAATTGAGAATCCAATTTTAGAATTACGTGCATTTAAAGTTCCGATGTTTACATTATCAGTTGGATTAATCGTCATTGTGATGATGTCGTTATTTTCAACGATGACTTTATTACCAATGTTCCTGCAAACAGTTTTACTCGTTACAGCCTTTAAATCAGGAATCATCATGCTTCCGGGAAGTGTTATTAGCGCCATCATGGGACCAATCGCAGGTAAACTATTTGATAAATTTAGTCCGAAAGTTATTATCGTTCCCGGCATTGTATTAGTAGGGATTGCAATGTTCTTATTTAAAGGCATTACTCCTGACACATCAATGGTACAAATTATTGTCATGCATAGCGTATTAATGGTTGGGCTCATGTTTGTCATGACAGCACAAACATACGGTTTAAATCAGTTAACACCAGATTTATATCCGCACGGAACAGCACTATTTAGTACGTTGCAACAAGTAGCTGGCGCAATTGGAACAGCTATCTTTATTTCGAAAATGTCTTCAGGAACAGCTAGCTATATGGAAAGTTCCGCAAATCCAATGGATCCAGTAGAGAAGTTAAATGGTTTAACATCTGGATTCCAAGGTGCATTTGCACTAGGGTTAGTCTTTATCATTATTGCATGTATCGTATCGCTGTTTTTAAAAGAAGAGAAAAAGGGAGTAAAGGCAGCGAGTGTTTTACAGAACGAGAATTAAGGTTTATATAAAAAGACATCTTTACGATTAAAGATGTCTTTTTACATTTCCTCCGTAACATCATACCTTAGCAACTGCCCCTGATCATAAAACCTCTCAAAAAGAACCCCCATTACATAGAAGAATACTAAACCGAAACAAATGTGAATGAGTGTAAAAGTAGCTCCAAATGAAGAGAATTCATACACGAGAATCGGCAATTTTGCAGTTGTCCAAACGCCTAAGAAAAATACGATGTACCGAATGCTTGCGCTTTTTTGTAAGAGTAGTGCTGCAATTGGGAAGGCAACGTAGAGCGGACCAGCTGCAATGCCGCCTAATAATAGAGAGAATAAGATTCCGTATACGCCGGATTTTTCGCCCATATATTTCATGAGCGTTTCTTTCTTCACCCATTGATCAAGTAATCCTACAAATACTAGGACAGGGGGAAGGAGAAACAGCATATCTAAAATGCTATTCCCTGTTAGTTGTAATGCGCTCCATCCTAAAGATTGATTAATAAAAGTTAATACAAAGAGCCCCAGTAATAAAATGAAAAAGAAGCGATATTTTTTTAGTTCCTTCATACCATCACCACCCAAATGATATAGGAGAATAGGAGAGACATGAGCAAAGCAGATGCATTACGTGCGTAAGCAAAACTTCGCCCGAATATCTTTTGTTCCATCGGTAAGGTTGTAAGCCCTACTGACATGAGTGTAGACATAAGTGCCGCAACTTGAGGAAGTCCTGCGCCGTGTTGCACTAACGTATGACCAAGTGGGAACACGACGAAGCTTGGAATAAGTGCAACGGATCCGAGTATTGCTGAATAAATAATACCGATGAATCCAGATTGCTCCCCAATAATAGAAGAGATGAAAGACGGCGTTAATATAGAAAGTGATAAGCCAACGAAGAGCATGATGGAGAGCATCGCAGATAGAAGATTGCGAAACATTTTCCATGACTTCATTAAAGCTTCTTTCGTTTTCGTGCGGTCTTTCATAAAAGAAATCCCCGTAAGAATAATGGCTAAAGTGTAAAGAATCACGCCGTTAATCATGATTGGATTCCTTTAAGTCGTTATATTTGTCTAAGAAAAAGGATAAGTTCTTCATTTTTTCTTCAATATCCATTTGAAACTCTGCCAATTGTTCCTTTCCAGCAGGCGTAATTTTGTACATTTTTCTCGGTTTGTCTTGATGATCTGTACTTACATAAGATTCAATTGCACCTTCGTTTTCTAATTTCTTTAGCGTGCGATATAAAATAGCGCTATCGATTGGATTGACGGGAAGTTCTTCTTCGCACTTTTGCAGTAATTGCCCGCCATAGTTATCACCCGCAGCTAAAAATAACAAAAGAAATGCACCTGTATGTCTTCCTGTATGTTTCATGGATATACCTCCTTGAATGAATTAGGATTTATACTGTTAATGACAGTATACTGTTGTTAACAGTATATGGTGCATGAAGTGCTATGTCAATTTTAAAATGTGCGAATTTCGAGGGAGAATTACAAGGATACTATTCTCTAACTATTAACGTTGATAAACTATTAATGAGAAGGGTTGTACATCAAAAAACACAAAAAAAAGACACTCTCAAGAGTGCCTCTTATTAGCAGCCGAATCCGCCGCCCCAACAGCTAGCGCCAACGATGATTAATAAGATAAAGAGTACAACAAGTAAAGCGAATCCGCCGCCGAAACCGCAGCCTCCACCACAAGTACCTCCATAGCCCATATTAACTCCTCCTTCCATAAAGACCATTAATTAATGGATTTAATTTACTTTATGTTTTTACGGATAAACTTGAGCAGGTCCTTTTGAAAAATAAAAGGTGCTTAGATTTTATAAGAGTTGACGACCTTATTTTTGTCACGGGTATTATGCTGATGACATATTGTATTTTATTCTGTGTATTGGGGGAAGGAGGATCTTTATGGCCAATTCTGAAATGATTTTACGATTACTTACAGATTTAAAGATTGAACAGCAAGCTTTAAAAGAGCAGTTGGAAAAAATACAAACAGCTGTAATTGCTCTTGAAGAAAAATCAGCGATTGTGGAAGAGAAACCAACGACTATTGAAGAAAAACCAGCTGTTGCTGCTGCAAAGCAAAGAGCTCATTCTGGACACCCAACATCTTTTCGTGCTTGGAGAGCATCTGCTCAAAGGAATTCATAAAAATATAAGAAAAGAAGACATCTAGTAAGATGTCTTCTTTTACTTGTACAATCCAAATGAGTTAAGAAGGTATATATCCATATTGCTTTAAAAATAAGAAGAAAATAACGATTGTCGACTCCTTTTTTAGTATAGCATGTAATGATAAGATTTTTTATGTAATATTGCATATATATAGATTAAATGATGTTAATCTTATATATTTTAGTTGTCTGTTATTTGTTTTAATTCATTTACTTATATTATTTTTTGAGCGCCCCATTGATGGGGCCTTTTTTTATAATTGTTTTAAGGTGGAAACCCCTGAAGCATTATGAGGGGTTTCATGACTAGATAAATGATTATTGGTGCTTAATGAGATGAAGTTCAGGATATTGCGTCTGAATTTCTTCTAAATGGATTACTATTTATTTTTAACGTATTATCCGAAAGAAGTCTCCTTCCTCAGGCGTGTGAAAGACGATAGTCTAGCGGCAGGTGGGAGATGAATTTCGGTTTGGCGTAGCCAAACATTTGGTTTTCCTATTTATTTCGCCTTTGATATAATTATTCTTATAAGAGGTAAAGTTTGGTATAACAATGAAAGTAGATAATAATTTTGTAGTGTTCAGGTTGTGTGGTTACCGTCATAGCTTATGGGAAATGAAGCGGAAAATGGGGTGAATGGATATGGCAAAGCAGAATAAGGCTTACAAATTTCGTCTGTATCCAACAGAAGAACAAGCACATCTCATACGTAAAACATTCGGCTGCGTACGATTTGTATATAATAAAATGCTGGCTGAACGAAAAGAAGCATATGAAAAACACAAAGCGAATAAGGAAGAACTGAAGAAACAAAAATTCCCTACTCCTGCGAAATACAAAATGGAGTATGAATGGTTGAAAGAAGTCGATTCCTTAGCGTTGGCCAACGCGCAATTAAATTTGCAAACTGCGTATAAGAATTTTTTTAGTGGTCAAAATGATTTTCCAACATTCAAAAGCAAAAAGAGTAGAAAATCCTATACAACGAATCGAGTAAATGGAAATATTATGTTATTTCATGGTTATATCAAATTACCGAAATTGAAAATGGTGAAACTGAAGCAACATAGAGAGATACCGCAAAACCATATCATCAAATCGTGCACAATTTCGATGACACCAACTGGTAAGTATTACGTGTCTATTTTGACCGAATATGAAAAAGAAATCACACCAAAAGAAGTAGAACGTGTAGTTGGATTAGACTTCGCAATGGCTGAATTGTACGTGAGTAGCGAAGATGAGAAAGCCAATTATCCTCGCTTTTATCGTCAGATGTTAGATAGATTAGCAAAGGCACAGCGAGTGTTAGCAAGACGTGTGAAAGGTTCAGAACGCTGGAATAAACAACGCATTCGTGTAGCAAAGTTGCATGAAAAGGTCGCCAATCAACGTAAAAATTTTCTTCATCATAAGTCTAAAGAATTAGCTACGAGTTTTGACGTTGTAGCAATCGAAGACTTACATATGAAAGGTATGTCACGAGCACTTCGCTTTGGTAAAAGTGTAGCGGACAACGGTTGGAGGATGTTTACGACATTTTTAGCATATAAGCTACAAGAACAAGGAAAACAGATTGTAAAAATAGATAAATGGTTTCCTTCTACAAAGATGTGTAGTAATTGTGGAAATAAAAAAGAAATGCCATTATGTGAACGCACGTATGCGTGTTTGTGTGGACTCATAATTGGCCGTGATTATAATGCAGCGATCAATATCAAAAAGGAAGCCATCCGCTTATTAGTGTTGGCATAAATAGTAACAAAATAACCTTTGGAACAAGGGAGTTAGCTCAGCTGTCCTAGGACAAATTCGTTAGCTGTCAAAAGTAGCGATGAACCGAGAAGCCCCCACTCGGGGTAGGCTCGTAAGAGATACTAAGTGGTGGGTAGTTCACACCGTTCCCCATAAATGATAAACCATACCGAAAACAAAAAATGCTAGTCCTACAAACAAAACAATTAAAGCAAGCATTCCATTTTTATTATGTTCCATACAGTCAGCTCCTTTTTGAGTTATATACAAAAAGCCTTTAGTCGTAATTATGGCTAAAGGTTTTGGTCTTCATACTTTGTAGTTTATAAAAAAGTTGCACTTCTGTATTAATTTGGAATATGATTGTTTAAAGAGTAGGTGATGAGTACATGCAGGAAAGAAAACAATTCCCGCTTATATCTGGAAATCTCTCATTAGATTTAGTGAATACAGAGTTAGTTAGGCGTGGACAACGTTATGATTTATTAATAACAGATGAAGATGTATTAGAATGGCTACATGTAATAAAGGTTAATCTTCCTTTTTGGAACGAAAAAACACTTATAGGAATTCAAGAGCGAATGAATCAAGTTACATCTAGCATACTAGAGCTAAGAGAATTACTGAGAAAACAGTTTGAGGCAATTGCTGATCAGCACGAAATTTCTGATGATTTTATTACGTATTTAGAAAAACAAATTGAGAAGGCACCATTTACATATAAAGTTATTGAACAGAGTTTAGTACCTATTCCAGTTGGAAAAATTGAGGATGTACTTGTATCGTTAATTGCATTTGATGCTTTAACGTTAATAGCAGAAAATGAGCTTATTTCTCTTAAAAGGTGTTCAAACCCTGACTGTGTTTTATTATTTATAGATAAAAGTGGAAAGCGAAAATGGTGTTCTATGAAAATATGTGGGAACCGAAAAAAGGTAGCAAAATTTCAGGTTCGAAAGTCTGAAGAAGTTTAGGGAATCAACTTATAACAGTTGATTCTTTTTTTTCTGCGTCTTTAAACTAACCTCTAAAATCAACATTGACTGGTTAGTTAGTTCGGGATATAATTATTGGTAAATAAAGGAGGAGAATGATGAGTAATATAACAGCAGCTAAGCAGAAAGAGGATCAACCAATAAGTGTACGATATTTTGCAAAAATGAAAGGGAAAGGAAGAAGTCCATTACAAGTAAATATAAAGGACTCTTTAACTGGATTATTGGGAGGATTTTTAACGATTCTCACCTTAACATATTTAACGAGTATAACTTCTACAGAATTACTAATGGCTCCATTTGGAGCGAGTTGTGTATTAGCGTTTGGAGTTTGGAATGCACCGCTATCTCAGCCGCGTAATATTATTGGAGGACATTTGATTTCAACTTTCATTGGTCTATCAATATATCATTTGTTTGGGAATGAATATTGGACAATTGCTTTAGCAGTTGGTATGTCGATTGCTATTATGATGTTAACAAGAACAACGCATCCTCCGGCAGGGGCTGATCCCATTGTCGTTATTTTAGGAGCATACAGTTGGAGTTATTTAGTAACACCGGTTTTAGTTGGTTCCCTTGTTATTGTAGTTATTGCTTTATTTATTAATAATATGAGTAGTAAAAGGAGCTATCCAACTTTTTGGATATAATGTATAAGGTGAAAAACAATTTTAGTAAGTATCCCATTTTTACTATGTTTTCATTTCACATACATTTTAGTTTACAAAGAAAAGACACCCATATAAGAGTGTCTTTTCCAATAGTTTTTTAGCAGAAGCAAGAAGCTCCAACAATGATCAATAAAATAAACAATACAACTAGTAAAGCAAATCCTCCAGAAAAACCGCAGCTTCCGCCGCAACTACCACCAAATCCCATAATAGTTCCTCCTTTAATAAGAGGGGAAAACAAAGGGTCACTCATGTTTTTTAACGGATTCTATTTACTTTATGTTTGACGTATGAATATGAGCAGGTCCTTTTGAAAATAAAAAAGACACCTTGAGGTGCCTTTATCCCGCTTTAACGGGCAGTAAGACCCCCACTTCAAAATTCAGCGAAAGCAAAGAATTTAGATGGGGGGTGGGCTGCCCATAAAAGTCCGATTGGTTCAACTAATAATCAGTGGGGGATGAAGAAAACCCCCACTGATTAAAGTTTCACTTTATGTAATTAATATTCGTTAGCATAAAACTCTTTTATTAGTTTTATTTCATTTGTATTCGGGTCAAACTTAAATATTTTAATTTGATTAGATTCGTCTTTATAGGCAAATGTATTATCGCCAACTGGGGTCATATTGCTCGTGTTTACGATAGGTTCACTACCGTGATCAGTGATTTCCACAGTTTTCTCACGATCCCAAAATGCAATGACAATGATCAAGATAATAAGGCATATACGTATGTTACGTAGTTCTCTCGATACAGTATTCTCCATTCGATAGTCTCCTTTGTTGTTTAATAGATTTTGTTAATAAAAGAGATAATTCTTATGAAAATAAATAAAAAAGACACTGTAAAGTGTCTTTTTTATTTGAGTTATGCGCATTGCTTAATAAGACGCTAGTTCCTCAGTTTGAATATGAGTAACTATGTAGGGTAATTTTATTATAACATTTTAACCATTACTGGGTCTATATGGAATTTTATTAATGATTATGTTTGATTATTCAGGATGGTAAATATGGTAAAATACGTAAATTATCTACGGTAATTGTAAAATATAATGATGTATATATCTAGTCTTGTAATGAATGCAAGCAACAGCTGATCGATTGTTAGTATTTTTCTTTGTAAAAAAATATTCAATAATTTATTATTGCAACCGCTTACTCTTTGTGTATAATAAAGGTAAGTTAATAAGTAAAAGGATTGTTACTGTTCGGCAGGCAAAACCTAAATTGATCTAGAGGCTACGGGTGTAGTGTGGCTTTTGGAATCAGTTTAGGTTTTTTTATTACCTTTTGTGACTTTAAGAAGAAGAAGGCGGAACAATATGAGAATCCATAAAATCTTAAATAACAATGTTGTTTGTACGATGAAGGATAATGAGACAGAAGTTGTACTGATGGGCAGAGGTTTGGGATTTCAGAAAAAAGTTGGCGATGCTATTGATGAATCTAAGATAGAAAAGACCTTTGTGCTAGAGACAAAAGAATTATCAGAGAAACTTGCTAGGTTGCTAACTGAAATTCCTGTAGAAAATTTAGAGATTACAGAGAGAATTATTCAGTTTGCTAAGACAGCTTTGCCGGGGACTTTAAGTGATTATATTTATCTTACATTAACGGATCACTTAAGTTTTGCCTTAACGCGGCATAAAGAAGGAATGGATCTCAAAAATACTTTGCTTTGGGAGATTAAGAGATTTTATCAGAAAGAGTTTGAAATTGGTCTACAAGCTTTGAACATAATTGAAGAAGAGACTGGGCTTACACTTTCTGAAGATGAAGCAGGGTCAATTGCACTACATTTCGTTAATGCGCAGCAAGGAGAGCCGGCGATGCAACAAACGATAGCGATGACGAAAATCGTCCAAGATATTTTAAATGTTGTAAAGTACCACTATAAGATGAACTTAGATGAAAGTTCATTTAATTATAGTCGGTTTGTAACGCATTTACGGTATTTTGCGCAGCGTTTAATGCAGAAGGAATTGAACTCGGCCGATGATGATTTTTTATATGAGCAAGTGAAAAGTAAGTATGAAGAGGCGTATTGTTGTACAGAAAAAATTGAAGCGTATTTACGAAAAGCACATAATAGTCATCTTTCAAAAGATGAAAAAGTGTACGTAACGTTGCACATTCATCGTGTAACGAAACGCAATGAATTATGTAATTGAATAAACGGGATTGTTACTGCTTGGCAGGCAAAACCTAAATTGACTTGTAATGGAGTGATTCGTATGTATCACGCCGTTACGGTTAGTTTAGGTTTTTTCTTTTATAAAATAATAAATGGGATGATTGTAGGGAGGGAAAGTTACTATGAAGTATGAAAAATTAGCAAAAGACATACTGAAGAATGTTGGCGGGAGAGAAAATATACATAGCGTTGTACATTGTATCACTCGCTTACGATTTCAGTTGAAAGATGAGGGAAAGGCAAATACAGAAGTACTGAAAAGTATGGAAGATGTTGTGACTGTTATGAAAAGCGGCGGACAATATCAAGTTGTTATTGGTAACCATGTATCTGACGTATACAAAGCGGTTATCGCTGCTGGAGGGTTTCAAGAAGCTGAGGAAGAAAATGAGAGTGAGAAGAAAAAGAGTAGTCTTATAGATATTCTTTCTAGCATTTTTACTCCTATTTTAGGAGTATTAGCTGCAACTGGTATGATTAAAGGATTTAATGCACTATTTGTAGCGTTAGGTTGGTTAAGTACACAGTCAGGAACGTATCAAATATTAAATGCAGTTGGCGATTCGTTATTTTATTTCTTCCCGATTTTCCTTGGTTATACAGCAAGTAAGAAATTCGGAGGCTCACCATTCATCGGTATGGCAATTGGAGGAGCTTTAGTTTATCCAGCTTTATCCGGTTTAAAAGCAACTGAGCCATTATATACGTTATTTGCAGGGACGATGTTTGAATCACCAATTCATATTACGTTTTTAGGAATACCAGTTATTTTAATGAACTATGCATCATCTGTTATTCCAATTATTCTCGCTGCTTATTTTGGAGCGAAAGTAGAACAGTCTTTAAAGAAAGTGATTCCGGATGTTGTGAAAACATTTTTATTACCATTCTTCACATTATTAATCGTTGTACCAATTACATTTCTCGTTATTGGCCCAATCGCGACGTGGGCAGGTCAGTTTTTAGGACAGGCGACGCTTTGGGTGTATCATGCAAGTCCATTAGTAGCGGGTGCCTTACTCGGTGCTTTCTGGCAAGTACTTGTCATATTTGGCCTTCATTGGGGCGTTGTTCCGATTGGCTATAACAATTTAGCAGTAAACGGTGTTGATCCAATATTAGCGCTTATATTTGCTGCCTCATTTGCTCAAATTGGTGCTGTGCTTGGCGTTTGGATGAAAACGAAAGACAAGAAATTAAAAACACTTAGCATTCCAGCTTTTATTTCAGGTATTTTCGGCGTTACAGAGCCGGCGATTTATGGCATTACACTACCTCTTAAAAAGCCGTTTATTATGAGCTGTATTGCGGGAGGAATTGGCGGCGCAATACTTGGCGTATTTGGTACACAAGTTTATATGACAGGCGGACTTGGTATATTTACGCTTCCGACATTTATTAGTCCGAAAGATGGGATTAGTGCTGGATTTTGGGGAGCAATTGTTTCAATGGTTGTTTCTTTAATAGTAGGTTTTATTCTGACTTACTTATTTGGTTTTACGAAAAAGAAAACATCTACAGAAACAGAGGAAACAAGTAATAAAATTGCTGCATCAAACGATGATGAAGTAATCTTTAGTCCTTTCCATGGCGCCGTTATGCCGCTTCAAAACATTGACGATGCTGCATTTGCATCAGGTGCGCTAGGTGAAGGAGTTGCGATTGAGCCTTCAGAAGGAAAGTTGTTTTCACCAGTTTCAGGTACGATTGCTGCGCTGTTCCCGACGAATCATGCAGTAGGAATTACGGCGGATTCAGGTGCTGAAATTTTAATCCATATTGGGATGGATACTGTGAAATTAAATGGTGAATTTTTCTCTTCTCGTATTGAACAAGGAGCGAGAGTAGAAAAAGGGCAATTACTGATTGAGTTTAATATAGCTGAAATTCAAAAGGCGGGTTATATTGTGACAACACCAGTTGTTGTTACAAATTATGATAAATATAGCATCAAAAAAACGGAAATAGAAAAGATTCAAGCAGGAGATTCTTTACTAAAGTTAGGAGTTAAATAGTAGTTACATTTCATACAGGTTCAAACGAAGAAAGGTATTCTTTAAAACTTACAATAGCTTTCTTCGTTCATTCTTATATAAAGGAGTTTTTCTATATGTCTAAAGTTAATTTTCCAAAAGGATTTTTATGGGGTGGAGCAACTGCAGCCAATCAAGTTGAAGGCGCATATGTAGAAGACGGAAAAGGGTTAACGACGGTTGATTTATTACCAACTGGTGAAAACCGTTGGGATATTATGAAAGGAAATATTCATTCCTTTACACCGGTAGAAGGAGAGTTTTACCCTTCACATGAGGCGATTGATTTTTACCATCGTTATAAAGAAGATATCGCTCTTTTTGCAGAAATGGGATTTAAAGCGTTACGTGTATCGATTGCGTGGACGCGTATTTTCCCAAGTGGTGAAGATGAAAAGCCAAATGAAGCAGGATTACAGTTTTATGATAATTTGTTTGATGAACTGTTAAAGCACGGTATTGAACCAGTTGTTACGATGGCTCACTTCGATGTACCTGTTCATTTAGTAGAAAAGTATGGAAGTTGGAGAAGTAGAAAACTTGTAAACTTCTTCGAGACGTACGCAAAAACTATTTTTAATAGATATAAAGATAAAGTGAAATATTGGATGACGTTTAATGAAATTAATATGCTTTTACATTTACCTTTCATGGGAGCAGGTCTAGCGTTTAAAGAAGGGGATAACAAAAAACAAATTCAGTATCAAGCAGCGCATCACCAACTTGTCGCAAGTGCGTTAGCTGTAAAAGCATGTCATGAAATCATTCCAGATGCAAAAATCGGTTGTATGCTTGCTGCTGGTGCGACGTATCCGTACACATGTAATCCAGATGATGTACTTCGTGCAATGGAACAAGACCGTGAATCATTCTTCTTTATTGATGTACAAGCAAGAGGCGCATATCCTGGATACGCAAAACGCTTCTTTAAAGATAATAATGTAACAATTGAAATGGAAAAAGAAGACGAGGGAATTTTAAAAGAGCATACGGTTGATTATATTGGCTTTAGCTACTATTCAAGCCGAGCAACAAGTACAGATCCAGAAGTGTTAAAAAGCATAACGAGTGGGAATGTATTCGGTTCTGTTGAAAATCCATATCTTGAAAAATCAGAGTGGGGATGGACAATTGATCCGAAAGGCTTCCGTATTACAGCGAACCAACTGTACGATCGTTACCAGAAACCTTTATTTGTTGTTGAAAACGGTCTCGGTGCAGTCGATCAATTAAATGGTGAAGACGAAGTGAATGATGAATACCGTATTGATTACTTGCAAAAACATATGATTGAAATGTCTGAAGCGATTCAAGATGGAGTAGATATTATCGGATATACAAGCTGGGGCCCAATTGACCTTGTAAGTGCTTCTACTGGAGAAATGAAAAAACGTTACGGATATATATACGTTGATAAAGATAATGAAGGAAAAGGTTCATTAAAAAGATCAAAGAAGAAAAGCTTCGATTGGTATAAAGAAGTAATTAAGACGAATGGTAAGAGTTTGGAGTCTTGAGTATGAAAGGGAGACATCTTAATTGATGTCTTCTTTTTTTCATTGTGAATAAAGTACGGAGCGATATTTCCCTTTACACAAACATAAAGGTATAATATAGTTTAGTTAAGTTAACTAAACTATTTGAAAACGAAATAACAGCATGGAGGAAGAACGCTATGACTAAATCGTATAAAGAAGTAATTAATGAAATGAATCGAGCCTACACGGAACTCTACATTTTACTATTTCAAGATTTAAAGGATGAGTTCGGTCTTACTGGGCAGCAAGAGAGCATGCTATTTCATATTCATTTAAATGAAAACACGACAGCAAATAACATTGCGAGTACGTTTAATATAACGAAAAGTGCGGTGAGCCAAGTTTTATCGAAACTGGAAAAGCAACAGATGATTTCAAAACAAGTTAATCCGAACAATAAAAGGGAGTATTTCCTTACAATTGGTCCAAACGGTAGTAAGTATATAGAGCAATTGGCAAAGTTAGATGATGTATTAATTGAAAAATACTTCTCAAAAATTGATATCAATGCCTTAGAGCAAATGACGGATACGTTAACAAAAATAAATAAAGTGATATTGGAAGAAAAGCAGAAGGATCTTGAGTCTAATGAGTAAGAAGCAAGATGAAGCAATTAGTAGAAAGGAGGAGAAGCGTGTGATGAGTTACATACCAAATATGATTACGATAGCAAATTTTGTTTGTGGACTTTTGGCTATTCACGCTGTTTTCGTTCACGATATGTATGGTGCAGTTATGTTCATTATTACAGGTATGGTATTCGATCTTTTTGATGGCATGATTGCTCGGAAACTAGATGCTGTTTCGGAAATAGGCGGAGAGCTAGACTCATTTGCGGATTTAGTGACCTTCGGTGTAGCACCATCTATTCTTGCATATAGTGCCTCGTTAAAAGAGTTGCAGTTTATTGGGATGATATGTGCGCTTGCTTATAGTATTTGCGGAATGCTGCGGCTTGCGAGATTTAATACACAACAAAGCAAACTCCCAACATTCATCGGAATGCCCATTCCATTTTCGGCAATGTGTCTCCTCATTTTATGCCTCCTACATAATCCAGTTTCCGTGGCATTTGGCACATGCGTACTCGCTTATTTAATGGTGAGCAAAATCAAATTCCCCCATTTTAAAAAAGATATATCGGAAAGCTTGAAGTCCGAAAGATGGGATTGATGATACGGTATTATAATGAGAAAGATAAAGGAGCATAACATGATTCGTATGGCATTAAGATTATTTAACATACAAATATATTGTTTGCTAGGCGTGATGTTACTGGGATGGTTGATGACACCTTTCCGAGCCCAGTTTATAGGGATAAGCATTGGCCTTTTAGTTAGTATGTACTGCGCCTGGATTTTAGGAAGGCGTATTGAAAAGTTCGGAGATAGCATTGTAAAAAAAGAAAAAGCACCGATGCTTGGCATGATGAATCGGTTTGCAGCCGCAATACTCGGTGCGATTATTATGTATGAAATTGAACACCATGAATTCATGTGGACATTTGCCGCTGGAATTATGGGTGGGTATTTCTTGGTTATTGTTAATTTGGGGTATTATAGTATGAGGGATGCGGAGGAATAGATTAGTACATTTTAAATTAGAAATTAACCTCCGCCTCAAGCATGGAAAGATATACTTGAGGCGGATTATTAACACTTACAATAAATTTCTCCCAAAATAAAACAATGAAAGCAAGTACTCCATTTTGAGTATGTTCTATAAAACTAGCTCTTCTTATTTTTTATTTTTTTAAACATAAATTTGTAAATTAACCATGTAATAATGATTACCACAGGAGTAATTAATGCACCGTTAAACATTTTTTTTGATATGTATAACATATTTAAAATTAATAAAGAAATTATTGTAATGATCATATTATATTTTGAAAAGGTTTCTACAAATTTAGAATGTGCAAATAACTTTTTGTATATAAAGTAAAAGATTACAAAAAGGATTGTTGTTACTAAACTAAAAACACTAATTTGAAGATAAAATATAACTATTAAATTTGTTATTGCTATTATCATTAACCAAAAAATTATAAAAAAATTAGATAATACTTCTACACTTACTAATAGAGCTCCTAGTGTTGCAATAAAAGCAGCAATTTTATTTGAGGAATCATCTTTGTTATTAGAAGAATTTTGTCTATTCATGAATAAAAATCAGCTCCAATTTAATTTCAACGATTGTTAAGTAATTGATTTATTTTTTGCTCAAACAGGACATCATTGAGATTCGTTAATGATAATGTTCCATCATTTTGTTCATTTTGAGAAAACAACCATTGTTTTCCTTTGGTTTCAATAATAAAGAAGCCATTATCAGAAGTGATTTCTTTATTATCTTTTGTTTCAAGTTTTATTATGCTATATATATTTTTTGTTGTTTTTAGGTCTTGTATGAATTCTTCTGCAGATTTTATATTAAAATCATGAGCAGTTAAAATTTTAATACTTTCTTGAGAGGGTAGTGTTATTAGTTTTTGAATGTTTTTTATTAAGTCAGTAGATATTGATCCATACTTTTTATTTTGCAAATGATCTTCTTTAATTGTAAGTTGTAAAAGAGTCTTTGATTCTACATATAATTGCTCATTGTTTATTTTTTGTATTTGATGGGTAATACCATTTAAACTTTGATATCCAATAATTGTTTTATCACTAAAATAGATATTTCCAGTTGTTGTTGTTGTTGTTGTTGTTGTTGTTGTTGTTGTTGTTGTGATTGCTCTTGTGCACTTTTAAATTTATTTGCTGTTTCTTCTAATAGCTCAGGTGTTACTAAAATTTTCAACTTTCTTTATCCCCCTTAAATAAGATAATCATTTATATATGAAAAAAATTCCATATATAAATGATTATCTATTTTATATTATCAGAATTTCGTTTTGTGTGGAATTGTATTATGTGGTTGTTAGGCTTTTTTTAACTAGGTGCATATAAAAAACAAGATGGGAACCTAGAGTCCCACCTTGTTTTATCACCAATTACCCACTCCAACATCGGACTTCACCCACTTCACCCAATCCAAATCCTCTACCTTAAGCAAACTGAGCGAAACACCTTTCGTATCTAAAGAAGTTAGAAGGGTAACAACTTTTACGAATGTAACTTGTAATCCTTCAAGCTCACATAAACGGCGAATATGGTTTGCGAAAATGTATTGTTCCATTAATGGCGTTGTGCCGAGTCTGTTAATGAGGATGGCTAAGTTGTCCCCTTTTCTCCAGTGATAAATGCTTTTTAGTTTATTCATTAGTTCGATTGCTAATATTTCAGAAGAGGACAGCGCTTCTTTACAGTAATCTTTTTCAACACGAATACCGACAACGCAAAAGACTTTATCAGCGTTTTTAAAAGCAAGGAAAGTAGCTATTTCAATAGCTTTTGTGTTGTATGAAATTGAACACCATGAATTCATGTGGACATTTGCAGCTGGAATTATGAGTGGGTATTTCTTAATTATTATTAATTTAGGTTATTACAGTATGAGGGATGCGAAGGAATAAAGTGCTGTGTAAATCACTAATTTGGATGTGAAAACTTTCCTTTATAGAGAGCTTTTTATTACAAAGAAAAGACACCCATATAAGAGTGTCTTTTCCGATAGTTTTTTAGCAGAAGCAAGAAGCTCCAACAATGATCAATAAAATAAACAATACAACTAGTAAAGCAAAGCCGCCGCCACAATTACTACTACAACTACCACCAAATCCCATAATAGTTCCTCCTTTAATAAGAGGGGAAAACAAGGGGTCACTCATGTATTTTAATGGATTCAATTTACTTTATGTTTTTTACACAATAATTGAGCAGGTCCTTTTGAAAATAAAGAAAAGACACCCTAAGGTGCCTTCCTCCGACTTGAACCATCTTAATTTTAATAATATTGGACTCCCGTCCGAATATTATTTTACCATGTTAAGTTGTTTTTGGAAATATTTCATATCGATAATTGCAATACACGTTTTAGTTTTTGAATTATGTATCTGTCTAAACGTTGAAATTAATAAAGGAACGACATACTTGAGGGTTTTTATCCCGCTTTAATGGGCAGTAAGACCCCCACCTCAAAATTTAGCGAAAGCAAAGAATTTAGGTGGGGGATCAACTGCCCATAAAAGTCCGATTGGTTCAACTAATAATCAGTGGGGGATGAAGAAAACCCCCACTGATTAAAGTTTCACTTTATGAGTGATTACAATCATACCATTAAAAAGAACCCCATAAATGATAAACCATTCCACTAACAAAAAACACTAATCCTAAAAATAAAACAATTAAAGCAAGTACTCCATTTTGATTATGTTCCATAAAATTAGCCCCTTTTAGAATTATTTTTATCCCGCTTTAATGGGCAGTAAGATCCCCACCTCAAAATTCAGCGAAAGCAAAGAAGTTAGGTAGGGGATCAACTGCTCATAAAAGTCCGATTGGTTCAACTAATAATCAGTGGGGATGAAGAAAACCCCCACTGATTAAAGTTTTACTTTATATACAAAAAAGCCTTTAGTCGTAATTATGGCTAAAGGCTTTGAGCGTTATACTTTTTAGTTAATAAAATCTTATAAGAAGAATTTATAATGTTTTTTATCGAATTTGGAACTGGCAATGTACTAGCTTGATAATGAAGCCTGGCTATTAGAATTGAAAAATTTTAGTTTTATTATAATTAATAGAAATGAGATTAGTGTGAATATAAATCCGCTCCAAATAAGCTGGTGAATACCTAAGTTTGAAATGAACCAGCCTCCAATAGTAGTTCCTAAAGTAATTCCGAGATTTGAGAACGAAACGAATAGACTGTTACCAAATTCGGGTGCTTCTTTAGCTTCACTTATTAACCATGTTTGACCAACAATTAATCCACCAGCATGTACGATTCCCCAAATGAATACTATAAAAATCATGGGAACAAGGTAGGAACCTAAATAATAAACCAATATGTAAACAATAGAATATAGAATAGGGAATGATATTACAGTGTTGATTATGCTTTTTTGCAGAAGACCACCAAATAAATGATTACCTAAAATCATAACTATACCAAATATGAATAGCATGATACTGATGAGAGATCCATTCATAGAAGTTACTTTTGCAAGGTACTCAGCGAAGTAGCTGTATACGGAAAACATGGCTGCAAAAAGGAATGTGACGGTTAAAATATTTAACCATAATCCTGGTTTTCCGAGTATACGAATTTGTTTGCCGAAAGACATTTTTTCTTTAACAGGCATAGAAGGAAGTAGGAGTAGTATTCCAATGAATGCAACAGTGTTAACGAATGCTCCGAATAAGAAAGCCATTTCGAGTGAAAATTGGTCTGCAAGGTAAGAGGTTAGTGGTACACCTAAAGCAAAGCCAACAGTAATTCCCATGAAAACTTTTGTAACCGCTTGACCGCTCTTTTCTGGAGGGACAAGTTTAGCAGCTGTTACAAGAGCGATTGAAAAGAAGAGTGGATGAAGCGCTGCCGGTAAAATACGAAAAATAAGCATGATTTCAAATTGCGTTGTATAAGCGTAGATTAAATTTGAAATAACAAATATGAAAATTGCTGTTAATAAAATTATTTTGCGATTCATACTAGAGACGAGCAGAATTAAGAACGGACCAGAAATAGCAACAACTAGTGCAAATATACTTACTAAAAATCCAGCTTGTGTAGTTGAAATTCCGAATTTTTCAGTGATTTGTGGTAATACGCCGACAATACCCATCTCGGTAGTAATAATTCCGAACACACCTATTGCGAGTGTCAGAATAAGTAAAGGATTTACTTTTTTCATTTATTAAACTCTCCATTCGTATCAGTATTTTGAAAGTAAATTCATTAACAAAGAAGCATTATTATAAGCATGATTGGATGCCAATATGATCAGGCGTATGTAATTTTAAATACAATAACAGATATCTAAATAACTAGATATGATATGTTAAAAAAATTTCTCCTTTCGATGTTTCTTGCTTTTATAGGCAGTGCAATTTATACAAAAGTCATTGGATACCTGTAAAAAGCAGAATGTATGAAAGCTAATAATCAATTAGTATGTTGATTATTAGCTTTCATTTTATAATTCGTTTTGGACGTATTCAGAAAACTTTCGTATTGTTTTTTCATTTCGACGATAGTAGGTCCATTTTCCAATTCGATCAGACTCTAGTAAGCCTGCTTTTTTCATAGTTAATAAATAACTAGAAATAACCGATTGGGCTAAGCCAGTTTTAAGCTGGATATCTCCTACACATACGCCAACTTGAAAGTTAAGGCCTTGTTCTAGATAAGGTTTTTCATCGAAATGGTTTTCTGGATTTTTCAACCATGATAAAATTTGACATCTTGTTTCATTTGACAATGCTTTATAAATTAATAAAGGTTCCATAAGGATATTATATCTACTTTTATAGATTTGTAAATGGGTTTTAGTGATTTTAAGGAAATAAGGTATAGTTGATCCCCTTGAATAGGAATAAGGTGCTCTTGATCTGTACCCTTTGTAAAGGACATTCTAAAAAAGTTAGGCAACCTAAAAAAGATGATTTCTGTATGCAAACAGGAGTCATCTTCTTTACATTCTATTGATAGAAAGAGTGATTATAGTACGTCATATATTTCTTAATTTCATGTGTTAACTGAACAAACGATTCACATGGTTATATACTACAAGGGTTGCATGTGAAGATTTAAGAAAAATTTTATATTTACCCCACTTTTTATTTTAAAAGTTTTTCCTATCCTATAAACAAGTTACATCAAGAAGGATACTAAAAACGACAAAGTCATAGATGAAATTGTAAAGTTAGGGGATTCCACATGCATACAGAAGTTTGGATGAGTTATTTGTATACTTATTTCTTTACTATTATGTTTTGTATTGTGTTTCAAATTGGATGTTATTTTAAAGCGAAAAACAATATATCTATTCTGCATTTTCTATGGGTATATGTTTTTCTATTCTACCTTTCGCTAGTGTATAAGGTGACGCAAATCGCGACTGTATGGGATATAAGTAGATATGAAACGTGGATTCGTGTAAATCAAATTAACTTGACTCTATTTGATACGGCAGGTAGTACGACGTATCTTTTGAATATTGTACTGTTTATGCCGTTCGGTTTTTTATTACCGGCTATTTGGCCACAGTTTAGAAAAATGAAAAACACAGTATGTGCAGGATTCTTTTTTTCATTGGCAATTGAGTTAAATCAATTACTAAATAATAGAATTACAGATATTGATGATCTATTTACGAATACCCTCGGGGCAATTGTTGGGTATGTAATATATAGAGTTTTATTTAAAATGTTTAAAATGATATGTAAAAGAGAGGGAAAAAAGCTTGATACGAACTCTTCTTTAGTCATAAAATACGAAGCTATTTTTTGTTTAGTGTGTTCATTTGTAGGTGCGATGTTCATTTATTATCCTGGAGACCTGTAAGCTTCCAATAAGATGGTTGCGATCTCGTTTATAAAATGATTCTAGTATTTCTTCCAATCAGCACAAGATTCTCTCTATACGCTATTAAGCTATTCAGCAGACTGTAAGATTATCAGTAATCGTACTGGTGGGATTGAAATAAAAGCGGACAGTTTCTATCCAAGCTTTTCATTTATGTATGATGCGCAAGAATTATTTATTATTGGTGGAGAAGAGAAATGGTCTGATACCTATTATATAAAAAGGTTTTTCCATCTTGAGCAGATTACAGATGAGCTAATTATTGATTTAAGAAAATGAGAGACGAGAAGGAATAAATGAATAAACCCTCAAGTATAGAACGATATACTTGAGGGTTTTTATGTATGAAGAATGCTTTTCTATTTTTCCCTAGAATGAACAGTAATGTATAATCTAATTACTTAATGTAATAAGGAGGCAGTAAAATTTGAACAGGAAAATTTGGTTTGTATTTACTTTTTTTGCTCTTTTAGTAACTGGCTATGTTGTTGTCCAATATTTTATTATGGATGGATTTCAAACAGGACTTGTAAAAGCGAAGCTTATGTTTGGATCTAAATTAAGTGCGTTCTGGTATATGATGCTATTTATACATATTACAACTAGTATAGTAGCATTAGTAACTGGCCCTTTTACATTATCCACTAAATTTAGAGAAAAGAATATCAACCGTCATCGAATAGTTGGGAGAATCTATATGTTTGGTATATTATTAGGAGGCGTTTCTGGACTGTACCTATCCTTTTATGCTACGGGAGGGTTGGTAGCGAAGTTAGGTTTCGGTTTGTTATCCGTATTTTGGCTAACATCAGCATATCAAGCATTAAATAGAGTTAAGAATAAAAAAATTAAAGAGCATCGGAATTGGATGATTAGAAATTATTCTTTAACCTTTGGAGCAGTTACATTAAGAATTTGGCTACCGTTGTTTATCGTTCTATTTGGAATAGAGCGGTTTGAACTTAGTTACGCTATTATTGCTTGGTTAGCGTGGGTACCCAATTTAATTGTTGCAGAATTATTCATAAGAAAAAGACTTAATAAAGGAAAATACGAAGGAAATGAGGATTTACATTTTTAATGTAAATTTGCTGTAATATTGAGGGCAGAATTTTTTTTATAGCTGAATTACATACAAAAATAGGATGGCCCATTGAAGCCATCCTATTTTTATTTGTATTACCAACTAGCAGTTTCCGTATTTTCCTTCAACCACTGCACCCAATCCGAATCCTCTACCTTAAGCAAACTAAGCGAAACACCCTTCATATCTAAAGAAGTTAGAAGGGTACCAGCTTTTACGAACTCCACATGTAAACCTTCCAGCTCACATAAACGACGAATGTCATTTGCGAAAATATATTGTTCCATTAATGGAGTTGCGCCTAGTCCGTTAATGAGAATGGCGAAGTTGTCACCTTTTCTCCAGCGATAAATGCTTTTTAGTTTGTTCATTAGTTCGATCGCTAATATTTCAGAAGAGGATAGTGCTTCTTTACGGTAGCCTTTTTCGCCGTGGATACCGACGCCATAAAAGGCTTCATCGTCGTTTAATGTGAATGAAGCTTTTCCTTTCACTGGATCGTTTGCAGGTGAAAGGGCGACTCCTAATGTGTGTAAGTTTTCGGCGATAGAACGGCCGAGTGTTGTTAGTTCATCTAAAGAGTGACCTGCAAGAGCGGCCGCACCGAGTATTTTTTGAACGAAAACAGTACCAGCGACGCCACGTCTTCTTTTATTAAACGAAGCATCATCTTCAATTGAAACGTCGTCATTTACGATGATGTGATCAATTTGTCTTCCTTCTTCTTTTGCGATTTGTTCTGCCGCTAAAAAGTTTTCTACGTCATCTTTAAAGTTTTTTATGATGAATAAAATACTTTTATCTTTGGGCATTAAGCGAGTTGCCATTGTAATTTGTTCCACTGTAGGCGGAGTGAAAATACAGCCATTTACTGCCGCCGTAAGCATTCCGTTTCCTACATAACCAATATCAGCAGGTTCGTGTCCACTACCACCGCCGCTTATAATGACAACGTTTTGCTTCATTTTTTCGATATCTTTTACATAAATGATGTTATGTGTTTCGTCGTAATTTACTTTGTCGTTATGTTCAAAATAAAAGCCATGCATCATATCTTGAACGATATTTTGTACATCATTCATAATCTTTTTCATTGCTTTTGCCACCCTTTAATTACTTTGCCGATTGCTCCAGTAATAGTAGTAATTGATTGTTTATCATATTTTTCATGAGTGAAGACATAATGGACGGATCTACTTCGCATTTGCTTTCAATCCAATCTTTAATCGTTCCAACGAAGCCGTGACTATAAAAAGAGGCAATCGTATTTTTCGTCTCATCAGAAAGGCTGAATCCACAGCTCATCGATAGTTCATCAATAATCTTCATATATAAGTTTTTCGTATGCTCAAATAAATAGTGATTAAACGAGTTTTGCTCAATGACTTTAAAAGCATTTCGGTAAAATTTTTGATTTTCATAAAAGTAATCAAATAATAAATCGAAAATATTTTCCCACGTTTCATAGTCGAGAAAGTCGATAATGTTTTCTTTCGTTTCTTCTCTATAAATCCAGCTTAATAGCTCAAATTTATCTTTAAAATGATAATAAAAAGTTTGCCTACGCATTTGACAGTGTAACATAATATCGCTCACTGATATTTTATGAAACGACTCTGTTTCCATTAAATACTTCAATGAATTTGCGATTATCTTTTTAGAAATTATAGAAGAGGTCATCTGAATCATCCCTAGAATGTTAGTAATATGAAAATCCTACCTACAAATGAGAGCGGTGTCTTTAGACAGATTGTCCATTTTGTCCGTTTACTATAAAACGCTTTCATTTTAACATGGATAGTAAGAAGAAGATTTCAAATATATCACAATATATTAAAGGAATTGAGGGAGAATCACAATGAAAAAGATTATAAACAAACCAGAAACATTAGTAATGGAAATGTGCAACGGAATGGTTATGGCTCATCCAGAGCTTGAGCTTTTGAAAAAATATAAAGTCATTAAGAAGAAAGAAATGAACGAAAATAAAGTAACGTTAATTAGTGGCGGCGGTAGTGGTCATGAGCCAGCACATGCAGGATTAGTCGGAAAAGGAATGTTAGATGCGGCAGTGTGCGGAGATGTGTTCGCGTCGCCTTCACAAATTCAGGTGTATCAAGCGATTAAAGAGACAGCTAGTAAAAAAGGTACGTTATTAATTATTAAAAATTATAGCGGCGATATTATGAATTTCAAAAACGGAGCACATTTAGCGACGGAAGATGGAATTGAAGTTGACTACGTAAAAGTGGATGATGATATTGCGGTAGAAGATAGTCTATATACAGTAGGACGCCGCGGCGTTGCGGGCGTTATTCTCGTTCATAAAATTGCTGGCGCAGCAGCGGAAGCAGGTATGGATTTAGGAGCGGTGAAAGCTGTCGCAGAAAAAGCAGCGGCTAACGTGCGTACAATCGGTTTAGCGTTGACGTCTTGTACAGTTCCAGCGAGCGGATCACCTACTTTCACACTTGCGGAAGATGAAATGGAATACGGCGTAGGTATTCACGGCGAACCAGGAATTAAACGCGAAAAAATGTTGTCAGCGGATGAATTAGCTAACCGTATGACAAATGATTTAATGAAAGATTTAGGAGTAAAAGACGGCGAAGAAATTGCGCTTTTAGTTAACGGTTTTGGCGGAACACCACTGCAAGAACTTTACTTATTTAACAACGCAGTTACGAGAGAACTAGCTGCTAGAAGCATTAAAATAAACAGAGTATTCGTTGGCAACTATATGACGAGTATCGATATGGCTGGTATGTCTTTAACAGTAATGAAACTAGATGATGAGCTAAAAACATTACTATCGAAAGAATGTAATACACCAGCGTTTAAAGTAGATGGACCAGTTGAAAGTGTAGAGTACGTGAATGTACTTGAAGATGTAGAAGAGAAAGAAGTTTCCTTCGAAATAGAAACAGCGGAAGAGCATGCTGTTATAAAAGATAATGTCATTACATTAAACAACATGATCTATCTCGTTGATAAAATGAGTGACGTTATTATTAAAAACGAAGTACCGTTCTGTGAGTTAGATACACATGCGGGTGACGGCGACTTCGGAATGAGTGTTGCAAAAGGATTTAAGCAACTAAAACGTGAGTGGCATTCTATTGTAGATCAAGAGAACGTAACGATCGGATCATTCCTTGACGGCTGTTCAATGATTATTATGGAACATTGCGGCGGCGCATCTGGTCCAATTTGGGGCGGAGCATTCCGCGCAGCTAGTAAAGCAGCAGGCGAAAAACGTGAGTTAACAGTGAAAGAATTCGCTGAAGTGTTGCAAGCAGCACTGCAAGGCATACAATCTATCGGTGAAAGATCATTCGGTAGAGGAGCAGTAGTTGGTGACAAAACACTTGTTGACGCACTTGCTCCATGTGTAGACTCTTGGTTAGCTAGCGCTTCAAACGAAGAAGATATGAAAATTGCCTTTGAGAAAGGAGCAGAAGCAGCAGTTAAAGGAGCAGAGTACACGAAAGAAATCGTTGCTCGCATGGGCCGCGCCGGTACAGTTGGTGAAAGAAGTTTAGGCTACCCAGATGCAGGTGCACATGCACTTGGAGTTATCTTTACGGAGATTGCGGGTAGTTTGAAATAGAAATTAGAAAGTCCCTCTGTCTTAAGGCGGAGGGACTTTTATATAGTTGGTAGAAGACTACTTTCGGGCTCTCTCTGTAAAATATGAGTTTGTTAATGTTTTTGATAAAATCTTATTTCAAAACTACAACTAATATTTCTCAACATTAATATATTGAAAATAGTTAGAATATTTAAGATAATCATTTATGAAGCAATATATTATAAAAAAAGGGGGAATTTATTTTGTTACGTCGCTTATCTATTTGTACTTTATTAACAGCTTTTATGTTTACTTTGTTTACATTTAACGGCTCTGCTTTTGCGGCTACGAATACTACTGAAAATAAAACTGTAGTAGCAGCTTGTGCAAAGGGAGGTACGGTAGGTGTATATGGTGCAAAGATGCGCAGTGGTTACACTGTTGGATCACCTGTCTTACATACATTTAATGATGGTGCGAAAATTACTGGAACATGGGTAACTGGTGAATATGTTCAAGGTCATTACAGTAATTCTAAACAGTGGTTAAAAGTTACATATAAAGGGATGACAGGTTATGTATCCCATACAACATTATATAACGTTTGCTCATAAAACTATGTACTATAATAATAACTCTGGATAAAAAGAACTAATCTCTTTTAGGGATTAGTTCTTTTTATCCCTTTTAAAATATCCACATTTAACCAATTCAGTGTATAGATAACCATTTTTTTCTAAGGGTTTATTGGATTAATAGTTTTAATGTTAGTTGTTAATTAGTATGGGGAAATTTATCATGCAATGAAGAGTGAGAAATCAAGAATTATAAAAAATTATAGTATCTTTGATTTATATGTTTATTTTTTATATAGAAACGAATAAGGGACAGAAAAAGTTATAAGTTTAAAGAGTTGAAATGGTGAAAGTGTATTGAGAAATTTTTTTGAAACAATAATATTCAGAAAATTAAATGTTTTATAGGTTTATTTTTGTTATTATGTTAGTAATCTATAGACAAAGGAGAAGGATCTATATGAGTGTACATGCAATAAAAAAGGAAGAAATCACTTTACTTTTACATGAGTGGTATCGAGAAATTCGTTCACAGAATTTCGTTAAGGCAAAGGAATTAAAACAAAGTATTGATACAAAAATTAATAGTATGGAAGAAGATCAAAAGAATACAGAGTTTTATTCACTTTTAGATTTTAGATTTAAAATGTTAAGTGCAGAGTTTTATCCCCATCAATCTGACATATCTAAGAATGATCTAAGAAAAATGAAGTTAGATGAAGCGCCATCAGATCAATCTTTATTATATTATTACCATTTCTTTAAGGCTTCTCATGCTACGGTAAACGGTGATTTTAAAGTGGCTGAAAAGCATTATGGAATAGCAGAATCTTTATTGGAAAATATTCAGGATCCAATCGAAAAAGCAGAATTTAACTTTAAGCTATCTAGCTACTATTATCATGTTTGCCAGCCTATTTTAGTTATTCAATATGCAACTAGAGCAAGAAATACATTTGAAGGGCTGTACGGGTATAGTAGGAAGGTCGCAGCATGTGACAATGTTCTTGGGTTAGCATGTGTAAAGCTAAATGAATTTGAGCAGGCAGAAGTTTATTTTATGTCGTCTCTGGATATTTTGAAAAAGCAAAATGAAGAGGAGTTAATGTTACGAGTTCGACATAGTTTAGGGGTTATGTATGCAGAGCAAAACCTATCTGATTTAGCACTTCGTTATTTATCAGAAGTATCACAAAAAATCCCGAATCACTTTAGAGCGATTTTTTTGGAAGCTAGAGAGAATTTAAAGTTAGGAAAAACAAAGCTTGCAGCGTCTTTAATTGAAAAAGGATTAGTAATCTGTAATGAACTAGAACAAAAAGAATATGAACATCATTTTAAAATTCTAAAGGGAATGAATGAGAATGTTTCTGCTGAAGAATTAGAGTTAGCTATTTCTAAAGGAATTTCTTTCTTTAATGAAGTAGGTTTATGGCAATATGTCCAGGAATATGCTGAAAAGTTAGCGGTTAAATATCATAAAGAAGGAAATTCAATAAAATCTAGTGAATACTTCTATTTAGGATATAAAGAAAAAGAAAAAGGTTTTCAGAAAGGGGCTTTAAAATGAAAAGAATCATAAGCAGCTCAATTGGATTAATAATTACGGTCATACTATTAAATGGAGTAAATGCTCCAACAGACCAATCAAAGGTTAATACAACAAACGTTATACAATATACGCATGGAGAGCCGTGGGGCTGATGGAATATTGAAGTATAAAGAGTTGTTAGATCAAAGTGAAGAAAAAGTAATTATTAGGTATTATATAGATGAAACGCTCAAATGAGCGTTTTTTTATTTTATAATCAGATGATTTATTTTCATATGTACCGCAGTAAAAACTTATTCCTGACTTAAAAAAGAGCCTCACCGGAATGGTGTTTTTTATACGATTATCTATTCTTGGATATTATAAATAGCATCTATATGAACTTATTTTTTATTAAAAATAATAGAGTTTTTCAACAAGGTATTTCCTTTGTGGGAGAAAATGGTCCCAAATTCTTTTAGTTAAAAGCTCATGTCTTAAATCGATTCATATTTGAGGTATGACGAATGCGAAAAATGAAAAACACGAATCCAATCGTGATAAAAGTTTGGAACTAGATAATGAATAAGGCACATAAAGAAAAGGTACCCATATATAGGTACCTTTTCTAATAGTTTTTTAGCAGAAACAACTACATCCGATAATGATTAATAGAATAAATAATACAACTAGTAAAGCAAATCCTCCAGCGAAACCGCAGCCTTCGCCGCAACTACCACCATATCCCATAATAATAGTGCCTCCTTTAGATAAGAGGGTAAAACTAGGGTTCATTCCATAGATTTTAACGGGTTCACTTTACCTTATGTTTTAAAGAATGAATTGAGCAGGTCCTTTTGAAAATAAAGAAAAGACGCCATTAGGCGCCTTCCTGTTAGGTAGATAAGACTTTAGTTTTCCAATCTAAAGAAATTTTGTATCAGCTCTTTGTGAGTATATCATAATATCTGATTGATTTATTATGCATTGTTACATACTTTTCTAATACCCTCTATTTTCCATTTGATAAAATAAAATCCCAATATTACCAAAAAATAAATAAATATTTCTACATATTCAAGATATTTATAAAAATTACAAAAGTGATACATTTAAGTTGTAAGCTATAAAAACTATTAAAGGGGGATTTATTATGTTCAAGAAATTAGTAGTGGGAGCATTGGCAACTGGTATTGCATTAACAGGAGGAATTGGGGCAGCTTCGGCTGATACGCAAAAAGCTGTGAACTCTCCGAAGCAAGCAGCATGCTCAATTCCTTATGAGTATTCTAATGGTAAATTCAAAAGAACTCTTTATTACTCAAATGGAGTATATGCTAATAGTTTTAATGAAAATGTTTGTGGCGGGACGATTACGTGGTATTTAAAACATGTTCAAAATGGAGTTGCTTTTTACGAAGGTAATTTAAAATAGTAGATTTTTTGAACCTCATTTATTGAGGTTCTTTTATTTTTAGTTTTTAAACTGATTCTCCATAAAAAAGGCACTCAAAGGTTCTTTCCTCCGATTGAATATTATTTTATTATGTTAAACAATATGGGACATTGAGCAATATGATTCAATCCTATTATTAATCAACTTTATAGAAAGGTATGTTCAAGCGTTGTCATAAAGGCTAGGGGATTTATTAAATAGAAATAATTAGTGGTAATATAAAGTGTTTTTTACCTAATAAACCTTTTGAATTCTAAATATTAACTCCAAAGTAATTCATTTCATAAATTTTAATTTTTTGCTAACGCTGTTATTATTTTATACATTATTATTCCAATAAGCGTTGTGTTAATTAGTTATTTTCTGATAATATCTCTGTGTGTTTTACTCTAATAATTATAAAAAGGTGGTGTTTTCTTTATGTCAAACATGTTTCATAAAATTGGTGATGCGATTGAAAGGAGTATGTATTTTAAATCTTGTTTTTATATCTTAACAGGGGCTCTGCTTATTTATATTGGTTACATTGTAGGTAAGTGGGTGGGTTCTGCTGTATTTTAGAGTGAAAAATGGAATTTAATCAAGAAAAAAGAATTTTTTCAAAAGGTGTATTAATATAAAATTAATATTACTTAAACGTAATATAATTAACTTAAGAATAATAGATATCGTTATGAATTCAGTATTAAAAAAAGAAATGCCTAATTTAGCAGTATAAAGTAATAAGGAATTAAAAAACATTGATGTTCATGGTGTCTACAGCAGTTTTTTTACTGGTCACTTTACTGTGTATTACGTTATATTTTAAAACACACGATAAACGTTTTATGTATCTTGGATATGTATCATTATTTTTAACTTTTTTTGTTATTGGTACTTTTTTATAATTAAATGTCCAGTGGTTTATCACAAATTAAATTAAGAAGAGCATATATAAGAGAGAAAAGGCATTCATAAGAATGCCTTTTCTTTATCAATAGCCCGAGGAGAAGAGAATATACAGATTTTGATGTGGTACTTCTTGAGCAAATAGTTGTAATTCATCAGATACAGAAATAGACATACAAAAACGCCATCTTTTCCTATGATTCTACAGAAAGAATTAGGATAGAAGTAAAGCAATTTGGTTATAAATGATATTTTCGACATGATACAATAGACCCTTTTATATATCCGCAAGTAAAACAACATAATATTAATACGGAAAAATATAATAATATGAGTTTTTGCATATTTCGAAACTTAATATATCCTTCAAAAAATTTTAATAGTATAATATGTTTTGTCATATTATTTTAGATTTTTCGACAAAATATAAAAATAGAGAACGTATTGGGAGAAGGAATTATGTACACAAAACTATTAAAATCAATTACATCATTAACGCTTATTGGTGGCGCTTTATTATATACAAATGGCAGTGATGTGAAAGCTGCTGAGGCAGGTATTTTTTCTGATGTTCCTACATCGCATTGGTCGTATCCCGCAATTAAAGATTTAGCGAGTAAAAATATTATTTCCGGTTATGGAAATGGAATATTTGGTTTTGGAGATGTTGCGACGAGAGAGCAAGTTGCAGCTTTAATTTATCGTGTGTTAGTACCGAATAAGCAAGGTGGTACGTTCAGTAATGAAGGTGCTCGTTACGTATTAAAAGATGGATCTACTTTAAATAATCCGTATCGAGATATTCGCTCAGGTTCAACATTGTTTCCAGAAGAGGTTTTAACGTTAACGAAATTAGGGGTTTTTAAAGGTGATGCAAACGGTGGATTTAGACCGAAAGACTCTGTTAGCCGCGCAGAAATGGCACAAATTCTTACAAACGCTTTCCATCTTTCTGCGAAACAAAAGCATACATTTAATGATGTTCCAAGTGGTTATTGGGGTGAAAATGCAATTAGTGCGGTGCAATCAAACGGGATTGCTTCTGGTACAGGCGAAGGGGGATTTGAGCCATATAGCACGGTAAAACGTGAACAATATGCACAGTTTTTATATAATACTTTGAAATATAAAAAGCCTGAAGTTGCGGTGCAAAATACAGGAGATGCGGCATTATTAGCGGCTTTTAAAGATGAAGTGCAAAAGCGTATTAATGCGTATGAAACGAATATTACACTTCCATATAAAACGAAAAATAGTAATCATGAAGAAGTAATGAAGACACTTTTCAACGCCTATAAAGAAGTCGCAAGTAAAAATGAGTATACAAATTATAATAGATCGAATGTTTCATATGGAATTTCTGGATCACCTGGAAATTATACGTTTACGTTAAAGATTACATATCGTGAAACGAAAGAACAAACGGAATATGTAATGAAGCAAGCAAAGGCAATTGTTTCTTCTATTACGCAAGTTGGAATGGATGATCACGAAAAAGTGAAGGCGATTCATGATTATGTCGTAAAGCATATTTCTTATGATACGTCTTATAAAGCTTACACAGCATATGAAGCACTCGTAAATCGTTCTGCAGTTTGCCAAGGTTACGCACTATTAACCTATCAATTATTAAAAGAAGCTGGAGTTGAGAATCATTTTGTAGTAGGAACTGGAGATGGTCAGCCTCATGCTTGGAATTTAGTGAAAATCGAAAACAAATGGTATCACCTTGATACAACATTCGATGATCCGATACCAGATGAACAAGGCCGCGTAACATATTCTTATTTCAACTTATCAGATGAGCAAATCGCAAGAAATCATGAGTGGAACAGAAGTGATTATCCGCAAGCTACAACAAATTATTATAGTACATTAACAAATAAAATTGCGGCAGGTAGTACGAAAATCCCTGCATATCAGCAAATATTAAAAGATACAAAGTTAAATTATTTAGGAAATGAATACATCGCAAACAACTATAATGAATTCAAAAATAAAATGCAGCAACGTTATAACGAAAAGTCACCAAAGATTGAAATTCTTTATAAACAATCAATGGATGGCGCATTGCAAGATGTGAAAAAAGTAATTGGAGAAATTGGTTATCCACAAGGGGCGAACCGTGTTTCTTATAAAGCTGAGCCGTATAATGCGAAAGAAGGATATTCTTTAGTGACGATTACGTTTATGTAGTGAGAATGAGAAAAAGCATCTGTTTCAGATGCTTTTTTATTATTTTAGTTCGACAAAATATGACAAAGGAACATAGCTACATCTGTTATGATGACTTTGGTAATTTTACATTTTGGAGGATTAATAATGAACAAAAAGAAGATTTTAGCTGCGTTAATAGGAATCATAGTGTTACTTGTAATTATTAATGTAGTTATTGCGAAGGGAAAAACGACATCAACTAGTGAAAAAATGTACACTGAGAAAGAATACAATAAATTAGTAGATGAACATTATGAAGAAATGCAAAAGTTAAAAAGTGATATGGGTGTATTAGAAACTGAAAAAAAATCTCTTGATGCGCAAGTTAAGAAGTTAAAAGATGAATTAGCGAAAAAAGAGCAAGAAGTAGTACAACAGCCAGTTCAACAAGAACAACCTAAGCAACAACCAGCCCCAGCTCCACAGCGGGAAACGAAAGAAGAGCCGAAACAAGAACAGCCTATAGGGGCATTCGCAAACCCTGTGAAAAGTATAAATAAAACAGATGCAATGAACAAAGTGAAAGAAAAAGCGAAGCAAGACTTTCAAGATGATTATATGACGCAAAACTTTGTTGCGGATGAACAATCAAAAGCATTTGATTTCTTAAACGGAGTAGAGATCAAATCACAAGAAGAATTGAACGTGATGAAGAGGGCATTGGGAGATTTTCCTAACGATTTTATGACCGCAAAGTTTGTTTATGAAGAGCAAATGAAAGCAAAGAATAAGCAAGGGTAATACAAAAACGCTATCTTTTTAAAAAGGTAGCGTTTTTGTTATGGGTTATAAAGTCGTTCCTGCATTTTACATATACAGTCAAACTGTATAAAATCAAACTTTGATATAAATAAAAACAATCTTAAAATAGATATAAGCGTAGAGAAGCAAAATTCTAGTAGTGATCTAATGCGTGTTAGAATCCACAATTAAAAAGAGGAGTGAAATTTCACTCCTCTTTTACTTTTTATGTATAGTGACTATGACTAAAGTTAATAAAAATTGCTTCTTTTAAAAGAAGCAATTTTATAGAGCATGCCTACAATTTAGAATTTACTACATACATTGTCGTGAATATGTATAATTACATAAAAATTCAGAGGAAAAGAGAGTATACTTTCTTATTGTGTAATAAAGATAAGGCCCGCCTACGGAAATAGGTGGGCTTTTTTAATATACAAAGAGAAGACATCTTCTAAGGTGCCTTCTTAAAGAAATCCTTCATCATTTTAACATCCTCAATATTCAATATCACACCTTCAACCTTATCTTTCTTCTCATCTTTAGCAATCGTAATTTGCTTCTTATTATCAACCCACACAAGAAACTCTTCTTTTGCGTCATCTTTATATGTAACGGTAATAGTAGAATGTGCTGATTCTCTCTTTTTTTGATCTAGTGTGATTGTTTTAGGTGTGCCTTTTTGAACTGCTGAAACGATAGATTGTATCATTTCTTCGTTGTCTGTTTGAGATTTTGAAACGTTGTTATTTATTGTGCTAAGTATTTCAATATCTGTAATATTTGCGGAGTTTAATTGAAAGGTAGTTTGTGTATGTTCTTGCTTAGCTTGTGAAGCTTTATCTGTAGCTGAGGTGCTTGTACATCCTATTAAAGTGAAAGATAGAGCGGTTAGAGCGCATATAGATATGATTTTTTTCATAGTATCCCCCTTTACCTTAAATTATAACGATTTTCTGTTAATTTAGGTAGTTATTGTAAGTAGATTTGTTCTACTAGTTTTAGGATAGAAAAAATTCACATAACTTTTTTCATATTTTATGTTTAACATTTCGAAAATGGGTGTACTACATATAATATAACAAATAATTCATTTTAGAGGAGGAAGTTAAAGATGGAAACGAAGTATAGTAAACCTTTTGTATATGAATTTATTACGGAGAAAGAGGTCATGAATGCGGCGAATGATCTAGTGAAGAAAGGGATAGACCAAAAAGATATTTACGTATTAACACATGAGAAAGAAAGGACAGATAGAATCGCAGACAATGCAGACGTGAATACAATTGGAATAAAAGAGGAGGGACTTGGGACAAGCATTATTAACGTCTTTCAAAAAACGGGAGATCAGTTAAGAAATAAGATGCAAGAGTTAGGACTTAATGAGGAAGAAGCTAACTTTTATGAAGAAAAACTGGATGAAGGAAAAATCTTGTTATTCGTTAAGGATTTAGAAAGAATCGGTGAATGGTTACAAGAAAGAAGATGCACGTATTCTATTTAAATTTGTATCCTTTAAATCTATAAATCTATTACGAAAAGGAGATTGGAAATATGAGTGAGAGCGGGCTAAAAGAACAAATTACCGGTAAAGTTGAAAAGAAAAAGGGGCAAGTAAAAGAAGGAATTGGTGAAGTTACAGAAGATAGAGAGTTGAAAAATGAAGGGAAGTGGGAGAAGACGAAGGGAACTGTAAAAGAAAAAGTCGGAAAAGTGAAACAAAAGATAAGTGATGGATTGGATAACAAAGAATAATACATGTTTATCAGGCTTTGGTTAAACGCCAAAGCTTGATAAATCCATTATAAAAATAATATAGGAGGTCTAATTATGGGACTTATTATTACGTGTATTGTAGGTGGACTTATTGGTGCGTTAGCTGGAATGATTACGGGAAAAGACTTTCCTTTAGGTATAGTTGGTAATGTTATTGCCGGATTAATCGGATCTTGGGTAGGTAGTGCCTTATTTGGTCACTGGGGCCCTGAATGGGGAGGTATCTTTATTCTTCCAGCTTTATTAGGTGCAATCGTCTTTATTTTAATCGTTACATTCTTTTCTAGAATGCTACGGAAAGCGTAAGTATGATAATGAATAGTAATCTTAAGTTTGTTATATATAGCTATAAGGTTAACGAACTGATAAATATACATAAAAAAGCATCCAATTAAACTAATTTGGATGCTTTTTTTATGTATTTTACATAGGAATGAGTGGAGGATGAAGAACCCCCACTCATTGAAATTACAATTTCTATTATGTATTAAACCATTGTTACTTTTTCACAATTATTTATTCTTACGACCTGCCTTGGTTCTATATGAGATAAGTCATTGCTATTGCCTATATCAACTACAATTGTATTCGTTAGTATGTTAATAATGGAACCAATTAATTTTGTAGCATGATCGTGTCGATAAGAAAATTGAACGAAATCTCCCTTTTTAAAGTTGTGCTCTTCCATAGATAGATCCCCCTAAAAATAATGTTTATACATTATACATACACAAATTTATAAGGTTTAAACATTTGGTAGTATTTTTTTAGTGTTAAGCTGAGAAAGGTGTAGAAAATTTATTTATAATTAAAATGAAAAAATATGTTTAAAACTAATTTTTATGGGTAATTAAATAGTAGTAGTTTGAGATAAGGGGGCGGAAATGATGAATTTGGCAATAAATATTTTGCAAAATGATTTAGGTTATACAGTACAACTTAATGGTGAGATTGATGCGTATACAGCATCAGATTTAAAAAATAAGGTAATGCCTATTGCAAGTGAGAAAGAAGTTTATATAGTAGTAGATTTTAATAAGGTAGATTATATGGATAGTACAGGTTTAGGCGTTTTTATAGCGCTATTAAAAGCAATTAAGAAAAATGATGGAAAATTAGAGTTTATTGGTGTATCTAAAAGGTTAAAAAGATTATTCGATATTACAGGACTAACAGAAATATTAAATTTGAATTCAGATATTGAAAAAGTAGAAAGAAGGTGACTAGGGATGATGGAGAAATTTGAAAAGATAGAAATGAAAATTCCTGCAAAAGCAGAATATGTGGCTATTATTCGTTTAACAATGGCTGGTGTTGCGAATCGAATGGGCTTTGCTTATGACGATATAGAAGATATGAAAATTGCTATTAGTGAAGCATGTACAAACATTGTACAACATGCATATAAAGAGGACGTTGGAGAAATTACAATTGTCTTTGGTCTATATGAAGATCGATTAGAAATTATGGTTGCGGATAATGGAGTTAGCTTTGATTTTAGCACCTTAAAAAGTAAAGTTGGTCCGTATGATATTAATAAACCAGTAGAACATTTGCCGGAAAATGGTTTAGGTTTATATTTAATAAATACGTTAATGGATGATATACAAATTATGCATGATGAGGGCATGACAGTTTTAATGACAAAATATATACAAAGAGAGCAGGTGGAGAATGATGGAAATCCAATCTCAACCTACAAATCTTACTAAAGAAGACGTTATTAAACTAATTGCAGAATTCCAACAAAACCAATGTGATGAAGCGCAGGAAAGATTGGTTAATCATTATAAAAATCTCGTATATTCCATTGCATATCGCTATTCAAAAGGTGGGCCGATGCATGAGGATATTATACAAGTAGGAATGTTAGGGCTCTTAGGCGCAATAAGAAGGTACGATTATTCGATAGGGAATGCTTTTGAGCCATTTGCAATACCTACGATAGTAGGTGAAATAAAGAAGTATTTACGTGATAAAACTTGGGGTATTCATGTTCCAAGGCGAATTAAAGATTTAGGCGGGAAAATTAAACTTGCGATAGAGGAGCTAACAGATCACCTGCAACGTTCACCGAAGATTATAGAGATTGCAGATCATTTAGGACTATCCGAAGAGGAAGTGCTAGAAATTATGGATGCGAAAAATAATTATCGAGTATCTTCCTTAGATGATGTAGTTGAAAATTCATCTGATGGAAGTTCGGTAGCGAGAATTGAATCTGTAGGTGAAGTAGAGCAAGGATATGAAGAGACAGAAAGACGTCTCGTTTTAAAGGATATTTTTAACGTATTAAATGATACGGAAAAGAGTGTTATTCATTATATATTTGGTGAAAATTTAAATCAAAAGGATACAGGGGAACGGTTAGGTATTTCACAAATGCACGTTTCTCGTATTAAAAGGCAAGCGATAAGTAAATTGAAGCAAGCGGCGTTTTTAGATACATAAAAAAATTTAAATAATTATGTTTAAAACATGAGAAAAGGGGTAGTTATTAAGTATAGGAGGAGATATAAAAATGTCACACGATGTGAAAGAACTAATCGAAGGATTGAATGAAGATTTAGCAGGAGAATACTCGGCAATTATAATGTATAACCATAATGCAGCTACAGTTTCTGGTATATATAGACAAGTGTTAAAGCCTTTCTTTGAATCTGAAATTAGTGATGAACAAGGACATGCCTTATATTTAGCGGAGAAAATTAAGACGCTAGGTGGTACACCTACTACGATCCCTTTACCAGTGAAACAAGTAGAAGATGTTAGAGAAATGTTAGAAGAAGCTAGACAAGCAGAATATGAAACAATTAAGCGCTATGAAACGAGAAAAGAACAGGCAGCGAAATTAAATATGACAGAGTTAGTTGTAAAGTTAGAAGATATGATCGCAGATGAAACAAATCATATGGAAGAATTAGATCGTCTTTTAAAAGACAAAGCGATGGTGTTAAATTAATAGTGGAAATTTACCCCACTTTAATGGGCAGTAAGACCCCCACCTCAAAATGCAGCGAAAGCAAAGAATTTAGGTGGGGGATCCACTGCCCATTAAAGTCCGATTGGTTCAACTAATAATCAGTGGGGGATGAAGAACCCCCCACTGATTAAAGTTTCACTTTATAGAGTGAAAGAACAAACCCTCATTTCTAGGGGGTTTGTTCTTTTGCTGTATAAATATGTTTGAGTAGGAAATTTTCATTTTGTAACTGAGTATGCAATACTAGAAAAATAGAAAATGATAATAGATTTACATTTTAAATAAGAAAAGGGGAAATAACTTGTGTCCATTTTAATTGTCGATGATAATCCGGTTAACATTTTTGTAATTGAAAAAATTTTAAAACAAGCCGGATATCAGGATCTTGTATCGCTTAATTCTGCACAAGAGCTTTTCGAATACATCCATTTTGGAAAAGATTCTTCCAGGCATAATGAAATTGATTTAATACTATTAGATATTATGATGCCTGAAATTGACGGACTTGAAGTTTGTAGGCGATTACAAAATGAGGAGAAGTGTAAAGATATTCCTATTATTTTTGTAACAGCTTTAGAAGATGCGAATAAATTAGCTGAAGCGCTTGATATAGGCGCAATGGATTATATTACGAAACCTATAAATAAAGTTGAATTGTTAGCGCGTATGCGTGTAGCATTACGCTTGAAATCGGAATTAAATTGGCATAAAGAACAAGAAGAAAACCTTCGTAATGAATTAGATTTAGCTACACAAGTACAAAGAAACTTATTAAGTAGCCCATTAAGAGAAGATCATATAAAAATTGAAGCAAGTTACTTACCTTCATTCAAACTAGCTGGAGATATGTATTATTGGTATAAAATCGATGAAAACCGCTATGGTATTATATTATTAGATGTGATGGGACATGGTGTATCTGCTTCATTAGTTTGTATGTTTATCTCGTCTGCATTACGTGAATCGATTAAATGTTTAATCGATCCAGAACTTGTCATTAAAGACTTAAATAAATATATGACCCTTTTACATAATGAAAATGACAATATCCCATATTATTTTACAGCGATATACTTAGTAGTGGATACAGAAAAGAGAACAATTGAATATGTAAATGCAGGACATCCTTCTGGGTACGTTTTAGTTGATGAAGCGAATGTAGTGGAACTAAATCGCGGGAGTTGTGCGGTAGGATTTTTTGATGAAATAAAAGTTGAAAAGACAGTTATACATTTTGAGAAGAACGCTCAAATCGCACTGTTTACAGATGGTGTTCTTGAAGCAATTGCAAATGATGAATTTGAGTCTGAAGAGAAATTACGTGCTTTTACAGAAAGAAAATGGGGAGATTTAGAAGAAGAGATAGAAGGGTTTTATAAGGAAGAACAGAAGAAAACACAATCAGATGATATGTGCCTAATTATGATACAAACGAATGCGAAATAAAAAGCGTATGAAATCCAAACAGAGGATTTCATACGCTTTTTATTGTATTTTTTGATAGATTTGTTCGTTAGGATTAAACTGGATATAATGCGGCATTATATGTGAAAAACGAAGAGTTTCTTTATTTCCTAAACATAGGAATCCATTGTGGCCTAAACTTTCATAAAATAGTTGCTGTACTTGGTTTTGAAGTTTACCTGTAAAGTAAATTAAAACGTTACGGCAAAGTATAATATGAAATTCGTTAAAAGATTGATCGGTTACTAAATTATGCTGCGCAAAAATAATGTTTTGTAACAGGGATGGATTAAAATAAGCAAAACGACTATCTGTTGAATAATAGTTAGAAAATGCTTGTGTACCGCCAGCTTGTAAATAGTTTTTCGTATAAGTTTGCATTTTATTTAACGGAAGGATGCCTTGTTTTGCTTTTTCTAACACATTTGTATTCATATCTGTTGCGTAAATAACAGCTTTTTCACTTAATCCTTCTTCGTGAAGTAAGATGGACATTGATAATACTTCTTCACCGGTTGCGCATCCAGCGTGCCAAATTCTAATTTCAGGATACTTTTTTAATTCAGGAATCACATGCTCTCTTAGTGCCTTAAAAAAAGCAGGGTTACGGAACATTTCAGTTACGTTAATGGAGAAATCATTTAATAACTGTTCTAAAAACCCTTCCTCATGAATTACTTTTTCAATTAATTTTGAAATGGTAGGGATATTAGAGAGCTGCATTCTATTACAAATTCTTCTATAAATAGATGTGCGAGCATATTGGCGAAAATCAAAGCCAGATAGTTTAAATACCGCTTCCAATAGTAATTCAATTTCTAAGTTCGTGCGCTTATCCATATCTACAGATGGGTCAAAATTATAATACTTATTTTCCACTTAAACTAAACCTCACTTATTTTATTAACCATACACTCATTACTGAATAGAGTTGATGTAAATTTAATGGTTTACTTATATAATCTGAAGCGCCAGCAGATAAACATTTTTCTTTATCATTTGGCATTGCTTTAGCAGTTAGTGCGATAATAGGTACTTCATGTAACCGTAAGTTCATTCGGATATGTTCCATCGTTTCATAACCGTCCATATTCGGCATCATAATATCCATTAAGATAAGGTCAATATTTGTATTGTTTTTTAGTATTTCTAAACACTCTATGCCGTTTTGTGCAGTAATAATGTTGGCATGTTGTTTTTCTAATGCATTTTGTAATGCAAATATATTTCGATGATCATCATCGACAATTAAAATAGTTTTCTCTTGGAAGACGTTATTTGTTTCTGCCGTCACAATAGTTTCCTCAATAACTTCAGCAGGAATAACATCTTCTATCGTTGCTGCGACTTCTAAATTGGATACTTGTATATCAGTTAACCCATTTGGAAGGTTAGGGATATATACGGTGAAAGTACTGCCTTCTCCTACGTTACTCTCTAACGTAATCCAACCACCTAATAATCTAGCAAACTCTTTACAAATAGATAACCCTAAGCCTGTACCACCATATTTTCGAATCGTTGCGCCATCTGCCTGTTGAAAGGCTTCGAAAATGAGTTGATGCTGTTCTTTTGCAATACCAATACCAGTATCTTTTACTGAAATTGTCATCCAATCTTTACTTATATACTGCATATCATGACTCAAATTAGTTGTTTCTATCGAATCGAAATGTAAAGTGACGGATCCTTTTTCCGTGAATTTAAATGCATTGGATAATAAGTTTTTAATAATTTGTTCAATCCGTTTTGCATCTGTGTAAAACAAATCAGGAATCGTATCACTGTCTTCAATCATAAATTCAACATTTTTTTGTGCAGCTATATGTAAAAAGTTTTGCTGCATATTTGCTGCCATGTCACTTATGTTCGTTGCTTCAAAAATCACATCTAGTTTTCCGGCTTCTACTTTAGATAAATCTAGTATGTCATTAATTAAAGTAAGTAAATCTTTCCCTGATGAATGAATAACGGTCGCTAATTCAATTTCATCATCGGATAAATGATTATCATGATTTTCTTTTAACATTTCAGATAATAGTAAAATACTATTTAACGGTGTGCGTAATTCGTGTGACATATTTGCTAGAAATTCTGATTTGTATTTTGAGCTACGTAATAACTCACTTGCTTTTTCTTCTAATTCTGATTTAGTAATTTGTAAGTCAGCTGTCTTTTGCTCGGCCTCTTCCGTTCTAGACTCTAGTTGTTCATTCGTTGTTCTTAATTCTTCGGCTTGCATTTGTAGTTCTTCAGCTTGCGTTTGCAATTCTTCTGATTGAACTTGTAACTCTTCTGTCATTGCTTGTGATTCATGTAAAAGAGTTTGAATTCGCATACGTCCCATAATACTATGGATCGTTAAACCTAGGTTATCAACAGTTTGTTGAATTAAATCTTGATGTAAGTCTGAAATCTCAGTTACACTTACTAACTCCATTACTGCAATCACTTCATCTTCAAATAAGATAGGGATGACTAGTAGGTTTTGAGGGCGTATTTCTAATAGGCCGCTAGTGACATAACGAAATTCTTCTGGTATTTCTCGAAGAATAAAGATTTGTTTTTCTAAAGCACATTGCCCAATTAAACCTTCACCCATTTTAATGGATTGTTTTCCGACATCAGAACCTTGATCGGCGAAAGAAGCTTTTTTCACATAGTAGATAGTTTCTTCAATTTCTTCACGTACATAAAATGCACCGCAAGAGGTTTGCGTTTTTTGTATAACTCCACTAAGAATTTTTTTACCTAACATCTCAATAGAAGGTACACCTTGATACATTAAAATTAATTCTGCAAGCTCGGTTTGTAACCACTCTCTTTTAGATATTTCGTCTAGTAGGTGGTTCGTTGTATGAGCAAGATCTTTTATTTCATCCCGCGTGTTTACATGAATTCTTTCAGTAATTTTTTCTTTAGAAGAAATGGATTTAATAGCTTGAATTACATTTTTAATCGTTTTTGTAATGGAATTCGAAATATAGAGTGAAATGATAATAGAAATACAAGAAAGTAAGAACAATAAACTGTATAACCAAATCTCTAATTTATTATTTTCAGTATCTAATTGTGCAGCTCTTTTTTTCGTTAGTTGCTCCTCTACACCACGGAAGTTAGTTATCTGCGATTGTAATGACTGAATTTGAGTCGTGTCGATTGCTTGTATGTTATTACTATTGTGATTTGTAATGAATGGGTGAATCTCTTTATTAATCCAACTATTGATGTTTTCATTAATCTGTTTTAATTTTTCTTGCTGAGAGGGGTTATCCTCTAATAGAGCAAAAAGATCTTGATAATGTTTTTCGTAATCCTTTTCCGCAGTGTTAAGGGATTGAACGTAATTTGCATCATTAGAAGTAATAAATCCTTTCGCTTTATTTTCAATTGTTAGCAATTCTTTCTCCACTTGATTCGTTAAATTAAGAACTTTAAAATCGTGATCAATAATAAAATTACGAGATTTTTGTAGATTGGAAATCTCATTGTTTAACATAATGAAAGAAATAAGTAAGAACAAAATCATAACTAAATAACCAGCCATAATTTTGTAGCGAATACTAAATTTTGCTTTCGATTTCATTAAAAATTCCTACCTTCAAGGTTATTAAAAGTTTTCTATTGTAAAGAATGAAAAACGTAATATATATTATATCAGTTTTCATAAGGCCAAACTAGAAATCCCCCTATTGTATAAGGGGGTCTCGTTTTGAATAGAGGAAATCATTTTGAAATATAAACATATATGAAAAGTAACGATCGAGGGAATCGGGGGATAATAAAACTTTTAAGAAGGAAAGAGTGTGCTTAAAGCTTTTTTTGCATCTATTCCTTCAAAGATAAATAATACAAGCTCTCTCTTTTTTACAGTAAGGAAAAAGGATATTAATGTGCTTAAGCTTTTAATAGAAGTAAGTGTTCCATGTTTACTTATAAATAAATTAGTTTGAAATGTTGTCATTAAAGCATAAAAATGATGAATCTGCGTTATTGTAGGTGTTTCATTATAAAGAATAGTAGTAGATTGGATTGCATTCATCGAAATATTCCCTTCCATATAGTAAGCATAACAATATAAACATACCCGTTTTAAAAAATGTTAAACATATAAATAAGAAAAAATATAATTATAGTATTTTAGGTTTAGAAAGGGTTACGAAGGGTATACATATACTACAAAGAGATTGACTGAAGATGAATTATAAGATTTCTAGTCTATAAAAATATACTTTTACTTTAAATAAAAAGGAGTCTGGTATACATGAATGAAATGATGATTGATATTACATTTGATTTAATTTACTTGTTAAGTAGTTCGCTTGTAATCCTTTTATTATTCGCTTTTTTCGTAAATGGTTATGTTAATAAGAAGATTAGTGTATACAGAAATGAAGAAAGATAAAGATACACTATATAAAATTTTAGGAGGTTAATAGTTATGAATGTAGATAGAAAAATAGTAGGTGTTTTTAGAACAATTGATGATGCGGCATGTGTTATTAATGAATTAAATGATAAAGGATACTCGGCGGATAATATTTCAGCTATTGCGAAGGATCAAAAGGAAATTGAACATCTGGAAGAAAAATCGGGTGAAAAAGTGAATCATGAAACTGCACATAAAGCGGATATCTTTTCAGCGACAGGGCTTGTGGCAGGAGGAGTAGCAGGCGGACTCGGTGGTTTATTAACAGGTCTTGGTATACTTGCCGTTTCTGGAATGGGTCCAATCGTAGCAGCGGGACCTATCGCAGCAGCTATTGGAGGGGCCGGTATAGGCGGAGGAGCTGGAAGTTTAATAGGAGCATTTATCGGATTAGGAATTCCCGAAGAACATGCTAAGAAATATGAAGAATACATTTACGATGGAAATATATTAATTTTAGTAGATGCAAAATTAGATGATAAGTTAGAAATCTATAAAATATTTGATAAGCATAATGCTTATAACTCTGATTTCTTTAAATAATATTTACTTCGCATATCAATGATGCAAAATATAAACATAGTGAATATCGTTTTTTGATCTTACAACTTTGGCGCGGCCGAGGAGTCGTATGACTATAAGAGAGGAAGGGCTTATAGTAAAAGATCAAGTTCTATTATGATATTAAAAAGGGAAGAGGTGTCTTTTCGTGATTGTAAAAATAGTAAAGGATAGTAGTAATAGTTTCCTTTGTACAGTTCAAAATCAAAATGGGGAGAAGTATGTAAAGAAATGGTTTCATAAACAGAAAAACAAGGAAGAAGTAGGGCGACCAACTTTTAAAGAAGTAGAAAAGGATTGGAAAGAAAATAGAGAATCATTTATGTATCCGAATGTTAAAGCAATTTATTAAGCATAATAGGCGCTTTAATCTTACAAAATTGTCACACTCCTGTAAGGTAATTCAATAGATTAGATACTTTTTCCGTGTCATAATAAAGACATAAGAAAGCGCATTAAAAAATTACAACTTATTAGGAGAGTGTCAGTCATGATTGTAACAACAACGTCTGGAATTCAAGGTAAAGAAATTATTGAGTATATTGATATTGTAAATGGTGAAGCTATTATGGGTGCAAATATTGTCCGCGACTTATTCGCTTCCGTTCGTGATGTTGTCGGTGGTCGTGCTGGTTCTTACGAAAGCAAGCTAAAAGAAGCTCGTGATATCGCAATGGATGAAATGAAAGAACTTGCAAAACAAAAAGGTGCGAACGCTATCGTTGGTATTGACGTAGATTACGAGGTTGTTCGTGATGGAATGTTAATGGTTGCTGTCAGTGGTACAGCTGTACGTATATAAGTAAATGAAAAACAGGCTCCCCCTTGAAGTTGATGCTTTGAGGGGATTTTTTTGTTTCATGATTAAAGTTAAAATGAAGAAGAGAGGATGGATTTTTATAAGTGGAAAAAATAAGATGAGGGCGAATGTACTAGCTTACTCAAATGATATAACCGTTTAAGTGATAAAGTTGAAAAGAAACTATAATTTACATATGTTTAAAGTGGCCAAAACTTTTTCGTCAAACGTTATTGTATAAAATGCTAGGATTGCTCCTAGCATTTCGTGAGGGGATATTGCACGGGAATTTAGATAATAAGCAGACGTATCCGCTTATTTCAAATGTAGTATATATTGTTTTCAAGGAGAAAAGTAAGAAGTACAACAATCTTTATATATGTATAATGAGAGTGTCAACTTTATGATAAATAATAAAATTGTTATTTGAGGTAAGGGGAGAAATAATGGTATGAATAACTTTAGAGGGTGTATAGTTTATAGAAATAAACGATTGAGCATGTAAGGCGTTGTATTACATAAAATTTATAAAGCATTGGAGGCAGTCACATTATGTTTTGGTTAGGATGTTTTTTAGGATATATTGTAGGTTCAGTTATTACATGTGCTCTACTTTACTATGGGTATAGATCCAATGAAAATAAAAAAGTGGATATACAAAAGAGGGAGGAGAGGAAAATCAATAAAAAAGGTGTATAGGATGTGAAAGGCAAGGTGATAGCATTGATGCAAAAGTAAAGGACAGTACATATTGTATATGACTACTATGTACTGTCCTGATTATTCTTTTTGGATTATGAAAAATTATCTCCTGTCTTACTTATAAATTTCATAGGCGAAATAACCAAATAAATAGCCTATTCCGGCCCCTAAACTAACTGAAAGCAGGGAGAAGTCCGGGAAAAACATACCGAAAATCAAACCGATCATACAGCCAACAAGCATTCCCATAGGTATGAAACTATTTAATAACAGTTGAGCTTTTTGAGATTTTTTCTTACCTAATTTTCCGTTCTTATATTTATGTTCCAATCTTTTCATTACAAATACTACAATTCCACCAACTATTACAACAGGCGCGATTGCCGAAATGAACCACATGTGAAAATCTCCTTTTACCTTTTAATGGAATTATACCAGGTGTTTATAATTATATGTTTCTAAACGTATTATTTAGTCTATTTAAAAGGTCAATCAAAAAGACTTCTTCAATTGCATTTAATAACTCGTCAAAAACACTTTCCCTTTCGTTTTCTCAGCAGACTGCACGACATCAACTGCTGCTTTCACATCCGCTAAGTCATACGTAGAATGTACCGTCATAAAACGTAATTGCTTATTTTCTACTAAACGAATTAAGTGATGAAACGTTTCTTGCCATTTATATGGTGACACTTCTTTATTCCAATGTCGTAAGTGAAATATGTTCGCGTGCACTTTTGCTTTCGTGACAATCTCTGCCCAGTTCACTTGTATTCCTGATAGAAGACCGATCGTTAAAAAGTGCCCGTTTGGACGTAAGGAGAAAGCTAATGCATTTCCATCTGGTCCTCCGATAGAATCAATCGCAGCATCCGCACCGAGCCCGTTTGTTAATTCCATAACTGTTTCATAAAGCGGGGCAGTGGAAGTATCAATTACATACTTAGCACCAAGGCGTAGTAATTCTTCTGTATGCTTATTATTTCTTGTAATAGCAATTAATCGGAAGTTTAAAATTTGTGATAACTGTGCAAATAAATGTCCAATAGCGGATCCGCAAGCATTCACTAATAAAACGTCATTACGCTGTAAGTTTAACGTTTCTGTACATGTAACCCATGCCGTAAGTGGATTAATATACATTTGTGCCGCTGTGAAATCATCGATGGAATCAGGAATAGGGACTACAAAATCAGCTGATGTCTTCACATACTCTTGCCAAGTACCTTCGCCTCGTAACGGTAAAACACGTTTACCGATAAGCTCTCTAGTAACGCCCGTACCTACATCTTCGACAATACCAACACCTTCATAACCAGGTATGTTAGGTAAAGGGATTCTATGAGCGTACGCTCCGGTTATGGGAATTAAGTCAGATGGATTGATCGGTCTAACTAACATACGGATTAAAACTTCATTATCTTTTAATGGTTCTATATTTTTATATTCAACTTGTAATACATCTTTTGGGTTCCCAAACTCATGAAATCGAATGTGTTTTCCGTGCAAGATAAATGTGCCCCCTTAGTTTGATTGGGTTTATTATAGCATTTTCAGTTTAAATGATTATTTCATTAGCACTAAGTAAAAGGGAACAGAAAGTCGTCGTTTATACTTTGAGGAGATTTTGATTGTGCAAACTTTTAAAATATACATTAATTATGTAGCATTGCTGAATAATAATCTTACATAAATATCAATGCATTTCGATATACAATAATTAATATTTGTATTTGGTAATGAGGATGAAGAGGAATAAGTGACTTATCCCGCTATTTGTGGGAGTCGGGCTGTATGTAAAAGCCTTCACTTTATCAAAATGTAAGCTGTATCTTGTATAATATAATGGTGGAGGTCGAATATGAAAAAAATAAATTCAAATATAGATTTGGATAAAAATGTATTGGAAGCGGTATTTATTCCAAGAAGGTTTATTATTTTATGGATTACACTCGTATATATAGCTTCAATGCTTTTAGAATTTCGTAATAGTATTCTCTCAATGGATAGTTTCTTCTTTACAATAGTCATTGTTATTCATACTGTTTTTCATTGGTATGCTAGTTCATTAAGGAATAGGCAATTGTTATACTTCTTTTTTGTACAACTTTTCATTGTGTTTTTGGCTGCATTTATTGTACCAAATGCTTCGATAGCAATTTTTGTTGGATTAACACCTATTTTAATTGCCCAAAGTCTATATGTTTATCACAATATATTTAAAGTAATAGCAGTTTTTACTCTTATGTACGCCATATTTTGTACTGCAATTAGTATAAATTATGGTGTGAATAAATTAGCTATTCTTATTTCTATGTTTCTTTTAGTGTTAGCAATTATTATTCCTTTTTCTTATATTAATAAGCAGCAATTTGATGCACGTAATCGTATACAGAGTTATATTCAAGAGTTAGAGTCTGCATATATGAGAGTGGAAGAATTGACATTAGCTAATGAAAGACAGCGAATGGCAAGAGATTTACATGATACGTTAGCGCAAGGTGTAGCGAGCTTAATTATGCAATTGGAAGCAATAGATGCCCATATGCAAAAAGGGAATACAGTGCGATCTCAAGAGATTATGAAACAAACTATGATAAGAGCGAGACAAACTTTACATGATGCAAGGCTGGTTATTGATGATTTGCGTCATACTACCAATTCATTTAATAAAGCAGTAGAGGAAGAAGTTCAACGTTTTTCTGAGGCTACGTCTATACACGTGAGATTTACTATTCAAAGCCCTCCGCATATTTCAAGCGTAGTAAAAGAGCACTGCTTATATGTAATTAGTGAATGTTTAACGAATATCGCAAAACATTCGCAGGCAACAGAGGTAAATTTAAAAGTTGAATATATCGATGATCTTGAAAAACTTACTATTGAAGTTGAAGATAATGGAATTGGTTTTGACACTGGAGATATCGGTAAGAATCCTGGACATTACGGCTTAATTGGCTTAAATGAGCGTGTTCGATTGATGAATGGAGAAATACATATATTGAGTGAAAAGATGAAGGGTACGAAAGTGTATATTCAAGTACCTATCAATCATGAAGGAGATAGCCATGAAGTATAACGTATTAATTGTGGATGATCATTTCGTTGTAAGAGAAGGTCTGAAATTAATAATAGAAACGAGTGATTCATTTCAAATTATAGGTGAGGCTGCAAACGGAGAAGAAGCCCTTTCTTTCATAGAAAAAAAGAAACCTGATGTCATTTTAATGGATTTGAATATGCCTAAAATGAGTGGTTTAGAAACAATTGAGGCTTTGAATGAAAAACAAAACCATACGCCGATTATTATATTAACTACTTATAACGAAGATGAATTAATGTTAAAGGGAATTGAGTTAGGGGCAAAAGGATATTTGCTAAAAGATACGGATCGTGAGAATTTGTTTCGAACATTGGAAGCGGCTATTCGAGGTGAGATATTACTACAACCCAATATTATGGAAAAGATAGTGAATTATAAAAGGAAAGAAATACATGCTAATATGGTTGAAGAAAATAACTTAACAGAAAAAGAATTGTTTGTGTTGAAAGCTATTGCGCGTGGAAATAAGAATAAAGAAATTGCATTCGATATGGGAATAGCTGAGCGAACGGTAAAAGCGTATTTAACAAATATATACAATAAATTAGGTGTTAATTCAAGGTCAGAAGCAGTAGCTGTATCTATTGAAAGGAAATTAATTCATTTTTAAAACATTATATATGCCCAATCGTACATTATAGGCTTGCCCTTTTGTACGATTTTTTTATTTCTTTCTCATGTTATGCTTTAGAAAGTATGAGAGATTTAAGAACGCTCTAATTGCGTTACACAGACGTTTTTAATGTGGGAAAGGAAGAAGAATAATTAAATGGCAACTTTGTTTTTAATTTCTGTAGTAATTTTCTTTATTTGGCTGCAAAGCAAACAAACAAAATTAAACTGGATACATATTATTACTTTTCTCATGATGATAGGGATTATTACTTATACGGCGCCGCAACCAATGACTAGAGATTTACAAGCAGAGTTATTGGCAGTTATGCTTTTTTCTTTCGCTATTGGTGTTTGGCAAGGTGGGGGAATTACAGTCTGTTATGAGGATGGAATTTTATATATTACAAATGGAAAACAGTATTCCATTTCATGGATTCTCTTAATAATTGGCAACATAATTATTATTAATATATTTGAAGATGGATTTACATTTAATGGACCGTGGTTTCTTTTATGTAGTGTTGTCATGGCATCTGGGGTGAAAAACAGTATTCTATGTGTTCTGTACAAATTAACAGTGCGAAATTGAATAGGAAATCAAAGCTGTTTTCTTTTATCCCAACATAAAATGTATTGTTATAAGTTCATAAAAATGAGAAGAACGTATTGGAAGAATGGGGGGAGTTAACTTAGATGTTTTTACCTATTACTATATTTGATAGGTTTAATTGGCTGGGGAATGTTGCTTTCTCTTCAGAAAAGACTAGCAGGAATCGAGCACTTTCGAGGGCGGAAGAAAGCAATGTTAATTTGTGTGAAAATAAATGTAGAGATTCAGTTAATAATATTCATCAAAAAATAAATGTGGATGCTTTGGACTATAGTAATAGTCGTATATGGGGCCGTGCAGAACCTCATTCAACAATTATCATAACAAGTGGTGATATGTATGTTGGAAGCGGACGAGTTAATAAGTATGGAGAATTTAAAATATATACAAATGATTATCTGGAAGAGTATTTGGTACTAGAGATTCAGTTGATAATGGGTGGTTTCTATCAAGGAAGTATAACGGTAAAGTTAATAAGTTAAGGTATGATGATTTTCTTTTTATTTACTAAATAAAAAGGAAGCAACCGTAGTTGCTTCCTACATCAATTAAGCCGAAGCCTTCTTCATTCTCTCAAGTAAACTAGATAACACATGCGTACGATATGATTCTAGTTTTTTACCTTCGTAAGTACGAATACCTAATTTTTTAAGTTCTTTTACATACCAACCTTTGCTTCCGAAATACATGTGATCGCTCCCCTTCAACTTTGTTTTTTGTTTGTTCTGATCATACTTGGAGGTACGGGTATTAATGAAGGAAATGAATTTCGCGCGAAAATGGTTAACTTTGTTGCAAAAGACATATATACTAAGGATAGTATATAACGAGGTGGACAAGACGTGATTATAGAGAAGCACGAAATTCAAATTGACCAAATTACGAGCGGTAAAGTGAATATCTTTACTTTCTATAGGAATAGAAAGCAAGTTGATGATCATTTTTTACGATTGCAAGAACCATCGCTTACAGCAAACTACTTCTTCCATTTTCATTTTGATGCAGAGAGCTTGCATCTACTGCAGGAAGAGTTTCCGAGCGTATATCCGTACGCCGGTAGTGAAACGATTCACGACTGGACGGAAAAGATGAAAGCAGAATTGCAACATCAGATCCAAACAGGAAAATGGAATAAGCGCGTACGTATCGGTAATCGCATTCTAGATGTGGTGTTTACGTGGTGTGACGAAGATATAGTAGAGTAAAAAGAAGCGGATGACGCTTCTTTTTTAGCGCTGGAATAAAACGAGCTTACCTGCAGAAGATGTACAGCGATGTGTTTTTTCGTGCAATCCTTTTTCTTGTAAAATAGATTCACCTTTTGCTTTCGCTTCTTTTTCAGTTGCCGCCTCGAATGATTCATCTAATGCTTTTGAACCATCTTTTTCAAAGACTGTTAGAACGTATACTCCCATGAAAATCCCCTCCAATAATAAAAATCAGAATCTTATAACTATTTTGGCATAAATCACTAGAATATGCAAAGAAATATATGACATTGCGTGTTACAATAAAGTGAAACTTTAATAAGCAGGGGAGTTTTTTATCCCCTGCTTATTATTAGTTGAACCAATCGGGTATTTATGGGCAGTTAACTTTCAGATAAGCTTCTTTGTCTACTGCCCGTTAATACGGGGTAAGGTGAAACTGTAACTATTGGGGAGTCTATTCATGCCTACTTATTAAAGTTTTCAGCAATTTTAATATTGATAAAATGAAACTTTTGAAATATAGAAAGGATCGTTATTTGTGAAACAAGTGAAGTTTATACATGCGGCTGATTTGCATTTGGATAGTCCGTTTAAAGGGATGGAGATGAATGTACCACAGTCTGTTTGGGAGAGAATGAAACAAAGTACGTTTGAATCGTTCGAACGTATTATTGATAAAGCGATTCAAGAGCGCGTTGATTTCGTATTACTAGCCGGGGATTTGTATGATGCGGAGACGAGAAGTTTGAGGGCGCAAGTGTTTGTGCGCGAGCAAATGAAGAGACTGTCGCAGTACGATATCCCTGTTTTTATTATTCACGGTAACCACGATCATTTAGGGGGAAGCTGGGCAGCAATTGAGTTTCCGGAAAATGTTCATGTGTTTACGGAGCCTTATGTAGAAGAGAAATCATTTTATAAAAATGGTGAGCTATTCGCTTCTATTTACGGGTTTAGTTATTTACAGCAAGCGGTAACGGATAATATGACAGCGCAGTATATGAAAATGAGTGATGCGCCTTTTCATATTGGCATGCTTCACGGAAGTGTGGAAGGAGATGCAGAGCATAATCGCTATGCACCGTTTCAAATTCGTGAGCTGAAAGAAAAGCAGTTTGATTATTGGGCTCTTGGTCATATACATAAACGTGAAATTTTATTAGAAGAGCCGTGCATTATTTATCCAGGGAATATACAAGGGCGTCATCGTAAGGAAACTGGAGAGAAGGGCGCGTATCTTATTGAACTTACGAAACAGGGAACGCAATGTTCATTTTTCCATACAGCGGATGTTGTGTGGGATGAGGTAGAAGTGAGTATCGATGGACTGGAAACTGTTGATGAACTTATGACGGTGATATCAACCATGATGAATGAATGCCGAAGAGAAGAAGAAGGGACACTATTAACTGTCATATTTACAGGGCAGGGCCCACTTTCTCCTTATTTACGTGATGACAAGCGCGCGGAAGAGATTTTTCATATTTTAGCAGCGGGAGAAGAGCGAAAAGATTTCGTATATGCGATGAAGTGGAAAAATGAGACGGTTTCTTTTGCGGAAATCGAGCGTTTGAAAGAAGAAAATCATTTCGTCGGTAGTGTGCTAAAAGAGTTAGAAGCGTTCACTAATATGGACGGCGTGTTGCGCACGATTTGGACATCTCCTGTAGCGCGTAATAGTATTGAATCTTTTACAGAAGAAGAGAAGAAAGAGATTCAAAAGGAAGCGGAAAATATTATTTTAGAGCAATTATTCCAGCAAGAGAGGGATAAAAAATGAGAATTGAAAAACTCCATATTTATGGGTACGGAAAATTAGAAAATGTGGAAATGGATCTTTCAATGCTGACGGTGCTGTACGGTGAAAATGAAGCGGGGAAATCGACAATTCGCTCGTTTATGAAAAGTATTTTATTCGGTTTTCCGACGAGAGGACAGCGCCGTTATGAGCCGAAAGAAGGCGGCAAGTATGGCGGTGCGATGACTGTGCAAACAGAGAAGTACGGTCGTTTGAAAATTGAACGATTGCCAAAGACGGCAGCTGGTGAGGTGACCGTTTATTTTGAAGACGGAAAAACGGGCGGCGAAGAAATTTTACAGGACATACTAAGCGGGATGAATGAAAGTTTATTTGAATCTGTCTTTTCATTTGATATGCACGGTCTTCAAAATATTCACCAGCTAGGCGAAGCGGATATCGGCAATTATTTATTTTCGGCAAGTGCAGTCGGAAGTGATGCGTTATTACAGCTAGATAAAAAGCTAGAAAAAGAAATGGATCAGCGCTTTAAGCCGAGTGGTCGTAAACCAGAAATTAACGTGTCACTGCAAGAGATGAAGAAGCTTGAAGAGAAGATGAAAGAGTGGCAAGGGAAAATTGGCACGTATGAAAAGCAAGTGGAGCAGTTAAAAGAAAGTGAAGAGAAACTTGCTGCTGTTCGCGTGGAAAAAGAGAGTGCAGAAAAGCGAAAGCAAGATTATGAAATATTAGCTGCGCTTGAGCCTCTCGTTATTGAAAAGCGTGCGCATGAGAAAGTGTTACAAAACGAGAGCGGGCAATTTCCTGTAAACGGGATGGCGCGTTATGAAGCGATTAAGGCGAAGATGGAGCCGCTCCAATTACAAGTTGATTCGCTCTATAAAAAAATAGAGAATGTGCAATCGGAAATGGAATCGATTCAAATAGATGAAGAGTTTTTACAAAAAGAAAGTTATGTAGAAGAACTTCGTATGCAGCACATGTCTTACGAAAATGCACGCCAAGAAATGCGTGATATGACAGGAACGATTACGAATATAAAAGAAGAACTTACGGAGCTAGAGCAACAAATCGGTGCTACTTTTGAAAAAGAAACAGTTCTTTCGTTTGATATGAGTTTGGCAACGAAAGAGTTAATTACCCAAGCAGTGCAAAAGGCGCGCGAACTAGAAACGCAAAAAGCGCAGCTCGATGACCGTTTTAAAGTGGCGCAGGAGCAATTAGAAGAACAAGAAGAAAACATAAGACAGATTAAGCAACAAATGTTAGCGGAGGAAGAGCGAAATACGTTAGCGGAGAAAGAGAAGTCGTTCCAAGATGCGGCGTTTATCGGTATGGGCGCAGAGAGAATGAAGCGCAAGTATGAGGAAAAAGCAGGAGCAGCTATGCAAAAGAAAAAGCAGTGGCAAAGAGTTTGTCTTCTGTTACTTATTATTAACACGCTTGTTTTATTCACGAGTTTATTTATAGATAACCGCCTACTCTTATTTATTAGTGTCATTATTTTTGTAGGGATTGTTCTGGCCCTCGTTTTATATAAAGATCCGTCAAGTGGATTACAAGAAGAGTTTCTTACTCTTCAGCAAAGTGCTGGCGGGAGACAAAGTGAAGAAGCGATGTCTGTTCGCTATCAGTTAGAAAAAGATGAAGAGATTCGGAAGCTATTTGAGCGCGAGTCGTATAAGTTACAACAAATGGAACGAGCGTATGATAAAGTCGTTTCATCGTATGAGGAATGGGAGAGAGAAACGTTCCGCACTAGCGAACAAGTAGATGTGTATAAAATGCGCTATATGTTCCCTGAATTTTATACGTATGCACACATATTGCCAGCGTTTGAGCGTATGGAAAAAATGCAGCAATTATATCGTGAGTTAGAGAAACAAGGCGCTCGTAAATCTTCATTATATGAAATGATTTCGCAATTTGAACATAAACTAGAAACTGTTATCGGTAGTGCGGAGTATAGTAAGCTGCACGAGGCACAAAGCCGTATGCAAAATGAGAAAGAAAAGCGCCAAACTTGTAAGCAGAGAAAAGAGAAGCTGGCGGAATGGCAAGAAGAATATGAGTTCATGCAAGAGCAATTGAAACAACTGTTAGTAGAGCGAGATAGTTTATGGCATATCGCACATTCTACTGATGAAGAGATGTTTTTAGAAGCAGGTAAACTATCGGAAAAACGTGAAGATGCTGAGAAGCAAGTAGGGCGTTTATTACCGCAAATTGATTTGTTAGAACAGCGTTTAACGAGTTTATCATTAGCTGAACATTATGAGGCTGACGGTTATGAGGAAAAATTAAAGCAAGAACTGACAGTTGCACAAAACTGTCTTACGAAAGAGAAAGAACTGACAGAGCGCATGGCGAAACATCGTATGGAAATTGCGAATTTAGAAGAAGGTAGTACGTACGGTGATTTATTGCATGAATGGGAAATGAAAAAAGCGCAAGTGCGTGAACAAGTGAAGAAGTGGGCTGCGTATGCGGCCGCAAAGACAGTGTTAACGAAAACGAAGCAATATTATCATGAAGTACATCTTCCTCGTATTTTACAAAAATCAGAAGAGTATTTCGTCTATTTAACAGGCGGACGATATAGTAAAATCTTTTCACCGTCAGAGGCGGAACCGTTCATCGTTGAGCGTAACGACGGTATGCGTTTTTACAGTCATGAACTAAGCCAAGCGACAGCGGAGCAGTTATATTTATCGTTACGATTTGCATTAGCGAAAACATTTGAGCATGACTATCCGTTTATTATTGATGATAGTTTCGTACATTTTGATGGGGTAAGGACAAATCGCACAATTGAACTAATAAAGGAAATTGCGCAAGATAGACAAGTAATCTTCTTTACATGCCATGTGCATTTACTAACGTATTTTACAGAAAAACAGATTATAAAATTAACGCATAAGCGTAAAGAAAATGAGTTGTAGTATGCTATACTAAAAGTAATTGATTTGGTGGAGGAATTCGAATGAAAAAGAAAATTGCAGAATATGAAGTTGGTGAACAAGTCGATGTTTTCTTGTTAATTAAAACAGCGACAAAAGGTTTAGCAAGCAATGGAAAGCCGTTTTTAACAGTAATCTTACAAGATCCAAGTGGAGATATTGAAGCGAAGCTATGGGACGTATCACCAGAAGTTGAGAAACAATATGTAGCAGAAACAATCGTTAAAGTAGCTGGTGATATTTTAAACTACAAAGGACGTATTCAATTACGCGTGAAACAAATCCGAGTTGCGAATGAAAATGAAGTAACGGACATCTCAGATTTCGTAGAAAAAGCACCAGTGAAAAAAGAAGATATGGTCGAAAAAATTACGCAATACATATTTGAAATGAGAAACCCAAACATTCAGCGTCTAACAAGACATTTGTTAAATAAGCACCAAAACGAATTTTTAGAATATCCAGCAGCGACAAAGAACCATCACGAGTTCGTATCTGGACTAGCTTATCACGTCGTATCGATGCTTGATTTAGCGAAAGCTATTGCGGCTTTATACCCATCGTTAGATAAAGACTTATTATATGCAGGCGTTATTTTACATGACCTTGGTAAAGTAATCGAATTATCTGGTCCAATTTCCACAACATACACGTTAGAAGGAAATTTACTTGGCCACATTTCTATTATGGTGAACGAAATTGGTAAAGCAGCAGACGAGCTGCAAATCGATGCAGAAGAAGTATTAATCCTTCAGCACATCGTCCTTTCTCACCACGGAAAAGCAGAATGGGGTAGCCCAAAACCACCATTAGTAAAAGAAGCAGAAATTCTGCACTACATCGATAACTTAGATGCAAAAATGAACATGATGGACCGCGCATTAGGACGCACAAAACCAGGCGAATACACTGAGCGTGTCTTTGCACTTGATAATCGTTCGTTCTATAAACCGACGTTCCATAATTAATAATGTGAATCAAATGGCCTCATTAAGTGTTAATAAGCTTAGTGAGGCTGTTTTTTATTGAAAATGAAATAAAATAGTTAAGAAGTACGCATGGGTGTAACGGAGAACTAATAAAACATATCTTGCCACTAGAATGGGAGCATAGCAACTTTTTAGGTGAGTACCGCCAGCATTTCAGAAAAATATGCTAAGCAAAAAATACAATAAGCTGCCCATATGGGCAGCTTATTTACATAATTTTCGATATAGGAAGTAGTTTTAAGCATTAGGCAATATAAATTTCATTTCCTGGCTCTTATTTTCGGCGGGTTTTTAGCTTTCGCCAAGCTGAACCGCCAGTTAGCGAAAGGCAAGGCGGTGAATATATTTACAAAATGACAAAACTGTAAGAATACACGAATGTTTGTAAGAAAGTTCGATGTTTTCCTTTTTCTTTTTTTATTATAGTGAAAAAGAAGAACGAAATATTCTCTTATGTAGGAAAGGAAGATAATAATGATTGATCTATTAAACAAATGGATGTTAGAAAGTACAGGCAATTTCAATATCGTTGTAGGACTTACAGCACTTCTATTTTTGGGTTCAGTAATTGCACTTATTATTATTTATAAAAAAATTGGTAAACCAGATGAAAGAACAAATGCTATTTATTTTAAAATTATTTCTTGTATGTTTACTACTCAAATTCTAATGAATTGCATATTTATTTCTTTAGTTGGTAAAGATATCGAGAATTTCCGTCAAATCTTTATATTATTTGAAGCCTTTGTATTCTTCGTTGGAGCTATTTATTCGTTTAAATTATATAGACAGGAATACAAATAATTCACTTATAAGAAACAATAAAAAATGTAAACTTTTCATTTTTAGTTAACTGTATATTCTATACATATGAGGTTAACATAACGTCTCATTATCGGTAGCAAGGAAAAAGGAGAAGCCTGCTCTCACAAGGGAACCCTCTTTTTCTGCTCTATGAATCTATACATTTTTTTATACATTTCTATCCTGAAGGGGATTTTAAGATTTCTGTTTGTTACTGAATTAGCTGAAAAACTGTAAAAAACCTTGCATACTCTTAGCGTGTTTTTTGAATGCTGGCGATATCCTACATCCATCAACTTATGAATTTTATAATGTCTCCAAACCAAGAATTTCTTGTGTTTTTAGTCCGAAATTTTATGCAATAAAAAATATCTCGAATTTGAGATGAATAACTTGCTTTTTAATCACTTGAGTTGTAAAGTGATAGTAACGAAAGCGATTGAGTCATATGAAAAACATACACTCAATTGCTTTCGATTAAAAAAACGAAGTAACTTATTCAGTAAAAACTAAGATGAATTTACAAAAACATAATAAGCATAAATTGAAAAGTTAATAACCATATTATTTGTTGGAAATATTATTTTTTAGGTATCACTTGACTAGTAAAATGAAACGGAGGAATTATCAATGTATGAAATTAAAGGGCATCATCACATTTCAATGGTTACAAAAAACGGAAGTGAGAATAACCATTTTTATAAAAACGTACTTGGTTTACGCCGTGTGAAAATGACGGTAAATCAAGATGATCCGTCTATGTATCACTTATTTTACGGAGATAAAACAGGAAGTCCAGGTACGGAATTATCATTTTTTGAAATGCCTTTAGTAGGAAAAACATACCGTGGTACGAATGCAATTACTCGAATCGGATTACTCGTTCCTTCAGAGGAAAGCTTACATTACTGGAAAGAACGATTTGAGAAACTTGGTGTGGAACATAGTGAAATGACAACATATGCAAATCGTCTTGCTTTGCAATTTGAGGATGCGGAAGGTCTTCGTCTCGTACTACTCGTTTCAAACGGAGAAAAAGTAGAGCACTGGGAAACGTGGGAGAAATCCGAAGTTCCTGCACAGCATCAAATTCAAGGAATGGGTTCTGTGGAAATGACAGTGCGTAGACTTGATAAACTGGCGAATACATTAACAGATATATTTGGTTATACAGAAGTTAGCCGAAGCGATGAAGAAGCGGTTTTCCAGTCTATTAAAGGAGAAGCCTTCGGAGAAATCGTTGTGAAATATTTAGATGGTCCTACTGAAAAGCCGGGCCGCGGTAGCATTCACCATTTAGCAATTCGTGTAAAAAACGATGCAGAGCTAGCTTATTGGGAAGAACAGGTGATACAAAAAGGTTTCCATTCTTCTGGCATTATCGATCGTTTCTATTTTAAAAGCTTATACTTCCGCGAATCAAACGGAATCCTATTTGAAATTGCGACAGATGGACCAGGATTTACAGTTGATGGAGATGTAGAACATTTAGGAGGAAAACTTGATTTACCGCCGTTCTTAGAAGATCAGCGAGCAGAAATTGAAGCGAAATTAGCACCTATTGAAGAGAAAATATAAAATTAAAAACCATTGGAGGAATATAAAATGAACCAATTAAAAGGAATTCACCACGTTACAGCAATTACAAGTAGTGCAGAAAAGAACTATGAGTTTTTCACTCACGTTTTAGGAATGCGTTTAGTTAAAAAAACAGTAAACCAAGATGATATTCAAACGTATCATTTATTCTTTGCAGATGATAAAGGTAGTGCAGGAACAGATATGACATTCTTTGACTTCCCAGGTATTCCAAAAGGAGTACACGGTACAAATGAAATTTCAAAAACTTCATTCCGAGTGCCAACTGATGCAGCGTTAGCATATTGGGTAAAACGCTTTGACCGTCTTGAAGTAGAACATACAGGCATTAAAGAGCAATTTGGTAAGAAAACTCTTTCTTTCGTTGATTTCGATGATCAACACTATCAATTAATCTCTGATGAATTAGATAAAGGGATCGAATCAGGTACACCATGGCAAAACGGTCCAGTTCCATTAGAATATGCAATTACTGGCTTAGGCCCTGTATTTATTCGTATCGCAAACTTTAGTTTCTTCAAAGAAGTGTTAGAAAAAGTTCTATTATTTAAAGAGATTGCGCAAGAAGGAGAATTCTATTTATTTGAAGTAAACGAAGGCGGAAACGGTGCTTCTGTCATTGTAGAACATAATACGGTTCTTCCGGAAGCACAACAAGGCTTTGGTACAGTGCACCATGCTGCATTCCGCGTAGAAGATCGCGCTGTATTAGAAGAGTGGATTGAGAGAATCGGTAGCGCCCAACTTCCGTCATCTGGATATGTAGATCGTCACTTCTTCGAGTCATTATACGCAAGAGTAGCACCACAAATTTTATTTGAATTTGCAACAGACGGCCCAGGATTTATGGGGGATGAGCCATACGAAACACTTGGCGAAAAGTTATCATTACCTCCGTTCCTAGAGCCAAAGCGTGAAGAAATTGAAAAATTAGTTCGTCCAATTGATACAGTAAGAAGTACGAAGGAATTTATTAAAGAGTAAAATAGAAATAATAAGTAGGAGAGCAAGTAGTTTTAGCGGATCGCTGGAACTGCTTGCTTTTTTATTTGGGCTATAAAATTTTCTGACAATTATTTTTCAATACATAGAAAAGAGGTGGTGATATACAATTTGAATAATTGTATAAATATCCTAATTTTGTAAGTTTGGAGAAAAGGGGATGCGAGTGTATGGGAGCAGATGTAGTAACACGGGAGCAAATGAAACATTCTTTAGATGATTGGTATCGTGTAATGTTGCAGCAAGATATAGAGAAAGCTAGGGAAATGAAGGAAGATATTGAGAGTGAATTTTCTAATGTAAAAGAGGATGGGGATTTATGGCTATATTACTCTTTATTAGATTTTAGATATAAAGTGCTGGCGGATGGCTTACAAATTACTAAAAATAGTTTTGATAAAATTGATAAAATTGATGAAATTTATAAAACGTCTGAAAATCGTTTGTCATATTACTATTATTTTTTTAAGGCAATGCATGCAACTCTAATATCAAATTACAATGATGCAAGTAGATGTTATGAGAAGGCCAAAACACTAATAAAATATATTCCTGATGAATTAGAATATGGGGAATTCTGTTATCGTCTTTCTGCATTTTTCTACAATACAAGGCAACCAATGAATACAATAAAATATGTAAATAAAGCTAAAGAAATTTTTTCAAAACAATCAGGACAAGATATGAATATTGCTTTATCTCAAAATCTTTTAGGACTAACTGCCATACAAATAAAGCAATATGAACAAGCAGAAGAGTGTCTAAATTCAGCGATAGATATTCTACAAAAACAGGATAACGCTATATTGCTTTTAAGGGTACGTCATAATTTAGGATGGCTATACGCAAGTCAAAACCTTTCTGCACTAGCTATTCGACATCTTTCGGAAGTAACAGAGAAATTCCCAGCACATTTCAAAGCGATTTTCCTACAAGCTAGGGAACATTTTAAACTGGGAGAAACAAACATTGCTGAAGAATTAATTGATAGAGGATTAAATATTTGTATGGAGTTAGAAAATGAAGAGTATATACATCATTTTAGTATTTTAAAAGCAGTAAATGGTAATGTTCCTATTAAAGAATTAGAGCAGATTATCCTTAAAGGAATTACTTATTTTGATAAAGAATCTTTATATAGTTACACTCAGGAATATGTGGAAAAACTTGCAATAAAGTTTCGTGAGGATGCTAATTACATGAAAGCAAGTGATTATTTTTACAAAGCATTACAGGCAAAAGAGAAGAAGATAGAGAGAGGAGCATTAAAATAATGTTTAAAAAAATAGGTATGGCTGTAACTGGTATAGTGTTAGTTGGTATTGTATCTGTCGGTTTAAATAGTTCTTTTGTACAACAAGCGGAGCACGGTGATGTTCCAGCACCAGCAAGACCAGACTACGTTAACATTGGAGAGACAGGTGGAGCACCAGCAGATAATAGAGGCGATGGAGGAGCACCGGCCAACTTCAATAAAGGTGACGGTGGCGGTATTAGCAAGCAAGACTCACACGCTGACCATTTTTAAATTAAATAATAAAGTGAAGGGACCTCATAACGAGGTCCCTTTTCTTTTTGGTCGTAAAAAGAATTGACTTACTTTAAATATGTAACTATAATAGTTACAAAGTAACCATCACTAATGGCAATGAGTAATATTTTTTTAGTATAATTGTAACTATCGTGGTTACAATTAAAAATAATCATAAAACAACCAAATAATGTAAAAACTTTAAGTAGCAACTTGAGAAAGGAGACGGGAATTTTGAAACGGTTTAAATTTTATTTCATTAGCGGTATTGTGCTCGTTTTGTTAATTGTATGTAACTTCGTTGATAAGCCGATTGCGAAGGTTGGAGAAGTGAAAAATACTGTTATGATGAAGCTGCATACGAAAGAGAGTATGGCGCAAATTGATGGGCAGACGATTTACTTTAAGCAAATTGGTGAGGGGAAGCCGCCTTTACTTATGCTTCACGGGTTTGGTGGTTCTTCAGATGGGTTTAGTGATATTTATCCGGAACTTGTAAAGGACCATACGATTATCGCGGTTGATATTTTAGGATTTGGACGTTCTTCGAAGCCGGTTGATTTTCAGTATTCGTTTCCTGCGCAAGTGAATTTATATTATAAGTTAATGAAGAAACTCGGATACGATCAATTCGCAGTACTTGGTCATTCGATGGGCGGAGAGATGTCTCTAAATTTAGCGTATTTATATCCGGATGCAGTAACGCATCTCGTTTTAGCGGATTCTACAGGGATAGAGTCTTTCCAGCAAAAAGAAAGCTATGAAGTGCCACCGCTATCAACGGACTTACAAACTGTAACAGAGATTACAGATTATAATAAAAATGCAGTGAAAAATAGTCGCGATGATAAAGAGCATTATGATCAACTGACGAAAATGAGAGAGCGCCGCATTGCGATGGAAGCCGATAAAATTAAGGTGCCGACTTTAATTATATGGGGACGACACGATAAGAGCGTTTCTTGGAAAAATGGTGAACTGTATCATGAGCTATTTGCAAATAGTACGTTTCATATCATTGAAAAAGGATACCACGCACCGTTTCGTCAGGAACCAATAGAGTTTATGGAATATGTACAAGCGTTCTTCGCGAAGAATCCGCAATAAATTTTAAGCATAAATCCACTTCTTTCCTCATACAGTGAAACTAATAAGGCTTGTCTAAGGAAAGGAATGAAGTACAGTGGAAACTTTACCATGGTGGGTGTATCTTGTAATCGTCGGGATCGTATTAAGTGGCTACATGGTTTTATATACTTCAAAAAAAGAGCAAGAGATGGATAATGAGTTTATCGAAAAAGAAGGCGAAGTGTATATGAAGCGTTTAGAAGAAGAGCGAGAGAAACGGAATCAGGATAGTGATAAAGATTCGGTATTGCTTTAATAGACATTTTGAAAGGCTACCAACTAGGAGAACTTTACATCTAGGTGGTAGCCTTTTTTCTTTTTTTGGAGCAGTATATGTTCATCAAGCTAAGCTTATATAAGCTTAATTCTACATGTATATGATATTCATCATGAACTTTTATTGATGGTATTTATATATATGTTCACTCATAAGAATGGAAATAGCGCAGTATCTACAGGGGGGATTAACAATGCATGGGGATGAAACAACATTACATCCTGATACAGGTGTTACATCTGTAATGTTTGTTGAGCGTTCATTAAATGAAATTCGTTTTTGGTCTAGAATCATGAAGGAGCATTCTTTTTTTCTTCGCTTAGGGTTTAGATGTGAGGATACGCAACTAATCGAAGAGGCTAATCAATTTTATCGATTGTTTGAACATATCGAACAAATAGCGCATTCCTATACAAATGAAACAGATCCTGAGCAAATAAAAAGATTTAATTCAGAAGTACAACAAGCCGCAACTAATATTTGGGGATTTAAACGAAAAATTTTAGGGTTAATTCTCACGTGTAAATTGCCAGGACAAAATAACTTTCCACTGTTAGTTGACCATACAAGTAGGGAAGCTGATTATTTTAGAAAACGTTTAATACAATTAAATGAAGGGAAATTAGATGCTCTTCCTGATGCTATTATTAAAGAAAATGTTTTCTTTTTAAGGATTATGGCAGATCACGCTAAATTTATTGGTCATCTTCTTGATCCATCGGAAAGAAAGCTTGTAGATACAGCTCGGAATTTTAGTAATGATTTTGATGAATTGATGTATCAAGCAATTGACTTAGAATCTATGAAGCCACAATCCCAAACAGTCCCTCTTTTAGATCAATTTTTAGATCAAAATCGTGTGTCGGTTACATCTCTTCGGGATTTTAAGAAAACAGCGCGTGATTTAATTGAGCAATGTAAAATAAAGAGTATCATTCATCCGTTATTAGCAGACCATGTTTTTCGTGAAGCTGATAGATTTCTTGAAATCATTGATATGTTTGATGTTCATCTTACAAATATTCAATCACAACCTAGATATTAGAAGATAAGGAAAGATAATATTTTATTTTCAGCTGAGAAGTTAACAGTTTATGGTTAGCTTCTTTTCTTTGTGATGAAAATGTTTAAAAATGAAACTGTACGTTATTCTTTCTGGAGAATGATAAGAAAGGATGGCGTATTTTTTATGCTTAATCTAGTCTTAACTAGTATCGGTTCGTTATATTATTGTTCGGGAAATTATTATAGGAGCATATCATATGAAATATACACACTACATAGCGCCATTACAACCTGTAACGTAAAAGTTGCACAGCTAACGCAACGACAACTCGCTTTACTCTTCATCAGTTATTTGACCATACTAGACGTAGAGAGGTGATAAACACAGTATGATTTTTAGTGAACGTTTAAAACAAGAACGAGAGAAACGAAATTGGTCGCAAAATGATTTGGCTGAAAAAATTCATGTAAGTAGGCAGTCTGTTTCGAAATGGGAGACGGGAAAGAACTATCCGAGCATTGAAATTATTATTCATTTAAGCGATCTGTTCGGTATTACGATTGATGAATTATTAAGGAGTGACGAAGAGTTGACGCAGAAAGTAATTGAAGATAGTAAACAGTTAGCATATCCAAAATGGAAGGTGTTTTTCGATAGTTTATTTATGATGGGCGTATTTTTGTTTATTACAAAAATCGTTGTATGGATGTTAAATAAGTTTGCCGGAGCAAGCATTACACTTGTAGCAGATGCACCATATGTAATGAATTTTTTACCCCTCATACTAATGGTTATAGGTGGCACGGCTTCTGATAAGTTGAAGAAAATATATAGATAGAGGAAATAATTCCACCGCACTAGCTGTTCTTTCTACTCAAATTGTGTACTATAAAGGATAGGATGACATAAAGAAGGGGACATTTAGAATGGAATTTCATGAACAGAAGATTTTGCCGGCAGTGAGGCAAATTAAAGATTTGGAAAAGCTATTACATAGTTCGTATGAGTATATTGTTATTTTAGATATTCATGTTGGTCAATTGAAGAGTGTTGTGTCACTTGCGAAGCAGCATAGTAAAAAGGTGTTTTTACATGTTGATTTGATCCATGGATTACAAAGTGATGGGCATGCGACGGAGTTTTTATGCCAAGAATATAAACCGTACGGGTTACTTTCGACAAAGGCGAGCGTGATTATGAAGGCGAAGCAAAAGGGTGTCGTCTCTATTCAGCGCATCTTTTTAATTGATTCTAGCGCGATGGAAAAGAGCTGTAATTTGCTAGAAAAGACGAAGCCGGATTATATAGAGGTGCTTCCTGGTGCGCTAACGGATGTGATTGCTGAAGTGAAAGAGCGTACTGGTGTCCCGATTTTAGCGGGTGGTTTCATTCGTACTGTGGAAGATGTTGAAAGAGCTTTAAATGCTGGTGCGACAGCAATTACGACATCAAAAAAAGAACTATGGAAACATTACCAAAAAAAGTGACGAAAATGTGAAAAAATTCTGTTGACACCGCTTTCATGAAAGGTTAACATTATAGACAAGTTAATAAACGTGACGGAGAAAAGAAGAGATCCACATTTTATTGTTTCTATATATTATATAGAAGCATGTAAGCTGTGGATCTTTTTCTTTTGAAAAAACGAATGGCCATTCATTTTACCTCTATCACATTTGAACGCATTTAAATTGATTGTGGAGGGATTTTATGTCAGCATTTTTAGGGGAGTTAATAGGGACTGCATTGTTAATCTTACTTGGTGGCGGCGTTTGCGCTGGTGTAAGTTTAAAGAAGTCGTTTGCAAAAGATTCAGGTTGGATTGTCATTACAATGGGCTGGGGCTTAGCGGTAGCAGTTGCAGCGTACGCGGTTGGATCAATTAGTGGGGCACATTTGAATCCAGCTTTAACGATAGGACTAGCATTTAAGGGAGCGTTCCCATGGAGTGACGTACCAGGTTATATCGCAGCACAAATGATTGGGGCAATTATCGGGGCAGTTCTTGTATATTTACATTACTTACCACACTGGAAAGAAACAGAAGATCCAGGAACAAAATTAGGTGTATTTGCAACAGGTCCAGCAATTCCGAACACATTTACAAACCTTTTGAGTGAAATGATTGGAACATTCGTTTTAGTATTTGGTATATTAGCAATTGGAGCAAATAAATTTGCAGATGGTTTAAATCCATTTATCGTAGGTTTCTTAATCGTAAGTATTGGTTTATCATTAGGTGGAACAACAGGATACGCGATTAACCCGGCTCGTGATTTAGGTCCGCGTATCGCACACTTCTTCCTTCCGATTGCAGGAAAAGGCGGTTCAAACTGGAAGTATGCATGGATTCCAGTAGTCGGTCCAATTTTAGGTGGATCACTTGCAGGATTATTCCATCAAGTTGTATTTGAAGGAAAACAAAATGTAGCACTTATTTATGTGATTATTGCAACTGTGATTGTACTAGCAATCTCTTATATGACAAGTAAAAAAAGTGAAAGCAATACAAATAGTAGAAAAGTAGCATAGGGGGAAACCGATATGAAAAAATATATTCTTTCTTTAGACCAAGGAACAACTAGCTCACGCGCAATTCTGTTCAATAAAAAAGGTGAAATTGTTCATTCAGCTCAAAAAGAGTTTACACAACATTTTCCAAAGCCAGGTTGGGTAGAGCATAATGCACAAGAAATTTGGGGATCTATTTTAGCAGTTATCGCAACTTGCTTAAGCGAAGCTGATGTAAAACCAGAACAAATCGCTGGTATCGGTATTACGAACCAACGTGAAACAGCGGTTGTTTGGGATAAAACGACTGGAAAACCAATTTACAACGCAATCGTATGGCAATCTCGTCAAACAGTTGAAATTTGTGATGAGTTGAAAGAAAAAGGTTATAGCGAAACGGTTCGCGAAAAAACAGGTCTTTTAATTGACGCATACTTCTCTGGTACGAAAGTAAAATGGATTTTAGATAACGTTGAAGGTGCAAGAGAAAAAGCAGAAAACGGCGATCTATTATTCGGAACAATTGATACGTGGCTTGTATGGAAACTATCTGGTGGAAAAGCGCACGTAACGGATTACTCAAATGCATCACGTACATTAATGTTTAATATTCACGACTTACAGTGGGATGATGAGCTTCTAGACATGTTAACAGTACCAAAGAGCATGCTTCCAGAAGTACGTCCATCATCTGAAGTTTATGGCGAAACAATCGACTATCACTTCTTCGGTCAAAATATACCGATTGCAGGCGTAGCCGGTGACCAGCAAGCAGCATTATTTGGACAAGCTTGTTTCGGTGAAGGTATGGCGAAGAACACGTACGGAACTGGTTGCTTCATGTTAATGAACACAGGTGAAAAAGCAGTAGCTTCTGAGCATGGTCTATTAACAACAATTGCATGGGGAATAGATGGTAAAGTAAACTACGCATTAGAAGGAAGTATTTTCGTAGCAGGTTCTGCAATTCAATGGTTACGTGACGGAATGCGCATGTTTAAAGATGCAAGCGAAAGTGAAGTGTACGCATCACGCGTTGCATCAACTGAAGGTGTATACGTTGTACCAGCATTCGTAGGTTTAGGTACACCGTACTGGGATAGTGAAGTACGCGGCGCTATGTTTGGTGTAACGCGCGGTACGACGAAAGAGCATTTCATTCGTGCAACGCTAGAATCTTTAGCGTACCAAACGAAAGATGTATTATGCGCAATGGAAGCAGATTCAGGTATTGAACTGAAAACATTACGCGTTGATGGCGGAGCAGTTAAAAATAACTTCTTAATGAAGTTCCAAAGTGATATTTTAGATGTTCCTGTAGAGCGTCCGGTGATCAATGAAACGACAGCTTTAGGGGCAGCGTACTTAGCTGGTCTTGCAGTTGGATATTGGAAAAACCAAGATGAAATTAAAGAACAGTGGCATATGGACAAACGCTTTGAACCAACGATGGAAGCGGAAACAAGCGAAGAGCTATATGCTGGATGGAAAAAAGCAATTGAAGCAACAAAAGCTTTCAAATAATCATAAACAGTGTTATAATGGTGACAAGTTAATAATTCGGTAGGAGATTTGGAGAGACCACAACACGCTATAGAGGCGAAATCTATAGCGGAGTTCGTGGTCTCTTTTTTCGTTATCAAAGGGAGGAATTACCATGAAATTTTCAAGTAAACAACGTAAAGACGTATTAAACGGAGTAAATAAACAAGAGTTAGATGTGATCGTAATTGGTGGAGGTATTACTGGTTCTGGTATTGCATTAGATGGGGCAACACGCGGGTTATCAACAATTGTGTTTGAAATGCAGGACTTTGCAGCAGGTACATCAAGTCGTTCAACGAAGCTTGTACACGGTGGTCTACGTTATTTAAAACAACTTGAAGTGAAAATGGTAGCAGAGGTGGGGAAAGAGCGTGCAATCGTATATGAGAACGGTCCCCATGTAACAACACCAGAGTGGATGTTACTTCCGTTCCATACAGGCGGTACGTTCGGATCATTCAGTACATCAATTGGTCTTCGTGTATACGACTTCTTAGCAGGCGTAAAACGAAGCGAGCGCAGAAAAATGTTTAACCGTGAAGAAACATTAAACAAAGAGCCTCTTGTAAAAAAAGAAGGATTAAAAGGCGGCGGTTACTACGTAGAATATCGTACAGACGATGCTCGTCTTACAATTGAAGTAATGAAAGAAGCAATTGAACATGGTGCAAAAGCTGTTAACTACGCAAAAGTAGACGGTTTCTTATATAAAGATGGAAAAGTATGTGGTGTACGTGTAATCGATTTACTAGACGGTGAAGTATATGAAGTTTACGGTAAGAAAATTGTAAACGCAGCTGGTCCTTGGGTAGATACACTTCGTGAAAAAGATAACTCGAAAAAAGGAAAAGTACTTCAGTTATCAAAAGGTGTTCATTTAGTAATTGATCAAAAACGTTTCCCATTAGGGCAAGCTATTTACTTCGATACACCAGATAAACGTATGGTGTTCGCGATTCCTCGCGGCGGAAAAACATACGTAGGTACAACAGATACGTTCTATGATAAAGACGCAGCTGTACCGCACATGACAACAGAAGATCGCACATACATCATTAATGCGATTAACTACATGTTCCCAAGTGTAAAAATTACAGAAAAAGATGTAGAATCAAGCTGGGCTGGTGTACGTCCATTAATTTATGAAGAAGGTAAGAATGCATCTGAAATTTCTCGTAAAGATGAAATTTGGACTTCTGAATCTGGTTTAATTACAATCGCAGGTGGTAAATTAACAGGATACCGTAAAATGGCTGAAATGGTAGTAGACTACGTAACAAACCTATTACAAAAAGAAGGTCATAGTGCATATCCGAAGAGCGACACGAAACATATGCCAATCTCTGGTGGACATGTAAGTGGTTCACACGGATTCCCAGCATTCGTTGCGAAAAAAGCAGACGAAGGTACGAAATCTGGTTTAACGAAAGCACAAGCAGAAGAATTCGCGAAATTCTACGGCTCTAACGTAGATGTACTATTCGACTTAGCGAAAAAACATAAAGACGAAGCGAAAGAATACAACATGCCGCTAGACGTTCTAATCCCACTTGTATACGCAATGGATTACGAAATGACAGCAAAACCAGTTGACTTCTTCGTACGCCGCAGAGGCGCTGTATTCTTCAACATCCACTGGGTATACGAGTGGAGAGAAGCAGTAATCAACTACATGGCTGCGAAACTAGGCTGGAGCAAAGAAGAGCAAATGAAATACACAGCAGAACTAGAAAAAGCATTAACAGACGCTGTAATTCCTGTAGATCAACAAGAGCAGGCAGCTGCATTAGCGTAAAATAGAGAACCACCTGAAGGGGAGCCTTTAGGTGGTTTTTTGTTTTATTATGAATGTGCTAAAGTCTTGATTAAAGTGTTGTATCACAATAAAAGGTTTACTCTTAGTGAAGAAAAATTAAAGTTAAAAAACGATACGGACACTATCATCCGTATTTTTTTATAAATTAATAAAACTTTTCCATACGGTGCGTCGTCTAATATATGGGGAGGAGGAAATGGTGTGGATGAATTAACGGTAGAAGCGTTTGAAATAGAAGATAAGGAACTCCTTATCGATGAAATCATGAACAAGTATGGACAAGAAGTCTTACAGCTTGTGTATTTATATGTGAATAATAAAGAGGTTGCTGAGGATGTAACGCAAGATATATTTGTGAAATGTTATAAATCTCTTCATACATACAAAGGGAAGTCGAATGTGAAAACGTGGTTATGGAGAATTGCGATTAATCAATGTAAGGACTATGTAAAAAGTTGGTATAGCAAAAAGGTGATCGTGACAGAGGATGAATCGGCTTATATTGGGGTTCAAAATGATAGTGTCGAACAAACTGTTATTCAAAATGCGGAGGACCGTGAGCTCGCTTCTGCAGTAATGAATTTACCGATAAAATATCGAGAAGTCATTTATCTATTTTATTATGAAGAATTATCAATTAAAGAGATTGCTATTGTAATAGACGTGAAAGAAAATACGATAAAAACGAGACTGAAAAAAGCGAAGGAGCTTTTGAAGAAAGGATTGGAGGAATAATCAAATGGAAGATCGATTAAAAGGCCTGCGAAAATCAATGGAGAATACAACGTTTAAACATTTGAGTTTTTCTGATCAACATCGAAAGCAGGTGCGCGAAAAAATCAATGCTTCAAACGAAAAAGAAGAGGACATCTCTTTAGCCATTTTACAACTCCTCAGTAATGAAAAAACAGGATACGAATTGTCACAGCTACTACGAGGGAGAGGGATTGGAAAATTCGAAGGAAATGAAGGTTTTTTATATACCGTATTACATCGTCTAGAACAGAATCGTTTTATTCAATCAAGTTGGGATCATGAAGGAGCGAAATATTATCAATTAAATGATAAAGGCAGAAAGATGCTACGAAAGGCAGAGAAAAATGCTAAGAAGGTACAATTTATATTAAAAGGCTTAGTACAGGAGTGAGGCGAAATTGAATAAAAAAGGGGAGCGTTTTGTAAGCGAAGTTACCAATCATATTAAATCAAAAGAAGCAAAGAGCTTTGTGGCAACTGAACTAGACTTTCACTTAAAACAGGCGAAGAACACATGGATAGAAAAAGGATTAAGTGAGGAAGTCGCTGAAAATAAAGCTGTGGAACAAATGGGAAGTCCGATTAAATTAGGGCAGGAGCTTAACAAACTACATAAGCCAAAGGTGGATTGGTTCTTATTTATTTTATTAGTGGCTGCTATGGGGGTAGGGTTTTTGCCAGTTTTAGCTTTTGAATATACGAATGATGTAATAATGAATAAGGTGATATTTGTTATTCTCGGTGTTATAACAGCGATTGGGATGATGTTACTTGATTATCGGAAATTAGAGAGAATGGGATTGTTGTTTTACACAATCGGAGTAGTTGTCCTGTTAATGCTATACTGTTTTCCAAACGCTTCAATGATTGGAGAACCGTTAATAAAAATTGGTCCAATTGCAGTTGACTGTTTAATGGCAGTACCTTTCTTTTTTCTAGCTTGGGCTTCTTTTTTCAATAATAATAGGCTAAAGGTTATACATCTTGTGGTTTTATATTTATTTTCTTTGTATTTATTTTTAATTGTATCCACCCTTTCGTCAATTTTTGTTTATATGACAATGGTATTCGTTATGCTTTGGTGGAGTAAGTTAGGAAAGAAAACGGCGTTGATTATTACGATTGTACCCATTTGTTTATTTATTATTAAGGCATCGGTATCCTGGTCTTCAGGATACCACTTAGATAGAGTTTTAGGGTATTTAAATCCTGAGAGTGATGCAGGTGGCGCAGGATTTATGTATATACGTTTAAAAGAGGTAATGTCGTCGGCTGGTTGGTTTGGTACATCTGGAGATACAAAGTTCATCCCTGCTGCGGATACTGATTTTGTGTTTGCAAGTTTGACTTACTATTATGGGTATGTGCTTGCGCTAATTCTTGTTTCCGTTCTTTCTCTTTTTGTAGCAAGATTAGTAATCATATCTTATAAAATAAATGACCGATATGGTAAATTGCTTCTCGTTGGAGGAATGACTCTTTTCGTAGTCCAGTTTATTTATAACGTGGGCATGATTTTAGGTTTATTACCGATTGCTTCTATATCGTTGCCTTTTATTAGTTATGGATTAACACCAACTGTATTCCATGCGCTTTTAATAGGGATCGTGTTAAGTGTATATCGACGTAAAGATATGTCGTTTAGCATGAGAAAAACACCTTGATAATTATCAAGGTGTTTTCGTTATAAGCTCAAAACTCTCCGAATTAGCCCCAAGTATAAAAGGACTAACCTCGCCAACGCTATAAAGTTGCAGTTCATGCATCGCGCGCGTACAAGCAGTGTAGAACAATCTACGAACGCTCTCATCGCTGTACACATCTTTAGAAGCATCGTAAATAATGACAGCATCAAATTCGATACCTTTCGCTAAGTAAGCAGGGATCACGACAATGCCTTGCTCATACTCGGCTGAGTTACTTTTCACGAGTTTAATATTCTCGATATGACTAAGTGCTTCGTAGGCAGCGGCGCTTTCAGCTGCAGATTTACATATAATTGCGATCGTATTATGCTGCTCTTTTTGTAGTTCAGCAACTTTGGCAGTAATATGTTCGTGCAGTTCGCTGTCATTCGATACTTTCGTCACTGTAGGTTTCTCACCGTCACGTTCAAAGGCGTGAATGTTCTCTCCTTCCGGTACGAGAGCACGTGTAAATTCAATAATCGGTTTTGTTGAGCGATAGCTACGAGTTAAGTTGATACCGTTCGTTTCATCTGGTCCGTATAAGCTAGTAAGTGTATTGAAATTCACTGCTTCACTCGCATGGGCAAATATCGCTTGGTTAAAGTCTCCAAGTACAGTCATTCTTGCAGCAGGGAAGAGACGTTTTAAAAACTCAAATTGAAACGGCGAATAATCTTGTGCTTCGTCTACGAGTACATGTTTAATCGATCTATTCGTTTGGAAGCCTTCAATTAATTCTTTTAAAAGTAAGAATGGAGTCGCATCCTCATAATATAGCTTTCCTTCATCGAGCATGTTTACTGTTAATGAGCAAATGTCATCCCACTCTTTCGGTTTTTCCTCAGCAACCCATGATGCATCTGTGAAGAGTTGTTTATATATGCCTGTGAAGTTGATGAAGCGCAATGTTTGAACACCTTTACGAAGCGGCTTCAATTTTTTACGGACAATCATACGTCCAAGTACTTTCGTTTCTTTCTCAAAATCATTAAAGGAGTTGTCGTCAAACTCGCCTTTTTTCTGTAAATATTTATAAGCCTTTTGGTATTCATCTTTACTAAGTAATTCAATTTCCTCTTCTACCCAAGGCTTTTTCAGTTCTGTTTTTTCAATTGCATCTATTTGTTTATTTAGCCAATCCGTTAACTTTTCAATTCGATTATGGAAGCGGAGGGAGGAGTCAGTATTGTAAAACTGCTCTGTAATTTCTTTAGCAGAAGCAATTAACTTTCCTCTAAATTTCATTCCTCTAAATAGCATGCCTGAAGATTCAAGAGATTGTCTGTACGCTCGAATCATCTCGAAAAATTGGGTGGATGCTTTAAATCGAATGCTCGCATTTCTCGTTTTATAGGTAGGGCTATCCGTTTCAGTTAACATATATTCTAATTGTTCATAAGGATCTTCAACGTCAAATGACTTGCTTAGTCTATGGTTTAAATATTCTTGGAATGTCACTTGCTGCATATTTTCTTCACCGAGTTCAGGTAGTACGTTAGAAACGTAGCTGTTGAACATAGAGTTAGGGGAGAAGAGAATAATTTGATCCGCTTTTAACCATTCGCGATATTTATATAGTAAGTAGGCGATTCGTTGTAGGGCAGCTGACGTTTTCCCGCTACCAGCAGCTCCTTGCACGATAAGTAGTCGGCCTTCATCGTGACGAATAATTTCATTTTGCTCGCGCTGAATCGTAGCAACGATACTTTGCATATGTTTGTTCGTACCTTTTCCGAGCGCTTGTTGCAGAATTTCATCGCCAATTGTAAGACTCGTATCGAACATAGAATCAATCTCGCCATTTTGGATAATGTATTGTAATTTTTTCTCCACATTACCGTGGATTACGCCGCCTGGTGTACTGTATTCAGCCGGTCCTGGTGGATAATCGTAGTACACACTCGAAATAGGTGCGCGCCAGTCATATATAAGGAAGTTTTCTCCGCTTGCATCAGTAAGTGTAGCTACGCCGATATAAATTTGATCCGCAGCAGATTCTCCTTCTTCTTTGAAATCAATTCGTCCAAAGTAAGGTGCTTTATGCATACGTCGTAGTGCAGCAAGTCGATTAAAGGTGTGCTTATGGGTAATTTGTGTGACAGCTAGTGACTGAGCTTGTTGTCTTAAGTTGATAACTGTTTCAAGATAATCATCAAAAGTATCAGTATTCACTTTTACGTCATCCCAAAAGTGTTTACGAATATGGATTACTTCTGCCCGGCGTCTGCCAGTTTCGTTTTCCAGTTTATCAATTTGCGCCGTAATCGTTTCTATTACGGTATCCAATCGTTTTTGCTCTAAATCAAGTTTTTTGTTCATACGGTAAGCACTCCTTTAAAAGTGAAAAATAGAGGTTGACTGAAGATGTGTTTTGGTGTACAATTAAGATACGGATAAATACGTTCTGTATATTTTCTAAAACGTGTTTCTGTACTAATTTAACATAGTTTTTTAATTTAATCAATGATAATAAGATAAACCTTGGTTCCGTGTGTGATGGAATCAAGGTTTTTGGTTTTTCTTTAAGAAAGAATTGAAATTTTGTCGAGGAGAACCTAAGTAGAGCATAAAAGAAAATGAGGAATAGGGGATACTGATGGAAAAACATTTTGAGGAAGCGCATCGCTTTTGTTCTCGTAATAGAAAACATTTAGAAAAAGATGTTGTATGTGGTTGTTTTTATTGTTTGGAAATTTTCAATTCAGGCAAAATTACAGAGTGGTGGGATGATGATAACACAGCAGTTTGTCCGCATTGTGGGATTGACGCTATTATCGGAGAAAGCTCTGGATTTAAAATCACAGAAATGTTTTTAAGTGAAATGCATAAAAGATGGTTTTAGTTAAATGAATGACAAAATCAACTTCTGTTAACGAAGATTATGTAAATATATAAGTAACTAAGATTTTACACGATCCATAAAACGAAAAAGATGTTAACCTTTCTGTAGAATCGGGGAAGTAATCATATAATTTCATTTATCCAATCTACACGTAATGTATCACGAGAAGAGAGCATACAAAAAAAGCTTGGGCCGAAGCCCAAGCTTTTTTCACTTCATTATTTCTTTTCTTCTTTCTTATCGTCAGCTTTTTGCTCTTTGAAAAGATCTTTTAAATCTTTATCGTCAACTTTTACGTCAGCTTTTTTGATTTCTTTCATCATAAGATCGTTCATGAATTCAGCGTCTTGTGCTTTCTTCGCAACTAGCTCTTTTTTCAGGTCAGCTTTTGATTGCTCGAATGGTTTTTCTGGCTCTTTAATGTCTGTAACTTTAATGATGTGGTAACCGAATTGTGTTTTTACAGGTTCGCTTACTTCATCTTTTTTCAGTTTATAAGTAGCATCTTCGAATTCTTTAACCATTTTACCATGTTCGATGAATCCTAAGTCGCCACCTTTTTCTTTTGAACCAGTATCTTCAGAGTATTGTTTCGCTAACTCTTCGAAAGATTTACCTTGTCCAAGTTCCTCTTTAACTTTTTTCGCAGTCGCTTCATCTTTTACAAGAATGTGGCTTGCTTTAACTTCAGGCTTGTAGTTATCTTTTAATTCTTTATCAGTGATTGTTTTCTCGATAGCTTTTTCTTGAGCTAATTGAGCACGCACACCAGTTTTTAAAGTTTCTTCTTTAATACCTTGTTGTTTTAATAGTGTATCGAATTGATCACCGTATTGTTTTTTCATTTCATCGAACTTTTTGTCTACTTCTTTGTCTTCAACTTTGTAGTTTTTAATAAGTACTTTTTCCATAACCATGTTGTTTAGTACTTGTTTACCAGCTTGTGTCTTCATTTGATTGTAGAACTCGTCTTTTGTAATGTCACCAGCTTTAGATGTAACGATTTTGTCTGATGATGATCCTGTTCCACATGCTGATAATGCGATTACACTTGTTGCGGCTAAGGCAAGCATAGCTTTCTTCATTCGATAAACACTCCTACTATTATGTATTTTTAATTTATCCTACACCAATGAATTTTGGTTCATAAGAGCCCGATTAAGTCTCACTGATACTTTTGCTTTTTTCGTTGGTAAAGCGCGCTTAACAGGGCTTACCGAGGCTGAGGATAAAGTTAAGATGCGTGTCATTTATTTCATAGTATAAGCAATATGTACAAAATTTAATATATCATATTTCGACTCAATTTCATATTGATAAAGAAAATTTAACCAGTACGTGTCAGATTTTGAAGGTGTTCCGTATTGGGCGCATGCCGCATATATAGAAAAGAGGAGGGGATGGGGATGAATTCTCAACTTATTTTATTACTTGTACTGTTTATTTTATTGGTTATAGTAGGTATAATTTGCTTATAGAGGAAAAAAGTGAGGAAGGGGCTTCCTTCCTCACTTTCCATGAAATATAATTTCTATATAACTAGAAATTAATAAAATTGTTATACATACATTGATAACCCGAAAGACACCGGGTTGGCGGCTCGCAGCTATTTGTTTTCGTTCACACAGTGTATGTGTCATAAAATTCGTGTAAAATATAACAAGAAGTGCGAATGCGACAAAAACAACTGTTATAAGTGTCATGAGGCGAGACCTCCTTTTGGCTAAAATACATATACTTTATATATTGTATCATACGATATTTTGTTCGTGTTATAAAATTCAGAAATAGAAGACTTTGTGTTAGAAAGTGAGGGAGAAAATGGACGTTGTTAGAAGATTAGAACAAGCTGAATACTACGTAGACCTACTATTTAAAATGATTGATGAAGAAAAGTGTCCATTTTATTCTTTAATCATAAAGAAAAAAGCTCGCAAAAAAGATATTGAACGTATACTACATCTTTGTGAAATGCTGAACGAGCAATATGTAGTGGAGAAAGCAGAAGGGCTTCTTTTGTTCGATGCGCTGTTAGAGCAATTTGAAAAAGCGCTTCCACATCAGCTCGAAGTACACGAAACTGCGGAAGCGCTAGCAAAACAAGGTTTATTTAAGCCGCTTATGAATGAATTCTTAAGCATGATTGAGAAAAAATAAATAGATTACTTCTTAACTAACTTCTGATCGGATTCCGTAAAATTCTCCTCAATATTCTCTAATGATTTCTCAAAAATATCGATGAAGTCTTGTCCGTAAATGTTGCGCAAGATAGCGATAAGTTCGATATTTTCTGGGAACTTACCATAGAAATTACGAAGTGCAAGAGCCCCATTAAATACAGAGTTATTTTCAGGATCATACTCCTCCATTAAGCGAAGTAGTAATTCTTCCCCTTTGTCTGTAATCTCAATGTACGTATTTCGTTTATCATCTTCTTTTTTCGAGAACACAAGATAGCCGCGTTCTTCTAGCTTTTTCGAGAAGTTAAACGCCGTTGATACGTGCATAACTCCAAACTTAGCAATCTCAGAAATAGAAGCCCCTTTTAAATGATAAGCGATTGACAAAATATGATGCTCATTAATGTTTAAATCGTAAGGCTTAATCCACTGTTGCCAATCTTTCTCTACGCATTTCCATAACGCTTTCGATAATTGAGCAATGCGTTGGCTGAAAATCATCGCTTCTTTTACCGAGTAATCTTTTTCTCCACTTTTCATTTACTCACCCACTTTAACATTCTTTTTCATTACTATCTATTATGCCAGTAAAGTAAAAATTAATAAAGTCTTTTTGTGAGAATTGTGAAAATTTTTCGGAAAAATGACATTCTATACAAATCATGCATAAGCATGGAAGCGTTTTATGAGTCGTGAATACATGTGTTGTCCTTACATGTTAAGTGATAACATATATTGTAAATGCATAAAAACACGGCATATCTGTGTGATATGCCGTGTTAAGGTCAATTTATATAAAAAATATTTGTTATATGCAAAAAACTAAGCAGGAATTTGTTTACGCTTTTTCCGGAACAGCTTCTTGTAGTTTCTCAATTGATTTTTGAATGTCCAAAATTTCTTGCTCAATATGTCGTTTGTTTTGAGAAATATCTTGCTTCCAGTTAGAAAGCGTGTCTTGCATATCTTCTTTTAATTCTTGAAACACTTCTTTACCTTCCGAAGCAGTTTCAACGATTTGACGTTTTAATAATTTTGTATCAGCTGTAATATCAGCTAAAGTCTTTTTAATATCAGTTCCTTTTTCTTTCAGCTTACCGCGCATAGCTTTACCAGAAGAAGGAGTAGAGAAAAGAACGGCTAATCCAGCAACTGCTCCGCCGCAAATGACACCTGTAATAAAGGATTTAGCTTTTGACATAAAAGGAAACCTCCTTATTTTTTGTTCGTATTCATGATGTGAAAAAATATGCATATCTTTAAGACGAGGGAAAGAAAAGTGTGTAATGCACATTCCCTGGCATCTTGAATGGAGAAACAAGCCGTGCAATATGTAATCACTTTAGGAAAGTGGCTTGTTATGTATTACTTCTTATTATAGTGTCATTATTTCACACTATTTGCAATTGTACTTGCGATGTTTTGTAAATTTTCCATTGTGTATTCATTTTGATGTGATTTCCAAACAGCACCGAAACCATCGTTTTCACTGTAGCGTGGAATTAAATGAAGGTGGAAGTGGAACACAGTTTGTCCAGCTTTTTCACCGTTATTGTTAAGTAGGTTGAAGCCAACTGGATTAAACTCTGCTTTAATCGCATTTGCGATTTTCGGAACGACAGAAAAAATGTGTGATGCGATTTCTGGCGTTAACGCAAAAATGTCTTGTTTGTGAACTTTTGGAATAACAAGAGTATGTCCTTTTGTTACTTGACTAATATCTAAAAATGCAAGCACATGTTCATCTTCGTATACTTTTGAGCAAGGGATTTGCCCGTCAATAATTTTACAAAAAATACAATTATCCGCTGTATGGTTCATTGATCTCATCCTTTCAAGTAGCCTTAGCCGTATTTTACCATAATTATATAAGAGAACAAACACGAAAAACAGGAAGCTGAGTCAGCTTCCTGTTTTCTGAAGAGGGATTGAAAAAGCATTATCGTAATTTACGTTTCGCAGACACCTCATTTATTTAAGAAATGCACGGTAAATCGGCTAAAGTTTCTGCCGTAGACACCCCATTTTCAAGTGAAATGAATTGCAATCTTTATAAAAGGAAATTGTTTATTTTTTAAAACAGTATATGCTCTTTCGGAGACACCCCGTTTCTAAAATGAAACAAATGATCTGGTTATGTGTAAATTTCTTTGTCCAACATGGACACCCCATTTCATGATGACTTCACTATGTTGTTGTACTCATCAATTGGTGGTCGCTTTTTCAATGTGTTCCTTCTTCACTAATTATGATGTCCGCTTTCGTAAAAATATATGCGAACAAATTTAAATTTTTTTTGAGGGCATCGATACTATGTAGTACAGCGCTATTTTTGGTAAGATGAATATAGAATGAATACTAATGAAGAAAGTGGTGTCGTATGAGCGAGTTATTGCGTGTAGAAAATGTTACAGGAGGATATACGAAACGACCTGTACTAAAAGATGTTTCGTTCTCTGTGAATAAAGGCGAACTTGTCGGCTTAATCGGTTTAAATGGAGCCGGGAAGAGTACGACGATTAAACATATTATCGGTTTAATGGAACCGAAAAAAGGAACTGTCACAATTAATGGGAAAACAATTCGTGATGATATGACAGCGTACCGTTCTAGTTTTTCGTTCATCCCAGAAACACCGGTATTATATGACGAGCTAACGCTAGAAGAACATTTGAAGTTAACAGCGATGGCGTACGGTGTCGATGAAAAACAATATGAAGAACGTGTAGGGCAACTATTACAAGAATTTCGCATGAAAAATCGTTTAAAATGGTTTCCATCTCATTTCTCAAAAGGGATGAAACAAAAAGTAATGATTATGAGTGCGTTTTTAGTGGAACCATCTCTTTATATTGTGGACGAACCTTTCGTTGGGCTTGATCCGTTAGCGATTCAATCACTTCTTCAAATGATGGATCAAATGAAAAAGAGCGGTGCAGGAATCTTAATGAGTACACATATTTTAGCGACGGCAGAGCGTTATTGTGATTCGTTTATTATTCTGCATCAAGGCGAAGTAAGAGCGAAGGGGACATTATCTGAACTGCAATCCGATTTTAATATGCCAGGTGCAACGCTAGATGATATTTATATTGCATTAACGAAGGAAGAAGATTATGAATAGCACAGCATTATGGAAAGAACGATTTCGTCACTTTCTAAAAGAAGTTCGTACATATAGTAAATACGTATTTAATGATCATTTGAAATTTATTTTCGTATTCATCATCGGCGCAGGAGCGTATTATTACCAGCAATGGTTACAAACGTTAACACCGTCGTTTCCGACAGCGCTCGTTATGGCAGTGTTGCTTGGACTCGTATTAACGGCCGGATCGATACAAACGTTATTAAAAGAAGCGGATCTCGTTTACTTGCTGCCAGTTGAACAAAAGTTAAAACCTTATTTTACAAAGGCATTTCTCTTTACGTTTATGATTCAGTTATACATAATCGCAATCGTAGCGGCAGCGCTTGCCCCGTTATACTTCCAGCAAATGAAGCAAACAGGAGCTGCTTACATATGGATTGTACTCGCGTTTGTCATTGTAAAAGCGTGGAACTTATTCGTCGCGTGGGAAAAATCATTTTTAACAGACCAAAATATACAAAGAGCTGATTGGTTCATTCGTTTTATTTTAAACGGATTATTTGTATACTTCCTTGTAGAGCGTACTTCCGTCATTTTTGTTGGCGGAATCGTCCTTCTCATGATGTTATACCTTGTAGTACTACATCAAATGGTGAAGGGAAAGCCGCTAAACTGGGAGTATTTAATTTCTGAAGAAGGTAAGAAGATGATGCTGCTGTACCGCATCGCGAATATGTTCGTTGATGTACCTGCATTAAAAGAAAGAGTAGCACGTAGAAAATGGCTTGATTTCATTCTTTCAATGATTGGTGAAAAGCGTACATATTTATACTTATATACAAGAACGTTTTTACGATCTGGTAACTATTTCGGTTTATATGTGCGTTTGCTCGCTCTTGGAGGAGTTATTCTTTACTTCATTCCATTTTTATATGGACGATTTATCGTAAGCCTTATTTTCCTATATTTAATCGGTTATCAGCTATTAACTTTATGGAAGCATCACCGCATGAAGATTTGGCTTGATTTGTATCCCGTCGGGGGAGAAGAGAAGAAGAAAGATTTTCTTGTCTTATTAAATACGATCCTTATTACCGGCAGCGTTGTATTTACAGTTATATTCGCCTTTGCGACGAAAAATTTCATGATGACGGGAATTTTACTAGTCGTAAGCATAGTATTTAGTATCGGTTTCGTTTATCAATACGGGGCGAAACGTATTGAGCGTTTAAATTGAAGGGAATGAACCTATGATTACATACGAAGAGAAGGTTATAAAAGAATTGGAACAGTGGAAAGCTACATTCATGAAAGATTCTTCGATGATGACACGGTTCTCTAAGAAAGTGCAGACGAAAGTACAACAGCTTATTCCGGCGAAAGTGCAAAAAGTATTAACAGAAACGATTCGGATGATGGTGCAAACAATTAGTGCCGGATCAAACTTTATAAAACCAAAATTAAAAGAGACGAACTGGTCATTGCAAAGAAGAGACGACGAAGTACGTAAAAAAATGGATGAGTACAAAAAAATAGCAGCGGCAGAAGGAGCAGGGACGGGAGCTGGCGGTATTCTCCTTGGTCTTGCTGATTTTCCGCTTTTACTTGGCATTAAAATTAAATTTTTATTCGATGCAGCAACGTTGTACGGATTTGATACGAGCGATAAAGAAGAGCGTCTTTTTATCCTTCACGTTTTCCAACTTGCTTTTTCAAGTGACGATTACCGAAAAGAAATATGGAAAGCAATCGAAACGTGGGATACAGAAGAAGAAAATCATATGGACTGGGAAAAGTTCCAAACAGAGTACCGAGACTATATCGATTTAGCAAAAATGCTTCAGCTCGTACCAATAATCGGTGCCCCAGTCGGCGCATATGCGAACTATCAACTACTGCAAAGACTCGGAGAAGTGACGATGAATTGTTATCGTATGCGATTACTGAATAGAAATTAAAAAGAAAGCATCCTAAATTGTGGTTTAGGATGCTTTTTTTTAGAAGTTAATGCCGTTATAGCCAACTCCGACTACAATCAATACGATAAAGAGCACAATGAGTACTATATACCCACTACTAACGCTCTTGCCATCTTGTCCAGCTTCACCGCCACCAGTGCCACCACTACCGCCTTTACCGCCAAGTCCCATAGGAATATCCTCCTTATTGTTATAGGTTGCTTTTACTTTATACTTTTCTGCATTTACCAATAAATCCCTTCTGTTACTCTAACTAACTTGCAAATCATTTCGTTTCATTTTATAATTTATTTACCGACCGGTAAGTAAAAATAAGTGGGGTACAGTATGACAAAGAATTTACAAACATCGCAAAACATTGTAGAAGCATCATTTAAACTCATGGCAGAGCACGGCATTGAGAAGATGAGCCTTTCCATGATTGCGAAAGAGGTAGGTATTTCAAAACCGGCTATTTATTATCATTTTTCTTCTAAAGAAGCGTTAGTTGATTTTTTATTTGAAGAAATTTTTTCTGGGTATCATTTCGTGAGTTATTTCAATAAAGAACAATATACGAAAGAAAATTTTGCAGAAAAGTTAATCGCTGATGGTTTACATATGCTCTCTGAGTATGAAGGACAAGAAGGCATACTACGCGTCATAAATGAATTCATCGTAACTGCATCGCGAAATGAAAAGTATCAGAAACGCTTATTTGAAATACAAGAAGATTTTTTAAATGGTTTCCACGATTTATTGAAGAAAGGTATGGAACTTGACGTTGTGTCACAACAGGCAACGGAAGAAAATGCACATACGTTAGCGCTCGTGATCGATAATATGAGTAATTACATGTTAATGGGATTCCAGTTAAAGTATAAAGAAATTTGGATTCGAAATGTGAAAAATGTAATGAAGGAGGAATAAAAGTGAAAATGCAAAAAAACTGGTGGCTCGGTTTTCTTGGATTCATTGGGCTTTATCCCGCATTAACGGGCAGTAAGACCCCCACCTCAAAATTCAGCGAAAGCAAAGAAGTTAGGTGGGGATCAACTGCCCGTAAAAGCCTGATTGGTTCAACTAATAATCAGTGGGGGATGAACAAAACCCCCACTGATTAAAGTTTCACTTTATAAAATACCAGGTATAATAGAGGCTTTTCAAGCGGATGGAAGTTGGCTGAAGTTAATCGGTTTCATTTGGTTACTTTGGTTCGGATATTTTATCCCTGAGAAGAAAGATAATTAAATTACAATTTTCTGTAAAGTTATGTAAAATATAGTTTGAGAGTATTCGTATATTAGATTACTAGATTTGGAGTGGTTACATGGATCCATTGAAAAATGAAATTCATCCTGACATGGTCAAGGTGTGGAAAGTTCGTGCTGTAATTGAAGAAGGGATCGGTATTCTTGTCATTTTAGCTTACCTTTTCCTCATGATAAAGTTTGATTGGTGGGCGTGGATTTTGTACGTGTTAATCGGCTTAACGGTTGCACTAGCACCATTTGAGTACTTCGTATTCCCGAAACTTCGTCAGCGTTATTATAGCTATCAACTAAATGAAGAAGAACTTGAAATTCAGCACGGTCTTTTCGTCGTAAAGCGCGTATTAGTACCGATGATTCGTGTGCAGCACGTGACGATTGAACAAGGGCCAATTATGAGGAAATATGGATTAGCAGAATTACACATTTCAACAGCGGCAACTTCTCACAGCATCCCAGGCTTAACGATGTATGAAGCAGAAATGTTGAAAACGAAAATTGCAGAATTAGCGAAAGTGAGTGATGAGGATGTATAAGAGGCAGCATCCCATTACGATGTTATTAGAATTAAAAATAACAGATTTTATACCACTCATTATTTTCATGTTTAGTTTAAACGGAAAGTTCCCGTTTTGGTATTTAATTCCCGCTGCATTCGGTTTACTTACCATCTTTTCAGCGTTTGAAAAATGGTATTACACAACATATTGGGTTGAAAATAACGTATTACATGTGAAACAAGGGCTCTTTGTGAAGAAGGAGAGCTACTTAAATAAAGAACGTGTGCAAACGATTAATACAAGTTCTAACGTGCTATATCAAATGCTTGGTTTAAAGAAAATTCAGATTGAAACAGCTGGTGGGGGCGATGATGCAGAAGTTAGCTTAGCTGGCATTACAGTAGAAGAAGCAACCGAGCTTATCGCAATGCTAAATGAGCCAACTCGAGAATTGAAAGCAGAAGAAATATCAGAAGAAGTAGTAGAAAAAGAAATCGTTACAGAGGAAAAGCAAGCGACAGAATACAAATTAACTTGGAAAGAAATTCTATTAGCATCTGTTACATCTGGGCAGTTTGGATTGCTATTTTCTTTAATATTCTTCGTTTATAATCAAGTGGATGAATACATTCCGAAATGGATAAAAAATAAAGTAGAGTCATATGTAATGGATCATGATATATACGGCTGGATTTACATGGTAGCTATTTTACTTGTCATTTCTTGGATAATATCCACAATCGGTTATGCGTTAAAACATGGAGATTTCACAGTGAATCGAAGAAATGATGAAGTCCGCATTTTGCAAGGATTACTTGAGAAAAAAGAACTCGTCCTAAAGTTACATCGTATTCAAGGTATTACGATAAAAGAAAGTATTTTACGTCAGCCATTCGGTTATTGTGCTGTGCAAGTAGAAGTCATTCAAAGTAAAGGACTGGGTGACGAGAAAGAAAAAGTTACACTGCATCCTATCATTCGAAAAGATCGCGTACAACAGTTACTTGCACATTTACAATTACCATACGAACTGAATACAAACATTATTTCATTACCAAAATCGGCATTGCGTCGTTACTTAATTGATAGTTTTATATTCTTCGCAATGCTAGCAATCCCGCTTACTGGAATAAGTATATACTTTGAAAAGTATTACATCATGTGGGCGTTGATTCCACTCGCGATCCTTATCTTTACACTTGGATACGGAACGTTTAAAACAAATGGTTACAGTGTAAACGGGGAGCAAATTACGCTTGTATATCGCAGCGTCGGAAAATATACAGGTCTTGTTAGAAGAAGACATGTCCAATCAATGGAAAAAACACAATCATATTTCCAGCGCCGAGCGGATTTATGTACGTATAAGTTCTCTAACGCATCATCGAATTATAAACTAGAGCATACGAGAGTAGCAGATGCGGAGAGAATGCAGGATTGGTATAAGAAGGAATTAAGTGAAGATTAACTTGAAAAAGCTTGCCTATTATGAAAGGCAGGCTTTTTTTATTATAGGAAAACGAGGGGCTTAATCCATATATTAGTACAGCTACAGCGCACATATATCGAAAAAGTAGTATACTTCTATTTCAGGGAAATCTGTGGAATTTTTCATATAAATGGTATACTAATATAGAAAAAGTATTAGGAGGCTATATATGATAAGTCAGTTAAAAAGAGCAGCACTTGATGCATTAAAAGGAAAATGGGGGTTAGCGGTAGGGGCAACCTTATTAGTCGGAATCCTTATTGGAGCTGTTGAAATGCTAACCACAGGTATTTTCTCGATGTTTTGGGGTTGGGAAGAAGCAAATGAGTCACTTACAGTAACTATTATTGCAATGTTTATTATCGGTCCGTTAACAGTGGGTGCTTCTTATTTTGTTTTAAATGTAATTCGTGGGACTAATGCTCGTATCGGTCATATATTTAGATGGTTTAACGATGGAAGTAAGTTTATGAAATCGTTTTTAACATATTTACTAATGAATGTGTACTTGATTCTATGGACATTACTTCTTATTATTCCAGGTATTATTAAATCATTTTCTTATTCTATGACATATTTTATTTTGAATGATCATCCAGAATATACAGCGAATCAAGCGATTACTGAAAGTCGTCGTATGATGAATGGACATAAAATGGATTACTTTTTACTATGCTTAAGCTTCTTAGGTTGGTTCATTTTAAGTATTCTTACTGTAGGAATCGGTTTCTTATGGTTAGTACCTTATTTCTACACGACATCAGCTGCATTTTATGAAGAGATTTCAAAAGAATATTATAAAAAAGAAGACACTACTTTCTAATAACCACCTATCCCCTAAAGAATATAAGGCACAGATAGTTTAGATGTTCTGTTTATGGGGAGCACTTCAGGATAAGGTATAGGTTATTATATAAAAATTCAGCCCTCTATGTTTTAGCATAGAGGGCTATTTTTTCATGTGAAAATAATGAATAATATATGTGAAACAAAAAAGCGAGGTGAATGAGAGTGAGCAAGTTTTTAATTCCGTATTCATTTTCTATATTAAGTTTCTTTATTTCAGCAACAGCACTTGATTTATATGATAGGATGGGAAACAATAGTGAGCTGGTTTCGCCGAACTTACTTGGTAAAATAATTCAATCTACTGCGCAAATGGGAGTCCTTACATTGTATTTCGGAGTACCTATCATTTTAGGTGGCTGTCTACTTGGTGAACTATTGTTTAGAGGTATCATTTTACGATTTAAACTCAGCTATATTATATCTTTATTATTATATTTACTTTTAGCTTGTAGTATTGTTTCCGTAACGGTTGGGATTCCAACTACATATGAAGATTCTAATGTTTCTTTCATGGGAATAACTATGATTTGCGCTGTTACATTCTTTGTGGGCCGGAATATATGGGAGAAAAAAGAAATGAATAATGGAGTGACAGAATGAAATACACATGTCCGTGCTGCGGGTATAGAACAATAGAAGAAGAACCACTAGGTACATATGAAATTTGTAATATATGTTATTGGGAAGATAATGAGGTTCAGTTTAACGATCCTGATTTTGAAGGCGGGGCGAATATAGTTTCGTTAAGACAAGCACAGAAAAATTTCCTTGCATTTGGTGCTTGCGAGGAATACTTTGTGAAATCAGTTAGAAAGCCGACTAGTGAAGATGTGAAGGATGCTAGTTGGAAGCAAATTTAGTAAGGAAAATGTTATTACTCAATTTATCAGGAGTAATAACATTTTTTTATGCAATGATGAAAGAATTAACACCGTCTTATAAGATAAAACATTAAAGATGATACAGTAATAGGAAGGCCAGTATTCAGAAAGGTTTCTAAAGTAAAGGATAGAAAATCTCTGTCGTTAGACCACATAAAGAATAAATGACTGTAGGAAATACCTAACAATATAAATAAAGGAATTCCGATCTTTAATTCGTGACTTCTTTTTATTTTTCTATAACAAAATTCACCTAATAAACAACCGATAAGAACAGGGATGCTTCCAAGAATTGAAAACATAATAATAGATACCCAAATCGGTCCCCAGGAGTCAGCATAATTTGGAACTAGTGTATACTGTAAAACGTTCACAATGATAGAAAAAACCAGTAAGCATATTAAATAACTAATAGAAAATTTTTTCAATGGAATCATCCTTATAAAATTTCATTTTATTTTTATGAAAATATAAACCTCTTTAAATTATAGATTAAATATATAAGGATAATCAATTTGTATGCATTTCTTGTTTATGGATATATTTTCAACGAATATAAATGTATAGATGTATAGTCAATTGTGAGTGTTTGATGTTATCATATTGAATGATATGGAAATTTTTAATAGAAGAAGCAACGAACAATTCAAAGGTAGTGAAGCCTTTGTTGTATACAGAAAATATTTATTATTACTCAGCAATATTAAAAATAAGATACGTATTTATATAAATTTAGTAGAAATGGGGGTTTTAAAAAGGAATGAGTATAAGTATAACAAGGCAAAAGATTTTAGCAGCCGCTTCTCAAATTGTGCAATGTAAAGGGGTTGCTAAGTTAACTTTAGAAGCGGTAGCAAAAGAGGCGGGGATAAGTAAAGGTGGATTGTTGTATCACTTTTCAACTAAAGAAGCTTTAATAGAGGGCATGATACTCAAAGGGACGGAGGAGTATCAAGATGCTATTCACAATAAAGTAGCGGAGGACTTAGAGAAGAAAGGAAGGTGGGTACGCTCTTTTGTAGAGGAAAGATTAAGTAATGAGAGAAGAGTAGAAGAGCTAGGTAGTAGTATGATGGCAGCATTAATGCTAAAACCTGAATTACTTGAACCGTTACAACAATCATTTCAGCAACTGCAAAATAAAATAGAAAATGATGAGATAGATTCAGTTTGTGCCACAATTATTAGATTAGCGGCAGATGGATTATGGTATTCAGAATATTTAGGGGTTGGAAGACTAAGCCCCGAATTAAGAGAAAAAGTGATTCAAGCTCTTATTTATAATTCGTATAAATAGAATATACGAACTATATAATGTAAAATAATTCACCATTGCTTATTTAATGCACTGGTGAATTATTTTTTTTATTAGAAAAATAGAACAATTTTATAGAGTATTGAATTATAACCGTCCAGACGGTATAGTAATATTTGGTTTAAGAGGAAAATGAAACAAAAAAAGAATAAAAAATATTTTTAGCACACTATTCGAAAGGATAGGCCGCAAAGCTTAGAGTCTACGGTAATACATATTGGTTACTAAGATCGTCTGGTTGCACATTTTTGATGCAACCGGACGGTCTTTTTTTGTTATATAAATATAAAAAATAGGAGGGAATTATGCAAATGAAAAGTACTAAAAGGCATATTTCGATGGTTTCATTAGTTTTTCTAGTATTATTTTCAGTACTAAATGTGTGGGCTCCAGTTATTCAAGCCGCTGTGATAAAAAATCCAGTGGACGAGATTAATATCTCCCGTACTGATGGTACAACGTCTGAACCATATCAAGCCTCAGATGGTATGAAAGTAGAAGTGAAGTGGTCAGCTAAAGAAAAAATAAAAAGTGGAGATCAATTCACAATTGATATGCCAAAAGAATTCAGAAAAGATCTTATGAATATGAGTTTTCCTTTAAAAGATGCTGAAGGAAAAACAGTTGGTACATGTGAGATGAAAAAGGGTCTATTGACATGTACTATGGGTGATTACGTAGAAGGAAAGAATAACATTAAAGGTTCTTTATTCGTAGAATTTTATTTTGGTCTAGAAGCATATGATGGTATTAAAAAAATCCCATTAGAATTTAACGTTGATGGTCAAATCGTAAATAAAGAAGTAAGTGTAAATAATACGACAGAGAGACCGAAGCCACAGCCCAATACAGATAATCTATTGAAATGGGGTTCTTATAATCAGGAAGACCCTTCAATTGCAGACTGGACGGTATATGTAAATGCAACTGGAACAGAAATGCAAGATCTTAAATTAACAGACACATTAGGACCTGGGCATGAATTAATTACAAATAGTTTAGTATTAGAAGAGGCTGTATTTGAAGATGGCTATGCACCAACAAATGTTAAGCCAGCAGATTTATCTAAAATTAAAATTAATGCAATGAAAACTGGATTTACAATTGAATTTCCAGACAGCTCAAAAGGTTATATTTTAAGATATAAAACAAAGATTACTAATCCTGCTGCAAAGCCTCATAAAAATACAGTGAAATTAGAAGGTAAAAATATTGTAACTGAAGAAAAAGTGGGAGAAGTATTCGTAAGTGGTGGGGGAGGAACCGGTTCAGGTGACGATAATCCACCTAGCATTGAAAAAAATATAGTAGATGAGAATGGTAAGCTTGTAGAGAATCAGCAGTTAACACAAATGGATCAAGCTATTCAATACCAAGTTGGTACACATATACCGAAAAATTCACCTAATTATACGTCAATGGTAATTAGTGATGATTTAGAAGATGTTTTAGAAGTATTAGAGGCAAAAGTATATGATCAAAATGGTCAAGATATTACTTCTAAAGGAACGTTAAATATAGACAAACAAAGAAGTGAAGTAACATTTGCGTTTGGTGAGAATTTTGACTATAAGTCATATGAAGACCAGGTAATTAACCTCAGCATTAAGGCGAAAATTAAAGCTAATGCAGATTTATCTTCTTACGTAGATAAGAAGATTCCTAATAAAGCGGAATTACATTTTGATGATAAAACATTAACATCGAAAGAAGTAATTGTTACGCCGCCTGAAGCTCCAAAAGAAGGTACAGTATCGATTCATAAAATAGATGCTGAGAATCCGAACAAAGGGTTGAAAGGTGCTGAATTTGAAGTTCGAAATAGTGCAAATGAAGTTGTTGCAAAACTGATAACGGACGAAAACGGCTTTTCAATACCTCAAACTTTAGCTCCTGGGACGTATAAAATTTATGAAACAGTAGCACCAGAAGGATATCAAAAATTAGCAATTCCAGTAGAGGTTACGCTTCAAGCTGGTGCAACAAAAGCCATTGAAGTCAAAAATACTTTGCAAAAGGGTCAAATCGAATTAAAGAAAATTGATTCGGAAAATGGTGAAAAACCATTAGCAAATGCAGAGTTTGATATAGTAAAAGACAGTGTAGTAGTTGAGCATATTGTTACAGATAAAGATGGTAAGGCAATCTCTAAACCGTTAGCGCCAGGGAAATATATTTTAAAAGAAACGAAAGCGCCTGAAGGATACCAATTAAAAGAAACAGAGTTCGAAGTAAATGTAACAGGGGACGGCATATTCCCAATAACAGTAAAAAATGCAATGACAGACAAAGGTAATGTAGAAATTACAAAGGTGGACAAAGAAAACGGTTCAGTATTAGCGGGTGTCGAATTTGAAGTTCAAGATGAGAAAGGTGAAGTAGTAAAAAAAGTAACGACGGATAAAGAAGGAATGGCAAACGTTTCAGATCTTTCAGTAGGAAAGTACAAATTAGTAGAGACGAAAAGCTTACCAGGTTACAAGAAACTAACAGAGCCAGTATCGTTTGAAATTACAAAAGGTATGACGAAAGTCCTATCATTGAAAGTAGAGAATGAACAGTTAGATAAAGGTTCAGTAGAAATTACAAAAATAGATAAAGACAGCCAGAAAGCATTAAAAGGCGTAGTTTTCGAAGTACGAGATGAAAAAGATAAAGTAGTAAAAGAAGTAACAACAGATAAAGAAGGAAAAGCGAACGTTTCAGATCTTTCAGTAGGAAAGTACAAATTAGTAGAGACGAAAAGCTTACCAGGTTATAAGAAACTAAAAGAACCGGTATCATTTGAAATTACAAAAGGTATGACGAAAGTCCTATCATTGAAAGTAGAGAATGAACAGTTAGATAAAGGTTCAATAGAAATTACAAAAGTAGATAAAGACAGCCAGAAAGTATTAAAAGGTGTAGTCTTCGAAGTACAAGATGAAAAAGATAAAGTAGTAAAAGAAGTAACAACAGATAAAGATGGAAAAGCAACAATTTCAGATTTATCAGTAGGAAAGTACAAATTAGTAGAAAAAGAAAGCTTACCAGGATATAAGAAATTAATAGAGCCAGTATTGTTTGAAATTACAAAAGGCATGACCGAGATCTTATCATTAAAAATAGAAAATGAAATGGTAGATACGGGGAATGTAGAGATAACAAAGATAGACAAAGATAATAAAGCACTGCTAGCGGGAGTAACGTTCGTTGTCCAAGATGAAAAAGGTAACGAAGTTAAAAAAGTAACGACAGATAAAGAAGGAAAAGCAAATGTTGCAGATTTACCTGTAGGCAAGTATGAATTAGTAGAGATAGAAAGTTTACCAGGTTATAAAAAGCTAGAAAAACCAGTATCATTTGAAATTACAAAGGGCATGACCAAGATACTATCATTAAAAGTAGAAAATGAAATGATGGATACTGGAAATGTAAAGATAATAAAAATAGATAAAGATAGTAAAGCACCATTAAAAGATGTTGTATTTGAAGTACGTGATTCAAAAGGAAAAGTAGTAAGAAAAGTAACAACAGATAAAGAAGGAAAAGCAAACGTTTCAGATTTATCTATTGGAAAGTATGAGTTGGTGGAAGTAGGAACACCAGTAGGATACAAACCACTTGAAAAGCCAATTTCATTCGAAATTGAAAAGGGCAGAGTAACAGCATTAAAGCTAACAGTCGAAAATGAATTAGTAGATACAGGAAATGTAGAAATTACAAAAGTAGACAAAGAAAATAAAGATGCTTTAGCTGATGCAGTATTTGATATTCAAGATGAAGCAGGACAAGTAGTCGCTAAAATAACGACAGATAAAAAAGGACAAGCACAAGTCACTAATTTATCAGTTGGAACATATAAGCTAGTAGAAGTGAAAGCACCAAAAGGATATAAGCAATTAGTAGATCCGATTGCTTTCCAAATTGAAAAAGGTATGACAAAATCTCTTGCTTTAACAGTAGAAAATGAAATGTTAGACAAGGGTAACGTAGAAATTACAAAAGTAGATAAAGACAGTCAAAAAGCATTAGCAGGCGTAGTCTTCGAAGTACAAGATGAGCAAGGAAAAGTAGTAACGAAAGTGACAACAGATAAAGAAGGAAAAGCAAACATTTCAGATCTATCTGTAGGAAGTTACAAATTAGTAGAGGTAGAAAGTTTACCAGGTTATAAAAAGCTAGAAAAACCAGTATCATTTGAAATTACAAAAGGTATGACGAAAGTCTTATCATTGAAAATAGAGAATGAATTGGTAGACAAAGGTAATGTAGAAGTTAAAAAAGTGGATAAAGACAGTGGAACAGTGTTAGCGGGCGTAACTTTCGAAGTGCAAGATGAAAAAGGCAAAGTAGTAACGAAAGTAACAACAGATAAAGAAGGAAAAGCAAACATTTCAGACCTATCTGTAGGGAGTTACAAATTAGTAGAAGTAGAAAATTTACCAGGCTACAAAAAATTAACAGAGCCAGTATCATTCGAAATTAAAAAAGGTATGACAGAAGTTTTATCACTAAAAGTAGAGAATGAACAGTTAGATAAAGGTTCAGTAGAAATTACAAAAGTAGATAAAGATAGTCAAAAAGCATTAGCAGGCGTAGTCTTCGAAGTACAAGATGAAAAAGGAAAAGTAGTAACGAAAGTAAAAACAGATAAAGAAGGAAAAGCGAAAATTTCAGATCTATCTGTAGGAAGTTACAAACTAGTAGAAGTAGAGAATTTACCAGGCTATAAAAAATTAACAGAGCCAGTATCATTCGAAATTAAAAAAGGTATGACAAAAGTCTTATCATTGAAAGTAGAGAATGAACAGTTAGACAAAGGCTCAGTAGAAATTACAAAAGTAGATAAAGATAGTCAAAAAGCATTAGCAGGCGTAGTCTTCGAAGTACAAGATGAGCAAGGAAAAGTAGTAACGAAAGTAAAAACAGATAAAGAAGGAAAAGCGAAAATTTCAGATCTATCTGTAGGAAGTTACAAATTAGTAGAGACGGAAAGCTTACCAGGTTACAAAAAGCTAAGCGAACCAGTATCATTTGAGATTAAAAAAGGTATGACAGAAGTTTTATTACTAAAAGTAGAGAATGAACAGTTAGATAAAGGTTCAGTAGAAATTACAAAAATGGCTGCTGAAAGTAAGAATGTATTATCAGGGGCAGTGTTTGAAGTTCATGACGAAAAAGGAAAAGTAGTAACGAAAGTAACAACAGATAAAGAAGGAAAAGCGAAAATCTCAGACTTATCTGTAGGTCACTACACACTTGTAGAAGTAGAAGCACCAAAGGGTTATGAAAAATTAACTAATCCAATTCCATTTGAAATTACAAAAGGAATGATAAGTCCAGTTCAATTAGAAGTATTAAACAAATTGACTTCTTTAGCACCACCAGGCCCAGAGAAACCAGAAACGACGGATCCAGAAAAACCAGAAACAACGGATCCAGAAAAACCAGAAACAACGGATCCAGAAAAACCAGAAACAACGGATCCAGAAAAACCAGAAACAACGGATCCAGAAAAACCAGAAACAACGGATCCAGAGAAACCAGAAACGACGGATCCAGAGAACGACGGATCCAGAGAAACCAGAAACGACGGATCCAGAGAAACCTGTAACAACGGATCCAGAAAAACCAGAAACAACAGATCCAGAGAAGCCTGAAAAAGAATTACCGAAGACAGGACAGAAAATGCCTGTGGAACCATATATGGGAGCACTTCTTATTATGATGAGTTTTGGATTGCTCGTATTAGGTAGAAAACAGCAGAGATAATAAAAATGAAAAAGGTATCCTCAAAGTATTGGAGGATACCTTTTTTATTTGGCATAAAAAAACATTTAGCAAAAGGGGTAGCAGCACATGCCCATCAAGCTAAAAGTACGAATTACCCCAAAACAATAAGTACGAGCAAAATGCACAAAATTTTCGCTCTGGGGTATTTGCTTTTCTTAGCTTGATAGCAATGTGTTGGTGTTAGAAAAACACTGAAATTTGCTACACTACAAAAATTACCCTTAGCAATACTTAATGTTTTGAATGCATCAAACTTTTTGCTTTTAAGTATAGAATCACTCTTTTTATACACGCACTCGCCGCAATAAGGCGAAAAATACCATTCGTTACTAAGCCTAGCGCATACTGACTTGAACCTTTAAAAATATACGTTACGATAAAACGTAAAATAAATACAACAACCCATATACCTAAGGCGATATAAGAACTTTTAGCATAAACCTTCCCATTACTTTTATCGATTCGTATTATAGTTGTAGAACCACGCACAGCTCCTACAATTCCTCCAAGAGCAAGTAATACTACAAATAAACCAGTTTCGATTAATGTGAGATCATTAAATACATGAGTAAATGTATAGTATGCGATTAATACAGGAGCAATCCATATTCGTTGAAATTTCAATTCCCTTTCTTTTAGTTGAAGGAGAATTAAAATAATAAGACCAGTTGTATTATCCATGCTATACTCTCTTTCTTTTTTATTATGATCTGTTTAATTTCAATTAGAAAAACACTATGTTAATTTAAAATTTTATTCTTTTTACTACATACAGCAGATATCACTTTACAATTTTTTTTCGAATTGCCATTACAGCTGCTTGTGTACGATCTGTTACATCTAGTTTTTGAAGAATATTGTGGATATGAGTTTTGACTGTCCCTTCGGAAACATAAAGGATTTTAGCTATTTCATGGTTTTGTTTTCCATAAGCTAATAATTGTAAAACATCAATCTCCCGCTTAGTTAGAGTTTCCGTATGTTCAAGTTCTTCGCTAACTAAATTATAATCATTATTATCGTGTTTTATAAATTGTGTAAAAGCTTGATTTGCTGTCGTGCTATTATAAATCATTGCTCCTTTATTCATAGATCGAATACTATCTAACATTTCCTCCGTTTCAGTATCTTTTAATATATAACCCACTGCACCAGCTCGAATACCGTCTAAGACATACTGTTGTACATCAAAAGTCGTCAATAGAACAACTTTTGTATTTGGTAATATACTCATAATGTTTTGGGTAGCCATAATACCTGATAAATCAGGCATTTGAATGTCCATAATTACCATATCTGGTGCAGTTTTTAAGGCAACTTTAATTGCTTCCTTCCCATCTTTACATTCCCCAACTATCTCCATATCATCTTGCATTTCAATAATATAGCATAGGCCTTTTCGAACAAATGGTTCATCATCAGCTAGCACAATACGAATCTTTTCTGTCATATTTCTCCTCCATTTTTCTGAATTGGAATAGTGGCTTCAACTCGAAGTCCTTTTGGTTCATTTAGAAAAAAGGAACAATTACCTCCAACTGATTTACAGCGTTTTATCATACCATTGAGTCCAAAGCCATATTCTAATGGCTTATCCCCTGTATATATACCATTATCATCAATTGTGAGTTTTACTACTCCGTCTATTTCTGTTACGTTTACAATAACAGAATCTGCATTAGAATGTCGTAAGACATTAGTTAAAGACTCTTGTAGAATGCGATACAGAATTGTACTTTCCTCCATCGTCCACTCTGTTATATTTCCAGCTTGAATGAACTCAATTTGTAATAAAGAATTCGCTTGAACCTGTGAAATCAATCCTTTTAATGAAGTAAGCCCGAGATCTTTTTCATCACTTGTCCATTCTCTAACAGCAACTCGGATTTCTTCCATTCCTTTTCGTGCCACCTTTAAAAGTTCTTCAACATGAACTTGGGCAGCAACAGGATCTTTCCTTAACATAATCTTAAGAGCCTGTAATTGAATAATAAGTGAGGTCATTTGATGTCCAAGTCCATCATGAATCTCTCTTGCTAATTTTGTTCTTTCCGTAAAAGCTGCATATCGCATAGAAAATACCGTTGTTTCTTGTAGTTCAGCATGTGCTTCGTCTAATTCTTTTAGTTGTTTTTGATTTTTTTGATATGCGTCTCTTAGCTTGGATGTACTTCGGATCGAGACATAGAGGCCGATAATAATTAATGTTTCTTGGTAAGGAAACGTATTCGCATGTATAAATAGAATAATAACTATCCCCGTTATAGCAACTAAAATTGTCGTTACTCGTGTCCACTTTGGTTCTGCAGCGGCAAGAAAAACTATGAGTGGCCATAACGCATAATTCGGAAAATTTGGATGAGAAAAATATAATACACATGATATGCTTATTAATATACTCGTAAATAAAGCGTACTTCCTTGCATTCCACCAAGATTTTGGTGAATACAACATCCATAGATAAATTGTTACAAAAACGCTACAAACCCATATTGCAAAGGTACCATGAGGTGCGAAACCTTGATAAAAAAATACGCATAATAAGATGATTCCTATCGCATTTCCTGCATGACTATCAATAATTTTTAAAAATACTTTTTCCATGTACTTATTCCCTCCCAACCTTACTGTTTAGTTTCTATATTTTTTGGCTATAGATGAATATCAATTTCTTAATTTAAAGGCTGGAAATTTACAACTCCCAATTATAATAGTTCATAGATGAGTTAAATTCCTTTAATGCATATCATCTAAAATCTGAAATTAAAAGAATAATGAAGTAGTTAGTATAGTGTGTTTGTTTTACCTACTTCATTATGCAAAAGAAGTTGTTTTTCTTAACCTATTTCTTTAATTTGTTTTAGATTTTTTCTATATCTTTGTATCCTAATCACAATTCCAATAGTACGAATAACTACCATCGCAATTGTAAAAAATACGAAAGCAGGGGCTATAACATTAAAATCCAAATGATTCGATACCATGAAATCTACAAATTGTTGTGGATACCAGTCTGTCGCTACATAAGCTAATACGACACGCCATCCAAGTCCAATAATCCATAAACATAAATAAGGAATACCAGCAGTTACGTACGCTTTATTGTCAGAACCATATTCTACTTTCACTGTAAAAAGCATTAGCCCTCCCATGATCATGCCGACCATTGTCATGATTATGAGTGCGGTCATATTTGAACCTGAGGTAGGTATTTCCTCGACGAATAAATAAACACTTATACCACAAAGAATAAATGGCAATACAGCCTTTGTGGTTGTAAATACTTTCCTTCCGATTTGTGTTAATAATACAATTGTTAAAAATGCACCAATCATTATCCAAGCTTGAGTATTCAAATTAAAACCCCCATAAAGTATAAATTTATTGTTTATTTGCTTACTTACTGGAGGATTGTAACATCCCTAATATTTTAGAACATCTATCTGAAAGATGATTTTTTTGAATACCCTCTATCTATAGATAGAGTTTTTTATGATTCTTTTGTGAAAAAAGCCACTTGAATATATATAACTGGATATATGGGACGCATTGAAAAAACACTGTTTATCCTAGACTATATTTCTAGCGAAACTTTACGCTGGCAAATTGAAATTTTGTTCAAAACATGGAAATCTTTCTTTCAAATTCACAAGTGCAAAGAAATTAAGAAAGAACGCTTAGAATGCCATTTATATGGGCAACTTATTAGCATTTTACTCTGTACATCTACCATGTTTAAAATGCGTCAGTTACTCTTGAATAAGAAAAAGAAAGAGTTAAGTGAATACAAATCCATTTATATGATAAAGAATTATTATCTATTGTTTTACCAAGAATTATCAAAGATTTTCCTACGTCTGTTCAATCTTTTAGAGAAAAACGGACGGAAATCTCACCGTTACGAAAAGAAAACAGTCTTTGATATCCTAGGCGTTATGTATGAGTGTACGTTGTTAAAGAGTTTCAAAGTTGCATAATATTTTTCAAAACACCCTTTTGGTAGGTTTATTTGTTATGCATATTTTTAGTGTAGCCGTAGAAATTTCAAAAAAATACACTCACATATACCCTCTTGATATCCTTAGCTTGATGGGCATGTGGTGCTACCCCATGCCCATCAAGCTAATATTTTATAGTACCCCCAGAACCAAATTTTTATCTCTCTACAGTTATTTATGTGAATTCAACTCGATTTTTTGTTTTGTGGGATAATTAGTTTTTTAACTTGATGGCGATAGGGAAAATGCTTTTCGTGTAAGCGTCAAATATTCCCCACCTACTATTTTTATTGTATATTTTAGAGTTACTTGATGTTTACTCTATTCGGGGTACCGCCACATCACCATCAAGCTAAGAAAAGCAAATACCCGAAAATGAGAAAATTGACGTCTCCAGATTAAAACGTACAATTTTCTCGTTTTGGGGGTATTTTAAAATTTCAACTTGATGATGGGGTATGCCCTACTAAACATAAAGTTCGATTCTCTTTTTATCACTTTTTTTAAAAGTACTCGCTGCAATTGTTTTTCCTATTTTTAATTTTTACTAAACAAAGATAACATTATAGCTTTAACTCTTTAAACACTTTGTTACCTGTATACTAATTTTAGTAAGATATTCCTCCTTATTATTAGTTCTTAATGGATTGTAGAAGTAATCTTCATAGGCATTTCCTTCAATAACATAGCCCTCTGATTTGATAAATTCCGTGATATTGTGGTATGCGGATTCAATATCTTTATAAGATCCTTGGTGATAATATATGACATAAATTCCTCCTGGTTTTGATTGACCTGTTTCTAAATCACTATAACAAAATAAGTGATCTACCTCCTCATATCTTTCTTGAATCAGGCTCTCTCTTGTTATCACGGATCCAATAGGAGCAGGAACAAACAAGCCTATTTGCTTGCTAAAATGTTTTACCCAATCGAAATCGGTCATGCTATTTTTCGAATTTACATCGCTTAAGAAAATAGATTTTTTCTGTGTCTTTTGGATATAAACCTTCCCAACTTCAACGTTTTTTCTTTCTTCTTCCATTGAAATAATACCCTTAAAGAAACGACGAATTTGAATTAATTTCTCAATTTCTTCTTCCACCAGAACTGTCTGCTGTTTTGCCATTTCAACAAGTTTGTAAGTGTTGGGAGAATTAAGATATTCTTTTAGTTCCTCAATCGAAACTCCCACTTTCCGAAGAGATTGGAGTGTTGAGAATGTATTAATTTGATCGTAGGTATAATATCGATAACCATTGGGAAGTTTACCGGCAGGTTTAAAAAGATTGATTCTATCATAATAAAACAAGGTGTCTTTTTTCACCCCAAAATAACTAGCAAATTCTCCTGTACTTAAGGTTTTAAGGTTTTTTCTCTCCAAGTTAAAAACTCCTCTTGACTATAGACTAACTCCACACTTCATACTAGCATAAGCAAACGCATGTTAATACAGGAGGTTTTTATTATGGATTATTTTCACCCCCTCGTCTGGCAGCTGCTCGGTGGTACGACCTTCGCCCGCACAGCTAGCTTTATGACGATACCATTTTTAGCACTTTATTTACAAAATGATTTACATGCCTCACCAATTATGATTGGTTTAGCAGTCGGTATTTCACAATTGACTGCGACATTTGGTGGCTTCTTCGGTGGTTTCTTTACTGACCGGTTTGGCCGAAAAAAAATTATCATCATATCGATGTTCTGTTGGAGTATAGTCTTTTATGGCTTTGCATTCGCAAACTCTGTTTGGATATTCGTTCTATGCAATGCTCTCAACGGTATCTGTCGTGCATTTTTTGAACCAGCTTCACAAGCTTTGATGATTGACTATACTGACGAAGATAGGCGTCGTCGCCTATTTTCAATTCGATATACTGCCATCAATTTATCAGCTGTGATCGGCCTTTTGCTCGGTATTGTCATTTCAAAAGCATCATCAATAAGTTTTCCATTCCTTATTACTGCAACGATGTACTTATTGTATGCGATTTTCTTAGTCATCACTTTACGACGTATAGAGGAGCAGAATACGGTCAATGTTACGCAAGATATTGGCGACTTGATGCGTGTTCTTTTACAAGATAGCACACTTATGTTGCTCATTATTGCGAGTGTTATTTGCAATTTCGTATATATGCAAACAGAGGCAACAATGCCACAATTGCTTAATTTAACTATGGCAGACGGAGTAGCATTATATTCAGTTCTAATTGTGATTAATGCTGCAACAATCGTAATTCTTCAATTGCCACTCGGCATTTTAAGCGAAAAAGTAGCAATCAAAACAAGTCTTATTTTCGGGGGCGGACTATTAGCACTTGGTATGTTAATCTTCCACTTCGCTGATAATTGGACACTTTTTATTGTCGGTATGGTTGTGTTCTCACTTGGTGAAATTTTTGTTTTCCCAATGACGAGTGCTATAGTCGAAATGATTGCACCCGCGCATCAAAAAGCAACATATCTTGGTTTTATGCAATTTCAAAACTTAGGTGGCTTCTTAGGCCCAGTGCTTGGTGGCTGGTTGATTATCCATTTTGCACCACAATTGTATTTGGTGATGGTTAGCCTATGCTTAGTAGTTATTATTTGCTACATAGCAGCTTTACGTGGCAAATCATTTCGAATGTCTTAATACAAATAAAAACTGTGACTACATGAGGTACGGTCACATTACCATAAAGCTAAGGTTTCACACTATTCATTAAGCAAAAAAGACGTTATTCTTACTGTAGAATTATAGGAAAGGATGGCGTTTTTTGTATGTCTAATTCTGTATCTGACGACTTACAATTATTTGCACAGGAGATAAAGAGTCTTTTATCCCCAAATACCTTACAGAATCTAGCTAGAGATGTTGGATTTGTACAGCGAACAAGTAAGTATCAAGCACAAGAGTTAGTAGCTTTATGCGTATGGCTAAGCCAAAGTGTAGCAAAAACTTCCTTAACCCAGTTATGTAGTTGTTTAGAAGTATCAACAGAAGTACTCATCAGTCCTGAAGGACTAAATCAAAGATTTAACGCCGCAGCCGTCCAGTTTCTACAACAAGTTTTAGCCAAACTTCTAAACCAAAAGTTATCTTCAGCTAAGCTAATTTCTTCTCCATATACTTCTATTTTCAAGCGTATTCGTATCTTAGATTCAACTGCATTTCAACTCCCGGATGTATTTTCATCGGTTTATCCAGGTGCAGGAGGATGCAGCCATACAGCTGGGATAAAAATTCAGCTTGAGTATGATTTGTTAAGCGGACAGTTCCTACATATTCATACAGGTCCAGGTAAACAACATGATCGCACTTACGGCTCTCTGTGTGCCCCAACTGTGGCAGCGAATGATTTATGTATCCGAGATTTAGGTTATTTTCATTTAAAAGACCTTCAATATATACAAGATCAAGAGGCCTACTATATTTCTCGTATCAAGTCGAATACACGTATTTATCAAAAAAATCCTAACCCTGATTATTTTCAAGATGGAAGAATTAAGAAAGGTACAGAGTATATACAGTTAGATATGGAGACGGTAATGAACTCCCTTCAGCCAGGACAAACATGGGAAATAGCTAATGCTTATGTAGGAATGATTGATAAAGTGTCAGCTCGTGTAATTGTCCATCGATTAACAAAACAACAGCAACAAAAACGATTACAAGATCAAGCTGTAAGAGAAAAAAAGAAAGGAATGAAGAATTCTCCTCGTAGTAAACGACTCAGTGGTATCAATGTATATATGACAAACACTTCTACAGATATTGTCCCGATGGGACAGGTACATGACTGGTATTCTTTGCGTTGGCAAATCGAAATTTTATTTAAAACGTGGAAGTCATTCTTTCAAATCCATCATTGTAAAAAGATAAAATCAGAACGATTGGAGTGCCATTTATATGGCCAATTGATTGCCATTCTACTCTGTTCTTCTATCATGTTTCAAATGCGCCAATTGCTCCTCATGAAGAAAAAACGAGAGCTTAGTGAGTATAAAGCCATATATATGATTAAAGACTATTTTCTTCTTCTATTCCAAACTATACAAAAAAACACCCAAGAGCTATCAAAGGTGTTACTCCGCCTGTTCAATCTCCTACAGCAAAACGGGCGGAAATCTCATCGATATGAGAAAAAAACGGTCTTTGATATATTAGGTGTCGTTTACAATTGTACCATGTCTGATAATCAAGCCGCTTAATTCAAAAAAGTGAAACCCGTTAGGGTTTATTTCGTATGCAAATCTTTCAATCACCTACACTTGCCCTTTAGAAAAAGAAACAATCTCGCCTAAAATTGACTTTGCATAAGCTTAGCTTGATAGCGATGTGGTGCTCCCCCAATATACACATTTTATAATGACATTGGATACTCTTCAACAACAATCCCAAAAGGTACACTTTTTGATACACGCTCCCATCCACAGTAAAAACATATATTCCTATAGATTTGATACAAAACATTATTCAATATTTGTAAATCCTAGTTGAACTTTTAATCAGAGAAAAAGGCATCCTTCTAATTTTCATTCGACAAAATATGACAATATACAAATAACTTGTTTGCTACCATGAGATAAGAAATCTTACATTTTAACAACCGAAAGAGGTAATTACATGCAAATATTAATGTCATTATTCTTTATAGCTACAGTCGTTTCTTTTATATTAATGACTAAAGCTTCTAAGAAAAACCAAAGTAAAAAGAGGTATTTCATTTCCGGATTAGCATGCTTTGTGTTAATGATGATTTTTTACGCACTGTCTCCGAAAGAAGAAATCAATAAAAATGAAGCTAAAATCGCTAACACTGAGGTGAAAAAAGAAGATACACCTAAAGAAGGTGCTTCTAAACAAAAAGAAGAACAACAAAAAGCTGATGAGCTGAAAAAATTAGAAGAGAATCGTAAAAAAGAAGAGGAACAAAAGCAGAAAGAAGAACAGAGAAAACAACAAGATGAAGCTAAGAAAAAAGAAGAGCCAAAACCGGTTGTAAATGCTGATAAAACTACATATGAAAACGAAATTAAGCCTACTATTGATGAAATGATAAAAGAATATGATGAAATTTGGAATTAGGACTGGAGACCTATTTGGGGAGAAGCGAGCAAAGGCCCTGAATCTCTTGACAAGAACACTTTAAAAGAGAAAATGGAGTCAGTTACAAATCGATATGATGCACTGTCCAAGAAAAATATAGCATTTAAAAGCGGATTAAAGTTAACTGATTCTGTATTAAAAGAAAAAATTGAGAAATTCAGAGTGGAGTTTGGACTAGCAACTAACTACAGAAGCAATGCTGGAAGAGCAGTAACTCAAGGGATAAAAGGAGTAGCTCCATTGAAAGGAAGAATGGAAGAAGCTCAAAAATCAATTCAACTTTCTGATCAGAAGCTAATTAATGCTGTAGCTAGTTTAACTGAAGTGGAATCAAAACTAGGTGTTAAACGTTAATAAGCACTCGAAAGGGTGCTTTTATTTTGCTCTCAGACATAAATAAAATTAGAGGTGATGTATGTGAAGAGGAAGCCTATTTTTATAATAGGTGGTTTAATTTTAATTGCTTTTGGAGTTATGGGATGGAATAAGTATTCGGATTACAAATACGAAAAAGAACGTGCGCAAATTCATGCAGATTACGAAAAAGAACTTATAGAAATGGAAAAAGAACAAGCCAAACAGCTAGCTGCCGAAGAGAGTAGGTTAGAAAAGATAGAAGAACAAAATCGAAAAGAAGAAGCTAGACAGCAGCGTATGATGGATACTTTCAATAATTTACGTCGCGGTATGTCTTACGAAGAAGTTGCAGCAGCATTCGGTGAAGAAGGAGATTTAAAAAAACAAGGTACATATAGTAATGAATGGAAAGATTATATAAAGAATCATCCCTCTTATTTTTGGAACTATGACAGTATGTACAATATAGATTTTGTTCACTTTTACGATACATTTATGAAACATTCGTATGTTACGTTATATAAGTCCTTTTTTGAATCATTTTCATTCTGTCAAAAAGTCCTAGTCCCCTCTAGGGCTTTTTACGTTTAGATAAAGAAATGTACCGTATTTCTCAATGCACAACATTACTTAACATGGTAAAATAATAATTGGATGGGAGTCCAATACATATTATTAAAATTAAAGTGGTTCAAGTCGGAGGAAGGCACCTTAGGGTGTCTTTTCTTTATGGAAAAATCCCTACATAAAATGTAGAGATTTCAGAATATAAGCGGGGAAATTCCTCTTCCCTTTATGCGGAATCTGACACACTCCCTATCATTTTTGGAGGTCTTTTTTACTTAATTTAATTTTTTTAAAAAGTAGTTGACTACAAAAATATCTTTATGATATTATTAAAATATTTGATAAAAAAACACATATATGTTAAAGTTAAGAAGGTTACCATATATGGAGGTGGATTATATGTTTCAAATTGGCGATAACATTGTTTATCCAATGCACGGAGCAGGTATAATTGAAGCCATAGAAGAAAAAGAATTCTCAGGAAAAAAACAACAGTATTATGTTATAAAAATGTCAATCAGTAATATGAAAGTCATGATTCCTATGGGGAAAATATTAAGTTCGAGTATACGCCCGGTTACTGATATACTTGCATTAAAACACATTATACACATTTTTCAGCATGGAGAATCAGATAGATTATTAACGTGGAAACAAAGGTATAAAGTGAACACGGACAAAATAAAAACGGGTGAAATACAAGAAGGTGCTGAAGTTGTACGTGATTTAATGCGTATGAAGAAAGAAAAGGCACTTAATACAAGCGAAAAAACAATGTTGGATAACGCACATGAATTTTTGATTAGTGAACTAGGATTAATTAAAGGGATCACTGAAAATCAAATAAAAAGTTTCTGTTAGGATTCATTATAGATAATGTATTACATCCCCCGAAAATATCCTGAATTTTTCGGGAATATGATGATTATTAAAAGTAAATCATTTCAAAGACATTCAACTTCTTCAACTCACTTTTAGAGTAGGAACCTCTTTTGTTATTACTTCAATCTAATCCATTTTTATTTTTAAATTTCTTTTACGAACGTTCGAAGTTTCATCAAATAACTCGATTAAATAGTCACTTGATTTTTGCAATCCTGATTCACACTGGCACGGACAAGGATCCGTAAGGATGAAAGAGAGGTAGGGCTTTCATTGTTTTAGGTAATATATTATCTAGGTCATTATTTCTAGAAGAAAAAACAATCGATCTCACCGCTATCTCTTTAAGAATTCCTTATATCTACTGAGACAGTGAATAGGTAATTGTTTATCTCTTCTTTACGTAAAATTGATAAACGAACTGGTAACACCATATGGTCAACTACAAAAAAATGGTTTCCAGACCAGGAAACCATTTTTAACTTCATTTACATAACAATAATAAATTAAGCAGTAAAAAGGAGTACACACATGAAAAAAATGTTAACAAAAGAATTAAGTAATGAATTAAAGAAGCGGGAAGGGATCATTTCTATTACAGTTGAGCCTTATGAAAAAATCGAAGTTGGTGGCATTCGTGTAGATGGACCAGCTGTTATTCTAATTAATCAAGAATAGTTGAATGCATGAAGAAAAGGATCAACCTTTAAAAGAAGGGAGGATCCTTTTTGTTTGCTACTTTTATCTGATGTGTTGGAGTTAAAACGGAAGGAGAGGGTCGGGATTATCATGGTGGAAAGCTTAATATTGGTAGGATTTCTTTTTACGTTATATAAATTAGTTGATAAAAAAATAAGCTGATTATTTAAAAAGATATATTCTTTCCCTTTTAAGGGCGAGATTTATTTGATAGTGAAATGGATAATGTAAAGGAGGAATTTAGATGGATGCAAGGAAAGAACGCATAAAATACAAGAAGATGTCAAAGAACTATGAACATATTTATTTAGTTTCGTTACTACTACTAATTGTACTTGTTTGTAGTAGTGTGGTTATCATAGGAGCGACAGGGGGAACATATGGAGTGTTTTTGTTGTTAGCAATTTTACTTAACGCACGTATTACGAAAGAATCTCAAAAAAAGTATGAGCACGATTCTAATAAAGGGCGTATTTAAAATGATACATAGCCTGAAAGGAACAACCTAGATGTACATGCAAAGTATCCCTATATCATTACCTATTAACTAGTAAAAAAAGAATCGTATATAAATAATTTAGGAATAGAAAACGTAACTTATTAAAATGTTATTTTCGTTCATATAATGAATTATCCTTCTAGCATATTTATAGATTTATATCATATAGTAAGAGAAAGAAGTCTTATAGAATGAGTTATTTGGAGGGAAATGACTTTAGTGAACAAAATATGGTAAGTGTACCCAATCCCTTAATTTGATTTATAACAGATTGGCGTCATAGACGACCAAATAAAAACACAGTGTTTTATCTCTGTGTTTCTTCAAATTTCCGTTTTTGAATATATGCTTGGGCATGAATAAGTTCTTCCTGAAGTTCTTTTAATTCTTTTATAGATTCTGATTCAATAGCGATGTAAGTAATAACTAAACTGATCATCATATCCATCTTGTCTACTATATTTTGAATGACCTGTTCAGAATGCTCTTTTTTAGGGTGTTGTATTGCCTTTAATACATTTTCCATATAATTGTTTTTTCTTTGCTGGATATCATAAATAAACTGTTTTGTGTTTGAGTTCATTTGTTGTTCCTCCGTTTTGGATATACTTCTATTCTATCATATTTGAATAGAAAATATTGGATTCCCTTAAATTCACACCTGTCTCGTACATCTCCTCAAATATACAAACTAATTCCTTAACTTACAGGGAACAAATCAAAAGGTGTCAATTTTATGTCTAAACATACAATTTTCTTTTTTAGGTATAGTGCCCCCCTATTATATAATTTCACGTACTATATCAGATGTGTAAAATCTAATTCTTCAATAAGGGGTAGCACCAAAAGAACTCGATACAAATAAAAACAAAAAGGAAGACAAAGTTCGTCCTATTTTCTTAATGCGGTTATATCAAAAAAGTTAGCTATATATATTTAATGTGAAAGTAAAAGGTTAAAGGTCTTCGTAATGTTTGGGTGAAAAAAGAGTTATCTATGTAATTAATTTGAGTACTTTAAGAAAGAGGGCTTTTTCCTAAAGTATTCAAAGGATGATAGTCCAATAGTAGGTGGGAGATGAAACTCGTTTTAGCACTGTATTAACACCTTAAAATGTAGATAGGGGAAAATAATGTAAAAAAACTATTGTATGTATAAAAACCTTATGTTACAAGGGAGTTACGAAAGGTAACTTATATTACAGTTTGTTTTCTTTTGTTTTTCGGTATGTTACGAATTGTGGTTCGTATCCAATCAACCAAGAATATGTAAAGCTGAAAAAATAGCAAACTAAAAATAGTTTTTCTATGTGTATAAGAGTGTGTGTAGTAAAGAGCCTGGTGAGAACTTTACGCACATGATTAAAATTCCTTTCTGTCTTAAAAGAAGAAAACCAACTACCAACTATTTAGGAGTTTTAAGTAATGATAGTAAATGAAATGTACTTCCTTTCCCACACACAAAGTACATCTTTATTTTCAGTCTAATTACTACACAGACCTTTATACATATGAAGTTATTGTTTTAGGAACATATAGGGGGAGAAAGAATGAAGAAGTTATTAACGGTAATTGGAATTACATTTTTAATGTTAGCTGGATGTAGTAATGGAGATTTTGAAAAAGAAATGGATGCAGGGAAGACCGCGTTAACGAATAAAGAATATAAAAATGCCTTATCATCATTTGAAAAAGCGCTAGATGAGAAACAAGACGATTCAGATGTAATGGTGCTTGTAGAACAAACGAAAATAATGATTGAAGCAGTGAAGTTAAAAGAAGAAACAAAGGTAGAAGAATCAATCAAGTCATTTGAAAAAGTAGAGAACATGAAGGATGGGAATAATACACTTATAAAGCAGGCAAAGGAAGAACGAACAGCATTACTAGCTGTATTAGAACAAAAAAAGAAGTATAGTGAGCAATTGGCGAAAAGTGAAGAGTTAATAAGTAAGAAAAATTATGCAGAAGCGAAAGAGATAGTAAATAAGCTAGTTGCAGAAACAAAAGATAATAAGAATCTTGAAGAATATAATAAAAAAGCGGTAGGATTAGTTACTAAAATGAATGAAGAGGAAAAAACTGCAAAGAGTGAAGCGGCAGCGAAGGCACAAAAAACAAATGTAGTAACGAATCAAAAAGTAGCAACAGAAAAGACTCAAAAAACTGAGGCAGAAAAGAACCAAAAAGTAGAGACAGGAAAGAATCAAAATGCATTTACTTTTGAGAAAGCGAAAGAATATATTAAAAATGAATATAAAGAAGAATATGATTACACGCTAGAGAATACGCAAGTAGAGAATGGAAAGAAGTATTATCAAATTAGAGTGCGTACGACATATAAAATAGAAGGCGCAGCTGGAGCAGGATTTACTGGCGTATTCAAAGTATTCGAAGATGGTACAATTATTGAAATGCAATAAATCGATGAAAAAGGTATCCTCAAAGTATGTGAGGGTACCTTTTTTAGCATAAAAAAAGGCATCTAGCAAAAGTACTAGATGCAAATAAAAACACAAGGGAAGACAAATTTCTTCCCGTTTCCCGTATGTAATTATATCAAAAAATATATAAAAAACTAGCTTTATTTTTTATATATTTGATGTGTAAAGCTATGAAACGATAAGATTACACTGTTTTCATAGTGTTTTATTAAAAAAGGAGCTGTGTATATGATTAATTTTAAACCAGAAAATTTGAACCAATTATTAAAAGTGATGTTAATTAGTGCGAATAAGTCTTATGATGCGATTAAAGATTATGAATTTACAGGAGAAGCAGTAGTATTCCGTGTAGACTTCGGATATATTGACGTTTCTTTAATGATTGTAGATATGTTAGGAAGATCAGCTTCTAAATTTACCATCTTGCCATATGTCCGTCCGAATACGAATGAAATAGATTACATTCAGTTTCAAGTGTATTCAATTAATGAAGGGAATTTTAAAGAAATGATGGATACGATATAAAAACTATAATTTTACAAATATGTATATACCAACTAATATATAATTAATAAATTCATATAATTGGAGTGATGAAATGCAACCGTTAGAAAGGGAGATTCATTCTAATATGCTGAAAGTGTGGCGAATCCACGCTTTAATTGGGGCGGCAGTTATACTAGCAGTCGTAATTGCATATTTCTTTTTTATGATCAATTTTAATTGGTGGGGCTGGTTGTTTGGCTTGCTAGTAACAGGAGCTATTACATTTATCCCGCTTGATTATTTTGTGTTTCCAAATTTACGTCAACGTTATTATAGTTACAGATTAAATGAAGAAGAGATTGAGATTCAAAAGGGAATGTTCGTTGTAAAACGCGTACTTATTCCGATGATGCGTGTGCAGCACGTAACGATTGAACAGGGCCCAATTATGAGAAAGTATAATTTAGCAGAATTACATATTTCAACAGCGGCAACTTCTCATAGTATTCCAGGCTTAACAAAGGAAGAAGCAGAGCAGCTGAAAAGACAAATTGGAGAACTTGCGAAAGTGAGTGATGAGGATGCATAAGAGGCAACATCCGATTACGATTTTATTCGGGATTCGAATTGCGGGTTTATTGCCTTTTATTTTTCTTGTTCTATTTCAATCAGATGGCCAAGTAAAACCTTGGTATGTCTTTCATCTTGTTCTTTTGGCCATATTATTTATTATGGCAATTTTCTCAGCGATAAAATGGTATTTCAAAGTGTACTGGGTTGAAAATAATATTGTACATATAAAGCATGGTGTGTTCGTTAAGAAGGAAAGCTACTTAAATAAAGAACGTGTGCAAAATATTAGTACGTCTTCTAACATCATTTATCAAGTGCTCGGACTGACGAAATTAAATATAGAAGTAGCGGGCGGCGGTAGTGAGCCAGAAGTGATGTTAGCTGGTATTAAAGAAGATGAAGCGAAGGAACTGATTGCTTTATTAAATAAAAAAAGAAGCGCTGCGAGTGAAGAAGTACCCATGCCAGAAGAAAGTAAGACGATTTATCAGTTAACGATGAAAGAGATTTTAGCAGCTTCCATTACGTCTGGTAGATTCGGATTAGTTTTTTCAGGATTACTTCTTATTTACACAGAGTTTAATCAATTTCTTCCAGAATGGCTCATAAATAAAGTGGAAGCGTATGTGATGGATAACGATGTATATCAATTAATCGTTATGGCCGCGATTTTAATGGCGGTTTCGTGGGTCGTTTCGACAGCTGGCTATGCGTTAAAATATGCAAACTTTAAAATAGAGCGAAACGGAAATGAAGTTCGCATCGTGCAAGGGTTATTTGATAAGAAAGAGTTTGTTTTAAAATTACATCGCATTCAAGCAATTACGGTGAAAGAAGGAATTCTCCGCGAGCCTTTCGGTTATTGCTCTGTCGAAGTAGAAGTTATTCAAAGTATAGAAGCAGCTGGAAATGAAGTGATGTTACATCCTTTTATGAAAAAGAAAGATGTCCAGCAGTTACTTACATATTTGCAGTTACCGTATGAAATGGAAGAGGAAATCGTTCATTTACCGAAGGCTGCATTACGTCGTTACGTCATAATGGGCTGGATTACAAGTGCTATGCTCGCACTGCCAATCATCGGTGCGAGTATATATTTCAAACAAAATAATGCGTTATTCACGCTAATACCACTATTTATCGCATTTACGTTACTTGCATACGCTCGGTATAAAAGTGGCGGATATTTGATACGAGACAATCAATTAGTCATGGTATACCGCGGCCTTGCCAAATATACAGGAATCATACGAAAAAGGCATGTTCAAGCAGTAGGGTACAATCAATCGTATTTTCAAAAGAAAGACGAGTTATGTACAGCTGCCGTATCAGTAGCGGGGCATAGATATAAAGTGAAGCATATGCGAAAAGAAGACGCGCTTCGCATATATAATTGGTATAAAGAAAAAGGAAACACCGGTGCGTAATGGTGTTTCCTTTTTTTGTGTTGTGGTTTGTCGATAAGTCGATATATTTCAAAAATTGCTGATATATTTCGAGTTGCGCCGATATATTCGAAAAATCGTCGATATAATTTCATGTACCGCAACCTTGGAGAAACGATAGTACAAAACCCCTTAAACTAGCACATCAAAAGTAGTCACAAATGATGGACGAGAGAAAATACTTTTCTGCTGTTCCGCATGTGGATGCGCCTGAGCCTGAGCTTGTCCTTCTGCTTGTGCAGGGCGTTTTTTATGAGCGTTTTCGAATGAACGTGATTCTGTCCAGTCTTTAAAGTTTTGCTCCGTTTCCCACATCGTTAAGATGACATATGTATCGTTACTTAATGGGCGTAGAACGCGGATCACTTGGAATCCTGGTTCGTTTTCGATAAGGCCTGCGCGGTTTTTGAATCGATTTTCAAATACTGGGCGACCTTCGTCTGTGACAGAAATGTTGTTACAAACGATGTAGCCAGGTTGTCCTTTAAATTCACCAACAGCGTCTAGTACGTCATACTGAAGAGAACCTTCTACAGATTCTTCTGTATTTTCTTTATAAAACATATCTTTTTCATTATTTTTTGCAGTGAAATGTGCTTGTTCTAGAGGTGTTTCGTATGAAATAATAGCCTTCATTTTAATGCCCCCTTTAATTGTTTGTTTCTATTATATCAACTCTCGTAAAAAACTTCGAAGATTATATACATAAAGATACTTCTTTTTCAAATAATAAATGTACCATCATTTGGAAAGAAGGCCGATGTATGAAGAAAGTAAAGTGGACTTTATTAGGTGGGTTAGCAACGCTCGTATTAGCGATTGTATTTTATAAACTTATTGTGTTAGCTGGTGGCTATATGACGGATGAAAAGCAACTCGTTTTTCACTCTTCATCACGTATCGTTGACCAGAAAGGGAAAGAAATTACGAAATTATACGTAGAAAATAGAGATCTCGTACCAATCGAGCAAATTCCAAAATACGTGCAGCAGTCGTTTATTGCGGTGGAAGATTCTCGTTTTTATGAGCATCAAGGAATTGATTACCCGTCTATATTCCGGGCTCTTTATAAAGATACGTTAGCTGGAGAAAAGGTCGAAGGTGGTAGTACGATTACACAGCAACTCGCTAAAAACGTTTTTTTAACTCGTGAAAAAACAGTTACGCGTAAATTGAAGGAAGTCGCAATTTCCCTTCAATTAGAGCAAAAATATACGAAGCAACAAATTCTTGAAATGTATATGAATCATATTTATTTTGGCCATGGGGCATACGGTATTCAAGCAGCAGCAAAGTTGTATTTTAATAAAAGTGTAGAAGATTTAACAGTAGAAGAAGGAGCAATGCTTGCAGGTCTTCCGAAGTCGCCAAACGGATATTCACCGTATTTCTCTCCAGAAAAGAGTAAGGAGCGCCGTGATCTCGTATTGTCACTGATGCATAAACAAGGCTATTTGACTGCCGAAGAGAGCGTACGTTATCAAGGAAAGACCATTGCTCTTTACAAAAACTTAGATGAGAATGAACTCGCATATATGCCGTATATTGATATGGTTATAGATGAAGCAGCACGTTTATACGGGTTATCTCATCAAGAAGTACTCCGAGGAGGATATACGTTTGTCGTTCCGATGGATGAAAAGATTCAAAAGGTAGCGTATAACCAGTTTCAAGATGCGAGGAATTTCCCTGGTAAAGAAGAGGGGGCGCAAGGTGCTTTTTTATTAATGGATAATCGTACGGGCGGAATTAAAGCAGCGATTGGGGGAAGAAAGTATGTCCCGAGAGGCTTTAATCGTGTTTTTGCAAAAAGACAGCCGGGATCTGTGCTAAAACCACTTATTGTCTATGGACCAGCACTCGAAACGAAAAAATATAATCCGTATTCTTTATTAAAGAATGAAAAAACTTCTTTTGAAGGTTATGAACCTCGAAATTACAATCGTCAATATACGAAAGAAATGACGATGTATGATGCGATTTTAGAGTCAGCAAATGTACCGGCAGTTTCTTTATTAAATGAGCTAGGGGTAGAAGAAGGAAAGCAATATTTAGAGAAAGGCAATGTTCCTATTGCCGATGCTGGTTTAAGTACAGCGCTTGGCGGATTGAAAAATGGTGTTTCAACATTTGACCTTGTGAAAATGTATCGTGCATTTTTAGCAAATGGCGCTATTATTGAGCCGCACGTTATAGAAAAGGTGTTAAATAGACACGGCGCAGTCATTGGAGAATCGCCAAAAGTAGAAACGAAAATTTTCTCGAAACAAACGGCATGGTATATGACGAAAATGTTAGAAGGGGTTGTGAAGGAAGGGACAGCGAAAGCAGGCATATATAGCGGTGCATTAGCTGGGAAAACAGGTACAACTTCCTTACCAAATGACGATAATGGAGCTAGAGATATGTGGTTCGTTGGCTATACGCCAAATTTAGTAGGTGCTGTTTGGATTGGTTATGACCGTACGGATAAAGAGCATCAGTTGCAAGGAGAAAGTGCGTCAGCAACGAAATTGTTTAAGAAAATTTTAACGAAGGCAAATGTAGAACAGAAAGAGCAGTTTATGAAACCAGAAGGTGTGGAAACAATCGGTACTCCGATTCGTTTGCGCAAGATTGAAGATGTGAAAGTGAAATTAGCGTTTAGCCCTTTCGGTTTATTTAAAGCAAAATTAAGCTGGACACCACTTCCAGATGAAAGAATTATGTATCGCATTTATAGAGTGGAAAATGGAGTCCATACGCATGTAGGCACTGTAAATGGTGCCGGGGAATATGAGGAAAAGTTCGTTAACATCTTTTCAAAACCGAGTTTTTACGTTGTACCATATAACACACAAACGAATCGCGAAGGAGAAAAGTCAAAAGTAGCTAAACCATAGTTTTTCTCTGTGCTATAATAAGAATGTTGTGAAAATAGTAAGCGGTTTTACGAATGTTTGTGTCAATTTCATGAACAACGTACATAATGTTATGCATTTTGTTTTTACAAGCTGTATAGTAAAAAAAGATAAATATCGGAATAGAACGTATTTAGAGCAAAAGCATTGGCAAGGAAGGGAGCAAGGGTCTTGGTAAGAACTATAAATGAGACATTTTTAAAAGCATGTAGGGGGGAACGTACTGATTATGTACCAGCATGGTATATGCGTCAAGCAGGTCGTTCGCAGCCGGAATATAGAAAGATAAAAGAAAAGTATTCTTTATTTGAAATTACACATAATCCAGAGTTATGTGCTTACGTTACAAAGTTGCCAGTTGATCAATATAACGTAGACGCAGCAATTCTGTATAAAGATATTATGTCACCACTACCTGCAATTGGTGTGGATGTAGAAATTAAATCAGGTATTGGCCCAGTTATTGATAATCCAATTCGTTCTTTACAAGACGTAGAAAAACTAGGGGAAATCAATCCAGAAGATGACGTACCGTACATATTAGATACGATTCGTTTATTAACGACAGAAATGCTAGACGTACCGTTAATCGGTTTTTCAGGGGCTCCATTTACACTAGCGAGCTATATGATTGAAGGCGGTCCATCTCGTAATTATCATAATACGAAAGCGTTCATGTATGCAGAGCCGAAAGCTTGGTTCGCTTTAATGGATAAGCTAGCAGATATGGTTATTACATATTTAAAAGCGCAAATTAATGCAGGAGCAAAAGCAGTTCAAATTTTCGATTCTTGGGTTGGAACAGTAAATGTAGCAGATTACCGCGTATTTATTAAACCAGCAATGGAGCGTATTTTTGCAGAAGTTCGCCCGATGGGTGTACCGATGATTATGCACGGCGTAGGAGCTGCACACTTAGTAAATGAATGGCACGACTTACCGCTTGATGTAGTAGGCTTAGATTGGCGCTTACCGATCGAAGAGGCACGCGCACGCGGCGTTCATAAGGCGGTACAAGGAAATATGGACCCTTCATTCTTACTTGCGCCATGGTCTGTTATTGAAGAACATGTAAAAGGTATTTTAGATCAAGGGATGAAAGAGCCTGGTTATATCTTTAACTTAGGACACGGTGTATTCCCAGAAGTAAATCCAGATACATTAAAACGTTTAACTACATTTATTCATGAATACTCTAAAGGGCAGTTAGCGAAGTAAAGGAGAATTGTTGTATGAAAAAGAAAATTGGTTTGCTTGTAATGGCATACGGAACGCCATATAAAGAAGAAGATATTGAACGTTACTATACACATATTCGCAGAGGAAGAAAGCCAAGTCCTGAAATGCTAGAAGATTTAACAGAGCGTTACCGTGCAATTGGTGGCATTTCTCCTTTAGCTACTATTACATTAGAGCAAGCTAAAAAGTTAGAACAGCGTTTAAATGAAGTACAAGATGAAGTAGAGTACCATATGTATCTTGGCTTAAAACATATCGAACCGTTCATTGAAGATGCAGTGAAAGATATGCATAACGACGGTATACAAGATACAATAGCACTTGTTCTTGCGCCGCACTATTCTACATTTAGCGTGAAATCGTATGTAGGACGAGCACAAGAAGAAGCTGAGAAACTTGGAAACTTAACAATTCACGGCATTGATAGCTGGTATAAAGAACCGAAATTCATCCAGTACTGGGTTGATGCAGTGAAAGGTATATATAACGGTATGTCAGAAGCAGAGCGTGAAAAAGCAGTATTAATCGTATCTGCACATAGCTTACCAGAAAAAATTATTGCACTTGGCGATCCATATCCAGACCAATTAAATGAAACAGCTGACTATATTGCAAGAGGTGCTGAAGTAGCAAACTATGCAGTAGGTTGGCAAAGTGCAGGAAACACGCCAGATCCTTGGATTGGTCCAGATGTACAAGATTTAACGAGAGAACTAAACGAAAAGTATGGATACAGTTCATTCGTATACGCACCAGTTGGATTTGTTGCGGAACATTTAGAAGTTTTATATGACAATGACTTTGAGTGTAAAGTTGTGACAGATGAAATTGGCGCAAAATATTATCGTCCAGAAATGCCAAATGCATCGGACGCATTTATTGATTGCTTAACAGATGTTGTATTAAAGAAAAAAGAATCTGTATTGTAAAAAGAAAGGGGGAGCATGCTTGAGGAAAAAAGTTGTAATCATCGGCGGTGGCATCACAGGATTAACAACAATGTATAACTTACAAAAAGATATTCATGACAAGAACTTGCCGATCGATACATTACTGATAGAAGCATCGGGTAAACTTGGCGGGAAAATTCAAACCGTTCGAAAAGATGGATTTACAATTGAACGCGGACCGGATTCTTTCTTAGCACGAAAAGAAAGTGCAGCTAGATTAGCGAAAGAATTAGGTCTTGGCGATGAACTTGTAAATAATAAGGCCGGTCAATCATTTATCCTCGTAAACAATCGGTTACATAAAATGCCGAGCGGATCGATGATGGGAATTCCAACGCAAATTACGCCGTTTCTATTTTCCGGGCTGTTCTCCCCAATTGGTAAGCTAAGAGCTGGTTTTGATCTGTTAATGCCGAGATCAAAGCCAGTATCTGACCAATCACTCGGGCAGTTTTTCAGACATCGCCTCGGCAATGAAGTGGTTGAGAATTTAATCGAACCATTACTATCGGGTATTTATGCAGGGGATATTGATGAAATGAGCTTAATGTCAACATTTCCGCAAATGTATCAAATTGAGCAGAAGCATCGCAGTATTTCACTCGGTATGCGTACACTTGCTCCGAAAAAAGAGACATCTGAACCGAAAAAAGGAATCTTCCAAACAGTGAAAACAGGTTTAGAATCTATTGTAGAATCTCTCGAAGTGAAGATGCATGAAGGTACGATAATAAAGGGAACCCGCATTGAAAAAATTGCAAAACTTGGTGATGCTTATACGATTGCTCTTAGTAACGGAAAAGAAATAGAAGCGGACGCGGTCGTAGTGGCAAGCTCACATAAAGTATTGCCATCTATGTTTGCGCAGTACAAGCAGTTTCGTTTCTTCCGCAACATTCCGTCCACATCAGTTGCGAATGTGGCAATGGCTTTCCCGAAATCAGCCATTCAGCGCGATATTGATGGTACAGGATTTGTCGTATCTCGAAATAGCGACTACACAATTACAGCATGTACGTGGACACATAAAAAATGGCCACATACAACGCCAGAAGGAAAAATGCTACTTCGTTGTTACGTTGGACGCCCTGGTGATGAAGCAGTTGTAGAACAAACAGAAGAGGAACTCGTTCAGCTTGTACTAGAAGATTTACGAAAGACGATGGATATTACAGAGGATCCAGAATTTACAGTCGTAAGTCGCTGGAAAGAAGCGATGCCCCAATATACAGTAGGCCATAACGAGCGAATGAAGAAACTCACAACATTTATGGAGAAAGAGTTGCCAGGTATATACTTGGCAGGTAGTTCTTACGCTGGTTCTGGTCTTCCGGACTGTATTGATCAAGGTGAGAAAGCCGCAAAGCGTGTACTCTCTCATTTGGAGAAAGTAATGGATACCGAATTAATTGCACAATAAAGTGAAACGCCTTCAATCACATTGAAGGCGTTTTGTTACTTATTCACCAATAAACATATATAAGTTATTTGGCTTTATAACGGCATCTCCTGCATAAATAACCCACTCTGTTAAGTTTTCAAACTCTAAATGATAACTATTTCCTTCACTCATATCTTCTATAAAATATGGTTCATTAATGAGTATTCCTTGAATGAAATCTTCCGCGATTTCTTGCATTTCAAACCACATATGTTCACTTTTTCCTTCTTCGTAGGAGACACCAAACTTAGCGAGGAAACGAAAATCTTCATTCGATTGTTCAATGTGAAAAATGTTGCTGAAATATCCGAAAGTATTCTTCGCATTGTAAGCCATACGATCGGTTTCACTATTTGTTTTATAGAACATGAGCCCTGTAGCTTCCTCGTGTTCTTGGAAAAAGCTTTCAATATATTCTTCTGAAGTATTACATTTGAATAAGAAAACGGATGGAGATTGATGGTATTCATCTCGGTCATCCATACCGCCTAAGAATGTGTTTTGCGAATCTATTGGTTGTAGTTTCACTTCTTCATCCTCGATTGAAGATAATTGATCCATGCTCGTTTTATGCCCAATATAAGATAATCCCTTTTCCCATGGAACAGCTACTGTATGTATAGAACCTTGCTGACTATGCGCGATAACGATAGGCTCATTCATAGGGACTTGTCCATTCTCAATGGCATTATTAGCAAATGTTTGAAAAAGATCGCCAATGCCGTAGTAGGAAGAGATGCGATTTGGAATAATTAATTCTATTTCTGTTACGCCTGCTCTTAAAAGGCCATGTGTATGAAACCAATATTGCGTAGGCGCACCTTCTTTATCGTCTTCATAAACAGAATGAATAACGTACAAGTCAGGAATGTCAGGTAATAATTCATTTTCAACGTGATATTCAATATAGCTTCTAGATATCACTTTCATTGCTGCACTTGAATCGATTACAAATAACAAGTCTGGAGCGAGGTTCCATAAAAACTGTAACTGCTGGAAAAAGCAGTCCAGCACATCGCCTACAAATAGCGTACGAGTGAAAATTTCAGTTCCATAAGCAGCATCTTCAAAATTACGATCTACGAGTGTAGAATCTTGTCTATTGTACATTTTATATTCTTCTGGGTCATTCGCCTCATCAATATGCAGTTCATACGGTGTAATTTTTTCATCCATATGTAACTCAACAATAATGCTTGTCTCATCACTATAAACAATTTTCAATTCGTCAACTTTAGTAGCGATTGTTTCTAGCCGCTGTTTTAACTGCTCAATTGTAATTTTAGTTGGTATAACGGCAATCATATCTGAAAAATGACGTTCTAATGTTCCATTCATAGCTGCGCGGTATGTTTCTGTTTGCACTTCCATCCAATCACTCCTATTCAAATGAATCCATTTTACATGCCAATGAAATTTCGATATTTTCTGTTTTCTCTCTCTAACATTATAGAGTGCATTCGTAGAAGGTGTAAAATTATTATTTTGTATTATAGTTTGAAAGCTTGTAAATTAAATAAATTTTTTGTAAAACTTGTCGAAATATAGTTCTATATAACGAATCATTTGATATGATAGAAATGCTGAGAAAATATGAAATAGGGAGAGGAAAACGACTGTGAAGAAATTGTTAAGTGTCTTTTTATCATTCATACTATTGCTTTCATTTACTGGAACTTTAGTACAAGCAGAAGAAAATACTTCTATGTCAGTAGAAAAAGCAATTCAAGTATTTAAGCAGCAAGGGAAAACGAAGGGGACAGTGGAAGGATACATCGTTGGATATACGCAAAGTCCTTCTAAATACACGAAAGATCCTGCTAAGTTTGATGATACAAACGTAGCAATTGCGGATTCGCCAAATGAAACGAATCCAGACAAAATCATGCCTGTTCAGTTGCCAAAAGGCGATGTGAGAGCGGCAGTAAACGTGAAAGATCATCCAGAAAATATCGGGAAGAAAGTTAGTTTAACAGGAACGCTTGAATTATATTTTAGTAGCCCAGGTTTAAAATCGGTAACAGCTCATAAGTTTCAAGGGGAAGGACAAAACCGTGTTAGCGATGTAGTAGCTTCGCCTGGTAGCGGAGAAGTTGCGAAGGGAACAGCGGTAACATTAACAACGAATACAGAAGGAGCAACAATCTACTATACGTTAGATGGCTCTAACCCTACAAATAAGAGTGTTCGTTATAACGGACAAATTGTAGTGAATGAAAATAGTGTGATTAAAGCAATTGCAGAGAAAGAAGGGCTTACTTCTTCAGCCATTTCAACATTTTCATTTATTATCGTAAATAATGAACCAGTTCGTATTCATGATATTCAAGGGAAATCACATATTTCTTCCTACAAAGGAAAGAAAGTATACAATGTGGAAGGCGTTGTAACAGCGCTTGATAAAAATGGTTTTTATATAGAAGATAATCAGCCGGATAATGATCCAGCTACTTCAGAAGGTATGTACGTATACAAAAAAGATGCGAATGTAGCAGTAGGAGATCTTATTCAAGTTGATGGAGAAGTAGAAGAATATGTTGGGCCTGGATATGCAGAAAGGTTTGACACAGATTTAACGACGACGGAAATTAAGGCGAGCCGCGTTGCTGTAATTGCAAAAGATCAACCTTTACCAGCGCCGATTGTACTTGGAGAAAACGGTGTAAAAATCCCTGATCAAATCATCGATAATGATGCATTCGGTTTATTTGATCCAAATGAAGATGCAATCGATTTTTATGAAAGTGTAGAAGGTATGCGTGTCACGATGCCAACGCCAAAAATTATTGCACCTCAGAAAAACGGGAATTTATATGTAACAGTAGAAAATGGTGGAGATAAAGTCGTAACGAAATATGGCACACCTGTATTAGATGAAAATCAATTAAATCCAGAGCGTCTTTCTGTAAAGGTCCCTCGTGATTATGTAGCAAAAGTAGGAGATACTTTCACTGGAGATATAACAGGGGTAGTCGGATATGATTACGGTTCGTTCCGCATTTCGCCAATAACGGAATTACCATCAGTAGTGGACGGTGGATTTAAGCAAGTAGGGGCAAATATTCAGCCTCGTCTTGATAAGTTAACAGTTGCTACATATAACATTGAAAACTTCTCGGCGAATAAAAAAGAAACAACAGATGAAAAAGTAAAAGCGTTAGCGTATTCTATTAAATACAATTTAAAAATGCCAGATATTATCGGTGTAGAGGAAATGCAAGATAATAACGGAACGATTAATGACGGTACAACAGATGCTTCATTAAGCGCAAAACGTATCATTGATGCAGTTTTAGAAATTCGTGGACCAAAGTATGAGTATGTAGAAATTGCTCCGAACAATAATCTAGACGGAGGAGCACCAGGAGCGAATATTCGCGTCGGTTTCTTCTACAATCCATCACGCGTGAAATTAGCAGCAGTACCGAAGTTACTTGATAAAAATGTCGTTCGCATTGGAGACGAAAATCAATTATTTGAAAGTACACGTAAACCGCTTGCGGCAGAATTTACGTTCCAAGGACAAAACGTTGTTGTCGTTGCAAATCACTTAAACTCAAAAATAGGGGATGCAACGCCATTTGGAAAAGTGCAGCCGCTCGTATTAAAGAGTGAAGAAAAACGAATTCAGTTAGCGCAAGAAGTAAATCAATTTGTACAAGGAATTCAGAAAAAGAACACAAATGCACCAGTTGTTGTGTTAGGAGATATGAACGATTTTGAGTTTGCTAAACCACTAAAAGCACTAGAAGGAACAAACTTAAAGAATATGTTAAACACAGTGCCGAAAGAGAACCGCTACACGTACATTCATGAAGGAAATGCACAAGTGTTAGATCATATTTTAGTAACAAACAACATCGCACCATACACAATTGTAGATCCAGTACACTTAAACTCAAACATTATGAAAGAACATGGACGTGTAAGTGATCACGACCCAGTACTTGCTCAAATCGATTTGAAGAAAGCTTCTTAAATGAGGGGAACGCTTAGGCAACTAAGCGTTCTTTTTTGTTTTTGTAGCGTCATAGAATGGTACGAGATGATTCCTTTTTTTATAATCTGGTGATAAAATTAATTGAATATTTAGTCTTCAGGAGGAGGGCAACGATGCCAGCACAAATAAATGGGAAGCTAATGAATCAGTTAGCGATTTTTTTTAGTACAATCGTCATGCTCCAATTTGTGGCTGATGTAACAGGACTTACTCAAAATTTAGACATTACGTATAACTTAATACATACAGCAGTTTCTTATATAACATTTAGTTTGGCAGTGATTTTTACTTTAATAGGTGCAAGAAGAGAATTAAGTAAATATGCAATTATTTTATTATGTTCAGTTGTAGGTATTAAAGCGATTTATTTTGCGACGGTCGTTATTTTATGGGGATTGGCAGGTACGCCGTAAAGGGGAGGATGATTATATGAGTAATGAGAATAAGAGCGTAATTCTCTAAGATAACTTAGAGAATTACGCTCTTATTCATTCAATTATTTAGTCTGAAATTGCTTGAAATGCTTTTCTACACCGATCTCTTTTTTGCAGTCTTCTTTTATATTTTTTTCTATCCCGCCTTACTCCTTGTATATACATAAGAGAGCTAACGAAAAAGAAGAAAGTACATTGCAACATTAAAATATATGGTGACATGCCTTGCAATGGTTGTTTCGGATCATATAAATGAAAAGGTGCTCCCCCAATTGAAGGAAATATTGTATTTAGCAGGACATACGGAATGGAGGCGGCTGCGAATGGAAAGAGAATTGCCATATAGTCCTTTTGTGACCATACAGATGCAGCAAGTCCTAAAAGAGCCATTAAACCCGCAAATAAAAAATTAATTCCGATATATACAGTAATGTAAGCGAGAGGCGCATCAAAATATAGGTTTGCGAACATTCCATCAGCATTTATGATGCCTGAACCAATCGTAGGTGTTCCGTCTGGAATGGTTAATTTGCAAAATAATAACGATAAGATGAATGGAAGCGTATAAAGAAATCCTCCGCAAAAAAACGTAACGATATATTTCATTACTGAATAAGGGAATAAAGAAATCCCCTTACTCACAAACGGTTTAAAACCATCTGACTTATCCGAATTGTAACTTGTACTAAAGGGAAAACTCGCAATAACTGGCATTAATAATAAATAAACATCCATTTCATTGTCGCGAAATCCGATCCATTTTATATCTGTTGAAATAGGTCCACTCGCAGCGTCTCCTAAATAACGAAGTACATAATAATAGTGATAAATGCAAATAAGAACGAATCCACTAAGCATCATAATTAAAGAAATACGACTACAAAAAGCTTGCTTTATATTTAAACGAAGCGCACGCATCATGACTGAAAAAGCCTCCACTATTTTGATAAACTTGTCTATTTTCTATATTACTATTAAATGTAAGGATTTTCTTGTTTTTTTATTTGATTATTTGAAAAAGAGGAATTTTGTTGTTGTGAAGTAAGGTTTAACTGAAATTAAATTTTTCTAAAATATGGTTGACAATTAAGTATTACATTTGTAATCTTAGTTATAGATTACAAATGTAATACGAGGGAGTGATATATACTATGACAAATCAATTACCTAAAATATCTGAAGCAGAATTAGAAATTATGAAAGTACTTTGGTCGAAATCTCCACAAACAGCGAATGAAATTATAGAAGAACTAGAAAATGCAATGGATTGGAAACCGAAAACAATTCGTACGTTAATTAATCGGTTAGTACAAAAGGAAGCTGTTTCTTACCATCAAGATAAAGGGCGCATGTATGCTTATTATCCGTTAGTATCACAGGATAATTATTTGCAAGTTGAAACGAAATCTTTGCTAAAGCGTTTTTGCGGCGCAGCGTTTAAGCCATTACTTGTTAATTTCTTAAAAGAGGAAAAATTGTCTTCAGAAGATATTAATGAACTGAAACGTATTTTAGATGAGAAGACTGAGGAGAATAAGAGGAAGGATAGATAATGATGAAAGACATGATTATAAATGTATACCTTCCTCATTTTTTTGATTGGCTTATAGAAACGTCACTTATGGCCAGTATATTAGTGGGTTTTATTTTATGTATAAAAATTTTATTTAGAAATAAATTAACGCCCCGGTGGCAATATATGCTGTGGATCGTACTAATGATAAGACTTCTTTTACCATGGTCACCAGATAGCTCTTATAGTATTTATTCATTACTTTCTTATAGTTCTAGTGTGTCGGAAGTTATTCAGAAAAATACACCTTCACCTGAGAATACAGTGAATGACGAGATGCAACATACAGTGGAATTAGAATCAAATTCTAAAACTGTGATAAAGAATAGTGAACCTGAAGTAAACGTGAGTTCGGAACAACAGACTACATTGTCTTTATACAAAGTTGCTCTATATGTTTGGTTAGCTGGGGTAATCATATTAGTAGTTATGACGTTTATTACAAATAGACGGTTATATTCGTACATAAAGAAACAACCGGATATTACGGATGAACAGGTCGTTACAGTTTTTAATCGCTGTAAGCAGTCTATGAAAATAAAGAAGGCAGTTTCATTACGTTTAGCAGGAAAGATTGCGAGCCCAACTGTTTTTAGTTTCTTTCGCCCGAAAGTATTACTATCAAAAAAACATATGAAAGTATTAAATGAGCAACAATTACAATATGTCTTTTATCATGAGTTAGCTCATATTAAGAGAAACGATGTAGCGGTAAATTGGATTATGTATAGTTTGCTGCTATTAAATTGGTTCAATCCGATTCTTTGGTACGCCTATTTCTGTATGCGAGAAGATCAAGAATTAGCCTGTGATGCATATGCACTTACTTTTATAGATAAAGAGGAGCAAATTGCATATGGTCATACAATTATTACCCTTTTAGAACACTATTCCTATCAAGCACCAAGCCTAGCAAATTTAAGTAGAAATAAACGAACATTAAAAAGGAGAATCGTTATGATTAAAAAGTTCCAAAAGAAATCGTATCGTCTTTCTTTACTTGGAGTTATTGTCATAGTTGCTATAGCATCCCTCTCTTTATTCAATGCACGTGCAACGGAAGGAAAAGAAAAACAAAAAGATCAGGTAGAGCACTCAAAGGATGCTTTCCAAAATGCTGTAGATATGCTGTATGGTACAGAAGAAAATGCGAAAAAAGAATATCATTATTCAGCAAGAGTGTATGAACAAAAGACAGATTATATATATTTAGCTGAAAAGGCTTTAACAAAAGATGAATTCCAGCAGTACATAAAATTATCTAAAGAAATTATTAATATACAGAAAAAAGGGGCTCCGAGAGATTCTGACTACGAGTCAACATTTTTTAGAGAAGAGCGTTTATCAAAAGCCGATCGTGACAAATTATATGCACTTTATGATCAAGCAAAACCATTTGATGACAAAGTGCATGAATCTTTAAATTATACGGTGAAGGAAGCGCAGGAACATGTTGATTTTCAAATTAAGAAGCCGACGTATACAATTGAAGGATACAATCTGAAGGATGAAAAGGTATATTATTTTATTAAGAGAAGACCTGAATTAATTATTGAATTAGAATATACGAACGGAAAAGGAAATTATATAATTTCGCAATCACAAGTTTTTGGGGAAAGTAAAGATCCGTTCCATGCTTTGTTTGGTGTAGAAGAAAACATTGAGCAGTACGAATTAGACGGTAATCAAATATTCTATGCGACTGATAACTCGGATAGTAATTTACAAGGTATGAAGATGATTGTTCCAGCAAAAGGGAAAAATAGTGCATACCAAATCGTTATTATTAATCATAGTTTAGAGCGTCAAGGAGAAGCAGTATTTGATAAAAATGTAAGTAAGGAAGAGTTAGAGAAGATTATGCTTTCTATGTTGAAATAAAAAAAGGTGTTCTTGAGATGTATATCTTAAGAATGCCTTTTCCTTTTCTCTTTTCTTCTGATAAACTATGGACAGTATGATACACACTGACTGGAAATTTTTATACTGGAAATAATAAAAAAGAGAACTTGTATAGAATGTAAGCGTGTGGTAATATCAAAGATGTACTGATTGACTATATTATCCAATTGGTCATTTTTGGAGGTGAAGATGTGGCGATAGATCGAAAACGTTCTATTATTGATGCTGCAACAAAGTCTTTTTCAGCGTTCGGTTATAAAGCAACAACGATGGATCAAGTAGCGAAGTTAGCGAATGTAGGAAAAGGAACGATTTATACTTTTTTCAAAAATAAAGAAGAGCTATTTGGTGAAATTATTTCTAATTTAATTACAGAAATGAAGCAAGTTGCAGAGAATGCAATTCGTTCAGATGTTTCATTTTTTGAAAATGTACATAGAGCATTATATAGCATATTAGAATTCAGAAAAGAACATCAGCTCATGATTAAGTTAATTCAAGAAGAGCGTGATATGGGAACGAAAGAAGTACAAGAAGTGATGCAACAAGTAGATGTGGAAATCGTTTCTGTCATTCAATCGTATTTAAAGATTGCGATTGAAAAAGGTGAGATTGGCAAATGTGATCCAGAAATTACAGCATTTATTATGCTTCGCTTATACGTATCGCTTATTTTTGATTGGGAAAAAAATCATGAACCGCTAGAAAAAGAAAAAATCGCAGAATTATTTGAACTTTATTTATTAAAAGGATTGTCAAACTAAGATAATCCTTTTATTATTATAAAAAGTGACCACTTGAACGATTTGGTCATGTATTTAATTTAAGGAGGGAAAATAGAAATAGTAATTTCATATTGAGTAAAAGTTGCATAGTATAAATTCGGGGATAAGGCATATGTATGAATAGGTATAGCCTTTTTATTTGGGAGAAAATGACCAAATGAACAATTTGGTCATTTAGAAAAGGGGGAGAAATGATGAAATGGAATCAGTTGCTTCGTAAAGAGTTTACTGAAATTATAAAAAGTAAAAAAATATTAATTCCAATTATCGCGGTATTATTCGTACCAATTTTATATGCAGGTATGTTTTTATGGGCCTTTTGGGATCCGTATAAACAGTTAGATGATTTACCAGTTGCGGTAGTCAATTTAGATAAAGGTGCAGTATTTGATGGGAAACCAATTGAGGTCGGAAAAGGGCTCGTTGATAACTTAAAAGATAATACAAGTTTCAAATGGGAATTTGTAAGTGAAAAAGAAGCGAAAAAAGGAATGGAAGGTAGAAAGTACTACATGTTAGTACGCATTCCAGATAACTTCTCAAGTAATGCTACAACGTTATTAAAAGATGATCCAAAACCATTAAACTTAGAATACATTCCAAACGAAAGCTTAAACTTCTTATCTTCACAAATTGGCGGAACAGCAATTGAAAAAATTAAAGGTGAAGTATCAAGTACGTTAACGAAAACATATGCAGAGAAAATGTTTGATTCCATTCAAGACGTCTCAAAAGGATTAGCAGATGGGGCGGAAGGAGCAAATAAACTACACGACGGATCAAGTGAACTGCATGATGGTTCAAGTAAAGTGACGGATGGCCTTCATACACTTCAAGGGAAGTCTGGAGAGATGAAGGATGGAGTTGGGAAACTATTTGATGGATCTGGGAAAGTGACAGCAGGTTTAAATACGTTAAACGACAAAACAGGTGAGATGCAAATAGGAATTGGAAAATTAGTAGATGGATCAGGCAAAGTAACAGATGGTTTACATGTATTAAATAGCAATGCAGGTATCGGAAAATTAGTAGATGGATCAGGCAAAGTAACAGATGGTTTACATGTATTAAATAGCAATGCAGGTATAGGGAAACTAGTAGATGGATCAGGCAAAGTAACAGATGGTTTACATGCATTAAATAGCAATGCAGGTATCGGGAAATTAGTAGATGGCTCCGGAAAGGTGACAGACGGTTTAAATACGTTAAATAGTAAAACAGGTGAGATGCAAACAGGTATCGGGAAATTAGTAGATGGGTCAGGCAAAGTAACAGACGGTTTAAATACGCTGAATAGCAAAACGGGTGAAATGCAAAAAGGAATTGGCGAATTACGTGATGGATCTGAGAAAGTGACCGGTGGTTTGAACAAATTAGTAAGTAAATCCGGTGAATTAGAAAAAGGAACAACAGATCTATCAAATGGTATGGGAAAACTTGCTGAAGGGCAAAGTCAATTAGAAAAAGGGTCTCAAGAAATCCAAAAGGGCTTGCAAGATTTAAATAGTAACGTACAAAAGTCTGCTGCAGGTTTAGAGGAAATGCAGTCGAAATTTCCTTCTATATTGAATACAGTAAATGAGAAAATAGATGGAGCTGGAGAGAATGTAAATCAGTTACATGAACTTACGCAATCAACAGCAGGAGATGCAAAAAATGCAGCGCAAGATGTAGCGAATTTACAAAAGCAAATTGAAAGTTTACCAAAAGAATATCAAGAGCAGTTACAACCATTCGTAACAAGTGCTGTAAAAAGTACAGCGACAGTTCAGCAAAAAGCTGCCGGAGTAGCAGGCGGAACAAATAAATTAAATGAGGAAGTAAAACAATTAAAGGGTGAAATACATCAAACAACAAATGGGTTGCAAAACAAATTACCAAATCCAGCAGGGGTGAAAACGCTAGCGGGTGGTATTGCGAAACTAACGAACGCACAAAATGAATTTGTTAGTAATTTTCATGGATTTGGTGAGGGATTAGATAATGCAAAAATAGGTGCCGATAAATTAAAAGATGGATCAGTTCAATTAATTGATGGAGTAACGAAATTACAAAGCGGATCTGGAAAAGTGACAGCTGGATTAGATCAATTATCTGCAGAAGCAAATCAAATGGCAGGTGGAATAAATCAATTAGCAGATGGATCTGGTCAAGTAACAGGCGGTTTAGGAACATTATCTGAAAGAGCAAACCAAATGGCAGGTGGAATAAATCAATTAGCGGATGGATCAAGCCAAGTAACAGGCGGTTTAGGAACAGTATCTGTAGGAGTATCCAAATTAGCAGATGGATCAAGCCAAGTAACAGGCGGTTTAGGAACAGTATCTGTAGGCGTAACGAAATTAGCAGACGGGTCAAACCAAGTAACAGGCGGCTTAGGTACATTATCTGTAGGTGTAACGAAATTAGCAGACGGGTCAAACCAAGTAACAGGCGGCTTAGGTACATTATCTGCAGGAGCAGGCCAAATGACAGGAGGAATAACGCAATTAGCAAATGGCTCTGGTCAAGTAACAACAGGACTAAGTACATTATCAACAGGCTCAACCCAGCTAATCGACGGCGTAAATAAACTAGCAGACGGCTCTGGAAAAGTGACAGATGGCCTCGTAAAAGTAAACGATGGTTCAGGTGAACTTGCTGAGAAACTTGGCGAAGGAGCAGAGAAAACTGGTGAAGTGAAAGGGACGGATAAAACGTATGATATGTTTGCAAGTCCTGTAAAAGTGAAGACGGAGAAAATGGCGGAAGTTCCTAACTACGGAACTGGGTTTACACCGTACTTCTTATCACTCGGTTTATTTGTTGGGGCATTACTATTATCTATTGTTTATCCATTACGTGATACAGTTGGCGTTCCGAAATCAGGATTTAGTTGGTTTATTAGTAAGTTCGGCGTACTACTATCAGTCGGTATTATTCAAGCGATTGTAGCAGATGTTATATTGCTATTCGGATTAGGTGTAGAAGTCCAAAGTATTCCGTATTTCATACTCTTTAGCATCGTTACAAGTTTAGCGTTTATCGCATTAATTCAATGTTTAGTAACAGCATTTGGTGATGCAGGGCGTTTCATCGCCATCATCACATTAATTATTCAGCTTACAACAAGTGCTGGAACATTCCCGCTAGAATTGATTCCGAAGTTTTTACAACCATTCAATGCTTGGTTACCGATGACATACTCTGTATCAGGATTGAAAGCGGTCGTATCAAGTGGAGACTTTGATTTCATGTGGCAAAACGTAGGAATACTCATGATCTTTATCGTTGTATTATCACTTGGAACAATCGCATCCTTAACTTGGATGCACAAACGACAGTTTAGAAATATTGCGGAAAACCAATCGGTTGAAGCGTAGAAAAAAGCACCTTTTCGGTGCTTTTTTTATTTTAATGGAGGGGTCTTTTCTGTAGTTTATATAAACCTTTTTACAAGATATAGAGACGAAAGAAAAGGATTTACAACAATTTACAGAGAAACATAGGGTAGAGGAGCTGATATGATGAGAGGAAATCTTACTTATTATTTCATCGTAAATCCGCTAATCATCTTTCTGGTTTACGCCCTTTCACCTATCTTGTTTCACAAAGAAAAATATATAAATATGAAAGATGCACTAGGAATACTTTTAGTTTACTATGTGCTAATTAGCGGGTATTACCTTATGGATGTTATAAGTGAAAGAATGAAGAAAAACGGTAAAGACAAATAAAAAGTTTTAGTACATAAAAACAGATGGAGGATAACAAAATGACCGAAAGTAAAATGAAATTCAGGGATACGACGATTCGTAACTTTTTCGATAAAGAGGACCGCCTAAAATCGATTCCAGGTCAAAAGAAGAAAAAACTAGTATTGTTAGAGCATTTAGTTAGCAAGTTAAATACTGAAAATCAATATACAGAAACAGAAATTAATACATTTATAAAACAATATCATGATGATTTTTGTACAATTAGACGCGAGTTTATTGTGCATGGGTTTATGGATCGAGAGGATAATATGTACCGTATAAACGGGAGAGAAGTGTGGACGAAGTGGGAGGAGTTAAAATAATGAATCAGCGGGGAAATCCCCACTGATTACGAGTTTAAGCTAGTTGTGCATTTTTTTTTAGTAAGTCTAAGAACTCTTCAATATTTAAACTTGTAATGTATCCCAACGTTATATATTCATCTTCATAGTAAAATATTATTTTTTTATCAAAGATTCTTTTCTTCGTTTCTATAGATACAATTTTTTTATACTCGAATTCGGCAATGAATGTATTTTTAGACTTTCCATAAAAGAGAAGCCTTCTATTAGTAGCCAGTAGCATGCCTGGATGCGGAACTTTATGCGTAATCATATAGCCAGTAAGTGAACAATTTAAAGTAGATATAATAACTTCGTCTTTATGTAATAGTTGTTTTGCAGCTGTTAAAATTGGATTCATTGTATACATTCCTTTTATTTTTATATATGAATATTGTATCAAGAGTAAAAAAATTCTCAATATGTAATATTGCATATTGAACGTTTTATAGTTGTAATATTATTTTTAAAAAGAAAAAGTACGAGGTGATTCAATGATACGGTTAGCAAAAGAGGTTGATGCAGAATCAATTATAGATATTAGAAAAGAAATTATATTATCGGAAACTACTACAAAGTTTTTCATAGTATCTCCAAAGAAATTACCAAATGATATGAATGCAGAAAGAGAAAAGATACGGAAAAGTAATGAAAAAGGTAATCTTTACATAGTTTATGAAGTAGATAAAAAAGTGGTTGGCTTTTTAATTTTCAATCGATATGAACTAGAACGCTTACGACATGCAGGTACAATGGGAATGGGGATTAGGGAGGCGTACTGTAATCAAGGCATTGGTACGAAACTAATTGAATTTCTTATTAGTTGGGCTAAAGAGCAGAAGGGTTTAGAGAAAATTTGTTTAGGCGTAGTTTCTGTTAATGATAGAGCGATTAAGGTGTACAAACGTATGGGATTTGTAGAAGAAGGAAGACAAAGAAAACAAATTAAATATGAAGATGGATCGTATGGAGATGACGTATTGATGGGTTTTTATATAGATTAAAATTTGATTTTATAAAGGACGTATTAATAAGCTGATGTATATACGTAATGTTATGTACATCTTTTTTTATGCCTACTGTAAACTTCTAAAAGTAGTATAAACTCTCCTCCCATTAACAGACTTTTCCCTATGTATAATATTAATATAGTAAAATCATAACAACCCATATTGCAGTTTCCAATAATATACTATATAATCAGTTTAAGAAAACGTTTTCATGCAAAGGGGGAGAATTTCGTGTCGACTATAGAGGACGTGGCGAAATTAGCGGGGTTATCAAGGACAACGGTTTCTAGGGTGATTAATAATCATCCATATGTTTCAGATGAGAAGAAAAAAAGGGTTCAATTAGCAATGAAGCATTTAGGTTTCGTTCCTAATTCTGCGGCGAGAAGGCTTCGTAAACAAAAGACGGAAACAATTGCGGTGCTCGTTCCAAGGATTACAAATCCTTTCTTCAGTCGATTTATTGAAGCAATCGAGATTGCTGCTTCTGAACATAAATATAAACTGATTATTTGTCAAACAAGATATTTACCGGAAAAAGAGATGGAGTATTTACAATTATTATCTACGAAACAAGTAGATGGGATTATTCTATGTTCACTAGAAAATCCTTGGGAAGATGTAGAGCCATACTTACAGCACGGTCCAATCGTGTTATGTAATGAATATATTGAGGAAGCAAATGTTCCAACAGTGAAGTTTGATCATGCGCAAGGAGCATACATAGCTGCTAAGCATGTGTTAGAACAAGGATATCGTAATCTTATTTTTTGTCGTGGTAACGAAACCAAAGTGGTTAGCCAGCAGCGAAAAATGGGCTTTTTACGTGCAATAACTGAGAAGAGCCGCCAAGTAGAAGCGATCGATTTTCTTGAAAACGCTTTCGCTTGGGATGATGGAAAGAGAATATTCCATGAAGTATTAAAGGACAAAAAAAATCCTACCGCGATTTTGGCAGGAGGCGACGAGGTTGCAGCTGGAATCATTTCAGAGGCAAAACGCCATGACTGGAGCATTCCAGATGATCTCGCTGTTATCGGTTTTGATAATCAAATATTATCACAGATTACTGAGCCAGGTATTACGACAATTGAACAGCCAATCGATGAGATGGCCCGAAAAGTTGTCGACCTGATGATGGATAAAATCCATACGAAAAATTATCGACAAAAAGAATTGTATGAGTTTGAATTGGAGCTCTTGGTGAAAGGTTCAACGATGAAGAAGGATACGATGTTATTAGCCTAGTAGACTATGTCTGCTAGGTTTTTTTTATGTTCATAAATTACTATTCTTCGTGAACGCAGTCATCACATTTGTTATGGTATGCTTCGTGCTGCTCATCAATTTCTTTCCCACAGTGCGCACAAGTTTTCGTCGGTAAATTTCTGAAAAACTCCATTGGTTGATCGATCATGTCAATCCCTCCATTTCCATTTCTTACTATCATTGTATTAGTACAAAAAACAAAAGTCAACAACTGTTTTATAACAAAATGAAAATTAATGAAAAAGTTTAGGAAATGGATTATAGTTAACAATGTAGAATGTAAGTGAAACATGCATTCCTACTCGGTTTTAGAAAGGATGGATACATATGAAAATGACTGTTGTCGGCTTTTGGGGCGGCTTTCCAGAAGCGGGAGAAGCAACGTCGGGGTATTTGTTTGAACACGATGGTTTTCGTTTACTTGTCGACTGTGGTAGTGGTGTACTAGCACAGCTTCAAAAATATATAACACCATCTGATATAGATGCAGTTGTACTGTCACACTATCATCATGATCATGTTGCAGACATTGGGGTATTGCAATATGCGAGATTAATTACGAGTGCGACAACAAGGCAATTACCGGAATTACCAATATACGGTCATACGTTTGACGAGAATGGATTCCATTCTTTAACGCATGAACCACATACGAAAGGAATCGCGTACAACCTAGAAGAAACACTTCAAGTTGGACCGTTCTCGATTTCATTCTTAAAAACTGTTCATCCTGTTACCTGTTTTGCGATGCGTATTACAGCTGGTAGTGACGCTGTCGTATATAGCGCTGATTCCAGTTATATTCCTGAATTTATTCCATTCACAAAAGATGCTGATCTTTTCATTTGTGAGTGTAATATGTATGCACATCAAGAGGCTGCAAAAGCAGGGCATATGAATAGTACAGAAGTAGCAAGTATTGCGAAAGATGCGAATGTAAAAGAACTTTTATTAACGCACTTACCGCATACAGGAAACCCATCTGATTTAGTAACAGAAGCAAAACAAATTTTCAGTGGCCATATTACGCTAGCGCATAGTGGTTACATCTGGAACTCATGAGGTGATACGATGTTATTTATTGATAATAAAGGGATTACAGATCCTAGAATAAACTTAGCGATTGAAGAATATTGTGTGAAGAATTTAGATATTAACGAAACATATTTACTGTTCTATATTAATGAACCTTCTATTATCATTGGTAAAAACCAAAACACAGTAGAAGAAATTAATGCAGATTACGTAAAAGAACAAGGTATCCATGTCGTTCGTCGTCTATCAGGCGGAGGCGCAGTATATCACGATTTAGGAAACTTAAACTTTAGCTTTATTACGAAAGATGATGGAGACAGTTTCAGCAACTTCAAAAAATTCACAGAGCCTGTAACGAAAGCGCTTGGTAAATTAGGCGTAAATGCAGAACTAAGTGGTCGTAACGACATTTTAGCTGAAGGTAGAAAAATTTCAGGTAACGCGCAGTTTTCAACGAAAGGTCGTATGTTCAGTCACGGTACGTTACTATTTGACTCTGAAATCGATCACGTCGTATCAGCGTTAAAAGTAAAAATGGATAAGATCCAATCAAAAGGAATTAAATCAATCCGTAGCCGCGTTGCGAACATTACAGAATTTTTAAACGAAAAAATGACGACAGAAGAGTTTAGACAACTTCTTCTAGAAACAATTTTCGAAGGGGAAACAGAAATTCCAACGTATGAATTAACAGAAAATGATTGGAAAGAGATCCACAAACTTTCTGAAGAACGTTACCAAAATTGGGACTGGAACTACGGAAAATCTCCGAAGTTCAACTTACAACATTCACACCGCTTCCCCGTTGGACAAGTTGACGTTCGTCTTGAAGTGAAAAAAGGAACAGTAACAGAATGTAAAATTTACGGTGATTTCTTCGGATCATTAGATGTGCATGACATTGAAGAGCGTCTAACAGGCGTACAATTTGATAAAGATGCATTCACTACAGCTTTAGAAGACGTAGATATTAAACGCTACTTCGGTAATATTACAACAGAAGATTTCTTACATTTATTCTTTTAAAAATGAGGGAGGCTACCGTAACTGGCAGCCTCTTTTTTTTCGCAGATTGTCACGTTTTGTCGGTAAGTCGATAAATTCAAAAAATCGCCGATATAATTTCATATACCGTAAAATCACAGGACATTTGCCCCTTGTAAAGGAATATATATATTCAAAAGGAGGCGGTTCGAAATGAAAAGGGTAATGTACGTCGTATTATTGCTCGGCTTCGTCATCGGAATGACAGCCTGTAACGATGAAACGTCCTCAAGTCGTACACTTTTATCGATTGGAAAGCTAGGGAAGGATAATGTCATATATTTTACGCATACGGATAACAAACGAAAGATAGATGATATACAAACTATGTTTCAAAATAAGAAATGGAAAAGAAATGAAACGTTTAGCGCTGTGAATAAAACACCGGATCTTGTCTTGTCGATAGATGAGGCCAATACCGGGTTACCGACATTATATGTTACATTGTTTTTTCATGAAAATGGAGCGGATGCAATCAACTTGTATGGGGAGCAGACGAGCTTGAATAAGGAGGAACTAGAAAAACTTAGCGAAAAGATGAGTGCATATTATCCTGAAATGATTTTAGCCTTCGTTTCATCATTTGCTAATAAATAAAATTCCCTTATCCTTCCAAAGAGAGTCAACAGGAGGTGATCGTTGTATATGCAATTAATGGAATATCACTTGCTACTTTAATTTTCTTTTAATATAATTAATTTAGAATTTTTAAATATTCTAAATTTTATAAAGGTGGGGTTTTTGTGAATCTCGTTCAATCTTTGGCTGAAACGGCGAAAAAGAAGGGGGATAAACCGGCTTATATATTTATGGATCAGTCGGTCTCGTATGACCAATTAAACAAAATGGTCACAAGGTTTTCTAGCAATTTAGCAGCAATGGGCATTGGAAAAGGGGACAATGTCGCATTAGTTGTTGGAAATTCACCACATTTTTTGGTCGGTTTATACGGAACAATGAAAGCTGGAGCAACTGTCATTCCAGTTAATCCAATTTATACAGCAGACGAAATGCATTATATTTTACAAAATGGAGATGTAAAAACAATCATCGTACTCGACGTCCTTCTACCTGTTATACAATCTCTTACAACAAGACTTCCTTCACTTGAAAACATCATCATATGCGAAACCTCATCAGATTTTAACCATACAGAAACCGAAAAAATGAAAACGTTTACGAGAATGATAGGGGCTGGAGATTTAACTTACGAAGGCCCAGATTTAGATGAAGAAGATGTAGCGGTTATTCTATACACTTCAGGCACAACTGGAAAACCGAAAGGCGCTATGTTAACACATAAAAATTTATATAGTAATGCGAGCGATGTGGCGTCGTATTTACAATATACGGCTGATGATCGCGTCGTTGCGGCACTGCCGATGTTCCATGTATTTTGCTTAACAGTAGCAGTAAATGCGCCAATTGTGAACGGAGCAACTATTTTAATGTTACCGAAATTTAGTCCGAAAGAAGTATTCCGTATTTGTCGCACGTACGAGCCAACGATTTTTGCTGGTGTACCGACAATGTACAATTATTTATATTTATTTGAAGAAGCAAGCGCAGAAGATGTGAAGACGCTTCGCCTTTGTATTTCAGGTGGTGCATCAATGCCTGTTGCTCTTCTGCAAAACTTTGAAAAACGATTTGATGTAATTGTTTCAGAAGGATACGGTTTATCAGAAGCATCACCAGTTACTTGTTTTAACCCGCTAGATCGTCCGCGTAAACCTGGATCAATCGGTACAAATATTTGGCATGTAGAAAATAAAATTGTGAATGAACTTGGGGAAGAAGTACCTGTTGGCGCAGTCGGTGAATTAATCGTTCGCGGACCTAACGTTATGAAAGGATATTATAACGCGCCGGAAGATACAGCTGCGACATTGAAAGACGACTGGCTGTATACAGGTGACTTAGCGAAAATGGATGAAGAAGGTTACTTCTATATCGTTGATCGTAAAAAAGATATCGTCTTAGTTGGCGGTTATAACGTATACCCTCGTGAAGTAGAGGAAGTATTATATACACACGAATCTGTAGCAGAAGTTGTCGTAATTGGCGTTCCTGATGAAAACTTAGGAGAAGCAGTGCGAGCTTACGTCGTTCTAAAACAAGCTAACGTAACAGAAGAGGAACTTATGCATTATTGCAAGTTACATTTAGCGAAATATAAAGTGCCAATGAGTATCGAATTTTTAACAGAGTTACCAAAGAATACGACAGGTAAATTGTTAAGAAGAGCTTTGAGAGAAAAAGCGATACAAGTATAAAAATAGGGGCAACCATCTTTATGAAGATGGTTGCCTTTGTATTTTTTAGAATTGGTTAAGCTATAACCCCATATATTTAAACCGTAATATGACTAATAAGGAGGAGATATACGTGGAGCAAAAGGAATTACGTTTACGGAGAGTTCAATACCTTATTTGTGACATTATGGATGAAATGAATTCTGAAAATGAGAAGAAAAACTTAGAAATTTTGCAGCAAGTAATCGATCATCTTTCAGGTGCAATAGGTGATTTAGTCGATCCATCAAGCTCGTATTCTATTGATTATTTGGAAAGAAAAATTCACACGGCGCATTATTTACTTTTTAATAACGAGCGGAAGGCGTACTTATGTAGGAAATAGTATTATTAATTTTATTTGACATTGATAATCATTATCAATATGATAGTTATGTTGGGTATATTCATATAAAAGGAGATGTCGTATTGATAATGATTAAGAAAAAATATGTTAATGCGTTCGTTATAGCAGCAACTTTAGCAGTTCCATTCAGTGGTATTATGGCACCGATTGCGAAAGCAGAAGCGGCAGTAGAAATGAAAGTAAATAGCAAACTAGCAGATGGCACATATGACGTTATTTTAAAGACTTATAAAGATCAAACGAATGATACATCAGTTGCGTCTACATATTTAAAAAATCCAAAAGTAACTATTCAAGGTGATAAAAAAATTGTTACGTTAACAGTTCAAGATAGTAGCTATTTTCAGTATCTTAGAGTAGAAGATCCAAATAAAGTAGGAACATTCCATGATGTAAAAGTAATCTCCGAAGATAAAACGAATAACGGTACGAAAGTTGTTCAATTTGAAATTGGGGAGTTCTCGAAAAAATATAATATGCAAATGCATATATTAATTCCAGCAATTAAATATGATCATAAATATCAACTGCAGTTTGAAATTGATGCGAGTACAATTAAAAAGGAATCTAAATTCCCAGATGTACCAGCTTGGGCACAAGAGTCAGTTCAATATTTAGTAGATAAAGGAGCAGTGAACGGTAAGCCAGATGGTACATTTGCTCCGGCTGAAAATATCGATCGTAGTTCAGCTGCAAAAATATTAGCAACTGTTTTAGGGTTAGAAATTAAGAAAGATGCAAGGCCATCATTCCGTGATGCACAAAATCACTGGGCAACTCCATACATTGCTGCTGTTGAAAAAGCAGGTATTGTAAAAGGTGATGAGAAGGGTAACTTTAATCCGAGCGGGTTAATTAACCGTGCATCAATGGCTTCTATGCTAGTAAATGCATATAAATTAGAAAGAAATGAAAATATGAAACTACCAAAAGAATTTGCTGACTTAAACAATCATTGGGGTGCGAAGTATGCCAATATTTTAATCCAAGAAAATATTTCAATTGGAACAGATAATGGCTGGGCTCCAGATAAAGCAGTAAGCCGCGCAGAAGCAGCACAATTTATTGCGAAGACGGATAAGTTGAAGAAATAAATTGAAACGTATACTAGATTTAGCATAAATAAAAAAGGAAAATTTGCAGTTCAAATTTTCCTTTTTTGCATTGTTATATATTCCTCTTCATTAACTCCCCAACCTGCGTCGCAACATACTCAATATCATTATCAATTTCATCCAATACGTAAGATTCCAAAATGCCCATGACAGCTGCTCCTAAAAATTTTAAAACGATGTGTGTATCAATGTTTTTATTTACTGACGTATTCGTGTTTAGTTTTTTCGCTAGTTCCCCCATGATGAACGTTAGGAACTTTTTCTGAAACGATAATGTGCTGTTGCTTCTAAATAACGATGCGAAAAATGGTTTGTGTTCTTTGAAGTATTCAAACCATATGACAGTTCCTTCTATATAGCCTTTTGTTTGTTTTATATCGCATATTTCTCTTAATTGATTTAAATGGTCGTCCACAATTTTGTCTAATAAATTGTATTTATCTAGGTAGTGTAGGTAGAAAGTTTTTCTGCCGATGTTTGCTTTTTCTGTAATGTTTTTTACTGTAATTTCATCAAAGCCATCTTCAATTAACATTTCGATAAATGCGGATTGAATGGCGTTTTGTGATTTTATAATTCTTCTATCGATTTTCTCCATATAATGTTCCTCCGTTATTGATACACATATTTCGTTATGTGTGTATTATCACCCAAATGCGCAAATGTGGTCATTGAAACAAGTGGTTGCTCGCTTTATTATAAATATACACGTGAGTATTAATTCTCACAAGTGTAAATTTAAAATACAGTAAGGGTGGTTTTATATATGGCAGTTACGAAGAGAAATGTACGTTTTTATGCAAGAGGATTACAAGTTGCAGGTATTTTAAATATTCCTGTAGGTGCTGAGGAAAAGAAACAAAATGCAGCGATTGTTTGTGTGCATCCAGGTAGTAGCTGTAAAGATCAAACAGCAGGATTGTATGCGGAGAAATTAGTAGAACAAGGTTATGTAACGCTTGCGTTTGATGCATCGTATCAAGGTGAAAGTGAAGGTGCACCGAGATATATGGAAGAACCAGCTGCGCGCGTTGAAGATATTCGCTCAGCGGTAGATTATGTAACTACTCTTCCTTATGTAGATGAAGAACGTATCGGTGTGTTAGGTGTTTGTGCGGGCGGAGGATATGCGGTAAGTGCTGCGATGACAGAGCGCCGTATTAAAGCAGTTGGCACGGTCGTTGGTGCAAATATCGGCCGATTAAATCGTGAAGCTGATCCAATTGGGGTGTTAGAGGCAATTGGTAAACAACGTACTGCTGAAGCACGCGGAGCAGAGGCGATGATTACAAACTGGATTCCTAAAAATGAGGAGGAATTAAAGGCAGCAGGTATGACGGATATAGATATTGTAGAAGCAGTTCAGTACTATACAACACCGCGAGGGCAAAGTGTTAACTCTCCAAATAAGTTAAACTTTACGAGTATGGGATCGGTAATTGGTTTTGATGCGTTCCATTTAGCAGATACATTATTAACACAGCCGTTGCAAATTATTGTCGGCAGCAAGCAAGGCGCATTCGGTTCTTATAAAGATGGTCATGAGCTTTATGAGAAAGCAGCATCAGAGAAAAAAGATTTACTTGTTGTGAAAGGTGCGAGTCATTACGATTTATACGACCAACCAGAACCAGTAAAAATTACAGTTGAAAAATTAACAAGTTTCTATAACGAAAATCTGTAAAAGTAATTTTGACTTGAATTGCACCTCTAATTGTTAGGTTTGCATCTAGCGGTTAGAGGTTTTTATTGTGAAGATTGCTGTGCTTAATATTTACGTTAAACGTGCATAACAAGATATAATAGAAGAAATTACTAAGGAGGCTAGCAGTGAAAAAATTTCGTTATTTCAATATATTTACTATTTTAATTGTATACACACTACTCATGTTTTACATCGGTTGGAACGGCTGGGTTTGGCTTAGTAGGGTGTTTGGCTGGGAATCTTGGGGATATTACGCTTTCGTAGTCGGTTTTATTTCATATGCGTACATTCTCGTGCAAGTGTTTAAGTTCTTGCCATTTCTACGAACAATAGGTTCAATTTGGTTTGCGGTCATACAATACGCGCTTATGTTGTTGCCACTTGCTGATATTACAGTTTTCCTTCTACAGTTTTCAATGGAGAAAGAGACCGCAATTATTTGGACAGGAACGGCCGTGTTACTTGCGTTCATCTTCATTTTTGCATATGGAGTATTCAACGCATATAGCCCAGTAGTAAGAAAATATGAGGTGCACATCCCGAAAAAAGTAGAGGGACGTAAAAGCTTACGCATTGCGATGGCTTCGGATATGCATTTCGGTAAATTATCTGGCGTTTCGCATTTAAAAAGACTTGTCCGTCATGTAAATGAGATGGAGCCTGATATTATTTTACTGCCAGGAGATATTATCGATGATCATCCAGGTGTGTTCATTCAAAAAAATATGGGACCAATTATGAAACAAATGAAAGCTCCACTAGGCGTATATGGTGTGTTAGGAAACCACGAATATTACGGACGAGCGGTTCCTGAATTTTTACAAGAGATGGATAAGATTGATATTCGTATTCTGTTAGATGAAGTGATTACAATTGAAGATGATTTTTATATCGTTGGAAGAAGAGATAAAACAGAGCGTGATCGTCAAAGCTTTGAAAGTTTAATGAGTACGGTAAATAAATCTATGCCAGTTATCGCAATGGATCACCAACCATTTGAGTTGAAACAAGCAGCGGATGCTGGCGTCGATTTACTATTATCCGGCCACACGCACCGCGGACAAATGGCGCCGAATCATATTGTAACGAGAAGAATGTACGAATTAGACTGGGGATACGCACAAAAAGGTGCATTCCACGCAATTGTTTCTTCTGGTTTCGGATTCTGGGGACCACCGCTTAGACTTGGCAGTAGATCAGAGATTGTACAGGTGGAAGTTACGTTTGAATAGTGTTATAAAATTTTACTTATTTAGAAGTAGAATCACATACGCATTAAGCTGAAAATTTCATCCGTTACTAGAATTTGAAGTGTAAAAAGAGGATTATACATGACTAATATGTATAATCCTTTTTTGTTTCGCAACCGCGCCCGTTACTTAAATAAAATTTCAATTAATTGTAGTGGATGTGCATTAATTAGTCCATGGACAATAATAATTGCCCATACTTTGCGATAACGTGCCCACAAATATCCGAGGAATAGACCTACGATACCAAGGTTCACAATAACTGTAGCTGTATCAATATCCCAATGACCAGAGCCATGTAATGCGATATGCCAGCTCGCCCATAACAATGATGTAAGAAGAATAGCCGGCCAAGTGCCTAGTAATAATTCCAAACGTGTTTGCAACCAAACCCTATAAAAAAACTCTTCCAGTACACTATTTATAAGAAAGCCTACAAGTAAAATTAATATTAAAACTATGGGTTCCATTTTAGCCGAAACAAATGGTGTAGAGAATGTAGAAAAGAAGTTGAAGTACCCCCATATTATAATGACAATAAGTGGTGTAAAACGATACCATTTATGATTTTCTATTGATTTGATAGATTTCAGTCTCTCTTTTTGGGGATTACTTTTATAAAACAAAAGAAGCATGAATGGGGTGAATAATAATAAAATGATTTTAAATATCATAAACCAAAATTGTAATGCCATCCCTTCAAAGTTCGTGGTGAGAAGACTAATTGTGAAGAGGGATCCGCTCAAGAACAAGACAATAGCTTGAATCATGATGCGCCTTTGTTCAAACTGTTGAAGAGGATTATAGTTTTTATGATGAAACGGTAAGAAACGGATAAGGAGTATACCGATCATAACAGGGACCCACTTGTGCCAAAAAGGCATCGTGTCCTTATGATCTCCACTATAACGAATATTTGTTTCGCCAATCCATATAAGCCAAAGGGATGAAAGCAAAATGACAAGTACACATAATCCACCAATTAACTGCCCTATTTTTGGAAAATAACTGTCCATAGATTCCCGACCTTTCGTACTATAACTGTAAAACTAGTTTTTTCTAAAATCATACGTGTCCGTCTCTACATGTAATTTATGTTTATTAATCATCACTGTATGATTGTCTAACCACTGTACAGTTGCATCTTCTTCACGATAATTCCAGTATATATTTTTCGTGTTCATAAATTTTTTATTATTTGCTACAAGCTCTCCTCTTATAGCAAAACTAGTCGTTGCGCCGCCATTATGCCTGTATATATGTAAAGTATACGTTTTATCTGGCGAGTGTATGGATTGAATCTTTTCACCGCCTGAAACCCCAGATAAAGTGAAGAATTTCCAATATCCTAAACTAATTAATAAAATAATGATGAATAGAATGGTGAAGAAAACCTTTTTCATGTTTCCCCTCTTTCCCTTAACGGCCATACTTGTATTAAATCAAAGAAGAATAAAACTGGCAATGTTATCCTTTTTATCGCCGGAATATGTACGTTTCTATTTCTAGCGTCCTGTTCACGATTTGGAATGAAAGTCCCCATATTTTTCAATAAAAAAAGGCTCCATATAAGGAGCACTCAATAAAAAATGAATTAAAAGAAATAACAGAAATAACAGACATGTATAATATACAATATTAAAAACTAAACATCAATATATTTGGATTTAATATTTATATTGATGTTGATTTCATAAAAGAAGTACGATTATAAGACTAGGCTGAAATAAAGGGGGATTATAAGTGATCATATCAGATGTACTATACGGTGAGTTTGAAGTAGATCGAGTAGTAGAAGAATTAATTTTAAGTAAGTCTGTGCAAAGGCTGAAAGGTATTCATCAAGCCGGTGCAAGTTATTTAATGAACGAGAAATGGAATGTAACGCGCTTTGATCATTCAGTTGGCGTTATGTTGTTAATTAAGAAACTTGGTGGTTCAGTAGAAGAACAAATTGCTGGTTTACTGCATGACGTATCACATACTGCTTTTTCCCACGTGATTGATTACGTTTTTCATAATGAGGATGAAAGTTATCATGAGGAGATATTTAGTTCTGTTGTGAAAAACTCAGAAATTCCAGCGATTCTTTCAAAGTATGGTTATAACTATGAAGATATTTTGTTAGATGATTCGAAGTGGACGTTACTGGAAAGGTCAGCACCAGAATTATGTGCAGACAGAGTGGATTATACGTTACGAGATATGTATACATATGGGTATATTCCGTTAGAAGAAGTTCACAGTTTTTTAGAGGATGTCGTCGCTGTAGATGGGAAAATGGTTCTTCAAAGTATCGAAATGGCTGAGTGGTTTACAGAAACGTATTACAAAGAAGTAATCGATTTCTTTATGAAGCCAATGAATATTTACGGAAATGATATGTTAGCGAAAACGTTAAAGTTAGCTCTTCATAAAAAGGTTATTCATGCAGATGATTTTCTTCTTGAAGATGATGAGCTAATTTCGAAATTGAAGCAATGTAGTGAGCCAGAAGTAGATGCTTTATTAAGCAAAGTTCATCCGAATGTAAAAGTAAAAGAAGATAGAAACGATTATGATTTGTATCAGAAAAATAAAGTTCGTCTTATTAATCCTCTATTACTTCGTGAAGGGGAAGTTGTTCCATCGTCTGTTGTGTCAGAACGAATAAAACAGATGAGTGAGGTCGCTTATGAAAAAGCGGTGAGAGGGATGTATGTGAAAGTGATTTCGGATTAAAAAAGGAGAGCATCACTTTGCTCTCCTTTTTCTCATTAATAATCAAACCAATTCCAAACCTCAATATCTCCAAGAGTCGCATAACGCACGTGCGGTGAGTTTTGTAATTTTAATAACTCTTTCGACGGACCAGTAATGACAATGCCGTATACTTTTACACCGTTATCTTTTACATACTGATAGCGCTTATCTAAGTTCAGATCTTTTTCACGAGTCCGAGTAGCTTCACTCACAGTTTTTTTATATTCAGAAAGAATGCGCATCATTTCAATTACTTCATCTTCTTTTGTCTTCGGTTGTTCTGCTTCACTATCAGGAAGATCTATATGTTCTCGAAATCCGATAAACTCTCCGCTATGCAAGATAAAATCGTCTTCATTTATTCTCTCTTGTCCTGTGTCTAAAGCGTACCATATAGGAGTTGGCGGCATTTCTTGTGCTTCAAATGCGCTATATAGAATTGATTCTAATTCTTGTAAAGCGTAAGGTTTGTCAAACGATAGCGCTACTTCTGCAACGGTTCCCTCATGTACCTTTCCAAGTGTATCCCACACTTTTTTAGATGATTCTTTCAAAGAAGCATCTTCCTTGATTTTTGGATGAACAAAGGAAAGTTTTTTTGAATAGGCTCTGTTTTCCCAAGATTGATTTGTGACAGTTACAGATGATAAGAAACTACTCATTGTTACTGTACCAATTGGAAATTCTTTTTTGCCGATTGTTTTATATAAATTCATTTCAGTCTCTGTACGGAAGAAGGGTTTAACCTTCGTATTTCCTCCAGCGGAACGACTATTTGGCATTGTTGCTTCTAGTGCGAGTGCTGGTATATCATCCACTTTCCGGAAGTTTTTCATTTCGTTCGAATAGAAGTAAAAGGAAGATGAAAAATGACCAATAAAATAGATTGCTATACAAACAGCAAGGACAAAACTAACGGTTTGCCAACGCTGTTTCCATTTTATTTTCCAAAATGAGATTTTAAGATTTTGTGGTGGTAGTCTTTTCTTTATCGGTTCACTCTTCGAAAGCAACTCATCTAAGTAAGCTTCACACTTTTCACATGTTTCAATATGATTTTCTAACAGCTCCTGTTCATCATGCGTAAGTGTTCCATTTTCGTACTTCTTCCATAGTTTTTTAAACTTTGTACAACCCATCCCTATCACTCCTTTATGCTTTTCGTTTCTTTTCGTCCCCGGTGTAATTCAATTTTTACTTTCGCTAGTGAGAGACCAGTCATTTCGGCTATTTCCTTATACGAGAATTCGTAGTAATCTCGTAGTAGTAACACATTGCGTCTTTCAAGAGGAAGAGCAGATAAACTGTCTAACCAACTAGCAATCTCGTGTTTTACGAAATAAGAGTGCTCTGTACTTGGTACGTTTGGTAAATGGAATTCTGCAATTGTCGTTGTTTTATATCTTTTTTCTTTTCGATACCAATCGATAAAGGCGTTGTAGGCAATCGTAAATAACCAAGGCCTAATTTCTTCTCCTTTATAATAGTCAATATGGACGAGCATTCGATAAAATGTTTCTTGCATGAGATCTTCCGCGTAGTGGGAATCTCCGGTTAGGGAGAGAAGATAGCGAAATAAATCTTGCATATGTTCGGAGTAAATTTCTTCTAATGATTGTTTGCGTTTCACTACATTTCCCTCCCTTCATACATAACAACGAAATACATATAAAAAAGTTACAATTTTTCATGGAATTATAGTAAAAAACGTCAAGAATTGGATAGGATTCTCTTTTATCATAATACATATAAGGCGGGTGAACAGAGATGGAAAGCTATGAGACACAAATTCAAAGGTCAATTGATTATATTGAAGAAGATGTAATGGAAAAACAGACGCTGCGTAATTTAGCGCGTATTGCAGGTTTTTCTGAGTCGCATTTTCATCGTGTATTTCAGGCGTTAGTAGGTGATACAGTAATGGAGTATGTTCGAAAGAGGAGGTTAGCCCGGGCAGCTTATCAACTTTCTCATACGGATGAAAAAGTTATTGATATTGCATTTGAGCATGGCTTTCAATCTCATGAAACGTTCACGAGAGCCTTTAAAAAAATATTTCAAATGACACCGAGTGAATATCGAAAACAAGAAATTGAAACACCGATGTATTACAGCGTGAATGTAAAGCAAAGAAAATTAAATCCGTATTTAGGAGGCATACAAATGGAATATCGTATTGTAAATAAACCAGAATTTTTAGTGGCGGGTTATGAGCTGAAGACGACAAGTAAAGAAGGGAAAAACCATCAAGACATCCCAGCATTTTGGCAAGAATATTTACAGAAAGATCTTGGAACGACAATTCCGAATCGTAAAGATACGAGCCAATGGGTAGAGCTTGGATTATGTACTGATTTTAATTTAGAAACAGGGGACTTCACTTATATAATTGGAATGGAAGTTACAGGATTTGAAAATGTACCAAATGGAGTTGCGAAGCGTACTTTCCCAGCAGCGACATATGCTGTATTTACAACGCCGAAAGTTCCTCATGACGAAATGGTATCGTCTATCCACCAAACGTGGAATGCGGTATTTTCAGAATGGTTCCCGCATTCAGGATACGAACATTGCGGCGTTAATGAATTTGAACTATACGATGAGCGTTCCCATGCAGATAAAAGTGAGTTCGCTCAAATTGAACTTTGGATACCGGTGAAGAAGAAATAATAGAAAGAAAAGCGAGCCACTGAGTGGTTCGCTTTTTTTCATATAGGTTGCTATATTTGATGATTTTTGTCGGTAAGTCGATATATCTTGAAAACCGCGGATATATTTTGAGTTGCTCCGATATATTTGAAAAATCACCGATATAATTTCACTTACCTCTGAACTCCGCCAAAAAAAAGACGCCACATAGCGTCTTTTCTACGAATGAAACGGGAACACAAGTATAATCGTTGTTCCTTTTCCAAGTTCGCTATCAATAGAAATCGTTCCGTTATGAGCATGAACGAGCTGTTTCGTAATGGCGAGGCCAAGCCCCGTTCCGATGTTGCTTTCTTCTGTATTTGTTCCTCTGTAATATCGCTCAAATAGAAGTTCTTTCGTTTTGTCATCCATTCCTTTTCCATTATCTGAAATAGAGAGTGTAAATGAAGTAGCGTTTTGGGAAAGTTTTACGCTCACATTTGTCGTTTCATTATTATGTTTTACAGCGTTTACGAGTAAGTTTTCGATAATACGCTGGAACCATTTTTCTTCAATGAAATATTGAATTTTATTTGAGCTCGGTACGAATTCAATATTTTGATTTTGAAGTGTCGGATTATTAATAAATTGTAATAATACTTTTTGGACGAATTGATTCATTTCAATGTTTACGTGCTGCGCAGGAAGACTGTTATTTTTTAATTGATACGTTAAGCTTAAGTCATCGATTAATGTCGTCATATATTGAGATTTCTCTTTCATAACGCTGCCGAATTGTTGAATGTCGCGATCAGTCCAGTTGTACTGCTGTGATTCTAGTAATAATGCGTAGCCATATATAGAACTAAGTGGTGTTTTTAAATCATGTGTGAGACCGGTAATCCATTCTTCACGTGTTTGCTGCAGTACTTGCCTCATTGCATCATTTTTTTTGAGTGTAATAGAAAGGTGCTCTAGTGAATTTGTTACATCACTAAATAAGCGGAATGACCATTTTTCTTTCCCAGATCGCCGGAACCTGACAGGTTTCCCTTTTTTACTAACAGGCTCTTCGTACTTTCCACCAGCTATATTTTTAAGCCAGCGCATCGCATGTAATAATGGTTTTCCAAATTTATTACCGTACCAAATAGAAAGAATGACTAAATAAACAAATACGATAAGAAGGATTAATCCACATCCGATTAGAAACTTTTTAGTAAATACATCGTCTATTTCATCATCTGGATAGTAGTACTCATTTTTGGCAGTTACAACAAGAAGATAATTGCTATTTGTTTCGTAAAAGCTAGACGTGTTTTCTTTATGATTCCACGGTTCCTTTTCGCTAAGAGCAGCTTGTATGGCAGAAAACGTTTTTTTCTTTCCAGCTGGATAGGAGAATACTTCTTCGCCATCACTATTAAAGATTTGAAGTGCTGCTTTTTCTTTAGAAAGTAACTGTTTTTCTTCTTCTGTTAATGTGAACGAATCCGTAGATACAGACGGGTGCTCTTTCTGGATTGTTTTCAGTAATACATTGCTTTTTAACATACCGCCGTATATAACAAGTACGTTCTTTTCTTCTAGTTCAATTTCCCAATATGTAAATGTATAAGGGCTTTCTATGTGATTCTGTATATACGAGAATAAAGATGTTTTCGTATAAGATGTCGGTACGTCAATCGGCGTATTAAAGTGATAGAGAACTTTTCCGTTTTCCGCTACAACTTGAATCCAATCATTTTTTTCTTTAATTAGGTCTTTTACTTCAGCTTTTAACGAAATATCGCCATCTTCTGAAGAGATATATTTTGAAATCATAAAATTATCAGCATCTGGAATATTCGGTTCGTATGAAGTACTAGTAACAAGGAAAATTAAATAAGTGAAAGCAGCTACTACAGCAAGCAGTAATGTAACTAAAACAAATACGTGTTGCATGATAAACTGGATAATAAGTCGTTTATTAAAATTCATATCGTCACCCTACTTTGTAATGAACTTATAGCCAAGTCCGCGAACGGTTTTTATATATGCTGGTTTACTTGGGTCTTGTTCAATTTTTTCACGTAGTTTTCGAATGTGAACCATAACGGTATTATCATCGCCATTATAGGCAGGTGCTCCCCAAACTTTTTCGTATATTTCTTCTTTCGAAAATACGTAGTTCGGATTCTCGCAAAAGAAGAGTAGTAGCTGAAATAGCTGGGCGGAACATTCGACAACATGTCCACCTACTGTAAGCTCTGCGGAATATCGATCAATTTCAAATCTACCAAATGAACTGAAGTTTGCTTTTTGTTCGTGTGGTACTGCTTGTTTCATATGTCTTCGGAGTTGTGCTTTCATACGAGCGACTACTTCAAGTGGATTAAATGGCTTCGTAATATAATCATCTGCACCGTGTGAAAATCCAGATATTTTATCTACATCAGATGTTTTAGCTGTGAGGAAGAAGATAGGGCAATCTGTTTTTTGGCGAATGATTGGACAAATATCAAAACCAGATTGTCCAGGAAGCATGACATCTAAAATAATTAAATCGTAATCGTTTTGCTGCGTGAGAGATAACGCCATTTCAGCTGATGTTGCAGTTGTAATATGAGAAAAACCTTCTTTTTCAAGAATGGTAGTTAGTAATTGTAAAATTGCTGTTTCATCATCAACGAGCAAAATATTTGCTTCATACATAAAAATCCCTCCTAATTTCCTCGAATATCATATCACCTTTCTGTAACTTATGGAATTTTTAAGGAAATTTTAAGGTTTTCTTTCGCAAAAAATTAAGAATCAAATGATATGATAAAAGTAACATAGGGGAGGAGATGAGTGTGAATCCGTTTCAAACGATGCGAGCTAGATATTTTTTAATTGTATTTGCACTATTAACTTTAGTTGCAAGAGTCAGTAATGAATTGATAGAAAATACATTTCATATGCAAAATTCTGCTTTTATAAATATTCTTATATTCTACATCCTTCCGATTACATGGATTTTTTATGAGTATAGAAAACACCGTGTTTCCTTTTCATTATTTGTTAATAAAAATGAAACATTTAACCTGGTGCAAGTTTTATACATTGCGATTATGTTATGCGTATTTAGTTACGGGTATCTTATTTTGTACATGTATAGCTTTGCGTGGATTACACCGGAATTTATTATGAACGCATTACGTGAACCGATTATAGATAGTACAGGGGGCTATGTATATCAAGTTATTATGGTCGTATTCATCGCACCAATTATTGGTGAATTTGTTTTTCGCGGATTTTTACTGCAACGCTTTGCAGCAAAATGGGGAACGAGTATAGCGATCATTGTAGTAGCGATGTTGTTTGCGTTGCTACATGTTGATTTCCTAGGCGCAGTTGTATTTAGCGTTGTACTATCGATCGTATATATTCGTACGAATAGTTTACTCATGCCAATTGCTATTCACATGTTAAACAATGCATTTGTAATCGGTGCTTCTTTTCTAATAAATAAAGAAGAGATAATGAGTTTTGCAGATTTCTCAAATTATACGACGTTCTTTCCAGGACTAATTATTTTTATAACGGGATTAAACTTAGTACTCATCTTTTTATTTGTTAACCGCAAATATTGGAGTAAAGAAATGCCAGCTATATATGTAGAGCAAGAAAAGAGTTTTTCAGATGTAGTGGGGGATAAAGTGAAACTATAATTAGCCATCATCAATCTGGCGTTTACGGACAGCTCGACTCTGACCTAACTTCTTTGCTCCAACTGAATTTTGATGTGGGAGTTTTACTGCCCGCAAATAGCGGGATAAATGAGATGAATAAGGCAATTGAAAGGGATGTATAAAATTATATGAATGAAACAATATCATCAAATAAGTTTTTTTATTTGATTTTGCTTAGTATTGTGCTGATAACGACAGTCAATGTTATTCTTCGCTGGGAGGAAGCTTATTTCTTTATGTATTTAGCACTCCATTTGTTAGGAATATTATGTATAAGCGGCGGAATAGTTGCTGAAAAAAAGAGTGAAGAAAGCATTAATTATATGTGTGTGACCGGTCTAATTTTACTTTTAGCTGTACAAGGTATTATGAAATATAGTTCTTTTTCTTTACAAGATTTTAGTCTATTGATGGATGTACTTCCTTAAGGGGGCACGTTATGTTATGTAAGAAGCAAATAGGATACGTACTAGTTTTAATTGGATTTTTTACGCTTATTGTAACGACGTTATTTTTTCAGGACTATGAATATATACGCTATATAAAAGGCGCTGGTTTCATATGTTGGGTTGTAAGTATATTTCTTATCCCAGATTATGAACCGAAGAAAGTGTCTAAAGGTAGGTAAAACTCTTCTTTTTGTAGAAGAGTTTTTTTATATAACTAGAAGGCTCTCGAGCAATTCGCGTAATAAGCTTGTTCTAATTTAGCATGTACGAACTTACAATAATAATAGACAGGCAGCATAGAGGAGGGAATAGCGTGAGGAAGGTTATTGGGTGGTCGCTTTTTTTGTACGTTGGGTTTGCATTGCTTATATATTGGTATTTATTTGGATGGAATCATGAACTTATTCCGGACATGTATAAAGGAACGAGTGCAGATCCAGAAACGTTTATGAATGCAAGAGAGCTTACGCTAAGCCAAGATTATTCGCGCGTGAAAAATTTACTGTACTTTTTAGCGACGCCTCTTGAATGGATTATTTTATTATTTGTACTTGTGCTCGGTGTTTCAAGAAAGTTTGAGAAATGGTCGAAGGAAACGACGAAAATAAGTGTCCTGCAAGTTGCGATTTATTTCTTTTATTTATCACTACTCACAACAGTTCTTGCCCTGCCGATGCAATGGATTAGCCGAAAAGTGTCCGTTGATTATGGCATTTCAACGCAAAGTACACAAAGCTGGATAAAAGATCACGTTATCGGTTTTTGGGAAAGTTATGCGACGATGTTAATTGTAGTTGCCGTTCTTCTATGGCTTATCCGTAAATTTCCGAAGAGATGGTGGCTAGCAGGATGGGCACTCTCTGTTCCATTTACAATCTTTTTAACATTCATACAGCCTGTCGTTATTGATCCACTGTATAACGACTTCTCGACGCTGCAAAATAAAGAATTAGAAACGAAAATTTTAGCGATAGCAGATAAAGCTGATATTCCAGCTAAACATGTATATGAAGTAAATATGTCGGAAAAAACGAATGCGTTAAATGCATATGTAACAGGAATTGGCCCTAACGCCCGTATTGTAATGTGGGATACAACGCTTAAGCAATTAAAAGATAAAGAGATTTTATTTATAATGGCCCATGAAATGGGACATTATGTTATGAAACATATATATTGGGGCGTAGCGAGTTATATGTTGCTATCGTTTATAGGGATGTATCTCATTAGCCGTATTATAAATATGTGTATTCGAAAATGGGGAGGTACGCTGCAAATTTCAAAAGTAGCATGTTTTTCAATTTTACCTTTATTTTTCTTAATTTCTTCTGTATTCTCTTTTGCATCACAACCAGCAACAAACTACGTTTCACGAATAGAAGAACGAGCGGCAGATCAATATGCTTTAAATATGACGAAAGATGGAAAATCTGGTGTGAGAACGTTTCAATATTTATCAAAAACAAGCTTAAGCCAAGTGAATCCACCTGCGTTAGTAAAATTTTTCTTATACACACATCCACCGATTTTCGAAAGAATTCATACGTTTGAACAATATGAGAAACAAAAAAAAAAGAAGTAGCGATTATGCTACTTCTTTTTTATAGAAATATAAGTTTGGTATTGGGAATATTTATCATTGCTTTTTATTGTGATTTTGTAAATAATAAGCTATAAAATTCTAAAAATCTATATATAAAGGAATAAAGGTGAAAAAATGTATTTTTTAAAAAATTTAAAAGTGAAATATAAATTATTATCGCTTATTTCATTAGCAGTATTGAGCATGGTAATTATGAGCTGCGTAGCAATTAATTCTATTAACAAGATTAAGCATGATACAGAGGTTGTAGTAGATGATTATCAACATTCTGTAGTTTTATTAGAAGGAATGCTTCGTACACAAAATTCACTAGAGTATAACTTACTAGAATTAATTACAGCGTCACCAAATGAGGGGACAAATAAAGAGGGGATTATTGGTAATATTGAAAAGGATCTTGAAAAATATGATTCTTTATTAAAAGAATATGATGATGGCTTCAATTTAAGTAAGCAAGAGGATGAACTGTTTCAGAAGATGAAGAAATCTTTGCCAAGTTATATGGAGACATATAAGAAGTTGTTTGACAAAGCGAAGGGAACAAATGAATCTCAAATGGTAAACGAATTTCATAAGGAATTAAAACCGAAGGGAGTAGAGTTAGCTAGTTATGCTGTAGATCTAGAAGCGTATGTTTCAAATTTAGCTGACCAAGTATTTAAAGATTCTCAAAAAATGATAGATCGGTCCGTTATTACTTTTATCATTCTTGTAGTAGTTACTACAATCATTATATGTATAGTAAGCTATATTATTAGCAAGCTTATAGTTGCTCCTTTACAAACGGTTAGTCGTATGATGGAAAGAGCAAAAGAAGGAGATTTAACTGTACATGGTGAGTATAATGCTAAAGATGAATTAGGTGTATTAGTAAGTGATTTTAACGAAATGATTGCAGGGCTAAGAACGAATATGCAAGAAATAGAGAATAATATTCAGCTTTTATTCCAACATGCAGACGGAGTAGTATCTGCATCGGAAGTATCTAGTGGTGCAGCGAAGAAAATCACTATAGATATTGAAGAAGTTGCAAATGGCGCAGAGAGTCAAATGCAAGCAATGGAGCAAACTGCGGGTGCGATGGAAGAGTTGACACAAGGAATGCAGAGCATAGTGAATACATCATCCTCTGTAAATGAATTGTCTGCTCAATCAGCATTAGATGCAGAGAGTGGTAACAAATTAATGAAACAAATGATTCAACAGATGGATACAATCCAAAATTCAGTACATAGCGGTGTGAAACAAGTAGAGACTATGAAAGAACAATCAGAAGAAATTGTTAAAATCATTGATGTTATGCAAGGTATTACCTCTCAGATTAACTTATTAGCATTAAACGCCGCAATTGAGGCTGCACGTGCTGGGGAAAGTGGTAGAGGATTTGCAATTGTGGCAGATGAAGTAAGAAAATTAGCAGAACAATCTAGTGATTCTGCAAAACAAATTGAGAAGCTTATTACTCAAGTTATGGGAACAACGAACCATACGGTACATATGATGGGGAAAGTAGATAATGAGGTACAGGCAGGTACACAAGTAGTAATGCATACAGAAAAAGTATTTGGAAAAATTACAGAAAAAGTACAGCAAGTATCTGAGCAAATTCAAACGGTATCTATGTCTACAGATGAAATTGCAGCGAGTAGTGAAGAGATTTCGGCTTCTGCAGAAGACATGGCTCAAATTTCCCAAAGATCATCTGACCGAACTGATAGGGTAAAAGAGTCTATTCAACAGCAAGAAAAATCTGTTCAAGAGATCTCGGTTTCAATTGAACATATGCATAATGCAGCCGGAGGATTAAAACAAATAGTTGCCCAATTTACTCTTCAAAAGTAGTAGTATATTTAAGTTTTAATATGGAAAAATTCTTCTCAATGAATAAAAAGATCATCCTATGTAAAAAAGGATGATTTTTTTATGGGAATTTTGTGCGGGTACTATTTTGTATATTCTAATTTTTTACAATTTTCAAATTCTAATATATAATAATACGTAATGTTTTGGAGATTTTTCGTTTGTAAAAGGTAGGTTATAGGAGGAGAGAAAGGGTGTTCAATAAAAAATCAATGCCGGCTATAAAAATGATCCTTTCGATGTCTATTTTCGGATCAATTGGATTTTTTTCTGTTCAAACAGGTTTACCGTCTTTTGAATTAGTATTCGTTCGTTGCATTTGTGCGACTATATTTTTAGCATTATGTTGGCTCGTAACAGGACAGTATAAAAGTGAGAAATGGAATAAAAAAGAAGTAATGCAAATATTAGCATGCGGTGTATTTCTCGTTTTTAACTGGGTATTTTTATTTAAAGCGTTTGAAGTGATGTCGATTACAATTGCGATTTCAGTTTATCATCTTGCACCCATTATCGTATTAATGATTGGTAGTATTGTATTTAAAGAAAGGCTTACAGTGTTTGCGGTTATGTCCATTGTCATTTGTTTTATCGGTACCGTTTTAGTAGCTGGAATAGATGGAAGTCTATCGCTCGAAAAACTGATGTCGTCTGGAATGGTATGGGCACTTCTTGCAGCTTTATTTTATGCTTTTACTACTTTATTAGGAAAAGGAATTCAGCATACGAGCGCATATGCAATGACCTTTTTACAAACATTTTTAGGTATATTTTTATTGCTACCATTCGTAGATTTTGGCAAGTTTCAAGGGTTAACAGAGATGAACTGGATGATGATCACAGCGACAGGACTTATACATACGGGATTTGTATATTACTTATTTTTTGACAGTTTAAGAGGTTTATCGACGAGATTAATTTCTGTATTGGTGTTTTTAGATCCTGCGGTTGCAATCCTATTAGATACAGTGTTTACAGGATTTAGACCAACTAGTATGCAAGTAGTAGGGATTGTTCTTATATTTGTAGGAATGGCATTTACTTTTCGAAAAACAAAGGACGAAAAAATAGCGGTAAAAGAAAGTTTGTATTCTTAATTGTAAATAATTAGGTGTATTCTATTGGAAATTTTTTTATTTTTTGTACAATATAAAAGATAGGAAAATAAAGGAAAAGGTAGATGAGAGAGATGAAAAAGCTAGTAAAGGTAGCGACATCGTTAACTTTAATGGGAGGAATATTTGTAGGTGCAAATGGCGTGTCTGCAAATACAGATGTTATCGAAAAATCTGGTCCTAATATTATGATAGAGTTTGATGATGTAACAACAGGTCATTGGGCATATGATGAAATTACGAATTTAGTATATCATCGCATTATGTATGGGTATGGAAATGGTAAGTTTGGGACAGAAGATAATATAACACGCGAACAGGCGGCGGCAGTATTACATCGTGCACTTCATTTAAAGCGTAGTGTGTTTAATGAAAATCCATATGGAGATATTAGTGGGAAATCGACAATGTTTCCTTACGAAATTTTACATTTAACGAATATTGGTATTTTTAAAGGAGATGAAAATGGAAATTTCCGTCCGAAAGATACACTGACTCGTGCAGAATTAGCACAAATTTTAACGAAAGCATATGAGTTGAAAACAAAGAGTCCACATACATTTACAGATATACCAGAAAACCATTGGGCAAGAGATGCAATTAGCGCATTACAGTCTAATAATGTAGCGGTAGGAACGGGAAATGGCAAGTTCGAGCCTGAAATGCTCGTTACACGCGGGCAATTTGCGAAGTTTTTACAACGATCAATTGATAATTCTCCAGGGAAAATGGAATAGATAAAGAGAAAGCTCATAATTTGTAGAGGAGACATCCTTCGCTCATTATGGGCTTTTATTAATAGATAGGTTCTTATTTTCGTATGTTGTAGTCCAGTGGATATTCTTTGTCGAAACGTCGATATATAAGGAGTAACAACATATATTTGCGTTTTTTGTCTAGAAAATGAACTTTTAAAATGTGAAGGATTTCTTTTTTAGAAAGTAGAATATTTAATGTATAGAAACACCTTTAAATGACCATAGGAAAGGGAAATGATTTGCGTACAATTCGGTATAAAAATTGAAATTGAGAGCGAATTGGCTCTCCTTTAGTAGTGATTTTCACAATAATAGATTTTTTAAATGTAATATATTGCATAATGGGTGCGAAGGCAACATATGTAATATTGGAAAGGATTGCAGTCTATTATTTTCCGTTTTTTCAAATGGAGATAAAGGGGAGAGGGCAATGAAGAAGAACATGTTACGTATAATGGCAACGGTAACTATTATGGGCGGCTTGTTTGTAAGTACAAATGTTCCAAACGTAAAAGCAGAAGAATATCCAGAAATGATTGTTTTTGATGATGTTCCAGTAAACCACTGGGCATATGACGATATAATGGACGTAGTATACAATAAAGTAATGTTAGGCTATGGAAATGGTAAGTTTGGTGTAGGAGATAATGTAACACGAGAACAAGTAGCAGCAGTACTCTATCGTACATTGAATTTGAAAAAAGAAGGACCTTTAAAAAATCCATACAAAGATATTTCTGAGAGGGCAACAATGTTTTTAGATGAAATTTTAGTATTAACAAAGCATGGTATTTTTGAAGGTGATGAAAAAGGAAACTTTAGACCAGCCGCACCTGTGACACGTGCAGAAATGGCGCAAATTCTTACGAAGGCATTTACATTTGAGGTAAAGAAAAACCATACATTTAAAGATGTACCAAATAATCATTGGGCAAAAAATGCGATTAGTGCACTGCAGTCTAATCATGTCATAGTAGGAACAGGAAATGGGAAATTTGAACCGAATACAGTTGTAACACGTGAGCAATATGCAACGTTTTTAAATAAAGCTGTTTTTTATTTTCCTGTAAAAGATGAAGATTATGAATAAAAGTTAAAATATATCAATATAATATAAAACAAGAAAAAAGCGCGGAAATCCCACGCTTTTTTCTTGTTTTATATTATTTATAAGTATATCGATTTTCTGTTCATAATTTATTTGTTGGAATTTAGTGGATAAGAAGAGATAGAATAAAGTAACTTTTTCTTGCTTAAATATACGATTTAGTAACTTTATTATTAATAGAGTGTAAATAAAAGTATATGAAATATAGTTCATAAATTAGACAAAAATCACATGGGAATTGTATTGTTACGCTTTCGTTAATTCTTTATATTAGAAAAAAATATGTTTTTAGGGAGAGAATACTTTGAAGAAAAAAATTTTAAAAGTAGCAACAGCTTTAACAATTATGGGTGGAGTAGCATTTAGTGCTGAGGGGAATACAGCAAAAGCTGAATTAGCTGCAAAGCCACAACAAGCAAGTCCAGTTATCTTTAAAGATGTACCAGCAGGACATTGGTCTTATAAAGCAATTCAAACTTTAGCAGAACATGAAATTATGCTTGGTTACGGAAATGGTGTGTTCGGTTTTGGACATAACGTAAATCGTGAACAAGTAGCCGCTTTAATTTATCGCGCACTAGATCTTGATGAAGAATTTGGTGAAGATGAGGTATTAGAAAGCCCATATAATGATATTGTTGATGATAACTCAACGATGTTTCCTTTTGAAGTGTTAGCAGTAACAGAATTAGGTATCTTTACAGGTGACGAGAATGGAAACTTCAGACCAAAAGCTACGTTAACACGTGCAGAAATGGCGCAAGTTCTTACAAGAGCATTTGGATTACAAGTACAAGGAACAGCAACATTTAAAGATGTACCAAAGGGACATTGGGCAGAAAATGCGATTAATGCAGTAGGTTCAAATGGTATTTCAGTAGGAGATGGAAAGGGTAACTTCGCTCCGAACATGAAAGTAACACGTGAACAATATGCGCAGTTCTTATTTAATTCAATGTTTAAATAAATAATAAAGAAGGAGCTAGTGTTGTATAACATTGGCTTCTTTTTTTATGTGTAATACCGGTAAAAGAATACAGTTTTATAAAAAAACGATTAAATTTTCAAAAAAAACTTCCTTTTCTGAAGATTTGTTATATAATATAAAACATAAAATCAAATCTGTTATAAAACAGTTTAAGAAGGGGATGCTAATATGTCGACGCAAACTTCACGGGTTACATTGCCCGGAGGAATGTTACCAGCGTACAATGAAATATTGACACCTGAGGCGCTTAGTTTTTTGAAGGAACTACATGAAAATTTCAATGAGCGCCGCATAGAACTTTTACAAAAGCGTGCGGAGAAACAAAAGAGAATTGATGCAGGAAAGTTTCCGAAGTTTTTAGAAGAAACAAAGCACATTCGTGAAGCGGACTGGACAATTGCCAAATTGCCAAAAGATTTAGAGGATCGCCGCGTAGAGATTACTGGACCAGTGGATAGAAAGATGGTTATTAACGCTTTAAATTCAGGAGCGCATCTTTTTATGGCAGATTTCGAAGATTCGAATTCACCAACTTGGGAAAATGCGATTGAAGGTCAAATAAATTTACGAGATGCAGTGCGGGGAACGATTTCACATAAAAATGAAAACGGAAAAGAATATCGTTTAAATAGTAAAACAGCAGTATTAATTGTGCGTCCAAGAGGATGGCATTTAGAAGAAAAACATATGCAAGTTGATGGGAAGAATATGTCTGGTAGCTTAGTAGATTTCGGACTTTATTTTTTCCATAATGCAAAGGCTCTTTTAGCAAAAGGAAGCGGTCCATACTTTTACTTACCGAAAATGGAAAGCCATTTAGAAGCAAGGTTATGGAATGATGTTTTCGTATTTGCTCAAAAATATATCGGTATTCCAAACGGAACGATTAAAGCGACGGTGTTACTGGAAACGATTCACGCTTCGTTTGAAATGGATGAAATTTTGTATGAGCTTAAAGATCATTCTGCTGGGTTAAATTGCGGAAGATGGGATTATATTTTCAGCTTTCTAAAGAGTTTCCGTAATCATAATGAATTTTTGCTTCCAGATAGAGCGCAAGTCACGATGACGGCGCCATTTATGCGCGCGTATTCTTTGAAAGTCATTCAAACGTGTCACCGTCGTAATGCACCAGCTATTGGAGGAATGGCAGCACAAATTCCGATTAAAAACAATCCAGAAGCGAATGAAGCAGCTTTTGAAAAAGTGCGTGCAGATAAGGAGCGCGAAGCTTTAGACGGTCATGATGGGACATGGGTTGCCCACCCGGGACTTGTACCAGTCGCGATGGAAGTATTTAATCACATTATGAAAACACCGAATCAAATTTTTAGAAAACGTGAAGAAATACATGTTACAGAAAAGGATTTATTAGAAGTACCAGTGGGAACGATTACAGAAAATGGGCTTCGCCTAAATATTAGCGTAGGTATTCAATATATTGCATCTTGGTTAAGCGGACGGGGAGCAGCACCCATTTATAACTTAATGGAAGATGCTGCAACAGCGGAAATTTCTAGGGCACAAGTATGGCAATGGATTCGTCATGAAGGTGGAAAGCTAAATGATGGTCGTAATATTACGTTTGAATTGATGGAAGAGCTAAAAGAAGAAGAATTAGCAAAAATAGAAAGAGAGATTGGTAAAGAAGCCTTTAAGAAAGGGAGATTCCAAGAGGCGACAACGTTGTTTACAAATCTCGTTCGGAATGATGAATTCGTACCATTTTTAACATTACCGGGTTATGAAATTTTATAAAAAACAAAAAGGGGATGGAACAAATGAAAAACGAAAGAATCGAGAAATTACAAGAGAGCTGGGAACTAGATACGCGCTGGAAAGGGATTACACGTCCATATTCGGCAGAAGATGTAATTCGCTTGCGCGGGTCAATTGATATTGAACATACATTAGCGCGCCGCGGTGCTGAAAAGCTTTGGTCATCGCTTCATACGGAAGATTATATTAACGCACTTGGCGCATTAACAGGAAACCAAGCGATGCAACAAGTGAAAGCTGGGCTAAAAGCAATTTATTTAAGTGGATGGCAAGTCGCTGCGGATGCGAACCTTTCTGGACATATGTATCCAGACCAAAGTTTATATCCAGCGAACAGCGTACCTGCTGTAGTAAAACGAATTAATCAAACACTTCAACGTGCGGATCAAATTCAGCATATGGAAGGAAGTGGTGATACAGATTATTTCGTACCGATTGTAGCAGATGCAGAAGCTGGATTTGGCGGACAATTAAACGTATTTGAACTGATGAAAGGTATGATTGAAGCGGGTGCATCAGGTGTGCACTTTGAAGATCAATTATCTTCAGAGAAAAAATGCGGCCATTTAGGCGGAAAAGTATTACTACCAACGCAAACAGCGGTGCGTAATTTAATCTCGGCACGCCTTGCAGCAGACGTAATGGGAGTGCCGACAATTATCGTTGCAAGAACAGATGCGGATGCAGCAGATTTAATTACGAGCGATATCGATCCGGTTGATAAAGCATTTATTACAGGAGAAAGAACTCCAGAAGGATTTTACCGTACGAAAGCAGGTCTTGATCAAGCAATTGCACGTGGTTTAGCATATGCTCCTTATGCAGATCTCGTTTGGTGTGAAACATCTGAACCAAATTTAGAAGATGCAAAACGATTTGCGGACACAATTCATAAAGAGCATCCAGGGAAATTACTTGCATATAACTGTTCACCTTCATTCAACTGGAAACAAAAATTAGATGAAAAAACAATTGCAAGCTTCCAAAAAGAAATCGCATCTTACGGTTATAAGTTCCAGTTCGTAACACTAGCTGGATTCCACTCATTAAACTACGGCATGTTTGAATTAGCACGTGGCTATAAAGAGCGCGGCATGGCAGCGTACTCTGAACTACAACAAGCAGAATTCGCAGCAGAAAAACACGGCTACTCTGCAACTCGTCACCAACGCGAAGTAGGAACAGGTTACTTTGATGAAGTAGCACAAGTTATTACAGGTGGTACTTCATCGACGACAGCGCTAAAAGGATCTACAGAAGAAGCACAGTTTACGAAATAAAAGGAAGGGGCCCCTTTTTGAAGGGTGCCCCTTTTTATTTTCGGAACGATTTTTCACATATATCGACTTACAGACAAAAAAGACGATATTATTAAATCCACTCAGCTCTATGATCGCGAATAAACTTCATATCTTTCTCATAATGCTCTAAATGTCCTTCATCAATCATTCTTTTGAAATTCAAGTCGCCTTCTTGTGCTTTTCTTTTCATATATGTACATAATGCTTCTAATCGTAGTAACACTATTCCTAAGTAGTCTTCGTCCATACTTTTACCGTAGGACTGGACAAACAATTTCACTCTTTCTTTCATACGGCTAGCATGTTGTACCGATTCATAATGAACTGCCTCACCCGATTCTGTATAATACACTCTACTTAAAGGTACACAAGTATAAAGCGTATAAGCGATATCCCAAATTCTTGGACCAGGAGCAGCAACATCGAAATCAATAATACCTACTGGTTTCTCGTCATTAAAAATAATGTTATATATAGCAAAATCGTTATGGCAAATAACCTCAATGTTATTTGGAGTAAGATCCATCGGTTGCCATTCATCTGATAAGGGAAAGTCACTTACCGCATCATGATAAAGGCGGAGCATCTTTGCTATTTCCTTTAAAGCATCATTAGATCGCATATGTTCTTTTAAAGGATAATTCCCAACGTCTCCCTCAATAAAGGATAAAATCTCTCTATCTTTTTCATCTACACCTAAAAACTTTGGAGCATGATGAAACCCTTTGTTTTCTAAGTGCTGTAATAATGTATGAATTTTTGCACTGCCTGGCTTTAATTCTCGCCGAACAGTATTTTCAGAACGATACATATTTGATACATTTCCACCTGTAAGCTTTTCTTCGTTGGTGTAGTTTGACATATAATCCCCTCCAATATAACGACTGTACGATTATATTGTAACACTTCAGAACAAGGGATGTAATCGCGTTCAAATGATGTTTGTGTTCACTTTATATTGAAATCCACACATACTAAAATCAATTATTTACGAATGTATAATCAATTTAATTTGTCAGTTATTTTCAAAAAAGATTGTACATTTCATTTTAAGTATGCTATGATGAAGTCAGTTGAATAGTTAAATTAAGCAATCCATATATTATCAAGTGCCGAAAAACGAACGAGAAAAAGTATGTGAGAACTAGTTTATGTTTCGTGTTTGATAATGTGTGGATTCTTTTTTTATACAGGAAGACTAAAATAAATTGTGTTTTCTTTAGGAGGAAATAATTATGGCAGTAACAGGACAAGTAAAATGGTTTAACAACGAAAAAGGATTCGGTTTCATCGAAGTTCCAGGCGAAAACGATGTATTCGTACATTTCTCTGCAATCGAAACTGAAGGTTTCAAATCTCTAGAAGAAGGTCAAAAAGTTAGCTTCGAAATCGAAGATGGTAACCGTGGACCTCAAGCTAAAAACGTAATCAAACTATAATTTTATAGTTTATTATGGAAAAAAGGGATGGCTGCTGCCATCCCTTTTTTGTTGTAATATACGAGCATAATGATTATAGTTTGGGGAAAAGTATACAAATGAAGTCATACTCGATGTTCGTAGCGGGAATAAAGAAGATCTACACAATACGATTGAAGAAATCTTATTCGCCCGTTTTAGATGAATAAGAAAAAATAGTCATTTTTTTTGAGGACGAAGAAGAGTAAAAGGCTTTCCAAAATGGAAGGCCTTTTACTCTTCTTTTCCAATCTTTTTCTTCTCGCGTTTCTTACATTCAGAGCATTTCGATTTACGAAAAGGCTTTGCGAAGAATAGTAGAATGAAAAACAAACCGAATATAATACTAGCTGAATTTTTCACGATTACAATGCTACTATTTTTCATTTGAATCGTTGGTTGCATTTCTTTTTCTTCCATAGTGGACCTCCATATATTGGATTTTCCTTTTAATTATAGCAAAGTTAATTGTCGTAATGATGCGAAATGAGGAAGTAGTTGTAAATATTTATAGGTATTATAAATACATTTTATATAGGCTTTTTATTATGAAATCACTATAGTGTTAATTTATAATTTAAAAGATATTTGATAAATGATAAATTATTGTAAAAAATCGGAATCTGTAAACCATTTCCTTTTCATAGATGCTAAAATTATATATGCAGCTGCTAATATAAATGTAAAAAAGGAGACAGTAGAATATGGAAAGTAAAGTAGAACGCTATGTCGAAAACTATGTGGTAAATAAAAATACAATGGCCTTACTTCCTGTTATTCTAAGTGAAAAGAAAATTGTTACACGAGTTGTTGAGATGGAAGATTCTTTTTTCGTGTTTCAAAAGCCCCTAGATATTATAGAAAGAAGTTGCCGCAAGCATGGCTCTAGTTTCTTAGGCAGAAAAGAAGGAACGAAAGAGTTAACTCATATTACACATAAAGCACCGATTGCGATTAGTCCGGCAGATCAATTTTATTTTTTCCCTACGTATTCTTACTCTAGAAAAGAGTGCGCTTGGTTGTCTCATTTTTATATTGAAAGTAATAAAGAGTTAAAAGATGGAAATGTTATTGTTAGATTTATAAATGGCTTTGCTGTGAAATTAGAAATATCAAAAAGTAGTTTTGAAAATCAACAAAATCGTACAGCGAAATTGCGTACTGAATATGAAGATCGTAGAAAAAAACAAGGAAATCCTTCCTTTAAATTAATTGATAAAAATGAGGAATCTAGATTAAAACCAGCATATGAGAAAGTGTATTTTGTTAAGGAAGGCGAAATGTGAGAGGATGGGGGAACCCCCATCTTTTTTTATTTGTCAGCTTTTGTCGGTAAGTCGATATATTCGAAAAATCGCTGATAAAAATCGAGTTGTGGTTGATATATTTGAAAAATCGCTGATAAAATGCGAGTTACAATCGATATATTCAGAAAACCGCCGATATAATTTCAGTTACGGAGGAATTTGCAATTAAAACAAAAGGATTATTTCCAAAATTGCAAAACATTCTGTCGAATATTGATAGATTATCATAGCGTAATAATGAAGGAATTCTAATGAGAGATATGGAAACTTAATAATTACATCTCCATATGACGTATCTACCATTTCCTCTTTCATATAAGCGATGATACAGTAGAGGTAGTACTTAGAGTAAAGGGGTAAAGTGTAGAATGGATTTTCAGACAATCAAAGAGTATTTTTCACCAGAAAATATGGATCATATTGTTGAAAGCTATAAAGCGTTCGGACCACTTCTTGGTATTGGTTTACCGATGATAGAAGCGTTGATTCCGGCATTGCCGCTCATCGTATTTGTACTGGCGAATGCTGTTGCATTTGGATTTTGGCTCGGTTTTCTTTATTCTTGGCTTGGATCAGTAATGGGCGCCTTACTTGTCTTTTTCATAATCCGCCATTTTGGCCGAAGTCGTTTCTTTTCTTTTGTAAATAAGCATGAGAGAGTACGAAAGGCAATGGGGTGGATTGAAAGGAAAGGGTTTGCTCCAATTTTCGTCATATTTTGTTTTCCGTTTACACCGTCTGCGCTTATAAATGTTGTCGCTGGTTTATCTCGCATTAGTGTAAAGCAGTTTGGACTTGCGCTCGCGTTCGGAAAGCTTGTGATGATTTTTATTTTAACGTATATCGGTCATGATTTAATGTCATTTATTCATAATCCGGTGAAATCCGTCATTGTAGCAATTGGTATTTTTATTTTATGGTATGTCGGTAAGAAAATCGAAGTAAAGTTAGAACTACATTAAGAATAGTCTTCTTTATAAATGCAGGCTTCATTATTAAAGGGTAAGGGGAGAAGCGGATGAAGAAAACTTTGAAAAAAGAAGGCATAGAGTGGATACGAACAATTTTAATTGGTGTATTATTAGCTGTATTTTTTCGAACGTTTTTCTTTTCAACGTACGTTGTAGAGGGAAAGTCAATGATGCCAACATTGCAAGATGGCAATATGCTCGTTGTAAATAAGGTGAGTTATCAAGTAGGGGACTTGAACAGGTTTGATGTTGTTGTGTTTCATGCGAATAAAAAAGAGGACTACGTAAAACGAATTATCGGTCTACCTGGGGATCAAATTGAATATAAGCATGATAAACTGTATATAAACGGACAATTCGTAGATGAACCTTATTTAGAGACGTATAAGAAAGAGGTAAATGGACGACAACTAACGGGTGATTTTAAACTAGAAGAGTTAACGAAAGAAAATTCGGTGCCGCCTGGATATATTTTTGTAGTAGGTGATAATCGCCTCGGGAGCTGGGATAGTAGACATTTTGGATTTGTAAAAGCTGATACAGTTGTCGGTAAAGTTGATTTACGATATTGGCCAATTCAAGAGGTGCAAACGAATTTTTCAAAAGGTTGATATAATAGGTAGAAGTATAGAAAAAGACAAACTACTCTGTTTGTCTTTTTTCGTGTCCTATAATACAATTATAGTAGCAAACTAACGTTCGTTATGTAAGTGAAAGGTGGGGTTACATGTCACTTCGATTTGTGATTGGTAGAGCGGGAAGTGGAAAAAGTACACTTTGTTTACACGAAGTGCAGGAAGAGTTAAAGCAACGCCCAAGAGGGGAAACAATATTATATCTTGTGCCAGAACAGATGACATTCCAAACGCAGCAGGCGTTAATCGGGAGTGAGGATGTAAGAGGTTCTATTCGGGCACAAGTTTTTAGTTTTTCACGATTAGCGTGGAAGGTGCTGCAAGAAGTTGGCGGAGCGAGTCGTCTTCACATTGATGAAGCGGGCGTACATATGTTGCTTCGTAAAATTGTTGAGTCTCGTAAAGAGGGATTATCGGTGTTCCAAAAAGCAGCGGAGCAAAACGGTTTCTTTGAACATCTTGGTAGTATGATTGCGGAGTTTAAACGTTACAATGTGACGCCATCTAACGTATATGAAATGTGGCAACAATTAGACGCACATAGTAGCAGTGCAGAACAAAAGCTATTAGCGAATAAAATGTATGATTTACAACTATTATATGATGATTTTGAACGTGCTTTAATCGGAAAATATTTGGATTCAGAAGACTACCTACAATTGCTAGTCGAAAAGCTTCCACAGTCTGAATATGTAAATGGGGCTGAAATTTATATAGATGGATTTCATTCATTTTCACCGCAAGAACTAGAAATTTTAAGACAGCTTATGATTTGCGGAGCGAGAGTTACGATCACGTTAACGATAGATGAAAAAACGTTAGCGCAGCCAGTAAATGAACTAGATTTATTTTATGAAACGACGTTAACGTATGAAAAAATAAAGCAAGTGGCGCGTGAAGAGAAGATAGAAATTGAAAAAACGATTCCACTTATGGAACAACCGCGTTTTCATTCGCAAGCATTAGCGCATTTAGAAACGCATTATGAAGCACGTCCAAATGAAAAGTTTCACGGAGAAGCAAGTGTAACGATTAGTACAGCAGCGAATTTACGGGCTGAAGTAGAAGGTGTTGCTCGTGAAATTCGTAGACTTGTGGCGGATGAAGACTATCGTTACCGAGATATTGCAGTTCTTCTTCGTAACGGGGAAAGTTATTACGATGTGATGCGAACGCTATTTACAGATTATAATATCCCGCATTTCATCGATGAAAAACGCCCGATGTCACATCATCCGCTAGTAGAATGCATTCGTTCTGCACTCGAGATTATTAGCGGAAATTGGCGTTATGATGCAGTGTTCCGCTGCGTGAAAACAGAGCTTTTATATCCACTAGACGTAAGAAAAGAAACGATGCGCGAAGAGATGGATGAGTTTGAAAACTACTGTTTAGCGTACGGTGTACAAGGGAAGAGATGGACTTCTGAGGATCCGTGGATGTATCGCCGCTATCGTTCTCTTGACGATACGGACGGGATGATTACAGACAGTGAACGGGAAATGGAAGAGAGAATAAATCGACTGCGCGATGTTGTAAGAACGCCTGTTATTCGTATGCAAAAAAGGCTGAAGCGTGCGGGAACAGTTATACAAATGTGCGAAGCGGTTTACTTATTTTTAGAAGAGCTAGACGTTCCGAAAAAACTAGAAGCATTACGTATTCGCGCAGAAGAGAGCGGAGATTTCTTATTTGCGACAGATCATGAGCAAGTATGGGAAGAAGTAATGAGTCTTCTTGATACGTTCGTTGAGATGCTTGGCGAAGAGAAAATGTCACTTTCTATGTTCACAGATGTTATGTCGACAGGTCTTGAGGCGCTTCAATTCGCAAACATTCCGCCGTCATTAGACCAAGTGTTAATTGCTAATATTGATCGTTCAAGATTATCAAATGTGAAAGCAACATTTGTCATTGGCGTGAATGAAGGAGTTATTCCGGCAGCACCAATGGATGAAGGGATGCTTTCTGATGAGGAAAGAGATGTTCTTAGCGTTGCAGGTATCGAATTAGCACCAACGACGAGACAAACCTTATTAGAAGAACAGTTCGTTATGTATCAAATGGTAACGAGAGCAACTGAGAAATTATATATTTCATGCCCTCTTGCAGATGAAGAAGGGAAGACGTTACTTGCGTCTAGCTTTATTAAGAAAATAAAAAGAATGTTCCCTGATGTGAAAGATACATTTATTACAAATGACGTAAATGATTTATCACGTTCGGAACAAATTTCATACGTAGCAACGCCAGAAGTAACGTTGTCATATGTTATGCAGCAACTTCAAACGTGGAAGCGATATGGATTTGAAGGGAATTTAGATTTTTGGTGGGATGTATATAACTTCTACGTAACTTCAGATGAATGGAAACAAAAAAGTAGCCGCGTATTATCAAGTTTATTCTACCGAAATCGTGCGCAAAAGCTAAGTACAGTTGTAAGTAGAGATTTATACGGGGATAAAATAAAAGGAAGCGTATCTCGTATGGAACTATTTAACCGTTGCGCATATGCTCATTTCGCGCAGCACGGTTTATCCTTAAGAGAGCGTGATATTTTCAAACTGGATGCACCCGATATCGGGGAACTATTCCATGCAGCGCTGAAGAGAATTGCGGACAGGCTATTACGTGAAAACCGTACTTGGGCGGATTTATCAATAAAAGAGTGTGAGCATCTTTCTACTGTAGTAATAGAAGAGATTGCACCGTTATTACAAAGACAAATTTTATTAAGTTCAAATCGTCATTTCTATTTAAAACAAAAACTACAACAAATCATTTTCCGTACATCAATCATTCTTCGTGAACATGCGAAGTCAAGCGGTTTCGTACCAGTTGATTTAGAAGTGCCATTCGGTATGGGCGGTACAGGGTCGCTTCCGCCGATGGAGTTCTCATTACCAAATGGTGTGAAGATGGAAGTAGTTGGTCGTATTGACCGTGTTGATAAGGCGGAAGATGAAAACGGAACGTTCCTACGCATTATTGACTATAAATCAAGCTCAAAAGCGTTAGATTTAACGGAAGTGTATTACGGATTAGCACTTCAAATGTTAACGTATTTAGATGTTGTTACTTCAAATGCACATACGTGGATGAAAAAAGGCGGCACGGCATCACCGGCTGGTGTACTGTACTTCCATATTCATAACCCGATCGTTGAGATGAAAGGTGACGCATCTGAAGCAGAAATTGAGAAAGAAATTTTAAAGAAATTTAAAATGAAAGGGCTCGTACTAGGAGACGCTGATGTTGTTCGTTTAATGGATAACAAACTTTCAACAGGAAGTTCTGATATTATTTCTGCTGGTTTGAAAAAAGACGGTAGCTTTAGTGCGCGTTCAAGTATTGCAAGTGAACAAGAGTTTAACGTACTTCAAAAATACGTACACCATACGTTTGAAAATATCGGAAAAGACATTACAGAAGGCGTTATTGATATTGCTCCTTATAAGAAGGGGAATAAAGCGGCGTGTACGTTCTGTAACTTCAAATCTGTTTGTCAGTTCGATGAATCACTTGAAGATAACCAGTTCCGTACGCTAAAAGATATGAAAGATAGCGAAGCGATGGAGAAAATTAGAGAGGAGGTTGGCGGAGAATGATTGGAAATTGGCCTAAAAAACCAGTAGGTAGTCAGTGGACAGATGACCAGTGGAAAGCGGTTGTAGCGAACGGACGTGATATATTAGTCGCGGCAGCAGCTGGATCAGGGAAAACAGCAGTATTAGTTGAACGTATTATTAAAAAGATTATAAGTGAAGAAAACCCAGTCGATGTCGACCGCCTGCTCGTTGTAACATTTACGAATGCAGCGGCGCAAGAGATGAAAAACAGAATTGGGGAAGCGCTAGAAAAAGTATTAATTGATGAGCCAGGCTCGCAGCACGTAAGAAAGCAGCTTAGCTTATTAAATAAAGCTTCTATTTCGACAATCCATTCATTTTGTTTACAAGTAATTAGAGGATACTATTACATGCTTGATGTGGATCCTCGTTTCCGCATTGCGAATCAAACGGAAAATGAACTGTTAAAAGAAGAAGTATTAGATGACATATTAGAAGAAGAGTACGGAATTGAAGATAATGGTATTTTCTTTGAACTCGTTGATCGTTATACGAGTGACCGTAGTGATGATGACTTACAGCGTATGATTTTAGCGCTTCATACAGAATCAAGAGCGCATCCAAATCCGGAAAAATGGCTCGATAAATTAGTAGAAGCATACGACGTGGAAGGAAAGACAATTGAAGATTTAGTGTATGCTTCTTACTTATTAGAAGATGTGAAATTCCAGCTTGAAACAGCAGAGGCACATATTCGTAAAGCGACGGAACTTGCAATGCTTCCTGACGGTCCGGCGCCCCGCGTTGAAACCCTGCAAGCAGATGCAGTTTTACTTGGAACGTTATCATCATCAGCTTGTGAGTCATGGACAAGTGTATATGAAGCGATGCAAAATGTATCGTGGAAAACGTTAAAGCGCATTAAGAAAAGTGATTACAACGAGGATGTTGTAAAACAAGTAGACTCACTTCGTAATAAAGCGAAAGATGAAGTGAAGAAATTACAAGAAGAGTTATTTAGCCGTAGACCTGAAAGTTTCTTACGAGATTTTCAAGATATGCATCCTGTATTAGAAAAACTCGTACAGCTTGTAAAAGTATTTACAGAGCGTTTTCAAACGATGAAGCGAGATAAAGGAATGGTTGATTTCACAGATTTAGAGCATTTCTGTTTACAAATTTTAAGTGAACAAAATGAAAACGGTGAAATGAATCCATCAGCAGTAGCGCTTCAATATCGTAATAAATTTGCTGAAGTACTAGTTGATGAATATCAAGATACGAACTTTGTGCAGGAATCCATTATTAAATTTGTAACGAAAGATTCTGAGAGTGAAGGAAACTTATTCATGGTAGGTGACGTGAAGCAGTCGATTTATCGTTTCCGACTAGCAGAACCAGGCCTGTTCCTAGGGAAGTATAAACGCTTCACACAAGAAGGATTAGACGGTGGAATGAAGATAGACTTAGCGAAAAACTTCCGTAGTCGTCATGAAGTGTTAGCGGGTACGAACTTTATCTTCAAACAAATTATGGGCGAAGAAGTCGGAGAAATCGATTATGATGCTGATGCTGAATTAAAGCTAGGTGCTAGCTATCCAGAAGGTGAAGATGTAGCGGCTGAACTACTATGTATTCAGCAAACAGAAGAAGAAGTGCCAGAAGGTGAAGAAGGTGCAGAAGTAGAAAAAGCACAACTTGAAGCTCGTCTTATGGCGCAGCGTATTAAAGCGATGGTTGATTCAGGTTATGAAGTGTATGATCGTAAAACGGATAGTATGCGCCCTGTACAATACCGTGACTTCGTTATTTTACTTCGCTCTATGCCGTGGGCGCCGCAAATTATGGAAGAGTTAAAGCTGCAAGGAATTCCAGTATACGCTGATCTTGCGACTGGTTACTTTGAAGCGACAGAAGTAAATATTATGATGAACGTATTCCGCGTGATCGATAATCCGATGCAAGATATCCCGCTTGCCGCCGTACTTCGTTCACCAATCGTTGGACTAAATGATGAAGAACTTGCGACACTTCGTGCTCACGGAAAGAAAGGTTCGTTTTATGAAGTAATGAGCTCATTCTTAAAAGGGGCACCGCTTGAAGAGGAACAAGAATTACATGATAAATTACAGTGGTTTTATAACTTACTGCAAGGATGGCGTGAATTCGCGCGTCAACAGTCACTTTCTGATTTAATTTGGAAAGTGTACGGTGAGACAGGTTATTACGACTTTGTCGGCGGTTTACCAGCCGGAAAGCAAAGGCAAGCAAACTTACGTGTACTTTATGACCGTGCAAGACAATATGAAGCAACATCGTTTAGAGGATTATTCCGTTTCTTACGCTTTATTGAGCGTATTTTAGAACGCGGTGATGATATGGGAACAGCGAGAGCTTTAGGTGAACAAGAAGATGTGGTTCGTATTATGACGATTCATAAAAATAAAGGACTTGAGTTCCCAGTCGTATTTGTAGCGGGACTAGGTCGTCGTTTTAATACACAAGATTTAATGAAACGTTTCTTACTGCATAAAGACTTCGGTTTCGGTTCACAATTTATCGATCCTCGTAAACGAATTAAATATACGACATTATCGCAACTAGCAATTAAGCGTAAAATGAAAATGGAATTAATCGCGGAAGAAATGCGCGTGTTATACGTAGCGTTAACGCGTGCGAAAGAGAAGTTAATTTTAATTGGAACGGTTAAAGATGCCAATAAAGAAATGGAAAAATGGCTCGATGCAAGGGAGCATAGTGAATGGTTATTACCAGACCATATACGTGCCGGAGCGTCTTGTTATTTAGACTGGATTGCACCTTCATTATATAGACATCGTGATAGTGAAATGCTTCTTGAATTAGGACAAGGAAGCATTCCGGGTGAAATTTATGGATATGACACGAGCTGGAAAGTAGAAGTTGTTGACGGCAAAACGTTACTTGCACCGGAACCGGTTCAAGAAGAGAAACAAGAATTGTTAGAAGCACTTCGTGAAAAAAAAGCTGTTCCGCTACAAAGTGAACGGAAAGAAGAAGTGTACGACAGATTGATGTGGAAGTACGGATATGAGGAAGCAACGTCTCACCGTGCGAAACAGTCTGTTACAGAAATAAAGAGAAACTACCAATCAGAAGAAGGTAGCGATAATGCCCTTATTAAAAAACTGCGTGCACCAATTAAAACACGCCCTCGTTTTATGGAGAAAAAAGGATTAACGTATGCTGAAAGAGGTACGGCAGTTCACGCTGTTATGCAGCATGTTGATTTGAAGAAGCCGATTACAGAAGAAGTGATTCGAGAGCAAATTGCCGGAATGGTAAATAAGGAGTTATTAACATTCGAACAAGCTGAAGAAATAGCAATTGAAAAAGTCATTTCATTCTTTGACAGTGACCTAGGTAAAAGGGTATTAGCGGCGAAAAGTGTTGAGCGTGAAGTACCATTTACGATGATGCTTGCAGCAGAAGAGGCGTATCAAGATTGGCAAGGTAAGAATGACGAAACAATACTTGTCCAAGGGGTTATCGACTGCATGATTGAAGAGGAAGACGGTATCACTTTAATTGATTTTAAAACGGATACGATTGAAGGAAAGTTCCCAGGTGGATTCGATCAAGCAAAACCAATTTTAGAAGATCGATACAAAGTGCAGCTTTCGTTATATGCAAAGGCACTTGAAAAAAGCTTGCAACATCCCGTGAAAGAGAAATGCTTATACTTCTTTGATGGCAATCATGTTGTGAAAATTGAAGAATAGAGGGACTTGAAAATGGCAACGGAAAAAACGTTAAGAACGTGTGAAAAAGGACATGAATACTATAAAAGTAGCGATTGTCCAACTTGCCCAGCTTGTGAGAAAGAAAAGAAACCAACAACAGGGTTTCTTTCACTTCTTTCATCACCAGCACGAAATGCGTTGCAACATCATGGCATTCACACGATAGAAGAACTCTCAAAGTATAGTGAAAAAGAAATTTTAAAACTACATGGTATGGGACCAGCATCTTTGCCGAAGCTTAGAAAGGCTTTGGAGGAGAGCGGATTATCATTTAAATAAAATGAAACAGTAAACAGTGTTTTTTTGATAATCTTGAATGAGATAAAAGAAAAAAGTAGGAGAATATCTCCTACTTTTTTTATGCTGTTCCGATCTGATCTTGATCGGCCACATCAGAATCAAACGTATTTGTTGCACTAACACCGCTAAAAGTGTTCACGACAAATCCAACATTGGAAGCTCCGGATCCATTATAAGCTTTCGTATTTTCTTTTGGAGACACGTTATAAAAATCCCCTAAATTGAACGAACCATTACTGTTTTGAACGACGAGATTTCCAACAACAGAAGGCATACTATCCACCCACTTTACTAAGCTTTTTAATTACTATATGAATTATTGTGCGGAAGGTTCATCCGTAATATATTGGCGAATTTGCATAATACGAGAGTTATTAAAAACATAATCAACATTTCCAATTTGAAAGCAACCAGAATTTAAAAGTGTTCGCAATTCAACATTGTTTACTTCAATAAAAGGGCATTCATTTACAATGTTTAATTTTACATCTGTCGTTCGTTTTGGGATTGTAATGTGTTCATCTGTAAAGATTTCAAATGCGTCTAAGCGGCCTTCGTCTTTTATATAACAAGGAATTTCCCTGTGGACGGCAAGAGCTCTACTTTTTAATTCCATTTGATTTGCATCTCCAACTTGAAATACAGCAGTAATCCCCAAAGAAATAATAGAAACATTTTGGACAACAGACACATGATGTAACATAATTTCTCAGTCTCCTTAACCTGGAGTAGGAGGGACATCTGTGACTAATGGTACAAATGGACCCTCTGTAACAGTTTCAAATGGTGTATCGAGAATAGAAGATAGTATGAGGAAATTTGCATCCCCAATTAAAAAGAGTGCGGATGACGATACACCGTTCATTTTAATCTGTCCGACTTTTAACTCGCGATTTACAACGTTAACATTCATACATACTTACTCCTTTCGGAAATTACCCGGTATGTGTTGAATAAAAGATAGAAAGGCGTTGTCGATATCATGTTTCATTGCTTGGAGAATGATATCGCGTAAATAATCTGGATTTGTTGAAGAATCTTCGTATGATTGTGCTTGTGATAAATAATAAGGAAGCCTATGCTCCATCTGTTTTTTTATGTCATCAACCATCATTTGTCGATACATTTCATCGAGCGGCGTTCTCTCTTCTTGTTCAAAATGGAGAATTCGATTATATGCTTCTTCATCTAAGTAACGATGCATTTCTTGAAGGATACCTTGGTAAAAATCTGGGTTTGTATCTGTTTCAGGATTTACTTTTAACGTTTCTGTATCCACTTGAAAATCTTCAATTTGCTGTCCTTTTGCTGAAAACGGATTTAAACCAATATTTAAAGTGCCATTTAAATTTTCTACTTTTAATTGATCGAATTTGTATTCCACTTTTCCTACAGAAGAGGAGGGGCGATTTTTTAATTCGGTAAGCTCTTCTTGTAATAGGCGCACTTGATCTTCTAGATGAAGGATGGTTGATTGCTGTGCTTGAAGAGCTTGTTGAAGTTGGTGTAAGTAAGTATATATATCTTGATTCATTTTGTGAAACCTCCTTTTCAGTAGGGAGGGTAAAAATATTCCTGCTATATATTTATGACAAGGATGTCTTAAGAAGAACTAGTTGATGGTTTGATAGAAATAATTTGTCCTTTCGCCTGCAATGGGCGAAGGGGCTCTGTAAATCCACCACTATTTGAGAATTTAGATAGAGCTTTAATACTTCCTGCAGTACCAATTTGGAATACAGAAGAGGTTGTAATGCTATCAATTTTAATGCTATTAATGATGATGCTTTGGTTTACATAAAGATTCAATGCAATCGCCTCCTCTAAGTTGAACCAATTATCGCTTGATCAATTACATCTGAATCATTGACAGTCGTTGCGCTTTGATAATTGTAGACAGAAACGTTATCTCCAACATTAAAAGAGCCGGCCCCGGCGAAAGCGCGTGAATAACTAATAGGCCTAATCGCAAATACATCTCCAATATGAAAAATACCACTTGATCCAATATTGACGATACGAATATGTCCGACCATAGCTGGCATACAAAACACCTTTCGTTTTTAAAATTTTCTTTTCTACTATTGTATGGGCGTTTTCAATAAAATGTGTTTTTTTTTTATAAAAGAAACACACACGTTATTGCGTGTGTGTATTGAGTGTTTGATTAGGGTGAAAATCCGTATGTACATGCCAAATTACATTTAAGAGCCTGTCCAGTTCTTGGCTACAATCCACTGTTTTTTGAGAAGTCATTCCGTAGCGTTCAGCAAAGTAAATCATTTTTTCACGTTTTTTTTCAATCGCTTGCTCAAACATTGAAATCGGCTCCATCTCTAAATGAAATTTTTAGTATATATGTAGTACATATTATACAAAAAACCCATAAAAAAGAAATACCTTCGCTAAAAAAAGTAAAATTTCTACATTTTATGCCAAATATAAAGGAGTAACGAATAGGATATGAGAAGAATATTGTAAAAATTAGCGTGCATGAGAAGGTTTTTTTCTTACGGATGCGAATACAATTAAAGGGTATGAGTTTTAGGATGGAGAGTGGAAATATTGCGTTTGGTAACGGCGAAAAAAGATGAAAAGGTATTTGTAGGTATTGTGGATGAAGAGGAAGAAAAGGTATTGCATGTAAGAGAAGCGCAAAGACAAAAAGGGGAAAAGGTTACGATTCCGATTACAATGTTAGAGTGTATTGAAAGAGGAACCGAATGCTTTGAAAAAATATGTGATATTGTAAATTGGGCGAAGGAAAATGAAGGGGCGGCGTATTATCCGTTAACTGAGGTGAAAATATTAGCGCCAATTCCAAGGCCAAGGAAGAATATTCTTTGCGTTGGAAAAAATTATCGTGAGCATGCGATAGAGATGGGCGGAGTAGAATCAATTCCAGAAAATATAATGATCTTTACGAAAGCGCCGACGACAGTTATTGGAATGGATGAAAAAATTAATAGTCATCCCCACGCAACGAATGAACTAGACTATGAAGGAGAACTAGCTATCATCATTGGTAAGCGAGGGAAACAAATAAAAAAAGAAAAAGCGCTTGAGCATGTTTTTGGTTATACCATTATAAATGATATAACTGCTCGCGACATTCAAAGGAAGCATAAACAATTTTTCCTTGGAAAAAGTTTCGATACATTTTGTCCGATGGGACCGTACCTAATTCATAAATCAATGGTTGAAACGCCAAATGCGTTACACATTGAGACGGTAGTAAATGGGGAAATAAGGCAAACTTCAAATACAAATAAAATGATTTTTTCAATAGAAGAAATCATTTCAACGATAAGTAAAGGAATGACGTTAGAGCCAGGCGATATTATCGCAACAGGAACGCCGGCTGGTGTCGGAAAAGGTTTCACACCACCGAAGTTTTTGCATGCTGGTGATGAAGTGGTCATTACAGTAGAAGGAATTGGTACTTTGCGAAATGTAGTGAAATGAAAAAAGAGCTATCTTGTGAAAAGATAGCTCTTTTCTATGGTCTTGGGTGATAGAGGTAATCGATAACCGAAAAAGTGTAAAGACCAACGAATGCAAGTGTACAAATACCAAATAGTATAACCGTAAGTGCGCTTTTTTCTCGTCCAAAACCAATGATAGTAAGGGTAACAGCAGTCCAAAATGATGCTTTCAGTAGTGTGAATGTAGTAGAAGTTGAGTAGTGACTAAGCAATGTTACGGAAAGGAGGAAGCCAAAGAATGTAACTAAAATAAAAGATGTAGCTAAATAGTTAATATGTTTACCATATCGTAATAACATATCGTACCTGCTTTCTAAAATAAAATACAGAAAATTGCAATTTTATTTTAGTATAAATCAATATAAAAAGAAAGAGGTTGTCCCAACATGTAGGACAACCTCTCTATTATTACGATAATACCGCTTTAATTTTTTGGAACGCCCACTCTAAATCTTCTTCAGAGATTACTAGAGGTGGTGCGATACGAATTACATTTTCGTGTGTTTCTTTACATAATAGACCAGCTGCTTTTAGTTGTTCACAGTAAGGACGAGCTGGCTCGTTTAATTCGATACCGATGAATAAGCCTTTACCACGAATGTCAGTAATCATTGGGTTATCAATTTCTTTTAATTGCCCAACTAATTTTTCGCCTAATTGAAGAGAACGCTCTGTTAATTTTTCTTCTTCTAACACTTCAAGAGCTGCGATAGAAACAGCACATGCAAGTGGGTTACCACCGAATGTAGAACCGTGAGAACCTGGCTCGAATACGCCTAAAATGTCGCGGTTTGCTGCTACGCAAGAGATTGGGAATACGCCGCCGCCAAGTGCTTTACCAAGTATGTACATGTCAGGAGTTACATTGTCCCAGTCACAAGCAAATACTTTACCAGTACGGCCTAAACCTGTTTGGATTTCATCTGCTACAAATAAAACGTTTTCTTTTTTACATACTTCAAGAGCTTCTTTTAAGAAACCAGCTGGTGGGATGTTAATTCCTGCTTCACCTTGGATTGGCTCTAAAATGAATGCAGCTGTATTTGGTGTAATTGCAGCTTTTAACGCTTCTAAATCACCGTAAGGAATTACGATAATGCCAGGAAGCATTGGACCGAATCCACGCTTGTACTCTTCGTTTGAAGACATAGAAACAGCACCCATCGTACGGCCGTGGAAGTTATCTTCACAAACGATGATTTCAGCACGGTTTGCTTCTACTTTCTTCACGTCATAAGCCCAGCGGCGTGCTGTTTTAATTGCAGTTTCAACAGCTTCTGCACCTGTATTCATTGGAAGTACCATTTCTTTATTAGTTAGTTTCGCAACTTTTTCGTACCAAGGACCTAATTGATCGCTATGGAAAGCACGAGAAGTTAACGTAACACGATTAGCTTGGTCAATTAAAGCGTTAATAATTTTTGGGTGACGATGACCTTGGTTTACTGCAGAATATGCACTTAATAAGTCCATATAGCGGTTTCCTTCAGGATCTTCTACCCAAACACCTTCTGCTTTAGAAATAACGATTGGAAGTGGGTGATAGTTATTTGCCCCGTATGTGTCTGTAAGTTCGATAATATCCTTAGTTTGAATCATGATTGTTCCCCCTTTTGTTATTACAAGAAGTTTGTAAATACTCTAAATATTATAGCATTTAAATGTAAAAAAGCGAAACATTTCCTGAAAATAAATGAACATGTTATCATATAGAGTGAAAAAGTGTGAAAAGAGGAGGTAGGGGATACGATGGTACATATGCATATTACAGCATGGGCGTTAGGTTTAATTTTATTCTTCGTTGCGTATTCACTTTATTCAGCAGGAAGAAAAGGTAAAGGTGTACATATGGGGCTTCGTCTTATGTACATTATCATTATTGTGACAGGTTTCATGTTGTACATGGGTATTATGAAGACTGCAACAAGTAACATGCACATGTGGTATGGTTTAAAAATGATAGCTGGTATTTTAGTTATCGGTGGAATGGAAATGGTTCTTGTGAAAATGAGCAAGAACAAAGCAACAGGGGCAGTTTGGGGATTATTTATTGTTGCACTAGTAGCAGTATTTTACCTTGGACTGAAATTACCAATTGGTTGGCAAGTATTCTAATAAAAAATAAAACCACCTTATAATCTCAAATGTTTGGGAGATAAGGTGGTTTTTTATTTTAGGTCGCATCGATATGCAACTCTTCTCCGTTTACTTTCGTAAAACGAAACATGTTTTTATTTGACGTAGCGTGACGAACGAAATGGTGCTGCAGCGCACAAATCATCTCTTCGTTATCGAACAAAAGAATATTTACTCCTTCGCAAGCTTCCTCTTTCGGTAAGAAAGATAAATAATTATGACAATACATGCAATCATATAAAGAGTAGTGAAGCGATTGCAATGATTCGGTTAATAACGTAAAGACAGAGTCAGGTAATTCCTCGAGCCATTCCGTATAGCTAAGAAGTAATCTTTTTCGAATTCGTATCATTTCTCCGTTTTGCAAATGATGCTGTTCATTGGCGATTTGTAATACATCTTGTTCATAGAAACGAGCTGGTAGCCAGTTGTTGTTATATAAAATCTCAAAGCCATCTTCGGCAATATCTTCTAATAAAAATGCTTCATCATTTTCATCATCAAAGAACACCCATTCATTGTTTATATATTCTACATTACCGACTGTATGAGCGCGAGGCTGGTTATATAAAATATGGTTACGTTTTATCATACATGATTTCTCCTTTATGAAAAGTAGTTATTTCTGTTATAGACAGTTCGTGCATTCTTTATAACTAGACACACCTAGACATAGGTGGGCATACAATAAAACACGTTTTACTGAGTGAAAATGCTATTCCGTATGTGGATGGTAGGTTATCGTCAAGTTTTTCATTTTTTGATCCGCACCTCTAAGGGTGGGGATTACTGCTCGTTTAGGAAAAGAAATAAGATGGAAGGATGATTCGTATGTGCGGAATTACAGGATGGGTGGATTATAAACGCTCATTAGAAGGAGAACGGGACGTCGTTACGAAGATGGCTGAGACGTTAGCGAAACGTGGCCCAGATGATAATAAAGTTTGGATTAAAGGCAATGTCGCATTTGGGCATAAACGGTTAATCGTTGTTGATCCTGAGGGTGGTAAACAACCGATGACTTGTTTAAAAGATGAGACGAATTATGCAATTTGCTATAACGGTGAATTGTATAATACAGAAGATATTCGAAAGGAATTATTAAGAAGAGGATATACGTTCAAAGGTCATTCTGATACGGAGGTGCTATTAGCGTCGTATATTGAATGGAAAGAAGAATGTGTCGATCATTTAAACGGTATATATGCGTTTGCTGTATGGGATGAACAGAAAGAACAAGTATTTATTGCGCGAGATCGATTAGGTGTAAAACCGCTATTTTATAAATATGATAGTGGACGATTACTATTCGGTTCAGAGTTAAAAGCGATACTAGCGCATCCAGATGTGAAGGCGGAAGTAACGTTAGAAGGGTTATCTGAAATATTCGGTCTTGGGCCGTCTAGAACACCTGGTCATGGCATTTATGCTGGTATAAAAGAATTACGCCCAGGTCATGCGATGACATTTTCAAAGAACGGTTTATGTATATGGAGATATTGGAATGTAGAAAGCAAAAAACATGAAGACTCCTTTGAAGAAACAGTAGAGAAAACACGCTTTTTATTACAAGATGCGATTACAAGGCAGCTCGTTTCTGATGTACCACTATGTACTTTTCTATCAGGCGGTGTAGATTCGAGTGCAATTACAGCAATTGCTGCGAAAGAATACGCAAGGTCAGGAAAAGGGCAATTACACACATACTCTGTTGATTATGAAGATAATGACAAATACTTTAAAGCGAATGCGTTTCAGCCGAATTCAGATGCGCCATTTATTCATTTGATGACTGAGACGTTTCAAACAAACCATCATCGCTGCGTCATTTCAAATGAACAATTAGCACAGTATTTAACAGAAGCGGTACTCGTTCGTGATTTGCCTGGTATGGCAGATATCGATTCCTCATTATTATGGTTTTGCCGCGAAATTAAACAAGATTTTGTCGTCGGTTTATCTGGGGAATGTGCAGACGAAATATTTGGTGGTTATCCGTGGTTTTATAGAGAAGATGATTTACAATCGAGTGCATTTCCGTGGATGCGCTCTACAGAAGCGCGTGAACAACTGCTAAAGAAAGAATGGAGAAATAAATTAAACTTACAACAATATGTACAGCAGCGTTATGAAGAATCTATTCAAGAAGTTCCTGTTTTAGAGGGAGAAAGCCCAATTGAAGCAAAGAGACGACAATTATTTTACTTGAACATGGTATGGTTTATGACAACATTATTAGACAGAAAAGACCGTATGAGTATGGGGGCAAGCTTAGAAGTACGTGTTCCATTTGCGGATCACCGACTTGTCGAATATGCGTGGAATATTCCTTGGGAAATGAAAATGTATAAAAACCGCGAAAAAGGTCTATTGCGTAAAGCATTAGAAGGGTTACTTCCAAATGACATCTTATATAGAAAGAAGAGCCCATATCCGAAAACGCATAATCCGCACTATACGAAAGTGGTAACAGTATGGCTACAAGATTTATTAACGGATAAAGGATCAATTTTACACGAACTATTTGATAAAGAACAGCTGCGCGGATTAATTGAGTCAGGTGGTAGTGCATTTCAATCCCCTTGGTTCGGTCAATTAATGACTGGTCCGCAGCTTTTAGCTCATTTAGCGCAAATTCATGTTTGGTTTAAAGAGTATGGGGTAAATATTAAAGAATAGAAGAAAAGCGACTTACATAAAAGTAAGTCGCTTTTCTATTAAATAAATTGTCAAATAAAATTCAAAATCATATTAGAAAGAATACTTATTTAGAATAATTATTTTGACGTACTTATTATTAGTTGTTATAATTGGAAACAAATGTTCTTGAAAAAGATTCTCATTTATAAAATTGAGGTGTTATATAGATGACAAAGAAAAAAATAGGTTTACTCGTAATGGCGTATGGAACGCCAGAATCATTAGATGATGTAGAAGCATACTACACACATATTCGCCACGGGCGTAAACCTTCAGAAGAAGCGCTCCAAGACTTAATCGGGCGCTATAAAGCGATTGGCGGAATTTCACCACTTGCAAAAATTACGAAAGAGCAAGCGCATAAATTAACAGATGCAATGAATAATATGTTTACAGAGTATGAATTTACTTGTTATGTAGGCTTAAAACATATCGCTCCATTTATAGAAGATGCAGTAGAAGAGATGAAAGAAGATGGAATTGAGCAAGCGATTAGTATCGTATTAGCGCCGCATTATTCTACATTTAGCATTAAAGCGTATAATGACCGTGCTATTCGTCTTTCAAAAGAAATCGGTGGCCCTGTTATTGAACCAATTGAACAATGGTACGATGAACCGAAATTTATTTCCTATTGGGCAGATCAAATAAAAGAAACATTTACAAAGATTGAAGATAAAGAGAAAGCAGTCGTAATTTTTTCAGCACATAGTTTGCCAGAGAAAATTATTTCAGCAGGGGACCCTTATGTGAAGCAATTGCAGCATACAGCAGATTTAATTGCGGGGGCTGCCAATATTCAAAACTATACAACGGGTTGGCAAAGTGCCGGAAATACGCCTGATCCATGGATTGGTCCAGATGTGCAAGATTTAACGAGAGATTTATATGAAGAGCATGGATATGAATCTTTCATATATTGCCCAGTTGGCTTTGTCGCAGCGCATTTAGAAGTTTTATATGACAATGATTACGAATGTAAAGTTGTAACTGATGAGTTGAATTTGGCATATTTTAGACCAAATATGCCAAATTCACAACCTGTATTTATCGATTGTTTAGCTGAAGTTGTTTCCAAAAAAATGAAGGAAATAGTTGACAAGAATTTAGTTTTGAATAATAATTAGTTTATAATAATTTTAAATAAATAATAATTACTATGAAAGAAAGAGGAGGATCCCCCTAGATGAATCCAAATAATCGCTTAACAACAAACCAAGGTGCTCCAGTTGGAGACAACCAAAATTCTCGTACAGCAGGTCGCCGTGGACCGGTATTATTAGAAGACTATCATTTAGTAGAAAAACTGGCTCACTTTGATCGTGAACGTATTCCAGAGCGTGTTGTGCATGCACGTGGTGCAGGTGCTCACGGTGTATTCGTAACGAAAAACAGCATGAAGCAATATACGAAAGCAGCATTTTTACAAAATGAAGGAACTGAAACGCCTGTATTTGTTCGTTTCTCAACGGTTATTCATGGTCAAGGTTCTCCGGAAACAGCTCGTGATCCACGCGGGTTCGCTGTTAAATTTTATACAGAGGAAGGAAATTACGATATCGTAGGGAACCATCTACCGGTCTTTTTCATTCGTGATGCAATTAAATTCCCTGATATGGTGCATTCTTTAAAACCAGCACCTGATACAAATGTTCAAACACCAGATCGTTACTGGGACTTCATGACGTTAAGTCCGGAATCTACACATATGATGACGTGGGTATTTTCTGATTACGGTACACCAGCAAGCTATCGCGAAATGGAAGGTTTCGGTGTCCATTCATTTAAATGGATTAATGCAGAAGGTAAAATCGTCTATATTAAATATCACTGGAAACCACAGCAAAGTGTACGTAACTTAAGTGCAAAAGAAGTGCAAGAAGTACAAGGAAAAGACTTCAACCATGCAACTCGTGACTTGTTCGATGCAATCGAAAAAGGAAACTATCCGAAGTGGGATTTACACGTACAAGTGATGCAACTAGAGGAAACGGATTCTTTAGATTTCGATCCATTAGATCCGACGAAAGTATGGCCAGAAGATCGCTTCCCATTAATGGAAGTAGGGACGATGACGTTAAATCGTAACCCGAAAAACTTCTTCACAGAAGTAGAACAAGTGGCATTTTCTCCAAGTGCAACTGTAAATGGTATTGAACCATCTGAAGATAAATTATTACAAGGTCGTTTATTCTCTTATCCAGATACACAGCGTTACCGTCTTGGTGCGAACTACTTACAAATTCCTGTAAACTGCCCGTACGCAGCTGTTCATAACCAACAACGTGATGGTGCGATGCAAATAAATCAAAATCCATCTACAATTAACTACGAACCGAGCCGTCATACTGAAAATCCAGTTGAAGACCCGACTTACCGCGATTCAACTATGAAAGTAGAAGGTTATGTATCTCGTGAAAAAATTGATAAACCAAATGATTTCAAACAAGCAGGTGAGCGTTATCGTTCATTCTCTAAAGAAGAGCAAGACAATTTAATTGCAAACTTAACAAATGACTTAAAAGACGTAAATGAGCGCACGAAATTACTAGCTATTTGTAACTTCTTCCGTGCAGATCACGATTACGGAATGCGTTTAGCACAATCTTTAAATGTTGATATTACGCAATATGTGGGAAATGCTCCGAAATAAATAGGAAAAGACGACTGTTAAGCGGTCGTCTTTTTATTTGTAGTGTTTGCTATTATAAAAATGTTTATAGCGATTGGGAAACAAGGTGATGAGCGCGCTGCGTTTATAAAAAATAAAGCGATGGCTGAGACGTTTCAAATTGCGATGGGGCTAATGGTACTTGAGGTGATTCCTTTTATTTATCATCGTTTTAATGAAACGGTAGGAATACTGTTTAATCCAGTTCGCTTTTTAGCTGTAATAGCGATTGCGTTTCTTATTATATTAAGTTTGAATAAAAGTAAGTATGGTGATTCGTAAGTTATACCGGAGTATTCTTCAGTTTCGTCATGTAGGAATTTATTGGTAAATCGATATATTTAAAAAATCGTCGATATATTCACTGGAATACTAGGTGGGGTATCTAACGCTGACAAGTACAATAAAAAGAGATGCAATCTACTACTAATAGACTGCATCTCTTTTTTAGTTCACCCGCTCAGTGTACTCGTAAGCTTTCTCTCCGTGCATCGAAATATCAAGTCCCATATGTTCTTCGTGTTCATCTACCCGAACAGGGAGGAAGAAGTTAATTATTTTAATAATGGCATACGTCATGATGATCGTGAATGCATATGTTGCGCCGATTGCTACCAGTTGTTTGAACAGTAAAGCGGCGTTTCCGTAAAATAATCCGTTCGCGCCATCACTGTTTACAGCAGTAGTTGCAAATAGTCCTGTTGCAATACCGCCCCAAGTTCCGCCGATACCGTGGCATCCGAATGCATCAAGTGTATCGTCGTATCCGCATTTCATTTTTAAGAAGAAGACTGCGCCGAAGCATAATACGCCGCCAATTGCTCCGATAAGAAGAGCGGAGAAAGGTGTAACGAACCCGCAAGCTGGTGTAATAGCGACTAGACCGGAAACTACACCACAAGCAGCTCCCATCGCAGTCGGTTTTGATTGGAAGAACCATTCTGAAAGCATCCAAGTTAATGCAGAGGCAGCAGCGGCTATATTTGTATTAATAAATGCAGTTAAAGCTACGTCGTTTAAAGATAATGCACTTCCGACGTTAAAACCGAACCAGCCGAACCATAGTAAGCCTGCGCCTAACATTGTGAATGGTAAATGGTGAGGAGAAGTACCGTTTATATTTTTTCGTTTTCCAAGAAAAATGGCTAATACAAGGCCGGCCACGCCAGATGTAATATGAACGACGTTACCACCAGCGAAGTCTAACGCGCCAAGTTCTCTTAGCCATCCACCAACGCCCCATACCCAATGAGCGACAGGATTGTAAACGATTGTTGTCCATAGAAGGATGAAAATAAGGAAAGCAGAAAATCGCATTCTTTCGGCGAATGCACCTGAAATTAAAGCGGGAGTTAAAATAGCGAACATGAGTTGGAACATCATAAATAAATTGTGAGGAATAGTAGATGAGTAGTCTGGATTTGGTGCGTAGGTAACGCCGTTTAAACCGAACCAATCGAGTGTACCGATAAGTCCGTGCCAGTCTGGTCCGAATGATAAAGAATAGCCGATCACAATCCACTGAATCGAAACGATAGCCATTGCGCTATAGCTATGCATTGTCGTACTGAGTACGTTTTTACTGCGAACCATGCCCCCGTAAAAAAGTGCCAATCCTGGTGTCATTAACATGACCATTACTGTCGTTACAAACATAAAAACCGTATCTCCCATATTCATTCTCTCTCCTCCTGTAATGTTAGAAATAATAACATCAACTTGTTATGTTTTATATCATATTCGAAATGAAATGAAAAATCAACTAAAAATTCAGAAAATTTATACTTCATGTTAGAAAATCTAACATGAAGTATTTTGAGGAGAAAGAAATCAACATATGCGATTTGTTCGGAAAATTGGTATAATATTCTTATAATTAAAAAACATGGGGGATGCGTGTGGGAAAAATACGGACTAGGAAACTATTCATTTGTTTTTGTTTAGCTGTCGTCTTATTTGTACCAATACATACGTTTGCAGACGGAAAAAGAGAGTGGAGAGACGAAGTTATATATTCCATTATGATTGATCGCTTTAATAATGGAGAACCGAAAAATGACAAGCAGTTAGAAGTTGGTAATTTAGAAGGATATCAGGGCGGAGATATAAGAGGGACTATAAAAAGACTGGATTACATAAAAGAAATGGGCTTTACCGCTGTTATGCTTTCTCCACTTTTTGAAAGTGGAAAGTACGATGGGTTAGACGTGCACAATTTTCAAAAGGTAAATGAACATTTTGGAACAGAAAATGATGTGAAAGAATTTGTACAAGAAGCGCACGCAAAAGGAATAAAAGTTGTACTTCAATTTCCGCTTGGAGAAAACGAACAACAAGTCATTGACGCGATGAAATGGTGGATCAAAGAAGTTGATTTAGATGGAAGCTATGTGATGCATAGTGAAAAAATGTCGCGTTCTTTCTGGGATGACGTGCAAAAAGATATGCAAGCGATAAAGAAAGATTTTCGTATTATGACAGAGGAAGATAGTGAATATAACGAAAAAATAGTAGAATCTTTTTCTAAAGTGGATGTATCGGTGAAACCTTTATATGATGTGAGTAAAAAAGAAGGGGAATCCGTTACATTTTTAGATAATCAAGATACAAAAAGGTTTGCCCGTATTGCAAAAGAGAATATGAATTATCCGCCATCTCGTTTGAAACTAGCTCTTACATATTTATTAACAGCACCAGGCATTCCGAATTTTTATTACGGGACTGAAATTGCATTAGATGGAGGAGATACACCGGATAATAGACGATTAATGGATTTCAAATCAGATGAGAAATTTATGCAACACATAACGAAACTCGGTGAACTGAGACAAACGAGACCGTCTTTACGACGCGGTACGTTTGAGCTTTTGTATGATAAAGATGGAATGAGTGTACTAAAACGAAAGTATAAAGATGAAGTGACAGTAGTAGCGATTAATAATACGAAAGAAACACAAAAAGTTGCTTTACCTGTAAGTGTGATTGGTGAAAAACAAGAGTTAAAAGGATTGTTAGAAGATGAAATTATAAGAGAAGAAAAAGGAAAGTTTTATCTCGTTCTAAAGCGCGAAGAATCAAATGTGTATAAAGTTAATGGAGAAACAGGTGTGAATTGGTTATTTATCTCTTTAATCGTCGGTGTGAACGTATTGTTTATTGCGTTTTTAACATATATCCGAAAGAAGTCTCCTTCCTCAGGCGCGTGAAAGACGATAGTCTAGCGGCAGGTGGGAGATGAATTTCGGTTTGGCGTAGCCAAACATTTGGTTTTCCTATTTATTTTGCCTCTGATATAATCAGTCTTATAAGAGGGGAATTTTGGTATAACAATGAAAGTAGATAATAATCTTGTAGTGTTCAGGTTGTGTGATCACCGTCATAGCTTATGGAAAATGAGGTGAATGGATATGCCAAAGCAGAATAAGGCGTATAAATTTCGTCTGTACCCAACAGAAGAACAAGCACATCTCATACGAAAAACATTCGGGTGTGTACGTTTTGTGTATAACAAAATGCTGGCTGAACGAATAGAAGTATATGAAAAATATAAAGAGGACAAGGAAGAACTAAAGAAAAAAATCCCTACTCCTGCAAAATATAAGACAGAATATGAATGGTTGAAAGAAGTTGATTCATTGGCATTGGCCAACGCGCAATTAAACTTGCAAACTGCGTATAAGAATTTTTTTAGTGGTCAAAGTGATTTTCCTACATTCAAAAGTAAAAAGAGTAGAAAATCCTATACAACGAATCGAGTAAACGGAAATATTATGTTATTTCATGGTTATATCAAATTACCAAAGTTGAAAATGGTGAAACTGAAGCAACATAGAGAAATCCCGCCAAAACATATCATCAAATCGTGTACGATTTCGATGACACCTACTGGTAAATACTATGTGTCCATCTTGACTGAATATGAAAAAGAGATTGTACAAAAAGAAGTACAAAGTGTAGTTGGATTAGACTTCGCAATGGCTGAATTGTATGTGAGTAGCGAAGATGAGAAAGCCAATTATCCTCGCTTTTATCGTCAGAGGTTAGAGAAATTAGCGAAGACACAACGAGTATTAGCAAGACGTGTGAAAGGTTCAGAGCGCTGGAAGAAACAACGCATTCATGTAGTGAAATTGCATGAAAAGGTCGCCAATCAACGTAAAAATTTTCTTCATCATAAGTCTAAGGAATTAGCTACGAGTTTTGACGTTGTAGCAATCGAAGACTTACATATGAAAGGAATGTCACGAGCATTTAGATTTGGTAAGAGTGTAGCGGACAACGGTTGGAGGATGTTCACGACATTTTTAGCATATAAGCTACAAGAACAAGGGAAACAGCTTGTAAAAATAGATAAATGGTTTCCTTCTACAAAGATGTGTAGTAATTGTGGAAATAAAAAAGAAATGCCATTATGTGAACGCATGTATGCGTGTTTGTGTGGACTCACAATTGGCCGTGATTATAATGCAGCGATCAATATCAAAAAGGAAGCCATTCGCTTATTAGTGTTGGCATAAATAGTAACAAAATAACCTTTGGAACAAGGGAGTTAGCTCGGCTGTCCTAGGACAAATTCGTTAGCTATCAAAAGTAGCGATGAACCGAGAAGCCCCCACTCGGGGTAAGCTCGTAAGAGGTATTAAGTGGTGGGTAGTTCACTTGCGGTTAAAAAGAGACGGAAATGAGTCGCGTTGTTCTTTAGTAGCTCGTCTTCAGTTTAAGGTAAGGCGTTGCTTTTAAGGAGTATGAAAAGGCCTCTAATGAGAGGTATTCCCAGGCTAGGGAGAAAACTTTCTCCCTAGCCTGTTTTTGTGTGGAGTGCTATCGCCTTGAAATGCAGCTGAGCAAAGAAGTGAAAAGACCTATAGAACAAACAACAATTGCAACTATACTAATTTTACATTACATTAAAGGGTGAAAAATATTCTGATACTCATTGAGAGCTATATTTGAGGAGGAAAAATGGAATTTTACGATTTGGGTATTACCATTAAAGAACTTAGAATGAAAAAAAATATATCACAATCCGAATTATGTCATGGAATATGTTCACAAAGTCAAATTAGCAAGATCGAAAAAGGTGTGATTTATCCATCTAGCATATTGTTATATCAATTATCAGAAAGACTTGGTATTGATCCAAATAATATATTTGCACTAACTCAAAACAAAAAATTTAAATATATAGAAAATGTAAAATGCGTAATGAAGGATTGCATAAGACAACATCAATATAAAGAGCTTTATGAAATAGTAACAAAAGAAAAAAACTTAAATAATTTTCGAATAAAAGAAGATAAACAATTTCTAATATGGCATGAAGCAATTGCTATATATCGTGTGAATAACTCAATAAAAACGGCTTTAACTCTTTTAAATAATGCATTAAAAATAACTGTAACGAATATTGATTTTTTAACAGAGAGAGAAATAGATATTATGCAGACAATGGCTATATTTCATGCAGAAAATAAAGAATATAAAGAGAGTATTAATATATTAAAAAGATGTTTAAATAATTTTAATAAGCTAGATTTTCCTAGAGATAAAGAAATTAAATTAAAAATCATTTATAATTTAGCAAAATGTTTAAGTTACACATATCAATACGAAGAAGCAAAAAAATACATTGATAAGGGTATCAAATTAGCTATTAATCTAAATACTTTATACTTATTGGGTGAACTATACTATGAAAAAGGTTCGAATTTATTAAAGCTTAAACAATCTAATAAAGAAAAAGTTGCTAATAACATGAAAAAAGCGTTATTTATATTTGAATTAACAAAAAACGAAAAAAAATTACAAATAATTAAAGAAGAATATTTCGAAAAACATAATTGCTAAATAAATACTTATAGTACAATAAAACCCACAGGAAAAGTTCCCGTAGGTTTTACACTTATAAACCTCTTAATATTTTTTATAAACTTGATTCTAAAATATTATTACTTAATATGAATTTTTGAATGAAAGTTTACTTAACGTACTTTTTATTTTGAAATCTGCATCCTTATTAACACCTTATACTTCTTTTCCTTCCATATTACAATTAAGATGGTTCAAGTAAGAGGAAGGCAACTTAAAGTGTTTTTTTATGACCTTTATCATCAACTATTTAGTGCTTCTTTAAATTATTACATAACATAGGTTTTTTGTACCAAGCTTTGTGAATGCAATTAGATTTATCCTTTAGTGTAGTCATATTATTAGAACATCCTTTAATATTTAGAGAGAATATAGCCAATAAAAAACATATTATTAATTTCTTCAAATAACCACTTCTAACTCTTTTATAATTAACTTTTTTTCACAAAATAAGATCCCTTATTAATTTTACATTACATTGAAGGGTGGAAAATATTCTTATACTCATAAATTGTTACGCTTGATTAGGGAGAGAGATTTTGGTTTATGGAGGTAGTTGTGGTGACTTTGGTTTGGGATTCAATTGATAAGGAAAGTGATTCAAGTTGAAGGGAAACGTCCTAAGAAGTCTTTTCCTTATTTTTAAAAGGGCATGCTCAATTCCATGTATAAAAAAATTCTACAATGAGACCTAGTCTAACTACGCGGTCACCTGTAAGGTATTCGTATGAATAGACTCTGTTCGCTCAGTAATTTTCACCGTAAATACCCTCTTGTCCTTGTCATATTGTTCCTATATGACAAAAAGAAAAACTCCTCTAATTAGAGGAGTTTTTCTTTTTAGCGGTAGTTAATAAATTGTACGTCAATCGGTAAGTCAGCGCTGCGAACTGCTGCGATAACTGCTTGTAAGTCATCACGGCTTTTCGCTGTAACACGTACTTGGTCATCTTGTACTTGTGTTTTTACTTTTAATTTCATTTCTTTAATGATGTTGTTAATTTTTTTCGCGTTATCTTTATCGATACCTTGTTGAAGTGTTGCGCGTTGGCGAACAGTGTTACCAGTCGCTGCTTCAACTTTTCCGTAATCCAAGTTTTTAATTGGAACGTTACGTTTTACAAGTTTAGCAATTAGAACGTCTTTTACTTGGTCTAATTTGAACTCATCGTCAGAAGTTAAAACTAGTACTTCTTTTTCTAATTTAATATCACTTTTACTTCCTTTAAAGTCATATCGGTTTTGGATTTCCTTTAATGCGATGTTAATTGCGTTTGTTACTTCAGGTAATTCTACTTTCGAAACGATGTCAAAAGAACTCTCTTTTGCCATAGTTAGCACCTCCAAATAAATTTCTAATCTTTTTATGTACTGTACATACTAAAGTATAGCTGAAAACGAGTCTGGACTTAAGTGTTTTCATACTTATATTTATGTAACCTCATTTTATTATAGTGAATTTTGGGCAGTTGGACAAATAAAGGAAAAATCGTGTTATAATTAACTTTTGTTTGGAATGATAAAAATATAAAAAGTTAATTTTATATATATAGAAGGGAATTAAAAAATATGTATTTACAATTAGGAGCGATTGAACAGGTAACTGTTTTACGCGAAACGGAAATCGGATATATGGTTGGGAATGAAGAAGAAGAAATTTTCCTACATAAAAACGAATTAGTTGGGGAAATTGAAGAAGGCGATACGATTGATGTATTCTTATACCTTGATCATCAAAATCGTGTTTCAGCAACAATGAAGGAGCCACTTATTACAACTTTTGATTGGAACTGGGTAAAAGTTGTAGAAGTTATCCCTAGTTTAGGTGTGTTTGTTGATATTGGTGTATCAAAAGATATACTAATCCCAGCTGACGAGTTCCCAATTTATATGCCAGTATGGCCTGAAGTTGGAGACGAATTATATTGCACGTTAAAATTAACGAATCGTGATCGACTTATCGCTCTTCCGGCAAGAGACAGTGATATGCAAGAGATTATCGTAGATGCGACACCATCTATGCGTAATAAAAACGTAAATGGACGTGTGTATCGTTCACTTCAAGTTGGTTCATTCATACTAACTGATGAGCATTTCCGTGCTTTCTTACACCATACTGAAAGAAAAGAACAAGTCCGCATCGGTGAACGTGTAACGGGCCGTATTATTGACGTGAAAGATGACGGTACAATTAACATTTCACTTCTTCCTCGTAAAGAAGAAGGAATGGAAGATGATGCTGCTGTAATTTATGCATATATGGAAGAACGAGGCGGAGCAATGCCGTTTTGGGATAAGAGCCACCCAGAAGACATTAAAGAACGCTTCAACATGAGTAAAGCTGCATTTAAGCGCGCGCTTGGTAAGTTGATGAAAGAAGAAAAGATTTATCAAGAAGAAGGTTGGACGTATTTTAAGAAGTAAATTAAATAAAAAGCACCGCCTTATTTTGCTGTAAAAATAAGGCGGTGCTTTTTTAATTCTCTTGCTCATGCGCAAGAGTAAACGTATCTTTCAAGTCACTATCATTTATTTTAATATTTGCCTTTTTTAATTCTTTTTGTAGTAATTTGTGACTAAATGTAGGATCGGCAATACGTTCTTCTTCTAAGTTTTTACGAATAGAGTCTTTCACTTCATCATAGGGCTTTAACTCTTTTTTATCAGTTAATTTAATAATATGATAACCGTTTGTTGATTTAACGGGATTGCTAATTTGTCCGACTTTTAGTTTATAGGCCGCTGTTTCAAATTCAGGCGCCATTCTGCCTGAATTGAAGTATCCAAGGTCTCCGTCTTTTTCTTTTGATAGTAGATCTTGCGATTCTTGTTTTGCTAGTTCTTCAAATGAAGCACCAGCATCTAATTTTTTCTTTATTTCTTTCGCTTCATTTTCGTCACTTACTAAAATGTGACTCGCTTTAATTTCTGGTTTATAGTGATCTTTCACGTCTTTTTCTGTAACACTTTTCTTAATCGCTTCATTCATAGCAAGTTTGAACTTAATTTGATTTTTGAAATCAGCTTCATCTTTTAAACGATTGTTTTCTAGTACTGCTGTGAATTGATCTCCGTATTGATTTTTCGCTTTTTGTACTTCTTTATCTACATCATCGTCAGATACTTTATATTTTTTCGTGATAACGTCTTGTGCCATCATTTCGTATAGCATGTCTTTTCCGTAACGATCTTTCAACTGTTTTTCGAAGTCGCTCTTCGTAATGGTTGAGTCTGTTGCCGTAGCGACTGTAGCTGAGCTATTTTTTTGTCCGCAAGCAGCTAGCATTAATATACTTATTAGTGCAGTAATAATGAAAATGTGTTTCCCTCTCATGCCAACACCTCATCCGAATATGTTATCGCTATTGTAGAATATAGAAGTGAACATGAAGTGAATTTTTAATGTTTTTTCCTGTGAAATGTAAAAAAAGTACATCAACAATACTGTTGATGTACGATGGAATCAAAGGTGATCGGTCTTTTTAGAATAGGCACGTTTCCCTTGCTGAATATTTTTTTGTTCTTGCTCATTTTTTTGCGTACGCTTTGCGTTATTATCGCGTGCCTTTTTGTCGTTATCACTCGTATGTGGCATATGTATCAACTCCATTTCTAAACGTTGTACGTTTATCATTTCCTTTTTCGTAAAGACTATGTATAGCAGTGCATTCATGAATAATAAAGGTGGATTAGAAATGGATTTGAAGTTGAATTATACCGAACTTATAAAGAAGTTAATCGTTGTAATCGTCGCTGGTTTGTTAAACGCGATTGGAATGAATTTATTTTTAACGCCAGCGAAAGTGTACGCGAGTGGCTTTGCGGGATTATCTCAATTGTTATCACAAATATTAGGTGACTTTTTATCTATTCACATATCAACGGGGGTGTTGTTTAGTTTGTTTAATATTCCCGTCGTTATTTTAGCGTGGAAAAAGGTTGGAAAGGCCTTTACTTTCTTTAGTTTTCTTTGCGTTATATTTATGACTTTGTTTCTAGAAATTATCCCGGTTAGGGCGGTTTCGAACGATATCATATTGAATGCGATTTTTGGCGGGATTATTTCAGCGATTGGAGTAGGAATTGCGTTGAAGTGGGGGGCTTCTACAGGTGGTTTAGATATTATCGCCATGATTTTATCAAAGATTAAAGACAAGCCTGTCGGTACGTACTTTTTCTTCTTTAATGCACTGATCATTATCGCCGCTGGCTATGTGTATGGATGGGAAAAAGCATTATATACTTTGGTGACTTTGTATGTTTCAACTCGAATTATCGATGCGATTCATACGCGGCATGTGAAGATTACAGCATTAATCGTTACGAAGAATGGGACAGATGTACGAAAGGCGATTCATTCACGCTTAGTGAGGGGGATTACAACTATCCCAGCAACAGGTGCTTATACAAATGAAAATAAGGAAATGTTAATGATTGTTATTACTCGTTATGAACTGTATGAATTAGAGAGGGTTATTAAACAAGTGGACCCAGGTGCATTTACAAACGTACTGCAAACGGTCGGGGTGTTTGGATTATTTCGAAAAGATTAAAGAGGACCAAAGCTGGTCCTCTTTTTTAATGTAAATTCGTAATGTTTTGCAACTGCTCTTGCATTTCGCGTAGCTGAACTTTTTCAGCTGTTGAAGAGTTTGCATAAGCAGAGTGCAAAGCATTTTTTGCCCTATATACGAGATCTTGTTGCTCAGTACCGCTTGAACAAGATACGGCATTTGCAACGGCATCTCTAGCTTGTTGGAATAGTAAGTTCCCCATTTAAACCCCTCCAAAAGAAGAGTTACTTCTCGCTTTTTCTGCCTCAGCTAATGTACCTCTGTACGGGAATCTTGCATCATGCTTCATAACAGCATCGGCTCCTTGTTGGATAAAACGTTTTGATTTGTTCTTTTTACCCATTCGAAAAACCCCCTTTATTTAGCTGAAAACAATCGACGCGCTGACTTTTGCGTCTAATAATAGTATGAGCGTTTGGCGAGAAACTATAAGCAGGGAATTTTTAGATTATAATCCAAGAACCTCTTCTAAATATAGCGCAATACCATCTTCTTCATTCGTTAATGTCGTATGATTTGCGAGTGATTTTAATTCAGGAATTGCATTACCCATTGCGATGCCATGACCAGCAAATTCAATCATTTCAAAATCGTTATCTTCATCACCGAAAGCGATAATTCGTTCTTGTGGAATGTTGTAATGACTAGAAATTTTTTGTAATCCGACAGCTTTATTTAACCCGCTTTTCACAATTTCAATAATTGGCCAAGGTGCGCCCCATTTTCTATGGTCGATTACTTCAGCGTGCATATCAGTTAAATGTTGACGAATTGCACTAGAATGCTCATCATGTGCGTCAATTAATAAGCAAGTTGGATGATCGTTTAAAGTATTTAATAAGTCTCCTGTAAAAATCTTTGGAGAACCGAATTCGAAAATATGTTTTTTATCTTCATCAATTTCACGAACATACACATCATCCATTACTTCAGCGTATATATTTTTCACGCCAAAATCAAAGCAAGCTCGGACAATTTCTTGGGCTGTTGCTAGCTCAAGGGGAGAGTGATGTGTTCCCCACTTTGAATCAAGAGGATGATGTACGTAAGCGCCGTTAAAGTTTACGATTGGTGTATTCAGACCAAGTTCTTTATAGTAATCAAAACTAGCACGGAATGGACGCCCTGTTGAAATAACGACAATATGTCCTTGTTCCTTTGCTTTTGCAATTGTATGTTTCGTTCGAGTGGAAATTATTTTGTTGTCTGTCAATAAAGTGCCGTCTAAGTCTAATGCGATTAAATGCTGTTTATTCATAATTTCACCTCTTATAATAATTTTTTTGTTTCTATCTGTATTTCCGTTTTTAATATGCAGAAATAAGAGGTTAAACTGGGTGAGAACACCAAAGATGGAAAGTTCACTATATATCCATCTTACGTCGCAAAGTGCTACGGTGTCTACTATTTCTCGCTGGAAATTAGGGAAAGTCAACATCTTTTTAGAAAGTTCAAACAATGTTTCTTTCATTATGTACAAATTGTGAAAAGGGTTACATTGCTCGTATGATGAGGCTTATAATGAACATGTAATCTTCTCGTATATGTTTGACTCTCCTTTGAAGCTGGCCTATAGTAGGTTGGTTTCTTTTTTTCTACAAATAGGAAAGAAATCCCTTCCTAAGCTTGTGTCATTCATGTATATGTACAAGAACGAAATGTAGTACTTGTTTCCTAAACATGACAGAAAAGCTTTCTTTTAAAATGGATATACTAATGAGGCAAAGACGTCATGGAAGGAGAATGGAAATGGGACAAAATCGCAGGTTTCGTTCTGGACAAAAAGCGCCAAACGATGGTATTTACGTAGAAATTGGTGAAACAGGAAGTATGGTAAAAGATCCGCAAATGGTGAAATTAACTGCTGGTGAAAAGTTTCCAGATAACGCGAATCATAACCGTCAGTGGACATATAAAAGAAAACCGTAACAGAAGCCGCAATCATTATTGCGGCTTTTTTGTCGTTACAAATTATAATTTCATTTACCGTATATTTTTCAACTGTATAATGAATGTTCCTTTTTTCTTTTTCCAATAATAAGTTTGAAAATACATAAGCAAAATTATTGTATAAAAAAGTCAGTTGGCGTATAATCAAATCAAAGGTCAAAGAAAGTCAAACATTTGGAGGACTGTAAAGATGGACTTAAATCAAATGACAACAAAAACACAAGAGGCGATTATGAGTGCTCAATCTTTAGCGGTATCTCATCATCATCAAGAAGTAGATACTGTTCATCTCTTGTTTACATTATTAGAAGAGCAAGATGGGTTAGCAGTACGTATTTTTCAAAAAATGAATGTCGATATAGAAGCGTTAAAGCAAGGCGCTGAAAGTTTAATTAAGAAAAAACCTTCTGTAACGGGAAGCGGTGCAGAAGCAGGGAAATTATATATAACAGGTGCTCTGCAACAACTACTTGTAAGAGCAGGAAAAGAAGCAGAGAAATTGCAGGATGACTACATTTCAGTTGAACATGTACTGCTTGCTTTTTCTGAAGAAAAAGGCGATATAAATCAATTACTTACAAGATTTCATATTACGAAAGATAACTTATTACAGTCTTTAATGACAGTTCGGGGGAATCAAAGAGTGACTAGTCAAAATCCAGAAGCAACTTATGAAGCGTTAGAAAAATATGGTCGTGATTTAGTGGCGGAAGTGAGAGCAGGGAAAATTGATCCTGTTATCGGTCGAGATAGTGAGATTCGACGTGTAATCCGCATTCTTTCACGTAAAACGAAAAACAACCCGGTTTTAATTGGTGAACCCGGTGTTGGTAAAACAGCAATCGTTGAAGGATTAGCACAGCGTATTGTGAAGAAGGATGTACCAGAAGGATTAAAAGATAGAACAATCTTCGCATTAGATATGAGTGCGCTTGTAGCTGGAGCGAAATTCCGTGGTGAGTTTGAAGAGCGTCTGCAAGCTGTATTAAATGAGATTAAAAAGAGCGAAGGACGCATTTTATTATTCATTGATGAACTTCACACAATCGTCGGCGCTGGTAAAACAGAAGGTGCGATGGACGCAGGAAATATGTTAAAACCGATGCTTGCGCGTGGTGAACTGCATTGTATCGGGGCGACAACGTTAGATGAGTATCGTAAATATATTGAGAAAGATCCAGCGCTAGAAAGACGTTTCCAACAAGTATTAGCAGAAGAACCAACTGTTGAAGATACAATTTCGATTTTACGTGGTTTAAAAGAGCGTTTTGAAATTTATCACGGTGTAAATATTCATGACCGCGCGATTGTAGCAGCATCCGTTTTATCAGATCGATATATTTCGGATCGTTTCTTACCAGATAAAGCGATCGATCTTGTTGACGAAGCGTGCGCAACGATTCGAACAGAAATTGATTCTATGCCAACAGAATTAGATGAAGTAACGCGTCGTATTATGCAGCTAGAAATTGAAGAAGCGGCTCTTGGAAAAGAGAAGGACTTTGGTAGCCAAGAACGCCTGAAAACGTTGCAACGTGAATTATCGGATTTAAAAGAAGTTGCAAGTGGTATGAGAGCGAAATGGGAGAAAGAAAAAGAAGACATTCATAAAGTGCGTGACTTACGTGAACATTTGGAGCGTCTGCGCCGTGAGTTAGAAGAAGCAGAAGGAAATTACGATTTAAATAAAGCAGCAGAACTTCGTCACGGGAAAATTCCAGCTATCGAAAAAGAATTAAAAGAAGTAGAAGAAATGGGCGCACATAATAAACAGGAAAATCGTTTATTACGTGAGGAAGTAAGTGAAGAAGAGATTGCGGATATTGTTTCACGATGGACTGGTATTCCTGTCGCAAAACTCGTTGAAGGGGAACGCGAGAAATTACTACGCTTAGAGCAAATTTTATCAGAGCGTGTTATCGGTCAAGAAGAAGCGGTAAGCCTTGTATCAGACGCAGTTCTTCGTGCGCGCGCTGGTATTAAAGATCCGAATCGTCCAATTGGTTCATTTATTTTCTTAGGACCGACAGGTGTTGGTAAAACTGAGCTTGCAAAAACATTAGCACAAACGTTATTTGACAGTGAAGAGCAAATGATTCGTATCGACATGTCTGAGTATATGGAGAAACACGCTGTGTCACGCTTAATTGGTGCGCCTCCTGGATATGTTGGATATGAAGAGGGCGGTCAATTAACAGAAGTGGTAAGACGTAAACCGTATTCAGTTATTTTGTTAGATGAAATCGAAAAAGCACATCCAGAAGTATTCAACATTTTATTACAAATGTTAGATGATGGACGCATTACAGATTCTCAAGGACGTACAGTAGACTTTAAAAACACGGTTATTATTATGACTTCAAATATAGGATCTGCTCATTTGTTAGATGGATTAGAAGCAGATGGCTCCATTAAAGAGGAATCAAGAGAACTTGTAATGGGGCAATTAAGAGGACATTTCCGACCAGAGTTTTTAAACCGTGTCGATGAAATTATTTTATTCAAACCTCTTACAACGAATGAAATTAAAGGTATTGTTGATAAAATTGTAAAAGAATTACAAGGTCGTTTAGCTGACCGTCATATTACGGTAGAATTAACAGACGCAGCGAGAGAGTTTGTTGTAGAAGCTGGCTTTGATCCGATGTACGGAGCTCGTCCATTAAAACGATATGTACAGCGTCAAGTTGAGACGAAATTAGCACGAGAATTAATTGCAGGAACGATTACTGATAACAGTCACGTAGTTGTTGATGTAGAAAATAACGAATTAGTCGTTCATGTCAAGTAAAATAAAAAAGAGTTCGGATAAAATCCGGACTCTTTTTTTAGTGTTGTTCTACTGGCTCGTTTGGAATTGTAGCTGAAATTGCTAGTACTAATACCGCAAGAACAACTGAGAAAATAGACGCTTGGTTAAAATCGTATGTACCGCCAGTCATAGAGCCGATTACGTAGCTCATCATATGTACAAGCGCGAACGACCAAATTAATGCCCAAATGAAACGCATATTTTACACCTCTATTCGTTCAATCTGTCCTTATTGTAACACAATTGAAAAAAGAATATAGAAAAATATTTGTAGATTTTTCAACGCAAATTTGCATTCCGTTCATACATTATAGAAGAGTACTTTTATACGTTTAGAAAATAAGGCGGGGGAAAAATGAGTATTACGGAACGTTTTTTTTATTTAGAAAAAGAACCATGTGTCATTTATTTACCGGAGAAGCCAAATGGGTTTTCTGTTATGCTTCTCGGTGATTACAACTACTTTATTGAGAATGGTACAAGTTTATGGACACAGCATGCAGGAAGGTCTTATTTTTTACATGGCCTTATTGCGGAAGGCTATACGGTCTTTTCCTCTAATTTATATGGAAGACATTGGGGAAACGACCAATCTATTCGTCTAGCAAAACGCTTATATGACGTTGTTTTGAGAAAAGAGACATTAAATGCGAAAATGCACATTATGGCAGATGGTATGGGTGCACTTGTAGCACTTGAAATGATGAACAAATACCCTGAATGTATACGCTCTGTCATTATGTTAAATCCGTGTTTAGATTTACCAGAATATGTGGAGTTTGAAAAAGAGCATAAGTTTTTTTACAAAAGATTAGTGAAGGAGTTAAGTTTGGCGTATGATTCCAAAGAAGAAGAATTAGAATCTAAAATAAATAAGAAATCATTTACGCTTCTTCCGTCTTGTGTACCTGTTAAAGTTTTCGTATCAACACAAGAAAAAAGAGGAAGAAAACAGTTGTTACGTAAATATGAGAAAATGAGGCAATTCAATCAATGCGATACTTCTGTCTTATTCCATCTGCAAGATGTGAAATATAAAATGGTTAGGCAAACGACTGATTTCTTTAAAAAATATGAAGAAGAATTGTGAAGCTCCCATATACATAAATGAGGAGCTATTTGTTTCAAGGAGAAAGGGTTGGTGGTATGGAGCGCGTGCTAATTATTGGTGCACTTACGTTTGTAGGTTATCACCTTGTGAATAAAATGATTGCAGAAGAAGTAGAAGTGTACGGTCTTGATTTTGATGAATTCGAGAACATGACAAAAATTAATGAAGAGAAGTTATTGTTGATTGGACGAAATGCGTTATTTACGTATTATTCGATAAGAGATGAAGATGGATGGAGATCAGTAGAAGGAGAGAAGTTCGATACGGTTTACTTTTGCTTGTATGAGCCAAATCAACAAAGTGGCTTTCGGAATGAAAGAGTTATATTACAGTATTTAAAGCGGATTATAAGACTGTGTGCAGAACAGAAAGTAAAGTTAAATCTAATTTCTTCTATTGAAGTAGGAAACGCAGATGAATCTGAAAGTAAACGTTTATTTTCGAAAGTGGAAGAAGGATTGAAAAAAGGAGAGGCACCATATAGTGTATTTCGAGTTCCTACATTATATGGGCCATGGCAACCATCTTTTATGATGTATCATCAGCTCATTTTATCAGAACTGGATGAGAAAGAGTGCTATTATGCGAGTGAGGAAAATGGAAGTGATCTATTGTACGTGGAAGATGTATGTGAATACTTATGGGAAAATGGAATGAACGAGGAGCATCTCGGCATATACAATTTACTTAGTGGTAAAAAGTCATTATGGAAAAAAGGTATGAACCTTTTACGTGCAGCGGATAAAGTGCATAAAAAGAGCGAGGAAGAAAGAGATGATACTGTCGAGGTTATTTCGATAAAAAGAAATACTCCGTTAGAATACGGTTTAAATAAACAATTGGCACATATGAAAAAATATAAAGAGTTATACGAAGGATAGCGAGCGTGTTACACTATGTATGTGAAAGTTTTAATGGAGAGGAAGAACATAATATGAATGAGAAAAGCATGCAATTTTTACAAATCGCAATGAAGCATTTACCAGAAGCAAAGGCCATTTTAGATGATAATGGAATTGCGCTTGATATGGAGAAAGCACAACCAGTATTAGAGTTATTGATGAAAGTTATGAACGAAGCATATGAGCTTGGGAAAGCAGATAAAGAATAAAACCTTCTTTTTTGGAAGGGAAGAGAGGCTCGAACCGCGGATAGAAGCGGTTCGGGCCTTTTTATATTTCAAAAGAAACAGGAAAGGTATGTTTCTGTTTCTTTTAATAAACAATAAAGTGAATAATGCTGGATTTATGTTTGAGCTGAAATATATTCTAGACAAAAATACATTTATGTTTTAAAATTAGTACCAAGTCATAATAATTGATATAAAACGGAGGGCTGCGATGTGAACGTGGGCATTTTAGGAATCGGAAGATATGTGCCAGAAAAAGTAGTCACAAATCACGATTTAGAGAAAATCGTAGATACATCTGATGAATGGATTCGTACGAGAACGGGAATTGCAGAAAGACGCATTGCCGATGATACAATAGATACTTCATATATGGCGGTAGAGGCTTCTAAAAAAGCACTTGAAGATGCCGGGATTAGCGGAGAGGATATCGATCTGATTTTAGTGGCAACAGTAACACCAGATCGGGCATTCCCAGCAGTAGCTTGTGTCATTCAAGAAGCCATTGGCGCAAAACACGCAGCCGCAATGGATTTAAGTGCAGCGTGTGCTGGTTTTATGTACGGAATGATTACAGCGCAGCAATTTATTCAAACGGGAACTTATAAAAATGTATTAGTAGTTGGTAGTGATAAACTATCTAAAATTGTAGACTGGAATGATCGAAATACAGCAGTACTATTTGGAGATGGAGCCGGTGCTATCGTAATGGGGGCTGTTTCAGAAGGAAGAGGCGTTCTATCTTTCGAATTAGGAGCAGACGGAAGTGGCGGTAAGCATCTTTATCAAGACGAGTATGTTATGATGAACGGCAGAGAAGTCTTTAAATTTGCTGTTCGCCAACTTGGTGATTCCTGTCTTCGCGTGTTAGAAAAAGCGGGACTTACGAAAGAGGATGTGGATTTTTTAGTACCACATCAAGCGAATATTCGTATTATGGAATCTGCAAGAGAGAGATTAAATTTACCACAAGAAAAAATGAGTATGACAATTGAAAAGTTTGGTAATACATCAGCTTCTTCAATTCCAATTGCAATGGTAGAGGAATTGCAAAATGGACGTATTCAAGATGGTGATTTAATTATACTTGTTGGTTTCGGTGGCGGATTAACATGGGGAGCAGTTGCTCTTCGTTGGGGTAAATAAGGACTGAGAGAAAAAAAGGAGTGTATTTTGTATGGAGAAAAAGAGGGTCGTAATTACAGGACTAGGAGCTGTTACACCGATCGGAACAGATGTTGAAACAGCGTGGGAAAACATTAAAAAGGGTGTATCTGGAATCGGACGACTTACAAGAATTGATCCGGAACTATTTCCAGCAAAAGTAGCAGCAGAAATTAACGACTTTGAAGTCGAGAAATATATTGATAAAAAAGAAGCGCGCCGTATGGATCGCTTTACACAATATGCAGTAGCAGCAGCGAAAATGGCAGTTGCAGATGCAAAGCTTGAAATTACAGAAGAAAACGGACCTCGAATTGGTGTATGGATTGGTTCTGGTATTGGCGGTATGGAAACATACGAAGAACAATTTAAGATTTTTACTGAGAAAGGTCCGCGCCGCGTGAGTCCATTCTTCGTACCGATGATGATTCCAGATATGGCAGCAGGTCAAGTATCGATCGCAACAGGAGCAAAAGGAATTAACACTTGCTCTGTAACAGCTTGTGCATCTGGTGCAAACTCAATTGGTGATGCATTTAAAGCAATTCAGCGTGGTGATGCTGATGCAATGATAACAGGTGGAGCTGAAGCGCCGTTAACAAGTATGGCATTTGCAGGATTTAGTTCAGCGAAAGCATTAACATTTAATGAAGATCCAGCAACAGCTTGCCGTCCATTTGATAAAAACCGTAGCGGTTTCGTAATGGGTGAAGGTTCAGGTATTTTAATTCTTGAAGAATTAGAGCATGCATTAGCTCGTGGTGCTCACATTTATGCGGAAATCGCTGGTTACGGTGCAACTGGTGATGCATTCCATATTACAATGCCGGCTCCTGGTGGTGAAGGCGGCGTGCGTGCAATGCGTCAAGCTTTAGCAGATGCAGGTCTACAGCCAGAAGATATTGATTACATTAATGCGCACGGTACAAGTACGGATGCGAATGAAAAGTATGAAACGATGGCAATTAAAGAAACGTTCGGTGAGCATGCGTACAAAGTAGCAATTAGCTCAACGAAATCAATGACAGGTCACTTATTAGGAGCAGCTGGTGCTGTTGAAGCGATCTTCTCAATTAAATCAATTACAGACGGAGTAATCCCTCCAACAATTAACTATGAAACACCAGATCCAGAATGTGACTTAGATTACGTACCAAATAAAGCGAGACAACAAGAAGTAAATGCAGTATTAAGTAACTCACTAGGATTCGGTGGTCATAACGCAGTATTAGTATTTAAATCGTATAAATAATAGATGAAATAAGGAGTTTTTTCGTAGCATATTACGAAAAAACTCCTTATTTATTTTTACGCCTTTTTCTCCTTTTGCATATACATAAGAAAAAGGAGGGATAAAGATGGGGATTATTGAAACTGCTGAGTGGTTACATCTATATTATGGACGGCCAGAAAAGCTGTGTGAAAAGTTTACGAAGTATATCCCGTTGCCAAAAGAAAGGTTGTATCGCTTTTTAATTTCTAAAGGTATGTACCGCCCAGTTATACGAGGAGAACAAGAAGTTAAAGAGTTAGAGAAAAAGGAAGTTTGGAAAGAGTTACGTACGGAGTATGAGAAACTGAAAACCTGGTTAAACGGTCCAGATGTCCCTGTCTTTATTTTATTATCAGATTCCTATAATCGAACTGTACAAGAAGAGTATAACGGTAGGGCTGGATTATCTATGCGTCACGTTATTTTCTTATTCGTATGTGGACGGAATTCGGTGGAAGAATTAAAGGTGTTATTGGCGCATGAATATCATCACATATGCAGGTTACATCAAATTGAGACGAAAGAAACAGAATATACATTACTTGATACGATGATTATGGAAGGGCTAGCTGAGCAAGCGGTAACGGAAAGATATTCAGAAAAAAACAATGCACCGTGGACGATGTATCTTTCAAAAGAAGAGGCTATTTATTATTGGAAAAATGTTGTACATGAAAGAATAAGTATAAAACGAGGAACAAGGGAGCACGACATCTTATTAAATGGATTTCACTCTTATCCAAAGATGCTTGGCTATGCGCTTGGATTTCATATTGTTAAAGATTGTGTAACATTGGAAGGAGAAGATACACTTTCTTTATTATCTATAGATGCAAAAGAAATATTGAATAAAGCAAATACATTTCATATATAAAAAACAGGAGCTCTATTTCCTGTTTTTTTAGTATTAATAGAAGAAAAAATAATAATTAGAATATATTTCCTTAGGTGGAATAAAGTTAAGAAAAATTGAACATAATGATTGATACAAACAGTAGTGAAGTGAGGGGTAGTGAATGTTATATCTACATGATGTATGGGTAAATTGGTTTGAAGGTGAAGAGAATGGGTATAACGTTTGTCATTTTTACGAATGGCGGAAAGATGATACGATTGAGCTATTAGATCAAGTGCCATTATTAAAAGTAGATGCCACATTATATCATTACATCGAGGACGAATTGTTAGAGCTTCCGCAAAAATTGTTGGAAGACGTACATCATAAGGCATATATTCGTAAAAATCATGAACGTTTGCAGCAAGAGTATTGCTTTGTTGTTACAGATGGAAAAGGAATTATTGCGATTGACACAATTGGTTACAATGTACCAATTCGAAAGAGCAGACTTATACCGCGCCAAGAGCAGATGGTATATGAGATGGTAGAAAACGTACAAGCAGAAAAGTATGAGTTCCAAGTAGAAGAAATGGAAAAAGAACATCATATTTTATCACCATCACCTTTCATTATGAATGGCTTAACTCGTAAAGAAAGACAGCTTAAACAATTATTATTTATGGCGTTAGATCAATTACATACAACGAAAAACACAGCAGAAATTCGCTATTGGTTCACAGAGTGGGATCCATCAGCATACGGAATGGTTCAACATATGGAATTTGAAGATATTTGGGCTAAACTGTATGATGAAGCGAAAACAGGCTGGTCTGAGAAGCACGAACAATTATGCGAGCGTCTCGTAAAAGGACAGCCATTTTTTGAAAAGTTATGGGAAATGGAAAACGAGCAAAAGGTAAATTAAAAAACCGCCAATTGGCGGTTTTTTAATTTGTTGTAACTTAGATCCAGCGAACATTCTGAACGAGCTGCCTCCGCTTTTGGTAGTAATCCAGCTCCGGCTCCTAGCCCTTCGCGTCTAAGAACCTTCCCCACGAGAAGGTAAAAAGCACCTTCTGTGGGAAAGAACCTTAGCCTTCAGGGATAAACAGTCGCCTCCGCTTTATACATTACCTACGTTTTCTACTTAACCCCATTGCATTTTCTACTTTGCGTAGTTGTTTGAATGCAACACGGTTTGCTTTTTCTGCACCTTTGTCTAGAATTTCGTCTAGTTCGGGTGAGTTGATTAGTTCGTTATATTTGTCTTGAATTGGACGAATTGCTTCTACGACTACTTGTGCTAGGTCGCCTTTGAAGTCTCCGTATCCTTTTCCTTCATACATTGCTTCTATTTCTTCAACTGTTTTTCCAGAGAATGAAGAGTAGATTGTTAATAAGTTAGAGATTCCAGGTTTGTTTTCTTTATCAAATTTCACGATACCTTCAGAATCAGTTACAGCACTTTTAATTTTCTTTTCAATTGTTTTTGGTTCATCAAGCATACTGATCATTGCCTTTGGATTCGGATCAGATTTACTCATTTTTTTCGTAGGTTCTGTTAATGACATAACGCGAGCTCCTACTTTTGGAATACGAATTTCAGGAACAGTGAACACTTCACGGAAGCGTTTGTTGAAACGCTCTGCTAGATCGCGTGTTAATTCCATATGTTGCTTTTGATCATCACCAACAGGTACGATTTCAGTGTTGTAAAGTAAAATATCAGCAGCCATTAATGGTGGATACGTTAGTAATCCAGCTGGAACTGAATCTCTACCAGAAGATTTATCTTTATATTGCGTCATACGCTCTAATTCTCCAACGTAAGCAACTGATTGCATAATCCATCCTAGTTGAGCGTGTGCTGGTACTTCTGATTGTACAAATAAAGTAGCTTTTTCAGGATCGATGCCGCATGCTACATAAAGTGCAGCAAGACTGCGAATGTTTTTACGAAGTTGTACGGGATCTTGAGGTACTGTAATCGCATGTTGATTTACAATACAGAAATAACAGTCGTGTTCATTTTGAAGCTCTGTAAATTGCTTCATAGCTCCTAAATAGTTTCCAAGTGTAATCGTTCCACTCGGCTGAATACCAGAAAAGATAACTGACATAAGTAATTCCTCCTAAATTTGAATGCGTGATGGGGAAGAGAAGGCAAACAAAAAAGCCCATTCATCCCAAAAACTATAGGGACGAATGGACCGCGGTACCACCCTAATTATTTCACTACTGTGAAATCTCTCTAATCCATAATAACGTTTGGATATAACGCCAAAGCCTACTACTTTCGGTTCGGTTTGGTGCTCAAAAGCCCATTCCATACTGCGCAATTACTTGTTCACACCAGCCACAAGCTCTCTGAAATTGCCTCAATATGTACTCTTCTTTATCATCGCATACATATAAATGTATTTATTGTTACCTAAGCTCCTTTAATATGAAAGAACTAAAGTTTTATAACAAAATGTTTTGCTGATTATTATATCATATGGGATAGTGTTTGCAAACTACATCAAAATAGTAAAGCTAATGAGGGTCGAGAACAACCCAAGAACGATACCGGTAATGCAAATTGGATACGTCCATTTGAATGAATATGTTTTATAAATACGTTCTTTCTTATCGACAGGTTCCTCTACTTCTTCAATTAAAGACTCAATTTTTTTGTTCGTACCAAATACTCTTTGGAAGGCGTAAATTGTTACGTTAAAAAATCCATTTTGAAATATGAATAAAAAACCGCCTATAAGAATAAAAAATAGTGCGACATAAAACGATATATTGACAAAATTCAACAAAAATTGCGATGAAACGAGGAATGCGCCAATACTAGAAGCAATTATCGCTATGAAAATTAGTATACAAGTATGAAAAAAAACTTTATTCAAAATGTTCCCCTCCGTCAAAATATTACTAGAATTATTATACTATAAAAGCTATAATATGTACTAGAATTAATTTTTTGAAAATTATACGCAATTAAAGGTCTGATTTCAAGATGATGGTAGCAATGTTAACGTATCCCTTTACAAAAAAATAAAAAAATAAACATTTTATTAAAAATTTTAACAAAAAAACAAAAAACTATATTCACAATTGTTATATTATATGTATAATGAAAATTGTAGAAACTTGGAGATTATTCTTTCAATTCTACATTTTTACAAGTGAGGGTACAGGAAGTGCAATTAGGGGAGGCAACACAACATGAAGAAAAAGATACCGTTATTACTTGCATCGACGTTGACTGTCAGTATGTTAGGAGCTTGTAGTTACCAAAAAGAGGATAATAAAGCAGGCGCAAAAGAAAAATCCTCAAACAAGCAAGTTTTAAATCTAACCGAGACAGCTGAAATCCCAACTATGGATACGACGTTATCAACAGATGCAACATCTTCTAACATCATGAATAATACAATGGAAGGATTATATCGTCTGGGTAAAGACGATAAGCTTGTTCCAGGTGTCGCTAAATCTTATGAGAAATCAGAGGATGGCAAAAAGTATGTATTTAAGTTACGTGAAGATGCGAAATGGTCTAATGGTGAACCTGTAACAGCAAAAGACTTCGTTTATTCTTGGCGAAGAGCTGTAGATTCAAACACGGGTGCCAAGTTTGCTTACATACTATTTGATGTTAAAAATGCGGAGAAAGTTAACAAAAAAGAATTACCAGTTGAAGAACTTGGTGTAAAGGCAATTGATGATCATACACTTGAAGTGGAATTAGATAACCCTGTTCCTTATTTTGTAAGTTTAACAGTCTATCCAACATTGTATCCTTTGAATGAGAAGTTTGTAACAGAACAAGGAGCAAAATTTGGATTAGAATCCAATACGACACTTTATAATGGTCCATTCGTATTAAATGAATGGAAGCATGAACAAAGTTTCCAACTTAAGAAAAATCCAACGTATTGGGAAAATAAAGAAGTAAAACTTGAGGAAATAAACTTCAATATTGTTAAGGATCGTTCAACTGCTATAAATTTATATGAAACGAAAGCGATTGATCGTGTCGTGTTAACATCAGAGTTTGTAGATAAATACAAATCAGATGCTGACTTTAAAACGATTAAGAGACCATCTACACAATTTATTCGCTTAAATGAAAAGAATAAATTTTTAGCAAATAAAAATATCCGAAAAGCAATTGCAATGTCCTTTGAACGTGAAAATATCGGAAAAGTGATCTTAAACGATGGTTCAGAGGGGATATATGGTTTTGTTCCGAAAGGCTTAGCAAAAGGTCCGAATGGAAAAGACTTCCGTGAAGAGAACGGAAAGCTTATAAAAGAGGATACTAAAGAAGCTCAAAAATACTGGGAAACTGGTAAAAAAGAACTTGGTGTAGACAAAGTAGAGTTAGAGCTATTAAACTTTGATACTGATGATGCTAAAAAAATTGGAGAGTATTTAAAAGGCCAATTTGAAAAGAACTTACCAGGTTTAACAGTTTCAACAAAAATGCAGCCATTTGCACAAAAATTAAAACTTGAAGCAAGTGGAGATTACGCAATGTCATACGCGGGATGGAGTCCAGATTATATGGATCCAATGTCATTCCTTGAAATGTATACGACAGGTAATGCGCAAAACAAAGTAAATTACGCAAATGTAGCGTATGATGATTTAATTAAAAAAGCGAAAACAGAAGTTGATGTACAAGTTCGCTGGGATGCATTATTACAAGCAGAAAAACAACTGCTTGAAGATGCAGCGATTGCTCCAGTATATCAACCAGGAAAAGCTTATTTACAACGTGGCTCAATTACTGGCCTATTAGAACATAAATATGGCGGAGAATTTAGCTATAAGTGGGTTGAACTCAAAAACTAAAAATGGTTTCCATCATGAATAAGGGTATATGCCTATGATGGGCATATGCTCTTATTTTAAAAAAATAAAAGTAAGAATATTTTAAACTATCTTATTGCTTTTGAGAAAAACGGGGAGGTGCTTGACTATGGGACGTTATGTATTAAAACGTTTCGTGTACATGGCTTTGACATTATTTTTAATTACTACACTGACTTTCTTTTTGATGAAATTACTTCCGGGTTCTCCGCTTAAAAACCAGGAGAAACTATCACCGGCACAAAAAGAAATCATTCTTGAAAAATATGGTTTAAATGATCCAGTACCAGTTCAATATGCACGTTACTTAGGTAACTTAGCAAAAGGTGATTTAGGGGTATCATTCCAATATGATAACCGTCCAGTAACAGATATGATTGTGGATCGTATTGGACCATCAGCGCAACTTGGTTTACAAGCGATTATATTAGGAACATTTATCGGTTTAATTTTAGGAATCATTGCGGCACTTCGTAACAACACGTGGGTCGATTATGGGGCGACAATTATTTCCGTACTCGGGATGTCGGTACCATCGTTCGTATTTGCTGCATTACTACAATATTTCGTAGGGGTAAAACTCGGATGGTTCCCAGTAGCATTCTGGAAAGGACCAGAGTTTACAGTAATGCCTACAATCGCTTTATCGATGGCAGTTATCGCAACAATCGCACGTTTTGCTCGTGCAGAGTTAATTGAAGTTATGCAAGCTGACTACATTTTAACAGCGAAAGCGAAAGGGATTAGCCAAGGCGTTATCATTATTAAACACGCGCTTCGTAACGCATTAATTCCAGTTGTAACAATTCTAGGACCAATGGTTGCAGGATTAATTACAGGGACATTAGTTATTGAGCAAATATATGCTGTACCAGGACTGGGGGAACAGTTCGTTAAATCTATTACAGTGAATGACTATACAGTTATTATGGGAACTACAATTTTCTATAGTGCGATTTTCATCTTAGTTATTTTCATTGTTGATATTTTATACGGAATTATTGATCCTCGTATTCGTTTAGCGGGAGGGAAAAAATGATGAAAGATGTACAAAAATTATCTCCAGATTTATTTCAACAAGCCAATCAAAATAATGTTGATAATGAAGTCATTGCCCGTCCAAGCTTAACGTTTTGGCAAGATGTAAGAAGACGTTTGTTCCAACATAAAGGGGCAATGTTCGGTTTCATTTTATTAGCGTTTATTATATTACTAGCAGTTTTAGGACCGATGGTAAGTAAGCATTCTTATAAAGAACAAGACTTAGGTCGTGCGAAATTACCACCGAAAATTCCTGTTATTGAAAATGTTCATTGGCTACCATTTGACGGTACAGATCAATATGGTGTTGACCAATATGAAAAACGTGACATTAAAGAGTATTTCTGGTTTGGTACAGATGATCTTGGACGTGATTTATGGACAAGAACATGGGAAGGTACACGCGTATCGTTATATATCGCTCTTTTAGCAGCGGCGATTGACTTAGTAATTGGGGTTGCTTATGGAGGTATTTCAGCGTTCTATGGCGGTAGAGTAGATAATATTATGCAACGTATTATGGAGATTATTAACGGTATTCCATACTTAATCATCGTTATTTTAATGGTAATCATTATGGGATCTGGTATATGGTCAATTACACTAGCAATGGCGATTACAGGTTGGATAGGGATGTCGCGTATCGTTCGTGGACAAATCCTGAAATTAAAAAATCAAGAATATGTATTAGCATCTCGTACATTAGGTGCAACAAACACACAATTAATTGTAAAACACTTAATCCCGAACGTAATGGGACCAATTATCGTAATGACAATGTTTACAATTCCAACAGCAGTGTTTGGTGAGGCGTTCTTAAGCTTCATCGGTTTAGGTATTCAGCCACCATTCGCATCACTTGGTTCTCTTGTAAACGATGGCTATAAATCAATTCAAACGTATCCACATATGATGTTCATCCCAGCGGTTGTCATCAGTATGTTAATCTTAGCATTCAACTTAATGGCAGACGGATTACGCGACGCGTTAGATCCAAAAATGCGTAAGTAAAAGAGGGGAGAAGTAAAAATGAAAACATTGCTAGAGGTAAAAGATTTGCAAGTCTCCTTTGATACACATGCAGGTGAAGTACAAGCTGTACGCGGTGTTACTTTTGATTTGAAAAAAGGAGAAACATTAGCGATTGTAGGAGAATCTGGTTCTGGTAAATCAGTTACTTCTAAAGCGTTAATGGGATTAATTCCGAATCCTCCAGGACGTATTAAAAACGGTGAAATCGTATTTGAAGGTCGTGACTTAACGAAATTAACAGAAAAAGAAATGCAACAAGTGCGCGGGAAAGATATCGCGATGATTTTCCAAGATCCAATGACATCATTAAACCCAACGATGACAATTGGAAATCAAATTATGGAAGGCCTTATTAAACACCAAGGGATGAGTAAAGCAGATGCACGTAAAGTTGCGTTAGAATTAATCGACCTTGTAGGTATTCCAAATCCAGAAGCGCGCTTAAAACAATATCCTCACCAATTCTCAGGTGGTATGAGACAGCGTGTAGTTATTGCGATGGCGTTAGCTTGTAACCCAAAATTATTAATTGCCGATGAGCCGACAACAGCGCTAGACGTTACAATTCAGGCGCAAATTTTAGAGCTTATGAAAGACATTCAGCAAAAAACAGAAGCGGCAATCATTTTCATTACGCATGACTTAGGTGTAGTGGCAAACGTTGCGGACCGCGTAGCAGTTATGTACGCTGGTAAAGTTGTTGAAATTGGAACGGTTGATGAAATTTTCTACAATCCAAAACATCCGTACACTTGGGGCTTAATCGCATCTATGCCAAGTTTAGATGGTTCAGAAGAAGAGTTATATGCAATCCCTGGAACGCCTCCAGATTTATTAAAGCCGCCAAAGGGAGATGCTTTTGCACCACGTAACCCACAGGCACTGAAAATTGATTTTGAAATGGACCCACCTTTATTTAAAGTAAGTGATACACACTATGCGGCAACTTGGTTACTTCACGAGCAAGCTCCAGAAGTAAGACCGCCGGCAGTTGTTGAAAAACGCATTCTTCAAATGAAAGCAGGTGAACAACATGACTAAACAACGTGAGAAATTAATTGAAGTAAAAAATGTAAAGCAGCACTTCGACGTGAGTGGTGGTGTTGTCAAAGCGGTTAATGATATTTCATTTGATATTTATCGCGGAGAAACATTTGGTCTTGTAGGAGAATCAGGTTGTGGTAAATCAACAACTGGAAGAACGATTATTCGTTTATATGATGCAACTGCTGGTGAAGTGTTGTTCGATGGTGAAAATGTACATGGTAAAAAATCTCGCGCAGAGCTGAAGAAGTTCAACCGTAAAATGCAAATGATTTTCCAAGATCCATATGCATCATTAAACCCTCGTATGACAGTAGGGGATATTATTGCAGAAGGTATTGATATTCACGGACTAGCAAAAGGCAAAAAAGAGCGTATGGACCGTGTTCATGAATTATTAAACACAGTTGGTTTAAATAAAGAGCACGCAAACCGTTTCCCGCATGAATTCTCAGGTGGACAACGTCAACGTATCGGTATTGCTCGTGCACTTGCTGTAGAACCTGAATTTATCATTGCCGATGAGCCAATCTCAGCACTTGACGTATCAATCCAGGCGCAAGTTGTAAACTTACTGAAAAAGTTACAAAAGGAAAAAGGTTTAACATACTTATTCATTGCCCATGATTTATCAATGGTAAAATACATTAGTGATCGCATCGGCGTAATGTACCGTGGTCAAATCGTTGAGCTAACAACAAGTGAAGAGTTATATGCGAATCCAATTCATCCATATACGAAATCACTATTATCAGCAATTCCGCTTCCAGATCCAGATTATGAGCGCAATCGTAAACGTATCGTATACGATCCATCACAACATGATTATGGTAGTGAAGCACCAACAATGCGTGAAATTCGCCCAGGACATTTCGTATTATGTTCTGAAGCAGAGTATAAGAAATATAAAGAGATTTATCAATAATAAAAAAGCCAATCTTCCGTTACGGAAGATTGGCTTTTTTTCTACTATATAATAGATTTGTCAACATTTCTTGGTAAGTCGATATATTTAAAGAATCGCAGATATAAGTTTCCTTTACCAATGAATACACCTTAATTAAAGGAGTATTACTGTGCCTGAACAGAAACACTCTCCTCTTGTTCTGCAGGTTTAACGAGTGCATAACGTTCCCACGCTCTACTTTTCCAGCGGAAGAACATAATGATGGCACGTGTCCATTCATCGATAGCAATCGCTAGCCAAATACCAACGAGCCCCATATCTAAATGGAAGGCGAAAAAGTAACCGAGTGGCAAACTCATTAATACCATAGAGAATGCACCGATTAAAACAGGGTACTTTGCATCACCAGCTGCACGAAGTGAATTGATGATGACAATGTTCATTGTACGCCCTGTTTCTAGTAGGACACTTAGTAAAAGAACTGACGCACCTAATGTAATAATGTGCGGATTATCTGTAAATAGCCCCATTAATTGTGTGCGGAATGTAATAACGAGAGCGACCATACATAAAGTGACGCCAATAGCCCATTTCACACTTTTCCATACGCGTTCATACGCTTCATCTTTTTCGCCACCGCCAACGAGGCGTCCGATAATAATGGCTGTTCCCATACCGATCGCAATAGCAAATAAATAAGTGAACATAGAAATGTTCGTAGCGTATTGTCTAGCCGCTAATGATTCCGTTCCTAAGTATGTTGCATAGTATAAGAAGACAATTTGGCAAGCTTGATACATAACCTGCTCAAATGCAGATGGAATCCCGATCTTTAAAATTTTCCCGATGTATTCTTTAGATAAGGTGAAGTAATATTGTAATTTCACACGGTATTCCATAACGCGGTATAGTAACCAGAAGAAAACGATAAGTGCGATTAATCTGCTGACAGCAGAAGAAATGGCAGCCCCTTGTACACCGAGCTCTGGGAAACCAAATTTCCCAAAAATGAGTACGTAGTTTCCAGCGATATGAATAATATTCATTCCAAGTGAAATAAACATCGCTTGCTTTGTGAAGCCATGTACGCGGATAATTGCGGCTAATGAATTAATAATAGCTTGAAGGAAAATAGCGCCTCCGACGATGGATAAATAGCCTTGCGCATACATGAGTACATCGCCTTGTAAGTTCATTGCCATCATCATATGTTTTGAAAATAATAGAAAACCAGCGCTTATAATGAGTCCGACCACTAAATTTAATGTGACGGCTAAAGCTGATATTTTTGATGCTTCCATAAAACGTTTGGAACCGAGGTATTGAGATACGACGATAGCTGCGCCGTTCCCGATGACTTCAAGTACCAAAATAGCGATATGGAGGTATTGATTCGCTGCACCAACCCCGGATACAGCATCGTCTGATAATGCACTTAACATGAAAGTATCAGCGATCCCCATTAACATAAATAGAAAAACTTCTAGAAAAATAGGCCATGTTAATAAGAATAAACTTAATTTCTCTGTCGGCCCGTTTTTTGCTTGAATTGCTGTCATGTCCCGTCCCCTCTTTACCGATATCTATTTTTAGCAAAGTGTATCGTAACATACTTTCTTATCCTTTGCACTCATTTTAACCTACATATCTTTAATATGAAGGTAGCGCTATTTTATGATAAAAAGAGGGGGATAATTTAAAGTATTATAAGATATAAATTATATTTTTCTCTGATAATTTAGAAAAATATAAAAATAGTTATTTTTAACACTTAAGTAAGGAAAAACGGCAATATGAAACGTTTACAAAGGTTTATTTTTTAACAGAAAATTTTAATGAAATAGAAATATAAATATACAAAAAATATATTTGTGTGTATAATATGAATTATTAGAACATATATATATTTCTTTTTGTTTGAAAATGAAAGGGCTAACATTTTTTGTGGAGGGTGGAAGTATGAAAAAAAAGATGCCAGTTTTTGTAGTATCAACAGTAGCGATGAGCATGATGTTAGGGGCATGTAGCTACCAAAAAGATGAGCCGCAAGCGAACGCAAAAGGGGATAGCGGGAAAAGCGGTGCAAAGCAAGTTATTAACTTAATTGAAACACAAGAAATTCCAACGATGGATCCAGCGTTATCAGCTGATGCAGTTTCTTCAAGAGTAATGACTAATACGATGGAAGGCTTATACAGTTTAGGAAAAGATGATAAGCTAGTTCCTGGTGTAGCGAAGGAATTCCAAAAGTCAGAAGACGGTAAAAAATATACATTTAAATTACGTGAAGACGCAAAATGGTCAAATGGTGAACCTGTGACGGCGAAGGATTTCGTATACGCATGGCAAAGAGCGATTAACCCAGATACAGCTGCGAAATCAGCGTACATTATGTATGATATAAAAAATGCAGAGAAAATTAATAAAAAAGAGATGAGTCCAGATCAATTAGGCGTAAAAGCGATTGATGATCATACATTAGAAGTGGAATTAGACAATTCAATTCCATACCTTGTAGATTTAATGGTATATCCAATCTTCTATCCTGTGAATGAAAAGTTTGTGAAAGAGCAAGGTACGAAGTTTGGTTTGGAAGCGAATACAACACTTTATAACGGGCCATTTACATTAAGTGATTGGCAACATGAACGTAGCTTTAAAATGACAAAGAGCGCGTCATATTGGGACAATAAAGAAGTGAAGATTGAGGAAGTAAACTTTAATATTGTAAAAGATACGTCTACGCCAATTAATTTATATGAAACAAACGCAGTCGATCGAGCGACGTTATTAGCAGAGTTCATCGATAAATATAAAGGAAAACCAGATTTCCAAACAGTAGAAGATACATCTGTATTCTTCCTTCGTTTAAATCAAAAAGACCCAGCTTTAGCAAATAAAAATATTCGTAAAGCAATTTCACTTGCTTTTGAACGTAAGCCGTTCGTTGATACATTATTAAATAACGGTTCTAAGCCAGCAACAGGATTAATTCCTGATAACTTCATTAAAGGGCCAGATAAGAAAGACTTCCGTGCTGTAAATGGAGATATTGTAAAACCAAACGTGAAAGAAGCGAAGAAATATTGGGAAGCTGGTAAAAAAGAGCTTGGTAAAAATGAAATCGAATTAGAGTTATTAAATGAAGATGTTGAATTATCGAAGAAAACAGGTGAATATTTAAAAGGTGAATTAGAAAAGAATTTACCAGGTTTAACAGTGAAAATTAAACAACAACCATTTGCGCAAAAACTAAAACTAGAAGATGCGGGCGATTATGTGATGTCATTCTCTGGATGGAGTGCAGACTTCCCAGATCCAGTTACATACCTTGATATGTTCGTAACGGACGGATCACAAAATAAAATGAAATACTCTAATCCGAAATATGATGAAATTATCATGAAAGCCAAGAAAGATGGAAGTGATGTAAATGCTCGTTGGAAAAACTTACTGGAAGCAGAGAAAATGTTACTTGATGATGCTGCGATTGTTCCAGTATATCAACGTGGTAGAGCATACTTACAAAGAGAATCAATTAAAAATATGTACAACCATAAATATGGCGGCGATTTAAGCTTTAAATGGGCGTCAGTAGAGAAATAAGAAAAAAGCAGGTGATTACCTGCTTTTTTTAATACGTACGTTTCTTATAAATACCTTTCCCGCCAACTTGGTTCCAGCCGGATTGTACATCCAAACTTTTATTAACAAACTTCATCTTTTCTTTTCCGCCAAAGAGTTTTTCACCAATGCTATTTGTAATGACACCAATCAATGCTGTGATTCCGATGATGAGGGCAGCAACAGTGACAAAATCAATAAAAAAAGCAATCATTTGAAAATTCCCCCTTTGCCTGTCTGTCTGTATGTTTATTGTATGAGATAAAAGATAAAAAAGAAAGAAATGTCAGAAAAATAATTGATTTATTTTAGAAATCGTATAGACATGGATGAGGATGTTTGTTAAAATAAGAACAAGTGTTCCTTTTGATTCTCACTTGTATAGTCTTACATTTCTTAATTGATTTATCAAGAAAAGGTAAGAAAACGTTCTCTTTTTCATAGAGAAGATTATGGGGAAATAACTGTATATCACATGAAAAATCTATGACAAGCCAGTATTAAGATGGTTGAAGGTTATTGTTCAAGTACAGCTGAAGTTAGTGTAATTATGTTACATAGCAGTGGAATACACGGATGAGTTTTCTCAATTAGAAGGAAATTTACTGTATATTTCTTGCAAAATCTATTGTATAATGATTATAGAAGTTACTTATTAAAAGTAATTGTTGTTTGCTAAAAGTTGTTGCTTACATGAAATGCGATTTTTTGCACTTTGTTATAAGACAAGGTATCGTAAAAAATTGCTGAATTTAGAAATTTAAACTGTAATTAGTACAGAATTTGTACTCTTTAAGGAGAGTGAGCTTTGTATGGTAACATTATATAGTTCTCCAAGCTGTACGTCTTGTAGAAAGGCGAAATTATGGCTAGAGGAAAATCATATTCCTTATACAGAACGTAATATTTTCTCAGATCCATTAACGATTGAGGAAATTAAAGAGATTTTACGTATGACAGAAAGCGGAACGGATGAGATTATTTCTACTCGTTCAAAAGTTTTCCAAGAATTAAATGTAAATTTAGAGTCTTTACCACTTCAAGATTTATATAAGATGATTCGTGACTATCCAGGGATTTTACGTCGTCCAATTATGATTGACGAGAAACGCCTTCAAGTAGGTTACAATGAAGACGAAATTCGCCGTTTCTTACCACGTACAGTAAGAACGTTCCAATTACGTGAAGCACAGCGTCTTGTAAATTAATTATAATAATATGAAAACCTTCTACCTATTATATAGTAGAAGGTTTTTTTTAATGTTTCACGTTTCGTAATCGAACTTGTTGCACGATAATACCGATGCATAGAACAGTGAAAATGAATAAGAAAGGCATGCTTGTGGTGAAATTTGGATTATTATGAAAGAACGTTGCAAGCCTGTCTTCATGTGTAACCATTTTTCCTGCTGTATAGGCGAGAATCGCTGCTCCGCAATAAATGAGGAATGGAAAGCGTTCCATAAGTATTAAAATAAGTTTGCTACCCCAAATAATAATCGGGATAGAAATGAGTAAGCCGATTATTACGAGTAAAAATCTTCCGTGAGCTGCACCTGCAATGGCAATAACGTTGTCAAACCCCATAACGAGATCCGCGAATACAATTGTACGCACAGCTTGAAATAAAGTTGTTTTCCCCTGAATAGCAGAAAGATCGTTGCTATTATCAGTTAGTAAATTCACTGCAATTAATGTAAGTAAAACGCCCCCGATAAGTTGTAGAAATGGAATGTCGAGTAAATAGACAGCTAGTATAGTAAGGATAATTCTTAGTACGATTGCTAAAAGAGTACCAATCAAAATGGCTTTATTTCGTTTCGATTCAGGTAAATTTCGGCTAGCTAGTGCGATGACGATTGCGTTGTCACCACCTAATACAACATCGATACCGACAATCATTAGTACAGATGTTAAAAACTCTAAGTCCATTCGTCTGCCTCCATTTATGAAGTTTTAATAAGCGAACTGTATGTATGTGGTGAAGAGAGACTAAATAATCTTCTCTAATAAAAGTTTCACTTTATTACAGTGTACGGGGGAGGGTGGAAATGTATGTCCAAATTTTTCATAAGTGAGAAATCGCTATAATGATATATTTGTGTAGGTGGTCGAATGAAGATAGGCATATAACTATTTTTGTAAAATAAATCGATTTTATTTCCATTCTGGAGAATCTTATCATAAAATGAGAGTACAAGAATCTATTGATTTGTCATATGAGTGGGGAATCCCTTCATAACAATTCTAAGCAGGAAGGGAGAGTTGTATTTTGGATATTGAAAGAATTAATGACCATACGATGAAATTTTTTATTACGTACATTGATATAGAGGATAGAGGGTTTAATCGTGAAGAAATTTGGTATGACCGCGAACGAAGTGAAGAGCTCTTTTGGGAGATGATGGACGAAGCTCGTGATCATGATGATTTCTTTATTGATGGACCGTTATGGATTCAAGTGCAAGCAGTCGATAAAGGGATTGAAGTACTTGTAACGAAAGCAGAGCTTTCAAAGGATGGACAAAAGCTAGAACTACCAATAGGTGTAGATAAAATTATAGACATTCCTCTAGATGAAGGCATTGAATCATTATTCCAGCAAGAATTAGTGGAAGAGGTAGAAGAACAAGCAGGAACAAACTTTAACGAAGATGGTACGTTTGGCTTTTTAATTAAGTTTAATGATTTTGAAGATGTCATTTCATTAAGCCACCGTCTTATCTTTGAAGATATAAAAGATGAGCTGTATTCATTTGAGAACCGCTATTATGTATATGTGGAATTCGATGAAGTGCTACATGATGAAGAAGAAATTGATCGTATTTTAAGTATTGTTTTAGAATACGGAGAAGAATCAACTTTAACAATTCATCGTGTAAGTGAGTATGGGAAACAAATTGTGAAAGAGCGTGCGCTTGAAACAATTCGCAATAATTTTCCTGCTAAAACGTAGGCCGATTTCTGTAGTATGAAATCGGCTTTTTATATGAAGAATAGGAAAGCTTTCTTAGTAAGGAGGTAAGAGATGAAAAATACATTAAAGTTGATTTTCTTTGTTCTACTATTGTTCGCATTATTTGTTTCGTTACGTATGTTTATTGATGTAGCATTTTATTCGGATGTAATTGGGATAAAAGATGTTTCGATTTTAGGTATTATTAGTATTTTATTTACGGTGTCTGCATTTTTAATTGGCTGCGTTATTTTCTTAGAGAACCGTCATCCGTCTAAAACACTTACATGGCTCATTGTGTTAGGTATTTTTCCGGTATTTGGATTCTTCGCTTATTTATTATTTGGACAGAACTTTCGGAGGAAGAGAATGTTCCAAAAGAAGGCGTTGCTCGATGAACAAGCATTTTTACAATATAAGGGGCATGAAGATTACGAAGAACGGATTTTGCGCAATCATAAGCATCAAGAGCTGTTATTTCGTTTAGCGGACCGCTTAGGCGCTTTAAATATTTCATTTCAAACTGAAACGAGAACATTAACAAATGGAGATGAAACGTTTCAGGCCATTTTAGATGGATTAAAACGAGCGAAACACCACATTCATATGGAATATTACATTGTGCGTGATGATAAGCTTGGAACAGAAATTAAAGATATTTTAATACAGAAATCAAAAGAAGGTGTTGTCGTTCGTTTTTTATATGATGCGGTTGGAAGTTTTAGATTATCGAATTCATATATTGAAGAATTGAATGATGCAGGAGTAGAAATGATTCCGTTTTTCCCTGTGCGCTTTCCGATTTTAAACGATAAGATTAATTATCGAAACCACCGGAAAATCGTTATTATTGATGGAAACGAAGGGTTTGTCGGTGGATTAAATATTGGTGATGAATATTTAGGAAAGGATAAATATTTCGGTTTTTGGCGAGACACGCATTTATATTTGCGTGGTGAAGCTGTTCAAAGCTTGCAACTTATTTTCCTTCAAGATTGGTTTTATATGACTGGTGAGGCTGTGCTGGCCCCTGAATATTTACAAGCGAAAGCAGTTGAGGGTGATCATTGGGGAGGCGTACAGCTCGTTGCAGGTGGACCAGATAATAAATGGGAAACAATTAAACATTTATACTTTGCCATGATTGCTTCTGCGCGGAAATCCATTTGGATTGCGACGCCGTATTTCATTCCGGATGATGATATTTTATCCGCATTAAAGGTAGCGGCACTTGCTGGTATTGATGTCCGTTTGTTAATGCCAAGTAAGCCTGATAAGCGCACCGTCTTTTACGCATCGAGATCGTACTTCCCAGAGCTTTTAGATGCAGGGGTAAAGATATATGAATACGAAAAAGGTTTTCTCCATAGTAAAGTTGTCATTGTGGATTCTGATTTAGCTTCAATTGGGACTGCTAATATGGATATGAGAAGTTTTCATTTGAACTTTGAAGTAAATGCCTTTTTATATGATACAGACAGCATTCGAAAACTTGTTCAAGATTATAAAGAGGATATAGAAGAATCAAGTGAAATTCATGTCGATCGTTTTCATAAAAGGCGTCTTCATAGACGAATTGTTGAATCGACGTATCGATTATTATCACCTTTATTATAAAAAGAGATGTCCGAAATTGGGACATCTCTTTTTTAAAAGGAATTTGTAATAAATTGTAGAATATAAGGAGCTGAAAGGGTGTGATTCCGATGTTTATCGCCAAAAGAGAAAACGGAGAAAAAATTCATCTACTCTATCATCATGATGAAGAGCTTTTACATCGTATGCGTAAAATGGAAAGTTTCTTTTGCATAGCTTGCGGGAAGGAAGTGCAAATGAAATTAGGGAAACAAAAAAGTTGGCATTTTGCTCATAAGAAAATGGACGCGTGTCTTGCCTTTTATGCAGCAGAATCTATGTATCATATGCACGGTAAAGAATTGTTATATAGGTGGTTCAAACGTCAAAACTTTCCTGTGTATATAGAGCACTATCTTCCGGAAATTCAGCAACGACCAGATATTTTCATAGAGAGAGCAGGGAGAACAATTGCGATTGAATATCAATGCGCTAATCTCTCTATAGAGCAGCTGTACAAACGAACCTATTCGTATTGGCGAGCTGGTATACAGGTCATTTGGATCATTGGTGGAAATCAATTGAAAAGGCAATCAGCATATTGGATGAAATTCTCCTCACTTATGGCTTTCTCCTTACAATCTTATCCTCAGCCATTTCTTATTTTCTTCTGTTCGAAACAAAAATTATTTATGAAATGCGCGTTTCTCACTTCATTTTCTACAAGCGTCTCTTTCTCACATATTATCTACTTACCAACTGAAACGACTACTTTTGAAATGCTCTTTTCTCCCGTCTCTTTCCGAAAAAAAACATTAGGTGAGGAATGGAAAAAGCGAAAGAGCTATTTTCGGCAAAATGCGCTGCCGATTTGGAATTACAATCATAAGTCACTATTACGCCTCTTATATCAATGTAAATGTACCCCAGCAAATTTTCCTTCTGAAATCGGTGTGCCACTCCCGTCCTCATTTGCTTTTCAAACAAATCCATTTATATGGCAAGCTTTTCTATATATAAAGTGTATAGGTGAGCTTGCGGTAGGGGATTGTATTTCCCTTCAATATGTATGTAGTTATGTGAAAACGTATGTGAAAAGGCGCATGCTCCCGTACTTTTCACGGCATATATGGAAAGTAGCAGTTGCTGAATATATGACATTTTTATGTTATACAGGTGTATTGCAGAAAGTAGGGACTTATAAGTACCGGAAAAAAAGAGAGGTAGTTATGTTAAAAACAGAGGAGGAAGTTATGAAATATGATGAAATTTGCTTAGCGTATGCCTTATCTTTATTTGAGGCAAAGTACAACATGAGAGAAGGAAAAGGGGATATAATAAAGACTGATCGTGAAGGAATTACATAAGAAAAAATCGAATTGTATGTAAGTAGAGATATTTAAAGGAGGGCTTAAAGGATGTCTGAACAAAACACAGTAAAAACATTACCAGATCGCAAAGAAATTGAAGAATCAAGTACGTGGCGATTAGAAGATATTTTCCAAACAGATGCAGAATGGGAAAAAGAATTCCAAGCTATTAAAGAGCTATTACCGAAGTTAACTGAATTTAAAGGGAAACTTGGTGACTCTGCGAACAATTTACTTGAAGCATTGCAATATGAAGACGAAATTTCAATGCGATTAGGTAAGCTATATACATATGCACATATGCGTTACGATCAAGATACAACAAACTCTGTGTATCAAGCGTTAAATGACCGCGCAACAAATTTATATTCACAAGTATCTAGTAGCACAGCATATATTGTGCCTGAAATTTTATCGATTTCAGAAGATACACTGCAAACATTCTTGACAGAAAATAGAGACTTAAGTGTATATGAACATGCATTAGAAGAAATTACGCGTCAACGCCCGCACGTATTATCTGAAGCGGAAGAGGCTCTATTAGCAGAAGCATCTGAAGTAATGAGTGCGTCAAGTAATACATTTGGTATGTTGAATAATGCGGATTTGAAATTCCCATCTATTAAAGGTGAGGATGGAGAAGAAGTGGAAATTACACATGGTCGTTACATTCAGTTTTTAGAAAGTGATGATCGTCGTGTGCGCGAAGATGCATTCAAAGCTGTATATGAAACGTACGGAAAATATAAGAATACATTTGCAAGTACGTTAAGCGGAGCTGTGAAACGTAATAATTTCAATGCGCGTGTTCGTAAATACGATTCTGCACGTCAAGCGGCATTAAGTAATAATAATATTCCTGAAGCGGTATATGATCAACTTGTTGAATCTGTACATGATAATTTACACTTGCTACATCGTTACATTGATATTCGTAAGCGTGCACTAGGACTTGATGAGCTTCATATGTATGATTTATATACACCACTTGTACCAGAAGTGAAAATGAACGTGAAGTATGAAGAAGCACAAGACATGTTATTAAAGTCTTTAAATGTACTTGGTGATGAGTATGTTGACATTTTAAAAGAAGCATATGAAAATCGCTGGGTAGATGTGTATGAGAATAAAGGAAAGCGAAGCGGAGCATATTCATCTGGTGCATATGGAACAAATCCGTATATTTTAATGAACTGGCATGATAATGTAAATAATTTATATACACTTGCTCATGAGTTCGGTCATTCCGTGCATAGTTACTATACAAGAAAGACGCAGCCGCACGTATACGGTGATTATTCAATCTTCGTTGCGGAAGTAGCATCAACTTGTAATGAAGCACTTCTAAACGATTATTTATTAAAAACGACAGAAGATAAGAAAGAGCGTCTATACTTATTAAATCATTATTTAGAAGGATTCCGTGGTACTGTATTCCGTCAAACGATGTTCGCAGAGTTTGAGCATATTATTCATAAGAAAGTACAAGAAGGACATGCGGTTACGCCAGACATGTTAACGGAGATCTACTATGATTTAAATAAGAAATATTTCGGTGATGCTTTAGTAATCGATGAAGAAATTGGTTTAGAGTGGTCTCGTATTCCGCACTTCTACTACAACTATTACGTATACCAATACGCAACAGGATTTAGTGCAGCAACGGCTTTATCTAAACAAATTTTAGAAGAGGGGCAACCAGCAGTAGAACGTTACATTAATGAGTTCTTAAAAGCAGGAAGCTCAGATTATCCAATTGAAGTGCTGAAAAAAGCTGGAGTAGATATGGCATCTCCAGAACCGGTAAAAGAAGCGCTACAAGTATTTGAAGAGAAATTAAATGAATTAGAAGCATTATTATTTGAAGAGAAGTAATTGTAAAGACGAGGAATTTCCCTCGTCTTTTTTGTTTTAAATATTTTTGTCGATATTTGTCGAAAGAATAAGGTGAATTTCTTTCTTTTTTCTAAATTAGAAGGCAGTTTTACAGGTGATTTTTGTAGTTAAAACCCTTTAAATCGTTTTTTATGGTTGAAATAAGAGAGAGCGATGACAATGACTCCAAATAAAAGAGGGAAGGCAATAATTTTAGGAAAAGCTTGTAGTAGAGAGAGGATGTACAAGAAAAAAGAAACGATGACAGCTAGTAAGATAAGTAAAATATATGTTTTTTTCATACAGAACACCTCCAAAATAGCTTTTTTATAGCTTATTCAGAAATGAAAACGTTTAGAATGTGACAAAAGTGTGAAATTCGACAAAAGGGGTTGTCATCTGACGTCGAATCTTGTAATATAATAAGCGTGAACGAATTCACATACAAACATATACCCCTTTGTTTGAACGTGAAAATTTCTCCCATCCCCTTTAATATTTTTATAAGCCGTAAAGAAGAAGACCTGGTGTTTTACACCAGGTCTTCTTCTTTTGCTATCCATTTCCAATAACGCTCACATTTTACGTCAATCATTTGTACTTTTCGTTTCAGTTGTAATTTTTTCAGTTCACGCTCGATTTCTTGCTGCGAGCAGTCATATATAAATGCTACTTCTTTTGAAGATATAAATTGCGTTGCTTCTAGTAACACTTCTAAAGGTGGTAATGGTTCTGGCTCGATTTCACATTTTACAAGTTCTTTCAATAATTGTACGTATACGTCGTAGGAATATGTTCCAGCGATTTTAATACCTTCTTCATCTGAATTTGCATGAAAGAATACGAGAGAAGGTATTTCTGTAATATGCATCTCATTTGTAAATTTCAAGTCACATTGGAAAGCTTTTTTTGCGCTAGCGGAATGTAGGTCTTTTTTAAATTCTTCTACATCAATATCGCTATCTCTTGCACAGGCAAGTAATAATTCGCAGTCAGGGTTTGATACATTTTCAAGGAAAATGTATTCTTGGAGTTTTCGTAAAAACTTCGAACCTGCTTTTCGGCCCTGTAACTCCGCTGCCTTAATTGCCATCGAAACTAAATATGGTGTTGACGATGCTTCTTGCATATGTACCTTTCCATCACATGAAAAACCTTGTAAACTTGTTGTCTTTTCCCACACAAATCGAATATTAGCAGGTTTATTCCATTTGTGTGAGGAAGCGTTCGTTCCGTCCACTTTTCCTGTTACGATATGACGAATAGAGAAGTATTTCCCGTATTCAAGCCATAGTTTAATAATAAAGGGCTCAATTTCCCAGCAATCTTTACAAAGTGGATCAATAAATAAATATGCTTCTACAGACTTATGCTCACATGCGGAAGGAGATGGCATATTTATATGCTTTGCTTCCTGCTTATCCATTACACTTCACCTGTTTCGTTTGGAGTATTAACCATATGCTGAGCGGTTAACGCTAAACGTTCAAAAACGAACTCTCTTATATGACCGTGCACTCCTGTGTCATCCATTGCTTGCTCCATACATGATAGCCAAGCCTCTGCTCGTTTTGGAGTAATCTCAAACGGAAGATGGCGTGCTCTTAACATAGGATGACCATGTTCTTCAGTGTACAAATTAGGACCACCTAAATATTGCGTTAAAAATTGTTTCTGCTTCCTAGCGGTTTCTGTTAAATCATCCGGGAAGATGGGAGATAGGTCAGGGTGTTTACTGACATAGGAATAAAACGTGTCTACTAATATTGCAATGCATTGTTCACCGCCAATTGCTTCAAATGGTGTCATCGGTTGCTTGCTCATCCTTTATAAACTCCTTTTTCCATGAAATGTATATCTATTGTAGCAATGGAATGTTCTAGAGGGCAAATAAACAGCCTTCATAACGTTCTTTGCTTATTTTTCAAATGTAAAAGAATCTTTTCCTTTTAAAAAGTGAGATATATCCACTAGTAGAACGTATTCACTAGTGGAATTTTCACTTTAGCGTGCTTTGTTTTGTTTGGCAAGGAAAAAGCGTTTTACTTTATTATTTGTATGACGGATTGGTATGTCGTGCTGTTTTAATAAATGAATAAATGCAGCTTTTCCTGTTTCTTCATCTTGCACTTCAAATTCAATTTCATAATCATCGTGATTGTAATAGAAACTATGATCAAAGACAAGCGTTCCGCCTTCAAATAGTGTTTCGGCTCTTTCAGTTGTTAAACTACCCATATAAGTTAAAGTGGAAACAGGAATTTGTAATTTGTGTAGTTGATCCATTACAGTCCCTGGAATGATTACGTTTGTTTCCATCATCATTCTTGCTTCGTCTTCTGTTACGACTTGATGCGTTTCTAACAAGCCGACTTCTGCAGGTTGTTTCAATGTTAATGTATAAATTTCGCCTTTATGACGAATACGAAGTGCAGAGCCAGCTTCTTTTAATGAGAAGCCTGGTGTTTCAAAGTAATGATTCACCTGTTTCGTAAATACTTCAATAGAGAATGATTTACATAATGTATCGAATTCTTCTTCTGTCACAATATTTTTAAATTCAATTTCAATTTCTTGTGTCATTGTATGCGCGCTCCTTTTAAAAAATAATTCTTTACACATTATCGCTTTTTCATAAATTTGGTTCAATGTTTTATTTGTTTGCGTCCATGTTATGATACAATAATACTGTTAAGTAAGACAGGAAGTTGAGATGGAGGAGTTAGAGCATGCAAAATAAAATTCAAGTTAAGAGCGTAGAAAAGAGAGAGAATGCGCTTATTTTTTGTGCGGAAAATAATGAAATAGAGGTAAAGGAGTTAAGTGCGCGTAATCACGTACTTGTCGACTCAGACAATTTATCATTTTTATATATTTTAGAAAACGAATCATCTTTCATTTATGTAAGTATTCCGCACACATGCTGGGAAGCAATGCATGAAGCGATGAATAACGATATAGTAATGTTCGTTCGTGTGAATGACGTTGAAATGGAATTAGAAAATTTAAAAGAAGAAGTAGAATATTTAGTTGAAAATATTGAAGGTAATGCAAATTACGGAGAAGAACTAGTAACTGCTGTAGAAAAAGTATTTCTATAAGCAAATGGATTGATTTTGGTGGTGGTTGAAATGAAGCGAAATTGGGAAGAATTTTTAGCACCTTACCATCAAGCGGTGGCAGAGCTGAAAGTGAAACTAAAAGGAATGCGTACTCAATTTGCAATGTTAACAGAGCATTCTCCAATTGAGTTTGTAACAGGAAGGGTAAAGTCGGTTGCTAGTATTATTGATAAAGCGGAGAAAAGAAATGTACCGCTGAATCGGCTCAGAGAAGATATGCAAGACATCGCGGGCCTTCGAATGATGTGTCAATTTGTTGATGAGATTAAGCCTGTTGTAGAATATCTTCGAAAACGAAATGACTTTGAAATCGTGGAAGAACGTGATTATGTCACGCAAAAGAAAGATAGCGGCTATCGCTCTTATCACGTTGTCATTAGTTACCCCGTTCAAACGATTCAGGGAGAAAAAAAAGTATTGGTAGAAATCCAAATACGCACGTTAGCAATGAATTTTTGGGCAACAATTGAGCATTCTTTAAATTATAAATATAGTGGACGTTTTCCTGAAGATATTAAAATACGCTTGCAACGCGCAGCGGAAGCGGCGTTTTTATTAGATGAAGAAATGTCTTCTATTCGTCTTGAGATTCAAGAAGCGCAGAAAGCTTTTTCAAGAAAACAAGAAACGAAGGATTCCGAATCATAAACTAAAGGGTGTTGGGCGATGAAATTTACAATTATGTCAAAGGGAGATCAATCATCAGATACACTGGCAAGCACGATGAAAGAATACTTGCTAGATTTTGGATTTATAATGGATGAAAAGGAACCCGATATTGTAATTTCTGTTGGGGGAGATGGAACGCTTTTATACGCGTTTCATCGTTATTATAATCGATTGGATGAAACAGCATTTGTTGGTGTACATACAGGGCATTTAGGTTTCTATGCAGATTGGTTACCGACAGAAGTAGAGAAATTAGTAATTGCAATTGCTAAAACACCATTCCAAGTGGTGGAATATCCGCTTTTAGAAGTGATTATTCGCTATGTGAATGGGAGTAAAGAATCACAGTATTTGGCGATGAATGAAGCAACTGTAAAAAGTGCAGAAGGTACATTAGTAACAGAAGTAGAAATACGCGGAGAGTACTTTGAAACGTTCCGCGGAGATGGTCTTTGTATTTCTACTCCTTCGGGAAGTACTGCGTATAATAAGGCGCTTGGCGGAGCGATTATTCACCCTTCTATTGAAGCGATTCAAATTGCAGAAATGGCATCTATTAATAACCGTGTGTTTCGTACTGTAGGCTCGCCACTCGTATTGCCGAAGCATCATACATGTGTGTTGAAGCCGGCTGCAGGAATGAACTTACAAATTACGGTGGACCATTTAACGATGGTTCATCAAGATGTGAAATCAATCCAGTATCGCGTTGCAAACGAGAAAGTACGATTTGTTCGTTTCCGTCCATTCCCGTTCTGGAAACGAGTTCGTGACTCGTTTGTTGCAGATAAATAGAAAGGGTTTATATATTTGAACAGATTTACATTGAAATGGGATATAGAATCGGCTGAAGAGGGAACTTTAGTTAGAGAATTTTTAAAAACAAAAGGGATTTCTAAAGCCGCCTTAACGGATATAAAATTTCGCGGCGGAGCTATTGAAGTAAATAATCAACATGCGAGTGTTCGTCATCAGTTGCAAGCTGGTGAAGAATTACGTGTCTTTTTTCCAGTGGAAGAAAGAAGTGAAGGGATGATTAAAGAAGATATCCTTTTAAGTATTGTATATGAAGATGATGCGGTTCTTGTCATAAACAAAGAGGCGAACATGTCAACGATTCCGTCTAGAGAACATCCGGCAGGGAGTGTTGCGAATGCGCTCTTATCTTATTATGATAAGCAGCATCTTGCAAGTACGGTGCACATCGTAACAAGATTAGATCGTGATACTTCAGGGCTTATGCTTATTGCAAAAAATCGTTTCGTGCATCATCTTTTATCGAAACAGCATCAACAAAAAGCTGTGAAAAGAACATATGAAGCAATTGTTCACGGTGAGATGATAGAACGAGAAGGAACGATTGATGCACCGATTGGACGAAAATCGGATAGCATTATTGAGCGAACCGTTTGTGAAAATGGGCAAAGAGCAGTTACTCATTTTAGAATGATGGATAGCGCCAATCATAAGACACATGTATCACTTGAGCTTGAGACCGGAAGAACGCATCAAATTCGTGTACATATGGCTCATATAGGCCACCCGTTACTTGGTGATGATTTATATGGAGGACGAAGAGATGTGATAAAACGTCAAGCACTTCATAGTACATCTTTGACGTTTTATCATCCTATTTTAGAGAAGGAAATGTCTTTCACTACAACGATTCCAAGCGATATGGAAGAGGTATTAAGGCATACTTAAAAAGGGAACAAAATTCTTATGTAACGAAGAATTTTGTTCCCTTTTTTCTTAGCGGAATAATATTAAAATTTGATTTTCACCCGTGCGCTTTATAACGAAAAAGCCACTTTCGGATTTTGTAGCAATGCCATCGTTATTTGGACGACAATATCCATGCGTTTCGCAAGTGCCGTCATCGCGTACTAACATTTGTCCAATTAATCCGACAGGAAGCCACTCGGTACGATCTTTTCTTGCTATATATTTGCAAGTTGGATCCCATTCTGTATTTAAAAGAGGTTGTATGTCTTGCGATTCCGTACGTACATATTGGCGTTTTCCAAAGTTATCTGTTTTATAGCGTTTTTGCCAACTTAAAGCACCGCTATTTCCTATAAGGGCAGGGGTTGCACTAGATATTCCTAAAATGAATGAATCATTTGAAGTAGCGATCCGAATTTTTTCTTCGCTACTAAATGTAACGAAATAACCTACATCAATAAAATGATTGTCTGCTGTTTCAAACATTTGTGCAAAATCAGTTCCACTTGCATTGTAAGAAGCGCCATCAATATACATTTCCCCATTATGAGCAAGCCACTTTGCACCGATATTATGATCGGTTTCATTTGTGCCGTTTGCAATAAACCAAGAATAAGATTCTTCTGCTATGCCGAAGCGCCCCATAATATGGCTACCCGCAAAATGAGCTGTTGATGTATGATTACCTTCCGCATGAGAAGAGAATCCGTTAGCGATAGTCGCGGTTCCTTCTGCATGTGCTGCTTCGCCTAAAGCGATTGTATGTTTACCTTCTGCATGAGAATAAGAGCCACCTGCTGTCGTTTCACTTCCTTCACTATGGGAACTATGTCCAGTTGCTTTCGTTTTTGATCCTTCCGCATGAGAGAAAGAAGCTTTTGCGTGTGTAAGAAGCCCTTCTGAATGTGAAGCTGTACCCTCTGCATTAGAGTGAAGCCCCTCTGCATGTGCATACCGTCCGCCTTTTTTTACTTTTGTATTTTCAGGTGTAGGAGTTTGAATTATGATCGTTTTTTCTGTTTGTATATCATTGGATGGTGCTAATGCTTCTCTCATTTTTTTCACTTGATTTATAATAGCAGCTGGAATTTCTGATTCTGCTTTTTTATTAATTGCTACAGGGATGTCTTCTTCTGTATTTTTCTCTGTTTGCTCAGAAGGCACAATCTGTTCAGGGTGAGTAGAGAGAGGTTTATTTTTTTGCTGCATCTTTGTTTTTCTATTATCGATTATGCGGCTCATTACAGCATTTTCTAAAGAGACATATTTTGGTTTAGCTTTGTTTTTGGGGGAAGCCCCTTGTCCGTCCGGTTCTTCTAAAGCTGCAGCTCGAATGCTGCACCAGTTGTTAATTCCGTACATGGGTAGATAAAAAGGCGGGCATTTTCTTTTTTGTTTAGAAGATTTTTTCTTCATTCTGTCACCTCCTGCGACAGTATATGCCGTGTAATTAAAAAAAGATGCACTTTATTGCATCTTTTTTTAATTACTTTACCTAGTTTTTATAGGAGAACAGCCTAAATGATACGGTAATCCTCGTAATTTGTGAATGGTATCTGAAATAAGGATAGTCATGAAATTGGGCGAAATTTTTCAGGGACAAAAGACAGGGAGGAAGGGACGGACACGGTTTCCATCTCAGGGTAACGTAGTCCGGTTAGTTTGCCACCAAATACAGCGCCAGTGTCAATATTGACTGTATGATTTACGAAGCGAGGTTCTTTAACGGGTGTATGTCCATATACAATCCAAGCTTTTCCTTTATATTCTTTTGCCCAGTCGCGACGGACAGGAGAGCCGTCAGCATGTTTTTCTCCTGTAATATCGCCATATAATACAAAGGTTTGTACTTTTTTATCTTGTCTTCCTATGTAATCTTGCCGAATTCCAGCGTGACATACAATTAACCTTTTCTCATCGAGTACGTGATATAAAGGGGATTGCTCATAAAGTGTGATGAATTTTTCTTTTATAATGTTTTGTTTATGAGAAGGCAGTGCTTCATATTCGGCAACAGTTGTTTCGAGTCCATGAGCGATTGTCACATTACGCCCAAGGAAAAAACGGTATAGTTTATTACAGTGATTTCCCGGAGCGTAATAAGCTATTTTTTTATTTATGACAAGTTCCCATACAATTTCAATCATACGTAATGAATGAGGGCCGCGATCTGTAATATCACCAACAAATGCAAGCTTACGTTGGTCAGGGTGAAACGGCAGGTCACTATTCCAGTTGTATCCGAGTTTCGTCGTTAAATCTTGAAACTCTTGAAAGCATCCATGAATATCCCCTATAATGTCAAATTTCATATTTAAACCTCCACCATATTTTTCATTAGTATATCTAAAAAAGGATAGAGATAAAAATATACTGTTTTTGTACGTCATTTAAACATAAAGATTTTCGTTCTTGAGCGAACGTTTAAAACGAATCCAAGCGCTATCATGTATGTGAGTAAGGAACTTCCTCCGTAGCTCATAAGGGGCAATGTGATTCCTGTAATAGGTAGTAATCCGATGGTCATCCCGATATTTTGAAATACTTGAAAAGTAAACATTCCGATTGTACCAGCACAGATGTAACTACCGAAAGGGTCATTACTTTCTAAAGCTATATGAATCATGCGGAAAATAAGTAAGAAAAAAAGTGAAATAATGACACTTGCGCCTAAAAATCCGAATTGCTCAGCGACATTGGTGAAAATAAAATCTGTATGTGGTTCTGGAAAGTATACTTGTCCATTTTCCCAACCTTTTCCTTGCATTTCCCCTGATCCAGTAGCTAAGAAAGCTTGTCTTAATTGATAGCCTTGTGCATCATATTTGTATGGCGCTAACCAGCCGTAGAAGCGATTTAGTTGATATTCTTGTAAAATGTGTGCTTTAAAGAATTTTGTATGAGTAAAAAAAATATACGTTAATGTAACGCCAGCAGCAAAGATACCGGAAACTAATCCGAAAATAAACCGCCAACGTATACCAGAAACTAGTATCATTGCTGCGAGCATAGCTGAAATTACCATTGTGTTTCCTAAATCAGGTTCCTTTGCAATAAGTAGTAGGGGTGGCAAACTCGTTGCACATATTTTTCCGAGTAATAAAAAATCGCCGTGTATTGTCCGGAAAAAATATTTCTCATTGTGATTTGCTATAATTCGTCCAGTGACGATAATTAAAAACAATTTCATAATTTCAGACGGCTGGAAATTTCCGAGGCCGGGAAGCCTGTACCAAGCGGTAGCACCTTTTATTGTAACAGCACCTGGTACTTGAAGTTCTAGTCCAATAAGTAGTACCAATGCAAAGCTATATAAATACCAAGCAATTTTTTGATAACGATCGAAATCAATAATCATAATCATACCAATGGCTATAAATCCAATGAAGTACCATTGGATTTGCTTTAATACAAAATTTACGCTTTGCAAAAATGGTGGTAAAGAGGCTTGTGCACTTGCAATTGCAAAGCAACTAACAGTCCCAATGGCAAATAAGATGAATAGTAATACGTAGTCTATTTGATATTGAGAATTTGGATCTTTCAATGTATGTATTCCTTTCTATTGCCTAGTAAGTATATGGATCATTTCATGATAAAAATAATATACAAGCAGACTATGCATACATTTATTCCACTATTTGTGGGAAGTCATACATCACGAGGAAGGAATAGCTCCTCCCTTGTGATGGACTATATTGCACGGAGCTCTTTTGTAATGATATTTAAACAATAAGAAAGTCGTGCATGTGTATTTTTATCTGGAATGAGGTTTGGAAATAGATCGTAAAATTTGGTCGCATTTTTATACCATCCGTAAGCTCTTATCAAACCTTTTTTATAATACTTGGCGTCTTGTAAGAAACCATACTTTTTCGAGGTTAAAACGAGCTGAGAAAAATCTTCACAGCCCTCAAGGAATTTGTGACGTACTTGCTGTCCAGTATGGAGACGGAATGAACTTAAGGGCTCAGTTATATACATTGCATCACCTTTTGAAAGTAAACTTATCCAAGAGGCCATATCAACACTACAACCATATTTTCTGCCATTTAAAGTGCCGAAAGGTTCCGTTAATAGGCTTTTTCTAAAGAGTACGATTGTAGGCTCACCGATAATATTTTGTCCTGCCATAAGCATACGGTTTCCAAAATCTTTCCCATTTAGTAGAGTATCTTCCTCATATAATTTTTTCATGGAGGGATGTTGTTCAATTATATCTCCATTATCATCAATCCAAGTGCGATAGGATGTGATAAGTGCGAGATTTTTATTGAGGTCTTGTTGGAAATAAAACATCATTTTTTCGATTTTATTATTATAAAATGTATCATCGTCCATTAAGAAATTTATGTACTCTCCATTTGACTGTTCTAAGAGCATAAGGGCGTTATGAAATTGTCCTAGAGTAGAGGCATTTCGAATGTATGTTATATGTTTATGCTTATGTAAATAATGTCTGTATATTAATTTTTCTGTTTCATTATTTGTACTATCGTCCCCTACAATAATTTCAATATTTGAATACGTTTGTGCTAATGCACTTTCTAAAGCAATTTTAAAATAATGTGGTCGATTATAGGTGGGAATAAGGATGGAAACGAGAGGCGGATTTTTTATATTATTCATATACAACTACCTTTCAGAAGTTTTTTGTGTAAGAATAATATCTTGATAACTTGTGTGTTCAGTTCTGCTACACCATGAACCATAATGAGGGGGGGACTGTATTTCTAGCCCATATTTATTTAATAGGGTACGAATATCTTCCTCAGGATAGGCAACTGCGAAATTAGGGATATCTTTATTTAGAACATAACAATTGTCAATTTGATGATAAAAACCTAACGTACTTAGTCCTGCATTTAAATAATAGGATGATTCAGGGTTAATTAAAAAGAAAGTAATAAAACATCTCCCATCTTTTTTCAGAACTCGTGCGATCTCGCATACGTAATGTTCTAATTCTTTCGGAAGGAGATGGGTAAATACAGACGTTAAAAAAATAAAATCGAATGATTCATCTTCATATGGAAACTTGTATTGGGAAGCATCTTCTTTTCCATCGGGATTGTAGAATTGATTATATATATCGACATGTTCAAAATGGAAATTGTTACGGCGTGTAGAAATGTTATTTTTGCACCATGTAATTCCCGCATTGAATAAGTCAAATCCATAATAAGTACCTTCATCGCTTAAATAGTTCATTAATGGAACCGCCATTCGGCCAATGCCGCAGCCTACATCTAACACTGTTTCATTTGATTTTAAATTGCCAATTTCAATAAAATACTGCATAAACTCTTTTCCAACTTCTTCAAAATTACCACCTACATATTGAACGAGTTCTGGTGGTGGAATTAATGTGATTTTTTTCTCGTTTTCGTTCATACATTCACTCCGTCCTTGTAGTAAAGTAGGGGATTTCTATTGTATATATAAGTTAATCATTTATAGTGAGGGGAACTTTACACAATTAGTTTTTATAAATAAGTAGTGTAATAGGACCCCTCAAAAAATAAAGTTATATTCTATTCTTTTCGCCAATAAATACCGAAATCATCAATTTTAGTAATAGGAGCTTGTAAGTTTCTTTCCTTTCTGAAATCAATTACAGCCTCTGCACATGTTACCAATCCGTAATCATCAATAATAATATAGCCACCTGTTGAAACTTTATCGTATAAGTTTACAAGACTATCCATCGTTGATTCGTACATATCACCATCAAGGCGAGCAATTGCAATTTTTTCTACCGGTGCTGAAGGCAATGTATCTTTAAACCAACCCTTTAAAAATTTCACCTGATCATTTAATAAATCGTATTTTCTAAAGTTTTCTTGTACTGTTTCTAAAGAAACCCGTAAGTAATCGAATGTGTGTAAATAATCACCGTAATCTTTCGGATATTGTTCTAAGTTAGGTGCTGGCAGACCTTCAAACGAATCGGCAACCCACACAGTACGATCCGTAATGTTGTTTGCTTGTAAAAAACCATTCATAAAAATGCATGATCCTCCGCGCCATACACCAGTTTCAATAAAATCACCTTCTATATTTTCCCTTACAACAGTTTCCATAGCCTCATGTAATTGATTCATACGTTTTCGACCAACCATACTGTGTGCTGCTCTTGGCCAATCCTTTCCACCTTGACGCTCACTTTTTGAAACGTTAGGATCAACGATTTTCAAATTGTGATTTTCTACGTATTGCTTGAGAAATAAAGGAAGCGGAACTGTAACTGGTTCATAGGATAGCTCTTTAGATATATGTAACGAAGCAGGTAAGTATGGTTCGTATTCTAACCATATTTCAAATAAAATTGTTTTCTTTAATAGCTCAAGATAAAGCTGAACAGCTGATTTATTTTCCATATAAGTGCCTCCCGCGGAATGTCATACAACATTATGACTATGTAGAAAAGAAAGATTTAATGATTGAATTTAATAATGAAAAAGCAGTAAAACTGATATCAGTTTTACTGCTAAGTACAAAATTAAGCGATTTTTTCAATAATAATTGATGCACTTGTACCAAGAGCTAGTGATAATCCAATTCCTGTAACAATTGCTTCAACGAGTGATGGTGTTGTAGTAATTTGTGTAATGGCTTGGATAACGATAGGAGCTCCAAGTGAAATTAAGCTTGTGCCCGCACCTGGTACATTAACTCCATTAACTTGAATTCCAAGACTTCCTAATAAACTTACTGCCGCTGTATAAGCAATAACAGTAATTTTATAGAAACCAGTTTCACTAATTACGAAAGTATCGGCATCCATTTGAGAAATTGCTGTACCAAACTGAGATCCAACGGTATTAAATGGTACTGGATCATTAATTCCAAGAGCTAAAGAAACTGTAGCTGAGTTAAAGGCATACAATCCTGCTGGAAGTCCTAAGCCAGAAGGCCCAGTCGGCCCAGTTGGCCCAGTTGGCCCAGTTGGTCCAGTCGGTCCGGTAGCGCCAGTCGGTCCAGTAGCACCAGTTGGCCCAGTTGGCCCAGTTGGCCCAGTTGGCCCAGTTGGCCCAGTCGGCCCAGTCGGTCCAGTCGGTCCAGTCGGCCCAGTAGCACCAGTTAGCCCAGTCGGTCCAGTCGGTCCAGTCGGTCCAGTCGGTCCAGTTAGCCCAGTCGGTCCAGTTAGCCCAGTCGGTCCAGTCGGTCCAGTCGGTCCAGTCGGCCCAGTCGGCCCAGTCGGTCCAGTCGGCCCAGTTGGTCCAGTCGGTCCAGAAGGTCCAGTTGGTACAGTTGGCCCAGTCGGCCCAGTTGGTCCAGTCGGTCCAGTCGGCCCGGTAGGAAGGGTAAACGGTGGTATTGGTGGTAATGTTGGTCCTACAAGATTAGGGTCAAATGCACTAGCTGATAAAGATTCATCGGGATTTAATCCATCTGAATAATTATTATTTGACATAAATTCACCTCCATAAAGCGTTCATTATATAGTAGATGCAAAACCGGAAGAAAATGACACGGACATTTGAATTATTGAAAAGAAATCTTAAACTGCTTGTGCAAGTTAAAAAAGTGGAAAGTTTATTGTATGTATAACATATGATTGATTTGGAAGAGGGTGATTATGTTGAACAAGCAAGGAATTACAATTAGTCTATGTATGATTGTTCGAGATGAGGAAGATACAATCGGTCGATGTTTAGATGCAGTAGAAAAAATCGTTGATGAAATTATTATAGTTGATACAGGTTCCATTGATCGAACGAAAGAAATTGTAGCTCAATATACCTCTAACATATATGACTTTCCATGGATTAATGATTTTGCGGCAGCTAGAAATTTTTCTTTTTCAAAAGCAACGCAAGAATATATATTATGGCTAGATGCTGATGATGTGTTATTAGAAGATGCTCAAGAGGCATTGAAGCTATTAAAAAAAGAATTAGATTCTAATGTGGATGCTGTTTCGATGCCTTATCATCTTGTAATGGATTCTAATGGGAAACCTTTATATTGTACAAAAAGATATCGGCTTGTAAAGCGTGAAAAAGAATTTCAATGGTTTGGAAAGGTGCATGAGTATTTAGCTATTTTTGGTGAGATTTTTAATAGTAATGTTGCGGTTACGCATAAAAAAGAAAAGAAAGTAACGAACCGCAATTTGAAAATTTTTCAGGATGCTGTAGCAGCTGGAGAAGAATTGAGTCCGAGAGATTTGTTTTATTACGCGAATGAATCTATGGATAATCAAAAATATGATGATGCAGTTTTACTTTATAAAACATTTCTTAATCAAGATGAAGGTTGGTATGAAGAGAAAATTTATGCATGTGGTAAATTAGGAGATTGCTATGCAAAGCTTGGAATGTGGGAGAAGGCAGTTGAATCTTGTGTAAAGTCATTTCGGTATGATGTCCCTAGAGGAGAGAATTGTACAAGAATAGGATATATATATATGGATCAACAAAAATACAATGAAGCAATTTTTTGGTTTAAACTTGCAACAGAAGTGACAATGGCAACAGAGAGTCCTTTTCACAGTCCAGCTAGCTACACATGGATTCCCTATTTACAAATGTGTATTTGTTATAGCAAGTTAGGCGAGCAAGATAAAGCTTATTATTACAATGAATTAGCAGCTTCTTATGTTCCAAATAATGCTGCAATTGAATATAACCGTAAATATTTTCGGAGTGTTTTTGATAAACAATATAAATCGTTATAGGTTGCGTTTTTCTAGAAATGATGTAGCACGATTCTAACTCTAATAGATTGGCTATATAGTAAAGTATCGGCAATGTAACCAGTACTGGTTACATCTATAGACTTTAGATGAGATTTATATTTCAAATTCAATTTGCATAAGGAGTGTGTAAAATGAATTCCCCAAAAAATTCTTTATACGAAGAAAAGTCCGGGCATTATTATAATGCAGTGAATCCGAATTTATTAAAGCATATAAAAAAGGAATGGAAAGAAGTTCTTGATATCGGTTGCTCGAGTGGTGCATTGGGAGCTGCCATAAAAGAAAATGGCACACGTGTATCAGGAATTGAGGCATTCCAAGAGGCGGCAGAACAAGCAAAAGAAAAACTAGATCATGTTGTTTTAGGTGATATAGAAACAATGGATATGCCGTATGAGGAGGAGCAATTTGATTGCGTTATATTTGGTGACGTACTAGAGCATTTATTTGATCCGTGGGCTGTAATAGAAAAAGTAAAACCATATATAAAGCAAAATGGTGTAATTTTGGCTAGTATCCCGAACGTTTCTCACATTTCAGTATTAGCGCCCCTACTCGCTGGAAATTGGACGTATACAGAATATGGTTTATTAGATAAAACACATATTCGTTTCTTTACATTTAATGAAATGCTACGAATGTTTTTAAAAGCAGGCTATTCAATTAGTAAAGTAGATCGTGTATATGTTGATCATAAAATGTATGAACCGCTTATTGAGGAATTATATGGAATTTGTAAAAAATATCGTCTTGGAAGTGGCTTCATGGCTGAGACGGTTGTATTTCAATATATTATTGAAGCAGAAAAATCACAATTATGAGTGCGGCAGATAAAACAATATTATTTGTTACGTGTATAAATGATCGGAAAATGTATGCACAATGTGCGCGACATATATTACAATTGCCAGTTCCTCCAGGATATACGATACAATTTATGCCGATTCGAAACGCAGAAAGTATGACGAGTGGATATAATAAAGCAATTTCGCATCCAGCAAAATATAAAGTGTATATACATCAAGATGTTTTCATTGTAAATGTAGGATTTTTATATGGATTACTTCAATTGTTTCAGGAACATGAACATCTTGGAATGATTGGTATGGTTGGAGCCCAATATGTTCCTCCAAATGGAATATGGAATGTAGGCAGAGGAGTTGTTGGAAAAGTCATTGGTTATATGAATGATTTATTTTATATGGCGAGTCAAGAAAAGCCGTATCATGACTCAAAAACATTTATGCCAGTTGAATGTATTGACGGATTATTAATGGCAACGCAATACGATATTCCGTGGCGGGAAGACTTGTTTGATGGATTTGACTATTATGATGTGTCTCAATCATTTGAATTTAGAAAAGCAGGCTATACAGTTGGGGTTCCTGTACAGCGTGATGCGTGGTGCATTCATTATCATATTGATGTGAATATGACAAACTATGAAAAGTATAGAAAAATATTTGTGGAGCACTATATGTCAGATGTAAATCAAGACGAATAGAGGGGCTACAAAATGAAAGATCATACAATATTAGTCGTTGTTTGTATAAATAATGAAGAGCTATTTGAACAATGTGAGAGACAAATAAGAAACCTTTTTGTTCCCCCTGGTTATGTCGTACAAATTTTTCCGATACGAGATGCGAAAAGTATGGCAAGTGCATATAACCGAGCACTTTCATATCCCGCGAAGTATAAGGTTTATATACATCAAGATACTTATCTTATTAATCGTGAGATGTTTTATACACTCATTTCACTTTTTAAAGATAACGAAAAACTTGGTTTAATTGGCGTAGCTGGTGCTCAGTTTTTACCGAGTAACGGGATATGGTGGGAAGGGAAAAATTTGGTCGGGAAAGTGATTGAGTACAGAAGACAGAATTATCAATTATTAAATTTAGATCAGCTGTTTTATGGGAATCAATCATTTATGTCAGTTCAAGCAATTGATGGATTATTAATGGCCACACAATATGATATTCCGTGGCGAGAAGACTTGTTTCAAGGATTCCACTTTTATGATGTGTCGCAGTCTTTAGAATTTCAAAAGGCGGGTTATTTAATTGGTATCCCTAATCAAGCAAATTTATGGTGTATTCACTACAACGGGGATGAGTTTGATGCGGATACATATGAGAAGGATCGGAAAGTGTTTGTAGAACATTACAAAGATATACTATCTCCATCATAAGGGAGAGATGCAGGATGAAAGGAATTATTTTAGCAGGTGGAACTGGATCGAGATTATATCCTATAACGAAAGTAACGAATAAACACTTGCTTCCTGTTGGACGTTATCCAATGATATATCATGCGGTATATAAGCTAAAACAATGCGAAATTACAGATATTATGATTATTACAGGTAAAGAACATATGGGAGATGTTGTTAGTTTTTTAGGGAGCGGTCAAGAGTTTGGTGTGTCTTTTACGTATCGTGTGCAAGATAAGGCTGGCGGAATTGCACAAGCATTAGGGCTCTGTGAGAGTTTCGTCGGGAACGATCGTATGGTAGTTATATTAGGCGATAATATCTTTTCTGATGATATTCGTCCGTATGTTGAAGAGTTTGCAAGTCAAAAAGAGGGTGCGAAAGTACTGCTACAATCTGTAGATGATCCGGAGAGATTTGGTGTAGCAAATATTCAAAACCGAAAAATAATTGAAATTGAAGAAAAACCGAAAGAGCCGAAAAGTTCCTATGCAGTTACAGGGATTTATTTGTATGATTCGAAAGTTTTTTCTTATATAAAAGAATTAAAACCTTCCGCAAGGGGAGAACTTGAAATTACAGATATTAATAATTGGTATTTAAAACGAGGGGTACTTACTTATAATGAAATGAGCGGTTGGTGGACAGATGCGGGAACTCATGTTTCTCTTCAAAAGGCGAATACGTTAGCGAGGGATATAAACTTTGGGAAACAGTTTAACGGAGAATAGGTGAGAATATGAAAGTTGTAGAAACAAACTTTACCGACGCAAAATTGTTAGAACCGAGGTTATTTGGAGATGAGCGTGGCTTTTTTACAGAAAGTTATAATAAGAAGGTGCTAGAAACATTAGGGATTACTTATTCATTTGTACAGGATAACGTATCTTATTCAGCTAGGTCGGGAACGATTCGGGGATTACACTTTCAAAAAAATCCGAAAGCACAAACGAAACTTATTCAAGTTATGCAAGGAGCAATCTATGACGTTATCGTCGATTTACGAAAAGATTCCCCAACGTTTCAACAGTGGAGAGGATATATTTTAAGTGCAGATAATTACCGGCAATTATTAGTGCCAAAAGGATTTGCACATGGTTTTTGTACACTTGTTCCGCATACGATTGTTATGTATAAAGTAGATGAATATTATAGCGCCGAGCATGACTCAGGGTTACTTTGGAGCGATAAAGAATTAGCAATTCCATGGCCGGTAACAAGTCCTATTTTGTCTGATAAAGATCGAATATTACCGTTACTTCAGGAATGTGAAGATAGCTTTTGAGTAGGAGAGTTGTTATATGAATATATTAGTAACAGGTGGGGCCGGATTTATTGGAAGTAATTTTGTTCATTACATGTTACAAAGATATGAAACATATAAAATTATTAATTTCGATGCATTAACATATAGCGGGAATTTAAATAACGTGAAGCCTCTTCAAGGGCATCCGAATTACTCTTTTGTAAAAGGGGAAATTCAAAATGGAGAGCTGCTAGAGCATGTCATAAAAGAGCGAGACGTCCATGTGATTGTAAATTTCGCAGCTGAATCACATGTGGACCGTAGTATTGAAAATCCGATCCCTTTTTATGATACAAATGTAATTGGGACAGTCACCTTATTAGAATTAGTAAAAAAATATCCACATATCAAACTCGTGCAAGTATCAACAGATGAGGTGTACGGCTCTTTAGGGAAAACAGGGCGATTTACCGAGGAAACCCCATTAGCTCCAAATAGTCCATACTCTTCAAGCAAGGCGAGCGCCGACATGATAGCTTTATCTTATTATAAAACATATCAATTACCAGTTATAGTAACGCGTTGCTCCAATAACTATGGGCCGTATCAATATCCTGAAAAATTAATTCCATTAATGGTTACGAATGCGCTGGAAGGAAAAAAACTACCGTTATATGGCGATGGATTAAATGTAAGAGATTGGTTACATGTAACGGATCATTGTAGTGCGATTGACGTTGTTCTGCATAAGGGACGTATAGGAGAAGTATATAATATAGGTGGAAATAATGAAAAAACGAATTTAGATGTTGTGGAACAAATTATCTCTCTCTTAGGAAAAACGAAAGAAGATATTGCGTATGTTACAGACCGTTTAGGGCATGATCGTCGTTATGCGATTGATGCACAAAAGATGAAGAATGAGCTTGGGTGGGAACCGCAGTATACGTTTGAACAGGGGCTAAAAGAAACTGTGGAATGGTATGAACATCATATAGAATGGTGGACACCACTAAAAGAAAAGTAAGGGGCATAGAAATGAAAGAACGGCTTATCATAACGGGAGCAAACGGTCAATTAGGAAAGCAACTACAAGAAGAGTTAAATCCTGAAGAATATGACATATATCCATTTGATAAAAAGTTACTAGATATAACAAATATATCCCAAATGCAGCAAGTGGTACAAGAAGTAAGGCCACACATAATTATTCATTGTGCAGCGTATACGAAGGTTGATCATGCTGAGAAAGAACAAGATCTTGCTTATGTAATAAATGCAATAGGAGCTCGAAATGTAGCGGTTGCTTCACAATTAGTAGGGGCAAAGTTAGTTTATATTAGTACCGATTATGTATTTCAGGGCGACAGACCGGAAGGGTATGATGAATTTCAGAATCCGTCGCCAATAAATATATACGGAGCTTCTAAGTATGCAGGAGAGCAGTTCGTCAAAGAGTTACATAATAAATATTTTATCGTTCGCACATCGTGGTTATATGGTAAGCATGGAAATAATTTTGTGAAAACGATGATGCGATTAGGGAAAGACAGGACAGAAGTGTCTGTTGTAGCGGATCAAATCGGCTCTCCTACTTATGTGGCGGATTTAAATGTGATGATTAATAAGCTCATTCATACTTCTTTATATGGTACGTATCATGTATCAAATAGAGGCTCATGTTCTTGGTTTGAATTTGCAAAAAAAATATTTGCGTATGCAAATATGAAAGTGAATGTATTACCAGTTTCAACTGAAGAATTTGGAGCAGCGGCAGCGAGACCAAAATATTCTGTTTTTCAACATAACATGCTACGATTAAATGGTTTTTCACAAATGCCTTCTTGGGAAGAAGGATTAGAGCGGTTTTTTATAGAAACAAAAAGTCATTAACAAAATTTAAGTTAATGACTTTTTTGTTTGCCTTTAAGAGGTTTTATGGTACTATAATTATAGTATCAGGTACTAATAACAAGTATAAGCAATTCTGGGAGGATATATCATGGAACTATTACAAGGGAAAACATTTGTTGTTATGGGCGTTGCGAACCAAAGAAGTATTGCGTGGGGAATTGCTCGCTCTTTGCATAATGCAGGTGCAAAATTAATATTCACATATGCAGGAGAACGTTTAGAAAGAAACGTTCGTGAATTAGCGGACACATTAGAAGGACAAGAATCACTTGTATTACCTTGTGATGTAACAAATGATGAAGAACTTACAGCTTGCTTTGAAACAATTAAGCAAGAGGTTGGTACAATTCACGGTGTTGCACACTGTATTGCTTTTGCAAATCGTGATGATTTAAAAGGTGAATTTGTAGATACTTCTCGCGATGGATTTTTACTTGCACAAAATATTAGTGCATTCTCTTTAACAGCTGTAGCAAGAGAAGCGAAGAAAGTAATGACAGAAGGCGGAAATATTTTAACGTTAACATACCTTGGCGGCGAGCGCGTTGTGAAAAATTATAACGTAATGGGTGTTGCGAAAGCTTCATTAGAAGCGAGCGTGAAATATTTAGCTAACGATTTAGGTCAACACGGCATTCGCGTTAACGCTATTTCTGCAGGACCAATTCGTACGTTGTCTGCAAAAGGTGTAGGCGACTTTAACTCAATCTTAAGAGAAATTGAGGAGCGCGCACCACTTCGTCGTACAACAACTCCAGAAGAAGTTGGCGATACAGCAGTATTCTTATTCAGTGATTTAGCACGCGGCGTAACAGGAGAAAACATTCACGTTGATTCAGGGTATCATATCCTAGGATAAATATAATTTTCATTTTTAAAGGACAATCTCTAAATGTTGAGATTGTCCTTTTTATTTGTTCTTAGAAAGAATGATTTTTAACGAAAGTTCTTACCACGTTATGAATATAACTATAATAGTACACGATTTATTCAGCTACGTATGGAAGTGGGAGGGACGAGTGTGAAGAATAAAAATAAAAGTTCAACAGTTGGAAAACCGTTGTTATATATTGCGCAAGTAAATTTGGAACTTGCTGCACCGAAAATAAAAAGGATTATCTTAACAAACTTTGAAAATGAGGATCGAAAAGAGCGCAGTAATAGAAACGAAAATGCTGTAAGTAGTGCTGTGGAAGAAGTAATAGAACAACAACAAGAAGAGCAACAAGAAGAACAAGTAGAAGAAAAAATAGAAGAAGAGGAACAAGTACAAGAACAGCAAGAGCCAGTGAGAACTGTTCCGTATAATAAATCATTTAAGGATATGAATAATGATGAGAAAATTCATTTCTTATTAAACCGTCCTCATTACATTCCGAAAGTAAGGTGCAGAATAAAAACGGCTACAGTTTCTTATATTGGATCAATCATATCGTATCGTAATGGCATTGTATCCATTATGCCGCAAAATAGTATGAGAGATATTAAGTTGTCTATAGATGATATCCAATCGATTAGTATGGCCGGCTTTTAAATATGTAAAGGTGGTAGAAATCTTCTACCACCCCAATAGTTTTTTAGTTTACTTCACTTATTAGATAGAAACGTCGCGTAAGCACTGAATCGCACAGAAGCAGCTTAAATCAACAGTAAGACAAGTGTTAGTCGATACTAATCTTGCATTTGGTACAGCTAAAAACGTACAAATTGGATCATTATCAGGTGGTACAGGAGAAGTATCACCTAATACTACAGTTAATACACGTAATACAGCACAGCTATCATCATCTACACTTTCCACACGGAAAATTGGAGATCGGCAGCTTGAAAGGCTTGCAGTTGGTGCAAATGCTTCAAAAGGTTCTCCAGTTTTTGTGTATAAAATAAAAGGGCGTGTATTTGCTACTGAAGCACTATTGTGTGCTCCTAAAAATGGGATTTCACAACCAGATCCACACGTTGTTGTAGAACAATCTTGTAATTCATTGATGAATTTTACAACGTCAACTACACAATGAGAAGAGCCATGGTGTTTATTTTCGTTACAACTCATTAATGTCACTCCTTATCTTCTTGTTTGTATTTACATTAATAAGATATTGGAGTCGAGGAGATTTGGTCACAATCTCAAGAGCTTTTTTTTTAAATAGGCGAAAGAAGATAAGGGAAGGTGGAATCATGCTGTTTACAAGTTGGCTTTTATTTTTCATTTTCGCGTTAGCTGCTTTTAGGCTCACCCGTTTAATTGTTTATGATAAAATTACAGCTTTTTTGCGAAGACCGTTTATTGATGAATTAGAGATTACAGAGCCGGATGGAAGTGTATCAACTTTTACAAAAGTAAAAGGTGAAGGATTAAGAAAGTGGATTGGAGAATTATTAAGCTGTTATTGGTGTACAGGTGTATGGGTTAGTGCTTTTTTATTAGTTTTATATAATTGGATTCCTATCGTTGCAGAGCCGTTACTTGCATTATTAGCTATTGCAGGAGCAGCAGCAATCATTGAAACGATTACAGGATACTTTATAGGAGAATAATATATTTTCATAATACGAGAAAAAGCGGAGTTTAAAAGAATGAGGGAACGGAAATAAAGAGTTGTTCATATAGTAAATAGACAGAATTGACAGTAGAGGAGATGTTTGCTGTGAGTAATAGTCCAAGGCAAAATTCATATGACCTGCAGCAATGGTATCATATACAGCAACAACACCAAGCACAACAACAGGCATACCAAGAACAATTACAACAACAAGGATTTGTGAAGAAAAAGGGATGTAATTGCGGGAAAAAGAAGAACACAATAAAACATTATGAAGAATGAAACACTCATATTACTGTGAGTGTTTTTTATTATAAATATAAAAAGCGGTATTTCTAAGGAAGAAATACCGCTTTTTACTAGCTAATTTGTGCAACTGTTAATGCTGCCGCACGGATGTCTACGGTTCCAATTAACTCAACTGGTACAATTTGAATTAAATCGCCAGGGTTTAAGTTAATCAGAATAACACCACTGGATACGTCTACTTCACCAGTACCAATAACGTTAGAACGAACTGCTGTACCTGATCCAGGAATAATGTTAGCTGGCGTACCTAATGATAAGAAGAAACGACCAGCTTCTGGTGCAACAGGTGCGTTATCAAGACTAATTGTTAATGTATAACTGATTTGATAAATACCAGCTCGTAGAATTCGAATGCCATCTCCGACACTTACTGTATCATTTATTACAGGAACAGTAATATTTGGGTTTGGACTTACGCTAGGTAATAGTAATGGTGTGAATAATGAAGCGAACTGAGGGGCAGAAGCGTTGAAAGCAAAACCGAAGGCAGGTAGTGTACTAGCTGGTTTCGCCTCACAATCGATTTTAGTAAATTCGCAATCAGAAGAGAACATGTTTTTCACTCCTTTATCTGTTTCTACTTTCAGTTAATGAAAAGGACAGGTTCTATGTTCTAGACAAGTTCCCAATTTTATAAAAAATACATAATAATACCTTTTAAGCATGGATTGGGTGGCAGAAAATTCTGCCACCCAATCCATGCTTAACTCATTATTTAGTTTTAAATCGTAACATCACGTAAGCATTGAATAGCGCAGAAGCAACTTAAATCAACAGTAAGACAAGTGTTGGTCGATATTAATCTTGCATTTGGTACAGCTAAAAACGTACAAATTGGATCATTATCAGGTGGTACAGGAGAAGTATCACCTAATACTACAGTTAATACACGCAATACAGCGCAATCATCATCGTCTATACTCTCGACACGGAAAATTGGAGATCGGCAGCTAGAAAGGCTTGCAGTTGGTGCAAATGCTTCAAAAGGTGCTCCAGCTTTAGTGTATAAAATAAAAGGACGTGTATTCGCTACTGATGCACTATTATGTGCTCCTAAAAATGGAACTTCGCAACCAGATCCACAGGTTGTGGTTGCACATTCTTGTAATTCATGTATAAAACGAACGACATTTGATACACAGTTGAAATCACAATCGTGATGATGATGGTCTTCGTTACAATTGCAGCTCATTATGTTCACTCCTTATCGTGAGTTCTGACATACACTATTACAATATGAATGGGATATGGTTGATATTACGTTAATTCTTATGATAAGAACATGGAATTTATATAGGAGGGATGTACATAATGCAATATGAAAAAAAGACATCCTTATTTAGTGGATGTCTTTTCAGGTAAATCTTTTCGCGTAGTATATAAAAAACGAGAGATATCTAATTTTTTCCCTCTAAAAAATTGAGGAGAGGAAATGTAAAGTTCTTCTTTCGCACGTGTAATTGCGACATAAAGTAGTCGGCGTTCTTCCTCTAAAGCTTCAGAAGTCTCTGTAACACGATCATTCGCATCTTTTAAAGAAGAAGTATGGGGGAGAATACCATCGCTCGCTCCAAGTAAAAAAACGCATGGAAATTCAAGGCCTTTTGCGTTATGAATAGACATAAGCGAGACAGCATTTTTTTCCGGCATTGTTTTTAATGCTTCCATTTCTTTTTGACCTTGAATTGCTTCATCAATAAATTGTAAGTATGCTGGAATATCGGTGAAACGAGTTGCTGACTCCATTAATTCTTCTAACATTTCTTCTTGTATATCTTTATGCATCGTGAAGGAAGAACGATCGTTACTTTTTAAGTACTCTAAATACTTTCCTTTACCATGAATAATTTCTTTTAATGCCTTTTTCGGTTCTAATTCTTTTATAAATTTAATAAAATCGATACGCTCATTTACCTTTTTCACTTGAAAAGGTTTTAAGCTCGGATTTAATAATAAGAAATGAAGAAGAGAAGGGAACCGCCCCTCACCATATTTCCATTGTTCACGTTCAATAAATGAAATACAATCATCACGCCCGATATACATCGTTGGCAATATATTTGAAAGTGATTCTAGTCGAAACGGTTCAATCACCAGTCTTAAATGATCTAATACAGGCTTAATTAAAGAATGTTCATAAAATGATTGACTCGCCCCGTGCTTAATAAACGGGATTTTGTGAATTGTAAGCTGATCGAGTAACGAACGGCTTACAGAATGTGTGCGATACAGTAAACAAAAATCTTTATAGTTGCGTTCGCCGCTATCTACTTTTTCTTGAATGAGCTGCAAAATTTGATTTGCTTCATCAAGAGTCGTAGCAGGTCTTGCGTAAAAAGGTTGTACACCTTCTTCGCGCACAGAATATAGCTCTTTATCAAAACGCTCCTGATTTAGTTTGATAACTTCATTTCCAAGTCCGACGATAAAAGGATTGGATCGATAATTCGTATTAAGTGCGATAATCGTAGTGTTATCAAATTCTTTTGGAAAAGATAAAATAATTTGGTGACTTGCTCCTCGCCAGCCATATATCGCCTGATCGTCATCACCTGCGATAAATAAATTATTTCTTGGCGTGGCTAACAATTTTACAATTTCATATTGTGCATACGATGTATCTTGGAACTCATCTACTTCAATATAGTGGAAACGTTGTTGTAATTGGGTAAGCAAAGGAGTGTTATTTTCTAACATATAATATGTTTCTAATAAGATGTCATCGAAATCAATATAATTATATCGTTGTTTCACTTCTTCAAAACGTTCGTATACTTCTTTAAATTCTTGTTCAACGGGTGTTTTTGCTTTTACATCTTTCGGACGATTCAATTTGTTTTTCTCAAGTGAAATCATAGCGAGCATCGTTTCAGCATCATAATCGTCTTTTAAGCGTAACTCTTTTAAGATTTTCTTTATCATAATTTGTTTATGTTTTTCGTTTGCTAAAATTTGCTGATTATATCCTTGACTACGAAGCAATTTTAAAAAGACGGAGTGGAACGTACCAGCAACAACGTAGCTACTTGCAGCACGATTCATACCAGGTAAATTTGCTACACGGTTTCGGATTTCTTCAGCTGCTTTTTGTGTAAATGTAAGCAGTAAAATATTGCGTGGATGAACTTGTTTTACATTTACTAAATAACCTACGCGGGTTGTTAAAACAGAGGTTTTCCCGCTTCCGGCACCAGCTAATGTAAGGACAGGACCTTCTGTCGTTCGCACGGCCTCTAATTGTTTCTCATTTAAAAATACATTTTGTTGCTCGAGAGCGCGGAAATACGCTGCATCAGCATCTTCTTCCATAATTAAATGGGTAGATGTTTTTGGAATATGGTATGTTGCACGCGGAATATCAGCGTGCGTTAATGATTTTTGTGAAAATTTTTCTTGTGTCATATATTCACCTTCAAAACTATAGCATCAACATTTAACTTTAGCGGAAGAAAAAGAAAATAGCAATGTAAAAAACAGGAGGGGATACCTCCTGTTTTCAAATTACAATTCTTTTATCATAACGATGTGAGGAATATTTGCTTCCATGAATACATCAGAATGCGTTACATATCCAAGTTTCTTATAGAAATCTTCAGCATGTGTTTGGGCATGCAGCTTTAATTTTGATAGCGAGTTTTCATTCGCATATGCTTCAAGTGCATCCATAACAATTTTTCCAATGCCTTTTTTACGATGGGAAGCTAGTACGCAAATACGTTCCATTTTTCCTATTCCATCCAGTATGCGAAAACGACCAGCACCAACTGGAACATCATTATCATATATAACAACGTGTGTTGAAGTTTCTTCAAACTCATCATACTCTTCGTCAGCAGAAACTTGTTGCTCATTCACAAATACTTGCTTACGTACAGAGAATGCATCTCTTAGTTGTTCGTCCGTTTGTACGATCTGTGCGTGCAAATTAGTTGTTCCCCTTTCCAAGGTGGAATGTTTCGTATACAGTCCACGTTCCGTTTTCTAATTGATATAGAAGATGGAAGCGATCAATTGGTTGTTCATAATAGAAATCTTTCATACGTAATCGACCTAATACATCAGCATGCTCTGCATCTGATAAGCCTTGTCCGATTGTTAAATGAGGTACGAAAGCGTACTCGCGTTCTTGTATAAAGAATTCGCTATGCATTTCCTCATTTAAGAAAGTAAGTTCAGGTGTTTTTTCTACTTTAAAATAAAGAACATTATTAACAGGTGCGAATGAACCAACTTTTCCGACATGAAGGGTGAAAGGGTTCGTTTTACTTGCGATTGTATGTAACTCTTTTACAATCGATTCTAATTGTTCATCTTGCGTCTCAAAGGGTGTTTTCAATGTAATATGTGGCGGAACTAATGCGTAGTGCGGATCATAACGTTTACGCAATCCGTTCGCTTTATCTTGAATCATTTTAGATGGAAAAATTACAATGCCTAATTTCATGTTCCAATTCCTCCCTTTGTAAGTCTAGTTAGATTTTGAGAAAATAAATCTCTTAATCTATTATATCAAATTATTCTGAATACTGCTCTCTATTATTTCATTGATAGAATATGAGAGAAAGCTTTCGGTAAATCAGTTTGCCAATATTTCCACGTGTGGTTACCTTCAAACTCCTCGTAATGCGTGATGAAATTTCTATCTGTCAGAAGCGTATTGAGCTCACGGTTCGGTTGTACGAAATCAGAAACTTGTCCATCAGTGCGTTTTACGGCTGTTTCTTCTGTCCCAATGACGTGATAAAGGTCTAGCGCCTCCGGATTTTTGAAGTCTTTTGCTAAGCTCATCACTGTTTCATCCACAAATGGTGATTGCATAATGACTTTACCGAATGTATGCGGATACATAAGTGCAGTCATGAAGGAAACTGTCCCGCCAAGAGAATCACCAATTAACACACGACCTTTTCCCATTTGGTAAGTTGGATAATTTTCATCGATATATGGTGCAAGTTCATGAGCAAGGAAACGAATATACGCAGCGTTTTTCACTTCGTTTGGAAAATATTTTTCTTTACGATCGTGTACATTTTTATATGGAATACCGACAATAATTGTACGGTCAATTTCTTCAGTTTCACGAAGGCGCTCAATTACACGGTGCGCTTTACCAAGCTGAAAATAATCTCTACCATCTTGTGCAATTACAACTGTATGTTTGTGCAGTGGTGTGTAATTTACCGGTAAGTAAACAAGAAGTGTAACATCTTCTTGAAGTGATGCGCTATAAAATGAAATTTCTTCAATTCTCCCTATTGTTTGATTCATGTAGATCCCCCTAAATAAAAATTTACTGTAATGATTGTAAGAGCGACGCTTGTAGTGAAAAAGAAAGAAATATTCACTAATAGGTGCTTTCGTTTCTATTTTACCATAATGGTACGAAGAATCTAAAAAATTAGTATTTAAGTTGTGAAAGAAAACGGATATAATGAAGTGGGATTTTTGACAGGTGAGAGGGGAGACGGAATTTGAAACAAGAAAGATCAATCGCAATACCATTAGCAATTTCCATTATAGCCATTTCATTCGCAGCAGTTTTTGTAAAGATGTCCTCAGCACCATCTTCCATATTAAGTATGTATCGATTATGGATTATCGTACTTATTATGCTGCCTATCGTTTGGAAAAAACGGGAAGAGTTTAGTAAGATTCAAATAAAAGATTGGGGATTTTTAATTGGATCTGGTTTCTTTTTAGCGCTGCATTTTCTTTTATGGTTTGAATCTTTAAAGCATACGACAGTTGCTAGTTCGACGATTATTTTAGCGCTTCAACCAATTGTATCTTTAGTTGGAGGTTTTTTCTTATTTAAAGAAAGAACAACATACTCAGCCATTGCAACAATGGGAATTGCAATACTAGGCGTCATGTGTATTGGGTGGGGAGATTTAGGGCTAAGTGAACAAGCAATTTATGGAGATATATTATCCTTTTTAAGTGTCATAGCGGTTGTCGGTTATTTATTTATCGGGCAAACAACAGTAAAGAAAGTATCACACTGGATTTATAGCTTTACAGTTTTTGCATTCGCAGGTATTTTTATGGGGATTTATAATATAGTATTGCAAGTGCCTTTTACAGGTTATACGAAGTGGGACTGGACCGTTTTTCTTTTACTTGCAGTTGTGCCGACAGTGTCACATGTCATTAATAATTGGTTATTAAACTACGTAAATGCAACAACAATTTCAATGAGTATTTTAGGAGAACCCGTTGGAGCATCTATACTAGCGTTCTTCTTACTCGGTGAAAGACTAAATGTAATGCAAATTATCGGTAGCATGCTCGTATTGTTTGGTGTATCTGTTTTCTTACTACAGCAACAAAAACGAACAGCAAAAAATGTAGTAAACGAGCCGGCGTATACACAGGAAATATAATGTTAGAGAAGAAAAGAGAAGTTGTGATACTTCTCTTTTTGTTTTACAGAAATATAGGGGAGGAAGGGAATGGAAGAAATATTAAAGAAGTATATGCAAAACCTTACAACACTAAGTGAAGAAGAGCAACACATGATTCTCAGTGAATTAAAAATTGGAGAATATAAAAAAGGAACAGTGCTCCTAAGGCAAGGAGATGTCCCTTCGAAATGTTATTTTGTATTAAAGGGATGCATTAGGCAACATCGTATAGATGAAACAGGGAAAGAGGTTACATCAAATTTTTATACAGAAGAACAAGCAATCACAAATTTTAATCATCATAAACAAGATAAATCATCCCCGCATACGTTAACGTGCCTAGAAGACTGTCTAGTTGTAATTGGCGACCTGCATAGTGAAAAGGACGTGTATAAGAAATATTCACAATTAGAAAAAATGACACGCCAAATGATTGAATACAATTTCGGTGAGATACAAGAAGAACTTTCATTATTTATTGCATCGACACCAGAAGAGCGCTACAAATCATTATTACAAAAACGACCTCATTTAATCAATCGTGTTCCTCAATATCAATTGGCAAGTTATCTAGGTATTACGCCAGAATCATTAAGTAGAATTAAGAAAAGACTCAAACAGTAGCGTTTTTTCCACCTCTAATCAATAGCCATATACTAAATCCGAGTTCACCTGCAATCATTGGCAGTTGGAACAGTGTTTGTATGATTGAAATCATCGTATCGTATTGTGAAAACATCGTATTCATGACGTGAATTACGATATAACCGATAGACGCGAAGAATAGTAGTATACTAATACATTTCGGTATATGTTTAGCTAGAAAAGCTACATAACCTAAAAAGAAAAGATGTAAGCCGAAAATGATTAATCCTACAGACCAAATGTATTCGAATACACTGAGAGACAACATCACATATGTTTCTGGATTCGCAATCGTACTTTTTGAAAGTAGCAATGCCAATATTAGATTGAATATGGCGATTCCAAGTATCGCTGTATACATAAGACGAAGCAAGGCAGCTAGTAATGAGAGGCTAGTATGAATTGGTTTTAGAAAGAAATAAAGAGCCCACGCGGCGACAATATCAGTAATGAAAATGATAATCCAACCGAAGATTTCCGCTTTGAAAAGTGAATTTGAAGTTTGGATATTATGGAATGTCGCGCTCGCATCTTCTTGTACAACGAGATTTCCATGAACAAAACCGTAAGAAAAAAATGCAATGAATGCCATAACAAGAAGAGAAAAGCCAGCAAATAAAGCATACTTTCGTTCAGTCATAATACGTCCTCCTATTCTAATGTTGTTTTCATTGTAATAGGGAAGAGGAGGAGATTCATTGACTTAAATCAAGAGAGGGGAAGTTTAATGGAATTTCCATCAAAAAAAGATATATGGTTATATCCGATTTTTTTCGTTGTCATTGGAGCGTGTTTTGCTCCTCTATTTGCAGGAAAAGAGTATTTTCTTTTATTTTTTACAATTCCGTTAGCAATATTATTTATGTGGAGTTGGTTTTCGACAAAATACATCGTCGGAGAAGAAACAATTACAATTAGATCAGGTCTCGTTAAAAAACGCATATTTATACGAGATATAAAACAAATTTCAAATACGAAAAATCCAATAGCTGCTCATGCATTGTCATTGGATCGACTTGAAATTGTTTACGGTGCACATAAAACAGAAGTTATTTCTCCTAAAGATAAAGACCAATTCATCAATCTTGTTACAAGTAAAAATTCAAACATTGAAATGAAGTAAAAGAGTGGCTAGGAAGCCACTCTTTTACTTTGGATTTGTCATATAAGGTTGTACATGAATCATACATAGGTCACGGAACTTTCCTTCAGTAGTTGTGACAATTACGACTGCTCTTCCTGCACTTTTTCCAGTAATCGTTACCGTATCACCTTTTGGATACATTGTGATAACATCAGCATTCATATTTGTCCAAATAAGTTCTTTATTCGTCGCTTGCATTGGTAAAATGGAAGCTGATAGCTCAGTGCTTTGTCCAGTTCTTACCTTTAACTTATTTTTTTCCATATGAACACCGATGACTGAAATAACAGAAGGAGCAATTGAAATTTTAGGTGGATTAGGTTGTATGTTCAAACAAGAGGTAGAAGTATTTGTGATAGGTGAAAATTTTCGTGTGTGTTGTCGCTGAAAAGCTGCTAACATGTTGAAGTCCCCTTTCTGTATAAGTGCTGATATTCATACTATAAAGGAGTAGTGTTATGTTAAATTTAACGAAACATAAAGAATTTGTTAAATTTGAGAAGAAGATTGTCGAACTGTAAAAAAGCTCTGCTGTTATCATAACAGCAGAGCTTTCTTTTTATAGATTATGACTATGTTGTTTTTCGAAATCCTCAAATTGCTCTTCAACTTCTTTTGAAGGTTGTGTTAGTAAACTAACAATTACGATTACTAGTAAACTAATAGTGAAACCAGGAATCATTTCATATAAGAATTCTTTTAAGAATTTGAATTGAGTCCAAATAATTACTGTAGCGGCACCAGAAATCATACCAGCAAGTGCGCCCCACTTCGTCATACGTTTCCAATATAAGCTTAATAAAATAGCAGGTCCGAATGAAGAACCAAATCCAGCCCAAGCGTATCCAACAAGAGCTAAAATCGTATCATCTTGTTTAAGTGCTAATGCACATCCAATTAAAGCGATAACAAGAACAGCCATACGACCGACAAATACAAGTTCTTTATCAGAAGCAGAACGTTTAAAGAATGTACGATATAAATCTTCTGTTATAGCACTCGAAGTAACGAGTAACTGAGATGAAATTGTACTCATAACCGCTGCTAAAATAGCTGCTAATAAAAATCCAGTAATAAGTGGATGGAATAAAATAGTGCCAAGTTCAACGAAAATCGTTTCTGGATCAGAAAGTTTTAAACCTGCTTTTGAATAGTATGCAATACCGATAAGGCCAGTAAACATAGCTCCGACAACAGAAAAAATCATCCAGCTCATACCAATACGTCGTGCGCTTTTAATTTCTTTTACAGAAGAAATTGCCATAAAGCGTACGATAATATGTGGTTGTCCAACATAACCAAGGCCCCATGCGAATAATGAAATAATTCCTAATACAGAAGTACCTTTAAAAATATCTAATAATGCCGGATCGATAGATTTAATTGTTTCAAATGCTGGACCAAGTCCATTTACGTGCATAATTGTTACGACTGGAACAAGAATAAGAGCGACTACCATAATGATTCCTTGCACGAAGTCTGTCCAACTTACAGCTAAAAAACCACCAAATAATGTGTAAGCTACGACAACTCCACCAACGATAAGAAGACCAACATGGTAATTGAGTCCAAATGAATTTTCAAATAATACAGCGCCAGAGACAAATCCTGAAGCTACATAAAACGTGAAAAATATCATAATAACAAGTCCAGATACTAGGCGTAGCATATGGGATTTGTCGTGGAAACGGTGTTCCAAAAATTCTGGGATAGTAATAGAGTTGTTTGCAATTTCAGAGTAGGTACGTAAGCGAGGAGCGACATAGATCCAGTTTGCGTATGCGCCTAATGTTAGGCCGATCGCAATCCAACTACTACTTAATCCAACGCTAAACATTGCACCGGGTAATCCCATTAAAAGCCAACCACTCATATCAGCTGCTCCAGCACTTAATGCTGTTACTGCGGGGCCTAGTGTACGCCCGCCAAGCATATAATCTGTTAAGTTGGATGTTCGTTTGTAGGCGAAATAGCCAATTACTAACATCCCGAGCATGTAAATAGAGATAGAAGTTAAAGTTAACATCTGCGTACTCATGTAGTTCCCCTTCCTTTTGTCATGTCTTTTGATGCGTTATGCATATTTATAATCTATCATGATTATTCTGAAAAATCCATACAGAAATATGAATTTTCAGAAATGTAAGCGTTTTTTGACATCATTTTACTTTTTTAATATATAATATTCATGCAAAAAACCTTATTTTTAATAGAGTATTTATTATATTTACATAAAAAGAGGTTGTTTTGTCAATATAATATTGAAAGGAGAGAAAAATAAAATTCTTTTAAAAGTATTGACTTATGAAAAAAGTTAGGTCTATAATGAGTGCAACTTAAAAAAATGCAAGCGTTGATGAAGAAGAGTACACATGATGAACATGTCAGAGAGCTGATGGTTGGTGCGAATCAGTATGGGATTGATGTGGAATGGGCTTCGGAGCTTCCAAACCGAAACGAAAGAAGTAGGCTTTGGCGACATGATCTCATCGATACAAGAGACACGTATTGTTTTTGATACGGTAAAGTGCGTTACATTTGTAACGAATTAAGGTGGCACCACGGGAGTACCCGTCCTTTCTATAGGATGAGTACTCCCTTTTTGTGTACAAAAAATTAAATAAATGAAATCGTTGAAGTAAGAAGAGTACGTATATTGGAGACGTTACAGAGAGCCGGGGATAGGTGGGAGCCCGGTGCGGTGCCATATACGGAATGGGCTTACGAGAGGTATGCTGAACAATTATTTTCAGTAGGCAACCCGGGTTCCGCCGTTACAAGGATAAGGTATATATTTTGTACCTGAATAAAGCGGGATGCTTTTGCGTCCAACATGAGGTGGTACCACGGTAAATTTATCGTCCTCTACATATTTTCGATATGTAGAGGACTTTTTTATTTTTCAGATTGAGGTGAAAGGCATGATGACAAAAGAGGAATTTATGAAGCAAAAAGAAAAGGGAAGAACATTTGTAGTAATCGCTGAAGAAGAAGGAGATAGCATTACGCCAATTTCTTTATATAGACGTATGAAGGGAAAGAAAAAGTTTTTATTAGAAAGCTCCCAGCTTCATCAAGATAAAGGACGCTATTCATATTTAGGATGTAACCCGTATGGTGAAGTGAAAAGCGTTGGTACGGAAGTGGAACGAACGATTTATGGCCAAACAGAAAAGCTGCAAGGTAACGTAATACAAGTGTTAGAAGAAGTAATCAAGTCAGCGCAAGTAGACAGTCCATTCCCATTTTGCGGAGGAGCAGTTGGTTATATTGGCTATGACGTCATTCGGCAGTATGAAAATATAGGCGTGGATTTACACGATCCATTGAATATTCCAGAAGTACACCTTTTACTGTACCGTGAGTTTATCGTGTATGACCACTTACGCCAAAAAATATCATTTGTATATGTATGCAGGGAAGACGATTCAGCTTCTTATGAAGAAGTATATGAAAGGTTGCAAGTATACAAAGAGGAAGTGTTACAGGGAGAAGCAGTGGAAGTAATTCAAATAAGGTCAACATTATCATTCACTTCTTCTATAACGGAAAAAGAGTTTTGTGAGATGGTAGAAACGGCGAAAGAACATATAAGAGCCGGGGACATATTCCAAGTCGTACTGTCACAGCGTTTGCAAAGTGAATGTATTGGTGATCCTTTCGCGCTATACCGAAAACTTCGCATTGCAAACCCGTCACCGTATATGTTTTATATCGATTTTCAAGATTATATTGTACTCGGTTCTTCGCCGGAAAGCTTGTTATCAGTTAGAGAAGATAAGGTGATGACGAATCCAATTGCGGGTACGAGGCCGAGAGGGAAAACAAAGCAGGAAGATGCGGAAATCGAAAAAGAACTGTTAGAAGATGAGAAAGAACGAGCGGAGCACATGATGCTTGTAGATCTTGGGCGAAATGATATTGGCAGAGTGAGCGAAATTGGATCCGTGACGATAGATAAATATATGAAAGTAGAAAAATACTCTCACGTTATGCACATTGTATCTGAAGTTTACGGAATATTGCGAAAACAAATGAGTGGATTTGATGCATTAGCGTATTGCCTACCAGCAGGAACAGTGTCAGGTGCTCCGAAAATTAGAGCGATGGAAATTATAAATGAGCTAGAGAATGAAAAAAGAAATGTATACGCCGGTGCAGTTGGGTATGTTAGTTTTTCTGGAAATCTTGATATGGCACTTGCCATTCGAACGATGGTCGTAAAGGATGAAAAAGCATACGTTCAGGCAGGAGCGGGAATTGTTTATGATTCAGACCCAGTAGCTGAATATGAAGAAACGTTAAATAAGGCGAGAGCGCTATTGGAGGTAATGAAATGATTGTACTAATTGATAATTATGATTCATTCACATATAACTTGTATCAGCTGTTAGGTGAATACGAAGAAGATATTGTAGTCGTAAGAAATAATCAAATAACGATAGAACAGCTAGAAGGGATGAATCCAACAGGAATTGTGCTTTCACCAGGACCAGGAAAACCAGAGGATGCTGGCATTTGTATCGAAGTGATTCGTCATTTTTATAAGAACGTTCCCATACTAGGTATTTGCCTCGGACATCAGGCGATTATATCAGCATTTGGAGGAGAAATTGTTAGAGCGGAGCGCATTAAACATGGAAAAACATCTCGTGTGAAACATAATGGAACGTCAATCTTTTCATACGTGACCCAGCCGCTAACAGCGATGCGCTACCATTCCCTTGTTGCAGCACAAACGAGTTTGCCAGAGTGTTTTGACATACTAGCGACAGCGATGGACGACGGAGAAATTATGGCAGTTCGTCACAATTATTATCCGCTATTCGGATTACAGTTTCATCCAGAATCAATCGCGACAGAAGAAGGCGGAAAGTTAATACGTGCCTTTTTAACAGAAGTGAAGGAGGAGGAAAGAGTATGAATAACTATCTTCGTAAATTAGTGGAGGGACAACATTTAACAGAAGAGGAAATGTATAGAGCAGGGCTTCTTTTATTAAATGAAAACATATTGGAAAGTGAAATTGCAGCCTTCTTAGTATTACTGAAAGCGAAAGGTGAAACAGCAGAAGAAATATACGGCCTTGTTCGAGCTCTTCGCGAAAAGGCATTACCGTTTTCGAACCATATACAAGGAGCAATGGACAATTGCGGAACGGGTGGTGACGGTGCACAAACGTTTAATATTAGTACAACATCGGCATTTGTACTGGCAGGAGCTGGCGTAAAGGTTGCAAAACATGGTAACCGTGCTGTATCTAGTAAAACAGGAAGTGCCGATTTATTAGAAGAACTCGGTGTAAATATTAGCAGTACGCCAAACGAAATTGATTATTTATTAGAGCATGTCGGCATTGCATTTTTATTCGCACCAGCTATGCATCCAGCATTAAGGCGCATTATGAAAATAAGAAAAGAATTAAATGTACCGACGATCTTTAATTTAATTGGCCCTTTAACAAATCCGGTGAATTTAGAAACACAATTTGTCGGCATTTATAAACGAGATATGTTACTACCAGTTGCGCAAGTATTACAGAAACTAGGAAGGAAGCAGGCGCTTGTTGTAAACGGAAGTGGATTTTTAGATGAAGCATCATTGCAAGGAGAAAATCATGTTGTCATTTTAAAAGATAATGAAATAGTAGAAACGAGTATTGAACCCGAGAAATACGGTTTCTCAATAGTGAACAATGAAGAGATTAGAGGCGGGAATTCGAAAGAAAATGCAAAGATTACGCTCGGCGTATTAAGAGGAGAAAAGAGTGTTTACCGCGATACAGTTTTATTCAATGCAGGTCTAGCCCTTTTCGCAAATGGAAAAGCAGAAACGATCGAAGAAGGAATTACACTAGCGGCACATAGCATTGACTCTGGAAAAGCATTAGCCAAACTAAACTTATTAATTGCAGCAAGCAATGAAAAATTAGAAAGGGTGAATTAAAGTGGGGACGATTTTAGACAAAATTGTAGACCAAAAGAAAAAGGAAGTTGCGGCATTATATGAAACGTATACACCATTAAAAGAAATTAGAAAGACACATTCACTTGTAGAAGCGTTACAGCAGTTTACTGTCATTGCAGAAGTAAAGCGAGCATCACCATCAAAAGGAGATATTAATTTACACGTTGATGTACGAAAACAAGTGAAAACATATGAAGAATGCGGCGCAGGAGCAGTTTCTGTTTTAACAGACGGTCAATTTTTTAAAGGATCGTTTCATGATTTACAAACGGCAAGAAGAGAAAGTAACATTCCGCTTTTATGTAAAGATTTCATAATCGATAAGATTCAAATTGATAGAGCGTATGAAGCTGGTGCAGATATTATTTTACTAATCGTAGCGGCGTTAACGAAAGAAAAATTAAAAGAGCTGTACAGCTACGTACTAGAAAAAGGATTAGAAGCGATTGTTGAAGTTCATGATGAACAGGAATTAGAAATTGCAATCCAATTAAATCCGCACGTTATCGGTATTAACAACCGTAATTTAAAAACATTCGAAGTTGATTTAAGCCAAACAGAAAAGCTTGGAAAACGATTAAACGAGGAGAAATTACTTTGGATTAGTGAAAGCGGGATCCATTCAAAGGAAGATATTATCCGTGTTAAAAAAGCGGGAGCAAAAGGTGTATTAGTTGGAGAAGCAATTATGACATCATCTTCTATAAGTACCTTTTTCGAAGACTGTAAGGTGAACATATGAAAGTGAAAATTTGCGGCATCACTGATGTTGAAACAGCAAAGCGTGCTTGTGAATACGGAGCAGATGCACTCGGATTTGTTTTTGCAGAAAGTAAGCGGAAAATCACTCCAGGGCTAGCGAAAGAAATCATTGAGGAGATTCCAGCAAACGTGTTAAAGGTCGGTGTTTTCGTAAATGAATCAGTAGAAGAAATACAGAAAATTGCAGATGAATGCGGGTTAACGCATGTGCAACTACATGGGGATGAAGATAATCACCAAATCAGAAGATTGAATATTCCGTCTATAAAAGCTCTCGGAGTGACTTCGGAGGACGATATGAAAGATGCTCAAACATATGAAACGGATTATATATTGTTTGATAGCCCGAAAGAAAAGTTTCACGGAGGAAATGGAAAGGAATTTTCATGGGAACTACTTGTGCATATGCCAAAAGAGTTGCGAGAGAAAACGATATTAGCTGGTGGATTAAATGCACTTAATATAGAAGAAGCGATTCGAACTATTCAGCCATACATGGTCGATGTAAGTAGCGGAGTAGAGACAGAAGGAAAGAAAGATCTAAAGAAAATAAAACAATTTATTATAAAAGCGAAGGAGTGTTCCAAATGAACTACGCATATCCAGATGAAAAAGGTCACTACGGTATATATGGAGGACGATACGTTCCAGAAACGTTAATGCAATCTGTATTAGAACTAGAAGAAGCGTATAAAGAAGCGATGCAAGATGAAGCGTTTCAAAAGGAATTAAATCATTATTTAAAAACGTACGTTGGAAGAGAAACACCGCTTTATTTCGCTGAAAATATGACGAAGTATTGCGGCGGTGCAAAGATTTATTTAAAACGTGAAGATTTGAACCATACAGGAGCTCATAAAATTAACAATACAATCGGTCAGGCACTACTTGCAGTACGAATGGGCAAGAAAAAAGTTGTCGCTGAAACAGGAGCAGGACAACACGGAGTTGCAACAGCTACTGTATGTGCCCTACTCGGATTAGAATGCGTCATCTTTATGGGAGAAGAAGATGTGAGACGTCAAAAATTAAATGTGTTCCGAATGGAATTACTCGGAGCGAAAGTAGAAAGCGTAGCGGCAGGTAGCGGTACATTAAAAGATGCGGTAAACGAGGCGCTTCGCTACTGGGTTTCACATGTACACGATACACACTACATTATGGGATCCGTTCTTGGACCACATCCATTCCCGCAAATTGTTCGTGATTTCCAAAGTGTAATTGGGAAAGAAACGAAAAAACAATATGAAGCGTTAGAAGGGAAATTACCAGAGGCAGTCGTTGCATGTATTGGTGGTGGTAGTAATGCGATGGGCATGTTTTATCCGTTCTTACACGATGAAGAAGTCGCTCTTTACGGCGTAGAAGCAGCTGGGAAAGGTGTTCATACAGAAAAGCACGCAGCTACTTTAACGAAAGGAAGCGTTGGTGTTTTACACGGATCAATGATGTACCTTCTGCAAAATGAAGAAGGACAAATTCAAGAAGCGCATTCTATTTCAGCGGGACTCGATTATCCAGGTGTTGGGCCAGAACATAGCTTGCTAAAAGATATTGGACGCGTTTCGTATTATTCAATAACAGACGAAGAAGCGTTAGAAGCATTTCAATTATTAACGAAAAAAGAAGGGATTATTCCGGCGTTAGAAAGCTCACATGCTGTCGCATATGCATTAAAATTAGCGCCGCAAATGAAGAAAGACGAAGGACTTGTCATTTGTTTATCTGGTCGCGGGGATAAAGATGTAGAGAGTATAAAACGTTATATGGAAGAGGTGTAAAAAATGGGAGTAGAAAAAATTAAAGCAGCGTTTGAAAATGGTAAGAAAGCATTTATTCCGTACGTAATGGGCGGAGATGGTGGCCTTGAAAAATTAAAAGAAAGAATTTGTTTTCTAGATGAAGCAGGAGCGAGCATCGTTGAAATTGGCATCCCGTTTTCAGATCCAGTCGCAGACGGTCCAACGATTCAAAGAGCAGGGAAACGAGCACTAGATAGCGGTGTAACAGTAAAAGGTATTTTTCAAGCATTGATAGAGGTAAGGAAAGAAGTGCAAATTCCGTTTGTACTCATGACATATTTAAATCCAGTACTCGCATTCGGAAAAGAACGATTCATCGAAAACTGTATAGAAGCAGGTGTAGACGGCATCATCGTTCCAGACTTACCGTATGAAGAGCAAAATATTATTGCTCCGTTACTTCGAGAGGCAAACATTGCGCTAATTCCACTCGTTACCGTAACGAGCCCAATTGAGCGAATCGAAAAAATTACGAGTGAATCAGAAGGATTCGTCTATGCCGTTACAGTAGCAGGCGTAACAGGAGTACGTCAAAACTTTAAAGGTGAGATTCATAGTTACTTAGAAAAAGTAAAATCACATACGCATTTACCGGTAGTGGCAGGGTTCGGTATTTCAACGAAGGAACATGTAGAAGAAATGATTACAATATGTGATGGAGTAGTCGTTGGAAGTAAAGTCATTGAGCTGTTAGAAAATGAAAAGCGAGAAGAAATATGTGAATTAATACAGGCAACAAAACAAAAAGAAGAGGCATAAGTCTCTTCTTTTTGTTTTACGTAATAAATGTTAAAATATACAGAAAATACATATAACTTAGAGGGTGAGAAAGCATGCTAAGACGAAAACTACTATATCTTCTTTTAACTGTACCACTATACGCTTGGCTCATTAGCATGACGAAAATAGAATTGATGGCTCTATTTATAGGATATGTATTTATCTTTTCCAACTTAAATCGCATTCAAGAGCAATCTATTTTAGAAATATGTATATTTTCGATTAGTATAGAACTATTTAGTATCGTTTCGATTGTATTATTAAACGAATTATTTCGATGGATCCATTCATTTGAATTAATGAAATTTGGAAATGTTGTATTGCAAGTAATATGTGCTTATATTGTGTTTGTTTTGTTAGATAAAATAGTCGGACAGCAGAGCGTTTTTCAGGATAAAAGAAAATGGGAGTGAAAGGAGCCATTTGGCTCCTTTTTTGAACCTGTTGTAAAAACAATTGAAAATTATGACATCTGTTATATAATAGTTAAAAATTGTATTTTTAATGAAAAGAGATGATAACATGGCCATATTGTTGGCACTTATCCCAATTATGATGATTTTCATTTGTTTATTTTTATTTAAACAAACGTCATTAAGATCCTCTTTAATTGCTTACGTTGTGTCTGTTGGAATCGTTTTACTCTCGCCAACGTTTCAACTAGGGATAAGTGAAACTGTGCACGCAACGATTAAAGGTTGGTTAATTTGTTTTATTGTTGGGTACGTTTTGTTTTTCGGTATTTTTTTATTTCACCTCATGAACAAAATGGGGTACATCGATCAAGTAGCGCGTTTTTTAGAAGAAGTGACGCACGATCGTTTATTACAAATGCTCCTTATGTGTTTTGGTATTTGTCCGCTAATCGAATCAGTAAGTGGGTTCGGAATTGGCTTCATGGTTGCAGCACCTATCTTTCTATCATTGGGCTATAAACCGTTTCAGGCTGTACTGCTTTCATTTATCGGCTTACTAGCTAGTTCGTGGGGCGCAATGGCAACTGGTACGATTATCGGTTCGCAGCTAATAAATATGCCGCTTACAACACTTGGTGCAAATACGGCACTACTAAGTATTCCGATGTTTGCTTATTTCGTCATTCTTTCTTTACACGTTGTTGGTGGCTGGCGGGCCGTAATTGAAAAGTGGAAAGAAGGATTCGGTTTCTTTCTATTATTTTCTCTCGGAATCTATCTTTCTAACGCATACGTAAGTGTTGAACTAGCAGGTATATTAAGTTCTATCGTTACAATTACATTTGGCTTTCTTATCAATAAATTAAAAGGAAAAAGTGAGCAAAATTTAATAACAGAACATGCTGCAGCAACGGAGAGAGAAGTATCTATTATAAAAATTATTAGCCCTTATATATTCTTAACTGTTTGTATTTTGCTTTCTCGCCTCGTACCAGCATTACATGATGTATTCAGATCATATGCCGTTCTTGATTTGAAATCATACTCTTACAAGCTAGAGCTACTATATTCACCAGGATTTTGGCTCGGTATGACATGCTTATTTACTATTATCTTCTTCCGTATTCCATCTCATATTATTAAACAATCACTCTCGCAAACGATAAAACAATGGATTCCTTTTGCGATTACAACGACGATGTTTATCGCCATTTCAGAACTAATGGGTGCATCTGGCATGCATTCATTACTGGCAAAAACAGCTGGTGAAACATTTGGAACGTTTTTCGTTTTCGTTGCCCCGTTTATCGGCGGAATCGGTGGCTTTTTAACAGGTAGTAACGCCGGATCAAATGCGATGTTTATAAAACTACAAATGCAAACTGCGCAAAACGTAGCGCTTCCGTGGCAATACGTCACAACACTGCAAAACACCGCATCGTCAGTAGCGACAATCGCTTGCCCGTCACGGATTACACTAGGGGCGTATTTATGTAACATTCCTTATCGTGAAAATGAATTGTTAAAGAAGACGACGTTAATGATCTTTGGTGCAATTTTGCTAGTAGTGGTAGAGGTTATTGTTTGGTATATGTTGAGAAATTAAAAATCCTCCTAACATAGGAGGATTTTCTTTATGATTGGATAATGTTTTAAATATGAAAAGCTTCTACTAAATGAATAGGAGATGAAATGTATGCCCCTAAAAAACTACGGCGTGTTAAAAGGTACAGTTATACAATCAAAGATTGGAAAAGGGAAAACACCTCATTATCAAGTTCATTTACAAGGTGAAGCAGAAGTAGATTATCGTATTGCAATTAACGTCAAATCGCAAAGTTATCCGTCAGAAGTTTTATATTTTGCGAGCGACAATATTCGGTCAGAAGCAATTAATATTTTACCGACATTACCATTCGGTTTTACAGAAATAAAAAACAATGAACCGAAAGTAGCTTTAGACTACGTAAGAGGTAATGTATTTGAATCGAAACAAATGATTCCTTTACCTGCTGAAAAAGCAGGTGTTGATAATGATTTAAATGAAAAAATAGAACGTTATATAAAACGAGCGATAGAAGAAAAAGCGATTATTTACGCATTTGGTGAAAGATGGGGGCCAGAAGAAAATACACCGGATTCTTACTTCCATTTCGAACCAGGAAACGGTATACACGATATTCATATGAACCAAGGGAATGTAGAGAAATGGAAAGGTGATAATGGTATATGGCAAGACGGAGGTATACTCATTCACTTCGAAAAGGAAGAATCATGGATCGGTATTTTTCTTGCCTTCCAGTCGCAGTCATGGTGTACAGATGAAGATGGGCACGCTCGTGTTCCGGTTGAGCATTGTGATTATAAGAACAATAAGTGATGAGAGGAGGGCGTTCAAAAAGAACGCCCTCCTCTTATTTTATAAAACCCAAAACTAACAAGTGTAGAAAGACAAGAGAACAGTAGTGCCACACTAGAAAATGCGATGAGGTACATATTATACTTTATCACTTTGCCGATTAGCTGGTTACTGTCGTACTGAAATAGTCCTGCGATTATGTTGAATAAAAATAATACGATAAACATGACGATGACACCGTCTATTGATCCTTTAATATCTGGTTTACTTAAAGCGATATGTGCAGAAATACAAATGGCGATAAATAAAAATAGCCAAAAGGAAGGATTCAATAAATTACTTATTGTAAATAAGCTTTTCAATAATACGAACGTCGACAAGAGCATGTTTTGAACCATTTCTATATTAATAGAAGTAGAAGCGATTGTTTTTTCGAGAGTGGTACTAAATAAGAAATATGAATTTGGTACGAAATAGCGCATTAAAAGGATTAGTGCAGTAATACCAGAAATAATAGGACCGATTCCAATGAAGAAGTTCCCAATTCGTTGATATACACTTTTTTGATTGTATTGATGCTGTACGTAGCCTAAAGCACCTTGACTTGTATCTGTTGGGAAAAACTGCGTTGCTACAATTTTATGACGAAATAGTACACACATAATGGCATGTCCAAGTTCATGAATAGGAACACCGATCCACGCCGTTAAAAGGAATCCTTTTCTTCCGAAAGCTCTCGACCAATACATGCGTGTGAGAGATTCTAAATAGCCTAATAGAAATCCAATTACAATGATAACGCCAATTAAAGAAAATAATTGGATTACGCTTGTAAGGAGTATTTGAAAAATTGAGTTTACCAATTCCATTGCCAGTCATCCAATCTGTTAAAAATGTTATTTGTTCTGTTTCATAATAGCATTATTTTTCAAGATTGCTAGCACATATATTTCTTTTGAAAGAAGGATTTCATAATCTTTTTCTTGTAGTCATGTTTTATGTACAAAGTCATATATTGAACTTGTAACACCCTATATGGTATCTGCTTAAGGAGGGAATGAGAGAATGAAATGTCCAGCGTGTCAGACGGAAAATGCAGCAGAGGCAAAATTTTGCGGAAAGTGTGGACATTCGTTGACGGAGGAAGCAGTAGCGAGTGGTGCACAAGAAGAAGGTGAGCAACAAGCACGCGTAGCACCAAAAAAGGAAACTCGACAAAATGAAACAGTAGAGCAAGCGAAGCGGTTTGCAAGTGGCTATTTTCAGTTCTTTAAACATGCTTTCAAAGCACCGACAGCGATTATGAAAAGCGGCAAGGTTGAAGTACGAAATGGAATTGTAAGTCTTGTTCTTATTTGTTTTTTAGGGGCATGTATTTTTTATAGAATGATGAGTGCTGGGGCAGCAGTTACGAGAACGTTAGTGCCAGATGTTTCTACTCTTACATTTTTTGGAGAAGCTGTAACGGTCTTTTTCTTTTTATTGATTTTAACTTTGTTTGTCGGATTTATTATTTTTGTAAGTGGTAAGATGATGAAATCTTCTTTTTCATTTCTTGAAGTATTTGGCGTATGGGGAACGATAGCAACGCCGGCTATCGCTATATTAGTTCTTACTTTTCTTTTTAGTTTTCTATTAATCTTTTTCTTACCAATATTATTATCTGTAGCTACAACTTATATAGGGATTAGTGTAACTGTTGCCATATTAAAATTAGACAACGGCGGATTAGATCTTGTTTACACACTTATTATCGCAAATGTTTTAATTGGAATCGCAACATTCATTGTACTTTGGTCTTACATTAGCACGATAATTCAAACCATTACTCAGGGATTAACTGGCCTCTAAAGAAAAGGTGGTTGAATGGATGAATGTATGTACAAAGTGTGGGACTCATTTTGAAGACGGTGTGCAATTTTGTCAAAACTGCGGTCAGAAGAGGGAAAGTCTTGTAGTAAAGAAGACAATGAGCAGCGGTACAAAATTTGGCATTACACTCTTAACATTACTTGCTGTAGTGATTGTGGGACTGTATTTGTACGGATCATCGTATTATAAGCAGGCGGCACAAGTAGATCGAATGATTACTATTGTACAAGAGAGGGACGGGGAGAAGTTAGCTGAAATCGTCACGGCAGATGATCCATCAGTTATTGCAACGAGAGAGAGTCTAATGCCGCTATTTTCGTATATAAAAGAAAATCCATCTTACTTGAATGAATTGAAAGAACAGTTGAGGATAGGTGAAAAACAAGGGAATGGAATTGAAAGAGCAGACTTTTCGTTAACGAAAGACGGAAAGTATTTCTTTATCTTTGATCGGTATAAATTGAAAGCGAAGACGTATTATACGACGGTGCTTACAAATGAAAAAGGTACATCTTTAAAAATGAACGGAAAAGAAATTGATAAGTCTGATGACAAAAAGTTTGAGAAGCAATATGGACCGTTTCTTCCAGGGGCTCAAGTGTTTCAAGCAGAATATAAAAATGACTATGTAAAACTATCACGTGAAGAAAAGGTTGTACTTATAAAACAAGGTCAAAATAATGTAACGATAGATTTAACGTTGCAAGGGCAATATATTACTGTCCAAACGAATGCACCTGGTGCAACATTGTATGTGAATCAAAAGCCAGTTACAGCTCTGGCTGGAGAAGAAATTAAGTGGGGACCGGTAGCAACTGATGGAAGTACGACGATTTATTTAGAACGAAATGGAGAAAATGGAAGGGAGACGACGAAGGTAGAAACGGTAACGGCACTTCCGTCTTATAATCTTCCATTCCACAAGAAGAGTACAGAAAAAACAGTTGTTTATAATGTTACTCCTCCCTCCGCGACTCGGTATGTATATAATGGTTTCATCTTACCAGATAGTGATATTCGAAAACTAACGAGTGCAGACTTAACATATTTATCGAAAGAACAATTGAAAATAGCGAGAAATGAAATATACGCAAGACATGGACACATGTTTCAAACGAAAGATATGCAAGCGTATTTCTCAAAACAGTCTTGGTATAGAGAAAATCCGTATTTTACAGGAAAGCTAACAGATATTGAATCTTATAATGTTGAACTCATCAAATCAAGAGAATAGAACACGTGAAAAAAGGTACAGTGCATAACTGTACCTTTTTTATGGTTATTTATCTGAACCAGGATCCCTTGAGAAAAAGATGTGAAAGAGAAATGTGACTTTGCTTGATCCTCCTGATGTACTAGCTTGTATATGGGATAAAGGACCAGACGTTAGAGCTGCCTCGGAATGGGGTGGCACGACTATTTTGAGCGCATGATCTGATTCTGGTGAGGCAGTAACGGTTATTGTATCATCAGAAAAGTTCATAATTTTAACAGAACCGACTGGAAAGATGGACTTGCCAGCATGTGATGCTGAAGCGAATTGGGTAGCTTTCCAAATATCTTGCGCAAACGTATCATCGTTAGATAACCAAGCACGGGCACTATATATTGTTGCATTAATGGAAAATTCTTGGTCAAGTGAGAGAGCGGGTTTCGGTTCTTTTGGTTCTTGTGGTTCCTCTGGAAGCTGGGCGAGAAGGCCGGCGCACATGTATGTTTCACCTACTTTCAATAGTAACTGTTATAGCATATTAAACATGTTGTTTTTAAGACACGACGATTACCTATTAAGGCATAGGTTCGTGCACCAAATTTGAAGATGGAATTCTCTTTCTTTACAATGGGAGTAGGTGTTATTTCTATAAAATATGGAAAACGTAAAGAGTATGTAAAAAATAAGGAGTGGTAAAGTGAACTATGTCATTATTGGTGGAGATGCAGCTGGTATGAGTGCAGCTATGCAAATTGTTAGAAACGATGAAAATGCAAATGTTGTAACATTAGAAAAAGGTGAAATTTATTCGTACGCGCAGTGTGGATTACCGTATGTCATTAGTGGTGCTATCGCTTCAACAGAAAAATTAATCGCGCGCAATGTAAAGGCGTTTCGTGATAAATACGGAATTGATGCGAAAGTGCGTCATGAAGTAACGAAAGTCGATACGGAAAAGAAAATGGTGTACGCAGAGCATACAGAGACGAAAGATATTTTTCAATTTCCATATGACCGTTTACTAGTTGCAACTGGAGTACGCCCTGTTATGCCGGAATGGGAAGGACGAGATTTACAAGGCGTTCATCTTTTAAAAACAATTCCGGATGCTGAGCGCATATTAAAAACGTTAGAGACGAATAAAGTTGAAGATGTAACGATTATTGGCGGCGGTGCAATTGGACTTGAGATGGCAGAAACATTCGTCGAACTTGGTAAGAAAGTAAGAATGATTGAGAGAAATGATCATATCGGTACAATTTATGATGCAGATATGGCGGAGTATATACATAAAGAAGCAGATAAACATCATATTGAAATTTTAACAAATGAAAATGTAAAAGCGTTTAAAGGAAACGAAAGAGTGGAACAAATTGAAACGGATAAAGGTACGTATAAAGCGGATCTTGTTTTAGTATCTGTTGGAGTGAAGCCGAATACTGATTTTCTTGAAGGAACAAATATACGTACAAATCATAAAGGGGCAATCGAAGTAAATACATATATGCAAACGAATGTGCAGGACGTATATGCAGCTGGTGATTGCGCAACACATTACCACGTTATAAAGGAAATTCATGATCATATCCCGCTCGGAACGACTGCAAATAAACAAGGGCGACTTGCTGGACTGAATATGCTTGATAAGCGAAGAGCATTTAAGGGTACGTTAGGTACAGGTATTATTAAATTTATGGATTTGACGCTCGCAAGAACAGGCTTAAATGAAAAAGAAGCAAAAGGGCTACATATCCCATATAAAACAGTCAAAGTAGATTCAACAAATATGGCGGGCTATTATCCAAATGCGAAACCACTTTATTTGAAATTACTATATCGTTCTGACACGAAACAATTATTAGGCGGACAAGTAATTGGAGAAGAAGGTGTAGATAAACGGATTGATGTGATTGCAATGGCGCTTTTCAATAAAATGAGCATTCACGATTTAGAAGATGTCGACTTAAGTTACGCACCACCATATAACAGCGTTTGGGATCCAATTCAGCAAGCGGCAAGGCGAGCAGAATAGCACTTTTTAAGTGCTATTTTTTTTGCAAAGGTAGGTAAACTTTTTTAGCGAATAATAAAGAGGGAGAAACAGTTACATATAGGGAAGGGGATTATTAAAAATGTTTGTAGCACTTCAAACCGTTCAAGAATCTGAAAAAGAAATATTACGTAATTTGTACGCACTATATCTTCATGATCTCTCTACATTCACTCCTAATATAAAGATTGGGGCAAATGGATTTTTTGAATATGAAGATTTGCACATGTTTTGGGAAAATGACGGAATCACTCCGTATTTTATTAAAAGTGATAATGAGATTGTAGGATTTTTATTACTACTGGAACGTCCTTTTTTGAAGAAGGAAAACGACTTTGGTATAAATGACATTTTCATATTGAATCAGTACAAGGGGAAAGGAATCGGTAAACAAGTTATTGCGAATGTACTAAAAGAGAAACGAGGGCAGTATTTCGTTATCGAACTTCTAAAAAATGTACCAGCAGTGTCGTTTTGGAAGAAAGTATATAAAGAACTGAACATTGAATTTGATGAGAGAGAGCAGTTAATTGATGATGAAGAATGCCTCGTTCACACGTTTAAAATTTAATGAAATTGGTGTTCCTTTTATATTACTTTGAAATTTAACTTTATCCCGCTATTTGCGGACAGTAAGACCCCCACCTCAAAATCCAGCGAAAGCAAAGAAGTTAGGTGGGCGATCAACTGCCCGTAAAAGCCCGATTGGTTCAACTAATAATCAGTGGGGATGAAGACCCCTATTGATTAAAGTTTCACTTTATTTTGAATATACCGTTCACCCTTGAAAACATAGTACTTATCGCTTATATTTTCATATAGTATTTATTTTTTAATAAAGCATTGAACGAACCAGGGGGCGCAGTATGGCAATTAATATGAAAACAATCGAAGAATGGATTGTTGAATCAAATACAAGACATGAAGAAGACTTTGGACATGTTGTGGAAGAAATGAAAGAAGTATGTGTCGGACTTGATAACGCGACATTAATTTATACGAAAAATGTATTTTGTTTCGGTAAAAAAGTAGAAGTATTTTTCTTCTTCCAAGACCATGTCGTGATCGGACAAGAAAAAGACGAATATATTGAGATTGAAAAATTAAAGTATGATGCCATTACAAATAGTAATTTAAAAACAAATGACAAAAATACAACGTTAGAATTAAAGTTTGCTAACGGACAATCTATTAATTTAGATAGTTTAAATGATAACTACGGTACGAAAAATTGGTTATTTGCTAGACAAATTAAGAGTATTTTTAAATTAATCTAGTAAAAAAGCACGCCGTCCACCGGCGTGCTTCTAATTACGCAAATCCCCTTTTAACCAATTCCGCGCTCGATACGCCCCAACAGGAATTTGAATAAGAGACGTTTCATTTCCAGTATCTATCCCGTATAACTGATCACATGAATTTGTATCAAAACTTAGTAATGGATGACCGCCCATCCCCATCGCGGTTGCGGCGAAAACGAGTTTATGGACGAGTATGCCAGCTTCCATTTGGTGAATACGGTACCCTCTATAGCCTAATGCACGTGTATAGTAATCTTTCTTTCCGACTACATGTAGGCAAAGCGGTACTTGAAAAAGATTCACGTTATCCATCGTCATACTAGATTGAAGGGGATAACGAAGGTCTCCATATCGAAGTGGTTGTATGGAATGCGTTTTACTGTTATAAGCGTAAGCACCGTTTTCTATATTTTTTACGTTATAAAAACATCCATATAAGGAGACGCGCGCATTTTCATTTACATACTGACCATCAAGGTCGTTGTAATAAGGGAAGGAGAGGCTCGCTTCTTGTAGTAAAGTAGCGAGCTCGGCTGCATCCCATTTCGTGAAAGTAAAGTCAGCATCAGGGGAATACCGTTCTTTACAAAGTTGTAAGAAATCATACGATAACCGTTCTACTTGCGGCAACTGTACAGCGTGCGCATGATGTTGATAGTGCTCTTCATGATGTAGTGTGTGGAAGTGTGCTGTCGATTCGATCATAGAAGCTTCATTTATTTTGGTTATCATAGGATGTTTATCTACTTGCTTTGATCGAACGAAATGTTCGTGTGCTAACGGCGGAATTTGTTGCAACAACTCATGAGAAGTAACTGTTTTATTTTCATGGTAATCATTGTGAAACCAACCAGTTTGCGGTTCTGTACTTAAAGGAACAACAGCATACACGCTTTCTTCGCCTTCTGGCAGTCCGAGTAAATGATTGATTGCGCGGTCTAAAAACTGAAAATATACGCCATTTGTGTAGCCAAATTGTTTGGCACATGCAAGTAATTGTCCGATGAGAACACCGCTATCTAAGCCTTGAAGCCGGTACGAAAAATTATTGTATTTAAAGAAGTTTTTCCAAAACATAGTGGATACGAATGCAGCGCCAAAACAAGACTGTATGTTACAACGGTTGCCAAGTGCTTCCGAAAGATAAGAATCGAAATTTCCTTCACGAAGTAAAACAAGCCGGTGATGCGCGGCATCGTAATGGTAAATGCCGTCTGGATAATCGTCAATCTTTAAATATATATACAATTCATTCGGATATAAAGCACCACCTGAAGGGATAGATCTTCGGAATAAAATTTTTTCGCTATTTAGCTGACATAACTGAGTTAAACCGAATGAGTACCCAAGGTAATGACCAATCTTCTTTAAAGTAGGTGTAGTAGAAGAGTTAGGTAAAGATAATGAAATTTCTAAAGAGAGAGGGATGACAGGTACATTTCGATATAATTTATAAGGAAGTGGTGCATCTGCCCAGTCCACTTCATGATTCGGCATAATTTCATCGATAGAAAAATGGAGATGATGTAAAAAAGTATCCAGCTGCATAGAATCCCCTCCTTTACTATGGAAACGGATGCGGATGTGGATTTAATTGTGCATTCGTTAAAGGCTCAGCGCTATATCCAAGTGTCATCGGTACAGTATACACTCTATCTAGTCCTGTAACCCGAGTGAGATGGTGACCGAACGTCATCGGGAGCATGCCTGGAATAATGACTTTTACACAATGTAATCCGTTTTTTTCTATAAGAGGTACTGTTTGATCTACAACGATTACTTCAAGTCCAGATTGCTGCAGACGGTTTAAAAGTTGATGAAGATCGGATGTTAAATCTATATTAACTGATTGTAATGCATTCATTTCTTGGAACGATTGCACAGGGGCATCGTCACGTAAAAGGAAGTGAAGCCGTTCTTCTGCTTCTTGCAATCCGTACAGCATACTATGGTCTTCCATTTTATTAACGAGATAAGGATCGTGTAAGCAGTTTTCGTAGTGCTCTCTTTTTTGTTCGAGTTCATCGTCTGCTATTAGTAACATGCCAGCTATTTCATGGATGGCACTCTTTAAAGCACGGACAGGATCTAAATGAGAGCCTCCCGCACAAACAACGTTCATTCCATTTTCACGCGTATTTTTCGCAATTACCCATAAGCTTGGGATACCGTGTTCCATCGTTGCGTTAAAAGCATGTAACTCATACCCAGTAATCGTGTACAGTCGCTGAATCATTAATTGTAATTCCGTATCATTTGCTGAACTAAGATCAAGGCGGGGGAGAGGTAATTCGGCATACCAAGTGAGCAAAAAGGCGTCACGCTCTACAATTTCTAAAATGCCGTGAAAAATTGCTTCTTCTAAACTACCACCAATTGCACATCCATTTGATGTTTCATACACGAAAGCATCTCGATGACCGAGACTATAATAAGCAATTGATTCAGGAACTAAAAGTGGTCGGTTTTGTAATAAAGAATAGCCCCATACCCAGTTTTGTTCATAGTCAGGATCAAACGGTTTAAACGGAAAACTATTACGATTATAATGTTCATTTGTATGTACACCGAGTAAGAGGGGATTAAGTGCATGATCCTCTAACTCATGAAAACTGCCGTGTACATTTGTCTTTTTTCCTCGAGGTGACATACCACAATATCGTTCTAAACCTTCTAAAATAGCAGTCGCTTCACTTATTGCAAATGAATGAGTTCGGCCTGCAACACCTTCATTTCCAAACATTAATGGCATGTTTATAATAACGTCAGCAAATGGTAATAAAGAGTGCTGCATTTTTCCGTTTAACATACCGACGCGATAATCTAAATAATCTCTCGTTAAAAATGTGTTTAGTTCATGAATGGAACGACAGCGATATGCTGCTTCGCTTGCTTTTAAGCTCGGTTGTAACGAAATCGCTGCTGCATCCGCCGTATCATCAGGCAAATTGCTACATACAGGGCAGAGCGGATCGGGAAGAAAAGAATGCCGTGTACATTGCAGTGTTTGTAAGTTTAGTAAAATGAGTTCATTTTCTAAAGAAGAATGGCTATGATTTAATATTTTCTCTGTTTCTGCACGAATAAGATGGCACATTTGTAACATACCATTTTGGGTGGCACGTACATCACGCCTTGTTACATTATCTGCCTTTAACGTATATTTCCGCTGTAGTTCCCACATTTCTTGTTGATCAAAGCCGGCGATAAAGCGGCGTCCATCAGAGCAGTTGGAACAGCCAGTTGCAAGAGGATGAATGTAAGGACCGATAATACCTTCACCAAATGAAGTGAATGCACGTAGCCATGGAATATGATTTGACCGAAACATTAGCTCGGCATCATGATGAATAGTAGAAGGAGAGCCATCATGTAATACGAGAGCGAGATGAATATTTTCAGGGAGTTCTTCTGTAAGGCTATGTTGGCGAATGATAGAATATTGTTTGCATAGTTGATCATGTGCATAGTTTGCAAGTAAGCCATCTCCTATAAGCAATATATTTTGAGTCATAGACTGTCCTCCTTTGCAATTAATACACCGTACACACCATCTAAGTTTTCTTTCAAAAATGATTCAATGGCTAAATCAAACACGAATGGATAAAAATTATGTTCTTCTAAATGTTGCAAGGCAAGCCGCACAGATTGCACACCTGGAACTTCTTCTTCCGCTTGTATTTCCACTCTAAAAGAATCCGTGTCATATAAAATAATAGAGGATTCAGGCAAGATATTAGCTCTGTAAGGAGTCTCTTCATTTTGAATATGAAGAAGTGATAGTTGTAGTGCGTTTCGTAAGGCTAACGTCATATTAATATTAGATGCACCGTACCATCGATCATTTATACCGACCCAAACGACAGGGAAGCTGAGAATCTCTTCGCTTACTGCTATTTTAGGTGTTTCATGAATTGTAGAGAGAGCATCGTAATAAAATCTACAATGTTTATCATGAATTTCAGTTAAATCAATCGTCGTAATTTCTTCTAGCATATGTGACTGCCGCTCATACAATTTATTATTTAAATGTTGTTGTAGCGCCCGGTATACACCTTCTGTCATCGTTTCTCCAGCGCCAATACCGATATCATTATGTTCAGGAATAAGGCGGTGCATAATTTCCGCTACATATGTTTCAATTCCTGCTAAACCAGCTTCTCGGCGCGCTTCATTATGAGTTAAACCACCACAAGTCATAAGAGGCAGGAGGGAAGCAGGGCCATCTGATAGTGGAGTAGCTACTTGAATATGGCATTGTGATAACGGTAATTGATATGAATCTTGTTCATCCCATACATGGAATAAACCAGCTTCTTTAGAAGTTAATGAGTCGAAAAAGCGGAATAAATCAGTTGAGGTATGTTGGTTGGAACGCTGCTCAAGTTGTTCAGAAAGGTTTTCTATCGTATCAATTGTAAAACTTTCATCAGTTGCGAGAGGATGTTTTATAAAAGGATGCCATGCTCCTTCGAGTGTTTCGTAATTTAATAAAAAGAATTGTGGTTCTTTTTCCCGGTAAGAATCATCAGCGACATGTTTAAGTAATTCAAATACGATTATATTTGCTAACATTGCAGATGGAAGTGGTGAAAATGATGCTGATGAATGTTCATTTTGTAAAGTCGTTTCATGTAGCCGATGCCATGCGGATTCCCAGCATTCTTCACGATTAGCTATTACGATAGGGCCGGCTATACCAAGTGCTGATAAACAGACGGCAGGTATGAAGTTCTTTCCTACTTCTCTACAAATCGTGTGAACTGCTCTTAGGCCTTCAATATCTCCATTTTGAGAAACATACAAAATCCAGTCGAAAGGCTCGAACACTTCATGCAGGGGACGATCAATTGTCGTATCTATTTCCTGAACAAGGACATGATCATCAACTTCATGTGCAAGTTCTACTAGCTCATGAATGCGATCGTAATTTGTTTCCTCATAATCTGTAACAAGGTAATGAAAGGTAGGTAATCCTGATTCTAATAAAGAAGAAACTAAGGAAGTAAGCATATCTCCAGAACCAATTATAAGGACGTTTGCCGCGCGATACGTTTCGAATTTTAGAGCGCCTGAATGAGAATCAGCTTCTAAAAATTCAATTTGTGAAGCGTATCTATCAAGTAATGCGCTATTTAATGCATGAGGTGCATCTTGACTTACATCCCGAACGAAACCATTTTCATATAAAATCTCTCCAATTTCAAATACACGATTTTGATAGGGGAGAGGGAGACCATCGGTTATTTCTGCTAAAGAATAATTCCCGTTAAACATTGGCATTAATTTTTCAATCCAGTTGTAAATTCCATCACCGTCCATACGAAATGAACTGGCATTATTTCGAAAATAGACACCCCCGTTTGAGTCGGGAAGGAAAAAAGTATCCTTATTTGCTTTAAGTTTTGCATCAATTGGAAGGTTATTCATTTTAATCCTCCTTACGTTTTAGGCATACATTATTAGCTTATGTTATGAAATTTGTCCCGTATGAATGCAATAAAAAAAGGCTGTAGAATAATTCATTCTACAGCCTTTAATAGATTATTAATCTATCAACCTTCTAATAATAATGATTTTGGATCTTCAAGCATATCTTTAACAGCAACAAGGAAGCTAACTGCTTCTTTACCATCAACAATACGGTGATCGTAAGATAGTGCAAGGTACATCATCGGACGGTTTTCCATACGCTCGTTATCAATCGCAACTGGACGTACTTGGATTTTATGCATTCCTAGAATACCTACTTGTGGGCTATTTAGGATTGGTGTTGACATTAGAGAACCGAATACACCACCGTTTGTAATTGTGAATGTACCACCTTGTAACTCTTTTAATGAAAGTTTGTTATCGCGTGCTTTCATACCTAAATTACGAATCTCGCTTTCAATTTCAGCGAAGTTCAATTGGTTAGCATCGCGTACAACTGGAACAACTAATCCATCTGGAGCTGCTACTGCAATACCGATATCATAGAATTTTTTTATGATAAGCTCGTCGCCTTGAATTTCAGCATTTAATAATGGGAATTGTTTTAATGCTGCAACAACTGCTTTTGTGAAGAATGACATGAAACCAAGACGTACATCATGTTTTTTCTCGAAAGCATCTTTACGCTCTTTACGTAATTCCATGATTGCAGTCATATCAACTTCGTTAAATGTTGTTAACATTGCAGATGTTTGTTGAACTTCTACAAGGCGTTTTGCAATTGTTTGACGGCGGCGGGACATTTTCACGCGCTCAACTGGTTTTTCGAATTCCGTTTTTGCAACTGGAGCAGGAGCTGGACTTTTTGGAGCAGCTGGTGCTTCTTTTGGTGCGGCAGCATGAGCTTGTACATCGTGTGGTCTCACACGTCCAAGTGGATCTGTGCTACGTACATCGTTTAAGTCGATACCTAATTCACGAGCCATTTTTCTAGCAGCTGGTGATGCGATAGGACGGTTCGTATTCGGTAAACCTTGTAAAGTTGTAGTTTGCTCAGCATTTGGTGCCGCAGCTTTCGGTGCTTCAGTTGTTTCTTGTTTTGGCTGTTCAGCAGCCGGTGCAGGTGTACTTACTGCAACTGGTGCTCCGTTTGCATCTAAAATTGCGATAGTTGCACCAACTTCAACTGTATCCCCAGGTTCGCCTAGTAACTTCGATACAATACCTGAATCTTCTGCAATGATTTCTACATTGACTTTATCAGTTTCAAGCTCAACAACGCTGCCACCTTTCTCAACTTTGTCGCCTACGTTGATAAGCCATTGTGAGATAGTTCCTTCAGTAATAGATTCTGCAAGCTCAGGTACTTTAATTTCGATCATTTTAAATGTCCTCCCCTTATTTGCCTAACGGTGTGTTTTTTCTTCTTTTGTCTTCGGTAATCTCCATTTGTTAGCTTGCCCCCGGGCAGAATATCTGTCCGGGGGACAAGCTAGAAACCTTCATTGTTACTTTCAGTTGCTGAAAACTTCAATTTCTTGTTTATCTTGACGGAAGTTATATTTCACATCTAAAGCGTGTGCAACAATTAGTTCTTGCTCAGCTTTGTGAGCGAATGGATCGCCACCAGATGGGCTAGAGCGATCTGGGCGTCCAATATAACCTGTTTTCACTTTATCTCCAGCAAGTTCGAACAGAATTGGAGCCATGTAATGCCATGCGCCCATATTACGAGGTTCTTCTTGAACCCAAATAATTTCTTCTAAGTTTTTAAAGCGTTTAATAATAGATTGAACTTTCTCAGCGGGGAATGGGTAAAGCTGTTCAATACGAACGACATGAACTTCATCTAAGTTATACTCATGTTTACCAGACTCAATTTCTGCTGCTAAGTCAATCGCCATTTTACCTGTGCTTAAAACAAGACGTTTTACTTTAGTTGGTTTTGTACCAAGGTTTTCTTGTTCTAGAGCAGGTTGGAAACGTCCTTCGCTTAACTGACTAGCAGTTGAAAGCGTAAGTGGGTGACGTAATAAACTCTTTGGCGTCATCAATACTAATGGTCGAACAGCTTCTGTTCCTAAGATAGATGCTTGACGACGTAAAATATGGAAGTATTGTGCCGCGCTCGTTAAGTTTGCAACTGTCCAGTTATTCTCAGCAGCTAACTGTAAGAATCGCTCTGGACGTGCACTAGAATGCTCTGGTCCTTGACCTTCATAACCGTGCGGTAATAGAAGAACTAAACCAGATTTTTGACCCCATTTTGCTCTTCCTGCTGAAACATATTGATCAAATAATGCTTGCGCAGTATTTGAGAAGTCACCATATTGCGCTTCCCACATAACAAGAGTTTCTGGAGCGAATACGTTATAACCATACTCGTAACCAACAACAGCAGCTTCTGATAACGGACTATTATGAACAGAGAAGGATGCATTAATGTTTGGTAAGCGATGTAATGGTGAATATGTTTCATTTGTATCAGTATCGTGTAATACGATATGACGGTGCGCGAATGTACCACGCTGTGAATCTTGACCAGTTAAACGAATTGGCGTACCTTCTTGTAAAATAGAAGCGAATGCTAATGACTCAGCAAGTGCCCATTCAATTTTACCGTTCTCTTCAAGAGCATCTTTACGGCGCTCAAGAATTTTCTTCACTTTCGGATATACGTTAAAGCCTTCTGGCCAAGATAGTAGACCTTCATTAATTGCACGAAGTGAGTCAATCTCAACACCAGTATCAATTGGCTGAATGCCTTTTGCAACAACATCTGGCACTTTAACGTGAATTGTTGCAGCGCTCGTATCAGCTGGCGGTACTTGTGCATAGTCAGATTTTAATTGCTCTTGTATAAACTGAGTCATTGTTTCAACCTCATCTGCATTTAGAACACCGGCAGCTTGTAATTGATCTGCATAAATCGCTCTTACAGTTGGGTGATTTTTAATCTTTTTGTACACTTGTGGTTGCGTAACTGCTGGGTCATCCATTTCGTTATGACCGTAGCGGCGGTAACCAATTAAATCGATTAAGAAGTCTTTTTTGAACAATGTACGATATTGAATCGCAAGGTTAGCAGCAGCAAGACAAGCTTCTGGATCATCAGCGTTCACGTGAACAATCGGAATATCGAAACCTTTTGCAAGGTCACTTGAATATTTCGTAGAACGAGAATCATAGCTATCAGTTGTAAAACCAACTGCATTGTTTGCGATAACATGAATTGTTCCGCCTGTTTGGTACGCGTTCAATCTGCTTAAGTTCAACGTTTCAGATACAATACCTTGACCAGGGAATGCAGCATCACCATGAACTAAAATTACGAATGATTTTGAAGTATCTTGTTCTGGAAGACCAGATTTTTTACGATTCTCTTGAGCCGCACGTGCAAAACCTTCTACAACAGGGTTAACGAACTCAAGGTGACTTGGGTTATTTGCTAATGTAACGCGAGTGCTAACTTCTTCGTTACTAACGACTTGTTCTCTACCTAAATGGTATTTCACGTCGCCAGTCCAGCCAGAATTTGCCACTGCGCCTTCTATTTTTGCATGTTTGAACTCAGCAAACATGTGACTATATGGTTTTTCTAATACGTGTGCAAGTACGCTTAGACGACCGCGGTGAGCCATACCAATCATGACATCTTCTACGCCGCCCTTTGCACCTTCTAGAACAATTTCATCTAGAACAGGTACAAGCATATCAACGCCCTCGATAGAGAAACGCTTTTGCCCAACGAATGTTTTATGCAAGAATTGCTCGAAACCTTCAACAGCTGTTAAACGTTTTAAAAGAGCAGTTCGTTTTTTATTTGGTAGTGGTTGACGCAATGAATTTGATTCCACCATTTGATGCAACCACGCGCGTTCTTCACTATCTTGTATATGAGAAAATTCATAAGCTAAAGATTTTGTATAAACGTCTTTTAATCTATGAATTACATCAAGTGCAGTGTGAATACCTTCTGGTGCATCTTGCCATACTGTTTTTGCTGGAATCGCTTTCAAGTCAGCATCGCTCAGTTCGTTCATTGCTTTCTCAAGAAGAGATTGTCCATTAGCAACATCTTCCATCGGATTGATGTGAGCCAACGTATGCCCGAATGAACGAATCTGTTCAACAAGCTGAACGACTTTAAGAATTTTTTCAATGTTCCCTGTGTTTTGAGGAGAAAAATTTGTTGCTGTGTTGTCCCCTGTTACGACATTATCTTGAAACGAAGGAGCTCCAAAAATTTCAAAAAGCTCTTGTAATTCCGGATCAACAGAACCTGCTCCAGTTACGTAAAGATCATACTGCTCAATAACATAACCAAGGTTCGGACCATGGAACTTGGCCCAAGGGTTTGTCGTTGTATTCTTCCTCGTCATTTGTTTAAACCTCCCAATGCATATAATCCTTTTTCCATACAAAAGGTGCATTTTGCTCTTTTCAATAATTGATGAACCAATAATCAATGTAAATGTTTTCTTTACTCTTATGTTATTACAATAATTTACATAATACCAAACACTATTACTTATCTGTTTTGTAAAAAAACATTCACAATAACTTATCACCCAAGTTAATCTTTCATGTTATAAAGTAATTTTACAGAAAAATGGGGTGGATATATTTGGTATACCTACACGAATAACTAAAATTGTTGCATGTAAATATAAGTATAATAATTGGAATGTTTCGATAAAAATGAGTTCGAATTATGTATATTGAAATAATAAGCGCTTTCATTGATATTATACAACAATATAACGGAATATAGTATAAAAAATAAAAAATTATGAATTTATCGTAAACTTTATTTAGATAGTGTTAAATATTGAAAGGAAAGTGAAGGATTTCTACAAAAAAAGTTGCTAAACATAAAAAATGCTTCATAAACAGTTAGTTTCTATAAATATGACGAAAAACACCGTAAAACCAATAACGCATTTCGTGGAATAAAGAGATGAATGAAATATTTTAAAAGGATAAAACAAATAGGGAGATATTAAATTTTAAAAATAGAGAGGAGGAGATATAGTAAAGGTTCATTACAGTGTTCCATATTTCATTTTAAAATAGACGTGCTGAAAATGAAAAAGTTTCTTCTATATAAATAGAGTGAAACAAACTGAAATGCATGTAAAGGAAACTTGACGTAAAGCTTACTTTACATATATACTCGAGATAAGGGAGGAGGGAGAAATTTCCTTGGAAAATAAAATGGTCGAATACCGAAAAAAATTTGGACTATCTCAAGAAAAATTGGCTGAGAAACTTGGAGTTTCCAGACAAACCATCATTTCAATTGAAAAGGGAAAATACGATCCATCACTTCCGTTAGCATTTGAAATAGCAAAAAAATTTCAGACAACGATAGAACATGTATTTATTTATGAAGGAAAAGAAGAGGGGGAATAGGGATGAATTATTCACAAAAGTACTTTTTAATTATGGGAATTATTTTCTGTATTATGAGTGGAACCATGATATTAGCGGGCATAATGACGCATTCCGCACCACCGGCTCCAACGTATACAGTACTTGCGATGATGATTATGTGTTTCTGCTTAAGTTACTTACATCCGCAATTTAAAGAAAAAGATGAGCGAATGAAACTCATTCGTTATAAAGGAATGTTCTTCAGCTTTTTTGCGCTAACGGCATATTACCTTCTTTTCTCTTTCGGTTTAAATCTACACGTAATTACACTATCTGCGGTTGAACTATTAAACATACTAATGGCACTTACGATGAGTACAGTTTTTATCTCATTTGTTGTTTTATCGAAAAGATATTAAGATGGAAGAGAGAAAGGAAGATTAATATATGCAAATGATGTATGCTTTTGGCATTGGGATTGTATTATTTTTAGCCGTATTCTTATTTATTCGGAAAGACGTTCAAGGTGGGACGTTAACGAAACGAGGCTTTTATAAAATGATCGGCTGTTTAGTTGTTATGTTTATAGCGATTATCGTAATGATCGTTTTAATAAATCAGTCACTATAGAATGAACCTTACTTGAGTAAGGTTTTTCTTTTTGATATAAAATCCGAAAATTCCCACTATATCCATTTACTACATATAATGGGTATTATATAATTTAATAAAATGATAGGTAGGGAGCATAGTATATGAATAAAAAAACTATCTTCTTTTTATTAACATGCCTACTACTTATAGCTAGTATTACTTATATAATATGTAACAAACGAGAACAAGTGCCACCGATGTTAGTATGGAAGGATCAAGAATACTATGTTACGAATGAACCTGTCAAAGCAGAAGAAGTCGGGCAAAGGCTCGGAGAAGTAACGAAGAAAATCGAAACGAGTAAAAAAACTACTAAAAATAGAAGGCGCTGTTGCAGAAGAGACGATAGCCTATAAATATAATTCTTCTAAAGGTTTTGGGGAGGAATTAACTCTTACTAGCAAACAAGGAGTAGCTTCTTATGTACAGGGGATTGAGGGATTTTCTTTTAAAAGTGAAAGCATGATAGCTTTACAAGTATACGAAGCGGAAATTACGAAGATTAAGATCCCTGATTATATCCCTGTATTAGGTGACTATGATATAGATGTTAAAGGTGAAATCATACTGGGTGGATATGGTTATAAAATCCGTGCAGGTGAAGAACCAGGATTTTCCGCAACAGCACCTAATGGTTATGGTGGAGGATTCTCATTTAAATTTAAGAAGGAAGAGTGAGGATGGGGTTAAAATGCGTAGAGTCACACAAGTAGTAATATGTATTGCAGCGGTACTATTAATTATACTAGCTATGATAAATGGAGAAACGTGGAAAGATAAAATTGTTATTTCGCTGGCTGTTCTTATATTTACTGGATTTTCTCTAGTGTGGAACTCATTTGTTATAAATCTTATGGAAAAAGTCAATAAAAAAAGGGGGAATAAATAAATGAAACTTTTACCGATTGGAACAGTTGTGAAGCTAGAAGATATAGAACAATTTGTGATGATTATTGGAAGAATGGTTATTTCAGCGGATAATCGTGAGTTCAATTATATAGGTGTTCCTTATCCAGTTGGCTATTTGGGTGAGGAAAAAGTATTATGCTTTAATCACGATAAGATTGTGGAAGAAATGAGAGGGTATATGACTGAGAGTGAATTGGCTCTACGTGAGAAATTAGTAGAATTGTAAAAAGAAACGTAAATCTTAAAGATATGATAGGAGAAAAAAATGGGGAAGGTAATGAGAATTATTGTAATTATTGGTATCCTTATTCCTCCAGCGTTAATGTGGAGTGCACCTGACATTCCTCTAAATGTTAAACTTCTGTTTACAGGTTTACAACTAACTGTAGGATTCATCGCAGTAGTAGTGTTAGAGGTAATATTTAGAAATCGAAAAAAGAAGAGGGCAAAATAGATATAAACTGTATAGAATGGCAGATAAGAATATTGGTGGTTAATCTTCTCAATAAAAGAAGCTAACAGAAGCAGGGAGAAATCCTTGCTTTATTTTTTGTATAGAATTACTAAGTAGAGTATCGTTAAATTAGGATATCTGAGGGGGATTACTGTAGGTGAAACTGGGAATCTGAGTTAAATAAACAGTAGTCTTAAGAGTTATCTCACTGATTTCAAAGAGTGTAAAAACTATAATTTTAATTACTATACAAACTTAAGTAGCATTTTCTTGTCAGTCCTTTCTCGGTTTTATAGAAACAAAAAAGAGGACTACCCCTGAGCCAGCTGATTTGCTGACTAGAAGTAGTCCTCTGTTAACTTGTGGTGTCTGATGGAGACCCCCACAGTTTTAGCTTTTGAGAATATCCTCTCAAGCCCTGATACTATTAGGTTTTATGACCCCGGAGAGGCTCGAACTCACGACCTCCACCCTGTCAAGGTGGCGCTCTCCCTGCTGAGCTACGGGATCTTCAAAAATGCGTATGTACCAGCAACTTTAATCTTTATGCTAAAGTAATTATATATAATTGACTGAAATTTTACAATATTTTTATATTAAACTTTTGAAGGGAAAGTAGTTGGAATGGTGCTAGTCGTGTATTAAGGAATATATAAGTAGAGAATGTAATGAAAAGTCGATTCGAATAAAGTGGTTATATTATTTTTTTCGATACCAATCTAAAGGACCTTCATCACTTAAATCAACAAGAAAAGGGAATAAGAAGTGTAAAGGTAAGCTAATAAGTTCTGGCATAGCGTTCAATGTTTTCTTTGATAGATACTGCCTTCCGAAACAATACGGACAATCTTTTTCAAATGTCACGAGTATTGACCATACATCTTTTATTGTCCACTTCGTTTTACAATACGTACAACGCGCCATAGAGTTCCTCCTCATGTTAAGTTTTCTACCATTATATTCCATTCTATTGTACGAAAGTCATTTGTATTTGGTGTGATAAAAGGTAAGTTGTTTTATTTTTATGTGAATTTATTTAGTCATTTATGATCATTTACATATCGTTTGATATTTTTGCAGGATGATAGGTTTTTGGATTCAATATGCAAACTGGCCAATATATCCTTTTTACAATTTACTTAAAATCATGTATAACAGAGATACAAGATTATTTTACCCCGCATTAACGGGCAGTAAGATCCCTGCTCAAAATTCAGCGAAAGCGAAGAAGTTAGGTGGGAGATTAACTGCCCGTAAAAGCCCGATTGGTTCAACTAATAATCCGTGGGAGATGAAGAAAACCCCCACGGATTAAAGTTTCACTTTATAAATATTCAAGAGTAGAGGGAGAATTATTGTAATGGTAAGGAAAACGTTCAAGATGCGTGTATCTAGAAATAGAACGATTTCGATTAATGGATCAATTCTTGATGTGGATGTTACACATGATGAGTTTTTACAAGAGTTTGTTGAGTGGGTCGATTCTAAAGGTTGGTCATTTATGGGGATGACAGATGAGATTACACCTGAGGAAGCTAGTCAAAATTTAATAGATTCATTAATTGATGAGAAGGATAAGAAAGAATAATTCTTTCTTATTTTTTATTGTATATTTATGTTCTTTATCGTAAAAGTATGATATAGTAAAAAACAGTGAATATTCTTCCAATTTAATACAAATTACGTATGGATTGGTAGATTCAGTTTTTAGACTGTGAGAGTATAGGAAAAGGGAGAGTCATATGGTAAATTTTAAGAAAATTTTGGCTTTTATTACCGTTATTTGTTTATTTTTTTTGACACCTATGACGTTACGTGCTGAGACGAATATTGGAGTGAATCCGGAGCAAGTGGCACCACCACCTAAGGAAGGGCCAAATGTTTTTAGTCAGTTTGCAACTACGATTGATGCGAAAACTGGAGATGTTTTGTATGATAAAAACGCACATCATCGTGCATTTCCCGCTAGTATGACGAAAGTATTAACGGCGATTTTACTTATGGAGCATACGAAGCCAGAGGATCAATTTACGTTTTCACAATTAGCATTAGATCAAGAGAAGAGTAATTATCAAATTGAATTTCAACCTGGTGAGACGATTAATAGAAATACTGCGCTTATGATTTTAATGGTACTGAGTGCAAATGATGTGTCGCATGCGATTGCGGAGCGTATTGGGGGAAGTGTTGAGAATTTCGCTCATCTGATGAATGAGAAAGCGAAGCAATTAGGTGCTACAGATAGTCACTTTGTAACGCCAAATGGATTGCATGATCCGAACCATTATACAACGCCATTTGATATGGCTATGATTACGAGAGGCGTACAAAAGTATCCTGAAATTTTGCAAGCAATGAATACGAAAAGAACGACAGTTACGACATCTAGACAGACGGTTTCTATTTTTAACAAGTCTACTTATTTTGAAAACCCATATAGCATTGGTGGAAAGACGGGTTTTACAAATGAAGCGCGCAATACGCTCGTTTTATTAAATGAGAAGGATGGAAATCGTATTATAAATGTAGTGATGGCTTCTCAAAGACCTGAAATTTATGAAGATTTGAAGCAGATGGCGGACTATTCTTTCGGTCAATTTGTGAAGCAAACTGTACTAGATAAACATAGTTGGCACCAAAAGACAACGTATTTAAATAAAAATATTGATAGCGAACTTGAAAAAAGTGCAGAACTTATGCTTAAGAAAGATGAAGGGAAAAACGTGAGGACGATTTTCCGTACAGCTTCATTAGATAAAGATTCTTTGTATCATAAAGGAATTCATCGTGGTGAGGTAGTTGGTGCAGTTGATATTACGAAAAACAATCAAACAATTGCGACGATAAATGTTCTTTCCAAAGAAGATGTTACTTTTGCGATGCCTAAAAAAGATACGGCTACGCCTGAAGTAAACGAATCAAATGTGAAAATAATAAGCATTGGGATAGGTGCCGCTCTATTATTTGGAGCTATTTTATTTGTAGTGCTACGCCGAAATACAACAGGAATGAAATCAGAAGAAAAATAAATTACTAGTTAAAAGGCTGTGAAGAGACTTTGTCACAGTCTTTTTTTATATATTAAAAATAACTAATAATTGTAAATTTTCTTATTGCATTTCCGTTTTGTTCGTTATATTATTTACTTATGTTCTTGTTAAAGAACGATAGTGAATATTGCATACTTCAAATAATATAAAACAACGGAGAGGGAGAGAGACGATGAAATTAATTTGGAAGGTGATTAGCAACGTTATCTCATTCGTTTTATTTGCGTTGATGGTTTGTTTAGCTTTTATAGTTATTTCTTCAAAAGCGAGTGGTGGTGATCCAACAGTGCTGGGATATCAATTTAAGAGCGTACTTTCAGGATCAATGGAACCAACATTTTTAACAGGATCAATCATTGCAATAGAGCCGACGAAAGATGGTTCTAAATATCAAAAAGGTGATGTTATTACTTTTAAAGAGAAAGATGAAAAAATTATCACCCACCGTATTATCGGTGTGAAAGATATAAATGGAAAAGTAATGTATGAAACAAAAGGGGATAACAACAACGGACCAGACTTAGAACCGGTGCTTGCGGACAATGTTATTGGTAAATATGCGGATATAACAGTACCTTATGCAGGGTATGCATTAAATTATGCGAATTCAAAAGCGGGAGCGGCATTGCTTCTTATTATTCCAGGAGTCTTTTTGCTAGGGTATTCCGCGATTTCTATTTTTAGCGCTATTCGTAGCATTGACGGAGAAAAGAAAGAGAAAAAAGTAGAACAATCCGTCTAGTTATTTTGGTTATACTTTCCGTTTAGGAAGTTGACAAATATATAGATTAAGGGGATATGGACATGACTTTAAAGAAAAAATTAGGGATGGGTATTGCATCAGCAGTATTAGGAGCAGCATTAGTTGGCGGAGGAACATTTGCATTCTTTAGCGATAAAGAAGTATCAAACAATACATTTGCGGCTGGTACGCTTGATTTAGCATTAAATCCATCAACAGTTGTTAATGTATCGAATTTAAAACCTGGTGATACAGTTGAAAAAGAATTTAAATTAGAAAATAAAGGTACATTAGATATTAAAAAAGTTCTATTAAAAACAGACTATAGTGTAGAAGATACGAAGAAAGATAATAAAGATGATTTTGGTAAACATATTAAAGTAACATTCTTAAAAAATGTAGATAAGCATGAGACGATTGTGAAACAAACTACATTAGATAAATTGAAGGGTGATACACTTACAGCAGTAGATAATGATTTAGCTGCTTGGTTCTGGGATGAAAAAGGTATTTCTGCAGGTAAATCTGATAAATTCAAAGTGAAATTTGAGTTCGTTGATAATAAAAAAGATCAAAATGAATTCCAAGGTGATAAACTACAATTAACTTGGACGTTTGATGCACAACAAGGCGATGCTGAAGCAAAATAATAAGGACAATAAAAAGAGACTATCAAAAGTGCAGTGACCCCTGTCAAGTAGACAGTATTAAAAAAGCGCAACTAAGCAACCTGAGTTCTATATTTATATGGACTCAGGTTATTTAATTTCTTTTGAAATCTTTGATGATTATAAAAGTACATATATTTACGCACGGCAAGTTTGACCTCATTCGCTTTACGGAAGGAGTGTAAATGAAAACACTCTGCCTTAAAGTGACTGAAGAAGTTTTCCATACAAGCATTATCCCAACAGTTGCCTCTTCGAGACATACTTGCCTTCATCTGATATTTTTTAAGTAATTGATTATATTGACGAGATGTATACTGGGACCCTTGATCACTATGTAAGAGGATTCCCTTTACATTTCGTTTTTTCTTTGCCTTTTTAAGTGTATCTAACACAAGTTTTAAGTCGTTTCTACGACTGGTTTCATAGGCAACAATTTCATTATTATATAAATCCTTAATAGCGGATAAGTACAAGCGCTGTCCATTGAAAATCAAATAGGTAATATCGGTTACCCATTTCTCATCCGGTTTTAAAGCTTGAAACTCCCTATTTAGATGGTTCTCTGAAATCACATAAGCTTCTTTTTTTCCTAATTACGGCTTTGATACCTAGTTCACTCATCAATCTTTGGATGCGCTTATGATTCAAATGAAGGTTATATGTGGCTTTCAGCCACACTTGTATTCTTCTATATCCATAAATTCCTCTTAATTTTTTATGACACTTCAATATCTTTTTCTTAATTTCGATATCCTCGGATTGTTTTATTGAAGGCGTCGTATGCCGTTTTATCCATTTGTAGTACCCACTTCTGGTTACACCAGCAATATTGCATAGAATGGTCACTGTATAACCTGTTTTTTTCATTTCATGGATAACTTCGAATTTTTTCGTTTTGGATACGACTTTCATTCCTCCTTTTACATCCCTAAGAGCTTTTTTAACATTTCATTTTCCGCTTCTAATCGTCGGATCTTAGCTTCAGAATCTTCGGGTCTAAGCCTTGGTCTACCTAAACCTGGTCCTTTCGCTTTACCGCGTTTTTCTTCTAGTCCTTTGATTCCTTCAGCTTCAAAGTATTTCACCCAACGACTTACAACCGAGTGATGAATACCTAATTCTTTCGCAATGGTTTTATAGCTCATGCCTTCTTTTAAGTATAAATCTATAGCTTTTTTCTTAAATTCTACATCGTAAGTGACACTAATTTTTCCCATAAAAAAATCCCCTCCATAGTAAACAGGTTAGTGTTCTTTCTTTTTCCTGTCTACTATAAGGGGATCATATCAAAAGAGGTAGTCTCTTTTTATGTTAAAAGAGAAATGTAAAAAGAAGCATAATTTTTATATCATTTTGTAATTCACTTTATTATAATAAAGATATAGTTCTTGATAAAGAACAAGTTGTTCGATAGGAGAGATTAAAATGCTGAAGCCACCTAGCAATTTCAAAAAGATGCTTATATTGCCATGTTTGTGTTCTATTACTTTTTATTTAGGCTCTCAAATGATGACTTATACAGAAGCAGCTTTCGTTCATGAAACGAAAGTAACGGCTACCATTTCTACAGCAAGTATTTTTCCAAAAACAGTTGATCAATTAACAGAACAAGCTAAGCAACATAAGGAAGTTATTTTGCGTGAGTATGAAGGGATGAAATTGAAATTAACCTTTACTTCCATTCAAGAGTTAGAGCAGGTGCTTACTACGTGGAAGCAAGGGCGTGAGAAAATAGTTGCGGAAAGAGAATTGTTACAAAAAGTATATGTATCAATAGAGAGTCCTTATAATCAAGTGCAAGAAGAGTTAAAAAGTAATACAACCGAATCGAATAAGCAAGTATTCTCGTATGTGAATGCGGGCTTCCATATAGTGAAAGACAATTGTGAGTATGTTGATAAAGAGGTAAAGTTACAGGTGATTGATAAACAAATTCAAGATTTTGAGAAGTTACTAGTAGATGAAACAGCAAAACTAGAAGAGGGTAAGAAACAAGAAGAAGCGAAAAAATTAGAAGAGAAGAAGCAAGAAGAAGCGAAAAAGTTAGAAGAGAGTAAGAAACAAGAAGAAGCGAAAAAGTTAGAAGAAAGTAAGAAACAAGAAGAAGCGAAAAAGTTAGAAGAGAGTAAGAAACAAGAAGAAACAAAAAAGCTAGAAGAGAAGAAGAAACAAGAAGAACAGAAAAATAAAGATAGCAAGTAAAATATAGTAACATTCCAGAGCAGATAGGGATCATAAAACAAATAGGTGAGGAGGGCACTATCACTCGCCTATTTTTCGTATCCTTCTCATCTTATTTAGCCACCTAGAGGTAGTTAGATGGATGAGGGATACTAATTAGTGGAGATAGGTCAAGAAATCAACAAAATCTTTTCTTGATTTCTTGATATTTTACTGAAAAATCAAAATAATATTGAGAAATAAAAATAACTGAAAATATTAATAAATATGTGTTGTATTTATATAGGTTTGTTCGTTATAATGAACACAAGGTTTTTAAAAAAGAACAAATATTAGCTAAGCTAATATAGTTTTAGTTACATCTCTTATTTTAAATAAGAGATAGCAATAAAAATATAAAAAACAGCTAGGGGGAATTGATTGTGAGTCTGAAAAAGAAATTAGGTATGGGAGTTGCATCAGCAGCATTGGGGTTATCTTTAATTGGTGGAGGAACATTCGCTTACTTTAGCGATAAAGAAGTATCTAACAATACATTTGCAGCTGGGACGTTAGATCTTACATTAGACCCTAAAACGCTTGTAGATATTAAAGATTTAAAACCAGGGGATTCTATTAAGAAAGAGTTCTTATTAAAGAATAGCGGTACATTAACAATTAAAGACGTTAAACTAGCAACAAAGTATACTGTGAAAGATGCAAAAGGCGATAATGCTGGTGAAGACTTTGGTAAGCACGTTAAAGTGAAATTCCTTTGGAACTGGGATAAACAAAGTGAGCCTGTATATGAAACAACTTTAGCAGATTTACAAAATGCTGATCCAGATCTTTTAGCTAAAGACATCTTTGCTCCTGAGTGGGGAGAAAAGGGTGGATTAGAAGCAGGCACAGAGGATTATCTGTGGGTACAATTTGAATTTGTAGATAATGGGAAAGAACAAAATATCTTCCAAGGTGATTCATTGAATTTAGAATGGACATTCAATGCTAACCAAGAAGCTGGCGAAGAAAAATAATTAAAAAGCGGGGATTCCCCGCTTTTTTTATAAAGAAAAAAGAAGTGCTGGTTGTAAGCACTTCTTTCTATTTATTATTTTTGATCGTGCTTCCATTTTGTAAATTCAAGAAATTCACGAAATTGTTCTTTGGAGACACCTGAGCTCATCGCATCTTTAACGAGTTGTGTCCATTCGGAGTCTAAGTGATTTTCCTTTGCTGTTTCATCATGAAGTAGAGTATCAACTGGAATTTGTAGAACTGCTGCAATTTTTTCAAGAAACTGAATGGAAGGGTTTTTTTGTAAATTTCGTTCTATAGAACTAATGTAAGATTTAGCAACACCAGCTTTTTCGGCAAGTTCAGTTAATGAAATACCTTTTTGTAAGCGAAGGCGTTTTATACGTTCTCCAATCATATTTGCGCACCTTTCTATCAATATGTAGTCGTCTTATGATGTCATTATTATAACATAAACTTCGTTAAAAAGAACAAGCCTATTGAGCCTGACTGGATGGCTTCATACGTTGGAAAAAATGTTCGATATCTTGCAGGGCGATACCAGCATCTAGAGCTTCAAGTATTAAATCAATCCATTCTTGGTCCAGTGCGTCAGTCTTATCTTTGTACAAATGTAATTCCTCCCTAATTATCGGTCATAACTGCTGCTACAGAATATATGATAATGCAATCGCATTTTGTGTTTTATATAGTGAATTATCAAATATTTTGTAGATAAAACAAAGATAAAATCCCCATTAAATTCCCTCTATGGAAATTATAAAGTTTCTGACAAGTATTTTCAATATTTTCAGAAAACATTGTTGAATTGTGATATATTCGTATGCTAACTATGGAATTTTTACAAATGTATTAAAAACATTACATAATATGACTAAATATTGAAAAAATATTGAATTTTTAATAAAATTCAATTTGTAATACATATTATTTATTAGGGGAGGAAATAAGGGATGAACAAGAAACCGTTCAAAGTTTTGTCATCAATCGCTTTGACAGCTGTATTAGGTCTTTCGTTCGGAGCTGGTACTCAATCTGCATATGCTGAAACGCCTGTGAATAAGACAGCTACGAGCCCAGTTGATGATCATTTAATTCCGGAAGAACGTTTAGCAGATGCGCTAAAAAAACGTGGGGTAATTGATTCGAAGGCTTCAGAGAAAGAAACAAAGAAAGCTGTCGAAAAATACGTAGAGAACAAAAAGGGTGAAAATCCTGGGAAAGAAGTAACAAATGGGGACCCACTTACGAAAGAAGCATCTGACTTTTTAAAGAAAGTGAAAGATGCAAAAGCAGATACGAAAGAAAAGTTAGACAAACCAGCAACAGGAACACCTGCAGCGACAGGCCCAGTTAAGGGTGGTCTAAATGGTAAAGTACCAACATCTCCAGCAAAGGGAAAAGAATATAACGGTGAAGTTCGTAAAGATAAAGTACTCGTTTTACTTGTAGAGTACGCTGACTTTAAACATAACAATATCGATAAAGAGCCTGGCTATATGTATTCGGAAGACTTTAACAAAGAACATTATGAAAAAATGTTATTCGGTAATGAGCCATTTGCGTTAGAGGATGGAAGCAAAATCGAAACGTTTAAACAATATTATGAAGAGCAATCTGGTGGTAGTTACACAGTAGACGGAACGGTTACAAAATGGTTAACAGTTCCTGGTAAAGCTGCTGATTACGGTGCGGATGCTGCTACAGGTCATGATAATAAAGGACCAAAAGGACCACGTGATTTAGTAAAAGATGCATTAAAAGCAGCTGTAGATAGCGGTATTGATTTATCTGAGTTTGATCAGTTCGATCAATACGATGTAAATGGTGATGGAAATCAAAAGCAACCGGACGGGTTAATTGATCACTTAATGATTATTCATGCAGGTGTTGGACAAGAAGCGGGCGGTGGTAAATTAGGTGACGATGCAATTTGGTCACATCGCTGGACAGTTGGACCAAAACCATTCCCAATTGAAGGTACACAAGCGAAAGTTCCATATTGGGGCGGAAAGATAGCGGCATTCGACTATACAATTGAGCCAGAAGATGGCGCAGTTGGTGTATTCGCGCATGAATATGGTCATGATTTAGGCCTTCCAGATGAGTATGATACAGACTATACTGGTCATGGTGAGCCAATTCAAGCTTGGTCTGTTATGAGTGGCGGAAGCTGGGCTGGTAAGATTGCAGGAACAACGCCAACGAGTTTCTCACCACAAAATAAAGAGTTTTTCCAAAAAACAATTGGTGGTAACTGGGCGAATATCGTAGAAGTAGATTACGAGAAATTAAATAAAGGTATCGGTCTAGCAACATATTTAGACCAAAGTGTTACGAAAACGAACCGTCCAGGTATGATTCGTGTAAACTTACCTGATAAAGATATAAAAACGATTGCTCCAGCATTTGGTAAGCAGTACTACTACAGCACAAAAGGTGACAATCTTCATACAACGTTAGAAACACCATTGTTCGATTTAACGAATGCAACGAATGCGAAATTTGATTTCAAATCGTTATATGAAATCGAAGCAGAGTATGATTTCCTTGAAGTACATGCTGTAACAGAAGATGGGCAAAAAACGCTAATTGAAAAACTTGGTGAGAAAGCAAATAGTGGAAATGCACATTCGACAAATGGAAAATGGGTTGATAAATCATATGATTTAAGCCAATTCAAAGGTAAGAAAGTAAAATTAACATTTGAATACATTACAGATGGTGGTTTAGCATTAAACGGTTTCCTACTTGATAATGCTTCATTAACAGTAGATGGCAAAGTAGTATTCTCTGATGATGCAGAAGGTACACCACAATTTAAATTAGATGGTTTCGCAGTTTCTAACGGAACTGAGAAGAAAAAACATAACTACTATGTAGAGTGGAGAAATCATACTGGATCAGATAGCGCATTGAAATTTGCTCGCGGTCCAGAATATAACTCTGGTATGGTTGTATGGTATGCAGACTCAGCTTACACAGATAACTGGGTTGGTTTACATCCAGGACATGGTTTCCTTGGTGTAGTTGACTCTCATCCAGAAGCAATTGTAGGAACTTTAAATGGTAAACCGACAATTGACAGTAGTACACGATTCCAAATCGCTGATGCGGCGTTCTCATTCGATAAAACGCCAGCATGGAAAGTTGTATCTCCAACTCGTGGAACGTATACGTATAACGGCTTAGCAGGTGTGTCGAAGTTTGATGATTCAAAAACGTATATTAATCAACAGATTCCAGATGCAGGACGTATTTTACCGAACCTTGGCCTAAAGTTTGAAGTAGTAGGACAAGCTGATGATAATTCTGCAGGTGCTGTTCGCTTATATCGTTAATACAGTAAAACTACCGAGAGATTTTCTTTCGGTAGTTTTTTTGTGAGCAATGAATTTTATATAAAAGAAGAAATTATATATAATGTAACTTTACGAATAGAAATTTATTATATATGAAGTCTATATAAATAATGAAAGAATTGGATAAAAATAGTGGGAGAAGGTGAATGAATGAGTGTTTCTTCTATTGTAAATAAACAAAAAGCATATTTTTATAATGGCCATACGAGAAGTGTAGAAGTGAGAAAGAATAATTTGAAGAAGCTTTATGAAGGCATTCAGCGTTTTGAAGAAGAAATATTTCAGGCATTGAAATTAGATTTAAATAAGTCAGTTCATGAGTCGTTTACAACGGAAGTTGGATATGTATTAAAAGAAATTTCCTTTCAATTGAAGCATATTTCATCGTGGAGTAAACCGAAGCGGGTTCGAACAGCACTCACTCATTTTGGATCAAAGGGGAAAGTAGTTCCTGAACCGTACGGTGTGACACTTATTATTGCACCATGGAACTATCCATTTCAATTAGCAATTGCACCTCTTGTAGGAGCGTTGGCGGCTGGAAATACAATTGTTTTAAAGCCATCAGAGCTAACGCCAAACGTTTCCAAAGTGCTTACGAGGATGTTAGAGGAATTATTCCAAGAAGAGCTTGTAGCGGTAGTAGAAGGCGGTGTAGAAAAGAGTACGGAATTGTTAAAGGAACCGTTTGATTATATTTTCTTTACAGGTAGTGTCGGTGTTGGAAAAGTTGTGATGGAAGCAGCGGCGAAACGGTTGACGCCACTCACGTTAGAACTTGGGGGAAAAAGCCCATGTATTGTACATAAAGATGCAAAAATAGATGTAACAGCAAGACGAATTGTGTGGGGGAAGTTTTTAAATGCAGGGCAAACGTGTGTAGCGCCTGATTATATGTATGTGCATGCTTCGGTGAAAGAACAGTTAATCGAGGCATTACGACACGAAATTGCGGAGCAGTATGGAAAAGATTCACTAAACAATGACAATTATGTACGAATTGTGACTGAACGTCATTTTGAACGTTTATGTGCATTTTTGAAAGATGGTAAAACGGTAATCGGCGGGAACTATAAAAAAGAAACTTTACATATAGAACCAACAGTGTTAACGAATGTTACATGGCAAAGTACTGTTATGGAAGATGAAATTTTTGGTCCGATTTTACCAATTGTAGAATATGACAACATAGAAGAGGTAATTGGAACAATTCAGCAACAACCAAAGCCGTTAGCGTTATATGTATTTTCTGAAGATAAAGAAGTACAAAAGAAAGTGACGAGTAATATTTCATATGGCGGAGGCTGTATTAATGATGTTGTCTATCATCTTGCAACGCCATATTTACCTTTTGGTGGTGTTGGAAGTAGTGGATTAGGTAGTTATCATGGGGAAGAAAGTTTTCGGACTTTTTCACATTATAAAAGCATTTTAGCCCAATCTACGGCATTCGATATGAAAATTCGTTACTCTTCTACAAAAAGTGCTTTAAAATTCATACGAAAGTTGTTAAAATGATGATGGTGTTTATCAGTAGGCGTAGCCGTATGATAATAGCCCCTTCGCAATGGAAGGGGTTTTTCTGTTCGACATATGTATCATGCAAAAATGAATCAAACATACTACATAAAGAATAGAAGAGAACGCTGCTAAACAACCATTTTTGTTTGGATCGAAACAAAAAATAGTCTATAGAACATAAATATTTATTCATGAATATAAAAATTAAAATTTAAGGTAGATAGGACGGGAAAATGAAAAAGATTATTAAAGTTGAAGCAGTAGAAAAACATTTTGGAAATCAAGTGATTATCCCACCTCTTTCTTTAGACATTAAAGAAGGGGAATTTTTAACGATTTTAGGGCCGAGTGGTTGCGGGAAAACAACGTTACTTCGCATGATCGCAGGTTTTGAAACGCCAACTAAAGGGAATCTTTTATTAGATGATGAAAAGATTAACGATTTGCCACCATATAAGCGTCATATGAACTTAGTGTTCCAACATTATGCGCTATTCCCACATATGAATGTGGAGAAAAATATTTGTTTCGGTATGAAAATGCAGAAAGTACCGGCAGCAGAGCAGAAAGAGCGTGCTGAAGAGGCAATGCGTTTAACGCAGTTACTTGAGTTCCGTAATCGTAAACCTGCAAAGCTTTCTGGTGGACAGCAACAGCGTGTAGCAATTGCGAGAGCGATTGTAAATAACCCGCGTGTATTATTACTAGATGAGCCACTTGGGGCGTTAGACTTTAAGTTAAGAAAAGATTTGCAACGTGAATTGAAAAACTTACAACGTAATTTAGGAATTACATTCATATACGTAACGCACGATCAAGAAGAAGCGATGAGCATGAGTGATCGTATTGTCGTTATGAATAAAGGACATATTGAGCAAATTGGAACGCCGAAAGAAATTTACAATAAGCCGAAAACAATGTTCGTTGCGACATTTATCGGTGAAAATAATATTGTGAAAAACGGGGAAGGCTATGTAGCAATTCGCCCTGAAAACGTAAAGGTACGTTCGGTTGAAGAGCCGATTTTAAAAGAATACCATCTTGGACATATTGAAGACGTTGAGTTTGTTGGAAATATGGAAAAGCTGTATGTACGTGACGAGAAAACATCAGAATTACTAATGGCATATCAAACTGCTGAAGAAGCAGCGCAGTGGAGCATTGGAGATAATGTATACGTAGGCTGGGAGCAAGAGGACGAGGTGACCTTAAATTGAAAAAAGGGAAATTACTCGCACTACCGACAGTCGCGTGGCTGTTAATCTTCTTCCTAATTCCCCTTCTGTTTGTATTGGCATTTGCCTTTATGCAGCGCGGGGCATATGGGACAGTGGAAATGCAATTTACGTTAGAGAATATAGCTCGTGTGTTTGATCCACTATACATGGGAACGTTATGGGAAACTGTTAAGATTGCAGTTATTACAACAGTAATCTGTTTAGTAATTGGTTATCCATTTGCTTATACAATTACAATTGTTGATCGCAAATACCGTTCCATTCTTTTATTATTGGCAACGATCCCGTTTTGGATTAACTTCCTTGTTCGTTCATACGCATGGATTGTTATTTTACGTTCACAAGGTCTTGTAAACACATTGCTATTGAAACTAGGTATTATAAGTGAACCTTTAAATTTACTATATAACACACCTTCTGTAATACTCGGAATGGTCTATTCTTTATTACCATTTATGATTTTACCGGTGTATGCAGCGATTGAGCAGCTTGATAAGCGTAAGCTAGAAGCAGCTTATGATTTAGGAGCAACACCAGCAAAGGCATTTTGGAATGTAACAGTACCAATGACAATGTCAGGGATTGCTACTGGTTCTATTTTAGTGTTTGTTTCTTCTATCGGAATGTTTGTTGTATCAGACGTTATGGGTGGATCGAAAGTAGCATTAATCGGAAACGTAATTCAAAATCAATTCTTAGGAGCGCGTGACTGGCCGTTTGGATCTGCGTTATCTATGATTGTTGTTCTATTCTCTGTTCTGTTAATTTACTTATATTATCGTGCAACGAAAGTATATAAATATGATGGAAACGGAGGGGAATAGGCAAAGATGAAGAAGTTTTTAGTTTCTTATTCTTGGTTAATTTTATTGTTCTTGTATTTTCCAATGATGGTTTTAATGGTATATTCCTTCAATGATTCTCGCATTAATGCGGAATGGGAAGGTTTTACATTCCATTGGTATACAGATTTATTTCAAAAGCAAGATGTTATTGATGCGTTTGTAAATAGTATGACGATTGCGATCGTAACGACGGTTGTAACGACAGTTCTTGGTGTGATTTTCGCGATTGCATTACATCGTTATAAATATCGTTATGAAGGGGCTATTAACGGTCTTGTGTATTTACCAATTTTAATTCCTGATATTTTAATGGGATTATCTTTACTTATCTTATTTAGTCAATTAGGTATGGAGCTTGGCAAAACAACAATTATTATTGCGCACATTACATTTAGTATTTCATTTGTTGTCGTTATTTTAGCAGCACGTCTTTCTGGAATGGGACGTGATTTAGAAGAGGCTGCCAATGATTTAGGAGCAACGCCGTGGCAAACATTTCGTTATGTAACGTTCCCGGCAATTGCACCAGGAGTTGTTTCAGCCGCATTATTAACATTCACATTATCAATTGATGATTTTGTAATTAGTTTCTTCGTATCAGGACCAGGATCAACAACATTGCCATTATACATTTACAGTATGGTTAAGCGCGGAGTATCACCAGAAATTAATGCACTTTCTACAATTTTAATTGTGGCTATCGTAGGATTAATGGTTCTATCTGAAATCTTCCGTAACAAAGGTGCAGATGGTGAAGAAAACTCTGGAGGACACCTTCCTTTATAATACGAACGATATAGAAAGTACGAGGAGGTAATAAACCGATGAAATTAATAAAAAGATTAGCCGGCGCAGCAATTAGCTTTAGCCTTGTTGCTGGTGTACTTGCTGGTTGTGGTGAAAAGAAAGAAGAGTTAAATATTTATAGCTGGGCTGACAATTTTGATGAGCAAGTGCTAAGAGATTTTGAAAAGAAATATAACGTGAAAATTAACTATGATAAGTATGCAAGTAATGAAGAAATGCTTGCGAAATTACAAGCAGGTGGCGCGAAGTATGATTTAATTCAGCCGTCTGATTACATGGTTAAAACAATGGCGAAAATGGATTTATTAGCGCCGTTAGACAAAAAGAATATCCCGAATATCGAAAATATGGTTTCTAACTTCAAAACACCGGCGTTTGATCCAGAGAATAAATATTCTTTAGTATATACTTGGGGTGTAACAGGTATTGCATACAATAAAAAGTATGTGAAAGAAGCTCCTACAAGCTGGGCTGACCTATGGAATGAAAAATATAAAGGGCATGTAACTTTATTAAATGATTCTCGTGAAGTGTTAGGAATGGGTCTTAAAAAGCATGGATTCTCAAACAGCACGAAAGACGATACACAGTTAAAGACAGCAGCAGATGATTTAAAGAAGCTGCTTCCAAACTTATTAGCATTTGATACAGATAATATTAAACAAAAATTCATTACAGAAGATGCTTGGATCGGAACAGTTTGGTCTGGAGATGCAGCATTTATCGCAAAAGATAATAAAGATGTAGAGTACGTTGTACCAAAAGAAGGCGGCACAATTTGGGCTGATACGTTAGCAATTCCAAAAGGTGCGAAAAACAAAGAGCTTGCAGAGAAGTTTATGAACTACTTATTAGATGAAAAAGTAAGTGTGAAAAACTACGAGTCAATTGGATACAGTAATCCTAATGAAAAAGCTCATCCTCTTCATAGTAAAGAATATCGTGATAATCATATGATCTTCTTAACGAAAGAAGAATTAGATCGTACGGAATGGCTTGTTGATGTAGACGATAAGCTAAAAGACTATGATCGTTACTGGACAGAGTTAAAAACAAAAGGTAAATAAGTAAGGAAATGCGGTTTCTAAAGTAGAAATCGCATTTTTTCATAGTAGGAGGAAATCGCTTGAAAAAGAAGTTGCATCAATATGAGGTAGTATGTATCGTTTTATTACTTGCTGTATTTGGCATTGTTGCTTGGCGCGTACATGCGGGTGGCGTTACAGTGATGGATACATATGTCCGAGCATTAGTAACAGGATTACAAACAGAAGGTTCGCTTACATTTTTTTCACACTATACAAAATTAGGTTCTGCTATCGGGATTGTAACTACGCTGGCTATAAGTTTACTTGTTTTTTGGAGAAAACGTTATTATGCTGCGATGATCGTGTATCCAATGGGCATTTTAATAACACATCTTGTTAATAAAGGGATAAAAGAAATTGTGAAAAGAGAGCGTCCGTCGTTAAATGAAGCGTTGGATGCGCTTGGATATAGCTTCCCTAGTGGGCATGCAATGTTATCTATTATGACATTCGGATTTCTTGCTTATATCATTGCGGCAAATTTGAAGAGTGTAACGGGGAAATATGTTATAACGATTTTGATGGGAATCGTAATTGTATCGATTGGATTAAGTAGAGTTATTTTAAATGTACATTATCCAACTGATATTTTAGCTGGTTATTGCGTAGGTGGTATTTTGTTAATTATAGCGATTTACTGCCATCGTTTACTTACGGAGAGATTGGGACTTAATAAAGAGAGATAAAAAACGTCTGGAAAAACTATCAATATAGTGTTTCCAGACGTTTTTTGTTTGTACGAAGATGTGATACAGTATAAATGACAATTGAATTATTTAAAGTAGGTGAAAATGTGTGAAAACAAATGTAAATAAAGTAGATAAGTGGGGGAAATTAGGCGCTTTTTTGTATCAGTTTCGTTATACAGTAATTGTAGCATTACTATTGCTTGCGATCGCACTTGGTATTTTCGCTCCAAAGCTGCCGGGGGTATTAGGTGGTGATGGTTTCCAAACGGAAGGGGACTATCAAAAAACGAAAGAAATTTTAGATAAAGATTTTAAGAGGTCTCAAGACACACTGCTACTCGTTTTTGAAAAAAACAAAGGTGTTTCACATGAGGAATTTCAAAAGCAAGTAGAGGAAATTGTAAAGAATGTACAAGAGAAAGAGACTTATGAATCTTTCCATCACCCAGTGCAAAATAAAGAAATGTTACAAGATGATATTGGCTATGCGACAATTTTATTTTCCGGGAAAACAATTAAGGAACGAATGGAAAAGACGTTACAATTTGCTGATAAAGTCGAAAAGGAAAGTAATGCAGCGTTAAAAGTAACGCCAACAGGATTTCCAAAAATTAATCAAGAGATTAATGAAAGAACGCAAAATGACTTAAAAGTAGCAGAGATGATTGGGTTACCGATTGCATTTCTCGTATTACTATTTTCATTTGGTAGCCTTTTGGCATCTATTTTACCAATTGTAAATGGAGCACTTAGTGTTATTAGTACGATGGGCATATTATACTTTATAGGTAGCGATAAGGAACTATCTATCTTTGTGTTAAATGTTGCACCGATGATCGGACTTGCGCTATCTATTGATTTTGCACTATTATTTGTAAATCGCTTTCGAGAGGAAGTTGCAAAGCGAACGGTAAAAGAAGCGATAGCAATTACATATCAAACAGCAGGGCGCGCTATCGTATTTTCAGGATTATGTGTATTTGTTGGATTATCCGGCTTGTTTTTCTTTAAAATCGATTATATTCAGTCTGTCGCAATTAGTGGAATGATTGTTGTGATTATGAGTATTTTATTCTCACTCACACTTCTTCCAACGTTATTGTCATTAATTGGGAAACGGATATTAAAAAAGAATCAAGTAGCGCATACGCCGGCAAAGGCGTGGCGTAAGTTTGCACAATTTGTAATGAAACATCCAATTGCGATGATTATTGTTGTTACAACATTTATTGTTATTTGCTTATTACCGTTACGTACAGCTAATTTGCAGTTCCCTGACGTAGAAGCTCTACCTAAACAAAGTGATACAAGAATTGCATATGAGAAGTACGAAGAGGCATTTAATAAAACTGCAAAAAAACATGCTGATGTTACGTTAGTGGTAGAGACGAAAAAAGATATGAAAGAAAAAGAAAGTTTACAAAAGATAGAAGAAGTCGTTCAAAAGTTAAAAGATGATAAGAAAGTATATGAAGTGAGAAGCTTATACGACGGGTTAACTGGTATGAAAGCAGATCAAGTTGCTGGAATGTTAGAGTCGCCAGAAGCTGCGAAACTAGCTCCTATATTTGAAGCATATACGAAAGGAAATAAGACGACGATAGAAATCTTTTTGAAAACAAAACCACGTACTGAAACTGCTAAACAGTGGGTTCGTGATTTTAAACAAAATTATAAAGAAACAGATGTTACGTATTATTTAGGTGGGATGACGACGTTCCAACAAGAGTTAGAAGATGAAATTAAAGATAAAGTTGCAATTGGTATGTCTGTTATATTTGGATCTACCTTTGTTATATTATTATTTGCATTCCGATCTATACTCATTCCGATTAAGGCGATTATTATGAATATACTTAGTTTAAGCGCAACAATTGGAATTGTTGTTTGGTTATTTGAAGGTGGGCATTTTGGTTTAGAAGCAAGTCCTGTTCTATTTGTCTTACCAATCTTCATTTTCGGTCTCGTATTTGGGCTTAGTATGGATTATGAAGTTTTTCTTATTTCACGTATTCATGAGTTATATGAAGAAACAGGAGATAATGATCAAGCGACGTTAGAAGGACTTGTGTCAACAAGTAGGATCATTACATCAGCTGCGTTAATTATGATTGTTGTAACTGGTGCGTTCGCCTTTACTGATATTTTACCAGTACGGCAAATGGGGCTTGGTGTTGCATTAGCGATATTCCTTGATGCAACAATTATTCGTCTTATGCTTGTACCAAGTTTAATGAAACTGTTTGGAGATTGGAACTGGTGGTTACCATTTCGAAAGAAAAGAGAAAAATCATCGTAAAAAATACTCATCTTATAGATGAGTATTTTTTTATGAATAGCAAGACCTACATTTTGCAAATAGTATGTGATAAGAACATTACATATAAGTAGGTGAAGGCAATGTTTCGTTATTTTAAGTTTAAGCTAAATGATACAGTACAGTTTGCAGAAAACGATGGGCATATGTATCGCATTGTCGGTTATCGGTTAGAAAAAGGATATTATCCAAAAGATGAATGGACTCATATCATTTATGAATTGCTTAGAGATTTTGATGGGTATACGATGGATGCGGAAGAGGAGGAACTTGTAAAGGTCATTCAAGTAGAGGATGAGTATTACAAAATACAAGAAGTATCAGGCTATCGTTATCCGGTAAAAATGAAGCAAAAACAACAAGTGATGAAAATAGAAAAAATTGATGACTTATTAGATACGTATAATGATTATAAAAGATTGGCGGATTTCTTTGAAGATTTATCGTATGAGCAAAAAGCGGAAGAAGTATTGCAGGAAATGAAACGGCGTAGAGCGTGAGGGGGACAGTCTACTATAAGACTGTCCTCTATTTTTGACGGTGCATCAAATTGTGTTTTCCGTTACAATGAGAGAATCAATAGAAATAAGGTGATACAGTATGGAAACGAAGAAGAAGGGCGAATGGTGCGAAATTACTGTTCCAGTGAAATGGAATGGCATAAGTATTGATTCGTTATTAAAAATAGAATGGGAAATACCGAAAAAGTTGTTACATCAGCTTCGTATGGAAAAAGGTATTACCGTTAACGGAGAACAGAAAAGATGGAATGAGCTTTTAAAAGAAGGCGATAAGTTACAAGTACATATGTTTATGGAAGAAGAATACGATGTAGAGCCTCAATATGGTGAATTAGATGTAGTATATGAAGACGATCACGTACTCATCGTAAATAAGCCTGAGAAGATGGATACGCATCCTGCGGAAAAAGGTGGAACGGGAACACTTGCAAACCTTGTTGCTTTTCATTTTCAAATGCAAGGTTTAGAGACGAAGATTCGTCATATTCATCGGTTAGATAAAGATACGACAGGTGGTGTCGTGTTTGCTAAGCATAGAATTGCTGGTGCAATTATGGATCGTTTATTAATGGAACGAAAAATTAAAAGAACATATGCAGCGATTGTGGAAGGGAAAGTAAAAGGTAAGCAAGGAACAATTGACGCAGCTATTGGAAGAGATCGCCATCATGCGACGAGACGACGTGTTTCTCCAAAGGGGGACCAAGCAATCACATATTATAAAGTAGAGAAGTATTTTAAAAAACAAAATGCTACGTTCGTAACGTTACAATTAGAAACAGGTAGAACACATCAAATTCGTGTTCATATGAGCTATCATGGTAATCCATTAGTTGGAGATGTATTATACGGTGGACAAACGAAATATATGTCCAGGCAAGCATTACATGCGATGAAAATTCATTTCTTGCATCCAATTACGAAAGAAGAGATCGAAGTGGATGTACCATTTCCGACAAAATTAAATAATACAATGAAAGAATTTCAAAGAATGAATGCATAAAGTGTAAGTTTAAATTTGAGAAAAATAGATTCTTGCAGGAATTTCTCTAAAAGAAGCGAAGCCGTTAAGAGAAAAGAGAGGTGAGAATTACTTGGTCAAATATAAATATATACTAGGAATATTTTTCGCTTGTCTTTTAGTTACTCTATGCCTCTATCCATACTTACCAAACCTTATGGCAGTACATTGGAATGAAAATGGTGAGCCAAACGAGTTTATGAGTAAACAAGTTGTTATAGCATTTATTCCTTGTCTTATTATTTTTTTACATGGATTCGTGTATATTATTTCACATTATGTATATAAGCTTAATGAAGGCGAGCATGTCATTATAAGTGGATTTCTAAAGACGATTACTTTATTTATGTTGTTTATCCATCTGCTCATTCTCTTTATTAATTTTGGAAGCATGATATCCTTTCAGACAGGACTAACAATTGGAATTAGTTTGTTTCTTTTTATGCTTAGTAAAGGATTTAAAAAAGTTAAGAGTACGGAAAAGGACCCAGTCAAATTACAAAAAATTCGTTTAGTGAGTAGGCGGATTTTTCAAGTGATGGCATGTAGTATATGGTTTTCCTTGTTTTTGAACTTGAAATGGGGATTTTATGTGTTACTTAGTGTAATAAGTTGTGGCTCTATTTTGTTTATGTTCTACATATTGTACTCATACATAATAGAAAGTTATGAAACGTAAAAAAGAGTCTTCTCATTATGAGAAGACTCTTTTAATCTATTTACTTCGTAATAAATTGTTGTGTCCAGTAGTTGCCGCTTTCTACATAGCCAACACCGATGTGAGTGAAGCCGTTATTTAAGATATTTGCACGGTGTCCAGCACTGTTCATCCAAGCTTGTACTACCTCTTCAGGTGTACGTTGGCCTTGAGCGATATTTTCACCTGCAGATGTATAAGAAATACCAAATTTCTTCATCATGTCAAATGGAGACCCATATGTAGGGCTGTTATGATCAAAGTAGTTATTCTTCTGCATATCTTCAGATTTAACACGTGCTACTTTGCTTAATTCAGTATCGATTTTTAGTGCCGGTAAGCCTTGTTTTGCACGTTCAGCGTTTGTTAATTCAACAACACGTTGTTCGAATTCGCTTAAAGATTTTGCTTCTTCAGCAGGCTTTTGCTCAGCAGGTTTTTGTTCAGTAGGTTTTTGAGTATTGTTGTTTTCAGCTGGTTTTTGAGCTTCTGGTTTTTGAACTTCTTCAGCAGGCTTTTGCTCAACTGGTTTTTGCTCAGCAGGCTTTTGAGTTTCTGGCTTAGCTGTTGGTTGCTCAGTTACAACATTTTCAGTTGGTTGTTGACCAGGAATGAAGCAGTTTGGTTGGAAATTTCCTTGTTGCCATTGTGCTAATGACTCAACGCCCATAGATTGTAAGAATGCTTGTAATTCTTGTTGGTTCATTTGCTTCATCATCACTTTTGAATGCTGAATATTTTGAACCTTTATGTTAGATGGTTGTACAGTTGCAGCTTGTGCATCTAAAGATGATACTCCTAAAGTAAGAGCTGTTGCAGCAGCTACAGATAATAAAACACGCTTTTTCATGATGTGTGTCCCCCTATATAAAGTTTTAATTTGTTTTCACACGATTTGTTTTGACAGCCTGTCTGACTGACAAATTCATCGTAGCATACAATTTGCGAGAAAAAAGATGGAAAAAAATTCATAGACTTTAAAATTACCTAATTTATCCTAATTGAAGAAAAGGAAAAAAATAAGAGAAACATAGAGTATAAAAGGAATTTTCAGCATTTTTATACTTCGTTTTAAGAGGGGGTTTTTGGATAAATGTACCTATATTGAAAATGAAGAATCCTATTGTATCAATGATTTGAGCGTTTTTTCGAGGAATATACTGGATTGATTTTTACACAACTGTAATGTTTCTGTTGTTCTTTTTTATAATAAAGTAACATATTCTTAATCTTGTAGCGGACAAAAAAGCGGCTATCTCTTTACATAGACGAAGGAGATAGCCGTTTTCCTATTATTACGTATGTTACGAGTTATTACGAGTTGGTTTCAATTGCTTCTAATAATAAATCTACAATGTGAATTCCTCTCATTTTATGAGAAAGTCCTTCTCGTTCAATGCCTAATTTCATTTGTAGTAGGCAACCTGGGTTTGCAGTAACAATAGTTGCTGCTTCTGTTTCATGTACACAGTCCATTTTATAATCTAGAAATTCCATGGATAGTTCTGAATGAACAATATTGTAAATACCAGCAGAACCACAGCAGCGATCCGCATCTTTCATTTCACAGTATGTTGCGCCTTGAATTGCTTCTAGTAACATACGAGGTTCTGAAGATGTTCGCATAACATTTCGTAAATGACAAGAGTCTTGATACGTAATAATTTGCGATGGAAGTCGTAAGTCATTCCGTTTATGGAAATCTAGTTCTACTAGAATAGCAGTAATATCTTTAATTTTAGAAACAAACTGCTTTGCGCGTTCAGCCCACTGTGGATCATCTTTTAAAAGATGATCGTAGTCTACGAGGTAAGCTCCGCAACCACCTGCATTCGTAATAATATAGTCGATGTTTAAATCTTCGAATGCTTTTATATTTCGTTTCGCTAATTCTTTCGCTCCACTCTTTTCACCAGCATGCCCATGTAATGCACCGCAGCAACTTTGTGTTTTCGGAATAACGATATCACAACCAGCTAACTGAAGAAGTTTCATCGTTGCGTTATTTGTTTCTAAAAACATCGTATCCATTAAACAGCCTGTGAAGAATGCAACTTGTTTCTTCTTCGTACTTTCAGCAGGTAAAAATGCAGGACGATCTTTCATTGCTTTCATTTTAGGGACTTTTGGTAAAACAAGATCCATCGTTGCAAGTGTTTCAGGGAATAACTTCATAATCCCTGTTTTATGTGTTAGCGTTTGTAAACCAGAACGCTGATAAAATCCGATTAACCCTGTTAATGTTCTCATTCGATTTTGATGCGGGAAGAGCCCTTCAAAAACGACTTTACGAACGGCTCTCACTGGCATCGAGAACTTTTTATTTTGATTTATAATATCACGAGTTTCTTCTAATAAATGTCCATAATTTACACCAGATGGACAAACAGGTTCACAAGCACGGCAGCCAAGGCAAACATTCAATGTATTTTCAACATCTTCATCTGGCTCAATTAAACCGTCAACGACCGCTTTCATTAATGCGATACGTCCTCGTGGTGAATGTGATTCTTTATATCCAGATTGGATGTAAGTAGGGCAAGTTGGTAAGCAGAAACCGCATCGCATACAGTTTAGTAGTTCATCTTCACTTAATCGTTCTTTAAATTCCTTTTGAATGTTTTCTTTATTTAATGTTGTCATCGCTCAACCACCACTCTTTTGCGAGTGTCTTTCGCGAACATCTTGCCTGGATTCATAATGTTATTTGGATCGAAGGCTTGTTTAATTCCTTGCATAGCAGCAATACCTTCTTTACCTAATTTCATTTCTAAATACGGAGCTTTCATCGCACCAACACCATGCTCACCAGTAATCGTGCCGCCAAGTTCAATTGCTTTTGCAAATATTTCAGCAAAAGCTTGTTCAGCCCTGTGCATTTCTTCTTCATTACGAGCATCTGTCATACAAGTTGGGTGTAGGTTGCCATCACCAGCATGCCCAAACGTACAAATAGGAATGTTATATTTTTTTGCAATTGCATTAATCGCTTCAACCATTGGAGCTATTTGTGAGCGTGGTACCGTTGCATCTTCTAGTATTGTAGTAGGTTTTAATCTTGCAAGTGCTGATAGTGCACTACGGCGAGCTGTCCGAAGCGCATCTGCTTCCGCTTCATTTTTTGCAATGCGAACATCGACTGCATTCATAGAGCGGCAAACGTTAGCCATTTTTTCAATATCTCGATTGACAACTTCAGGCGGACCGTCTTGTTCGATTAATAAAATTGCTTTTACATCAGTTGGTAAACCGATTTGTGCAAACTCTTCTACTACTTCAATTGTCGGCTGGTCTAAAAACTCAAGTGTTGCTGGAATGATTTTATTTGCAATAATAGAAGAAACAGCATGTGCAGCTTCATTAATATCTTCATATAGTGCAAGCATCGTTTTCTTCGTTTCAGGCATAGGAACAAGTTTTAATATCGCTTCTGTTACGACGCCAAGTGTTCCTTCAGAACCGATAAATAAACGAGTTAAATCGTAACCAGCTACATCTTTTGCTAATTTACCGCCAGTGCGAATAATATCGCCATTTGGTAAGACAAGTTCAAGACCCATCACATAATCACGTGTTACGCCATATTTTAATCCGCGTAAGCCACCTGAGTTTTCATTAATGTTACCGCCGATTGTAGAAATTTTCATCGAGCTTGGATCAGGTGGATAAAATAAACCTTTTTCTTCTACTGCTTTAATAATATCAAGTGTAATTACACCAGCTTGTACAGTAATTGTTAAATTCTCTTCATCAATTTCTAAAATGTTATTCATATGGCGGAAGATAAGGACGATACCGCCTTCAAGTGGACATGTCCCCGCGCAAAGGTTTGTTCCAGAACCACGAACATATACAGGAATGTTGTGAGTGTTACATATCTTTAACACTTCAGCTACTTCATTTGTATTACGAGGAGCAATGACTGCATCAGGCATTGCTTGGAAGTTTGGAGTGGCATCATAACTATACGTTAAACGCCCCATATTGGATGTATCTACATTATCTTCGCCAACAATGGATACGAATGAATGAATAATTTGCTTTTCTAACATTGGAAATCCCCCTCAAACTGTTAACGTATTTAGTCATCATAAAAAACGTTGTAACAGTGCTTTCATTATAATGATAAAAAAATTGGGGGATTCTTTCTATGTATAATCATCTAAGGATTAATCTAATTTATCATTATTTTTTGTATGATTATCTAATAAGAGGAGCGAGAAGTATAAAATGTTTAAGTCTTTGAATTGTTTCGGGTCAAGTTCTGTATGCTCCTCAATCTTTTTAAGTCTGTAATGCAATGTGTTAATGTGTATATGTAATTGTTCAGCTGTTTGTTTATAGGATTGGTTATAATCAATAAATAAGCGTAAAGTGTGCATAAGCTCAGGAGATGATAGTAAGTTTTCGATGGTGCGCCTTAGAAACTGTTCCCGCGTTGCAGCAGAAATATCTTGTAAGCACATTTCTAAACGTAAATCTTCATTAAATACAATTTTTTTCGTTTCAAGTGATACGGAAAGAGCTTGTAATGCTTGCTCGTACGATAAGTTCATATTGCTTGGTGTAACGGATTGTCCAATCCCAATATATAAAGGAATAGAAAACGAATTTTCACAGTCTTGTTTTAATCTTTTTAAAAATTGATACGTTTGCTCTTTGGAGTTTGTGGCTGTAAATAAAATGAATCGATCATTTCCCCAACGAACAAATAGATGCTCCTTTGTTAATAGATTGTGTACGTGTTGCCAAATCTTACGCTGAAGCATCGTGTCATTTTGATCGATAGAGAACAAAATAAGTTGTTTCTTCTTATATAAATCAATACCAAGTGTTTTTGCACGATCGAGAAAGCTTGAAGACCAGTCTGTATTTTGAAGCCAATCAAAGACAAATGCTTCATAAGAACGGTGTTCAAGTTCTAGTTGTTCTAAAAAGTAGTTTTCGTGAATGAGTAGTTCGGTCATTTTACGTAATATTTCCCCGTATTGTGAAATGTTTTCAGGTTCGCCTGTAATTCCAATGACACCAATTACTTCGTCATGAAATAGTAAGGGGAGGTTCATACCCGCCTTTACGCCTTGCAAACGTCGTTCATCTTCTTTTGTAATAATGACAGTTTTCTTTTGTTTCGCGCATCGGAGTGCACCTTCATGAAATTGGCCGATTCTTTCTACATCTGTACTCGCGATAATAACACCTTGTATATTAATGATAATAATATTTTCTTTAATTAGTCTGCGTACTTCTCGTACAATTTTATTCGCTAAATCAGGAAAAAGCATAATTTGCACACCTCAAATTCTATTTGTTGTACATTATATATGTAAATGCAGTAAGAAAGGGAAATTTCACACTTTCCACACATTTATTTGTTATTTTACAATTATAACGAAATCATCCGAAGATGGAGGGAATCTTTTGAGAAAGTATGTTTTTCTTCTCTGTTTTTTATTTCTATTAGTAGGGTGTCAAGGAAGTTCATATACACCGATTGCTAAAGAGAAAAGTGTTATTATAACAACGAATATAAAAGAAGGTAGTATCAGTTTTGTTGATGAAAAAACTAAAAAGTTAATTACGACATGGGAACTTAATGAACCAATGGCAGGAGTTGCACTACTTCCAAACGGTGAGGACATACTTGTATATGGCAAGCAGTTAGAGTACATGTATGTATATTCACTAGCAGAAGGAAGGCAAGTGGACAAATATAAAACTGGAAAAGGCATTGTAAATGTGATTGTATCCGAGGATAAAAAACAATTATTTGCTGCCGATCAAACTGCTCAAAAGGTAAGGTTCTTTACGATAAAAGGGAAAGAGACAGGGAGTGTATCAACAGGAAAAGGACCAATAACGATGGTAGAGCACGATAACCAGTTATCTGTATTAAACTTTTATGATACGAAGCTAACGACCATTGATACAAAGAAAAAAGAAGTGATACAATCCTTTATGATTCCCCCAGCATCAACGGGAGCGACAATTAGCCCAGATGGGAAAGAAATATGGATTGGCGGACATGGTGATGGAAATCAAGTCAATGAAAAAGTATTAGTGTATTCATTGCAGAGCGGAGAAATGGTACGTTCTTTACATGCTCCGTTTATGCCTGTGAATATAACGAAGGATAATAAGTATGTATTTGCATTAAGTCACGGTTCGAATACGCTTAGAAAGTTTGATGTTAGCACGTATAAAGAGGTTGCTTCTGTAGAAGTAGGATCGAATCCATTTGCATTTTTGAAGAGCGAAGCAGAAGGATACGTAGCAAGCTATGATAGTGATGAAGTGTGCGTCATGGATATGAAGAGTTTGAAAATAAAACAAACAATTAAAGTCGGAAAAGGGCCGTTTCAACTCATAGAGAGGGAAGGGAAGGACAATGAGTAAATATAGGGTGCTAGTTGTAGATGATGAAAGTGATATGAGGCAGCTTGTTGGAATGTACTTAGATAATTTTGGATACGAGTGGGGAGAAGCTGAAAATGGAAAAGAGGCGCTAAAAAAATTAGAGACGAATCATTATGATTTCGTTGTATTAGATATTATGATGCCAGAGATGGATGGACTTTCAGTTTGTAAAGAAATTAGAAAAACGTCGGATGTACCAATTATATTTTTAACAGCAAAAGGTGAAGAGTGGAATAGGGTGAACGGCTTACGTATGGGAGCAGATGATTATATTGTAAAGCCATTTAGTCCTGGAGAATTAATTGCTCGTATGGAGGCTGTGTTAAGACGGTATACAAAGCAAGAGCAACAAGAGGAGATTCAGTTTGGACCGATCCTTATTAATGAAAAAAGTAGGAAGATTGAGGCTGATGGTGAGCCGATTTCTCTTACAGTAAAAGAGTTTGATTTACTCTATTTTCTTTGCCAACATACGGGACAAGTATTTAGCCGGGAACAATTGCTGGAAAAGGTATGGGGATATGATTATGCGGGAAGTACAAGAACAGTGGATACGCACGTGAAAACGATGCGTTTGAAGCTTGGAGAAAGTGGAAACTACATTCAAACGGTTTGGGGTGTAGGCTATAAATTTGAGGTGTAACGTATGTTTACGATGGTACAGAAGCTTTGGCTTACAGTAGTATGTGCAGTATGTGTAACAGTTTCCTTTCTTTATTTTGTATCTTTATACTCGTATGAAAAACTATACGTTGATAATTTAAAAGATTCATTAGTAATGGAAGGCAAGCGTCTTGCTGCGCAATATGATAAGCGTGAAGGAATAGCAACTTTTGAAGAGAAAGTAAGAGCATTTGATCAAATATCTAGTTCAGATGTTCTTTTCGTATCTAATCCGCGTGATTTAAGCGCGTGTTTACCTTTTGATGTGCATCATCATTCTCTTATAAGTGAAGGGGACAGGCAAGCATTATTAGATGGAAAAACTGTGACAAAGATAGGGTATGAGGAACATTTTGACCGAAATATTATGGGGGTTGTCATCCCTGTTTTAGAAAATAAAAAGTTAGTTGGCATTGTATATTCTTATATTCCTTTAAAAAGTATAAAAGACTTAATATATGATATGGGCCTTATTTTAGCACCGTTAGCACTTGCTATGACTTTACTAACAATATGGATTGGTAGAAAGATTATTATTGCTATTACGAGACCGCTTTCGCAAATGGAACGAGTTGCCAATCATTTGGCTACGGGAGATTTCTCAGAACGGATTACAATTTCTTCTGAAGATGAAATTGGACGATTAGGAAAAGCATTTAATAAAATGGCAAATTCTTTAGAGACAGAAGACGTAAAGCGCAAGGAATTTTTAGCTAACGTTTCGCATGAACTAAGAACACCGCTTAGTTATATAAAAGGATATAGTGAAGCTATTTTAGATGGCGTAGCGAAGGGACCACAACAGGAAAAAGTAACACAGCTCATTCATAAAGAAGCGGGTCGTATGCAGCGTCTCGTTCATGATTTATTAGATTTAGCACAATTAGAAGGTGAACATTTTCCGTTAAAGAAACAACCTATCGTTTTTTCACAACTGATTGAAGATGTGTTAGATACGTATGAGATTAAGTTTATAGAAAAGAAAATTCGTATTTCAACAAATTTAAATCCAGAAATCATTGTAATGATTGATGAGGATCGCATGCAACAAGTGCTTCATAACGTGTTAGATAATGCGATACGGTATACAAATCAAAACGGGGATATTATGATAACACTCAGGCAGATAGATGATTACTGTGAATTAAACATAAAAGATACAGGAATCGGTATTGAAACAGAGCATTTAGAAAATCTTGGTGAACGTTTTTACCGCGTTGATAAAGCGAGAAGTCGTCAACATGGTGGAACAGGTTTAGGCCTTGCCATTGTCAGACAAATTGTTCATATACATGATGGACAGTGGCGAATTGAAAGTGAAAAAGGGCATGGAACGACGGTTAGTATTAAATTGAAAATACAAGTTGAAGAAAGCATGTTCTAACGTGAAGGACATGCTTTTCTTCATGAGTACAAATGAATAGAGGAATACATATAAATTGATATCAAATAAATATTAAAAATTTGACGATTTTATGAACAAAACATTTGTACTTCTTACCAATTCGTTCTAAAATAGTTATGATGCAAAGTTCTTATAAATCGTTTCAATTGTTGTTTGGAAGATACTGAGGTGATTTAACTGGAGTACAAATCTATTAAACCGAAAAAGATTTACGAAGAAGTATCTGAAGCTATTTTAACAATGATTAAAAATGGTACGTTAAAACCTGGTGACAAACTACTTCCTGTACATCAATTAGCTGAGCAGTTTCAAGTTGGTAGATCTGCTGTTCGTGAAGCGCTAAGTGCGCTAAGAGCAATGGGCTTAATTGAGATGAAACAAGGAGAAGGTACATATGTGAAGAATTTCGATTCTTCTTCATTAACAAAATCATTAAACAATAAATTATTAATGAAGAAAGAAGATATTTTGAACTTATTAGAAGTACGAAAGGTGCTTGAAGTGGGGGCAGTTCGAGCAGCTGCGGCAAAACGTACGGAAGATAATTTGCAAAATATGAAGCATTGGTTAGATGAAATGGCAAAGAGCATTGGAGATGAAAAGGCTGGCGAAAAAGCAGATTTTCAGTTCCATATGGGAATTGCGGAGTCTTCGCATAACAACATTTTGCTTGAACTCATGAATCACGTTTCAGAGATGATTGCTGAAACGATTGGTGAATCAAGACGCATTATTTTATATGGTGAACAAACAACATCAGAACGACTTATAGAAGAGCATCAAGTTATATATGATGCAGTGTTAAAGCAAGATGTAGAATTAGCGCAGCAAGCAATGCTAGATCATTTAACAAATGTAGAACATATTGTCACAGGTAAAAACGATATAAATTCGTAATTTAATCTTTTAAAAATCAAATTTTTTGATAAAATAGAGAAAGATTAAGTAAGCGTTTTCTTTAGAAGGGGGAGAGGGTAGGCCATGGTTGAGCCTACTTCTTCTTTCCTTAGTCATCTGATGACCATATGTTTGTTGGTGGAGTTGTAAAAAGGGGGAGTAATAATTATGAAAGTTACTTTATTTGTTACTTGTTTAGTCGATATGTTTGAAACAAACGTCGGCAAAGCAACAGTTGAAGTGTTGGAGCGTTTAGGTTGTGAAATTGAATTTCCAGAAGCACAAGTTTGTTGTGGTCAGCCTGCTTATAATAGCGGCCATGTAGAAGCAGCAAAAGAAGCGATGAAACATATGATTGAAACTTTCGAAGATGCAGAATATATCGTTACACCATCTGGTTCTTGTGCGACAATGTTTCATGAGTATCCGCATGTTTTTAAAGATGATCCGAAGTGGGCTAAACGTGCACAAAAGGTTGCCGATAAAACATATGAATTTACACAATTTATTGTAGATGTTTTAAAAGTGACAGATGTTGGTGCAAGCTTACCAGGGATAGCAACTATTCATAAATCTTGTCATATGACACGCCTGCTTGGAGTAAAAGAGGCACCAGGAATTTTATTATCAAACGTAAAAGGATTAACTGTGAGAGAACTGCCAAACGAACAAAATTGTTGTGGGTTTGGGGGAACGTTTTCAGTGAAGATGACTCCAATTTCTGAGCAAATGGTAGATGAAAAGGTAGATAGTGCAATGGAAACAGGTGCTGATTATTTAATCGGTGCAGATTGTGGGTGTTTGTTAAACATTGGCGGACGTATTGAGCGTTTAGGAAAAGAAATAAAAGTAATGCATATTGCTGAGGTACTAAATAGTCGCTCATGAAGGGGGAACATAAGCTATGTCTATGAAAATCAGTGAGAAAAAATTTAATGATCGCGTTGGCGATGGAATTCAAGATTCTTTTATGCGCGGAGCAGTATCTTCTGCGCAAACGCGCTTATATACGAATCGCTTAAAAGCAGCGGACGAATTAGGAAACTGGGAAGAGTGGCGTGAACTAGGTGAACAAATTCGCCAACATACGTTAGAAAATCTTGATTATTACTTAATGCAGTTAAGTGAAAATGTATCAAAAAGAGGCGGACATGTGTACTTTGCGAAAACGAAAGAGGAAGCAGCAAAGTATATTCAAGACGTTGCAAAAAAGAAACAAGCGAAGAAAGTTGTAAAATCAAAATCAATGGTAACTGAAGAAATTAGTATGAATCATGCCCTTGAAAAGATTGGTTGTGAAGTGTTAGAAAGTGACTTAGGAGAGTATATCTTGCAAGTTGATAACGATCCACCTTCACATATTATTGCGCCCGCACTTCATAAAAACAGAACGCAAATTCGTGATGTATTTAAAGAAAAGCTTGGCTATGAAAATTCTGATGATCCATATGAAATGACAAAGTTTGTTCGTAAACAACTTCGTGAGAAATTTATGGATGCAGAAATTGGTGTGACAGGTTGTAACTTTGCAGTTGCAAATACTGGCTCTCTTTGTTTAGTAACGAACGAAGGTAATGCCGATCTTGTTATGTCGATTCCGAAAACTCAAATTGCAGTAATGGGTATGGAACGTATGGTTCCGACAATGGAAGAATTAGATGTTTTAGTTGGTTTACTATGTCGTAGTGCAGTAGGGCAAAAATTAACAAGTTATGTAACTGTAGCGGGACCAATTCAAGAAGAGGAAGTAGATGGACCAGAAGAATTCCACTTAGTTGTTGTTGATAATGGCCGCTCTCAAATTCTTGGATCTGAATTCCGCTCAGTATTGCAATGTATCCGTTGTGCTGCTTGTGTTAACGTATGTCCTGTATATCGTCACGTTGGTGGACATTCGTATGGTTCTATATACTCAGGACCAATCGGTGCGGTATTAACACCACTTTTAGGCGGATATGATGATTACAAAGAGCTTCCATATGCCTCTAGTTTATGCGGAGCGTGTACAGAAGCTTGTCCAGTAAAAATACCATTGCATGATTTATTATTAAAACATCGTCAAGTAATTGTTGAGCAAGAAGGACGTGCACCACTTGCAGAAAAATTAGCAATGAAAATGTTTAGTATGGGTGCATCTTCAGCAGCTTTATATAAAATGGGATCAAAAATGGCGCCAGCAGCAATGAGTCCATTTACATCTGGCAACCGTGTATCAAAAGGTGTTGGGCCACTTAAAAACTGGACAGATATTCGTGAATTCCCGGCTCCAAGTAAAGAACGATTCCGTGATTGGTATAAAGATCATAAGAAAGGCGGGGACAAATAATGACAGGATTAATTCAAAACCGTGAGTCCTTTCTAGATAATATTGCAAAAGAACTTGGACGTGAGCGGAAAACGGAAGGCGTAAAGCGCCCAGCATGGAAAAGTAATGTGAATGTAGAAACGCTAAAAGATTATTCACAAGAAGAATTGTTAGAAGTATTTAAAAATCAATGTACAAACATTCATACAACTGTAGTGGAAACGACAAACGACCGTTTACGTGAAGATATTCAAAAAGTAATCGTGGAAAACGGCGGGGGACCTATTATGTTATCGGCAGATGAACGTTTTGATTCTTATGGATTGACTTCTTTATTTAAAGAAGAGCTTCCAAAGCAAAATGTTGAAGTGAATGTATGGGATCCTGAGAAAAAAGAAGAGAATATGCGTATCGCAGAAAGAGCGAATATTGGAATCGCATTTAGTGATTATACTTTAGCTGAATCTGGTACGATTGTTGTACAAAGTCATAAAGGTCAAGGTCGTTCTTTACACTTTTTACCAACTGTTTACTTTGCTATTATTCCACGTGAAACACTTGTGTCTCGTATTACACAAGCTGTTCAGGATATGAACACACGTGTAGAAAATGGCGAGGCAGTAGCATCTTGTATTAACTTTATTACAGGACCTAGTAACTCGGCAGATATTGAAATGAATCTTGTTGTCGGAGTACACGGACCATTAAAAGCAGTATATTTCATCGTATAAAAGAGGGGAAAGCAGGCCAGAAAATGGCCTGCTTTTTTAATAGAATAGAAATAATATGAAGTAGAATTTCTCTCCTTTTTTTGCTATGTTCTTCTGGAAAGGAGAGGAAGGGATGTTCACTTATTTATATGCATTGTTAGTGGGGATGGTGTTTGGTTCTTTTTTTATGTTAATTGCGATGAGAGTGCCGCTAGGTGAGTCTATCATTACCCCTCGTTCACATTGTCATTATTGTAAGTATGTGCTAAAGCCAAAAGAATTGATCCCAATCATTTCATTTTGTATACAACGGGGACGTTGTACGAATTGTAAGAGGAAAATTTCAATTTTGTACGTAGTATTTGAACTTGTAACCGGAATGATATTTTTTCTTACTGTATATATGATTGGGGTGGAACGAGAGCTTATCATCATTTTATCGCTATTTTCGCTACTTCTTATTATTTCAGTTACAGATTACATATATATGTTAATCCCAAATCGTATTTTAGCTTGGTTTGCCTGTTTACTCATTTTAGAATGTATTTTTGTACCGTTAGTGACTTGGACAGATAGTATAGTTGGTAGTGGCGTTATATTCATTTTGTTATATTGCATGCAAAAGATATATCCAGAAGGGCTTGGTGGAGGGGATATAAAATTACTTTCGTTACTTGGATTTATAGTGGGACTGAAAGGGATTTTTATGATTTTATTTTTAGCATCTTGCTTTAGTCTTTGTTTCTTTGGAGTTGGTATAGTATTAAAACGTATGAAAATGAGGAGCCAAATTCCGTTCGGTCCTTTTATTAGTCTTGGAGCAATATGTTACATGTTGGTCACGTATATAAAATAGAGAGGGGATAGAAAATGAATGTATATATGGATGATCAAAGAAGTTGTCCGTACGGGTATGTGCCCGCCACTACAGTAGAATGTGCTTTGCACATGGTTCGGGATTATGATGTGAATATTCTTTCCCTTGATTTTAATATGGGATGGGGGGGAAAGAAATGGATTAGATTTTCTAGAGGCTTTTTGTAAAGAGGGTTTATATGTAAATGAAATTCACCTTCATACGAATGATGTCATCGGTATGCACAAGATGAAACAGAGAATTAATAAGGGAAAGGAAGAAGGAGAAATTAATCCGCACCTTGTTGTTAAATATGTGGGGAGCTAAAAACTCCAAAGTAAAACTTTGGAGTTTTTAATGTTTCATATGTGCTTGTAACGGAATGATTTCTTCTTGTTGAGCTGCTACTAATTCAGTTTCTTCTTGTTTCACGTCAGGTACTTTTTTTGTTAAGTAATGGTATACCATACCGACAAAGACGGACCCGCCAATAATGTTACCGATTGTAACTGGAATTAAGTTATGAATAGCACCTGCAAAAGAAATTGTCTCCGGATGCGGTGAAACTAAAGATAGAGCAAACAGTGATAAGTTTGCAATGCTATGCTCGTAACCAGATAAGAAGAATGTGAAAACGAGTAGCATCATCATCATAATTTTTGCTGTATCACCTTTAACTTGAGAAGGTAAGAAACACGCAAGACATACAAGCCAGTTACATAAAATTGCTTTAAAGAATAATTGCATTGTAGGTGTATTCATTTTTCCTTCTACTACTTTATTCATGAAATGGCCGTGATCAATTGCTTCGAAAATTCCAGTTGCATAAAATAGTAAGGCAAAGAATAAAGCTCCAGCTAAATTCCCTGCATAACAAGCGAACCAGTTACGAAGTGTATCAGAAATCGTTGTTTCTTTTCTTAAAGTTGCTACAGTGAAGTACATTGTGTTTCCAGTAAACAATTCAGCACCGCCATATATAATAAGAACGAGAGCAATTCCGAAAAACATAGAAGCAGCTAAATAAGTTGCTGGTGAATCTGCAATGTGAAAAAAGTTACCTAATTTAAAACATAGTACAATAATAAAACCGATATAAATACCCGCAAGTGCGGCACGAATGAAATATTGCATCGGGTTTGTATCTAGCATTTGTTTTTTGCTCTTAGCCAGTTTGACAACATAATCTAATCCTTGTTCTAGCATGAGTAATACGCTCCTTTAGTACATCATCTATAAATACTCCTTATATGAATAAAGTACATGGAATCGTTCTTAGTTTCAATAAGTTTGTGCAATGTTTCACAAAAAGGACATACATAGATCAAGAAAACGTTTACAAAAGATAGTATAATGGAATTTTTTCTGGACATTGAGAGGGGGAAGGGAAAAAGAAAAAGCGCTGTAATTACAGCGCTTTTTCGTCTAAATTCTTTTCTACTTTTACTTCTACTTCTTTCGAGAAGAACCAGCCACCAACTGCGATTCCAACTAATACAATCCAGAATGTAAGTTTCCATGGCGTAGATTCTGGGAATGAATGCGGAATTACATTTAATGCAGGGTGTGCTAATGTATAAATTGCTAATTTCACACCAACCCAACCTACAATTAAAAATGCTGCGGTTTCAAGTCCTGGTTTACGTTTTAATATTTGTACGAAAGCAGTTGCTGCAAATCGCATAATGATTAATCCGATAAGTCCACCTACAAAGATAACAACGAATTGCCCAGTATCAAGACTACCAATTGTACCTAAGCCTGTTTTTGGTAAAGTCATTGCTAATGCAACAGCAGCTAAAATTGAATCAACTGCAAAGGCGATATCAGCAACCTCAACTTTAAATACAGTCCACCAAAAGTTCTCTTGTTTTTTCTTTGCTTCTTTTTCTTCTGTGTCTTCATCCGAATTCTTTTTAACATACGTTTTAAATAAGTGATTACCAGCGATAAACATAAGATAAATGGCACCGATTGCTTGCACTTGCCATACGTCGACTAGGAACGAAATCATAAATAACGATCCGAAACGGAAAACAAATGCCCCCGCTAATCCGTAAAATAGTGCTTTCTTTCGTTTTTCTTCTGGTAAATGTTTTACCATAATTGCAAGAACGAGAGCGTTATCAGCCGCTAAAATCCCCTCTAGTGCAATTAGGATGAGTAATACCCAACCATACTCCAATAATAATGATACATCCATGTACATTCTCCTCTCATTTCTATAAGTACTAAATAAGTGAAGAATTTCCCCACTATTTAGTTTCCCCATACTCCTGCCTATTAACTTTGGAAGAATTTGGAAATTAATACAAAAAAGACCTCTGCCGTTAATAGGCAAAGGTCTTGCTAGACATATGTAATGAAAATGCCAACAAAGCCGGAAGAACTAAGTTCTACGTAATGACGACTTTGTTTCCAAGAAATATTCTTGGACGCTACTCCCCTTTGGAGATATGCTATTGTACTCTCATTATATGGATAATTTATACGGTTGTCAACCTGTTAAAATATCTTCATTTGGATATTTTATTTTTCGGTTCTTTTTACGTGCAAATGAAAAAGCCAATGTTAAAGGTCCCATTTTCCCAAAAAACATCATAAAGATGATAATAGCTTTTCCGATCATAGTTAAGTGTGGTGTGAAATTCATACTGAGACCCACAGTCCCAAATGCTGAAAATACTTCGAAAGCACTCATCAATAGAGGAACTCGCTCAGTAATACTTAAAATTAAAATAGCAAAAAAGATAAATGAAATGGAAATAATAGTGATGGTCAATGCTTTGACAATGAGAGTATCTTTAATAGATTTTTTAAAAACGACAATATCATCTTGTTCTTGTAAAAATTTAAACACCCCAAAAAACATGATTAAAAATGTTGTTAACTTAATTCCACCACCGGTTGAAGCACTACCAGCGCCAATAAACATAAGGAGCATCATTAATAGTAGGGAAGGCTTTGATAATGCAGAAATATCAACTGTATTAAACCCGGCAGTACGAGTTGAAACCGCCTGGAAATAAGCGGCCATTCCTTCTTCAAATGGGGTAAATTCTCTCATAGAAAGGGAATTGTGGAACTCGAATATAAAAATAAAAACAGTCGCAATAATATTGACGATTAGAGTAGAAGAGAGCATAAGTTTTGAGTGTAATGTAAGGTTTTTAAAATTTTTCTTTCTTTTTATATCTACGATTACTGTAAAACCAATTCCACCTAAAATAATGAGGGAGGAAATAACGAGATTGACAAGAATGCTATGAGAATGGGACATTAAATTATCGCTCCACACAGAAAAACCAGCATTGTTAAAAGCAGAGATCGAATGAAAAAAGCTATAATAGACCCCTTTAGCAATCCCGTATTTTGGTACCCATTCAAAAGAAAGAATTAAAGTAGCGATACATTCGACTGTAAAAGAGAATAAAAATAATGCTTTGGCAAGACGAATGACGCCACCAATGTTCGTTTGATTTAACGCTTGTTGTAACAAAATTCGGTTTTGAAGACCAATTTTTCTGCCGAGCATAATCGCAATTAAAACGGCAAAGCTCATAATGCCAAGTCCGCCCACTTGTATAAGCGTTAAAATGACACATTGGCCAAATAAGGTAAATACTTTTCCTGTGTCTACAACACCAAGCCCTGTAACCGTACAAGCAGAAACGGTTGTAAATAAAGCATCGAGCCATGAAATAGACGTTGTTGTAGCAATTGGTAGCTTTAATAAGCATGTACCGATAATTGATAACATAATAAAAGACAAAGTAAGAACACGGGGAGGACTCATGCTAATATTAATCCGTTTCATGTTACATATCGTTCCTTTCAGTTTGCTCTTACTAGTATGTGAAAAAGCACGATTATGTATGTTAAAAATAGAAAGAGGCAGAGAATATCTGCCTCTAAGCCATATGGTATAGTATTATCCACGTAATTGTTGTTGAGCTAAAGCAACAAGTCGTTTCGTTACTTCACCGCCAACTGAACCGTTAGAACGAGATGCTGTATTAGAACCTAAGCTAACACCGAATTCTTGTGCGATTTCATATTTAAATTGTTCAAGCGCTTGTTCTGCACCTGGAACTAGTAATTTGTTTGTTTTTACCATGTTGATACACATCCTTATAAGTAGTCCAGTTCAGCTAAGTACCTATCTAAACTGGTAACGTTATTTTATGTGGAAACGACGTACTCATACGCGGAAGTAATCGGTGTGATTAGAAGTTATTGGATAGAAAAAAGAGTAGCAAATTTGCTACTCTTTTTTCAGTATTGTCGCTGTACCTTCCACGACAATATCACCGGATTGATTATATATGTTTGTTTGCAACGTAATGATTTTTTTATCGTCTCGTTTTTTAATGACTTCTGCCACAACGCGAAGTGTATCACCAATTTTGACAGGAGCACGGAATGAAACGTTTTGAGATAAATAAATCGTGTTTTTGCCAGGGAGTTTCGTTCCAAGAATCGTCGAAATGAAACTGGAAACGAGCATGCCATGAGCAATACGTTCTTTAAACATTGTCGTTTTTGCAAAAGAATCTAAAATATGAATAGGATTCACATCTCCAGTCAATTTTGCAAAATTAATAACGTCCTCATCCGTAATAGTTTTTGTAAGGGATGCTTGATCACCGACTTGAATCTCATCATAACGAAGCTCCGGAACAGTTTGTGCTTCTTGAAATGGATTCATTTTGGCCTCCTTCTTTTCCATATCGAAAAATGCCAGCCATCTTGATGTAGTAGGAGGAAGAAAGAGTTTTGTTTGTGCTGCAGTTAGCTCCCACATCTTTCTTACTTGATGGAAGTAAATAAATTTTTTGAGTTTTCCTCGAACTGCTTTGCGAGTTCTAGTTGTTTGGACTTGAACTCTCCCAAAAAAACATCTAACTGTTTTTGAACCTCGTCACGTTGTAATTGTTGTTGTTCGATAAATTGTTTTGTTGTTTCTTCAAATTGACCGCTAGTTTGAGTAAGAATAGACAAAGATGTTTTCGTAGGAGAAACAGTAAGTTGGTGCATTTGAGTAGAAAGTTCATTCCATTTTCCTTGCCACTCGTTAATTTGATCATTTAAGGAGTTTCCAGTTAATTGCTTCACGTAATCTGTATATTGGTTATTGAACTGAGCAGTGAATTGTTGTAGTTCTTTTTCTAGTTCATCTACTCCTGATGTTAATTTATGCAAAGCGTCTTGTTGTTGTTTTAAAGTTTCTAAAGTAAGTTGCTCTAATTGTTTCCCAGCTGAAGAGAAGAGGGAAAGAGATTGAGACCAGTTTTTCCAAAATGCATCGACTAATTCGTATGGCTTAGTTTCCATTGTTTGACCTCCAAATGTTTTTTTGCATATTGTGAACGCAGATTACTCTGCTGTACCACCAGGTGAAGATGAAGAATCCTTTTCATCCTTTTCTGGAGAAGTAGAAAATGGAAAGAATGCATTGGTGTATAACGTAAAAAACGTCCGCAACATATTTTGATAATGTTCAAAAGAAGTCGCACATGTTGTTAAATATTGCTCTCCATATTCTGTTAAAGAATAAATTCGTTTCGCTGGCCCGCCTTCGCTTGTATCCCAAGTAGAAGAAATAAGGTTTTCTTTTTCTAATTTGCGTAGTGTTCTATACACATTACCTTGGTCAACAGAAGAAAAGCCGATGTCCATTAGCATTTGAATGAGTTTGTAACCATGAAGACTCCAGTCTTTTAGACAGAGAAGTAAGAAAGGAACTAAGAAGTTTTTTGGCATGGAGTTTGGTTGTTTCGCTTGGTTTTTTTCCAAACTTTCTGGGTGTTCTGGTTCATTATGTAGCATGATTGTGCATCACCTCATGAATCAGTTAGATGGAATTTTTTGCTTATAAGTGCAATTTACACCTATCTGTTTTTAATGTCAACACATTTATTGGAAAATAAAGAAAAATAAAATATAGACTTGAAGTTTTATTCAGAATATTAGAAAATAGTGAATAGGTTGAATTGTTTCAAAAACGAAAAAGGGAGTGTAGGCGAAGTGATTGATCAAAAATTCGATCCATTGCAAGCATGGAAAAATGCTTATGAACAAACCGAAACATTTTGGGGAAAAGCGCTCAATGAAACAATTAAAACAGAAGAATATTCTGCTTGGATGGGCAGCGTTCTAGATTTGAATTTGTTTTATCAAAAAGCATTAAATGATACGACAAAAAATTATTTAGAACAGGTGAATGTGCCGACGAGAGAGGATATCGCTAGAGTAGCTACGCTTGTTATCAATTTAGAAAATAAAGTTGATAACATTGAGGAAATTCTAGAAGAGAAAGTGGATTCATTAGGACAAGCTCCTACATTAAAGCGTGATGTTACGAAAGTAAAACAAGATATTCGCACGCTAGAAACGAAAGTTGATCAAATTTTAGAGTTACTAGAAAAGCAAAATGCAGTACTAGAGAAACTACAAGTACCTGCAAAAGAAGAAGTAAAACCTGCGAATAAGCCGGAAAATAAAAAATGATAATAGCGTTTGTTTATAACGTGCAAAAGGGAAAGGGAGAATCTCTTTTTCATATATAAACAACGAAACATAATTAATATATGGACTCTATTCATATGAGTACCAAAATGATTCATAACAATCGTTCACAAATTCATTTAAGGGGGAAAAGAAATGGTTCAATTAAATGGCAAAGTAGCAATCGTAACAGGTGGGGCAAAAGGAATTGGAAAAGCAATTACAGTAGCATTAGCACAAGAGGGAGCAAAAGTAGTTATTAACTATAACAGCAGTAAAGAAGCAGCTGAAAACTTAGTAAATGAATTAGGAAAAGAAGGACATGACGTTTATGCAGTTCAAGCGGATGTTTCTAAAGTAGAAGATGCAAACAGACTTGTAGAAGAAGCTGTGAATCATTTTGGTAAAGTTGATATTCTTGTTAATAATGCTGGTATTACAAGAGATCGTACATTCAAAAAATTAAATCGTGAAGATTGGGAGCGCGTAATTGACGTGAACTTGAGCAGTGTATTTAATACAACAAGCGCGGTACTTCCATACATATCGGAAGCAGAAGAAGGAAGAATCATTAGTATTTCTTCTATTATTGGCCAAGCTGGTGGATTTGGACAAACAAACTACTCTGCAGCAAAAGCAGGTATGTTAGGATTTACAAAATCATTAGCATTAGAGCTTGCAAAAACAAATGTAACTGTAAACGCAATTTGCCCAGGATTTATTGATACTGAAATGGTAGCAGAAGTACCAGAAGAAGTGCGTCAAAAAATCGTTGCGAAAATCCCGAAAAAACGTTTTGGTCAAGCTGATGAAATTGCAAAAGGTGTAGTATATCTATGCCGTGACGGTGCGTATATCACAGGTCAGCAATTAAACATTAACGGCGGATTATACATGTAATGAAGTAAGAAAAAAGTGCATATCCATAGCAGGAATGCACTTCTTTTTTTAGAAATAAATCGACCGAAAAGGAGATAGAAAAATGACTACATTCGTAACGGAATGGGAAAAGCAATTGGAGTTGTACCCAGAAGAATATCGTAAAGCATATCGCCGTGTGAAAAGAGCGAGCGAAGTTTTATTACGCGAACCAGAACCACAAGTTGGTTTAACACCGAAAGAAGTTATTTGGACGAAGAATAAAACGAAGCTGTATCGTTACATTCCAAAACAAGAAAAAACACAGAGAGTTCCAATCCTATTAATATACGCGCTTATTAATAAACCGTATATTATGGATTTAACTCCAGGAAATAGTTTAGTGGAATATTTAGTAGATCGTGGTTTTGATGTGTATATGCTTGATTGGGGCACATTTGGTTTAGAAGATAGTCATTTGAAATTTGATGATTTCGTGTTTGATTATATTGCAAAAGCAGTGAAGAAAGTAATGAGAACTGCGAAATCGGACGAGATTTCTTTACTTGGTTATTGCATGGGTGGAACGCTAACTTCTATTTATGCAGCACTTCATCCGCACATGCCAATTCGCAACTTAATCTTTATGACAAGTCCTTTTGATTTCTCCGAAACAGGATTATACGGTCCTTTATTAGATGAGAAATACTTCAATTTAGATAAAGCGGTTGATACATTCGGAAATATTCCGCCAGAAATGATTGATTTCGGAAATAAGATGTTAAAACCAATTACAAACTTTGTAGGTCCATATGTTGCTTTACTCGATCGTTCAGAAAATGAGCGCTTCGTCGAAAGCTGGAAATTAGTTCAAAAGTGGGTTGGTGACGGTATTCCATTCCCAGGTGAATCGTATAGACAATGGATTCGTGATTTTTATCAAAATAATAAATTAGTGAAAGGTGAACTCGTTATTCGCGGACAAAAGGTAGACCTTGCAAATATTAAGGCGAATGTCTTAAATATTTCTGCGAAACGTGATCATATTGCCCTGCCATGCCAAGTAGAAGCTTTGCTAGATCATATTTCTAGCACAGATAAACAATATGTATGTTTACCAACGGGACATATGTCGATCGTTTACGGTGGAACAGCGGTAAAACAAACATATCCGACGGTTGGAAATTGGCTGGAGGAGCGTTCTAATTAAAAATAAAAAATCCAACTAGCGTATGTTAGTTGGATTTTTTTATGGGAAATAACAAAAGATAGAAAGGAGAAATTTATATTTTAGGAGTATAATTATGAAACTTATGACTGGTAAGTTGTTTTGGAATACAGGAGTTTCTATACCTTGTTATCCATCATTAGAAAATGATATGATATGTGATGTGCTTGTAGTCGGAAGCGGAGAAGCAGGTGCTCATATAGCTTATTCGTTAGCGAAAATTGGAATGCGTGTTACGCTCATTGAAAAACGAGCAATCGCATGTGGTAGCACAGCTGCTAATACAGGTTTACTACAATTTCTTCATGATAAACCGCTAACCTCACTTATCCATACATTTGGTGAAAAAAAAGGGGTACGAGCATATAAGCTATGTTACGAAGCGTTACGAACAATGGAGCAAGTTGTACCGACTCTCGATATTGATCCCCAGTTTATTCCACGAAGTAGTTTGTATTATGCAAGTAGAAATGAGGATGTATCGTTTTTACAAGAAGAATATAATACGTTACGCCATTATGGATTCCCGGTTGAATATTTTACCGATTCACATATGAAGAAGAAGTATTCATTTATAAAACAAGCAGCGTTATATACGCATGGTGATGCCGAAGTGAATCCGTATTTATTAGCGCATAGCCTTTTGCATAAAGCAAATCAAATGGGAGCTACTATACTTGAGCATACAGAGGCCATACATATAAAAAAACGCCAAAATGATTTAATTTGTTACACGAAAACAGGAAATCAAATTGTAGCAAAGAATATTATTATGGCGACAGGATATGAAGCACTTTTCGGAAAGAAAGAAAAAAATACAACAGTGGAAACATCATATGCAGTGGTGACAAATAAGGTAGATTCATTTGAAGGCTGGCATGAACAATCATTAATTTGGGAAACAGCACGGCCTTACTTATATTTTCGAACGTATCAAAACCGTATTATTGTAGGCGGATTAGATGAAGCGATGAAAATTCAAACAATCGGTGATACGAAATTATTGCATAAGCGTGATATCCTTATTAACATTGTAAAAGAGATGTTCCCGCAGTATAAGAATATACAGGCAGAGTACTATTGGGCGGCAGCATTTGGCGGTAGTCATGATGGTCTCCCTATTTTAAAAGAAGACAAAGAGATACATAATTTATTTTACGCATTGCCGTATGGAGGTAATGGAACTGTGTATGGAATGGTATTTGCCAAATTATTTGAGCAGTTATTTACAAATAAAGAAAGTGAAGATTTTTCTTTATTTAATCGATAGAAAAAAGGTAGCGAAGTGATGGAATGAGAGATATAAAAAAGTTTTTACAAAAATTACGTCCTGTACAACTTATTGTTTTGTTTTATTTATTAGCAGTAGTTGTATCGGTGATATTGCTTAGTTTCCCGTTTGTTACGAAGGCTGGTGTGAAATGGACATTTATCGATGCCCTCTTTACATCTGTTAGTGCGGTAAGTGTTACGGGACTGTCTGTTGTTACAATTTCAGATACATTTACTACGGCAGGAATTATTATGTTAGCCCTTATTTTACAATTAGGCGGCTTAGGAATTATGGCACTTGGTACATTTGTTTGGATTATAACGGGGAAAAAAATCGGTTTGCAGAGAAGAAGACTCATTATGGCAGACCATAATCAAGGGAATTTATCAGGCCTTGTAGAATTGATGCGTTCTATTTTAATTGTAATTATTTCGATAGAACTTATTGGAGCAATACTATTAGGTACAAGATTTCTACTTTATTTTCCAACTTGGCAAGAAGCTTATTTCCACGGTTTCTTTGCCGCTGTTAGTGCAACTACGAACGGAGGATTTGATTTAACTGGACAATCACTAATTCCGTACAAAAAAGATTATATTGTGCAAATGATTCATATGTTACTTATTATTTTAGGAGCGATTGGCTTCCCGGTGTTAATGGAAGTAAAGCAATTCTTTAGTAAAAGGAGACAGCAACTATTCCGCTTTTCGTTGTTTACAAAATTGACGACAACGACATTTTTTGCACTCGTTATCGTTGGAACAATTATGATTTTTCTACTAGAGCGAAATCAGTTTTTAGCAGGAAAGTCATGGCATGAAACAGTTTTTTATACATTATTCCAATCTGTGACGACGCGAAGTGGTGGACTGGCTACAATGGATATACGTGAATTGTCACAACCGACGCTTTTATTTATGAGTATATTAATGTTTATAGGGGCATCTCCAAGTTCGGTTGGGGGCGGAATACGTACAACAACATTTGCTGTTAGTATATTATCGTTATACACTTTTGCAAGAGGTGGAAGAACGGTCAGAGTCTTCAAACGTCAGTTACATGAAGAGGACGTGCTAAAAGCATCTGTCGTTATGACGATGGGGATTTTATTATGTGCCACAGCACTCTTTATTTTATCTATTACGGAAAATGTACCGCTTATGAGTTTAATTGTTGAAGTGTGTTCTGCTTTCGGGACGACAGGGCTATCGACAGGTATTACGCCAGATTTAACAACTGTTGGTAAACTTGTACTCATTGTACTTATGTTTATTGGGCGTGTCGGTATTTTAACATTTATACTGGCTAGTGGGGGAAGAGAACAGCCACCTCGCTATAAATACCCGAAAGAGAGAATTATTATTGGATAGTATGAAACCATTCTACCTATGTGAGGTAGAATGGTTTTTTAGTCGTTAATGCCAAATTGCGGATGCATAAAAGCGTCATTCTTATTATCCACTTCTTTTTTTAGCAACTCTTGATTTTCTTCTGAAATCCACCCAATATCATTTGTAGGATGAATCCATTCTTCTCCAGCCATAATGGCAGGGTCTACTTCATCAGTCCAATTGTGAAGTGGACTATTCTCGGAATCATATTTACTGTCTCCGATTACGACGTCATATTGATTTATGAAAGGTTGTTGCATCTTCTTTCCTGTTCCTTTAAAAGATGGGAAATTCATTTGATGCGGGAGCGTTTCATCTAAAATTGGTGACTGAATTTTATCTTTCTTCTTCAAAATAATCGCCCCTTTTATAATACTTTCTTCATAGGTAGTATTTCCATCTAGCGGCTCTTATGTACTTGTTAACACTTGCCAGTAATAATTATTTAATGTTGCTTCAAACTAGGGTAGAAAGTGAATTCTTGAGAGCAGGTGAATGTATTGGTAAAAAGAAAAGTGAAACAAAATGCGGCAATCAACAATAATAAAACTCCGAAAGAAAGCTTACCAGATGCAGAATTTGCATTAGAGTATGAAGGAGAAAATAGCGCGAAGTATGCAAATCGTAATTCAAAAAAAGGTAAACAAAAATGAGGCGTTTTTTACAAACGCCTCATTTTTTTGTGGGATTATAAAGGTTTTTTTAATTATTTGTAAATTTAGTGTTCATTATTGGCAGAAAAATGCGAAAAAACATAGAAATAGCAACGTATTACACAAAAACAAACAACAAACAAAAGATTAATGTTGGTTTAATACTGCTTTTACACTAGTTGTTTATATTTGAGTTGTACATAAGATTTATAAAAGGAGAGAGAGACAGTGAAAAAAACAATCTTTAAAGCTGTAGCAACTGGAATGGTATTTTCGTTATTAATGGGGTGTGGTGCAAAGAAAGAAGAAAGTGCTGGGGCAAAAGTAAAGGATGATAAATTATCTGGATCATTAACTGTTTACACAGCGATTGAAGAAGAACTTGTACCAATTTATCTTGATTCTTTTAAAAAGAAGTATCCAGATGTGAAACTGAACATTGTTCGTGATTCAACTGGAGTTATTACAGCGAAATTGCTAGCTGAAGGAAAAAATACACAAGCAGATGTTGTATGGGGAACAGCAGCGTCTAGTCTATTAGCTTTAGATAAAAAAGATATGTTAAAAGGATACTCTCCAAAAGGCGCAGATCGTGTTCTTCCGCAATTTAAAGATGATAAGCAACCAGAAAAATGGGTAGGTAATACGGCATTTATGACGGGGATTGCTATAAATAAAGAAGAATTAAAGAAGAAAAATTTACCGATGCCAGAATCATACGAAGACTTAACGAAACCAGAATATAAAGGAACGCTTGTTATGCCACATCCAGCTTCTTCTGGAACAGGATTTTTAACAGTTTCTGCATGGTTACAAATTATGGGTGAAGATAAAGGCTGGGATTACATGAAGAAACTTCATGATAATATGGCAACTTATACTCATTCAGGTTCAAAACCAGCGAAATTAGCAGGCGCAGGTGAATATCCAGTTGGCGTATCAATGGTTTATAGTGCTTTGAAAGAGAAACAAAAAGGTGCACCGGTTGAAGTTGTATTGCCGAAAGAAGGATTAGGTTGGGAAGTAGAAGCGAACGCACTTATTAAAAAAGATAATGCAAAAAATGAAAAATTAGCGCAAGCATTTTTGGATTGGGCAATTACTGATGATGTAATGAAGTTATACTTCGAGAAAAATGGATTTGCGACAATTAAAAATGATTATAAACTTCCAGATGGATTCCCTAAAGATGTGACAGAAAAGTTATACAAAAAGAATGACTTTAAGTGGGCAGCAGAAAATCGTGACAAAATTTTAGAAAAATGGGAAAAAGATTTTGGCCAAAAAGCAGAACCGAAAAAGTAAGTAAGTGAGTGGGAGAGAGAAAAAATGAGCGAATATTTATCAATTCAACACATTCAAAAAAAGTTTGATGCATTTACAGCGTTAAAAGATATTTCTTTTACTGTGAAAAAAAATGAGTTTGTATGTTTATTAGGCCCAAGTGGTTGTGGGAAAACAACATTGCTTCGAATTTTAGCAGGGCTAGAAGAGGCAACAACAGGTAGTATAGCTGTGGATGGAAAAGATATTACAGCATTACCTCCTGGAAAGAGGAATTTCGGAATGGTGTTTCAATCGTATGCATTATTTCCGAATTTAACAGCACTTGAAAACATTGAATACGGCTTAAAGACAAAAAAATATGGAAAAGCAGAAGTAAAAGAGAAAGCGTTAGAGGCGTTAGAACTTGTAGATTTGCTGAATGTAAAAGATAAATATCCTGCTCAAATGTCTGGTGGACAACAGCAGCGAGTAGCACTTGCACGTGCGCTCGCTCTGTCTCCGGATATTTTGTTACTCGATGAGCCGTTATCTGCTTTAGATGCAAAAGTGCGTGAAAAGTTACGTAGAGAAATGCGTGATTTGCAAGAAAAAGTAGGAGTAACAACTATTATGGTTACGCATGATCAAGAAGAGGCATTAACGATGGCCGATAAAATTGTTGTAATGAATCATGCGGAAATTATGCAGATTGGCACACCAGAGGAGATTTATCAAAGACCAGCCAATCCGTTTGTGGCAGATTTTATTGGTTCTATTAATTTCTTTTCGAAAAACAATGAAGAACATGCAATTCGTCCTGAGCATGTAACAGTTGTACAAAAGGATGGTATTAAAACGGTTGTTGAAAACATGGAATTTCGCGGATCTGTATATCGGACGGAAGTGCGAGTCGTAGAAGAAAAAGCACATCTTTATAACGAGAAAATTGTAGTGGATATATTGGCATCAGAAGTAGAAGCAACCGCAATTAGAAAAGGAAAGCCGATTCAAATCTCTTTCTCAGAAAATCATATGTTGTCATATGGAAAGAAGGTCATTGTATAGATGGAGATGTTAGAAGATTTCAAGGTAGAAAGTACGAAAAAAAAGATTAAGAGACGTATCGGTAAAGAAGAGTGGATACAAAGACTATTAATTATTGGTATGCTTCTCGCGTTTTTGATCATGCTTGTATTACCTTTATTACAATTGTTTACACAAGCTTTTTATGATAAAGATGGAGCTTTCATTGGTGTTGCGAATTTCAGTAAATATTTCACAACACCAACGCTAGTTCAATCATTACAAAATACGATATGGATTTCGGGCGCGACAACAATTATTGCAGTGACACTCGCTTTCGCTTACGCCTATGCGATCGCTCGTACGAATGTGTTTGGAAAGCGTGTATTTCAATATATTGCGTTGTTACCATTATTCGCACCTACGATGATGCATGGTATCGCACTGACATATTTATTTGGTAATCAAGGGTTAGTAACGAAAGGAATGTTTGGTTTGTTTGAAGGGATACAAATCCCTTTATATGGACCAGTAGGAATTGTAATGGCTGAAGTCATGTATACATTTCCGCAAGCATTTCTTATATTATTAATTGCTTTTCAAGGCTCTGATTATCGTTTATATGAAGCTTCTAATATGTTAGGAGCGAGTAAAGCAAAGCAATTTTTCACTGTTACTTTACCTAGTGTAAAGTACGGATTAATTAGTGCGATGTTCGTTGTGTTTACACTTAGTTTCACTGATTTTGGGGCACCAAAAATTGTTGGTGGGCAATATAATGTACTTGCTACTGACGTATATAAGCAAGTAATTGGGCAGCAAAATATGCCGATGGGTGCAACTGTCGGAATGATTTTATTAATCCCAGCTATATTTGCCTTTGCAGTTGATCGCATTACGCAAAGAAAGCAGGCGAATCTTTTATCTTCCAAATCAGTACCTTACAGAATAATAAATAATAAGAAAAGAGATGTTATTTCATTCGTATATTGTAGCGTAGTAACGCTTATGATCATTCTATTATTTGTGGCAGTTGGTATTGCTGCAAGTGTGAAAGTATGGCCATATAATATGAGCTTTACATTTGAGCATTTCAATTTTTCCAGTTTAACAGGAGATGGACTTGGAGCATTTAAAAATAGCGTAATTGTTTCAGCGATTACTGCAGTAATTGGAGCGGTTTTAACATTTATGTTCGCTTATGTGATTGAGAAAATAGATCAGCTACAATTTTTCCGAAAAGCAGGTTACTTTTTCTCTATCGTTCCTTTAGCGATACCAGGTTTAGTACTTGGGGTAGGCTACGTCTTCTTCTTTAGTCAACCAACAATACAAATCTTTGGACTTTCCGTAACGAACCCGTTCCATTCTCTATACGGAACAATTGCTGTGCTAGTACTAGTCAATATCATTCATTTTTATTCTGTAACATTTGTTACGGCAACGACAGCTTTAAAGAAATTAGATCGAGAGTTTGAACTTGTTTCACAGTCGATGGGGATACCGTTTTATAAAACATTCTTTCGAGTTACGGTACCGATGTGTTTACCAGCCATTTTAGAAATGGTAATGTACTACTTCGTAAATTCAATGGTAACTGTCTCAGCAGTTGTATTCCTGTATGCAGCTGATTTTAAACTAGCTGCCGTATCAATTGTAAATATGGATGATGCAGGAAATGTAGCACCAGCAGCTGCAATGAGTGTACTTATTGTTGTTACAAATATTGTAGTGAGAGTTGTATATGAATGGGGAACGAAAGCACTTCGTAACCGAACGTCACAATGGCAAAAAAGATAAATAAGAAGGGTGATGGATTGAATGAAAGTAGAAGCAGTTATTTTTGATTGGGCAGGTACAACAGTTGATTACGGATGTTTTGCACCACTGGAAGTATTTATGGAGATTTTCCATAAACGCGGTGTTGCAATTACTGCAGAAGAAGCCCGTAAGCCAATGGGATTATTGAAAATTGATCATGTTAGAGCATTAACTGAGATGACTCGTATTGCAAGTGAGTGGAATCGTATTTTCGGACAATTACCAACAGAAGCAGACATTCAGGAGATGTATGAAGAATTCGAAAAGATTCTCTTCGCTATTTTACCGCGCTATGCGTCGCCGATTAATGGAGTAAAAGAAGTGATTGCTTCTTTACGTGAAAGAGGAATTAAAATTGGTTCAACGACTGGTTATACGAGAGAAATGATGGACATTGTAGCAAAAGAAGCAGCACTACAAGGGTATAAACCTGATTTTCTTGTAACACCAGATGATGTTCCAGCAGGTCGTCCGTATCCGTGGATGTGCTATAAAAATGCGATGGAGCTTGGTGTATATCCAATGAATCATATGATAAAAGTTGGAGACACAGTATCAGATATGAAAGAGGGAAGAAATGCTGGTATGTGGACAGTAGGTGTAATTCTCGGCAGTAGCGAACTCGGCTTAACTGAAGAGGAAGTGGAGAATATGGATCCGGTAGAACTTCGTGAAAAAATAGAAGTAGTTCGCAATCGTTTCGGTGAAAATGGGGCGCACTTTACGATAGAAACGATGCAGGAACTCGAAAACGTAATGGAACATATCGAGAAACAAGAACTTATTATTTCATAAAAGGGGAATAGGATCATGACTGAAAATCACTATTTATTATTAACGCCTGGACCATTAACAACAACCAAAACAGTAAAAGAAGTTATGTTATACGATTGGTGTACGTGGGATGCTGAATATAACACAATGGTACAAGAGGTAAGAGCTAAACTTGTATCGTTAGCAACGAAAGAAGAGGAGAAATATACAACTGTTTTAATGCAAGGAAGCGGTACGTTTTCAGTTGAAGCAGTGATTGGATCTGTCATTCCTAAAAACGGAAAGCTGCTCGTATGTACAAATGGTGCGTACGGTAAGCGAATTGTACAAATGGCAGAGATGTTACATATAGATGTGGTGGTCAGTCAAACAGAAGAGTGGGAGCCTACTAATATTGCAGAAGTAGAAAGGATATTGCAACAAGATAAAGAGGTTACACATATTGCAGTTGTTCATTGTGAAACAACAACAGGTATTATCAATCCAATTGTAGATGTATGTAAATTAGGGAAGCAATATGGAAAAGTAACACTAGTTGATGCAATGAGTAGTTTTGGTGGTATTGAAATAGATATCGCTGAGTTGCAAATTGATTTTTTAATTAGTAGTGCGAATAAATGTATTCAAGGTGTTCCTGGGTTCGGCTTTGTTATTGCAAAGCGTGCTGAATTGTTGAAATGTAAGGGACAGGCACGTTCATTATCATTAGATTTATACGATCAGTGGGAAACAATGGAAAATCAAAATGGGAAATGGCGTTTTACGTCACCTACACATGTTGTGCACGCTTTTTATCAAGCACTACTTGAATTAGAAAAAGAGGGCGGAGTAGAAGCTCGTTACAATCGATATTATAACAATCAAAAACTATTAGTGAGTAGAATGAGAGAAATCGGATTTAAGCCACTAGTAGATGAAAAATATCAATCGCCTATTATTACATCCTTCATTTATCCAGAAAAAGGATTTGAATTTCAACAGCTATATAATGAATTAAAGCAATATGGATTTGTTATTTATCCTGGTAAAATTTCGAAAGTAGATACGTTCCGCATTGGAAATATCGGTGACGTACATGAGGAAGACATAAATCGTTTAGTAAATAGTATAGCTGAAGGAGTTGCTATAGGATGAAAGTATTTTGTTTAGGTGGAGCAGGTAAAATTTGTCGTGAAGCAATTTTAGATTTAGTACAATTTTCATCTTTTGAGGCGATTACAGTAGCTGATTTTAATGAAGAAGAGGGCCTGAAAGTAGTAGAATGGCTCAACGATCCTCGTGTTGATTTTGTGAAAGTAGATGTAACAAATCACGAGGATACGGTTGCAAAAATGAAAGGTTATGACATTGTAATGGACGGTACGACAATTAAGTTAAATGGATTGTCTACTCGATGTATTGCAGAAGCAGGTTGTCACGGTGTGAATTTGAATGGATTTGGTGAAGAAAATGAATTTCATTCTATATTTGCTCAAAATGAAAAAACGTGTTTACCTGGTTTTGGTATGACGCCAGGTGTAACGCAAATGATGGCAATGCATGCAGCAAATCAGCTAGATACTGTAGAGTCAGTACGTGTAAGTCATGGCTCGTACCGTCCAATTGCTTTTTCTGCATCAATTACAGAAACAACGACATATGAATATGATCCACATTTACGATTGCGTACAGTATATGAAGATGGTGAGTTTAAGCAAGTACCGCCGTTTGCGCGTCCAAGAGAAATTGAATTACCGGCGCCTTATGGTAAGGCAACGCAGTATATAATACCGCATTCTGAAACGATTACGTTAGCAAAAGCACTAGAAAATAAAGGCGTCAAGCTGATAGAGACGAGAGGAACTTGGCCAAAGCAAAATATGCAGCTCGTACGTGCTTTATATGATTATGGTATATTGCGTAATGATCGGGTTGACATAAATGGGAAAGAAATTGGCATTATGGATTGTATTTCGAAGTATTTATTGCAATCGAAAGAAGGGCAAGAAACAGAAATTTACGGTTATGCACTTCATGTAGAAGTAATAGGTGTGAAAAATAATGAAAAACAAAGGCACGTATTATATCATACACACCCGTTATCTGATGGTTCTGTTGTAGGATGGGAAAAATTAAGAGCTTATACGAGAAACGTCGGTATTCCATTTGGGATTGCTACAGAGTTAATCGCAAAAGGGAATGTAAATAAAGCTGGTGTTGTGACACCTGAGGAAGCTTTTGTAAATCCACAAATCATTTTTGATGAACTAAAAAAGCGTGGTATTCATATTCATGAAGAAGTTTTCACTGAAAAAGAAAGTTATAACTTTGTATAAGTAAGGCAGTTTATGAGGTAGAAATCAATGGGGTGAAGCTATGTCTGTAGTAGGTGAAGAAAGAAAGCGAACCATTCTTGAGAAGGTAGAGTTTAAAGGGAAAGTAAAAGTTTCAGAGTTAGCGAGAGAGTTTGCTGTATCAACAGAGACGATTCGTCGTTATTTAGAAGAATTGGATCGTGAAAAGAAGTTGAAGAAAGTGTATGGTGGAGCCGTCCAACTTCCGGGAGCTGGAATAGAGGCACCAATGCTAGAACGAGAGATGCTGCATATAGAAGAGAAGAAGAGAATTGGGTATAAAGCAGCAACGTTTGTGGAAGATGGAGATGTGATTGCGATTGATGATGGAAGTACACCACTTCAAATGGTGCCATATCTTGTTCATCGTAAAAATTTAACGATTGTAACAAGTTCATTTCCAGTAGCTACACAATTAATTTCTTCTATTAATAAAAAGATGTTTCACGGTGAAGTTTTATTTATTGGTGGAAAAGTGTCTCCAAAGCATTCACGTGTGTCAGGGTCTATTTCGCAGCAAGTAATCCAGCAATTTCATTTTCATAAAGCATTCGTTTCGATTGATGGATTGTTACCTGGTTTTGGGGTTTCTAGTTTTGAATTAGAAAAGGCGAAACTGTCAGAAGCGATGCTGAAATTAGCGGAGAAAACATATATTTTATGTGATCATACAAAAGTAGGGGTAAAAGGAAATTACCGAATAGCAGCATTTTCACGTATTCAACATGTAATTTGTGATAAGAAAATGCCCTATAGTTTTGAAGAGGAAGTCAAAAAGCATAATATTCAATGGACAATTTGCTAAATAAATTGAACTCCCACCTGTTTTTGAGGTGGGAGTTTTACTGTCCGCAAATAGCAGGATAAAAGATTTGTATGTATGCAAAAAGTGGACACATTTTCTCATCTCTTTCATATAATTTACCAATACAAAAAAAGTTGGTCGAAGGAAAGAAGGGAGAAGCATGTCAGAACGGATATATAATAAACTTGTATTGTATGCAAATATTTTGCAAAAAATTGGTTTTATTAATGAAAAAGAAAAAAGTGAAATTCTTCATACGCTAGGTAAAAAGGCCCTTTGATTAAAGGGTTTTTTATTTTTTATCTTTGGAAATATAAACTTAATGTAATATTATCATTGACAATGATAATGAGATTCATTATCATTTATTTTGTAAGTAATTGATAACGTTTATCAATTATAAAAATTATATATGATAGGGGATATTATTTTGAAAAAAAGTTATATTAAGGCGCTAGTAGTAGCCACAACATTAGCAATTCCATTTGCTACATACTCTACTCCAGCATTAGCAGCACTAAAAGCTGAAGCAAACCAGTCGGTGGCAGCAGCTAGTGAACGTACATACGATACTGAGATTAAAATATATAAGGATCAAAAAGATGAGCCATCTATGGTTTCTCAGTACATAAAAAATCCTAAAGTAGCAATTGAAGATGGGAAAAAAATCGTTACTGTAACAATACAAGATAGCGATTATTTTCAATATCTTAGAATAGAGGATAAAAACCAACCTGGTGTATTTCAAGATGTGAAAGTTTTATCAGAAGATAAGAGGAAAAATGGAACGAAAGTAGTCCAATTTGAAATTGGCGAATTTGAGAAGAAGCATAATATGCAAATGCATATACTTATTCCGGCCATCGGATATGATCACAAATATCAAGTTCAATTTGAAATTAAAGATCCAACTGTAGGTGACAAAGAAACAGAGAAACCAGATGATAACGCTAATTCAGGCAATACGGAAACGGATCATCCAATTGATAGTCAAAATATGATAACAGATAACAAATTAAGAGAACTTGTTAATAAAAAAGTATTTAATAGAAAAGATTTAAATACACCAATTACGAAAGAGGAGTTATTACAAGTAAAGGACTTGTTTTTAAACACGAATGAGATTCTTGATTATAGTGCATTAAAATATATGCCAAATTTAAAATCTTTAACAGTTGCGAATGCGAAGATAACAGATCCATCGTTCTTTGCGAATTTAAAGCAATTAAATCATTTAGCTTTGCGTGGTAATGAATTTTCAGATGTAACACCACTTGTTAAGATGGATAATTTAGCATCTCTTGATTTGAGTAATAATAAAATTACAAACGTTGCACCACTCATTGAAATGAAAAATGTAAAAAGTTTATATCTATCAGGCAACCAAATAGAAGACGTAACAGCATTAGCGAAAATGGAACAACTAGATTACTTGAATTTAGCAAATAATAAAATTACGAATGTTGCTCCATTAAGCGCATTGAAAAATGTAACATACTTAACTTTAGCAGGTAATCAAATTGAAGATATTAAACCGTTATATTCATTACCTTTAAAAGATTTAGTATTAACGCGTAATAAAGTTAAAGATTTATCGGGTATTGATCAAATGAATCAATTAAATAAATTATTTATCGGTAAAAATCAAATTGAAGATGTGACACCACTTGCTAAAATGACTCAGCTTACAGAATTAGATTTACCTAATAATGAGTTAAAGGATATTACTCCATTATCAAATCTAGTAAACTTACAAAAACTTGATTTAGAAGCAAATTATATTTCAGACTTATCGCCAGTTAGTAAGTTGAATAAGTTAGTATATTTAAGTTTTGTTGCAAATGAAATCCGCGATGTTAGACCAGTAATAGAACTAAGTAAGAAAGCTTATATTAATGTTCAAAACCAAAAAGTCTTTTTAGAGGATACAGAAGTAAATAAAGAAGTAAAAGTACCTATATACGAAAAAGACGGCGAGGTATCTACAAAAATCCGTCTGAAGAGTGATGGTGGTACGTATAGTAATGGTGTAGTGAAATGGAGTACACCAGGTGAGAAAGTATATGAATTTGGAGTGAAAGATCCATTTGCGGATACAGGAATCTTTTTTACAGGATCTGTAATTCAAAATGTAGTAGAAAGTAAAGGGGACAACAATTCTAAAGAAGACAATACTTCTAAAGAAGATGAAAAAGTAGAAGTAGTAGAATTTAAAGATGTACCAAAAGGACATTGGTCAGAAGAAGCAATTCATTATTTAGCGAAAGAAAATATTTTCAAGGGATATGGAAATGGACAATTTGGATTTGGGGATAGTATTACTCGTGGGCAAGTTGCGTCTTTAGTACAAAGGTACATGAAATTAGAAAATAAAGTAGAGCAGAAAGAGAGATTTACAGATACGAAAGGGCATATGTTTGAGCAAGATATTGCCACAGTTGCGCAAGCTGGAATTATGCAAGGAGATGGTACTGGGGAGTTTCGTCCAGATGGAGTATTAACTCGATACGAAATGTCTGTAGTATTATATAAAGTATTTCAGTTAAAAGAAGATAGAAATAATAAAGTGAACTTTACTGATGTACCGACTGGTCATTGGGCAGAAGGATATGTGAAAGCGTTAGCGGATAATAATATATCAAAAGGTAATGGAAAAGGAAACTTTTTAGGTGATGATTTCGTAACACGTGAACAATATGCACAGTTTTTATATAATGCAATAAAGAAATAAAAGATGAGAAAATACGTTATTCTTTGATTTAAAAAGAATAACGTATTTTTTATGTACAAAATGAAGTAGGGAATAGACAGAAGTATAGATATATGAATGGCCCATTTTAAAGAAGAGCTGTGAAACTATATTGACAAAAAGGCGTTCTCATGTGATAATTCAATTAAATTTTTAGAATAATCAAAAAATACTCCTTTTACATAGAAAGGATTCGAACATTATATAAATATTATGCCGGGGGTGACGAAATGTTATTTTTTCTAAAAAAATGGAATGAATTAAAAGATGTGAAATCTGAATTGGCACTTCGTGATTGGTTTTATGGTACAAAAATTAGTTTATCACTCTGTACGTCAAAAGAGCCGTTAACTTTTTTAGTAAACGTTGAGGGAAGAGATAAAGGGTTATTTTCAGAAGAAGACTTTATTGTTGTTAATTGTATGTGTGAGCCAGTATTTGAAAATGAAGAAAAACCAGCTGCAGAATCATTTATGCATGCGGATATTTATAAAAAAAGTAGTGCAGAATGTATTTTACAAGTGCAGACTGTAGATAGCCATTTAATATCAGAGTTATATGGAGAAACAGGGGAAGTAACATTCGATAAACGTAGCGTGGAACGTGTTTTTGGAAAAGAAGGTATAACAGAAATGACAATTCCTATTGTAGAAGATGAGAAAAAATTCGCTGATTTATTAGAAAATAATGTACCGAATTTTATTGAAGGTGGAGGAGTAGTTCTTGTTCATAATTATGGCATGATTGTGTGGGGGAAAACTCCAGAAGAAGCGAAAAAATGGCTAGAGGGTATAGAATATTTAATGAATTACCATGTAAAGTTGTTAATGATAAAAGGTGCAAAGAGCTCTGTTATATAAAATGTTTGTGATGTCGTTACAAGTCAATAAAAAATGAAAGCGTTTTAAATGTAATTTTACTCATAAAATATAGGTCTCCTTATTATATATAGATTACATGTTGACATGTAAGGAGGAACATATTTTGCGAGTTAAATACCATTTTCTGCCGAAACAACAAGTAACATTTTGCAAAATGAACAATTCAGGTGAAGAGGCTTTGCACATTATGAATGAAACGGGATTTCGAGCAATCCCTGTATTAGCAGAAGATGAAAAGAAATTCATAGGGATTATTTATAAAGTAGATCTTTTAGAAAAGAAGTGTAATAGCGGATTAGAGAAATTAAGCACGGAACATATGCTGGAAGATTCCTCTGCATTTATTTTTGAAAAGGATTCTTTTTTTAGAGCATTTTATGTTATTCGTCGACTTCCATTTTTAGCTGTGTTAAATGACTATAATGAATTTGTCGGTATCTTAACGCATTCCAATATATTTGATGTTATTGAAGATTCATTCGGTATGCGGACGGGTGGTTATATATTAACAATTGCAACACAAGATTGTAAGGGAACGATTAAAGAACTTGGGACATTGTTGAAAGCATTTAATATCGGTGGATTATTTACGCTAGATAACGGTGATCAGTATATTCGCCGCGTTATCGTAAATATAGCAGATGAGTTAAATGAAAAAAGATTAAAGCAATTAATCGAAAAAATAGAGAAAAAAGGATTCAGGGTGAGTCATGTAGATTATATTTAAGGTGAAAAGGAAAGGTACCAATTTGCTATATGCAGATTGGTACCTTTTTTAGTGCGAGTAATGAATCTTATTTTGAAACAGGAGGTGGAGATAATGCTAAATCAGATAAAAAAATAAAATCTGCATGTGCGCGAATGTTAGGAATAGAAGTTTCTATAACACGTGATGTAATTTCACCTGGAGGTCCAACGTGTCCGATAGCTACCATAATCGGTTTTTCTTGAAGTTTTTTAATGAGTAATTGGGCTTGTTTTGAAATATGTGCCGCTGTATACACATCATCAAAAAATAATTGATTTTCAATAATAGGCACTCCTAATTCTTTCCCGATTTTTGGGACAACACTCTTAGGATTTGTTTTGCTATCTAAATAAAATAAACCGTGTTTTTTACAAGCTGCAAGTATAAGTCGTACAATTCTTTCGTCCGCGGTCACTTTTGAGCCCATATGATTGTTCATCCCAATTGCATGCGGTACTTCTTGAATCGCTTGTTCGAGTCGGTTATTTATTTCTTCGTCGCTTAAATCAGTTGTAATTGCTTTTGGTCCAAGCCATTCTTTTTTACCTTTAATCGGTTCCATTGGCATATGTATAATAACTTCGTGCCCTTTCTTATGAGCCGCTATCGCATCTTCCTTTGTGGAAGGGAGAAAAGGCATAACGGCAACAGTCAGTGGAATAGGAAGTGATAACATTTTATCAGTCCCCTTCATATTATTGCCGAAGTCATCAATGACAATAGCGACTTTGTTTGTATGGGCCATTGCTTGAACAGGAAACAAGAAGGATGGTAAGAACATAGTAAAAATAAGCAATGCAATCGTATATTTGCGCATATAAATATTTCCTTTCTATTTTTTCCCGCTATTTGCGAGCAGTGAGGAATGAACAAAATCCCCCAATGATTAAATTTCACTTTATCAATCATCATTATGTTTTGCGTTTTTATATAAATTAAACAAAAAATGTCGAAGAAAAGTATATAGAAAATAGCGAATCCGCTATTTAATTGGTATTTGTAAAAAAAGAAGATGAAAAAAATGTCTATTATTGCGAATGTATTTACAAAGATAGAATAATTTGTAATAATTCTCAAAGTGAGGGTAAAGATTTGTAAATTACAGGGAGAAAATGTTAAAATTTCTGATTCTTCAAATTCAAATATGATTAAGTAGTTAAAAGCATGGAAGTATAATAAGGGGGATATGAATGTTTACCGTAAAAAGGAAGTACACATTAGAAAAGCTTTCACGTGATATTCATATGAAACGTGAAGAAATGATTCAATTAGGTTTAACAAGTGGGTTAAATAGTATGGAGACAATTCAAGTGAGTCAAGAATTGGACAAGCTTATTTTACAGTACCAGCGTTATAAAGAAAAACAAACACCAAAATGGCTATCAATTATTAAGGTACCTATTTTTCAAATTGGGTATGAAGGGAAATCAAGTAATTTTTGGCGAATGCTTGTGGCTGGTTTTATGAAATAAGTATAATTACCCTTTTGGGATAAGGATAATTATACTAGGTGTAACGGAATTTCGATATGAACTGTCGTTCCTTCGTTTTCTATACTATCAATAAAAATATGCCCATTGTACATCTCTACAATTCGTTTACATATGACAAGTCCAAGACCGGTTCCAGTATCTTTATTAGTAAAGAACGGATGAAAGAGGTGTTTTTGAATATGTTTTGGAATCCCTTTTCCAGTATCTGTAATTCTCAATTGTGCGTGTGTTTCATTGTTTGTTACGGAAATGGTCAGTGTGTCACCAGAATTCATGGCTTCAATTGCATTTTTTGTAATGTTTAAAACCACTTGTTTCATATGGTCTTTTGAGCAACGGATATGAATAGGATGGTCTGGCAAATGTAAATGGAATACAATGTTATGTAGATTCGCCTCAGATTGAATAATTAATGATACCTCATTTAGAATAGTTCTCACATCATATGTTTGTTCAATGATAGCAGTTGGCTTTCCAAGAATAAGAAATTCGCTTACAATTTCATTAATCCGTTCTATTTCTTGTTCGATGACGGAAAAATAAAACTGATCTTGTTCATCTTTATATTTCTCTTTTAATAGAGCGACGAGCCCTTTAATTCCGGTAAGAGGATTACGGATTTCGTGGGCTGTACTAGCTGCAAAAGTTCCAACCAATTCAATTTTTTGTAGTTCATTTTGTTGTCTTTCCAGTTTTGTTTGACGTTTTAACAACATATATTGAGCAAGTAAAAATAAAATAGACATTAAAAATAAAGTAGCTATACACTCTATTGCAACCCACTGATATAAAGTTTTTTGATGGATAGGCAAAGGAGAAACAGAGACCTTCCAATTTAATCTTTTGAGTGGGGTAGTAAGCATATTAGAATGCGCATCACTTGTTTCGTTATTATCATCGGTGAGAAAAACTACATCATGTTTATCAGTTACTTCAAAATGGTATTGTGGCTTAATGGCATTTAAAGATGATGAAATGTAGTCAAAGCGTAAACTTGCTAACAATAAGCCTGAGATTTCCTTCTGTTTATTGAAAATGGGAGAAGCAATCATAATAGCTTGATGTCCAAGAACACGATCTGTAATGACTGATGATACAGTTGTTTTCTTCGTTTGCAATACGTCTTGAATATATTTGCGATCTGAGACATCAACAGGTGGTCGGTCGCCTTCGGATGCGATTGTAATGATTCCTTCTGGTGTAGCGTAGTATAAACCAGAAAAACGTGCATCGTTTCCATCTGTATCATGTACAATTTGTTTAACTCCATTTATATTTCCAGTCTCGGTTCCTATGACCTTTGAGAGCATTTCTAATGCGGAAATTGCTTCACCAAGGTGATGATCTAAATAGTCTCTATATAAAAAGAGAACCGTGTGAGCAGATAGTTTGTTTTCCTGCTTCATTTTATACGAATGATATGAATAAAATGTAGCACCAATCCCTATCGTTGGTAGGATAACAAGTAATATATATAAAACTATGCTGTGGAATTTGACTTTCAAATTTGGTACTCCTTCTTTTTTATTATCATTATATATAAACTATGTTAAAATTGTCATGTTTTTATTCAAGAATCATTCGTAATATATTTGGGGAGAGGAAATGAATGAGTGAATACTCATTCGGAATTTACATGAAGTACTAAGCTGTTTTTTCTTTTTATTACTGAGAATTTAAGTGAAGGGTTGAAAGTTGTATGACATCAAATAATGAACGAGAAGATATTTCTCAATCTCTAAAAGTATTTATTGCATTATCTCGTGTACATCGTTCTGTTATGGATACTACAAATAAATCTATACAAAGTAACGGGTTAAATCCAACTGAATTTGCTGTATTAGAACTGCTATATCATAAAGGCGGTCAACCACTTCAGCAAATTGGTGAGCGTATTTTGATTGCTAGTGGCAGCATTACATATGTTGTAGATAAGCTAGAGAAAAAGGGACTAGTAAAGAGAATTCCGTGCCCGAATGACAGACGTGTTATTTATGCACAATTAACTGAGTCTGGAGAGAACTTTATTGCTTCTATTTTTCCAGGGCATGAGCAAGTTATACATCAGTCTTTTGAAATGTTAACGAAAGAGGAAAAGGATGAATTACTTGATCTATTAAAAAAGATTGGAAAGTATGAAAAATAATAGTATGTTCCAAAGGAGCTTTGGATAAAGAAATCCAAGGCTTTTTTGTTTACATGTAATTATGACAAAATATGCCGTATTTTGCTGAAGAATAAGAGGAGATTTGTAAGTAAGCATTGAATTATAGTAAGGATGCATATAATGGAGAGGAGGCTCGTTCATGTCATTTAAAGACTATGAATATAAACGGCCAAATATTGAAGAATTAAAAGAGAAGTTTACTGTTGCTTTAGAGAAGTTTGATAACGCTAAAACTGTAGAAGAACAAAAACAAGTCATCAATTCAATTAACGAAATTCGCAACGACTTCGGTACAATGGGGAATCTTTGTTACATTCGTCATTCTGTTGATACGACAGATGCTTTTTATAAGGACGAGCAAGATTTCTTTGATGAATTCTCTCCAGTTGTACAAGGTTATGGTACAAAGTATTATAATGCGTTAATTCATTCTCCATTCCGTGAAGAATTAGAAGCGTATTATGGAAAGCAATTATTTGCTTTAGCGGAGTGTGATTTGAAAACATACTCTGATGAAGTTGTGAAAGATTTACAATTAGAGAATAAATTATCTTCACAATATACGCAGTTATTAGCATCTGCAAAAATTGACTTTGCAGGAGAAGAAAGAACGTTATCGCAGCTTATTCCATTTATGCAAGGGAAAGAAAGAAGTGAACGTAAAGTAGCAAGTGAAGCATATTACGGATTTTTAGCTGAGAATGAGGAAGAGTTAGATCGTATTTATGATGAGCTTGTTAAAGTGAGAACGAAAATCGCCAAATCTTTAGGTTTCAAAAACTTTGTTGAACTTGGATATGCAAGAATGTACCGTACAGATTATAATGCGGAAATGGTGGCGAATTATCGTCAGCAAGTACTTGATTATATCGTTCCAGTTACAACGGAATTAAGAAAACGACAACAAGCACGTATCGGTGTAGAGAAGTTAGCGTATTACGACGAAAACTTTGAGTTTGCTACTGGTAATCCAACTCCAAAAGGAGATGCGGATTGGATTGTTAATCATGGGAAAACGATGTATAAAGAGTTATCGGCTGAAACGGATGAATTTTTCAATTTCATGCTAGATAATGATTTATTAGATTTAGTTGCGAAAAAAGGAAAAGCTGGTGGCGGATATTGTACATATATTGAGAATTATAAAGCGCCATTTATTTTCTCAAACTTCAATGGAACATCTGGCGACATTGATGTATTAACACATGAAGCTGGTCATGCTTTCCAAGTATATGAAAGCCGTAAGTTTGAAATTCCAGAATACAATTGGCCAACGTATGAAGCATGTGAAATTCATTCTATGAGTATGGAATTCTTTACATGGCCATGGATGAAGTCATTCTTTGAAGAGGATGCAGATAAATATTATTTCTCTCACTTAAGTTCAGCACTTCTGTTTTTACCGTATGGTGTATCTGTTGACGAATATCAACATTATGTATATGAAAATCCAGAAGCATCACCAGAAGAGCGTAAGACAGCATGGCGTAATATAGAGAAAAAGTATTTGCCGCATCGTGATTATGAAGATAATGATTATTTAGAGCGCGGTGGATTCTGGCAACGTCAAGGACATATTTATAGCTCGCCGTTCTACTATATCGACTACACATTAGCACAAATTTGCGCACTGCAATTTTGGAAACGTGCAAGAGATAATAGACAAGAGGCGTGGGAAGATTATGTAAATTTGTGCCAACAAGGTGGAAGTAAATCATTCTTGGAATTAGTAGAAGTTGCAAATTTAACATCACCATTTGCTGAAGGCTGTGTGAAAAGTGTCATTACAGAAATTGAAGCGTGGCTACATGCGATTGACGACACAAAATTGTAAAAAACATGCGCTTTTTTTCACATGTTTAACATCGACATAATGAGAAAATGATGAGATAATAAAAGAAAATTCAGAATGCTAAAGAGGTGTTTCTAATAAGGAGCACCTCTTTTCACCAACAAAAAGGGGGGAAAGAAGTATGCTTCAATCAAATATGGATGTGAGTTTAGAAAATTTGGTGAACTCATTACAGTCTACTCGAAGCACGCTATTATCAGAAATTGAAATGTTAAATGATACAGAAGTGAATGTAAAGCCACGCCGTGATAAATGGAGTATTATTCAAATTTTGCATCACTTGCATTTAGTTGAACAATCAGTTACGTCTGCCCTTGTATATGCTTTACAAAAAAATGAAAGAAACACGACTCCATTTAAAGACCTCCAACTTACGCTTGATCGCACATATAAACGAGAAGCTCCTCAGCAAATGCAACCAACAGAAACGTTAATGAAAAAACAGCAAGGAATTCAATTACTAGAACATTCACGACAAGAGCTATTACACGCGCTTCATAGTGTGATAGATGAAAAAGATTTATTTGAAAATGGATTAAAGCATCCTATTTTTAATGATTTGAATTTGTATCAGTGGGTTCAATTTCTTGATTTGCATGAACAAAGACATCTTACGCAGTTAAAAGAGGCGAAACACGCAATTTTGCAACGATAATTAGAAGGAAGTGGGAGACCACTTCTTTTTTGATGCGTGCATAGTTTTCTTTCTTATTTTGGAATACTACATGGAGAAAGAACAGAAGGAGTTGAAATGTATGTCCAAGAAAAAGAAAGAAGAAGAGCGCGCGTGGAAAGCACGTAAAGAAAATCAAAAACCACATGGTAAAGTGAAAGCCTTTGCTGAATTAGTTGAAGGAACAGAAAAAACGTGATGAGTATTTCATCACGTTTTTTGTATGAGTGGAAAAGTTAATAAGAAGGTTGTACCTGTACCTTTTTCGCTTATAATATCAACTTTTCCGTTCATAGCTTGCACAACACTGAATACGACCATCATTCCAAGACCAGTACCTTTTTCTTTTGTTGAGTAGAAAGGGGATCCAAGGCGTTTTACTTGTTCTTGATCCATACCAACTCCTGTATCTTTTATATATAACTGAATATGCTTATGATCAGGAACTAATGAGAAATAAAGATCACCGCCTTTTGGCATGGCCTCAATGCAGTTTTTTAAAACATTTAACAAGCATTGATTTAGTTTTTGTTTTTCTCCCGCGATAAAAAAAGAAGTGCTTTGCTTTATATAATGAGTACGCACATTTGCTAAATTAGCAAGAGGTGTAATTAACGCTAATGCGTGTAGTAGTTCTTCTTCTAACTGTAATGTTTGTTCTTTTTCAATACTTGGTTTTGCAAAGGTTAAATAATCTGTAAGAACGTGATTTGCTTGTTCGATTCCGTTAATGGCTATGTCGATATATAATTTTCGCTCTTGCTCAGTGCATGTATCTGACTGCAAAAGTTGTAAAAAGCCTTTTGTTGAAGTTAATGGATTACGAATCTCATGAGAAATGGACGCTGCCATTTCTCCAATTAAATGAAACTTTTCAGCATTCATAAGTTCGTTTTGAAGACGAACTTGAGTTTGTAATATGTGTAGTAAATATAAAATAAGTATCGTACCAAGTATCGTACATAACTCATACACAATAATATGTGGTATATAATCAGTCTTATTTGTAACCTTTGAAAGGAAGAAAGGTATCCAACTAAATCCGTATGTGAGACTGTAGATAATGGCAAGTGCTACTTTTATACGATTAGAAGTTCGATTGAAAACTTTATATGTAAATAGTAGGACAATAAATAGAAGGATAGAACCGATAAGCGATGGGAAAACACCGATTCCTCCTAATAAGAAGCGGTATATATTTAATACAACTAATATAGATCCACCAGCAATAGGACCTCCTGTTAATGTACCGACAATTAATACGATATGGCGCATATCAAATTGAAATCCATAATTTGTTTTTGCTCCGAAAGTAATACATAGTATGGTTGCGAGGCAACATAATGCAATAAATATAGCTGAGTTTAATTTAGGAGAACGTTTCCCTTTTTGATTCCAAAATAAATGGTATACGAGCATTGTAACAAGAATGAATAATATATTTAAAAAGAGATAAATAATAAAGGGTTTCAGTGGGATGCCTCCTCTCTTCTCACATTAAATTAATCATACTATAAAATGAAAGAAATAAAATGAGAAATAGCGGAAAAATCAGAAATTTTTTCTGGTAGTATACAATATGTTACAATAAGCTTTGTCAATGAAAGAAGGAATTCCGTGCGATGCGCGGGAGAGGTTCGCGAACTCCCTCTATAAAAAACTATGGAAACAACAATATCTTTAGGTATTGTTTTGTTTTTTTATTGTGACAGTTCAAGAACGTTCTTTCTTCTTATTCGTAGTAGAGAAGGAGAATGAGTGAAATGAAAAAAGAAAAGGCAGTTGTTGTTTTTAGTGGAGGACAAGATAGTACGACATGTTTATTTTGGGCAATAGAGCAGTTTGCAGAAGTAGAAGCTGTAACGTTTAATTACAATCAACGTCATAAACTAGAAATTGATTGTGCAGCGGAAATTGCGAAAGAACTAGGAATTAAACATACGGTACTAGATATGAGTCTATTAAATCAACTTGCTCCAAATGCGTTAACGAGAACGGATATGGAGATTACACATGAAGAAGGTGAATTGCCATCGACGTTTGTAGATGGACGAAATTTACTATTCTTATCATTTGCTGCTGTATTAGCAAAACAAGTTGGGGCACGTCATATTGTAACGGGTGTATGTGAAACTGATTTTAGTGGTTATCCAGATTGCCGTGACGTGTTTGTGAAATCGTTAAACGTTACTTTAAATTTATCCATGGATTATCCGTTCGTAATTCATACACCACTTATGTGGATTGATAAAGCGGAAACATGGAAATTATCAGATGAACTTGGAGCATTCGAGTTTGTTCGAGAAAAAACATTAACATGTTATAACGGAATCATTGGTGATGGTTGCGGTGAATGTCCAGCATGTCAGCTTCGTAAAGCAGGATTAGATACGTACCTACAAGAACGCGAAGGAGCAAATAACTAATGGATAATTTCTTTGGATTTCGCATCGTAGAAAATTTGCAAAAAATGGACAAGGATATTCAGCGTAAACAGCTTAAATATCATAATAAAAGAGTAATGGTCAGCAAGGAATTTACATTTGATGCAGCACACCATTTACACTGTTATGAGGGGAAATGTAAAAATTTACATGGTCACACATATAAAGTTGTATTTGGGATTAGTGGATATGTAAATGAAATAGGTCTTGCGATTGACTTTGGAGATATAAAAGAAATTTGGAAGAATGAAATAGAAATTTATTTAGACCATCGTTATTTAAACGAAACGTTACCAGCAATGAATACGACTGCTGAAAACATGGTCGTTTGGATTTATGAAAAGATGGCAGAAGCATTACTAAAAGATAATCGTGCGAACGAATATAAAGGAGCTCGTGTTGAATTTGTTCGTCTTTTCGAGACGCCGACTAGTTATGCGGAAGTAAGACGGGAGTGGATGCTCGATGAGTAAGATCCCTGTCTTAGAAATATTTGGTCCGACTATTCAAGGTGAAGGAATGGTTGTGGGACAAAAGACGATGTTTATCCGTACAGCTGGCTGTGATTATAGCTGCGCATGGTGTGATTCTGCTTTTACGTGGGATGGATCGGCTAAGGAACAAATTAGACAGATGACAGCAGAGGACGTTTGGAACGAGCTTGTGGAAATTGGTGGCGAAAATTTTTCTCATGTTACGATTTCAGGTGGAAATCCAGCATTGTTGAAAAATATTGAGTTTCTTCTTTCTATATTAAAAGAGAATGGAATGCGGACGGCAATCGAAACGCAAGGGAGTAAATGGCAAGATTGGTTACTTCAAATTGATGAGATAACGATTTCTCCAAAACCACCAAGTTCGACGATGAATACTGATTTTCAGAAGTTAGATGCTGTTATTCAGAAACTAGCAGGAAAAGATATTAGTTTAAAGGTAGTAGTATTTGACGATTATGACTTTGAGTATGCAGTTAAGATGCACGAACGTTATCCAGATGTTCCATTCTTCTTACAAGTAGGGAATGATGATACAAAAACTGTGGATGATGCGATGTTGATTAAAAAATTATTAGATAAATATGAGTGGCTTATTGAAAAAGCGGTTAACTGTAAAGAAATGAATAATGCAAAAGTATTGCCGCAGCTTCATGCGTTAGTATGGGGAAATAAACGCGGAGTATAATGAGAAGGGATGTTTAAAATGGCAGGAAGATTAGATGAAAATTTAAAAGATGTAACATTATTAGGAAATCAAAATACAAAATATTTATTTGAATATAGCCCAGAAATTTTAGAGGTATTTGATAACAATCATCCAAACCGTGATTATTTTGTGAAATTTAATTGCCCTGAATTTACAAGCTTATGTCCGAAAACAGGTCAACCAGATTTTGCAACAATTTATATTAGCTACATTCCAGAACAAAGAATGGTAGAGAGTAAATCTTTAAAGCTATATTTATTTAGTTTCCGCAATCATGGTGATTTCCACGAAGATTGCATGAACGTTATTATGAATGATTTAATTAAATTAATGGATCCGCGTTACATTGAGGTATGGGGGAAATTCACACCACGTGGAGGGATTTCAATTGATCCTTACTGCAACTACGGTCGCCCAGGCACGAAGTATGAAAAAATGGCAGACTACCGCATGATGAACCATGATCTATATCCAGAAACAATTGATAATCGTTAATATATAATAGAAAGAAAGGATCTGTATAACATACAGATCCTTTCTTTCTATTATATTATGCATTTTGATTAATGACAGTATAGTTTTTATGACTTACAACTGTAAGAGGTTCCATATCTAGTTCTCTAAAATTTTCCATAATTGTTATATCTACAATAACGGAGTTTTGATTTACTTTTTGAACACGGCCTTGCATTCCACCTTTAAATTCAATGATATCTCCAGTTTCTGCGATCTGCATAAGCAACTCTCCTTGTTACAGTTTTCCAAAAAAAGAATAATTTTGGTTTTTTTTATTTCCTCTTATTTTGAACCATATTGTCTAGTTTGTAAATGTTTCCAAAGTAAAAATTCGAAAAATATTCACATTTTGTAAGAAAATATGCAAGAACTCCAAGTTATTAGAAAAAAAGAACGGTTTAAATGCGTGCATCTTTATATAGGGGTATAATGAAAAATATACAATAACCTACTAAAGTGGGATAAATTAGAGGCGGTAAAATGATGTTTGAATTTGTGGGGAGTGTTATAGCATTAACTTTATTTGTATTTTCTTATATAAATTTAAAAAAGATTCGTCATCATGAAACGACTACATATTTTGATGGGATGGATGGTATACATGCTGGGGTCACACATGAGAGTGGCGAGGATATGTAAAGGTGTATAACTTTCTTTTTTTGCGTGGTATGATATTTAAAAATAGTACATAATAGAGTTCGTAAGTGATGAATGGAGAGTGGAAAGAATGAAGATTTCTTTTATTCGTCATGGTCGCTTAGATCGTACTATAGAACCAATGACGGTTACATCCTTTCATGAATGGATGAAAGGATATGACTTACATACTATAACAGAAAAAGCACCTATACCAATGGAAACAATGGAAGCGGTTGAAGCAGCAAAGTTGATTGTAACGAGTGATCAAAGGTGTGCTATACAGTCAGCAGCTGAATTAATGAATTCTTTATCTTTTATGCAAAATTCTCTTTTTAGGGAAGCTGAAATTCCGACGAGTTTTTATGCTCCAACATGGTTGAAATGTAAACCTAACGTATGGATGTTTATCGGGCGAACATTATGGATACTTGGTTACCATAAAGATGTTGAGTCTTATAAGGAAGTAAGAGAGAGGGCAAGGCAAGCGGCTTACGTATTACACCGTTATGCTCTCGTACATGGAAGTATTGCTCTTGTAGGTCATAATTACATTAACGCAATGGTTGGTGCGGAGCTGAGAGCGATGGGATGGTCTGGTACGCCTATTTTGCACAGAGAGCCATGGGGATGTACAACATATACATTTCACGAGGCGATGAATGGAAATGTATTGAATACGAATTTAACATAAAAGCACACGATTTATATAAATCGTGTGCTTTCTTTTTAAGATACAGAAACTTTGATGTTTAATGTTTTTACGAGATGTGCATAAGGTTCGCCTACGAGCATAATGATTTGATCTTTTTTATAACCTAGTTTTTCGTATAGTGAATAGGCACGTTTGTTTTCTAAATTAACAAGTAATGCGATTTTTTCATACATCTTTTCAGTTGCATGGATTTCAGCAGCTTCAATTAATTGAGAACCAATTCCTTTTCCGCCATATGCACTTGAAACTGATAATGTATCAATGTAATATTCATCAAGCTCAGCTTCTTTTTCTAACGTAATCGATTCATCTTTATGTAATTCTCTTAAGTGATGTGCAATTGGTGCATCAAGCATTGTTGCTTCACTACCATGATAAGCGACAATAACTCCAACTGCATCCCCGTCTTGCTCATATACAAAACAGTTTTCGTAGCTCAGTCGATTTCTCTCTTTTGAGAACCATGTTTCAAGTCCTAGTAATACTTCTGTTTCAACAGTGCTACCTGTGATTTTTTCAGCAATTTCGTGCAGAGCGTTATACAATAAAGGCGCAATTGCCTTCGCATCTGTCTTTTTTGCTTTCCGAATCATAGTATCCCTCCTAGTTCTATTTATATATTGTAGCATAGTGGTATGGAACTTTGCATAATTGAATGTCGAAATGTTTGATATAGAGAAGTAGCTATGTTAGTATATGATATTTAGTGGACATATAGTAAAGTGATATCGTTTGTGAATAATGAAAATAAAATGAAGGTATAGCATCTGGATAATTTTACAGTTGTTGACCTATAGAATATACGATAAAATAAAATATTGCATAGAGGTGAAATACATGGATGAACAATTAGCAAATACAATTTTGGATCAGCTGAAAAATGGTGAAATAAAGGAGTATGTTGCAACGAAAGATGTATTTTATACGTTTAGGAAAGTTGTAGTAGGGCGTGAAGATTTTAAACATATTATTGGAAACGCGCAGCGCGGCGGACAAGTAATTTATACATATTCAGAAACGCCACGTTCGTAACTAGAAGAATATAGGGGAGGAGAATTATGGGCGATTTTAAACAAGGCATATTACCGCATTGGGATTATATGTGGAAAGATAGAGCCGGCAATAGGTTTATGGGGATGGTCATGTACCCAGAGAAACGAAAGTGTTCGGCAAAAATGCTTCAGAAAATAAAAAGAGCATATGAAGAGGCTGTAGAAATTAAAGTAACTGTACAAGTTCAACATACATTTCAGTACGTAGAAGGAATGATTGTGTACTTTGATGAAGAAGCTCCTGTATGTACAATGATTGATAAAGATGAAAATCCACATCATATATTTGTAAAAGATATTTTGCGTATTGAGCACTCTGAATAATCTTTTCATAAATAAATTGAATTTCCATAATAATAATCTTTTTCTATAATAGTTATCTTTTAGTATGTAACGCGAACCGAAAGTATATGTATAATATTTAATAAAGTAAAATTGATAAATGTAATCGTTTTTTAGAACAGATTATCGTTTCATGTCTGTTCTTTTTTTCGTGATGCTGGAGAAATATATTCCTCCAGCATTTGCCGTTTTATGACAAAATATATTGGTAACTTTTTTAAAAATAAGGTTAAATTCGTTGACAACTTTTTTGAAAAGCACTTTATTGACATGAGTTTTAGAATGTTGTTTCATAGTCATTGTATTGAAAAAAATCGACTGTCTTGTCGAAAAGTAAAATTTAAAAAAAGAAAGAATTTATACATATATCTTGTGTCTTATTTTGAAACGTAATACAATATATAGAGAAATCAAGAAACAACATACAGAGAGTATAGATTGGAGAGGGAGGGTCGGAAATGATAGTTGCATATGATTCTATGACAGGAAACGTGAAGCGTTTCATTCACAAATTAAATATGCCGGCCGTTCAAATTGGTGAAGATCTAGTAATAGATGAAGACTTTGTTTTAATTACGTATACAACAGGTTTTGGCAATGTACCAGAACGTGTTTTAGAATTTTTAGAGCGCAATAATGAAAAATTAAAAGGCGTATCTGCAAGCGGCAATCGTAACTGGGGAGACATGTTCGGTGCAAGTGCTGACAAAATTTCTGCTAAATATGAAGTGCCTATTGTATCAAAATTTGAGTTATCAGGAACAAATAACGATGTAGAATATTTTAAGGAAAGGGTGCGGGAGATTGCGACACATTGAACTGAATAATGAAATCACGCAAATGCAGGACGGTTTTTATCAGCTTCATAAAGATAAAGAGGCATTAGAAGTCTTTATGGAAGAAGCTAGAGAGAATACCGTTCATTTTAATAGCGTGGCAGAGCGAATGGAGTATATGAAAGAACATGATTACTATTACAACGTTCTGGACGAGTATAGCTTGGAGGAAGTAGAAGAGGTATATAACATCGCTTATGGTGAAAACTTCGAGTTCCAATCTTATATGGCAGCATCTAAGTTCTACAAAGATTATGCGTTAAAAACAAATGATCAAAAACAATACTTAGAAAGCTATGAAGATCGTGTAGCAATTGTTTCATTATACTTAGGACGCGGTGATGTTGCGAAGGCAAAACACTTCGCAAGCATGATTGTAAAACAAAACTACCAACCAGCGACACCAACCTTTTTAAATGCGGGCCGAAGCAGAAGAGGAGAAATGGTGTCTTGTTTCTTGTTAGAGATGGACGATAGCTTAAATTCAATCGGCTTTAACATTAATACTGCAATGCAATTATCAAAAATCGGCGGTGGAGTAGCTTTAAACTTGTCTAAGCTACGTGCACGCGGTGAGCAAATTAAAGGTATCGATAACGCTGCAAGTGGTGTAGTACCTGTTATGAAATTACTTGAAGATTCGTTTTCATATGCGAATCAACTTGGGCAACGAAAAGGTGCCGGCGCAGTATACTTAAACATTTTCCATTGGGATATTATTGAATTCCTTGATACAAAAAAAATAAATGCCGATGAGAAGAGCCGTATTCAGTCTCTATCAATCGGAATTATCGTTCCAAGTAAGTTCTTTGAGCTTGCTGAGAAAAACGAACCTTTCCATGTTTTCGCGCCTTATACGGTGTATAAAGAATACGGAAAGCATTTAGATGATATAGACATTGATGAAATGTACGATGAATTAATGAGCAATCCGAAAGTGAAGAAGAAGCCGCTAGATATTAGTGCACGTGATATGCTTATTAAAATTGCTATGATTCAGCTTGAGTCTGGTTACCCATACTTAATGTTTAAATCAAATGCAAATAACCAACATCCACTGAAGGATATTGGAACTGTGAAGATGTCGAACTTGTGTTAAATATGTAGCACCTTCTAGTAGAAATGCTAGTCGAAAACTCCGTTAAACGGGGAAAGCCTCAAATTTGAGGTAACCTACCGTGCTAAATCTTATCTTAGAATGAAAATATAAAAGTTCAGAATGTATCTTATTATTTTGTATAGCAGAGTTATGGGACAACATAAAGTAATAAGAGACTTTCTGAAAGATTAAGATAAGTAAAAGCCTAACGACTATCCCTTATGGGAGTAGAGCGCAAGCGATTGGCGTTCGAAAAGCGGAGCACCTAATCAGGTAATGCTGTAGGTGATGATATAGTCTGTCCTGTATGGTGACATACAGCAGTTGCATGAGCAACGGACTGAGGAGTAGCGGACTCGGTTGAACATTCGAGACAGAAATCTTCCAGCTTCAAGAAACTTCTGAAATAAATGATTACGGTACAGAGGATATTATCCGTCGTGATATTAACTGTAACTTAGGATCGTTAAATATCGTAAATGTAATGGAAAATAAAGAAATTCGTGAAGCCGTTCATGCGGGAATGGAAGCTTTAACAGCTGTTTCTGATATGACGATTATTCCGAATGCACCAACTGTGAAAAAAGCAAATGATGAGCTTCATTCAGTTGGACTTGGCGCAATGAACTTACACGGATATTTATCAAAAAACAAAATCGCATATGAAAGTGCAGAAGCGAAAGAGTTTGCTCGTACATTCTTTATGATGTTAAATTACTACTCTATTGAGAAAAGTATGGAAATCGCTAAAGAAAAAGGCGAAACATTTAAAGAATTCGATAAGTCTGATTATGCGAATGGCACATACTTTGAAAAATACGAAACGACAGATTACAGCCCAGTAACTGAAAAAGTTCAGCAACTATTTGAAGGAATTCATATTCCAACAAAAGAAGATTGGACAAGTTTAAAAGAGCAAGTGAAGAAGAATGGATTATATAATTCATACCGTCTTGCTATCGCTCCAACACAATCTATCAGTTACGTTCAAAATGCAACTTCAAGCGTAATGCCGATCGTAAGTCAAATCGAATCAAGAACATATGCGAATGCGACAACATATTATCCAATGCCGTATTTATCAAAAGATACGTTCTGGTACTATAAATCTTCTTACGATATGAATCAGTTTAAATTAATTGATTTAATCGCAGAAATCCAAGAACATATTGACCAAGGAATTAGTACAATTCTTTACGTTAATAGTGATATTTCAACACGTGAATTAGCACGTTACTACATCTATGCACATAAAAAAGGTTTAAAGAGTCTTTATTATACGAGAACACGTAAGTTAAGCGTGGAAGAGTGCGTAGCTTGTACCGTTTAATATAAAAATTGAGACATCATGAGCAGGGTTTTCTGAACCCTGCTCATGCTTAGTTATCAATTTTTCATGTTTATTTAGAGAAGGGGCGATTGAATGCGTGCGGTAAACTGGAACAAAAAAGAAGATGATTTTAGTTTAATGTTTTGGAAGCAAAACATCGCTCAGTTTTGGACAGAAGAAGAAATCGCGGTATCTTCTGACAAAAATACTTGGGCACAATTATCAAAAGAAGAGCAGGTTGCTTATAAGCGTGTATTAGGTGGTTTAACACTTTTAGATACGAAACAAGGTGGCGAAGGGATGCCTCTTGTACTTGTTCATCTTGAAAATTTACAAGCAAAAAGTGTATTAGCTTTCATGGGAGCTATGGAAGAAGTACATGCGAAGAGTTACAGTCATATTTTCACAACGTTAGCTACTGAAGAAGAAATTGATGATATTTTTGAATGGGTAGACAATCATCCATTACTTGAGAAAAAAGCTGGTATTGTTACTAGTTACTATCGTCGTTTATTAAAGCCTGAAGTAACGAAAAAAGAGTTATACATGGCAATGGTAGCAAGTGTATTCTTAGAAAGTTACTTATTCTATAGTGGATTCTTCTACCCACTTTACTTAGCAGGTCAAGGTAAATTGACGGCAAGTGGTGAGATTATTAACCTAATAATTCGTGATGAGTCAATTCACGGCGTATTCGTCGGTATTTTAGCACAACAACTCTTCGTAGAACTTTCTGCAGAAGATCAACAAGAAGTGCAAAAAGAAACACAAGAGTTATTAATGGAATTATATGAAATTGAAATGGCATACACAGAAGAAATTTACACTTCTATCGGTCTTGTAGAGGATGTAAATCGTTTCGTTCGTTACAATGCGAATAAAGGACTTATGAACTTAGGACTTGAGCCGAAGTTTGAAGAAGAAGAAATTAACCCAATCGTTTTAAATGGTTTACGTACAGATACGAAAAACCATGATTTCTTCTCTGTAAAAGGGAATGGTTACGTAAAAGCAACGAACGTTGAAAAGTTATCTGACGATGACTTCGTGTTTAATTTTTAATATACGATTATAAAGAAAAGCTGTCTTGTTCATTGATAAGACAGCTTTTCTTTATGAATTTGTTTACATAACACTATTATTTTCGTATAACGAGTTCTGTTTAAAAAGTTCTATCCAGCAAAGGGATAGAACTTTTTTGTAATTAAATGGGTATTTACAAATTATTTGTATCAGTGTATTATTTAACTAGTACACCGATACAAAAGGAGGGAAGAAATGAAAATAGAGTTTTCTCCAAATACACCAATTTACATTCAGGTAATGGAATACATAAAAAAAGAAATCGTAACAGGACATTTATTGCCTGGTGATAAAATTCCCTCTGTACGTGAATTAGCGAGTGAATTACAAGTAAATCCAAATACGATTCAGCGTACATTTCAAGAGCTAGAACGGGATGGGGTTGTTGTAACGCGTAGAGGAATGGGACGATATGTAACGAATGAAGGGGAGAAAATTATGGAGCTGCGAAAAGAGATGGCGAAAGAATTACTTCATTCTTTTATAGATGGAATGGACAATTTAGGTTTTTCAGAAGAAGAAATTCTTACAATCCTTCGTTCTTCATTACATGAGAAGAGGGAGGAGAGCGAATGACAGAGTTATTAAAAATAGAAAACTTATGGAAGAGATACGGATTAAAAGCAGTGATCCGTGAATTAAACATAGAGATTACGGAAGGGAAAATTATAGGACTCGTTGGAGATAACGGGAGTGGGAAAACGACGTTATTGAAAATGATTGCCGGTCTGCAGCATCCTTCCGAAGGCAGTATTACAATCGCTGGTAAAAAGGTAGGATTAGAAACGAAAGAAATTGTTTCTTTTATGTCGGATAAACCAGTATTTGATGATTGGATGACGGTAAAAGATTCTTTATTCTTCTATCGAGATTTTTATAAAGACTTCGACATTCAAAAAGCAGTAGATACAATTGCGGAATTTAAAATACCGTTAGAAGAAAGAATTACAGCTTTATCAAAAGGTATGGTTGAAAAGCTACAAATTATTTTAACATTTTCGAGGAAAGCAAAGTTATACGTACTAGATGAACCGCTGGGCGGAATTGATCTTGTTTCTAGAGAACACGTATTAGAACTTATTTTACAGTTTTATCGTGAAGATTGTACCATTTTAATTGCAACACATTTAATTGGAGAAGTGGAAAATATTTTTGACGAAGTAATCTTTTTAAAAGATGGTGAGAGTGTACTACATGAAAATGTAGAGGAGTTACGCTTTCAGCGAGGAAAAGCTGTCACAGATGTGTTTAAGGAGGTGTTTAGTAGATGAAGGCCAGTTTAATATATATGTACAATGCGAATAAAAAACAAATTTTCATTTCGTTATTGTCATTCATATTTATTGTAGCTGTCGCTTTTGTAAGTATGGGAAATTATATTAAACAAGAATCAGGAGAAGTAAGGCAAATGATTACGATTGCCTTAGTATTCTTAGTTTATATAATTTTTGCGGTACTTGTATTGCTGCAGGCGATGTCTGCATTTGGCAAAATGACCGAAAGTACATTATTTCGATTAACACCGATATCTGGTAAAAAAATTGTTTTGGCAATATTGTCATATGCGGCAATTAGTTTAATGTGTTTTGAAGTGATAGGTACTATATTTGTCTATAGTATTTCGATGAAAGTAATAAAAGGTACAGAACTCTATGGAATGTTATTTACGGAAAGTACAATTGAGCTAGATATAGTAAAACAAGTATTTAGTAGTGTGTTATATGTATTTAATTTATCAAGTATATTGTTGGTTTTACTTTTCACAGTAGCTGGTGTTAAAGTATTTTCTTTGAAAAAGAAAAAAATGGAGTATGTAATTATTTTCTTCTTATTTTTATTAGTAACGAAAGCAATCAATATGATATATGAAATGCTAGGCCGACTTGCACCTACATCTACTTTTATTAGGAAGTTAGTTTATATAGATGAATCAGTGGATATAAATCTTATACTATATCCAGAAAGTCTTATGAATTTATATAGTATTGCTTTTTCAATCGGTATATTTGTTTTACTTGTTTATATAACAGGTCGCATAATTGATAAAAAACTAGAAGTCTAAAGGAGGAATCAGCATTGGGAAATGTAGTAGTAAAGTTAGAGAATGTTCGAAAAAAGATTGGTGGAACGGAAATTATCCGTGGTTTATCATTTGAAGTTCGTGAAGGGGAAGTGTACGGGTTTCTTGGACCGAACGGTAGTGGTAAAACGACGACAATTCGTATGATGACAGGTCTTATATCAATGACAGAGGGCGATATTACAATTTGCGGTCATAGTATTCGCACGGAGCGTGAAAAGGCGCTAGAGCAAATTGGGGCGATCGTAGAAAATCCTGAACTATATGATTATATGACTGGAATGCAAAACTTAAAGCATTTTGCGAACATGGCAATTACACCAATTAGTAAAGAGCGCATTGCTGAGATTGTAAAGCTTGTTGAATTAGAGCACGCGATTCATAAAAAGGTGAAAACATATTCACTTGGTATGAAACAACGTTTAGGAATTGCACAGGCATTACTTCATCAGCCGAAAATCTTAATTTTAGATGAGCCGACAAATGGATTAGATCCAGCTGGTATTCGCCAAATTCGTGATTATTTACAACGTTTAGCGAAAGAAGAGAATATTGCTGTAATCGTATCAAGTCACTTATTAAGTGAAATTGAACTCATGTGTGATCGCGTCGTTATTATTAAGCAAGGTGAGTTTGTGCAAGAGTACAACTTACACGAACAAGCGAAACATGATGAGACAGTAGTTGTAGCGTTTGAAGTAGATCAAGTACAGAAAGCAAATGAAATCATTAAAGGTAAGACGCAAGGAAATGTAATTGCAGTATCTGTAATGAAAGAAGAAATCCCACAACTTGTAAAAAAACTTGTGAATGACGATGTTCTTGTATACGGAGTTACTGTTCAAAATAAAACGTTAGAGGATGAGTTCTTAGCGATTACAGGGGGAGTGAAAGCGTAATGTTTAAATTAATTCAAAATGAATTTTTAAAGTTACATGCGAAAAAAGGTATGTATATTTTAATTGGTGTCATTGCAGTATTGGAGATTTTGGGAGTTTTAGCGATGCTGAAATGGGGAGACGGAAGTGAATTTAAAGGATCATATTTAGATTTTGCAAGTTCAGAGATTGGTTTAATTACTTTGTTTGCAACAATTTTTGGGATTACGATTGCTTCTCGTATGATTACTGATGAGTTCCAAAAAGGTACAATTAAGCAGTTATTAATCCGTCCAAGAAAACGAATTACAGTTTTATTCTCTAAATATATTACAGTGTTACTTACTATAGTATTTATCATATTTGCTAGCACGTTAATTGCAATGATTCTTGGTGGAATTGTAATGGATGGTAGTAAAACAGAATTAACGGTAGGAATCGTAATGAAATCTACTTTATATCAAGTACTTTCACCGTTCTTCTTTGCGACACTAGCATTTTTCTTAGCAAACGTATTTAGAAAGTCTGTATTACCATTAATTATTACGATGTTCCTCTTCTTTTTACAAGGAGCAATTAATATGGTACTGATGATGTTTGCAAAAGGTGTAGCGAAATTTGTAGTGTTTTTCCATTTAAATTTAAGTGTGTACGATAGTAATAAACTAGTAAGCGGCGGAATGGAACCAACATTTACAGAGTTTACATTTACAACTTCATTATTACTTGTAGCTGCATACTTTGTTGTATTACTTGTAGCATCAAGTGCATTATTCCAAAAACGTGACGTATTATAATAAAAGAAATCCCCGCTTGTAAAAACGGGGATTTTTATTACATAACTTTCTCATAGATTTCAATTGAAAGAAAAGAATGATTACTATATATGTTGTTCAAAAGTGTTTGAGACAAACAGGAAGAATTTCAACTATATTCATATTATAATTTAGTTATCACACCATTTATTTTACTATCTTTGGGGGTGTTCTATATGCACTATGCATTTTCACGTATAAGACTACGTAGCTTTTTTGGATGGATGATTATAGGGGTGTTCCTTACGATGATCCCATTAGGTCTATCAAATGTTTCTGAGAATACGATGGAGGTTATTTCACAAATAACATTATTTTTTGTATTTCCGTTATTTTGGTTATACGTAAAAACAAATAAAAATAATGTTGTATTTAACAGTTTTTTTGATAAGCCAGGACGTTTACCGTGGGGATTAATTGTATTAGCAACGATAATGGGAATGATTTTTTCAGTTGGTATATCTCATATTCAATTTTACATATTAGCACATACGTTACCGAATTTCTTAGTTACTATGTTAGAAGACGGAAATGTTATTAACACGAGTAACGTATATATGACGATATTTACTTTCATTTCAGCATGTGTATTAGCACCTATTATGGAAGAGGTTATTTTTAGGGGATTCTTTTTACAGCGAATGGCTTATAAATGGGGAATTAAAAAAGCTGTAATCATATCTTCACTTATTTTTGGTTTAGGACATTTTGATGTTATTGGTGCATTTATGTTTGGTATTGTAATGTGTCTTTTATACATAAAGACGAAAAATATATGGACGAATATCGCTGTACATGCTCTAAATAATTTAATTGCAACAAGTATGCAATTTATAGGTGGAGAAGAGAGTAGCGCAATCTCAATTACTGAATTACAAGCACAAAGTAATTTATGGATCGGTATTGGTCTGACAGTTGTTGGGTTACTTTGGTTAATTCCTTACGTTTGGAAACAATGGCGTACTGTAAAAGAAGTGGGTGTGCCACCAGTGCGCTTTATAAATGAGGAAAAAGTAGTGAGTGCATCACAAGAAAATGAAGTGTATAGTCAAGTAATTGTAACAGATAGACTGATGGCTGTAGAGCTACCAGATGAGGCTGTAAATAAGCTTCGATTAGAAGAAAATGATTATGTAACAGTATCTGTAGAAGAAGATAAAATCGTTATAAAGAAAGCGCATGATAGATAACTAAAAAGTAGCTCCTAAAGAGCTACTTTTTAATTTGTAATAATTTCTACACGAAAATTATTACCGTTCTTTACATATTTAATATCTGTAACGATACGGACTGTTTTTAAAATCTCCACTTTTTCACCAATTCGAGGGATAGTGGGAACATTATCCCAAATGCCAAGCAAGTCGTCTAATTGTGCCGTTTTTTCATAAAACCAGATTTTCAATGTAAAGCCCCTTTCTCGAACTTTATGTATTTTAATACATAATATATTATTTTTATTCTTAATGTAAGGGGTTTTTTTGTATTTTATGAATAAAAATAAATTAATCTTCTGGGAAGATATGTTCAATATCAGGAGTAAGAGATACTTCTGATAATACGATATGAGAAACTGTCGTTGCATATGAAGAAACATCATTTATAAAATCTTCAAGTTCAACGAGTGAAGGAACAGAAATTTTTACAATGTAGCATAAGCTTCCTGTTACTCGGTAACAAAAACTTGCAGATGGATAAGACTGAATAAACTGTTGCATACGTGTTGTATCACCATTTTTTAAAGTGATTTCTAAAATACAATCTAAAACAAGTCCTGCTTTTTTATAATCGATATCGATTGTGTACTTTTGAATCACGCCTTCACTTTCAAGTTTGCGAACACGTTCTGCAGTAGACGGAGCAGATAAGTTTACTCGTTTCGCCAATTCACGCATGGAAAGGCGACTATCATTATATAATTCATTTAAAATCTTTCGATCGACACGGTCTAGTTGCATTTGTAAATATACCTCCAGTAAAATAATAATTTTTGTAAAGTGAAAATATAAATTAAGATTCATATGAAATGTAAAGTGAACTTTATTTATTTTACAATAAAACGGAAGGAAATAGGAGGGGAAATGATGGAGAGAATTTCATTATCAAATGTAGGAGTTACAAAGTTTCAAAATTTATTAGGCCATAATCTGGATATATTACATTCGTGGAGTACGTTAGAGGATACACTGTACAATAAAGGAACACTTTCAGCAGAGTTGAAGGAGCAAGTGAGAAGAACATTAGCGTATGGGAATGAATGTCCGTACTGCATGGCAAAGGGAAGACCTGATGATGTGCAAAAGGCAGAGGAGATTAGTGTAGCCGTTACTTTTGCGCATACATTTGTTCATGATCGAAAGGCGATAGATGATAATATGTTTCATGTATTAAAACAATATTGGACGGAAAAAGAAATTGTAGAACTTTGCGCTTATATTTGTTTTATTACTGCGTCGCAGCAACTTGGTTTTGTATTTCAACTACAACCAAATTAAGGAGAAAATGATGACTAATCAAATAGCACTTATCATAATTGATGTACAAAAGGCGTTTCAATTACCATACTGGGGTGAGAGAAATAATCTTTTTGCTGAAGAAAACATGAGAATGTTATTAGCAGAATGGAGAAAAAGGAAAAGACCAGTTTTTCATATTCAACATGTAAATAAAGAAAATGCTCAATCGATGTTTTATGAAGGAGCGGAAACGGTGAACTTTAAAGAAGAGCTGAAGCCATTACCAGGTGAAGTGCTTATTCAGAAATCTGTTAACAGCGCGTTCATTGGGACAAATTTAGAAGAGCAATTAAGAGAGAACAAATGTAATGCAGTAGTGGTTGTAGGATTAACGACAAATCATTGTGTGGAGACTACGACACGAATGGCAGGAAATTTAGGATTTACAACGTATTTAGTGAGTGATGCAACGGCTACTTTTAACCGTAAAGGTCTAGATGGTAAAGAGTATAATGCAGAGGATATTCACAATATGACACTTGTAAATTTACATGAAGAGTTTGCAACGATTGTAACGACAAAAGAAGTATTAAAATTATTTTAAGAAAATAATTGCGAATTATGTAGAAAAAAATAAGAATATTTCGTATAATCTAAGTACAATCATTTTGAAATAGGGGTGGCATCATATGGAGCAAATTCCGGTGAAAAGAATAGAAGAAGTACTTGTTGTAGCAGGGGACGATAAACAGAAGCAAAAGGAATTTTATGAATTGCTCTTATCTACTGAGTTTTATGTTGCTGGTTCACTAGAAGCAGAGGACGGGGCAACAGAAGGAACACTTCGTTTGCGTCATTTCCAAGGAGAGGGTAGATGGATCGTTCCGTTCTTTACTCAAATGGAATTTGTAAAAGACGTGTTGCCAGAAGGAACGCCCCTTATTACGATACGTGGAAAAGAATTATTTGGTAGCATTGAGAAAGATGCTACAGCAGTATTAAATGTTGGCACTGATATAAGTAAAACATTTATTCCAGAAGAAGTTGCAGATATCGCATCTGGACGAATTTTTAATTATTATAAATAAAAGGAAAAGCGGAATCGCTTTTCCTTTTTAATTTGAATACGGATTGGCTACGCCAGAAGAAATAGAGAGTGTTTTATTATTTGTATTTATTGTCGCTGTAGCTCCAAGAGGAATCCCGATGTTTGGGCTTATATGTCCAATCGGTAAACCGAATAGGACAGGTATATGATATGGTGCGAAAAATTCATATAGTATTGTTTGCAATGATCGAGATGGTTTAGAAGGAGTGCAGTCGTGACAACTTGTAAAAATAACACCGCTACATTCATTAAACTTTCCAGATAAAAGTAGTTGATTTAACATACGGTCAATGCGATACGGTTCTTCTCCAATGTCTTCAAGCAACAAAAGTTTATTAGCCGTATTTATCTCATAGGGTGAGCCAATTATACTCGTTAATACAGTTAAATTCCCTCCCGCCAATGTGCCTGTAACTGTACATGGAGAGGTAGGTACGATACATTCTGAAGCAGATAAGATGGTTGAATACGGATGGAATAGTTGATTGAAAGAAGATAAAGAAAGAGAATCTACACCTTTACCTAATTCTTCAACCATTGGACCATGAAAAGTAACAAGCTTTGCATAACGTGAAAAGGCAGTATGTAAAGCTGTAATATCGCTATATCCCCAAAAGATTTTTGGATTCTGCTGAATGATTTCATATTGAATGTGAGGGAGGAGACGGGCACTTCCGTAACCACCTCGTGCACAGAAAATGGCCTTTACTTCATTATTTGTAAATGCTCCATGTATATCATCGAGCCGAACTTGATCACTTCCAGCTAAATATCCATATTTCTCATAAACACTCTTCCCGATTACTACAGATAAACCCATTTCTTGTAATAGGGTTACCCCTTTTAATACATTTTCAATTGTTGGTGGGCCGGACGGTGCAATAACCATTACTGTATCACCTTGTTGTAACGCATTTGGATATATCATTGTTTTTAGCCTCCTTCCCTTTCAATATATTCGCTTCCTATGAAGTTCAACCCTTGTAAAAGAAGGGGAAAGTTTGTCAAATAAAGAAGATATAAGGGGAATAGGAGGAGAAATGGTGTTTACAAGTCGCGTAATAGATCTATTACAAATTAAGTATCCCATCATTCAAGCAGGTATGGCAGGTGCGATTACGACGCCTGAGCTTGTTGCAGCTGTAAGTAATAGTGGAGGACTAGGAACGCTTGGAGCAGGCTATATGAGCCCTGAGCAAATTCGTGAAGCAATTTATAAAATAAGGGAACGAACTGATAAGCCTTTCGGTGTTAATTTACTGTTAACGAAAGAGATACAGATAGAAGAAGAGAAAGTAAACTTGGCAAAGGTATTACTTAGCGGAATGAATAGAGAATTCGGTATAGGGGAAGAAGAGGCGATAAAGCTCCCAAAAAGCTATAAAGAACAATTACAAGTGTTAATAGAAGAAAACGTACCAGTCGTTAGTTTTGCATTTCAAACGTTAGAAAAAGAAGAAATAGGTGACTTAAAAAGAAGAGGAATAAAAGTCATCGGAACAGCTACTCATGTGAGAGAGGCGAGGGTGCTTGCTGAATTAGGAGTAGATATTATTGTTGGTCAAGGTAGTGAGGCAGGAGGGCATAGAGGAACGTTTATTGGGAAAGAACAGGACGCTATGATTGGGACGTTTGCATTAATTCCGCAGTTAGTAGCAGCAGTCCCGCATATCCCAATTGTTGCAGCGGGTGGTGTAATGAACGGACAAGGGCTTGTTGCGGCATTTACATTGGGGGCAGAAGCTGTTCAAATGGGATCAGCCTTTTTAACGAGTGAAGAAAGTATTACGCATGATGTGTATAAAGAAGCAGTTTTACATAGTACAGATACGAGTACAACTGTGACCCGTGCGTTTTCCGGGAAATATGCACGGGGTATTCGTAATGAATTTATAGAGAGACATGAAGGGAAAGAAGAAGGGCTTCCCATGTATCCAGTGCAAAATGTATTAACCTCTAAAATACGCCAAGAAGCAGCAAAACAAAATAAAGGAGAATACATGTCGCTTTGGGCAGGGCAAGCGTCATCATTAGCACGAATAGAATCAGCTCAGCATGTAGTGGAGCGAGTTATGAAAGAAGCAGAGAACGTAATCGAACAATTACAAAATATATATAGAAAAAGACCACTTGAATAATTCAAGTGGTCTTTTCATTAGTTTGCTTTATAAAATTGTTGGATGGCCTCATCGATATAAACCCAGCCTTTCCAACCTAAGTGCATATGATCTTTTAAGAAGTATTTATCATACTCATGATTTGAGAAGTCGGCAATTGGATAGCCAGCTTTCTCAATTTGCTCATGAACTTTCTTGTAGTACAATTCGCGACGTTCTTTCGGGAAGCCAGCGTAATCGTACCAAGGACCTTTTACAGGAACAGAAATGAAGAGTGGTTTTGCACCAGATTGTTTTAATAAATCAAGTACAATTTGTAAATCTTCATATTCTGGCGATTGATCATAAGCATCATTTTTTAAGTAGCCTTCACGTTGCTTTAATTTCTTCTTAATTTTGCTATTGAAGTAATCATCTTCGATACCATATTCGTTAGATCCTGATTCTACTGCACCCGTTTGATCTGCATGTTTACGAGCCTCGTCCCAATTCATTTGTTTTAATGAAGGGTCAAGTTTTTCTTTATGCGGTTTAATATTAAACATTGCTGTAAATAAATCTTTACGATCTAAAATGTTACGATAAATATAAGCGAAAGGTTTAGCAGCAAGTGCTTTTACTTTATGCTTTGTATCATCATAAACGATACCTTCAAGCGAAATTTTTAGTAAAGTTTCTTTCTTGACGATCTCAAAGTTTAATAAACGTTTTGCAATTTGCTTTTTCATTTCAGGCTTTAAGTCATCATTGAAAAGCAAGTGATAGCCTTGTTGTTTTGAAAAGTTAGGTGCAAAGTGTGTTTCATCAATACCTTGTGGTACAAACCATTGAGGAGAAAGAACGAATACCATTTTCTTATCCTTCAATTGATCCATAGTAGATGCAAAGTTTAACACATGTACAAGGTCTTGTGTTCCTCCGCGTCCAAGTAGGAATGGTGTGAACCCTTCAGGCTTTACTTTGAAATAATTTGATGGATGGAAAGCATCCATACGTGCGAATTCCGATGAACCGTACATCGGAAGGTATTTCGGGTCTGCTAACATCTTTTGCTGTAATATCATACTTTGAATCTTTTCTTCTTTTAAAGAAGTGGCAGCTTGTTCTACTTTTTCATCACTTAAAAGTGGAAGTAGGAAGCGCGTTGGAATAAGTAAGAATACAGCAAAAAGGGCCAATGCTAAAAGCATCGGACCAAATTTTGCTTTGTTCATCGGATTTCTTCCAACTTCTTAATAACCATGTTTGGTGTAGCCCACTCGTCACGGTCAAAATCAGAAATAGAAACTTCAATATCTAAACGCTCTTGGAATTCAACTAATAAAGATACTACAGCGAAAGAATCAAGAATACCTTCTTCAAATAATTGAACATCTAAGTTTTCTTTCACAATATCGTTTTCACATACTTCTTCTAAAATATCTAATACTTGCTCTTTGAATTCTGCCATTTTTAAAATCTCCTTTATATCCGAAATATATTATATGTGCAACTTCTTACTAGTATAAGAAGGGTGCATTAAAAGTATCTGTTAAGGTGTCCCGAGAAAATTAGGAAACCGAAACATACAACGTGGAACGTAATTACAATCGCAAGGACATGTGTAAATTTATTGTTTGGCCAAAACTTATGCTTCTTGTTTTTTCGTTCGAAAATATCGAATAAAATAAACAGTGCGGCATGATAAAGACCATAAATAATGTATTGATACACATGCTCACCAGTAATATGCCAAATTCCCATGATGAAAAAGTTCAAAAATGCACCGATATAAGAAATTGTGTAACGGTTTTTAATTAACTTTTTCTTCGTTGCAAAAAAGACGAAACGCATGTAAATAAAATCACGGAACCAGAATGATAAACTCATGTGCCAGCGGTTCCAGAAGTCTTTAATGTTACGACTAATGAACGGTTTATTAAAGTTTTCTGGTGTTTTAATACCCATCATATAACTTACACCAATTACAAATGAGCTATAACCAGCAAAGTCAAAGAATAAATATAAGCTATAGCTATACATGTAAATCATATTGGATAGGATTGTATCTTGCTGAGCAAATGCCGGATCCATAAAATATTGCTTTATTAAGTAAGCGATAATAAATTTATACAAGAAACCTTGGAAAATACGGTTTAATCCTGTATATAGTAAATTTTGATATTCTTCAGCGCTAGGTGGTTTTTGAATATCTTTTTGGAATCTGCGGTAACGATCGATAGGTCCCGTTGAAATCGCAGGGAAGAATAAAACGAATTCCCAAAAATTAAAGAAGGAAAGTTCTTTAATTAAGCCATCACGAACTTCAAATACCATTTGCACTGCTCTAAATGTTACATAGGACATGCCTAGAAATACAATAAACTTTAGTTCAGGTGCAAATGGTGCGACTTTCGCCAAAATAAGTGGCAAAATCGATAAAATAACAGCTACACAAAACGTGAATGTACTATTCTTTTGTTTTCTTAAAATTAAATAGCCTTTAATCAGGGCATATTGCCAAATAATAAATGCGGCTAACATAATCGCTTGCTTCGGTTTATCCGAGAAGATAATAGCAAGCATGACTAATGTTAAAACGGCATTATATTTACGCAACATTTTACCTTTTAATCCAGCTATGATAGTAGGTATTAATAAAATGCCCACTATAGCGAAAAAATAAAATGATCCATATGCGGTCATGCTGTAACCTCACTCAATAATTTTTTGCGATCTACCTTTCCATTTGGTGTCATTGGAATAGAAGATTGATACATGAATTTACGTGGAATCATGTAGTTTGGTAATCGCTCATTGAGTTCTTTTTTGATTGCAGATGTTAATTTGAATTCTTTTTCAAATGAATGTTCGCCAGGAACAACAACCGCTAATAAATAATCGTATTTCTCACCTTTTTTAATTGGAACGATAACTGCTCCTTCTACGTAAGAACACGCACGAAGATGATGCTCAATTTCTTCTAATTCCATTCGATAACCATGCAGCTTAATTTGGAAATCAAGACGACCATTATAGAATAGAAGCCCATTTTCAACATAGCCAGCATCGCCTGTTTTATAGGCACGCTCACCGTCAATCATAGTAAATGCTTTTTCTGTTAATTCAGGGCTTCCTAAATATCCAACGCTTACGCTTGGACCGACAATTACGATTTCACCTTTTTCACCATCAGGTGCAATGGTGCCATCTTCTTTCATAATAAGAAGGCGGCAGTCTGATTTACAGTAGCCAACTGGAAGTGATTTGTATTGATCAAGCACTTCTTCTGTAACGTGAATCCCTGTTACAGCGACAGTAGCTTCTGTTGGACCGTACGTATTCATAATTGTCGCTTTCGGGAAACGCTCAATTAATTTTCTAGCTACTTCATTTGGTAACACTTCACCGCAGAATAAGAATGTTTTCATGTTCGGTAGCATACTCTCAGAGAAAGATGCTTCCATTAAACACATCTCTGCGAAAGATGGTGTTGAAGTCCATACTTGTATATCCGATTGCTCTAAAGAAGCAAACAAGTCTTTTGGACGTGCAATCATATCTTTATCGATTGCCCAAAGTGTACCACCTGTTACTAAGGATGGGTAAATATCCATGACAGATAAATCGAATGAGAAAGGTGCTTGGTTTAAGAATACTTGCCCTGTTTGTAAGTTAAAATCTTCTACAGTCCATTTTGTAAAGCTTACAAGGCAGTTATAAGTAATCTGAACCCCTTTCGGATTACCTGTGCTTCCTGATGTGTAAATAATGTAGAAGTTCTCATCACCTTTTACCGCATGTTCAGGATTTGGAGTGTTCCCTTTATGAGTAAAGAAAATATCTTTTAAGTTGTCTTCACTTACAATGCGAACTGGTAAATCAGTTACAGTTACTTCAGTTCCTGATAAAAGTAGTTTCGCACCAGAATTTTCAGCGATACGTTGTACACGATCAGCTGGGATAGATAAATCTACAGGAATATAAGCATGTCCAGCTTTTACACATCCTAAAAAGTTAATAATCATTTCAGGTTGCATATGGCCATACACCATAATTGGTGAACGATCATCTGGATACGCAGAAGAAATCCAATGTGCTAACGCATCAGAATCTTCCTTTAATTGTTTGTACGTAATTTTCGCATCTCGCCAAACAAAAGCAGTTTGATCAGGCGTTTCAATAGCCCACTTTTCAATTTGTTCTAATAACTTCATAACGTTCCCACCCTAAAATTCGTTGTAAATAAATGTACTTGTGTTTGTATCATGGAATCCATACAACCAAAGCAATGCAAATAAAATTGCAAGGTAATAAACCGTCTTTGCAACCCATTGTGTGAGTGGTCGAGACCATATCTCTTTTAATCTTTCCATGTCTTTCCCTCTCTTAATGAAATGATAGCTCTTTGTAGGTATCATGTCCTACATTATTGTGAAAAAAACAAAATTCCACATTTTAGGTAAAAATAAGTCAAAAGGCTCTTTTCTGATATTAGCACTAAATACTAAAAAAGAAAATCCCTAACTTAGCAATTATATTACATTCAGTATGAATTTGTAATGGGTTTGACATGTAAATAGGAAGTGGATTGTGTGAATGTATAAAAGTGGTCAGGGAGAATGTATAGAAATGTAATATTTGTTTGAGTTTTTCATAGTTAATGTATGAATTGTTAAAGTTTCATAAGAGGAGGAATTTCTGATGAAGAGGATGTGGAAGGATCTTATTTTAGAAGAAAACATTATTAAATGGAGACAGCATTTTCATAAATATCCGGAATTATCATTTCATGAAAAAGAAACTTCACAATTTATATATGAAACATTATGCTCATTTTCTTCTTTAGAAGTAACGAGACCGACGAAGTATAGTGTACTAGCAATTAAAAGAGGGACGGGACAAGGGAAAGTAGTTGCGATTCGAGCTGATATAGATGCTTTACCAATTCAAGAGGAGACAAGGAAATCTTATACGTCTGTGAATAAAGGAATGATGCATGCATGTGGGCATGATGCTCACGCAGCTATTTTGTTAAGTACAGCAGAGGTGCTATCAAATATAAAGGAAGATTTCGTAGGTGAGATTCGTCTCTTCTTTCAGCACGCAGAAGAGGTGTATCCTGGCGGGGGACAAGAAATGGTTGAGGCAGGCGTGATGGATGGTGTTGATTATGTAATAGGTTTACATGTTATGTCTGGATTGGAGAGCGGGAAAATCGGAATTGCGTATGGACCGATGATGGCGGCACCAGACGTATTTACAGTTGAAATTCAAGGGAAAGGAGGGCATGCGGCGAGGCCAGAAGAAACGATAGATCCTATTGCTATCGGAGCACAGATTATTACAAATTTACAACATATCGTATCAAGAAATACAAGTGCTTTCATGCAAAGAGTTGTTTCAGTTACGCAGTTTCATGGGGGAATGGCTGATAATATTATTCCTAATGCAGCAACTTTAATGGGAACTGTGCGTTCTTTTAATCAAGCGTTAAGAATAGAAGCAGAAGAGAAAATTGAGCAAATCGTGAAAGGAATCACAAAGGCACATGGAGGAAAGTATACATATACGTATCGATACGGATATGATCCGGTTATTAATGATGAATATATTACGAAAGTAGTAGAAGAAAGTGCACTACATTTGTTTGGGAATGAGCGTGTTGTGAAGCTTGAACCTTCTATGGGAGGAGAAGATTTTTCAGCATATTTAAGAAAGGCACCGGGTTGCTTCATTAAATTGGGGACGGGGAATGAAAAGGTAGATACTTGTTATCCGCATCATCATCCGAAATTTGATGTAGATGAATCAGCTTTAATTTATGGAGTGGAATTATTTTTAGAGACAGCGATAAGACTACTAAAATCATAGAAAAGTATAAAAAAAGGCAACTGCGCTCTATCGCAGTTGCTTTTATTTCTTTCCGTCAGAGAGGGCTGAGAAAGAACTATGCTCATTTATAGTATATGAATAGCTAACGGACAAGCTTGTACATTTTAATCATTTTTTAAAAAATAGTTATTGACATTGATAATCACTGTCAATTAATCTAAGGGTAGTTGAAATTGATAATTATTATCAATAGGATGGATGAGACATGTTAATGAGAAAAAAATTTCACCTTCTGCGGAGGGGATTAAAAGATAAAAATAAAGATGTTGATCAGCATATGGAATGGCAACGAAATGTAATTCGTTCTGAATATGTAGATGAGAAGAGTACGCTTCCAACAGAAAAAGAGATACAAGGTAAAAGGAGAGATTCAGTTGAGTAAGTTAGTAATGATTTTTGCAAGTATGAGTGGAAATACAGAGGAAATGGCTGATCATATTGCGGGTGCAATTCGTGAAACAGAAAATGAAATTGAAGTTATCGATATTATGGATTCACCAGAAGCTTCTATACTAGAACAGTATGATGGAATTATTTTAGGTGCTTACACTTGGGGAGATGGTGACCTTCCTGATGATTTCTTAGATTTTTATGATGCAATGGATTCTATTGATTTAACCGGGAAAAAAGCGGCAGTATTCGGATCATGTGATTCGGCTTATCCGAAATACGGCGTGGCGGTTGACATTTTAATAGAAAAGCTACAAGAGCGCGGAGCTGCAGTTGTGTTAGAAGGACTAAAAGTAGAATTAACGCCAGAAGATGAAGATGTAGAAAAATGTTTACAGTTTGGAGCTGAATTTGTAAAACACCTTTCTTAATGGCAGAAGGGAGATGAAGAGCAAGTGCATGAGAAAATCGCAATCAAAACGATGACAGATTATCATTTGTATGATTTTATGCGTTGTCCGCATAAATTTTATTTCCGTCATATAAAAAGAAGAGAACCTTCTTCATTTGAATGGCAACAAATCGCACAAATGATTGTGAATCGAATTATTAATGAATATTACACACTACCTGCGGGCCAACAAACGAAAATCGTACTTTTAATATTAATAGAAAAGTATTGGAAAAAGGTAAGGATTAATATGTTTGCTTCAAAGACGGAGTATTATATTGTGTTAGCGAAGCTAACGGATCACTTATTACAGTTTGTTGAAAGAGATGATAGTCAGATACCGCCGTTATTTTTATATGAAAAATTTCAAACATATATGGAAGAGTTAGGTGTCCACATGTCATTGACAGTAGAAGTTGGTGAGTGGAGTACTGAGTCGTTTGTAATTAAAAAGTATGTTGTCGATGCGGATGAGGAAATGCTTGCTCTTTGTCAAAAGTTAATGACAGTATTCAGTTATAAAGCTTTTGGCATTCTTCCCGGAAAAATTGAAGTTATTAATTTAATAGAAGGAACTAAGTATGAGTACATTCCGAAACAGGAAGATATTATAACTGGAATGGCTGATTTATCTAGAATGAAAGAAATGTTGCAACAACCTGAGCATTATACAGAGCGTCATTTTCGTTCTGAGTGTATAAGTTGTGCGTTTCGTAGTGAATGCCAAAGGGAAGAAGCAAAGAAAGAAGCGAAACAGAAGAAAAATATCGTACATTAAAGGATACAAGTTTGTATCCTTTTTTGTTATTGACATGAAAAGCTTTTCATCATATACCGTATATTTGTAGCAGATTTTAATAAAGGGAGGAATAATCAATGAAAGATGAAACGAAAGTATTTCAATGGTTAAAAGAACAGAATGCTCCTTTTGGAATTCAACTGCAAATTTTACAAGCATTTCAACTGTATCAAGTTATTGTTGAAATGGATAAAAAGTTAATGATGTATGAGGAGAGAGAGTATAGGGAGAGAATGTAATCTCATCCCTGTAGTATTACTTTCAGTTGTTCTGTACCCGCTAGGAATTCAAGTTCATTCTTTGTTTCAAAGCTATAAACAATATTATGTAGTAAAGGGCTGTATTGATAAAAACTCGTGATGCGGTGAATGAGTAATGGGTCATCGTGTGAAGTAAGCGTACTGTATTGTTTATATACAGCTGTAGTAAATTCATGTCCGAAATTATAGTATAGTCCAGCAAAGTCAAAAGCAGGATCGCCAATTTGAGCATCACCAAAATCGATAATCCCTGAAATGTTTTTGTTCTGCTTATTAAATAAAATGTGATGATGTGTAAAATCAGCGTGAATAATTGTATTTTGAAAAGTGGTTGTATCGATAAAAGTAAAGAAATTTTCGAATAACCGATTTAAAGATGATTTCTGTAACGAAGTAAGACTGTTAGTAACATACTGATTTAATTTAGTTTGTAGCTCTTTCCAGTAGGTCAGTTTTTTTTCTATAGGGAATTCTAACGCTTCCACACGTTTTAAAGGAATACTATGTAGAGTCGCAAGGAAGGTGGCTAATTGTGTAATAAGTGCTTCCCGCTCTTGTTTTTCTAGTGTAGTAACTATTTCTGGTTTTAACGGCTCACCATGAATGAGTGTATAGTAACTACAAAGTGGAACCGCATCAGCATTATTGCTATATAATAGGTGATACTGTGGGACCTCAATTTCATGTAGTGAACAAGAGAGAAGTGTGCACAGTTCTTTTTCTAACGGAATTCGCATTGCATATTCCTGTTTTCGCGGGAAACGAAACAGTAGTTCATCATTGATAATAACCGCTACATTATCCCATCCTTCTTCATTTTGTTTATATGAATGTATAGAAAGATTAGGCAAAGCTTCTTTTATATATTGTTTGTAAGAGTCCATAATTGTTCCTCATTTCTATGTTAACTTATTCCACTTTATGATATCAGAATTTTCTTTCTATATGTTAAAATATACCTATCATTATGAAGAGGGGCGGGAGTATTATGAAGAAAAGACTATTCATCACTTCTTTATGTATCGCTTTTGGATTGTTTTGGTCATATAAAGAAGAGGTTTTTGCTAGCTTTAAACTGATTGATCAGTACGGATTAAATAATGAATTAAAGAACAAAAGTATAGAAACTTTAACTCATAATGAAATGAAAAAGGTAGGAGAACATTTTGTGACAGAGCAATTATCAGTGTTTGGGCTTAATAATAAAGAAGATGTGAAACGAAAAGGTGAAGAACTATTTGTAAATAGAGGATATGAACAATTAATAGGAAATTATTATCCAAATCGGTTTCGGGATTTAGAGTATAAATTTATAAACGAGGACATACGTGAAGTGACGGATGAAAGTTTTCGTTATCAAACTGCAGCGTACGTTGCGGGTACTGAAAATGGTAAGAGAAGCGAAATGAAATTGAATTATGAAATGAAAATTGTAAAGGTTAATAATATATTTAAGGTGTTAGAACAAAAACAGTACGTACAATAAAGTGAAACATGAATGAGTGCCACAAATAGCCGATAAAAAAATCCCCCAGTTCTTTGAGGGATTCTAAAGATTTTCATTTTGTTGACCAAGTTCTTTTTGAGCAATATATAAATTTCCTTGCTCGACTTGTTTCTGAGTAAGAACAGAATCACCTGCATATCCTTTTTCTGTTTTTACAGTTCTTTTTGAACGATTGGAATTTTGTTTCTTCATATAATAGACCACCCTCCATCAAAAATAAACGAAAATGATGAGTACGAGTAACACAGCGGCAAAAATGGTAATGCCCATTAAAAACGAGGTGTTTTTATATTTAGGTGTCTTATGTACATCTTGCCGATATCCAGGTGAAATTTCAGGGGCGAATTCTTCATCGAATGATTGCTTTTTTTCTTTTTCGTCCATATGTATCCACCTTTCTTTTTCATTATGTTATACGTTCAAAGAAAAAATATGCATAAAGAAAACCACCCTCTATCGTGAGCGGCGGTTTTCTGTTGTATATTTTCTTTGAACTTGAAAGAGACGGACAAGAAGGAAAGTGGCACCAAATGCTAGACCGATAATAAGACCGATCCAATATCCTTTTGCTGCCCAGTCAGTGTAAGTTGCTAATATGTAACCGAGAGGGAGACCTATTACCCAATAAGCGATTAATGTCATAATTAAGGAAACATTTACGTCTTTATAACCACGTAGTGCCCCTTGTACAGGAGTTGCAATTGCATCTGAAATTTGAAATAAAATCGCAAATATAAGAAATTCTTTTGCTAAATGATGAACTTGTATATCTGTCGTATAAATAGAAGCAATTGCATCATCAAAGAAATAGAGAAGAATTGAATATAATAGGGCGAATGCAAGTGCTAAGCCAATCCCGATAAATCCATATTGTTTTGCGTTATTGTATCGCTTTGCTCCAACTTCGAATCCAACAGCGATGGTCATTGCCATTGCTAAACTTAAAGGAGTCATATATAACAAGGAAGCGAAGTTCATAGCTGCTTGATGAGCTGCGATTGTTGTCGTACTAAAATTACTCATCATAAGTGTCACCGCAGCGAAAATACTTGTTTCAAAAAAGATAGCAAATCCAATAGGGACGCCAAGTTTTAAGAATTCAGTCCAACTTGAAAGAGAAGGACGATATAATTGTTTAAAGATATTGAAAGATGCGAAAGGTTCTTTCGTACGAATAATAATAACGGTAATAATTAAAATGCACCAATAGGTTGCTGCAGAAGCAATTGCCGCTCCAACACCACCGAGTTTTGGAAAACCGAAATGACCAAAAATTAATACATAATTTAATACTACGTTAATTGGTAATGATAGTAATGTAATGATCATCGTTGTGCGAGTTTTTCCTAATGCATCAATAAACCCGCGTAAAACAGTGTAAGTAAATAAAGGGATAATTCCAATTGCAATAATACTTAAAAATTGTGCCGCAATACGTTCCACAGGTTCTTCCAGGCGCATGCCGTTTAAAATAGGTGAAACAGCGAAGAAACCGATAAGGATGACCACGAAACTAGCACAAATTGCTAAATATACTGCTTGTATGACAACTTGGGGAACATCCTCTTTTTTCTTGGATCCAATGAGCTGTGCAACAATTGGAGTGGTAGCCATTAAAATTCCTGTTAATCCGGTACTAACGGGAAGCCATATACTTGTTCCGATAGCAACACCCGCTAAATCAATAGGACTTGCGTGCCCTGACATTGTCGTATCGAAAAAACTCATTGCAAATAATGACATTTGCGTTACGAAAATCGGGAAAAATAGTAATACAAATTGCTTTAATTTTTGTGAGAATGAATTAGTTTCTTTCATAAAATCCCCTTTCCGCTAAAAAAACAAACTCTTACTATCATACAATTTAATCAAAAAATAGAAAAGAAATACGCGCATACAACATGTACAATCAATAAAAAAAGGATGCACTTTAAAAGGGGATAAGGTATTATGATAAGGTGTGAAAAATTACATATTCGTTATTAAGGAGGCACTACTCGTGGCTGATTGGTTAATTGGAATAATCATGGGGGCTGTTGAAGGTTTAACAGAGTTTTTACCAGTTTCATCAACAGGACATATGATTTTAACAGGTCATTTACTTGGATTTGACGACGAGAGAGCGAAAGTTTTCGAAGTTGTTATTCAATTGGGATCGATTTTAGCAGTTGTTGTTATATTTTGGAAGCGTCTATGGTCTTTAGTAGGTATAGGGAAAGTAACAGAGGGACCATCGTTAAATTTATTACATATTATTATCGGGATGATTCCTGCTGGCGTACTTGGCGTATTGTTCCATAGTGCGATTAAAGAAGTTTTATTTGGGCCAGGCCCAGTTGTCATCAGTTTAGTGGCTGGTGGTATTTTAATGATTGTTGCTGAGAAGTTTTCGAAACCAAGTACAGCAAGAACATTAGATGAAATCACATATAAGCAAGCTTTTACAATTGGAATGTTCCAATGTTTAGCGCTTTGGCCAGGATTTTCTCGTTCTGGTTCTACAATAAGTGGTGGTTTATTAGCTCGCGTGTCACATACAGCGGCGGCTGAATATACATTTATTTTAGCAGTACCAATGATGGTAGCTGCAAGTGGTTTAGATTTAATTAAAAGCTGGGATATATTAAGTGCGGCTGATATCCCGTTATTTGCAACAGGATTTATTACAGCATTCGTTGTTGCGATGCTTGCAATTGTTTCATTCTTAAAATTATTAGGTCGTGTAAAACTAACACCGTTCGCTTACTACCGTTTCATTTTAGCTGCGGTATTCTATTTCTTCATTATGTAATAAAAAAACTGCCGAGTTCGGCAGTTTTTTTATTTTACTACTTTTTCCATCATGCTTTCCATTACATGTTCCCAAAGAGAAGTATCATCCGCTAATGTAGCACGGAAATTAGCGTACATTTCTTTTTGTTTTTCTTCGAATGTTGGATCTTCTTTTTCAGGTAATGTAGCGCGCATTGAAGTTACTAACTCTTGTACTTTTGGAGCGCGTGGTCCCCAAACGGCTTGTTCATTTCCATCTTTATCAATGAAAATAAAAATTGGAATGGCACGTGCTGTTCCATTTGTTAAATATTGATCCATTAATTCTAAGTTTTCATCGCGAATTAATAATCTCATATCAATATTTGCAACTTCAGAAATTCGTTTCATAACAGGTACGCATAAAAGAGCGTCACCACACCAATCAGCTGTTAATACGATAACACGCCAGCCATCATTTTGGCGTTCTTCTAATACAGGAAGTAATTCATTTGGAATTAAAAAGTTATTGTAAATGTGCAGTAGCTCGTATTGATTTACTTTCATTTCATTCACATATGTATCAAAGGACATACCTTTATCAGCCCATTGTTGTAAGTTCATAAGTAACACCTCTTTAGTATGATTTGTTTTCATTGTACCAATTTTTATATAGAAAAGCTTGTATTCTTACTCCTTCTTGTCACTTAATAATTTATTTAATAGGAAAAGGAATAGTACGACACATAATTCAGCAATGTTGGACAGTTGAACACTCTCTATCCAATCGTCGGCAGTATGAATGACGAACCAATCTAGCGTAATTTCAATGATTGCAAAAAGAGTAATAGCCAGCCAGTTTGGCATGTTTTTTGTCATTGGATATAGCAACGCCTTGAGGAAACCGAAGATAAAGAATGTAATACCGTCTAAGAAAGTGATTAATAAAAAAAATAGAAGTAAAGCAGTGCGTGATCTATACTCTATACCTGTAATATGAAAGATTCCTACATATACAAAGAATATAAATGCAAAAATTATAATGAGAAACAGAATAACAAAACCAATAATCAAAGTCTTATCTTTTAGATTGAGATTAGAAAATTTGTCTTCTTCACTCACTATTCTATCTCCTTTTTCTGGAAATTTAATTTTATTGTATCATGAAATGTCTATTAAAAAACTACGAATTATGGGGAAATAAGGTGACAAAAAGTAAGATTTCATGTAAAATTATTAATAAGGTTTTTATTTAACTAAATGAAATAAAAGGGGCTGTCAAAATTGTCTCAAAATCGAGAGCAATTAATGGAAGAACTATCGACAAATGTTTTTGCTATGTTCCGCACGTTGCGTAATGATATTGGAAAGATATTTGGTGGTTACATACCGTGGAATGAGTTCATCGTCCTTAGAATATTGAATCGTACGAATAAAGAAATGGTATCACGTGTAGCCAATGAGTTAAATGTGTCGAATAGTCATATTACAGCTGTTACAGAAAAATTAATTAATAAAGGCTTTGTAACCCGTTCACGTTCTACATCAGATCGCAGAGTTGTATATTTAGAGATTACAGAGCAAGGAAAAGATTTAGTTGCAAAAATGGAAGGGGAGAAAAAGAAATATTTACAAGAAAGATTCTCCGCGCTTTCAGAAGAAGAAATGAATATAATGATATCTATTTCTAAAAAACTTATTTAAGTCATTACAAGTAAGAAAACGCTTACGTATTGAAGAAGAAGGCTTTCCTTATATGAGGAAGGTCTTCTTTCGTATGTAAAAGATTATAAAAAAGAAAATATGTAACATACTACTAGTAAAGGAAGGGGGCAAAAATATGACAAATCGAAATGGTAGTAAAGGGAGCGGAAATCAAGGCTCACCAAAATCAGGACAATTTCAGCAAGAGTTTAGTGCGGAATTTGATACTGGTAATGATAACAAAGGAAAAGAATATCGTTCGAAAAAAGGAAGTAAATCAAAAAAGGAGTGAATCATTTCACTCCTTTTTTGATTTAAGATGCTGCAGATTGATCTGTATTATATTTTTCTTCTGATTTTGCGACGATCATTGCACAAATTGCATCACCAGAAATATTTACAGCTGTTCTTGACATATCTAGAATGCGGTCAATACCGATAATTAAGGCAATACCTTCTACTGGTAGATTTACTTGATTTAAAACCATCGTAAGCATTACAAGTCCAACACCTGGTACACCGGCAGTACCGATACTAGCTAGTACAGCAGTTAATACGACGACAGCTAATTGGGACATAGTAAGATCAACTCCGTATACTTGAGCGATAAACACAGTTGCTACACCTTGCATAATGGCAGTACCATCCATATTAATCGTTGCACCTAGTGGTTGTACAAAAGAACTTATCGCTTTTGGAACGCCAAGTTTTTTCATCGCAAACGGAAGAGATGCATTAGAGCTAGATGTACTAAATCCAATTGCCATTACCGGTCCGAAATGTTTAAAGAAACGGACAATACTTTCTTTTGCTAATACCTTTAATAATCCGCCATAGACGAAGACGCCGTGAATAATAAGTACTAGCATAACGACAATCATATACTTGAACATCGCAGCGACGCCTGCAAGACCCATTTTACCAACGGATGAAGCGAGCAATCCAAATGTTCCGATTGGCGCTAATTTCATAACGAGATTAACAAGATACATCATTAATTCGTTGCCCTGTTCAAGTAATGAATGGATACCTTGAACCCGTTTTCCTAAAATAGCTATACCGAGTCCGATTAATATGGCAAAGGCAATAATTTGTAACATGTTTCCATCAGCCATCGCTTTTGCTGGGTTATCTGGTACGATATTTAGCAATGTATCCACGAAAGATGTTTCGGTTTTTGCCCCTTCATATTTAAGCCCTTCTGTTTTAAAGTTACCGCCAGATCCTGGTTGAATAATCAGTGCAAATGTAACTGCAATAGAGATAGCAACGGCTGTAGTTACAAGAAAGAATGAAATTGATTTTAAGCCGATTCTTCCAAGTTGTTTCGGGTCTCCAAGCCCAGCAGCTCCGAGCACGATAGAAATGAATACAACAGGAACAACTAGCATTTTAATGAGGCGAATAAACAATTGACCAAGTGGATTGAACACATATTGGTTTAATGGTTCAAAAATGGATGGTGCAGCTAAATTTAAAGTGAGTCCAACAACTAAACCGAGAAATAATGCAATTAAGATTGCTTTTGTTTGTTTCAATAAAACCCCCCTTATTTTTGTGAAATTGCTTTCTACATTAATTGTACCGAAAAACTACTTGTTTTGACATTATTTTCTGAATATTTTGTATAAAAATTTGTGTTTAAATATAGATTGCTTTTGCTAAAGTAAGCAAAAAAGTTGGGGAATCTAGTTAGAAAACAAAGTAGACCATCACATAAGATGGTCTAGGGAAGGGGACAATTTATGTCAATTTAATTAGGGATGGAAGTTGTTCAAGACACTGGGGAATGTCTTATAAATTAGGGAGGAACAACTTCGATACATATACTATAAAAGATAGAAGTGACCTTGGTGTGAACATAGAGTGAAAGGGAGAGGGAGTTTTAGATAAGAGATAGAGTAAACAAAAAATAAGACCATCACATAAGAGATGGTCAAGGAAGGGGACAATTTATGTCAATTTAATTAGGGATGGAAGTTGTTCAAGACACTGGGGAATGTCTTATAAATTAGGGAGGAACAACTTCGATATATATACTATAAAAGATAGAAGTGACCTTGGTGTGAACATAGAGTGAAAGGTATGAGAATTTGAGAAATGATACATATAAAATGATTGTTGCGAGAGTTGTAGAGTACGAATAAATATAATAGAAAGTTTCTTGTCATAAAATGAAGTGGAGTTCGAGTATAAATAAAAGTTGAAATCTTTAAAAAAAAGGATTATGCTCAACTATATTATAAGAATATAAGGTTTATCCCGCTATGTAAGGTTTCTTATAAGCCTTTAGTTATGAGGGGAAAAGGGAGTTAGTGAATATGGAAGTAACAAAAAGACAAGGGCTGTATAATCGTTTTATACGATTAAATCCACCACAAATATTAGCATTAGGTTTTTTCTGCTTAATTGTGGTTGGCGGTTTGTTATTAAAGTTACCATTCGCAACGAAAGTACATATTAGTTGGGTAGATGCTTTCTTTACGGCAACGTCAGCAGCAACTGTAACGGGATTAGGGGTAGTAGATACTGCAAGTACGTTTACGATGTTTGGCGAGATTGTTATTATGTTTTTAATTCAAACAGGTGGTTTAGGTCTTATGACAATTGCCATTTTAATTGTTTGGGTATTAGGTAAAAAAATCGGGTTACGCCATCGATTATTAATCGGAGAGGCATTTAATCAGACAAATATAGGTGGTCTTGTAAAATTAGTAAAGCGTGTCTTTATATTTTCAATTTGTATTGAGCTTATTGGAGTCATCTTTTTATCGTTTCGCTTTATTCCAGAGTTTGGCTTTGGAAAAGGTGTATACTATAGTATTTTTCACGTTATTGCATCTTATAATAATGCTGGATTTGCTCTATGGCCGGATAATTTAACAAGGTATGTAGGAGATCCTATTATTAATATTGGGATTTGCTCTTTAATCGTAATAGGTGGTCTCGGTTTTACCGTATTAATTGATATATGGTATAGTCGTAGCTTTCGAAAATTATCACTTCATTCTAAAATCATGATTGTTGGAACAGTAGCGTTAAATGTTATAGCAATGATTGTGATTTTTGTATTGGAATATAATAATGTGAAGACGTTAGGGAATTTACCTTTAAATGAAAAGTTATGGGCTTCTTTCTTCCAAGGTATTACTCCTCGTACTGCTGGATTTAATACAGTTGACTACGGGGGAATGGAAGAATCATCTATATTATTTACGATGGTTTTAATGTTTATTGGTGCAGGAAGTGTATCAACAGGTGGAGGGATTAAATTAACAACTTTTGTTATTTTAGTTACATCCGTTCTTTCTTTCTTTAGAAAAAAAGAGGAAATCGTTTTATTTCAGCGCACTATAAAAATGTCAACAGTAACGAGAGCGTTAGCCATTGCTGTTGCCAGTCAAATACTCATTTTTGCAGCAGTATTTGTATTAATGCTTACAGAAAACTTTAGTTTTATTCAGTTACTATTTGAAACAATTTCAGCGTTTGGAACAGTAGGGTTAACGATGGGGATTACTGCAAAGTTATCAGCGTTTGGAAAATGTATTATTATGTTTGTTATGTTTTGTGGATTAATTGGACCGTTAACACTTGTTTTTTCTTTAGCGCGACCAGCAAAACAAAAAATCAAATATCCATCGGAAGATGTATTTACAGGATAAGGTATCCCGCATAAGCGAGATACCTTTTTCTTTTTAAAAAAGGGAGAACAATAATCCGACAAGTGCTACTCGGAATAAAATTGCAATGAGTGCTGCAATTCCGCCGACAATCGCAGCGATACCACCAGTTACAGTAGCTCCGCGATTATAAGCGTAAATTCCTAGTAATACAGAAACAAGACCAAATAATGTTGGGAAGGTAAAGAGTGATAAGATAGATAAGGCAAGAGCGATAAAGCCAGCAGTTGATCCAGCGGCGGACGATCTTACATCATCTTTATTATCTTTCTCATCGTAATCATAATCAATGCGCTGTGGTGCAACCTCAGCTGCATATTCTTCTTTATAGTCACTATAATCACTATCTATTCTATCTCTTTTTTTATACTCATCAAATTTCTCAGTCAAAGTCATGACTCCTTTCATAACAAGGTTCAATAGTAGTATGCATCTCTTTTTCTTTTTTATCCCGCTATTTGTGGCCCGCAAACGCCCGATTGGTAAGGGTTAATACTTAGTGGGTGATGAACAAAACCTCATTGATTAAAATTTTACTTTATCCGAGCTTGTACAAGGCGTAATTCCACTTAGAAGAGTGGAATTATTTTTTTGAAATAGGAAAAGTTAGTATGACTTCCTCTATTTTGGAAAGTATAAAAAAGAATAATGAGGAAAGGGTGCAATACATAATGGAACATCCAATTGAAAATTTAATGAAAACAGCAATGACAAATTTAAAAGAAATGGTAGATGTAAATACGATTGTTGGAAGTCCAGTTTCAACAGCTGATGGAAATGTAGTATTAACAGTATCTCAAGTGGCTTTTGGTTTTGGTGCCGGTGGAAGTGACTTTAAAGGTGATTTTATTTCCGAAAAACATAATAACGGACAAGGGCAGCATAAAGAGCACAAGCAAAGTCATCCATTTGGAGGCGGAAGCGGGGCTGGGGTTTCTATTAGCCCAGTTGCTTTTTTAGTAGTCGGTTCTAACGGTGTGCAAGTATTACACCTCAATAGTAGTACACATTTAATTGAAAAGGCTTTAAATACGGTACCAAGCACTGTAGATAAATTTGTAAATGGTCGCCAAAAGTGAACTTGCATTTTTTAGGAATTATGATATATTAGAAAAAGTGCGCTTTAAGATGATCGGAATAATTGAACTGTAAATATATATGATGTGTGGAATAAGGGAGAGGAATTTATGATTAATATCAAAAACTTAGTAGTTGGCTTATGTATGTTAGTAAGCGGTTTTGTTGTATATGTAATAAAAGAAAAAGCTCCATTCTAAAACAGACAAACCGTTACTGTCTGTTTTTAATTTGTAAAAAATGTTGACAAGTTATTGTATTGGTGTTAAAATTTTAATTCGTGTCTCGGTTACAGCTAGTATAAAGTAAATAAATCTTATAAATGTAATACGAAAAGTTTGCGAAAGATCGGGTAGTCTTACCAACAACTTTTGTGAACAAACCCTATAAATTATTATTGTAGGCTTTATATGTATACTAGTGAATCAAGGAGCGGTCAGTGGAACCGTAATGATGAGAGAGAGGTAGGGCTTTCATCCAGTATATGTTACTTTCCCGTTAGGTGAATATAAAAAAGAGGACTCCTTTTCAAAAGGAGTCCTCTTTCTTTTTTAAGTGCGGCTCTCAACTTGCTGACAAATTTCATCTGTTGTTAAACCATGAGCTGCAATTACCGATCCCTTAATTGATGCATCTGCAATACCCATCATATTAGAATCTTGCCCAGTTACAACACAACAATCGCACCCTTGTGCATCATGTTCTGAGCCCAGGGTAACAACTTCATGTCCCTGTTGCTGAAGAGCTTGTTGAACATCTGTTAATGAGTTTTCAACGCCAATTCTAGCCATAATTCTCACCTCCTACCATCTAGTTGCTAGTATGCTCTAGTACATCGTATATATTTATGCAAAGACGGTAGGAAGCATATATTTATCCTGCTATTTACGGATAGCTTGATTAAAGTATCACTTTATTTAGTCGTTATATACACCAGTAAGCATTTGACTTACGAATTGATCGTTTAAAGTATCTTGGGCAGAAGAAGTATTTGAATGAATGTCAATTGAAGCAATAAAATTATTATGTTCTTTATTATTTGATTCTACCTCTACATAATTATCGAATTTACAAAAACCTTTCGTATCCATTAGATCAAATAGTTGAAGCATTTCTACTACCTCTTGTCTCGTTCCTTTAATTTGTACACACGCCATATTGATTTCCTCCTTCATTTTGACAAATTGTTTTTTAAAAATAGGATTATGATTACGAAACGAAAAATATGAATGTTATTTTTAGACAGCGTTATTTTTATTATTTTCCCCCTTTTTCAGCAAAAGTCGTTATATATTCCCGAATTTATAAAAACGGACGTCCGTTTATTGAATACAATAGATTCGTATCAATTGATGAAAATCCTTCTTTTAAACAAATATTTTTTTTAGGGGAAATTGACGAAAAAAATTTTTTGACTTTTTGTAAACGTTAACAATGCTGTTAAATCAATATAATCAAAGATGTATGTACGATTAAAAATTAAAAATTTTCTAAAAATTTACTTGATTTATTTAGAAAGGAGAGTAAACTAGGAAACAATAAAAAATTCATAGAACATAGGAGGCGCTTTCCAGTGAACGAGCAATGGATTTTCTTAAATGGAGAATTTGTTCCAAAAGACGAGGCAAAAGTTTCAGTATATGATCATGGTTATTTATATGGCGATGGAGTATTTGAAGGAATTAGAGTATATAGCGGTAATGTTTTCCGTTTGAGAGAGCATCTTGTCCGGTTATATGAATCAGCAAAATCCATCATGTTAGAAATTCCATATTCTTTAGATGAAGTAACGCATATTGTTGTTGAGACGATTCGACAAAATAAATTATCTAATGGATACATTCGCCTTGTTGTATCGAGAGGAGCAGGAAATCTTGGATTAGATCCTGATTCTTGTAAGAAACCGAATGTAGTAGTAATTGCAGAACAACTATCTTTATTCCCGCAAGAATATTATGAAAAGGGGATTCCGGTTGTAACAGTTGCAACGCGCCGAAACCGTCCAGATGTTTTGTCGCCTCAAGTAAAATCTTTAAATTACTTAAACAATATTTTAGTTCGTATTGAAGCGAAATTAGCTGGAGTACAAGAAGCACTTATGTTAAATGATCAAGGATACGTAGCTGAAGGATCGGGAGATAACGTGTTTATTGTAAAAGGAAATAAATTAATTACACCACCAAGTTCTGCTGGAGCGTTAGAAGGCATTACACGAAACGCTATATTAGAAATCGGTGAAAAACTTGGATATGACGTTAGAGAAGAGTTATTTACAAGACATGATGTATATGTAGCTGATGAAGTATTTTTAACAGGAACGGCTGCTGAAGTAATTGCTGTTACGACAGTAGATGGTAGAACGATTGGTTTAGGGCAAACAGGTCTACATACGAATCGTTTATTAGAAGAATTCCGAAAGTTAGTTGTAGAAGATGGAGAGAAGATTTACGAAGAAAATAAAGTTGGATAGCAACTCTTTATAACAATAAGAAAGCGTTGAGAGGGAGGAGTAGTTGATTGTGAAGCCTCACAGAGAGTCGGTGGTTGCTGAAAACCGATGGTTCACGTCGACGAACATCGCCCTTGAGTGCTAAGCTGAAGCATTTGTCTAGGCTTAGACGGTAGCTCCGTTATTAGCTAGACTCATTTATGGGTCACTGAGGCAAGAGTATTCTTGCGAAGAAGGGTGGTACCGCGAAATCTTTCGTCCCTTCAGCACATAGCTGGAGTGTGGACGTAGGATTTTTTTTATTGATAAAAGTTTTCAAAAAGGGGGCTTATAAGAACAATGTCTTCAAAAACGGAAGAGAAACTGGCAACTGGTGCACAGCTATTGTTAGAAGCGTTAGAAAAGGAAGGAGTAGAAGTAATTTTCGGTTATCCTGGTGGTGCTGTTTTACCTCTTTATGATGCACTCTATGACTGTGAAATTCCGCATATTTTAACAAGGCATGAGCAAGGAGCTATTCACGCCGCGGAAGGGTATGCCAGAATTACTGGCAATCCAGGGGTTGTCATTGCAACGAGTGGGCCAGGTGCTACAAATGTTATTACGGGCCTAGCAGATGCGATGATTGATTCATTACCACTTGTTGTATTTACAGGGCAAGTAGCAACGACATTAATTGGAAGTGATGCTTTCCAAGAAGCGGATATTATGGGGCTTACGATGCCAGTGACAAAACATAACTATCAAGTGCGAAAGGCTTCAGATTTACCTCGAATTATTAAAGAAGCATTTCATATTGCTAGAACAGGAAGACCAGGCCCAGTCGTTATTGACCTTCCGAAAGATATGGTAGTAGAGCAAGGAGAACGATGTAATGACGTACAAATGGATTTACCAGGATACAATCCTAATTATGAACCGAATTTACTCCAAATAAACAAATTATTACAAGCAATTAGGGCTGCAAACAAGCCGTTAATTTTAGCTGGAGCAGGTGTATTGCATGCGAAGGCTTCGAAAGAGTTAACAAGTTTTGCTCGTAAATATGAAATTCCTGTTGTGCATACATTACTTGGTCTTGGTGGGTTTCCGCCAGATGATGAACTTTTTCTAGGAATGGGAGGAATGCACGGTTCTTACACAGCCAATATGGCGTTATATGAATGCGACTTACTTATTAATATAGGTGCAAGATTTGATGATCGTCTTACTGGGAATTTAGCTTATTTTGCTAAAAAGGCGACTGTTGCGCATATCGATATTGATCCAGCCGAAATCGGAAAAAATGTGCCGACTGAGATTCCAATTGTTGCAAGTGCTAAGCGAGCGCTGGAAGTATTACTTCAACCAGAAGGAAGGAAAGAAAATCATCATAAGTGGCTCTCTTTATTAAAGAGTAGAAAAGAAAAGTATCCACTATCTTATAAAAGGAATTCGGAAAGTATTAAGCCTCAATACGCAATTGATATGTTATATGAAATTACGAAAGGAGAAGCGATTGTAACAACAGATGTTGGGCAACATCAAATGTGGGCAGCCCAATATTATCCGCTCAAAACTCCTGATAAATGGGTAACTTCAGGAGGATTAGGAACGATGGGCTTCGGATTTCCAGCAGCAATTGGTGCGCAAATTGCAAAGCGTGAGGAATTAGTTATTGCAATTGTAGGTGACGCTGGATTTCAAATGACCTTGCAAGAATTAAGTGTGTTAAAAGAACACTCATTGCCTGTTAAAGTATTTATCTTAAATAATGAAGCTTTAGGAATGGTAAGACAATGGCAAGATGAATTTTATAATCAAAGATACTCGCACTCTTTACTGTCGTGTCAACCAGATTTCGTCGCTCTTGCGAATGCGTATGGCATAAAAGGAGTTCGTATAGATGATCCACTTCTTGCAAAGAAGCAAATACAGCAGGCGATTGAATTACAAGAACCAGTCGTAATTGATTGCCGTGTACTTCAATCAGAAAAGGTAATGCCGATGGTTGCGCCAGGGAAAGGTGTTCACCAAATGGAGGGAGTGGAAAAAAGGTGAAGAGAATTGTTACAGCGACAGTTCGAAATCAAAGTGGTGTGTTAAACCGAATTACGGGTGTTATGACACGAAGACATTTTAATATTGAAAGTATTTCAGTAGGTCATACGGAATCATCGGACATATCGCGGATGACGATTGTTGTACACGTTGAAAATGAACAGCAAGTGGAACAGTTAATTAAACAACTTCATAAGCAAATTGATGTTCTGAAAGTATCAGATATTACAGAAGAAGCGATGATCGCAAGAGAACTTGCACTTATTAAAGTAGCAACATCAGTAGCAAGAGCAGAATTATATAGTTTAATTGAACCGTTTCGAGCCGCTGTAATAGATGTTGGGAAGGATTCCATAGTTGTGCAAGTAACTGGTACGCAGGAGAAAGTAGAAGCATTAATTGAATTACTTCGTCCGTATGGTTTGAAAGAAATTGCTAGAACAGGTGTAACAGCGTTTACGCGTAGTATGAAAAAACAAGATAAGCAAGTTATGTTAATTCAATAACCATTTAAATATAGGGGGAAATGAAAATGACAAAAGTTTATTATGAGAGAGATGTAACGGTAAATGTATTAAAAGAAAAGAGAGTAGCAATCATTGGATATGGCTCGCAAGGTCATGCACATGCACAAAACTTACGTGATAACGGATTTGATGTAGTAGTAGGTTTAAGAAAAGGGAACTCTTGGGATAAAGCGAAAGAAGATGGATTTTCTGTATATACAGTAGCAGAAGCAGCGGAAAAAGCTGATGTAGTAATGATTCTACTACCGGATGAACTGCAGCCAGAAGTATATGAAGCGGAAATTGCGCCAAATTTAAAGGCAGGAAATTCTCTCGTTTTTGCTCACGGATTTAATGTGCACTTTGATCAAGTGAAACCACCAACTAATGTAGATGTATTTCTAGTAGCACCAAAAGGTCCAGGGCATCTTGTGCGCCGTACATTTGCTGAAGGCGGAGCTGTTCCTGCATTATTTGCAATATACCAAGATGCAACAGGAGTTGCGACTGAAAAGGCACTTTCTTATGCTGATGGAATTGGAGCGACGAGAGCCGGTGTATTAGAAACGACGTTTAAAGAAGAAACAGAAACAGATTTATTTGGAGAGCAAGCTGTGCTTTGCGGCGGAGTAACTGCACTAGTAAAAGCTGGATTTGAAACGTTAGTTGATGCCGGTTATCAACCGGAACTTGCATATTTTGAATGTTTACATGAACTAAAACTAATCGTTGACCTTATGTATGAAGGCGGACTTGAAAATATGAGATATTCAGTTTCAGATACAGCGCAGTGGGGCGACTTCGTATCAGGCCCACGCGTTGTTACGGAAGATACGAAGAAAGCGATGGGTGCAGTGCTAGCAGAAATTCAAGATGGTACATTTGCAAGAGGCTGGATTGCAGAGCATAAAGCAGGAAAACCAAATTTCCATGCGACAAATGAGAAAGAGAATGAACACGAAATCGAAGTAGTTGGACGTAAATTACGTGAAATGATGCCGTTTGTACAGCCGCGAGTAAAGGCAGGGGTTAAATAATATGAAGCAGATTTTGTTCATGGATACGACGCTACGTGATGGCGAACAATCACCAGGAGTGAATTTAAATGAACAAGAGAAATTGCAAATTGCAAGGCAATTAGAGAGACTAGGTATTAATGTCATGGAAGCTGGTTTTGCAGCAGCTTCCGAAGGGGATTTTCAATCGGTAAAACGCATCGCAAATACCATTCAAAATGCTACAGTTATGAGTTTAGCTAGAGCGAAAGAAAGTGATATTCGAAGAGCATATGAAGCCGTGAAAGGTGCTGTATCTCCTCGTCTACACGTATTTTTAGCTACAAGTGATATTCATATGAAATATAAACTTTGTATGTCAAAAGAAGATGTATTAGATAGTATTCACCGCTCGGTGACACTCGGGAAATCATTATTTCCGACAGTACAATTTTCAGCAGAAGATGCGACAAGAACAGCAAAAGCTTTTTTAGTTGAAGCAGTTGAAGTTGCAATTCGTGCAGGAGCGAATGTAATTAATATTCCAGATACAGTTGGATATACGAATCCAGAAGAATATTATTCTCTTTTTAAATACTTACAAGAATCCGTTCCTTCATATGAAAAAGCAATTTTCTCTTGTCATTGTCACGATGATCTTGGGATGGCAGTAGCGAATTCATTAGCTGCGGTTGAAGGCGGAGCGTTGCAAGTAGAAGGAACAATTAATGGAATTGGAGAAAGAGCAGGGAATGCGGCGTTAGAAGAAGTCGCAGTTGCTCTTCATATTAGAAAAGATCTCTATAAAGCGGAGTCTTCTATGACGCTAAAAGAGATTAAAGCGACGAGTACATTAGTAAGCAGATTAACCGGTATGGTTGTACCGAAAAATAAAGCGATTGTTGGAGCGAATGCATTTGCTCATGAATCAGGAATTCATCAAGATGGTGTATTAAAAGAAGTGACAACGTATGAGATTATTGAACCAGAGCTAGTAGGCGAATCTCAAAATCTATTCGTACTTGGAAAACATTCTGGACGTCACGCGTTTACAGAAAAAATGAAAGAGCTTGGTTATGAATTTACAAAGGAAGAACGAGATACGGTGTTTGAAGCCTTTAAAAAATTAGCTGATCGTAAGAAGGAAATTACTGAGGAAGATTTACGTGCACTTATGCTTGGGGAATCAGCATTTGCGGCTCAGCAATATAACATTACGCAACTACAAGTACATTTTGTATCAAATAGTACACAATGCGCGACAGTTGTGCTAAAAGACGAAGAAGGAAATGTATACGAAGATGCAGCCACTGGTTCTGGTAGTATTGAGGCGATTTATAATGCAATCCAAAGAATTTTAGGATTAGAATGTGAATTGGCGGATTATCGCATACAATCTATTACACAAGGCCAAGATGCACTGGCTCATGTTCATGTTGAATTAAAAGAAGGAACGCATCAAGTATCAGGTTTTGGTGTTGCACAAGACGTATTGGAAGCTTCGGCGAGAGCATATGTCCATGCAGCAGGGAAATTGAAATCTTTTATCCAGCTTGTGAAATAAGTGTTTGATAGGTGAGAGAAGCCTTCCTCACCTATCAAATTAAAGTTCTGAAAATTCAGTTAAAAGGAGTGTTGAAATTGGAAAAACGTATCGTTTGTTTAGCTGGTGATGGTGTTGGCCCAGAAGTTATGGAAAGTGCGAAGGAAGTATTGCATATGGTAGAGAGGTTATATGGGCATCATTTTCATTTGCAAGATGAGTATTTTGGCGGGAGTGCTATCGATGTAAATGGGCAACCATTACCGCAACGAACGCTTGCCGCTTGTTTAGCAAGTGATGCGGTTTTACTTGGAGCGGTTGGTGGACCAAGGTGGGATAGCGCGAAGGAAAGACCGGAGAAAGGATTATTAGCTCTAAGAAAAGGGCTTGGAGTATTTGCAAATGTTCGCCCTGTAACGGTAGAAAGCGCAACGGCACATTTATCGCCATTAAAAAACACTGATGAAATTGATTTCGTTGTCGTTCGTGAATTAACAGGTGGAATTTATTTTTCTTATCCGAAAGAAAGAACGGACGAAGTAGCAACAGATACACTTACGTATCATCGACATGAAATTGAACGGATCGTTTCTTATGCCTTTCAATTAGCGAGTAAGCGGAAGAAAAAAGTAACATCTATTGATAAGGCGAATGTTTTAGAATCTAGTAAACTATGGAGAACTGTTACGGAAGAAGTAGCACTTCGTTATCCAGACGTTGAACTAGAACATATTTTAGTAGATGCAGCTGCGATGGAGTTAATTCGGAATCCAGGACGGTTTGATGTAATTGTAACGGAAAACTTATTTGGGGATATTTTGAGTGACGAAGCTTCAGTATTAGCGGGATCATTAGGAATGCTTCCATCAGCAAGTCATGCAGAAAAGGGACCTTCATTATACGAGCCTATTCACGGATCAGCGCCGGATATTGCCGGAAAAAATAAGGCGAATCCAATTGCAATGATGCGCTCTGTTGCAATGATGCTTGGGCAATCATTTGAATTAACGAGAGAAGGGAATGCAATTGAATCTGCGATATCTGCAGTTCTTAAATTAGGAAAATGTACAGTAGATATCGGAGGAGATGAGACGACAACTTCATTTACGAAGGCAGTTATACAAGAGATGGAAGAGCAAGCGTTAGTAGGGAGAGGGAGATAATGGGAAAAAGGCTGCTAGATAAACTTTGGGAAAGACACGTAGTTACGACAAACGAAAATGGATTAGATTTATTATATATCGATCTTCATCTTGTTCATGAAGTAACGTCACCGCAAGCCTTTGAAGGCTTGCGGCTTACAAATCGAACGGTTCGCAGATCTGATTTAACATTCGCAACGATGGATCATAATATTCCAACGAAAGATGTTTGGAATATTACCGATCGCATTGCGAAACAGCAACTAGATACACTCCGGGAAAATTGTAAACAATTTCAGGTGCCGTTAGCAGATATCGGGGATGAAGAGCAAGGGATTGTTCATGTTATCGGACCAGAACTTGGACTTACACAACCAGGAAAAACAATTGTTTGTGGTGATAGTCATACAGCAACGCATGGTGCGTTTGGCGCGCTAGCATTTGGCATTGGTACGAGTGAAGTGGAGCATGTATTGGCAACGCAAACGTTATGGCAACGAAAGCCGAAAGCGATGGGTATTGAGTTAAAAGGAAAATTACAGAAAGGTGTTTACGCAAAAGATATTATTTTGCATTTCCTTTCAAAGTACGGTGTAGCAGTTGGAACTGGATATGTAATGGAATTTTACGGAGAGACGATTGAGGCTATGGAGATGGAAGAGAGAATGACGCTTTGTAATATGGCAATTGAAGGAGGAGCAAAGGCTGGTATTATAGCACCAGATGAAAAAACATTTGCTTATGTAAAAGGACGTAAATATGCACCGAATGACTTTGAAACATTCGAGAAGAAATGGTCTGAACTTTATACAGATTCAGATGCAATTTATGATTTACATATTACGATAGATGTGACGGATTTAGCACCGTACGTTACGTGGGGAACCAACCCGAGTATGGGTGTTCGTATTGATGAAAAATTGCCAGAAAAGCAGGATGCAAATGACGAAAGAGCATTTTCTTATATGGGATTAAGCCCTGGACAAAGCACGTATGACATTCCTGTTCAGCATGTTTTCATTGGATCTTGTACAAATTCCAGGCTTTCTGATTTAGAAATTGCTGCATCTGTTGTGAAAGGGAGAAAGGTAAAAGAAGGTGTGCGAGCGCTCGTTGTACCTGGATCGAAAAGAGTAAGGGAAGCTGCGATGCAAAAAGGGCTACATCACATATTTGAAGAAGCTGGATTTGAATGGAGAGAACCTGGATGCTCAATGTGTCTTGGAATGAATCCAGATCAAGTACCTGAAGGAGAACATTGTGCTTCGACTTCAAATCGTAATTTTGAAGGAAGACAAGGAAAAGGGGCACGAACACATTTAGTTAGCCCAGCAATGGCGGCAGCAGCTGCGTTATACGGTCATTTTGTTGATACTAGAAAGGAGAGTTATGATGGAGCCATTTCGTATTCATAAAGGTACTGCTGCAGTACTGATGAATGATAACATTGATACAGATCAAATTATTCCGAAGCAATACTTAAAGAGAATTGAAAGGACGGGATTTGGAAAATATTTATTCGATGAATGGCGTTATGATAATAACCGCCATGAAAACCCTAATTTTCCGCTTAATGCACAAAATAGAAAAGGAGCAAGTATATTAATTACAGGTGATAATTTTGGTTGCGGTTCTTCAAGAGAACATGCTCCGTGGGCGCTTGCTGATTATGGTTTTCGCGTTATTATCGCCGGCGGGTTTGCAGATATTTTTTATATGAATTGTATGAAAAATGGTATGTTACCAATTGTAATGGATAAAGAAATGCGAGAACAACTTGCCAAAACGGATGCGAGAGAACAAATAGAAGTAGATTTAGAGAATGAGGTAATTACAACGAGTACGCACAGATTTCATTTTACGATCGAGAAAATGTGGAAAGAGAAATTATTAAATGGTCTAGACGAAATTAGTATTACGATGCAATATGAACAAGAAATTGTAGAGTATGAAAGGAAAGTAACTTTATATTAAGAAATAACGGAATGTTCAAAATGTATTTACATTCAGAATTAAGTATTATATACTATGTAAAAATCAGAGGAGAAAGGGAGTAAGTATTATGAATATCATGCAATCTATTAAAATGCTTACACAACTACATCATCATACATAAAGCCCTTGAACCTAGCGTGAAAACGTGTAGGCACAAGGGTTATTCCCGTTGTACCTACACTCTACTAAAGAGCCTTGTAGGTATTTTGTCTACAAGGCTCTTTTTATTTTCGGTTTAGGTGAATGAAATGGGCATACATTAGAAAGGGAAAGGTGTGAGAATTTAGATGACAAAATGGAAACGGGCAAACCCAAATGGAACGAGAGACTATTTATTCGAAGAATGTACGTTAATTGAAGAAGTGGAGCAAAAATTAAGACGTACTTTTTTAGGGCGAGGTTATGAGGAAATAAGGACACCTACAATTGAATTTTATGATGTTTTTGCTTTTCAAAATAGACCGATAGATGAAGAAAAGATGTATAAATTTTTTGATGAAAAAGGACGGATTATCGTGTTACGTCCAGATATGACAATTCCTTTAGCGAGAGTGATGGGAACGCAGAGGTGGGATACGCCGCTTAAACTGACGTATGGCGGGAATGTATTTCGGGCGAATGAGTCCCTTACTGGAAAATATAATGAAATTGTACAAAGTGGTATTGAAATTATAGGGATTGATAACGTAAGAGCTGAAATTGAATGCGTCATAAGCGTCATTCAATCACTTCAAAAGGTGAAGGTGCAATCTTTTACAATAGAGATTGGGCAAGTGCAGTTATATAAATGTATTGTAAAAAAACTCTCCATTCATGAGGAAGAAGAGAGAGTACTTAGGACATACATTGAAAGTAAAAATTATGCGGCTCTATCAAATTTTATTAGAGAAAAGAAATTAGATCAATGTGATGAAACAGTAAGATTACTTGAGAAATTACCAAGGCTATTTGGGAATTTAGAAGTGATTGAGGAAGCAGAAAAACTCGCCTCAAGTAATGAAATGAAAATGGCGATTGCAAGAGTGAAAGAAATATATGAAGCAATTGAAAAACTAGGCTATGGATCTTACATATCAATTGATTTAGGTATGATCCAACATTTAGATTACTATACGGGAGTTATTTTCAAAGGGTATATATATGAAATTGGAGAAGAAATTGTTAGTGGCGGAAGATATGATGAGTTAATTGGAAATTTTGGAGAGATGCTGCCGGCTGTTGGACTCGCGGTGCAAGTCAATCAAATTGTGAAGGCGCTGCAAGAGCAACAAGAACCATATGAACGAAAAGGAATAGATATTATTATTCATTATGAGTTAAATAGATTAGCAGAAGCGGAAAGATTACGAAATTTGCTTCAAAAGAACGGAAAAAAAGTAGAGCTATCCTTATTCTCTAATGTAAACGACACCTTTCAATTTGCAAGAAAAAATCAAATAGTAACGGTCGTTGAGGCAAAGAACGAATCATTAGTGGAATATGTATGGAAAGAGAAATGGGTAGTCCAGAAAGAAGGAGAAACTTCATGCGTAACATTCAAATTGCGTTAACGAAAGGAAGATTAGAAAAACATGTGATTCCGCTCTTTGAGCAGATTGGGATTGATTGTTCGGAGCTCAAAAATAAAGGACGAAAGCTTGTCTTTCAAAGTAAAAATACAGATATCTCATTTATTTTAGTGAAAGCAGTAGATGTTGCTACTTATGTAGAACATGGAGTAGCTGATATTGGGGTCGTTGGAAAAGATATTTTAATGGAAAATGAGAAAGATATTTACGAAATGTTGGATTTAGGAGTGGGCGTGTGTAAGTTTTGTGTTGCTTCTATTCCTACGTATAATCCGAAGAGCTACCGAAAGAAACGCATTGCGACGAAATATCCACATATTACTTCTAACTATTTTCATGATAAAGGGGAGGATGTAGAAATTATCAAAATAGAAGGTTCTGTAGAAATTGCTCCTATTCTTGGATTGGCAGATGCAATTGTTGATATTGTGGAAACAGGAAAAACATTACAAGAAAATGGGCTCATTGTATTTGAGGAAATGTGTTCTATATCTGCTCGAATGATTGTAAATAAGGCTGCATTAAAAACTAAAAAAGACGAAATATTCAGTATTGTAAATATGATGGAGCAAGAAATTTTGTCAGGAAAATAGGGGGACTTGTAATGGAGATAGTTTGTGAAGATTTTCAAAAGGCGTTATCGAAAATAAAATTGCTACGAGAAAACGCTAATATAATAGAAGAAACTGTTCAAAGAAGTGTAAGTGAAATCGTTCGAAATGTAAGGAAGAGTACGGATGAGGCTCTATCTTTTTATACAAAAAAGTTTGATGGTGTGGAGACTAAAGCGTTTCGTGTAAGTGAAGAAGAAATAAAACAAGCGGGTATGTTTGTAGAACATTCATTTTTAGAAGCGTTACAAGAGGCGAAGAAAAACATTATTTCGTATCACGAAAAGCAAAAAAGGCAATCTATATTCGATTGCGCGAGTAAAGGTATCATTAGAGGACAAATCATTCGGCCTTTAGAAAATGTAGGGGTATATGTACCGGGCGGAACGGCTTCGTACCCTTCATCAGTATTAATGAATGTATTGCCAGCAAAACTCGCAGGTGTGAAAAAAATTGTAATGGTAACACCACCAAGGCAAGGGGGAATTGATCCACATATTTTAGTTGCTGCAAGCCTTGCAGGAGTAGATGAAATTTATACGATAGGTGGTGCGCAAGCAATTGCTGCTTTAGCATATGGGACGGAATCGATTCCAAAAGTGGATAAAATAGTTGGACCAGGAAATTTGTACGTCGCTCTGGCGAAACGAGAAGTATACGGAATAGTAAATATCGATATGATTGCTGGACCGTCAGAAATTGTAGTTATTGCTGATGAAACCGGTAATGCAAAATATATCGCTGCTGATTTATTATCACAAGCAGAACATGACGAGAGAGCAACAGCAATTTGTATTACAACGAATATAGAGTTAGCAAAAGAAGTAGAAAGAGAGATAGAAAGACAGTTAGAAACATTACCAAGAAGCGAAATTGCACGTGAATCGATAAATAGAAATGGAGCTATCTTTATCGTTCCTTCTTTAGATGAGGCGCTACAATTATCGAATGAAATCGCTCCAGAACATTTAGAGTTACATATAAAAGAACCGATGAATGCTCTAGCTTATGTGAAACATGCAGGATCTATCTTTCTTGGTTCATATGCACCGGAACCGCTCGGTGATTATTTAGCAGGACCGAATCACGTGTTACCGACAAGTGGAACGGCAAGGTTTTTCTCACCGTTATCAGTCGATGATTTCGTGAAAAAATCAAGCTTTCTGTCTTATACGGAGGAAGCGTTAAGAGATGTACAACATCATATTGTAGAACTTGCCAATAAAGAAGGGTTACATGCGCATGCGAGAGCAATTCAAATAAGATTTGAGGAGGAAGAATAATGCGTGAGTGCAGTCAAATACGTGAGACGACAGAAACAAAAATAAAATTAAGTTTACAGCTTGATGAAGGCAAGAACGTTTCTGTACAAACGGGAGTTGGATTTTTTGATCATATGCTAACTTTATTTGCAAGGCATGGAAGATTCGGTTTACAAGTGGAGGCGGAAGGCGATGTATTCGTTGATGCGCATCATACAGTTGAAGATGTTGGAATTGTACTCGGAAATTGTTTGAAAGAAGCATTGCAAAATAAAGAGGGGATTAACCGTTATGGCTCCGCATATGTACCGATGGATGAATCTTTAGGTTTTGTCGCAATTGATATTAGCGGGCGCTCATATATTGTGTTTCAAGGAGAATTAACGAATCCGAAGCTAGGGGATTTTGATACAGAACTAACAGAAGAATTTTTTAGAGCAGTTGCTCATGCTGCCAATATTACATTACACGCTCGCATTTTATACGGAAGCAATACACATCACAAAGTTGAAGCGTTATTTAAAGCGTTTGGTAGAGCGCTTAGAGAAGCAGTCGAAAGAAATGCCAGCATTACTGGTGTAAATTCCACGAAAGGGATGTTGTAATTGATTGCTATTATAGATTATGGAATGGGAAATATTCGCAGTGTGGAACAAGCATTACAATATATTGGAGCAGAGTACATCGTAACGGGTGATAAAGAAAAGATTTTTAGAAGTGATGGAGTAATCTTACCAGGAGTAGGTGCATTTCCGAAAGCGATGGATGTATTGGAAGAAAAAAATTTAGTGCGTGTATTAAAAGAAGTCGGGAGTTCAGGAAAACCGCTTCTGGGCATTTGCCTAGGGATGCAGCTTTTATTTGAAAAAAGTGAGGAACTACAAGACTGTAACGGATTAAGTTTATTGCCAGGTGTTATTCGAAAGTTAAAGGTTCCTTATAAAATTCCACATATGGGATGGAATGAGTTAAAGAAAGAGGGAGAAATAGCACTTTGGAATGGAGTAGAGGACGGTTCTTTCGTATATTATGTTCACTCTTATTATGCAGATTGTCCAAATGAAATTGTGTATGGGATAAGTGAATATGGAGTGAAAGTACCTGGTTTTGTAGCAAAAGGAAATATATACGGCGCACAGTTTCATCCTGAAAAAAGCGGTGACATTGGAATGCAAATGTTGAAAAATTTCAAAGGGGTGGTAGAGGCATGGAAATCTTCCCAGCTATCGATTTAAAAGAGGGGCGATGCGTTAGACTTTATCAAGGAGAGTTTAGTAAAGAAACAGTAATGAATGAAGATCCGGTTGCGCAAGCGATTATATTCGAAAAATTGGGAGCGAAAAAGTTGCACATTGTTGATTTAGATGGTGCAATTGCTGGCGAGTCAGTAAATTTGCTCGTTATTGAAAGAATTTGCAAGGCAATACGTATTCCTGTGCAAGTTGGAGGCGGAATTCGATCACTTGTAGCGGTAGAGAAGTTATTGTCAGTAGGTGTAGATAAAGTGATTTTAGGAACAGCTGCTCTTTATGATAAGGAATTTTTAGAAGAAGCAGTTCTTCTATATAAAGAGAAAATCATTGTTGGAATTGATGCGAAAAATGGTTTCGTAGCAACGAGAGGCTGGCTTGATGTGTCTGAAATTTCTTACATTTATTTAGCGAAGCAAATGGAGAATGTAGGTGTTCAAACGATTGTGTTTACAGACATTTCGAAAGACGGGACACTTGCAGGGCCGAATTTAGAGCAATTGGAGTTACTACAAAAAAGCGTGAGCATTCGTCTTATTGCTTCTGGAGGAGTGGCATCTATTCAAGATGTGAAAAAATTAAATGATATGAATATATACGGCGTCATAATTGGTAAGGCTCTTTATGAGAAAACGATTGATTTAGAAGAAGTGCTAGAGGTAACAAAGTTATGTTAGCGAAACGCATTATTCCATGTCTAGATGTGAAAGAGGGCCGAGTCGTAAAGGGTGTAAATTTTATAGGGTTACAAGACGTCGGTGATCCTGTTGAAATAGCCGCTTTATATAATGAGGCGGGAGCAGATGAAATTGTATTTTTAGATATTACGGCAACGCATGAAGGACGAAAAACAATTATAGATGTTGTAGAAAAAACAGCTTCGAAAGTATTTATTCCTCTTACAGTTGGCGGGGGGATTTCAAGTGTTAAAGATATGTACAATTTACTAAGAGCTGGAGCGGATAAAGTTTCAATCAACTCAGCGGCAGTGGGAAATCCAAAGCTAATCGAAGAAGGGGCAGAACACTTTGGCTCACAATGTATTGTCGTAGCAATTGATGCTAGAAAAGTAGCAGAAGAAAAGTGGAATGTTTATGTGAACGGCGGAAGAGTTGATACGGGTATGGATGCAATCGGATGGGCAAAACGCGTTGCCGAGCTAGGGGCAGGCGAAATTTTGTTAACGAGTATGGATGCAGATGGAACGAAAAACGGGTATGATCTTCGTTTAACAGAAGAAATTTCAAAAAGCGTTTCCGTACCAGTCATCGCGTCAGGCGGATGTGGTCATGTTGATCACATTATAGAAGTTTTTCAAAAGACAACAGTTGATGCAGCACTTGCGGCATCCATCTTTCATTATGGTGAGGCGACAGTGCAGGACGTAAAGAGAAAATTAAGAAATGCAAATGTTGAGGTGCGGTTATGAAACCTAACTTTTCAAAAGGATTATTACCAGCAGTTGTAATTGAAGAAGGGACAAAAGAAGTTTTAATGCTAGCTTATATGAATGAAGAAGCATATGAAAAAACGCTAGAAACGAAAAGAACATGGTTTTATTCTCGTTCAAGACAATCGTTATGGAACAAAGGAGAAACATCAGGAAATGTCCAATATGTGCAATCTCTTTATTTAGATTGTGATCAAGATTCAATTGTTGTTGTCGTAAAGCAAGTGGGACTTGCTTGTCATACAGGAGAGAAAACATGTTTTCACTACAAAATTATATAGGGGGATACATATGGAAAATGCCTTTAAATTACTATTTGAAACAATTGAAGAACGAAAGGGAAATCCACTTCCTGAATCGTATACAAATTATTTATTTTCAAAAGGAGAAGATAAAATTTTAAAGAAAATTGGTGAAGAATGCACGGAAGTAATTATCGCATCTAAAAATAATGACAAAAAAGAATTAGTGAAAGAAATGGTTGATGTATTGTATCACTGCTTTGTTTTATTAGCTGAAAAAAATATATCATTAGAAGATGTTATGGAGGAAGTGACAGAAAGAAATGGGAAGCTTTCGCGAGTAGGGGACAGAAGTGAAATAGATACATTATAAGGGGGAAATGTAGATGAAGGTGGATTATCACATTCATTTAGAAGAAGGGCCATATTCAATAGGATGGCTAGCTAAAATAAATGAAGCATTGCAACATTATGAACCGCTTAAAGAAGAAAAACATTCTATGGAATGGCTTGTGAAAACACAAGAACACCTGCAAAGACGTGTGAAAGAAGGGCCATTTACAACGAAATGGATTGATTTATATTTAGAAGAAGCTTTGCGAAAAGGTATAAAAGAAGTTGGTATTGTCGATCATTTATACCGTTTTTATGAAGCGAAAGAATACTATGAAAGATATGTCGATATAAGTGATTCAGGGCTTGGTCGTTTACAGAAGGAATGGTTAGGTCAAGTAAGGGTAGCGTCACTGCATGATTTTACAAAGACAATTGAAGAGGCGAAAGAACGATGGAGTAAACGAGGCGTGATGCTAAAACTTGGAATTGAAGCGGATTATTTTATTGGTGGTGAACAAGAATTACAATCTTTACTCGCATTAGGAGATTTTGATTATGTAATTGGTTCTGTTCATTTTTTAAATGGCTGGGGATTTGATAATCCAGATACGAAAGAATATTTTAAAGAACATGACTTATATGCTTTATATGATACGTTTTTCAAAACGGTTGAGTGTACAGTTCGCTCTAATTTATTTGATATTATAGCTCATCTTGATAACATAAAAGTATTTAATTATCGGTTAGATGAAAATGAACAACTTTCATATTATAAGGAAATTGCGCGTGCGTTAGTAGAAACAAATACGGCAACGGAAATAAATGCAGGATTGTACTATCGCTATCCTGTACGCGAAATGTGTCCAAGTCCGCTATATTTACAAGTATTAGCTAAGTATGGCGTTCCAGTTACTCTCTCCTCAGATGCTCATTATCCGAATGATTTAGGAAAATATGTGGCAGAGAATATAAAGACGTTACGTAATCATGATATTTCTCACATAGCTACATTTACGAAACGAGTAAGAACGATGAGATTACTGGAAGAAGAAGTAACAATTTCAAAATGATCACGATTTTTTGATGAAAACCACCCTTTTTGTTCAAAATAAGAAAGAATAAGAAGGAGGGTAAGAAATGGCGAAACAACAAAATAAACAAAATGTACAAGATGTACAAGGTGCACAGCAACAAGCTTATACTTCTGAAACGAATGCTACATCTCAATCAGTTATTGAGGAACAAATTAGCGATACAGTTGCAGAGGGAACGATCGATGCAAAGCTTGGACAAGAATCGCAAGAGAAAGCGTAAGAAAAGGGGAGAGATGGATCTCCTCTTTTCTTATGGGGAAAAAATGTCGATTTTCAAAACTATGATCAAATTCCTTGGTTTTTATAGGTGGATTTCTTACAATGAAAGATAAGAGATATCTTATTTTTTATAGAAGAGGTGTTAGTAGTGGCAAAAATATTAGTAGCAGGGAAAATTCCAGCAATCGGATTAGAACTATTAAAGGATCATGATGTAGAAATGTATGATAAAGATGCATTAATTTCTTTAGATGAATTAACAGATCGTGTAAAAGATAAAGATGCATTGTTAAGTCTACTTTCTACAAAGGTGACAAAAGAAGTTATTGATGCGGCACCTAATTTGAAGATTGTTGCAAACTACGGTGCTGGTTACGATAATATTGATTACTCGTATGCCGGAGAAAAAGGGATTGCGGTAACGAATACACCGAAAGTATCAACTGAAGCGACAGCAGAATTAACATTTGCACTTCTTTTAGCAGCTGCACGTAGAATTCCTGAAGGCGATACATTATGTCGTACAACTGGATTTAATGGATGGGCACCATTATTTTTCTTAGGCCGTGAAGTACACGGTAAAACAATTGGAATTATTGGTCTTGGAGAAATCGGAAAGGCAGTTGCAAAGCGTGCGAAAGCGTTTGGAATGAATGTTTTATATACAGGACCAAATCGAAAGCCTGAAGCTGAAAGTGAACTGGAAGCAACATATGTAACATTGGAAGAATTATTACAAACAGCAGAATTTATTACAATTAATTGTGCTTATAATCCGAAATTGCATCATATGATTGATGATGAACAGTTTAAAATGATGAAGAAAACAGCGTATATTGTAAATGCTTCACGTGGACCAATTATGAATGAAGCGGCACTTGCTCATGCATTAAAAACGAATGAAATTGAAGGAGCAGCTCTTGACGTGTTTGAATTTGAACCGAAAATTACAGAAGAGCTAAAAGGATTAAAGAATGTAGTACTTGCTCCTCACGTAGGAAATGCAACGTTCGAAACGCGTGATGCGATGGCTGAAATGGCAGTAAGAAATATTTTAGCCGTATTAAAAGGGGAAGAGCCTGTAACACCTGTAAATCAAAAAGTAGTAGTTACAAAATAAAAAGAAACCTTCCGGAATCGGAAGGTTTCTTATTTTTCTTTATTTGCTCTTTTAGACGGTCTTTGTCTGAGAAATTGAGATAGCATATACAAAATATATAGTGGAATAGCAATGAATAAGAAAACAGAAAAATTACCGAACCCTGTTTGGTACATTGTTATAATGATTCCAACTAGAAATAGTGTAATAATGATGCTATATCGTGGAATTGGTACATCTTTTAAACTTGGGATACGAATGCGGCTCACCATTAAAAATGCGAACGTTACAAATACTGTAATAAGAACGATTTTTGGAATGGTATGTGAAAATAATGTTAAGAAAGCAACAAGCCCTCCCGCTGCTGTAATCGGTACGCCAGTGAAATATTTCATTGAAGTAGAAGATGGTGTTACATTAAATCGTGCTAAACGGTATGCTCCGAAAAGAGGGAATAGTCCCGCTATGTATAGTCCGATGATTCCGTAATTGGAGAAAGATGTGTAATACATGAGAACAGCAGGTGCTGCACCAAATGTTACGACATCCGCCAGCGAGTCAAGCTCTTTTCCCATTTGTGAATCAACACGTAATAAACGAGCAACACGTCCATCAAGACTATCTAACATCATCCCGATAAGTACTAAAATAGCAGCTGATTTATAATATCCTAAAGATGCATAGCCGATTGATAAGAATCCACTATATAAATTTCCGAGCGTAAATAAGTTTGGAATAGCTGCTCTATACAAAATCTGATCCCTTGCTTTCTGTAATAAATTCTTAATTAGTTTATGAAATTTTACTTATTTTATCATACCATAAATTTCTTCCTCATACGAAAAAAATTCCCAATTTGTGAAAGATTTCATAGCGGAATGATTTGAAAAATAAGTAAAAAAAGAAGCAACTTTTATAAAAGTTGCTTCTGGTGCTATTCAAATTTCGTTGTCATTGTTCCGGTTTTATAACGATTGTTAGGGTCGAAACGTAATAAGTCTCCATAAATGAGTTTGTCGGAAAGTTTCAATTCAGTTTTTGCTTTTTCAATATTTGGTTGACATAATGAAATGTCCGCTTCTTCACCTGTATTTCGTTTATAGCACATGTTTTTTGTATAAACATAGTTTTCCGAAACGAAGCTACCATCACGCATTACCATAAGTGGATCTTCTTCTTTAATAAATAGGTCAGTTCCAAATTCAACTGATTGATTTGTTTTAACACCAAGTAAATGAAGTAGCGTTGGTTTAATATCAATTTGACCAGATACTTTAGAAATGACTTTTCCTTCTTGACCAGGTACATGAATAATGAGAGGGACGCGTTGTAATTGCATAGAATCAAACGGTGTAATAGCGTCTTTCCCAAGGAACTGAGCCATAGCTGCATTATGGTTTTCAGAAATACCGTAATGATCTCCATAAATGACAATAACGGAATTATCATACAGTCCTTCCTCTTTTAATTGTTTAATAAATAATTTCAGAGCTTCATCCGTGTAACGAACGGTTGGGAAGTAGCGGTTTACAACACCACTTTCCGAATTAAACTCATCAACATATTGATCTTCTGGATTTAGAAGAAATGGAAAATGGTTTGTTAAAGTAATAAATTTTGTATAGAACGGTTGTGGTAAAGATTTTAGCTTTGGAATCGATTGTTCAAAGAACTCTTTATCTTTTAATCCCCAACCGACAGACATTTGTTCTATGCCTACGTAATCATTTAAATTAAAGTAACGATCATATCCAAGTGCAGGATACATTACATCACGATTCCAAAACGTTTTATCGTTGGAATGGAAGACAGCAGAAGAATATCCGTATTTTTTTAATTGTTCTGGTGTAGCTGTATATTCATTTGTTGCGTGAGTAAAGAATACAGAACCGCGGTCTAGCGGATAAAGTGAATTTTCAACGATAAATTCAGCATCAGAAGTTTTACCTTGTCCTGTTTGATGATAGAAGTTATCGAAATAAAAACTATCTTTAATAAATTCATTTAAAAATGGAGTAATTTCTTTTCCATTTATTTTTTTATTAATAACAAAACTTTGTGTAGATTCCATTGAAATCAAAATGACATTTTTACCTTTTGCAGCTCCAAATAAGTTTTTATCAACTTGCTTATCTTTTGAGTCTGTATAGTTTTTAATTTCAGAGAACCCGTCACCACTTGCAAATACACGTTCAGCCGAAGATTTAGATTGAAGTGTAATATCAAATAGATGATATGTGTATAAGCCTAAATTTTTCACGACAGTTTGACGATCAAATGAGCGTGAGAACATTTGCGGCTTATAAATAACTGAAACGGCAATTTGTAGTGCTAATAGAGCTGTTACACCGCTAAAGAAAGTTCGCTTCTCAGAGCGAGAAAGTGGCGTCTTGTCGCAAAATGCTGGGAATTTACGTGAAAGAAACATTAAAATAATTGCATCTGCAAATAAAAGTAATGTTTTGTACGTAAAGAGTTCTTTTATACTTGTCCCTAAATCAGCCATATTATTTGTTTGAAATAAAACTGGGAACGTAACGAAATCGTTATAAAACCCATAAAACATTGCATTTCCAAATAAAATAAAGGACAGTATAAAACTGATTCCAACTATAATGCGGTTTCGGTGCTTAGATGCAAGTAAAGCAAAACCGAAAAATAAAAGTAACGCAGCTAGTGGATTAATAAAAAGCATAAATTCTTCAAAGAAGTTATCAATTTTAATATCAAATGCTAGCTTGTACACAATATATGTTTTTATCCATAATAAAACGACTGCAACGAGTGCAAATCGCAGTTTTGGAAACAGACGTTGTAGCATAATATACTCCTCTCCTAAAAAGCATGACAGTTCTTGTGAGCCGGTTTGATTAGCGCCTCATTTTATATATACGAACAGTCCTTTGTTATTATGTTTATTATACTATGAGTATCATTATACGAAAATAAAAGAGAGTTGTGGACTTTTTTATAATAATTGAGTAGAAAAAGGGCAGTGGGAGACAATAAAACGGAGTTTCTATGTATGATAATTATCGTGCGCAGAAGAATCGTGTAATAATACGGAGGTTATAATGCGAAAATTATTATATTTTATAGTATGCAGTAGTGTTATACTTTTTGCTTCACCGAGTGTGTCGGTAGCCCAATATGATGCACCTCTTATGGAAGATGCCCTTTATTCTGTTTTATTTCCGAAAATAAATAAAGCAATTGAAAAACAATATGGGAGCTTGAAGCCTTATCAATGTCCTAAAATTATTAGTTTAAAAAAAGTGTATAGCGGTACATATTTATTTCAAGCAAGTATTGAAGTAACGAAGTATGAACGAGTTGCTGGGAAAATTGCTCCACCATTTGAGAAGGTAACGATTACATTTAATAATGAAGAAGGCGAATGGGAAGTGTCAAAGATTTCAGTAAAGCGCTTACCAAATGATACGAAATTAAACTGTAAAAAAACAATATAAAAAATTGTTTGACAAATAAAATGGTCCTTTGGTATTGTTAATAGCAACAATTAGATGTTTGAAAATTAAATAGACTTACCTCATCTACTCTCAAAGGTAGAGGCCGCGATAGGAAAGAGTAAGCTATGGGAGATTTAATGGAATCTGTGATCATAGGTTGAAAGGGACTATTGCCGAAATATATGAATAACCACCTTATTCATATATTGGGACTGCATTGAATAAATGTAGTACTGTCATAATATTTATTTTATGGAGAGCTATTTGGAGATGTTGATGCGGTTTCTTATTTTGAGGAGATAACAACTCGTTTATTTTTTCTATATATTTTTCCTAATAAGAAACGCGTGTGAACATTGTTCCGCGCGTTTTTTGTCTATCTAAAAGCGTGCTGCAATGAATAGAAGATTGGGGTTATGAGTTTTAGAGGAAATAAGGGAGGAATTCAAATGTATTTACACGGCACAAGCCGAATCAATGGGCAAGGACACTTAGAAATTGGAGGGTGCGATACGACGCAGCTAGCAAAACAATACGGAACACCACTTTATGTATACGATGAAGAGTCAATTCGAGGAAAGTGCCGTGCGTTTCATCGTGCGTTTAAAGAAAGTGGTTTCTCTTATCAAGTAGCATATGCAAGCAAGGCGTTCTTGTGCATGGAGATGTGCCGAGTAGCTCGTGAAGAGAATATGTCATTAGATGTTGTTTCTGGAGGAGAATTATATACTGCGCTTCAAGCAGGATTTCCAGCATCGCGCATTCATTTTCACGGCAATAATAAAACAGAAGAAGAAATCGTGATGGCTCTGCAGGCGAATATTGGTTGTTTTGTCGTAGATAATTTCTTAGAATTAGAAATTTTGCATGATTTAGCAGTGCAACATGGGAAATTTGTGAACATATTAATCCGTGTAACGCCTGGAGTAGAGGCGCACACACATGAATATATTACAACAGGTCAAGATGATTCGAAATTTGGATTTGGCGTGTCAAATGGTCAAGCGATGCAAGCAATTGAGTTTGCTTTACAAAAATCAAATTATAATGTGTTAGGAATTCATTCACATATCGGATCACAAATATTTGAAACGGCTGGATTTGTTCGAGCGATTGAAGTTCTTCATCAATTTTTAGAACAAGTGAGAGAGCGCGCGAACTATGTAGTAAAAGTATTAAATGTAGGCGGAGGATTCGGAATACGCTACACAGAGTCAGATACACCATTAACTCTTGAGACATATGTGCGAGCTGTAACAAGTGCGGTGAGGGAACAATTTACGGTATGTAATTATCCGCTTCCAGAAATATGGGTTGAACCAGGCCGTAGTATTGTAGGGGATGCTGGAACGACAATTTATACAGTCGGATCTGTGAAAGACATTCCTGGTATTCGGAAATATGTATCAGTGGATGGTGGGATGACTGATAATTTAAGACCTGCTTTATATAACGCTCGTTATGAAGCGATGTTAGCGAATCGAGGGAATGATGAGAATGAGGAACTTGTTTCGATTGCTGGGAAGTGCTGTGAGAGTGGAGATATGTTAATTTGGGATATTACTCTACCGAAAGTTGCTGCTGCCGATTTACTAGCAATTTCTTGTACAGGGGCATATGGGTACTCGATGGCGAATAATTATAATCGGATTCGTAGACCAGCTGTCGTCTTCGCGAAAGGCGGCACATCACAAATTGTTGTAGAGCGCGAAACATATGAAAATATTATTGGGAACGATCGCATACGTATTAAAGAACTTGTTTAAATGAGGAAAAAGGAGTTGTTCGGATGGGCAATTCCTTTTTTATAAAATAAAATAATTAAAATATATCGGAAAACTAGGATTGAAAAAAATCAGAATTGTGATAAAATACAAATACAAAGCTTATCAAGAGAAGCGGAGGGAACTGGCCCGACGAAGCTCGGCAACCTGCTTATAGAAAGCAAGGTGCTAAATCCAGCAAAATGGAATCCATTTTGAAAGATAAGGTAAAATATATTACCGAACAGTCTTTTCGAAATGGGAAAGATTTTTTTTATGAATAAAAAGGGGGGCTGTTCGCGTGAGTGTACGGGAACATTTTGAGGAAGTATCTGAGAAAATTCAAGCGATGCTTGCTGATATGAAATATGGTTCAATTACAATTGTTGTGCAAGATGGGAAAGTCATTCAATTAGAGAAAAGTGAAAAGGTACGTTTAAAGTAAAAAGCGCTGACTAGAAAAACTAGAGGCGGTTTTAACCTATTATATTAGGTTAAAACCGTCTTTTTGCTTTTACAGGGGGAAAGAACATGTTGACGTATGAAACGTGGGAAGAAAATAATGTTTCATTTTCAGAAGAAGATGAAACGAAAGGCGCGCTATCAGTATTAAGTTGGGCTTATAAAGAATATAAAAGTGAAATTGTATACGCATGTAGCTTCGGAGTGGAAGGGATGGTATTACTGCATCTTATAAACCAAGTAAATCCATCTGCTAAAGTTGTATTTTTAGATACAAATGTTCATTTTCGAGAAACGTATGAATTAATTCAAAAAGTGCGGGAACGATTTCCTTCATTAAATATTATAGAAAAACAGCCGGAACTTACGCTTGATGAACAAGCGAAGTTACATGGTGAGAAATTATGGGAAAGTAATCCGAACCTTTGTTGTAAAATTAGAAAAATTTTACCGTTAGAAAAATCATTAGCAGCGGAAAAAGCGTGGATTTCGGGCTTAAGGAGGGAACAATCAGAAACACGTAAGCATACAAAGTTTATAAATCAAGATCATCGCTTTCAATCTATTAAAGTTTGTCCACTCATTCATTGGACGTGGAAAGAAGTGTGGCGATATGTATACAAACATAGCTTGCCGTATAACCCGCTGCATGATGTTGGATATCCAAGTATTGGGTGTGAGAAATGTACGTTACCTGTAGGAGAGGGTGGCAATTCGAGAGATGGTAGATGGGCCGGGAAAGTGAAAACAGAATGTGGTCTTCATTACCAATAAGATGAATTTGAAAATAAAGCTAAGAGAGGGTACTGAAAATGAGTACAAGAAACGAATTAATAAATCGAATAGACGAGACATATGACGTATCACAAATTAAAAAAGAAATTCAACTAGACAACATTGCATTAAGTGATTTAGAGCTATTAGCGACAGGGGGATATAGCCCACTTACAGGTTTTTTAGGAAAGAAAGATTACGATTCGGTCGTAGAAACGATTCGTTTAGCTAATGGGAGCGTTTGGAGTATCCCCATTACATTACCGGTAACAGAAGAAGTAGCAGAGAGTCTAAAAATTGGAGAGGAAGTAAAGCTTGTCAGTGATGGAAATATATATGGTGTCATTCAAATAGAAGATATTTTTGTACCAGATAAAGAAAAAGAAGCGTTACTTGTATATAAAACGACGGATGAGGCTCATCCAGGAGTGAAGAAGTTATATGAGCGACCGAACGTTTATGTCGGTGGAGCTATTATTCTTACAAAACGCTTTGAAAATAATCCGTTTCCTTCTTATCATTTAGATCCAATTGAAACGAGAGAAGAATTTAAAAAACGTGGTTGGAAAACAGTAGTCGGATTTCAAACGAGAAACCCGGTACATCGTGCTCATGAGTATATTCAAAAATCTGCTCTTGAAATTGTAGATGGTCTCTTTTTAAACCCTTTAGTTGGGGAAACGAAGTCGGACGATATTCCTGCTGATGTAAGGATGGAAAGCTATGAAGTATTACTTCAAAACTATTATCCGAAAGAGCGTGTCTTTTTAGGGGTATTTCCTGCAGCAATGCGTTACGCAGGACCGAGGGAAGCAATATTCCATGCATTAGTTAGAAAGAATTTTGGATGTACTCACTTTATTGTAGGACGCGATCATGCAGGGGTAGGAGATTATTACGGTACGTATGAAGCACAAGAAATTTTTACAAACTTTACAGTGGAAGAGTTAGGAATTACACCGTTATTTTTTGAACATAGTTTTTACTGCACGAAATGTGAAGCGATGGCTTCGACGAAAACATGCCCGCACGGCAAAGAAGATCATGTTATTTTATCGGGTACGAAAGTAAGAGAACTATTACGAAACGGTGAGGTTCCGCCAAGTACATTTAGTCGTAAAGAAGTAGTGGAAGTGCTAATTAAAGGTTTGAAAAAAGAAGTAGTAACAGAATAGGGAGAGAATGACATGGACACGAATATTACTTGGCATACAGCATCTGTTTCAAAAGATGAGAGAAGAGTAAGAAATGGGCATCATAGTTTTGTAGTTTGGTTTACTGGTCTATCAGCTTCAGGTAAATCTACGGTGGCGAACGCGGTTGCTCGTAAACTATTTGAAAAGAATATTGGAAACTATGTACTAGATGGGGATAATGTACGCCACGGTTTAAATAAAGACTTAGGTTTTTCTGAAAGTGATCGTATGGAAAATATAAGAAGGATTGGCGAAGTGGCGAAGCTATTCGTAGATCAAGGCACTGTTGTTCTTACAGCGTTTATTTCACCGTTTCGAGTAGACCGAAAACAAGTAAGAGATTTATTAGCAGCAGATGAGTTTATAGAAGTGTTTGTAAAATGTCCAATTGAAGAGTGTGAAAAGCGTGATCCGAAAGGGCTTTATAAAAAAGCAAGACAAGGTGATATTAAAGAATTTACTGGTGTTGATTCACCGTATGAGGAACCGGAGAAAGCGGAATTAATTGTAGAAACGCACAAGTATTCTATTGAAGAATGTGCAGAACAAATCGTGAAGTACTTACAAGAGCGTAGTTTTATATAGGGGGATAAAAAATGAGTTATGAAAAAGTATGGGCTAGCAATGAAAAATTAAATCAGACTGAGAAAAATAAATTAAAAAAAGATGGATTGGAAATCTTTAATGATATTCCTTACTATGCAGAGAATGGCTTCGAATCTATTCCGAAAGAAGAGTGGGACGCATTCAAATGGGCAGGGTTATATTTACAAAGACCGAAAGAAGCTGGTTATTTTATGATGCGTGTAAATATTCCTTCGGGGATTATTACGAATGCACAGGCAGAAGTGCTTGCTTCTATCGCTGAGGATTATGGACGTGACGTAATAGATATTACGACAAGACAGGCGATTCAGTTTCACTGGTTAGAAATTCATCAAATTCCAGATATTTTTAAAAGATTGGCAAGAGTTGGGTTATCTTCAGCAGGGGCGTGTGGTGATATAACGCGTAATATTACAGGGAATCCACTTGCTGGCATTGATGCAAATGAACTGTTTGATACAACTGGTATTGTGAAAGAGGTATATGACTATTTCCAACATAATGAGGAGTTTTCTAACTTACCACGTAAATTTAAAATGTCTATTAGTTCTAACATTTATAATTCAGCAAACGCAGAGATTAACTGTGTTGCATTTACACCTGCTACGAAAGAAATAGATGGTGAGAAAAAAGTTGGTTTTCATATAAAAGTAGGTGGTGGATTATCAGCTCGTCCATATTTAGCTGATGAATTAGATGTATTCGTTTTACCAGAAGAAGTGAAGACGGTAGCGATTGCGATTGCGACGATATTCCGTGATTTTGGATACCGTGAAAAACGTCATTTAGCCCGTTTGAAATTTCTAGTTGCAGACTGGGGAGCAGAGAAATTTAAAGAGAAACTAATAGAGTATACAGGACCATTGCAAAGTAAAGGAGAAAGTGCTCTCAAAGGTTGGAATGCTGGATACTTTTATGGTGTTCAAGATCAAAAACAAGATGGACTTAAATATGTAGGTTTTAATGTGCCGGTAGGACGTTTACATGCAAAAGAAATGTTTGAGATTGCAAAAATTGCTAAGCGGTATGGAAATGGACAGATTCGTACATGCAACTCTCAAAATTTCATTATTCCGAATGTTCCGCCAGAAAATGTAACGGGTTTACTGAATGAGCCGTTGTTTGAAGCAATATCAGCAAGCCCGAAATCATTTATTGGTCATGCGGTTTCCTGCACTGGTATTGAATATTGCAATCTTGCTTTAGTAGAAACGAAAGAAAGATTGCGAAAAATTGCCGAATACTTAGATACACAAATTGCACTCGATGTTCCAGTTCGTATTCATATGGTAGGATGCCCGAATTCATGTGGTCAACGTCAAATTGCTGACATTGGATTACAAGGGGTGAAAATGAAAACGAAGGAAAAAGGAATTGTTGAAGCATTTGAAATATATGTAGGTGGAACGTTGTTAGATGGAGGGGCTTACAATCAAAAGCTAAAAGGAAAAATAGATGGTGAGGACCTACCTGAAGTACTTGCATCATTTATAAGTTATTTCAAAGAGAATAAATTACCAGCCGAAACGTTTTATGATTTTGTCGGTCGTGTTGGTATAGAGACACTACAAAGAGTGTTAAATACCGTGTTAGAAGAAGTAATAGCGTCTTAGGAGGGACAATATGGATTTATATCGATTTGAAGCTATGTTAGTAAATAGTATTGTTCCGATTGTTGTTGTTGCTCAAAGTGAAGAACAGGCGTTTAAGCTCGCGGAGATGGAGCTTGAAAAGCATTTTTTACCGCTGCCAGAAGTAAAGGAGATTTCTCTATTTGAAAAAAAGAAGATTCGAAAAGGTGCGGCATTTGTTATTCATGAGTAGGGAACAGGTAATAGGAAATAATGAAAACTTCCATTCGTATATAAGGATGGAAGTTTCACTTTAATAGTAGAAATGAGGAGAGATGATGGGGAAGGTTTATATCGTTGGTGCAGGTCCTGGTGATCCAGATTTAATTACTGTGAAAGGGTTGAAATGTATTGAGAAGGCAGACGTTATTTTATACGACCGTCTCGTGAATAAAGAGTTACTTTCATACGCAAAGCCTGAAGCAGATTTAATTTATTGCGGAAAACTACCAAATTATCACACGATGAAGCAAGAGACGATTAACACGTTTCTTATTAAATATGCGAAAAAGGGAAAAGTTGTAACGAGGCTTAAGGGCGGCGATCCATTTGTATTTGGTAGAGGAGGCGAAGAAGCTGAAGCGTTAGCAAAGCAAGGTGTACCATTTGAAATCGTTCCTGGTATTTCAGCTGGAATAGCTGCTCCTGCTTATGCTGGCATTCCAGTGACACATCGTGATGCAAGTGCAAGTTTTGCTATTGTGACAGGGCATAGGAAAGAAGGTGTTGAGGAAGAAGTGAAGTGGGAACATTTAGCGAAAGGTGTAGAGACTTTAGCTGTATATATGGGGGTTAGCAATTTACCCTACATATGTGAACAACTGATGAAGCATGGAAAAGACAAAAGTACATCTGCGGCTATTATTGAGCGGGGAACGACATCAATGCAGCGCACAGTTGTTGGGACGTTAGGAACAATTGTAGATGTTGCGAAAAAAGAACAAATTCAAAATCCGAGCATGATTGTAATTGGAGAAGTGGTCCGTTTTAGAGAAAAAATCCATTGGTTTGAGAAACAGACAGAAAGTACGTATCAAGTAAGCGGAGTGTTATAAAATGAAAGCCATCTTATATATATGTCATGGAAGTCGTTTGAAAGCAGCTAAAGAAGAAGCGGTTGCATTTATTACGTCATGCATGAACCGTGTAGAGGCAAGTATTCAAGAAGTTTGTTTTTTAGAGTTAGCGAGTCCAACGATTGATGAAGGGTTCCGTACATGTGTGAAGCGTGGTGTTACAGAGATTATTGTTATTCCAGTTTTTTTATTAGCGGCAGGTCATGTGAAAAAAGATATACCGTTTGAATTGGAAAAGTTAAATAATCAATTTTCGAATGTTAAAGTGACCTACGGTAACCCGTTTGGTGTATCAGAAACACTTGTTAAATCGGTGTATAGCGGAAGTGGCATTGAACAGGAAGATAAGGATGAAGTAACGCTACTTCTCGTTGCAAGAGGGAGTAGTGATCCTGACGTATTAAGAGATATAAACTGGATCGCTTCTTTATTTCAACATGAAGAGAAAATTAAAAAAGTAGAGGTTTGTTATTTAGCGGCTGCCGAGCCAAAATTTGAGGAGAAGTTAAAGGAAGTTGTTGAACGAAAAGAAAAGAATATCGTTGTATTGCCTTACTTATTATTTACAGGTTTACTTATGAAACATATTGAAAAAGAAGTGCGCCAATATGAGTCGGATGAGATAAAAATAAGTCCGTATTTAGGAAAAAATGAAGCGTTTCAATATATGTTAATTCAGAAAACGAAGAAATTATTGAAGGGAGATCAATATGTATCCACTTACAGTGCGAGTTGAGAAGAAACGTGTTGTTGTCATTGGTGGAGGAAAAGTCGCGGGATTTAAAATTATTCCTTTACTAAAACAAGGTGCGGATATAATTGTGATAAGTCCTGAATTGGATGCGAATTTAGTGAAACTAGTGGAAGAAAAGCAAATTCGTTGGTATCAAAGGGAGTATGAAAAAAGTGATATTCAAGGTGCTTTTTTAGTTGTTGCAGCGAGTAGTGATGCCGTATTAAATGAACAAATTGCTGAAGATAGCACAGAAAATCAATTAGTAAATGTTATTACGAACCCGGAAAGTGGCAATGTTCATTTTCCGGCGGCGATTCATCGTGGATTACTGAATGTGGCTGTTTCTACTGGAGGAGCAAGTCCGAAATTGGCAAAAAAAATCCGTGATGATATCGCAAATAAATATGATGAGGCGTATGAATCGTATCTTGATTTTTTATACGAAGTTAGAATAAAAGTGAAAGAATTACAAATAGAGAAAAGAGAGAGAAATACATTGTTGCAAGAAGTATTAAAGTCGATATATGTTCAAAATGAACAAAAAAGAAAATTGTTTTTACAAGAATTAGAGAGAAGAGTTCATATAGGATAATGAATAAATTGTACTTTACAACTATAAAAATATAATTTATAATCACAAGTAACTTCAATAAATGAAATCGATGAGCAAGAAGAGTATGTATATTTGATACGTTCAGAGAGCTGGGGTAAGGTGGGAGCCCGGTACGATAAAATATACAGAATGGGCTTGCGAGAGGTATGTTGAACATTGTAGTAGGCAACCCGGGTTCCGCCGTTAAAAGGATAGAGTATCGGAGTTTTCCTGTACTTGAACAAGTGGGATTTATCAATCCAATTGAGGTGGTACCACGGTATTTACATTACATATATCGTCCTCTACATGCATATTTGCGTGTAGGGGACTTTTTTATTTTCTAAAGGAGGTGTGCGAGTATGAAATGAAAGTGTATAATTAATAAAAGTTTAAATATTCAGAAAAGGAGAATTTATGATGAAAGAAACACAGCAATGGACGTCGAAAATAGGCTTTGTACTCGCAGCAGCCGGAGCCGCAGTAGGTCTTGGTGCCATATGGAAATTTCCATATGTTGCAGGTAATGGTGGGGGAGGCGCATTCTTCCTTGTATTTTTACTATTAACTTTATTTATAGGTATGCCTTTACTATTAGCGGAGTTTGTTATTGGACGTAGCACTCAAAAAGAGGCGGTTACAGCTTATAAAGTACTAGTACCAAATAGTAAAGTATATCCTTGGATTGGTCGTATGGGAGTTGTAACTTGTTTTAGTGTACTCTCTTTCTATAGTGTTGTAGGTGGATGGATTTTACTGTATTTATACTATAGTGTTACAGGAAGTTTCTGGAATGGTGTTGTTGATTATGGAAAATTATTTGGTGAAACGATTTCAAATCCAGTAAGTGCGATTGGAGCGCAATTTATCTTTATGCTTTGTACTATTTTTGTAGTAAGTAAAGGTGTAGAGAAGGGAATAGAAAAGGCAAGTAAGTATATGATGCCGCTATTATTTATTTTGTTTATTGCAATCATAGTTCGTGCTTTAACACTTGATGGTGCTTTTGCTGGGGTAGAGTTCTTCTTGAAACCAGATTTTTCAAAGCTGACAGCAGATACGATTTTATACGCGATGGGACAATCGTTCTTCTCACTAACAGTAGGTGCCTCAGTAATGGTCACGTATAGTTCGTACTTGAAGAAAGAAGAACATTTAGCTAAATCAGCAACATCTATTGTAAGTTTAACGGTTTTTGTTACAGTACTTGCAGGATTAGCAATTTTCCCGGCGATTTTCGCATTAGGCGTTAAGCCGACTGAAGGACCAGGACTACTGTTTATCGTCCTTCCGGCAGTATTTGCGAAAATACCATTTGGACAATTTTTCTTCATTATGTTTTTAGTTTTATTCTTCTTTGCAACGTTAACATCTGCTATTTCCATGCTTGAAATTGTAGTAGCATCTGTTGCGAAAGATAATGAGAAAAAGCGTCCGTCAGCATCATTATTAATTGGTATTCTTATTTTTGCAGTTGGAATCCCGTCAGCATTATCGTTTGGAATTATGAGTGATGTGAAAATATTTGGTAAGACATTCTTTGATTTCGTCGATTTTTCGGTAAGTAATGTATTGCTGCCACTCGGAGTACTAGCCATTTCGCTATTCGTACCAAATAAAATGAGTAAAGAGATGTTAATGAAAGAATTAGAAGTTACGGAAACGAAAGGTAAAACATTATTTAATATTTGGTTCTTCTTGCTTCGTTATGTTATTCCAGTAACTGTAATTATTGTATTTTTAAATGCGATAGGCGTATTTAAAATGTTTGCATAATAAAAAGACGGAGATTTCTCCGTCTTTTTATTATGTTGTAGGTGTATTTAATAAACGATTATATGCTTTATAGGCTGTGACGACTGCGATAAATGATCCGATTAAAAATAATGCTGAGCCGCCAAATGTAAATAGCCGGCCGATGTAAGTTTCTCTAGCCTCTTCTATTTTTTGTTGTAATTGTGTATTCATATAATTCACCCCGTAAAATATAGGCGTTTAGTTGTAGTCTATGTGGAATGCCTATATTGTGTGAAGGGTATAGAAAAAACTCGGTGTGCACCGAGTTTTTTTCTATAATCCGATATAAGGAGATGGATCAACTGCATTTGTCTTGCCGACATTCCATTCTCCAAGGTGAAGTTCGAAGTGTAAATGTTGTCCGTATGATTGGCCAGTGTTCCCCATAAATCCAAGTTGAGTGCCTTGTTTTACGGTTTGTCCATTTGATACAGAACGGCTACTCATATGAGCATATACTGTCGTATATGTTTTTCCGTTTATACGGTGAGATAAATACACAACGTTTCCGTAACTAGATGATAATTCCGAGCGGATAACAACGCCGTCAGCGGCGGCAATAATTGGAACGGTTCCTGAAGCTGCGATATCGATTCCTTTATGGTTATCTATAGAGCGCACACCAAAGCCAGAAGTTTTTGATCCAGCTGCTGGCTTAATAAATCCGCCAATATTTGTATCGTGTGGTGTTGGAGCTGCTTGAGCTGTTTGAGCAGATGTAGTAGCTTGTTTACGAGCTTCTTCTGCCTTGCGAGCTTCCTCAGCTTTACGAGCCTCTTCGGCACGCTTTTCTTCTTCAATTGCTTTTTGAACAGCTTGACGCTGATTTTCTAGAATACCTTTGGATTCTTCTAACCCATCAATCTCTGAATCTACTTTTGCTACTTTCGTATGTAGATCGCTAATAAATGTTTGCTGTTGTTGTTGATTCGTTTGCAACTCTTGTTGTTTTTGAACTAATTTCTGTTCAGCGTCTTTTAGTTGTTGCTCTTTTTTCTCAACAGCCTCTTTTTCTTTCGTCACAGCATTTTGATCAGTTGTTTGTTTTTTCACAATATCAGTATCGTTGTTTAAAATTAAACTTACAGAGTACATATTATCAACAAGATCAGCAATGTTTGTAGAAGTTGTTATTACCTCTGTAATGATATTTGTACGAGGTTTTTCTTGCATAGATTGTAAACGTTGCTTAATAACTTCCTGACGCGTATCTATGTTTGTTTGTAATTGCTCTATATGTTTCTTTTTTTCAGTAATTACTTGTTGTGTTTTGTTAATTTCTTTTTTTGTATCGTTTAATTCAGCTTCGTTTTTATTAATAGAAGTAGTTAAGTCGTCAATTTTCTTTTGTAATTCTTGAATTTCTTTTTCTATTTGTTCTTTCTCAGCTGATTTATTTTGTAAGTCATTTTGTTTTCCTTCTAATTCAGATTGAATATTAGATAATTTATCTTGATTCGTTTCAGCGTATACGGGTGAAAGTAGTGGAGAAACAAAAATCGTTCCTACTGCTAAAACACTAAACGCCGCAAATTTCTTTTTCATAGTTGTCTGGCTCCTTTCCCTATGAATGTTATATATCATAAGAAGAAGAGTGTCTATCGTTGTAACCATAATGTAAAGAAAATTTTATAAAATTGCTAAGTTTTGTCGGAAATTATCATTTTTTAATGATAATTGTCATGTTGGATGCGCTTTTTTATTCGTTCAACAAGGATGTATTTTTTGGATTTTGTTGTAAAATAAAGGAAAAATATATTTGTTTTATATAGTAAAATAGTAGACAGGAATCCAATGAAACACTGATAAGGAATCGTTCTCATGTGAGGTTTTCTGACATGGGTTTTGTTTTTGTCAAGAAAATTATTTGCATTCGGGCAAAGTTATTTTGTTGTCAGATTTTAAATTTTGATTTATGATTTTTAACAGGGACAAAATGTAGTGAATTGTCGAATAATATGTAATACTCTTAATTTCGAGTTTTATAGAGATAGAATGAGAGATAGAGTGACACATCGAAGAGGGGGTTACAACAAATATGAAAAGAATAGGACTTGCATGGCAAATATTAATAGGACTTGCGCTTGGTATTGCAGTTGGGGCGATTTTCTTTGGCAATCCGGCAGTGGTGAGTTACTTACAACCAATTGGTGATATTTTCATCCGATTAATTAAAATGATCGTTGTACCGATTGTTGTAGCAAGTATTGTTGTTGGGGTTGCTGGTGTTGGCGATGTTAAAAAATTAGGTCGACTAGGCGGAAAAACAATTCTTTATTTTGAAATTATTACAACAATTGCAATTATTGTCGGTCTATTGATTGCGAATATTTTCCAACCTGGAAAAGGCGTAAATATGGAGCAGTTAACAAAGACAGATATTTCGAAATATACACATACGACAGAGCAAGTGCAAAGTCATTCCTTTGCAGATACATTTGTAAATATTGTTCCAACGAACATTATGAAGTCATTAGCTGACGGAGATATGCTTGCTATTATCTTCTTCTCTGTACTATTTGGTTTAGGTGTAGCAGCAATTGGTGAAAGAGGAAGACCGGTTCTTCAATTTTTCCAAGGTGTAGCTGATGCAATGTTTTACGTAACGAACCAGGTTATGAAATTTGCACCATTTGGTGTGTTTGCGCTAATTGGAGTTACAGTTTCTACATTTGGTCTCGCTTCATTAATTCCATTAGGGAAATTATTAATTGTAGTATACGGAGCAATGATTTTCTTCGTTGTAGTCGTATTAGGACTTACAGCGAAAATATTTGGAATTAACATTTTCCAATTCTTTAAGATTTTAAAAGACGAGCTGATTTTAGCATATTCTACAGCTAGTTCAGAAACAGTTTTACCGAAAATCATGGAGAAAATGGAGAAGTTCGGTTGTCCGAAAGCAATTACATCTTTCGTTATTCCGACAGGTTATTCATTTAACTTAGATGGATCAACTTTATATCAAGCAATTGCGGCTATTTTCTTAGCGCAAATGTACGGTATTGATTTATCTATTACACAACAAATTACATTATTACTTGTATTGATGGTAACATCAAAAGGTATCGCAGGCGTACCGGGCGTATCATTCGTTGTATTATTAGCGACACTTGGTACAGTAGGTATTCCACCTGAAGGTTTAGCATTCATCGCTGGTATTGACCGTATTTTAGATATGGCTCGTACAGCAGTTAACGTTGTAGGTAACTCTTTAGCAGCTGTAGTTATGTCTAAGTGGGAAGGTCAGTATGACGCTGAAAAAGGACAAGCCTACTTGAAAGAAATTTCTAATAAGCAAGCAGCTTAATTATAATTTGAACAAGCTCTCACATAATATGTGGGGGCTTTTCTATATAGAAGGGGAGCGGACGTAATGAAACGTAAATATGGTGACGGTTCTTCGTGGAAGCGACTAATAGAGAAGAATTATACGGTTAAGCAAGTAGAAGAAGGAATGCTAGGAATATTAGAAATAAAAAAGGTAAGAGAACCTAGTTGTAAAGAATATGATGGTAAAGAACTTTGTATCGCAGGGAATCAATATACGTGGATTCAATATTTCATAGACGGGAAAAACTTTGCGATTACAGCTATGTTAGATGATCAGAAAAAATTAGTGCAATATTATATCGATGTGGCGAAAGAATATAAAATTGACGACCGTGGTTTACCGTATTTTGATGATTTATATTTAGATGTAGTGTTATTACCGAACGGTAAAATGTATATATTGGATGAAGATGAGCTAGAGGATGCTTATAAAAGTAGCGATGTTACAAAAGAAGAGTATGAGTTAGCTTGGTACACTACGAAATGGATAATAGATGCAATAAAAAATAATGAATATTATTGGATTTCAATATTGGAAGAAGAAATCAAAAAGTTAAAATGATTGTTGTATTCAAATTTTTGCATAATTACCAAAAAAATCTATACAAAAAATAATTGACTTTTGTTTTGTAAGCGAGTAAAGTTAGGGAAGAAATTATTATTAAAAAATAAATATGAAACCTTCTTATAAAGAGAGGCGGAGGGACTGGCCCTACGATGCCTCGGCAGCGGACTCGATTTCAGAGTGCTGTGCCAAATCCAGCAAGCATGTGCTTGAAAGATGAGAAGAGTGTTTCTTATAGATGTATAAGACCTCTTCTCATTGGAAGAGGTCTTTTGTTATTCATTAGAAAAAGGTTGAAACTAGGGAGAGATGGTACTTTGAAAGAAACGAGAGGAAATGGTTTGGCTTTATTACCGCTTGGGATATTTTTGGCGCTATTTATTGGTTCTGGAATTATTACAGGTGATTTCTATAAATTGCCGATACTTGTAGCAATTTCAATTGCTGTAGGGGTCGCTTTAGCAATGAATCGTAAAGAAAGCTTTAATGTAAAAGTAGAACGATTTGCTAAAGGTGCAGGGAACCCAGATATTATGATTATGGTTCTAATTTTTGTGCTTGCAGGAGCATTTTCTGAAACGGCAAAAGGGATGGGCGGCGTTGATTCTACAGTTAACCTAGCGTTATCAATTTTACCGCAAGGGTTTATCGTAGCTGGAATTTTTGTTATAGGGGCATTTATTTCATTAGCGATGGGAACTTCAATGGGAACGATTGCTGCATTAGCACCGATTGCTGTAGGTATTAGTGGGCAAACTGATATCTCAATTGCACTTACGATGGCTACCGTTGTTGGCGGAGCGATGTTTGGTGATAATTTATCATTTATTTCAGATACAACAATCGCAGCTGTACGTTCGCAAGGAACAGAAATGAAAGATAAGTTTAAAACGAACTTTTTAATTGTATTACCAGCGGCTATTATTACAATTGTACTATTAGTAATCATTACTTTAGGAAGCGATACGCAGATTAAAGCGCATAGCTTTGACTGGATAAAGATTTTACCGTATGCAGGAGTACTTATTACAGCATTGCTTGGTTGGAATGTACTTATTGTGTTAACTGGTGGAACTGTACTATCTGGCGTTATCGGTCTTTTAGATGGAAGTTACACGTTAGAGAGTTTCTTTAAAAGTGTAACGTCTGGAATGGGCGGTATGATGGAGTTAGTATTACTTGCTATTTTAATTGGTGGTATGGTCGAACTGATTCAATATAACGGTGGCATTCAATATTTAATGAATCTTTTAACGCGTAACATTCGTTCGAAAAAAGGAGCAGAGTTCGGTATTGCTGGCTTAGTGAGTCTGACGAATATGTGTACAGCGAATAATACGATTTCTATTATCTTTACAGGTCCGCTTGCGAAAAACATTGCAGATCAATATGAAATTGACCCTCGTAAATCAGCGAGTGTATTAGATCTTTTCTCATGCTGTGTGCAAGGATTAATTCCGTATGGTGCGCAAATGTTAACGGCAGCAGGATTTGCGGCGTTATCTCCGATTGAATTGTTACCATATGCGTTTTATCCAATCTTAGTTGGAGTATGTGGAATCATTTCTATATTAATTGGTTTCCCGAGGTTTTCTAAAGTAGCGGGAAAGAAAGAGTATCACAAAACAGCATAATTTAAAATGAAGTTTATGAATAGTAACGAAAGCCGTACAGAGAATGTTCTCTGTACGGCTTTTTATGTGCAATAAAAGAGTGAATCATCCTATCCTACCGCATATTTTTACAAAAGGCTGAATGCAACTCAGTCTTAAGTCTGAGTCGAAAACGGTTCTTAAGCTCGTTATGGAAAAGTGAAAAAATAGTTAAGATAAGAGTATCAAATCGAAGGGAGGCAAGCACAAGATGAAACAATTTCTAGCGTTTATCGCGGCCGCTATTTTGGCTTTAATTGCTCTTGGTAGTCTTGCTGGTATTGTAGGATTCGCAATCGGAGCAGGAGTTGTGTACTGGAGCTATAAATCATTTGTGCGAGCACAATCATTTTTTGGAAAGTTAGCTTGGGGTATTGTAGGTTTGATCGGCTTGTCCATCGCACTTTCGCACTCCCCAGCATTAATCGGTATCGCAGCATTAGTAGTTTTATACTACGGATACCGTGAGTGGAAAAAAGAAAAAAATGTAGTTGTTGATTCTGCACCAGAAAGTTCTAAACCATATAGCAACTTTGAAGATGAGTGGAACAAGTTAATGAAAAACTAATAAAAAACTAATAAAAAATTAATAAAAACCAAATCAAATTGATAAAGTAGAAGAGAGGAAGATTATAATGAAACAATCTTTATTCGGACGTGTACGCGATGCAATTTTAGCAGATTTTCATAATGTGTTAGATGAGAAAGAAAGAAAGAATCCAATCGCGATGTTAAACCAATATTTACGCGATAGTGAGCGTGAAATAATAAAAATTGAGAAGTTAATTGAGCGCCACAAAACATTAAAATCTAATTTCGCTCGTGAGCTTGAGCAAGCACGTTATTTCGTTAATAAAAGATCAAAGCAAGCGATCGTCGCTCAAGAAGCAGGCGAATTACAACTACATGAGCGTGCGTTAGAAGAAGTAGCGTATTATGAAGGGCAAGTAACTCGATTAGAAGAAATGTATGCAGGTGTTGTAGATCAAATTGATGAGTTAGAGCGTCGTCTTGCTGAGATGAAAAATAAATTAAAAGAAATGCATGCAAAACGTATGGAATTAATGGCACGTGAAAATATGGCACATGCAAATCGTCGTATGAATACAGCGATGCATAAAATGGATGAAAATAATCCGTTCTTACGCTTTGAAGAAATTGAAGATCATATTTGCGACTTAGAATCTCGTATAAATGAGGAGCATGAACGTGACACATTTGATATGAAGATTGCAAAGCTTGAGCGTGAAATGAAAGAGAAGAATGATGTATCGTTAACGAAAGAGTTAACAAAATAATAGTAGTATATTATAAAACAGGCTTATGATATAGTGATAGGAGAAAAGGTGTTGGAAAGCAATGCCTTTTCTTCTATGTATATGTGACAAGAAGGGGGGAGCTGAAATGAAGAAGCATTTTTCAAAAACACAATTAATGGGGATGCTCCTCATCATATTTGGATTCGGTCTTTTTCTTGATATGATACTTGGACATTTTGAACCAGGTGGTCTCATTTTTGCATTTATTATGCTTATGTTTGGAAGGCATTATCGTAAGAAGAATCGTTACGTACGGGGAAATGTATTTTTATTTGTTGGTGGTATCGTATTTCTATTCTTCTTATTTTCATCAGCAGCATTTGTTCTTGTCGTATTTGCTTGTTTAGCTTTAATTGGTTATCAACTGATTCAACAAGGACATCAGCAAAAAGCAATGAAGGTTGAAATTAAAGAAAAAGGGATTATAGATGAAGAGAAGCAAATATATCGCACAGAACCATATTTAAAAAATATGTTTGTAGGGAATATACGAATGATGGATCATATTTATGAACTTGAGGATATTAATGTTCAATATGGTGCTTGTGATGTGGAAATAGATTTAACAACTGCTATGATCCCAGAAGGGGAGACGGTAATTGTTATTCGAGGTGTCGTTGGTAATATTCGTTTATATGTGCCATATGATATTGAACTGTCTTTAAATCATTCTGTTATTGTTGGACGTGTGATCCTGCCAGGTCATGAAGAGACAGGGTTTAACCGCAATGTTACATTTAGAACAGAGCAGTATAAAGAAGCTCCTCGTCGTATTAAAATTATTTCTTCGCTTGTCGTAGGCGATACGGAAGTGAGGAAAGTATAATGAAGAAACAAAAAAATATTTCGTGGATGTATATTCGTTATTCTATGTTGTCTTCTGTTAGTATCGCACTCATTTGTACAATTGTATACGTATGGAAAAGCGAGCAACAAGTGTATGATTTATTATGGAAGGAATCCATTGCTTCTGTTCCAATTGGCTTGTTTATTATGACTACAAGTTTACTTATCGGGGGAATTGTAGGATATGCAATCGGTTACTATATAGAGCAGCGTATACAAGGGTTAAATACTTTTCTATTTGAAGTGGAGCGAGGGAATTTTCCGAGCGATGTTTCGTTTACTGCAGATGATGAATTTCATGAAGTAGAACGAAAAGTAATCGGTCTTGCTCGTCGATTAGAGGAGCAAGCTGGACTCTTTCAAAAAGTAACGAATGAACGAGCTCATTGGAATGAAGAGATGAGACAAGAAGCGATATCCCAAGAAAGGCATCGATTGGCGAGGGAGCTGCATGATTCTGTAAGTCAGCAGCTTTTTGCAATGTCGATGATGATGTCGGCTATTAATGAACAAGTAGCTGAAATTCCAGAAACGACAAAAAAGCAGTTGCAGCTCGTTGAAAATATGGTTGTAAATGCACAATCAGAAATGAGAGCATTGCTTCTTCATTTACGGCCTGTACAATTAGAAGGTAAGAAACTGACACAAGGTATAGAGGAATTATTAACGGAATTATCGCGAAAGCAACATATGAAAATTGAATGGCTAATCGAGCCAATAGAATTGAAAAAAGGTGTAGAAGATCATTTATTTCGTATTGTGCAAGAAGCTTTATCCAATACTTTACGACATGCGAAAGCGAAGAAAACGGAAGTACGTCTTCGGAAAATTGATCAATATGCAATTCTAAAAATTATTGATGATGGCGTTGGATTTGAAGTCGGAGTGAATAAGGCTGGTTCATATGGTTTAAGATCAATGCAAGAGCGTGTTCATGAGATTGGTGGGACATTAAAAGTACTTAGTTTCCCGGCTAAAGGGACGCAAATAGAAGTAAAAGTACCGATTATGATTGAGAGAGGGGGAGAATCATGATAAAAGTGTTACTTGTCGATGATCATGAAATGGTTCGAATGGGTGTATCAGCATATTTATCAACGCAGCCAGATATAGAAGTAGTTGGAGAAGCTGAAAATGGAAGAAAAGGTTCAGAGTTAGCACTGCAATTAAGACCAGATATTATTTTGATGGATCTTGTCATGGACGAGATGGATGGGGTTGAAGCAACACGTGCTATTATTCAGGAATGGCCAGAAGCGAAAATTGTAGTTGTAACGAGCTTTTTAGATGATGAGAAATTGTACCCTGTTATTGAGGCTGGAGCGACAAGTTATTTATTAAAAACATCAAGAGCAAGTGATATAGCAGACGCTGTACGAGCTACTTATGATGGAGAAACGGTATTAGAGCCAAAAGTTACTGGTAAAATGATGTCTCGTATGCGTCAGAAGAAAGAACAAGCTTTGCATGAGGAGTTAACAGAAAGAGAGTCTGAAATTTTGTTATTAATTGCAGAGGGGAAAAGTAATCAAGAGATTGCAGATGAATTGTTTATTGCCCTCAAAACAGTAAAGACACATGTGAGTAATATTTTAAATAAGCTAAATGTAAGTGACCGGACACAGGCGGTTATTTATGCGTTTAGACATCAATTGACGAAATGATAAAGTGAAACTTTAATCAGTGGGGGCTATCCCACTGATTATTAGTTAACGCCAAATCTTTTTATTGACGTTAATAAATGTAATCGTTATCATTAAGTTGTTAACAGTACATACAAAGGGGAGAGAGTGTATGTTAGTTCAAACGATATTTGGCATGGATAAGTCTAAAAAATTAGGGGATTATGTGAACGCATTACAAGCGCTTTGTGAACAATATAATGTTGAAACAGATAAAATTGCAATTGTTGAGGCGACAGAAGAGTACTATTTATTTTTAGTAAAGCAAGAAGATTGCTACGATGTTGTCAAAGTAGAAACAGTGGATACAAATATCGAATATTATACGAAAGCGTATAAAATAAGCAGTTTTAATCATACTGCTTATCAAAAGTAAAAAAACTCCCTTTCGGGAGTTTTTTAGGATGCTTTTACTTCGCGGGAATCGGTTATTAAGGGAACTTTTTTCGCACCGCTTAACTTAGCGATTGTAAGGCCGATAATAGCCCCGGCTAATGCTGGTATTAACCAGCCTATTCCTTCCTTATATAAAGGGATAAATTCAAAGTATGGTGTGATAAATGAAACTGAAATACCACCTTGCTTTAATCCATCAAATACGCTTACGATTGCTGCTCCAATTAAAGCACCTACATAAACAGAGCGATATCCACCGAAATATTTATGAAGTAATGATAGGAGAACGAGTACAATTGCAATTGGATATACAACAAGTAGAATTGGAACAGAGATGGCAATAATTTTCGTTAAACCTAAGTTGGCAACTAATAATCCTAACGCACAAATGATAATCGCGAACATTTTGTATGAAAATGTAGTCAATAATGTTGAGAAATATTGACTACACGCAGATACAAGTCCAACACAAGTCGTTAGACAAGCGAGTGTAACGATTAGAGATAATAGAAGTAAACCGTATGGACCGAATAATTGCTGTACGATAACAGTAAGTAATTGTCCGCCATTTTGTGCATATCCGAGCGAGACGCTAGTTGCACCGAGCCAGCCAAGTGCACCATATACAAGTACGAGACCAGTAGCGGCAATAAGTCCTGCTTTCGCTGTTGCGATAGCAATGGATTTACGATCTTTCACACCTTTAGAGCGAATGGCATTTACAACGATAATTCCAAATGCAAGCGCAGAAATGGTATCCATCGTTAAGTATCCTTCCATAAAGCCTTTGAAGATTGGAGAAGTTTGATACTCTTGCATTGCTGGTCCTGATTGCCCGAGTGGTGTAAATACACTTTTAACAAATAGTAAGAAAATAGAGAGTAATAAAATAGGTGTTAAAATATTTCCGATGCGATCGACAAGTTTAGATGGATTTAAACTAAGCCAAAATACGATAGCGAAGAAGATGACCGTGTATAAAAATAGAGCTAGGTTACTAGAGCGAATTGTTTCCGGTAAGAAAGAACTAACACCCATTTCATAAGCGACATTTGCAACGCGTGGAATTCCCATAGAAGGACCGATTGCGATGTATACAACTACAGTAAAGAAAATTCCGAATAATGGGTGAACATGACTTGCAAGTTGTTGCATACCGTTTCCTGATAAAGAAATTGCAATAACAGTTAATAATGGTAAACCGACTCCTGTTAGTAAAAATCCAATCATTGCCGGCCAAAAGTTTTCACCTGCATTTTGTCCAAGCATGGGAGGGAAAATTAAATTACCTGCCCCAAAAAATAAAGAAAATAGCATAAGACCCGTGAAAAAAATATGTTTTTTTGATACAGTGTTCATTGTTTTTCCTCCTTTTTTAAATTCATTTGTAAGAACACAAAAAACTCGTCCCTAAAGAAAGGGACGAGTTATATTTACCCGCGATACCACCCTAATTTATACATGTAGAAATTAGTCTATATGTATACGGCTTTACAACGTACAACATGATACGTGTTCCTTGTAACGGGGGACAGCCGGTAAGAACTTACTGTGACATTCGGTTCTACTTCTCGGAGATGATTTTCGGCTACGCACTGAACGTTGGCTTTCAGCAAATCGCCAACTCTCTGGGGGACAGTCCTATAACGTACTCGTTCTCGTCAATGAATTTTTATTCAAGTATTCTGAAAGTATTGTCACATGTTTTTTTTTGAAAGTCAATATTTTTTTGAAAGATATATGTATATACGGAAATATTGAATGTGATATTCGTTGATGTAAAGGGAATGGTGGATTGTAAAACGGGAGTGAAAATTTGTAGAGAATTGTAAAATTTGTAGAGAAAGTTGATATTTATAGGAGTAAAGAAGGTATTGTTTGAATTTACAGAGAATAATACAACAATCCACTTGCTGGAAAGAACAAACCAAAAGAGGTGACTGAAATGCTTGCGATGGGAGTATTATTTGGCATTATTGCTATAATTGGTTTTATGTGGTTATATTATTCGCGTTCGTTTAAACAAGCAGAAGTTTTACTCTTTCAAAAAGGTAGTTTGTTGACAAATCAGTCTAGATATTTAGTATGTCCGAAGTGTGGAAGTGCACAGGCCAGAAGTGGAGGCTATCAAGAGTGTTGCAAAATTAGATTATGAAAGAAGGAAGCCTCACATTATGTTGTGAGGCTTCCTTCCTTACAATTTCATGGCGCTCCAAATTGTCCACCGATCTCTTTCGATAATAGGAGAGATGCTTTGTAGTGCGGTCTGGACTTGTTGTAGAAGTTGAGAAAGTTCATGATCTGTTAATTCATATAGAATGGATCGACCTGTTCGAGGTGATAAATCTTGTAGCAATGCTTCTACAGAATCATGTATTTTTCGTACTTCCCATTGTGTTTGAGAGGGGAACACGTGAAGAAAATGTTTTTGTAATTCTTGCTGTATCGTGGTGGTTTTTGGCCGCCTTTTTGATTCTATTTCAATGAGTTTTGGAAAGATAGAGAAAAAATATCCACGAATGTGTTCGGGGCTTCCAGGAATTGTACAATCTTCAATGGTTCGGTCTTGTACAATAAGTACACCGTTTTTCTTTAATATACGAGAAGCTTCACGTAGAAATGTAGGAATGTCTTGTAAATGATGAATCACTGCGCGCGAAATAACAATGTCGAATGTATCATTAGAATATGGGACGCTATGTGCATCACCGTGAATGAATGAAATATTTGGAAAGCCGCTACAATTTTCTTTTGCAGCTTGTAATATTTCTTTTGAAAAATCAAGTCCAATGACATTTTTTGCCCCCATAAGAGCAAGTTCTTTCGTATAAATCCCGCCACCACAGCCAATATCAATTATTTGTTTGTTTTGTATATTTGTAATACTTTTTATCATTTCTCCCCAAGAAATATGGGCGTTTCGCTGTGCGTATGTGTATTTATTATTTGCATCGTGAAAATTAATGGACATGAAAAAGACCTCCTTTCAATACTTAGTATAGCGTATTTTATAGTGTGTCACGTTTTTGTTTTTTATATGAAGAGTATAAGAATTTCTTATTGTAAGAGGAGGATTAAGTTGAAAAGGAAATATGTATTGTTGTTATTTGCTATGTTACTAGCATCTTGTGGTCAAGTAGAGCAAAAAAAAGAAACAAAAAAAGTGGAAGAGACGGTGAATGAAGTGAAAGAAACAATAGGGGCAACCGTTATACAAAAAAAACATAAAGAGAAAAAGTTACAGGAATCAGAAGCTAAGTTAGTAATAGACATTATAGATAAAGCGGAAAAACAAGAAGTAACAGGTAGTTTTGGTGAACCGGAATATGAAATACAAATTAATAGGGATGGAAAAAAAGAAACATATTATGCATGGCTAAGAGGAGAAGACAGACGAGGATGGGTACAATATAAGAAAGCTATGTATATGCTGAATAAAAAAGATACGGAAAAGCTTTTGGCTATATTTCCAAATGTTTCAGAACAAAAAGAAGATGAGATGCAGGTAGGTCCTTTAACGGAAGTAACAAAAAAAGATTTGCAGATTACTGCGTTTCATATTAAAGCAGGCGATCAAAAAGTGAATTATACGGTGCGTTATACGATTTCACAATCACTATACAACAAGTTAGAGAAGGAACAAGAATATTATTTACAAGTCGTTTTCCCAGAAAAAGTTCAAAAATTAATTGGAGCAAAAGAGAGTGAAAAAATTTCAGGTGAAAAGGTAAAGGAAGGGTATAAACAATATGAATTGCATGCTACTGTGCAGGTAAAAGATGCTTCAGAATCACAATTAAAGTCATTAGAAACATATTATGAAAATTATGATTTGATAATATTAAATAGTAAAAAAGAAAAAATAGGTGTTTTTCAAAATATCATTCAAATTGTTAAAGAGTATGGTGAAAAAATGGATTTACAAAGATAAAATGAAACTTTAATTAGCCCTTACGGATCGGGATGAATGTAAAGTCTATATGACCTTTCCTAGGAAATGATAATAGAGAGGGGAAAACACCCCTCTCTATTATTTTGCTTTTGCAGATGGCTCATTCATTGATTTTCGTGTAATAAGAAAAGAAATCATAAGAGCGGAAAGGATGACAAGGGCAATAAATACGTGATTGGGCAACAAATCTAATAATAATACGTAACTAACAGTATAAAAAATAAGAGTTGAAGCTAAAAACGATAGAGCGCCTATTATGAGAGATTGTAAATTCATTTGCAAACACCTCCTTATATTTATATTTTTGGCTAAAAATGGATTAAATAAACATTATTTCTAACGATAGAAAAAAATATGTCATAATAGAGAAAAGAATAGTTTTGATGAATGAATATGATTCATTAATGAGAGATAAAGGAGAGAAATATGAAAAATAATAAAAAAGGATTATGGGGAATTATAGTTGCAATAGGGCTATTTTTACTCTCTAAGTTAAAGTGGGTATTTGCAATTTTTAAATTAGCAAAGTTTTCAACGGTATTTAGTATGTTTATATCACTTGGTGCATACGCAGTTATATATGGTTGGAAATTTGGGGTAGCGCTCATTTATTTATTGTTTATTCATGAAATGGGCCATTTATGGGCTGCGAAAAGAAAGGGGATACCAACATCGCCAGCAATATTTATTCCGTTTATGGGTGCTCTTATTGGGATGAAAGAGATGCCAAAAAATGCAAAAGATGAAGCTTATATCGCCTATATGGGACCTCTTTTCGGATTGTTGTCATTTTTACCTGCGATTCCACTTTATATAATAACGAAAGAGCCATTTTGGGCATTAATTATTTTACTTGGAAGTATGATTAACTTCTTTAACTTGATTCCGGTTTCTCCATTAGATGGTGGACGAATTATCTCAGTTGTAAGTACAAAGATTTGGGGAGCGGGTCTTATTGTATTGCTCGGTTATTCCATTTACTTTAAAAGTATTTTGGGAGGATTTATTTTTATTATCGGCTGTATGGAATTATATAGAGTAATAAAGAGAGATGAGCCAATTAAGGAATTAGGATATAGAATTGATGGAATGAAAGAATATGTTGCAAGGCTTGAAGAAGAGTTAAAAGAAACAGGTGCGGTGCATCGAAATATATATATGATGCAACATGAAATAAATATATTAAGGCAAAAAGAAAGAGAGAAAGAATTAAAAGTAGGAGAACTTCAAAAGATTGAAGTGTTAGAGCATCTTTTACCAAAGTTTGAGCCGCTTGATTACGTTCCATATGAAGATGAAAAAGAAACGCATACAATTCATATAAGAGAAGCATTTGAAATGTCAGAAAGAAAATTACAGGAATGGGAGACAGAAAAGAGACAACAGGAAAACTATTATAAAGTTGATATGAAAACAAAATGGACAGTCTTTGCTTGTTATATCGGATTAATGGCTATACTCGGTTACACAGCTTATGAAGGGTACATTGTTTTACAAGAACATTTACCAACGAGAAATGTATAGAAAAATATTGTCGAAATGATAGGAAGAATTTATACAGGAATTATATTTCTACGAGAGAATGTTACAAGTATAGTTATACATTGTAATATCTTTAGTAGAGAAGGAGTTCTGTATATGAAGAAATTGTTAATTGTATTCGGGAGTATTATCGTAATGATCATTGCGAGCTATAGTCTTATGAAATTGCTATTACATTATGCGAATAAGCCTGCTGAGGTAAGTACAATAGCTCAAATAGAAGATGGGCAAGAAGAGACAAAAGTGCTAGATTTTATTCGTATGACGCATGAAAGTTATAATAATTTCTTAAATTACGGTAAAGCAGAGAATTATACAGAAGGGGACTGGAACCAATTTAAACAATGGTTTCAACAACAAGAATCGTCTTTAAAAAATATACATACAGAAATAAAGAATGAAAAAATAAAACGTGATGTAAATAGAAGCTATGAAATTGTAAAAAAAGGTGTGGAACTTCAAAATATTGAGTATGTAGTTTATGCACATCGTGTATACCATGACTTAGATATTATTGTAAATAAATATAGAGGTGAAACGAACATCTGGGGGTATACAGAGTTTGGAGAGGGGAAAGATATAAGGGTAATTGAACAAGCTATACAGTCCAAATAATAAGCTAGCTAGAATTCTAGTTGGCTTATTTTCTTTTGTAAGTGCAATGTTCATATATTATTCACAAAAACACCGTGTTAATAGTGATTAAAATCACAATATGTACTATACAATTCAGTTAAACTAAAAACAGTTAAGGAAATAGAGGAGTGGGATACAATGTTAAGTGCAAAAACAATTGAAATCGTAAAGTCAACAGTACCATTATTACAAGAAAAAGGCGTTGAAATTACAACGAGATTTTATCAAATTTTATTTTCGGAACATCCGGAGTTATTGAATATTTTCAACCATACAAATCAGAAAAAGGGAAGACAACAACAAGCGCTAGCGAATGCTGTTTATGCAGCTGCAACGTATATTGATAATTTAGAAGCTATTATTCCAGTTGTAAAACAAATTGGTCATAAGCATAGAAGTTTAGGTATTAAAGCAGAGCATTACCCGATTGTAGGTACATGTTTACTACGTGCAATTAAAGAGGTCGCAGGTGCACCTGATGAAGTTTTAAATGCATGGGGAGAAGCTTATGGTGTCATTGCTGATGCATTCATTAGCATTGAAGCAGAGATGTATGAAGAAGCGGCACATAAAGAAGGTGGATGGAAAGATTTCCGTAACTTTGTGGTTGTTAAAAAAGTGAAGGAAAGCGACGTTATTACATCATTTTATTTAAAACCTGAAGATGGAGGGCAAGTTTCTTCATTCATCCCAGGACAATATGTAACGATTCAAATAAACATAGAAGGTGAAACGTATACACATAATCGTCAATATAGTTTATCAGATGCTCCTGGAAAAGAATATTATCGTATTAGTGTAAAGAAAGAAAAAGGTGTAGATACACCGGACGGTAAAGTATCTAACTACTTACACGATCATGTAGAAGAAGGGGATATGTTACCAGTAAGTGCACCAGCAGGAGATTTCGTATTAAATATGGATTCAACATTACCAGTTGTGCTAATTAGTGGTGGAGTAGGTATTACACCAATGATGAGTATGCTAAATACGTTAATTGAACAAAACTCAAAACGTAATGTATGTTTTGTTCAAGCAGCGATAAATAGTAATACACATGCAATGAAAGAACACGTTGAGGCAGTAGATAATGAATACGAACAAGTTAAAGCATACACTTGCTATTCTGCACCAACTGAAAAAGATTTGGAAATGAAGAACTTTGATAAAGAAGGTTTCATTGAAGCTGAATGGTTACAAACTATTATTCCGACAACTGAAGCAGAATTTTATTTTTGTGGTCCCGTACCATTTATGAAGCATATAAATGCTGCACTAACTAATTTAGGTGTGGAACAAGAGCATATTCATTATGAATTTTTCGGTCCAGCAGCAAGCTTACAATAGATGAAGTTTGAAATAAGTAAAAAAACGAGGTATTATTTTACCTCGTTTTTTATTTGTTCTCGTAACAGCCGATTTACCGTTTCACGGCGTATACCTATGAGTTGACCGATTTCAGTTTGTGTTAATATTTCATATATAGGAATGTCACCTAAATATAGTGTGAACCATTCTTGTAAACGATGTAGACGTTCTTTCGGAGAGACGGTTGTCAATTGATCGATACGCTGTTGCATCATTCTTAATTTTGATTGTAGTTGCATAGCAATATTTGCATATGATGCAGGATTTGCCTGAAGCTGATCGTACCATTCATTACTAATTATAGGTTCAACTTCTGTTTTCATTAAAGCGATTGCTGTACCGTGATATTCCTTCGGTGAAATTAAAGAATGGTGAGGTATCGTTTCACCTGGAACGATAATGTTGAATAGAAATGGTGTTCCATCTTCTTCTATCCGTACTACTTTTAATAAACCTGTTTTTATAAAATATAAAGGACCGTCCTCGCCTTGACGGAATAGTACATCTCCTTTGTGTAGAATCAATGTTAGCCCCCCATTTAAACATTTCTATTTCTTCTATTTTAGCGTATATGTATAAAGACAATATGCTTTTAAATAGCAATTTCATTGACGAAATATATGCTATTACAGTAGTATACTATTTAGTGTGTAATAGTACTAGCAATGAATACGCTGTAGGGGGTTTAGTATATTGTTAGATGCGATAAAAATGACGGATATGAGAATTCCGGCGAATGCTATCATTCATGTAGAAGAGATGAAAGGTGGAGTCGTGTTATCCGTTGAAGTAGACGGCCAAATTATTTATACGATGGCTTATGATGAAGAAACAGATAGTTATGCTGAATTATATGATCGAAACGATAAGAGGGCGTGCCAAGTACATGAGGATTTTATGGGATGGTCACTTCTTCACTAAAAAAGATGTCAATATGACATCTTTTTTTATTAAAACGATAGAATATACAAAGAAATGAAATATAAGGATAAAATTTGTAATAAATGATTTTGCATTGTTAGCACTTTGTAACTGCAAGTGAATTATTTTTTCGCTATCATAAAGATAACAGTCGCAGTTATAGGAGTGGTCAACTTGAAGAAAGTACATATTTCCAATTATATGTTATTATGTGTTTGTTTAATTTTATTTGTTCTCTTAGGAGGATTTTTATATTCATGTGTATAAGAAAAACGCATCCTAAAAAGAACGCGTTATAAAAAAGAAGTGATGATTAATCTAGTTCCGAGAATAATTAATGTGATACGTAATAAATTAATTACGGCATTACCACTTAATTTTGTATTAATATAAGCCCCGATTTTTCCGCCAATCCATGCACCAGGAATAAGAATTAATGCGTAAACCCAGCTGACATTTCCAAGGGAGATGTGAGTTGCAGAACTTACAATTGCTGATAAAAATACGATAAACATCGAAGTTGCTACAGCAATATGTGCTGGGAATGCAAAAAGTAGCATCATTGCTGGAACAAGTAAGGCACCGCCGCCAATTCCAAATAATCCAGATATAAAACCAACTATAAAGGCGATAAAGATAGCGAGAAGCGGTGGGAATTGATAGTGTACAGTGTTTCCTTCGTTATCTGTAAAAGAACGCTTAATTACCGTCATATTGGATAAAGAAAGGGGGTTTAATTTGTCTCGTAACATAAGAAGAATGGAGACAAAAATAAGGAAAATCCCAAAATATAAAGAAAATGTATCTTGGTTTAAAAATTTGTTTGCCCACGAGCCGATGATACCACCAGGGCCACTCCCGATAAATAAAATAAGTCCACTTTTGTAATCTACTCGTTTATGCTTCATATAAGTAAGGGTGGAAGATAGTCCTGTAAAAACGACTGTTACCATTGAAGTTCCTACTGCAAGTTGTGGTGATAGACTGTGTAATCCAATTAATAACGGAACAATAATAATTCCGCCACCAAGCCCGACTAGACTCCCGACTGTCCCGGCGATTAACCCGATGAAAAGTAACATGATGTATTCCAAAATTTCCAACTCCTCTATATAACTTATCCACCAATTATTATACACGCTTTTTAATAAAAAAAAGGTTTGTTCACAAAAAAGTCGTCTTCCTAGAAAAATAAGGAAGACGACTTTTAATTAAAAGATTAAGTGTAATAAAGCGTAAAATAATGCAGCTAACGAAGCTGAAATAGGAAGTGTAATAACCCATGTAATTAACATACGTTTTGCAGTTCCCCATTTTACACCTTTCACACGATGTGAAGCACCAACCCCTAAAATAGAAGAAGAGATAACGTGCGTTGTACTAACCGGTAAGTGAATGAATGTTGCGCCGAAAATAACAAGTGATGATGATAAATCAGCAGCTACACCATTTACAGGACGAATTTTCATAATTTGTCCACCGACAGTTTTAATAATTTTCCATCCGCCGACAGAAGTACCAAGACCCATTGCGATTGCACAACATAATTGTACCCAGAACGGGATGTCGTCAGAAGTATGATAGTTATTGGCCATAAGAGCCATCGTAATGATTCCCATTGCTTTTTGTGCATCATTCGTACCATGTGTATAAGCTTGTAATGCTGCAGTGAAGATCTGGAATATACGGAAGTTTTTGTTCGTTTTCGTTAAATTAAAGTTTTTAAAGACTACTTTAAAAATACTGTATACGATATAACCAATAACAAAAGCGATAATCGGTGAAATGATTAAAGCTTCAAGAATTTTTATGAACCCTTTAAGATTTAATGAGCTAATACCGGCAGCAGCGATAGCTGCACCTGCGATTGAGCCGATAATTGCATGCGAAGAACTACTTGGAATACCGTAGTACCAAGTAATTAAATTCCAAGCTATTGCCGCAAGTAAAGCAGCTAAAATTACAAGAGAACCATTTTGCAAGGCAAATGGATCAACGATATCTTTTGTAATCGTTTTTGCTACACCTGTAAATGTCATCGCACCTAAAAAGTTCATAATAGCTGCCATAATAATTGCATGTCTAGGCTTTAGAGCTTTCGTTGAAACAGCCGTTGCAATAGCGTTTGCTGTATCGTGAAATCCATTGATAAAGTCAAAAGCTAAAGCGCAAATGACTACTAAAACGGTCAGTATCAAGAGTGTATCCATGATCAAACTCCTTACGCGTTCTTCATAATAATTGTTTCTAATACGTTTGCAACGCTTTGGCAGCTATCCGCTACTTCTTCAAGCTCTTCGTAAATCTCTTTGTATTGAATAATCTTAATCGGATCTTTCTCACGAGAGAATAAGTGCTTAATCGCATGACGGCGAATATCATCACATTGTGATTCGTAATCCTTAATCTTAATCGCGTTCGTACGAATGTCGACTAACTTCTTTTTAGACAGTAGTTCAACAGAATTTGCAATCTCAATCGCACATTGATTAATTGCTTCAACGAATTTAATCATGTATTCATCAGCTTCTGTAATAGAATACATTTCGAATAGACCAGCACTATGATCTAATCCGTCTAATACATCATCCATACTCATTGCAAGTTGTAGGATGTCCTCACGTTCAATTGGAGTAATAAACGCTTTGTTTAGCTCCATAATGATTTCGTGAATAAATGAGTCACCTTTTGACTCATACTCTTTCATGCGCATAGAAAACTCTTTTAAATCGCTAGCATTTTTAATTTTATACTCCACGAAAAACTGCGCGCCTTCTTTTAAATTTTCGGAAACATTCATTAACATTTCAGAAAATTTATCTTTTTTTGATTTAAATACCATTATTAGTTACCCCCACAAAAGTAATATATGTAAAATATATTGGCTAGTCAATTCTAACAAAAAACTGTCGTTTTTTAAAACATTTTATCGAAAAGTTTACAAAAACTTAACATAACTCTCATTGTTGTATTAATAATATTAATAATCAATAGTGAATATCTTACTTGTAGAATGTCCTTTTCTTGCAAAAAGTATGAATGTGAAAGAAAAGCTTTACACTACAGGAAAGACTACGTTATTATAATAAATTTAAAAGGAGGTATATTCTTCCTTTTGAAAAGAAGAGTGTAAACAAACGAAGGAAGTGAACGAATGAAATTGAAGAACACTCACTTAAAAAAAATGCGGGAGTGGTTCAACAAGAGGAAGAAACTTCGTAATTCATTAATTGTATTAGGAAGTTTACTTGCTACTCTATTTATTGCTATAAATATAATAATTTCTATTCAAGACATATCTGAATTGAAACAAGCTGTTCCGCAACCGACCTTAATTTATGATGCAAATAATGAAGTTGCGACGAAATTAGCTTCTTCTAAAACAGAAGGTGTTAAAAGGAAAGATATTCCTGACATTATGGTTCAGGCAATTGTTGCAGTAGAAGATAAGGAATTTTTTAACCATCACGGTATTTACTATAGTGGAATTATAAGTGCAGTTTTTAAAAATATTACAGCAGGAGAAGTCGTGGCGGGGGGAAGTACAATTACACAACAACTTGCGAAAAATGTATTTCTGACACAAGACCGCACATACTCTCGAAAAATAAAGGAATATTTTTTAACAAAAAAAATAGAGCGTACGTATACGAAAGATGAAATTATTGAAATGTATATGAACCAAATTTATTTTGGTGAAGGTGCTTGGGGCATAAAAAGGGCAGCTAAATCTTATTTTGATAAAGATGTAAAAGATTTAACAGTTTCAGAAGCTGCAACGATTGCTGGCTTGATTAAAGCACCGTCTGCATATTCGCCTTATAAAAACTTTAATAAATCAATCGAACGACGTAATGTTGTATTAAGTTTAATGAAAGAGCAAGGATATATCTCTGACGAACAGTATAATAAAGAAAAAGAGAGCGGTCTTGTGTTAAAACGTGGTGTGGATGATAAATACAAGGGGAAATACTCTCAATATGTAGATTATATTGTTAGAGAAGCAATGGACAAGTACGAATTAACACAAAATGAAATTTTAGCGGGTGGTTATCGTATTTATACAGAGCTTGATCCGAAAAAACAACAGGCTGTGGAAGACGTTGTGAATAATGAGAGTTATTTCAAAGATAATGGCTCAGACCAGCTTATGCAAACGGGTGTAGTTCTTATGAATCCAAAAACAGGTGGCGTACCAGCTTTAGTTGGAGGAAGAGGGCCGTATCAGTTTTTACAGTTTAACCATGCAACTCAATTAAAAAGACAACCTGGCTCAACCTTAAAGCCCTTGGCTGTATATGTACCAGCGTTAGAGCAAGGGTATGAAGTATACGATATATTGAAAGATGAACCATTTAATATTAAAGAATATAAACCACAAAATAGCGATCACACTTTTCACGGTGATGTGACAATGTATGAAGCTGTGGCAAAGTCGTACAATGTTTCGGCTGTTTGGCTATTAGAACAAATTGGATTGGATAAGGGATTGAAATCTTTAGAGCGATTTGGTATTCCATTAGTGCCAGAAGATCGTACGTATCCGATCGCTTTAGGCGGTATGCATGTGGGGACATCTCCATTTGTAATGGCTCAAGCGTATAGTGCATTTGCAAATGACGGTGTCCAAGTGGAAGCTCATGCGATTAGAGAGATACAAAATGCTGAAGGTGAAATAATTGGAAAGTGGTATAAGAAAGAGACACGAGTGACGAGCGAGAAAATTGCTCAAAAGATGACATATTTATTAAAAGGTGTTGTCGAAAAGGGAACGGGCGAAAAGGCGAAAGTTAATAATGTTGATACGGCTGGTAAGACAGGAACGACTCAAATTGTAAATGGACCAAGCACCGGTGCAAAGGATTCATGGTTTGTTGGATACACACCAGATTTAGTAGGTGCGATTTGGGTAGGATATGATAAAACAGATAGTGATCATTATGTTCCGGGGGGAAGTCAAATTACGACGACAATGTTCCGGGATATTATGAAAAAAGCGAATGCCAATCCAGCTCAAAAAGCATTCCAGTTATCGCTCATATCTGAGGCTGATTATAAAAAACAATTGAATACAATAGAAGAGGAAAAACGAAGAAAAGAAGAAGAGAAGAGAAGAAAAGAAGAGGAACAACAAAGAAAAAAAGAGCAACAAGAGTGGATTGATAAAGTGAAAGAATGGATTCCTTCATTTTGGTAAAAGAAAGAGGCGAATAACGAAATTCGCCTCTTTTTCGTATGAGAAATTAAGTGAACTTTTAATCGGTGGGAGGAGCTGTATCTATCTCTACGAGTTGTTAGCCCATATCAATTGGGATAAATAGTATTACTCGTTAAGTGTAACATTTGTACTGCCAAAGGATTGAGAATCGTATGTGATGATTATTTTTCCTTTACTAATAGGCTCGTAAAGTAATTCTTCTTCGTAATTACCATTATTTTCATTGTGGATAGAAAGTGTGATTTCATCGATTTTTTTATTTGTATACTGATCTTTAATCGTTTCAGCAATTTGAAGTAACGCTTCGGAACTAGAAGCTTTCGTAATAAGCATTCCTTTTATAACCTTTTTTTCATTCTTTGTGGTATTGGAATAAGGGATGTTGCTTTGTTTTGTATACAAAAGTTTGTATGGAACAGTTTTTCTCTCTGCTTTTGATATAGTGGAATATTTTAGAGTTAAAAAAAATCCTACACATAAAATAATGCATACCATAAGAGCAAACCAAATGCGTATTAGTGACATAACTCTCATCTTCATCCCTCTTTCATATCTTTGACTTCACTATTTATCATACAAAATGAGGATTAAGACAGAGTAAATTTGAGGTAAAGAAACGTAAAGAAGGAGCACTTATCCTCCCAAATAAGTGCTCCTTTCTATATAAAGAGAGATTTAATGCACGGTTAAACGATACATATTAGTATAAATCTATTTATTGATTGAAAATTAGTAAATTCGGAATACGGATAGTGTTGCAGTTGTATCACCTGTGTTAGGAATAGAAATAGTGTTTGCTGTAGGCTGTATAGAAATCGTTGTACCAGCTTGTAAAGTAACGATTGTAGAGAAAGAAACAGCACTACCGATAACGTTAGTTGAGAAATTACGAGTAGGTGGTTGACCATTGAATGAAATACCGAATCCAAATGGTGAAGATCCTGGGAAAGTTGTAGACGCTGAGAAACTAATATCATATACGCCTGTTTCTAAAACTGTTAGAGTATCTGTAGTGTCATTAAAATTAATATTATTTATTTCAAAAACTTGATTGAATTGGATATTCATTCCAGGTGATATAGTTTGAGCATTGGAGTTTCCAATTGCAGCGATAGTTACAGGAATTGGAGTACCCGCTGGTCCTGTTGCGCCAGTAGCGCCTTGAGCACCAGTAGCACCTTGAGCACCAGTAGCGCCTTGAGCACCAGTAGCACCTTGAGCACCGGCTGGACCTTGAGCACCAGTAGCGCCTTGAGCACCGGCTGGACCTTGAGCACCAGTAGCACCTTGAGCGCCGGCTGGACCTTGAGCACCAGTAGCACCTTGAGCACCGGCTGGGCCTTGAGCACCAGTAGCGCCTTGAGCGCCGGCTGGACCTTGAATACCTTGAGCTCCCTGAGGTCCAGTAGCGCCTTGAGCACCCGCTGGTCCCTGAGCACCTTGAGGACCTTGAGCACCAGTAGCACCTTGAGGTCCAGTAGCTCCTGTTGCTCCTCCTCCAAGGCAACCTGATCCGTATTGAACTAGGATAGTTTGAATCTCTGTTATGAGTTTAACTAATTTGTCGATCGTACAACAATCTACTTTGAATAACTTAGCGATATACAATAAATAATTAAGCAGGCTTTGTAGTTCAACGTACAATGCTCCGCATGAGAAAGGGTTGTTCTTAAAATAGTTAATAGATTAGCAATAATAGAATTTCCAATTTGTTTTTGTGCTGGAGATAAATCTAAGCAATTGAGGAATTTTTGTAAGTTATTTAGGGCAGCGATTAAGTTATCGATATTATTTTGAGAAGGGTTTTGAAAGACAGCTTGAATAGCTTGGCCAAGAGCTTGAAGAAGTCTAACGAATTCTGTAAGTTCGGACTTAGAAATGTTAATATGACTACAAGCTCTGACTTCGCAACAATCATTCCCATAAAATACTTTTCCTTTATTTTTATTGTTCATCTTTTCATTCCTTTCTTTCATAGAATCAATAGTCATTACTATATATTAAAATGAAGTTCATACTAAATTCGTGATGGACAAACTACCATTTCTAAAAAAATAAGAAATTGGCCCATCTAGCAAAAATAAGTAAGATATAGAGAAGGGTTTATATAATGTAAAGAAGAAACGTGCAACATAAAAAACTGCATGCCAATTGTTGGGAGTGTTTAACAATTGGCATGCAGTTTGTGGCTTGGTCCTTTATTTGCATTGATTTAATTTTTCAAGGGCTGTTTTAGGTAAGATTGGAATTGAAATAGTGAAAGTTGTACCATCTTCAGTACTAGTCATTTTTAATGTACCGTTATGATTTTGAATGATTTTCTTCGTTACGGACAAGCCAAGCCCTGTACCTGAATCTTTTGTTGAGAAGAATGGATCAAAGATGTATTCTTGAATGGCTGGAGGAATACCAATCCCATTATCAGTGAAAGTAATACGAACAAAATTATCTAGGCGATAACTAGTAATTTGGATAGAAAGTTTTTTTTCACCTTGGGCATCGAAAGCGTTCTGAAATAGGTTTAAAAAAACTTGCACAAGTTCGTGACGATCAATATGGACCAATACATCATCTAATTCGGTAGAAAAATTATAATCAATTGAAATGTTATGTAAAAATACTTCACTAGCTAGTAACTGTTGAATATACTCACGTAAAAATGTATTAATAGGAAACGGTTCTCTTGTAAATTCGCGTGTTTTTGAAATAGATAAAAATTTTGTAATAATACTATTTGCACGATCTAATTCAGGAATAAGTAAGTTTTTAAATAGTTCTTTATTAGATGGAGAAACAGTTTCTTGTAAAAATTGTAAATAACCTCGTACGGTTGTAAGAGGATTACGTACTTCATGTGCAATACCGGCTGCGATTCGTCCTGCTAACGAAAATTTTTCTGCATCACGTTCTGTGTTTAAATAATGAAAGACACTAATAACTCTAAAAATCTCTCCGTTATAATCACGAATAATTCGGTTATTTAAAATGCCATAGTTTTTGTCTAAAACTTCTTCATTATATATTTCTGTTCCCGTTCTTAATGTTTCAAGAGCTTTAATTTTTTCTTCTGGTAATTGTAGTAATTGTTGAATTGGCTTTCCGATTATATCATTTCGTACTACACCAAAATCATCTGCTGCAATTTGATTACATAATGTTATATTTCCTTTATTATCAACAAAGGTTACATGATGTGAAAAAGCATCAAAAATATGAACAAAGTATGTTTCAAGTTGTTTAAATAAAAATAATGAATCGCAAGTAAGTTGAAAATCAGCCTCTCTATTCTCTTTTTGTATGTTTTGAATGGAATGAGTCGTTCTCGTTTTCTTTATTTGTAAACCAATATGTGGATTTTTGTATGTGAAATGATGTGGTAATTGATTCACAAGTTCTTCATAAAAACGTACTTTATTTTCTAATTCTTCTATTCGTTTTTCATGAGATACAATATCATCGTTTGGAAGCATAAATAAATAACCCCTCAATTTAAAAATTCTTCCATCTAGTATATCATATTTTTATACGGATACTCTTAAAGAAGGGGCTACTTAATAAAATTGATTAGCTGAATTGTTCGGGAAGTGAGTAGAATGAATAGAAGGTGAAGTGAAAAAGGGAGGGATATATTTGCTTTTCATTGGAGTGACAGGGTGGGGAGATCATGATTCTTTATATATAGATCCCTATGAAAATAGAAATAAATTACGAACATATAGTGAGCATTTTCCTATTGTGGAAGTAGATAGTTCATTTTATGCGATGCAACCTGCACGAAACTATACAAAATGGGCAATGGAGACACCGAAAGGTTTTTCTTTTGTCGTAAAAGCATATCAAGGGATGACCGGACATATGAAAGGTGAAATCCCTTTTTCTACGTTCGACGAGATGTTTGATGTGTACAAACAATCTATTCTGCCTTTAATAGAAGCTGATAAATTAAAAATGATTTTATTTCAATATCCACCATGGTTTGATTGTAAAAAGAAAAATGTGGATTTTCTTCGATATACGAAAGAAAAAATGGAAGGTTTACCGTGTGCTATAGAATTTCGGAACCAAACATGGTTTTATCCGGAAATGAGAGATAAGACGCTACAGTTTTTGGAACAAGAGAAATGGATTCATACCATTTGTGATGAGCCACAGGCCGGGACAGGTTCGGTACCGCTCGTATTAGAAGTAACGAATGCAGAGATGGTGTTAATACGTTTTCATGGTCGAAATGTTCATGGCTGGCTTGATAAAGGAGAAAATTGGAGAGCGGTTCGTTGCTTATATCGCTACAACAATAAAGAACTAGAAGAATGGGTAGAAAGACTAGAGCAATTAAAAAAGAAGACAAAGGACATATATGTACTATTTAACAATAATTCGGGCGGAGATGCAGCGGATAATGCGAAACAACTTATGAAAATGATGGACATTACATATGGTGAGCCGAAGCCCGAGCAATTAAATTTGTTTGAATGATAATAAACAAGAAAGGCACTGTACAAACAGGGGGAATGTACAGTGCCTTTCTATATGAAAAAGAGGGGTAACAATGTTACTGAGCGTTTGGTTGATTCATCAATTGTTGGCTTCGTAATAAATGATAATGGTTATCATTATCAATGTCAATAGTTTTCCGAAAAATAAATAAAAAACTTTTTATGAGACATTAAAAGTAGATAGATTTCTAAAAAAGTGTGGCTGATGCAAAGAAGTTTTTCGGGGTATCCAGTAAACCATTGATAAAGTATCAAAAAAAAGAACAGCAATTAATGCTGTTCTTTTCCAGTGATGAATTGTTGTAAATCAAAAGGAGTTATCGCTTGGATAAACTCTTTTGAGATAAGTGTTTGAACAAGAGTACTCTCAGAAATGGAAGCACCTGTTTTCTTTTCATAAGCTTGTTTTAATAAATCAAGTTTTTCAGCCGTTTCTTTCGGTAATTCAATTGTTAATGTGTTCATAATTTCTCCCCCTTACTATTAGAGTACCACTACAATATAGGAGAGACAAGACAAGAAAAGAGAATGTGAAACATAAAAAAGGTTACCATTTATAAATGGTAACCTTTTTTATGTATAAGAGTTATTAAGCAATACCGATATACTTTAAAGTTTTTGATGGAGTACTATGATCAAAGAAGTGTTGTAAAAATGCGATATCAACACCTGATTTGTATGCACAATATCCCCAAGTTTTTCGAAGTGTATGTGAGCTAATCCCTTCTAATCCAACTTCTTTTGCAGCTTTGTTTAAAATGTACCATGCATGTTGTCTCGTAATAGATTTCGTTCCTTTTTGAGACTTTAATAATGGTTCATTACGTTTCCAAGTTTTACGTTCTTTCATGTAGTCTTCGATCGCGTGCTGTAAGTCTTCATTTACAGCAAACCATTTATGTTTTTTTACTTTTTCATTGTAAAATAAAATGGAATGGCGAACATTTTCATTTTCATCAATTACATCACTAACTTTTAATTGTAAGATTTCACTTACTTTTAAGCCAGAATTTACAGCTAATACGAATAATAAGCCATCACGTTTCGAAGATTGTAAAAGTATATTTTTGATAGTTTCTAATTGTTTTTCATTTTGAATAGGTTGTCCTGCTTGTTTCATTTCACGCACTCTCCTCTTTTATGTGTGTAAAGGAAAGGATTAACTTGTTTCTTACTATAAAGGGAGAGTGTGAATTTCATGTGAACTCCTAGTGAAATTAAGACAAATTATTTGACTTCTTTTACTTTTTGTAAATTAAAGTAGAATACAACACTATTAGTCGTGTTATATACACCGTACTCGGCATGGTGGAGGTCTAAAATGTTTTTTACAATAGATAACCCGAGACCGGTACCTCCAGTATGACGGCTACGAGATGCATCTAAACGGTAGAAACGATCCCAAATTTTTTCAAGACTTTCTTCAGGGATAGGGTTTCCTGTGTTTTCGATTTCGACTTTTACTGTATCTTCCATTGCTATAACGGAGACTTGTATTTTTTCTCCATCTGGCGTATAGCGAATTGCATTGCTAAGTAAGTTCACAACTACTTGCTCAATACGACTACGATTCGCTTTAACAAATATCGAAGAGTCTACATCTATGTTCACTTGTAAATGCTTTTCCTCCATGCTAAATAATAACTTTGTATAGACTTGTTGAATTAATTCACCGATTGAGAATGTCGTCATATCTAGTTTGTACGTACCTGATTCTAATTTTGCTAATTCTAACATTTCAACAATAAGTCTGTTCATGTTTTCGGTTTCTTCTAAAATAACATCTGTGTAATATGTCGTATCTTTACTAACGCCATCTTTAATTCCTTCTGCGAAACTTCTAATTACACTGAGTGGTGTTTTTAATTCATGTGATACACCAGAAATGAATTCTTTTCGCGTTTTTTCCAATTGACGTTCACGTTCAATATCTTGTTGCAATTTTGTATTGGCAACATTTAATCGATCGATTCGGTCTTTTAAGTTTACAGATAACGTATTAATACTGCCGGAAAGCCCACCAATTTCATCGTCTGCTGTTACAGGTAATTTCTCACTAAAATCAAAATTGGCCATTTTCTTTGTAACGCGATTCATTTTAATTAATGGTTTCACAATGATTTTTGAATAGTAGAAGGATAATAAAATAATTACGAGAAAAACGATGATTAAGGCATAGACATAATAATCCTTTAAAACGAGCATTGCTTCATTAACAGGTTGCAAAGACGCTATGGCAAAAGCGTATTCTGTAATTTTTCCATTTTCCACAATAGGTTTTACAAAGATACTATTTTTTATATTCTCTCCACCATCTATTATATAAGTGTTTAATTGGTGCGAGTTAGCAGTGCCATTTCTAATAATGTCTGCAAAATATTGAACGGCTTGTAATGTTTCAAAATCATTTGCAAGACGAACCTCGGCTTTTGATGGAAGCTGTAATTTAGATACAATACCAGTAAACTCAATTTGAGTCACAGTTTTGGAGCGGTTTGTAAGTCTATTTTTAGAAGAGTTGCCATTAATGGATTGAAAATCTGAATTGAAACGTTCGTTTTGCCATCGATTATAATTTGTTGTCAATTCTAGTGGTGTTATTGTTTTCCCTCGTACCAAACCGACGACGTTTATCATGCCATCTTTTTTCAATCCTAAGTTTTCGAATTTCTTATATTCTTCAGGCGTTAAAAGATTATTGAGTGGAATGAAATATGTTTCATTATTTTTAGGATTAATTACATCAATGTAGTAATTGTTGTCACTTTTAATAATGCCCTCAGAATTTAAAAATTGCATATCAGCATTTGTTTTATCATGAAATTCTTGTTTTAGTTTTCTAACTTCCTCAGGGTCTTTTTCGCTTTTTTCATAATTAGCTACGAATTTTTCAAAAGCAGTTTGAACTGTTTTTACTTTTTTATTAATATAAAATTTCTCTAAAAATAGAGATTGTCCTAAGAAAAAAAGGAGGAATATGATTGTAAATAATGTTGATGTTAATAAAAATAGTTTAAAGACGATACTTCTGTTTTTCACTGCGTCACCTCTTGTGAGAAATACTGTAAATGATTTCTTTATTATAACAAACGTTACAAAAAAGTAGAGGAGAAAATCTGTCTCTTCCGAAAGTAGTTTTTAGTAAAAAGTCACATAAAAAGAACTCGACAGACGTATGACGAGTTCTTTAATGTATTATTGTTGAATTGCTGCATCTAAAGCGATTTCAATCATTTCGTTAAATGTAGTTTGACGCTCTTCAGATGTTGTTTCTTCACCAGTGAAAATGTGATCGCTTACTGTTAATACAGATAACGCATTTACACCGTATTTCGCCGCTAATGTATAAAGAGCAGTTGTTTCCATTTCTACTGCTAGTACACCATAATCTCCAAGTTTTTTAACCATGTCCATGCTTTCGCGGTAAAATACATCTGCTGTTAAAACATTACCAACACGAACGTGTAAGCCTTTTTCAGTTCCAGCATCGTAAGCTTTCTTTAAAAGGTCAAAGTTTGCAGCTGGTGCAAAATCAAAACCTGGGAATGTTAAACGGTTCATATTAGAATCCGTACAAGCTGTCATTGCAATAATAACGTCACGTACTTTTACGTCTTTTTGAATCGCACCGCAAGTTCCAACGCGAATTAAATTTTTAACTCCGTAGCTTTGGATTAATTCGTTTACATAAATAGAAATAGAAGGAACACCCATACCTGTACCTTGAACAGATACGCGTTTTCCTTTATAAGTTCCAGTGAAACCTAACATACCACGCACGTTATTATAGCAAGTAACGTCCTCTAGAAATGTTTCAGCGATATATTTTGCACGTAATGGATCACCAGGTAATAGAATAGATTCAGCAATTTCGCCTTGTTTTGCTTCAATATGTACACTCATGAAAAGTCCTCCTTATAATGTATCGATAGAAATCAATATCATTTGCATTATACACTATCAATCCTTTCAATTAAAATCTTTTAATTATTTGTAATATGTGCAAAGCAGGAGGATTTCATAAATCATAATCTAGAATATATATGTAAGAAGTTTTGTATGAACAGAGACAATAAAAATGGTAGGTGATGTTTTGAAAAATCTTGTCATTGGACTTGTTGCTTTGCTATTTATTGTAGTAGGAGGATTTTACATAAAAAAGTATCAGGAAACTACAGAGACTGTAGGTGATGTTCAGGAAGTAAAATGGGATGTGTCAAATGGAAAAGGAAATGAGAAAGTAGATATTTTGTTTCAATTACTAAATAATAAAAATAACGAAGTTCGTGGTGTGAATGATCAAATTCGGGCAGTTATTGTAGACGGACAATTAAAGCATGTACAACAAATGAAACCTACATTTGCAGGAAATGGATCCTATAAGGTATCTTCCAAAATAGCGAAAGATGAAGGGTATACAATATTTTTATATGAAGACAAAAATAAATCTGTGAAATCATTTGCGAAGAAAGATTTTGGGAGAGAAATAGAGGAGAAAAATAAGAAAAAAGTAAAGTTTCCAATCGATAGTGTACTTACAAAAAAAATAGGGGAGTATGAAGTTTCTCTTTTATTTGGTGCATTGCATCCGAATGAATCAGCGACGTTAACATTTCAATTCCAAGCGAAAAAGGGTGACAAATTGAAATTACATTCAGAGAGAGGAGAAGTAGAGGCGCTCTATATCGTGGACGAAACGAGAGAAAACTTTTTATACGCAATACCTGTTGATACAGATGAGCAATTACAATATCGTATTACATTTCCTATAGAAGGAACGTATAAAATATGGGGAGATTTCTATATAAATGGTAAGAAATATGAAAAAGAATTTATTGTACAAGTTCAAAAACGAAAAAACAGCTAAATGTTTAGCTGTTTTTTCGTTTTCCTATTAATTTTGTTACAGAGAGCATTGTAATTGGTAAAGAGTGATTCTTTCTAAATGCTAAATATTTACCGCTCCATGCTGGTTTATATTTTTCTTTAAAATGACGTAGCCCGCTGAAGCTATACGTATAACGAACATTATTAAAGATGGCAGCAGCAACTCGTTCAGACCAGAAAGATTGTGTCGATAAACCTACATTTGAAAGTGGGGCCATACCAATATTAAAGGAGTGGTATTCATTTTCTTTTGCCCACTGGAATAGGTGGATGAAAATTGCATCCATAATGCCGCTAGGCGCATCTGGATAATAGCGCATTAAATCAACAGACAATGATCCGTCTTGATATACGGGCATAAAGGTCGTGAATGCAATGATTTTTCCATCCGCATCACATAATGTAGCGATAGGAGCACGGCTAATATATTCATGATCAAAATATCCGAGGGAAAAACCTTTCTCTTTTTTTCCGCCGAGCCACGCATCTGAAACTTTTCTTAATTCTTCAAATAATTCGTTTGAGAACGGTGGCTGGTGAATAGAGAATGTATAGCCTTCTCTTTCAAAACGGTTGAAAGTTGCTCGCATACCGGCGCGTTTTTTTCCTGTTATTGTAAATGTGTTCAAATCAACGACAGCTTCTTCACCAAGTTTAAAGAAGTTATAACCAAAATCATGATATAAACTCATCCATTTACTTTCTATTTGGTAGAATACACAAATGTATCCAAATCGATCAGCTTCAGCTAAAAACTCTTGTAACACAGTACGGTAGGAGGAAGGAGCCCCAATTGGATCACCTAGCACAACGAGACGTTTTCCAGTTATAGAGAAGAGAAGGAGCGCTTTCCCATCACTACTGAAGAAGAATTGTTTATCTCCTAAAAATCCTAAATGACTAAGTACATTACCATCATGTTCATCTAAAAAGTTTTGCAATCTTTTATCATTAGCTGGTTGCCCGGGAAATTCATTTCGATAACGATTGGCAATGAGTGAGCCAATCAGTAAAAATGTAGGAACGAAAAAGGCAGCTGCTAATGCACTTCGTTTCACTTGCGTAATATTACGAACGACAAAATCAGGTTTAAAAGCTTCTTTTGCACCTGCAAATAAAATACCTAAGTTTTTATATAAATATAAAGTGATGAGTAAGAATATAAAAACTTTTACCATATCAGAAAGTGAGACTTCCATTTTCTCGCGTACAAATCTTTTACGAAGCATATATAATACAGCGAGTACGATTAATAAAATAAACGTCTCTTCAATATCAATCCCTTTTAGCGTATTAAAGATGGCTGCTCCGATTAAAGAAATAATCGTCATATAGTAAGAACGTTTTGTTCCATAATATATGCCTCGTGAAAGGATTAGGAGGAGAATACCAAATGTTAGTGATAAGCTAAAAGAAAATTGAATAAGATGTTTTGGAGCTAGAATATGTAAGGCGTGTGCTCTGTTTATACTTGTCGGTAGAATGGTCGATAAAATAACCATTAATCCAGCAAATACTGTTAAAGCAGCAGAGGCCCATGAACCTAGTTTTCCTAGAAAATCACGCTGCAAAGTCCATATAACACCAGTTGTTTCTAATGCAGGCGCAATAAAAGGTTTATCTTCAAACTTTTTAATGGCCACGCCTGTCATTTCAAAAGCTGCAAAAATAAGACCAAGGCAGAAAGGTAAAATGTAATAGACGAGGCGATATAATAACATGGCAGGTAGTAATACGCCTGTATCAATGCCATATTGTCCGAGCCCAGTTAAAAAGACAAGATCAAATGAACCAAGTCCACCAGGAACAAGACTAACAACACCAGCTAAAGCAGCAATTACATACACACCTAAAAACTTTTGAAATTCGATATCGATACCAAATAATATTAGTATGACGTACATAACAATACCGGCAGATACCCACTCAACTAATGAAACTAATGAGTATAAAACAGTTGGATTTTTCTCTTCTTCCCCCTCTTCTTGCTCTTCGGTTTGCTTTGATTTTCTATTTTTTAGTTTAGAAAAGCCAATGTATATAGGGACGAAAAGGGCGAAGAAAATAAGAACAGGCCATAGCCACGGTTTTTCATGCAAAATAAAACTTGTGTCTAATATTCCAATAAGACCGAGGAAAGAAAGAATTGCGAGTCCGTTAATAAAAGCGGTTGTCATCCAGGCAATACTTTTAATAAGTTTGCCATTTTCTTTTATGTATGGACGATAAAGCATTGTGCGTACACCAGCTCCAACGAGACCACCAAACCCAATAAATCCATTTAAAGTATTAGCAATCCATGAGATACGAAAAATCTTTTGGACTGGTATATCAGCTTTTAAATAACGAAGCATAACATAGTCATAAAAAAACATTGTTGATACGGCAAATGCACCAAGTGTAATTGCTAAAAAAACTCCTCCGGTTGGAATGTTTTTAATTGTATTGATTGCTTCTAAAAAAGAAATGCCTGCTAATTCTTTTTTTGCTTGAAAGAATACAATTGTTAATACAACAAATGGGAAGATAATTTTCCCGATTTGTAAGAAACGTTTCCATGAAAACGACATAAATACAACTCTCCTTGTATAAGAAAACTGAGACAATAATATTATTATGACAAACTTCAAGAAAAATAAAAAGGTAAATTCCTGTATAGGGAAGCTATTTTTTATATGGGTTATATTTAAAAGAGTATTTCGTTTGTCAGAAAATTAAGTTAAAATGAATTGAAAGAAGGAAGAGAGGGGAAGTAGATGATTATAATAGGTTATGCGGGATATGAGTTAGAGAAAGCGAAACCTAATACATCAGAAGATTTCTTTAATAGATCTGAAGTGACATATATATTAAATAATAAAGAAAGAACTTTTTCCGTTTTATACGTTCGATATTTTGAAGAAATTTTACAAGAAATTACTCCTTTTGAAGGAAATCCAGTATGTAAAGTAGAAGAACAAGACATATATTTCCGAGATATTGTAGCGATATGTTGTTTATTGAAAGAGAATGAGCATCGCATGCAAAAACGTTTATATTTAAATAATATAGAAGCATTCCAACAATATTTTGATGAGGGAACAGTGGTGAAAGTACAAGAAATATTGGCTGAATTACATAAAAATAAAAGAGTAGAAATAGCGTGAAATGGCAAAGGAGAGGGAAAAAATGTCTAATCTGATGGTTGAAAATCAAACAGAACAAGTTTCTATGTTTTTAGAAGATGTTATTACTTTGATAACCAATTATGTAAATTATCATACGTTGCCTTCTTTATTAGAAGAAACACCAGCAGGGAACGAGCAATATTATAAAGGGTTATTAGCATCAATGAGACGTCTTCTCGTTTTTTGTGAAGAAGGACATGATGCATGTTTTGTTTTGTTAAATAGCCAGCCATTTCGAAAAACAGCAGCTGAGAAAATTTTATATAAAATTTATCATCAAGTAATTGCAGAGTTTTTCTCACCAAAGAGTGATCATTGGTATGAAAATAGTCGGTCTGCCTATACAGGGAAAAACTCCATCGTTTTTCAACAAACGCCACCAGCATCTATAGAGCAAGTGATGAAGAGTTTAGAAGGTAAATTTCAATTGATGCGAGAAGAACTAGAATATTATGAGACGGATTACCAAACAAAGATGTTACACAAATATTAATTGCGAAAAAGAAGCTAAGGGGACTTAGCTTCTTTTCCTTTTGTAAAGTTATATAAGGGATTTCCTTTGAATATATTTATGGGGATAGCATTAAGGAGGTGTAACATGAGTCAGCAAGGTGTATTTACAGATTACTTTCATGAAGTAGAAAGCTGGTGTGAAAGTGTTCTTCACGTATTGGATAGCCGTGCAATGGAAGTGTATGATGTCCATATGCTTGCTTATAAAATTCAAACGTTATTAGATCGTATGAAAGAGCATGAGTATGATACAGATGCAGAGTTTATGTATGAAATAAGTGATGATGTAGAACATATTCAGCATCATTTGCAGGAAGTATTCGTGCAGGGAGAAGAGGAATATGAACTATATGAAAGAGGGGATAGTGAACGAGCTGTTCCAATTGGAGGGCATACACTTCCACCATTACCTTATCCGTATAATGCGTTAGAACCGTATATTTCTAGAGAAATTATGATGTTACACCATGATAAACATCATCGCAGTTACGTGGAAGGATTAAATAAGGCAGAGAAGATGATGGAAGAAGCGAGAAAAACAAATCAATTTGATTTAATTAAGCATTGGGAAAGAGAAGCGGCTTTTCATGGATCAGGTCATTACTTACACACGATATTTTGGAATAACATGAAAAAAGATGGTGGCGGAAGTCCAAGAGGGGCTCTTTCACAACAGATTGAACAAGATTTTGGGAGTTTTTTACGTTTTCAAAAACATTTCACAGAAGCAGCTTCTAAAGTGGAAGGATCAGGCTGGGCGCTTCTCGTTTGGGTACCACGATCTGGAAGATTAGAAATTTTGCAGAGTACACTTCATCAATTATTTACACAATGGGATACGATACCGCTCCTCGTACTAGACGTGTGGGAACATGCGTATTATTTACAATACCAAAATCGAAAAGATGAATATATTAAAAACTGGTGGAATGTTGTAAATTGGCCTGATGTAGAAAAAAGATTTGAAAGTGCGAAACAAATTGAATGGACACCGTATTAGACGCAGGTTCTCTGCGTCTTTTTTATTAGAAAGAGAAAGAGATTTCGTTCATATTTTAAAAGGCCAAGCATACACTTGTACAAAAAGTGCCAAAAGGACGTGGGGGGAAATATGAGACGAATTTGTGTAATAATCACGCTTCTTATTATGTACGCAAGCGTTATGCCAATTCCTACATATGCAAAGATGAACAGTAATGTCAGTGCTCGAAATGCTGTATTAATGGAGCAACAGTCCGGTCGTGTATTATACGGAAAAGCAGAACATGAGCCACAAAAAATTGCTAGTATAACAAAAATTATGACAGCCTTGTTAGCTGCTGAATCAGGAAAAATGAAAGAAATGGTATCGGTTAGTAATGAAGCGGTGAGAGTAGAAGGATCAGCAATTTATTTAAAGCCTGGACAGAAAGTAAAGTTAGAGGATTTAGTATATGGACTCATGCTTAGATCTGGTAATGATGCAGCGCAAGTAATTGCTGAAAATGTAGGAGGAAGTATAGAAGGATTCGTATATTTAATGAATGAAAAGGCGAAACAAATTGGAATGAAAGATACTCACTTTTCAAACCCACATGGTTTGGATGGAGATGGATCCCATTATTCATCAGCCTATGATATGGCACTTTTAACGAAGTATGCAATGGGGAACGAAACCTTTAAGAAGATTTTTGGGACGAAAACGTATAAATCAGATTCGTGGGATTATCCGTGGAAAAACAAACATAAACTCGTGACGTCTTATTATGAATTTGCGACAGGAGGAAAAACAGGTTTTACGAAGAAAGCAGGGCGGACACTTGTTACAACAGCATCAAAAGATGGACTAGATCTAATTGTCGTAACTTTGAGCGCTTCTAGCGATTGGGATGATCATATGAATTTATTTGATAAAGGTTTTGAACGTTTCAAGCAAACGAACGTTGTAGGACAAGGAGCTCTTGCTGAAATAACAGAAAAGAAATATGCCAATCATGTTTATATGAAAAATAGTTTTGCGGTGCCTTTAACTGAGCAAGAAAGAAAGAATGTCATATTAAAAGTTGAACTCGATAAAAGTGCAAAACTTAAGGATGGAGTAAAAGTTGGAAAGACAGAAATTTATGTTGGCAACGAGAAAGTTGGAGAACGGAATTTATTTTATAGTAAACGAAAGTTAGTAGCTACGACGGGAATGTATTGGAATAATGTGAAAGAAATTTTTTCTCATATGATAGGTGTTGGGAGCGATGGTTAATCTCGTATGGGTAGCGATGGCAGTCATAGGGATTGTATATGCCATGATAAATGGGACGATGGAAGCAATAAATAAAGCCGTATTTGACGGAGCAAAAGACGCAGTAACAATTTGTATAGGACTTATTAGTGTATTGGTATTTTGGCTCGGTTTAATGAAAATTGCAGAGGAAGCAGGGTTGTTAAAAAAGTTAGTGGCACTTTTTATGCCGATAGTAAAAAGGTTGTTTCCAGAAATACCGAAAGATCATCCGTCAATGGGATTTATTTTATCGAATATGATGGCGAACTTTTTTGGGCTAGGTAATGCAGCAACCCCTCTTGGTATTAAAGCGATGGAACAATTGAAAGAGTTAAATGGAGGAAAGGATTCGGCGAGCCGTTCTATGGTGACGTTTCTCGCGTTAAATACATCAGCGATTACTTTAATTCCTACTACTGTCATTTCGATTCGAATGACGTATGAATCAGCGAATCCTACTGAAATTGTTGGGGTAACATTCATTGCACAAGTACTCTCTATGATCGGAGCGATTTGGATTGACCGCTATTTTTACCGAAGAAGGAGTAGGAAGGGGCGGAAAAAATGAGTATTGTAAATACAATTTCATTATGGGTAATCCCTTGTGTAATTGGTTTTATCCTTTTATATGGCACGATAAAGAAAGTACCAACCTATGAATCGTTCGTTGAGGGAGGAAAAGAAGGAATTCAAATTGCAATCTCCATTTTACCGTTTATGGTTGGAATGCTCGTATCTATTTCTATATTTCGAGCTTCAGGTGCATTAGATGCAATGATATCAGTAATGAAGCCGATGTTAGATTTAATTCATGTCCCAGCAGAAATTGTTCCACTAGCACTTATACGCCCTATTTCAGGATCTGCTGGTTTAAGTATTACGACCGATTTAATTGCCACATATGGGCCAGACTCGTTTATTGGAAGATTGGCTTCTACGATGCAAGGGAGTACGGATACGACTTTTTATATTTTAACAGTATACTTCGGAGCTGTTGGAATTAGAAAAATGGGAGATGCATTAAAAGTAGGACTTTTTGCCGATTTAATCGGGATTATTTGTTCAATTGTGTTTGTTTCTTTAATGTTTAAGTAAGGCGGCTATTCATTTTTTATGCTATTTCGCTTATAATACGTATACGACCACTATTAAGGTGTTGCTTAATAGTGGTTTTTTTATGCGGTATTTTTGACAAAATGATGAACTTTTATTGTGAGCAATATGAAGAATATGGACAATAATAAAAGGTAAAAACATGATTTGCCCTTTATATGTTTATTATCATCGCTATGTTGTTTAAGTAAGATGAAGCGAAAAGCCGTCAAGCGTATGCGGTTGCCAAGTCTTTCTAATGTAAGGTAAGATAAATTCGAGGTGAAAAAAAGAAATGGAACGATTACAAAAAGTGATTGCGCAAGCAGGTATTGCATCGAGAAGAAAGGCTGAGGAATTAATTCAGCAAGGAAAAGTAAAAGTGAATGGAAAAATAGTGAAGGAGTTAGGAACGAAAGTAACTCCTCAAGATAAAGTAGAAGTAAATAACATCCCTCTTGAAAAAGAAGAACCTGTTTATTTTTTACTATATAAACCAACTGGCGTAATTTCAAGTGTATCAGATGATAAAGGAAGAAGTGTTGTAACAGACTTTTTCCCTGAAATTAGACAACGTTTATTCCCAATCGGACGCTTAGATTATGATACGTCTGGCGTATTATTGATGACAAATGATGGGGAATTTGCAAATGTATTAATGCATCCGAGATATAAAGTTGAAAAAACATATGTTGCAAAAATTAAAGGGCCATTAACAGGTGAGAAAATTCGCATGTTAGAACGAGGTGTTGCATTAGAAGATGGGAAAACAGCACCAGCACAAGTGAAAATTATTTCTTGGGACAAGCGTAAAGAGACTGCGATTGTACAATTAACGATTCATGAAGGACGTAATCGTCAAGTACGCCGCATGTTTGAAGCGTTAGATTGTAAAGTAGTGAAACTAAAGCGTGAACGCTACGCCTTTTTAGAAGTGGGTAACTTGCGACCTGGTGATGCGAGAGAATTGTCACCACATGAGGTGAAACAATTACGTGCATTGGCTTCTACAAAGCCGCGCTAATCGATAGTGTGAAACTTTCACCAGTGGAATGCTCCGCTGGTGATTTATTAAAAAATACATATATTTATCACTCGTCGAAGAGAGGGGAGACAATATGAAAAAAAATCGCTTATTATTTCGCGTTATTATTCTACTCATTTTAAGCGGTGCTGTAGGATTTACACTTTATCAAGGATTTTTTGCTGATAAAGAGAAAATGCAAATTGGAAAAGAAGCACCTAACTTTGTTGTGACAGATTTAGAAGGAAAGAAAATTGAACTGAAAGATTTAAAGGGAAAAGGTGTATTTTTAAACTTTTGGGGCACTTGGTGTAAACCGTGTGAGAAAGAAATGCCTTATATGAACGAATTATATCCAAAGTATAAAGAAAAAGGCGTTGAAATCATTGCGTTAGATGCAGATGAAACAGATATTGCTGTTAAGAACTTTGTGAAACAATATGATTTGAAATTCCCAGTTGCTATTGATAAAGGAACAAAAATCATAGGCACATATGGGGTAGGACCATTACCGACAAGCTTTTTGATTGATAAAGATGGAATAGTAGTCGAACAAATTATAGGTGAACAAACGAAAGAACAGTTAGAAGAATATTTAAAGAAAATTACTCCGTAATAAAGAAAGCCTTTACATATGAGGTGCATACTTATAGTGCCTCTGATTTAAAAATTCTGAGTATTGCGGTAACTTGAGGTTAGAATATACAATAGTACATATAGATATAGGGGCGGTGAGAGTGTTGAAAGAAATTAAGTGTGAATGTGGACATGTTAATCCAATAGGAACTGTTTTTTGTGAAGCATGTGGGAAACCATTTGAAAGTAATGAAAATATAAAACTATTGGATATGCGCTATGAGGGGAGTGCTCGGAGATCTCTCACACAAACAAAAACGATAGTCGATAAAATTTGGAGCTTTTTCTCTTCTGTAAAAGTGGGTGTCTGGCTCATTGTAATCACTTTAGCTGCATCAGCGATAGGAACTATTTTTCCGCAAGAAATGTACATAACTCCAGGGATTGCACCAGCTGAGTATTATAAGCAAGAATATGGGTTTTTAGGGCAAGTATACTATCAATTAGGATTTAATAATTTATACGGTTCGTGGTGGTATATGATTTTAATTGCTTCAATAGGTATTTCACTGGTGATATGTAGCTTAGACCGTGTTATACCACTTTATAAAGCTTTAAAGAAGCAAGGGGTGAAAAGACACCCTAGCTTTTTAAAGAGACAAAGATTATACGGGACTGGTACACCACAAGATGGTGACTTGGAAAGAGTGCAAAAGAATTTAAAGAAAGCAAACTATAATGTGAAAGTGGAAGACGGTAACATTTTAGCTGAAAAGGGACGGTTTTCACGCTGGGGTCCATATGTGAATCATATCGGTCTCATTATCTTTTTATTCGGTGCAATGCTCCGTTTTTTACCGAGTATGTACGTAGACGAAGCGCTTTGGTTACGTGATGGTGAAACGAAAGAAATACCAGGAACGGATGGTCAATACTATTTAAAAAACGAGAAATTTATAAAGGAAGTTTATGATAAAAGTAAGGACAAGGAAGTTTTTGATGAAGCAATTGACCGTGTAGGTGATAAAATGATTGCGAAAAACTTCCAAACGAATGCTGTATTATATAAAGCGGTCGGCGAAAATATAGCAGGACAAAAACCGAAATTAGAAAAAGTAAAAGAAGCGGAAATTCGAGTGAATGAACCGCTGAAATTTGATCAATTTGCTGTATATCAAGTGGATTACAAAGAAAGTGAATTTAAAAGCATGTCATTCCATTTGCAAAACAAAGAAAATAATCAAAAGTGGGGACCGATTAAAGTAGATTTAACGAATCCTACAGAAAAATTTGATTTAGGAAATGGTTATTCTTTAGAACTATTAAGCTATTTCCCTGATTTTTATTTTGACGAGAATGGAAGACCAAATACGAAAACGAAATTACCAAACAACCCTGCATTTGTGTTTAAAATGTTTACGCCTGAAACACCAGATGGTGAAGTGAGTTTTGTTGGTATTCAGCAAAATATAGAACCAGATGGGAATAACAAATATAAAATGTCCTTTGCAGGTGTTGAAATGCAAAATGCAACAGCACTTACTGTAAGGAAAGATTTAACGCTTTGGATTCTCGGTATTGGAGGATTTATATTTATGGTTGGTGTCATTCAAGGGATGTATTGGAATCATCGCCGTATTTGGATACAACGCGTTAATGATGAATGGTGGATTGCAGGACATACGAATAAAAATTGGTTCGGTTTAAAGAAAGATATTGAAAGAGTACTAGAAGGTACAGCAATTCCACAGCCAAGCGATAAAGTAGTGGATAAAAAAATTAGTTAAGGTGGGGAAACGATATGGTGCAAATAAGTAGTAACTTTCTCTTTACCGCATTTATTTTATATTTAATTGCAACTCTATTTTTCGGGGGAGCAATTAAAGAAAAAGGTCATAAATGGGCAAATATAGGAATAACGATTACAATTTTAGGGTTTATTGCACAAATAGTATATTTTGTTACGAGATGGATTGCATCAGGACATGCACCAGTTAGTAACTTTTTTGAGTTCGGTACGTTTTTCGGCATGATGCTTGTCGGAGCATTTATTGTCATGTATTTTATGTATCGCGTAAGTATAATCGGACTCTTTGCATTACCAGTTGCGCTTTTATTAATTGCCTATGCAAGTATGTTTCCGAGGGAAATATCTCCGCTTATTCCTTCTTTGAAAAGTAATTGGTTACATATTCACGTGACGACTGCAGCAGCAGGACAAGCAATTTTAGCAATTAGTTTTATTACGGGTGTTATGTATTTATTGAAAAATGTAGATCAATCAACGAGAAGTAAACGTACATTTTGGTTAGAAACGGTAGTGTTCACACTTGTTTGTACAGTTGGCTTTATTGCAGTGACAACGGTATTTTCTAGTATGAAATATGAAGCGAAGTTTCAATGGATTGATAAAAATGAACAACAAGTGGAAATGAAGTACAATCTTCCGGCTTTAGTAGGACCGCACGAAGGAAAGTTATTGACAGAAAATAAATTAGAACCGACAGTTGAAGTTCCAGCGATTGTAAATGCGAAAAAATTAAATACTGTTATTTGGTCAGTGTTAGTTGGGACATTACTTTATATTGTATTAAGACTTGTTTTACGCAAACGAGTATCGGCAGCACTTCAGCCGTTAGTAAAGAATACAAATAGTGATTTACTGGATGAAATCGGATATCGTTCTATTGCAATTGGATTCCCAGTTTTCACATTAGGTGCATTAATTTTCGCCATGATTTGGGCACAAATAGCGTGGACGCGTTTTTGGGGCTGGGATCCAAAAGAGGTTTGGGCGCTTATTACTTGGCTCTTTTATGCGGCGGTATTACATTTACGCTTATCAAAAGGGTGGCACGGAGAGAAGTCAGCGTGGTTAGCGGTAATTGGTTTTGCAATCATTATGTTTAACTTTATTGTAGTAAACTTAATTATCGCGGGTTTACATTCATACGCATAGAGAAATAAAATAGGAGAGTGAATGTCACTTTCCTATTTTATTTTTGTCAACTTTTCTTCTTTTTTGAGAAAAACATGACAAAGTAGCGGTTGATTTTGTAAAATGATGTCGAGGACATTATGTACTGTTCAAAAAAAATACATAGTTTTGGAAAAAAAATGAACAAACTTTATTATTCTTGTGAAGCATAATATGGGAAGTGAAACATTTAGAAGATTGCTTAAATAAACGAGAATAGCGCAACATACTAGTGTAGAAGGGTAGGTGTAAACCGTTGTGGTAAAAGTACGCAACGGGTAGAAATGGAAAATGAATCAAGAATTTTAATTGTAGACGATGAGGATCGTATTCGTCGTTTGTTGAAAATGTATTTAGAAAGAGAACAATACACAATTGAAGAAGCGGACAATGGTGATACAGCTTTAGAAATGGCGTTACAAAATGATTACGATTTGATCCTATTAGATCTTATGATGCCAGGTAAAGATGGTATTGAAGTGTGTAAAGGGGTTCGTGAGAAGAAAGCGACGCCAATTATTATGTTGACGGCAAAAGGTGAAGAAGTAAACCGAGTACAAGGGTTTGAGGTAGGAACTGATGATTATATTGTGAAACCATTTAGCCCACGTGAAGTAGTGCTTCGTGTGAAAGCGGTCTTACGCCGTTCTGTACCAACAACGTTCTTTACACAAGATACAACGACAAAAGATGTTACTGTGTTCCCTCATTTAACAATTGATAATGATGCACACCGTGTTACAGCAGATGGTAATGAAGTAAACTTAACACCGAAAGAGTACGAATTACTATTATTCTTAGCGAAAGCGCCTGATAAGGTATTTGATCGTGAGCAATTGTTAAAAGAAGTATGGCAATATGAATTCTTTGGAGATTTACGTACAGTTGATACGCATGTAAAGCGTTTACGTGAGAAGTTAAGCAAAAAATCACCAGATGCTGCGAAGATGATTGTTACCGTTTGGGGCGTAGGTTACAAGTTTGAGGTTGTGAACGACTGATGCTTTGGAGAAGTGTAGTAGGGAAGTTATGGATGACCATATTACTTCTCGTTTCGTTTGTGCTTGGATTTGTTGCGATTTTACTTTCACAGTTTTTTAGAACATATTATGTTGATATGAGTGAAGCTAGGCTTCAAAAAGTTGCAACAAGTGTTTCAGAGTTAATTGAAGAAGGTGCCGATGTAAAAACGATTGAGAATATCGCGTACAAATTCTCTGATCCACTTTCAAGGATCATTATTGTAGAAGATGGTAAAGAAATATCTTCTTCGCCGAAACAAGAAGGATTAGTCACTCTTACAATGGATGATTTGAAAGAAGATAAAGAATTAGCGGCTGTTTTTATAGACAAAAAAGAAATTAAGAATAACATTAGAAAAGCCTCTAATAGTAGAAAGAATAAAAACACTGAAAATGATATTATGATTGTCGGAAAACCAATGCATTCAAAAAATCAAAGTGCAGTGTTCGTATACGAATCTTTACAAGTACCGATACAAGGTATGGAGAGAACGACTGATTTTATATTCTTATCAGCAGGGATAGCGATTATATTAACAACGTTCTTTGCATTCTTCTTATCTACTCGAATTACAGCACCACTCCGTAAAATGCGTGAGGTTGCTTTTGAGGTCGCGCGTGGGAAGTTTGATGCGAAGGCACCTATGGTATCTCAGGACGAGATTGGTGAGCTTGCAACGGCCTTAAATCAAATGGGGAAACAGTTGAAGTTTAATATGAATGCCCTGCAGCAAGAAAAAGAACAGTTAGCTAGTATTTTAAGTAGTATGGCAGATGGGGTTATTACGTTAAATCAAGAAGGTGAAGTCGTTGTAATTAATCCGCCGGCTGAACATTTCTTACAAGTTTGGCAAGAGGAAAAGGAAGTCGAGCTCAGTAAAAAACTACCTTCTGAACTTGTTGAACTATTCCATCTCGTTGTAGAAAGCGAACAACAACAAGTGGTTGAAATTAATTTACAAAAAGGGAACTATGTAGTTCTTATGACTCCGCTGTACAACCAAACGAAAATTCGCGGTGCTGTAGCTGTATTACGTGATATGACGGAAGAACGCCGTCTTGAGAAGATGCGTCAAGACTTTATTGCGAACGTATCACATGAACTTCGTACACCGATGGTAATGCTTCAAGGGTATAGTGAAGCGATTTTAGATGATATTGTGCAAACGAAAGAAGAAATTAATGAGTTTGTTCAAATCATTTATGATGAATCCGTTCGTTTAGGTAAACTTGTAAATGAATTATTAGATTTAGCGCGTATGGAAAGTGGTAATGTAGAGTTACATATAGGTGAAGTTGATATTCATCCTTTCGTTGAAAAAATAGGTCGTAAATTCCAAGGGATTGCAAAGGACAAAGAAGTCGCATTAACGGTTGATTTCCAAAATCCAATTGAGCAATACCCGTTTGATGCAGATCGTATGGAACAAGTATTGACGAATTTAATTGATAACGCAATTCGTCATACGAATGCAGGCGGACATGTAACGCTTGTAATCGATACGAAAAATAATGGTCTTACTTTTGAAGTACAAGATTCGGGCGCTGGCATTCCAGAAGAAGATATTCCATTTTTATTTGATCGTTTCTACAAAGCTGATAAAGCAAGAACACGTGGGAAAAAAGGTGGAACAGGGCTCGGGCTTGCGATTGCAAAAAACATTGTGCAAGGCCATGATGGTAAAATTGCTGTTTCAAGTGTTGTTGGAGAGGGAACTACATTCTCTGTATATTTACCGAATCGTATAATTTAGATATACGTTTTTAAAGTTGATAATGAATAAAGTTCTACTGTTTTTTATTTTTTTGTAAAATCAATTAAATAAATAATAGTAGAACTTTTTTTCTATCTCAGTCGAATGAAGAATAATAAGAGGGGTGTCGTGAAGTGATGAAATTATACACGAAAACAGGAGATAAAGGGACAACAAGTGTAATAGGCGGTAGAGTGGATAAAGATAATATGCGAGTTGAAGCATATGGCACGATAGATGAGGCGAATTCTCATATTGGATATGCAATGACTAAGCTACAAGGCGGGCCTTTTGGAGATATTTACAATGAACTTGAAAATATTCAACATGAACTATTTGATTGCGGGGGAGACTTGGCGATAGTAGAGGGGAAAATACCTTATAAAGTAACGATCAAAATGGTTGAAAGCTTAGAAAGAAGGATTGATTCGTATATAGAAGAAGCACCGCCGTTAGAGCGTTTTATTTTACCGAGTGGAAGCGAGTCGGCAGCTGCTATTCATATTGCACGTACAGTTGTAAGGCGAGCAGAACGATGTGTAGTGTCCTTGCAAAAAGAAGGGGAAATAAATGAAGTTGTTCTAAAGTATGTAAATAGATTATCTGATTATTTGTTTGCGGTAGCTAGAGTAATAAACGCTCGATTACAAGTAAAAGATGTGGAGTATAATCGCAGTGCAATCGTTTTTTGTGATAAAAATGAGAAGGAAGTGGAGTGATTCACTTTCTTTTTTTGTATACTTTTTTCTGTAATATACCAAAATAAGAGAAGGTATGGTGTTAATTAGAAAACGGAGGATGTATATGAAAGTGTTAAAATATGGCGTCATGTTATTGATGGTATTGTTTTTATCTCAATTACATGTGTACGCAGAGGGAAATCAATGGACATGGCCTGTTGAAGGGCAGATAAGTGATTATTTTGGGACAAGGCATGGAAAACACTACGGTATAGATATAGCGGCACCGATTGGCACGCCTGTGGCAGCTATTCAAGAAGGTAAGGTAACAAAGTCTTATTATTCAAGTAGTTATGGAAACGTTGTATTTATTAAACATGGAGAATATGAGGCTGTGTATGCGCATTTAAATAAGAGATATGTAGTTCAAGGGGATTATATTTCAAAAGGAGAAATAATTGGAGAAGTAGGAAATACAGGAGAATCGAGAGGTGCACACTTACATTTAGAAGTTCATCAAGGAAGATGGACGATGGCGAAAAAGAATGCGATGAATCCATTGCTTGTTCTAAATGAACAGAGAAATGAAGTTGTTTCCTCATCCTTATATGTCGTCCAAAAAGGGGACACTTTAGTTAGTATTGCACGGAAATTTAGTATGTCAGTTAAGGAAGTTAAAGATAAAAATGGACTGCAGCAAGATTGGATTTATCCAAATCAACAATTATACGTAAAGTAAAAAAAAGAGCTAGTTAAACTAGCTCTTTTTTTTACCAAAAAATAAAGACACATATAAATCCAGAAATAGCTAAGTAGCTATATAAGTAAAATACTTTCGTTCTTGTTTTTTCGTTCGTTCGAAATAGTACAATAGTCGGTTCAATTAAACCGATTGTCAAACAAAGTAAACCAAGAAGCATACAACCGATTGAAATGGAGTACAGGGCGATTTGTGGCGCTTGAAATGGAATCATCCATTTTAATAAAAATGCAATAAGTGCAGTGTAGCAAATGCTGCCGATGTATTTATTCAACGGTGCATTAGAACGGAACCCTGGAAGTTTTTTCAAGAAAGAACGGGAAACAACTTCAGTTTGTAAAGATGTGTGCTCTTCAATTATTTTTTGAGCTTCTTTTCCTTTTTGGAAAAGGGATAATATCCAGTTTCGCTCACCTTGAAAAATAAATTGAGAAGTTGTCAAATAATGATCCACCTTCACTTTATTCCAACTCTTCCACGGGTGACGCTCACACAGTTTTAATTTACTCTCTGTTTTTTTATCATACTGATAAATACTGATGCCATCTTCATCGAAAGCAGCATAGTATGTCTCGCTTGAGAATGTGCCTAAATCAATTGGACAGTAGAAAAGTAATTCTTTTTTTAAGTAAAAGTATTCTTTTCTTAAGTTTTTTTTCATTGCTTCTTGAATAGAGTGTCTCTTTTCTTTTTTCATGACATTTCCTCCATAATCCAGAAAATGTTCTTATCTTAACAATTCAACATCTTATCACTTTTCATTATATATGACTAGGGGATTCATAGGGGAAATGCCGAATACTAAAAAATCTGGGGTGTATTGTAAAATATAGTGATTGGTTTTGATTATATAAAATTAGTAACTTATTTTTAATGAGTTACAATTTTTTTGTTCACAATACGATTATGTTGTTGTATAATAAAGTGGAAAATAGAATATCGGTCTATCTTCGGGGCAGGGTGAAAATCCCGACCGGCGGTGATGAACAGTATGTAATTTTGTTCTAAGCCCGCGAGCCGTTAAGGCAGGATTTGGTGTGATTCCAAAGCCGACAGTATAGTCTGGATGGGAGAAGATGGAGGTTCAAGCGTTCAAAAAAGATATGGATTTGAACGTCTGTTTGATGTGCCTTAAATTCTCCCTTTGTGTAAAACACAAAGGGTTTTTTCGTTCTATGAAAAAGTAGGCATAGCAGAACCTTTCCACTTTCCATGAGAAGATCGATGGAAAAGGAGAGAGAAAGATGAAACAAAAAAACAGTGTAGTGCAGATGGTGAGTGTAGCGATGCTAAGTAGTATTGCATATTTACTGATGATGTTGGATTTCCCGTTTCCAGGGCTTCCGCCATTTTTAAAAATTGATTTTAGTGATGTACCAGCTCTAATTGCAGCAATTATTTTCGGGCCAGTTGCAGGGATAATTGTAGAGGCGATAAAGAATATTTTACATTACGGAATTCAAGGGAGTTTAACGGGAGTGCCAGTTGGAGAAATTGCTAACTTTATTGCAGGGTGTTTATTTATTGGACCGGCAGCTTTCTTATTTAGAAAGTATCGTACTGTTAAGAGTTTAACGACAGGATTAATGCTAGGGACAATTACAATGGCGCTCATTATGAGTGTATTAAATTACATCATTATATTCCCAGCTTACACTTGGTTTTTAAATTCACCAGCTATGTCTAGCGAGGCTATAAGAACAACGGTTGTAACGGCAATCTTACCATTTAATTTGATTAAAGGAATTGTTGTGACAATTGTATTTGTAGCGTTATTCTCACGCCTGAAAGTATGGGTGTTTGCAAAAATGAAAAATGCATAAAATATAAAATAAAACCATTAGTAGTATGGAACTACTAGTGGTTTTTTATTAAGTAGAATGAAAATAGAAAACAAAAAATATCCCTCATATTAATGAGGGATATTTTTTGAAGTTAATAAAAGACTATTCGAATTTTAAAGAGTCGCCATCAAATGATTCATCAGCAACTTTAATTGAGTCAGTTGGACAACCTTCGAATGCATCCATCATATCTTCAATCAATACATCTGGAATTTCAACGATACCTTGGTTATCGTCTAACGTTACAAATGCAATACCTTCATCATCATAATCATAAATGTCTGGTGCAGCAGCGCCGCAAGCACCACATGCGATACAAGTATCTTTATCAACGATTGTATATTTTGCCATCTTTTTTCCCTCCTGATAATATGTATGTGAAAAGCTCGCCATAAAAATTATAACCTTATTGTAAAACGGTTTTTAAAACTTTTCAACATAAAATTATAATGATAATCCTTATCAATTAGAGTGTCAACTAATTTTTGCATTATGTCATAAGATTTTCAAAATACGTAAATGTTATTTCGTTTGGTACAATATACTATATACAAGTACATAGTGCCGATATGATAAGTTTAATGAGTAACATAGAATGGTGCAATCATACTAAAAAGTAATTAAGCTAGATTGAAAGGTGGAAGCGGTAATGCAACTACAATATACTTTATTGTATTGTTTAAAACAATTGAATGGTGAAAGGACCGTTTCTTCTATTTATTATTTATTAAAAGGAAAACGATCTTCGCAAACGTTACAAGATGGAAATATGTTCCGAATTTCATTTTTGTTTGGAATATATAAATCGTTAAATAGAACAGACTATGATCGGGAAGTTGCAAAGTTGTTGCAAGTAGATTTGATTCGAGAAATACATGAAAATACATATTTGTTAACATCTAAAGGTAAAATGCAGTTACATACATGGGAGGAAGTGTATGCTTTTCCCGCGCATTTACATGGTTTACACTATGGTGAATTAGGTGAAACATTTTGGAAACGATTATCATTAATTATTCAAACTATATCTAATTTACAACAGAATAATACGAAGTTTATTCCCATTCAACAAGATACAGAAATAATGATGTGGGTAAAACGTTTTTTAACAGGTATACCATATAGGCGAAGTGAATTGGCTAAAAGATTATGGAAAGAAATACATAATCTTTTAGGAAAAGGTGATGTGGTAGAAGCGACGATTGTAACATATAGATTAACAGGATATGAACGTATCGGTTGTACATTGCAGCAATTAGCGGAAATTACGAAACAAGATATATTCCGGGTGTATTTTTTATTTTGGGGTACAATTCACTTCTTTATACAAGAAGTTCGCGATAAAGAAAATGAATTTCCTCTATTAGCTGAGATTATCTCTTATCCAAATGAGAGAGCTGAATTATTTAGTTTATCAACGAAAAAAACATATAATTTTTGGAGACAAGGACGCTCTTTAGATGAAATAGCGACAATTAGAAATTTAAAGGTTGCAACGATAGAAGATCATTTTGTTGAAATTGCTTTGCGGGAAAAAGAGTTTTCAATCGAGATGTTTATGGAAAAAGACAAAATAGATAAAGTGACAAAAGTAATTGAGGCATTACAAACACGTAAGTTGCGTGAGTTGAAACAAGCGGTTGGAGAGGGTATCTCTTATTTTGAAGTTCGTCTTGTATTGGCGCGGATGGAGGGTATAAATGAAGCTTGAGGAATATTTATATAGATGGTTTGGATATTCTGAATTTCGTCCAGGACAAAAAGGGGTAATTACAGATTTGTTAGAAGGAAAAGATGTTATAGCAATGCTCCCGACTGGAAGAGGGAAGTCTATGTGCTATCAACTTCCTGGGTTAATGCAAGAAGGAACCGTGCTTGTTGTATCACCATTATTATCTTTGATGGAAGATCAGGTTACACAATTAAAGTATGTTGTGAAAAACCGAGTAATAGCATTTAATAGTTTTCGGACATTACATGAAAAAAGAGAAGCGATGAAAAAATTAGCTTCATATAAATTTATTTTTGTTTCACCAGAGATGTTGCAGTCGGAAGTGTTAATAAGAGAATTGAAGAAAGTTCATATTTCATTGTTTGTTGTGGATGAGGCTCATTGTATTTCACAATGGGGTTATGATTTTAGACCAGACTATAAAAAACTAAATGTAGTCATTGAGAATATCGGGTCTCCTACGGTGCTAGCATTAACGGCAACAGCGACAAAAGATGTACTCCGGGATATAGCAGAAAGTTTAGATTTGAAGAAAGTGACGCAGCATGTATACTCTATTGATCGTCCAAATATCGCAATGGAAGTACAATTTGTGGAGACGATAGAAGAGAAGAAAGAAGCGCTTTTGGACCAGGTGATGTATTTACAAGGGCCAGGGATTGTATATTGTTCAAGCAGAGCGTGGACAGAACGTTTAACGGAATATTTAAGAGGAAAAGGCGTGACTGGTGTCGCTTTTTATCATGGTGGTATGGAACATGAAGAGCGTATGTTAATTCAACAGCAGTTTATGAATGACCAGTTGCAGCTTGTAATATGTACAAGTGCTTTTGGTATGGGAGTAAATAAGTCGAATACGAGCTATATTATTCATTTTCATTATCCGACTAATGTAGCTTCCTATTTACAAGAAATCGGAAGAGCTGGAAGAGACGGTGAACCGAGTATAGCTATCTTACTATGTAGTCCGTTAGATCACGATTTACCAATTTCAATAATTGAAGATGAATTGCCAAGTCAGTCGCAAATACAATTTTTATTCTCTTTACTACAAGAAAGAATGTTTCCAACGAAAGAATTACCAATAGAAGAGGTAGAAGAAATTTGTTATAATGCAGCAAGATTTAATGAACAGTATTGGCGTTTCATCCGCTATCATCTCGAACAGCTTGGAATCATACAACAGCGAAAATTAAAATTAGAGAGCTTGTCAGATGAAATTATGAACAGATTAATAGCTGAAGTAGAAATAAGGCTACGTAATAAATATAGTGAGCTAGAAAACATGAAATCGTGGATACAAGTGAAAGAATGTAGGCGTGAATATTTGTTGCAACAGTTCGGTTATAGAAAAGAGAACGAGTTGAAAAATTGCTGTGACTATTGTGGTATTACAAAAACAGATTATAAAAAAAGACAAGCGCAACAATCGGATTTCGACTATAATTGGGAAACAGAGTTACAAAAGCTTTTCGGTCTAGAAAAGATGGGGGAATGATGAACATTCAAAGGCATAATATTGAAGATATGAGTCCGAAAGAAATAAGGCTGAATCTGTATATCACACAGTTCATTATTATCGGTATCGGTTGTTTACTAGCATATATATTATTCCGAGATATAAAATCGGTGTATAGTCTGTGGAAGTGGGAACCGGTGTCTATACTTATAATAGGTGGCTTGTTGGCGATTGGTATTGTGTTATTAGATTATGTTGCAATGCGAGTATTTCCAGAGTCTTGGTTTGATGATGGTGGTATTAACGATAAGATGTTTCAAGGAATGTCAGTTATGCACCTACTCGTTATTACGTTCATTATCGGCTTTGCAGAAGAATTTTTATTTAGAGGTGTAGTGCAGACGCACTTTGGAATTGTAATAGCCAGTTTAGTATTTGCAGTGTTACATATTCGGTATATAACAAAGCCATTTTTGTTTTGTTTCGTCTGTTTCATTAGTTTTGTCTTTGGTTATGTATTTGAATGGACAGGGAATTTGTTTATAACAATCTTTGCACACTTTCTTGTTGATTTTATAATGGGACTCCAATTAAGAAAATAAATGGAAGGTGGTGGTGAACAACATGAGAAAACGAATTCCTGATTTCGAAGAGGAATTAGAAGTTGAGCGAGTGGAAGAAAAAGAAAGTTTACCGCCGCGTAGTGAAATTCATAGAAATAAAGAGAAAAAAGAAAAGTTTAAAATGAATCATATTTTCGTCCGAGTTTTAACATTTCTATTCATATTACTACCAATTAGTATCTTATGGTATACAGATAAATATATTCAGGTGAAAAGTGATGGTAATAACGCTGGGAAAAGTGCGTTTGAGGTCATTTTCTTTGATTCAGCTAAATCTGATTCTGAGGCAACATCTGAGAAAGTAGTAACGCATACAGTGAAAGAAGGAGAAACTTTAGAAAGTATAGCGAAGCAATATTTTTCAGATGAAACTGGGATTGAAGTGATTAAAAAGTATAATGATTTACAAGAAGATGAAGTGAATGTAGGTCAAGAAATAAAAATTCCGATAAAAGATAAGTCCGCAAAGCAGGATAGCTAGTAACATACCTACTATAAAAACGGAGGATTATCTTTATGAGGAAGGGAGTAAAAAATATATGATATGGATTATCTTATTAAGTGCTCTCATATGTATTGGTATTATATTTCTTCTTGTAATGTATACAGAAGCGATGCGTAATACTGTGTTAGAACATACTTTACTTTTTGAAGAATTTCCGAAAAGTTTTCAAAAAGTAAAGGTGTTTTTTATTTCTGATATTCATAGAAGGGTCATTTCAAGTTCATTAATTGAACAAGTAAAAGGAAAAGTAGACCTTGTAATTATTGGCGGTGATTTAGCGGAAAGAGGCGTCCCTTTATCGAAAATTTCTGCAAATATACAAAAGTTAAGAGCGATAGCTCCTGTATATTTTGTATGGGGAAATAATGATTATGAGATTGAATATCATGAATTAGATGCTTTGTTATTAGAAAATAATGTGAAAGTTTTAGATAATACAAGAGTTGTATTTGAGTCTGAACTAGGAGAAAAAATTTGTTTACTCGGTATAGATGATGTTGGTTTGAAGCGTGATCGTTTAGATTTAGCGTTGGCTGATTGCAAAGAAGATGGTTTTCGCATATTAATTAGCCACAACCCTGATATAATAAATAAAATGTCTGGAAAAGAACAAATTTCACTTGTGTTAAGTGGACATACACATGGAGGACAGATTCGATTATTCCCATCTAAAAAATATTTAAAAGGTGGCGTATATAAGCATTCAAATATGACTCTTTTTGTTAGTAATGGGTATGGAACAACGTTGATTCCACTTCGCTTCCGAGCACCTGCTCAAACACATATTATTACGTTATGCGGAGGGAAATGATGCCAACTCTAAACGGGAAATATAACATAAAAGCTGTTTCGAATATAATTGGAATTCAGCCGAGTACGCTTCGTGCATGGGAAAGACGATATCAAATTATTGCCCCAAAGCGGAATCATGCGGGGCATCGATTATATACAGAAGAACATATTCAAATTTTGAAATGGTTAATGGACAAGGTTTCTTCCGGCATGATGATTGGACAAGCAGTTCAATTATTAGAAGAGAATCGTTTGCAGAGTAATGTTCAAAAAGAAATACATTACGATAGAGAAGTTGTTTTAGTGGACGATTTACTGCAAGCTTTGTTAAAATTTGATGAAATTACAACTTCTGCATTGTTAAACGAGGCTTTCAGTATTTATGCAACAGAAAAAGTCATAGCAAGTATTGTTCTTCAAGTGTCAAATAAATTGTTAACGTTAAAAAATAATAATGAAGTTACAATGGTGCAATTCCAATATGTCGTATCATTTTTACAAACTCGTCTAGGAATGGTGTATCATAATGCATCATCATTTTCTTCTATACACAAAGTTGTCGTGTTAGAAAATAATATGTTGAAAGGGTTTGTTTTCTCAACGTATTTACGCTTAAAAGGATATGAGGCGATATATATTAGGTCAAGCTTAGTGGAAGATGGTATTTTGTTAGCTGTTGAGCAAATACAACCTACATATGTAGTAGTCTCTTTTAATGAGGAACGAGAACTTAAGAACGCGATGAAAGACATGAATTTGTTGCAAGAAAAAAGTGAGAAACTTTCTGTTGGATTTATAGGAGAAATAGGTGCTCGAGATCAGTTGAACATTCAAACATGCCTAATTGGTGATACGAAAGAAGAATGGGATGATTGGTTAAAAATGTTAGAATAGTTGTTCGAAAAGAACCATCTATTTTCTATTTCATATAATAAAAATTATATTCATTGGTTACGTAGGGAGGGTATGAGATGAGGCTGGAACGATTAAATTACAATAAGATAAAAATTTTCTTAACATTTGATGATTTATCTGAACGAGGGTTAACAAAAGAAGATTTGTGGAGAAATGCACCGAAAGTACAGCAATTATTTCGTGATATGATGCAAGAAGCAAATAAGGAACTAGGGTTTGAAGCGGATGGCCCGATTGCAGTTGAAGTATTTTCTCTACAAGCGCAAGGAATGGTCGTAATTGTAACGAAAGAACATCAAGATGTGGATACAGATGATGAGTTCCGTGACGAGTTTATTGAAATGCAAGTGACTCTAGATGAAAGCGAGCATATACTTTATGAGTTTGCTACACTAGATGACGTAATTAACCTGTCGAATCGTTTATATAACCTTGATGTAACTGGCGGAAAACTATATACGTGGGATGGGCGTTTCTATCTTTGGATGGAAGAAGAGGAGCAAGTTCAATTACTGAAGGCAGATTTTATAGCTATTTTAGCGGAATATGGTAATCCGTCTACAGCAACTATTTATCGTCTAATGGAGTATGGTAAAGAATTAATGGCTTCTCAAGCAATTGAACAAATACACAATTACTTTGTGAAAAAACAAAACCTTAGCTAATATAACAAAGCTAAGGTTTTGTTTTTTATTTGGAGAAACCTAAAATGTTGGTCTGAAAATGTCAAAACGATTAATGGTATAGCGGGAATCATAAATATTTGGGTGCTCTTTACTATACTTAAAAATATCTTCTTAAGTTGTTATATATAAGTAAAATAAAAAATATTTAAATATTTAAGTATTTTACTTTTCTAAAAGCGATAAAAGGACTATAATGATAGTGAAAACGCTTGCAACAGGAAATAGTTTGTATATATTTGTTAGCGTTTTCTATTGCATTCCAAATTTAACGGTGTATACTAGGCAATGAAGGTTTACTAAACAAGTGAAATTACAGGGGGTTTACTTACTATGGTAGCCGAAAAGGGAACTCAAACAAAAACACAACAACAAAGGGAACAACATTTTGAACTATTGAATTCGACACAAATTGTTATTAGTGAAGCATTAGAAAAATTGGGTTATCCAAACGAAGTATATGAATTATTAAAAGAACCAATTCGTATGATGACAGTGAAAATACCAGTTCGTATGGATGACGGGACTGTTAAAATATTTACAGGATATCGTGCACAACATAATGATGCTGTTGGTCCAACGAAAGGTGGAATTCGCTTCCATCCGAATGTAACAGAAAATGAAGTGAAAGCACTTTCAATTTGGATGAGTTTAAAATGTGGTATTGTTGATTTACCATACGGTGGAGGTAAAGGTGGAATTATCTGTGACCCACGTGAAATGTCATTCCGTGAGTTAGAAAGATTAAGCCGCGGTTATGTACGAGCAATTAGCCAAATCGTAGGACCGACGAAAGATATTCCAGCTCCAGATGTATTCACAAACTCTCAAATCATGGCATGGATGATGGATGAATATAGCCGTATTGATGAATTTAATTCACCAGGATTTATTACAGGTAAGCCACTTGTATTAGGTGGATCACATGGACGTGAAACAGCAACGGCGAAAGGTGTAACAATTTGTATTCGCGAAGCTGCAAAAAAACGCGACATTGATATTAAAGGTGCACGCGTTGTTGTTCAAGGATTCGGTAATGCTGGTAGCTTCTTAGCTAAATTTATGCATGATGCAGGCGCGAAAGTTATTGCAATCTCGGATGCTTACGGTGCATTGCATGATCCAAACGGATTAGATATTGATTATTTATTAGACCGTCGTGATAGCTTCGGTACAGTAACAAAACTATTTAATAATACAATTTCAAACAAAGAATTGTTAGAACTGGATTGCGACATTTTAGTTCCAGCTGCAATTGAGAACCAAATTACAGAAGAAAATGCTAATAATATTAAAGCGAAAATCGTTGTTGAAGCTGCAAATGGTCCAACAACATTAGAAGCAACTAAAATTTTAACAGATCGCGGAATTTTACTTGTTCCAGACGTATTAGCAAGTGCTGGCGGTGTGACAGTATCTTACTTTGAGTGGGTACAAAATAACCAAGGTTACTACTGGACTGAAGAAGAAGTAGAACAACGTTTAGAAAAAGTAATGGTAAGATCATTTGATTCTATTTATGAAACAGCACAAGTTCGTAAAGTGAACATGCGCTTAGCTGCGTATATGGTCGGTGTTCGTAAAATGGCTGAAGCAAGTCGCTTCAGAGGTTGGGTATAATATTATATCGTGAGAAAACGTGATTCCTTTCGAGGGAATCACGTTTTTTTGTTGAAGTATTAGTGTGAGGTGTTGTATATGGAAAATGAAATGATGGAACGAGTAGAACAATTAGAAGAAAAGGTTAAGAGGTTAGAGGGAGAACTCTCAAGAACGATGAAAGGCCGAAAAACAAGTAACGTTCGGATGTTCGGAGAAGGACTACTGTTTTTAATATTTGGTGCAGTTGTAGTAGGGCCGATTATCGCTTTTGTAATCTCGATTCTTACTTGGATTGTTGAAAAATAAAATAAAAACAAAAAAGAACGCTTGTTCTGCACGAACAAACGTGCTATACTTTCCTTAGATAAACAAAACGGAAATGATTTTAAGGAGAGATAAATGATGAAAATGACAGTAGACCAAAGATTTATGATGCCAGCAGATGTTGTAGAACGAGTGGAAGTATTAAGAAACAAACAAAGTAAGCGCGGCACATTATTACAATCTGTAAATAAATTTTTCGGTTTAGATACGAAAGAAGATTGTGTTTGGTTTTACGGTTTTTATGGAGTTGCTGTAAGTATTTTATTATTTATGGTGTTCACATCAAATATTTTCGATTTTCTCTTCGCGTAAGAAATATGCGATAAGGACATTGCTACCGAATACATATATAAAGAAGTAAGGTAATCTTCTGAAGTGGGAGTTGGTAGTAATGGCGATGTTTCCTATAGAGCGTAACTATATTGGGTATGGAAGTTCACGACCGGGAATTCCTCTTTCTAAAGTAAGGTTTATTGTAAGTCATGATACGGGGAACCCTGGTAGCAATGCGATAGGGAATCGGGATTATTTTAATGAAATACAACCGAAAGCTTCGGCACATACATTTATAGATGATAAAACAATATTGGAAATTGTTCCTATAAATGAAGTTGCCTATCACGTTCGATATGGTGTGCCGACAGATAATGACTTATATGGTTATGATGCCAATAAGGCTGCCATTGGAGTGGAACTTTGTTATGGCGGTGATGTTAACTTTTGGGAAGCATATACCCGTTTTACGTGGTATCATGCGTATTTATGTCAAAACTTCGGCTTGAATCCGAAGAAAGATATCGTATCACATAAAACACTTGACCCAGCTAGAAAGATTGATCCTGAAAATGTATTAGGGAAACAAGGTATTAAATTTCAGCAGTTTTTAGCAGATGTCTATCGGATGTACGTTTCGTTTAGATGACAAATATATGAAAAATGAATACAATAAAGATAGGTGCCTACTGCTGTAAGTAGGTTTTTTCTTGTTTTTATAAATAGCGTATTGGTAGAAGACTAGGAGTGAGCTGAGTATGCAGAAAGAAACAGCTATCATAATTGGAGGCGGTCCGTGCGGATTAGCAGCAGCAATTTCGTTGCAAAAGGTAGGGATAAATCCGTTAGTAATTGAAAAAGGAAACATTGTAAATGCGATTTATAATTATCCAACTCATCAAACATTTTTCTCTTCTAGTGAAAAATTAGAAATTGGTGATGTAGCTTTTATTACAGAAAATCGTAAGCCAGTTCGAAATCAAGCGCTTGCGTATTATCGTGAAGTAGTAAAGCGTAAATCTGTACGTGTAAATGCTTTTGAGCGAGTGGAGAAAGTACAAAAAGATGGAGAAGTTTTTCATGTTGAGACAACAAAGCGTGACGGAAGTAAAGAAATATATATAGCGAAATATGTTGTTGTAGCAACTGGATATTATGACAATCCAAATTATATGAATGTTCCTGGCGAGGAACTGAAGAAAGTAGCTCACTATTTTAAAGAGGGACATCCTTATTTTGATCGAGATGTAGTAGTTATAGGTGGGAAAAACTCGAGTATAGATGCCGCGTTAGAACTTGTTAAAACCGGTGCGCGTGTAACGGTTTTATATCGCGGAAGTGAGTATTCACCAAGCATTAAGCCGTGGATTTTGCCGGAGTTTGAGGCGTTAGTACGAAGCGGCACAATTCAAATGCATTTCAGGGCTCACGTGAAAGAAATTACTGAACATACAGTAACGTTTACAGTCGATGATGAGGCATATACAATCCAAAATGATTTTGTATTTGCGATGACTGGTTACCATCCTGATCATAGTTTCTTAACGAAGATGGGTGTTCGGATTGATGAAGAAACAGGACGTCCGATTTATGCAGAGGATACAATGGAAACGAACGCTGAAAATATTTTCATTGCAGGTGTAATTGCTGCTGGAAATAATGCAAATGAAATATTTATTGAGAACGGTCGATTTCATGGGGATGCGATTGCGCAAACCATTGCGTCAAGGGAAATATAAAAAGAAGCTGTCGAAATAAACTTCGACAGCTTCTTTTTAATTGTGCATAAACATATTTTGGATTGTTTCATGAGAATTTGTATTCTCTAATGCAACTAATAATTTAATACGTGCTTTTTGAGCATTTAAACCGTATGTGAATACAATACCCATATCTTTTAATTGTTTGCCGCCACCTTCATATGAATATACATCTTGCACGATGCCATTGAAACAGCGAGAAACTAATACGACAGGAATTCCTTTGTCGATTAATCGTTCTAGACTAGGAAGTGTTCTTGGAGGTAAATTACCTTGTCCAAGTGCTTCAATAACAATCCCATCTACTGGAAGGTTTTCAATTGCTCCTAACAATGTATCGTCCATACCAGCGTATGCTTTTAGAACAACTACGTTTTTAGAAACCTTATTTACTGAATATGTTTCATGGTGTACTAAAGCGTGATGGAATACAACGCCGCGCTTTGTTACCATACCAATTGGTCCATACTGTGGACTCTGGAATGTTGCCACGTTACTTGTATGTGTTTTCGTTACATTTGTAGCGCAATGGATTTCGTCGTTTAATACGACTAAAACACCTTTTTCAGCAGCTTCACTACAGCTAGCTACTTTTACAGCCGATAAGAAGTTATATAGACCATCAGCACCTAATTCATTACTAGAACGCATTGCACCTGTTACAACGATTGGAATAGTTGCTTGCACTGTTAAATCTAAGAAATAGGCTGTTTCTTCTAATGTATCCGTACCATGCGTAATGACTACGCCATGAATGTTGTCTTGTTTTACTCTTTCATCAATGATGACTTGTAATTGTAACATTTCGCTCGGTGTCATATGAGGAGATGGTAGATGGAACACGTCTTCAACGATTAAATCAACATCGCCTTCTAAATCAGGAATAAATTTTAAAAGAGGATTTTTTTCACCTGGTTGTACGACCCCAGTTTCTTTATCTTCCTCCATTGCAATTGTTCCACCTGTGTGTAAAACTAGGATTCTTTTCAATGCTTATACCCCTTTCAAGTTGAAAAATACATTTAGAACATAACATGTTTTGAGTAAATTCGACAATGGAAATGTATAAAAGTATGCCTCGAAAATGACAATAAAGTTAGCTGCTATATATACGATGTATAAAATCACGAAACGAAATGTGTAAATGTAGGATAGGAGGGAGCAATTACATTGAAAAAGATGGAGAAAATTTTTATTCGTATATTAGTAATACAATTCATTTGTCTTTCTGTTGTGCAATTGTTATTTATACATAAGTCATCAGTGAAATATTTATCTAAAATTGTTTATTATGAAGGTGTCATGGTAAAAAACAAAGCAGAAATCTTACAGGTGAATAGGTAGTTTTCATTTTCTTCTATGGAGGATTATGCTACAATAATTGAGGATTTAATGACGTGAAGCAAATGAGAAGAAGCAGGAGAATACCTGCTTTTCGTTTTGTTTTATAAGTGAAAAAATGAGGTGTTACAATGGATAAACGAATTTCAATTGCTATAGATGGTCCAGCAGCTGCTGGAAAAAGTACGGTTGCAAAAGTTGTGGCAAAGAAACTTTCTTACGTTTATATTGATACAGGCGCAATGTACCGCACGATTACATATGCAGCCCTTGAACAAAAAGTGGACATTGAAAATGAAGAGAAGTTAATGGAAGTTGTAAAGAATGTAAATATTGAGTTTCAGCAAGGAGAAAATACACAACTTGTATTTTTAAATGGACAAGATGTTTCTGAAGTAATTCGTACACCTGAGGTGACGAATCGAGTATCTATTGTGGCGAAACATCGCCTTGTTCGTGAAGAAATGGTACGTCGTCAACAAGAGTTAGCGGAAAAAGGCGGCGTTGTAATGGATGGCCGTGATATTGGTACACATGTGTTACCAGATGCTGAAGTGAAGATCTTTATGCTTGCTTCTGTTGAAGAAAGAGCAGAAAGAAGACATTTAGAAAATATAAATAAAGGTTTCGATTCTAATTTAGAGCAGTTAAAAAAAGAAATTGCTCAGCGTGATAAATTAGATTCAGAACGCGAAGTTTCTCCTCTAAAGAAAGCTGATGATGCATTGGAATTAGATACAACTTCTTTATCAATTGAAGAAGTTGTCCAAAAAATTATGAGTATTGTTTCAGGAGTGTTTGCGAAATAAAGAAAGGGGATAACCTCTTTCTTTTTTGTTTATATAGCAATGTAAAGGATGCGTGAATTGTGAGTCTATTTCCTTGACAAATGATCGGATTTGTAAGAAGTTAGTAAAAGAAGGATAAAACTTTCAGAATATATTCGCTATTATATTTCAAAACATACTTTCTTCAAGATGATTTTGCTGTATACTATTTATATAGGTTTAATATATTTTCTAGTGAAATGTATGAAAACTGAGTATGTGATGATAAATTCTTAAACATGCAAATGAAAACATATGTTTTCATTTCGTATATACATAAAAATGCTTTGTCAATTCTGTAGGGAGGTATTTCCATGGTAGAGAAAATGAATGAAGAAGTTATGGATTCAAAAGAATTACAAGTTGGTGACGTTGTTACAGGTTCTGTAACGAAAGTTGAAGAGAAACAAGTGCTTGTAAATGTTGGATACAAAACAGATGGCGTAATTCCAATTAGTGAATTAGCTAACGTTCATATTGAAAAAGCAAGCGATGTTGTAGAATTAGATCAAATACTAGAATTGAAAATTATTAAATTAGAAGAAGATGATCTTGTCTTATCTAAACGTGCTGTTGATGCAGAAAAAGCATGGGTAGAATTACAAGAGAAATTTACTTCTGGTCATGTGTTTGATGTTACTGTAAAAGATATCGTGAATGGTGGATTAGTTGTGGACCTTGGTGTTCGTGGTTTTATCCCAGCTTCACTTGTAGAAGTACATTATGTAGAAGATTTTACTGACTATAAAGGCAAAACATTAGCCGTGAAAATTGTTGAATTAGACCGCGAAAAAAATCGTGTAATCCTTTCGCATAAAGCAGTAGTAGAATTAGAACTAGATTCTAAGAAAAAAGAAGCGATTTCTTCATTAAAAGAAGGAGACGTTGTTGAAGGAACAGTGCAACGATTAACGGATTTTGGTGCTTTCGTTAACGTTGGTGGTGTGGACGGTTTAGTTCATATTTCACAAATTTCACACGAACGTGTAGAGCAACCTTCTGAAGTATTAGAGCAAGGTCAAAAGGTAAAGGTAAAGGTATTATCTGTTGATGCTGATACACAACGTATTTCTTTATCAATTAAAGCAGCTCAGCCAGGACCTTGGGAGAATGTTGCTGGCGAAATAAAAGCTGGAGATATTCGTGAGGGAGTAGTAAAACGTCTTGTTACATTCGGTGCATTCGTTGAAATTTTACCTGGCGTTGAAGGTCTTGTGCATGTATCTCAAATTGCAAATCGTCACGTGAAAAATCCAAATGAAGTATTGGAAATGGGACAAGAAGTAAAAGTGAAAGTGCTTGAAGTCCATGTTGCAGAGAAACGTATTTCTTTAAGTATAAAAGAAACGCTTGAGGAAAATAATGTAATTGAGGATTACAGTCAGTATGAACCAAATGCTGATTCTGCTACTTTCCAATTAAGTGATATTATTGGTGAACAACTGAAAAAATTAAAGAAATAAAGAGGGGTACAAGTGGTAAGGGCAAAACGTAAATTAGATCATATTGAATACGCTCTTTCTACTGGTCAGTCTCGTACGCATGGCTTTCATGATATTGATTTTGTGCATCAAGGATTGCCAAATTCAAGTTATGACTCAATAACATGTGAAACAAAAATCGGCGAACTTTCACTAAGTTCGCCGATTTTTATCAATGCGATGACTGGTGGTGGGGGAGAGAGAACGTTACATATTAATGAGCAATTAGCATATGTAGCGAAACATCATAATCTTGCTATGGCTGTAGGGTCGCAAATGGCGGCGTTAAAAGATGAAAGTGAGGCTGCTTCTTATAAGATTATCAGAAAGGTAAACCCGAATGGTGTTTTCTTTGCTAATTTAGGTAGTGAGGCAACTATCGAACAAGCAGAGCGTGCCGTTAATATGATTGAAGCGAATGCATTGCAAATTCATTTAAACGTCATACAAGAGTTAACGATGCCAGAAGGAGACCGTGACTTTACTGGTGTACTTCAGCGCATTGAGAAAATTGTATTAAATAGTAAAGTTCCTGTCATTGTGAAAGAAGTTGGATTTGGGATGAGTAAGGAAACCGTACAACAGTTAGCGAGCATAGGTGTAACGGCAATTGATATTGGTGGACAAGGTGGTACAAATTTTGCTGCTGTTGAAAATGAAAGAAGACAGCGAATGCTTTCTTATTTTAATAACTGGGGCATACAAACAGCAACCTCGATTATTGAAGCAACCTCTACAAATAATAACCTCTCTTTTATTGCATCTGGGGGTATACAAACAGCGCTTGATGTAGCGAAAGCAATCGCATTAGGGGCGAATACAACTGCGTTTGCTGGATATTTTTTACGTATTTTAATGCAAGATGGTATCGAGAAGTTAGTGGATGAAATTGATCTTTTACATACAGATTTGAAATTTATTATGACAGCTCTTGGTGCAAAGACGATAGAAGAGTTACAGGCTGTACCTCTTGTTGTAAAGGGCGAAACGTATCATTGGTTAACGCAGCGTGGTATTGATACGACGCATTATAGTAGAAGATAAAAAATCAACCGTTTGGTTGATTTTTTTGTTTTTTGTTCGTTTTAGTAATATAAGGTGAGGAATGGAATTAATATTCTATCAAAATAAAATTATTCCTATATAAACACTATCTTGTGCAAGTTGCGACTGAAAAAGAGGCTGGAAAATGTAGATAGTTTGCTACTGAATTATTGGGGAGGGTTTAATTTCGCAAAGGAAAAAATAGGTGGAGATAAAAATAAACCATAGAAAAATTCGGATGTTAAATGTTATTTTGATATAAGTAAAAATCATTAAAATAATTATGTAAAAGACGGTTTCGTACAATATCGAAACCGTCTTTTTGTGTTCATTAGTGCTGATTTTGTTTTCGGGCTTGCTCTGGTGTATCCAGTCCAGTTGCACCCGGATATTGTAGTGATTGGTCACGATCAGATTCAACGCGTCGTGATTCTCTTAGTTTTCGTTCTTGACGATCTTTACCCATAATGAATAGCACCTCCTTATTAAAAGTGTTGCTGTTATATGAAAAAACTATGCGCGAAGAAAGTGGATTAACTTTCATAAAAAGTTCCCATAATGGAAAACATAGGAGGTGAAATGATGGAAGGGAGTACTTTTTATTTTTTAGCTTGGATAGGGTGGATCGTTGTAACTTTTTTTATGAAAAAAGACTCTATGCGCTGGAAGATAAGCGTTTGTATATTGATTTTTATTATTTGCTCTCCGTTACATGTAACGATTGCTTCATTCACGGTATCAGTAAATGCACTTTTGCTTTGTATTGTTGCTTTTATAGGAATCGCACTATATTCTATTTGGAAAAAATTATATAGCTTACTTTCGGCACTTATTATTGCAATGTTATATACAAGTTTTCATTTGTTAGAAGTATATGATCCGATTTGGATTGTGGTGGACAGGTTGTTTTTGTTAAGTGGTGCTCTTGTGTATGCATCGGTTTTATTGCATGAGGATCGCATATTGAGATTATGTTCTCTTTATATAGGAATGTTACAGGGGGAATTGTTAGTGACACTTATTTTTCGAAAACTACATTTCCCTTATGATTACGGAAGTTTAGCGTTTTTTGATATCGTCGCCGTTGCTACATTTTTCATGGCAATTTTGTTTTGGATTGCAAAAGCATCAGTATACATGGAACAGTTCAAGAGGAAAGCACGTAAAAGAAAGGCGAGGGTAATACATGATTGAATATACACCGGCCATTTTATGCGGAGTAATAGCGGGGACAATAACGAGAGTGCTAATGCTCCGGACAGATACGCGTCAATATCCGACGAGGCTCCACGGAAAAATTATTCACGTTGCGATGGGGTTAATTGCAGCGGCTTTAGGAGCGATTGCGATTCCGTCAATTTTGAAAAAAGATTTTTCTGCTATTACATTTCTTACATTAGCAGCAACACAGTTTCGTGATGTGCGTAATATGGAAAGAAATACCCTTCAACAATTAGATGGATATGAGCTCGTACCGCGTGGAAATACATATATTGAAGGGATTGCGTTAGTTTTTGAAAGTCGAAACTATTTGGCGATGTTAACGTCGTTTGCAACAACGTTTGCGTATATAGGATTCCATTCGTGGATTGCTGGAGTAATTATGGCTATAATCGCATTTATTATCGCGAAAAAATTAATGTCTGGCAGAAGGTTACATGATCTTGTTGATATCGAGCATGTTCCACTTCGTTTTGAAGGAGCGGGGCTGTATATTGATAACATTTACATTATGAATATTGGATTGCCAGCAAGGCAAGAGGAAATTATGAAATATGGAATGGGCTTTATTTTAAGGCCGAAAACAATTGATGCGATGGTGACAATCTCAAACTTAGGACAACGACAAGCTATTTTACATGATGTTTCTGTTGCTTTAGGGATTTATAGAGATTCTGGTACGCCAGCGCTTGTGCCGTTGGCAAAGCGTGATTTAGAAGATGGTAGGGTTGGGATTTTTGTCTTGCCACAAGATCAAGATGCAGAGAAAGCGATAGGTGTCATAGGGAATGTGCCGACGTTAGAAAGTGCTGTTCATATGTCATCGGAAGCCCCGAAAGGAAGGGGAGATAAAAGATGATGTTAGAAAGTGTGATTCTCGCGGTTATTACAACAACGCCGGAGAAATTTGCTGGTGGTGCCCCTTTGTTTACTTGTGAATCGACAGATGAGTTAGAATTTGTTGCAAATAATTTAGAGGCAATTTTAGATGGTATTGCGCATCGCTTACAAGAGAATGTATATATTATTGTGAAACATTAGTAACGTGTGGTATAATGTGAGGTGTTTTGATACGCTGAGAAATATTCTGGAATGCAAATCCCTTCTTGCACAAAGAAGGGTTTTTTACATAATAAACAGAAGCAAGTTGAAAGGATGAAAGTATATGCCGAAACCAGTAATAGCAATAGTAGGCCGCCCGAACGTAGGAAAATCTACTATTTTCAATAGAATTGTTGGAGAAAGAGTTTCAATCGTAGAAGATATACCAGGTATAACACGAGACCGTATTTATAGTGCGGGAGAATGGTTAAATCATGAATTTAACATTATTGATACAGGTGGAATTGATATTGGAGACGAGCCGTTCTTGACACAAATTCGTCAACAAGCGGAAGTAGCGATTGATGAAGCAGATGTTATCATTTTTATGACGAATGGTCGCGATGGTGTAACTGCAGCAGATGAAGAAGTTGCTAAAATTTTATATCGTTCTAAAAAACCAATTGTACTTGCGGTAAATAAGGTTGATAATCCAGAAATGCGTAGTGATATTTATGATTTTTATGCATTAGGATTTGGCGAGCCATTCCCGATTTCAGGTACACACGGTTTAGGACTTGGTGATTTGTTAGATGAAGCTGCAAATCATTTTCCAAAGATTGAAGAAGAAGCGTATGATGATGAAACAATCCGTTTCTCTTTAATTGGCCGTCCAAATGTAGGGAAATCATCACTTGTAAATGCACTTCTTGGTCAAGAACGTGTAATTGTAAGTAATATAGCGGGAACGACACGTGATGCTGTTGATACACCATATAGTAAAGATGGTCAAGATTATGTAATCATCGATACAGCTGGTATGCGTAAAAAAGGGAAAGTATACGAAAGCACAGAAAAGTATAGTGTACTTCGTGCGCTTAGAGCGATTGAACGTTCTGACGTTGTTTTAGTCGTTTTAGACGGAGAAGAAGGAATTATTGAACAGGATAAAAAAATTGCTGGATATGCTCATGATTCAGGACGTGCTGTTATTATCGTCGTAAACAAATGGGATGCAGTGAAAAAAGATGAAAAAACAATGAAAGCATTTGAAGAAAACATCCGTGCTCATTTCCAATTTTTAGAGTACGCACCGATTGTATTCTTATCTGCGAAAACGAAAAAACGTACACAAACATTATTACCAGTTATTAATGAAGTAAATGAAAGTCATAGTATCCGTATTCAAACGAACGTATTAAATGATGTAATTATGGATGCGGTAGCGATGAATCCAACACCAACTCATAATGGTAGCCGTCTGAAAATCTTCTATGCGACACAGGTTGCGGTAAAACCACCAACATTTGTTATATTTGTAAACGATACAGAATTAATGCACTTTTCATATGAGCGCTTCTTAAAGAATCGTTTACGTGAAGCGTTCGGTTTTGTAGGAACGCCGATTCACATTATCGCTAGAGCAAGAGACTAATGGAGAGGATGTGATTTTATGACAAAAATCACAGTAGTTGGAGCAGGTAGCTGGGGAACAGCGTTAGCGATGGTATTAGCTGACAATGGACATGATGTACGTATTTGGGGAAATCGTTCTGAACTTATGGATGAGATTAATACAAAACATGAGAATAGTCGATACCTTCCAGGAATTACATTGCCAAGCACAATCGCAGCCTACTCTTCTTTAGAAGAAGCATTAGTAGATGTAAATGTAGTACTTCTTGTAGTACCAACGAAAGCGTATAGAGAGGTATTACAAGATATGAAGAAATATGTAGCGGGTCCGACTACTTGGATTCATGCAAGTAAAGGGATTGAACCTGGTACGTCAAAACGTATTTCGGAAGTGATTGAGGAAGAAATTCCAGAGGGCTTGATTAAAGACGTTGTTGTACTGTCTGGACCGAGTCATGCTGAAGAAGTCGGTTTACGTCAAGAGACGACGGTTACGTCTGCAGCAAAGCGTATGGAAGCTGCTGAGGAAGTACAAGATTTGTTTATGAATAGTTACTTCCGTGTATACACAAATCCGGATATTGTTGGGGTTGAGCTTGGTGGTGCGTTAAAAAATATTATCGCATTAGCTGCTGGGATAACTGATGGACTTGGATTAGGTGATAATGCGAAAGCGGCATTAATGACACGTGGTTTAACGGAGATTGCTCGTTTAGGAAGAAAAATGGGCGGAAATCCATTAACGTTTGCTGGTCTAACTGGTATGGGAGACTTAATTGTAACTTGTACAAGTGTTCATAGCCGAAATTGGCGCGCTGGAAATATGCTTGGAAAAGGACACTCTTTAGAAGAGGTGTTAGAAAGCATGGGTATGGTTGTAGAAGGTGTAAGAACAACGAAAGCTGCTCACGAATTAGCAGAGAAAATGGAAGTTGAAATGCCGATTACAGCTGCTTTATATGACGTGCTGTTCAATGGGAATAATGTGAAAGATGCAGTAGGCTCATTAATGGGACGTGTTCGAAAACATGAAGTGGAAGCTATACCTGACTTACTTTAAAGAAAAGCGACAGAAGTACATTTGTACTTCTGTCGCTTTTTATTTTTATGGGTCTTTTCACCATTTTTTTAATTTTGCATAGGATGAAGAGTAACTTGAGGAGAGGGTGAAAAGAATGGATAATAACATTTTTAATAACATTGAAAAAGAAGCGAAAGTGAATAAAGAAGATATTTTTAAATTAGCATCATCTGTACAGAATGCGAATTTACGTGATGAGACTGTGCTTCGTCAATTGATTCATCAAGTGGCTCTTATGGCAGGACGTGAAGTGCCGAAAGAACAAGAGGATCAAATTGTAAAAGCGATCATTAACAATAATATGCCCGCTGATTTTGGCTCGTTAAGCAAAATGTTTAAAAAATAAAATATAAGAAACAAAGAGTTTGTAGATTGCATATGATAGCCATGAAAGTATGGGAATAGAGCTGTTTTGGGCATATTTGGTCAACCGAAGCGAGAGATATACTCGCTTCGGTTTTATTTTTATCTAGATTAGTGGAAGATGCGAAAAAACCTGTTGATTAAAGTTATATATTCGTAATTTGTAGTAAAATGTTCTTTTTGTATTTGTTTAAAGATTTTAATTTGTTAAAATAGTATAAAAATAGATTAATAAAAAGGGGTGTGTATATGTCAGAAGGGCTCATAAAAATGTGGTTTGCTTTAGGAGCAATTGGATTTATGTTTTTTGCAGTAAGTTTTATTTTACTAAGTAGATACAAAATAAAGAATAAATTTTTGAAAGGGATTACAGCGTTAGTAGCGTACACCCTTATGATTGTGTCAGGAATTGTTATTTTTCTTGTTGTATTTAGTGGACCTGTACAGCAGTAAAGGGAATGGTCTCGAAAATGCTACATACGGAGCAAGTTATATTAGTATGAAAAGGTGATTGCTAGTGAAAAAAGTCCATATTATTTTAATATTTTGTTGTATGAGCCTTTTAACAGGATGTCTGTATCCGAAAGAAAATATGAAACAAAATGCCGTTCCTTATGAAGATCAGATACAGGTTGTTCAAAAAGCTATAGTGACATTTAAGGAGCAAAATGAGGGTATATTGCCAATTAAGACGCGGGATATGAGTACGCCTATTTATCAAAAGTATCCAATTGATTTTCAAAAGATTGCTCCGCGCTACATACAAGAAGCGCCAGGAAATGCGTATGAAAGCGGAGGAGTATACCAATACGTATTAATAGACGTTGAAACAAACCCGACAGTAAAGTTAATTGATGTTAGGATGGCTGAACAAATCCAGGAATTATCATTAAAGCTTAGGATGTATCGAGATGAACATCAATATCCACCTTTTAAAAAGGTAATTTCAGATGGTGTGTATGAATTAGATTTCAAAAAACTAGGATATAAAGATGTACCGCAAGTGACAAGTCCGTATTCTGGTAAAGGGCTTCCTTTTGTAATCAATGAAAAGGGAGAAATTTATGTTGATTATCGAATCGATTTATATGAAGCGTTGAAAAAAAATGAAGGGCAATTTAAGGAGGGGGAAGATATTCGGAATATACTTTCGAAAGATTCTCCATTTGTACCTGCGTATTCTTTACCGTATACGGTAAAGAATGGAGAACCAATTTTTTTAAAATCATAAGTCATGAACCTTTCTTTTAGTGAATAAGTTCTAGAAGAAAGGTTTTTTATGTTACACAACTTGCGATGCAAACAAAAGGTATTTTTTAATAGTCATATGAAATTGGACAAAATTATATGATATATTGTCCGAACTTCTAGAATACCATTATATTATATCAGATATTATAGGCAACGTTAGAGAAGGTATTAGTTGACTATAAATGTGGAATTATTCCCAAAAATATTGAGGGAGGGAATCACTTGGAAAAGGTAGATATTTTTAAAGATATTGCGGAACGCACAGGCGGTGATATTTATTTTGGAGTTGTAGGAGCTGTTCGAACAGGGAAATCAACATTCATTAAAAAATTTATGGAACTTGTAGTTATTCCTAATATTGAGAATGAGTCTGACCGTCAAAGGGCGCAGGATGAACTGCCTCAAAGTGCTGCTGGTCGTACAATCATGACGACGGAACCGAAGTTTGTTCCAAACCAAGCGGTTTCTATCGAAGTAGATGAAGGTCTTGAAGTGAATATTCGATTGGTAGATTGCGTTGGATATACGGTTCCAGGAGCAAAAGGCTATGAAGATGAGAATGGCCCACGCATGATTAATACTCCTTGGTATGAAGAACCTATTCCATTCCATGAAGCTGCAGAAATCGGAACACGTAAAGTAATTCAAGAACATTCCACAATTGGTGTTGTAATTACAACAGATGGAACGATTGGTGAAATTCCAAGAAGAGATTATATAGAGGCAGAAGAACGCGTAGTAAATGAGTTAAAAGAAGTCGGAAAACCTTTCATTATGATCATCAACACTGTACAGCCGTATCATCCAGATACAGAGCAATTGCGCCAAAGTTTATCTGAAGAATATGATATCCCAGTCATTGCGATGAGTGTAGAGAGTTTAAGGGAAACAGATGTGTACAATGTGCTTCGAGAAGCGTTATTTGAGTTCCCTGTTTTAGAAGTGAATGTTAACCTTCCGAGCTGGGTGATGGTGTTAAATGAAGGACATTGGTTACGCCAAAGTTATCAAGAAGCTGTTCAAGAGACTGTGAAGGATATAAAACGTCTTCGTGATGTGGACCGTGTCGTTTGGCAGTTTAGTCAGTATGAATTTATTGATCGAGCGAGCCTAGCTGGCATTGATATGGGGCAAGGTGTAGCAGAGATTGATTTATATGCACCAGATGAATTATATGATCAAATTTTAAAAGAAGTAGTAGGAGTAGAAATTCGAGGGAAAGATCATTTATTGAAGCTTATGCTCGATTTATCTCATGCGAAAGTAGAATACGATCAAGTGGCGGATGCTCTGCGTATGGTAAAGCAAACAGGATATGGTGTAGCAGCGCCTGCGTTAGCTGACATGAGCTTGGATGAGCCGGAAATTATTCGTCACGGTTCAAGGTTTGGTGTGAAATTAAAAGCTGTAGCTCCGTCTATTCATATGATTAAAGTAGATGTGGAGTCAACGTTTGAGCCGATCATTGGTACTGAAAAGCAAAGTGAAGAATTAGTTCGTTATTTAATGCAGGATTTTGAAGATGACCCATTATCAATTTGGAATTCTGATATATTCGGACGTTCACTTAGCTCTATTGTTCGAGAAGGCATTCAAGCGAAACTATCTTTAATGCCAGAAAATGCGAGATATAAATTAAAAGAAACGCTAGAAAGAATTATTAATGAAGGATCTGGCGGATTAATTGCGATTATATTATAAGAAAAAATCCCTCTCATCGTAGAGGGATTTTTTTAATTTTCGCGTATAGAATAGAGAAATAAACAGTCATTATCTAATATATTGTTGTAAATTGTCAAGTTTCATCAGATTTTCACATTTTAAGAGTAACAATTTCCTTAAAAATATTGAATTATAAAGGAGAATCGTATAATATAGGCGTTGATAATGATTTATCTACATCTTTGTAGTATAGAATTTGTAAAAATTGCCTACAAATGAAAGTAAGACTCATTTTATGATCATTATACAGTCTTATCTTTGGGAGGAGGTGAATGGCATGAACAAGACAGATTTAATCAATGCTGTTGCAGAAGCAAGTTCCCTTTCTAAAAAGGACGCAACAAAAGCAGTAGACGCTGTTTTTGATTCTATCTTAGAAGCTTTAAAACAAGGTGATAAAGTACAACTGATCGGATTCGGTAACTTCGAAGTTCGTGAGCGTGCGGCTCGTAAAGGTCGTAACCCACAAACAGGTGAGGAGATTGAAATCGCTGCAAGTAAAGTACCTGCATTCAAACCTGGTAAAGCGTTAAAAGATGCGGTTAAATAATCCTTACATATTAACAGGGAAGAAGAGTTTCCTTTTTGGGAACTCTTCTTTTTGCTTTTAAAAACATAAATATGCTAGAATGTGTTCGTATCACTTTTAGGTTTTCGGGAGGGCTAGCGGATGGCAAAAGTTAATTTAGAACAAATTGAACATGCAGTACGCCTTATTTTAGAGGCAATCGGAGATGACCCAAATCGTGAGGGAGTACTTGATACACCAAAGCGTGTGGCAAAAATGTACGCAGAAGTGTTCGCGGGTATGCATGAAGATCCGAAAGAACATTTGCATAAAGTGTTCGGAGAAGATCACGAGGAGCTTGTATTAGTAAAAGATATACCGTTTTATTCGATGTGTGAGCATCATTTAGTTCCATTCTATGGAGTTGCTCACGTTGCATATATTCCGCAAGGCGGAAAAGTGACAGGGTTAAGTAAATTAGCTCGAACTGTAGATACAATTGCACGTCGTCCACAACTGCAAGAACGTATTACATCAACAGTAGCGAACTCTATTATGGAAGTACTAGAGCCGCATGGTGTAATGGTAGTAGTAGAAGCGGAACATATGTGCATGACGATGCGTGGTGTGAAAAAGCCGGGCGCGAAAACTGTAACAACAGCAGTACGTGGTGTGTTAGAAAATGATGCAGCGGCACGTAGTGAAATTTTATCTTTTATTAAAACAAAGTAAAGAAAAGTAGGAAACTGCTTTTCTTTTTTTTTTATGTAAATAAATGATATAGTTTTAGCAAGGCAGAGTGAGAATAGAAAGACTACTAAAAAGAATGGAAGATGTTATTTAGTTCGGTGGAAGTTTGGAAAGAGTAGTCAAGTTTTGGTTATAGAAAATAGAATGTATGTGTTATAATAAGTTTTATGAATTAGAAAACAAGGGTGATTTTTGTGTGTGACATCTACGGAGGGTATGCGGGTATAAGAGAGAAATTGATGGAGAAATTACGCCATCCTTATTTTATAAACTATATTGAAGAACCATTTATTGATGAAGAAAAAATAGCATTGTTATATGGTGCTTTAAAAAGTGAAAATTTACATATAGAACAAATTGAGCATTATGTAGTAACGATTATGCTTGTGCAAATTGCGCTTGATACACATGAAAGAGTATCAAATAAAGCAGGGGAAGAAGCGGTTGAATCGCATAAACGTCGCCAGTTAACAGTACTTGCTGGTGATTACTATAGTGGGTTATATTATTACTTATTGTCTATGAATCGTGATATTGTTTTAATTCGCGCGCTTGCTGAAGGAATTAAAGAAATTAATGAACACAAAATAATGTTATATCAAAAAGCGCATGAAACGATGGATGACATAATGGAAAGTGTAGTAACGATTGAGTCTGCACTCTTGCAAAAAACATGTGATCATTTTCATGTATCGCATTGGAAACCATTTATAACGTATGTACTAGGAAAAAACCGTCTTCAAAAAGAATGTGAACTGCACGCTGATAAACAACATTCACCTGTTTTTCAAGCAGTTCAAGGGATTATGAAGGATAAAGCGGAGGTAGAAACAGTTATTCATGGATGGATGATGGAACTCAGAAAGAAAGAAAATCAATATTTGGAAAACCACACAGATATAAGCGAAATAAACTCTGTGTTAAGAGATAAATCGAAGACATAAGCAATTTTACATTGGAAGAAGGTACGAGCATGCAACAATCAAAAGAAGAAAGAGTACATGATGTATTTGAGAAAATCTCTGATAAATACGATGTGATGAATTCTGTCATTAGTTTTCAAAGACATAAAGCGTGGCGTAAAGAGACGATGCGCATTATGGATGTAAAACCAGGTAGCAAAGCTCTTGATGTATGCTGCGGGACAGCGGACTGGACAATTGCGCTAGCTGGGGCGGTAGGTGAACAGGGCAAGGTTGTTGGTTTAGACTTCAGTGAAAATATGTTATCTGTCGGTAAGCAAAAGGTAGAGGCGTTACAATTAAAACAAGTAGAACTTTTACACGGGAATGCAATGGAGCTTCCATTTGAAGATAACACATTTGATTATGTAACGATTGGATTTGGTTTACGTAACGTACCGGATTATATGCACGTATTAAAAGAAATGACACGTGTAGTAAAACCAGGTGGAAAAGTAATTTGTTTAGAAACATCTCAACCAACAATGATTGGTTTTCGACAAGGGTATATTTTATACTTTAAATATATCATGCCGTTATTTGGAAAGTTATTTGCGAAAAGTTTTAAAGAATATTCATGGCTGCAAGAATCTGCTAGTACATTCCCAGGTATGAAAGAGTTGGCTCATATGTTTGAAAAAGCTGGACTTGAACATGTACAAGTGAAGCCGTTTACTTTTGGGGTAGCAGCGATGCATTTAGGTATGAAACCAGAATCAAAATAGAAAAAAAGAAAAAAGAAGTTTTAGGTTAAGGTGAACAATATGAAGTTACAACTTATGTACTCTTTTTTACGATCGGATATTAATGTGATAGAAAAAGAATTAAAAAAGACAGTTGCTTCTGAACAGCCATTGGTAGAAGAGGCGGCATTACAACTTATTGAAGCTGGTGGGAAGCGAATTCGTCCTGTATTTGTGTTGCTTGCGGGAAAATTTGGAGATTATAAGTTAGATGCAATTAAGCATGTAGCTGTTGCGTTAGAACTTATTCATATGGCTTCTCTTGTTCACGATGATGTTATTGATGCTGCATTTTTACGACGTGGTAGTGCAACTGTGAATGCGAAATGGGGAGATCGTATTGCAATGTATACAGGGGACTATTTGTTCGCTAAGTCTCTTGAATGTATTACAAATATTGAAATTCCAGAGGCGCATCAGGCGCTATCGCATACCATTTTAGAAGTGTGTAAAGGTGAAATTGAACAAATTAAAGATAAATACAATTATGACCAAAATTTACGAACGTATTTAAGAAGAATAAAGCGAAAAACAGCATTATTAATTGCTGCGAGTTGTCAACTAGGAGCGATTGCTGCTGGTGCTAATCGTGATACGGTAAATCGACTATTTTGGTATGGGTATTTTGTAGGAATGTCGTATCAAATTATTGATGATATTTTAGACTTCGTTTCCACAGAAGAGAAGCTTGGAAAACCTGCTGGCGGAGATTTACTACAAGGGAATATTACGCTTCCTGCCCTATACGCTATGGAAGATCCAGTGCTTCGTAAGAAAATCATATCTGTACATGAAAATACAACAGCGGACGAAATGAAAGAAATTATTGAGGCTGTAAAGAATAGTACCGCTATTGATCAAGCATTTGCGTTTAGTGAACGTTATTTACATAAAGCATTAGAAATTATAAAACCACTCCCACGTGGACAAGCGAAGTATGCATTACAAAATGTAGCAAAGTATATTGGAAAACGAAAATTTTAGTGTTTTTTCTAAAAAATAAAATAATCTCTCTATTTCAAAACTATTGCACAATTGTGATAAGGGTGTTAATATGTGTGTGGGGATATACAATTACATACATAATTCAGAAGTGGAGAGATTTTTTATGGAAAAAACATTTCTAATGGTAAAACCAGACGGTGTACAACGTGCCTTCATTGGGGAAATCGTAACTCGTTTTGAGAAGAAAGGCTTTCAATTAGTTGGTGCAAAATTAATGCAAGTCACTCCGGAAATTGCTGGACAACACTATGCTGAGCACACAGAAAAACCTTTCTTTGGTGAATTAGTTGACTTTATTACATCTGGACCTGTATTCGCAATGGTATGGCAAGGTGAAGGTGTAGTAGATACAGCTCGTAACATGATGGGTAAAACAAGACCACATGAAGCAGCTCCTGGAACAATTCGTGGAGATTTCGGTGTAACTGTTGCGAAAAACATTATCCATGGTTCTGATTCGTTAGAAAGTGCAGAGCGCGAGATTGCTATTTTCTTTAAGGAAGAAGAATTAGTTGACTACTCAAAATTAATGAATGAATGGATTTACTAATTATTTTGAAATAATTTGTAAACGCTTTAATCACTGTGATAATAGTAGAAAGTGCAAGGAGAATAGGGGTATTCTTCTTGCACTTTTTTTATTTCAATTAGTTACGAAGTTAGAGCTGTTATGATATATTGATATGTAAAGTAAAAGGCCTATCGGAGAATAAGCGAATGGCTGATCAAATATATAATTTCTTTCATATTTTTAGAGTAAGGAAAGATAATATCATTGCTTAATATAGCGGGATAAATACATATACGAAAAGAGGAATAACGTATGCGATATATTACAGCTGGTGAATCTCATGGTCCACAACTTACAACGATTATAGAAGGTGTTCCGGCAGGACTGCCTTTAGTAGCGGATGATATAAATGAAGAGTTAGCTAGAAGGCAAAAGGGGTATGGGCGTGGTAGACGCATGCAAATCGAAACAGATCAAGCGCAAATTGTAAGTGGTGTTAGACATGGAGAGACATTAGGTTCTCCAATTGCACTTGTTGTTGAAAATCGTGATTTTGCACATTGGACAAAAATTATGGGCGCAGAGCCTTTAACGGAACAAGAAGAAAAAGAAATGAAAAGGAAAGTAACAAAACCAAGACCTGGACATGCTGATTTAAATGGTGCGATTAAATATGGTCATAGAGATATGAGAAATGTACTTGAGCGTTCTTCAGCACGCGAAACGACAGTGCGTGTAGCTGCTGGTTCGGTTGCTAAAAAAGTGTTAGCAGAACTTGGTATTACAGTGGCTGGCCATGTAATTGAAATTGGCGGTGTTGAGGCTCAGGAAATTACGTATAGTTCAATTGAAGAATTAAAAAGTATTACAGAAGCATCACCTGTACGTTGCTTAGATGAAGAATCAGGTAACCAAATGATGAAAGCAATTGATGATGCGAAAGCAAATGGTGATTCAATCGGTGGAATCGTTGAAGTGATTGTGGAAGGAATGCCAATTGGGATCGGTAGCTATGTGCATTATGACCGAAAACTGGATGCAAAATTAGCAGCCGCAATTATGAGCATTAATGCTTTTAAAGGCGTCGAGATTGGAATTGGTTTTGAAGCAGCGCATAGACCGGGAAGTGAAGTTCATGATGAAATTCTGTGGAACGAGGAACATGGATATACACGAAGAACAAATAATGCAGGTGGATTAGAAGGCGGTATGACGACTGGAATGCCAATTGTGGTGCGAGGTGTGATGAAACCCATACCTACACTATATAAACCTCTTCAAAGTGTAGATATTGAAACGAAAGAGCCTTTTACAGCGAGCATTGAACGTTCAGATAGTTGTGCTGTGCCAGCAGCTAGTGTCGTTGCAGAAGCGGTTGTGGCTTGGGAATTAGCGACAGCTTTAATAGAACAATTCGGATTAGATCGTATGGACCTTATTCGTGAAAATATTGAGAAACATAATGAATATGCGAGGGGATTTTAATGGGAAACATACATATTCAAACGAAATCAAAAGAATATGATGTACATGTAGGAAAAGAATCGTTGTCACATTTGACAACAATCATTCAAAACATGCAGCCATCTGTATCAAATATCATGATCATTTCAGATGAAGCTGTTGCATCTTTCCATTTACAGACAGTTGTAGATGCATTGCAAATAGAGCAAAACGTATTTTCATTTGTCGTACCGAGTGGTGAAAAAGAGAAGTCTTTTGAAAATTTCTATGCGGCTCATACGTCAGCTCTTGAAAATAAATTAGATAGAAATTCTTTAATTATCGCACTTGGAGGCGGGATGATTGGAGATTTAGCTGGTTTTGTTGCTGCGTCGTTTATGCGTGGAATTCGCTTCGTTCAAGTTCCAACGACTTTATTAGCTCACGATAGCGCTGTAGGTGGGAAAGTAGCGATCAATCATCTGTTAGGTAAAAATATGATCGGTGCATTCCATCAACCGGAAGCAGTTGTATATCATACGCCGTTTTTACAGTCACTTCCTGAAAAAGAGTGGCGTTCAGGTTATGCAGAAGTGATAAAACATGCTCTTATTGGTGATGTAAAGCTGTATCATTGGCTAAAAGAAGAAGTGCAAACATTAGCGGATCTTCGTGAGGAGAAGTTAATCCATATATTAACGAAGGCAATTCCTGTAAAGGCAAATATTGTATCACAAGATGAAACAGAAAAAGGTGTACGTGCCCATTTGAACTTTGGACATACGTTAGGCCATGCTCTTGAAAAAGAACTAGGATATGGAAATATTACTCACGGTGACGGAGTAGCGGTTGGAATGTTATTTGCCTTGTTTTTAAGTGAGCAAGTGTACAAAGTTGATCTTTCTTATGAAGAGATGAAGCAGTGGTTCTTAAAGTACGGCTATCCAAAAATGCCGAGTGATTTGAATGTAGAACGCCTCGTTCAATTGATGAAACAGGATAAGAAAGCGAATGCTGGAGCAATTCATATGGTGCTAATGCAGGAATATGGGGTAGTGAACGTCGTATCTATTCCAGATGAGACTGTTCATATTGCGTTAGAGGCATTTCAAAAGGATATGGCTTAAGAGGTTGAGAAGTGCTTGTTTAGAGGTATTCTCGTAATAGTGACGGTAATGATAAACGATTATAGTAAGGGATTATAACCGTATTGTAATTGAATAAAATGACTGGGGGAAGAAAAATGAGAGTGAAAGAGCAATTGTTAACTTTGAGAGCATATGTACCTGGGAAAAATATTGAAGAAGTAAAAAGGGAATATGGATTATCAAAAATTGTGAAATTAGCATCGAACGAAAATCCATTCGGTTGCTCAGCACGCGTAACAGAAGCATTAACTTCTTTAGCGAGTCAATACGCTCTTTATCCAGATGGATATGCATTTGAACTTCGGACAAAAGTAGCAGAGCAGTTAGGTGTCAAAGCAGAACAACTGTTATTTGGTAGTGGATTAGATGAAGTCATTCAAATGATTAGCCGTGCATTACTACACGAAGGAACAAATGTTATAATGGCGAATCCAACATTCTCGCAATACCATCACCATGCTGTTATTGAAGGAGCAGAAGTTCGTGAAGTACCACTAAAAGATGGCATTCACGATTTAGATGCGATGTTACAGCAAGTAGATGATAAAACGAAGATTGTATGGATTTGTAACCCAAATAATCCGACAGGTACATATGTAGAGAAACAAAAATTACTTTCATTTTTAGAATCAGTTCCTAAGTCAGCACTCGTTATTATGGACGAAGCATACTATGAATATGCCGGAGCAGAAGACTATCCGCAAACATTACCACTTCTTGAAAAGTATGAAAATCTTATGGTTTTACGCACGTTTTCAAAAGCATATGGTTTAGCTGCTTTCCGTATCGGATATGCGGTTGGTAATGAGAAGTTAATTGGGCAACTAGAAGTAGCAAGGTTACCATTTAATACATCGACTGTAGCGCAATCTGTAGCACTCGCTGCATTAGAAGATCAAACGTTTTTACAAGAATGTGTGAAAAAGAATGAAGAAGGATTAAATCAATATTACGCATTTTGTAAGGAATATAACGTATTCTATTATCCATCTCAAACAAATTTCATTTTCTTAAAGCTCGGTGTTCCTGGTAATGAAGCTTTCGAACGATTAATGAAAAAAGGCTATATTGTTCGTTCTGGTGCTGCATTTGGTATACATGATGGTATTCGTATTACTGTAGGTTTGAAAGAAGAAAATGATGAAATTATAGAATTATTGAAAGAGCTTGTAAACGAGCAAGTAAAGAAAGAAGAAACATACTCTTAAGAGTGTGTGAAGGCTCCTATATAGGAGTCTTTTTATTTAAATAAAGATCGAAGTGGAGAAGGCCTGTAAAGCTTGATCCGTGTGTGTTAATAATTAATAAGGGAAGTTATTTGCACGGTAATGAAAGAAAACGGTACAATAGAAAGTAGTAATGCGGTATCGGTGTCATATTCGAATGTTATCAGTGAAAGTACAAGAAGAAGTATGCTCATTCTAAAGGTTGCGTTGGTACACATAGTTGCTTATGATAAAGTGACACTTTAATCAGTGAGGGGATGCTCATTCTCTCACTGATTATTAGCCCGCACCAATCGGGGGTAAATGAACAGAAAAGAATATTTTTTAGAATTAAAGGAGACGTTTATGCAAAAGTTTGAACAAGCTGTTTCATATATTGAAAATGGTGAAGCGGAAAAAGGATTACAATTATTAAAAGAGCAATTAAAAGTTGCGAATGATGAAGAGAAATATGATATTGCTCGTTACTATCATACACTTGGATTTACGGATGAAGCGTTAGCGATTACAGAAGACTTGCGTTTATTGTATCCGGAAGAAAGTGAATTCACTGTATTTTTAGCAGAATTATATATTGATCTAGACAAAGAAGATGAAGCAATTGAAGTGCTTCATGATATTCCAGAAAATGATGATTTATATGTCCAATCGTTATTACTTGTTGCAGATTTATTCCAAATGCAAGGTTTCGATGATGTAGCAGAACAAAAACTATTAAAGGCGAAAGAAATGATGCCTGACGAACCTGTTATTACGTTTGGATTAGCAGAGTTATATAGTAGTAAAGGTGAAGAACAAAAGGCAATCACTCATTATGAGTCGCTATTAGCGGAACATAAAGTAATGGGTGGAGTTGTCATTGCACTTCGCCTCGCAGAAACGTTAAGTGCGATTGGGAATTGGGAAGAAGCGATCTCTTACTACGAAGCAGGTTTAGAGGAACAAAAAGATATCCACTCATTATTTGGATATGCCTTCACATTATACCAAGGTGAAGAATACCAAAGAGCAATTGGTGCTTGGCAAGAACTAAAAGAATTAGATCCGGAGTATGCATCGCTTTACATGTATTTGGCGAAAAGCTATGAAAAAGAAGGAATGCTTCAAGAAAGCTATGAAACACTTCAAGAAGGAATTAAAGTAGATGAGCTTTCTGTACCATTTTATGTAGAATTAGCGAACATTGCGGCGAAATTAGGAAAAATAGCGGAAGCAGAGGAAGTGCTTCAAAAAGCGCTTGAGTTAGATCCAGGACATTTAGGTGCGATATTAAAATATGCGTATATCTTAAAAGAACAAGAAAAGTATGAAGAGTTAATTGCAGTTGTAGAGCGTGCGATTGATAGCGGAGAACCAGATACACAACTACTTTGGGATCTTGCGTTTGCAAAAAAACAATTAGAAATGTATTCGGATGCATTAAAACACTATGAAAGTGCATATACTTCTTTTAAGAATCATCCAGACTTCTTGGAAGAGTACGGTTATTTCTTATTGGAAGAAGGTATGCGAAAAGAGGCGAAAGAAGTATTTACTCAGTTAATACAACTAGACCCGACACAAATTCATATTGAAGAATTGTTATATAATTTAGAGGATTTTTCATAAGTTGGAAGGAAACTGAATGCCGCTTCTTGAATCTAAAAAGAAAAGAGAAAGACAGAGGAGGGACTTAATTGCTATGAATACCCCTGTTTCTGTAAACGAGAAGAAGGATTTTGTAAAATGGTTTTTGAATAATTACCAACTGAAACAGCGTGAATGCGTATGGATTTTGAATTATTTAATGAGTCATGACCAATTGATGCATAAAGTCCACTTCGTAGAGCATGCAAAATATTGTCCGCGTGGTTTAGTGATGTCCGCGAATTGTGTGAAGGACACACCATTTCACTTTTTTAAACAAAATGTTATGACAACAGATGCTGAAAAATCGTTTCATGATATTCGTTTAAATCGAGATGAAGATATTTATATTCAACTCAATTTTAAATCATCGTTTCAAAATGCCAATTATGTAGCTGTATTAGAAGAAAACCCGTATTTACCAAAGCATATTGAAGTAAATGAAAAAGATCGTTTACTTGCAGAAAGATTTTTAGAAGAAAGTGTATTTTCTTTTAGAAGAGAACGTCTTTTGAAACAAATTGATGAAGCGCTGGATAAGCAAGATAAGGAAGCGTTTCATAAGTTAACAGCTGAGTTAAAGATGTTATAGAATTCATTTGGATTCATAAAATTTTACAAATTTCAGACTTTTTAAGAAAAACTACCTTAATATAGGTAGTTTTTCTTTTTTTACCTCTTTTAGTATGGTTTAATATATATAAAGTGAAAGTTCTGTAATTTGTAGATGAAGGGAGGGAAGACATTTGAAATGGAGTGTAAAAGATGTGGAGCAGTTTGAGCAAGCAAGAGAGTATGTAGATACCGGTGTTATACCACTTTTATCAATTTCGGCAGCAAAAGAAATGAAAATGGTAGTAGAACAAGGTGAATTTATCGAATTGTTGAGTATGGAGTTGGAAAGAGAATATAAAGGAAGAGTACTTTTACTACCTGCATTTACGTATTTAGTAGAAAGTCAAAAAAATGAAAAAGGTCGTTTGCAAGAATGGACAAATCATTTGCAAAAGCAAGGTTTTAAGCATATTGCTTATGTTACAAGTGATTTTTCATGGAAAGAAGATATGCAAGAGTTACAAGGAGATTTATTATGGTTTCCTTCATTAGCGTTAGAACAATTTAGTGATCAAGCGAAAAGAGAAGTTATTCATGCACATATAAAAAATATAATGGTGATGTTAGAAGAAAAATGGGGAAAGTAATAATAAACAGAAAGTTCTTATTATTATGAGTAGTATGATATTGACCTGTACCTAAGCGTATTATATCATGATAGTGTCCTAGTTTTTATTTTTTATATAATTTATCACGAGGGGACAATTTCTGATAGAGGGGGGAAATTTTCGTGAGCGAGAAAGAACATCGTGTATCAAGAAGACAGTTTTTAAATTACACCCTTACAGGGGTAGGAGGCTTTATGGCAGCGGGTATTTTAATGCCGATGACGCGATTTGCGCTTGATCCGGTGTTAAGAAAAGAAGCGGGAACGGATATGGTTGCTGTTGCACAAGTAAAGGATATTACAACAGAGCCGAAACGTTTCGACTTTAAGGTGAAGCAGGTTGATGGTTGGTACAAGTCCGAAGAGCCAAAATCAGCTTGGGTTCATAAAGATGAAAGCGGAGACATTATTGCGTTCTCTCCGGTATGTAAACATTTAGGGTGTACAGTTAACTGGAATTCGGACAAAGCACATCCGAATCAATTCTTTTGTCCATGTCACGGGGGCCGTTACACAAAAGACGGGATGAACATTAAAGGCACGCCGCCCCTTGCTCCGCTTGATGTATACGAGTCCAAAGTAAAAGATGGAACGCTGTATTTAGGAAAAGCGAAGCCAAAAGGGGGTGCAAAGTAGATGCTAAATAAAATTTATGATTGGGTAGATGAAAGGTTAGATATTACACCAATATGGCGTGATATCGCTGATCATGAAGTACCTGAACATGTAAACCCGGCACATCACTTTTCTGCATTCGTTTATTGCTTTGGAGGACTTACCTTTTTCGTTACTGTAATTCAAATTTTATCAGGAATGTTTTTGACGATGTATTATGTGCCTGATATTAAAAATGCTTGGGAATCGGTTTATTATTTACAAAATGAAGTTGCATATGGGCAAATTGTTCGTGGGATGCACCACTGGGGCGCTAGTCTCGTCATTGTAATGATGTTTTTACATACACTTAGAGTTTTCTTCCAGGGTGCGTATAAAAAGCCTCGTGAGTTAAACTGGATTGTTGGTGTTCTTATTTTCTTTGTTATGTTAGGTCTTGGTTTTACCGGATATTTACTACCGTGGGATATGAAAGCATTATTTGCTACGAAAGTAGGGATTCAAATTGCAGAGCAAACGCCACTCATTGGTCCTTATATTAAAACATTACTCGCTGGTCATTCCGAAATTGTTGGCGCTCAAACATTAACTCGCTTCTTTGCTATTCACGTCTTCTTCTTACCAGCAGCACTTCTAGGTTTAATGGCCTTCCACTTCATCATGATTCGCAAACAAGGTATTTCCGGTCCGCTATAAGAGATTGCTAAATTAAAGGGGAAAGAACTAAAGGAGGGAGATTATGCATCGCGGCAAAGGGATGAAGTTTGTAGGAGATTCTCGGGTACCAGTAGCTAGGAAACCAAATATTCCGAAAGACTATTCTGAATACCCAGGAAAAACAGAAGCGTTTTGGCCGAACTTCTTGTTAAAAGAATGGATGGTTGGTGCAGTTTTTTTAATCGGTTATTTATGTTTAACAGTGGCGCATCCGTCACCACTTGAGAGAATGGCGGATCCAACTGATGCCGGATATATACCACTTCCAGATTGGTATTTCTTATTCTTGTATCAGTTATTAAAGTATTCTTATGCTTCTGGTTCATTTACTGTAATTGGAGCGTTTATTATGCCAGGGATTGCGTTTGGCGCATTACTATTAGCTCCATTTCTTGATCGAGGACCAGAAAGACGCCCGTTAAAGCGTCCTGTAGCAACTGGATTTATGCTTTTAGCCATTGCATCAATTATCTTTTTAACTTGGGAATCTGTAGCACACCACGACTGGGAAGCTGCAAAAAAACAAGGAGCAATTGTAAAAACAGCACCAGTTGATAAAAATGATGACGGCTATAAATTAATGCAAAAAAATACTTGTTTAACGTGTCACGGTGACAATTTACAAGGCGGGGCAGCAGCACCGGCACTGCAAAATTTAACTTTAAAGCCAGAAGAAATTGCTAAAATTGCGAAAGATGGAAAAGGTTCAATGCCTAAAGGCGTATTTAAAGGTACGGATGAGGAATTGAAGAAGCTTTCGGAATTCATTGCTAAGTATAATAAAAAATAATAAAAAGCTGACTACAAAATTTGTAGTCAGCTTTTTATTTTGATGAAAGAAAGTTTACTATATAATAGAGTAGAGTTTGAGGAAAGAATGACTTTGTTTGAAAGGTGTTGGACATGCAGCTTGGTTTATTTGTATGCAATGTTAAGACAACGCTCTGTATTATTATTTTTATTAGTTGTTAACATATTAGGTACAATATACGGATTTATATGGTATGGAAATCAATTAAAAGAGACCTCACCTATATTTTGGCCGTTTGTACCTGATAGCCCGATGGCGAGTCTCTTTTTTGTCTTTGTTTTAATTGCTTTTTTAAGAAAGAGAAATTGGGGGTTAATAGAGGCGTTAGCGATTGTTACTTTAATAAAATATGGTATATGGGCTGTTGTTGTAAATGCAATTATGATCTATGTAAAAGGTCCCATTGGTCTTATCGGATATCTGTTAATGTTTTCGCATTTTGCGATGGCAGTACAAGGATTGTTATATGCACCGTTTTACCGTATAGAAAAATGGCATTTTGCGGTAGCGGCTATATGGACATTACATAATGATGCAATTGATTATTTATTTTGGCAAATGCCGAGATATGGAATTATGCATTTGTTTGTAGAAGAAATTGGTTACTTTACGTTTTGGCTAAGTATCACCACACTATGTATTACATATTATTATTGCTTGCGTGAGAATCGAAAACAGTTTTCTTTATGATTGTTAGAACATGTAGGGGGAGAAAATGAAGAAAAATAAGAGTGGTACAAAAATATTGGATCGATTGATTACTATAGTTGTTTCATATAGCATAGCATTTTCTATATTTGCACTCGCAACAACGGCGGTTGTATACGGAAAATGGCTATATTATTTTGAAATTGATTTTTTAAACATTCCAGATTTAGCGGATATGACGAAGGATGATATTAAAAGAAATTATGATGTGCTTATTACATATTTATCGCCGTTTTATGATGGAGCATTGCAGTTGCCAACATTAGATATGTCTACAAATGGCCGTATTCATTTTGTAGATGTTAAAAATATTTTAGTAAAGATTCAATATGTAATGTATGCGACAATTATGATTGCAATAATAGGCGGCATTTATTTATTAAAAAAGAAAAATGAAAAGTTTTTACTGCACGGATCAATTTTAACAATTATCTTACCGATCGCGCTCATGTTACCGATCGCTATTAATTTTGAAAAGAGTTTTGTATTATTCCATAAGCTTTTATTCAGTAATGATTATTGGATGTTTGATATTGAAACGGATCCAATTATATTAATGCTACCAGAAGAATTCTTTATGCATGCTGCGTGTGCAATTTTATTATTTATTTTATGCGGCAGCATACTTTGTTACAGCTTGTATAGATATTTCGTAAAAAAGAAAAGGATTTCAAAGGAAAAATTCTCTGTTTAAAGAGAATTTTTTTGTTTGTAAAACGATAATATATTTTTCGGTCCAGTACTGTTCTATTCTTGTCCAAATTAACATATTTTGTACTAGTAGTTATAGGGGGGACCGTGATGAAGAGAACATTAATTGGATTAATAGTATTTCTAATTATAATGTTTCCGTTACGTATATATGCTGAAGAGTGGAGTGAACTAACAGGGTTGTTAGACGACTCATTACAATTAGTGAAGCGTAATGAAGATGAAAAAGCAGTACAAGTATTACAACATTTCTCCGAGCAGTTTGTTATAAAGGGGAATGAAAAGAAGCAAGAAGTAACGCCAGATCAAGTTAGAGTTATTTCTTTAGCTTACGACAAGGCGAAACAATCTCTCTCGGAAACAGATTTAGGTAAACAAGTTAAAATTGATAATGTGTTAGCCCTGCAGCTCGCTGTTGATGCGCAAGTGTCGAAATATCAACCACTTTGGATGGAAAGAGAAAGAAAAGTAATGGGTGCCTTTTCTCAAATGGAAAAAGCGATGAAAAAAGAAGATACGGGACAGTTTCAACAAACGTTAAACACATTTTTACATGAATTTAATATTATTTATCCAAGCTTAATGATCGCCCTGCCAGAAAATGAAGTGCAGCGTGTAAATGCCCATTTATCTTATTTGGATGAATTTCGTAACGTTATGTTAAATACGAAAGGGGGGCAAATGCAAGTAGGAATCATTAAAGGGGATTTGCAAAAAATATTTCACACAGTAAAAAAAGATGAAATTGCACCCTCTCTCATTTGGTTTATGACAATTACTGGAGGTCTTATTTTATTCACATTAACTTATGTTGGATGGAGAAAGTATAAAGGAGAGAGAGAAAAAAGAAAAAGTAATGTACACTCTAAGAATAGATAATGCAATAAATAAAGATATGGATTGTAAGGTTTATTCATTGACAATGATGACAGAAGAAAATAGAATGAGAAGTACTATAATTAAAACTTCAATGGAGGTTCATGATGTTTTATTTAATTTACTTCGCGATCATAATGATCATACCGTTGTATGCACAGTCAAGAGTACGTAGTGCTTATAGCAAGTATTCACAAGTTTATTCAACATCAGGTATGACAGGAGCGGAAGTGGCTCGAAAGATTTTAGATGAAAATGGATTATACAACGTAGCTGTAGAAGAAACACCAGGTCATTTATCAGACCATTATGATCCAACTGCCAAAACAGTTCGATTATCAACAGATAACTATTACGGTCATTCAGTTGCTGGTACAGCAGTGGCAGCACACGAAGTAGGACACGCAATTCAAGATGCAAAAGATTATAACTTTATGCGTATTCGTCATTCGTTAGTGCCTGTGGCGAATTTTGGATCGAATATATCATGGGTATTTATTATGATTGGTATATTTGCGACAATGTCAAAACTATTGTTATTAGGAATTATTTTAATGGCAGCAGGTGTTGTGTTCCAACTCGTTACATTACCAGTTGAGTTTGATGCATCAAAGCGTGCAATGCAACAAATTGAAGCGTTAGGTATCGTATCAACAGATGAATATGGCCAAGCTCGTAAAGTATTAAATGCGGCGGCATTAACATATGTAGCGGCTGCAGCTGTAGCGGTATTTGAATTATTACGTCTCGTATTAATGTATACTGGTATGCAGCGTAGCGACGACTAAAGACTATCAATTTTGATAGTCTTTTTTGTTTTGTGGATTGAATTATATAATGTATTGCAAATAGAAATAATAGAAGGAATAGAAATAATGCGGAAAGGCGGTGGGGGAAGTGAAATATCCAAGTCATATAGTAAAACAAGTGAAAGAACAAAGCGCTTCTTATCAGTTAGAAGGCTTTTTAAGTGGACAAGGTCCTGAAAATCCAAAATTTATGCTGTTAGGAGAAGCGCCTGGTGAAACAGAAATTCATAATGGGATTCCGTTTAGCGGGAGAGCGGGAAAACAATTAATGGTTTTTTTAGAACGGATTCACGTTACAAGGGAAGAAGTATATATTACGAGCGCTGTTCGGAGTAGACCTTATAAGTGGCGAGAGAAAAGAGAACGAAATGGTGAAATCATACAGAAAAAGTATAATAGAACGCCAAATCAAGGAGAAATACTTGCCCATGCACCTTTGTTAGATTATGAATTAGAGAAAATAAACCCGAATCTTATCGTCACACTTGGAAATATCGGCCTTCAACGTTTAACAGGAAAAAATAAAAAAATAACTGATGTGCACGGACAATTATTAAAACAGCCTATTCAAAAAGTAAAGGATATGCAAAGTGCAGAGTTTACATGGTCAGAGAAAGAATATCATATTTTCCCGACTTTTCATCCTGCGTCCATTTTTTATAATCGGAGTTTATTGGAGCTTATTTATGAGGATTTAGAGAAACTTAAAAAACATGTAATAAAAAACTAGAAAAGCTAGAGAGCTTTTCTAGTTGCGTTTATGTATGTAACGGATTTTTATTTTCATCTAACGTAAAACCTTCACCAACTACATCATGTACATCACTTACTGCAACAAAAGCATGAGGATCTACAGAAGTAATAATATTTTTTAATTTCACGATTTCATTTTTAGCAACAACGCAATATAATACGTTCCGTTCCACTTTTGTATACGATCCAACAGCTTTTAAAAAAGTAGCTCCGCGTTCCATATCAGATAAAATTTTGGCAGCAATTTCATCGTTTTTATCTGAGATAATAGTTGCTCCTTTCGCCGCATAAGCTCCTTCTTGCATAAAATCAATGACCTTAGCACCGATAAAAACAGCAACTAACGTATACATGCCCTCGCGGTATGATAAATATGTAAGAATCGAGACGATAATGACGATAGCATCAAACATAAACATCGTTTTCCCCATACTCCAGCCAACATATTTATGAGCGAGTCTCGCGATAATATCTACACCGCCAGTAGTCCCGCCATATTTAAATATTATTCCAAGACCGATACCAATAAATGCCCCGGCGAATAAAGCCGCGAGTGTCATATCATTTTGTAAATTTAAATGTAAGTTCAGAACATCGTAACGCTGAAAAATCCATAGAAATAAAGATACGCTAAAGGTGCCGATTAGTGTATATAAAAATGTCGTTCTTCCAAGTAACTTCCAACCAATAATAAATATAGGGATATTTAAAATTAAGTTTGAGTAAGAAGGATCAAACTTAAATAGAAAATACAATAATAGTGTAATACCGGTAAATCCACCTTCCGCAAGGTGATTTTCAATATTGATATTCACAATACCGAAAGAAAAAATAGCGGAACCGATTAAAATGAAAATGATATTTCGAATCTTCAAATTTGATGTCATATAGAAATCCCCCTAATTATGTAGATTGCATTGCTCCGCTGAAACGGTAAAACATAATGATAAGTAATTTCTAGTTGTTAGTAAAAATAGTGAAGGCTAAAAAAATCCGATTGGTTCAACTAATCTTTTGCGAAAAGCATGCAAAAGAAGTTTCACTTTACCCCGTTCCAACGGCTGGTAGGGGATAAAGCTCTGAAGAAGGACAAACCAGCCGTAGGAACCCGATTGGTTCAACTAATCTTTTGCGAAAAGCATGCAAAAGAAGTTTCACTTTATTATAGTCTATCCAAAAAAGGGGCGCAAATAGGTGTTTTGCGGGGAATAATATTTGTCAAATCGCGATGAATTGGCTAACATGAAAGAGGAAGGATTAGAGGTGAATTGTATGGAAGCAAAAACGATGAAGGATATGCAGAAAGAAGTAGATGCATATATTGGTCAGTTTAAAGAAGGTTATTTCAGTCCACTTGCAATGATGGCTCGTTTAACGGAAGAAATGGGGGAGCTTGCAAGAGAGGTTAATCATTATTATGGTGAGAAACCGAAGAAAACAACTGAAACAGAACGTAGTATTGAAGAAGAGCTTGGAGATGTATTATTTGTTATGATTTGTATGGCAAATAGTTTAAATATTGATTTAGAAACAGCACATAACATTGTAATGAATAAATTTAATACTCGCGATAAAGATCGCTGGACACGTATTGATGAGGGAGAGAAAGAATAATGAAAGAAATTAAAGTAATTATCGCTGGACCAAGAGGACGTATGGGACATGAAGCAGTCCTTCTTATGGAAAGAACGGAACATTTTAATTTAGTAGCAGCAGTGGATTATAAGCATGGTGGAGAGAAAATCTCTGATTTACCGGGCATGCCAGCGTTACAAGCGCCAATTTACGCGGATTTACATACTTGTTTAGAGGAAGTAGAAGCAGATGTGTTGTTAGATTTAACAACGCCAGAAGTTGGAAAACAACACGTTACACTAGCAGTTGAGCGTGGACTTCGTTCTGTTATTGGTACAACTGGATTTACAGAAGAAGAACTAAAGCAATTAACAGAGAATGCGAAAGAAAAAGCAGTAGGAACAATTATCGCTCCAAACTTTGCAATTGGTGCAGTTCTTATGATGAAATTCTCACAAATGGCAGCGAAGTACTTCCAAGATGTTGAAGTAATTGAATTGCATCATGATCAAAAATTAGATGCACCATCTGGTACAGCTGTAAAAACAGTAGAATTAATTCGTCAAAACCGTGAATCAAAGCAGCAAGGTCACCCGAATGAAGTAGAGCAACTAGAAGGTGCTCGTGGTGCAAATGTAGACGGCATTCACATTCATAGTGTACGTTTACCAGGACTTATTGCACACCAAGAAGTAATGTTTGGTGGAGATGGACAAATGTTAACGGTTCGCCATGATTCATTCAATCGTGCATCCTTTATGTCAGGTGTAAAACTATCAATTGATACAGTAATGAATTTAGATCATCTTGTGTACGGATTAGAAAACATTATCGACTAAAGGGGAGACAACGGATGAAAATTGCCTTAATCGCACATGACAAAAAGAAAAATGACATGGTTTCGTTTGCATACGCATATAAACCAATTTTTGAACAACATGAATTGTTTGCAACAGGGACGACAGGACTTCGTATTATGGAGGCAACTGGTTTAGTTGTAACAAGATATCAATCGGGTCCTCTTGGTGGTGATCAAGAAATTGGTGCCATGATTGCGAAAAATGATATGGATATGGTGATTTTTTTCCGGGATCCACTAACTGCTCAGCCGCATGAACCAGATGTAAATGCATTGCTTCGTCTATGTGATGTATATGCGATTCCACTTGCAACGAACATGGCAAGTGCTGAAATGTTAATGCACGCATTAGAGCGAGGAGATTTAGATTACCGTAAGTTTAGAAAATGAGGGGAACAATTATGAGTGGATTACATATATTAGCGTTTGGTGCTCATGCCGATGATGTTGAAATCGGCATGGCCGGTACCATTGCTAAATATACGAAGCAAGGGTATGAAGTAGGTATTTGTGATTTAACAGAAGCTGATCTTTCTTCTAATGGAACAATAGAATTGAGAAAAGAAGAAGCAAAGGCGGCAGCTCGTATAATGGGAGTAAAAACGAGACTGAATTTAGCGATGCCAGACCGTGGTTTGTATATGAAAGAAGAGTATATACGTGAAATTGTAAAGGTGATTCGTACATATAAACCAAAACTAGTTTTTGCGCCGTATTATGAAGATCGTCATCCAGATCATGCGAATTGTGCAAAACTTGTGGAAGAAGCTATTTTTTCAGCGGGAATTCGTAAATATATGCCAGAGCTTCCACCACATCGTGTGGAGTCTTTTTATTATTATATGATTAATGGTTTTCATAAACCGAATTTTTGTATAGATATAAGTGAGTACCTTTCTATAAAAGTGGAAGCATTAGAAGCATATGAAAGTCAGTTTTCAACAAGTAGTGATGGTGTGAAAACGCCGTTAACAGAAGGTTATGTTGAAACTGTGGTCGCTCGAGAGAAAATGTTTGGAAAAGAAGTTGGAGTCTTATATGCCGAGGGATTTATGAGTAAGAAACCGGTTTTATTACATGCTGATTTAATAGGGGGATGTAAATGAAATTAAAAATAGGTATTACATGTTATCCTTCTGTAGGTGGTTCTGGAGTTGTTGGAACAGAATTAGGAAAGCAATTAGCGGAACGCGGGCATGAAATTCATTTTATTACATCGGGTTTACCATTCCGGTTAAATAAAGTGTATCCAAACATTTATTTTCATGAAGTGACGGTAAATCAATACTCTGTATTTCAATATCCACCATACGATTTAGCGTTAGCGAGTAAAATGGCAGAAGTTGCACAAAGAGAAAACCTAGATATTTTACATGTGCATTACGCAATACCACATGCAATTTGTGCTTATTTAGCAAAACAAATGATTGGAGAGCGTATTAAAATTGTTACAACCTTGCATGGAACAGATATTACTGTGTTAGGTTCCGACCCTTCGCTAAATAATTTAATTCGTTTTGGTATTGAGCAATCTGATGTTGTGACGGCGGTCTCGCATTCATTAATTAACGAAACGCATGAGCTTGTAAAACCAAATAAAAACATTCAAACGGTATATAACTTTATAGACGAACGTGTATATTTCAAGCGTGATATGTCTCAATTAAAGAAAGAATACGGTATAAGTGAGAGTGAAAAGATACTAATTCACATTTCAAATTTCCGTAAAGTGAAACGTGTGCAAGATGTTGTTCAGGCATTTGCTAAAATTGTTACAGAAGTAGATGCGAAGTTGCTTCTTGTTGGAGATGGACCAGAATTTTGCACGATTTTACAGATAGTGAAAAATCTACATATTGAAGATCGCGTCTTATTCTTAGGGAAGCAAGATAATGTTGCAGAACTACTTGCGATGAGTGATTTAATGTTGCTTCTTTCAGAGAAGGAGAGTTTTGGTCTTGTTTTATTAGAAGCGATGGCGTGTGGTGTACCTTGTATCGGAACAAGGGTTGGAGGTATTCCGGAAGTCATTCAACATGGTGAAACAGGATATTTATGTGAAGTTGGCAATCCAACAGGAGTGGCAAATCAAGCCATTCAGCTATTAAAGGATGAAGAACTTCACCGTAATATGGGAGAGCGAGCAAGAGAAAGTGTTTACGAGCAGTTCCGCTCTGAAAAAATCGTCTCACAATATGAAACGATTTACTACGATGTACTAAGGGATGACAAAAATGGAAAGATTTAAAAAAGCTAGTTCTATTATTGAGACTTTAAAGCAACAAGGACATGAGGCTTACTTTGTCGGTGGAAGCGTACGAGATCTTATTATCGATAGGCCAATTGGTGATATTGATATTGCGACATCTGCTTTACCAGAAGAAGTGATGGCTATATTTCCAAGACATGTTCCTGTTGGTCTTGAGCATGGAACTGTAATTGTGGTAGAAAATGGTGAACCTTATGAGGTAACTACTTTTCGAACAGAGAGCGAATATGAAGATTTTCGAAGACCTAGTAGTGTTCAATTCGTTCGTTCATTAGAAGAGGATTTAAAACGTCGTGATTTCACAATGAATGCAATTGCGATGACAGAAGAAGGCAAAATGGTTGATTTATTTGCTGGACAGGAAGCGATTCAAAAGAGAGAAGTTGTGACGGTTGGAAATGCTGCGGATCGTTTTCAAGAAGACGCCCTGCGAATGATGCGTGGTATTCGTTTCGTAAGTACGTTAGGTTTTTCTTTAGAAATGAAAACGAAACAAGCAATTGAAACATATGGACATTTGCTAGAACATATTGCAATTGAGCGAATTACAGTGGAGTTTGAGAAACTGTTAACTGGTACATATTGTGTGAAGGGCTTGCAAGAATTAGTAGAAACGAAGCTATTTTCTCATCTGCCATATTTACAAATGTCAGAAGAGAGATTATTAAAAGCTACGCAGTATAACTGGGATTCTTTTGAAACGGACATTGAGGCATGGGCATTCTTCTTATATTGTATTGGGGAAGAGCATCCATCTGTCTTTTTACGTCAATGGAAGTTTTCGAATAAAAAAATAAAAGATATCGTCGCAGTTTTATTAACAATTCGTACGAGAAAGGAGAAGGATTGGGATACAGTTCTTCTTTATAAAACGGGACTTCATATCGCTGAAATGGCCGAAAGAGTATATGAAGCGATGATTGAAAGCTATGATCATACATCTGTTAAACGAGTACAAATGTTGTTTGAAGTATTGCCAATAAAGAGTCGCCAAGAAATGAATGTGACTGGGAATGATTTATTAAACTGGGCAAATAAAAAGCCCGGTCCGTGGGTTGCTGAAATGATTCAAAAAATTGAGGAAGCAATCGTACAAGGAAACGTAGGTAATGAGAAAGAGTGTATAAGGGAGTGGCTGCAAGAATGCAATCTACTATAAGAAAGCAGTTATTGCAAGTTTTTTCGGAAGCGGATGGCGCGTTTGTATCTGGCCAAACGATTAGTGATAAACTTGGTTGTTCAAGAACCGCTGTGTGGAAACATATGGAGGACCTTCGGAATGAGGGATATGAACTTGAAGCTGTGCGTCGATTAGGTTATCGCATTGCGAGTAAGCCAGACAAAGTAACTGCTAATGAAATTCAGTTAGGGTTACAAACGAAACATATTGGTAGAACGGTATATTTTGAAGAAACTGTCGAATCCACGCAGCATATTGCAGCAAAACTTGCTTATGAAGGTGCGGAAGAAGGAACGATTGTTGTTGCAGAAGAACAAACAGCTGGCAGAGGTCGTTTAAGCAGGAAATGGCATTCACCAAAAGGAACAGGAATTTGGATGAGTATTATTTTACGTCCATCAATCCCGGTTCATCATGCACCACAACTTACTTTATTAGCGGCTGTTAGCGTGGCACAAGCAATTGAAAAGTGCACGGGTGTAAACGTAGGAATAAAATGGCCGAATGATATTTTAATTCAAGGTAAAAAGGCTGTAGGTATATTAACAGAAATGCAGGCAGATCCTGATAAAATTAATGCTGTCATTATGGGCATTGGTATTAATGCGAATCAAAAGCAAGAACATTTTGATGAGGAAATTCAACATATTGCTACTTCTTTAGCGATTGAATCCGGTGAGCCAATTGTTCGTGCAGAGCTTATGCAACAAATCTTTTTACAACTAGAAAAATTATATGAAGAGTATTTACAAAATGGTTTTTCTGTCATTAAAATTCTTTGGGAAAGTTACGCTGTGAGCGTCGGGAAAGAAATTACCGCTCGAACGATGAGAGAGACAATTACAGGGGTAGCAAAAGGAATTACAGAGGATGGTGTATTGCTTCTGGAGGACCATGAAGGGAAAGTACATCACATTCATTCTGCAGATATCGAAATTAAGTAAAAGAAGTTCCAAAAAGGAACTTCTTTTTATTTGACTATTACTTTGCCTTCCATTCCTTTAAGAAGATGGTACCGGCATATTAATTCATATGTACCAGTATTTTTAGGTTTCACGGTAATGTTTTTTTCTTTTCCTGACTCGACTACGACATCAATGCCGAGTTTTTTTACTGTAAAGGTATGTTCATTCTTACCTTTGTTTTTTAATAACAATGTTGTTGACTCTTCAATTGGAATGGTGATGACGTTTGGATGAAAGTAATCATCATTCAGTTCGACCTCAATTACTTTCGTTGAATCGATAGGTTGTGTTACGACGTTAACTGAGGCAAATGCATGGAAGGAGCTAAAAGTTATCATCACTACAATCATCAGAAGCAAACCGGTCGATGGAAATAACCATTTGTTCATAAACATTCGCAATTCTCCTTTTGTAAGTACTTTTCTCAATTAACCTGCATCATTAGTTCACGAGTTATACAATGCATATAAACTAAAAGCTATTTACCCTTTCTATGAGTTCGTTAGTTATGAAATTTTCACATACCGTAATGGGAATAAAAAATTATTTTTTCAAAAAAATGTAGTAATTCCTTTTTGGAGTTTGCTATAATTAGTTCGAATGTGGGCAGTATCAGAGCGAACTGCACCATGATTCGAAGCAATACGAAAAATAATAACTTGGATTCTGCCTTGATCCAATAACGGACTGGGACAGAGGGATGAATAATGCCGACTAACACACAACCCTTCTGCCCTTTTATGGCCAGAGGGGTTTTTTATATGATTTCGGCCATCTCCTCTCTCCTGTATAAAGGAGGAGTAGTTTTTGAAAACAAAAACAGATTTTTTGAAGATGAAAGAGCAAGGTGAGCCGATTACGATGCTAACGGCGTATGATTATCCATCTGCTAAGTTAGCAGAAGAAGCTGAAGTTGATATGATTCTAGTTGGAGATTCCCTTGGGATGGTTGTGCTCGGCTACGATTCAACAGTACCTGTCACAGTAGAGGATATGATTCATCATACGAAAGCTGTACGCCGAGGAGCGAAAGAGACGTTTATTGTAACTGATATGCCATTTATGTCGTATCATGTGTCGCCTCAAGATACGATGGTGAATGCACGCCGCATTGTTCAAGAGAGTGGTGCTCATGCATTGAAGGTAGAAGGTGCAGGGGAAGTGGTATCAACTATTCATTACTTGACGAATGCGGGAATTCCTGTCGTGGCACACTTAGGCTTAACTCCTCAATCTGTAGGAGTACTAGGTGGGTATAAAGTACAAGGGAAAGATGCTGAAAGTGCAAAAAAATTAATAGAAGATGCGAAGAGATGTGAGGAAGCTGGTGCGATAGCGCTTGTGTTAGAATGTGTGCCAATGCAGTTAGCGGAATTAATTTCGAAGCAACTAACAATTCCGACGATTGGAATTGGAGCAGGGAAAAAAGTAGATGGGCAAGTACTTGTCTATCATGATCTTATCTCATACGGCGTAAATCGTGTTCCGAAATTTGTGAAGCAATATACGTCTGTTCAAGAGGAGATTGTGCGAGGGATTTCACAATACGTTACTGAAGTAAAGACGGGACAATTTCCAGAAGAAAAACATTCGTTCACAATGAAAGAGGAAGAATGCTTAGCGTTATACGGAGGAAAACAATAATGAAAATCGTAACTACAGTGCAAGAGATGCAGCAAATTACAAACGAACTTCGTATAAGTGGAAAAAGTATTGGTTTTGTTCCAACGATGGGTTATTTACATGAAGGTCATGCGACTTTATTACGTAAGGCAAGAGCAGAAAATGAAATTGTAGTTTTAAGCGTGTTTGTCAATCCACTACAGTTTGGGCCGAATGAAGATTTAGATCGATACCCTCGTGATATTGATAGAGATGAAAATGTAGCAAAAGAAAACGGTGTAGATTATTTATTTTATCCGAGCGTAGAAGAAATGTATCCAGCAGAACAAACGACAACAGTAGCAGTTGTGAAACGTACTGATGTATTATGTGGCAAACAAAGACCTGGTCATTTCGCTGGAGTTGCGACTGTACTAATGAAACTATTTAATATTACATTGCCAACGCGTGCTTATTTTGGTATGAAAGATGCACAGCAAGTTGCTGTCATTGAAGGATTTGTCGCTGATTTTAATATCCCGGTTACGATCGTACCAGTGGATATTGTGAGGGAAGTAGATGGATTAGCGAAAAGTTCTCGTAACGTGTATTTATCACAAGAAGAGCGTGAAGAGGCTCCTCATTTATACAGCAGTCTATGTAAAGCGAAAGAAAGAATTGAAGCAGGCGAACGTAATGCAGAAATCATTACAACTCTTGTGAAAGAGTATATTGAGACGTATACGAAAGGCACTGTAGATTATGCTGATTTATATGCCTATCCTTCACTACAAGTAATAGATAAAATTGAAGGACGAATGATTTTAGCAATTGCAGTTAAATTTGAGAATGTACGATTAATTGACAATATAACATTAACGGTTAAATAAGGGGGAGCATCTATGTTTCGCACAATGATGAGAGCGAAGTTACATCGCGCTACGGTAACAGAAGCAAATTTAAATTATGTAGGTAGTATTACAATTGATGAAGATTTAATGGATGCAGTAAATATTGTAGAAAATGAAAAAGTACAAATTGTAAATAACAATAATGGTGCTCGCTTAGAGACATATGTTATTAAAGGAGAACGAGGTAGCGGTGTTGTTTGTTTAAATGGTGCAGCTGCAAGGCTTGTACAGCCAGGGGATAAAGTTATTATTATTTGCTACGGTTTAGTGGCAGAAGAAAATATTCATAACCAAGAGCCGAAAATTGCAGTATTAGACGATGATAATCAAATTATCCAAATGTTAGGCGCTGAAAAAGCGGGTACGATATTATAAGTAAGAAGGCTATCTCTATTACGGAGATAGCTTTTTTGTGCATCTTTTCATTAAGATGAGATAAAACGTGGTATAGTAACATTATATAATTTTGTGTTTGATAGGTAAGAAATTGAGGTGTTACATATATGAGTAAACGTTATGTCGTTGTGGATTTAGAGACGACAGGGAACTCCTGGAAGGACGGGAAGGATAAAATTACCCAAATCGCAGCTGTTGTAGTGGAAGATGGAGAGATACTAGAGATTTTTTCATCTTTTATTAATCCGAAGAGAGAGATTCCGCCATTTATTACAGAATTAACAGGGATTGATGAGAGTATGGTTAAGCAAGCCCCGTTATTTCAAGATGTAGCCCCGATGGTTGTTGAGCTATTGCAAGGTGCAGCTTTCGTTGCACATAACGTTCACTTTGATTGGAATTTTTTAACAGAAGAATTAAGGCGTGCTGGATATACAGAAGTACATTGTCCGAAAGTTGATACAGTTGAGTTGGCGCAAATTCTTTTGCCGACGGCTGATAGTTATAAATTACGTGATTTAGCTAAACAACATGAATTAGAGCACGATCAACCGCATCGTGCGGATAGTGATGCTCTTGCAACAGCGGAATTATTTTTACAATTTTTAAATGAAATTGAAAATTTGCCACTTGTCACCTTGCAATCGCTTTATGAATTGAGCGATGTTTTTCAAAGTGATATAGCGGATGTACTTTCTGAAAATATTTTAAAGAAAATGATGCATGGTAGAAAAGGGGCAGAGGGGTATGAAGTATATCGAAATATTGCGCTTCGAAAACGAAATTATGCTTTAAATCTCAGTGAAACATGTTCATCTAAATTTGATGCTTTCTTGCATAAGGCAATCGATAAACTTGAATTGAATATGCCAAAGTTTGAAAAAAGAGAAAGCCAACAGATTATGATGAAGGAAATATATACAGCACTAAGAGATTCTAGGTTTTCACTAATTGAAGCAGGAACAGGAACAGGGAAGACTCTTGCATATTTACTTCCAAGTATTTATTTTGCAACGAAAAAAGAAGAACCTGTCATCATAAGTACCCAAACAGTACAACTGCAACAACAAATATTAGAAAAAGAAATTCCATTATTACAGAAAATAATGCCATTTTCATTTGAAGTAGCTCTTTTGAAAGGAAGAAAGCATTATCTTTGTCTACATAAATTTGAATATGCTTTGCAAGAGGAAGAGAAAAATTATGATATGGCGCTCACAAAGGCAAAAATTTTAGTGTGGTTATTGCAAACAGAAACTGGCGATCGTGATGAATTAAATATTCCTGAGGGCGGAAAGTTACTTTGGAACCGTATTTGTAGTGATGTACATAGTCCAGGCGGGATGCAAAGCAACTGGTATAGCCGTTGTTTTTATCAACGAGCAAAGAATAAAGCATTATTTGCAGATATCGTTATTACAAATCATGCGTTATTATTTCAAGATTTTTCAAGCGAAGAACCACTATTTGCTTCATGTGAACATATTATTTTTGATGAAGCTCATCATATCGAGGAAGCGGCGAGTAGAACATTAGGTGAACAGTTCTCCTGTATGTATTTTCAATTAGTTTTATCTCGTCTTGGTACGCTAGAAACAGATGATGTACTTTCTAAAGTATATAAAATGATGAAAAAATCAGAGCAAGCCTCTCGTTCGACTTTCCGTATGGTGAGTCATAGTTTGAAGGAATTGAAATTTGATGCGGATGAGCTATTCCAAATGTTACGTGCTTTCATCTTTAAACAAACAAAGCAGGAACAAGGGATAAGCAATATGCCACTCATTTATCGATATAACACGGAAGTAGAGAAAGGTAAGTTATGGGATAGCATTACCGAGTTAACAAATCGTTTTGTATACGATGTAAGAAAATTATTGACTACACTTGAGAAGCAAGTTGATATATTGCAAAGTAAATTAGAATGGGAGATGCATGTTGTTACAGGTGAATTTATGCATTTAATTGAGTTGTTGAGAAAGATGGAACAATCTTTACAATTACTCATTTTAGAAAAAAATTCATACGTGACATGGATGGAGACTGAAACGAAGGGGACAATTCATTCAACCGTTTTATATGCACAGCCTGTTCATATTGGTGAAAGGCTTGCGGATGAATTTTTAACACAGAAAAAGAGTGTTATTTTCACATCAGCAACGTTAACAGTAAACGATTCATTTGACTATATAAAAGAAGAGCTAGGTTTACATGATTTTGCTCCCAATACATTACAGGTTCCGTCACCATTCCGTTTTGAAGAACAGATGAAATTAATGGTTTCAACAGATGTGCCTTTTATTAAGCAAGCAAGTAATGAAGAATATATTGAATCTGTGTCGGCACATATTGCAAAAATAGCGAAAGCTACAAAAGGTAGAATGCTTGTTTTATTCACTTCTTATGAGATGTTAAAAGAAGCGTATACGAATTTGAAAAATGATGAGGAATTAGAGGGGTATTTATTATTAACGCAAAGTGTGAATAATAAGAGCCGAAGTCGTCTCATTCGTAAATTTCAAGAGTTCGACAAATCGATTTTGTTAGGAACAAGTAGTTTTTGGGAAGGGATAGATATACCTGGAGATGCCCTTAGTTGTCTTGTTATTGTACGACTTCCCTTTACACCTCCGCATCAACCGATGATGGAAGCAAAAGGAGAGTGGTTACAAAATCAAGGACAGGACGTATTCGCTAAGTTAGCACTCCCGCAAGCAATCTTGCGTTTCAAACAAGGATTTGGTCGTCTAATTAGAACAAGTACAGATACCGGAACAGTATTTGTATTAGACCGTCGTTTGACAAGCGCTTCTTATGGAAAACGTTTTTTACAATCAATCCCAACTGTTCCGCTTTATGAAGGCCCTTTAGAAGAATTATTAGAACAATTAAAGGAACGGCCAAATAAATAAAATTGGAAGAAAAATACGCCTGAAGTACATTTAAGCTTCAGGCGTAAAAAATGTGGGTAGGAGGAATTTTATTTTTCTTACTTCTTGTATACAAAATGTATTGGTTTTCGACTTGAAACCTTTTTTTGCAGTACATGTCCTGCTATAATAGATGGGTGATGAAGCAGGGGTTGTAAAGAATGTACTCTTATTGTAACCGTATTGCGTTCTTCTATAATTAGAAATTTTTGTGTAACGGAGGAGTTTTTTCATGGATAAGAAAATCGAAGTCCTATCAACGACGCGTCTTAAATATTCGTCTGATTTGTATAAAATCGTTGATAGTTTGAATCGTACGTTAAAAGAGCAGGACCTCATGTTCGGATTAGCATTAGACGAAAAAGATAAAGAAACAGCTGTATTTACGATCTACAGAACGTAGTGATACAATGAAAAAGTGGATCTTTGCAATCGTTATCGTAATCGTTGCTAGCGGAATATATGGGGCGTATGTTTATAATAAAGCAATGGAAAAGAAAATCCATAAAGAGGAAAAATCTGTAGAAATTGCAAAAGAAAAGGCAAAGCTTACAAAAGTAAAATCTGTAGATTATTATAACGGAAATTCTTCATATACAGTCGTACAAGGTGTAGACGAAAAAGGAGAACAAATTATTGTTTGGGTGCCAAATAAAAAAGGGAATGTCCTTGTGAAGAAAAAGAGTGAAGGTATTCCTGAAAAAGAAGCTTTGCAAAAGTTGGCTGAACAAGCTACAGGAAAAGGCGATGAGCCGAAGCCAAAGCCAAAAGAAATTATAAAAGTAAAATTAGGTGCTCAAAACGATATTCCGTTGTGGGAAATTACATATATTGATCAGGAAGATCGTTATACGTATTATTATTTAGAGTTTCAAAATGGGGCTTATGCTGGTCATTACAGCATTGAAAAATAGATGTAGGGGGAACTACAAATGAAATTAGCAAAGCGAGTAGCTGCTTTAACACCATCTGCAACTTTAGAAATTACAGCAAAGGCACAAGCATTAAAAGCAGAAGGTCATGATGTAATTGGATTAGGGGCAGGAGAACCTGACTTTAATACGCCAGAACATATTATGGATGCTGCACATAAAGCGATGTTAGAAGGACATACGAAGTATACACCAACAGGTGGATTACAAGCGTTAAAACAAGAAATTGTGAAGAAGTTTACACGTGATCAAGGAATTGCGTATGATCCATCTGAAATTATTGTATGTAACGGTGCAAAGCATGCATTATATACATTATTCCAAGTGTTGCTTGATGAAGGAGATGAAGTTATCATCCCAACTCCTTATTGGGTAAGTTATCCTGAGCAAGTAAAGCTTGCTGGAGGTAAGCCAGTTTACGTAGAAGGCCTGGAAGACAATGAGTACAAAATTACAGCGAAGCAGCTGCGTGAGGCAATTACAGAGAAAACGAAAGCAGTTATTATTAATTCACCGAGCAATCCAACAGGAATGATTTATAGCAAAGAGGAATTACAACAGCTTGGAGAAGTATGTTTAGAACACGATATTTTAATCGTTTCAGATGAAATTTATGAAAAATTAATTTATGGTGGAGCAGAATATACTTCGATTGCCCAGCTTTCTAATGCATTAAAAGAACAAACACTTATTATTAATGGTGTATCTAAATCTCATTCTATGACAGGATGGCGTATTGGATATGCAGCAGGAAATAAGCAGCTTATTAAAGCGATGACGAACTTAGCGAGTCATAGTACGTCAAACCCTACTTCAATCGCTCAATACGGCGCAATTGCAGCATATGCAGGCTCACAAGAACCTGTAGAAACAATGCGTCAAGCATTTGAAGAAAGATTAAACATTATTTATGATAAATTAATTCAAATCCCTGGCTTTACTTGCATTAAACCACAAGGTGCATTTTACTTATTCCCTAATGTAAAAGAAGCTGTAGCTTTATCAGGATACGAAACTGTAGATGATTGGGCAAAAGCTCTATTAGAAGAGGAAAAAGTGGCTCTTGTACCAGGTACAGGATTTGGTGCTCCAAATAATGTTCGTTTATCATATGCGACATCTCTTGAACAAGTAGAGAAAGCATTAGAACGCATTCATACGTTTATGAAAAGTAAAGTGCAAGCTTAATTGTATATTTTATTAACGCAATACAAAAAACCTTCCTACATAATAGGGAGGTTTTTTTGACGAATTGTGACAAAAAGAAATAGCGAAAGGTGTGTTATACTAGAGAGCGAGGTGTTTGGTGATGAAAAAGAAAATGATGTTACAGTGGTTTGAGCAGGGAAGCATTGCAATTCCAAAATTACTTATGATGCATTATAAAAAATTAGGGTTAAATGAAGTGGAATTTATGGTTGTACTTCATGTACACACATTTTTAGAATCGGGCAATTCGTTCCCGACTCCGTCAGAGATTTCAGAACGGATGACGATTACTGAAATGAAATGTATGGAAGTAATTCAGACATTGATTCAAAAAGGTTTTTTATCATTAGAAGGTGGACAAAAATCAGAAGCGATGATTTGTGAAAGTTATTCTTTACAACCGCTATGGGAAAAAATATTGCATTTCTTAATGAACGAATCAATAGAGGAAGAACAAAAAGAAATAAAACAACTGCAAGTAAATTTATATACAGTATTTGAAAAAGAATTTGGAAGACCACTTTCTCCGTTTGAATGTGAAACGTTGGGTATGTGGGAAGATCAAGATCAACATCATCCGAATTTAATTCAAGCGGCCCTCAGGGAAGCTGTAATGAGTGGTAAGCTTAATTTCCGATATATTGATCGTATTTTATTTGAGTGGAAAAAGAATGGTATTAAAACAGTAGATCAAGCCCAAAACCAAGGACGGAAATTTAGAGCAAATCAACAACGAACGCAGCAAACGACAAAACAAGAGACGAAATTTACTGGGAAAGTGCCTTTTTATAATTGGTTGGAGCAGTAATGTAGGAGGAAGTATATGTTAAATAAAACGCAAATTCGCTATTGTTTAGACACAATGGCGGATATGTATCCAGAAGCACATTGTGAATTAATTCATGATAATCCGTTTGAATTAGTAATCGCGGTGGCATTATCTGCACAATGTACAGATGCACTTGTAAATAAAGTGACGAAAAATTTATTTCAAAAATACAAAACACCAGAGGATTATTTAAGTGTGTCTTTAGAAGAATTACAACAAGATATACGTTCCATTGGATTGTTTAGAAATAAGGCGAAAAACATTCAAAAATTGTGCCAGATGTTGCTAGATGATTATAACGGGAAAGTTCCAGAAGACTGGGACGAGCTGACGAAACTACCAGGAGTAGGAAGAAAGACAGCGAATGTAGTTGTTTCGGTTGCATTTGGAATTCCAGCGATTGCTGTTGATACGCATGTAGAGAGAGTGAGTAAACGGTTAGCAATTTGTAGATGGAAAGATTCTGTGTTAGAAGTGGAAAAGACATTGATGAAGAAAATTCCAATGGATGAGTGGGGAGTTACACACCACCGTATGATTTTCTTTGGACGTTATTACTGTAAGGCGCAACGACCACAATGTGAAGAGTGCCGATTACTAGAAATATGTCGCGAAGGAAAGAAACGAATGAAGGGGAAATAAAGGATGGAGCGAGTTATAGAAATACCGAAAGAGTTTCGGTGCGTACCATTTTTTAAAGAGAGTGCGAATTCGATTACGTATCACACAGACCAATCTTTTGAAGAAATAATACAAAATACTTACTTTATACATGATATTGAAAGACAATATGAGCCATGGAATGAAATTGAAAATAGTATTCCTGTACTGTTGAAAGTGTGGAAAAGTAAGCATGAAGACATTGCTACACTATTTCGAAACAGAAATAAGCAAGAAGCTGAAGGTCCAATGATTCTTTTTGCGGCACATTTGTTATCGATTGTATTTTGGTTAAATGAGCAACCTGTTCATAGTTTGAATGAAATGGAAGCTTATACGAGTAAATTGGAAGTACAACCAGTTAATTTTATGGAGCGATATTCGTTCATTATAAAGAAACCGAATAATTATCATTCCTACATTCAGTTAGCGCAGTTGTATATTGAAATAGAAAAGCTATATGTAAAGAAAATGATAACAAAAAAGAAGTCCTTTTCTCGTTAAGAGAAAGGACTTCTTTTTTTGTATTAAGATTCTGTTGTAACAACATTTCCGTCTGCGTGAGGTGTATCTCCTCCGGTATTTTGTTGTTGTTCTTGTTGCTTGTGTTGTTCTTCTTCAGCTTTTTTTCTAGCAGCCTCTTCTTCAGCTTTCTTTCTAGCAGCTTCTTCTTCGGCTTTCTTTCTAGCGGCTTCTTCTTCAGCAGCCTTTTTCTGAGCTTCTTCTTGTTGTTTACGTTGTTGTTCTTGTTGTTGCTGTTGCTCTTGTTGTTTACGCTGTTCTTCATCAGCCTTTTTCTTAGCTTCTTCTTGTTTTAGTTTATCTTCATTAGCTTTTTTCTGAGTTTCCTCATCAGCTTTTTTCTTAGCTTCTTCTTCAGCCTTCTTCTTAGCCTCTTCTTCAGCTTTTTTCGGGTCTGGAGTTCCGCCAGGTGCAGTGAAGGATGCACCAACTGCAGGGCTTGTTCCATTACCTTTTTTCGCTACTACAGAGAAGCTGTAAGTAACGCCTGGTTTAATACCACCAAGAGTAGCTGTCGTACCACTTATTGATAGGCTACCACTTGAACCGTCAGTTGCTTTATAGCTTGCTGCATACGCATCAACTTCTGCTGGTCCAGACCAGTTTAGTGTAACTGTGCTAGCGCCATCGAAAGCGACATTAAGACCACTAGGTGCATCTACTTTAATTTGTTTAACCGCATCTTTCTTAGCACCTTTTACGTACAATTCACCATATAATTCTTGTACAGAAGAAGGGCGTTCGAAACGAGATTTATCTGTAGCGAATTTGCTCATCATTACTTGGAACATTTGTTGCGCAATTCTAGTAGAGCGATCGCCAATGTAATTTTCTGAGCTATCTTTTTCGTAACCAGTCCACACCGCCATTGTATATTGCGGTGAATATCCAGCAAACCAGCTATCTCTGTTTGCATCAGCTGGGATACCATATTTTTTTATAACGTCTTCATCAAAGTTTTGTGTTCCTGTTTTACCAGCTACGTCTATACCGGAAACGTATGCTGTTGGACCTGTACCACCAGAACCAGGTCTTATTACGTCACGAAGTACGTCAGTAACCATATATGCTGTATAGTCGTGCATTGCACGTTGTTCTTTCGGCTTAAAGTTTTTCTTTTTCCCGTCTGGGAAGATGACTTCTTTTACGAAGTGAGGCTTATTATATACACCGTCATTACCAAATGCGGCATATGCACCTGCTAGTTCTAATGGAGAACTATCGTTACTACCAATTGCTGTTGATTCATATGTTTTGCCGTCTTTAAATGTCATACCCAACCCTTCAGCAAACGCTTGTGACTTAGGAAGACCCACCGCTTGGGCTGTTTTTAAAGCCGGGATGTTTAATGATTTTTTCAAAGCTTCACGTAGTGAAACGTCACCTTTGTAACTATTTGTTGCATTTCGTATTTTTTTACCATTGGAATACGTATACTCTGAGTCATTTAATTGATGGTATGTAGACCATTGTAAATTCTCAATTGCTGGACCGTAGTCGAAAATTGGTTTCATTGTTGAACCAACTTGGCGTTTTAGATCAATGGCCATATTATGACCTTTGAAAGTAGACTTACTTTCTTTACGCCCAGCTCCAATTGCTCGAACTTCTCCAGATTGTGTATCCATAAATACGAATGATCCTTGGAATTGATCGTTAGGATACTTAATGAGATTGCCATCCATAATTTTGTCAGCGTAATCTTGAGCATCTTGGTCCAGTGTTGTATGAATCGTTAAACCATCTGAACCGATATTTATATCGGGATATTCTTTTTCAACTTCTTTTACAACAGCATCTAAAAATGCTTGATACTTCATCTCAGTTACTTCTGAAGACGGTTGAAGACCCTCAGTTACAGAGATTTTCATTGCGTTATTCATTTCATCTTTTGTTATATAACCATGTCGATTCATTAATGATAATACGACGTTACGACGTTGTGTAGCTCGTTCAACGTTGTCTTGTTTTGTTGGGTCATAAATATTAGGACCTTGGGGTAAACCTGCAAGCATTGCAGCTTCATGTAACTGTAAGTCTTTTAAGTCTTTGTTATAATATTTTTTGGCTGCTGTTGCAATACCGTACGAACGGTTACCTAAGTTAATCTTATTTAAGTACATTTCTAAGATCTCATGTTTAGAGTATTGTTGCTCTAATTTGTAAGATAGGTACCATTCTTGTACTTTTCTCTTCGCAGTTTTGTCCATCGTTAGAAAATAGTTTTTGACTACTTGTTGTGTAATCGTACTACCACCTTGAGATCCGAAGCCTCCAGTGACATTTTCCATAACTGCTTTTGTAGTTCGTTTAAAATCAATTCCATTATGATCATAGAAACGTGAATCCTCAGTTGCAAGGAATGCACTTTCAACTACCTTTGGAATTTGATCATACGTAACGTGGGTTCGTTTTTCAGCACCGTATTCATAGAAAAAGTTCCCATTCTTATCAAGAAACTTTGTTGATAAAGGATTGACAAGTTTTGATTTGTCTAATTTTGGAGCGTCCTTCACCATAACAAAGAAAGCGGAAACGCCAGCTACAAGACCAACGATACCAAGAAGTAGACAACCTATAAGGAATTTTTTTAAAAAGGAGCCTTTTTTCTTTGGTTTGTTCTCTTTATTTGTTTCTTGCTTTTGATTTTTTACATGATTTCGTTCTGTACGAGAACGATAATTATCTGACATTATACTTTCTCCTACCTTTCATTCTCTCCCCAAAAGTCGAAAAAAGAGCCTTAGTGATGACTCTATCACGAAAAATAAACCGTGTCTAGTACACGGATATAATCAATCCGAGGGTGATAACCGCATGATAATAAAGATCCATGCTCTTCTATTTCTTCTTTCGTAATCGATTTCCGTCCACCAGTATTTTGACGATTCCAAAATGCAATAATATGTTTTGCATCTAGTAAATAAAGTTCATCAAAAAGTGTAAATTTAATAATAACAAATGCAATTCCATCATGAGCGAGTACTTGCTTCATATGTTCAATTTGATGAAGGTGGAAGTTTTGAAGTGGAAAGCTGGTTTTATTTTTTGTTTCTTTCGCTTCAAAATCGATGTATTTCCCTTTGTATACACCGTTGTAATCTGTTGTAGAAGGTTGTTTAAAATACGCTTCTTTTACCACTGCAGCACTTCGAGCGGGGTAATCTACTTTTACAATTTGAAGAGGTGTAGGCTTTTTATGTACACATGCAATATTATGGGTTAAGTAATATTCATTTGTTTCATTCAATTCCTCTTCAAGGGACATACCTCTATTACTATAAGTATGTTTTTTAATTGGTGTTTTATGAGGTTGTGAAGCTTGATTGTACCGTTTTCCGTTTGGGTAACGAATGGTCATAGTGTGTCCACTCCCAACTTGCTAAGAATTACTTACAAAGGTGATTATAACAAAAAATGAAAAAAGATGTGACCTTTTTGAAGAAAGGTATGATGACTTATTTATGTTTACATGGAATGATTATGAAAAAATTAAACAATATCGTAAAAATATGGTTTGTACAGACGAAGAAAAAACAATCGTTTATAACATTAAGGGGAAAATAGAAATGGCTAATATGGACAACATTTCTCGAACACACTCTTATCAAGAATATTATGTAAGGAACAGTGAAATTAGGTGGGCCTTTTTAGCAAGTATGGTCTCGAGAAATGCGGGATGGAATATGACTGATTTAAAAGGGATATATTATGCTACTGTTTTACCTCAAACAGTAAAAAAACATTTGTTTCTGACTTATGAAGAAGCGAATTGGATTATTTTTTTAGATGCATTTCCTCAGCTATTGTTATACGAAGAAAGTAAGAGGAGGCAGGTACCACTATTCTATTTGTTACAATATTTTAACGTATCAATTTTTATGGAAAAAGAATGGATTTATTTTTGGGAAAAAAAAGATATAAATAGGCTCATGACAGCGCTTATTATAAATGAGCAAAATAAAATTCAAAAACCAGTTATTGAGAATACATATTTTAAAAAACATGTATTCCATACTGCACTTTTTAAATTGCAAGAAATGCTTCATATTAGTGCTGTTATTTTTCCGACTGTGGAAGGGAGGATGTATGGTTTTTCAGTTTATCAATTTGAAACGTTACAAAAGCGTATAGAACTAGGGCAGAAACTAGCGGAGTTACTGTTTCATCCGAATTATAAAAGTTCATTCCATAGGTTTGCATTGCAAACTATACACACAGGATCAAGAGCAGATTATGAATATTATGTAAGAGAAGCTAGAAAATCTTGTACGCCAGCCCTTAGAGAGGTTTATCCTGTCGTTGCACATAAGGAAATAAGTATGAGAGATTGGTTTTGTAGAGATACGGAAATAAATGAGTTGTTTCTACTGGAAGAGTATAAGGGGGAAGTTGATATAACAGAATGGTATAAAAGAAAGAGGGAGCAAATATATGTTGCTTCTATCGTAAATCGTTTTGTTAAAAGGATGGATGAGTTCGTGATATAATAAAAAAGAAGTCCCGTCTTCATAAATGAAGACGGGACTTCTTAATGTGAAGTAATCCTGCCCTGTATGCTAAAAATTTAATTAAGAGATTAAGGATGCTTTAGAAATTAGCTTTTTGTAAAAGTGCTAAAGTTTCACTTTATGTAGCAGGGAAGTTTGGACCATCTAACTTAGGGTTGCCAGTCTCGGGTTTATTTTGTTTGTTTTGTTTTTTCTTTTTTTCGTTTTTGTTCTTTGCCATTTTCATACACCTCCTTTTTGTATTGTTACCATTTCTATAAATGACATACAAAATGATTTCTTTGACGAATAACAACTAGTTTTGTCATGTGAGCAGGAGTGAAGAGTCATTCGGCGAAATTACATGACAAAGGAAAAGCAAAGAAGGGGGCGTTTTGTATATGGCGATGGTTCAGAAGGAAGATGTAATGAAAACAATGGATCAAATGTTAAGTTCTCTCGATTTGCTGGAAATGAATATAGGGATTAGAATGAATCATGCATTGAAGGATACGAGTGAAAAAATATGCAATAAAATAGAAATAACAGAAATGCATATTGAGCATATGGAAAATAAATTAGTGCATCACGAAGAAAAAGGGAATTGGGTGAAGGCATTTCAAAACGTCGTAGTGAGTGCATAATAAGGTGGGAATAAAATGAAGTATGAAGCATTAATACAATCTTCAGAAAAACTCATGCAGTATAATAATGAAGCGAATGTGAAAAAAAGAGAAATGATTGAGTACGATTTTTATAAGGATATGAAACCATTTGTAGATATGGTAGATGAGGAATTAAAAGTGTGGAAAGAATTAGCTTATAAATGGATTAAGGAAGAAAAACCGAAGTATATACATGTACAGCAAATTGATCAAGTGTACGATAATTTACAGACAAATGTGTTGCAATGTTTTGTAAATAAAGGTAAAGGTAAGCGATTCTTTGAAACACATCAAGCCATTTCGTATACTTTGCAAAATATAATTGAGCAATGTAAGTAACAAGAGGGGAAACCCTCTTGTTTTTTATGCTTCTGTCATTGTTGTAGGTTTTGTTGCACCGTTTATTTCTAATTCTTTTATTAATGTTCGGTAATCTGAAATGCATATTTTTCCTTCGAGATACCAATGTCTCGCAAAGTCTAACAATTCATTTACATTCTCTGTGTAATACCCCTTTTTTTGAGAAAACGCTTGTTTTAAATCCCCTAATACCATGTTGATTCCTCCCCCATGAGAATCTTCTTCTTTATTATCATAGCATGGAAGGGTTTTCTTTTTTAATTTTTTAAAAATTTAAACTTCCGACAAAAATAGACAGATACTCCGTCACACATATTATTTTACTGGTACATATTATATATGTAGAAACTTATGTGAAGGAGGAGAGAATGCATGTTTCAACAACCAAACGTATATCAGCAATCTAATCCATATACACAGCAAAATATGTACCAATATAATACGGATACATATTTACGGTATAATATGTATCCTTTCGAGCCTCATTATGGAAATCAAAATTATTACCAGCCATTTGAAGTGTCGTTTATGAATCAACCGCAACAACAGCAGCAGCCCTATATGGATCAGCAACAGCAACCTTATATGAATCAACCGCAACCGCAGCAGCAGCCCTATATGGATCAACAACAGCAATCTTATATGAATTCACAATACTATATGCCACCACCATCTCCCTATGGAAATCAACAAGCGATGTTTTATCCACCAAAACAACCGTACCCGACGCAGAATAAACAAAAACAACAACAGCAACCGAGTCAATTTTCTAGTTTTGTTTCCCAATTTAAAAACTCAGATGGTAACTATGATGTAAATAAAATGATGAATACAGCTGGACAAATGATGAATGCGATGAACCAAGTGACGGGTATTGTAAAGCAAGTTGGAGGTTTTTTTGGTAAGTAATCTTGGGGGATTGTCTATAAAAAGCATTACGTATAAAGCAGAAAGCTAGACAAATTTCCTTGTAATAAATGGGTATATATAACAAACGGCTTTCCCTCTTTTCTCATATTGTAAAGTGTAGTCAGATTTTTTTAACGAGAGAGGAGAGAAAAAACTATGCATCATTGTCATCCTTGTTTTGGAGGGCATAAGCCTGTAGGACCTATCTGTACAACTGCTCCTGTCATTCATCCGACGAAACAGTGTGTAACACATTCTTTTTCAACAACGGTGGTGCCACACATTTTCCCAACGCATACAACACATGTTCATCATCAACAAATTAAAAACCAAAACTTCTTCCCACAAACAAACTCGAATGTAAATGTTGTAGACCCAATCGATCCAGGATTCGGCGGTGGATGTGGACCATGTGGTCATGGACATCATGGACATCACGGACATCACGTATCACCATTTGGTCCAGGACCAAATGTATCTCCGTTTGGACCAAACGTATCACCATTCGGACCAAATGTATCACCATTTTTACCAAACAATGTATCACCAGTAGGTCCGAATATTGGACCAAACGTTGGTGGAATATTTAAAAAGTAAATGATATGTTAGAACTAGCGAAATGCTAGTTCTTTTTTTGTAATTGGAGTGTTGATATGAAAGTTATTGCTGTAACGGGATATAAGCCATTTGAACTTGGTATATTTAAAAATGATCATCCAGGGGTGGAATGTATAAAAAAAGCATTGCACCGAAAATTAACTACTTTTGTAGAAGAAGGTTTGGAATGGGTGATAATAAGTGGGCAGTTAGGAGTCGAATTATGGGCTGCTGAAGTTGTTTTTGAAATTCAAGTAGAATATCCAAATCTAAAATTAGCGGTATTTACTCCGTTTTTAGAACAAGAAGAAAGCTGGAAGGAAGATAACCGTGAATATTACGAATGTATTCTCTCTCAAGCAGACCATATTGATAGTATTACGAAACGGAAGTACGAAAGCCCGGAACAATTTAAATTAAAAAATCAATTTTTTATTGAAAAAAGTGATGCACTTTTAGCTGTATATGATGAAGAAAAACCAGGGAGTCCCAAATATATTGTAGAAGCAGCAAAGAAAAAAGGAGAAATAGAAAATTATCACAGTTATTTCATTCTTTTTTCTGATTTACAAGATATAATAGAAGAGGAACAGTGGAATAATGCTGAGTAATATGTAATATAGTACTCGTATATATGATTGACAAAAGGCGTTGTTTCTGAAAAAATTTAGGTAATGAAAGTTTTGGCAAAAATTTGAGGTGAAGAAAATGATTTCGGATAAAATTAAATTAACGGCGAAAGATATTTTAGAAAAAGAATTTAAAACAGGCATGAGAGGCTATCAACAAGAAGAAGTAGACAAGTTTCTTGACATGATCATTAAAGACTATGAAGCTTTCCACAAGGAGTTTGATCAATTAAAGCAACAAAATGCTCGTTTAAAGCGTGAATTAGAGGAACAAAAATTAGTAGCAACGCAAGTGCCACAACAACCAGTTGTACAAACACCAGTTGCACAACCTGTATATAACAACACGAATACGGACATTTTAAAACGTCTATCTAATTTAGAAAAAGCTGTATTTGGAAGTAAGTTATACGAATAATTTTTAGTGGTAAAAAGGTTAAAGCATTTTACATAGAAAAAAACATTGCAAAATCTTTTTGTTTCCACTATACTAATGGATGTCATAACGTTTGGGTAATCGCTGCAACGCCAACGTTGTAGAGGAAAGTCCATGCTCGCACGGCCTGAGATGGCTGTAGTGTTCGTGCCTAGCCAATTCATAAGCTAGGGTATTCTGGCTGTAAGGCTGGTTTAACGGCAGGGAAAAAACCTAAGTCCTTTCGGATATGGTTTGACTACCTTTAAAGTGCCACAGTGACGAAGTCCTTGAAGAAATGATAGGAGTGGAACGAGGTAAACCCCACGAGCGAGAAACCCAAATAATGGTAGGGGAATCTTTTCCAAGGAAATGAACGATGGGAAAGGACAGGTTGTATAACCTGTAGATAGATGATTGCCACCGGAGTACGAGGCGTGGGCCGTTTGCAGTACAAAGGAACAGAACATGGCTTACAGAACGTTATGAACCAACTATGAAATAACTCAGCTCTCCTTTGTTAGAGGAGGGCTTTTTATTTGTATGAAGTTATAAATTATGAGTTAAAATGGTTAATGAGAAAATTCTTCGTAAAATGTAATGATTAATAGGACAAATTGCTATTAATTATTGTTTAACTATACATAAGAGGTGAATGCAAATGGGAAAAGTTACTTTAATTGCAACAGCGGCAATGGGTATTGAATCGTTAGTTGCCCGAGAAGTTCGTGATCTTGGTTATGAATGCCAAGTGGAAAACAGCAAAGTAACATTTGAAGCAGATGAAAAGGCGATTTGTCGCACGAACTTATGGTTACGTACTGCGGACCGTGTGAAAATTAAAGTTGGCGAATTCAAAGCGACAACATTTGATGAGCTGTTTGAAAAAACGAAAGCATTAAACTGGGGAGATTATATTCCAGAGAACGGAGAGTTCCCTGTAATTGGTAAATCGTTAAAATCTGAGTTGTTCAGTGTTTCAGATTGCCAACGTATCGTTAAAAAAGCTGTCGTTGAAAAATTAAAAACAACATATAAACGTACAACTTGGTTTGAAGAAGATGGTCCGTTATTCCGTATTGAGATCGCAATGCTCAAGGATATTGCAACATTAACAATTGATGCAAGTGGTGTTGGACTTCATAAACGTGGATACCGTATGGATCAAGGGGAAGCTCCATTAAAAGAAACATTGGCTGCGTCTTTAATTAAGTTAACAAACTGGAAGCCGGATCGTCCTTTCGTGGATCCTTTCTGTGGATCAGGTACAATTCCGATTGAAGCAGCATTAATTGGACAAAATATTGCACCAGGATTTAACCGTGGCTTCGCATCAGATGCGTGGGGCTGGGTTGGTAAACAAAACTGGCGTGAAGCTCGTCAAGAAGCTGAAGATTTAGCGAATTATAATCAACCACTACAAATCATTGGATCAGATATCGATCATCGTATGATCCGAGTTGCTCAAGACAACGCTGAAGAAGTAGGTTTAGGTGATTTAATTACATTTAAACAAATGCAAGTAAAAGATTTCACGACAAAAGAGGATTATGGATATGTTGTAACGAATCCTCCATACGGAGAACGTTTAAGTGAAAAAGCACTCGTTGAACAATTGTACAAAGAAATGGGACAAGTATTCCGCCCATTAGACACATGGTCAGCGTATGTATTAACAAGCTACGAAGCATTTGAAAAGTGTTATGGAAAAGATGCATCGAAGAAACGTAAACTATTTAATGGATTTATCCGTACAGATTACTACCAATACTTCGGAAAACGTCCACCGCGTAATTCATAGTATAAAACTCCTCCAGCGCGCATATACTGGCTATTATGTAATGCGTAAAGGAGGACGTGATATGGATAGTTTCCAATTATCAATGATTCAAAAAGCTATTCATCGTACGTATGATGAGATCGGGAAAGAAGTGGATAGCCAAGGTGCGATTGTAGATGAAATACAAAAAGCACAAGAAGAATATTTGTCAGCTCTTTCACACGAAACAGCGATTGATAAACGATATTTAAAGTCATTAATATAGAAAAAAATTTTCCTTTTTCGAAAGGAAAATTTTTTTTCGTGTATTTCTATGTATGGCAACAGGGGAAAGTGGCTGCACACATATGAGTAGCAGTTGCTATATCTTTTTATAGAAAAACTTTTTGGTTGGAGGCTAAGGATGTTTACTGAGAAGAGATTACCATTTGAAGTAGGGAAACAAGATAATTTTTATGATAAGTTGAATGAATGGATTGGAGATGTGTTTTACGATATCCTTCCGGAAAAAGGCTTTGAAGAGCGTGATGAACAAATTTTTATGGCGTTTCAATTAGAGCGTGCTTTCCAAGAAAAGAAAGTAATGTTCGCAGAAGCGGGTGTAGGAACAGGGAAAACAATTGTATATCTTCTATATGCAATTTGCTATGCGCGTTATACTGGAAAACCAGCTATTATCGCTTGTGCTGATGAAACGTTAATTGAGCAGCTTGTGAAAGAAGAAGGGGACATTGCTAAGTTATCTGAAGCATTAGGACTATCTGTTGATGTTAGACTTGCGAAATCAATGGATAATTATTTATGTTTACGTAAACTTGAAGATGTTATGAGTGGACGAGCTCCAGAAGTAATTGAAGATGTATACTACGAATTACCACAGTTTGTATTCGATCATGGTACGATGCAAAACTTTACCCACTACGGTGACAGAAAAGAATTTCCACTTTTAAATGATGAGGAATGGTCAAAAGTAAATTGGGATTACTTCCAAGATTGCTTCACTTGTGATTCTCGTCATCGTTGTGGTCAAACTCTTTCTCGTGAACATTATCGTAAAGCGGCAGATTTAATTATTTGTTCTCAAGATTTCTACATGGATCATATTTGGACGTACGATGCTCGTAAGCGTGAAGGGCAAATTCCGTTATTACCTGAAAGTAGCTGCGTTGTATTCGATGAAGGACATCTTGTAGAATATGCAGCTCAAAAAGCTTTAACATATCGTTTAAAGCAAACGATGATGGAGCAACTTTTAACAAGATTGTTGCAAAACGATATTCGTGAAGAGTTTGCGCATTTAGTAGAAGAAACAATTTGGCAAACAGAGCGATTCTTTGATGTGTTACAAGAAAATAAAAAGGAAATCGCCGGTTCTGATCGTTTAGAAATTACTGTGACAGAAAAAGTAACAGCTGAAGCGAATAGACTTTATGCGAAAATTGGTGAAGTCGGTGATGCATTAGTATTTGAAAGTGAAATGCATACAGTAAACACGTATGATTTAAATATCGTTGATGAACATTTAGATGTATTAGAACATTCACTTCGTCTGTTCATGCACGAGAAAAATGTAATTACATGGGGTGAAGAAGGTGATGGAGCCTTCACGTTAGTGATTATGCCACGTGCAGTTGAAGAAGTATTACAAGAGAAAGTATTCTCGAAGAAAATCCCGTATATTTTCTCTTCTGCTACATTATCTAACAACGATTCATTCGCATTTACAGCAAATAGCCTAGGGGTAAAAGATTACTTATCATTCTCAGTTGCCTCACCGTTTGATTATGAGGAGCAAATGGCAGTAAACTTACTATCGCATACGAAAGAAAATGAATGGGAAAGAAAGTGTCAATATACACTTGAAAATATACAGAAAACAAATGGACGTACACTTGTATTATTCCGTACAACACAAGAACTTGCAGCGTTTAAAGAATATGTAAGTAAAGAACAAATGTCCGTTCCGTTCCTATATGAAGGGGATCAAGAAATTAGTCAGCTCGTTTCTCGTTTCCAAAATGAAGAAGAGACTGTACTTTGTGCTGTTCATTTATGGGAAGGTTTAGATATTCCTGGTTCATCATTATCGCATGTTATTATTTGGTCATTACCATTCCCTCCAAACGATCCTGTGTTTGAAGCGAAGCGTAAACATGTAAATGATCCATTCTGGGATGTAGATGTACCGTATATGATTTTACGTCTTCGTCAAGGGATTGGACGTTTAATTCGTACGAGCGACGATAAAGGTGCTATATCAATCTTCTTATCTGATACAGAAGATGAGAAAGTGATAGAAGCGGTGAAAAACGTACTACCAGTAGAAGGTAAAGAATTATAAGGAGAAAGCTTGGCACTTGCCAAGCTTTTTTTCTATTATAAAAGGGATTTAGAGTTCCATGTCGAATTAAGTTTGAGGTAGAAAAGGGAGGTTTTATACGATGACAGTAGCTACATATGAAGTAGAAAAACAATTTTTAACATATGTGAAGAAGATACAGAATTATGAGGAAGCATTAAGCTTAATGTTTTGGGACTTAAGAACAGGTGCGCCTAAAAAAGGTGTAGACCAGCGTTCAGAAGTAATTGGTATGCTTTCATCAGAAGTGTTTGTCATGTCGACTTCAGATGAGATGGGAAATTATTTAACAGAGCTTGAAGCTTTAATAAGTGAAGATAAACTTTCTGAAACGACGAAGAAAATGGTTGAAGAGTGTCGTAAAGAATATGATAGAAATAAGAAAATTCCACAAGCGGAATACGAGGCGTATGTGAAATTAGAAGCGAAAGCGGAAAGTGTGTGGGAAGAAGCTCGGGAAAAATCTGATTTCGAAATGTTCCGTCCTTATTTAGAACAAATAGTTGAATTTAAAAAGAAATTCATTACATATTGGGGTTACGAAACATATAAATATAATACATTATTAGATATGTATGAGCCAGGTATTACAGTAGAAGTGTTAGATCACGTATTTGGTCAACTTCGTGAGCGTATCGTTCCGCTCGTAAAAGAAATATCGGAGTCACAAAAGAGATTAAAGACAAGTGCTTTATCAGAACATTTTTCAAAAGAAAAACAAAAGAACTTTACATTAGAGTTATTAAAGCAATTGAATTATGACTTTGAAGCAGGTCGTCTTGATGAAACGGTACATCCATTTGAGATTACATTAAATAGAGGGGACGTTCGTATTACAACACGCTATGATGAAAAAGATTTCCGTATGGCAGTGTTTGGAACAATTCATGAATGTGGCCATGCTGTATATGAACAAAATATTGCAGAGAAATTCGAAGGTACACCGCTATGTAGTGGAACTTCTATGGGTATTCATGAGTCGCAATCATTATTCTTTGAGAACTTTATCGGTCGTAATAAATCATTCTGGAAGAAAAATTATGATTTATTAAAAGAGTATAGCGATGGTCAATTCAATGATATATCAGTAGATGAGTTTTATGATGCGATTAACGAATCGAAGCCATCGTTCATTCGTATAGAAGCAGATGAGCTTACATATCCGCTTCACGTCATGGTTCGTTATGAACTTGAGAAAGAATTATTTGATGGTACATTACAAGTGAAGGATTTGCCGGAGGCTTGGAATGATAAGATGGAAGCATATTTAGGAATTCGTCCGGAAAACAATGCACAAGGTGTATTGCAAGATGTTCACTGGGCTGGTGGTTCATTTGGATACTTCCCATCTTATGCGCTTGGTTATATGTATGCAGCGCAATTTAAGCAAAGAATGTTAAAAGACATTCCGAACTTTGATGCATTATTAGAAGAAGGAAACGTAACACCAATTCGTGAATGGCTAACAGAAAATATTCACCAATACGGTAAAACGAAAAAGCCACTTGAAATTTTAGAAGATGTGACAGGTGAAGGATTAAATGCAAACTACTTAGCAGATTATTTAGAAGCGAAGTATAAAGAAATCTATGAGTTATAAAAAAGAGCTGCTTAATTGCAGCTCTTTTTTTCAAGGGGGATAGAAGAATGGCTTATACATATACAGTAATGACGCAAGAAGAAGCAGAAGAAATTGCATATAACTGGCATTATGAAGGGAGGTATTCCTTTTACGATATAGGTGCAGATGAAGAAGATTTAGCTGAGTTTTTACATGATGAGAGTAGAGGAGATCATACATTTTCTGTGAAGGAAAACGGCACTCTCATTGGTTTTTTTACTGTTTGTAAAATAAATGATGGAACGTTTGATATAGGTCTTGGAATGAGACCTGATATAACTGGAAATGGATTTGGTTTACAGTTCGTAAACGCTGGACTAGCTTTTAGTAAAGAAAAATATGGTTGCAAGTATATAACACTATCAGTAGCGACATGTAATGAGAGAGCGATTAAAGTGTATAAAAGAGAAGGATTTGAAGTTGTTGGAACGTTTATACAGAAAACAAATGGTAGTTGTTTTGAGTTTTTGAAAATGAATTATATATGTAAAAAATAACAAAAAAACAGAAGAGGGTTCTTCTGTTTTTTTTGCAATTTCATTATCTTTCAGTTGCTAGCATGTGCACAGCTATTTCATGCATGTCTTTCAAACCTGAAACTTGAGCGTATTCAGCAACAGTAATACTACTCGTTGTTAGAAGTTCGATAATATGTTCATCCATTTTTGACCAAGTTTTACCGCCAGCGTTGTCATAAGAGTGAATTAACTTTGTTAGTCCATCCTTCCCAAAGAGTAGATAATGCGATGTGAAATCTATAGATACATCACCTATTCCTACTTCTGTCCAATCGATTAAGCCAGTTACTTTATTTTTATTATTAATCAGGATATGACCTGGATGGATATCCCCGTGCTTTACTCCTACGTGAGATGGCCAAAAAGAATCTTCAGCTAGCCATGCTTGCCAACGATCCCATAAGTCTTGATTAATATGGTATTGTTCCTTCACTCGATTCATCCTTTGTTTCATAGAAGTTCTTAATTCATTAGCAGTAAGAATTTCAACACCTGTATTATTAAATTTTTGTTGAGGTAATGAGTGTAAATTCGCTAGAACTTTTCCTAATGAAGTATGGTATTCAGTTGGTACATTCTTTTCGTTAAAGGTCCATATATAACCTTGTTGTTCTATATCAATAGTAGCGGCAGGAACGCCGCTTAGTTGTTTATAAGCAATTAGTTCCTCAGAAAATATAGACCAATCAGGAATTTGGAATTCTGCATGTTTTTTCATGATTTCTAATGCTTCTTTTTCACGTAGAGCATGTCTCATAGATTCTGGTCTACGAGGAATTCTTAGTATCCATTTATCCCCGTTTTGTTCTTTAACGTGTGCTACTTGAAAGTCAACGCCAGATTCATTGATTTCTATTGAATCTTCTAATATATTTAGGCCTTTCGTATTTGCTAATTGTTTCACTTTAAGTGTATTCATTTTTATTTCCTCCAAATGTTTATTCTAATTTCAATGTTTTCATGCGTTTTCTGTTACTTTTTGTCTCTAACTACATCAATATGCTTAAAGTAGCGAGATATAAGAAAATGTAATCATAAAAAAACCACAGACGGGCTTCTGTCTGTGGTTAAGAGTAAACGAGGATATAATGAATAAACGTCTCTCTTTGTATGAAAAAATATACGAAAAAAAGACAGATGTATATCTGCCTTTCTTCATGTGGAAAGTGTACTCTTCCGATGAAGATTATTAAAAATGTGCAGACTAATCCCGTTTACTCTGCTTTATGAAAACAGAGCCTTTGAACATATTAAATTACTTAGTGTTCAAAGGTTGCTGACGTAGTCTTCCTGCATGCATCATCTTTAACAATCCTCCTTTTAATAGTATAGTAACAATATACTTTGTTTATAAATAAACATCAATAAAAAATACTAGATGTAATATTTTAAAAAACGAATTAAATAAAAATTTATATTCGGAAAATAGAAGAAATGATGTTTGCTTTTATAATTGGAAGTTTTGGAAGAGGATGTGTATGATTGAACTTTAGTAGCAAATAGCAGGTTTAGCAAGGAGAGATAGAATGATTACAATTAAAACGAAAAATGAAATAGATTTGATGCATGAATCTGGGAAATTACTTGCTTCATGTCATAGGGAAATTGCCCAAATGATGAAACCAGGTATTACGACAAAAGAAATTGATACGTTTGTTGAAGCATATTTAGAAAAGCACGGTGCAACATCTGAACAGAAAGGTTACAACGGGTATCCATATGCGATATGCGCATCTGTAAACGATGAAATGTGTCATGGGTTTCCGGCGGATGTTCCTTTAACTGAGGGTGATATTGTAACAATTGACATGGTAGTAAACTTAAATGGTGGTCTTTCAGATTCTGCTTGGACGTATAGAGTTGGAAATGTTTCTGAAGAAGCAGAAATGTTATTGGTAGTAGCTGAGAATGCATTGTATAAAGGAATTGATCAGGCGATAATCGGTAATCATGTAGGAGATATTGGCTATGCGATTGAAAGTTATGTAGCAAATAAAGGTTTTTCTGTCGCAAGAGACTTTACGGGACATGGAATAGGTAAAGAGATTCATGAAGAACCAGCAATTTTTCATTTTGGGAAACAAGGACAAGGGCCTGAACTACAAGAAGGAATGGTAATTACAATTGAGCCTATTGTCAATGTAGGTATGCGATATTCGAAAGTAGATTTAAATGGATGGGCTGCAAGAACGATGGACGGGAAATTATCAGCGCAATATGAGCATACAATTGCGATTACAAAAGATGGGCCAATCATTTTAACGACACTTTGAAATAATATGTAAGAGTTTACAAAACTCGAACGAAAATGATGTTTTTATAAAATTTGTACGTGTTTTATTAAGAAATGCTTTTCAAAGTATAAAAAGTGCGTTATAATCCATCTATAAAATAAATAGTTAGCTACACTCATATAATCGCGGGGATATGGCCTGCAAGTTTCTACCGAAGTACCGTAAATACTTTGACTATGAGTGAGGACGAATATATTTGCTTGTTTAGCATTCTTTTTTGCGAAACTCCAAAAGCGCGTCTCTCACTTGTAACGAGTGGTGGCGGCTTTTGGAGTTTTTTATTGCATAAGAGGGGGAACAAACATGAAAGTATTACAAGAAAAGATTTTGAACGAAGGAAAGGTTTTATCTGGTGACGTATTAAAGGTAGATGCCTTTTTAAATCATCAAATTGACCCAGTACTTATGCAAGAGATCGGAAAAGAATTTGCTAAACGTTTTAAAGAAGAGAACATTACAAAAATCGTGACGATTGAATCTTCAGGCATTGCACCAGCGGTTATGGCTGCATTAGAGCTTGGTGTAAAAGTAATCTTTGCAAGAAAACGTAAATCGTTAACGTTACAAGATAATATGTACGTTGCAAACGTACATTCATTTACGAAACAAGAAACGAATGAAATTTCATTATCTCGAAATCATATCGATGAAAATGATCGTGTTTTAATTATTGATGACTTTTTAGCAAACGGTCAGGCTGCTTTAGGTTTAATGAGTTTAGTAGAGCAAGCTGGAGCAAGTATTGCAGGAATTGGTATTGTTATTGAAAAAGCATTTCAAGATGGAGGAAAGAAGCTTCGTGAACAAGGAGTTCGTGTTGAGTCACTAGCAGAAATTGCATCACTTGATAACGGCACAGTTACATTTGTACAGCAAGAAACTGCGGAGGTGAAATAAACGATGAAGCAACATCCATTTAAAATCGCATCGCTTGGTATGCAGCATATGCTTGCTATGTATGCTGGAGCAATTATTGTTCCGCTTATTGTGGGCGGCGGACTTGGTTTAAATCAAAAAGAGTTAACATACTTAGTCTCAATTGATTTATTAATGTGCGGCGTTGCGACAATTTTACAAGCATTATCAAATCGCTTTTTCGGTATTGGACTTCCAGTTGTACTTGGTTGTACATTTACAGCGGTTGGGCCAATGATTGCAATCGGGAAACAATACGGCGTGTCTTCTATTTATGGAGCAATTATTGCTGCCGGGTTATTCGTTGTTATTTTTGCGAAATTATTTGGAAAGCTTGTAAAACTGTTTCCACCTGTCGTAACAGGATCTGTCGTTACTGTAATTGGAGTTACACTTGTTCCAGCAGCAATTAATGATATGGCTGGAGGAGTAGGAAGTAAGGATTTTGGTAGTCTTGAAAATTTAGCGTTAGCATTTGGTGTATTACTATTTATCATCATTATGTATCGTTTCTTTGACGGATTTATTCGTTCAATCTCTATTTTACTTGGTCTATTGTTCGGTACAATTGTTGCAGCATTTATGGGGAAAGTAAGTTTGCAAGCGGTTGGAGAAGCGGATTGGTTCCATGGTATTCAGCCGTTTTACTTCGGTACACCAACGTTTGAATTGACGCCAATCATTACGATGATCTTAGTTGCTTGCGTAGGAATTGTAGAAGCAACAGGTGTTTACTTTGCATTATCTGATATTTGCAATAAAAAGATCGGTGAAAAAGAATTAACAAAAGGGTATCGTGCAGAAGGATTAGCGATGGTGTTAGGCGGTATTTTCAACGCGTTCCCATATACAACATACTCTCAAAACGTAGGACTTGTTCAATTAACTGGAGTAAGAAATCGCGTTATTATTTATACTTGTGGTGGTATGTTAATTGTTCTTGGATTCATTCCTAAAATCGCAGCTATTACAACTATTATCCCGAAATCAGTACTTGGCGGTGCAATGTTAGCGATGTTCGGTATGGTAATGGCATATGGTATTAAAATGTTAAGTAGCGTTGATTTTGGTAAACAAGAAAACTTATTAATCGTTGCATGTTCTGTAGGAATTGGGCTTGGGGTTACAGTTGTTCCTACATTATTCTCACAACTTCCTGAAAACATTCGTATTTTAACAGATAACGGAATTGTACTTGGAAGTGCGTCAGCAGTACTTTTAAATATCGTATTTAATATGGTGCCGCAGCGTAAAGTGAAAGTAAAAGAAGAGCCAGTGTCTATGCAAAGTGCAGTAAGGGAAGCGTAAAAAGTAAGTAGACACAATACGAATTGTATGTAATTAAGCCTATCTCATTTGAGATAGGTTTTTAATTTGTAGTGATGTTTAAAATACCAATCAAATTGAACCCATCGTTTTTATTACTGAGCTAGTTTAATAAGTTTATAATGTCTCAATTTCCAGATCTACTTTTAATTCTAAAGCTCCATTACTACAGGAGTTTTACCTGATGATGCAAAACGGTGCAACTTTATTCAAAAAGGTATGTTTTTTATAAACAGTACAAATTTGTTTTAAATCGACAGTAAAACTAGAAAAAGACCCTTGAAATTGCTGCTTAACAACAGCTTTCAAAAGGGGCGTTATAACAAAAAATGTACATTATTGTTAGAATATAATTATCCGTTAAAATAAGGAGAAACCAAAATATATATTTAGGAGGAGAAATATTTTGGAAATAGATCAAATAAAGAATATCTTAAGAAAAAGAGCAACTATCTTTCAAACAGGCGGAAAAAGACCTGATTCATCTATAAATGAAAGTTGGATTGGAAAGATTCCCTATTCATTCCCAAATGAAACTTGCCCAATCGACCGTTATCAAGACAAAATGTATGCGATTATGATGCTTAATTTAACACAAATACCTTTTGTTCCAGAAGCAGTAAAAGATATGAAAGTCATTGCAGTATTTCTTTCTCCAAACTTTGCTAAAGATTTGTCCAATTTATCAGGAAATTTTTGTGTTAGAGAATATGATTCTTTAGAGGAACTAGTACCGAATGAAATGTCACTTACGTTTCCAAATCTAAAACCTTTTCCCTTAATACCAAGATTAGTAGCTGATGAGTTTCCACAATGGGATACGGAAGATTTCCCTAACAACGTGCAAGATAGAATTATTGAACTTGAAAACACAATTGAGATTGACTACTACGAGGACATTTTTGAAGAAAATCATTACATACACAAATTAGGAGGCTATGCTTGCTTTGCACAATCAGGTATCCAATGGCCTGCGGATTATGAATTTATTTTTCAAATAACAGACGATCCCAAAGCCCATTTAAAGATTATTCATGGCGGTGGAATTTATTTTGCTAAAAATAGTAAAACAAATGATTGGATCGCACATTGTGATTTCTTATAGGAATATAAAGTGACGTTCTCTCATGTTATTTTTTCTCTAGTCCCTTTTAATATTTCTCCAGTTACATTGTGCCCCCTTACATCAATTAAAATGGTTTATTTAGTGCTACTTCAAATGTTGCAACTAGAACAACCGATGCAAAGTGCAGTAAGAGAAGCATAAAAAAAGAAAGGTCTCGTTATGAGACCTTTCTTTTCTTTTTAAGTGGCATCATTTTCCCGTACGTACCAAGACGCCAAATGTACTCAAGTGGCCCGTATTGATAACGTGATAGCCACCAGCGGCTAATAAAGATTTGTAACGTATAGAAACTAATGCAAAATAGAGGACCTACCCATAATGGAGCAAGATAATCATTTTTGAACAATAGTCCGAATACAAGTAACGTAACAATTGTATGCGAGATGTAATTTGTTAACGCCATTCGACCAACATATTGGAATGGTCGTAATAATGTTTGCCATTTTTCTTTCTGTAATAAACGCATAAGCGTGAAAATGTAGAAGATGAATAATGTTTTTCCGCTAAACATTGTAAAGCCTTGCATATAAATTGGTTCATAAGATGGTTTTGATAAGAAATAGCGGACCATGAGGAACCACATTGGCAACGTTAAAATGAACATAATAATTTGCCATTTTTTAAGCTTTGGATCTAACTCTTTCGTACGGCGGAAAATATCCTTTTTACCGGCATATAAACCAAGTAAAAATAGCCCAACTGTTTCTGGGAGCATGAATGCGTTTAGTCCAATTCCATCAGCATAAAATGCATGGAAACGATTTTGTATTTGTGACACCCAGTCTTCAAGTGGCATGATTGGTAAGGATAACCCAAGTTCATCTTTTGGCATGAAGGCAATACCAATACTAGCAATTAGCATAAGAAATTGAAAAATACTTAATAAAGCGATTGCCCATATTAAAATGGTACGAGGTTCTCTCTTATAAAATAAAAATAAGAAAAATCCAGCGATTGCATAAGTATGTAAAATGTCTCCGTCCCATAAAAGAACGTAGTGTAAGAAACCAAATAATAATAAAATAAGTAAGCGACGAACAAATAAAGTTTTTGGTCGATCTGTTTTCGCTTCAGCACGAGTCATAAAAATGTAAAAGCCTAGGCCGAATAAAAACGAAAAGATGGTATAAAACTTTGTTTGAATAAACATATCGTAAAACAGACGGATATAGCTATCTAGCCCCTCATAAATTCCTGAAAGATCACGTGAGTCAATCCCAGCGATAACAGGCCAGTTAACAAGAAAAATACCTAGTACAGCTATTCCTCTAATAATATCGATGGAGTGTATCCTCTCGCTTTGTGAAATATTTTGTGTCATTATTTTCCTCCTTGTTAAGTAATTCCCTTTTATTATACAAAATGTAAAGAGGAGGGTATATAGGTAATTTCCAATTTTTAAAACTGTTAAGATGTGTATTATGAGATATAATAAGAGTGCACAACAAGTTTTAACCTTCTTCAAAACAGGCAGTAAAGCTCCTTCTTATAAGGGGCTTTCTTTATGAAAAGTGTTGATAATGATTCTCTTTAATGATAAAATGTATTCAAAAGTGATAATCATTATCAAAAAGGTTGGTGCATGAGTATGGTATACGCATTAGTAGCAGGTACAGTCGCTGTATATGCAGTTATTGCAAAGTATGTTTTAAATGGAGTAGGAACAGCAAAATGAGTGATATGACATAAAATCCCTTTCATCTGTAAAAAGAATGAAAGGGATTTTTTATTTTTAATGAGAATATGCTGAAAATTTAGTATGATAGTAAAGTGAAACTGTAATCGATGAGGGGATGTATCTCCTGATGATTATGAGCTCGCAAATAGCGGGAAAAAGTATATACATCTTGGATAAAGGGGAACAAGGGGATGACAAACATAGTACAGACAAACGGTATGAAAAAACTTGTTTGTTTTTATGAAGAGTGGCAAAAACACGGCGATGCAGAGAATAGTGTAAAGTTGTTTGAGGTGATTCAAAAATATAAACAAGAACAGCTTATGATAGCGTTCTGCGGTCACTTCTCTGCAGGGAAATCAACGATGATGAATCATCTATATAAAGCGCAGTTGTTACCAACAAGTCCAATTCCGACAAGCGCTAACGTTGTCAAAATTGAAAAAGGAATGGATCGTGTTGTTGTAACAGTTAAATCTGGAGAACAGTACGAATATGATGGTGCATATTCAGCGGAAGAATTAAAACAAATTTGTAAAGACGGTGATGAGGTAATTGGTGTTCATATTTATCGGAATGATGCGCCAATTCCTGAGGGTGTTATGTTAGTTGATACACCAGGGATTGATTCAACAGATGATGCCCATCAATTAGCGACAGAATCAACGCTGCATCTAGCAGACGTAATTTTTTATATGATGGATTATAATCACGTCCAATCGGAAGTGAATTTGCAATTTGTTAAAGAATTGAAACAACGTAATAAAACGGTTTATCTAGTTGTAAATCAAATAGATAAACATAAAGAAAATGAATTATCGTTTGAGGATTATAAAGATAGTGTAAAACAATCGTTCTCTAACTGGGATATTGAAGTAGATGGAGTGTATTATACTTCATTGCGAATGATGAACCATACACATAATGAAATTGGGAGCTTAGAAACATTAATTACTTCTATTATGAAAGAAAAAGTGCAGTATGTAAGAGATGGAATGGAGCGAGAAACAGAATATTTAATGGGGGAACATTTCTCGTTTATTCTTTCAGAAAATGAAAAAGCTCTTTTGAAATATGAGGAAGAGCTAGCATCGCCGCTTTCTATTTCAGAGATAGTTGAAAAGAAAGAAGAGCTAACGGAAACTAAACAATGCGAGGCTAGTAAAGAATCTCATGTGAGAAACGAATTTATAAAAGGCTTACAAGCTATATTAGATAACGCGTATTTAATGCCATTTGAAATGAGAGAATTGGCAAATGTGTATTTAGAAACGAAATTAACAAAATTTAAGGTCGGTTTGCTGTTTGCGAAAGGAAAGACGGAGCAAGAAAAACAGAGACGTTTAGATGCTTTTTATTCTGCTTTGCAAAAGACTGTTGAAACGCAACTTGATTTTCATGTGAAAGAATTTATTGTTGCCTTCTTAAAAGAAGAAGGATTGTTCACAGAGGAAATTGGGAAAGACATATATGCTTTAGAAATTGCTTTTGGACCAGAAATGTTAGCTGAAGTCATTAAACAAGGTGCAGGTTTCACAGGGGATTACTTACTTCTTTATACAGCGGATGTAGCGAATGAACTGAAGAAACGTTATTTTACAAAAGCGCAGCAAATTTTTGATAAAAGTGCAGTCGTTTTAAAGCAAAAGGTGAAGGAAGCAGTTGCACGCATTGAAGAAGAGATTGAAAAATATACGATGTTGCAAACGGCAAAAGAAACGCAATTGCAATACAGTAACAATTTAGAGACATATGAAAGTTATTTGCAAAATGTTTGGCACGAGCGTGTTGCTACACCAGAAGGCTTGCAAATAGAGGAGATATTGCAAAGTAAAACACAAATTGTTAGTGAGAAATTCACACTACAAGAGCAGGAAAGCGCAAACGATCACGTAATGGCTCGTGAGGAAGAGATAAAAGGAACGGCAGCTTTAAATATTCAGCGTATATTAGAGAAAGTGAAGAAAGCTGAAACGATATTAGAGCCATTGCCAGCGCTGAAACATGTACAGCAAGAGGTAATAGAAAAAAGGCGTCGTGTGGAAACGAAACAATTTACAGTAGCGTTATTCGGAGCTTTTAGTGCTGGGAAATCATCATTTGCTAATGCACTGCTTGGTGGGAATGTACTTCCTGTATCACCAAATCCGACGACGGCAACGATTAATCAAATTTTGCCGGTTACAGAGGAAAAACCACACGGAACAGTAATGGTTCAATTCAAATCAAAGCAAGCTCTATTAGAAGATATGAAAGCTGTTTATAAGTTGTTTCATTATGAGATTACTACGTTAGATGAAGCGTTAGCACAAATTGATAAAGTTATGAAATATCCTTCACCAACTGGGAAGCAAAAAACAACATTTAGCTTTTTACGAGCGGTACAAAAAGGGTATGATACGGTTTCTGCTCATTTAGGCGAGCAGGTACAAGTTACATTAGAAGAGTTTTCTGATTATGTAGCGAATGAAGAAAAATCATGTTTTGTTGAGTACATGGAGCTTTATTATGATTGTGCTTTAACAAGGCAAGGAGTAGCGCTTGTAGACACACCTGGAGCGGATTCTATTAACGCCCGCCATACGGACGTTGCGTTCCAGTATATTAAAAACGCAGATGCTATTTTATTTGTAACGTATTATAATCATGTGTTCTCTCGTGCTGACCGTGAATTCTTAATCCAGCTTGGTCGTGTAAAGGATACTTTTGCACTTGATAAAATGTTCTTTTTAATAAATGCGGCCGATTTAGCAGAGTCTGAAGAAGAACTTGAAATGGTAAAAGGTTATATCGCAGACCAGCTACTGCAATACGGTATTAGAAATCCGCGTTTATTTGCAATTTCAAGTTTATGTGCACTTGAAGAGAAGCAAGGAAAGAATATTGAAAAAGAGAAGTACGGTATTTTACAAAACTCTGGGATTGTTAAGTTCGAGGAATCATTTACATCCTTTATGATGAGAGATTTAATGCTCGTATCTGTTCATGCTTTATATGGTACATTGCAAGGAGCAGATCAGCTTTTAGTAAATATGATAAACGGTGCAAAGCAGGGGAATGAAGAGAAAGAGAAGCAAACGAAAAAATATGAAGCAGAGCGTGATCAGCTACTTCATATTATTTCATCATATAGTGTGCTCGCTGAAGAGCAGGCGATGCAAAATGAAGTGAAAGAATTGCTTTATTACGTGCAACAGCGTCTATTCCTACGCTATAACGATGTGTTTACTGAATTTATTAATCCAGCATCGCTGCGAACGGATGGGAATGTGAAAGTGCAGTTGCAACAGTGCGTTATGGAATTAGTAGCATTTATTCAGCATGATTTATTACAAGAAATGCGTGCGACATCATTACGCCTTGAAAAATGGATAGATGAAGCGATGAAGCGTGCAAAGAATGAAATTGTGGTGAACTGTAAAGTAGAAAATGAATCAATTTCTATGAGTGGAACAGTGGATTATAAATATAAAGATATTGCACATAAAGAACCTTTCCCTTCAGTTGAAATAAAAGATTTCAAAAAAGCACTAGCGCATTTTAAAAATGAAAAAAGCTTTTTTGAAAAGAATGATAAAGCTTTCATGCAAGAAGAGGCTAAAGTTGTATTAGAGCCCTTCGTATCAAACTATGTAGCTGATGAAAAAGATTTATTTGTTCATCATTATAAGCAAGAGTGGGATTTGAAATGGAACTTATTCCAAAAAGTGATGCAGCAAGATGTGATGAATTATTATGAAAGTGTATTATTTGCATTGGCTGAAACAATTGATGTATCACTATATGAACAAAGTAAAGAACAGTTGCAAAAGCAGTTAGTAGAGATTGAAAAAGAAATTTATGTGATATAGTCGTTATGAGAAAAAGATTCGTTCGATTTTCTTTTGCAATACTGTATCTAAAGATTTGACAAACCCAGCAAATTCATCTGTAGAAATCATATGAGTAAGAACGAGGCGTCGGCCGTCTGGTGTTTCACCGCATAAGACGAATGAAGAAAATTCATATGTTTTGTTTTCTACTACTAATTTTGGGTAGGAATACGTGTCGCTTTTCTTCTTCTTTCCATCAATAGAGATGACGTTGCATTTTTTCTCATTGTTGTCCATGGTGAATCCCTCCTTTCTATTATTTATGGTAGACAAGGAGGGTTTAGAACAATAGAGAAAGGGGAGTTTTTTATGTGTGTAGTAATAGAGTATATTTCGAAAGAAGCTATACCGAAACCTTTACTATTGCTTGCTGATCCAAGTGAGCAGCAAATTGATGCATATGTACAAAGAGGGTTAACATATGTAGCTAAGCAAGAGGAGAGAGTTGTCGGTGTATATGTTCTTTTGGAAACAAGGCCGAAGACGATGGAAATTATGAATATTGCAGTTGTAGAGCATTTGCAAGGAAAAGGGATTGGAAAGCAGCTATTAAGTCATGCCGTAGAAACTGCTAAAGGATATGGTATGTCAAAACTTGAAGTTGGTACAGGCAATTCTAGTGTTTCACAACTTGCTTTATATCAAAAATGTGGATTTCGTATTTTTTCTATTGATTTTGATTACTTTTCAAAGCATTATGAAGAAGAGATTATTGAAAATGGGATTGTATGTCGTGATATGATTCGGCTTGCAATGGAATTGAATAAGAACGTATAACTTATTTAGGGGGAAGAGAAGATGGAAGTACATAAAGCAATTACAGCACATTCTCGTAAACAAAATGAAAGTGTAAAAGCATGTTTACAATTAGATGCGCAGCGTGAAGCAGCTATTGAAGCAGCCGTATCTCTTGCGTCAAAGGGGAAAGAATTTTCGGTTGATATCATTAATGTTGTAACAAAGCAAATTAATGATCTTGCAAAAAATGGTGTTACACTGCAACGTAAATTTGTTACGGAAGAAATGGTTATGGAGTATGTAAGTCGTTTGCAAGAGAAAGAAGGTCGTTAAAGATGATAGTTACAGTCGAATGGTTACGTGAGCATATAGAGGATGAGAATGTCCGTATAATCGATTGTCGTTTTGATTTAGCGAATCCTAATTGGGGTAGAGAAAAGTATGAGGAAGAACATATTCTTCATGCGTTATATTTTGATTTAAATTTAGATTTATCAAGTCCTGTAACAGAACATGGTGGTCGCCATCCATTGCCGAATATTGAGGAGTTTGCAGACAAGCTTTCACAAGCTGGTATTGGTGAACATACGACAGTAATTGCATATGACAGTCAAGCGGGTGCAAATGCTTCTCGTCTCTGGTGGTTATTAAACTATGTAGGACATGAGAAAGTATATATATTAGATGGTGGATTTCCAGCTTGGAAAGAGAATGGACTACCGATAACAAAGGAAATTCCTGTTGCTATACGAAAAACATTCAAAGCAAATGTACAAGATCATATGCTTGTAACGATGGAAACGGTGAGAGAGAATATTCATGCAGGTGCAGATGTTACGTTAATTGATTCTAGAGAGCCAAAACGTTATGCTGGTGTAGAGGAACTAGTTGATCCAAAAGCAGGACATATTCCGACAGCAGTAAACTATTTTTGGAAGGATGGAATTGTACAATCAGGACAATTTAAGAATGAAGCTGGGCAACAAGAACGATTCCGAAATCTTTTGAAAGATAAGGAAACAATTGTATATTGTGGTTCTGGTGTTACAGCATGTCCAAATATCCTTGCATTGAAATTAGCTGGATTCCAAAATGTTAAATTGTATGCAGGTAGCTGGAGTGATTGGATTTCTTATCCAGAAAATCAAATTGCAAAAGAAGAAGATTAATCACTTGCATGCAAAAATAATTTGTATTAAAATAAGGTCACAAGCAAGAAATTGCTCGAAAAACTTTGTATTTTACACATTGGAAACAATGTGATAATATAACGACAAGTAAATAATACATCCTGCGGTGTACGTAACTTATTTATGTCTAAAACCGATGTTAGTTATACGGAAGCTCAATATTTAGCGACCATCATCAAGCCTTCCTTGTGGAGGAAGATGTACGGTAACTGTGAGGGCATCCACCTGCGAGTAGCGGGTTTTTGGACATTTACGAGGAGCGGCACGTGCGGGGGTCTTATTTCAACTAACATTATATAAAATTCCTACGGTGTACGTAGCTTATGCATGTCTTAAACCAATAAGTTTAATATGGAAGTTCAATATTTAAATGTAGCTAACAAGCCGTCTTTTTAAGAAGGAAGTTACAAACATTTGTGAGAGCATCCACCTGTGAGAGCAGGTTTATGGACATCTAGAGAGAACGGCATATGTGGGGCTATATAAAAACCTTACGTTTTATACGTAAGGTTTTTTTGTTGCATAAATATATTTGTTTTATCTGGATTCACCTGTGAAGTTTCCATAATAAATATAGCACTTTCTATCTTCATCAATCTCTCTTGAATCTAAAGCGAACTCCATATGCATGCCGTCGCGCTGAATATATATAAGGTCTGAATGAAGAGATGGCAAAATTTCTTCATAGTTCCATACATCTTTCCGATCTATTATGCTAGAACTCGTTTCACTTAGTTCTCTAACCTCAAAACCGATGTGAGAGTATGTAGGATCTGAAGGGTCATTTGCAAACTCTTCTTTTTGAATATATATAACTGCTGTTCCGTCTGGATCTACTGAAGTTGCAGTAACAACATATGTCTTGTTATCTTTTATAAAATATTCACACGTCATGCGTGCGATGATTTCAGAATTAGAAATATTTGCGTAGTTCCATAAAGCAGGATACCTTTTCGTTTCATCATTAAGTCGATATTCTAAGCGCATTTTATCCCTCTTCTTCCTTTTTCTTCTACTTTATCATGCTATCTTATATAATAGGAATAGAATTTAAAAAGGGGAGTGCGAAGGTGACGAAAACGAAATGGCTAGTAGGTGGTGTCGTAACGTCTTTAATGACTGGCACCTTATTTGGCTGCGAGCAAGATCTTCCCCCAAAACCGAATGATAATAGTTGTTCAGATTGGGATTGGGATGATGAACTTGGGGTATGGCAGTGTGATGATAGTAGGTCAGGTTATCGTGGGCATTATTTTTATGGTGGGAGTTACTATCAAAATAAATCCACTTTTAAAAATTCATCGGCGTTTAAATCTTATCAATCGTCTGCGGAATTTAAAGGTGGAATTGGAAGCGGTTCAAAGGGAGGATTTGGGGGCTAACATATGTCGCAATACATAAGGGATCGAAAAGAATTTTACTCGAAATATCCGAATTTTTGGTCGGATTTATATGAATGTGAGTATAGTTTGTTTCATGTTTTTTTTATAACAAATCAGACTATGAAACAATTGCAATTAGCAACTGAACGAATGGGGAAAATATTTTTTAAGACTGCTAAACTTTTGCGGAATTTAAGTGACGAACAGCTTCTTGAACTTGGGTATCCTCCTGCAAGCTTATCGTTTATTAGAATGAAAGGATTATATCCTGAATCTGTTATTTCACGATTTGATTTCGTTTTAACAAATGATAACCAAATTAAAATGCTTGAGTTTAATAGTGATACACCAACTTTTATTATGGAATGCTTTCAAATGAATGGAAAAGTTTGTGGAAAACTAGGCTATGATGATCCAAACTTGGGTCAAGAACGATTACTATCTTCTGGTGTTACAAAGGCTGTAATGGAAGCGACAAAGGGAATAGATAACCCAAATGTTGTTTTTACAGCACATCATGAACATATTGAGGATTGGAATACGACTATGTATTTGAGTCAGTTATGCCATGTTGAAAATAAAGTAGTGCCAATGTCAGAACTTAGAATTACAAAAGATGCTTTAGTGGATAGGGATGGAGTACAGATTGATATTTTATATCGCCAAACATATCCGATAGAAGATTTAATTGAGGATCAAGATCCTGAAACAGGAGACTTCGTAGGTGTGGAACTGTTGCAACTTGTAAAAGCCGGAAAGCTTTTTATAATAAATCCTTTGTCAGCATTTTTGCTTCAGCCAAAATCAATTCAGTGTCTTATTTGGGGGTTAGCAGAAGAAAAGGCCTTTTATACAAATGAGGAACAACAGTGGATTAAAGAATATATGTTACCTACATATTTAGAACCAGATTTATTTTTAGGAAAAGGCTCTTTCGTTCAAAAACCTTCATTTGGTAGAGAAGGAGACACAATTACCGTTCGCGATAAGGACGAAAATATTATGATTCAAAATGCACACCAAACGTATAAAGCGTCACTGCCGATATTTCAAAAGTATACAGAACTTCCAGTCGTATCTTTGGAAACTGAGAAAGGGATGGAGAAACTGTCGTATGTGTTTGGTTCGTTTTTAATTGCTGGAAAAGCGAGTAGTATCGGTATTCGCGCTGGGGAAAAAATTACGGGGAATGAATCGTACTATTTACCGGTAGGTATAAAAAAGGAGGAAAGTATATGATTAATTTTTTATTATATTTAGCAGTAACACTGGGCCTTTTATGTATTGGTCTGTTCCTCATGGAAGTGACAACGAAAGTAAAAGAATTTAAGTTAATGGCCCAAGGAAATAAGGCGGTAAGCTATGTACTTGGAGGACGATTACTTGGGTTAGCTATTGTTTTATATTCGACAGCAGCTAATTCCATTTCACTTCTTGATATGGTTTCATGGGGAGCTGTTGGGATTTTGGCTCAAATTATCGTCTTTTATTTAGCTGAGTGGCTTACACCACGCTTTAATATAAACAAAAGTCTTGAAGAAGATAACCAAGCAGTCGGTCTTTTTCTTATGTTTTTATCACTTTCCATTGGGATTGTAATTGCTGGTTGTATAACTTATTAAAAACTTTACGTTTAAACGTGAAGTTTTTTATTTTATATACGTTAGTTCGCCATACATTTCGAAAAAATTGTAGGCTACTGTTGACATCTATTTTAAATAAGAGTAACATTTTCTATGTAATAAAAATAAGTCTCTGTTAGGTGAGGCTCCTGTATAGAGAAATGCTACTGCCCAAAAATGTCGAGAGACGCCAATGGGTCAACAGGAATGATCGAATTAAGGTTTTTCTTAACGTAGCTGGTAATGTACCTATGCTATACAGTGCTAAAACTCGGCGAGGGAGAGGTCCGTAGATTTCTAATTGTTTAGGAATCGTTTATTTGTGTATGTCATGACCTTTACTCTTTTCGGAGTAAGGGTCTTTTTGTTACAAAGCTATGAGTAAATTCATAGTATAAACTATAAAATTAAACGAGGAGGTGAGGAGCATGTCAAATTCTGACTCGGTTCCGTTACCCATATACTTCAAATCAAAAATATATGATGTAGGCAGGAAACGACTTGTTCCTCCCTCTATATTTATCATAATGTAGCGTTTATATGCATGTTTAAGCGCTAGACACTGTTACGGTAAAGTGGATAAATTGAGAAACAAAGCGTTTCTTCCTATGTTGTACAGGAGGAGACGATAATATGTTATATGCAAACAAAACTGTGGGTAACACGTCATATAAATTAAGTAAAAAATCAATGAAAGAACAAACAATGCTTCAAAAAAATAAAGATTTATTAATTGAAATCGCAACGAGAGATGTAAAATCTGTATTTGCGTATTTTAAAACAACAAGAGACGGATTATCTATGAAAGAGGCACAAAAACGCATTCAAGTATACGGCCGAAACGAATTAATTTCAAAAAGAGCGCGTATTGCGGAAGTAATGATGAAGCTAAGTGGAATGATTCCAGGTTTTTCAAAACAACATGTGCGTGATGGATTACAATGTGAGAAAATTACTGTGTCTCGAGTAGAATGTTCTAGTGTAACTGGTTTAAACGGTGAATTAAAAATGATGAATGTGCCAGTACAAGAGCTTGTTCCTGGGGATATGATTTTTCTTTCAGAAGGTGATACAGTACCGGCAGATGTACGTATCATTTACGCGAATGATTTATTAGTAAATGAATCCGTGCTAACAGGAAAAGATGCAAGTATTGAGAAATTTGAAAGTTGCTATCACCTTGAGCGTAAACGATTTATTCCTTTAAAACGAATGAAAGACTATAATCCACTTGAACTTGAAAACGTATGTTTCAAAGGGACTCATATTGTTGGCGGAAATGCAAAGGCTGTAGTTGTTTCGACTGGGAAAAATACGTATACAGGAATTCTTCATACTTGTTGTAGTAGAACGTCTTAATGTGTAAATGATGCTAAATATACAAAAACAATGTATAATAGACAAAGTTGAAAAAACGTAGAATGGTAATCTATTTATATAACCTTACGTGATGACGTGGGGTTATTATTTTTTTTGGTAGGAGAGGGATTATGAAAAAAGTATTATTAGTTGATGGTATGGCACTATTATTTCGTGCTTTTTACGCAACAAGTGTCTACGGACAATTTATGAAACGACAAGATGGTACCCCTACAAACGGGATTCATGGTTATATGAAACATTTATTAACAGCTATGCAAGCAATTGAACCGACACATATCGTAACATGCTGGGATATGGGTAGTACGACATTTAGAACAGAATCGTTCTCGAATTATAAAGCGAATCGTGTAGCGCCGCCTGAAGAATTAATTCCGCAATTTGATTTAGTTCAAGAAATGACTGCGAAATTGTCTATTCCAGTTATCGGTATGAAAGGGTATGAAGCGGATGATTGTATCGGCACGCTTGCAAAACAATACTGTAATGAAGCGGAAGTGTATATTTTAACAGGTGATACGGATTTACTTCAGCTTGTTGATAAGAACGTTACAGTAATGCTCTTGCGCAAAGGAATTGGAAATTACGAATATTACACACCAGAGAAAATCATGGAAGAAAAAGGCGTAGAGCCGTGGCAAATCGTGCATGCGAAAGCATTCATGGGAGATACGAGTGATAATTACCCAGGTGTAAAAGGTATCGGGGAAAAAACAGCTTATAAATTGATTCAAGAGCACGGAACAGTAGCAACTGTACTAGAAAATGTAGCAACATTAACGAAAGCGCAGCGTACAAAGATTGAAAGTGATCTAGAGAACTTAAATATTTCATTACAATTAGCACAAATTCATTGTGAAGTTCCAATTTCATGTTCATTAGAAGAAGGCTTACACACAATGGATGAAGAAAAACTTAGATTCGTTTGTGAAGAAATGAATTGGGGAAGACCAGAAATATTAATAAATATGCTATAAATAGTTTTGAAAGAGGGATGTTGTATAAGTCAAACTTTGACTTATACAACATCCCTCTTTTTGTTTTTACGAACAGTATCGTAGTAAATAAAATTATATCGAACTCAATTTTAAATATATAAATGTTTCGACAAAATATATGGATAGAAGTTGATGACAATAGCAACTTTTATAATGAAATGAAGCAATTTCAAAATGGTTTTAGGATGATCACATTTTTGCATGTTCACAAAGTTGTCAGAAAATAAATGAAATTTTCATATGAAGTTCAAATGGAATTCACAACAATCAATTATTATAAGGGCACACAGATAATTCCTTATCTTTTATATAAACCATCCCCCAAGGAGGACAATGGAAATGAGAAAAAAAGTGAGAAAATCTTTTAAACAATTATTAATTGAAAATAAACAATCACTATTAAATAATAAAGAAAATATGAAAGAAATTGAAGAGAGAATTGAGAAACGACATGTAGCATATAGTGGTGCCAATAATTAAATAAAATAAAAAAGATAGCCTTTAAAGGCTATCTTTTTTATTTTATATTGAAAAAACTTTATTCCTCTCTTTAATTTTGCAACTATGCAAGATGTTTTTATAGTGTTTTTCTGTCAATATTATTCATTTTTCGAGGTTGTAATTGGTATATATCAATTTTGAAGATTCGCTATTCATAATATTACAAAAAATGTTACAATACATTCAAAATTACGCTATAAAATCATTTTAATATGAAAAATTGGAATGAAAAGAAAGGAGAGGAATATGAATAATGGTGTCGCTTTGAAATGATTATTATCATTTCAGTAGGAGTTGATGTAAAACGATGGATAGGTATGAAGAACTGGATTCTATACGAGGAATTTCTTCATTGATAGTAATGATTAGCCATCATTTAATGATTTTTTCAGTATTTCAAAATTACAGTTATGAAGATAATAAACCATTTGTTATTTATCTATTAAAAGAAACACCTGCTCGTCTAATTTTTAGTAGTGGTAACGAATCTGTTATTATCTTTTTTGTTTTGAGTGGATTTGTTTTGTATAGATCCATTCAAAAAAACTACGATAGCTATGGATCATTCCTTTTAAAGCGTATATCTAGAATCTATATTCCATATATCATAGCAATAAGTATAGCTATTTTATGCCAGACTACAATGAGTAAATATGGTATTTCTAATTTAAGTGAATGGTTTAATCGCTCATGGACGATTGAAAGTTCTTTAAGCTTAATAGCGCAACATATTTTATTGATTGGGAAATATAATACAGATGCATATAACGGCGTAATTTGGTCACTTGTTCATGAAATGCGAATATCGATAATTTTTCCGTTAGTTTTGATGGTTTGTTTACGAAAAACGTTGAGGTATTCATTATTGTCATTGTTTATTTTTAGTATATGTTCTGTCGTGATTTTATTTTTATTTCACTCAAGTTTAACATTAACTAGTTATGCATTAACTCTGCATTACACAGTGCTGTTTTTACTAGGAGCACTAGTTGCGAAATATAAAAATAATTTAATAGTTTTTTATAGTAATCGTACTAAAAATGAGAAAATTGCATGGTTTTTATTTGCGGTTTTACTTTATATGTATGAAGGGCTTGTTGGAGAAATTAATTTGCTTAATAATTTTATATTTCGAGACTACGTAGTAGCGATAAGTGCATGTTTATTTGTCATATTAAGCTTGTCAGTATCAACTTTGTCATCCTTGCTACGTAATAAATACTTGTTATATTTGGGGAAGATTTCTTACAGTCTTTATTTATACCACACCATATCTTTATTTTCCCTAGTGTATATGCTTCATGAAATATTTCCGTTACCCATTGTTTTAATGTTATCGCTCATTCTTTCGTTTATACTAGCAATAATTTCTTATTTGTTTGTAGAAAAATTTGCATTCAGGATCGGAAAGTATATAACAAAGCAATCGAATTTAGAAAAGAAAAGACTATCTGTAGAAAGTGAGTTGCAGGATGTTATTCAAACAAAGGCGGTGAAATAATTGAAGCAAGAAATTAGTATGAAGGATTTTCAGCAGCTATTGAAAAGAAGAGTAGTAACAATTATTTTGACGATGTGTTGTGTAACATTTTCTTTAATTCTTATTTCTATGTATGTATTAAAGCCTTCGTATCAATATTCAACGCAAATTCTCGTTGGGAATTTAGATGGGTTTAATAAAGAAAATGCAGTGAATAAAACACAGGAAAATAAGCAACTTGTAACGTCGTATGTTGATATATTAAAAAGTCCACTCATTATTTCAACGGTTAAAAAAAATTTGAAATTAGAGCAATCAATTTATGAATTAGCACAAAAAATTTCAGTGGTGAATATGGACAACTCTCAAATCGTTACTGTTACAGTAAAAGATTCAGATCCTACAATCGTCAAAGAAATTGTAAAGTCATTGGCAGAACAATCTCAAAAAAGCTTTCAACAGTATACGAATGTACAGGGGATAAAAATATTAACTGACCCTGAGTTACAGGAAAAAGCTGAAAAGTTGTTTCCGAAATTGCAACTTATCATTCCTATCTCTTTAATTGTTAGCTTTTTTGTTGGGATAGGTTTAGCTGTATTTCGAGATTATTTTGATGAGCGTATATACGTGGAACAAGATTTAGAGAAAATAACAACAGTATCTGTTATTGGTCACATAAATATGAAACCGAATAGAAAAAAGAAATCTACAGAAGTTGATGCGCAATCATCTATATATCGAGGTGAACATGTCGATGTTTAAGACAAAGAAAAAGCTGCCATTTAATCCGCATGATGCTCTAATGAAAGAGCAGTTTTATACGGTGTATCACGAGTTGAAAAAATCGGGGAAACAAGTGTTCACAGTTACCTCAACGAAGGATAGAGGTGTTGTCGCGTCGCTTATAGTAAATCTAGGGCTAGTGTTTGCAGAGATGAAAAAAAAGGTGTTACTTATCGATGTGAATTTTTCTGATCCTAAACTACATCTACTATTACAAAGCAATTATACGAAAACAGTGAACGATATAATAAACGATTCCCCTTGTAGTTATGAATCTTTTTCTAGTAATTTATCTAAATACTTATATTGTATTCCTGCCCAAAAAACAGTACACACCGGAACGCCTTTAGTTGCTACGGATGAATTTGATCATGTAATTGCGAAGTGGAAAGAAGATTTTGATTACATTTTCTTGTATTCCTCTGAAGTATTTGAGCTTCCTGCTACGCACATGATTGCAGGGAAATGCGATGGAGTGGTCTTAGCAGTCAAAAAGAGAAAAGATTCCCTACGTACGGTGCAAAAAGTGATAGCAAATATAAAGAAGAAAGAATGTGAATTAATAGGTATAGTTTTATATTCTTGAATGTGGGGGTAACGATCTATGATTCGTGAAACAAACCAAGCCAAGTTGTATACGATTCCGGCTCAAGAAAAGACCAGTATTTTGAATCGAAGTATAAAGCGCTTGTTTGATATTATATTTTCACTCATATTGTTACTATTAACGCTACCAATTATGTTGTTCTTTTGTATTATGATTACTTTCGAAACAGCAGGAGCTCCAATTTATTTTCAAGAACGTTTAGGGATTAATGGAAGGAAATTTAATGTATTTAAATTAAGGTCGATGGTAAAAGATGCTGAAATAAATGGCCCACAATGGGCAAATGAAAATGATTCAAGAATTACTAAAGTTGGATCGTTTATAAGGAAAACGAGAATTGATGAGTTACCGCAACTTTTAAATATTTTAAAAGGTGATATGTCTTTTGTCGGACCAAGACCAGAGAGAGAGTATTTTTATAAACAATTTGATACGTATATTCCAGAATTCAAGGATCGTTTAATAGTGAAGCCAGGGTTAACAGGATGGGCACAAATAAATGGAGGATATAATCTTGATCCGAAAGAAAAGTTGAAATTGGATATGGAGTATATTGAAATGAAAACGATTAAGATGGACATTCGGATTTTATGTAAAACTGTTTTAATAGTATTGAACGGTAATGGTGCAAGATAAATATATGTAAGTAGGTTGCTTGCAAAGGAGAGCCGGTATGGGTAGATCTATTTTAAATAATATTATCCATCTATTTTATAGCACAATTTTAGCTAATCTTCTTCAAGCTGTGAGTTTAATTGCTTTAGCAAATTTTTTTAATGCACAAAATTATGGGATGTTTAGTGTTGCTATAGCAGTGACGTTTGTTATGTTATTTTTTACAGATTTAGGACTTACAAATACGTTTCTTCGAGAAGGCGCAAAAGATGGAGTAGACTTAGAGACGATTTTATCGTCGTATATAAAAGTAAGGATGATTCTACTTATTTTTATTTCTATAATCGGCTATATTGCTATTCATTATATGTATGCGGATAGAAATTTGATTTATATGATGATAAACGTAATGTTTTTCATGTTAATAGGATTAACTTGGCAAAATATAGGGATTGCCTACTTTCAGCTGACGGAGCGTATGAAGTATATAGCGCTTATTAAAGTTGTATCAGCGGCAATTGTCATTATCATTACATGTTTTTGTATTTTCGGAGAGTTACCAGTTTATATAACTGCTCGTTTATATGGATTTGGTTATATGATTGGTGGTGTATTCAGCATATATGTAATGAAAAGAAAGACGAGTATGAATATGAAAGTCGTAATTCATAAAGCGTTGTTTTGGCAAGTGACGCCTTTTATTATTAGTGGTTTTTTAATAATGAGTACGCCACAATTAGCACCTATCTTACTTAACTATACATTGCCATTAAGTATGGTAGGTGTTTTCGCGGTGGCTTATCGGATGCCAGCAGCTTTATATCAAGTACCAGGGGTGATTGCAGGGGCATTTTATCCAGTGCTCTTTAAGCATTATAATCAGAATAATTTAGAAGAGCATACGAAATTAAACTTACTTCAAATAAAATCAATGGCGATTGTGGGAATATGTATGACGATAAGTTTATATCATTTAGCGCCATACTTTATTTCTATATTTTTTCATGAGGAATGGAGAAATGCAGTAGAGCCACTCCAAATATTATCATTTCTCATTGTGCTGCAAAGTTTAAATATTGCTATAGCTGACGGCTTAACAACGAGTGGACGTCAAAATAAAAGAACGGTTGTGCAATGTATAGCATTAGTGATAGGTGGGATTATGCTTTATAGCTTTAGTAGTATTGGTGGAGTGATAGGAGCGGCTTACGCTATGGTTTTATTTGAAATTGTGGCTTTAGTTGGGTATATAGCGGTAAGTGTAGTGAAGAAAAAAATTGTATTCCAAATTGTAATACCGTATACAATTTATTTTGGCGTAACTTTTATTGGAGTGCAATATATATTGCATGCATATCATTTCATTGCGCTCGTTTTGAATACGTTAATCGTAGTAGTTGGTATATTCCTATATGATTACGAGTTGAAAAAACTTCTTCTTTCGTTTATAAGAAAAACACGCAAAAAGGATTATATTACGAAACAGGGGATATAGCCTATGGAAAATAATATAAAGATATCGATGAAATGGATTATGCTCTTAATATTATTTGTCATGTTAAGTAAATACAACATATATATTGGATTTTCGCTGAAGATATATATGATTTTTTTAGTTATATATTTTTGTTTAACAGTTAAAAACTTTCATATTCAAAAGCTATATTTTCATGAAGTTGTATTTTTGCTATTTTATTTCATCTATTGTTACAGTGGAATTCTTTCTATATATTTACATGCTAGTATTCGTATGATTCTTGGTGTGCTACTTGTTTTAGGGTGTTATTTTATAATGAGAAATTTATTAGGAAATGTTGAAATAGCAACACTTGAATCATCTATTGTTTATGTAGGATTCATATTTAATGTTGTAAGCCTAATACTGTATATAGTCGGTTTACAGCACTTTGGATTGTACGGTGGAGAAGAGAGAGAAATTTTTGCTGGACTATTAGTTGATAGAGGGTATCCAAGATTAATTGGTTTGCTAGATGATCCTAACATTTTTATTTTTTATAATACAATATTTTTTATGTATTATATGACAAACCTACATAATATGACGAACATTTTAGGATTGATTTTATGTGTTACGACAAGTTTATTAACTTTTTCAAGGGGAGGAATATTGGCACTTGTGCTTGTCGTTTTTGTATATGTATGTACATCTAGTTTTGCAAAAAAAATAAAAATAATAATGAGTTTACTATTGTTTGGTGTAGTGATTTTTAGTTTATCGAATAGTGTAATGGGTGGCCAATTGGATGACATATTGAATAAACGAATTTCTGATTTTTCGCATGATAATGGAAGTGGTAGATTTACATTATGGGAAGCTGCTTTTAAATATTATTTATCCAATCCATATATCGGAATCGGTGCATTTAATTTTTCGAATTATTATGAGTTTCAATTTAATGAAAAGTTATATGTACACAATACATTTTTAGAAATTTTGTCTGAATCGGGTACAATTGGTTTTCTGTTATATAGCGCTTTTTTATTCATATTAATGTTCAAGTTAACGCAGTATACTTTGTTTCGTGAAAAACCGTATCTTTTATTGACTATGATTGCATTTTTATTTCAGATGATGTCATTGTCACTCATTATTAACGAAGCGTTCTTTTTATTTTTAGCAATGGTTGTGAAGTACATTTCAATATATGAAGGAAGGGGAAAGGTAGATGGTAAAATGTCTATCAGCACATAATAAGGCGCCTCATGTTTCTGTAATAACACCTTCTTATAATAGTATATTTATAGGTGAGACGATTTTATCTGTACAGAATCAATCATATGAAGAGTGGGAAATGATTATCGTTGATGACGCTTCAACTGACCAATCTCTTGCAAAAATTAAAGAGATAATAGAAGGGGACTCGCGTATTAGATTATTATCATTAAAAGAAAATGTTGGTGCTGCTAAAGCTCGGAATATAGCGATTGAAGAGGCGAGAGGAAGGTATATTGCCTTTTTAGATAGCGATGATATATGGTTGCCACATAAATTGAAGACGCAATTGTTATTTATGGAAGAAATGAATGCGGCTTTTTCATATGCATCGTATAGCTTAATCGATGAAAACAGTAATGAACTAAATCGAGAAGTGAATGTACCAAAATTTGTTGACTATCATCGTTTGGCAGGAAATACAATTATCGGTTGTTTAACAGTAATGATTGATCGTGAAAAAATTCCGCATATTGAAATGCCTAGTGTACAGCCAGAAGATACAGCGTTATGGCTGAACTTATTAGATGAAGGACATGAAGCCAAAGGAATACAGCAAGTGTTAGCGAAGTATAGAATTGTAGCAAATTCTGTTTCGAGAAATAAAATTAAAGCGGCTTTTCGATATTGGAAATTATTAAGGGAACAAAAACGACTGAATGCAGTGCAAATCTTTTACTATTTTAGTAAGTATGCTTTTCATGCCTATAGAAAAAATAAAATCAATGTAGTTGGGAAGACGCAATTATGAATATACTGTTGATGACAGATAAATTGATAACTGGAGGAGCCGAGAGTTATTTTTGTAAATTGGAAAGCAATTTGCGTGATGAGAAATTTACGGTTTATACAGCTGCAGGTGATGGAGAACTATATGAATCTCTTACTAGAAAAGAAAATTTCATGTTACTTAGTCGATGGAATCATTTGAGAAATATTCATTACTTACGAAAAGAAATTTGTAAACGAAAGATAGAACTTATTCATGCAAATAGTTTTCGAATGGTATTATATTCTTTTTTAATTCAAAAGTTCATGAAAAAAAAGATAAAAGTCGTATATACGAAACATAATGTAACGATATTAGAAAAGAAAATGCCAACTTTTTTTCGTTATTTTATAAATAAATATGTGAATAATATTATTACAGTAAGTGAGTTTGAAAAGAATAATTTAATTTCAATGCATGTAGCAGAAGAGAAAATAAAGACAATTTATAACGGTGTGGATATTGAAAAGTTTTTATTCCAGCAGAAAAAGAAAGAATCTATTTATAAAATAGGGATATTAGCTAGACTATCCAAGGAGAAAAACCATCAGTTATTTGTAAAAATTGCAAATGTGTTGAAAAAAAGAGATGACTTTTTGTTTTATATTGCTGGTGATGGACCAGAGAAAGAATCTATTATGAAAGAAATAGAAAAGTATGGATTGCAGCAAAGTGTAAAGATGTTAGGGAATATTTCAGAGCCGCATAGGTTTATAGGAAATATGGATGCCCTACTTTTATTATCTTTTCGTGAAGTGTTTCCAATGGTAGTAATTGAAGCAATGGCTACAGGAACACCGATTGTTTCAATAGATGTTGGTGGAATAAATGAAGCGGTAATAGATGGGGAATCAGGTGTTTTGTTATCTGAATATTGCGAATCGGTATTTGCAAGTGCGCTTGAGGAACTACAAGGAAATGAGAAAAAGGTGAATGGTATTAGACTGAAAGCACGAGAGAAAGCAGAGAGATATTTCTCATTAACTAAAATGATAGAAGAAACGAAAAGTATATATGAATTAAACAAATGACCGTGCAAGTCGTTTGTTTTTTTTATTATAGAAACTTTTAAGAGAAAACTCACATATTATATGAAAAAGGTAATATGAGGAGTGAATTTATTTTGTCAGAATATATTTCTTCCCAAGAAGATTGTGTACCAGAAAATAGCGTTCATATTAATTGTTTTGGAGCAGTTCCGAATTCAGGGAATGATAGCTCATTAGCAATTCAGCAAGCTATAAATTATTGTGTAGCGAACCGAATTTCGACGGTTAGAATTACAGGGGTAAATACGTACAAAATTGTAAAGCCGATTGTTATTAAATCAAATGTAAGGTTAGAGCTAGATCCTACTGTTACGTTGCAAATTGATGGAGATTTTAATGCGTTTGAACTGCAACAAAATGCATCTATTACGGGTGGTACAGTTCAAGTTATAAATCCAGTGTTTCAATCTACTGTTATTTATGTTTCCGGTTCACAACAAATAGAAGTTCCTAATCACTCTCTTATATCAAATATAAATATAGTAAATGCAACGTCGTCATATAAAGGTAAGGCTATACACTTTTATTGTCAAAAAGCATGGGATTATATTAGTTTCTTTCAAGTTAACTTTATTCAAATTAAAAACTTTCAAACTGCAATACATTTGAAGACAGAATATATAGACGATATAAATACACCTTGCTGGATTAACGCAAATGTATTTCAATCTATATTTATTGATGGATGTCAGTATGGGATAGAAGTTGATGGAAACAGTGATTTACCAAATGAAAGTTCAGGAAATACGTTTCATGATATTCAAGTACAATGTAGACAGCAAACGAAAAAGGTCATTCGTTGTACGGGTGCCTATAATACATTTGATTGTATGATTTGGGATACGTACCGGATGAGTAGTGAACAGATTGTCATTGAATTTTCTTCTAATTCGCATCGTAACTACCTTTTTTCGAATTTACTTTCCACAACTATTGTAGATAAAGGACAATACAATGTTTGTAAGTCTACCTATGAAGAATCTCTTCGGATTCAGTTGCCGATTACGTTAAATAAACCACATTTAATAGGGAACCAAGATGATATATTAGTAAATGCTCCACAGAAGTATACTGTTAAGCAAGTAAGTGGGAAATTACCTTACGGGGGGAATCTCGCAAATTGCTTTAATTTAATAGATGAACAAAGTGTAAACTATATCGATGTTCCAGATAGTAATCCAGTTGTGATTGAGCTAGATTTTACGAAAAATCCAATCAAAATGTTGAATTGTTTTGGCATGTATTTTGGATGGGGAGAGAGTCCGAAGAAAATTAAAATCGAATATGCATTAAGTGCAACTGGAAATTGGGTTGTTGCATCGGATGTTCCATTAAATGTAGGCGATACAATTATATCGAATATGAAGGCGAGTCAACTATATAAAGTAAGAATTACATTGAGTGGTTATTCTCAAGACCAAAAGCGTTTTCGGATTAATCGTATGTTTGCAAGATCGTCGATGGAAAATGGGAATGCTTGGTTAGCGACAACTGGCGGAAGAATGTTTGGAGATATTGAAATAGAAGCAAGTAAAGGTATCATTATGAAGACTGCTAGTGGAGCGAAATGGAAAGTAACGATTAATGAGGCTGGCCAGCTTATTACGACTAAAATAACTTGAGATGATGATTGGTTGTAAATGCTTGGACGAGTTATTAGGTAGTACGATAAAGGGAATAAAAAAGAGATTGTAATTTGGGTTCAACCAAACTACAATCTCTTTTTGTTTAAATTAACGCCACCAAATCCAAGTCCAAAAGTAATTTCGTATATTTCGAGGGGTAATGCGTATAAAATGTTCGCCGTCAAAGAAACAATTGAAATTTGGAAGTGTTTCATCAGGATTTTTTGGAATAAAGTTGACGGTGTTTTCGTTGCTTGTAACGGTTACTGTAATTGGTGGGTCGGTAGGTGAGACTTGAAGTTGTAACGAAATATCCGCCGTGTTTTTAAATTCATTATTAACAGGTGGACTTATCACTTGTACTGTGAATAACACGCTAATTGTTTCGTTTGGTTCCAAATTAGTAGCGACTAGGAAACCGATATTCGGATTCGCTAGTGGAGAGCGTTCGCCGTTAATAAAGACAGTGCCGTTCATGAATTGTAAACCTAGTGGAATGGTATCTTGTAATGAAACATTTGAAAGTGAAATATCAGAAGTATTCGTAATCCGCACCGTATAATCAAAATATTGGTTTAAATAAGCTGAGTTGACGGAAGCGTTTTTTACTACTGTTGCAGTTATAAATTGAACTAGTATGCGTACAATGTTTGAATTAACAATGAAAGTAATAATCGGGTCTTGTGGTGTCAATTGGAAAGCTGCTGTAACTGTTGCGGAATTGACAATTGTATTGTTTGAAGGAATAGAAGTGACGAGAACTTTAAATGTTATCGTTGATACTCCATCTGCAGGTAAAGCGCCGATATTAATACCAGTGTCTGGACGAACATTTGGAACCGGAGTACCGTTAATTGTTACGCTGTTTTCTATAAATGTTGTACCAGCTGGAATGATATCTAGGACAGAAGTACTGATTGTAGGAATTGGTGAATGATTTATTACTTCCAATGTGAAAGTTATGGTCTCTCCTGTTGTTACGATAGATTTATCAGCTGTCTTTTCAATGCGAACCATCGGATCAACTACTGTTGTTGTAACGGTATTTGTTTGCTTTGTAATTGTAATAGGCGGTTCATTCGGATCAATGGTAACAGTATAGGAAATAGAAGCATCGTTATTGATTGCAGATTGAAGAGTTGAAGAAGATATTGTTACTTGGAAAGTAATGATAGCAGCTTCATTAGGAACAAGATTTCCTAATGTAATACCATTTTCAGGATTTGCATTAGGTTGATTGATTCCGTTAATCGTAACGCTGCCCGTAACGAAGGCTGTATCTACTGGTACGGTGTCTATGGCAAGAAGGTCTTCAATCGTAACATTACCGCTATTTGTAATCGTAATTGTATACGTTAAAGTTTGACCAGGTAATGCATTCGTTACATCAACAGACTTAATAGCAAAGACATTATCATTTTGGACAGTCGTTGTGACGGTATTGGTTGTAGTTGCATTCGTAACAGGTACGTTATTTGGGTTGACTATATAGTTAAAGGTAGTAATTGCGTTGTTGTTGAGTTCATTTGGTGTTGGGATAGAAGTCACAGACACTTGGAATGAAGCGATAGCATTTCCGCCAACAGTTATGGTACCAATTGGTATACCACTTACTGGATTAACTCCCGGAAGAGTTTCTCCGTTTACAATGACGCTATTTTCTATAAACGTAGTACCTTGAGGAATAATATCTTGAATGACTACATCATTTGCTGCAACATTACCAGTTTGATTGAGTGTAATCGTATACGTTAACGTGTCACCGACTGTTGCAAATGCTAGGTCAACAGTTTTATTACTATTCAAAGTCACATGATTAATTGTTGTTACGGCAGCTGATGAAATAATAGTTTCGGTAATAGGTGGTCGATCTGGTAACGTGTATTGGTATTCAATTGTACTCGTGTTAGAGATTGGATTTGTTTGCGGAATTGAAGTAACCCGTACTTGGAATAGAATAGTTGCTGTCGTATTAGACGGAATGTTATCAAGTTGTATCCCGTTAAGTGGATTGTCATTTGGACGAGCGGTGCCATTCACAATAACACTATTCTCTATAAAGCTCGTATTTGCTGGGATGATATCTGTAACGATAATGTTTTCTACTTGTATATTCCCACTGTTTGTGATGGAAATGGTGTAAGGGATAATCGTTTGTAGGTCAGCATATTGGATAGGTGTTGTTTTTATAGCGAGTACATTAGCAGAAATAACTTCAGTGAAGGTAATATTACTAGTTGATATTTGTTCCTCGCCATTAATTGTATAACGAGAAGTTGATTGGTTTTGGATACGACTGCTAGCTGGAAGAGATACCACGGTAACGGAAAACGTGACTGGGATAGAAGTGTTAGGAGCAATCGTTCCTACAAGTATACCAGTACTTGGATCCGCGTTAAGCTGAGGGATATTATTTACTAACACACTACCGTCTATAAAGGTTGTTCCATCAGGGATATTGTCTGTAAATACAACAGAAGTAGCATCCGTATTTCCTGTATTCGTTAAAGTTGTTGTATAAGTTAAAATGTCACCAATTGCTACAGAGGTCAAATCAACTGTTTTCAGTGAAACGATATCAGCGTCATTAATTTGGACGAAAGTAGTATTGGAAGTAGTAGATTTTTGAATAGGTGCAAAGTCAGGGTTGAAAATAAAATCGTAGACGATGTTTGCAGTATTAGGTGTTGGGTTTACAGCAGGTAAATTCGTAACGGAAACTTGGAACGTTATTGTTGTCGATTGATCTGCTGCGATATTAGGAATAGAAAAGCCGATATTTGGATCTGCTGCAGGAAGTACAGTGTTGTTAACTGTTACACTTCCCGGAATAAATACTGTTCCATCCTCTATAGTATCTGTAAAAAAGATGGAGTTAGTTGTAGTGGATCCGTTATTTTGAATGAGTACTGTATATTCAATGGTTTCATCAATATTAGCTAATACTGTATTAGCGGATTTTGTAGCGATAAGAATCACATCAATAAATTGTATATTTGTAGTATTGGAAGATGTCGTTTCTGAAATTGGTGGCAAGCTTGGGTCTGGCTGATACTCATAGTGGATGACGGCGATATTATTAATGTTATTTTGAGAAGGTGCAGAGACTACATTTACTTGGAATGTAACGATAATTGTATTGTTTGGAAGGATAATATCAAGGGTGATTCCGGTAATTGGATTTTCGTTAGGTCTCGGTATGCCATCTACAAGAATGCTATTTGGAACGAATGTGGTGCCAGCAGCAATTGCGTCAATTAGGAGAGTATTTGTAATAGGTACTGTACCAGCGTTTGTAACTGCGACTGTATATGTGATGATTTGACCTATGCGTGTAATAGATCTGTTAGCGGATTTAATTGCACTCACATTTGCCGTCCGCACTTCAGTATTTACTGCATTTGATAATGATCTACGCTGAATAATCGGAGAACTAGGGTCAATTTGGTATTCATACGAAGTGTCTGAAATGTTAATGACTGTGTTGCCCTCGGGTATATTTGTAAGTTGTACTTGGAATGAAATAGTGACTGTTTCATTTGGTTGTATCGTGCCGAGGGTTACTCCATTTTCAGGGTTCACACCAGGCTGAATCACGTTATTTATTGATAAGCTATCTTCAATGAATATAGTACCTTCTGGAATGTTGTCAATGAACACCGTATTGTTAGCTGGAACAGTTCCTATATTTTGTAGTGTATTTGTGTAGGTAATATGTTGCCCGATGGATACGAAAGTAACATCCGCCTGTTTAACAGAAATAATATTTGCATTTTGAAGTGATGTTGTAACAATATTAGAATTTGCAGAGCGATTCACTGGTGGAGCTGTAGGAATACTTACATATTGGTAATTTACAGATGATTGATTTACAATTTCGGTTTCAGTAGGTGGATTATTTGTTTGTACTTGAAATAGTATCGTTTTGGAACTATTTGGTGGAATCGTTCCAATTGGTATTCCGTTTTCAGGATTTGCATCAGGCTGAAGTACACCGTTAATTGTGACACTGTCTGGAACGAATGTAGTCCCAGCTGGAATAGAATCTGTAAAAGTAATATTTATTGCGTCAACATTTCCGGTATTTTTCACTTCAGAAATATAAAGTATAGTTCCGCCAATATCTACAGTGATTGGATTGGACGTTTTTGTAACTGTCAATTGTGCTTGCACGAAATTTGTAATGACAATATTACTTGTAGATGTTTCAGTAATAGGCGGTTGCCCTGGGTCTGGTTGAATTGTATATGTTGTATTAGATTGATTTGTAATCGATTGTTGCGAGAATGAATCGTTAATAAGAATTTGGAACGAAATAAGGTGAGTAGCGTTTGCTACTAGGTTAGGCAAAGTAACACCTGCATTTGGATTTGCACCAAGTATAGCTGTTCCGTTAAGTGTAAAACTATTTTCTACGAATGTAGTCCCTTCTGGAAGCGTATCTGAAAATATGAGATTAGTAGCTGGAATATTTCCGGTATTTTCTAGCGTTATCGTATAGGTCAAAATGTCACCGGTTGTTGCTTGTTGTGCATTGACAGCTTTTAAAGAAAGAACATTCGCATCCGAAATTTGTGTGAAAGCTGGATTAGACGTAATGGTTCGAGCGATGATAGGAGCAGTTGGATCGGCGATAAAAGTATAGTCAATACGGGCTATATTAGAAATTGGATTCGCGCTTGGAATGGATTGAACGATAACTTGGAATGTGACGGTGACGATTTCTGAAGGTGCAATGGCGTTTAATGAGATCCCTACGTTTGGATCAGTACCTGGAGCTGAAACGCCATTAATGGTCACACTATCCGGAATAAATGCAGTTCCCTCTGGGACCAAATCTGTTAAAGTAACTGTATTTGCAGTTGTATTCCCGTTATTTTGAACGACTACTGTGTAAGTGATTGTACCGTCAGTAGACTGTACGAGGGAATCTGTATTTTTAATTACAGATAGCGATGCATCAACGACAGCTGTATTCACCGTATTAGATGAAGATGTTGCTGTAACTGGAGGTTGACTTGGATCGACAATATAAGTGTAACTTGTAAGTGCTTGATTTATAATTGCTCCTTGCGGTGGAATAGAATTTGCAAGAAATTGGAACGTAATCGTAGCAGAATCACCTGGTGCGATAATACCAACTGGAATACCGAGAGTTGGACTTGCATCTGGAAGTGGAATCCCGTTAAGCGTAACACTATTTGGAACAAATAATGCCCCTTCAGGAACTCCGTTAATGAGTAATACAGAATTTGCAGGGAAGTTTCCAGTATTCGTTAATGTTGCTGTATACGTAATGATATCTCCGATAGATACGATTGATCGATTTGCTTCTAAAACAGTTGTAACAGTCGCGTTATTAATTTGTGTGGAAGCACTATTAGAAGTTATTGTACCTGTAACAGGAGGAGAGGCTGGATTAACTATAAATTCGTATTGAATAGATGCAACGTTTGTAATTGGGTTCGAAGGTGGAGTGGATGTAACTATGACTTGGAAAGTAACTGTTAAGGAACTATCGGTGTTCACGGTTCCGATATTCACTCCGTTATTTGGATTTGCACCTGGAATGGTACTTCCATTTACAGTAAAACTATTTTCAACAAAAGTTGTTCCTGTTGGAATCGGATCTGAGAAATTTACATTCGTAGCGTTTGTATTGCCGCTATTTTGAATTAAAACTGTATAAGTGATCGTGTCGCCGATGTTTGCAAAGGCAGTATTAGCAGTTTTTACAGCTGAAAGTATTGCTGAATTAATAGAAGTAACGAAGACGTTCGTTTCCACATTGCCAGGCTGAGCCTGTAATGCATTTCCTACGTTATATTGGAAGTTCACAAATCCTAAGTTTTGGAGTTCAGGTGTGAACGTTGTTGGGTTGCTTGTGATTTGAACTTGGAACATGATTGTTACAGTTTGATTTGGAATGATTGTATTTATGCCAATACCGTCAATGATAGAAGTAGATGCTAATGGTGTGCCATCAACAATAACTGATCCTGCAACAAATTGTGTCCACGATGGAATCGGGTCTGAGAAAATAACGTTATTAGCAGGAATATTTCCTGTATTCGTAATCGTAGTTGTATACGTAATCGTATCACCAATCGTTGCAAAAGCTTTATCTCCGATTTTAGTAGTAGTTAAAATAGCACTTTCAATTGTTGTTGTAACACTATTTGAAGTAATGTTTTTTGAAACAGGAGGATTAGCTGGATTGACGATATGTTGGAAACTAACACTAGCTTGATTGGTAATTGGATTTATAGGCGGAATTTCATCGGCACTAATATGAAATGTTACAATGACAGATTCGTTTGGCACAATATCACCAATTGGAACGCCTGTAATTAGGTCTGCATTTTGGATGGTAGTTCCGTTAAGTGTAAAACTATTCGGTTCAAAGGAAGTTCCGTCTGGAATTAGGTCGGTAAAAATAACATTCGTCGCACTAACATTTCCGCTATTTGTAATCGTAACGAAGTAGACAGTATCTTGCCCAATATCTACTGTTTCCACATTTGAATTTTTTTGTGCAGTAAGGATAGCGCTATTAACTTGTGTCGTCGTTGTATTAGATTGATTAGAAGTTGAAATGAACGGCTGATCTGGATCAACAATATAACGGTAAGTGGTAAGAGCCGAATTAGAAATAGGATTGTTGATTGGGAGGGTTGAAACGATGGCTTGGAATGTGACGATTGATGTGTTTCCACCATTAATTGAACCGATATTTACACCAGTAGATAAATCAGCGTTTGGAATGGTTTGCCCATTAACTGTGAAACTGTTTGGAACGAAACTTAAATTGCTATCAAGTATATCGATAACGGTAACATCAGTTGCAGCCACATTCCCGGTATTAGGAAGGTTAAGTGTAAATGTTATTGTATTATCAACATCCGCAAAAGTAAGATTTGCTGTTTTTGTACTAATAATAGTTGCATTGTTTATTTGAAGAAGCGTCGTGTTAGAATTAGCTGTACTTGAAACGGGAGGATTAACAGGATCAACAGTAAACTCATACGTCGTTGATGCTGTATTTGGTACAGGATTAATAGGTGGGATGCTGTTAACCGTAACTTGAAATACGATACTATATATTTCATTAGGCGGAAGTGCTGCAAGTAATACACCTGTATTTGGATTCGCGCCAGGTTGTAAAACACCATCAACAGTTAATGTGTTAGGAACAAATGTGAGTCCGCTCGGTAATACATCTGTGAATACAATGTTGGCTGCATCTGTATTTCCTATATTCGAAATAGAAGTAGTGTAAAAAGCAGTTTGCCCGACGTCTATAAAGGATACACTCTCGTTTTTCATCATGGATAATATAGCTTCTTTAATTTGAGTTGAAACAGGATTGCTAATTGAAGTTTCTGCATCAGGCGGTGAGACTAATTGATACGATGTTGATGAGAAATTTACAATTAGGTTTTCGGTTGGTAATGACGCCACGTTTACTTGGAATGAAACATTTACTGTAGACCCAGCTGTTATAGGCCCAATATTTACACCGTTCGATGGGTCCGCACCACTTTGAGGAACCCCGTTAATAGAAAATGAGTTTGTAATAAATGTAGTTCCGCTCGGTATTGTATCTGAGAAAATAACATTTTGTGCGGATGAGTTTCCATTGTTTGTTAAAGTAACAGTATAGGTGAGTGTGTCTCCAATACGACTAAAGGATTTATCGACTTGTTTTAATGAAAGAATGTTAGCTGTGTTAATTGTAGTGAACACTGTGTTTGAAGTAACATTTCTTGAAACAATAGGGGCATTAGGGTCAGTGATAAATGTGTAAGAAGAACTAGCGGAATTGGCAATAGGATTTTGAACAGGAGTAGAAGTAGCGGTAACTTGAAATGCTATTGCTATTGAGCTGTTAGGAGCAATTGCTCCAATTGTTATGCCTGTATTAGGATTAAGACCAATTTGCGTGATGCCATCTATTGTAACGCTATCAGTAATAAACGTTGTACCATCTGGTATAAGGTCAGTGAAAGTAATATTAGTTGCGTTTGTATTACCACTATTCGTTAAGGTTGTCGTATAGGTAATGGTATCACCTAGCGTTACAAGTGTTTGATCGACTGATTTAATCATCGTAATCATAGCATCTAATACAGGGGTTGTAACAATATTCGTTGAAGTAGAAGTAGTAGCAGGAGTTCCGTTTGGATCAACAGTATAAGAGTATAAAATCGTATCGTTACCCATAATCGAGCTTGAAGGGGGAACAGAAATAACATTTACTTGGAAAGTAACAGTTACTGTTTCACCTGGAGCGATATTTGGTATAGTTACTCCAAGTGCTGGCTGTGCACCAAGCTGTTGGATGCCATTTATTGTGACCGAATCTGGTACGAAAGTAGTGCTAGGAGGAATGGTACTTGTAAAAGTTATATTTGTAGCAGGTGTATTTCCTGTATTCGTAATTGTAGTTGTATACGTAAGTGTATCACCGACGGAAATAATAGATTTATCAACAGTTTTTGTTGTATTTAATATTGCACTATTAATTGTTGTTGAAACTGCATTAGATACATTCGTTTGTGATACGGATGGTTGGCTAGGATCGACCACATGTGCAAATTGTACAGAACTAAAATTCGAAATTGGATTTATACTCGGAATGTTTGTAACAAGTACGCTGATCGTAATAGCAACCATACTACCAGGGTTTATATTTCCAATCTGAATCCCACTAGCTGGATTCCCAATTTGTTGAGTGCCTAATTCGTTTATAAGAGTTCCAGAAATAAATGTTGTTCCGTCAGGTAACATATCAGTAAATATCACATTTTGTGATGTTACATTTCCAGGATTGCTTAATGAAATTGTATAAGAAATTGTATCTCCAATTGTTGCAAAAGTTTTATCTACAGATTTAATTGCCACAATTTCCCCAGAATTTATTTGTGTCGAAACAGGATTGGATGTCGTACTTCTTGAAACGAGTGGTAAATTAGGTCCTGTCATAAATTGATAATTAATAGAAGCACCGTTTACAACCGGTGAATTTGGCCCTCCAGGTCCGATTGTAAAAATAGGATTTGGAATACTAACTACTTGCACACTGAAGGTGACGTTTATAAAATCTCCTGCAATAATATCCCCAATTGGTATCCCATTCGCCGGATTTACTCCAGGTAATAAACCCCCACCTACTCGAACGCTATCTTCTATAAATACTGTATTATTTGGAATTGGATCTGTAAAAATGATATTCGTAGCAGTCGTGTTCCCTATATTATCTAATAAAACAGTATACGTTAAAAATGAATTTCCTGGTGCAACGTCAGAAAAGATACGGTCCACACTTTTCGTTGCTTGAATAAATGCTTCGTTAATTTGCACTAAAGTTGGATTACTTGTAGCTGTTTCTGTCACCGGTGGCTGGGTAGGATCCACAATGATAGAATATGTCGTACTGGATTGATTCAACGTAGGATTTGTAGCTGGTATTGAGCCAACGATAACTTGAAAACTAATTGTTGTCGTTCCTCCAACTGGAATGGGGTCTAAAGAAATCCCGCTCTCTGGTCTAAATCCAAGTTGTGGGATCGTATTAATTTGTACGCTATCAGGAACGAATGAAAGTTCAGGTGGTAATATATCGATAAAAACAGGTGTGTTTGCGGTAGTATTTCCGCTATTAGTGAGGGTAGTTGTATACGTAATTGTATCTCCAACAGCAGCAAATGCACTGCTTGCAGTTTTTGTTGCGATAACGGAAGCGGTATTTACTTGTGTAAAAGTTTTATTGGATTGAACTGTTCGTGAAACAGGCGGCTCATTAATATCAACAATAAAGCTATATTGAAGCGAGGATTTGTTAGGAATTGGATTAGGGTTTGGAAGAGTTGTAATATTTACTTGAAAACTAAGTGTAACCGATGCATTTGAATTCAAGTTACCAATAGTGATACCGTTTTGTGGATTTGCATTTGGGATGGTTACACCATTTATTTTAAAGCTATTTGGGACAAAAGCGGTACCGTTTGGAATTGTATCTGTAAATACAACGTTATTAGCAGTAGTATTTCCGGTGTTTGTAACAACTGAAGTGAATGCAATTGTATCTCCAATTGTAGCAAAAATTGTACTAGCATTTTTATTTATTACTAAAGTAGCATCAACAATCGGTGTAACTGTCGTGTTTGTTACGGTACTACCAACAGCTGGTGTTTCAGTTGGATTCACTGCATATTCGTAGTTTACAAGAGCATTATTCGTTAAAGTTCCACTAGGTGGAATAGCGAGGATTTTCACTTGGAATGTAATGAAAGTAGTGCCTCCTGGTGAAATATCGTCTAAATGAATACCTAATGACGGGTCTAATCCAGGTTGGGAAACGTTATTTATTGTAACGGAATTTGGGATGAAGGATGCGCCTGGTCCAAGTCCATCTGTTAAAACTGTAGCACTAGCAGGGATATTTCCTGTGTTCGTAACTGCAATCGTATAGGTAACGATATCTCCAATTGCAGCAGTCGGTGTGTTCACTGATTTCGTAGCGATGATTGTAGCGTTATTAATTTGAGTTGTTATTACGTTACTTAACGCATTGGCGGATGTTGGAGGTAAGTTAGGATTTATGACATATTGGTATGCTGTATTACTTTGATTAGGGATTGGGTTCGGATTCGGGATGGAATTTACTTGCACTTGGAACGAAATTATCGTATTTGCATTCGGATTTATTGGATCAATTGCTATTCCATTCGCTGGATTTACATTAGGAAGTAGATTCCCATTTACTGTTACACTATTAGGAATAAACGATGTCCCGTTTGGAATTACATCTGTAAAAATCACGTTTGATGCAAGAGTGTTCCCATTATTCGTTAAAGTAGTCGTATACGTAATAATATCATTTACGTTCGCAAACTGTTTATCAGCAGATTTTGTGGCGGTAATCGAGGCGTTATTAATAGTTGTCTGTACAGTGTTAGATACCACCATCTGCATGACAGTTGGTTTGGATGGATCGTACGTGTATTGGAATGTAGTGCCTGATTGATTCGTAATTGGATTTACAGCAGGAATAGTTGGTACAAAAACTTGGAATGAAACGGTACGTGATGAATTTGCCCCAATCGTACCGATCAAAATGCCGTTAGCAGGATTTGCATTTGCTATAGGGACACCGTTAATCGTTACAGTATTAGGAAGGAAGATGGTACCATCTGGAATGATATCTGTAAACGTTACATTAGTGGCAGGGAGATTGCCGTTATTCGTTAAAATTGTTGCATAAGTTATGACATCGCCAACATCAGCGAAATTTGTACTTGTTAGTTTCGTAGCAACAAGATTTGCGGTGTTAATTTGTGTCGTTACGATATTGCTAGTGGCATTTCTAACAACAGCAGGTAAATTTGGATCTGTGATAAAGCTATATTGTAGTGCAGCACTATTTTGAACTGGATTTGGTGAAGGTAAACTATTTGCACTAATTTGAAAAACAATGGTTGTAATTCCACCTGCGGGAATTGTCCCAACTTGAAGACCAACACTTGGATCAGCACCTAGCTGTAAAGCGCCGCCTATAAAAATACTATTTGGTACAAGAGTCGTACCAGGAGGGAGTATGTCGGTAACGACTACATTATTCGCTGGAGTATTCCCAGGGTTAGCTAAAGCAATTGTATATGTGATTGGTTGCCCAACATCAGCAATAGTTAAATCTACCTGTTTGACAATAACTACATTCGCTAAATTAATTTGTGTGCTTACAGTGTTACTTAAAGAGGTTTCTATAGTTGGTGGATCGCCTGGATTTAGAATAAAGCTATACTGTGTACTAGATGAATTTGTTGTTGGATTTTGTGTAGGTAAAGCAGTGACGGTTACTTCATAAGAAACAGTAATTTCACCGTTAGCAGGAATGGAAGGTAACGGAACACCGACGTTTGGATCAGCGTTATTTTGGAGTACACCATTAATAAGGAAAGTGTTTGGAATAAAGGTAGTACCATCTGGATTTGTATCTACGAAAGTAGGGCTATCAGCAGTAACACTTCCTGCATTCGTTAAAAGAATAGTATAAGTTAATACATCCCCAACAGTAGCAAACGCTCGATCCACTGTTTTTGCTGAAATGACATTTGCATCGTTTACTTGAGTAAATGTAGTGGTTGAAGTAGTGTTCTTACTTACAGGTGAAGCGTTTGGATCCACGATAAAGTTATAGGAAATAGAAGCGCTATTTGAAATAGGATTAGGATTTGGAATGCTAGTTATTAATACTTGGAATGAAGCTGTAATTGTAGTATTTGCATTGATGCTACCAATATTGATGCTAGCTGGTGTAGCACCTGGCTGAGCAACATTGTTAATCGTAACACTGTTTGGTACAAAGGCAGTACCATTCGCAATTGAATCGGATAGTAATACATTGTTCGCCGCAACATTTCCATCGTTTGTAAGAGCAAAGGTATAAGTTAATACATCTCCAACTTCCGCAAATGTTTTATCTACAGATTTAGTAGCTTGAAGATTTGCTAGTCTAATTGTTGATGTAACAGAATTAGAATTTGCTGTTTTTGAAGTTGGTGGCAGACTTGGATTTACACTATATAAATAAGAAACGAAAGCATTATTAATGATAGGATTTTGGGCGGTAATATTGATGACTGTTACTTGGAAAGAAAGTGTAAAAGTAGCTCCGCCAGGAATTGTGCCGATAGGTAAAGCAACGAGAGAATCTACATTTTGCAAAACTCCGTTTAATGTTACAGTACCAGGAGTCAATATCGTTCCATTTGGAAGTGGATCTGTTAGTTGCACGTTAGTTGCAGCTGTATTTCCACTGTTTGTAATGAGGATTGTATAACTTATCGTTTCGCCAATTGTGGCAAATTGTTTGTTTGTTGATTTTGTTAATGTTAAATTCGCGTTGTTAATTTGAGTGGAAACAAGATTAGAAGAGATATTTTTTGTAATTGGTGATTGGCTAGGATTGACGGTATATTGATAAGAAGCGCTTGATCCATTAGATACGACATTTGACGCGGGTATTGTGTTTACTACTACTTGAAAGGAAACATTTTTTGTTGAGCCAGTTGGGATAGATCCAATGTTCACACCGTTAGCAGGATTTGCTCCAACTTGTGTCGTTCCATCTATTGTTAAACTGTTTAGAACAAAAGTTGTTCCAGTAGGAATGACATCTGTAAAAATAACATTGTTCGCATTCGTATTACCTGTACCTGTAAAGGAAACAGTGTACGTTAGCGTATCACCAATATCTGCAAAATTTTTATCTACTGCTTTTGCCATAGTTACAGTAGCGTTATTCACTTGAGTAGATACGATATTCGTCGTATCAGTCCCGCTTACTGCAGGCTGATTTGGCACAGGAATGTATTGATATGTTGTTGTACCACTATTTAATATTGGATTTGTTTGGGGGATAGAAGGAACGAATACTTGAAATGAAATAGTAGTAGTAGAATTTGCAGCAATGGTTCCAATGGATATACCATTAGCGGGATTCGCTCCAGCTTGAATAACTCCGTTAACAGTTACACTTCCTGGAATGAAAGTAGTCCCACTAGGAATTGGATCCGTATATATAACGTTCGTTGCAGCGATATTTCCTATATTAGCTAAGGCAATACTGTAAGTTAACGTTTCACCAATGTCAGTAAAGATTTTGTTAACTGATTTTGTTCCATTAATATCTGCGAGATTAATTTGTGTTCCTGCAGAGTTGCTTGTTGCAAGACCGTTAAAAGTCGTTCCTCCGGCAATCGGTGTATATTGAAATGTAATATTCGCAGTGTTAGAGATAGGATTTTGACTTGGAAGAGAAACGACAGTCGCTTGGAAAGCTACTGTACGAGAAGAGCCATTATTAATTGTCCCCAGAGATATACCGGCGACCGGATTTGCGTTTGTTTGTGGTACGTTATCTATCGTTACGCTTCCAGGTATAAAGGAAGTACCGTTAGGGAGAACATCTGTAAAAGTAACGTTATTTGCAGGAAGAAGCCCGGTGTTAGGAACAGTAACTGTATAGGTTAGAATATCTCCAATTGTAGCGACACTTTTATTCACGCTTTTAGTTGCTTGTATATTAGGTGAGTTTATATTGATTTGTAAACCGACTGTATTTAACATATATGCATCCCCGTTAGTAGTTAAACGAATTGAGGCAGACACTTGGGAATTTGTTAAATAAGGAGAAATATCAATGGAAGTAATGTCCCATCCTTGTCTTCCAGCGGAGATATTTGTACTTGTAGAGGCACTCTGGTTTCGCGTTCCAAATGTACCAGTTGTATCTAAGTTCCCTGCAGCATTATTAATTTGAGAACCGAAGAAATTATTAACAGCATTATTTGGCCCAGATAATGCATTTAATGAACTGAAATTTGGTCCAAATAAAGCTTGATCCCCAGTTAAATCAGCATCCCCTTCAGTAGAACTTAAAAATAATCTCCCGCTTACAGGTCCCCCGGCAGGTGTTAAAAACCCGGAGACAGATACATCTGCACTACCGGTTTCTACAGAAACGCGGTTACCAGCTACGTAAATTGTTAAATTTCTTGCGGGTAAGGAACCGTTTTGATAAGCGACAATAAGCGTCCATCCTGCAGAATTAATGGCTCCATTAGAAGCGTCTAAAGGATCTACAAGTCCAGGAACAGAACCTGTTGTATAAGATCCAGATCCAGCAGCTTGAACGAGTGACGTTACATCCGCTGATCGTGTGTAAAATCCAAATGTGACAGATCCAGAAACGAATGTTTGATTTGAAGCTGTAACAGCCGAAGGGGTAATTGAGTATGTTGACACAGGTGTTGTAAAAGAAACGGGGTTTCCTAATACACTCGTAATGTTTTGATCACGAGATAAATAGTTTCCACCCCAAACGAGTTCTGCGTAAAGAATAGTACTACCAGCAGGGATATTCAAAATAGCGGTAGAACTATTTTGTGTATAGTTTAATGTTGTACCAGCAGGAAAAGTCGTTACTTGTAAAGCAGTATTCGTAGTTACGAATGCACCAATTGCCCCGATTGTACCAGCACGGTTTTGATTACTAATTTTACTTAACCCGAGTGTATTACCTGTAATTGCGAGTGCGCCGTTAGTGGTGGTAGAAAATCGATTCGTAATGGGCATGTTGTCACCTCATTTACAATATAGTCTTGGTCAAAATAGGATATGTGTGTGACAGATAAAGTGAAACATGTACAAGTTGATTTGATAATAATGATTTAAATGTCTAGATAAGGGGATGGGGAATGATTGGATTGAAAATAAGAGTGGATCGTCTTAGAAAAGAAAATATAGAGGATATTGTTGCATTATCTTCTTATATTGGCTGGGATTATAACAGAGAAGAAATTGAGACTATTTTTGACTCAGGTATTGTATACGGTGTGTGGAATGGGAGGAAGGAACTTATTGCTAGCGCGGCAATTATATTATATGGGGAGAAATTAGCGTCTATCGGAATGGTGATTGTACATCCGATTTATAAGGGAGGTGGGATCGGAAAGGCGATAACGAATTCATGCATTATGACTGTATCAGCTCAAACTCCAATAATGCTTATTGCTACGGATGAGGGAAAGCCTTTATACGAAAAGTTAGGGTTCAAGTCAGTGAGCTATGTTTCTAAATACATATGCAACTCATACAATGTGAATCATAAATGTGTAGAAAATGAAGAATGTATGATGGATTATGAAGAGGTTGATTTAGAAGAAATAATAAAAATAGATGAATATGCGTTTGGAACAAATAGAAAAGTATTTTTAAAGAAAAGAATTATACAAAGTGAACAATGCATCGTTGTAAAGGACAACAAACAAAATGTATTAGGTTACGGTTTAAGTATACAAACACTAGAAAATAAAATAATAGGTCCGGTCGTTGCTGAAAATGATGCGATGGCAATGAGAATTGTACATTATTTAGCAAGAGAACATCATGGTAAAGTAAGAATTGATGTACCAGAGGGTAAAAAAGATTTTATAAATCAATTAGAGGCTGTTGGCTTTCAAAAGGTTAATACACCACCAATTATGATGAGAAATAGTGAACAATTATTAAAACGGAATAATGGGCTCTATAGTATTGCAGCGCAAATTTTCGGGTGAAAAAGAATCCTTCTGAATGAAGGATTCTTTTTATTAATTACGATATTGGTCGTGAGTTGGTTGAAAAAGGTCTTCCTCGACATCTCTAACCATTGAAAAATGATCAACGTTATAATGTCCATGTAGAGTTTTATTATGATGACCAATAATTTGCTCTGCAGATAATACGTTAGAATCAGTTGTGGAATGACCGTTTTTAATTAATGTAACATCAAATCCTTGTACAGTAGCTGTTCTAACTGCGGTGTCGATGCAATGTTCTGTTTTACATCCACCGATAACGATATGATTAATTTTTTCTTCTTTTAAAAGTTCAAGTAGAGAAGTGCCATAGAATGAGTTTGTTGCTGCTTTATTAATAAGGATTGCAGACTGAGGTACTTTAATTTCATTATGTACTTCAAATCCTTCTCCACTACCAGAAGCAACATCGATATCTCTTACGAAAACAATAAGGGCATTTGCATCTATCGCTTTCTGTACGGCTGTATTTAGTGTAGATAATAACTCGGTTTTACGAAAAACTTCTTTTTCTTGTTCATTTCCATCCATTAATTCTTGCTGCGCATCGATAATTAATAGTGCTTGTTTCATCGTGTCTCCCCTTTAATATGAAATAAGTTCCACTATACATATTCATTCATATTACAAGGAAATCCTCTATTGTCTATGCAGTAGACGATAGATTTACAAAGTTGTCAAAGAAATTTCATTCTCATAGCGTGTAAAAACATGTATGATAGGAGATGGAGAATTTTTGAGTAGGTGGGAATAACATGCAAACAGTAGAAGATTATCTTTCATTCTTACATACGAAAGGATTTAAATTATCAGAGGAAGCACAAGGATTTATTATGTTCGGACAAGGATATACTGGTGCATCTGATGGTATTGTGAACGCGGCAATAGAAGCGACAATTAAACATCAATTACAGTTTGATGGAAGTTATTTTGTTGCGTTATTAGAACGATTGAAAGAAGAAGAAATTACAGATAAAAAAAGCGCTAAGGCTTTTATGCGAAAGTTACAAGCGTAACTTCACGCAGCCTGCGCTTCTTTTTTTGTTTTGGAAGGTAATTCAACAAAAACCATGCCTAGGAAAATACATAGACATCCGATAATAGCAGAAATAGAAAGTTGTTCGTTTGCAACGAGAACGCCTGTTAATGCAGCAAAAACGGGCTCCATTGCGAAAATAATTGCTACTCTCGTTGGAGACGTATGTTTTTGTGCAGATGTTTGAATGAAAAAAGCAATGGATGTCGCGAATAGGGAAGTTAGAAATAGAGCGAATAAAAAAGAAGAATTCGTCCATAGTGCTACTGAAAATAATTTTTCCCAATCTTCAAACAAAAAGGCGCAAATAGAAGAAAACATACCGACAGCTAATACTTGCGACGTGCTTAATAATAAAGGTGATATTTTCTTAGAGAAGAAGCCGTTAACGAGAATATGAGCAGCGAAAGCAACTGCACAACCGAGAACGAGTATATCGCCGATGTTTAATTGAAAAGAATCACCAGCTGTTAATAAGTATAAACCTGCTGTTGCTACAGCAATACCAAATACGATAAAAATAGTAGCTTTTTGTTTTAAAAAGATAAAAGATAGAATTGGTACCATAACGATACTAAGCCCTGTTAAGAAGCCTGCTTTTGAAGAAGTTGTATAAAGTAAGCCGAATGTTTGTAATACATAGCCAATACATAAAAAGAATCCAACGATTAATCCAGCGAGGCTACTCTGTTTTATATCTTGTTTTGAAGATTTTTTTGAGAAAATCATTTGAACGAATAATAAAATAATTCCAGCGAATAAAAAGCGAATACCATTAAAAGTAAATGGACCAACGAAAGACATAGCATTTTGAACGACAACAAATGTAGCTCCCCAAATAAAAGAGACGAATAATAACGCAAGAGGAGCAATCCAATCTTTTTTCACACTCATCCCCCCGTTAATTTTGTAAGATAGCTTTTCTAGCTAATTCATCAGCAACTTTATTTTGACTACTTGGAATCCACTTAATAAAAAAGAGATCAAAACTTTTTATGTACTGTAATGCTTCCTCTAATAGTGGTGCAAACATTTTATTTTTTGCGTATTCTTTTTCAACAGCTCGCTCGACAAGTTGCGAATCTGTACGAAAAGAGACAATGTTATAATTATGCTCCGTGCAATATTTTAATGCCGCAAGTAAAGCGTGGTATTCTGCTTCATGATTGGACATTCTCCCAAGGGGCAGTGATAATTGTACAGCTGGTTGCACCCCTTTAATAAACACGCCTGCACCAGAAGGACCAGGATTTCCTTTTGATGCACCATCAATATATACTTCAATCAAAATGAGAAACCTCCATATTATAAGATGATCCCCTACTTATATGTTTCCTTGAAGTAGGGGATAGAGTAACTTAGCCGATTGTAATACTATAACGACATGTAAATGTTTCATTCGCTTGTAAAGATTGAATTCCTTTTTTTTCCTTGAAATCTTTTGCTGGATTTACTTCATCAGCAATACCGTACCAAGGTTCAATACATAAGAAAGGTGCGTTCTCGCCTGGTGTCCACACGCCAACAAATGGGAATCCATCAAATTCTACTTTTACAAATTTATTATGTTTATGAGAACGAATAGAGATTTCATCCGTATTCATATTTTCAAAAATAAGCGCATCATTTTTAAATAAATCGTATGTAAGTGGTAATTCATTCGTATTTTCAGCAATTAATTGTTTTTTACTTGAAAGGTAAGGTCCTTCTAATACGCTTGTTTCTAAGCGTTCAGAATCATTAAATGATAAATGATAATCTGTAAATGATTCGCCCTCTAATAAGGGGAAGTTGAAACCAGGGTGTGCTCCGATTGAGAAGAACATCTCTTTTGAAGCAGGATTATTTACTTCATATGTTACATGAACGATTTGTTCATCTAGTTCATAAGAAACGAGTAATTCGAATTCGTATGGGTATTTTTTTAATGTCTCTTCATTACTAGTAACAATGTAAGTGATTTTTGTTTCACTTTGTTCTTTTACAGAGAATGTAAGATCACGAGCAAAGCCGTGCTGTGTTAAAGAATATGGTTTACCATCTACGTAGTATGTATTATCTACTAATCGGCCGACAATTGGGAATAAAATTGGTGCGCGGCGCCCCCAATAAGTAGAATCGCCTTGCCATAAGTATTCAGTGTTATCTTCTTTTAAGCGAACGCTTTGTAATTCTGCACCATTGTCAGAAATGGAAACGATCACTTTTTCATTTTGAATTGTTGCTGTCATGAAGTGAAACCTCCTAAAACTTTCATATGTTTTATTATACGTTGTCCAAAAGAAAAAAGGTAGTTAATGATAGGGATCTATTGACGAAAGAGTGTGTATTGCGTAGAATATAATCTTGTTGCTTAAAAAACGAATAACGTGGTTCGAAACCATCCCACGTAAAAAAACTAAGGAGATTTTGTCATGAATATTAGAACATTAGTCGGTAATGGTATTTTAGCGGCATTATATATTGCTGTTTCTATGCTGATTCAGCCATTTGGCTTTACGAATGTACAGTTTCGTATTTCAGAGATGTTTAATCATCTTGTTGTATTTAATAAGAAAGCAATTTACGGAATTGTATTAGGTGTATTTTTAACAAATCTCTTTTTCTCACCTATGATCGCTTACGATTTAGTATTTGGAGTAGGGCAATCTATTCTTGCATTAGTTGCAACGATTATTTCTATGCGATTTATTAAAGGTGTTTGGGCTCGTATGATTTTTAATACAGTTATTTTTACAATTACAATGTTTATGATTGCAACTGAACTTCATCTTGCATTTGATTTACCATTTATGTTGACTTGGTTAACATGTGCAATCGGTGAATTTGTTGTCATGGCGATTGGTATGCCTGTAATGTACTGGATTAATAAACGAGTACAATTTGAAAGATTTATGCAATAGATGAAAGAGCTATTCCTATAGGGATAGCTCTTTTTGTATGTAAGCAAATTGAATATAATGCTGTGACTCTTGATACAATATAATAAAATAAAGTGAGGCTTTCATTAGCTGACTACATATAAGAAATCTTATATAAGGGGAATCTAGTATGAAATATAAAATCCATTGGTTGTATAAAACAAAGAGCGGATTACAGACGGAATTAACGACAGATTATATGAACATAGAAGATGCATTGCAATTTGCAGAGGATTTCGAGAAAACAGGAAGAGTGAAAGAACTATCATTTTATGATGAAATGGATGCAGAATGGTCATTAAAGGAAATGAAAAAGCTGAGTAAACAAGTGGAGGAAGAGCCCCAAGAAATACTCGTTTATTTTGATGGCGGTTATGATGTACAGAAGAAAGAAGCTGGAGTAGGTATATGTGTATACTATAAAAAAGGAAATACAAAATACCGAATTCGCCGTAATGCATATATAGAAGGTATATATGATAATAATGAAGCGGAATATGCATCATTACTATATGGCATGAATATACTCGAGGAATTAGGAATTAAGTATGAAGCAGTTACACTTCGCGGCGATTCTCAAGTTGTACTGCAGCAATTGGCTGGAGAATGGCCGTGTTATGATGAGCATTTAAATCATTACTTAGATCAAATTGAACAAAAAGCGAAGCAAATGAAATTAAAACTTGTATGTGAGCCGATATCTAGAAAACAAAATAAAGAAGCGCATCAATTAGCTACGCAAGCATTAGAAGGAACAGTCATTGATAGTCATAAAGAAATAACCGAATAGAGAGGTGCAAAGGTGGATAAAAAGCAACTCATTACAGAGGTAAATGACTTATTAGAAACGTATTGTGAAGGATGTTTTTTGCGAGAACATAATAGAAAGACAAATAGTAAGTATTATGCTCATTCATTTTGTATACGACAATGTACAGTTGGAGAAACATTGAAAAAGTATGGAGAACAGTTATCATGAAAAAACATCCAGAGAAAATTCTCTGGATGTTTTTTAGTGTCTTGCTTCATTTAATTGATGCTCGCATTTACTTAATTTCTTTTCCTCATTCATTAAAAATGGCTCATCTAAATCTGTCGCAACAGATTTCATAATTTCAAGCTGAGAGCGAGCGGCTTCTACAGCAGTAGTCGCATGCTCTAATGTATCTGGATCCATTGAAATTGTCGCTGATCCTACCATTTTTTGTGCTGTTTCTACACGGAATTTCACTTCTTCAAAATCATTTACTTCTGATCCCATTATTAATTCCTCCTTTGTATATTGCGCATTTCACATAGTTTTTGCTCTGTAAAACGGAAATATACAAAGGAATAACAAAGGAGGTTACCAAGTAAGGTAACCTCCTGTTATATGTTGGATTAAAGTTTTACTACGTTAGCAGCTTGAGGTCCGCGGTTTCCTTCAGTGATATCGAAAGATACTTCTTGACCTTCTTCTAAAGCTTTGTAGCCGTCACCTTGAATAGCAGAGAAATGTACGAATACATCGTCAGCGCCTTCCATTTCGATAAATCCAAAACCTTTTTCGTTGTTAAACCATTTTACTTTTCCTTGCATGCTACAATTCCTCCTAAAAACATTTGCTTTTTTCATTTAGTGAAATTCATTTGAAAGATAATATAAACTAAAAATGCTATAATCTTGAATATTCTGCTAAATGATTAATTTAAATATACACGAATTGGTAGAAATTAGTCAAGTAAGCGATTTTATTTTTTTGTATTTTTAAATAATTTTCCAGCCGAATTTTTAAATAGGTATAGGACAGGCCGAGTATGTAATATTCTTAATTGAATGCTATACATAATGAGGTGAAAGAAAGAATGAATGAGTCTTATTTATTAGATAATGAAGGAATGAGAACGAGAACTGACATACCAAATTGGGTTACAAAAGAATTTCAAAATTTTTCGAGTGTCGTGCTAGAACCAACTTTCCCGTGTTATTTCGGCTTAACAGCTTTAAAAAAGAATGAACTTCGTTATTCATTTCTCTCTCATAATGATTGGAGTCATTTGCCACATACAATGTTATCTTTTTTAGAGTTAATGAAAGAGCGCCCAATTGTAAGAAGAGGGTTCTTTCTTTTTGTGGAACCGGAATGTGAGGAACAATCACTGGAATATTATCGTGATTATTTTTGGAAAGTACTACAATATTTACATGAAAACGATGATCAAACATGGCCGAAGCAAATTCCGGAAGACCCAGACCATTACTTATGGGAATTTTCATTTGGTGGTGAACCGATATTCGCATTTGGAAATGCGCCAGCTTATAAACAAAGAAAAACTAGGCATTTAGGAAATTCTCTCGTTATTGGGTTTCAACCACGCACCATCTTTGATGGATTAGAAGGGGATCGCCCTAAAGGAGCATATTCAAGACAAACGGTCCGAGATCGAGTTGAAAAGTGGGATCAGCTGCCGAAACATCCTAATATTAGTCATTATGGTGATCCAGATCATCGCGAATGGAAACAATACTTCATAGGAGACGATGTAGAGGTGGTAAAAGGAAAATGTCCTTTTCTTCATAAGTTAGAAAAGTAAGAGCCATCATCCAGATGGCTCTTTTGTATATTTTGGATAAAAAAGGGTATTTTAGTAGTAAATATTTTGATGAAAGCTAGTCTATTTTTAATCATTACAACATTACTTAATAGTAAAGGAAGTAGAAAGGATAGAGCGATGTTTGGAGCGATTATACAACAAATTGTATTAGGTATTTCATTAGCTGCGCCAGTAGGTCCGATTAATATTGAAATGTTAAAACGAGGAATTGAACGAGGTTTTTGGCATGCGTGGGTTGTTGGAATTGGTGGGATGACTGCAGATATTTTGTTTATGCTTCTCATCTACTTCGGTTTATCTTCTGTGTTTATGTATACATATGTACAAGCTTTTATGTATTGCACAGGGTTTTTCTTATTATTTTATTTAGGATTTCAAAGTGTAAAACAAGGAATTTCCCACACGAATATGGAATATAAAAAGGAAGAGGTAGGTGGCCTGAAACAATCGTTTATGGCAGGTTTTTTAATTGCGATATCCAATCCATTAAATCTTGTTTTTTGGTTTGGTATATACGGAAGTACACTTAGCTCATTGCTTACGAAGGTAACGAAACAAGAAGCATTTTTGTACAGTCTTTGTATTATCGTTGGCATTATTTTATGGAATTTAAATATTGCTTTTTCTGTCCATTTTGGCAGAACTTTATTAAAGCAAAAAGCACTTGGCTATATAACAGCCGGAGCAGGTATTATTTTAGTAGGATATTCTATCCATTTTGCATACAAAGCTTTACAGTTGTTCACATAAGATTGAAGGGGAGATTTTTATGTATCGAACCACTATTGACGGAAAAGAAATTATTATTACGTTAGCACCAAAAATCCGAAAAGAAATTACTGATAGGAATCCACTATATGAAGCGGTATTTCATACTGCAGCAAGATTACTACAAACAAAGCAACCGACGTTTGCGGTAAATCATGAAATATTTGGGCTCATTATTGGAGAGGTACAAAGAGGAGAAGTAACAGTGTTTGCGGTGGAACATATTATTCCAAAGCAAAATATATTTGGATCGAACAATTTTTTCTCGACAATAGAGCAGCAGGCAAATTTGTAAAGTGAATAGAATAAAATAAAAAATAAAAGAAATAGTCGTAACGATATGTTGCGGCTGTTTTTTTGGAAAAGGGGGAAGGAAGATGAAGAGAGTGGGGAAAGAGTTCTTTTTACAACATGATATCGTTATTATGTATAGTATTTTATTTGTTTTTATCATTATTTTAAAAATGCAATTTTTCACATGGATCGGTATGTTCGCGTGTTTGTTTGGGATTGTTTTTTATACGCTTAACGAATATATGACACATCGATTTTTATTTCACTTAAAGCCACCTAAAAACGTATTTTTATTAAAAATGTTAAGAAGATTACATTATGATCATCACGTATATCCAGATGATTTAAAACTATTATTTTTGCCTGTATGGTTTAGTATACCTAGTTTTACTATATATTTACTTATATCATACGCTATAACAAAAAGTGTTACTATTACACTTTCATTCGGAATTGGAATGATTATTATGCTTCTCGTTTATGAATGGAAACATTATATTGCACATAAGCCAATTCGTCCGTTCACTAAGTTTGGGCGATGGCTCAAAAAACAGCACATATTACACCATTATAAAAATGAAAAGTTTTGGTTTGGTGTTTCAAATCCCGTATTCGATTTCATATTTGGAACGCTTAAAGATGGAAAGGACGTTGAATTAAGCGAAACAGCTCGTAATTTAGAAAAAGAGAAAAAGACAGAAGTAGTGCGATAAGCACTACTTTTTTATTCTGTTTTAATGGGCATCAAATCTTGACTGGTATGAGATTGAAGTACGTAATTTTTATGTTGAAAAAGTATATTAAAAATTTAGGGGAAATTGCCGAAAAATGTCTATCGAAAAATCTTTGCAGGAATGTATGGATTGTCTAAAATGGAAATAAGTTTCTGAATATTTATAAAATTTAGTCTTTAGGTATACAAGGGGGAATTGTATTTTCAGTAAGAGAGGGGAATGGGAATGAAAAGAGATGATACGTCAGCACGTAAGTTACAAAATGAAGTGAATTATACAGAGGTTGTTCAGTCAGAAGAATTTCAATTGCTATTAAATACGAAAAAGAAGTTTATCGTTCCGATGAGTATTTTCTTTTTAAGCTTTTTTATTGCATTACCTATTTTAACATCGTATTCAAAGGTACTCAATACACCAGCATTTGGGGATGTTACGTGGGCATGGGTGTTTGCATTTGCGCAATTTATCATGACGTGGTCATTATGTATGATTTATAGCAAAAAAGCAGAATCCTTTGATGAAATCTCGCAAAAAATTCTACAAGATATGCAAAAAGGGAGGGGCTGACTTTGAATATAACCGCTTTTGCACTATTTTTAATCATCGTTCTTGGTACACTCGTCATAACTTATTTTGCATCAAAGAAAACAAAAAATGCAAGTGAGTTTTATACAGCTGGAGGAGGATTAACTGGTTGGCAAAATGGTCTGGCCATTGCGGGAGATTACATGTCTGCTGCGTCATTTCTTGGTATAGCCGGAGCGATCGCATTAACTGGGTTTGATGGGTTCTTTTATAGTATCGGCTTTTTAGTTGCTTATTTAGTTGTTCTATACCTTGTTGCAGAACCGCTTAGAAATTTAGGGAAGTACACGTTAGCGGATATGATTGCGGCACGTTTTGATGCGAAAAAAGTTCGCGGCGTTGCAGCGCTTAATACAATGACGATTTCGATTTTTTATATGATTGCACAATTAGTTGGGGCTGGTGCACTTATTAAATTATTATTAGGGATCGAATATACGACATCAGTTTTAATCGTTGGTACATTAATGACAGTGTACGTTATTTTTGGCGGAATGACTGCGACGAGTTGGGTACAAATCGTTAAGGCTGTACTACTTATGGCTGGTACATTTATTATTTCTGTTATCGTTTTCTCAAAATTTAATTTTAGTGTGACTGAAATGTTCGCGCAAATGAAAACTGCTACTCCGTTAAAAGATTCGTTTTTAAATCCAGGAGTAAAGTATAAGGATGGTCTTGATACACTGTCTTTAAATTTAGGACTAGTTCTTGGTACTGCCGGATTACCCCATATTCTTGTTCGCTTTTTTACAGTACGTGATGCAAAAACGGCACGGCAATCTGTTGTGTACGCTACGTGGTTAATTGGCGCATTTTATATTATGACAATCTTCTTAGGATTTGGGGCAGCAGCATTTGTAGGGAATGAGGCAATTATGAAAGCAAACCCTGCTGGTAATATGGCAGCACCTTTATTAGCTAAAGCGTTAGGTGGAGATTTCTTATTTGCTTTCGTTTCAGCAATTGCCTTTGCAACTATTTTAGCTGTAGTGGCAGGCCTTGTATTAACAGCAGCATCAGCATTTGCACATGATTTTTATAATGAAATTATTCGCAAGGGGAAATCAACGGAAAAAGAGCAAGTTTCAATGGCTCGCTATGCGTCTATTGGGGTAGCGGTATTATCCATTATACTAGCGTTATTTGCTCAAACATTGAACGTAGCATTTTTAGTTTCATTAGCATTCGCAGTTGCAGCGAGTGCAAATCTACCAGTTATATTATTCACAATATATTGGAAGCGCTTCAATACAACAGGTGCTATTTCGGGTATGGTCGTTGGTCTTGTATCAGCAATTGTTCTCGTAGCATTAAGTCCAAATGTTTGGAACCCTGTAGCTGGAAAAGCTATATTTGTGGGGGAAGCGATTTTCCCATATACGACACCTGGAATTATTTCAATTCCGCTTGGATTCCTTGCAGCATATTTAGGAACAGTTTTATCTAGTAAGAAAGAAGATGCTGCGAAATTTGATGAGATTCTTGTAAAATCTAATACAGGTCATGGTGTTAGTGATGCATCGTCGCATTAAAAAAAGAGGGGCTTTTCGATATATAAGAAAAGCTCCTTTTTCTTGTAAATATTACTGTATTGTAAGTAGGATTTTGTCTTAATTTTGTGGAATGAAAATAAGCAGGGAGAAATTTAAATCATCATGGCACCAGCGCAGCTTTTGTGAAAAATAAGTTGTTATGGAAGGTGGAAGAAATGATGAAAACGAAACAGACTGATGAATTATTAGCAAAAGATGAGCAATATGTTTGGCACGGAATGCGTCCCTTTAGTCCAAATAGTACAATGGTAGGGGCAAAAGCAGAAGGGTGCTGGGTTGAAGATATAGAAGGGAAAAGATATTTAGATGGTATGAGTGGTCTTTGGTGTGTGAATAGTGGATACGGAAGAAAAGAGCTTGCAGAGGCGGCTTATAAGCAATTACAAACATTATCATACTTTCCGATGTCACAATCGCATGAACCGGCTATAAAGCTTGCAGAAAAATTAAATGAGTGGCTTGGAGGGGAGTATGTTATTTTCTTCTCTAATAGTGGCTCGGAAGCGAACGAAACGGCTTTTAAAATAGCAAGGCAATACTATGCTCAAAAAGGTGAACCGCATCGTTATAAATTTATGTCACGTTACCGAGGGTATCATGGAAATACAATGGCAACGATGGCAGCGACGGGACAAGCACAGCGTAGATATCAATATGAGCCATTTGCTTCAGGATTTTTACATGTAACACCGCCAGATTGTTATCGTATGCCTGAAATAGAAAGAGAGAACATTTATGATGTAGAATGTGTAAAAGAAGTAGATCGCGTTATGACATGGGAATTAAGTGAAACGATTGCAGCTTTTATTATGGAACCAATTATTACGGGCGGAGGCATTTTAATGCCGCCACAAGACTATATGAAAGCTATTCATGAAACGTGTCAAAAACACGGTGCACTTCTCATTAGCGATGAAGTAATTTGCGGTTTCGGACGTACAGGAAAAGCATTTGGATTTATGAATTATGACGTTCAGCCGGATATTATTACGATGGCAAAAGGGATTACGAGTGCATATTTACCGTTATCAGCGACAGCTGTGAAAAGAGAAATATATGAAGCATTTAAAGGGAAGGGAGAATATGAATTCTTCCGTCATATTAATACATTTGGTGGAAATCCTGCGGCTTGTGCATTAGCGCTTAAAAACTTGGAGATTATGGAAAATGAAAATTTAATTGAGCGGTCTGCACAAATGGGCTCGCTTTTATTAGAGCAATTAAAAGAAGAAATTGGAGAGCATCCACTTGTTGGGAATATTAGAGGGAAAGGTCTACTAGTTGGAATTGAACTAGTAAATGATAAAGAGACGAAAGAGCCAATTGATAACGACAAAATTGCAAGTGTTGTAAATGCTTGTAAAGAAAAAGGGTTAATTATAGGACGAAACGGCATGACAACAGCAGGATATAATAACGTCTTAACGTTAGCACCACCACTTGTTATTTCAAGTGAAGAAATCGCCTTTGTTGTTGGAACGTTGAAGACAGCGATGGAACGCATTTAATGAACGAAGCGAGTCGTAATACGGCTCGCTTTTGTTTATTATGTGAAATATGATACATTTTCAAAGGGAGGGGAATTTTTATGAAGAAATATGATCCTAGTCAACATTATCACATCGGATATTATGAAGATGGATATGATTTAGAAGTGACGGCGTACAAAAGAATAAATGAACCAGTTTGGGATGCTTATATTCTGCACTTCGAGGCAGACGATTTTTATAAAAAAGTGGAGGAAATGAAACTAGGTGAATATATAGATGATTACGGCATTATGGTGTATTCATTTAGTAATGATATGGATGATGAAGAAGCACGAATTATTTTTGAAAAAGGGTTAAAAAAGAACGAGATTGTTTAAAGATAAAATGAAAAAAGAGATTACTATCTTATAAGATAGTAATCTCTTTTTATTGTAGAAAGCTTATTTACTTGCTTTCATTGCTTTATCTTTAGCACCAAAAGTGTATTTTAACATTGGTGGTGTAATCATTGTAGTTAAAATAACGACGATAACGATAGCTGTAAAGTAATCTTGTGCTAAAAGACCTGAAGACAGTCCTGTTCCTGCGATGATAAGTGCAACTTCACCACGAGAAACCATTCCAGCCCCGATAATGGCAGAAGACTTAGCGTCAAATCCAGTCATTCGTGCACCGAATCCACAACCAATTAGTTTCGTTAATACAGCGATTACTGTTAATGCTAGGATGAACCAAATTTGATTGCCAATACCGTCAAATGTAATATTCATACCAATACTAACGAAGAACACTGGAACGAACATAGCGTAAGCGATTGGTTCTACTTTCTTTTCTACTTCATGTTTGTAGTTCGTTTGAGAAATAGCGATACCAGCTGCGAAAGCACCGATAATACCAGCAATTCCTAATAATTCACCGAAATATGCGAATGAGAAACAGATGATAAGAGCCGCGCTTACGATAGACTCAGATACGCGCAGTGGTGATAACCAGCGCATGATTGCAGGAACACCTTTCCATCCGATTAAAATAATAGAAGCGAAGAATACAACTTTCTTCAAGATAACCATTGTTAAGTTAACATCGTCTGTACCTAAGAAGCTCATTGCAAATGCTAATAAAATAACAACAAGAATGTCATCAAATACAGCTGCGCCAAGCATAGTTGTACTTTCACGTGTTTTCATCTTTCCTAAATCACGAAGTGTTTGTACGGAAATACTAACACTTGTCGCACATAGAAGTAATCCTAAAAATACAGCATTTCCTTGTTCCATTCCCATAACAAGACCAGAAACGTAACCACCTACGAATGGAAGAAGGATACCTCCAAGTGCAACTGCTAAAGAAGAATTACGATTTGCGTTTAATTCCTCTAAGTCTGTTTCAAGTCCTGCCATAAACATTAAAAGAATAACACCGACATTACTTAATTGTGTTAGAAGCTCTGAATTTTCAATCCAACCTAATATAGCTGGACCGATAACGATACCGACAATTAATTTACCTAGTACAGAAGGTTGACCTAGTCTAACACTAAGATCACCAGCAAGCTTTGTACTTAATAAAATAAGTGCAATTTGAAAGAAAAATTCGAAATCCATCGGATCCTCTCCTCATCATTTTTATTTTTATCATACGATTTCTCGGAATTTGCCTAATGAAAATATGTAAAACACATTAAACAAAGGGTCTGATTACAAGTTCTTTTGAACTCGTAATTTGAACCTGTAATTAATATATAATAAAATGTATGAAAAATCAATGAAAAAATAGCAGATTTTCATGATAGGATTCGATTTAGGTATGGAGGGAATCACTATATAATAAGAAGAAATAAGGCTACATTTTTTATGAATTGGAGAAGGATATATGTTATTAAATAAACGTTTTACAATTGGAGAAATGGCAAAAATGCATAATATAGCGGAATCTACTTTACGCTATTATGATGAAAAGGGGATTTTTCATCCGTCTATTGTGGACCCGCAAACAAATTATCGCTATTATACAATCGATCAATTTTCACTATTAGATACGATTAAATTTTTACGCCAATTAAATATTCCATTAAAGGAAATTAAGAAATATATTGATGAAAGAAATCCAGCATACGCACTCAATTTACTGGAAAAACAACAAGAAATGATGTTGAAAAAACAAAGAGACATTGAGTATGCTTTGGCGAAAATGGAACATAGAATTCATTTAATAAAGAAGGCGACAAAAGCAGAAACCGATCGAATTGTTATTAAAAAGATACCGAAAAGAAAAATAACAGCGATTGCAGTGGCGCCGAATACGACAGATGATATGTTTGATTACTATATTCATTCGCTTCAAAAAAATATGAAGCAAATGGATGATAGTCTATTTTCAGGAGATATAGGTGTGACAATTTCCAAAAAAGCATTCATGCAAAATGAATTTCAAGCATATAGCAGTGTGTTTATTCTTTTGGATTATATGCCGTATGAAGTGCATACTTCAGATGAAATTAAAGAAAGTTTATTTGCTTGTTCTTATCACCATGGACCATATGAAGAAACAGATGCAACGTATAGGGAGTTACTTTCATACATTGATAAAGAAGGTTACGAAGTGAATGGAGATTCGATTGAGATTGGGTTGATTGATTGGTCTGTAACAGAAAATCCAGAGGAGCAAGTAACAGAAATTCAAATTCCTATAATGAAAAAACAAAGCAATAAGATGTAGGACTCGTATCATTACAAACTGGCATCAAACACGATAATTCAGTTACCTATTTTTTAATTCTCTATTGACCTTCAAGTAACTTGAAGGTTTAAACTATGAACAGAGCATTGAAAAAGGAGCATTTATATGATGGAAACAACAGAAAAATTAAGAGAAAAACCAATAAAAAGTTTATTTATTTCTTATTTAATACCAGCTGTTCTTGGAATGGTATTAATGTCAGTTAATATTGTGATTGATGCGGTTATGATTAGTCGGGGAGTTGGAGCGAACGGATTAGCAGGAGTAAACGTGGCTATTCCAGCGTTTTCAATTTTCTTCTCTATTTCATTATGGATTGGAATGGGCGGAGCAACGTTATATTCCATTGCACTAGGTGAAAATAAATTAGAAAGAGCAAGGTCTATTTTTACTCAATCCATGACGGTAGCAGTAATTATCGTAGGTGTTTTAGCAGCGATTTGCTTATGGAGAATAGAAGATTTAGCATACTTATTTGGTGCAAACGAAGTGATTTTACCGTATGCTTTAGACTATTTACACGTATTATTAACATTTGGAATGATATACGTTTTAGAAAATATTTTAAGTACATTTATACGAAATGACGGAAATCCTAATTTAGCAATGGCAGGTCTAGTTGTAACGGCTGTATTAAATATAGTGTTTGACTATATCTTTATTTTCATCTTTGGATGGGGCGTAACAGGTGCTGCCTCAGCAACTATTCTTTCAGCAGCGATTGGTTTCCTTGTATTATTAACTCACTTCTTTAGAAAAAGTAGTATTTTAAAATGGACGAAATTCCATTTTGAATGGGATACAGTTAAACAAATTATGGTAATTGGTTTCCCGAGCTTTACAGCAGAAAGCACAGTTGCAATTGTAACAATCGGTTTTAACATTGCATTCGTTCAATATGCAGGAGAAGTAGGAGTCGCTTCTTATGCGATGGTGAACAGTATTCATGCGATGACATTACTACTATTCTTCGGTGTTGGAGCAGCGTTACAACCGATCGCTAGTTTCCATTACGGGGCAAATTTATCAGAAAGATTGCGTGAAGGATTAAAGTTCGCTGTAAAAATTGCGGTAGTACTCGGTGGTATTGCAATAGTTATCGGATTATTCTTCGGGAAATATATTATTGGTCTATTTGATGTCCAATCTCCAGAGTTATTGGAGTTAACATTAACGGGTATTAGCTTGTTCTTTATCCAATATGTATTTTTAGGCTATAACATTGTGTATGGAGAGTACTTCCAATCAGTGCGACAAACGACAAAATCAGTGCTTATTATAATGAGCCGAGGGTTACTATTTATTATTCCATTATTATGGATTATGCCAAAATTATTTGGGATAAATGGAATTTGGCTCGTTATGCCAGTAGCTGAAGTATTGACAGCGATTATCGTATTTACGATGAATCGTATGAAACATCCTGTTCCGTTAAATATGACAGGAAAGAAAGAAGCGATATAATGAAGAAAATCCCCTTGAGCAAGTAAGGGGATTTTTTTACTCTTTTAAACTAATTGCAAAAGATCCATCTATTTCTTGAACAGACGCGAAAGCAACGCTTTTAATATTAGTGATGCCTTTTTCTTTTAATTCTTTATATAACCATTTTTTGTCCTTATGAATTAACTTTAAGTTATCGTATTGAATTTGCGAATCAACAATAAGAGCAATTGGTAATCCAGCATACGTAACATCTATGTTCAAATCTTTTGGAGTTAATGGTACAAGTTCACGCTTTGGTAAAATGCTAATGGCTCCGTTCGCTTCTAAAATAGCATATTCAATTTCGTGAACACTTGGGTATCCTGCAACGCGAAGGTTAGACAGTAGTTCAGCAATTGGATATCTACTTTTTTGTAAGTTCTCAAAAATAATGTCACCATGTTTAATTAAAATAATGGGGTGTCCAAGAATAAAACGATTTAGTTTGTTTAGTAAGCTTAATTTTGTAAGAAGCAAATGTAAACATGTAATAACGACCATACCGAGAAAAGCTTGCAAAGCACCAGAGACTGGTATGGCCTGAAAAGCTAAATAAGATAAAAAGATAATAGCCCCAAAATCATGAGGCGTTAGTTGTGCTAAAGCAGATTTACCGAGCAATTTAAGTGATAGTAAAAATAAGATGAAAAAGAACGATACGTTACATAAAAAGAGAAGCAATAGAGACACTCCTTCGTGCAAAGTTGTACTTACTGTTCCCGAAAGAAATATAAATATTACTTTCTAGAGGATAAATTAGGCTGAATTGGAATTTGTCTGTATACAAACAAATAAATGGATATTATCATGAAAGAAGCAAAGAACTTAGGAGTATATGGATATGAAAAAGAAGAAAATAATTAAGTATATGATAGGCATTATAATGGTTTGCGCCGTTTATGCAGGATTTTTACAATATAACATTTATAAGCATGGGCAAATGAATGCTACCTACGATGCGGATTATATAATTGTATTAGGCTCGAAAGTAAACGGAACGAAACCGTCGTACTCATTGCAATATCGTATTGATAAAGCAGCTGAGTATTTACAATCACATGAGAAAACAATTGCTATAGTATCTGGAGGGAAAGGAAAAGGAGAAGATATTTCAGAAGCATTAGCAATGAAAAATGGATTAATGAAACTGAAAATTGCAGAAGACCGCATCATTATGGAAGATAAGTCAACGAGTACAGATGAGAATATTAAATTCTCAAAACCTTTAATTCCGGACAATATGAAAAAGGGAATGATCGTAACAAACGACTTCCATATGTTTAGAGCGAAAAAAATAGCAGCAAAACAAGGTTTACAATTAGAAGGTCTTCCGGCCGAAACACCGAAGCGAATTGTCATTTCATCGAATTTACGAGAGTATTTAGCCATTACTCAATATTGGTTTATGAATCGAATATAGAGAAAATAATCCCGCCTGAAATTTCAGGCGGGATTATTTTAGAGGGAAATCTTACAAATATGTCATGTTCATGAAAGGTAAAGCGATAGTTTCTAGAATGGATTCCTGACATAATGAAGATAACAAAAACTATTTAGAGGTGAGTCGGATGAAAGGAAATAATATATTATCTTCACTATGTTACTTTAGTATCTTTTTTGCACCATTTTTACTGCCAATTATCGTGTACTTCGTTGCGGAGGATGAAGTGAAATACCACGCGAAAAAAGCATTTTGGTCACATATTTTCCCGTATGCGATTTTATTTGGTGGATTAGCAGTATCCGGCATATATGGTTTAAGCTTCAATCAATCCGATGGTGCTGGAATTGGAATGATGATCACATATGCGGTGTTCATTCTTGTAGGGATTTATTACTTCATTTGGAATATCGTAAAAGGTATTAAAGTTTTGAAAACAGCGTAATAAGACAAGAAATAATTTGATGTAAATCTGTCGTTATTCGTCGGTAAGTCGATATATTCGAAAAATCGCTGATATATTTAAATTATCGTCAATAAAATTTCATTTACCGCACTAATAAACGTTTTAAAAAGAGCAATTCAAAAAGAATTGCTCTTTTTGTGCTTATAAGTTGTGAATATTGAAAAAGATATGTTAATTTTTCATTATGAAGAGAAAAAAGGAGTGATTTTCATGAATGAGATCATACATAAAATGGAGCAACACGTTTCAGTTCGTAAATATAAAGAAGAATCAATTCCGAAAGATGCAGTAGAAAGAATGGTGCAAACTGCGCAACATGCCGCTTCCTCACATTTTGTACAGGCGTATTCTGTTATATATGTAACAGATCAAGACTTAAAGGTTAAACTAGCAGAGTTATCTGGAAATCTTCACGTGAAAGACTGTGCAGCATTCTTTGTTTGTTGTGCAGATTTAAAACGACTTGAAATGGCATGTGAAAAACATAGTACAGAGATAAAGTATGAAGGAGTAGAAGACTTTATCGTTGCGACGGTAGATGCTTCACTGTTCGCACAAAACTTAGCGTTAGCAGCAGAATCGTTAGGATACGGTATTTGTTATATTGGTGGTATTCGTAATAACCCGAGAGAAGTGAGTGAATTGCTTCATTTACCGGATAAAGTATATCCTGTATTCGGAATGACAGTTGGTGTACCAGATGAAGATCATGGAGTGAAACCACGTTTACCAGTAGCGGCAATCCTTCATGAAAATGGATATGATGAAAAGAAATATGATGAATTATTAAACGAATACGATGAAACGATGAGCTCGTACTATAAAGAAAGATTAGCAAACAAGAAAAACGTAACATGGACGGAATCAATGAGTTCGTTTATGTCCAAAGAGAAAAGAATGCATATGAAAGAGTTTTTAAGTGAAAAAGGATTTAATAAGAAATGAGTAAAAAGGCAGACCTGCATGCAGGTCTGCCTTTTTTGGAGGAGAAATATGATTGTCTTCGAATAAGTATAGGAGGGAGGAGATAATATGAAAAAAGCTTTAATCTTTTTATTTGATGGATTTGCAGAATTTGAAGTAAATATAGCGAGTTTATTTTTAATAAGTAAGGAATTCGAAATAATAACAGCAACTGTAGACGGAAAAACAGTTAAAGGAGAAGGTGGTTTTTTATGTCAACCACATGTCTCTATCGAGCAGGTTGAAGTAGCAGACTATGAAGTGTTTATTGTGCCAGGAGGACATATTTTTGACCATTTAGAAAATGAACAATTGTTATCGATCGTGAACGAATTACATAAGCAGAACAAATGGATAGCGGGTATTTGTGCAGGAACATCTTTACTACATGCAGCAGGCGTACTTAATAAGAAGAAATTCTCAACATCATTAACATCAGATGAAAAACAGTTAGCACATTTACATGAATGGGAATATAAACAAAATAAAGATGTAACCGTTGATGGGAAAATCATAACAGCGGTAGGGTCTGCTTACGTTGAATTTGCTGCTGAAATAATGAAGCAGCTCAATTTATTTAACGAAGCTGAAGTGAAGGAGAACTTGCAATACTTTAAAAATGTAACAGAGGTTTGTGATGAAACGTTAGTATAAGTGAAAAGTTTGATTGTTAATACCTAAGTTCAGAATGTAGATTCCACTTTCTGAACTTAGGTATTTTATTTGCTATTATATACATAGAAATAAAAATTAAGAATTTTTTACAAAAGTGATAGAAAATGAGAATGAACTGCCAATAGTAAGTAAAAGCAGCTGCTAAAGGGGAACTGAGGAAGGAAGATACTTATGATTTTCAATTCTGAAGGGGATTTAATTATAGCTATGAAAAAACATGATCAAGATGCTTTGAAAGAAGTGATTGATCAATATGGAAAATTAATTTTGTACATTATTCATAAATCATTAAGTACCCCTATTGAAAAACAATATGTGGATGATTGTTATAACGATGTATTTACTGTCATTTGGTTTCATATCGACCAATTTGATACAGAAAAAGGAAACTTAAAATCTTGGATGATTGGTATTACTAAATTAAAGGCATTGGAATATAAAAAGAAAGTATATAAAGAGAATAAAATCGATAAAGACGTAGAAATAGATACAAGTGTCCATGATAGGTATGAAATAGAACAAGAAGAAGAGATTATGGAAATAGTTCAAGATTTAAATAACAAAGATCGATATATCTTTTTAAACAGGTATATTGATGGATATTCTATTGACGATATTGCGAAAGAATTAAAAGTAACGGTGGATTATATATACAATCGAATTTCTCGAGGGAAGAAAAAAATTCAAAAACTGTGGAACGGGAGTGTGTAATATGGATAAAAGATTATTATCTATGTTAAATGAACTCCAATATTCAGAGGAAGAAATTGCACGTTTAGAGAAAGAAGCGAATGAGTCTATAAATATAGATAAGTATTATGTGAAAAACGGGGAATTATTAAAGAAATTAACGATGCAAATATTGGAAGAATCAGTTCGGAAAGAGTTGCAAGAAGGAGAAGAAATCGAGTGTGAAATATTAGTGGAAGAAGGAGGCTTTGTTAATTCTAAAGTTATACCGAATATATTCACGGCAGGTGCTACTTTTTATTATTACATTGTTTTAACTAATACAAGGTTACAAATTATAGCGTTAGATTGTTATTTTAAAAAGTTGAATGAATACAATGTACTAGTAAACTCAATTCAAGCAGTTTCGCAACATAAAAAAATGAAAAATGTATATGGAATTAAAATAAATAACAATTATATACAATTAGGAAGTAAAGAGTATAATCAAGAATTAACAATTTTATTTGAAAAGCTAAAACAATGTGGAGTGAAAGAAGAGAGATATAAGGAGTTTGAAAAACATTGGATGATTTTTTTCAATGTTTTTGTAATAGCAATAGGTGGGCTTCTAGTTTTAAAATATTTAATATGAAAATAAAAAGCGGCATAATAGTCGCTTTTTATCGTTTAGTTAGTATTTTATTTATGATTTTGTATCTCTAAAATATGTTTTTTAGTTATGATGTAAAATACTTCACCGCACGTAATAATATATAAATTCGTTTAAATTTATATATTATTACACAATCTAAAGTATCTTTATCTTGAGAAACTTATTTACAACAAATGCAAACTTTCAATAAGAAGATACATACCCGTGCAACTCAAAAGGATATACGTAAATATTTTGAAAATCCGTTGATTAAGCCATTTGAAAATAATTTGTCCTAAAAATAAACCTAGAAATACAATTGGAATAGCATACAAACTTGATTGCCAAATTGCTTTGTTTGTGCCAGTAAAGAGTATTTGAGTTAGAAGACTAATGAAATATATAAATAGATAAAAAGCTAAAGTAGTTGCTCTCAACTTCTCTTTTTTCGTATCAGTTCCTGTAAAGTAAAGTAACAGGGGTGGTCCTGGCATACCGATACTTGTCGTTAAAAGACCGGATAATCCACCGACTAAGAAATCTCTAGATTTTGTTGATTTAATCTTAAAGTTGCATATTAGCATCAACGTTAATAGTAAGAGCAGGATGCTAATTGCTAATTTAAATGTGTTGATGTTAATGGAAGTGAAAATTAAAATACCAAAAGGAACACCAACTATACTTCCGAAAATTAATCTTTTCAGTAGAATAAAATCAATGTCCATTCTTATTTTCCAGATGAGTGATATGGAAATAATTAAGGATAAAATGATATTTATTTGTATAGCTTCTTGTGGTAGAAATAACATGAGTAAGAAAGGTGTTGCCATAATAGAAAAGCCAAAACCTGTACTTGTTTGTAAAATAGAAGCTACTAATATAATACATATGAAAATGAATATAATCTCCAAAATAGCCCTCCTACATAATCAGATCCAATACATATTTTAACATAAAGTGAAACTTTAATCAGTGGGGGTCTTACTGTCCTTTAATATGGGAAAAAAGCGGCATAATAGCCGCTTTTTATATTGCACTTAATATTCCAATGATGACCCTGTAGCATTAAAATATTTTTCTCGTGAAGGCGTCATTACACGGATTGCTAATAAACAGGAAAGGAAAAGAATGAGTAATGAGCTGCTTATTACAGTGATTTGAACGGAAAGGAATTGTGCGGATGCCCCAATTGCTAAAATGAAAAAGATTTGGATGAAATTTTTTATTGAATCAAACACGCTATCGATACGTCCTATCATATGTACAGGGATGTTATTTTGATAAAATGTTATAAAGCCAGTACCAGCAAATGATGAAGAAATGCCAAGTAAAATGAAACCACTCGCTGCGACTATAAATGAATTTGAAAAGGCGAAAATTACATAGCCTATTGCTGTGAAAATCATACCTAATCCGATACAATGTTGAATTGGTAATCGTTTAGCAAAGAGAGAAACAAGTAATGAACCGAAAACGTAAGCAGCACCAGTTATACTAACAAGCATGCTATATTCCATGTTGGATAAAAACAGTACTTGTTTTGTGAAAACAACCTCTTGTGAATCGAGTGCCATAGAGACAAGCGTAGTAGCTTGAAATAAAACGAATATGAGAATAATGTAACTTTCAGTTCGAGCGAATGAAAAAACTTGTTTCCAATCACTTCGTAATGTTTGTACGAAAGTATTTGCAACTTCTTCGTTTTGCTTTGTTTGTAACGTAATGTTTGGTAAGAAATAAATGAGAATAGTAGAAAGTAGAAAGGAAAGTGAGTTGCAGTAAATAACAAAGGATGCTGAGTACGTGGTGAGAAGTATTCCAGCAAGGGCTGGACCGATAATAAAAGCCCCGCTTGTACAAAAGTTATTCCAAGCGTTGAATTGAGCGCGTTCTTCAGCTCGTATGAGCATTGTTTTATAAGAAAATGAAGCTGGATCGAAAAATGATGTGGCAATACGAGTCAAAAAGATAAAAATATAAATGGCCCAAATAGAATCAAATAGTGGAATACAGCCAATAAGAGCTGCCCGAATTATATCTGTGATGAGCATAATGGACCGTTTGTTTAATCGATCTACTATACTACCAGACCATATTTTTGTAACAACGGTCGCAATTGGACCTACAATCCATAATCCTGCTACAGCAGCAGGGGAGTTTGTGCTATTTAACACCATTACGTTTAGGGCGATGAGATACATAAAATCACCTAAACGAGAAATTCCTGTTCCCGACAATAATAATAATTTATTTTTCATAAGCAGTTGGACCTTTCTTTCATTGTTTTTTAATCCTGCAGGAAATAGCGTATTCCTCTTCGGAGCTTGATTGACGAGCGGTTTTGTTTTCCCAGCGTAATAACACTTGTGTAACTTCCCAAGTAAGCTGTTGTAATTCCTCTGGAGTTAAAAATAAATGAGATACAATATGACTGCCTGTATTCGTTCCTTCTGTGCCGCTTTCTTCAATATAGAAATGAGCAGATTTTGCCTTGTAATATTTTTCAATAATTCCTCGTTTTTCTTTCGTGTCTACTAATTCAAGTAACCCTCCATCATATAAAATTTGAACGTGATAATGAACGCTACCAGCAGATTTATTTAGTTTAGTAGCTACTTGTTTTGCAGTGAGTGCCTCGTCTTTTAAAAGGTGAAGAATTTGAATGCGAGTTGCATTAGAAATGAGCTTCTGCTGCTCAGCTGAAATAGTAAGTCTATCGTCAAACATTATGATATCTCCTTTCTTATGATCTAAATTTATTGTACATTCTAAAAAATTAGAACGTAAGGGAAATAAATCGCCTTTTTCCTTTATATTTCGACATAAATAAAAATAGCATGTACATAAACATGCTATTAAGTGATAGTAGATTCTTCATTAAGTTTCCCTCGATAAAACAAGAACAGCCATATAAAACTCACAAAAATACAGCATATAGCTAACAAGGTACCAATAACTTGAGGAGAAAGAACTTCTAAAAGCCATCCCGTAAAAAATATAGATAACTGAATAAGAGATCCGTAAATGGAATAATGGAATGAAAAAACTTTACCAATCATATTTTCCTTCGTATAAGTTTGAAGTAATGTCGTATCAAGTGGAACGATGATTCCTCCTGCTATGCGCATACAGAATATAGTAATGATACCGATAATAAGTTGATTGGATAAAATAAATCCGAGAAAGAAAATTCCTTGTAGGAGATAGGCCCACCCGAATGCTTTTTTCATTTTTTCTTTATTATGAGAAATATAAAGATTAACGAGAAGGCTTCCCATCATAAGCCCAGCCCCTTGAACCGTATATAAAATTCCAATGTTGGTGTGGAAAATTTTTTCGGCATAGATCGTTAGAAGTAGCTGATAAGCGCCTCCAATCATGCCCCATGAAATGCCGACAAGAATTAACGTTAAAATGATTTTTGTTTGTAATATGTATGTGTAACCATCTTTTATATCAGTAAAAAATGCTTTTTTCTTGTTACAAGTATCATGAGAAGGGACACTCATATTATAAATAAAATAGGCTGAAATAAAGTATGACAGGCTATTTACTAAAAAAGCGAATTCAATATGTAAAGATTGTGCAATTATCCCGCCCAAAGAAGCCCCCATAATAGACATAAAACCATTAATTGTACTAGAAAGAGAGTTAGCAGTTACGAAATGATTTTGGTGTACGATATTTTTTAAGGTTGCTTGTTTAGCCGGCTCAAATAAACAAGAAAGTACGGATAAACATATGTTAGAAATGAAAATAATCTCGATTTTATATAGTGCAAATAAATAAGTGAGGACGATTATGCCTCGTAAAATATCGGTAAAAATCAGAATCTTCTTTTTAGAAAAACGATCTACAACTCCGCCTATGAAAGGACTAAGAAGAAGCTGGGGTAAACCTTTACTTATAAAAGTTAGTGCAATCATAAACGGAGATTCCGTTAGGCTATAGACGAATGTTAATAAAGCTACAGTATGAAACCAATCTCCAAGTACACTTAACGTTTGCCCGTAAAATAGTTTATTGAAGTTTTTATTTGTTTTTAGAAGTGTGGAATAAGAAACTGACATAAAATTTAATCTTTATGTAATGATGATGCTTGAACTTGTTTTTTCCACTCGCTTAAGTACACTTTCTCTGCTGTAGGAAGTCCAATAGGTAATTGTGCAATCAATTCTAAACTATTTCCGTCAGGATCGTTAAAGTATACGGCGGTATGCGCTAATTCTGGAAAAACAATCGGTTCAATTGGTTCCATTCCAAAATCTTTTCGTGCTGAAATGCCTTTTTGATTTAGCCAATGAATCGCATCTTCTAAATCATGTAAGCTTACTTGAAAGGCGATGTGTCGTAAAGAGGGATGATAATTAACTTTGTATTCTGTGCCTTCCCAAAGACCGAGCCAACTTTCGTTTTCTTTAATCCAAAAGAAAGCAATATCATCTCCTCTTTTATATAATTTCAGTCCAAGTGATTCATAAAAAGATATTGATATCTCTAAGTTACTGACAGGTAAATGTGCTTCGTAAAGACCTTTAATCATTGTAATCCTCCTTAGTAAAATATTTCTTATTTCATAGTAAACGTTTTTTTATTAGTTGAAATCACAAAAAGGAGGGATATCACTTCATACGAAAGTATGAAAAAACAGCTCAAATATGAGCTGTTTTCGTATAGTTTTTCGTTCATTTGTTAAGGATAGGATATATTAGTATCCGTATCCGCCGCCACCCCAGCAGCTACATCCGATGATGATTAGAAGGATGAATAGTACGATAAGCAAAGCAAATCCACCGCCGAAACCAGCGCAACTTCCACCATAGCTCATATGTTTTCCTCCTTTTGAGTAAGTTAATCTATATAATTCATGGACTACTATATACAGTATGTTTTTAGTATGGAAAAGGAGCCAGTCTCTTTTGTAATTAGACAAACGCCTGTATGGTTATTTTGATTGTATATTGTGCTAGGGATATGTGAAGAAATCGTTATATATTTTGCGATTTGTTCATAAAAAAATATAAAAATTGTAAAAAAAACCATTTTTATATTTTTTTATGAGAGGATTTGTACTATAATTTTACAAGTAATATTATGGGAAAAGGGAGTTTTAGTAAAGAGATGGAGATGGGAAAATTACACAATAAAATAGAAAACAAAAAGAAAGAGCTAATCCAACTTGTTGCTAGACACGGATTGGATCATGATAAAGTTTTGTTATTTAGCCGAGATTTAGATATACTTATTAATAAGTTTATGAATGTAAAAGATAAAGTACACAAATAAATAATTTATAGTTTTTTATATTAAGATATTTTGTAAAAAAGGAGAGAAAAGTATTTGGAACATTTACAAGAAGAGCTATATAAACAAATAAAAGAAGAAAAAGGTATTGTTACAATTTTTTTAAAGAGTGGCGTTAGAATAGTAGGAGAAGTTGTTGCGATAGACAAATTTACCGTTTTAATGTTAGTTGATGGAAAACAACAGCTTATATACAAGCAGGCTATATCAACAATAATGAAATAAGACACTCATATTGAGTGTCTTTTCATTATCGTTTGCAAGCTTCCACGTCAATGCCGGCAGCGAGTAATTTCTTTTCTCCATCCTGTTCAATCATTTTTTGTAATTTAGATAGGAAAGAATCAAAGTTTGTATGCTTTGCTACTTGGAATGTCATTTTATGCTCAATTGGTAGCCACGTATCAATATCAGCTTCGTTATGCTGAATTTTCACCTCAAGCTTATCAAGTGCGTTAGCTACTTTTGCTTCGTACGTTTCTTTCGCTTCAAACTCCATCCATAAATCATATAATTCCTCACCGAGAGAACCTTTTAATGTTCGTTTAATATTTAAAATGGCTTCTTGCTCATTTGTTTGTTTTTGTAATTGTAATTCATGACTATTCATTGTATCAAAAGCAGGAATATCACCAGCTTCAGCTTCGACTAGGTCGTGAATAATAACCATTTTAAGTAATTTTTCAATATTTACTTTTTGATCTAAATAAGGCTCAACCAAAATGGCCATTAGAGACATGCGCCACGTATGTTCAGCAACACTTTCTTGACGTCCGTTAGAAAGCCAGCTATGTCGCATTTCATATTTTAATTTTTCTGCTAGTGCAATGACTTGTAAAATGTTATGTTCCATTGTAATCCTCCTCATATTTCCATACTGTAATTCTAATATGGAAATAAAATGTGTCAATTCTATGAGTATATTGCGATAAATAGATGATAAGCGTATAATACTTATTATATGTGAAAACGCATTATTAAAATAAAAAAATGTTTTATAAAAATGAAAAGGAAAGGGCAGGAATATGGGAGACGAAAATCAAGGATTTGCTAGACCACAAAGAAGAAAAAGGAAGTTTGACATTTCTAGCCCAGTCGGCATTATAGTAGGTTTTGCCATAGTGATAGCGGCAATTATGATTGGCGGCGGCGGAATAAAAGCTTTTAAAAACTTTTTAGATGTTTCATCTATTTTAATTGTCATAGGGGGAACTACAGCGACAATTGTTGTGGCATATCGATTTGGAGAAATAAAAAAATATACGAAAAGCATTTTTACTGTTTTACATAGAAAAGAAGAAAATTTAGAACAGTTAACGGATTTATTTGTTGATTTTTCGAAAAAGTCTAAAAAACACGGCCTACTTTCTTTAGAAGTTGATGGAGAGCAAGTAGACAATCCTTTTATTCAAAAAGGAATTCGATTAATGTTAAGTGGTTACGATGAAGATGAATTAAAAGAAGTGTTAATGAGAGATGTTGAAACGGAAGTGTATGAGTTAAGAAAAGGGGCAGCATTATTAGATAAAATTGGCGATTTCGCTCCAGCTTGGGGCATGATAGGGACTTTAATCGGTCTTATCATTATGCTTCAAAACTTGCAAGACACATCGCAAATTGGTACAGGGATGGCAGTTGCGATGTTAACGACATTGTATGGGTCAGTACTTGCAAATATGATTGCAATCCCTCTTGCTGAAAAAGTGTATCGTGGTATTGAAGATTTATATACAGAGAAGAAGTTTGTTATTGAAGCGATTTCAGAATTATATCGCGGTCAAATTCCTTCTAAATTAAAGTTGAAACTCGATACATATGTATACGAAACAAAGATAAAAAAAGTAAAACGAGCAGCCTAATATTTCAAGGAGTGGTATGGTTATGATGAAACGACCGCAAAAGGGATCGCCTCGTTGGATGACGACTTTTACAGATTTAACGATGTTATTATTAACTTTCTTTGTATTACTAGTTGCTACATCAAAGCAGGATGCAGTAAAATTGTCAAAGATGCTTGAAAAGTTTAGTGACGTGGAGCAAGTAGATGCGAAAGTAATGGAAAATACAATACCAGATATTTCGCATGAAAAAAATGATGAAAAAATGTTCTCGAAAAAGAGAATGGACGAATTATATAAAAAGTTAAAAGCATATGTAGATAATAACGGTATTAGTCAAGTGAATGTATATCGAGAGGATACGGGAGTAAGCGTCGTTATAGTAGATAATTTAATATTTGATACGGGTGACGCGAACGTTAAACCGGAAGCGAAAGAGATAATAAGTCAATTAGTTGGGTTTTTCCAATCAGTACCAAATCCGATTGTTGTTGAAGGGCATACAGATAGTAGACCGATTCATAACGACAAATTCCCTTCTAACTGGGAGCTGTCTTCAGCAAGAGCAGCAAATATGATTCACCACTTAATCGAAGTGTATAATGTGGATGATAAAAGGCTAGCTGCGGTAGGATATGCAGACACAAAGCCAGTTGTACCAAATGATTCACCGCAAAATTGGGAGAAAAACCGTCGCGTTGTCATTTACATAAAAGAATAGTATATTATCATTTTAATAATAAAATAATGAAAATACGAAAATTCTTTTAAAAAAATATTAAATTTTATCATTTTATTTTGTATAATGAGTGAGAATGATAAGGTGAAATATTAAGATATATTTATACATAGAAGGAGAGAATTAAAAAGAATGGCACATAAAATTTTAGTTGTAGACGATGCGATGTTCATGCGAACGATGATTAAAAACTTATTAAAAAGTAATTCTGAATTTGAAATTATTGGTGAAGCAGAGAATGGAGTAGAAGCAATTCAGAAGTTTAAAGAACTTCAACCGGATATTGTAACATTAGATATTACTATGCCAGAAATGGACGGACTTGAAGCGTTAAAAGAAATTATTAAAATTGATTCAAGTGCAAAAGTTGTTATTTGTTCTGCAATGGGACAACAAGGTATGGTATTAGATGCAATTAAGGGTGGAGCAAAAGACTTTATTGTAAAGCCGTTCCAAGCAGATCGCGTAATTGAAGCTTTAACAAAAGTAGCAAACAGCTAATATAGAAGGGGTGCCACAAGGAATCTAAACATTGATAGCGGATATGCGTGTGGCCCCCTTTTTTCTTGCTTTAAAACACTAAATTGTTATACATAAATGAAATGTTTGTTAGACAGGTAGGGGATGAAAATGCAAACAGATCTATTAAATATATTTTTTGAGGAATCAGAAGAACATTTACAATCGCTAAATGAAAATGTGCTAACTTTAGAACAAAATCCCACTGATATGGATGTTGTGGGAGAAATATTCCGCTCAGCCCATACATTTAAAGGTATGTCAGCGAGTATGGAATTTACGGAAATGGCGGATTTAACGCATAAAATGGAAAACGTTTTAGATGAAATTCGTCATGGGAATATAGTTGTAAATGCAGAGATTATTGATGTGATTTTTGAGTGCATTGATAATTTAGAGAAGATGGTTGCAGATGTGCAACAAGGCGGAATGGGCAATATTGATGTAATTACAACTAAGCAGAAATTAGAAGCATTATTGAATGGCAATGTAGAAACTCCTGCGGAATATATTGAGCAAGAACCTATAAATAATGATGATGCAGTTTCGCATGAAGTGCATATAACTGTTGAGCAACATGCTATTTTAAAAGCAGTACGTGCAATTATGTGTATTGAAGCACTGCAAAATGTAGGTAATGTACAAAAAACAGTTCCAAGTATTGAAGAAATTGAAGCAGATGCTTTCGGGTTTGAGTTCACAGTATTTATGGATACTGATCAAAGTGAAGAAGAATTAAAACAAGTAGTGCTTCATGTTTCTGAAATTGAGAAAGTAGAAGTAAAGCAAGGACATACATTAAAAGAAGTAGTCTCGAAAGAATTGGGTACACAAGAAGCTATGCAGGAAGATTTACAAGCGGCTACGCATGTGGAATCAACTAAAGAAGTATCGAAGCAAGCTGCTAATGCTACACCTGCTAAAAGCGCTGCAAAAACGAAAAATGGTAAAGTGGAAAATCGTTCCATACGTGTTCAATTAGAAAAAATTGAAAGATTAATGAACATGTTTGAAGAAAGTGTAATTGAGCGTGGTCGTATAGATGAATTGGCACAAGCAATTCAAAACAAGGAATTAATTGAGCATTTAAATCGATTAGGCGATATTTCAAAAGATATTCAAAATGTACTACTAAACATGCGTATGGTACCGATAGAAACTGTTTTCAATCGTTTCCCGCGTATGGTACGTATGTTAGCGAAAGATTTAGGGAAGAAAATCGATTTACAAATTACAGGTGAAGACACCGAAGTTGATAAAATTGTTATTGATGAAATCGGTGATCCACTCGTCCATTTAATTCGTAATGCAATTGATCATGGGGTTGAAACTGTTGAACAACGTCGTGATGCAGGAAAAAATGAGACAGGTACGATTAAATTAGAAGCGTTCCATAGTGGAAATCATGTCGTTATTCAAATTACGGATGATGGAAATGGAATTCATAAAGGGAAAGTATTAGAAAAAGCGATTAAAAATGGTGTTGTAACAGAATCTGAGGCAAATAAATTAACGGACCGTGAAGTATTTGATTTGATTTTCCAACCCGGATTTAGTACAGCTGAAGTTGTATCAGACCTTTCTGGGCGTGGCGTTGGATTAGATGTAGTGAAACATACGATCCATAGTTTAGGTGGACACTTAATTATTGATTCTGAAGAAGGGAAAGGTAGTACATTTAGAATTGAACTGCCATTAACGTTGTCCATTATTCAATCTATGCTTGTTCAAACGAATGATAAACGTTATGCTTTCCCTCTTGGCAATATTGTTGAAGCAATTCGGATTAAAAAAGAAGACATTCAATCCTTACAAGGAAAAGATGTGTTAAATTACCGTAATCAAATTATTGAAGTGAAGCATTTAAGTACTGTATTTGGTGAGAAAACAGTAGATGAGGCGTTTGCGTCATATGATGGTCAAATGGTTCCTGTGTTAATTGTTCGTAATACACATCGCAGCTATGGACTTATTGTAAACACAATTATCGGTCAAAGAGAAATCGTCTTAAAGTCATTAGGTGACTTCTTTGCAGAGAGTTCGAATTATTTCTCTGGTGCGACAATTCTCGGTGATGGACGAGTGGTCCTCATTTTAAACCCAGAAGGTTTATAATAGGAATGAAGGAAAGCTCCCCACTTGTATACAATTGGGGAGCTTTTTGGTTAATCGTTACTAATCTAAAAATGGGAATAAATACATATTAACGTTTTATATAATAAGTTTGTTAAAATAAAATGAGAGTTTATATCATTTGATAGAAAAACAGAAATGAGGAGGCAGAGAAAATGCCTGAGCAACACACAAAAGGGGATAAGAGCACAATTGTGCTAGAAAAAGAAAATGAGCATTTAACGCCTCAAGAATGTGATATTCTTGGCGAAATTGCAAATATATCATTTGGTTCAGCTTCGACTGTATTATCAACAATCTTAAATAGGCAAGTAAGTATTACTGCTCCTCGCATAGAATTGGTAGATTTATATGATTCAAGCGACGTCGAAGTTCCACACGTTGTATTAAACATTCATTTTACAAAAGGATTAGATATGGAAAACCTTCTTGTCCTTAAGCAAGATGTTGCATTATCCATTGCTGATTTAATGATGATGGGAACAGGTGAAGTGGAAGACGGAAAAGAACTTGGTGAATTAGAGCTAAGTGCTGTACAAGAAGCGATGAATCAAATGATGGGGTTCGCAGCTACATCTATGTCAGAATTCTTTCAAGATACAGTAGATATGTCTCCGCCGACAATTAAAGTTGTAAAGTTATCAGAAGAAATGGAGAAAATTTCTGAGATTGATGGGAATCAAACGATTGTTAAAGTATCGTTTGATTTAAAGATAGATAATCTTGTAAACTCTAAACTTGTGCAAATTGTTTCAGTTGAACATGCGAAACGAATGGTAAATAAATTAATGCAATTATCTGGTGGAGTAGAAGAAAAAGATGAGCCAGCAGAAGTAGTGGAAACGGAGATTGTAGAAGAACAAGTTGAAAAAGAGCATTTAACACAAGAAGAGAAAGATGTCCTTGGTGAAATTGCAAATATTTCAATTGGTTCAGCTTCAACAGTATTGTCAACACTATTAAATCAGCCAGTTACAATTAGTACGCCCAATGTAGAATCAATCAATGTTCGTCATTATGACGGAGTACCAGTCCCGTTTGTTATTTTAAATGTTGATTTTGTTGAAGGGCTAAAGAATGAGAATGTATTCGTATTTACGAAAGATGTCGCTTTAACAATGGTAGATTTAATGATGATGGGAACAGGGGAAGTTGATCCAGAGAAGGAGCTTAGTGAATTAGAACTGAGTGGTATTAAAGAAATTATGAACCAAATGATGGGGCATGCTGCGACGGCGATGTCAGAAATGTTTCAAGAAAAAATGGACATGACACCACCAAATGTTAAATTCGTAACGTTAAAAGAAGAAATGGAATATTTGGGAGAGTCAATGAAAGTGGACGAACTCGTCCAAATTACGTTCAACCTTGAAATTGGTGACCTGCTTCAATCGAAAATGTATCAAATTTTACCGATTTCAGAAGCGAAAGAAATGGTAAGAAGACTTCTATATCCAATGATGGAAGAGGAAGAAGAGATTGTTACGGAAGAAATTGAAGAAGAAAAAATTGTAGAACCTGTTGTGCAACCTATTGAATTTAAAGAAGTAAAACAAATGGAACCAGTATACATGGATACATCCATCTTACAAAATGTAGAAATGAATGTGAAATTTGTATTTGGAAGCACAGTGAAAACAATTCAAGATATTTTAAGTTTACAAGAGAATGAAGCGGTTGTACTGGATGAGGATATTGACGAGCCAATTCGTATTTATGTAAATGATGTATTGGTGGCGTATGGTGAACTTGTAAATGTAGATGGATTTTTTGGAGTAAAAGTGACGAAATCGCTATAAGTCGTTGAAATAGGAGTTTGAGCTAGTAGATGAAAAACGTAAAGTTTTTTCTAATGAGCTGGTTATTCATACATATGTATTTGTTCTTCCCTCTGCAAAGTCAGGCGGAAGAACAAATTGAGCCAGATCAAAAACTAAATGAAATGAATGTACAAGAAGAAAACAAAGAAGTTCAAGAGCAGCCAGAGCAAGTGGAATTGAATCAAGGTAAAGAGGAACAACAAGAAGTAGCAAATGAACAAGAGGTCGAAAAAAAGATAGAGACGGATCAAGGGGTTATTACAGTAAATAAGTCGGAATTAAAAGTTGGCGAAGAAGTGCGGGTTATTGTAGAGCCGAAAGAGCAAAATGTTCAAAGTATAAAAGGTATTTTGCGCTTGCCAAAAAACGACGATCAGTATGAACAAGAAAGAATGCTATCGTTTAAGTATGAAGAGGAAACGAAGCGATGGATTGCTAACTACAAGGTCGAAACTTTTGATTTGCAAGGTGATTGGAATCTTCAGCTCATTCAAAGTTCTAAAGAAACTGAGAAAGAAGAGCTTATAGAAAATGAAGTGAAAGTCCCATTTATTCGTATAAATAATGACACGCCAACAATAGATAAAGAACTGCCGAAGTTGCATAAAGTTACTGTTGACGAGGCGAAAGAGAAGCTAATTGAACGGAAACAAGGCGATTCTATACGTGTGCGAGTGAAGGCGACAGACGTAGAATCAGTTGTGAAAGAGGTTCGTGTTATATTAAAAGGGAAAGAAAATAAAGAGATTACATTTTTATTAGATTACAATAAGCGCGACATGGATTGGCAAAAAGTATTTGAAATAACGGATGCGTTGCCAATCGGGACATACGAAATACTTGTAGAGATAGTGGATGCGGCCGGCAATAAACTGGTTGAGGAAAGTGAGTATATCGTTTCTATTTTGGAGCAAAAACCAGAAGAGAATAAAAAGATAGAAGAACGAGAGAATGAAGATAAATTAGAAGTTAAGGAAGAACCTGAGAAGCAGGAAGACTCGAAAGTAGAAATCCCGCTTCCAGAAGAAAAACTGCTAGTTGTTCAAATTCCGAAAAAAGAAGAGAAAGTAAACGATCTTATAAAAGAACCATTGAAAGAGAAAGAAAAAATTACTTATGTTATAAAAGAGCCTCTCACAGACAACAAGGAAGTAAATAAAGCGAAGGCTCAAAAAGATAAAGATAATAACAATCAAGTCATTTCGAAAAAGAAAGAGAAAAAAGAAGAGCCAGAAGATAAGAAAGAAGCAAAAAGTGAACAGGGAATACAAGCTTCTAATGTATTTGCTATCATGTCAGGTTTATTCGTATTGTTTTTAGTTTTAAAAAGTAATAAAGAATGGGGCTAATAATTTCATAGTAGTGGAGGCGCTTAGATGGAGATTAAACGTACGACAATTGAAAATAAGACGCTACAACCATTAAAACAGCCTGCAGCTATTTCGGAACATGAAATCCAGAAAGAACGAAAGCATAGTAATCTAGTGTTTACTGGACAGTCTAAGATTATTTCGAGAAATAATGAAATAGGGATTTTACTTGCGAGTTTAGGTGATGGAAAGGTTATGAAGGAAATGCTTTCTAAAGAGATGGATACAGTATTACAACTCTTTAAAAAGTTACATACGTTAACTGGTGAAGGAAAGCAAACAGAAAAAGTATTTGAACAAGTAATGAGAAGTTTACAAGGGCTTGTTAAACAGGCGCATATAAAAGAACTTCCTTTGTTAGATGGAACGTATGATTTCGCAGAAGTACAACTATCATTTGGTAGAAAGGTACATATTCCGTTATTAGATGTAAGTGCACTCATTTCTAGAGTGGAAAGTGATTCTTCAGAAGGAAATATAAATTTAATGGTAACGGTTATTACTGCTTACATAACGAAATTGTCTAACGAAACTATTTTAATTAGCGTTACAGATCGCACTGCTAAAGAGCGGGATGTAAGTGTATGGAGAGCGCTTGCAGAAATGAATATGACACAATTATCACAGGCCCTGAAACAAACGATGCAAGAACATAAATGGTCTATGACATTTCTTTTTCTCTTTGTATGGATTGTTGCTATTATTTTAATTCGAGTTATATAAAAAGGTCGTCACTTTACATTGTGACGACCTCTTTTATATTTTTTCGTAAAAGAATGTATCAAAGCGCTGAAGATTGTATCGTTCAGGTGTTAAAATTTGTTCAGTACTACCAACAAATAATACGCCACCTTTTCGTAGAGCACGACTAAACTTTTCATAAAGTTTTACCCTTGCTTCTTCAGTAAAGTATATCATTACGTTGCGACAAATGATTAAGTCGTAATTTGTATCGAATGACTGCATTAACAGGTCGTGTTGTTTGAACGTCACGTTTTGCTTAATGTTTTGATGTAATGAATATATATCATTCTCTTTTGTAAAATGACGCTCTTTCAAATCAATAGGTAATTCTTTTAAAGAACGTTCTGTATATTGACCGCGTTTTGCAGTTTCTAAAATGTGAAAATCAAGATCTGTTGCTTGTATTTCAAAACGAAATGGAGCTAAATGTTTCGATAAAATTAAAGAGAGTGTATATGGTTCTTCACCGGCAGCGCAAGCGGCACTCCATACTTTTAATTTTCCGTTATTTTGTTCAAGTAATTTTGGTAGTGCTTTCGTCTCTAATGTTTGCCAACGTTCTTTATTTCTAAAAAACTCTGAAACGTTAATTGTAATATAGTCAATAAAACTTAAAAATAAATTTTGATCGGTACGTAAATTGCTTAAAAAACTAGTGTAGTTCTCAAAGCCCTTTCTCGAAATAAAAGCATCGATTCTACGACGCATTCTATCTTGTTTATATGAAGCGATATCCATATTGAATTGTTGTTTAAAACTCGCGATAAAATGATCATAATCTTGTTCAATTATCATATTTATAATAGGCACAATAACGATATTGTGCCTCCCCCTTTACATCATACGGATTTTTTGTTCAAAGTTTTTTTTCATCTGTTTTTCATGTAAACCTGGTAAATCATAAATAACAGCATCAATTCCTGCTTCTTTTGCAACGTCAACGGGAATGACAGATGTATGCTTGTCCCCATTATAAAAACAGAGAACTAAATCGGTATCTTCGATTATTTGTTTTACAAAAAACATATAATCCGATCGGTAAATGGAGTCGGAAGGATGATCAAAAGTAACATACTCGGCTCCGTGTCTTTTTAAGTAATCAAGGACCTCTTGAAATTCATCTGTTAATGCTTGTAACGGCTGTAGCGTGTAAAGGCATAAATTTTGAGCGAGTCTTTCGTTTTCGATGAAAAAACGAAGAATCTCATTTTCGATAGATTTATAACATAATATGTAAATTTTATGTTTGTGAGCATAGTCAGTTAAAAATTTTTTTATTTCTTCTTGATCTAATGCTGTTAATTGATTTGAACCACAAAGAAAAATATTCATAGATTTGTGCCACCTCATGCTAAATTGTAACATATCTTTTATAAAAAATAACTGCAAAATATTAGTGTTCAGAGTATAATTATAAATAACTGGATTTTACGATTAAGTTTAGGAAGAAATAAAAAAATAAATAGGTGATATATATGCTGCGTTCGATCTCGCATAATCCAATTTTATCGCATATACCGCCTGCTACTCAAATGCCGAAAGAAGCAAATGTCAGGACAGGACTTGCATTTTCGGATAATTTGCATGCAGATCCGAAAAAAGATAAATTGCTAGAACAAATGGAAGCATTTGTCGATAACATTGGAGAAATTAAAGAGAAAATTGAAATGGAATTAACGCTTGATAATGTAATGGAATACAAAAATACAGTAAAATCATTTTTGAATTTTTACGTAGATAATGTATTGCAATATAAAGATGTCATGTCTCGTCATCCGCGTTACGGATATTCACAGAAAATGACGATTGTAAAACAGGCGGAAATGGGATTAAATGAGCTAGAAGATGTTATGAATTTAATTAATACGAAAACGGGACATTTAGAAATGTTAAATCAGATTGGAGAAATCCACGGTTTAATTGTAAATTTAGTCTTGTAAAAGGGAAGGAAGCTATATGTACATACAATTATATGAAAAGCTTGTTATTATTCAAAAAGCATATGAAAACATTCAAGCGCTTGGAGAACAAATATATGAGAATTTAAAACATAAAAATGTAAATGCAGTTCAAAAGTTACAAGTAGAGCAATTGCAGTACATTGATGGTTTAAAAAAGTTATCAAGTTCATTTGAAGAAATGGTTGTTCAGTTTTGTAAAGAACAGGGCGTGGAATCATTTCGCGTAAGTGCGTTATTTTCGTATTTTTCTCATGAAGAAATTGAAAAAATGGAAGAATTACAAAAAAATGTAGCTGAATTAGAAGAGAATGTAAAAATGATTCTTTTGAAAAATCAATATTACTTAAACGTACTATTAAAAACTACAGAAAGTATTGTGGATTCCGTTTCTGAATATAATTTAGAGCGAAACAATAATTCACAAATCTTTATGAACGAACTATTGTAAAGGGGAAGTGAAACATTATGAGATTATCTGATTATAATACGCCGCTATCGGGTTTATTAGCGGCACAAATGGGATTACAAACGACGAAACAAAATTTATCTAACATTCATACGCCTGGTTATGTGCGTCAAATGGTGAATTACGGATCGGCTGGGGCAAGTCAGGGCTATTCACCGGAACAAAAAATAGGTTACGGTGTACAAACGTTAGGCGTTGACCGTATTACAGATGAAGTGAAGACGAAACAGTTTAACGATCAATTATCTCAACTCTCTTACTATAACTACATGAATTCGACTTTATCACGTGTAGAATCTATGGTTGGAACGACAGGGAAGAATTCATTATCTAGTTTAATGGATGGCTTCTTCAATGCCTTTCGTGAAGTTGCAAAAAATCCAGAACAACCAAATTACTATGATACATTAATTTCTGAAACTGGGAAATTTACAAGCCAAGTAAATCGTCTGGCGAAAGGCTTAGATACAGCAGAAGCACAAACGAGAGAAGATATTGAAGCGCATGTCAATGAATTTAATCGTCTTGCTGGCAGCTTAGCGGAAGCGAATAAAAAAATTGGACAAGCAGGTACACAAGTGCCAAATCAACTTTTGGATGAACGTGATCGTATCATTACAGAAATGTCTAAGTATGCAAATATAGAAGTGTCTTATGAATCTATGAATCCTAATATCGCGAGTGTTAGGATGAATGGTGTTTTAACAGTAAATGGACAAGATACATATCCACTTCAATTAAATAAAGAAAAAGAACCAATGATTGCTGAAATTTACGGTTCGGAAATTCCTTTAACTAGTGGAGCAATCCAATCAGCGATCGATACGAAAGCGAAGATTGCTAGTTATAAGAAAAACCTTGAAGAACTAATGAATTCTGTAAAGAATGAAGTGAACACAGTAATGGGGAAAGAGTTCTTCGTTGGAGATCAAGCGAAAGATATGAAATTAAACCCTGAATTTGCAAAAGATGTTTCGAAAATGAAAATATCAGCTGAAACAGCAAATAAACTAGCAGCAATTACAGATGGAAATTATAAAGAAGGTCTTTCTTATAAACAAGCATTAGACCAGTTCGTAGTTGGTGTTGCATCTGATAAAAGTGCAGTGAATGCTTATCAAAAAATTCATGGGGATTTATTAGAGGGGATTCAGCAAGAAAAAATGGGTGTTGAAGGCGTTAATATGGAAGAGGAAATGGTTAATTTAATGGCCTTCCAAAAATATTTCGTTGCAAACTCTAAAGCTATTACTACGATGAATGAAGTGTTTGATAGTCTATTTTCGATTATTCGATAAGTGATAGTAATTGATTGGAAATATATAAGGAGGAGATAGAAATGAGAGTATCTACATTTCAAAATGCAAGCTGGGCAAAGAATCAGTTAATGGATTTGAATGTGCAACAACAATACCACCGAAATCAAGTAACTTCAGGGAAGAAAAACCTTTTTATGAGTGAAGATCCACTTGCGGCAAGTAAATCATTTGCGATTCAACATTCATTGGCGAATATGGAGCAAATGCAAAAAGATTTAGCGGATTCGAAAAATGTATTAACACAAACCGAAAATACTTTACAAGGTGTTTTTAAATCTTTAACGAGAGCAGATCAATTAACGTTGCAGGCATTAAGTGAGCAAAATGGTGAAAAAGAATTGAAAGCCATTGGTGCAGAGATTGATCAAATTTTAAAACAAGTTGTATATTTAGCAAATACGAAAGAGCAAGGTCGTTATATTTTCGGTGGTGATAGTACAGAGAAACCACCATTTACAGAAGATGGTACGTATCAAGGTGGACAAAATGATGTGAACTGGCAACTAAATGACGGTTATGAATTAAAAGCATTTCGTAACGGTGAAGCGCTATTATCCCCTGTTATAAAAACGTTAAAACAGATGAGTGAAGCGATGCAAAAAGGTGACCAAAAAGCATTACAGCCGTTATTAGGAGAAAATAAGAAAAATTTAGATGGCATCATTAACCGTACAACTGAAGTTGGTTCGACAATGAACACAATGGAGACGTTTAAAACAATTTTAAGCGAGCAAAATTTAGCACTTCAAGAAAACCGTAAAGAAATTGAGGATGTTGACTTAGCGGTAGCAATTTCTGATTTAGCTTATATAAACGCAACGTATGAAGCTACGTTAAAAGCAGTTAGTACGATGAGTAAAACGAGTATTTTAGACTATATGTAATCTATAAGGAGTGAGAAAAATGGCAGGAACAACGATGACAGGTATTGGTGGTAGACAACAAATTTGGAACCTCGGAAATAATATGATCGATACTTCTAACCTAGTAGAATTAGAGCTGCAAGCGTTAGATATGAGGAAAACACCGTATACGAAAGAAAAGAACGATCTTACAAATGATAAACTATTATATACAAGTTTGAAATCGGAATTTAGCTCTTTCACACAAACTTTTAAAAACTTAGCGGCTTTTAAAGGGAATGAAAAAAAAGTAACGACAACGCAAGAAGGCTATATAGATGTAAAAGCTGATGGTGGTGCAATTGCTGGCACTTTTAATATGACGATTACTCAGCTTGCACAGCGTCATCAAATAGCCTCTAATAAGGTTACTGATATAAATGCGAAGCTTCCTAAAGATGAAACAATAAAACTAGGTGATAAAGAACTAAAAGTAACAACTGATATGACATATAAGGATTTAATTAATAAAATTAATGACGGAGATTATGGTGTATCGGCTTATACACTTGGAGATAAAATTTTCATGACCTCGAAAAAAGAAGGGGCAATGAATGAAATTAAATTAGAAAAGACACCACCGAATGTACTTACAGATTTGTTTTATTCGAAAGTGGAAGGAAAAGACCCACTTGCCACGGAAATGAAATTAAATACTATTAACGAAGCATTAGATGCAAAATATACTATTAATGGTATTGAAGGTAAAAGTCCTAGCAATACAATTGAAGCTCTTCCAGGCGTGAAAATTGAATTGTTAAAAGTAACTGAGCCGACAGTAGAAGGAACATCAAATGCAGGTACAACAACAGAACCAAAAGCAAAAGGCATAGATCTAAAATTCACAGTAAGTGACTCAAACGTAACAGACGCATCAAATATTATTAAAAAGATGGTTGCAGATTATAATAAAGCTGTTGCTACAGTAGATATCTTTGCTGGTAAAGGTGGGGCCTTCCAAGGACAAGCTATTATGCAAAGTGTGCGTCAAGCTATGAACAATGTTGTAACATTTTCACAAGAGGGCAATTACTTATTCTCATTTGGTATTCAATTAAAGCAAGATGGAACGATGGAAGTTAATGACGAAGCATTAACGAAAGCGTTAAAAGAAAAACCGGATGCAGCGAAGCAATTTTTCTTTAGTTCTAACGGTTTAGGAAAAATGATGGAAGAGCCACTTGATAAGTTATTTGGTGATAAAGGTGTAGTTGGAGAACGAGTAAAAAACATTGATTCACGTGTAAGTGATTTAGATAAAAAGATTAAAGATATTGAAACGCAAAACTTGCAAAAGCAAGATGAAATTGTGAAGAAGTATCAAAAGCTAGAAAGTACGTTAGCGGCGCTTGATAGCCAATTAAAAACAATTAAAGCAATGACAAAACAAAAAAGTGATGATTAATGAAAGGTAAGGAAGTGATTGTATGCAAGCATGGCAACGTTATATGCAAAATGATATTATGACGAGTAATCCGATTAAAAATACAATTTTTATTTATGAAAGATGTATTGTAGAGTTTCGTAATTTAGAAGAACTGTTACATACTTTTAAGCTACAAGAAGGAGATGCACTTCTTGAAAAGTTAGAACGTATTTTTGAAGAATTAAAGCTTCAATTAAATCCTGAAATTACGAAAGATTTATATGATAGTCTGTACGGTTTATACGATTGGATTAGCATTCAAATTCAAACGATGAAAGTAACACGTGAAGCAAAAGACATGGATGCAATTGTGAAAGTGTTACAAGATTTAATAGATGGTTACCGCGGAGCACTTGAAAATGAACAATGATATTTATCGGACGTTTGTTGGCTGTTTTAATGAAATCGGTGAATTGCAAGTGTCAGATGGGGAGTTTGCTGAGAAGAGTGAGATGTTAAATCGCTGGATGATGACATTGGATGAGGAAACACGTGCACAAGTTGCAGCAGAAGTAAGCCCATTCATTATTAAGGCGGCACAGCATATCCGAGATAAGCAAAAGATTTTGGAAGAAATGATTATGACAAATGATGGGCGCATGAAAGCTAATTCATTTTACGGTAAATTTTAATGATTGAGTTTAGAAACGGATTCCCCTTTTAAGAGGGGATCCATTCCTTTGTTTTAATAAAGACTTCCGCTGATTGAGGTTTCATTTTATGACTGTAATGAAAAATAGTAGTAATCTAAATAATGTAAAAATGAACTTTAGTTTGTAGATCATATATTGAAATGTTCCGTAGATTATTGCGTGTATACAGTTTTTTTGTATTCTTTTTTATATTTTTGTATTTTTCTAAAGACAACAATGGAAAAATGGAATAAAATATGTAAGGGTACATGATTGTTAATATTTTAATAAACGCATATAAGAAAATAAATAATGAAGTGAAACTTCCATCAGTGGATCATGAAGTTAAAAAAGAAAGGGTGTGGAATATGCCAGATTTAGTGAGTGATGTAGGCCATTATATGAATTATTTAGTGACGAAACGAAATACTGTTTCTAGTAATATTGCAAATGCGAATACACCCGGCTATAAAGCGCAAGATGTAACATTTGCTGAGCAAATGAATAAAAGTAGTGCATTATATAAGAACAATGCTGCGGACTTAAAGAGTAATCCAAATTTATATCAAACGAATGAAATGCACTTACCGACAGTGAATACGAAAAATACATATGCAAAGATGCAAACAAAATCAATGCAAACGAATAAAGATGGAAATAGTGTGGATGTAACGACAGAAATGCTAGATTTAATGAAAGCAAATCAGTTATACGGTATTTCAATTAACGCGATTAATACACAATATGCAATTAACCAAGCGGCACGCGGACGTTAAAAGTAGAAGGAGAGACAACGATGTTTCAGGCAATTAATGCAAGTGGCTCAGGGCTAACGACAGCGAGAAAGTGGATGGAAGTTACTTCTAACAATATTGTAAATACAAATACAACGGCTGCTCCGGGGGCGAATTTATATGAGCGTCGTAGTGTAGTGCTAGAATCAAACAATAGTTTTGCAAATATGTTAGATGGGTCTCCTACAAATGGAGTAAAAATAAAAAGTATTGAAGCAGATAAAACTGAAAACTTAGTGTATGATCCAACACATCCGCATGCAAATGAAGAAGGATATGTACGCTATCCAAATATTGATGTGACTGCTGAAATGACGAATGTAATGGTTGCCCAAAAAATGTACGAAGCGAATACAAGTGTATTAAATGCGAATAAAAAAATGCTTGATAAAGATTTAGAAATTGGCAGAGGATAAGGGGGAATATAGTAATATGAAAATCCAACCAATGTTAAATACGCAACCATTTGGAGCAATTCAGTCAATTGGTGCACCGAAAACGTCTCAAACATCTGTAGTTGAGGGGAAAAAGTTTATTGATTTATTGGAAGATATGAATCAAACGCAAAACAATGCACAAACAGCAGTATATGATTTACTAACTAAAGGAGTAGGAGAAACGCATGACGTTTTAATTCAGCAGAAGAAGGCTGAGTCTCAAATGAAAACGGCTGCTCTCGTACGTGATAATCTTATTGAAAATTATAAGTCACTAATTAATATGCAAATTTAGGAAAGTGGACGGGTGTGTTTAAATGGAAAAGATGAAAAATGTTATCCAATCGTTAAAAACGTGGCATAAGTTAGTAATCGGTGCTGCGCTTTTAGCGATTGTAACAGGAGCACTTTTATACTTCACCTTGCCAGATAGATATGTTGTTGTATATCAAAATTTAAATGATGCAGATAAGCAAGAGATTACAGCAGAATTATCAAAGTTAGGTGTCGATTATCAGTTAGCGGCCGATGGATCGATTCGTGTGCAAAAAAATGATGCTCCATGGGTTCGAAAAGAAATGAATGGGATGGGCTTACCGTTTAATTCTAAAAGCGGTGAGGAAATTTTATTAGAAAGCTCGCTCGGTTCAAGTGAGCAAGATAAAAAAATGAAGCAAATTGTCGGTACGAAAAAGCAATTGGAGCAAGATATCGTAAGAAACTTTGCGACAGTTGAAACGGCAAATGTTCAAATTACATTACCTGAAAAAGAGACAATTTTTGATGAAGAAAAAGCAAAAGGAACAGCTGCGATTACTGTAGGTGTGAAACGTGGCCAATTATTAACGGCAGATCAGGTTGCAGGTATACAGCAAATGATTAGTGCTGCAGTTCCTGGCGTGAAAGCAGAAGAAGTAAGTGTGATTGATAGCAAAAAAGGTATTATCTCAAAAGGAGCAGATGAAGCGCATTCTACTAGTTCCTCTTCTTATGAAAAAGAAGTAGAGATGCAACATCAAATTGAAGGTAAATTAAAGCAAGATATTGACGCAACATTAATGACGATGTTTAAACCGAATGAATATAAAGTGAATACGAAAGTATCTGTAAACTATGATGAAGTTACACGCCAGTCAGAAAAATATGGTGATAAAGGTGTACTTCGTAGTAAACAAGAGCAAGAAGAAAGCTCTACTGCGCAAGAAGGAGCAGAGACAAAACAAGGTGCTGGTATTACAGCGAACGGTGAAGTGCCAAATTACGGTACGAACAATAATCAAAATGGTAAAATCGTCTATGATAATAAAAATGGTAACAAAATTGAAAACTATGAAATAGATAAAACGGTTGAAACGATTAAGAAACATCCAGAATTAACGAAAACAAATGTTGTAGTATGGGTAGACAATGATACGTTAGTAAAACGAAAAATGGATATGACTACTTTCAAAGAAGCAATCGGCACAGCTGCTGGGCTTCAAGCTGATCCGAATGGAAACTTTACAAACGGTCAAGTTAACGTTGTAACTGTTCAGTTTGATCAGCCGAAAGAAGAGAAGAAGAAAGAACCAGAAGAAAGCGGTATAAACTGGTGGTTATTCGGTGGAATTCCAGCTGGTTTATTAGCAATTGGTGGTCTAGTATGGTTCTTATTAGCAAGACGTAAGAGAAAGAAAGAAGAAGAGGAATATGAAGAATACTTAGCAGAAGAGGAAATTGCTGCAAGTAATGAAAGTATCATGGAAATTCCTGAAGAAAAAATAGTACCAGAGCCAAAACCAGAACCAGAAGAACCGAAAGAACCAACGTTAGATGAACAAGTGCATGATGCTACGAAAGAACATGTAGAAGGAACTGCAAAAGTAATTAAAAAATGGTTAAATGGACAGTAAGGGAGGAACAACGATGTTAGATGAAATCTCCTCCAAAGAAAAAGCTGCCATCCTTATTCGTACATTAGAAGAAGGGGTGGCAGCAAAAGTCATTGAATATATGACGGCTGAGGAAAAAGAAGTATTACTTCGTGAAATCGCGAAGTTTCGTGTATATAAACCGGAAACGTTAGAAAATGTACTAGGGGAGTTCTTGTATGAATTAAATGTAAAAGAATTAAACCTAGTGACTCCGGATAAAGAATATATTCGTCGCATATTTAAAAATATGCCAGAAGACGAACTAGAAAAATTATTGGAAGATCTTTGGTATAACAAAGATAATCCGTTTGAATTCTTAAATTCACTTGCGGATTTAGAACCGCTTCTTACTGTACTTAATGATGAATCGCCACAAACGATTGCGATTATCGCTTCTTATATTAAACCGCAGCTTGCTTCTCAATTAATTGAGAGATTACCAGATCATAAGCGAGTAGAAACGGTAATGGGGATTGCGAAGCTAGAGCAAGTTGATGGTGAATTAATAAATCAAATTGGTGATTTATTAAAATCAAAATTAAATAATATGGCATTTAATGCAATTAATAAAACGGATGGCTTGAAAACAATAGTAAACATTTTAAATAATGTTTCACGAGGTGTTGAAAAAACAGTCTTTCAAAAGCTGGATGAAATGGATTATGAGTTATCTGAGAAAATTAAAGAAAACATGTTTGTATTTGAAGACTTACTCGGACTTGAAGATCTTGCACTTCGTCGTGTATTAGAAGAAATTACAGATAACGGTGTTATTGCGAAAGCACTTAAAATTGCAAAAGAAGAAATTAAAGAGAAATTATTTACATGTATGTCTTCAAACCGTAAAGAGATGATTCTAGAAGAATTAGATGGCTTAGGGCCGCTTAAGATGACGGATGCTGAAAAAGCACAGCAAACGATTACAGGCACAGTGAAAAAGCTAGAGAAGGAAGGAAGAATTATCGTTCAAAGAGGTGAAGATGATGTCCTTATTTAAAAACAGAATTCCGAAGAATTCTGTTTCTTTTTCTGAAGAAACGTATGAATTACAATTTCCAAAACCAATACCAGTTCAAGTCGAAGAAGAAATACAGGTGGACCATGAAGAGCTTCTTGCACAGCAACAATCATTACATACTGAACTGAATCAACTAAGGCAAGAACAGCAAATGCTAGAACGAGAGCGTCAACAGCTATTGCAAGATAAAGAAGAATTTCAAATGCATATTCATGACCAAATGGAACAGATGGAAGCAGCACGTATGCAGTTTCAAAAAGAACAACAAGAAACAGCATATGAATGGACAGAGTTATTATGGAATCAATCTTTTCAACTAGCAGAAAAAATCGTGAATCAAGCGGTAGATTCACGATTGCTTGATGTGTTACCCATTTTAACTGGTATCGTTCAAACGTTGCCTACTTCGTTTGAAAAATTAATCATTACCGTACACCCAGAAACATTTGAACGTATTCAAGAAGAGAAGGAAAATACGAAAGAGTATTGGTTACTACAATTAGTAGAATGGAAATATGATTTCTCCTTACAGTTCGGTGAATTTGTTCTAGAAGAAGAGAAAGAGTTCTTTGAATTTAAATTTGCACCTATATTTGCGAAACTTCGCCAGAAATGGGAAGAAGAGAAGGTATTTGAGGAGCAAAATGTATGAATAACAAGCTCATGAACGAACATAGTAAATGGAATACGTTTATTGAAACCCCGTTTTATACGAAAATCGGTAAAGTTCATAGTGTACAAGAACAGTTTTTCGTAGCGAAAGGGCCAAAGGCGAAAATTGGAGATGTTTGTTTCGTTGGGGAACATAATGTTTTATGTGAAGTGATTGCGATTGAAAAAGAAAACAATATGTTACTTCCATTTGAGCAAACAGAAAAAGTATGTTATGGAGATTCAGTTACATTAGTTGCAGAAGATGTTGTCATACCTCGTGGGAATCATTTACTCGGAAAAGTGTTAAGCGCAAATGGCGAAGTACTAAATGAGGATGCAGAGAATATTCCATTACAAAAAATAAAACTAGATGCCCCGCCTATTCATGCATTTGAACGTGAAGAAATTACCGATGTATTTGAAACTGGAATCAAATCGATTGATTCTATGCTAACAATTGGCATCGGTCAAAAGATTGGTATTTTTGCAGGTTCTGGTGTTGGTAAATCTACTTTACTCGGAATGATTGCAAAAAATGCAAAAGCTGACATTAATGTTATTAGCTTAGTAGGAGAACGTGGCCGGGAAGTAAAAGACTTTATTCGAAAAGAATTAGGTGAAGAAGGAATGCGAAAAAGCGTCGTTGTTGTAGCGACGTCAGATGAAAGTCACCTAATGCAACTTCGTGCAGCGAAGCTTGCAACGTCTATTGCTGAACATTTCCGTGATCAAGGTAATAACGTACTACTTATGATGGACTCTGTTACTCGTTTTGCTGACGCGCGTAGGAGTGTTGATATTGCCGTTAAAGAGTTGCCGATCGGTGGTAAAACACTCTTAATGGAAAGTTATATGAAGAAGCTGTTAGAGCGCTCTGGGAAAACACAAAAGGGATCTATAACAGGTATTTATACCGTACTCGTTGATGGAGACGATTTAAACGGCCCTGTACCAGATTTAGCGCGTGGTATTTTAGATGGACATATTGTATTAAAACGTGAGCTTGCAACACTGAGTCATTACCCTGCTATTTCAGTGCTAGACTCAGTGAGTAGGATTATGGAAGAAATCGTTTCGCCAACTCATTGGCAACTTGCAAATGAAATGAGAAAAATCTTATCTGTTTATAAAGAAAATGAATTGTATTTTAAATTAGGAACGATTCAAGAAAATACAGAAAATGCTTATATTTTTGAATGTAAAAACAAAGTAGAAGGTATAAATACGTTTTTAAAACAAGGTCGATCTGATAGTTTCCAATTTGATGATATTGTTGAAGCGATGCACCATATAGTATAAGACCTCTGCCCAAGAGGTCTTATTTTTTTGTTTTTTTAATATTTCACAGATTTTTTTGGAAAAAAACTATATAATAGAAAAAGAGAACGTTATAATAGGAAGGGGCTATGAAAACAGGTGGATAAGCAGCAGTACGACACGATAAAATTGCAAATAAATCAAGAAAAAGAACAGATTTTGAAAGAAGTGTATGAATTAACAGGTGAAAAAAGAAAAATAGAACAAAAAAAAGAATATGATTTATATGTAGTAAAATCGCGTAGTAAAGTCGTACAAACTGGGCAGCGTATAATGGCTGGCATGCTTTCGTCACATACGTTTTCACCTGAAAGAATAGAAGAATGGAATCGGAAAATTAAAAAAACGGAAGATTTTATTCAAAAAAATGAAAGCCTTTTAGAACAGGTAAAAGAAAAAGAACGTGTCATTGATGAAATGTATCAAGAAGATTGTAGAAAGCTTGCAAAAGTACGAGAAAAGCAGGAAGAAAAAATGCTTCTTGATTTGAAAATGTGTATGAATGGGTGAGGTGAATATAGTGATACAGTCTGTATTACCGGTGCAACAAAGTTTACCTCCGCAAAAAGAAAAAGGGCTAGAAGTACAATCAAAAAGTGAAGATTCTTCATTCGATCGTACGATGAGAATGGAAAATAAAAAGCAGCCGAAAACGGAGAAAATGAAACGAGAAGAAGCACCAAAAGAAGAAAAAAAAGAATATATTCTTTCTAAACAATCAGTAACGAAAGAAGAGCCAATTGTAAAGAAAGAAGAAAAAAAAGAGACAGAACAGTTACTATTAGCTGTATCTGAGCAAATGGTTGCAATTGAACAATTACGTGTGCAGCCGGAATTGTTATATCAATACATACAAAAAATACAAGAGCTATATAAAGAATATGGAAATATAAAACTTAACGAATTACCCGCCAATGAATTACAACAGTTGCAAGAGCTTCTTTCAAATATGAATATCAAAAATGCTATATGTTTAGAAGATACAATGCAAATGGTATTAGACAAAATGAAGATGCCGGAGCAAACGATGCAAGCATTAAAAATTGTAGAAACAGAAACTTGTAATATTGCAAAGAAACAAGAGGATTCCAAAGATTTAGATGTAGATCTTCCAAAAGCTGAGGGCGATGATGTAAAGATAGAGTTGCCTGAAGGTGATGTGTTAAACGATTCGAGTTCAACGGGTGCGGAGTTATTAAATAAAGCAACGGGTACGGATCAAATAGGAAAATCAAATAGTGGCGCTGAGAAAGTTACGTTACCTGACTTAGGAAAGAAAATGGAAGCACAAGTAGAAGCGTTGCAAAAATTTGTAGTGAAACAAGAGCGTGTTTTATTTCAGTTAAACCCAGAAAAACTTGGTACATTAACGGTGTTTATGAAAAAACATGGAGATCAAATTGATGTTCACGTAGAAATGGAAAAACATGATGCGAAAAAACGTGTTGAAATCATTTTTGATGAATTGAGATTGAAGTTAAAAGAAAAAGAAATCAATATTCAAATTAGCTATTCAGATAAAGATGAAAATCGAAAAGAACAGCGAGAACAAGAGCAAAGACAAAAACAAAAATTAGCAAGTACAAAACATGAAAAACAACATGCAAAAGAATTTGCGGGATTATTGGAGGAATAAAGTGTGCCAACAGTTGGATTAAATACAACGAGTACAAATCATATTCCGTTACAAGCAGGAGCACAAACAAAAAACGCATCTGTTACTGGTGCACAGTCGACAGCTCAACAAGCAAACGGAGTATCAGCAAGTACTCAAAAAACACCCGGTATTATGGATAAAGATGATTTCCTGAAACTTTTCTTAGCAAGCTTTCAACATCAAGACCCGTTTAATGCGATGGATATGAACCAAATGATGAACCAAACAGCACAGCTATCGCTTATGGAGCAAGTACAGAATATGACGAAAGCAGTAGATAAACTGCAATCAACGATGTATTCGACGGCTCTTGATGGAGGGATGAAGTTTTTAGGAAAGTACGTTAGAGGTGTAAGCAATAATGGAAAGCAAGTGACTGGTCAAGTGGAAACAGTTCGACTTGCTGAAAATAACGATGTGCAACTTATTGTTGATAATCAAGTTGTCTCACTTCGTTTCATAGAAAGGGTTTCTGATAAACCGATAACAGAAACTAATCCGGAAGATGAGAAGAAAGATGATATAGAAAAAAATGAAGAGGTTAAACAAGATTAATAAAAGGAGTGTACAAAGGTTATGATTAAAGCGTTATATACAAGTATTACAGGGATGAATGCAGCACAAAATGCATTAAGTGTTACTTCAAATAATATTGCAAATGCACAAACAGTTGGATATAAAAAGCAAAAGGCTATATTTGATGATTTGCTATATAATAATACGGTTGGTTCACGTGGTGATGGTGCTTATGCTGGCACGAATCCAAAGAGTATTGGTAACGGTGTAAAGTTCAGTGGGACATCTACAGATTTTAGTGATGGCTCTATTACTTTAACTAGTGATAAGATGGAGACAGCGATAGAAGGAAACGGTTTGTTTTTAGTTGGTGATCGTAATGCTGGAAATGTAGAGTATACGAGAAAAGGGTCTTTTAGTGTATCGAAAGATAGCTATGTTACAAATACAGGTGGACAGTATGTACTAGGTTATGGTGTAAAAACAGGAACACAAGAAGTAGATTTTTCTTCACGACCAAGCCCAATTCATATTCCAATGGGATCAGCTGTTGGTGGGATTCAAACAGATAAAGCGACAATAGGCGGAAACCTTCCTAGAAACCAAAATGCATTATCTCACGAATTCACAGTTTTTGATGCGGAAGGGAACTCGTTAACGTTACGTGTAAATATTAAACAAAAGACTACAAAAGAGACTGTAGATGGTAAAGAAGTTGAAAAGCCAGTGCCAGGTGAATATACATATGCAGTTTCTGTAAGAAATGATTCTAAAAACGAAAAAGAATTTAAGCCTATTGAAGGTATGCCGGACAACAAACCGCTTATATTTGATACATTAGGAAATTTAAAGCAAACAGATGAGGCTGTACAAAAAGATCCAGTAACTGGTGAAATTACTAAAGGTGGATCTGTTCAAATTCCTTTTGGTGGTGGTCTAACACTTGATTTAAGCGGATTAACAAATTATCCGACAGGGAAAACTATTTCTACCACAGAAGTAACGGGGCGTCCAGCTGCAATTGCAAATGACTATTCTATTTCTGACGGTGGTTTCGTTATGATGAAATATTCGGATGGTAGTATGAAAGTTGTAGGACAACTAGCTGTAGCTACATTCCCGAATTCAGGTGGATTAATGAAAACAGGGAATGGAAATTACGTTGCGACACCATCAGCGGGTATTCCAGGAATAGGTGTTGCTGGTGAGAATGGTGCAGGGAATGTACGAGGGTCAGCAAAAGAAAGTTCAAACGTAGATTTATCTGTAGAATTTGTTGATTTAATGCTTTATCAACGTGGGTTCCAAGGAAATGCGAAAGTAATTAAAGTTTCAGATGAAGTATTAAATGAAGTTGTAAACTTAATTCGATAATATATCATAAAGTAAAATTGTAATGTAGTAGAAAGGGTTTTTTATTCGTATGACGACAAGACAAGAGCGAATTTTACAATTGCCTTTTTTCGAAAATAAACGTGAACTTGCAGAGCAAGTGTTAAAAATGGAACGAGAAGAGCATATATATTTACCTGATCAATTTGAAATTAAGCAAGTACCTGCATATTCATTTGGTGAAAAGCAATCAATTATTGGCCGTATTCATGAGTTTTATTTCGTAAGTGTTGGTAGCGAAGGAGAATGGAAGTATCAACTGTTTAAGGACGAGATGAAGTGCCGTGAGTTTTTTATTACACTATCAGGAATAACGGATCAGCAGATTGCATTTTGGTTCAATAACATCGAGTTATTGAAAAGTTCTTAAAAAGATCTAAAAAGACCTTAAAAGCTCTTTTCAGGGTTGAAGAGAGGACCCAGCGTTGTTTTGGAGCGGTTAGTGCCTAATAGGGCCTCGACTGGTGTATAAGGACAGAGGTATGGAGAGTTACTAGGGTAGTATAAGAAGAGGTAAGCGAAGTTTAGTGTGGATAAACAGTTATGATCCAGACGGGCTCCTAGTTGTAAGAATAGAGCTATGGAGGCGTACTGAGATGGTTGGGGATGAGATAATCATTTCATAGTAGGCTAGTGCCTTCTGGATAGTATGTGACGATAGATTTCTATAAAAGGAGAGGTGAGGAGGATGGCGCAGAATAAGTATCGCGTTACATTCATTTCGCCAAGTGAGGTTGAGCAGCGGACTGTTATGGCGGCGAGTAGTTTGCCAGATTTAATTCGTAAAGTAGAGAGTATTATTGCAGATCCGAACGGTTATTTTGTAAATGATAAAAAAAATAATTGCTATTTTAAAGTGATTAAAGAAAATGTTACATTTATTCAATATGAGTTACTATTTTCTGATAAAGAAATTCATATTGAAAAATTAAAACATATAGCACCATCTATATTGAAACAATTATTTAAAAAAATAAATGATCCAGAATTATATGCGCTTGCGCTACTTGATGTTGATATAGCGACGAAAGAATATGTGTTAGAAGAAATGGATTCGGAGCTAAGAATAAGAGTAGAAACGGAGCTTTCGAAAAAGTGGGAAGCAATGCCGACAGAAATTGTAGGAGCACAAGAAGTGTTATTAGAGGCACTTGCTTCGTTTATACAAGATTAAGCGTCTTTTAAAATAAATCGTTCGACTATCTATATTTTTCATATAGGTAGTTGACTTTTTCGGTTTAATAAAGCTTAATAATTAGATATACGGAATTAATGGAAGGGGAGCGACACCTTTATGTCACAAGCACAAAGTATTTTATTAGAAAGCGGAACAAATGAATTAGAGATTGTTACATATACTGTTGGTGAAAACCTATTTAGTATTAATGTAATGAAAGTACGTGAAATCATTAATCCATTCCCTGTTACAACTGTGCCAGAATCTCATCATGCAGTTGAAGGTGTTGTTCAAGTACGTGGTGAAATTTTACCTGTTATTAACTTAGCGACGGCTCTTAATTTAAAATCAACAAAACCACTTGATCAAACGAAATTTATTATCTCTGAATTAAATCAAATGAAAGTTATTTTCCGCGTTGATGAAGTGCATCGTATTCAACGTATTTCGTGGGAACAAATTGATGAGCCAGCTTCATTATCTATGGGACTAGAAGAAACGACATCTGGTATTGTAAAGCTAGATGGAAAAATCATCTTACTATTAGATTACGAGAAAATTGTATGTGAAATTAGTGGTACTGGCTATGACAATAAATCACTTGCAGGTTTAGAGCAAAAAACGGATCGAGCTGAAAAAGTGATTTATATTGCAGAAGATTCAGCGATGCTTCGCCAAATATTAGAAGAAACATTATCATCAGCTGGATATACGAAAATGAACTTCTTCAGCAATGGTGCAGAAGCATTAGCACAAATTGAAAAACTAGCGAAAGAGCAAGGTGAAAAAATGTTTGAACATATTCACCTGCTAATTACTGATATTGAAATGCCAAAAATGGACGGACATCATTTAACGAAAGTTGTTAAGGATAGTGAAGTAATGAATCGTTTACCGGTTATTATTTTCTCTTCATTAATTACAAATGAATTATTCCATAAAGGCGAAGCTGTAGGAGCAAATGCGCAAGTAAGTAAGCCAGATATTCAAGAGTTAATTGGTTTAGTTGATAAGTTAGTGCTTTAAAAGCTTTTATTAGTAGCTGGAAGAGAGAATCTAGCGAAGTGTGGAAGTGGGGGTCAGTGCCTAATAGAGCCCCATGTGATTAAGGTCAGACATATGGAGTGGTTTTAAGGTCAGTAGAAGAATAGAGCTTTCAATTGAGGGTTTGAAGAACCGATATACATCTCTATTCTTTTAGTAGGGAGGAGGGAACTAGCCATGTGTAAGTAGTATTGGCTAGTTCCTTTTTAGTATTCTATACTCTGCTGTACAGGTAGGAAGATTAAACATTTCTGGAGTGTTTGTGGCTGTATGAATAGTCTCTACTTCGAGATTTTCAATTCGTTTAATGAATAAATAGCTGGCTTATTTATTTGAAAATATAAGAGAGCGTATTTTTGGATTATGCTAGTAAGGTTGCGTAGTAACGCAAACTTTTTCGGTGAAAATATATCTGAAATACCATATAATATAATTAATATGTAATTATAATTAATTAAAAATAATTTTTCTATTTCTATACTTTCTATACATTTTTGTATGTTTAATATTTGACAGATAATTTCGAAATGTTATAATATGGATATGGAAAAATGCTATTTTCTAAAAAGACATGGGAGTCAGATGAGAATTGTGAAAGGATGAGGGGGAGTGGCACAGATTATGTATCACCACACAGCAATCAATGTATTAAATCTTTTACAAAACATGTCAAATAATAAAATGAACGATGTGCAGCTAGAAGGGGAATTAAAAAAAATAGAGAAACAATTCCGAGTAGAGTATGAAGAATTAGTTGATTTATATAATAGAATGGTATTATTTCAAATAGATATCGAAAAAAATGGCGGGATGCGAGCGTATGAAAAATCTACAATTACATGGCTGAAGTCTGAGCTAGAGTTACTGTATGAAGTGTATCAATTTTCCCAACGTCACGGTTTAAACATTATTAATATTTCAAAATACGTTAGTAAAAAAGAACTAAATCTTTTTCCAAAAACAGCAAGTCAATTACAAAATACGTATTACAAATTAAAAAAATGTGAAATACCGTTTGAAAATATTAAAAAACAAAAACCAGGACGAAAGCGAAAATATACACCTGTAAAAGAACCGATTGTTGAGATGAAAAAAGAAAACAAGCAAGAGTTAAGAGGAGAAGTTCAAAATACGGAGAGTGAAAAAAGCCTTGTAACAGTTATATCTGGTATTGTTGATAATTTTGAAACGATTAGCCAGTGTAGTGAAAGAAAAGAGTATGAACTACATCAGTTCATGGAAGGAATCTATAAGCTTTCTAGCATGGCTGCAGAGCGTTCAAAAGATGAAAAGAATGCTCGAGGACTCGAAGGCGAATTACATGTATTACGAGCTGAAAATGAAAGACTAAAGCGAGAAAAGGAAGAGCTTGTTCATGATATAAAAGAAATGACGCATCATTTAATTCATTTCATTACGAGCTCTGATATTGATCAAATTCGCACATTACCTTTCTTCGTAAAAGAATGTAAACAAGATTTGCATAAATTAGGGTTATATAACGCACAAGACGGTAAAATGAAAATTATGGTTGATCGTAGTGGGCAGGTTATGACTGTAACACAGTAATAAAATTTGGGTACAAAATAAAAGGGAGATACATAGTTTATATGTATTTCCCTTTTGTTTTGTATGGAATCGTTTCATAGAAGGAAGATGATTTTTTAAGATTGTAGCAACTTGGAAACCATTTGCGGTATTTGATTTGCCTGTGAAACCATACTAAGCGCAACTTCAGTTAACTATTTAAACTTTAAAAAATCGCTCATTTCCTGCGCCATATCTGCATCTTCAATTCGAGATGCAGCATCTGTTAGGGCCATACTTTGGCTATTTAAATTTTCAATATTAAACTGTAAACGATTGATCATAGCCCCAAGATCAGCACGATGAAGTGATATATTTTGTAAAGCCTCTTCAATTTTACGAATCGCCGCTCTTGCTTCTTGTTCTGTTGAAATCTTGATGGCATGTTGTGTAGGGGAAGGGGGAATTTGTTTCGTCATATTTACTATATGACCGATATCGCATCGTTATTATTACGAATTGCCACACGCATACCACTGGCTCTCGCATGCATACGAGTCACAATCGCAATATTTGCAGGATTATCAGAATCATGGTTTAACTTCTTACCAGTTGCTAAATGCTCCATCGCAACATTCATACTTTTTTCATTCTCATACAACAACTGCCTAGCATTCATACTTAAAACATTCGTACACATTCCTTATCTTATACTTTCATATATGGTCTTAAAGTTAACCTCTAGTTGTGTTTTAACATGAGAGGGGATAGAGATAGGCATGGACTGCTTCTACGCATCGAGGATGCTCTCTTCCATAAAAAAGAAAGCTTTTACAAATGATTTATCTATATATATAAAATAAACCTCTCCGCAAGCAGAGAGGTTTATTCATGAAACGAACTCAAATGGCTTATTGTAATAATTTAGAAACCATTTGTGGAGTTTGGTTTGCTTGAGAAAGCATGCTGATACCAGCTTCGTTCAAGATTTTGAACTTAGTCATTTCAGACATTTCTTTCGCCATGTCAGCGTCTTCGATTTGAGAAGCTGAAGCTGCCATAGAGTTTTCTTGGCTCTTAAGGTTGTTTACATTGAAGTCAAGACGGTTTAATGTAGCACCTAGAGTAGCACGGTTATCAGCAACTGTTGTAAGAGCAGCATCAAGTTGTCCAACTGCATTTAGAGCTGATGGTTTTGCAGTATCTAATTTTGCAGTATCTTTAATTGCATCAAAAGCGTTTACAATATCAGTGTATCCTTTTCCTGCTGTTGTTGCATCTGTTGCTGTTGTTGCAAAGGCAGTTGCTGCTGTTGTAACTTTAGTTGCATCTGCACTATCAAATCCTGCTGCTTTAAATGCAGCTCCAAATGCAGCTACAGCTGCCTTTTGTGCAGTAAGGTTAGCTGCTTTAGCATAGTCAGCTTTAAATGTGTCAAAAGCTTCAATAGATTTTTTTGCATCATCTGTTAAAGCAGTTTCGATTGATAAGTCTGCGATACCTAAATCTGTAAGGCTCGCACCCTCTAATTTAATTCCAATCTGTTGAGCTGTTGCATCAGAGTCAAGAGTTTGGATTTTAATTTCTTGTGTAGACTTTAATAGGTTTTTGTCGTTAAATTGAGTATTGTCAGCAATGTAAGTGATTTGCTCTTTTAATGCAGAAAACTCCTTGTTTAAAGCAACTTGGTTTTTTGTAGTATTTGTACCAGTTGCAGATTGGTTTGCAAGGTCACGCATACGAAGTAAGATGTTAGATACAGAGTTTAAAGCTGAATCTGCAGTACGGATTAAAGACATACCATCTTGTGTGTTACGGGCAGCAACGTTTAAGCCGCCTTCACGAGCTTTCATACGAGTTGCGATTGCAAGACCTGCTGCATCGTCAGCTGCGCTATTGATACGTTTACCGCTTGATAAACGATCCATAGAGTTACTCATTTTTGCTTGGTTTTGGCGCATGTACTCTTGAGTACGCATGCTGTTAATGTTTGTATTAATTCTCATGTTAAGAACCCCCATTTTTTTATATTGACTTTTCTGCAAATTGAAAAACGGTAATATGCGAAAAAATCAATTTCGAGATTTATTGTAATCCCTGTCATAGCGGGTGTCAACTAAAAATTCGAATTAATAAATATAAAAAAATAACAGTTTAACAATATATTCATTTTTTTATTACAATATTATTAAAAGGATTATTGCAAACTTTAAAAAAAAACTCTAATATTAGATTATCTTTGTTTACCGAAAAGGTGATATTATGATAGTTGGAAATATAGTAAAAGAAGTGCTTGCATATAAGAAAGGACAAATTCAGCAAAAGCTAAGTAGTCCACAAGCATTCGTTAGTAGTCGTTTTCAAGAGAAGTTGCAGAGTGAACCTGCGAAGGAGACGAAGGGTACTGCACAGCCGACAAGTGTAGCCGATATGAGTCAGCCGGTACAATCTACGAAAATAGAAACGGTCGTAAATAAACCGGAACAATCTATTAATAAAGTAGAGGAAGCGAGTAAGCCTGAAGAAAAAGCTGAAACGAAGAACGTAGATGAAGTGCAAGTCGCACAAAAAGAGTTTGAACGACGTTTCCCAGAAACGAAAAATGAGGCTGCTGATACGTGGGGATTAACGAAGAAGTATAATATTCAAAAAATACGTTCTTCCAATGAGGGGAAGTATGAGGATATTATTGATCGCACTAGCCGTACATACGGAATTCCGAAAACGTTAATTCAAAAAATGATTGAAGTAGAGTCTAATTTTAATCCGAAAACGGTGTCACATGCAGGTGCGATGGGTCTTATGCAGCTTATGCCAGCGAATGTGAAAGAGATGGGTATAAAAAATCCATTTTCACCAGCTGAAAGTATTGAGGGCGGTGTGAAAGAGTTAAGCGGTTATTTAAAGAAAAATAACGGCGACTTAGTATTGGCACTTGCATCTTATAATGCAGGTCCTGGTAATGTGAGAAAGTACGGAGGCGTACCGCCATTTAAAGAAACGCAAGGATATATTAAAAAAATATTAAATATCGACGTTTCAAAATAAGAAATTTCATATATAGAGAGAACATGAAATTTTCGTGAACATGATATGGGAGTTGGCTAGATTTGAAATTACAAGATGATATTCCGTTAACAATTTATTTTGAAATCGGAAATACGAAAAAGAAAATTGAAGATTTGCTTCATATTACGAAAGGTACATTGTATCGTCTTGAAAATTCAACGAAAAATACGGTGCGTCTTATGCTTGAGAATGAAGAGATTGGAACCGGAAAGATTTTGACGAAAAACGGGAAGATGTACGTTGAAATCGTTGAATTGAAAAGGTAGGGAAGGGGATTGTCATGAGTGGCGAAAAATTAAGCCAAGAGCAAATTGATGCCCTGCTGAAGGCGGTAAATGAAGGCGAGGAAATGCCAGCTTTCGCACAAGAAGCAGGGAAGCAAGAGAAATTTCAAGAGTATGATTTTAATAGACCGGAGAAGTTCGGTGTTGAGCATTTACGTAGCTTGCAAGCAATTGCTTCTACGTTTGGAAAACAGACGTCACAGACGTTGGCAGCGCGTATGCGTATTCCGATTGAGTTAGAGCCTTCAACGGTTGAACAAGTTCCATTTACGAGTGAGTATGTGGAGAAAATGCCGAAAGATTATTATTTATATTGCGTTATTGATCTTGGCCTCCCAGAGCTTGGAGAAATTGTTATTGAGATTGATTTAGCGTTCGTTATTTATATTCATGAATGTTGGCTTGGCGGAGATAGTAAGCGTAACTTTACGATGCGCAGACCACTAACTGCGTTTGAGTTTTTAACGCTTGATAATATATTCTCGCTTCTTTGTAAAAACTTAGAGCAATCATTTGAAAGTGTTGTGGCGATTGAACCGAAATTTGTAACGACGGAGACAGATCCGAATGCATTAAAGATTACGACAGCAAGTGATATCATTTCATTACTGAACGTAAATATGAAAACAGATTTTTGGAATACGACGGTGCGTATTGGTATTCCGTTCTTATCTGTTGAAGAAATTATGGATAAGTTAACGTCTGAAAATATTGTCGAACATTCTTCGGATAAGCGTAAAAAGTATACGTCTGAAGTGGAAGTGAAAGTAAATCAAGTGTATAAACCTGTTCACGTTGCAATTGGCGAGCAAAAAATGACAATGGGTGACATTGAACAAATTGAAGAAGGCGATATTATTCCGCTTCATACGAAAGTTTCGGATGAATTACTTGGTTATGTTGATGGAAAGCATAAATTTAATTGTTTTATTGGAAAAGATGGAACGCGTAAGGCGCTCTTATTTAAAAGTTTTGTAGAGTAGGAGGATCCATATGAAGCATGAAATATCTCCTGTATCATTAATGGGATTAGAAGATTTTGCAGGAAAGCGAAATGAAACAAGTAAAGCACATATTGATACTGTTTCAGACATTTCGATTGAACTTGGTGTAAAGCTTGGGAAGTCATCTATTACGCTTGGTGATGTGAAGCAATTAAAAGTGGGCGATGTCCTTGAAGTAGAAAAAAACTTAGGACATAAAGTAGATGTGTATTTAAGTAATATGAAAGTTGGCATTGGGGAAGCGATCGTAATGGACGAGAAGTTCGGTATTATTATTTCTGAAATTGAAGCTGACAAGAAGCAAGCTGCGCTTATGAAAGCGCAAAGTCAAATGCAAGATAAAGAGTAGAGGAGGAGTCATATGTCGTATATGACGACCTTATTTCAAGTCGTTTTACTGTTTGGTGCGCTCGGCTACGGTGCATATTATATGACGAAAAAGACGCGCAAGCAGCAGTTTTTTAAACAAGGTGAGAATGGCCATATTCAAGTAAAAGACGGCGTGTATTTAAATCATCAAACGAGCGCCTTTTTATTTGAAGTGGACGGCAAGCAAGTGTTCACTGTTATTAGTAATAACGGTGTGCAATCTGTGCAATTAACAGGAACAGGAAATCAGTTTCAACAAGCGCTAGAAGACGCGGTGAAGAGTGAAACGAAAAAAGTAGAGGATCCATCATGAGAATAAAGAAACAGTTATCATTATTAGCCGTTATTTTCGTATTTTCTATCGTTTTTTCAATTATTTTTGTAAATCCAGCGTATGCAGCCCAAAACGGTTTTATTAATTTCGAAAATGGAAAAGAGTTTACGAGTAATTCAAGCGTACAACTATTTGCACTCGTTACCCTTTTATCATTATCTTCATCTATCGTTCTATTATTTACACATTTTACTTATTTTATGATCGTTCTTGGGATTACACGTCAAGGACTTGGGGTAATGAATTTACCACCAAACCAAGTACTTGTTGGACTTGCATTATTTTTATCACTCTTTACGATGCAGCCTGTACTTGGGCAGTTAAAGAGCGATGTGTGGGATCCGATGACGAAAGAGAAAATAACTGTAAGTCAAGCTGCGGAGACGACCGCTCCGATTATGAAAGAGTATATGTCAAAGCATACGTATAAGCATGATTTAAAAATGATGCTGAAAGTGCGCGGAGAAGAGTTGCCGAAAGATTTGAAAGATCTTTCATTATTTACGCTCGTACCATCCTTTACGTTAACGCAAATTCAAAAGGGATTGTTGACGGGGATGTTCATTTATTTAGCGTTTGTATTTATAGATTTGATTATTAGTACACTGTTAATGTACCTCGGGATGATGATGGTACCGCCGATGATTTTAAGTTTACCGTTTAAAATACTCGTTTTCGTATATTTAGGTGGATATACAAAAATCGTCGACATTATGTTTAAAACAGTCGCCTGAAGCGTTTGATGCTATGTGATAGGAGTCATATAAATGAATACGTCACCAATTATAGATATTTTTCAAACCTTTTTTTATAAAGGGGTTATGATTTTAATGCCGGTTGCCGGCGTAAGTATGATTGTCGTTATTATCATCGCCGTCATTATGGCGATGATGCAAATTCAAGAGCAAACGCTGACGTTTTTACCGAAAATGGCGAGTATTGTACTCGTTATTATCATTTTAGGTCCGTGGATGTTTCAAGAGTTAACGACGCTTATTTTAGATTTATTTGATAAAATTCCATCGCTATTGCGTTCGTACTAAGATAGGTGAACTGAAATGAATATGGAATTATGGGCGGCGACGTTTTTTGCGTTTTGCCGCATTACTTCATTTTTATATTTTTTACCGTTTTTCTCAGGTCGATCCATTCCAGCAATGGCGAAGGTTACAGTTGGACTTGCTCTTTCCATTACAGTGGCCGATCAAGTTGATGTCTCTCACATAAAGACAACTTGGGACGTGGCAGCTTATGCAGGTACGCAAATTGTAATTGGATTATCGCTTTCAAAAATTGTAGAAATGCTGTGGAATATTCCAAAAATGGCAGGGCATATTTTAGACTTTGATATCGGTTTATCACAGGCGAGTTTGTTTGATGTAAATGCAGGCTCACAGTCTACTTTACTATCAACCATTTTTGATATATTTTTCCTCATTATTTTTATTTCACTTGGCGGCATTAATTATTTCGTTGCCACGATTTTAAAGTCGTTTCAATATACAGAGGCGATTTCAAAATTGCTGACGACTAGTTTTCTAGATAGTCTACTCGCAACGTTATTATTTGCGATAACATCAGCGGTTGAAATTGCTCTTCCGCTCATGGGAAGTTTGTTCATCATTAACTTTGTTTTAATTTTAATCGCAAAAAATGCACCGCAATTAAACGTTTTTATGAATGCGTATGTGATTAAAATTACGTGTGGTATTTTATTTATTGCGATGAGTGTACCGATGCTCGGTTATGTGTTTAAAAATATGACAGATGTATTACTGGAAGAGTATACGACACTATTTAACTTTTTCTTAACGAAGTAGGGGGACGCGTATGGCAAAGGATAATAAAACAGAAAAGGCCACCCCGCAGAAGCGTAAAAAATCGCGTGAAGAAGGGAATATTGCCCGGAGTAAAGATTTAAATAATTTATTTTCTATACTTGTATTAGCAGTTGTCGTTTACTTTTTCGGGGATTGGCTCGGTTATGAGATTGCAAATTCTGTAGCGGTGCTGTTTGATCAAATTGGAAAAAATACAGATTCGACCGAGTATTTTTATTTAATGGGTATTTTATTATTAAAAGTATCAGCTCCAATATTAATACTCGTATATGCTTTTCATTTATTTAATTATATGATTCAAGTCGGTTTCTTATTTTCTTCTAAAGTCATTAAGCCGAAAGCGTCACGTATTAACCCGAAAAACTATTTTACAAGATTGTTTAGTCGTAAAAGTTTAGTAGATATCTTGAAATCACTGTTTTATATGGGATTAATCGGTTACGTCGCTTACGTTCTCTTTAAAAAGAATTTAGAGAAAATCGTTAGTATGATTGGATTTAACTGGACTGCGTCACTTACTGAAATTATTAGGCAAATTAAATTTATCTTTTTAGCTATTTTAATTATATTAATCGTTCTTTCTATTATTGATTTTATTTATCAAAAATGGGAGTACGAACAAGATATTAAGATGAAAAAAGAAGAAGTAAAACAAGAGCATAAAGATAATGAAGGGGACCCGCAAGTAAAGGGGAAACGAAAAAACTTTATGCATGCGATCCTGCAAGGAACAATTGCGAAGAAGATGGATGGTGCAACGTTTATTGTAAACAACCCGACTCATATTTCGGTCGTACTTCGGTACAATAAACAGGTTGATGCAGCGCCAATTGTCGTTGCAAAAGGGGAAGATGAGCTCGCATTATATATACGAACGCTTGCCCGTGAACAAGAAATACCAATGGTGGAAAACCGTCCGCTTGCTCGTTCTTTATATTATCAAGTCGAGGAAGATGAGACGATTCCAGAAGATTTATACGTAGCTGTAATTGAAGTTATGCGCTATTTAATTCAAACGAATGAACTTGAAGTATAATAGCGCGGTTGGAGGAGATCTCTTGTGTTTAAGATAGATTCTGCAAGAACCTATTTTTCTATCTTTTTAGCAGCGTCATTCGTAGTGGCGCTCTTAATTCCACTTCCACCATTTATACTTGATATCGTTATCGTTTTTTTACTAAGTATGTCAGTGCTTATTTATATGCGAGCAACAAGTATTAACGAGTGGGATGAATTAAAGTCATTTCCGACGATGCTGTTATTAATCGGGATTTTCCGCGTATCGATTAACGTATCGACGACGCGAGCGATTTTGACAGACGGAAATGCGGGGCATGTTATTGAAGAGTTCGGTCAGTTTGTAATTGGCGGGAACTTATTAATTGGTATCGTTATTTTCATAGTATTAATCATATTCCAGTTTATCGTTGCAAACGGTGCGTCTCGTACTGCTGAAGTTGCAGCTCGTTTTACACTTGATTCTTTACCGGGGAAACAAATGTCAATCGATGCGGATTTAAACCAGCGTATTATTACTGAAAAAGATGCACAGGCAAAACGAAAAAAGTTAAATATGGAAACAGAGTTTTACGGGGCGATGGATGGCGCTGGGAAGTTCATTAAAGGGGACGTTATTTTCGGGATTGTCATTTTATTCGTAAACATTATTTTCGGTTTAATTGTCGGCATAATGCAGCAAGGAATGAGCTTTGCTGAAGCAGCTATTCACTATACACAGTTAACTGTCGGTGACGGAATTGTAAACCAAATCGGTTCGTTAATGCTTGCGATTTCAACAGGTATTATCGTAACGCGTGTATTTGACGGTTCAGCGGATACAGTAACAGAAGGAATCTTTAAAGAGTTATTAGCACATGAAGTCGTTGTATATGCGCTTGGTGGTTTATTTATAGCAATGGGTATTTTTACTCCGCTACCATTTCTACCATTCGCACTCGTTGGTGGAACAATTATCTTCTTAGGAATTCGTAATAAAAACCGAATAAAGAAAGAAAAAGAAGACGAGCTTCAAAAAGAATTAGAAATGATTCAAGGCGAAGATGAGCAACTGCAACAAGTGGAAGATTCATTCGGAGTATTTACAGATAAATATCCAATTATTGTAGAGCTCGGTTTAGATTTAGCAGCCCTTGTAAAGCAGAAAATTAACGGGGAAACAGCTCGTGATAAAGTTGTTTTAATGAGGAAGTCGATTATTACCGACCTTGGTATTAACGTTCCTGGCATTAACTTTAAAGATAATACGAGTTTTAGACCACGCGGACGTTACATTATTCGTATTAAAGGTGCGAAGGCAGCTGAAGGTGTTTTAAAATCAGGTTATTTATTAGCACTGAAAACACCGAATGTAATGGCCGATTTAGATGCAGAACCAGCGAAAGATCCAATTTTCGGTGAAGATGGATATTGGATTTTAGAGCATATGGTACAAGATGCACAAATGAAAGGCTATCAAGTATTAGAGCCACTGAGCATATTAATTACACATTTAGATGTTGTCGTTAGACGTAATCTTCATGAGTTAATTCAGCGTCAACATGTAAAAGACTTAATTAACTCGCTTGAAAATGATAACGGCGTTTTATTAGAAGAGATTAAGAAGAAAGAAATCGACTTATCACTCGTTCAAAATGTTATTAAACAATTGCTAAAAGAGGGTATTTCTATTCGTGATTTACCAACTATTATTGAAGGTATTATTGACGGAAAAGAAATTTATCAAAATCATGTAGACGGTGTAACGTCATTCGTCCGTGAATGTATTTCAAAAGTGATTTGTGAAAATGCAAAAAATCCTGACGGTAAAATATATGCGGCGCTCTTCTCAGATTCAATCGAGTTAGATGCGGATGTTGTGAACAATTCCTATCAAGGTTATTTATTAAACTGGGATTTAGATTTAGAATCGCGAGTAGTTGAGCAAGTACAACGCGTATTTAAACAAGCTCGTTTAATGGGAAGAGAACCAGTGTTATTAACGCGTAGAAAAGATTTCAGATTTGCGATTGTAAGACTTCTTGAGCGTTATCAAGTAGAAGCGCAAGTACTTTGTATTAGCGAATTAGCACCAGAAATTGTTGTAGATCAAATTGCCTATATTGAATAGTAGGGGGTGAAGTAATGGAAAGTACAGAAAAGAAAGAAGCGTTAATGCGAATAAAAGCAGCTTCGAAAAATGAATTGTATCGAAAGTTATTTGACCAATATGGTACAGATTATTATTACGTTGTCGATGAAAGTGTAAAACGAAACATCCCGTTTTTTTGGAAAAAGAATTATGAAATGTTAGTTGCTTTTCCAGAGGATAAACAGGAAGAAGTGAATGAAGGCACAGCTCAATTTCATGAACAATTAATGGATGTTGTAAATGATCCTTCAGAACAAATTGTGAAGGCGAACGGAATTCAATCGGTACTGCACAATTTAGAAAACGTGACGACTTCTATGTCATACGCGGCGATGCAAACAGGAAATAGTGAAGAATGGGGAAGAAAGAAAGAGAAACTATTAAAGTTGTTTGAAAAAGGTATCGTCGTTGTAAAACAGACAGAAGAAACGAAAGTAACGAAAAAGCAAAATGCTGTGAAAAAAGTCGTTCCGGTCAAGAAAGAAGAAATTGTTGTAAAAAAAGAAAAGCAAGAATCTGTACCGTTTATTATTCAAAAGGTAATTCGGATGCTAGAACAAAACGATGTAGAGCAATACTTCATTCATGCATATGCTGAAAAGTTAAAAGTAAAGTTTGAGAATGCGACGATGATTACAGAAGAAGAAGTGATCGGATACATATTGGAAGATATGAGATCTCATTTCAACACGGAAAACGTTTTTGAAAAAGAAGTGCAAACAATAGCGTTAATTGGTCCAACTGGAGTTGGAAAAACGACGACACTTGCGAAAATGGCATGGCAGTTTCACGGTAAGAAAAAAACGGTCGGTTTTATTACGACAGATCATTCGCGCATTGGAACAGTACAGCAACTGCAAGATTACGTAAAAACAATGGGATTTGAAGTAATCGCTGTACGTGATGAAGCTGCAATGACAAGGGCGCTTACGTATTTTAAAGAAGAAGCGCGCGTCGATTATATTTTAATTGATACAGCCGGAAAAAATTATCGTGCGTCGGAAACAGTGGAAGAAATGATTGAAACGATGGGACAAGTAGAGCCAGATTATATTTGCTTAACGTTATCAGCTTCGATGAAAAGTAAAGATATGATTGAAATCATTACGAATTTTAAAGATATTCATATTGATGGTATCGTATTTACGAAATTTGATGAAACAGCAAGTAGTGGTGAATTGTTGAAAATTCCAGCAGTATCATCAGCTCCAATTGTATTAATGACAGACGGACAAGACGTGAAACAACATATACATATCGCTACAGCTGAACATTTAGCGAAACAAATGTTACAAACATCGTAGAAAAGAGGTGAAGGATAAGGCAACTGCCTTATTCAAACGAGTATGAACGGTCTTTATATAGGTTCTATGGGTATGATGAATTATATGCAGCGCATTAATGTTCATTCGAATAACGTTGCAAATGCTCAAACGACAGGATTTAAAGCAGAAAATATGACTTCTAAAGTATTTGATGTACAAGACACATATCGCCGTGGTGATGGAGCTGTGACAAATATCGGTTCGGTCGATTACGCTGTAGTACCAGCCGCAACGCATGTGAACTTAGTACAAGGAAATATACAAATGACAAATAGTGCTACAGATTTCTTTTTAGATGACGGTACGTCTGGCGCAGCTTCGTTTTTCGTTACATCTAAAAATAATGAAACGTTTTTAACAAGAGACGGTAGTTTTACAGTAAATAGTGATCGTTATCTGCAAACAACTTCAGGTGCTTTTGTAATGGGTGAGAATAATGAACGTATTCGTATTCCAGAAGGAGCAAAGGTAGCTGTACAAGCAGACGGTACGTTATATGATGCGGTGACGCAAAATAATATTGCTCGCCTGCAAACAAAAACAGTAGGTGCAGAAGCGAATAATCGTCTCGTACAAAGAGAGAACAAAAGCTTTACTCTAGCAGAAGGAAACATTGCTGATTTACCGAACGGGGTAGGGACAATAAAAAATCATATGCTAGAAAATTCAAATGTAGATATGACGAAAGAGATGGCTGATCTTATGACGGATCAAAAAATGATTTCAGCGTCACAACGCGTTATGACTTCATTTGATAAAATTTATGAAAAAGAAGCGAATGAAATATTGAGATAGGAGACTTCCGTTAGCGGGAGTCTTTTTTTATTGCTTTTATTACAGTTACCCCATAAAATAATATTGATAATCATTATCACTTTATCTATTTGTATAAGAATAGAATTTTATAATGATAGCAACATTTATTTAACTAGATGAATTAAAAATAAGGGGATGGTGTGTATATGTCTACAAAAAAACAACTTTGCATTGGGTTATGTTTAATTTCGAGAAAGAAAGAAGAAGACTGTATATTTGATTCAGGAATTGATGAACAAGTAGAGTTAGCGAAACAGGCAGAACAGGCTAAGTTAGATTTTGTTTTTAAAGCAGATTATTTAGTGGCGCACCCGGATTTAATTGCTCGTAATAAAGGGAATGTCATTTTAGATCCGACATTACTGTTTACTGCTATTGCTTATGCAACAGAAAAAATTGGAGTCGTTACGACTGCGTCAACTTCGTTTTACCCACCATATATATTAGCGAGGCAATTACAATCTTTGAACTGGATTAGTAAAGGCCGAGTAGGGTGGAATATTGTTACATCCATTGACGGCGCTGAAAACTTTGGTGAGGAAGGAATGTCATCATCTGAGGAACGATACGCCAAAGCGGCAGAATGTACAGCGTTAGTAAGAAAACTTTGGGGGAGTCACCCGAATGAAGTATTGAAAGTAGATAATCCTGATGTTATTAGAGAAATGGTAAAGCCTATTGAGCATAATGGTGAATACTTTAAGGTGAAAGGTCCACTTAATATTCCGCAGCATATTTCAGGGGAAATGCCATTATTTCAAGCTGGTGCTTCAGAGTCAGGACGGAATTTTGCTGCTTCTGTTGCGGATGCAATTTTTGCTGCAACGCCAGATGTAGAGTCAGGGATGGAACTGCGTCAAGATTTAAGAAGAAGAGCAAAGCAGCATGGCCGAAAGCAAGATGATATACGTGTATTGCCTGGATTATATTTCTTTATAGGAGATACATATGAAGAAGCATTAGAAATGCATAGGTTAGCTCATCAACATCTTACAAAAGAGAAGAGATATGCGTTACTTGAAATGGTGCTCGGATTAAACGCTAGAGGGATTCCACTAGAAAGTAAGATTACGGAAGAGATGCTGCCAAGTCGGGATCAAACTGTTCGCAGTAAAACACATGCCGAATTATTACGGAACTTCATCATTAAAAATGAACCAACCCTTGAACAAATACTAGAACGACCAGAAGTTGTTGGCTCCGCTCATTGGGTCGCGGTTGGTACAGCGCAAGACGTTGCGAAGCAAATTATGGATAGGTTTGAGGCAGGAGCGTTAGATGGATTTATTGCTATTCCAGGAGGACCTCCAAAGTCAGTGGATCTATTCTTAAGTAGGGTCATTCCTTTATTTGTGAAGGCCGGTGTATTTAGGGAAGAGTATACAGGTTCTACTTTACGGGAGCATTTAGAGGGACATACCTCAAAAACATTGCAGTTAAAATAACAGGAGTGTTACGTACAAAAAGCCTTTCATAAGAAGGCTTTTTATTTTTGAGATTAAATTTCAGAATTATCAATTGACTTTATAGGTCTGTTTTTTTATATTAGTAGGTATACTAATAACTACTAACATACATGCATCGTTTTGAAATGAGAGTTATATAGATTGTGAGGGGTACTGATGGATGAAATTATAAAGGAATTACAAAAGTTAGGTTTTTCCCAGTACGAATGTAAAGCGTATATTGGACTATTAAAACATTCTCCAGTAACTGGGTATGAAGTGAGCAAACAGACAGGAGTACCTCGTTCTATGATTTATGAAGTGCTCGGTAAATTGATGGATAAAGGAGCGGTGCATATCGTTCCGTCAGAACCGGTGAAATATGTACCGGTACCAGCTACCGAATTAATGAATCGAATGCGAAAAGACTTTGAGAAGTCCTTTGAATTTTTAGATGAGAAATTAAATTGTTTAGAACAAGAGCGACAAATAGATGTAATTTCGCATATTCGCTCAAATGATCGTGTTGTAAAAGAAATATGCAATATAATTAATAGGGCAAAGGAAGAGTTATGGATTTCTGTATGGGAAGATCAAGTGCATGAAATTGAGCCATATATTCGTCAAAAGGAAGAGGAAGGTGTACATATATTTTCAATCTTATTTGACGCTCCAAATACAAAAATAGGTGCGACGTTTCACCATAATTATATGACGCCCCACGTTGTTGAAAAGAGAATGGGTGGTCATTTAACCGTTATTGCTCGTGATGGAGAGGAAGTATTAATTGCCAACTTCTCAAATGATAGCACTTCATGGGCCGTTACAACGTATGACCCAGCTTTAGTTCTCGTTGCTACAGAGTATGTGCGGCACGATATTATGGTTGAAGAAATCACAAAGGAATTTGGAGCTGATAAGTTAGATACGTTATGGCGTGAAAATATAGATTTAGTTCATGTCGTAACAGGAAAACGAACGATGGAAGGAATGGAGGATGATACGAATGAGTAAAGCTCAGACCCATGTAGCTTTTCAGAGCGATGATACATTTCAGCAAGGAGTAAAAGATTGTTTACCAACTGTATTTGGTTATTTAAGTATCGGTATAGCAGCTGGTGTAATTGCAAAAACAGCAGGGTTCTCAATCATTGAAATTGCGTTTATGTCCACTTTAATTTATGCAGGTTCTGCCCAATTTATATTAGCTGGTATGTATGCAGCTGGCGCTCCTGCTTCAGCAATCATTTTCACCGTCTTTTTTGTTAATTTACGCCACCTTCTAATGAGTGCTGCCCTTGCACCATACTTTACGAAACTTCCACTATTAAAAAACGTATTTATCGGTTCTCAAATTACAGATGAAACGTTCGGCGTGGCAGTACAGCATGCAGCGCAAAAAGGATATGTAGGTGACAGGTGGATGATGGGGTTAAATGTCACAGCATATTTAAATTGGATTCTTGCTACTATTATTGGCGGGCTGTTTGGTGAGTGGATACCAGATCCACATACGTACGGGATGGATTATGCATTACCAGCAATGTTTATCGGATTATTTGTCCTTCAGCTCATAAGTAGTAAACCGAAACTAGCAATTCATCTTACTGTTGCAATTGTAGCGATTATGATCGCATACGTTTCACACTTATTTATGCCAGATAGTATAGCGGTTATTATCGCAACATTACTAGCTGCGACGATTGGAGTTGTGATTGAAAAATGGAAATGAGATTAGACGTACTATTACTTTTACTAGCAGCTGGAGCTGTCACACTCGTGCCACGTATTTTACCTCTACTCGTATTTAGCAAACTACAAATTCCAGACTGGGGTTTAAAATGGTTAAATTACATACCAATTGCGATATTAGCAGCACTTTTAGCACAAGTATTATTTATGCATGAGACGATGCAGTGGGATTACCTTATCGCAGCAATCCCAACATTTCTTGTTGCGATATATACTCGTAGTTTATTAGGTACAGTATTAACGGGAGTGATTGTGATTATTTTGTTACGTTTCTTTTTCTAAAAAGGATTACGCTCATATAATAGCGAAAGGTGTAATAACATGAAAGATATAGGGGTGGTGTTATGATACTTTTAACGATAGGAGCAATTTTGTTAACGTTGTTTATTTTATTTATTATCGGCTTCGTCACGTTTATGATGTTTGTTGATAAGGCGACACCTCAAATATATTATACACCTTGTGAATCAGTGACAGTGAAAGCTAAAGGTAAACATAGAAGGAAGAAAAGTTGAAAGTTGGCTTTTCTTCCTTTTTCTATTACATCCCCGAAAGAACTAACAACAATAACCCAAATAGAAAACTAATAACGGAAAGAAAACAGATACATATGGAGAACACACGATTATTTCTCCATTCGCGCCAGAAAACGATAAATCCTAAAATACAAAGGAGAAACCAAATGGGCAAGAATATGAATTCGCTAACTTTCTCGGGAGGTAACGTATAAAAAGTTGTTGAATATAAGATCCAATTTGTAAAAAATAAAATGCAAACGATAATAGATTGTAAGTGGGGGCGTTTGAAAAACTCCCCTTTTTTTACAGTTATAAAAATGATAGTTAGCGCTGCGAAAAAGGCAATGAATATGAAAAGAAGTAAGAGTAATGTAAGCGTTATTTGGATTTCCTTTATAAGATTGTTTTTGCAAGAAATGCATCTATTACATTGTATGCCTGCTTTGTAGAGTTCGCTCTATATTTTTCAGTGTACGGATTTAAAAAACTATGTTCACCGTGTAGTTGTTTTATTTCTAATAAAGGATTTTTTTGTTGCTGCAATGTTTGAATGAAAGAGGATACTGAAAAACTAACTTCTTTTTCAGGGAAAATAAGTAAGGTAGCGCATGTAGGTTTTATATGAATATAGTCACGTATACGGGAACCGTAACATCCGATAATAAAATCTATTTTCGGATTGTTACTGCATAGCCATGAGATGGTAGCGCCAACACTAAAGCCGATAAGTCCAATATGTGAATAATTACTTGAAAGAGTATTGATGAATTCTTTAATTTGTTCTTTTCCATCATCAAATCCAATATTATTTACAAAATGTTGATATGCTTTTTCTTCATCACTATAATGAAATGCATGTTGCGATTGTAGAAGATTAGGACAGAATACATCTATATGAGATGAAGTGAAGTGGTGGGTAACGTGATGCATATGGTCGTTCACACCATAAATTTCATGAACAGCAACGAGAGCTAATTTTTTCTCCATCGTTACAATGTACCTCTATGAAACTTAAATTCTTTCTCAACAAGGCAAATACGCAGGTGGAAGTTTTCATACCATTGCTCACGGCCTCTTTTTTTCGCTTCTTTATGTAAGGCGTTCTTTTTCCAATTTTCAATTGCTTCAAGTGATTCCCAATAAGAAATTGTAATGCCGAGGCCCGAATTATCTCGTGCACTTTCTACACCTAAAAATCCAGGTTGCTGTTTCGCAAGTTCCTCCATTCTTTCGGCAACGGTACTATAATCTGTTGTATCATTTGATAAACTAGAAGTGAATATAACTGCATAATAAGGTTTGTTTTTTTCTAAATCAGATTTCATTGTCTGTCCCCCTTAATGTATAGTACAAATAATTAATCCATAGTTTGTATTCTAGCAGGTCACAAAAAGAAAAGAAGTAGAAAATTCTTATTTTTTCATCCCATGTAAAATAGAAGATAGAAGAAATTTATAATAAGTAATCTAAAGGATGAAAAATGCCACTTCAAAAGTCGAAGTGGCATTTTTTATATTTCCTCTAAGCTATTAACTGGAACTGTTAATTCGCGTCCTGGGTTTTTAACTTCATATATGCGGGCGGTTTCATTGCTTTCGTCGACGTGTTGAATCGTAACAGGCATGCCTTGAAAACTGACATTAGCTTGCTCCGCTGACACAGAAAGCTCTTTTGCACGTTGAATATTCATTTATATTCCTCCCATCATTATTATCTTTGCTAAAAAAGAGGAATAATATACCATTTCGAGACATTCTTAAAGTTTTTGTATTGTTTGTAATGTTCCTTTAATAAATGAAGAGAAGATGGAATCAGGATAGCTATCTATCGCTTGAACTGCTTCTTTTGCTTCTTTGAGTGCAGCTGTTTTATCTTGAAGTTCTATATAGCAAAGAGCACGATAAGATCCAGCCGTTAATAACCACGATTGATCAAGTGGATGACTCATATAATCTGGTATAGTAGCATGTTTTAATGTTTCCAAAGCGTCCTTATAACGTTTTAAGCCATACAAAGATTTTCCTTTTTCAATATAATACAGTCCATCGTCTTGAAAAATTGGTACATCTTTTAGTTTTTCTCGGAATTGTTCTAAATGTTCTAATGCAATTGTATATTCATTCGTAACGGTATTGTAGTAATAAGCTTTTAATATATGTATATTTGCAGCGGATAAAGTATCTTCTGTAAAAATGGCAAATTGCTCAGATTTTTTTATGTAATATAAATATCTTTCTTTATCAGTTGTAATGATTTTTTGATAAGATAAAATACGGTAAAATTCATCTGTTTTATAATACACTTGGTGTTTTTTTGAAAATGCAAGTGCATCTAAAATGACTTTTTCACATTTTTCATAATTGCCATATGCGAGTAAAATAATTGCTTCTTTTAAATATAATTGTATATGTGTAATAAGATCCATTTCTAAATTCTTCGTTTTATATTCATCGCGAATTTTGGTAATCAACTGTAAACATTCTTTATATTTTTTCCGTTTGTAGAGCATATAGTAAAACAGTAGTTTCGTTTCAGTGCTTTCTCGATATAAAGTATATTTTTCAAATATAGAAACAGCGGTTTCAACGTAAGATTCAATATTATAATCGTTCATAATAGCTGCTCCTGTTAGGAACTGTTTATATAAACGAGCCGTATTTATAGTAGAAGATAGCTCTTTTTGAACAATCGGTAGTAGAGTTACATATACTTCATCACATTTATTTTCCTTTATGAGTTGCTCCATTTTTGTAATGAGTTCTACAATTTCATCATCGTCTTCCTCTAATAAAAAGCTCGTTTCACATTCAAGTTTTTCAGCAATATATTGTAATGTTTTCATGGAAGGTGTAGCTTTTCCGTTTTCAATTTGACTAAGCATACTTTTTGTCAGTTCCGAACCTGCCAGCTCTGTTTGTGTAAGTTTTTTTTCTTTTCGTAATGCCTTAATTTTTTCGCCGAGAGTTGCCATATTATTGCTCCTTTATCATTAAAAAGTTAAATTGTATTTAACTTTTTGTTGTAAAAATTGGAAAGTTGATTATATAATAAGTTTAACACAATTTAACTTTTAAGGGGAGAAAGTCATTATGGGAGATATAAGTATAGGACAACATGATACAAGAATGAAAGTTGCAACGAGAAATATTATTTTGATGATGATTGGAAAGATGACGTCTTTATTAGGGGCAGGTATTTATACATTCGCAATGGGGTTATACGTATTAAAGACAACTGGTTCAGGGATGGGGTTTGCTATTACGCTCGTTTGCGGATCACTACCAAGGATGATCTGTGGTCCGATTGCAGGTGCTGTAGCTGATCGTGTGAATCGAAAATGGCTTGTCATTGGCACGGATTTATTAAGTAGTGTAACGATGCTTATTATGTTTATTCTTACTACTATATTTGGACCTTCACTTCTTTTTATCTATATTTCAGCAGCATTATTATCAATTTGTGCAAGTTTTTATTCTGTTGCATTAACTTCGTCTATTCCTAATTTAGTAGATGCGGGGCGTATTCAAAAAGCGAGTGCTTTAAATCAAACGGCAGCTTCTTTATCAAATATTTTAGGGCCAATTATTGGTGGAGTTGTATTTGGTTTCTTTTCAATTAAGTCGTTTTTTTTGTTAAATAGTGTTACGTTCTTTTTAGCAGTTATTTTGCAATTATTTATTGTATTTGATTTATATAAAAAAGAAGTGGCTGAGAGTAAAGAGGATTTCTTGACGAGTATAAAAGAAGGGTTTTCATATGTAAAACGACAGCATGAAATATATGGTTTAATGAAAATAGCATTGTGGGTAAACTTTTTTGCGTGTGGGCTAACCGTTGCACTTCCATACATTATCGTCCATACATTGCATTTATCTTCAAAGCAACTCGGTATCGTAGAGGGAATGTTAGCAGTCGGGATGCTAATGGGTGCGATTGCTTTATCGGTGCGTAAAGAAGTGAATAATCCGTTTCGTTCTATTTATACTGGGCTGTTTTTGTTTGCGGGTTTAAGTTTATGTACAGTCTTCCCATTGGTAGTGACCATTTCAAAAGGGGCAAGTTTTATTTACTATATTGCTTTTATGATGTTAACGGGTATAGCAATTATGATTGTAAATATTCCGATGCAAGTACATATGCAAAAAACGACAGATCCGAGCTACTTAGGGCGTGTGTTTGGCCTACTTGAAACAATTGCTACTGCAATCGCACCACTCGGTATGATTGTATATGGATTATTATTAGATATGTTGCCAACTAGCATTGTTATGATGACGATAGGCGGAGGTTTATTGTTAGTTGTATTAGTTGGAGTAAAGCAACATATAAGGAAAAAACAAGTAGGTGTGTCGGCTTAAAAATAAGAAAATAATAAAAATTCGACTTATCATTATAAAAATGACCAAATTAGTATTTTAGTTTTTGAAACTCTTTTTCATGTATGTTACAGTATAGTGAGCAGGCAAAGAAAAGGAGAAAACATCATGAAAAAATTAAGTTTTGTTATGCTTTTTCTGTTAGTCGTAATGGCTGGATGTAGTAATTATGACACATATATAGAAACAGGTATGCAATCGTTGAAAGATGAAAAATATAGTGATGCAACGATGTGGTTTGAAAAAGCGGAAAAAGAAAAGTCAGGAAATGAAGCAAAATCATATAAAGAAATGGCCGAGAAAATGGATCACGGAGCAACAGCATTAAAAGATGGTAAGTATTTAGAAGCAAAAGACATTGCAAATGAAGTGTTGCAAATGAAAAAAGACGATGCACTTGAAACAGCTGTAACATCAAATGCAGAGAATATGCTTCAAAAAGCAAAAGATGTGGAAAAGAAAGTAAATGAAAGAGTGGCAAAGCGGAGAAAGGTAGAAGAAGAGGGAATTGATAAACTGATTAAAGCGGTCGATAGTATAGATGACGTGAAAGAAAAAGAGAAGAAAGTTTCAGAAGCATTAGATAAGGCTGAAGAGGCGCAAGCAAAAATTGAAGCGAAGAAAAATAAATAGAGTTATAGTTTGAAAGGCTGTCGTGTATAACGACAGCCTTTTAATTTTTTGCGGCATAAGAAGTGATGCTATGTAGTAAAAAAGAAATAATTTTAGAATTCCATCTGTCCTCATGATGAATCGTATAAATGTTACGTTGAAATTCAAATCCAGGGATGGGTATGTAGCGTAGTTCATTTCGTTGTATTTCTTGTTCGATAGCGAGTTTAGAAATAAAAGCAATGCCATTACCATATTTTAAAATTTGTTTCATCGTTTCTAATGAATCTAATTCAATTTCAGATTGGAACGTAATGTTATGAGCTAACGTCCATTTTGTAAGTAAATCTCTCGTTGTAGATGGATTACGATGCAATAATATACGTTCCTTTTCGATATCTTGTAGTGATACATTATCTTTTTTTGAAAAATGATGTTCTTTGGAGAAAGCAAGAACAAGTGTATCAGGCATTACATTTGTCTGTTTTAAAAGGGATTCATCAAACGGTGCTGCAGAAATTACCCCGAGGTCAATTTCATGATTTTGTAGCATCGTTCGAATTTCAGGAGCTGTTTTTACCATGAGTGTTATTTTTATATTTGGAAATTCGCATTGAAATTGGTGAATAATTTCTGGTAAAAGATAAGTCGCTGGTACATAACTAGCGCCAATTGTTATAGCGCCTTTATGAAAATCTTTAAACTCTTGCGTGACCCGCCTAGCTTCTTTCATAAGTGCATCTATTTTACAAGCATAATGATGCAATGCCTCACCAGCCTCCGTTAAGAAATATCTCCCGGATCGTAATTCAAATAAAGGTACACCGAGTTCCTCTTCTAAGCTTTTTATATGGAATGTAATAGTAGGTTGTTTAACACCAAGTTTTTCTGCAACAAGTGTAAGTTTTTTATATTTCTTAATAAGCACTACAATTTCTAATTTTAAGAGATTCATTATGAGTTGCCGCCTTTTTTATTTTAACTATAGAAAAAATCTATAGAAATAAATAGTTTATTAGAAGTTTTTTAATTTAATCTTTACAGTACATTAACATTCAGTATAAATCTTCCAGATAGAATGAAAGCAGGTTAAGAGTGAGGGGAAAGAGGTGAAACGATGGATATTAAAATTCATGGATTAGAAAAGAAGTTTGGAAAAACGCAGGCGTTAAAACCGTTACAAATTGTCATGAAACAAGGTGAATTCACCACACTTTTAGGACCTTCGGGATGCGGGAAAACGACTTTACTTAGAATGATTGCAGGACTTGAAGAGCCAGATAAAGGTGAAATATATTTTGGAGATAAGTGCATGTATTCTGGTGCGAAAAAAATAAAAACATCTCCTCATGAACGTAATATCGGTATGGTATTTCAAGATTTTGCTTTATGGCCGCATATGACTGTATTTGAAAATGTTGCATTTGGATTAAGGGCTACAAAGCAAACGAATCACTTACGAGAAAAGGTAGAAGATGCGATAAAGCGAGTTCGTCTGCAAGGTATGGAGAAAAGATATCCACACGAACTTTCTGGTGGACAGCAGCAACGTGTTGCATTTGCTAGAGCGATTGTAACAAAACCTCATTTTATTTTGTTTGATGAACCGCTTAGTGCACTCGATGCAATTTTGCGTGAAGAAATGCGCTTAGAGCTTATGGATATCGTTCATTCTATTGGTTTAACGGCATTGTATGTCACTCACGATCAGACGGAAGCTATGTCAATGTCAGATCAAATTATTGTCATGAAACAAGGAGAAGTATTACAAAAAGGAACGCCAGAAGATATTTATGTGAAGCCGTCTCATGAATTTGTTGCAAAATTTGTTGGTAAAGCAAATTGGCTTGTAGAGGGTAAACAAATGATTCGTCCAGAGCATGTGAGCTGGACGAAAAATGAAGTGTGCGAAATGTATACAGGTGAAATTCAGCACGGTACATATGTAGGAGAACGGTATGAAATGAAAGTAAACATGGGTGCACTTGGAATATGGACAGTTTATCACAATAGTAAATTAAGCATCGGTAAACCAGTATCGTTATATGTGCCAAAAAAATGTATTCATCATATAGGGGGAGAATCGTATGAAGAAATTCAGTTCGCTTAAGTCTTTATTTGTATGTACTTTATTATTTTCGGCTGTAGTAACAGGGTGTAGTTCAAAGACAGGCAATGTAGATGCAAAAAGTAAAACTACGAATGAAAAGAAAATTGTTGTATATAGTGCAGGACCAAAAGGATTAGCAGAAAAGATTCAAAAGGATTTTGAAAAGAAAACAGGTATAAAAGTAGAAATGTTTCAAGGAACAACAGGTAAGATTTTAGCGAGAATGGAAGCTGAAAAGAAAAATCCAGTCGTTGATGTAGTCGTACTTGCATCATTACCAGCGATGGAAGGATTAAAAAAGGATGGACAAACGTTAGCTTATAAAGAAGCGAAACAAGCTGATAAGCTTCGTTCTGAATGGTCGGATGATAAAGGATATTATTTTGGATATAGCGCTTCAGCATTAGGAATTGTGTATAACACAAAAAATGTGAAGACAGCGCCTGAAGATTGGAGCGATATAACAAAAGGGGAATGGAAAGGAAAAGTGAATCTTCCGGATCCAGCACTATCAGGTTCAGCTTTAGACTTTGTAACAGGTTATGTGAAAAAGAATAGAAAAGATGGATGGAATTTATTTGAACAGCTTAAGAAAAATGAAGTTACAGTATCGGGGGCAAATCAAGAAGCGTTAGATCCAGTAGTAACAGGTGCGAAAGACATGGTCATTGCTGGTGTTGATTATATGACGTACAGTGCAAAAGCAAAGGGTGAACCGATTGATATTGTTTATCCAAAAAGCGGAACAGTTATTAGCCCACGTGCAGCAGGGATTATGAAGGATAGTAAAAATGTAGAAGGTGCAAAAGAGTTTATTGATTATTTATTATCAGATGATGTGCAAAAACAAGTTGCTAAAGCGTACTTATTACCAGGCAGAACAGATATAAAAGCTGAAAATAGACCGAATGTAGAAGAGATTCCGGTATTAAATATTGATTGGAAAACAGTTGAGAAAGAACAAGATGAAATCGGAAAACAATTTAAGAAAGTATTTCAATAAGATGGTGATTACATGGTAAATCGATTCGTATCAGTAAGACAAGTTGGAATGATGGTAGCGTTGTTGCTTGTGGCGATGTTAATCGTCATTCCGCTTTTCCTCATTTTATTTTCTAGTGTATACGAAAATAGTAGTTGGAATTTTTTAAAGCCTTTTGAAGTGATGCAGAGTGGTGGATTAGCGGGGATTTTTCTAAACTCGATGCTTTTAGGTGTACTCGTAGTAATAGGAGCAACCATATTTGCATTTCCATTAGCGTTTATTATGAGTAAAACAGATGTTGGAAAGTATAGTAAGTTGGATATTATTTTTATGATTCCATTTATGACACCGCCGTATATTGGATCGATGGGCTGGATTTTGTTCATGCAACCGAACGGCTATTTCGAACAGTTTTTTCCGATGCTAAAGACGATTTCATCTTCGTTTTTTAGTTTAGGCGGCATGGTTTTAATTATGAGTCTGCATTTATTCCCATTCCTTTACTTCATGTTGAAAAATACGTTACTTCAAATTGGGAGTAGTAAAGAAGAAGCTGCAGCAGTTCATGGTGGAGGCTTTTTCTACCGTTTAAGAAAAATAATATTGCCATTATTAGTTTCAAGTTATGTAATGGGTGCTTTACTCATTTTCGTAAAGACGATTGCTGAATTTGGAACACCGGCTACATTCGGACGAAGAATAGGATTTCATGTGTTAACATCAGAGATTCATAAATTTATCTCGAGTTGGCCGATTGATTTTAGTAGTGCAACAGCATTATCTTCTTTATTACTTAGTGCATGTATGCTCATTTGGTATATGCAAAATGTATTGAATCGAAAGTACTCATATGCAATGGTTAGTGGAAAAGGTGTGAAATCTAAAAGGTATACATTGTCTATATTTACGCGCATTGTAGCATGGGTTTATGTAATTAGTTTATTAATCGTATCAATTGGAATCCCGTATTTTTCTATACTGATTGCTTCATTATCGAAATTAAGAGGCGACGGCTTACAGGTAAATAACTTTACAACGAGCCATTATGAAGCATTATTTACAATTGGCTCTCCAGGATTAGAAGCTTTATGGAACAGTTTTCTTTTTTCACTTATAACAGCGATTATTGCTGCTATGATTGGAGTATTTTTGGCACTTATGATCCGAAAGGGCGAAAAGTCTTCTGAAAAATGGCTTGATATGTGCGGTATGTTACCGAATATGGTACCAGGAATCGTGATGGTTGTAGGGCTTATTTTATTCTGGAATTCACCCTATATGCCCCTGTCAATTTACAATACACCAGTCATGGTTATCGTAACGTACGTCGTTCTTTTTTTACCTTATACGGTGCAGTATGTAAAAGCATCGCTTGGGCAAATTGATGATTCTCTTGTACAGGCAGGAAGTATTTTTTCTGGAAATTATATTTATATTTTTAGAAAAATAATATTACCTCTTATTATCCCGGGAATTCTTGCTGGATGGGCGATGACATTTACAATCTCGATAAGAGAATTAGTAGCATCGCTTCTCGTATTACCTCCATCAGTAGAAACGTCAGCAACATTTATTTTTGCTCAGTTTGAACAAGGAGAAGTATCTATTGGCATGGCAATGGCTGTCGTTTCCGTTGGACTTACAACAATATGTTTATTACTTCTGCAACATATGGAGCAAAAACGAAAAGGGGTAGCATGATGAGGATAGAAGTATGGGGAGGAGCGGGAGAATACGGTCGTTCCTGCTACTTCGTAAAAAATAAAGAGACGAAAATAGTATTTGATTGTGGTATTAATCGATCATATGAGGATAGTTATCCAAAAATAGATAGGGAAGTTGTACCGTTTTTAGATGCAGTATTTTTATCACATATTCATGAAGATCATACGATGGGCTTACCTTTATTAGCGAAGTATGGATATAAGAAAAAAATTTGGACGACTCGTTATACGAAGGAGCAACTTCCCGCTTATTATGAAAAATGGAGAAACTATAATTTGACGCAAGGATGGAATGTACCTTATAACGACCAAAATGTTAAAGATTTAAATTATGTATATATTGATGAGATTAGTAATCCGAATGAATGGATACAGATTACACCTACATTGCGTTTTCAATGGGGGTATAGTGGGCATGTATTGGGGGCTGTTTGGTTTTTAGTGGACATGAGTCATACATATGTATTTTATTCTGGCGATTATTCAGCAGAGTCTAACATACTACGAGCTAATTTACCTGAGAAGTTGCGCGGCGATATAAAAGTCGCAATCGTAGATGCCGCTTATCATACTGATGATGTTTCGCAACATGAACGAATAAATGAACTGTGTACAGAAATTGAACGAGTTGCGCAAAAGAAAGGAATAGCATTATTGCCATTGCCACCGCTTGGTAGAGCGCAAGATATCGTATTGTATTTATATGAAAAGTATAAAGAACTTCCCATTATAGTAGATCAAGAAATTTTGGATGGATTCCAAGAAATGTTCGTATATAAAGATTGGCTCAAAAATAATGAAGAACTTGAACGGATCCTGGAGAGTTTAAAAAGAAACATAATCGTTATGGATCATGACATCGGTACGCAAAATAGTTATGGAATAGTTATAATGAGTGATGCGAATATGCAAACGAAACGAGCGCAGTTATATTATGAACAACTGCGATATGAAGAACGACATTCCATTATATTTACTGGACATATTGCTAAAGGGAGTTTTGCAGACAAAGTTTTGAAAGAACGTGTAGGTAAAGAATGTAGGGTGAAGCGAGTTCCATATAAAGTTCACCAAAGTATAAGAGATGTGAAAGAGATGTTAAATACATTATTACCAGAACATACGGTGTTAGTACATGCTTTAAAAGGGGATACGGATCGATTACAGAAAAAGCTTAGCACGGCAGGGTATGAAAATGTGTATTCACTTACTATGGAACGTATAGAAGTCATTTAAAATGCAAAGGAGATAGGTATATGAAAAAAGTATTTGTATTCGTAAGCATTTTATTTTGTTGTTTCCTTTATAACGTTAAGGAAGGGTTTGCTGCCAGTCCAATGACACCTAGTTTTGAAGTGAAGTTATTATTAAAGCCAGAACAAGTATTAGGTTACAACAAAGAAATGAACCAAGAGATATTAGAACATTTTCAGGCTGGTACAAATTATGAAAGAATACAAGTGCAATTTTTAGATACAGCAAATAAAAATTTAAATAATGAAGGGTGGTTTGCGAGAATTCGAAAGAAAGAATTTAGTAAAGATTTTGAGCTAACATATAAAAAAAGATATCCTATTCAAAATGGTGTAATTCAAGATGCACTAGAAGTGGCTAAAAAGGATGGATTTGATAGTAAAACCGATAACTATGAGGCGGAAATAGATTGGGGATTTGAGAAGAAAACGTTAAGTATTTCAAATAAGAAAACCTACAGTGCTAAAGGGTATGGAGTACTTGATTTACCGAACGAACGAGCCGCTCAAAACATGTTAATAGAAAAGTTGCCAGGGAAAATGAACAAATGGTCGTATACGAATTGGGGAGAAGAAATGCTCAAGAACTCTCGTATTTACGGTCCTGTATTAATGAAAAGGTATACAGGGGAGTTTGAAAATATAAAAACGAATATTGAAGTTTGGCCACTAAGTAATACAGGGAAAATAGAAGATGATTTCGTAATAGAAGTGTCGTTTAAAACAAATGAGGAAAGTATTGCAACAAAACAAAGAGAATTATTAATGAAGAGATTAGAACAAAAAGGATGGTTGTTACCGAAAGATAGTTTGAAGACAGAGCTTATTTTTCAGTGAATAGTAAAAAGGAATCCGTATATATGGATTCCTTTTTCTAATATATGAGTATTAAGCTAAATCAGCTGACACGAACATATCATTATTTTGAAGGTTTTTAGAGCGTAAACTATAAGCAACTACCTTCTTTTTATGTTGCTTTACAACATCAACATGCTCTTCATGACTATAAATGTAAAAGATAAAATCTTTTTTACCACGTTTTTCATTGATAATTAAAGGCGTGCCCTCATTGTGTGGTGGTGCGTAATAGCGATCTAAAAATAAACCTTCGTTAAAATCATGAATAATTTTGGATTTTTGTTCGCCTTCTAAGTTATTTCCATTAATTGTAACAGTCACATTCTCTTCTTCAAGTTGTGGATGTGTCTCGTACTTGCTAATAATGGATTCAATAACAGAGTTGGGAAGGCTAGAAACGATAATTTTAAATGCCCCAAATACAATTAACATTACAATAAACCAAGTCGTCATAGTATATCATCCCCTTTATCCCACAGTAACGGTCCGTAAAAGCCCGGTTGGTGCGGGCTAATAATCAGTGTGGGATAGATCCCCCATACTGACTAAAATTTCACTTTATCCTATTTAACAATATAACTCATATGGTAATAGTACATATGGTGAAGTTTTGTATAATTTGTGAAAAATATGCCATTTTTACGAACGAAATATTAGAAAAATCAATTTTGTTACAAAAAGTTGAAATCGAAGTATTTTAAAAGAAAAAGGTTTATAATAAAAATATAACTACTAACAACATTACTAATTATAAGGAAGTGTAACTATGAGTACTGTAACAATCGTATATGGTATTATTCTTTCTACAATTATTGGTTTATTTATTGTCGGGGTTTCACGTTATATTCATAAATGGAAAGAAGGCGTTGCGAAATTAAATCACATTGAAGAAGAACTTAGTGATTTAATGTTACATCATGGCAAGTAAAAAGTTTATTTTTTAACTAAACAATGTGAAGAATATCACAAAACATGCTCTCATCATGAAGGCATGTTTTTTTGTTATGTGAATGATAGGCACATTCATACATTTTTTCCATAGGATACAGTGTGAAAGTAGAAATGTTCGGAGTGGAAAAGAGGGATAAAATGAGTAGTTCAGGTTATGTTCCAGATAATAAAAATTTAAAGAAAAGTTCAGGAACTCCAAACCTTTTCTTTGATTCGAGAAAAAATGTCTTTTTTAAAAGGGATGATAAAAACGTTGCATATGAAGTTACGTCAACACAGTTACCAGCGATGATAGGAGGAGCGTTTGTTGATTTATTTATGACAAAAGGGCATATGCGGGAACCGCATTGGCATCCGAATGCGTGGGAATTAGATGTTGTTGTATCAGGAGAAGCAGTTACATCCATTTTAAATCCCGAAACGAATCAATTGCAAAATTATCATATAAAGGCGGGGCAAACTGTCTTTATTCCAATGGGATGGTGGCATTGGATTACAGCGATAACAGAAGAAGTACAATTACATTTGTTTTTCAATAACGATCAGTTTGAAACAGCAGAAGGATCAGACATACTTAGATTAACACCGCCAGAAGTATTTCAAGCTGCATATGGTGTAAGTGCAGAAAAATTAGGAAAGGATCTTTCGCCAATTAAGGAGTCAGTTGTAATTGGTCCTCCTAACTCAAATCGACTAAATAGCGTTAAAGAAAGTGACGACTCAAATATAGTTGTTACGTTAAATGGACAAATAACATCATGTGAAATAGAGTAACTCTTTCATTTTTTAGGAAGAGTTACTCTATTTTGTATAATTTTGTATTTTGATTCGCTATAATATATTATATAGAAGGGGATTTATAGAGGGGGCATATTGTGAACATATTAAAGATTATAGGAATTGTTGCAGGAGTCATTATAGTAGCGGTTATAGCTTTCTTTGTTATTATGAAGTACTATTTGTCAAAAGAAGATCCTGATTACGTATTAAAGTACATAAAAGAACATAAAGATGATAAAACATGTTCATTACTAATTAGAAAAAATGGGGAAATATTAACATCTATAAATGAAAATGTAAAATTGCCATTAGCGAGTACGGCAAAAATCGTAATAGCAGTTGAATTTGCTAAGCAAGTGTCAGAAGGAAAGATAAGCCGTGATGAACAAATTTCATTGCAGGAGTTAGAAAAATATTACGTTAAAAACACTGATGGTGGAGCGCATCCTGACTGGTTAGAAGATGCGAAAGCGAGAGAATTAGTGAAAAATGGACAGATTACTTTAGAAGAAGTCGCTAAAGGGATGATTCATTATAGTTCTAATGCGAATACAACATATTTGTTAGATAAGCTTGGAATAGAGAGAGTAAATGAAAGTATAAAAGAGTTAGAGCTTACTAGTCATGACAAGTTCTCTTCGTATACTGCCGCACTATATATGAGAGGGTATGTAGAAAAAGAGCTTCATAAGCCAGAAAATCAATCGTTAGAAATGATACGTAACATGTCAAGTGATGAGTATAATAAACATGTGTTACAAATTCATGAATGGATGAAAGATGAAGAAGAATGGAAAAAACGGGATATCCCATTAAAAGTAGATATGGAATTTCAGCGAATTTGGTCAGATCGATTAGTGGGTGCAAACGCTAAAGATTATATGAGTATAATGGAAAAGATAAATAGTAGAAAGTATTTTCCAAAATCAATGCAAGAAGAAATCGAGAATATTTTCAAAGGAACAGTTGATAATAGTAAGTTAGAATTTGCTGGTCAAAAAGGTGGATCTACCGCATTCGTATTGACAAAAAGTTTGTATAGTACAGATAAGAAGGGGAATAAGGTAGAAGTTGTAATTATGTTTAATGGTATAGAAGATCAAGTTGCATATCAAAAGCTAAGAAATAATATAGATTATTTTATTCAAGATGCTATAACAGATGAAGAGTTTAGAAGGAAATTATAATGGAATAATTTTATTATGTAAACAAGGACGCTTTTTAGAAAGTATCCTTTTCTTTTTATAATACAGGATTTCTTATTTGTTTCATTGAATATAGATTGAAAATAAGAAAGGAAGTTGAAAAATGACGACAATATATTTCGTTCGCCATGCCCACTCTACATATACAAAACAAGAACGGGAACGGCCGTTATCTGAAAAAGGGCATTGTGATGCAGAGAATGTAACACGCTTGTTAAAAGGTAAACATATCGATGTTGTGATCTCTAGCCCGTACAAAAGAGCAATTCAAACTGTGCAAGGAATCGCGAATACATATAATATATCGATACAAATAGAAGAAGATTTACGTGAAAGGTTATTAAGTACAGAGCCGGTACAGGATTTTGATGATGCTATGGAGAAAGTGTGGGGAGATTGGAATTATGCATACGAAGGCGGAGAATCAAATGATGTAGCACAAAGACGCGCTATAATATGTATGCAAAGTATATTAAAAAAATATAAAGGTAAGAATATTGTAATAGGTACTCATGGGAATATTATGGTATTACTAATGAATTATTTTGATTCGAAATATGATTTTCAGTTTTGGAAAATCCTTCATATGCCTGACGTGTATAAATTAACTTTTGATAATAATTGTTTCAGTTCTGCTGAAAGAATACAGTCTACAGATTATCAGATAAATAATTTGTAAAAGTTTATCAAAAAAAGAGGAAAGGGAGAAGTTATTGTAGAAGTATGACTTTGTAACATAAAAAATTTGTGTTAAAGGAGGCTGTTTACATGTTTGAGAAAGAGAAAGAAGGGCTTATTGAAGTTCAGAACGTATTTGAAATTGTACCAGCAGATGGAGCAATTATTGGTATGGCAACGGAAGAAGAAATGGAAATTGCTGCTGAACTAGAGCTGCAGTACTATGCCCATTCTCGTTTGTTAGAAGCAAATATTCAGTTAGACGGTTCCTCCTACAAAGAGTTACTTCAGGAGTTCCAGGAGTACGAAAGAAAATCAATGAGCTTTTGGCGAGCGATACATAAGCGTTTAGCTGTGCCGTGGGCATGGGTATTACGTATTGACGTTGCGAATGGCCCTATATATGTAAGTAATGGGAATTCGTATTATGAAGAAATCGATGATGAAGAAGATTATGAATAGATAAGTAAGGAAGCAGCGTTAGTTGCTTCCTTTTTTTATTTGCAAGGGGTGAATTGCTTCAATAATAATATCTGGTCGATCATTTTCTATTCCGTGACCAGCATGTTCGGCAAGTATATATTGACTATTTATTGAGAGTTGTAGTTGTTCATGAATCAGTTCTTGCCACATTGCTTCTAGTTGTGTGGCTTCCTCTTTTGGCATGCCATCCTCAGTCAACTGAGTAATAGAATATTGAGGGTCTCTACCGATAACGATTAAAGGTGTTTCTAATGTTTTATATAACTCTTTTATTAAGCGAGCACAATTTTTCCACGCACATAGTTCAGAAGCTGTCGCTTTATATAATAGAGGAGAGGTAGAAAATTCAATGTACTGTCTTGGTTGATCAACGAGTATAGGTTTTAGTTCATTATAAAGCATATCTATATCCATTTTGGAGTATGTAATATATTTTTGAAACCACATATTATCCGAATCCGTTTGGTCAGAAATTGGTAAATGAAGTTCATCTAATCGGTGTAAGTTCATAGAAGTAGAATCAACTAAAATAAGTGCTTGCAGCTTATCTTCATGTAACATCGCAAAATGTTGTGCACATAAGCCTCCATAGGAATGACCGATTAGAATGATAGGTTCCTGAATAGCAAGTTTATGTAGTAACATATGAAGTTCGTTTGTCGCTTGTCTTGTAGTACGCGAATAATCTCCTAGTTCACTTTTTCCGTAACCTGGGCGATGGTATGAAATGACTGTAAAATGTTGTGAAAGTTTTTCTATAATAGGGAGCCAATCATAAAATGAGCAACACATTCCGGTCTGAATAACTACCGTTTGTTTACTACTTCCTTTTATATATACTTCTATAGTTTGCCCCAGTACCTCTACAAATTTATAAATAGTAAACCCTCCTAACTAAGCTTGAAATAATTTTTGACAAGCAAAAACGATACACCAAACCCCAATTCCGAGTAGGACAGATGCACTAAGTGAAAACGAATTTTTCAACCCAATATAGACGATAAATAATAGTAGTGCGGATGCAGGAAATCCGTATAATACGCCTATAGCAAATTGACTTAATTCTTGTTTGTTCCCACCTTCGAAAGAAATCCAAAATAGGCTTAGTAAACTAACGAGTGGAAGGGCAGCAATAAAGCCGCCTACCGTACTATAATGTTTGGCGACTTCAGTAATCACACCGATAATAAGTGCCGAAACGATTACTTTAACGAGGAAATGCATATTGTGCCTCCTTCGCTAATAACGAAAAGGCTTTTTCAATTAATTGTTGTTCTTCTTTTGATAACTGTGATTCTAATATTTTTATCTTTTCTTTATCTAGTAAAGTATGCTTTTCTAATACTTCAATGCCGTCTTTCGTTAAAGTAAGGTTTACGACCCTTTCATCTTGTTTATTTCTTTCTTTCATGATAAATCCTTTTTGAATAAGGCGCTTTACGTGTTCAGACGCTGTGTTATGAGAGAGACTAAGCTCAGTAGCCACTTTTCCAATTGTTATATCTTTCTCACGAGAAACGATTTGTAAAATACGAATGGCTTGGTGGGAAAGGTTGTCTTCATATTCATATCGTAAGTGATAATAAATACTTTCCCAATGTTGATTGATGTCTTTCATAATGATAAATCCCCCTATTTTTATATCGCATAGTAAGATATATTCGTGAGAATAGAAATAAAATCCTTTTATTTGGATGGAAAATGTTGAAAAAGTTTATTTTTATTGAAATATAAGGTAATCTATGTGTAAAGGTATACATTTAGCAGGAGAGAGGATGATAGCTGTGAATACATTCAAATGGATGAGTCATGAACAGATGTATGTAGATGAAATACATGTTGAAAAATGTGGTCCTCTTTCAGTCGGCGTATATGGGGGAAATCAAGAAAGTGATGCATATGAAAGAGGAGATGCGGTGCTTGCTTGGTGGGATCCTGAATTACAATTTGAATTTGTTATGATTTTTGATACACACCACAAAACAAAAAATATAAATTATATAATAGAAGCGATTTCAGAAAGAAAAGAGAAACTAAAAGAGCTATTCTCATACCCAATACATTTAGCTTTTCATCATACACATATGTACTTATTAGCGTTATTTACAGATGAGCTGTTTATTGAAAAATGTGATCAAGATGATGAGGAACTTGCATGCTTAATTTGTTTACGAAAAGGTGAATTTTTATATTGGCTATCAGTTGGTGATTGCTTCGCATATTTATTCCATTCTGAGAAAACGAAGAATAGTAAAGGGCGGTTAAATAAACGGAAGAATTACGAATATATCGGTAGGAAAAATATTTTCGCAGCAAATACACCTTGTTTTACGTCAGGTGTAAGGGGATTAGAAAAAGGAATGAATCACATCGTCATGGCAACGGACGGTATTTTAGAGTGTGATAAACGAAAATTTGATGATGATCAATCTTTAGTAGAAATATTGCACGACGGAAGTTGCTTACAGATTGAGCCAGTATTAACAAATGTACTGCAGTGGAAAGGTAGAGATTGTGCCACAATTATTGGGTGGTCTATTGATACTGAAAATAAACAATGTGCTAATTAATATAAAAGGAGTTCAAGGTTTTTATCCTTGAACTCCTTTTTGTTAAGCAATATGAATATGATACGTTTTCAACCATTCATTTACTTGTAGCATATATTCCATAGCACTTCTTGCTTCAAAATTGTTAATTTCTTTATTACTTTCATCGGCAATGGCAAGTAATGTGGAATGATTAATAAGTGAGAAAATAGGATTGTTTTTATTACTGCACAAGTCGAGTGATAAATGACGGATTGTTTGTAAATAATGTGGATCTTGTGAAGTTGGATAAGCACTTTTTCTTCTATTGCGTACATCGTCAGGTAAAGCAGGTTGCAGTGCTCTACGTAAAATACCTTTTTCAATATTATCAATGCTTTTTATGTTGAAAGGAACGTTCCATAAATATTCAACTAATCTATAGTCGCAAAACGGTACACGAACTTCAAATCCTACAGCCATACTCATACGGTCTTTACGGTCAAGTAAAAACGGGAGAAATCTCGTTAAAAATAAATAAAACATTTGACGTTGTTTCGCGGATTTTTTATTTTCGCCTTCAAGAGTAGGTACTTCAAGTATCGCTTCTTGGAATCGTGTATCAATATAGTTTTCTAATTTGCATTGGTTACTTACTTCATTTAGTAGAAGAGGGGAAGTGTTTTTCCAATTTGTTAGCCAAGGAAATTTATCGACAAATAGTAAATCCTCTTGATGAAACCAAGGGTACCCACCAAATACTTCATCAGCAGATTCTCCGGATAAAGCTACAGTTGCATCTTTTTTCATTTCGCAAAATAGTAAATATAGTGAAGTTTCCATTTCGCCAGCACTCGGTAAATCTTTTGCACGGAGAGGAACGAATAAGTGATTTGCTAATTCTTCAGCATTCACAATAATGTCATGATGCGATGTCCCTACATGTTCAGAAACGCGTTTTACCCAAGGGGCGTCTAAACCAGTGCGAGCAAATGTCAGCTCGAAATCTTTGGCGCTATTTACAAAGTCAACGGAATACGTATGAAGTGTTTTATTTTCAGCGGCAAATTCTTTCCCCGCTAGTGCAGTAATACCGCTAGAATCTAACCCGCCCGATAACATGCAGACAAGAGGAACATCGGCAATTAATTGTCTTTTTACTGTATCTTGTAAAATAGATAAAATATGTGATGATGTATCTTCAGTACAGTCTGTATGAACTTTACTTTCTAAATTCCAATACTTCTTAACTACTTTTTTATCACGTGTAAACGTTATAGAATGTCCAGCACGCACTTCTTGAATATGTTTAAAGACGCCACATCCTGGAGTTCGAAATAAGCCTAATCCAAATATTTCGCTTATGCCATTTGCATCAATTTCAGCAGGAACAGATGGATGAGCTAATAATGCTTTAATTTCAGATCCGAAAATAATGCTGTCATTTCTTTCAGTGTAAAAGAGTGGCTTTACGCCTAAATGATCACGTGCTAAAAACAACTGTTGCTTCTGATCATCCCATAAGGCGAAAGCGAAAATTCCGTTTAAATGTTGTACGCAATCTTCTTTCCATTCTAAATAAGCATGTAGTAACACTTCTGTATCTGAATGCGTTTCAAATGCATGACCACATTTTCGAAGTTGCTCTCTCAGTTCACGGAAATTATAAATTTCTCCATTATAAGTAAGAGCATACGTATAATCACCAGCACGAAATGTCTTCGGCTGTGTCCCGCCTTCTGGATCAATAACAATTAAACGCCGGTGTGCAAAAGCCGCACGTGGTGAAAACCAAAATCCTTCAGCATCAGGACCACGATGCTGAATACTATTTGCCATCTCTTCTAAAATAACATGTTGTTTTGAAAGATCTTCCTTCCAATCGACCCAACCTGTAATTCCACACATACACATCTCATCTCCTAATTTAAAATAGTAGATTAATGAAATAAAATGTACATCAAGTTAAAAAGTCACTACATAAATAGTGTACTACATGAATTAAAGGGCAGACTTGAGAAAATTTTCTTGTAATACATAGTTATGTGAGACAATGGCTTAGGGAAAGTATTCCATAACATACAAAAAATAAAAAAAGATGAGAGAAAATATTTTGTAAGACGTTATATAGGGTGTAAAAGCTTTTACAAAAAAATAAGGGGAATCGCTACATGAAATCAAATGAGAAAAATTTTATAAAAAGATTACAACGGCAAAAAGAAGATGCACTAGAATTCGTTGTCGATACATACTTACCACTCATAAAAGGAATAACGCACAAAGTTCTTATTCCAGTTCAAAATGATGGACTCATAGAGGAATGTGTAAACGATATATTTCTTTCCATTTGGAATAACGCAAATAAATTTCATGGAGAGCCGAGTGACTTTAAAAAATGGATTGCGGCGATTGCGAAATTTAAGGCGATTGATTATTATCGGAAAGCGACTAGGAAAGTAGAAATTATTTCAGATGAGTTTCATATTAGTACGGAAAAGTCAGCGGAAGATGAATTAATCGTTATGGAAGATAGGGAAGAGTTATTGAAGCTTATTAATCAATTAGAACCGTTAGATCAAAAGGTGTTCATTATGAAATATCTTCTCGGTATGAAGACAGAAGAAATAGGAGATAAGTTAGGGTTAACTCGGGCAGCGATCGATAATCGTGTGTACCGTGGAAAAAAGAAACTACAACAAAATGCTACGAATATTAGTTTTGGAGGTAGTGCAATATGAAAGACATTTATGAACTATTAAATGACATTGATATAGATGAAAAAGAACTTGAGGAAATTGAGGCTTCTGAAATTGAAAAAGAAAAAGCGAAGCGCAATGTAAAACAATCGATACGTACGAAGAAAAAGATGAAAAGTTGGAAAAAAAGTGTCGCTGCTGCATCTATTTTAGTAGGGTTATCAGTTGCAACGCTTGGTATCGGGTTTCCTACATATGCCGGGGGATTGCCAATTGTAGGTGACATATTCCGATTTTTAGATAATGGTAGAACAGGGTTATATGAAAATTATAAAGAATTTTCGACTGAATTGAATATGATGAGAGAGAGTAATGGGGTTAAGGTTACAATTAATGATGCTGTGTTCGATGGTAGAACAATTACAATCACATATTCTATTGAAAGCGAAAAAGATTTAGGAGAGAAACCGTTCCCATTTGGAAGTCCGCAAGTGATGGGCTTTGATGGCGGAGGAGGTAGTTCGGACGTTACAAAAGTTGGAGAGGGAAAGTATGTAGGTATGACTACGATGAGTGGTCATGGTAGTGAAAGGTTAGATGTTGCAAATGTTTGGTGGGATATAGAGGCAATTGAGTTGGATTATGAAGGTAATGCAATAAAGGGGAACTGGAATTTCGCGCTTAGTTTAAAAGCAATGGATAGTAAAGAAGTAAAGGTTAATAGGGTTTCTGAAAATGAATTAATAAAAGTAAATATAGACAAAATGGAAGTAACCCCGATGTCCTTTATCGTTTTTTATAATCAAGAAGAAACTAAGGCATTACGAAGTATATGGGATAGTGCGGATGTTGAGTTAGAAATAAAAGATGATTTAGGAAATCATTATGCTGGTGAAGGAAATGGCGGAAGTAGTACAGTAGCAGAACCCCATAAAAGTAGTTGGAGTGCTACATTCCAAAAGTTAAACGAAAATGCCACAAAGCTTATCGTTACACCTCGTGTGCACTTGCGAGTTCATACACCTGAAAATCATGGTGGAGTGGAGTATGTGAATGGAAAAGAGAAGAAAATTGAAGTGCCGAAAAAAGAAGCGAAGAGTAAAGATATTGTTCTAGATGATATCGTAATTGATTTAAAGAAATAGAAGAGAGACTGCCTAAAACCGTTAGGCAGTCTTTTTTCGTTAAGAACTAGCTACAAGTAACGCATGCGGATGCTGCGTTTTATACTCATCTTTCCAAGGAATGTTTAGTTGTTCCCACGATTCGCCGCTATCATTGGATTGAAAGATGCCATTGTTATTTAAAGTGTAAAACGTATGTGGTTCTGCTGGATTTGTTGCAAACATTGAAATGACTGTACCAATTGCAGATGGTAGACCTTGCTGCACTTGCTGGAAAGGAGAATCTTTCGTTTTACGATAAATATAAGATTCATAAGGAATACGATGATGAGCGAGGTCAGCACTCGGTGCGGCAGAAACGAGGATTGTATCACAATCAGCCGGATCGATAGCCATGCTATATAGATAATGATGTTCAAGTCCTTCACTGCATGAAATCCAGCTGTTTCCACTGTTATAACTTTCAAGATATGCACGATCAGGTCCGCCCATAAATCCGTCACCACATGATGCATAAAGGCGATTTGGAGCGTCAGGGTGCATAAGCAATTGATGAGCATCGATAGGAGCACCAAATTTTTTATCAATCCAAGTATGCCCTCTATCATTACTTTGAATAACAGCACCAGCTTCAATTGAAACATGGATTGTATTTGGGGTGTTTGGATCAACTGTAATCCAGCGTACGTGATGGGTGAAAGGTCTAGGCGGAAAAGCCCACGTATAAGAAGATAATAATGATTTCATATTTTTAAGTTCAGTCCACGTTTCACCACCATTTTCAGAACGGAATAAAGCGCTCGGTTCTGTGCCGACATAAACGACGCCATAGCCGTTAACTTGCTCATTTGAGCTTATCGTTATAGAAGTAATCGAAGAATGTAAAATACCATCTTCTTTAGGGAAATCAAAGTAACGATATGAATCTCCAATCGGTCTCCATGAATCCCCACCATCGTCACTTAACCATAAACCTCGTCCAAATGTGCCGCAATATACACGGTTCTTTTGAAATGGATCAACAGCAATACAGGTAGGTTGCATATTTTGTAAGTGATACGCTGTTTCAAAGTGACCATATTGTTCTTTCACTACAACAAGTTCACGCTCCATACAGAGAAATAAACGTTTCATTTTAGTAACCTCCTTAGAAATTTTTTCATTAGTAAACAATATGAAGCTGAAAAGGAAGTAGTCTTATTTTTTGTTGAGAAAAAGGACTTGTTTGAAAAATAGCGAAATGTGTAGATAGAGGAAGCGGGCGTTTATGGGCAGTTAATGGGGGATAAAGATAGGGAATGTGTTTCATACTAACATACAGATATTGCACTTAAAGGAGTATTCGTATGGGACATTCACATGATCACGGTCATTCAAAAAATAAAAAAGCGTTATTAATTGCTTTCTTATTAACGACAAGCTTTATGATTGCTGAAGTTATTGGGGGATTTGTAACGAATAGCTTAGCACTATTATCTGACGCGGGGCATATGCTAAGTGATGCAGTATCCTTAGCGCTAAGTTTACTTGCATTCAAGCTTGGAGAAAAAACAGCAACAACTGCGAAAACATATGGGTATAAGCGAGTCGAAATGTTAGCGGCATTATGTAACGGTGTCGTTCTTATTGTCATTTCAGTATACATTTTTATTGAAGCAATTCGCCGTTTTAAAGAGCCAGTTGAGATTGCTAGTAATGGGATGCTCATTATTGCTGTACTTGGTCTGCTTATTAATATTTTATCAGCTTGGATATTAATGAGAGGCGGAGATGTGAAGGGGAATTTGAATTTAAGAAGCGCGTTCCTACACGTATTAGGCGATCTATTAGGATCAGTCGGAGCGATTATTGCTGCGCTATTTATTAAATTTTTCGGATGGACTGTTGCTGATGCGATTGCTAGTATTCTTGTGTCTATTTTAGTCATTATTAGCGGATGGCGTGTAACACGTGATACCGTTCATATATTAATGGAAGGTGCACCCCAACACATAAATGTTGAAGAGGTAAAAATTACATTATTAAATATTACGGTTGTAAAAGAAGTTCATGATTTGCACATATGGTCTGTCACATCTGATTTTCAAGTATTAACTTGCCATTTGATTATTAAAGGTGATGAAACGCAAAATGTATTAAAAGAGGCTACGGATGTATTAAAGGAGAAGTTTCATGTAGAACATGTCACCATTCAAGTAGAAATAGATGGTGAATTTAATCATAGTGAGACAACTTGCAAAGTATGAAAGAAAAAGGATAAGAAAATGTGTCATAACATTTTTCGCACGGCATACATATATATAATGTGGCCACAAATACTTTGTAAGGTAAATATTTCATGAAATTACTTTACTTATAAAGAGTCATCTTTTATAATCAAAAGTGGTAATTGATAAAGATTATCATTTTCAATGATTGTGGAAAGGAGTTTTTTAAAAGATGAGTAGTCAACTCCGTTTTGCTGTTGAAAATCGTAAGAGGCATTTAATTGATGAGTTAATTGGAGCAGGTGTGTTTAAAATTCGCGACCGACAATTATACGAGCTGTCTTTAGAAGAATTGGAAAAAGAGTACGAAGATATGGAAGATTATGCAGATATTCAGGCATAGCTATATAGATTAGTAAAAGGTGAGCTGGTTACGATTTTGTGTAACCAGCTTTATTATTATTTCGTAGAAATTATTTTTGATATTTCTTTCATTGGACGGAGCCAGTTTTGAGACATCATTTGTTCCATTTGTTTTTCGTCCTGCTTTTGCAATGCTTGAATGATAGAGTGATGTTCTTCAATAGATTGACTTGCTGGAACAAAGTTTTGGAAAAATAAATATTCAAGGCGTAGAACATGAAGTTGCATATTTTCTAGAAAGGGTTCAATATATTGGTTTTTAGCAATAGAAGAAATTGTATTGTGAAATTGTATATCTAGTTTTAAAGCTTGTTTTGCGTTTTTCTTCTCTATAGAGCGCTGAAAATCAGCATTTATTTCAGAAAGTAGTTTCAGATCAGCGTCTGTAATTTTTTGAAGTGCTTGCTTTCCTATAATAGAGTGAAGACCAGCCATCGTTTCATAAATGATAGGAATGTCGTCTAACTTAATAGGAGCAATTTTTGTTTTTTGCCCAGGTACCATTTCCACTAATCCAGAAAGCTCTAATATTTGAAGTGCTTCTCTTACAGGTGTTCTGCTTACTCCTAGTGCTTCAGCCAATTCCCCATCATTAATTTTTTCATCAGGCTGTAAAACACCTTCAATAATCCAATCTTGTAATTGATTTAAAACGAGTGATTTTGCCGAAACTCTTCCTTGTTTTTTATAATTTTGAGGGATGGGCATAGTGAATTCAATCCTTTCATTGTATATTTTCTTTTTTCTCATGAACAAACTTTAATTTCTGTTTCCCTTCATCCGGTTTTTGACTTAAGATGAGCACCATTACAATGACACAAAAAGCCCCTAATAACTGAAAAGATTGAAAGGGTACGTGCAATATAAGTACAGAAGAAATAATAGCCGCGAGTGGTTCAGTACAACCGAATAATGTTGTTTCTTTCGGAGTCAGGTATCGTATGCTGTCTAAGTATAAATAAAATGCAATCAGTGTCCCGAAAATGACGACAAATGTTATGAGCGGTAGGGTACTTAGTTTTACATATTTCATAGTCGATAATAAAATGAATTCGTTTGTAGAAATAAAGTGTAGAATCGTAACGCCAATACCCCCAATAATCATGCCCCATCCAACGATAACAGAGGAAGACCACCTTTCTAGTAATCCCTTTGAATATAAACTATAAAAAGCAAGAGATAATCCAGATAAAATACCCCAAATAATAGCTGGTGTAGAAACAGCCAAGTTATGAACAGACCCGTTTGTTAGTAAGAGAAAAGTGCCTACTAATGAAAGGGTAATGGAAATGAAATCAATTTTTGATGGTCGAACGTTCCATTTGAAAAGTAAGTATACAGTGATGAATATGGGAGCTAAATATTGCAATAATGTTGCGACAGCGGCATTTCCCTCTTTAATAGAAGCGAAGTACGTGTACTGTACAGCAAGCATACCGAATAGGCCAAACAATATCATTTTAGTAGCATCAGATCTTTGTTTCCATATGCCGAATATTTCTTTTTTTCTCGTTCCGAATGATGAAATAAGGAGCAAGATAAAGCCTGATATAAGCAAACGAATTGTAACTAACCATTCAGTAGAAACATTTTCATATTGAAAAAGTTGTTGTGCAGCTGTCCCGGACAAGCCCCATAAACAAGCACCAATTACAACCATAATGATTCCTTTTAAACGATTTGGATCCATACTGTATATAGTCCTCCTTTTAAAAATATATATCGGATACAATATGCAATATATCACAGAAAGAAACATTAATAAATTGAAATTTCTTTCTTAATGTAAAGTGTTATTCAAATTAAAGAAAATTTGTTAAATAAGAGAACGATAAAATAAAAAGGCTTCTGTTTACGGAAGCCTTTTTATTTTAGATTATGAAGTGTAAGTAAAAGCCGGAATAGGATCAACAAATGTATTCCACTTTTGTTCCATTTCCTTGTCTGTTAATAGACAATCATCTAATGATTGTTCAATCACAGAATGATTCATATCAATACCGATAAATACGAGCTCAGTTATTCGATCTCCATATCGCTCGTCCCAGTTTTTCAATACTTCGGGTTCTTCTTTAATAATTTGATTTCTTTCAGTTTCAGGTAATGCGGCTATCCATTCACCTGCTCCTTGAATTGTAATAGAGGAACCTGCTTGAGATAGAAGCCCTATCATATTATTACGAGATGCGAGCCAGAAAAAGCCTTTCGCTCTTACAACATCTACAGGCCATTTTTCTAGCCAATTCATAAGGCGTTCAGGATGAAAAGGGGATTTACGACGGTATACAAAGGAATTGATACCATATTCTTCAGTTTCGGGTGTATGATGTTCACTATTTAGTTCTTGCATCCAGCCCGCCGATTGACTCGCTTCCTCATAATTAAATAAATTTGTATTTAAAATTTCTTGCAATGGTACATTGCTAAATGAAGCTTCAATAATTTTTGCACCGGGATTTAATTTTTGTAGTAAATGATGAAGTTCTACCCTATCTTCTTTTTCTAGTAAATCAATTTTATTAAGAATAATGACATTCGCAAATTCAATTTGGTCTATTAGTAAATCAATAACTTCTCGAGTATCATTTTCATCGATAGCCTGTTTACGGTCTAATAAACTTTCACCATCTGCAAAATCATCCCAAAATTTATTTGCATCTACAACTGTAACCATCGTATCGAGGCGATAATTTCTCGTTAAATCGATATTAAGTACTTCGTCAGTATAAGTAAATGTTTGGGCAACTGGAATCGGCTCACTTATACCTGAAGCTTCAATAACTATATAGTCAATATCACCGTTTTCAACAAGCCGACTCACTTCTATCATTAAATCTTCTCGTAGTGTACAGCAGATACAACCATTTTGAATTTCTACTAATTTCTCTTCCGTACGTGAAAACCCACCTTTTTTTATAAGCGATGCATCAATGTTTATTTCACTCATATCGTTAACGATAACAGCCACTTTTAAGTTGCTCTTATTAGCCAAAATATGATGTAGTAGAGTAGTTTTTCCAGCTCCTAGAAACCCACTTAATACAGTGATAGGTACTTTTTTCATAAAATGATCTCTCCTTTAAATCGTAATGATTACGTTTTATATTAAGTGATAGAAAAGAAAAAATCAATAATAAATCATAATGATTACGATTTAAGAATAGGAATAGACTATAAAATTTGTGCTGTAGTAGTGTAGGGCATTTGGACAAGTATACAATTTAATATGAATAAAGTGGGGGATAATGTTGGTCTTTAATAGAGTTTCAAAAGAATTAATAGGAATAGCCCTTATTTCTATTTTTCTTTTTTTATTATTTTTTGTAGATTTTACAAGTCTAGCAAATTTGCACAAAAGTATGCCACAAGAATGGTTGAATGTGAATACCGTGTTTTTAAGTATTATATTCGAAGCAATACCTTTTATTTTATTAGGGGTAATTGTTTCTTCACTCATTCAAGTGTTTGTGACGGAAGATATGATTCAAAAAGTAATGCCGAAATCAAAGATTGTTGCAATGATTCCAGCGGTATTTGTCGGAATCATTTTTCCGATGTGTGAATGTGTCATTATACCAATTGTAAGAAGACTTATTCAAAAAGGACTCCCTCTTCATGTAGGAATTGTAATTTTATTGAGTGCACCTATTATGAATCCGATTGTTCTTTTATCTACCGTATATGCATTTCAAAAAAATGATGTAATTGTATATGCACGCTTTGGGTTAACGATTTGTGCGGCGCTATTAGTTGGGCTAATTGTGTATTATTTCTATCGCGGGAACAATATTTTAAAAGATATAGAGGATCCGATTCAGAAAAAAGAAAAAAAGGGCTGGGGGAATGTTGTGAATCACACTGTAGATGAGTTTTTTGATACGGGTAAATATTTATTGATTGGTGCTTTTTTTGCGAGCGTATTTCAAACGTTTTTTGATCGAAATGTACTTGATGCAGTGGCCCATAATGAAGTAATTTCCCCAATTATTATGATGGGATTTGGTTATGTTTTATCCATTTGCTCAGCAGCTGATGCATTTATAGCGGCATCTTTTGGACATGTCTTCTCTGTAAAAGCACTTCTCGCATTTCTTGTGTTTGGACCTATGCTTGATATGAAAAATACATTAATGCTATTTGCTTATTTTCAAAAGAGATTTGTATTCTTTTTGATTGGAATTATTATTTTATCGGTGTACACAATCGTGCAAATTACAACGTTATAGGAGGTGGGAAACAGTGGAGGAACAGGAACAGAAGGCCTATCATCGCTATATTCGTGGCATTATTTTAATTGGTTTAGCGATGCTCTTATTTAAACTACTTGTAACAGGCAATATTTATAATTTTATCGCTCCAAAAATGATTAAATTTACGTATATAGCTTTTGTAGTGATTTTACTTCTTGGTTCTTTACAAGTTTGGAGAGATGGGGGAGAAAAATGGGATGATTGTAATTGTTGTAAGCATCATACAGCATTAAAATCAGGGATGAAAAGTTTCTTTGTATATGTTTTATTTGTTGTTCCGATTATTAGTGCTTTTCTATTTGGAAGTGTAACAATTGACGGAAGTTTAGCGGGAAAAAGAGGTATGAATCAAAGTGTACAGGCGAGAAGTATGGAAAAGAACGAAAAAGGGGGAATACAGGCAAATTCTGTTTGGAAAGAAAGATTAGTTGATCAAGATGAAACCTCGAATTTAAAAGTGATTAATCAAGTGGAAGAACAATTAGAAAAAAGTATGTTAGGACAACGAAAAATACAAGTAGAGGATAAGGATTATGTTCAAACAATGAGTATAATTGGCCAAGATGTAAAAGGGTTTAAAGGGAAAGAAATTACATTCTCAGGGTTTATATATAATGATAAGGATGTGACGGGTGATAAAGCGGTAGTGGCGCGATACGGCATAACTTGTTGTATTGCGGATGCATCAGTCTGGGGGATGATTGTTGCAGGGGAAAACGTAAAAAAGCTCCCACAGGAAACATGGGTGAAAATAACAGGTTTGTTGGACGAAACGACATATAAAGGAACACTATTTCCACTTGTAAAAGTAAGTAAAGTAGAGAAAATTAATACGCCTGCAGATCCGTATGTATACGATGCTTTACCGCAATAAGAAAGGAATAATAATTCATATTTTTATGAAATAAAATCATAATTACAATGATAAAAAAATAAAGATAAGAGTAATTTGGTTTGTTAAAAATATGTGTAGAAGGAGAAATGTGATGAGCTGGGTTACTCATAAACCAACATTTGAATTTGATCAATATAGTCCATATATTCGAATGAACTCTGCGTGGGTGGGACATTTAAACTTCGCTTATGATTTAGTAAGATTTGAAAAACCAGAAATATTAGTTGAGTTAGGTACACATTTAGGAGCTTCTTTTTTTAGTTTTTGCCAAGGGGTAAAAGATGGAGGAGTATCTACAAAATGCTTTGCTGTAGATACTTGGGCAGGAGATGAGCACACAGGTCCATATGGAGAAGGTGTTTTTCAAATAGTGAGTAAATTCGTGAGCACGAGTTATCCTCAAATAGGGAATTTAATTCGGTCTACTTTTGATGAGGCTGTGGATCAGTTTCAAGATGGAACGATAAATTTGTTGCATATTGATGGCTATCATACGTATGAAGCAGTTTCTCATGATTATAAAACATGGTTACCGAAACTTGCGAATAACGGTATCGTGTTATTTCACGATATTGAGGTGAAAGATCGAAATTTCGGCGTGTATAAATTTTGGGATGAGGTCAAAGCGAAGTACCCTCATTTTCAGTTTGAGCATTCATATGGGCTCGGAGTGTTATTTCCGAAAGGTTGTAGTGATAAGTTTGTGGAAATACTTAAAAATAAAGAAGAAATACAAAATATGTATAAATAAAAGTTGAGCATGCATCATTTTAATGATGTGTGCTTTTTTGTGGGGAAAAATGGTAGTCCTTAAAAGGTGAGGATAATAGTAAAAAATTTGTTATGGCAAATATTAAAAAAGTTATTTATGGATTGTTCTATATAAAAATGTAACATTTTTTATATTTTCCATTGCGAAAAGTAACATCTACTTTTACAATAGAAAAGGTGTTATATTATACTGGAAAAATAAATCGAAATAATATGAAAATTTTGTTTTGTCTTCGCTAATTGTATATTACATACATGTAAGACGACACACGTCATGTTATCGACTTGTAAGGAGAGAAAAAAATGAAAAGTGTAAGATTACCATCGATGCTAGAAATCATAGTTCTTTTATTACTATTTCTTGCTGTTGTCTTTTCCTTCCAAACGATTTTTGATCTCCCAATTCAATTAGCGCTATTTATTTCATGGTTTTTAGTAATTGCGCTTGGATTAAGATTAGGATTTCGTTATCAAGAATTGCAAGATGCAATTACGAAAGGAATTTCTAACGGATTAGAAGCAATACTGATTTTAGTTGCAGTAGGTGCTTTAATTGGAACGTGGATTGCTGGTGGCGTAGTACCAACATTAATCTATTATGGATTAGAATTTATTCACCCTAGCATATTCCTATTAGCAACATTAATCATATGTTCGATTACTTCTATCGCAACAGGAACATCATGGGGAACAGTAGGAACAGCGGGTATTGCTATGATGGCGATTGGTGAGGGACTTGGATTACCACTTCCGCTTGTTGCGGGTGCAGTTCTTTCAGGAGCTTATTTCGGCGACAAATTATCACCACTTTCTGATAGTACAGTTCTTGCAGCTTCTATGGCGAAAGTAGACGTTATTGCTCACGTTCGAGCTATGCTCGTATTAGATGTTCCGGCTTATATTATTACTAGCATTATGTTTACTGTAGCTGGTTGGATGTATGGCGGCGATAATGTAGATTTGAATCGAGTAGAGTTTTTAAAAGAAGCTTTATTAAAGCAATTTGATATTAAAATATGGATGCTTGTTCCGGCGGTCATTGTTATTGTTCTATTAGCGATGAAGAAACCGTCTATGCCGACAATTGCAATGGGAGCTTTAATTGGTGCAATTTGGGCAGCTCTTTTCCAAGGAATGAACTTTGGAGAGGCGATTGGAACAGCGTATAACGGATTTTCAATTCAATCTGGTGTTGAGTTTGTTGACAAGTTATTAAACCGTGGTGGAATTAACGGTATGCTTGGATCAGTAGCCGTTATTATTTTCGGTTTAGGATTTGGTGGATTACTTGAAAAACTAGGTGTTTTAAAAGTAATCGTATCAAAATTTGAGAAGAAATTAAATTCTGCAGGCAATGTAACATTGTCTACATTAATCGTGGCATTCTTAGCAAATATATTTGGTTGTGCGATGTACGTATCACTAATTTTAACACCGAAAATTATGGAAGATAGCTATGATAAATTAAAAATAGACCGACGTGTATTAGCACGTAACTCAGAAGTAGGTGGAACGTTAACTTCAGGTATGGTTCCATGGTCTGATAATGGTATTTTTATGGCTGGTATTTTAGGTGTAGCAACATTCTCATACGTTCCATTTATGTGGTTAAGCTTCGTATCATTAATTTTAGCAGTTATTTACGGATATACAGGCAAATTTATTTGGTATGTAGATGATGCCGATAAAGGAAAGCAAGCATCATAAAATAAAAAATCACCTTCTACAATATGTAGAAGGTGATTTTTTTATTTTGTAATAGGAGTTGAAGAAGTTATCTCGACCTCATATTTAGCAATTTTTTGTTGTATCTTTTTTAAGTTTTTTTCAGTGTCTTGAATGAGTTGTAAGACATTGGTCTCCTGTTGTTGCATTAATTCCAACCGTCGAAGGATTGTAGATTCTCCCTCCATAGACCAGTCGATAAATTGTTTTATTTTTTGAATGGGCATACCGGTGTTTTTTAAGCATAAAATCATCTCTAAATATTTCAGTGCTTCTTCATCAAAAACTCGATCTCCTTTTTCATTTCTTTTAAGAAAAGGGAACAGTCCTTGTTTATCGTAATAACGTATTTGAGAAATAGTTAAGAGGTGCATTTTGGCGACTTGTCCAATTGTATAATACATATCGTTCATCCCTTTATTACCAAGGTATAATGCCATCTTTATTTAGTATTTTACCATTATAGTTTGTTTCACTTAATGCATATTTAATAATAATTTTAGCACTTTCATTAGTCGTATGGCCACCTGGGGAATTTCCATTTAGGTCAGTAGTTGTAAAACCAGGAGTTACTCCGAAAATTTCTGGACCGTTAGTGCCAAATTCTTTGCTAAAAGCTAATGTTAAAGCATTAATAGCTGTTTTTGAAGAATTATATCCTAATGTATTAATCGGGTGTGTTTCACCACTAGCAAACATTGTTAGTGAGGCCATGTCAGTTGTTACATTAATAATTTTACTGTTACTTGATTTCTTTAATAATGGTAAAAAGGCTTGCACCATTTGGAATGTTCCAAAAAAGTTAACCTCAAATCCTTGGCGTAAAGTTTCAATATTTAATTCACTAGGTATCGTATGGAAGTCGAGTGCTATGCCTGCATTATTGATTAATAAATCTAAGTGGTCAGTCGTTTCATGGATTTTTTTGATTGCTTCTTGAATGGATTGAGCACTAGAAATGTCTACTTGAATATAGGAAACGTTTGAAACATGTAAAGATTTTACCGCTTGTTGTCCAAGTTGTTTATTACGAGCACCTAAAAATACGTGATAGTCTTTTTCTGCTAATTGACGAACCAGTTCATATCCGATCCCTTTATTCGCACCTGTTATGAAAGCATATTTTTTCATTTTAAATTCCTCCAGTAGTGTTATAGTAGGTTACAATGGTAAGGATACAGCCTAAACTTAAGTTTAGGTCAAGAGGAATTTTAAAAAAAACATTGAATATTTGTATATATAAGTGAGAATTCTTATCATTTGATTGAAAGTCTGTTAATATAAGAAATGTAGGTATTATATTTTCAAGGGGATGAAAAAATGGAGTACAGAATTGAAAGAGATACAATAGGAGAAATAAAAGTTCCAGCTGATAAATTATGGGCAGCACAAACGCAACGTAGTAAAGAAAACTTCCCGATTGGAACAGAGCAAATGCCGCTTGAAATTGTAAAAGCATTTGCCACATTAAAGAAGAGTGCAGCACTTAGTAATCAAAAATTAGGAAAGCTATCAGAAGAAAAAGCAGAAGCAATTGTGGCAGCAGCTGACGAAGTGATTGCAGGGAAATGGAATGAACATTTTCCACTTGTCGTATGGCAAACGGGTAGTGGTACACAGTCAAACATGAATGTGAATGAAGTAATTGCAAATCGAGGGAATCAAATTTTGAAAGAGAAGGGATCTGACGTACATATTCATCCGAATGATGATGTGAACATGTCTCAAAGTTCAAATGATACATTTCCAACAGCACTTCATGTAGCATGTGTAATCGCAGTAGAAAATCACGTATTACCAGCAATTACGAAATTAAAAGAAACGCTAGCAGAAAAAGTAACTGCATTTGAACATATTATAAAAATTGGTCGTACACACTTACAAGATGCAACACCGTTAACATTAGGACAAGAAATTAGCGGATGGCACCGTATGCTTGAAAAAACAGAGCGTATGATTGCTGAGAGCAATACATATATGAAAGAGCTTGCGATTGGTGGTACTGCAGTTGGAACAGGTATTAATGCTCATCCAAAATTCGGTGAGATGGTGTCAGAGGAAATTAGCCAATTTACAGGTAAGCAATTTATTTCTGCACCAAATAAATTCCACGCATTAACGAGCCATGATGAAGCTGTATATACGCATGGTGCATTAAAAGCATTAGCAGCTGATTTAATGAAGATTGCTAACGATGTGCGTTGGTTGGCAAGTGGTCCACGTAGTGGTCTAGGAGAAATTATTATTCCGGCAAATGAGCCAGGAAGCTCTATTATGCCAGGTAAAGTAAATCCAACGCAAAGTGAAGCGTTAACGATGGTTGTAGCGCAAGTGATGGGAAATGACGCAACAATTGGATTTGCTGCGAGTCAAGGTAATTTTGAGTTAAACGTATTTAAACCTGTTATTGCATATAACTTCTTACAATCCGCTCACTTATTAGCAGATGCAATTGTTTCATTTAATGATAATTGTGCAGTTGGTATTGAAGCAGATGAAGAAGTAATTAAAGAGAATGTAAATCGTTCATTAATGCTTGTTACAGCATTAAACCCGCATATCGGATATGAAAATGCAGCGAAAATTGCGAAGCATGCTCATAAAGAGGGCTTAACGTTAAAAGAGGCAGCACTGCAATCTGGATTACTAACAGAAGAACAATTTGATGAAATTGTCGATCCGAAAAAAATGATTGCTCCGAAAGAGTAATAAAAAAGCCAAGATTCTATGTTTAGAATCTTGGCTTTTTTGATATTTATTTGTAGGTCTTCCATTTGTATTACTGCAAGTACCAAAATATATTATTTGTTAGCAGGCATATTCAATACTTTCATCTGTGGACAGTTTTCTTTTAAGAGTGAAAGGAAGTTTTCTTCTTCTTGAGGTACGAAAGTTGTCACAGAGTCAAATAAATTGTAATGGATTTCTAATTGCTGTCTAGTCCATTGTTTTGAATGAAGTTTTTTACCAGAGTATGTAACGTGACGAATTTCTTCAAATGGAATTTCAGTACGCAATATGAAACCATGTTTTACAACAAGAGAGGATTCCGTTACGTTGTAGTGAGAGAAATAGAATGAAGAAAGATTGACGATATTTAATAGCATCATGAGAGTGAAAAAAATAGAATTTTCATTTTGGAAGAATAGCGAAACGAAAAAAATAATGATAAATAATGTAATAAAAATGACGTGAAATGGATTCTTTTTCGCTTTGAATTTCAAGTTAGTCACCTCAGTTTACGTGTACTCTAACTAAATTAAATCACAACATCTTAATAAAACGTGTGAATATGCATAATTGCATATTCACACGTTTTATTATTCATGTAAAATTTTCTGATGGGATAAATTTAAATGGAATTTTGCAATAGTGGAGAGGTATAAAGTGACTTGCAAAAATAGAAAGTTAGCATTAGTCATAATTAGTTGTATGATGATTATGGGTAGTTGTGCTAATAAATTTGTTGAGGATGGAAACCGAAAGCATATATTCGTACAGGTAAGTAGAGCTTTAGTCGAGGTTGTAAATAGAATATATAATGGATAAAAGGTATTTCTGTATATGGAAATACCTTTTTTGTAGTTAAAATTGAATACTGAAGTTTTCGAATGAGTGAGTACCAGTTCCGTGTTGAATGAGGTTGTTATCACTCAAATATTGAATAGCGTATTTTACTTCTTTCAGTATAGTAGGCGGGAGACCAAGAGTATGATGTGAACCGTAAATTTGATTAATAGGTGAGAAATTTGTAATTTTGTGTAGAGACTGGACGAAGTCTACAGGATTAGTCGTTGGATAAAACGCAAAAATTGTGCCTTCATAAAGTAAATCTCCTGTGAATAAAAACGCAGTTTCATAATCGTATAGGCAAATATGTCCTGGTGAGTGACCTGGGGTATGTATAATTTGAATTTTCCTATTTCCAATATCAATCATATCTCCATCTTGTAGTAATTTTGTTGGTGTCCCTTGGAATGGCTCGAATGTTTCAGGTTGAAATGTTTTAGGTGTATGTAAAGTAATGTCACGAGCGATGTCGTGCCTAATTTGAGTAATAGGGAGTCCTTTTATGCCGTTAATGAGCCGATCTTCTTCTAAAGCATGTACATAGATTTCTTCATATTGTGCGTGGCTACCGATATGATCCCAATGGACGTGTGTTGTGACAACTGTAATGGGTAAGTTTGTTAGTTGGTCCGTTATACGTTTCATATTATCGATACCTAGTCCTGTATCGATAAGAATTGCAGCAGTATCGCCTATAAGTAAGAAGGAATGTACTTTCTCCCAATGTCCATATTCACTAATTGCATATGTATTTTGTGCAATCTGCATTACAGTAAACCAAGGGTCTTGAGGAATAGTCATGTTCTATTTCACATCCTATTGAATGAATTTATATAAATACATTCGCTTTTCGTTGTACCAAACCCTTTTAATAGATGTTTTTATAAAAGTTTACAAAATGGGTAAACGAAGCGTTGAAGTGTTTGTTTGTTTTATGTTAAGATGATGAAGAGATAGTAAACGTTATTGGAAAATGTCTGTTTTTAGATAAACATTTTAAAGGAGTGTTTAGTGTGAATGATATTTCAGAGAAGTTTTGGGATGCTTCGGTAGAAGAATTGAAGAAAGGGTATGTATTTGAAGCGGAAGCAGAGGAGTATATTTGTTTAGCTTGTGGAGAAGCGTTTATTAAGGGGGTTATTTATCAAGATAATCAAGTTTTGTATGAAGCAGAGAAGTTTGTACAATTGCATGTGCAAAATGAACATACGTCTATGTTTGATTATTTATTAAACCTTGATAAGAAGTATACTGGTTTAACTGATTTGCAAAAGAAAATGGTTCAGTTTTTCCATATGGGGCTGAATGATAAAGAGATTGTAAACGAGATGGATGGCGGAAGTACTTCGACCATTCGAAATCATCGATTTACACTTCGAGAGAAAATGAAGCAAGCGAAAGTGTTTTTAGCGTTAATGGAACTATCAGAAGAAAAATCAAAAGTACAAACGAAATTTGTACCCATTCATAGAACAGCAACGATGGTAGATGATCGCTACAATATTACGGAAGAAGAAAATGATGAAGTATTAAAAGCACACTTTACAGAAGGATTAGATGGACCACTTTCTAAATTTCCGAAAAAGCAAAAGCGTAAATTAATTATATTACGCCATTTAGTGACGAAGTTTGATAGTAATAAAAAGTACACTGAAAAAGAAGTAAATACTGTCATAGAAAGTGTATATCCGGATTTTGTAACTTTAAGAAGATATTTAATCGAATATGGGTTTTTAGATAGAACAGCAGATGGAAGTCAATATTGGGTGAAGTTATAATAATAGGGAAAAGAATATGCATAGAAGCACATTATTATAACAAATATACAAAGAGATAGAAGTTGAAAAACAGATTTTTAATAAAAGGAGAAATGAAATTTGAAACCACCTACAGATAACAATAAAGAAGGTGCGGAGTCACATAAGTTAGAAAGTGAGAGTAAACCGATTTGGAAGTCGATGTCCATGTTTTTAGTACCGTTACTATTAAGTAATGTACTACAATCGATTGGACAATTATTCGGTATGGTAGTAGTAGGAAGATGGCTTGGAGTGAATGATTTAGCAGCCATCTCAGCATTCTTCCCGCTATTTTTCTTACTCGTTTCATTTGTAATTGGTATTGGTTCAGGTAGTTCGATTTTAATTGGTCAGGCATTTGGTGCTAAAAACGAAGATCGTTTAAAAGCGATCGTTGGTACGACACTGACATTTACCTTTATTATTGGAGTTGTGTTGGCGATAATAGGTAGTATTTTTGCGATGGATATTATGCGCCTTATGGGAACGCCAGAAAATATTATTGATATAAGTGTTCATTATGCGCGTATTTTATTTATATCGATGCCAGTCTTATTTTTATACTTCGCATACACAACATTTATGAGGGGTACAGGAGATTCTAAAACGCCATTTTACTTTTTAATTGTAAGTACAGCGCTAAATATGATCTTATTACCGATTCTTATTTTCGGATGGTTAGGAGCTCCGAAATTAGATGTGTATGGAGCAGCCTATGCTTCTGTTATATCTACAGTTATTACGTTTATTGTCATGTTAGTGTATTTAAAGAAGAAAAATCACCCACTACAATTAGATAGTACGGTAAGGAAATATCTTCGCATGGATGGGGAGTTATTAAAGCTATTGCTACGACTCGGAATTCCAGCGAGTATTAATATGATATTAGTTTCATTATCTGAAATTGCGGTAATCGCGTTTGTAAATCGTTACGGTTCGGATGCAACAGCGGCATATGGCGTCGTGAATCAGGTTGCAAGTTATGTACAAATGCCAGCAGTTAGCCTTGGTATTACAGTTTCTATTTTTGCAGCGCAATCAATTGGTGCAAATCAATTCGATCGACTGCAGAAAGTTGTGAAGGCCGGGATTATTATGAACTACGTCATTGGTGGTGTGCTAATATCTCTTATTTATTTGTTCTCAAGAGACATTCTATCACTATTTTTAACGAGTCAAACTACAATTGAAATTGCTCATAGCCTCGTTATGATTACGTTATGGAGTTATTTAATTTTCGGGCATGCGCAAATTATTAGTGCGACAATGCGAGCGAGTGGTACAGTATTATGGCCAACTGTTATCGGTGTTGTATCAATTTGGCTTGTTGAAGTACCTGTAGCGTATTACCTTTCTTACCATACAAGTCTTGGCATAGAAGGGATATGGATTGGGTACCCAGCAGCATTTATTGTCAGCTTAATATTACAGTATGCATATTATAAGCTTTCATGGCAGAAGAAACGAATTACACGACTAGTGAGTTAAATCATGCAAATGTCCCTAAGCTATTATACTTAGGGACATTTTTTGTAAGTGTAGGTTTACAAATAGCTTTTTAAAGTGATATCAAAATGTTGTCTAATGAGCTTGTTATCACTCATATAAAACTCCCACGCTTTTTCAGGTTCACCGATAATTTCAAAAGATTCTTCTGTAATATATAAAGCGCAATTATCCTCTAGTGCAATTCCTTCTATATTACCTTGATGATTTTGTAAAAAGGAATGGAAGGCGTTCATTCTATTTAATTGATTATAATGTGGACAAAACCTTTTGTTAACAATCCCCCAACCGTTACACTCTATATAACCAGAACCTTCATAATCGGATCGGATACTAGATGTGAACCAGCACATAGCACCGGCGCTATACCCCGCAATGAGCGTTCCTTGTTGCAAAGCAAATAATAATTTTTCATCTAGTTTATGTTCTTTCCATTGTGTAAGCATGTGAATATAGTTCCCGCCACCGAGATAAATTAAATCAGCAGACTGAATCATTTCGTCTATTTCATATTTAGAAGGTGTATCAGCTATAGTACGTAAAATTTGTACTTCACAGTGTAATTGTGTTTCGAATGTGTCCAAAAATAGCTTTATATAGCTTTCATCATCATGACTAGCTGTAGGAATGAATAATACTTTTGGATACTGTTTATTTGTTAATTCTATAAGTCGCTCATTAATAGGCGAGTGATTTGAATCTTGTAAATCACCGCCACCAATGACAGCTAATTTCATAGTAAAGCACCACCTAATCATTTTTGTTATATAAAAATTCGATAGAAGAGAGTAACATTCCTTCTCTCATGTAATGAATAAGTAGAAAATATAGTTTAAGTATATCGGAATAGTAAAGGTAGTGAGAACTTTATAGAAAAATGAATTTGAAACAATTTACCCCGATATTTGTGGGCTGCCCGTAAAAACCTGATTGGTGAGGGCTGATAATCAGTGGGGATGAACAAAACCCTCATTGATTAAAGTTTCACTTTATCGATATATAATACTTCATACTATTGTTTCAAAATATGGAAACAATATGTTTAAATGGATATAACGAAGCATTAATTCAAATTGAATTAGTGTTTATACTTTAAAAAGGAGTCGGAAATAATAGAGATTTCACAAATCGTTTTTTACTTTTAATAGGAAGTTGTATTACAATATGGTAAAATTATTCCAATATATTTATTTAATATAAAAATACAAAAAGGGAGCGTGAAAAAGGTGGATTTTCGATTTGAGTTTGCAGCGAAGGTGAAAGAATACTTAGATGATGAGAAGGATGAAAAAATAATAAAAGATGGACATAGAGATATAATTTTTCACTATTTATATGCGTTAGAGGCTGAAATTGGCGTTGTTAAAAATCCTAATTTTACTTTTTTTACATCAGGAAGACGTTCACATATCTTATTAGAAAATATTGAATTTAAAACAGAGGTAAATGTAAAAAGTAACATCATAGAAATTACAAAAATAGTGGATAATGTCGTTATTCCTTTAGATACTATCGTAGCAAAGGATCGGGAATTATTTGCACTTGGGCGCAATGAGAAGTTTAATGTACAAATATTAGAGCAGTATCTCTTTGAGACATTTGGAGAGAAATTAGGTTTAAAATGAATGGAATGGCCTACGTATTTATAGGTAGTGAATTTTAGTGTATATCATTTTTGTTTGACCTTTCATTTAATTTATACTACAATTCGTAGTGTGAAAGGAGCCACATTATGTTTACTCAAAACTACAAGTTAAATGAGCAAGGATTAAATCACTTTTTTGGACCACTTGAAGCGAGAATTATGGAGATCGTTTGGTCCACCGAGGGTATTACGATTAAAGAAGTGCAGCAGAAATTAAGTGAAGAATCACCTGTGAATTTTAATACGGTCATGACAGTTATGAACAGGTTAGTAGAGAAATTCCACTTAGAAAAACAGACTGTGAAAAGAAGTGGCATATATCGTACTGTACAAACAAAAGAAGAATTCTTATCCAATCAAACGAAGAAGATGACACAGGAATTGATGGGGGAATTTGGAGATTTAGTTGTAAATCATATGCTAGATGAGTTAGAGCAGGCTAATCCGACTTTAATAAAAAAATTAGAAGACAAATTGAGTCAGTTAAAAAAAGAGGATCAATGAAATGAAATGGCAAATGCGTAAAATCGTATTGTTAGCAGTAATTGTTAGTACCCTCTTTTTCAGTATGTTAGTGTATTACGTTACATATCCATTTCTGTTTCAAAATAAGGCGTTCTTTCTTTCAAATTTTTGCTTGTTTCAATTAGAACAACATATGAAGGAATTATCGCTCATTCGTATTATAATTGCTGGATTACTATTACTTACAGTACTCATAGTATGCAAAAGAATTTGGCGACAATTTTTCTATAGTCAAAAATTACAAAAAGTACTTATCCCTTTCATTCGAAAAGGAAAACAAATATATATATTGCCGACCGCGGAAGTTGCGGCATTTACAATTGGGTTATTTCGTCCGAAAGTTGTCATGTCAGAAGGCATGCTTCAAACATTTTCAGATGAAGAAATGGATGCGATTATTTTCCATGAAGAATATCATCAAACTAATCGAGATCCATTAAAATTATTTTGTTTTACGTTATTAGCAGAAGGAATGGTGTACATCCCGATATTAAAAGGGTTATTGCAGCGCTATCATGTGTATCAGGAGCTAGCAGCAGATAAATATGCAATGCAAAAGATGAAATCTTCATTCGAATTAGGTAGTGCATTATTAAAATTAATTAAAATAAAGACAATGGAAAATCGATGTGTGACAGCTTCATTTGCAAAAACAGCAATAAATTTACGAATCGAGCAAGTGTTAAATGAAAAAGTTGTTAAGCTCAATATTCCGTTGCATACGAATTCGGTATATGTAACATTAGGTTTATTCTGTATGTCGATTGTACTTATTGTCGGAGAGTGCATATAGCCTCTTTTTTTAAGAATTAACACTACTCATTGTAGTGCTATAGGGGGAATAAAATGAATGCAGCAGATTTAACAATTTGGCTTGTAGCTGGGGCAGGGGTATTGTCATTTATATCACCATGTTCTTTACCGCTATATCCATCTTATTTATCATATATTACAGGTGTGTCTATTCAAGATTTAAAAGAGAATCGTGGAATTATGCAAAAATCAGCGATTATACATACCGTATTTTTTATGATCGGATTTTCGGTTATATTTTATGCGTTAGGTTTATCGGTAAGTTGGATTGGAATAACATTTTCATCTAACCAAAAATTGATTCAACAAATTGGTGGGATTTTTATTGTTTTGATGGGACTGTTTATGACAGGTTTGTTTCAACCTAAGTGGCTTATGGCAGAGAAAAAGGTACAATACAGAAGTAAATCGACTGGATATATTCGCTCGATTTTAGTCGGTATGACATATGCAGCGGGTTGGACGCCATGTGTTGGACCGATATTTTCAGCTGTACTCATGCTTGGTGCGACAAATCCTGAAGGGGCACTTCTTTATATTACTGCGTATACTCTTGGGTTTGCGGTTCCGTTTTTCGTGATGGCATTCTTTATTGGGAAGGTAAAATGGATTGTTACATATGCCAACGTCATGATGAAAATTGGCGGTGGAATGATGATTGTAACAGGGGTTTTATTGTATACAAATCAAATGACGAAAATTACCGCATTCTTTATTCGTCTATTCGGTGGATTTAAAGGCTTTTAAAAATGAGGAGGAAGAAAAGTGAAGAAGCTAATTGCGATTATAATGGCCGGGGCATTGATTTGGGCCGGAGTTAATTTTTATAATACAAAAAAAGAAGAAAAAGAAAGAAAAGCAAAACAAGCGGAGTTACAAGAAACAGAAGTATTACCACAAGTAGGATTTAAAGCGCCAAACATAACGTTAAAAGGGTTAGACGGGAAGTTGTATTCGTTAAATGATGCAAAAGGAAAGCCATATCTTATTAATTTTTGGGCATCATGGTGTGGCCCATGTGAAATGGAGGCACCTGACTTAGTTCGTATGTATGATAAATATAAAAAGGATGTTGAAATTTTTGCGGTAAATGCGACAATTGGAGATCCAGTACAAGAAGCGAGTGCATTTGCAGATCGTCACGGATTTAAGTTTCCTGTTTTACTAGATATGGACGGAGTAGCTGGATTAGATTATAAAGTATTTTCGTTACCAACAACATTTTTTGTTAATAAAGATGGAATTATCGTAGAGCAAGTACGAGGCGTATTACCTCCAGATCAATTAGAAGAGAAATTTAAGAAATTAATTGAGAGTTAAAGAGGGGATTTCATAGTGATGGAGTGGATCGTGAGGTTACAATCCGTATCTCTTATAATTGGAAGTCTATTTGGGTTTATGTTGATGAAACGAAAGATGAAGAACGAAAGTGTACCATATGAAAAAATGATGGATGCAGTAACAAATGCTTTTCTTATCATCGTATTTGTATGGAAATTTGCACCGGCAATTTTAAATCCAGTATGGGCTTTTAGGTCGCCAGTGCAGGCACTATTAGCTGTAGGAAGTATGCAGCATATTATAGCAGGATGTGTAATTGCGAGTGTATACATTGTTTGGAAAAGTAAAAAAGGACAATTTTCGCTTCGTATTTTACTTGATGCATTACCTATCGGACTATGTATGAGTATTATTTTTTATTTTCTATTCAACCACAAAATAGGTGTACAAACGACATTGCCTTGGGGTGTGAAAATATATGAATCTAAATTTTTATATCACCCTATTTTCGTATACGAGATCATTCTCGCCCTTTGTATAATCGGCTTGTTATGGATGAAAAATGAAAGGCTCGGAAATGGAAAGAATATAAGTGTTTTTCTAATTGTTGAGGGGTTTGCTCATATCATTATTTCACTTGTTAGTGAACAAAATTCGGTTCTATTTGGTTTATCAGCACAGCAAATAATGAGCTTTTTTGTTATTAGTTTAGGAATTTTGTTGATACCGAAAAAATAAAAAGGTAGCCACGTATGGAGTGTGTCCGTACGTGGCTACCTTTTTATTATATATTAAAAAATTGGAGGAGTAACAGAAAATAAAACAATGGCATTTTTCTCGAATTGATTTATCCATTTATGTTTTAAATAAGCGGGTATTTTTACGCTATCACCCGTTTCTAATATGTATTTTTCTTCATTTAAATGTAATGTGATTTTCCCGTCTAATACGTATGCTAACTCTTCACCTTTATGTTCTAGTACATTTTCTGATGAAGCTGTATTCGGTGGAACAGTCATAATTGCTGTTGCTAAATTTCCTGTGAAATCAGGTGATAGCATTTCATATGATAAATTATCGATAATCATTTTTTTTCGTTTATGAGAACGTACAATTAAATCGTCTGTATTTGTATCTTCCAGTAAAAAGCTAAATGTTGGAACATCTAACGCTTTAGCGAGTACTTTTAATGTTTGAATAGAAGGGTTAGCAGACCCACGCTCAATTTGACTTAACATAGATGGTGTTATACCTGCCATCGTTGCTAGTTCTTTACTCGTTAAACCTTTTTCTTTTCTTTGTTTTTCAATTTTTTTACCGATATCTATATTTTCCATGATAAAAGCTCCTTACTAATTATTAAATTATATTTAAAAAAATTAAATTAAAATTAACTTAAGCGAATAATTTATGTTAAACTATATTTAAATTAATTTAATTATAATTTATTGAATCGTAAGCTACAAGGTTATGAGGAGGAAGAGAAATGAAGGGAATAGAGAAATTAAACGAGGAATATCCACTATTAAATAAATTAATCGCAACAGAAGAAGTGTTTTGGGTAAATCCGAACATGGAAAAGTATGAAACGGCAATAAAAGATTCCCCATTGAATGAAGAGAATGTAAAAGATGCGGAAGAGAGGTTAAAGCGTTTTGCACCGTACATTGCGAAAGTTTTTCCGGAAACGAAAGAAACGGGCGGCATTATAGAATCACCTTTAGTGAAGATACCTACTATGAAACAGTCTTTAGAGAAAAATTACGGGAAACCTATATTAGGTGAATTACTATTAAAATGTGATAGCGGGCTTCCGATATCAGGATCCATTAAAGCTAGAGGTGGCATTTATGAAGTGCTGAAGCATGCGGAGAAATTAGCTTTGCAGCATGGAATGTTAACAGAAGAACATGATTATTCCATTTTAGACAGTGATACATGTAGAGAGTTTTTTGCGAAATACTCAATTGCGGTAGGTTCTACAGGTAATTTAGGACTAAGCATTGGGATTATGAGTGCAAAACTAGGTTTTAACGTAACTGTTCATATGTCAGCAGACGCAAAAGAATGGAAAAAAGATTTATTAAGAAGTAAAGGTGTAGAAGTTATTGAATATGAAGCTGATTATAGTAAAGCAGTAGAAGAGGGGCGTCAGCAAGCAGATGCAGATCCTAGCTGTTATTTTGTAGATGATGAAAACTCACATGATTTATTTTTAGGATACGCAGTAGCAGCATCGCGTTTACAAAAGCAATTAAAAGAGTTAGAGATTGTAGTAGATGAAGAGCACCCTTTATTTGTTTACCTTCCGTGCGGAGTAGGGGGCGGACCTGGCGGAGTCGCATTTGGTTTAAAGCTATTGTATAAAGACAACGTGCACTGTTTCTTTGCGGAGCCTACGCACTCTCCATGTATGTTACTCGGTTTAATGACAGGACTTCATGATAAAATTGCCGTTCAAGATATAGGGATTGATAATGTAACAGACGCGGACGGACTAGCGGTAGGAAGACCGTCTGGATTTGTCGGTAAAACGATGGAACCATTTTTGAGTGGAAATTACACAGTAAGTGATGAAGAGTTATATAGATTGCTAAAAGAACTAGCTGATACGGAAAATATTTATTTAGAGCCCTCTGCGCTAGCGGGAATGATAGGGCCAGTGAAAGTGTGTAAAGAAGATGAGTATTTACAAAAGAAACAGTTAATGGAGAAGATGAAGAAAGGTACTCATATTGTGTGGGGAACTGGCGGTAGTATGGTTCCAGAAGATGTGATGAATGGGTATTATAAAACAGGTGAGTCATTAACAATATTAGAAAAATGAGGCTAATTGTGGCCTCATTTTTTATTTATATGACATATGTATTATTATAAATTCTTTGTTATTTTCGCATTAGTTCATTATAGTATAGATATAAAGAACGAATAGCAAATAAATATAACAAAAAGCATTATTTTACATAATAAGAGGATGTGTATACGATGTCATTACAGACTAAATATATAGCGGGTATTTCGCTTGGGGTTATGGGAGTAGGTTTTGCGGCTTCTATCCCGTTTCAAGGAACGGTAGCAGGTGAGATTATACAAGGGGGATTTGAAGCTGGATTGGTTGGCGGACTTGCGGATTGGTTCGCAGTTACAGCATTATTCCGTCATCCGATGGGAATTCCAATTCCACATACAGCGTTATTACCTAAAAACCGTAAACGAGTAACGAAAGGGCTCATTCATACGTTAGAAAATGAATGGCTGACGAAAGAAAGTATTACGAATAAAGTAAAAGAAATGCAGTTAGCACAAATAGTATTGCAAATTGCTGAAAGAGAAATGCAGTCTGACGCTGTGAAAAAAGGAATTGTAACGATTGCGGAGAAAGCGATTGTTACGATAGATACGGAAAAATTAGCGGTTATTATTGAAAAAGAATTAAAAACATATTTGCATACCATTAATACAAGTAACATATTACAAGTGCTTGTTGATCAATTAGTTGTGCAAGAATATGATGAAAAGACACTTGATTACATTTTAGTAAAAGTGAAAGATTGGACAGCGCAAGATGAAGCGCGTTATCAGCTCGGAAGCTTAGGTATGAAGGCGATGGAAAACATAAAAGTAGATGGATTTTTACAGTTTACTTTGAAATCATTTATGAATATTGTAGATGAAGATAAAATTGGTGGCATTTTGCAGAAGTTTATTATTAGCAATATTAACAGCTTACAAGATGCAGATAATAGCACAAGACAACTTATATTAGCGAAAATTCGTCAAGAAATTATAAATGTAAAAGAAAATGAAGCGTTACTACAAGAATTAGAAAATTGGAAAGAAAAATGGATTGCCAATTGGGATGCTACTGACAAAATTAAAGAGATGCTGGAGCAAGTACAACAAAGGGCAATTACTTTTGTGAAAAATGAAGAATTTACGGATAAATATGTTATGCCATTTTTACAAAAACAAATGAATAAAATAAAAGAAGATGAACAGATTGTTCAAAAAATAGAAGAGTGGTTACAAAAACAAGTTGTCACACTGGTTGAAAAGAATCATTCGAAAATCGGAAAACTTGTACAAGAAAATCTTGATAAGTTAGATGATAAAATGTTAATTGAAATGATTGAAAATAACGTCGGTAAAGATTTGCAATGGATCCGAGTAAACGGAGCGGTTTGCGGATTTATGATTGGATTAGTATTAGAAGGAATTAAAGCGATTATATGAGAAAAACCTTCCACAATTGTGGAAGGTTTTTTATTTTTCAATAATACTCATATTTATATTATAAGCTTTCTCAATATTTAATTTGTACGTCCCATTTCCTGTTTTAATCGAATTTTTATACCAATGTTCTTGCTCGTTGAATTCTGGATTTTCTTCTGAAGAATTATTTTCTTTTTTCGTTAAATCTTCAACTTGTTCCCAAGGTGTGTTTCCATGTGCTTCTTTTTTGTTTGTTACGGCGATTAAAGATACATCGCTTTCTTTCGTTAAATGAACAGATACATTTGAACTTTCTTGTACAAACCAATTATTTTGTAATTGACCTGGATAAAGGGATAGCTCGTTATTTGAAGCACGAACTTCTACATTTTTATTTTGCGGAAGAACGAGTGTCGGTTTGACCTGTGGTGCTGAATTCCATAACGTATGTTGAACTGGTAATGATTTTAAAGTGATATACATCGTTTCCCCAGCTGTTTGAACTGAAAGAAAATCTTCTTGTTTTAAATTGAGTTTTTCATTAGCTTTCGTCGACATTTCATATGTTCCAAGAAGGTGAATTTGATTTGTATTATTTCCCTCTATTGTTAGAGGATAATGCCCTGCATCCACTACGATTTTTTTGATAGATTCAGGTATATCAAGTTGTTCACTTGGAATATTACTCGTTTGGCGAGTTGTATGAATAGAATGACGAACTTCATCTAGTAATCCAGTGGATAATAAACAGTAAAAAGCAATTCCGACGCTTCCTAAAACGCCGATAAAGAAAATACTAAAAATATCATATTTAATAAAGGATTGTTCCTTCTTAGAAAATAGAAGGTATAGTAAAATTTCCACGCCAAGTATGACAAGTAAAACAGGCCACCAAGCTGTTAAGGAATCTAATACCTCAGTACCTTTTATAACTGAAAATAGTAAGAAGCAACCTAATGAAATAATAGAAAGCCCCATTGAAAATGTTCCAACGCGCCATGTTCTCATTCTTGTGTACCACCTTTGTTTTCTTTATTTCCAACTAACAATTTAAAGCCGCCACCAATTAAGAGGAGTGCAACGATAGATGTTTGGAAATAGCGATAATACAGTTCGCTAAGATGAATGTTAAATATAGTTGCAAAGTAATCATTCAAAATAGGAAGGACTGTTTGATCTAATAAATAATAACCACCAAGTGTAATTAACCCAATACCGATCCATCTTTGATGATTGATAAAATAATCAATGATAGGTTCGTCATGTACACGTTCTTTTCCATACTTTGCAGTTTGTTGTAAAGCGTCAAAAAAGCTATAGAACCAAATGATTGGAACTAAAAATAAAAACGCTGAAAGTCTTAATAAGTCGAGTAAATATATAGAAAGTAAAAAGGCTGCCATAAGCTGAAGGCCCCGGCGTTGTAAGCCTAAATACATATGTCCTGCTCCGGGGAACATCGCTAAAATAGAAGCGAATGTTTTATTCTTCTTTCCTTGTTCACGATGCTCTTCAAACTCTTCGAAAATAGTACGATCATCTAGTTGCTCGCCACGTTCTTTTTTCTGGAGTTGCTGAACAACATCAAAGAAATTGTAAATCCATAAAACAGGTAATGTAATAAGGAAGATAAGGAAACTTTCTTGCGATGTTAAAAGTGCAACGAAAATAATCATACTTCCGATTCCTGTGCAAGCTACTAAAAATGTAAGTCCACGTTGCATAAGTCCTAATTGAAAATGTCCAAGTCCAGGGATGATGGATAGGAGAATGATATAAAATCGTTCGCTTTCTTTAGAGGACTCTGTAAATTCTCCTGCAGCTTGTTTTTTCGATTGGTTAATAATAGTGATAACTAAATCTAATAAATTGATCGCCCATAAGACAACTAGTAAAAATAGAGAAAGAAAAGCAATATCACGCGCACCTAATGCTATTGTACAAAATGCTGCAAAGATAAATAGAAATACAGCCCCTCCGCTATATAAAATAAACCGTCCAAATTTCTTTAAATATAAATGTCCAAGCCCGGGAATTAGCCCTAATACAAGTGCTAAAAAGGGATTTTTATTCATGCTTTGAACCTCCGTCCTTTTTTGATGTGTCTACCGATTTGTTTACAATTTGTTGTGAGATAGAAGACTCGTTATGTTTTGAAGATTTCTCGAAATTTGATGTCGCTGTGAAAATATATTGGAATAAACCACTTACCATAAAAATAATTGTAGCCGCAGTCGCAATTATGTAGTGAATAATGGTGCGCTTTAGTGAGTTTGTTTTTATATTTTCATTAGGTTGTAGCGTTTCAAAATTAATTTGCGTCATAACTTCGTTCGTAAATGAATCATCATTTATCATTGGAAGGTTTTCATGTTGTTCATCGATACTTTCCATATAAAGTGCTAAACAATGATCACATTCATAAAGGTGTTCTTCCATAGATTCACGTCCATTGCTTTCTATAAAATCTAAAGTATAATTGCGCCAATCCTCTTTTGAATAATGCATCATAGAAACTCTTCCTCCTTCCAATGTTTTTTAATCCATTTTCTTGCCCGGTACAGTTTCATTTCGACTGTTTTCACTTCGATGTTTTCCTGTAAAGAAATTTCTTGATAACTTTTTTCTTCTAAGTAATGTGCGAGAACGACGTCACGGTAATTTTCGGGAAGTTCTCTCAGTTTTTGAGCAATGAGTAATTTTTGCTCTTTCGTCAATAATAAAGCCTCAATATTATGAGAGGATTTTATATTTTCCCCAGTTTCTTTACATAAGGAGAGTTCTTCGTTTTCTCTAGCTTTCTTCCTTTTATAATCAATAGCGTGATTGGTGGCAATACGTGCCATCCACGTTTTTAATCCGCGAAATTGATAATTTGGGAGAGAGGCGTGAATTTTTAAGAATACTTCTTGTGTAACATCTTTCGCATCTTCTTCATGTCTTAAAATAGAAAAGATAACTTGAAAAATATAATGACGATATGTTTGCACAAGGATACGAAAAGCATGTTCGCTTCCTTGCTGTGCTTTTTCAATTAATTGTTTTTCCTCAATGGGTCTCTCCCTCCTTTTTGACGCATTCTATTATATAGACGTAAGAAACGATTGGACACCCTACACATGTTGTAAAAAAAGAATAATATATTTTTAGGAAGGAAGCTATATGAAAAAGGTGTGAAAAAATGGTAAAAAGAAGTATATAATGAGCAAGTGGGAAATGTTACGTGAAGAAAGGATGTGAATGTTAGTAGGGGAAGGTCCATACTAACAAACATGAAAATTAAAATATTAATAGCGGATGATAATTCTTTTATTAGAGAAGGCATGAAAATTATTTTAAATACATATGAAGAGTTCGAAGTAGTAGATACTGTGAATGATGGGAAGGAAGCGGTGGAATATTGCAAAAAGAACGACGTTGATATCGCTCTTTTAGATGTCCGTATGCCAAATATGAACGGGGTAGAGGCAACGAAATTTATTTGTGAAGAAACGGAAACGAAACCACTAATTTTAACGACGTTCGATGATGATGAATATATTTTGGACGCAGTGAAGAACGGGGCGAAAGGTTATTTATTAAAAAATAATGATCCAGAGCGTATTCGTGATGCAATAAAAGGAGTATATAACGGTCAAACTGTTATGCAAGATGTAGTGCTTGATAAAATTAAGAGCAATTTAATGGAGAGCAAAGAGGATGAATGTAAAATAGATACAAGTCTTTTTACAGAAAGAGAACTTAGTATTATCGCATTAATTGCGAAAGGTTTCTCGAATAAAGAAATTTCAAAGCAACTTTTCATATCAGAAGGAACGATTGCTAATTATATTACATCAGTTTTAGGGAAAACTGGACTTGAACATCGTACACAAATTGCGATTTATTATTTAACAGGGAAAGTAGATTAAAGATATGGAATTTTGGTTAATTGTAAGTAAATTAATTGTCTTTATATATATTGTGTTTAGTTACATTTATTTAAATGTTGCGAACTTACCATGGATTATACTTGCTTTGCTTTTATATCTTTCTGTAAACGTGCTAATCTCTATATTTAAAAAAGGTACGCACAAAAACATATTAACTTCTCTGTCAATTGGAATAGTTATATTATTCGCATGGAAGATTCATCCGTTTTTTATTTTGTTTTTACCATTGAACTTATATGAAATTATATTTCGTTATATAGAGAATAAATGGCTGATCTTTATCATTATGATGATTCCTATTATCTTTACCGATGAAAGTATTCGAATGACATATGGATTAATTGTTGCATTTTCTTTCATTGTACTAACTATGGCAGAACGGTATATATCGCGTGTATTAAAGCTTGAATCACAAAATGATAAGATGCGAAAAGATATGCAGCGGTTGACGAAAAGTTTACATGAAAATAAAGAGTACATAAAGCAATCAGAGTATACATTTAAGTTAGAAGAGAGAAATCGGTTGTCACAAGAAATTCATGATAAAATTGGCCACTCGATGACAGGGGCGCTAATTCAAATGGAAGCAGCAAAGAGATTAATGGGGATAGATAAAGAAAAATCTGCCGAGTTATTACAAAATGCAATTCATATTTCAAAAGATGGAATTGAAAGTATTCGAGTTACATTAAAAAATATGAAGCCACCAACTGAGCAAATTGGCATTCATCGTATGAAATTATTCATAGAGGAATTTGCCGGTAAGCATGAAATAAATATTCCTTTCGTATATAAAGGGAATTTAGATATGATTTCACCGATTCAGTGGAAGATTATCGGTGAAAATGTTACGGAGGCATTAACTAATGCGATGAAATATGCTGATGCGACAGTCATTTCAATCGATATTCATGTACTTAATAAGATGGTGAAAGTACAAGTGAAGGATAATGGAAAAGGTGCAGCTCTCGTTAAGAAAGGTCTCGGGATTATGGGGATGGAGGAGCGAACAGCATCAGTAAACGGAAAAATTATTGTAGACGGAAGAAGTGGTTTTTCAGTAACGATGTTGTTGCCCATATAGGAAATTATGACGAGGATGAATCATCTCATATGAAAAAAGTGAATAATCTCATGTGAAAAGAATGAACTTCTGCACTGAGCAGGTTCATTTTTTTTGTTTATACTAAAAGCAGAGAAACCGAAATAGGGGTGAAATGATGAATACATTAGAAATTAAAAATTTAACGAAAAAATTTGGTGATTTCATCGCGGTAGATAATATGTCTTTATCTATTAAAGAAGGAGAGATATTTGGCTTTTTAGGATCAAATGGTGCTGGTAAAAGTACAACGATAAATATGATTGCTGGGTTGTTAAGAAGTAATGAAGGTGAAATTAGCATATTAGGAAAAAATATAAAGAAACATAATCGATTTGCGAAGATGAATATCGGTATCGTTCCGCAAGATATTGCGATTTATGAAGAGTTAACTGCCTATGAAAATGTGAAATTCTTTGCTGGACTGTACGGGTTAAGAGGAGCTGAGCTAAAAGCGAGAGTAGAGGAAGCACTTCAATTTGTAGGGCTTAGTGATAAACATAAAAGTTACCCGAAAAACTTTTCTGGCGGGATGAAACGAAGACTGAATATCGCTTGTGCGATCGCTCATAGACCGAAGTTAATTATTATGGATGAGCCGACAGTTGGAATTGATCCACAGTCAAGAAACTATATCCTTCAGTCTGTTCGGAAATTAAATGAAATGGGAAGTACTATTATTTATACGAGTCACTACATGGAAGAAGTAGAAGAGATTTGTTCTAAAATAGCAATTGTAGATCACGGTAAAGTGATTGCAGAAGGAACGAAAGAACAGTTAAAAGCGATTATTACTGATACGAAAGACATTTGGGTTGAAGTGAAGTCAGTAGAAAATTTAGATGTAGAAAAGTTAAAAGAGATAAACGGTGTGAAAGCTGTTCAAGTTGAAGAGAACGTAATCAAGGTAAACTCGGATGCAGGAGTAAATAATTTAAATAAAATTATTCAGCATTTCATTAATCATGACATTGAAATTCGTTCGTTAGAGGAGCAGGCCCCGAACTTAGAAACAGTATTCCTTACGTTGACTGGAAGAAACTTACGAGATAAATAAAAGGTAAATGAAGAAAAGGTAAAGGGAGGTTCATCAATTGAACATCTTCAATATTGCAGTTATGCATATTAAAAGAGATTTCAGGGACGTAAGAACTTTAGTTTTTATGTTAGCATTTCCGATTGTACTAATGCTTGTGTTAGGAACAGCGTTAACGAATGCATTTGATAGCGATAGTCAAGCGATTAAAGATATACAAGTGCTCTACAAAGATGAAACGAGTAGCACATTTTCTCAAACGTTCGAAGCATTTACGAAAGAAGTCGATAAATCGGGTATTCATTTTAAAAAAGCTTCCGGCAGTATAGATGGGAAAGAAGAAGTGAAGCAAAATAAATATGCTGCTTATGTAGAATTAAATAAAGATGGTGCGAAATTTTACGGAAGTGACAAAAGTAGTATTGAGGGAAGTATTGTGGAAGGCATGCTTACAACATTTATTGATAAGTACAATGTAGCGGCCGAAGTTGCAAAAGTTGATCCTAGTAAGGTGGGCACGGTTATTTCAAGCGGAAATCATAATGATTATATAAAAGAAACATCTTTACAAGCTGCACAAAAGCCAGGTTCTATGGATTACTACGCGGTTGTAATGACAACGATGATTGCACTATATGCTGCGATGGGAGCGAGTTCTTTAATTCGAGGAGAACGAATACGTAAAACAGGAGATCGTCTCATTGCTGCACCTATAAGTAAGGCTGAAATATTCATTGGAAAAGTACTTGGTAGCCTAGTAGCAAATGCTCTGTGCATATTACTCGTCATGTTATTTAGTAAATTTGTTTTTCAAGCGAATTGGGGCGACCATCTTGGAATCATATTTCTTATTTTATTAACACAAATTTTTCTAGCAATTAGCTTCGGTTTAGGAATTGGATATATTACAAAAACACCGGAATCATCTAGAGCGATTATTATGGTTATTGTGCAATTAGCCTCTATTTTTGGTGGTGCATATTTCGTAATAGAAGAAAATTTCGTTACGAATTTATCACCATTAACGTGGGCAAACACAGCTGTTATGAAAATTATTTATGCAAATGATGTAGGAGCAGCACTACCGGTAATATGTTTAAACCTTGGCATTTCAGCACTCTTTTTATTAATTGCAATTATTGCATTACGTAGACGGGAGGGGCTATAGTATGAAAGATATTTTATGGCTCATACAAAAAACGTTATCTGTCCTTTTGAAAAATAAAAAAGGGTTATTCATTATTATTAGTTTGCCGATAATCGGAACACTAATCTCCTTCTCGATGTATGGGAATATGGGGCAAGGGACGTTAAATATCGGGGTTATTAATAAAGAAAATCAATCTATAGCAAATGATACGGTGAAATTTTTAGAAGGATTAAATCATGTAAAGGTAAGTAAAATTAAAGAATCTGAAGTAGAAGATAAACTCACTTCCAAAAAACTTGATGGAGTTATTACATTAGATTCTGGTTTTTCAAAAAGTGTTCGAGAAGGGAAACCAAATCATATTGAAATTTCATCGATTAAAGGTGATCAAGTAACAGGATTTATAAAATCATATTTATACAATTATATTGATAATGTAGCAGCTATTAGTAAAGTAGCAGGAACAGATCAAAGTGCATTTGATACTATGTACGCAGGATATCAAAAAGGTTCATTTAAAATGAAAACTGAGACGCTAGAAGATACTTCGAAAAATAAAGATATGACAAACCAAACGATGGGTTACCTTATTATGTTTATGCTATTTTCAGCAGCGAACTTATCAGGTTATATTTTAAAAGAAAAAGAAAATAGAACGTATTTTAGACTCTTATCAACGCCGATAGATGGGAAGAAATTCATATTATCTAATGTCGGGGTAAATATGCTGCTATTAACAGTACAAATTCTGATTACAATCTTATTCCTAACGAATATTTTTCATATAAATATCAATATGCCTTTCATAGTGATGATTGGTGTACTCATGCTATTTGCTTTAATAGCGATTGGAATATCGTTAGTCCTTGTCGCTTTTTCGAAAAACTCAGCATCAGCAAATGCACTGCAAAATATGATCATTGTACCGACATGTTTACTGGCTGGATGTTATTTTCCATATGACATTATGCCGAAAGCAGTGCAAAAAGTAGCTGATTTTCTTCCACAGAGATGGCTATTAGACACAGTATCAAAACTACAACAAGGAATTCCGATTTCAGATTTGTATTTAAATATTTTAATCTTATTTGCCTTTGCGGTAGCATTCTTCTTAATTGCTATTTATAAGTTTGGAAGAAATAATGATGCGAGAAACTTTGTTTAATATGAAAAGGGTGTGACGTTAAGTCGCATCCTTTTTTGTATGAAGCATGAAATCTAAATTTGAATGACAAAATAGAAAGGTGGAAAGAAAATGAGCGGAAGGAAATCAAAATGATTAAAAAAATATTGCGAGTTACTTCTATTGTAATTACTATTTTCGTTTTTGTTTTAATTTGGATGCATATTGACGTTACGCTCGGAAGAAAAATGGAAGTCGGGAAAAATATGCCGACAGAGTACGCTCCTCATTATAGTGATTTTCAATTATATGTAGAAGGAAAGTCATTTTATAAACAGTTATTTACTGATATAAGAGAGGCGAAGCAATCTATTTACACGTACTTTTTTATTTTGTCGGATGATAAAAGTAGCCATACTTTTTTAAACTTATTAAAAGAGAAGGCAAAAGAAGGAGTAAACGTCTATTTATCAGTTGATCGCATTAATGATTTATCATTTGAAAGAAAGATGAAAAATGAATTGCGGGAAAGTGGTGTGCATTTTACATATAGTAGAAAACCTGAATTGCCATTCGGATTTTATTCACTTCACCATCGTAATCATCGCCGTATTACGACCATTGATGGCGAGATTGGCTATACCGGTGGTTTTAATATGGGAGATGAGTACTTAGGAAAAGATAAACGATTTGGATATTGGCGTGATTATCATGTGCGGCTTAGAGGAGAAGGAGCGAAAGATTTAGAAGAGCAATTCGCTTTAGATTGGAAACGAGATACGAAAGAACATATAAAAAGAAGTACGAATAAAGCTAGTAAAGGGAACACATTACATACGATGACTAACTATAATGGACATTACGTCGCTGAAAAGTATATCGAATTAATAAAACAAGCGAAGCATTCAATTGTCATTACAACACCTTATTTTATAGCGAAAAATAAAGAATTTATGAATGCTTTAATGGAAGCGCAAAAACGTGGTGTCACAGTGAAAATACTTTGGTCATATAAACCAGATATTCCTCTCATTAAAGAGGCAGCGTATCCTTATATTCGTCAAGCTGTTAATAATGGGATTAAAGTATATGGTTATAAAAAAGGAATGTTTCATGGAAAGTTAATGCTGATTGATAATGAACTAACTGTTATCGGTACAACGAACATAACGGCACGTAGCTTTTATATTAATGATGAGATGAACTTGTATATTCACGGTGGGACTATCGTATCAGAAGTGAATGAGGCGTTAACAAAAGATTTTCGTGATTCAAAAGAGATGACGAAAGAGTTTTTTGAGACGTTATCGTTTTGGGAGCGGTGTAAGGAGAAATTAGCAGGATTGGTGGATTTTTATTTATAAAGGTTAATGGAAAAGGGTGTCTTTTATAGACACCCTTTTTAATGAGAAATCATTAGTTTTCATGCATAAGCAATGAAGCATCATCATTAATCAATGTCCCCACATGCTCACCTAAGCAAATTCTTTTCATAACTCCAGGCTCATCAAAGTTAAAGACGTGTGCTGGCAAATTATAATCACGGGCAAGTAATAAAGCGGCTTGATCCATTACTTGTATGTTTTGCCTAACGATGTCGTTATAGTTTAGTTTTCTGTACATTTTTGCTGATTTATTATGTTTTGGATCACTAGTAAAGACGCCATCTACTCCTTGTTTTGCGACTAATATAGCGTCACTATTCATTTCAATGGCTCTTTGGACACTTGGATAATCTGTCGTAACAAATGGTTGCCCGTTACCACCTCCAAAGATAATGATATAACCGTTATCTAAATGATGTACTGCGCGTAGGCGGATATATGGTTCAGCTACAGCATTAAACGGGATGGAAGTCATAACGCGTACTTCTTTATTTGTTTTACTTGTTAAAACGCCGCGTAGCATTAGACTGTTGATAATTGTACCTAACGTACCGATATTATCAGCTTCTACACGATCAATTCCCCATTCTTCAGCTAAATGGCCTCTGAAAATGTTACCGCCTCCGATGACAATAGATACCTCGATACCTAAATCAACAATGGATAAAATCTCGTTTGCGATATGTTCTAATCTTTTGGAGTTAAAGCTATTTCCGGTTTGATCGGCAAGTGCACCGCCGCTTAATTTAATTAAGACACGTTTATATGGCCTCATAACAATTCCCCCTATATAGATCGCAATAAAAAAGGAACAAAGGCAAATGCCTTTGTTCCTTTTTTAGAAAATGAAAAAGAAAAGAAGAAGATAAGACGAATTTTTGTACATAATTTTTCATATCATCCACTCCTTTTCATTTCGATTTGTTGTAAGTGTATATCTTTTTGATTATACGAAACAATCTGATTACTTATCAAGTATATTTTATTTCTTTTTAATGAAAAGGTGTCAATGAAAAAGAAAAGAAAAATTTTCGAATTTTTCGTGACGAACTTGTAGGTTTTTGTATGATTTTGTAGGTTCGCCTATAAGATGTGTGAGTAAGCTTTTATAAATACGAAATGAAAGCGTTCGCATGAAGGGGATGAACATAAATGAAAAAATTCGGATTGGCAACACAAATTTTTGTCGCGCTTGTTTTAGGGATTGTAGTAGGGGCAATCTTTTATGGCAATAAAACGGCGATTTCTTATATCACACCAATTGGGGATATATTTATTCACTTAATTAAAATGATTGTAGTACCAATTGTTATTTCAGCATTAATTGTTGCGGTAGCTGGTGTAGGAGATATGAAGAAGCTTGGGAAACTGGGCGGTAAGACAATTCTTTATTTCGAAATTATTACGACGATTGCTATTTTAATGGGATTACTTGCGGCGAATATATTCCAACCAGGTACTGGCGTTGATATGAGTAACTTACAGCAAAGTGATATTTCTTCTTATAAACAAACAGCAGATGCTACAGAGAAGAAAGGTTTTGCTGAGACAATTGTTCATATTGTACCGAAAAACGTATTTGAATCGATTGCACAAGGTGACTTATTACCGATTATTTTCTTCTCAGTATTATTCGGTTTAGGAGTTGCGGCAATTGGAGACAAAGGAAAGCCCGTCTTTAACTTCTTTGAAGGTGTACTCGAAGCGATGTTTTGGGTTACAAATCAAGTTATGAAATTTGCACCATTTGGTGTATTCGCATTAATTGCAGTTACGGTTGCAAAATTTGGTGTAGCAACACTACTTCCTTTAGGAAAACTAGTGCTAGCTGTATACGTAACTGTTATACTATTCGTTGTGATTGTATTAGGTATTAATGCACGAATGGTTGGCGTAAACATTTTTACATTAATGAAAATTTTAAAAGAAGAACTTATTCTTTCATTTACGACAGCAAGTTCAGAAGCTGTTTTACCTAATATAATGAGAAAAATGGAAGAGTTCGGTTGTCCAAAGGCAGTTGCCTCTTTCGTTATTCCGACAGGTTATACATTCAACTTGACTGGATCGGCTATTTATCAAGCGTTAGCGGCATTGTTTGTTGCACAAATGTACGGTGTGCACATGTCACTGACAGAGCAAATTACGTTATTATTCGTTCTCATGTTAACATCCAAGGGTATGGCGGGAGTTCCAGGTGCATCGTTCGTTGTTGTATTAGCAACGTTAGGTTCAATGGGATTACCACTAGAAGGTATCGCGTTAATTGCGGGAATTGACCGCATTTTAGATATGATTCGCTCATCTGTCAATGTATTAGGAAATGCATTAGCCGCCATTGTTATGTCGAAGTGGGAAGGCGAATTCGATAATGAGAAAGCAAAACAATATGTAGAAACAGTCAAAGAAACAAAAGCAGCATAAGAAATCGTTAAGGAGTGAATAATCATGGCAACATTAACTGAAGTTAAAAATGGTGTTCGAATTGAAAAAGATTTTTTAGGTGAAAAAGAAGTGCCAAACTATGCGTACTACGGCGTACAAACAATGCGTGCAGTAGAAAACTTCCCAATTACAGGATACAAAATCCATGAAGGCTTAATTAAAGCATTCGCAATTGTAAAAAAGGCTGCAGCGCTTGCTAATACAGATGTAGGAAGATTGGAATTGAACAAGGGCGGCGCGATCGCAGAAGCCGCTCAAGAAATTCTTGATGGAAAATGGCATGATCATTTCATCGTAGATCCAATCCAAGGCGGAGCAGGTACTTCAATGAATATGAATGCAAATGAAGTCATGGCCAATCGTGCTCTTGAATTATTAGGAATGGAAAAGGGAGACTATCATTATATTAGTCCAAATAGTCATGTAAACATGGCGCAATCAACAAACGATGCATTCCCAACGGCGATTCATATTGCAACATTAAATGCATTAGAAGGCTTATTACAAACGATGGGTTATATGCACGATGTATTTGAATTAAAAGCAGAGCAGTTCGATCATGTTATTAAAATGGGTCGTACACATTTACAAGACGCTGTGCCAATTCGTCTTGGACAAGAATTTAAAGCGTATTCTCGCGTACTTGAACGTGATATGAAACGTATCAAGCAATCACGTCAACATCTATATGAAGTAAATATGGGAGCAACTGCAGTTGGTACAGGCTTAAATGCAGATCCAGAATATATTGAAGCAGTTGTAAAACATTTAGCTACAATTAGTGAACTGCCACTTGTTGGTGCAGAAGACTTAGTAGATGCAACGCAAAATACGGATGCATACACAGAAGTATCAGCAGCACTAAAAGTATGTATGATGAATATGTCTAAAATTGCGAATGACCTTCGCTTAATGGCATCAGGTCCACGTGTTGGCTTAGCGGAAATTATGTTGCCTGCTCGTCAACCAGGTTCATCTATTATGCCAGGGAAAGTAAACCCTGTTATGCCAGAAGTAATTAATCAAATTGCGTTCCAAGTAATTGGTAACGACCATACAATTTGCCTTGCTTCAGAAGCAGGACAATTAGAATTAAACGTTATGGAACCAGTACTTGTTTTCAACTTACTTCAATCTATTAGCATTATGAATAACGGTTTCCGTGCCTTTACAGATAATTGCTTAAAAGGAATTGAAGCGAATGAAGATCGCTTAAAAGAGTATGTTGAGAAGAGTGTAGGAATTATTACAGCCGTGAACCCTCATATCGGTTATGAAGCAGCAGCTCGCGTTGCGAAAGAAGCAATTGCAACAGGTCAATCCGTTCGAGAACTTTGTGTGAAAAACGGTGTACTGTCACAAGAAGACTTAGAGTTAATTCTAGATCCATTCGAAATGACGCACCCAGGGATTGCAGGAGCAACTCTTTTAAAGAAAAATTAAAAGAAGAGGGGGGACAATCCCCTCTTTTTTGTTTACAATATAGAAATGCTATATATGAATAGAGGTAGGGATGTTATGAGTAAGTTTACAGTAGCTTCTAATGGTTCATTAGAAACGACATTAAGAGGAGTAGAAGTATTATCGACACCACTTTTAAATAAAGGGGTCGCTTTCACGCAAGAAGAGAGAGAAGAATTAGGTTTAAAAGGGTTATTACCGCCAGCAGTTTTAACATTAGAAGAACAAGCACGCCGAGCGTATGAACAATTTTGTTCTCAGCCGGATGATTTATTAAAGAACGTATATTTAACAGCGTTACATGATCGAAATGAAGTATTATTTTATCGTATATTAACAAATCACTTACGTGAAATGTTACCAATTGTATATACACCAACAGTCGGTGTAGCAATTCAAAGGTATAGTCATGAATACCGTAAACCGCGTGGTGTGTATTTATCAATTAACGATCCGTCGGGTATCGAAGAAGCATTCGCCAATATCGGTGCAACAGCTGAAAACATTGATTTAGTCGTTGTAACAGATGGAGAAGGCATACTTGGAATTGGTGACTGGGGTGTTGGTGGTATAAACATCGCAATCGGGAAATTAGCTGTTTATACGGCCGCAGTTGGTATCGATCCTAGCCGTGTATTACCGGTAATTTTAGATGTGGGTACAAATCGTGAGGAACTATTAAACAATCCATTTTATATTGGAAATCGTCACCCTCGTATAACTGGTGAAGCTTACGATGAATTTATTGATACATTTGTACAAGCAGTGAATAAACAATTCCCGAAAGCACTTTTACATTGGGAAGACTTTAGCTCTCGAAATGCACGAAAAATTTTAGATAAATATCGTCATGATATTTGTACATTTAATGATGATATTCAAGGTACAGGTGCAGTTTCACTTGCTGCTGTGTTATCGGCAGTGAAAGTTTCGGGTGTACCACTAAGTGAACACCGCGTTGTTGTGTTTGGTGCTGGTACGGCTGGAATCGGTATCGCAGATCAAGTTAGAGATGCAATGGTCCGCGTTGGCGTATCAGAAGAAGAATCATATAAGCGTTTCTGGTGTATTGATCGTAACGGGTTAGTTACAGATAATATGGAAGATCTTCTTGATTTCCAAATTCCATATGCAAGAAAAGAAGCGGAAGTAAGTGAGTGGAAGAAAAATGATATGATCGGACTTGCTGAAGTTGTGAAACATGTAAAACCGACAATTTTAATCGGTACATCAACTGTTGCAGGTGCATTTAAAGAAGAGATTATTAAAGAAATGGCTTCTCACGTAGAAAGACCAATCATTTTACCAATGTCGAATCCGACGCCACTTGCTGAAGCAAAACCAGCTGATTTAATCGAGTGGACAGAAGGAAGAGCATTAGTTGCAACAGGAAGTCCATTTGAACCAGTTACATACAACGGTGTAACGTATGTGATTGGACAATCAAATAATGCACTTATTTTCCCGGGACTTGGTCTTGGAACAATTGTCGTACGTGCAAGCGTCATGACGGATGGAATGTTTGCAGCAGCTGCTGAAGCAGTTGCAAGCATGGTAGATACAAGTCAGCCAGGAGCACCTATCTTACCAGAAGTTGAAGAGTTACGTAATATCTCGGAAATGGTTGCAATTGAAGTAGCGAAAGTTGCCGTTGCAGAAGGTGTTGCTAGAGAGAACTTAAGTGATAACGATATCAAGATTGCAGTGAAAGAAGCAATATGGGAGCCGGAGTACCGCCAAATAAAAGCGGTAGAAAAGGTTAGAATATAGAAATAAAGCCCGTTTATTATAATAAGCGGGCTTTCACTTTTATTGTCGAAAAAAGTATAGGAAGTGGCACCTTTGAATTGGAATCAATTATGGAAGAAAGATATATCCCTTTTAATTATATTAATGGTTGTTGTTCCGATTGCTGGAGAGCTTAATTTTCATCCTTTTAACGATACGTTTCGCGTTAGCTTTGGGACACCGCTTTTCTTCTTTTTATTACTATTTTTAAGAAGAATACCAGCAGCGGCTGCAGGTATTCTTGTCGGTATATGTGTCGTTTTATTCCGTGTATGCCTTGATTGGATCATGCAAGGTTCATTTCATATGACAGAATCATTTTATTTGCGCTATGCTGTGTTCTTTTATTATTTTATTTATGGAAGTCTTTTTTCACTTTTTAGGGTGAATAAGTTTCATCAGAAACCAATTGTTATTGGGTGCCTTGGAATTACAATTGAAATTATCGCAAGTATGTCAGAACTTGCGATTTATCATATGGTAGTGCTCGGTACAACAATAACAGTTTCTGAAGTGAATAAATTAATTATTATTGCTATTTTCCGTAGTTTCTTTGCACTTGGCTTTTTAAATATGATGATTTTATATGAAACGAAATTAAAAGAGTCACAAGTCCGAAAAGAAAATGAAAAAATGTTAATGCACCTTTCAAATTTATATGTAGAATCTGTTCACTTGAAAAAAACGTTACAAAATGCAGAGTTGATTACACAAGAAGCATATCAACTATATCGGAATTTACAGACAAGCGATGATTCTAGCAGTAAAATAGCATTGAAAATAGCGGGAGAAGTACATGAAATAAAAAAGGATAATCAAAGAATTTTTGCAGGGTTATCTAAACTGTTATTAGATAAAAATGTGGCTGAGTATGTAGAAGGTCATGAGCTTACAGAAATGATCGTAAGAATAAATGAGAAATATGCTGAAATGCTAGGGAAAGATATACGTTTTTCTAAACATATAGAAGGTGAACACGCTGCATATCACGTGTATACAGTGCTATCAATCTTTAATAACTTAGTTGCAAATGCAGTGGAAGCAATTGAAGATAGAGGTCTCATTCGTATTAAGTTATATAAACGAGATCAACATGTAATCTTTGAAGTAATTGACGATGGCCCTGGTATTGCACAAAAGTATAAGAAATTAGTATTTAAGCCAGGGTTTACTTCCAAGTATGATCAAACAGGAACACCGTCAACAGGTATTGGACTTTCTTACATACACGAAATGGTTACAGAGCTCGGCGGAGAAGTAAGGTTAGAAGACAATGAAACTGAAAAAGGGTGTAAGTTTATCGTTTGTTTACCGGAGTGCAGTTTAAAGCGGGAAGGGGAATAGGTTTGTTTTATTATATCGTAGATGATGATGAAGTTTTCCGTTCGATGCTTTCGCAAATTATTGAGGATGGCGATCTTGGGGAAGTAATTGGAGAATCGGAAGATGGAGCGTTTATTGAAGCAGAACAGCTAAATTATAAAAAAGTAGATATTTTATTTATTGATTTACTAATGCCGATGAGAGATGGCATTGAAACAGTTCGCCATATAGCATCTTCGTTTTCTGGGAAAATTATTATGATTTCCCAAGTTGAATCGAAACAGCTCATTGGTGAGGCGTATACACTTGGTGTGGAATATTATATTACGAAACCACTAAACAAAATAGAAGTAGTATCTGTTGTACGAAAAGTGATAGAGCGTATTCGTTTGGAACGTTCTATATATGACATTCAAAAATCATTAAATAATGTGTTTCAGTGGGAAAAGCCGCAAATGCGTAGTGAAACAGTGCAAGAAGGAAAAAAGATATCAGATTCAGGACGCTTCTTACTAGCAGAACTCGGTATTGCGGGAGAGAACGGAAGTAAAGATTTACTTAGTATGCTGGAATATTTATATGGACAAGAAAAGGCGCAAACATTTGAATTTGGATTTCCTGCTTTAAAAGATATCTTTCACCAAATAACATTAAAAAAATTAGATCATATAACTTCGGATGCAGATATAGATAAGGAGAGAAAAGCATCTGAACAACGTGTAAGAAGAGCAATTTATCAATCCTTGAATCATTTAGCTTCCCTTGGACTGACAGACTTTTCAAATCCGAAATTTGAAAGTTATGCTCCGAAGTTTTTTGATTTCACTGTAGTTAGAAAGCGGATGACAGAAATGACAAAGGATGAAGTAGCAACTTCTGGCCATATACGAATTAATACGAAGAAATTTATTCAGGTGCTGTATTTTGAAGCGAAACGGTTGATGGAGATAGAGTGAAGAAGGTGCTTATAAATAAGTACCTTTTTTTGTTAAATCTATATTTTATATTTTCTCGTTGAGCATGTAAAATGTTAAGTAAGAGAAAATGGTTTTACATTAAGGAAGTGTCAAAACAATGAGCTTTACATTAAATAAATCGATTATAAAAGAAGTATGCGGAGAGACCTCATATAAAAGAGGCGAAGCTTATTATAAAGCAAATAAAGTAATTGTGAATCATTATGATGAAACGAAAGAAATTTGTGAGGCGACGGTAAAAGGGAATGAAGATTTTCATGTTACAGTAGAAAAAGCTAAAAAAGGTGATGTAGTTGCGAGATGCAGTTGTCCTTCATTAGCGTCTTTTCAAACGTACTGTCAACATGTTGCAGCCGTACTAATACAAATAAATTATAATCAGCAAACGGGTGGCATGGGCTCTGTTAGTAGCAGAAGTGATCAATTAACAAACGGGATGTTTCAGTTGTTTGCAGAAAAACCACTGAGGCCCAAAAGTAAACAACACCGTTTTGATACACGTGAAATATTAGATGTGGCGTTTATCTGTTCACCAGTAGCAACGAAAAGCGGTGGGGCCCTTCTTGGAATTCAGTTAAAACTTGCGAAAACATATTTTATAAATCAGATTAGAGAATTTCTTTCTAAAGTGGAGAAAAGAGAGACTTTTCATTGTTCCAATGAATTTACATACACGCCAGATGTACATAGTTTTAAACAAGAAACGGACGCGATTATACAACAACTCATTAAAATATATCATAACGAAAAAATGTATGAAGATGCACTAGAAGTACATGCGAAACAAGATGAAAGTATGATATTCATACCGCCAGCTTCGTGGAAAGATATGCTCTCTTCACTTTCTAAAGTTGAGTATGTACAACTGAAACAAAATGAACAACAGTTTCAGGGCTTACAAATTTCAAACGGTTTATTGCCATTACATTTTGAGTTTACGAAAGGAAATAATGGTGGATTCACACTTCATATAGACGGCCTAAATCGTGTTCAAGTTATGGAAATGTATAACAACGCTCTTTACGATGGGAAATTATATCATTTACCTATGGAAGATTGTATGCGACTTATTGAATTGCAAAAGATGATGAATCGCTCAAATAGCAATCAGTTTTATATTCCTGAAAGTAAGATGGAACATTTTGTAGCGAAAGTTGTGCCAGGATTAATGAAACTTGGAACGGTACGAATTGATAAAGTAATATCAGATCGTGTTGAAACGCCGTCGCTAAAAGCAAAACTGTATTTAGATCGTGTGAAAAATCGTTTGTTAGCAGGTCTTGAATTTCATTATGGAAACGTCATGATCAATCCGTTAGAAGAAGACGGACAGCCGTCTGTTTTTAATCGTGATGAGAAAAAGGAAAAAGAGATTTTAGACGTTATGAGTGAAAGTGCCTTTGCGAAAACAGAAGGCGGTTACTTTATGCATAATGAAGAGGCGGAGTATAACTTTTTATATCACGTCGTTCCGTCGTTAAAAGGATTAGTTGATATTTATGCGACGACAGCAATTAAATTACGTATTCATAAAGGGGATACAGCACCACTTATTAGAGTGAGAAGAAAAGAAAGAATTGATTGGTTATCATTTCGTTTTGATATAAAAGGAATACCGGAAGCAGAAATTAAAGGTGTATTAGTCGCTCTTGAAGAGAAACGCAAATATTACCGATTAGCGAATGGTTCTTTATTATCACTAGAGAGCAAAGAGTTTAATGAAATTAATCAGTTTGTAAAAGAATCGGGTATTCGAAAAGAATTTTTACACGGGGAAGAAGTGAATGTTCCGCTTATTCGGAGTGTGAAATGGATGAGTGGACTTCACGAAGGTAATGTTTTAAGTTTAGATGAATCTGTGCAAGATTTAGTTGAAAGTATTCAAAATCCGAAAAAATTAAAGTTTACAGTGCCGCAAACTTTACATGCTGTAATGAGAGAGTATCAAGTATACGGATTCGAGTGGATGAAAACACTTGCCCATTACCGTTTTGGTGGTATTTTAGCAGACGATATGGGGCTTGGAAAAACGCTGCAAAGTATTGCTTTTATAGATTCTGTTTTGCCTGAAATTAGAGAGAAGAAGCTGCCTATATTAGTCGTTTCTCCGTCATCTCTTGTTTATAATTGGTTAAGTGAATTGAAAAAATTCGCTCCGCATATTAGAGCAGTGATTGCAGATGGAAATCAAACAGAGCGGCGAAAAATCTTAAAAGATATAGCGGAATTTGATGTCGTAATTACGTCATATCCATTACTGAGAAGAGATATAAGATCGTATGCAAGGCCATTTCATACACTGTTTCTTGATGAAGCACAGGCGTTTAAAAATCCTACAACGCAAACTGCAAGAGCGGTAAAAACGATTCAAGCTGAGTATCGTTTCGGACTAACGGGAACGCCTGTCGAAAATTCATTAGAAGAGTTATGGTCTATCTTCCATGTCGTATTTCCGGAATTATTACCAGGAAGAAAAGAATTCGGTGATTTAAGGCGCGAAGATATAGCGAAGCGCATTAAACCTTTCGTATTAAGACGATTAAAAGAAGACGTATTACAGGAGCTTCCAGATAAAATAGAGCACTTACAGTCATCGGAGTTATTACCAGATCAAAAGAGGCTTTATGCTGCTTATTTAGCGAAGTTAAGAGAAGAAACGTTAAAACATTTAGATAAAGATACGTTACGTAAAAATAAAATTAGAATTTTAGCTGGTTTAACGAGACTGCGACAAATTTGTAATCATCCGGCTTTATTCGTTGATGATTATAAGGGGAGTTCAGCTAAATTTGAACAACTGTTAGAGATACTAGAGGAATGTAGAAGTACTGGTAAGAGAATTTTAATCTTTTCTCAATTTACGAAGATGCTGTCTATTATTGGTCGTGAGTTAAATCGTCAAGCGATTCCATACTTTTATTTAGACGGGAGTACACCATCACAAGAACGTGTAGAGCTATGTAATCGATTTAACGAGGGGGAAGGGGATCTATTTCTCATTTCTTTAAAAGCTGGTGGTACGGGTCTTAACTTAACGGGTGCCGATACGGTTATATTATACGATTTATGGTGGAATCCAGCTGTTGAACAACAAGCAGCAGATAGAGCATATCGAATGGGACAAAAAAATACAGTACAAGTTATAAAATTAGTAGCCCACGGAACAATTGAGGAAAAAATGCATGAACTGCAAGAGAGTAAGAAAAATTTAATCGCTCAAGTGATTGAGCCGGGAGAAGAGAAATTATCATCAATCACGGAGGAAGAAATTCGAGATATTTTAATGATTTAATATAAAAAGCTATGCCTTCAAATGTATGAGTGCATAGCTTTTTTGTTGTAATAATTATATTTTGTTTTGTACAAAGTAAAGAAATCAAATGTTATTTAAATTACTTCTTTGTACCTTTACTTTTGTATGGCTTTGCAGCTGCCTTTTTCTTTGCACTTGATTGCCAACGATTCCATCCTTTACTTCCTGTACCTTGCCCTACACCTTTTTTCGGTTTTGCTTTCGTTTTACTCATATGATCACTCCGTTATATAAAAATCTTATTTGATAATAGTCAATGATTTAGAAAATACTCTTTATAAATGACTATGATTACTTTAAGTGAAAATAAACTGCTTGAATGCTATAGTATAACATGAATTTGCAAGTAAACTGAAAGGAATTACAAAGAAAGTGAAAATAATACGAAATACTGCGGATTCTATATTTCGAACGATTACATTACTTGTTGTGTATATGTTAGTCTCGGTTAGTGAAACGTTTTTTGGATTGACAAGGCAAAAGAAGTGAAGATGTTATATTGAAAACAATCAATAAAGCCGTAAAATAAAGAATTGAAAAATATTTTTAAATTTTTGTTGACTTTCTTTATTTTTTGTATAGAATAATCATTAATAAAATGTTTCAGAGATGTGACAACAAAACGACTATGAAAGGACGAGTAGTAGTAGGATGTAGTCTAAGCGAGTCAGGGGTGGTGTGAGCCTGATACGAAGCCTATTATGAAGAACCTCCTGGAGTTGCTAACCGAAATCCTTTACAGGAAAGTAGACTTAGCCGGGAACTTCGCCGTTACAAGAAGAACAGTATCGAGATATTTCATCTCCGTATTGTATAAGTGAGCAACCTCTGTTGCTAATTTGGGTGGTACCGCGGAACCAAAGTCTTTCGTCCCAGTTTTTTGGGAAAGAAGGGCTTTTTTTGTTGGCTTCTTTTCACAACATCCAAACATTTTAGGAGGAAACCACCATGTATCAATCATTAATGACAGTAAGAGAGACTCAAATCGCAATTAAGGAAGTTAAAACATTTTTCGAGGATCAATTAGCAAAACGCCTTGAACTATTCCGCGTATCTGCACCATTATTCGTAACGAAAAAATCAGGATTAAACGATCACTTAAACGGTGTAGAACGCCCAATTGAATTTGATATGTTACATTCAGGAGAAGAATTAGAAATTGTTCACTCACTAGCGAAGTGGAAAAGATTCGCATTACATGAATACGGATATGAAGCTGGTGAAGGTTTATATACAAACATGAACGCGATTCGTCGTGATGAAGAACTTGATGCAACACATTCCATTTACGTTGACCAATGGGATTGGGAAAAAATCGTTCAAAAAGAATGGCGTACTGTAGACTACTTACAAAAAACAGTACAAACAATTTATGGAATATTCAAAGATTTAGAAGACCACTTATTTGAAAAGTATCCGTTCCTTGGAAAGTATTTACCAGAAGAAATTGTTTTCATCACTTCCCAAGAACTAGAAGATAAATATCCAGAATTAACACCGAAAGATCGTGAACATGCAATTGCGAAAGAGCATGGTGCAGTATTCATTATCGGAATTGGTGATGCACTTCGTTCAGGTGAAAAGCATGATGGACGCGCAGCTGATTATGATGATTGGAAATTAAACGGTGACATTTTATTCTGGCACCCAGTATTACAATCTTCATTCGAATTATCATCAATGGGAATTCGTGTTGATAGTAAATCACTTGATGAGCAGTTAACGAAAACAGGTGAAGACTTCAAACGTGAGTATGATTTCCATAAAGGTATTTTAGAAGACGTACTACCATTAACAATTGGCGGTGGTATTGGACAATCTAGAATGTGCATGTACTTCTTACGAAAAGCACATATCGGTGAAGTTCAATCTTCTGTATGGCCTGACGATTTACGTGAAGCTTGCAAGAAGGAAAACATTCATCTGTTTTAATAGAAGAGAGAGGATAACTCAAAGAGTTATTCTCTCTTTTTTATTGTGTAAACGAATGGTTTACAGTGAATTTTACCAATAGTTTCTTTCTTTTTTATCTCCTATTATGTAATAATTTGTTAAAGGAGGGGACGTTATGAGCTTAGGACAACAACTTAAAAAATTAAGAGAATCAAAAGGATTTTCACAAGAAGATGTTGCTAAAAAAATTGGTGTGACAAGGCAAGCTGTGTATAAATGGGAACATGATAAAAGCTGTCCGGATATTGATAATTTAATTTTGCTTAGCGAAATGTATAATGTTACGCTCGATGAGTTAATAAAAGGGAACCGAAATTTAAAAGAGAAAATACATATTGATGAAGATGAGTATTTTGAGAAAGAGAATGAGTTTGGTTTTTATATTGGGTTTGGTTTGCTAATTGTGAGTGCTTTCGTTGATTATGAAGGAATGCAAGAGATCTTATTAGGAATAGCACTATTCATGATGGTTTTTTACTCTGACGTGAAGAAAGTTATTTTGAATGAGTTCAGATCGTTTTTTAAAAGAAAAGATATATATGATAAAAAGTGAGAAGAGCTAGTTATATTTCTTAGGAAAGAGTATAACAAGTAATTGAATTGTTTTATAATGATTTCGGGATGTTGATAGTATGTTAAAAAGCTCAAACAAGTATAACCCCGTTTTAAAGCTAGGACGGGGTTGAAAATCTAAGTTTTATTAATCAAGAAGTTCTTTTAAATATTTTTATTTCAGTAAAGACTTCTTATAAAACATTACTTACTTGTTACCGAGTTGTTCCGCTAAACCGATTAAAATTCCTTCGGTTCCACGAATGTAGCAGAGTCGATATGAGTTCTCGTACTGAACTACTTCGCCAACGAGTTGAGCACCATGCTTAATCAGTCTCGATACCATTTCGTCAATGTCTTCGACAGTGAACATGACGCGCAAATAACCGAGGGTGTTTACAGGAGCTGTCCGGTGATCTGCTATAGTAGATGGTGTGAGAAATCGAGAAAGTTCAATTCGGCTATGGCCATCTGGGGTCACCATCATAGCAATCTCCACGCACTGAGAACCGAGTCCGGTTACGCGACCAGCCCATTCACCTTCGACAGTAGCTCGCCCTTCGAGTTTTAATCCAATCTCTTCGAAGAAAGATATTGCGTTATCAAGGGATTCTACAACGATGCTGACATTGTCCATTCTTAGTAATCTGTTGTTTGCCATAGTCTTTATCTCCTTATATGTATAAATTTATTATTTAATTCTCCCCATAATTATACTAAAATCTCTTCTAAATAAAAAACACCTTGTCACAGTGTAGGGAAATGTGACAAGGTGTTTTCAGGTATAGTATATAACATCTTGTTAACGAACAACACTTCGAAAACCTTCTACTACTGAGATACGCATGAACTTTATTTCGTGAATGCTATTATGTTCAAGTAGTTTCAAGAATTTGATACTGTAATTGCTATTCGATAGAATAACTTCGACTTTCCCACAAAACAGTCCTACCCTGTTTCTATTTATATAGGAAGAAAATAGATTCATATAATTTGTTTTAAGTGTTACTAGTGGAAATTAACTCATCTGCACTAAAGGCTCAATTTTTGCCATAAATGATTGATGCAGCGCCTCAACACCTGTTACTAAATGAAGGCGGTCAATAACGACAGATACTTTAATTTCTGATGTACTTACCATTTTAATATGAATATCTTCTTCTTTTAAAGTAGTGAACATATTCGCAGCAACTCCTGGATTAGAGACCATACCAGATCCTACAATGGATACTTTTGCTAAATGATTTTCATATTCTACAGATTCATAGTGAAGTGTTTCTTGATTTTGTTCCAATACCTCTAATGTTTCTTTTAAATCATTAGAATGGATTGAGAAGGAGAGGTGAACAGTTCCTTCATTTGTAATACTTTGAATGATGATATCTACATTAATATGTGCTGTTGCCAATGTAGAGAAAACTGTTGAAAGTGCACCTTGTTCCAATCCTTTCATTGTGACGCGTGTAATATTATCTTCAAATGCAATACCTTTAACGATTGATTGTTGTTCCATGTTACATTCTCCTTTTACAATTGTTCCGTTTTCTTGTTCCATACTTGAGCGAACTTCTAACATGACATTATGATTTTTAGCAAACTCAACAGCACGCGGGTGTAATACACCAGCACCGAGGTTTGCTAGTTCTAGCATTTCGTCATAAGAAATTTCATCTAATTTATAAGCATCTTTTACAACTCGTGGGTCCGTCGTATATACACCGGTCACATCCGTGTAAATATCACATTTTTTTGCTTTCAGTGCAGCAGCTAATGCAACAGCAGTTGTATCAGAACCACCGCGGCCAAGCGTTGTAATTTCATGGTTTTCGCTGATTCCTTGGAAGCCAGCTACAATAACAATCGTGCCTTCAGTAAGATAAGACTGAATTCGATCTGTATGAATTTCAGTAATCCGTGCACTACTATGTACAGATTCTGTCGTAATACCAGCTTGCCATCCAGTTAATGAAATTGCGTTATAGCCTTTTGCTTGTAGTGCCATCGTTAATAATGAAATAGTCACTTGCTCTCCTGTTGATAGAAGCATATCCATTTCGCGTTTACTCGGATTTTCTGAAATCGCGTTAGCAAGTGCTACGAGTTCATCTGTGCTTTTTCCCATTGCTGAAACGACAGAGACGATGCTATGTCCTCGTTCATATTCTTCAATAATTAAATTTGCTACATGTTGAATGCGCTCAACGCTTCCAACAGAAGTGCCACCAAATTTTTGTACAATCGTTTCCATTACGAATTCCTTCTTTCATCCATTTTTAAGAATAGATTAGGACATATATAGATCCCAATATTCCTGTAGTTACCAGAGAAAAACAAAAAACACCATCTCAAATAAGTGAGGATGGTGCTGTTACAGGAAAAGGGAAACAGAAAACGGAGCTAATAAAAAAACCGCCAAAAAAGGAATACCATAAAAATGATATCTCTTTTTTGTAGATAGCTCTTCATACATACACTTCTGTACATATGACAGTTCTGTTTCTATTCGAAAACAGCCCCAATCGATAAATGCAGAGAAAATTATCGATTTCGGCAATACTTCCTTTCATCTAATTTCATAGACATCTCTGTGTCTCCATTAGAATAATCATAAGTATCGCAACCTCTATCTCACGTTTTAGGCGAGAGTGTTTGATTTATGAAGTTGTTGGTAACATTTGTTTTATAATAATTTAAATTTTTCGGGGAATCAAGTGTTTTGTATAAATTTTAAAAATTCTTTCTTTTCTTGAAGGAGTTTGTGAAAACTGTAGCAAAATAAATTCATAGCATGTACATTAAATTTATAGTGCATAGGAGGTGGAAGAATGAAGGGGAAAAAGCCTATTTATGTTTCGGCAGAAATGAACACAACAATGGAAAAAATATGGGGATATACACAGGAACCAGATATACATACAGAATGGGATGCTCGCTTTACTGAAATTTCGTATTTAGAGAAAAAAGAAGGAGAACCGCAGAAGTTTTTATATAAAACTAAAATTGGATTTGGACTCGAAATAGCTGGTGAAGGGGAATCGATAGGTGAAATAAGAAAAGAAACGGGTGAAAGAATTTCTTCTTTAAAATTTTGGACAGATAATAAATTATCACTTATTCAAATAGGGCGTGGTTATTGGAAGTATACACCGCGTGAAGAATACATTCATTTTGAGACGCAATATGATTACGATACGAGGTTTGGTCGTATAGGAAATGTAATAGATTTCTATATGTTTCGTCCGTTATTAGGCTGGGCGACTGCTTGGAGTTTTGATGCGTTAAAATTATGGATAGAAAAGGGACTTCATCCGAGATTACTAATTAGAAGAACGATGACATATTGGCTCGTATGTTTTTTATTTGCTTTTGTATGGATGTATCAAGGAATAGTGCCGAAACTATTGTTTACTCATTCAGAAGAAGTAAAAATGCTATCTGTGATGATTGGTTCAACTGAACATAGTATTTTTGTACTTAAAATAATTGGATTACTAGAACTTATTTTTGGTGTCATATGGTTGTTGCCATTTCAAAAACGAAAAGTATTTATCGTACATATTTTTATGTTAATAGCCTTAACGATAGCGGCGGGTTTTACGAATATCGTAAGCTTTACAGAGCCGTTTAATCCAATTACATTAAACGTTCTACTAATGGGGTTATCAATTGTCGGTTATATAAATAGCACGAATTTGCCAAGCGCAAAAAATTGCAAGAGGAAGAGAAAGGGATAATGTATGGCTAATATGTATGAAAGACTATTAGGGGATTCTTATAAAAAGCTTCATCCAAAATTACAGAAACGCTATGAAATTACAGAAGAAAATAGCTTTACTGGAGAAGGAAATATGGATGAAATTTACGGAGGTTCTTTTTTCGTGAAATTGATATTAAAAATTGCATCGAAGTTTAGAATGTTTTTCTCTGAGCGGGGGAAGGAAGTGCCATTTACAATACATAATACCGCTGAGCGAGATGAACATGGAAATGAACTTGTGCGGTGGAATCGTACTTTTTATTTTCATAATAAAAAAAGATATTTTAACGCCGTTATGCAGTTGGATGAAGAGAATAATGAAATTGTAGATTATTTTGGTGAACCGCACATACTTGTTTCTACGTTGGATTTTCATATTGATGAGGTGGGGGCAATACATATTTCTTCAAAGAAACAATGGTTCTACATGTTTGGAAGAAAATTCCTGTTACCTAGATTTTTATACGGAGAGGCCAAAATTGTGGAAAGTTATGATGAAACACTACAATGTTTTCGAATTCATGTACAAGTACGCAATCCGTTAATTGGTTCATTATTTTCATATAAGGGAACATTTGTGGAGAGGAAATAAATGTTATGAAAAATATAATAGTTGGGCTTGCTTGTTATATTATTTTTCTAATATGTGAGTGGTCAAATATAAACCCAGTGGAAGCAATTATATTATTATCTATTTTGTTATTTATACCGATGTCATTTTGTATCATTGATAAGAAAACAAGAAATGGATCGTATGTATCTTTTTATAAATTTGTATCGCTGTTATATCCAATCGCAGCAATTAGTGCAACGTTAGCTTTCGTAACAAATCACTATTTCTTTGCGATACTTTGGTTTGTATATACAGGAATTATTGCGTTATTTGGTGTAAGTAGAGTGCTAGAAAGAGGATGGAAACAGTTAGAAGAGACAGCTATTGATAGTGCGTTTATTTATTTGTTTCTAGGTGGTTTTTGGTTTTTTGCTTCAGTAGCAAAGCTTTCCATTATGCACTTTAGTTCTGACATTGTTTTGCTTACCGCTGCACACTTTCATTATTCGGCATTTCTATTGCCGTTATCAGCTGGTTTAATTGGGAGAAAAAGAGAAAAAAGAAGTAAAGTATATGATGCTATTATGTTTGTCATCGTCATTTCACCTATGACAGTTGCAATAGGGATTACGTACTCAAGAGTATTTGAATTTTTTGCAGTGTTCCTATATTTATGTGCTATTTATGGTTATGGGATTTATGTTTGGCGCACGAAATTTAATGCTATCAGTGCAAAGATTCTCCTGATCATATCGTCTAGTACACTCATGGTAACAATTATGTTTTCACTTATATATTCGTATGGGAATTTGAAACATGTACTGATGATTACAATTGCTCAAATGGTTTGGATTCACGGTGTTGTCAATGGAATTGGAGTAGCGTTACCAGCATTTGTCGGCTGGATGATTGAAAATAGTGCCCCGAATTATAAATATTACGGGAAACCAATGAGCGGGTTAAGAGGAAATGCGACAGTTGGTGAAGCATTTTTACATAACAGAAATTTAATAGATAGCAAGGAATACAAAGGTTTAGTTGATAAAATGAATGATTTTCATAGTGAGGCATTTGACGTGACGAAGATTCCTTTAAGTATTACTCGTTTTTATGAAAATACAAAAGAGTATGAGTTACAATCGCATATTAAGTGGGCTCGTTGGTTTCGTCCGGTTGCATTTTGCTATGAGAAAATGAGTAAGCGTGTAGGACAAATACATTTAGGAATGGGCGGTAAGTGGGAAACGATGCATGGCTCTATCGTTGGGATAATAGATGAGAAAGATGGAAGGGAGAATGTAAGGGCTTGGCTAAGAAAAAATGAAGCAGGAGAATCTATTTTTGTAGCTCTTTACTCAAAGCACACATATAAGAGCGAGACATATATGAATATTGCATTACCTTTACCATATTCGAATATGACGGGGGTTTTAAAATTATGTAATAAGAGTAATGATTTCATTATTACTAGTAAGTTGAGAAAAAATGGTAAGGGGGATGAGGGGATTTATTTACATACTCGTTTCTTTACAATACGTTTACCGTTAGCAGAGACTTTTATTATGAAAGAGTGCACGGATCAACTACTAGAAGCAAATCATAGAATGTGGATATTTGGAGTTAAGTTTTTAGAAATTGATTATGAGATTAAGAAAATAGAGAAGAAGTAAAAAAACTTGGAGAGATTCCAAGCTTTTTTTATGTATGCGTAATTGTCATAGTAACTTGTTTATCTAAGTCTCGGTCCCAAACGCGTTGAATTTCAAACGTACCTTTTTCAAAAAATAATGGGAATCTTTCTTTAAACCAATCTTGCATAGGAAGATTTAATGCTGTTTCGATTGGTACCCATAATAATTCGCCTTCAGGAGGATTCAAAAGGAGTTCACCTTCAAATGAATCTGTCCAATAGTTAAATACCATATATCGAACATTTTCTTTCGGATTTACGTATTCATCTAATCCCTTAAAAGTTAAATTTGAAACAAGTAATCCAGTTTCTTCTTTTACTTCTCGTTTAGCAGCTTGGACGATACTTTCTGGAAAATCTACTTTACCGCCAGGAGCGATATAACCAGGGAATCCTAGATGATCGGGGCGCTGTATTAGCAATACTTTGTTATTACGCTGAATCATACACATTGTATACATACGGTGTTCTATATCTTTCCAATCCTTGCTCATGGGAACCTCTCCTCTTATAAAATAAGAATCTTATAGTTTTTAACTATAGTTATATATGACAAAAAATACAATAATAATACAAATTTATACAAATTTCAATTGACTATTACTAATTTTCAGAACTATAATTAGTCTGTTATATAAATACATTGTACTTGAGAGGGGAATATATTCTATGAAAAATAGAATAATTGCAGCAGGATTAATTGCAGCTAGTATATTAACTTATTCATCTAGTAGTTTCGCACAAACAAAAAAATTTCCAGATGTCGTAGCTAAACATTGGGCAGAAGATTCTATTTACTATTTAGTAGATAAAGGTGCAGTTACAGGTAACGATAAAGGAATGTTCGAGCCTGGAAAAGAAATCACTCGTGCAGAAGCAGCTACAATGATGGCTAAAATCTTAAACTTACCAATCGATAAAAATGCTAAACCATCTTTCGGTGATTCTCAAAACGATTGGTACACTCCATTCATCGCAGCTGTAGAAAAAGCTGGTGTTGTTAAAGGGAAAGGCCCAGGCGTCTTTGACCCAACTGGGAAAATTGACCGAGTTTCAATGGCATCTCTTCTTGTAGAAGCTTACAAATTAGAGTCTAAAGTAAACGGTACTCCAGCAACTAAATTCAAAGATTTAGAAACATTAAACTGGGGTAAAGAAAAAGCTAACATCCTAGTTGAATTAGGCATCTCTCTTGGTACTGGTGAGAAGTGGGAGCCTAAGAAAACTGTAACGAAAGCAGAAGCAGCACAGTTTATTGCAAAGGCTGACTCACTTAAAGTAGGTAATCCTTTAGTAGAACAGATGATTATTATTGATCCAGGTCATGGAGGAACAGATCCTGGGAAAGCAACACAAGGATTACATGAGAGTGATATTGTATTAGATACATCTAAAAGATTACAAAGTTTAATAGAGAAACATACTCCATTCCGTGTGATGTTAACACGTGAAACAGATATTCGTCTTGGTGAAAAACAAGGAGAAGACCTTAAAAATCGTGTGGATTTCGCGAAAGAACATAATGGAGATATTTTTGTAAGTATCCATGCAAATGCTTCTCAAAAACATGATGGACATGGAACAGAAACTTTTTATTATAAAGGATCTGAAAAGAAAGAATTAACTGAGCGTGAAAAAGATAGTTATATGTTAGCTGATAAAATACAAAAGCGATTAGTTAAAGCTCTAGATACAAGAGATCGTGGTGTGAAACCAGAAGACTTTTATGTACTAAGAGAAAATGAGATGCCAGCAGTACTAACGGAGCTAGCATTTTTAGATAACAGCGCGGATTATGAGAAGTTAGCTTCAGAATCTGGAAGACAAATAGCTGCTGAGGCAATTTATGCGGGTATTTTAGATTATTATGAGTGGAAAGGTTTTGATGTTTCAAAATCTCGTTTAACGAAATAACAATGTTGATTGTTAAGTCCATCGTCTATATAGAGGTGGGCTTTTTATGTAAGTTTTTGTGATTTTATATCGGAATAAAAAGATATATCGTATTATGCTGATTATGAATAAAATAAAGGTAGATTAGTTTATTTTTATCACGTATACTTTTACTGTTGACTAATTAAGAGTTTGTTAGTTTAATAGGGAAAATTATACGATAAAGGGAGGCAAGTTAACACGGTACAAGCATATAGAAAACGTGTTAAACAATTTATGAAAAAAGTTATTTCTAATGTGTTAGCAGTGACAGTCGCACTTCAAGTAGTGCTGGCTCCAGCAACTTCGTTTGCATCTACAAAAGAGTTTCCAGACGTTCCGAAAAATCATTGGGCACTTGAAGCGATTACTGATTTAACGTCAAAAGGGGTTATTGCAGGTTACGATAATGGTAAATTTGGCTTTGGAGACGTTGTAACTCGTGAGCAAGTAGCAGCATTAATGTATCGCGCATTAAAACCAGAATTAAAAAGCGATTATAAAAATCCATACTCTGATATTAGCGCAGGAACGACGATGTTCCCAAAAGAAATTTTGGCATTAACAGATATGGGGATTTTCGTAGGTGATGGTAAAGGGACGTTTAGACCGAAAGAATCATTAACTCGTGCTGAAATGTCTGTTATTTTGCAAAGAGCATTTAAATTAGAAGTAAAAGCACCACATACATTTAATGATATAGATGCAACACACTGGTGGGCAAAAGAAGCAATTAGTGCATTGCAATCCAATGGTGTATCGGTAGGGAATGGGCTTGGAGGATTTGATCCATCGGGTGTATTAACACGTGAAAGCTATGCACAATTATTATATAAAGCGATGCAAATTAAAAATGATGTTCCTGTTGAACAGCCATCGTATATTAATTTAGACGTAACTTTGCCATCTAACGTAACGGCACTAGAGATTGATAATTTCATTAAAAAATCGCATTCGGATAGTCCACTTATTGGAACTGGTAAAGATTTTATTCAAGCACAAAATGAGTACGGTGTGAGCGCACTATATTTAGCTGCACATGCAATCTTAGAATCTGCGTACGGTAAATCAGAAATTGCATATCGTAAACATAATTTATTTGGTTTAAGAGCATATGATCGTGACCCATTTGCATATGCAAAATATTTACCGTCATATAAGGAAAGTATTTCTTACAATGCTGATTATGTAAGGAAGAACTACTTAGAAGAAGGTGCAAATTATTTCAGCGGTTACACATTACCTGATATGAATGAAAAGTATGCAACAGATAAAGAATGGGCTGGCAAAATCGCTAATATTATGGAGCGTATTAAACCGTTTAACAAGAAAGATTATGAAAATGTAAAACGATTACCGAAAAATCCTAATACATTAAATGTAGAGGCATTAGGAAAAGACATTCCATATAAAGATTATGCAAAAGATGCAACAGGTACTGTTCAATTAGTAGGCTCTTACTATCAAGTGCCATATCCATTTGGCTATACAATTAAGAGTGTACCGAATGTTACACAAAATGAAGTTGGAAAATTAGAAAATGGTAAGAAAGTAAATGTATATCGTGAAGATCCAAACGGTTGGGTAGAATTTTCATTTGAAAATGCTCAAGAAAAGTATTGGACATTGAAGAAGAACTTAAAATTATAAATAAAAAAGGTGTTTTCATTTATGAAAACACCTTTTTTATATTTTTACCAATAATTTAACAGTTTCATATATAATTAAAATTATTGAAGATTGAATTTTCTGTTTTATAATCGATATTAACTTAATTTGAAAAGAGGAGAGAGGTATGCAAGGAGAAATACGAACAGAGAAAAATGTAAGTTATATTGGTAAATTGTTATTGCCGGTCAAAGTGTCACCATATATTAATATTTTATGGATTGGGCAATTATTTTCGACTTTAGGTAGTTCGATAACGATGGTTAGCTATTGTCATAAGTGGCGAGATAACGATTATAACACTAGTTATATTAGTACTTGTAACAATGGGAGTAGCATTATGTGTACCAAGTATTCGACGAGTTGATTGATGATATAAGGGAAAGGAGAATAACTTATATGATTATAGAAAACTTGAACGATATAGTAGCAAAGGAATTGGTCAGCCAATACACTTTGCAGGAAAAGGTCTTTGAAGCAAAAAATTTCACAATCTATATCGCCACCCATAGAGAAAATAAGCTAACATATAATCAACTAGTATTAGTAAAACATCTTTGTAACGAAAAGCCTTCCGTACATATTTGGGACAAGAAAATTAGTACGGAAGCAACAGAACTAGAAATCACAAAAGAAGTAACAGAAGCGATTCAATCTGGTTTTGTAAATGAAGAATAAGCCCTAATCAAATTAGGGCTTATTCTTCATTAAACACAAATGTTTGTTTCATTTGTTCCCCCTCATTTACCGGATGACCGTTGTATGAGAAATTTTTTTCTTCCCAAGTAATGACGACTTTAAAATTATGGCTATTAAAGTCTAAAGGGAATACGATGTAGTCAGAGCTTGTTTGACTTTTAGAAACGTTGCTATTTAACGTAGTAGGATTAAAAGTAGCTTTAGAGGTAGGAGTGTTATCAAGTATTTCCACTGATACATTTGATACATCATTACCGATGTTTTTTACGAGTAAACTATATGTATCATATACACCCTGTTTTGGCTGCACTGCTTGCTTGTTTGCGTTATGAGATTTGTCAATTTCGATATACCACTGTTTAGACTTTGATTCAATTGGTAGTGAGTGAAATGTGTATGCACTAGCTTGTATTGGTAGTGCGAAACAGATTAGTGCAAAGAGAGAAAATATTTTTCGTTTCATCTTTAAAGTACTCCCATTCTGTAACGGATTTATTTGTTATTATCTTCTTTTTTTGAGAGGGTATACCATAATTCAATTGTAAAAAAATATAGTCTCTCTTTGTGAATAAGATGGAGATATTTCTCTTGGGCTAACCAATCGACTGCAGCAATTGCGTGATGGATTGGAACGATGTATTTATTCATAAAAGGGAAACCGTATGTTGTTTCCTTAATTCCCGCGAAAGTCATGCAACTCATGACTTTCATTTACATTTTAAATGCAAAAATTGGTTTTAATATTCCGTTAAACACATCTTATATGGTAGGTGCGGTTATTACCGTTATGTTAACTGCTGTATTCTTTATAAAAGCTGTGAAAAATAAAAATGAGAATATTGAAGTAGATGTGCAATTAGAGAAGGAAGCTGTGTAGAGATTTTTCTACACAGTTTTTTCTAATGTGAAAAAATTTCCAATAATATGTTAAAATAACATTGTCATACAACAAGGGGGATTTGTTTTATGGAAAATGGATATCTTGCTAAAGTAGATGTAACGAAAAGAATTGAATCGAAATCTAAGTACAATAAGAGACTAGAAAAATATCAAAGGCGCTTATTAGCATTGCAGCAAATTGTAAAAGAAGAAAAAATTGCGGTTATGCTCGTTATGGAAGGCTGGGATGCGGCTGGAAAAGGCGGAGCGATTAAGCGAGTGACGGAACATCTTGATCCGCGCGGGTTTCAAGTAAATCCAATTGGAGCACCAGCACCTCATGAAAAACGGTACCATTACTTGCAACGTTTCTGGCGAAAACTTCCTCAGTACGGGCAAATTACTATTTTTGATCGCTCATGGTACGGACGTGTGTTAGTGGAGCGTGTTGAAGGGTTTGCTACAAAGGAAGAGTGGACGAGAGGGTATGATGAGATTAATGATTTTGAAAAACTATTAACAGATGATCATTATATAATCGGGAAGTTTTTCTATCATATTAGTAAAGATGAACAATTAAAGAGGTTTAAAGATAGAGAGAACAATCCTTTGAAAAGATGGAAAATTACAGACGAAGATTGGCGTAACCGTGAAAAGTGGGACGAGTATGTTGAAGCAATGGAAGACATGTTTGAAAAAACAAATAAGCCAAATGCGAAATGGGAAATTATCGAAAGTAATGATAAATTGTATGCTCGTGTGAAAACGTTAAAAATCATTATTGCATTAATTGAGGATTATTTCTTAGAGCATGGTATAGAATTACCTTCGTATTATTATGAAATGAAAGAGGGTAAGACAGAAGGTTTTGAAGCTAATCAAGATGAAGTTGTAAAATAGTACAAAGTTTGTATATGAAATATAAAGTAGAGCTACCCTGTAATTTTGAACAATAAAATTACAGGGTGTTCTTTTATTTAGAAACATTTTACAATTAATAGAATAGGGTATATAATCAATAATCATATTAATATTGTTAATATGATTATTGATTATATACTATGTGGGGGTCTTATTTTGAAGGGAAGAGATGTTGTTTTAGGTTTATTGATGGAAAAAGAATTGTCTGGTTATGATATTAAAATTGTGTTCGAAGACGTATTTACTCATTTTTTTGATGGGAGTTTTGGAATGATCTATCCAACGTTACGACAGTTGGAAAAAGAGGGGAAAATAAAGAAAGAGGTTATTATGCAAGAAGGGAAACCGAATAAGAAAATGTACTTTATTACAGATGAAGGGCGTGAAGAGTTTTATCAATACATGCAAACAGATGTAGAGAAAGATGTTTTACGTTCAGATTTTTTAATGAGGATGTATTTTGGTAATTATAGCGATGACAAGGCGATAAAAAAATGGATTGAGGACGAAATTGAAAGGAAAGAGGTATACATTGCGGATCTTCGTTTGAAATATGAAAAGTGGAGAGAAGGTATTACTTTTGTTGAGGAAATTTCACTCGATTTAGGTATTGCATCATATAGTGCTCAAGTAGAGACATTGAAAAGAAAACTAGAGCAACTAGAAGTAAAAAAACACAATAAAACAGAAGAATGAAAAACACGTTCATAATAAATAAAGGGGTAGATGAACATGGAGCAATCAAAGGGTATTAAGATTGTCTTTTTAATGTGCTTAGGTATATTTCTTTGTATGATTGATACGACAATTATGAATATAGCTTTACCGGCCATACAAACGAGTGTAAATACTTCATTAGAAAAGATGTCTTGGATATTAAATGTTTATACGATGACGATTGCAGTACTAGCCATTCCACTAGGACGGATAGCTGATATTTTTGGGAAAGCAAAGATGTATATTCTTGGTTTGATAATTTTTGGTGGTGGATCAGTGCTTTGTGCTTTTGCTAATACGGGCGATTTTCTCATCTTTTCTCGTTTTATACAAAGTATTGGTGCAGCAATTTTATTTCCGACAAGTATGGTAATCGGCGTTTCAGCAATGCCATTAGCAAAGAGACATGTTGCACTTGCAATTTTAGGGGTAACACAAGGACTATCAGCTGCAATGGGACCAGTAATAGGTGGAATTATTACACAAAATTTCGGTTGGAGATGGGTGTTCTTCATAAATGTTCCTATTTGTATTCTTGGAATCATTTTATGCTGTATTATGCTGCAAATAAAAAATGAAGAACGTATTATCTCAAAAATAGATTGGGTAGGACTACTATTAAGTAGCACAGCAATTTTTTCTTTTACTCTCATATTAGTAAAAGGCAATACATGGGGATGGCAAAGTAATATTGCTTTGTCTTGTTATGCAATTAGCACTATTTCTCTTATTCTATTTGTTTTAGTAGAACGAAAGATTCATAATCCAATGGTGAATTTAAAGTTATTTCAAGATCGAATGTTTGTCGGAGCGTCTATCGTTGTCATATTAAGTAATTTATTTTTAATTGGAGTTACTGTATTGCTTCCGACGTTCTTGACGAAAATACAAGGCCGAACGGAAATTGAAGCAGCTTTTTTAGTGACACCTATTTCAGCAATGATATTTTTTGTCTCACCAGTTGCAGCAACTTTAATTAAAAAACTCGGAAAAGTAACTATTATTTTGTCAGGCTTTCTTGTTATGGGTTTCTCTTATTATTGGTTGCAAATGATTGATGTTAATTCAACGAATATTGAAATTATTATTCCATGTATGATATTAGGTGTTGGGTATGGTTTAGTAGTAGGTCCAATTACAGTTTTAAGTGCTTCTTCGTTTGAAGGGGAATTATTAACCGCTTCTCAAAGTGTTGTCTCGATGTTGCGGCAAGTAGGAATTGTATTAGCAGTTGCAATATTTGTATCTAACTTAACGCACAATTTAGCTGTAAATAAAGAGAATGTATATCGTTATGCAGAAGAAAAATTGCATAATATTCATGTGAGTAGTGCCCAGCAGGCTGAGATATTAGAAATAACAAAAGGAAAAATAGAGAACCAAAGTATAGAAACAAATGTAGAAAAACATCAAAATGAAACATTTGTAGGGTTAAATAAAGAGAAACAAGATGCATTAATTCACCAAAAAGTGGATGAAGTATTAAGAGAAATTCCAGTAGAATATAGAGATGTAAAAAGAGAAGAAGTTATGAATCAAGTGACAAAAGAAGTTGAAAAACAAGAGGAAAGTATAAAGAAAGAAGTACTCGCATTTTCGGATGATGTGAATCACTATGCTCAAAATCAGATGGCAATGAGTTTTACAGATTTATATAAAGCAAGTGTGCCGATTATCTTAGTTTTTGCTTTAGTAAGTTTGTTATTTTGGGAAGGAAAGGCTTTGAGTAAAAGAAGGGAAAAAAGGATAGTAGGGGGATTGTAAGGGAAATAGGCTAAATATGAATTTCACCCTAATTATTGAAAGTTGGTTATTAACAAAGGAAAGAACTCCATGGACGAAACGTGAATGGCGAAGTTCTTCCCTTTGTGCTTATAGGCATATGTGTCACTATCATTTAAGTATTTACTCTCATTCATTATCAGCCAAAATCAAAGATGAACTGAATAGTATGAATAAGTATTTTTACATACAATGAATAGGTACGTATCAAGTTCAAATATAGGATGCATAATATTATTTTTATAGGATTCTACATAAGTTTTCAAGGGGGGCTTTATAATATGTCTATAAAACATATAAATCTGGTGACAAGATTTTTTATAGAATTATTTGCTCTTGCATCACTATGTTATTGGGGCTTTCAATTTTTTGGGGATGTATATGGGAAATATGTTTTTGGTATTGGTTCACCACTACTTTTTGCGATAATATGGGGGCGGTTCATTGCACCTAAAGCATCATTAAAATTGACAGAACCATATAGGTTTATGTTAGAAATCATATTGTTTGGAGTTAGCTCTGTTGCTCTATATACTGTTGATCAAATAACCTTTGCTATTATTCTTGCAGTGTTATTTATAATAAATCGCACTTTAATCATTGTTTGGAAACAATAAATTTACTACGGTATCTATATAAAATCATATGTTATGTAGTTTTTTTATTATATTATTTAACTTTAATAATACAGAAGAGTAGTGTTAAAACTTAGGGGATTATTATTTGAAGTGGAGGAGCAATAAAATATGAATAAATTTAAGAGTTATAAATTGGGGATTTTGCTGTTCTATAGTACATTAACAAGGGGGATTAGTTTTATAGAGAGGGTGAGGAAATGATAGATACAGCAGATGCTTCAATAAGTAATCATATATATACAGAAGAAGAACAACAAAAATTATACAAAAGAACATTACTAATCGTAAGTATTTCACAAATGTTCGGTGGAGCAGGGTTAGCTGCCGGAATTACAGTAGGTGCACTTCTTGCGCAGCAAATGCTTGGGACAGATGCATATGCAGGGTTACCAGCTGCTATGTTTACAATGGGATCTGCGGTAGCGGCTTTCTTTGTTGGGAAGTTATCACAAAAACATGGTCGTCGCATAGGGCTTGCAGGAGGTTTTATAGTAGGTGGAATAGGGGCTATTGGAGTTGTGGTGGCAGCTTTAACAAATAGTATTATTCTTTTACTAGTTTCTTTACTTATATATGGCGCGGGCACAGCTACGAATTTACAAGCACGTTATGCTGGAACCGATTTAGCGAATAAGAAGCAAAGAGCAACTGCTATTAGTATTACGATGGTAATGACGACCTTTGGTGCAGTCGCAGGTCCAAATTTAGTAGGTGTAATGGGAAGGTTTGCTCATTCAATTGGAATTCCTGAACTTGCTGGTCCGTTCATATTATCGGCAGCAGCATTTATACTAGCTGGTCTTATTCTATTTGTTATGCTTCGTCCAGATCCGTTACTTATTGCTAATATGATAGAAACATATAAACAAGAGCATACATATAAAGGGCAACCAGTAATAGAAGAAGCAACAGAAAATAAACGAGGTATTACAGTTGGAGCTATCGTAATGATACTTACGCAAATCGTGATGGTTGCGATTATGACGATGACGCCAGTTCATATGGGACACCACGGTCATGCTTTAAGTGCAGTAGGTCTTGTAATTGGTTTTCATGTAGGTGCAATGTATCTTCCGTCTCTCGTTACGGGAATGTTAATTGATAAAATTGGCAGAACTACGATGAGTATAGCTGGTGGAGTGATTTTACTAGCAGCAGGTGTCATAGCGGCGATAGCGCCAAGTGATTCTTTAATACTATTAATTGTTGCTTTGTCTTTACTTGGATTAGGATGGAACCTCGGTTTAATCAATGGTACGGCTCAAATTGTTGATGCAACTATACCTTCCACACGTGCAAAAACACAAGGGAAAATAGATGTGTTTATTGCGCTAGCTGGAGCTTCAGGTGGAGCGATGTCAGGAATGGTAGTGGCAAATTCAAGTTATGCGGCATTGTCATTAGCTGGAGGAGTTTTAGCTTTCATGCTTATTCCTGTTGTGATATGGACTCGGACAGGTAAATAAAATTAAGATAGTAGAAGCAGCGTTCAAAGGGAGGTAATCAATCTTTGAATGCTGCTTTTTTGTAGTTAGTTGTATAAAAGAAAAATGTTAGTTTAAATCCCACTCCACAATAAGCCCTAAATGAGTAAGACCACCACCAAACCCGTATAGTAAAAGTGTGTCTCCGTTATTTAATTTCCCTTCTTTTCTAGCTAAATCTAGAGCGAGTGGAATAGAAGCTGAAGATGTATTCCCCATGTATTTTACACTCGTTAAAGTATTTTGAATTGGAATTTCTGTTTTCTCACAAATAGATTCAATCATTCGTAAGTTAACACTGTGTGGTATGAACCAGTCTATATCATCTATTTGCATATTGGCGGTATGTAATAGTTCTTTTATACCTGCTGGTACCGTACGTGTTGCCCATTTATATACTTCTCTCCCATTCTGAACGATTTTTTCATTTGTTTGTAGTGGTGTACCATTCATAGTAGTAGATAAGTTTGTTCTGTATAGATGAATGCCACCAGCACCATTTGTTCCCATATGAGCAGCGATAAAGCTTGGTTTGTTTTCATCTCTTTCTAATAAAATAGCTCCAGCACCATCACCGAATAAAATACAGGTCGTTCTATCGGTGTAATCGGTAACTTTTGATAATGTCTCTGTCGCTACGACAGGTACTTTTTCATGTGATCCAGAAGTGATTAAGCTATTAGCTACGTGTAGTCCATATGTGAAACCGGCGCAAGTTGCATTTAAATCAAAAGCTAGTGTATGGGGGATGTTGAAGTGTTGTTGTATTTGACATGCGACACTAGGAAAAACATAGTCAGCAGTTGTTGTAGCGACGATGATACAGTCGATATCTTCTAAGTTCTTTTTAAATGTTGTACATAAATTTTCAATTGCGTTAATGGCTAAGTGTGAGGAGTATTCGCCTTCGCTAGTAATCCTTCTTTCCTTTATTCCTGTTCTTTGTACAATCCATTCATCAATCGTATCGATCATTTTTTCTAAATCATTATTAGATAATATTTGATTTGGAACATGAGTACCAATTGCAGTAATACGGGATTTAGAATGCATGGGAACATCTCCTAACTTTTATTTTTATAACCGGATACTAATATCAGGTTATAAAAATGTCAATAAAGACTTTTGTTGTATTGAAACGATAATGCTTAACTTACTATGAAGGAATTTGGTGAGTGTTGTAAAAATAATATACGAGAAGTTTCAAAAATTGATAATGGGGGGAGTTGAGCTCCTTGAAAAGGATTTTATACATGGTTTCTGTTGTCATTATTTATAGCTTTATTCTTATTATTTTTCCAGAGAAATCTCATGCTTGTGATTGTGTTAACGTATCAGCAAAAGATGCATTTCAAAAAAACGATGTAGTGTTTGAGGGGAAGGTAATTGAGGTTGGAAGGAAAGAAGGGGGTGGAATTGAAGTATTATTTGAAGTGAAGGGAATTTGGAAAGGGACAACATCTTCGCAAATTATTGTATATACAAATGGTGGTGATTGTGTGTTTCACTTTGTAGAGGGAGGAGAGTACTTAGTATATTCTTCTCAAAGAGGATCAGACAAACAATTATACACACATAGTTGCAGTAGAACGAAGAGATTAGATGAGGCAGGGGCGGACAAAGTGGCTTTAAGTCAAATTGCAAAAGAGTCTGTTCCGACGAAGAAAGTGGATTTGAAAGGAGAAATGGTGAGTGATTTAAGTTGGTGGCAAGTTGTTACTCTTTCTATAGGTCTGTTACTGATAGTAGCTCTTGTGATTTTTATTGTAAGAAGAATGCGCAAAAAATGACGATTAAAGTAAAAATACAAAGATTTTCTTTCTGTTTCTATAGGTGGTTTAATCTTGTGAAAGCGAATTACTTATGCTACACTTTATGTAACTTAAAATGAACGGAGGGGCTTCCTTTGATCTTAATCAGATTACGTCTCAATACTTTGTGCCAATAATTGAATAGCGCTCAAAGGCTCTGTCTGTGTACAGAGTGAACGGGATTGGTCTGCCTATTTTAAAGGAACCCTTTATTAAGCTTATATGTGAAAAAGAGGGAGGGACGAATACGCCCTCTTTTTGTTTTGCCTTTATAAATAGAATGAGATCGTATAGGTGAACACTTATTGTGGATGCGTTATATGATCATGGGACTTTTTGACTATGAGATAGGATGAAAGTATAACTTTCTTCTATTTCTTTGGTGAACCCTTATCCGTTTACGAAAACACAGGCAGTAACCTGTGTTTTTTATTTTACGTAATCGAAATGGAGGAATAAATATATGGAAGAATTATTACAAAGAGCAGTTTTAGTTGGAGTGAATTTAGGTAATGAAGATGATTTTGCATATTCAATGGAAGAGCTAACAAACCTTGCAGAAGCTTGTGATGTAGAGGTAATTGGGCAAGTGACGCAAAATTTACAACGAGTAAATCCTTCCCATTATATTGGAAAAGGAAAGATTGAAGAAGTAGCAGCGTATGTAAATGAAGTAGATGCGAATATGGTAATCTTTAACGACGAATTATCTCCTTCACAAATTCGAAATTTAGAAGCGGATTTAGATTGTAAAGTAATTGACCGTACCATATTAATTTTAGATATTTTTGCGCAACGTGCGAAAACGAAAGAAGCACAGTTGCAAGTAGAGGTAGCGCACCTTCAGTATATGATGCCTCGTTTAATCGGTCTTCGTGAATCGTTAGGAAGACAGAGCGGCGGAGTTGGTACGAAAAATAAAGGTGTCGGTGAGAAGAAATTAGAGTTAGATCGTCGTAAAATTGAAGAACAAATTTCAGTTTTAAATAAAGATCTAGAAGCACTTGTTGCCCAGCGTCAAACGCAGCGAAAGCAACGTAAGAAAAATGAAGTACCAGTTGTAGCATTAGTAGGCTATACGAACGCCGGAAAGTCAACGACGATGAATGCAATGCTTGAAATTTACAATGGTACTGAAGAAAAACAAGTATTTGAAAAAGATATGTTATTCGCGACGTTAGAAACATCTGTACGAAATATTGATTTGCCAGATAACAAATCATTCTTATTAACAGATACAGTTGGATTTGTAAGCAAATTACCGCATCACCTTGTAAAAGCTTTCCGTTCAACATTGGAAGAGGTAGCTGAAGCAGACCTACTTATTCACGTTGTAGATTACGCAAATCCAAATTACGAACAATTAATTGATATTACAAATGAAACGTTAAAGAAAATTGGAGTAGAAAATATTCCAACCATTTATGCTTATAATAAATCAGATATGGTAGACGTTGAAATTCCGAAAGTACAAGAAGACCGGGTTTATTTATCAGCGAAGAAACATGTTGGGATAGAAGAGCTTGTCGAAATGATTCGTTCACACATTTATAAAGAGTATACGAAGTGTGAAATGTTAATTCCGTATGATCAAGGACAGGTAGTTTCTTATTTCAATAATCATGCGCACGTTTTATCTACAAGTTATGAAAACGAAGGTACGAAACTAGAAGTAGAATGTAAGACGAGTGATTACGAAAAGTATAAGCGTTTTGCGATTTAATAAAAAAGGCGATCCTAATATATGTTAGGATCGCCTTTTTCTTATTCTGTAATAGAAGCCCACTTATAAGAATAAATTCCTGCAAATGGACGAATAACAACATCTTTTACTGTTGGACGTTCTAAATATACAAGTCCTGATTGGAAGATTGGAGCGATAGCTGCATCATCTTCCAGTAATATTTTCTCAGCATCTTGGAACGCTTTCCAACGTGCTGGTAAATCAGTTGCTAAAGTAGAGCTCGTTTTCTCAATTAATTCGTCGTATTGTTTGTTTGAATAGCTCATTTTATTAAATGGTCCATCTGTGACGAACATATTTAAAAATGTTGTAGGATCAGGATAATCTGGTCCCCATGTAGAAAGTGAAATTTCAAAATCACCATTTCCTTCACGATCTAAAAATGCTTTTACTGGAAGTGGCTGTAATGTGATTTTTAATCCAGGTAAGTTTTTCTCCAATTCACCTTTTAAAAACTCGCTAATTTTTTTATCGTTAGACTCATCAGTTGTTATGATTGAAAGAGAAGCGTTTTGTAAATTTGTTTCTTTTTTCGCCGTTTCCCATAGTGTTTTAGCTTCTTTCACATTTGTTTCTACTTTTACATTACTTGTACTGCGAAAATCTTTGTTATCAGGTCCTTTTACGAATCCTTTCGGAACGAATGCATTCGCAGGTATAGAACCATTATTTAAAATCGTTGTTGCGATTCCTTGTTTATCAAAAGCGAGCGAAATAGCTTTTCGAGCATTTTTGTTTGCTAATAAAGGATTCTTTTGGCTAAATCGGAAAAACGTCATAGAAGGACGTTCCATTTTCTTTAAGCTCGGATCTTTTTGATATTTATCAACAAACTCTGAATTAATCGTAATTCGGTCTACTTGTTTGCTTTCAAATAAATTAACGGCTGTGGAAGTATCTTTTACGATATTTACATTAATTTCATTTAACTTCACATTTTTATTATCCCAGTAGTTCGGGTTTTTTGTCATTTTATAACTTGTATCATGTTTCCATTCACTTAATTGGAACGGCCCGTTATAAACTACATTTGCAGCTTCAAGTCCGTAATTTTTCCCTTGTGCTACTACAACTTTTTGGTTTTGAGGATAAAATGTTGCAAATCCCATTAATCCTAAAAAGTATGGAACAGGGTGTTCTAACTGTACTTCAAGCGTTTTATTATCAATCGCTTTTACACCAAATGAATCAATTGGTAATTCTTTTTTATTTATTTTTTCTGCATTTTTAATATCGAACATAATATGTGCGTATTCAGAAGCAGTTTCTGGATTTATGGCACGTTTCCATGCATATTCAAAATCATGAGCAGTCACTGGATCACCATTTGACCATTTGGAGTCGTGTAATGTAAATGTATATGTTTTTCCATCTTCGCTCAGTTTGTATGATTCAGCTGCTGCAGGAACAGGTTTATTGTCAGGACCAGGCATATATAATCCTTCCATTACGTTGTTTAATGCAGCGTAAGAAAACCCATCAGTTGCGATAGATGAATCAAGTGTAGAAATTTCCCCAGCTTCTACAATGTTTAATACTTGTTTTGAAGATTCTTTTTTCTTTTCTCCGGTAGTTGTTGCCTCTTGTTTTTGACCACATGCTGTTAAAAGTATAGATAATGTGATTGAGAGTGCAACGATTCCTTTAGATTTTTTCTTCATAGTTGTCATCCCTTCCTTCATCTCTGTCCTAGTATAAAAGAAAATATAGAAAATTTCTATAAATAAATCCGATAAAACTTATAGAAAAAATATATTATTTCTATAAGTGATATTTCTGGAAAAAGAAATGAAACCAGTATAGAATATAAATGTTTCAAAAGTCAGAATTTATTGAGGTTAAAGTTTTACTTTATTACACTTGCTGTAATAAATATATATATTGTACAGGAAGGAGAAATACACGTATGCAGGCAGTTTCGCAAAAAAACACTGTTGAAACACCGACGATATATCGAATACTATTTGCAATTAGTTTCGGTCATTTTTTAAATGACTCGATGCAAGCAGTTGTGCCGGCATTGTTTCCTATTTTGGAAAAAACGATGAATTTATCCTATATGCAAGTAGGGTGGATTGCGTTTGCATTAAATATGACGTCATCGATTATGCAGCCGTTTTTTGGTATGTATTCGGATAAGAAGCCGTCACCATTTTTATTACCACTCGGTATGTTTTCGAGTATGCTTGGGATGATTGGACTTGGGTTTGCACCGAACTTTATTATTGTTATTATTTCTGTTTTATTTATCGGATTAGGTTCCGCAGTCTTTCATCCAGAAGGTGCTCGTGTTGCTTATATGGCAGCTGGTGCAAAACGGGGTTTAGCGCAAGCGATTTATCAAGTGGGAGGAAATACAGGGAATTCCCTAGCTCCTATTTTTACAGCGTTAATTTTCGTTCCGCTCGGCCAAATTGGTTCTTTAGGTTTTACAGCATTTGCAGCGGTAGGAATTGTATTATTAATTTTCGTATCAAATTGGTATAGGAATGAATTAGCAACTGGCGCTGTGAGAAGAAAAAAGAGGGCTGCGCTTGAGGCGGAAAATGCGATTGTAAGTACACATATTAAATTTGTTATTCTACTTCTTGTTTTTCTTACCTTTGTACGTTCTTGGTACGGTGCTGGTATCGGGAATTTTTATCAATTTTACTTAATTGAGCATTACGGTTTATCTATAAAAAATGCCCAGTATTTCGTATTCGCATTTATGATTGCCGGTGTATTAGGAACTTTCTTTGGTGGACCGTTAGCAGATCGATTTGGAAAGAAAACAATTATTGTATTTTCAATGCTAGGTTCGGCACCACTCGCCCTTTTATTACCTCACGTTTCGCTAGTGTGGGTTGTACCGCTATTTTTATGTATCGGTTTTATTAGTTCAAGTAGTTTTAGTGTAATTGTTGTTTATGCGCAAGAGCTTGTTCCTGGAAAAGTAGGGATGGTATCTGGATTAATTGTAGGGCTTGCGTTTGGACTAGGAGCTTTAGGATCTGTAGTACTTGGGAAATTGGCTGACATATATAGTCTACAATTCATTATGTTACTATGTAGTTGTCTGCCATTAATTGGACTTACTTCTTGGTTATTACCAAATGATAAGAAAACGATAGAATAGGGGATGCACTATGAAATTATGTGAAAATGTTACAGAATTAATAGGAGATACACCTGTCGTCCGATTATCTAAATTTATTCCAGAAGACGCAGCAGATGTGTATGTGAAACTAGAAATGTTTAATCCATCACGCAGTGTGAAGGACCGCGCTGCCTATAATTTACTGCACGTTGCAGAAGAGCATGGTCTCATCAAACCAGGAGATACAATTATTGAACCGACAAGCGGAAATACAGGAATAGGCTTAGCAATGAATGCAGCTGCGAAAGGGTATAAAGCGATTTTAATTATGCCAGACAATATGTCAAAAGAGCGTATAAATTTATTGAAAGCATACGGAGCAGAAGTAGTTTTAACACCGGCAGAACAAAGAATGCCAGGAGCAATTGCGAAGGCGTTAGAACTGCAAAAGCAAATACCAAATAGTTTTATTCCGCAACAATTTGAAAATCCAGCAAACCCGAATATTCATCGTTATACGACTGCACTTGAAATTTATGAACAAATGGATGGCGAGCTTGATGCATTCGTAGCAACGGCAGGAACTGGTGGAACTATTACAGGTACTGGGGAAACGTTAAAAGAGAAACTACCAAACTTATATATTGCAGTAGTAGAACCGAAAGGATCTCCCGTTTTATCAGGCGGTGTTCCAGGTCCTCATAAACTAGTAGGAACAAGTCCAGGGTTTATCCCGAAAAATTTAAATACAGAAGTGTATAACGAAATTATTCAAATTGCAGACGAAGAGGCTTTAACGACAATGAGAAACTTAGCAAGACAAGAGGGGTTATTAGTTGGACCATCTTCTGGAGCTTCTGTTTATGCAGCGATTATGATAGCAAAACGATTAGGCGCTGGTAAAAAAGTTTTATGTATTGCACCTGATACGGGAGAACGGTATTTAAGTATGGGATTATTTGAATAAAAATGATAGAAACCCCTTAATGGTGAAATAGCGCTATTAAGGGGTTTGTTGTAGGTAGTTAAGAGAGGGGAGGTACAATGAAACTATTAAAACCAACAAATGAACATAGTGAACAAATTATGGAGTATCGGGAAGCGTTTTTATATGCTGACGAACAACCACACGGCAGTAGTTCTTTACATAATTTTGATTCTCTCCATGAATGGTTTGAAAAAGTGAGTAAACAGGAACTGGGAGAAAACTTACTAGGTAATCGAGTACCATCTAGTCAATTTTTAAGTGTTGAAAAAGGGGAACTTATAGGTTTTGTGAATATTAGACAACGATTAAACGAAGAATTATTGCGGGAAAGTGGTCATATTGGATATAGTGTTCATCCGAATAAACGTCGCCAAGGTTACGCGACAAAACAATTGAAACTCGCATTATATGAAGCACGAAAGTTAGGGTTGCAGAAAGTGTTAATAACTTGCGATAAAACTAATATTGCTTCGGCTAAAACGATTCAAAAGGTTGGCGGTGTGTTAGAAAATGAAGTAGTTTCTTCTCATAGTGGGGAAATTGTTCAGCGTTATTGGATAGAAATATGATTTAGTGGAACAGTGAAAAGGAAATATAATGCGTCATATCGAAGTAGATAAATGAAAAAGTAAGAGTAAGAGTGTACTGCAATTTTAGGGGGAAATGAAGTGGTATTAAAAGAGAAAGCAATAGAAATGTCGGAGATTTATAGGAGAAATCCGAAGATTGAAGCTGTTATTTTAGCGGGTTCAGTAGCTAGAAAGTTAGAAGATGAACATTCAGATATAGAATTACATATTTTATGGTCAGCACCACCAGAGGACGAGGATCGTAAAGGGCCTATTAATCATATTGGTGGAACAATATTGTCATATCATCCTTACGAGGAAGAAGAATGGTCGGAAACATATTTGACAAAAGAGGGAATTAAATTAGAGATTAGTAACTTTTTAACTGAAACAGTAGAGAAAGTGATTTTAGGTGTGGTGGATCAATATGATATAAGTTATGAAAAACAATGTATTGTCTCATCCGTTCATGATGGTGTTAGTTTGTATGGAGAAGAGAAAGTACAGGAATTAAAAGATAAAGTGGTATCATATCCAGAAGACCTAGCGAAACGGATGATTTCAGAAAATCTTTGGTTAAGCAATCGCTGGCATAATCGCGAGGCTCTTTTAAAACGAAAAGATTGGCTTATGCTTTATGATGTTATTTGTGAAGTGCAAAGAAATATATTTGGGGTCTTATTTGGTCTAAACCGAATGTATGTGCATCATCCTGCATTTAAATGGATGCCGAATAATGTGGAACGAATGAGTATTAAGCCTGAAAATTTATATGAGCGTATGGAGAATACGTTAATAGGGAAACCGGAGTATAGTGTACAGGAGTTAGAGGTGTTAATCGAAGAGCTATTACATTTAGTAGAACAACATGCTCCAGAATTACATATTGTTGAACAACAAAAACATATTCAATATGCGAAGTAGAAAAGAAGGGATGTAACAATGCGTTACATCCCTTCTTTTTATTTGATTAATTTACCTAGTACGGGTAATCGCTGAATCCTATCACCGAGAATATGTGAAGCAAGTCCGCTTGTTAATACGAATAAAAGGTAAACAAGTCCTCCTGCGACGCCACAAATACATACAATAAGCAGTGATTCGATATAAGATTGTCCAGGAATTAACCATTTTAAAATTGCTTTTAATGCGATTACAACAGCAGACATTGCTGCGGAATAAATCGTAATAAGAAATACTGTTTTTGCTGTTTCGCCAATTTTAAATTTCGCAAACTTAACGATGCAGTACAACATAATAACATTGGAAACGAGGTATCCAAGAATTGTTCCCATTACAGCACCGTGTCCGCCAAATAAATGTAAGAGCGGTGTATTTACTAAAACTTTAACGAGAATACCGGCTGAGAATGCAATCATTGTTTTTCTTTGATAATCGATTCCTTGTAAAATAGCTGCTGAAACTGTGAAAATCGCACTTAATATAGCAGAAGGTGCAAATGAAATTAAATATTGTGATCCACCAAGTGCAATTTCAGGATTTACATAAACCATACGGAATGCATCGTGAGCGATGCTAGCAAGACCGAATGCAGCTGGGATAGTGAAGAATAACAAGACTTGAAATATCTTTGAAATTTGTTCTTGTAATTCTTCTAGTTTCCCGCTTGTATAAGATTTCGTTATAGCTGGAATAATCGTTAACGAGAATCCAGTTGCAAGTGAAGCTGGAATCATAATTAACTTTTGGGCATAGTTCGTTATATAAGCGAACACTGCATTCGCTGTTTCTAAAGGCTCGCCCATCGCTCTAAGGACATCAGCTACAGTATATTGATCTACTAACGTATAGAGCGGGATTGCAATACCGACAAATACAATTGGGATTGCATATCGAAGTAATTCCATATAAATATTTTTTAATGGAATATTTGATGCCCTTGACTTTAATTCTCCTTCGGGAGGCTTTAATCTATTATATTTTTTCCAGTACAACGTTAAAATTGAAACGCTGGCAATCGCTCCGATAACAGCGCCAAACGTAGCAACTGCAACAGAAGAAGCTACGGAACCCCCTAATAGTTTTGAGACGATAAAACTACCAACTAAAATGAAAACAACGCGTGCAATTTGTTCTACGACTTGAGAAACGGCACTTGGTTTCATATGTTGAAAACCTTGGAAATAGCCACGTGTAACACTCATAGCTGGTACGATAATAAGTGCGAAACTTAATGCTCGCATCGTAAGTGTTACATCGGCGATAAATTGTGGATCTGGCGTTTTCGAGCGAATAATAAATTGTGATATGTATGGTGCCCCAATAAATAAAATTAAAAATCCTAAAAAGCCCATAAACAGCATTAATTTTACACTAGAGTTGTATAATTTTTTGCTTGTACTATAATCACCGAGCGCATTATGCTTTGCAACAAATTTGGAAACGGCAATAGGAATACCAGCTGTTGAGAAGCTTAATAAAATACCGTACCAAGAGTATGCATATCCATATAAAGCGACCCCTTGTGTTCCGACTAATAGTTGAAAAGGGAAGAAGTATATAAAACCTAATATACGTGAAATCATTGTTGCACCACTTAATAAAGCAGTACCTTTTAAAACTTTTGAAGTAGACAAAATTCTTTCCTCCTACTCGTGCTGTCTTGCATTTATCGTATACTACTATAAACCTGTTAGAGAAGTTAATATAGTATGGAACATAAATATTCTAATATTATTCATTTAAAAGTCATATTTTACATTTTTTAAATAGAATGTAATACATAAAAATTCAAAATATAAGTTGACACTATTTTTAATGTGTGATAAAAATGATAGTAATCAATTCGGAAAATAATATTTGGGCAATGAAAGGGTATAGTAGTGAATATCTCCCTATTTCAGAGAGCTGATGGTTGGTGTGAATCAGTATATAGATTATTCATGAAGTTCGTCCTGGAGCATCTTTCATAAATCTCATATTTTGAGGAAATGAAAGACGGTAGTTTATACCGTTATCAAATAAAGTGGTGAAGATTGTTTCACAACTAGGGTGGTACCGCGATATTTATCGTCCCTACGTATTTACGTAGGGACGTTTTTTATTTAGGTCCTAACTTTGTTGTGGCTTCATAACTAGGGTGGTACCGCGATAATTTATCGTCCCTACGTATTTGCGTAGGGGCGTTTTTTATTTAGGTCCTAACTTTGTTGTATCTTCATAACTAGGGTGGTACCGCGATATTTTTGTCGTCCCTACGTATTTACGTAGGGGCGTTTTTTTATGATTAGGGAGGAAGTGAACGTATTAGAAAAGAGTATTGATAGAACAATATAAATACTGAACTGAAACAAAGAAAAAGAGACAGAGAGGAGATTAACAAATGAATTCACAGCAATGGACATCAAAATTAGGTTTCGTATTAGCTGCAGCAGGTTCAGCAATTGGTCTAGGGGCGATTTGGAAATTCCCATATATGGCCGGCATCGGAGGAGGCGGGGCGTTCTTCCTTATTTTCATCGGTTTCACATTATTAATTGGTTTACCGCTATTATTAGCTGAATTCGTTATCGGAAGAAGTACACAAAAAGAGGCTGTTGATGCGTATAGAGAAATTGCACCAAAAACACGATGGCCGTGGTTAGGGAAATTAGGGATTGTAACTTGTTTCATATTACTTTCTTTCTACAGTGTTGTAGGAGGCTGGATTTTATTATACTTATGGAATGCAATTACAGGTAGACTATGGGAAGGGAATGGGGCATACGAAGCTACGTTTGGTGAAATCATTTCCAATCCGTATTTAGCAGTTGGATCACAGCTATTATTCATCCTTATTACTATTTTCATCGTAAGTAAAGGTGTACAAAATGGTGTTGAAAAAGTAAATAAATATTTCATGCCAGCATTATTCGTTTTATTCTTTGTATTAATCGTTCGTGCCCTTACATTAGACGGCGCAGGAGAAGGCGTTCGTTTCTTCTTACAACCTGATTTCTCACATGTAACATCAGAAGTTATTTTATATGCGATGGGTCAATCATTCTTCTCATTATCGGTCGGTGTAGCAGTAATGGTAACATATAGTTCATACTTACCGAAGGAAGAAAGTTTACCGCGTTCAGCATTTTCTATCGTAGCTTTAACATTAGTAATTACATTACTTGCAGGACTTGCAATTTTCCCAGTAGTGTTCGCATTTGGTATGGAACCATCTCAAGGACCGGGGCTATTATTTATCGTATTACCAGCTATTTTCAGTAAAATGGCATTCGGAAAATTATTCTTCATCGTTTTCTTATTACTATTCTTCTTTGCTACTATTACATCAGCAATTTCAATGTTAGAAATTAGCGTTGCATCTTTAACTGCAAAAGGTAAAGGGAAACGTGAAAAAATGGCTTTAATTGTAGGATTATTAATCTTCATTGTTGGAGTACCATCAGCATTATCATTTGGTATATTAAGTGATCTGAAGATTTTCGGAAAGACAATCTTTGATTTAGCGGACTATGCAGTGAGTAACGTACTAATGCCACTTGGTGTTTTATTAGTTTCCATCTTTGTTCCTTTAAAAATGAAGAAAGATGTATTAATGAAAGAGCTTGGTGTAAGTAAAAATAAAGGCTATAAACTGTTCGTATTATGGTTATTCTTACTTCGCTTTATCGCACCAATTGCGATTATTATCGTATTCTTAAATGTACTTGGCATTATTTAAAAAGAAAGGTAGCGTATCGCTCTATGATACGCTACCTTTTTATCCCGTATTAACGGGAAGTAAGACCCCCGCCTCAAAACTCAGCGAAAGTGAAGAATTTAGGTGGAGGATCAACTGCCCGTAAAAGCCCCCACTGATTAAAGTTTTACTTTATTTTGCTCTTTTTTGCAGTTCGTTTACTGTTACGAACTGATAGCCCTTCTTAGATAAAGAGTCTAAAATACCTTCAATGGTCTGTAAATTTTCATTAGCCCCATCATACATAGAGTGTAATAAAATGATAGAACCTGGTTTTACATTTTTATTAATATATTCAATTTTATCGGACGCAGATTTATAAAAAGTATCAGGTTCAAGGTCCCATATGATTGTTTCGATATTATTTTTATTTAAATAATAGGGCAGACCAATTAGCTTTTTACCGTTAGGTGGTCTAAAATCAATTTCGCCTGTATATCCTGTTTGGCGGATTAATGCATTCGTTTTTTCTATTTCTTCTTTAATAAAAGAAGGTGTTTTAAAAACCATTCTGTTATGAGAGTATGTATGGTTTCCAATTTGGTGTCCAGATTGTACGATATTTTCTCCTAACGATAAGTTTTTCTCTAGTTCATTTCCGATTAAAAAGAAAGTAGCTTTTGCATTGTATGTATCTAGTAGCGGTAATATTTGTTTTACATTGTTCGTAGGGCCATCATCAAAAGTTAAAGCAATCACTTTTTCATTTGTTTCTACTCGGTTTGTTAAATCTCCAAACAATTGAAAACTTCTTGCGTTCATCAATTTGTATGTTCCGAACAATGCTACAGTAATAATGAATAATGTAACGATTGTAATGATTATTTTCTTTTTCATAAAGTAACCTCACTATATTTTTGGATTGGACTAAAAAGTATTATATCAAACTAAGTAATTTCATGCTTTAAAAAGGATGTGGATGCAAGGGGAAGGGATTTATCATATAATAAAATGCAAAAGGTATATTAGGAGGTGTTTATATGGCGATTACAATTCAATTGCCGGACACTGCAGCGTCTCATGCAAAGCCAAGTATGGAAATGGCGATACTTTGCGTGAGGTAGAAAAGTAATATACAATCGCCTAAAATGAGCTCGTATCATTTTTTTATATTTGGCTTTGCACCTTATTGAAATGAACCATAAAAAATAAGGGGCGAGCAGAAATGAAATACGTTAAAGCTGCGACGGTTTTACCAGAAAGTTTAATTACTGAAATTCAAAAGTATATACAAGGTGAAACAATTTACATTCCAAAACAAGAAACGAAACATTATAAATGGGGTACACGATCTGGAGGAAGAAAACAATTAGATGAAAGAAATAAAACAATTAAAGAAGCGTTTAAAAGTGGAGTTTCCATTCATCAACTTGCAGAGGAGCATTTTCTTTCCGGAGAAACGATTAAAAAGATTGTGTATTCTAAATGAAAATAAAAGAGTCTAGTTCAATTATAAAATTGAACTAGACTCTTTTTTTCTTTGTATATATTGGATATATTGGTTTTAAATAGGAATGATAATAGTAAAAGTGAATCGTGATTGTACGGCATAGAAATGTGAATAGGAATAAAAATGTTATATTTCATATGACAGAAAGGTGACTACATATGAATCATTTAGGACAAATAACGATAGAACTGTTTGTTGGTTTTTTTGTTCTATTGGTTGCGACTAAAATATTAGGGAAAACACAAATATCTCAGTTAACGCCATTTGATTTTATTTCTGCCATTGTTCTTGGGGAATTAGTCGGAAATACGATATATGACCCTGAAGTGAGAGTATGGTCTATTTTATATGCGGTACTTGTATGGACAGTGTTAATTTACGCAATAGAAGTGATAACACAAAAATTTAGGGGGACAAGAAGGTTTTTTGAAGGATACCCTTCTATTATCATTCGAAATGGACGTATTGACAGAGAGCAATTAAAATCGAATCATTTGGATATTAACCAATTACAACAAATGCTAAGACAACAAAAAGATATATTTTCAATCCGAGAAGTTGAGTATATGATTTTGGAACCAAATGGAAACATAAGTGTATTGAAAAAAAGTAAATATGAATCTCCCACTATAAATGATTTAAGTTTAAAACATAAGCCTGTTTACTTACCTATTTCATTAATTAGTGATGGGAAAGTAGTGAAAGATAATTTGAGGGAAGCAGGTTTTGATGAAGGATGGCTTTATAAACAAATAAAGCAAAAAGGGATTACTAAATTTGAAGATGTATTATATGCAGAATGGAAAACAGATGATGGCTTCTTTTGTCAAGAAATGAAGCAGTAGAACATAATTGATGTATGTAATATTCGTTTCTAAGTTATCTTTTACATATCAAAAAGCTGAATCTATGTATACAATAACACTAGATCAACAATTTGTATGGAGTGATAAAGATGGAAGCTTTTATTAGAAGTGATCAATACAATTTTATAAAGTCACAAGCTTATATTTTAGCAAACGGGCATGCAACGGCAAATGATAGAGGTGTAATTCAAGCGTTAAAATCACTAGCGATTGAAAAGATAATACATGTATTTGAGAATTTAACGGATGAACAAAAAGAGTTAATTGATACGGTATTAACAGTTCAAAATAGAGAAGATGCAGAATCGTTTTTAATGAAAATAAATCCGTATGTAATTCCATTTCAGGAAGTTACAGCGCAAACATTAAAAAAATTATTTCCTAAAGCGAAAAAATTAAAACTTCCTGATATGGAAGAACTGGACATGAAAGAATTATCTTATTTAAGCTGGATTGATAAAGGGTCAAGCAGGAAATTTATTATAGCGAAAAATGATAAAAATAAGTTTGTTGGTCTGCAAGGAACGTTCCAAAGTTTAAATAAAAAGAGTATTTGTTCATTATGTCATGGACATGAAGAAGTAGGGATGTTTTTAGTTGAAATTAAAGGTGATGTACAAGGAACTTTCGTTAAAAAGGGAAACTATATTTGTAAAGATGGTGTAGCTTGTAATCAGAATATGAAATCTCTTGATAAATTGAACGATTTTATCGAACGATTGAAGAAATAAAGAAAAAACCTCTAGTATTTAAACTGGAGGTTTTTATTTTTTGAAGAAGTAGTAATAGGCTTCTTTTATAGCTGTAAATTTATAAAAAAAGTCGGGTCATTTATAATGAAATTAGATAAAAATATCTATTTGGATACAGTTGCTTATATGCAAGGAGGTAAAACATGAATTACGAAGAGATATTAAAAGTGAAACGGTGGCCTAAAGGTACGATAGCGGCAGGTCGTGGTCATACAGTTGCTCTTAAATCGGATGGCACAGTTGTGGCAGTGGGGCGAAATAAAGAAGGAGAATGCAATGTAAGCCGTTGGTGTGATATTGAAGCAGTCGCAGCGGGCAATGTTCATATGGCGACGAACACGGGTAATGCTCATACAATCGCTCTGAAAAGTGATAATACTGTGGAAGCGGTGGGGTGGAATAAGCATGATCAATGTGATGTAAACGAATGGCATAATATTGTATCGGTTGCGGCGGGATGGCGTCGTACCATTGGACTTAAACCGGATGGCACGGTAATAGCGGTGGGGCGAAATAAAGAAGGAGAATGTAATATAAGTAGCTGGAGAAATATTGTGGCGGTCACGGCGGGTGATTGGCATACAGTCGGTCTTAAATTGGACGGCGCAGTGACGGCAGTGGGGAATAATCGATATGGCCAATGCAATGTAAGTGAATGGCGTGGAATGGTGGAGTTGGCGGCAGGTTACCTTCATACTGTTGGTTTGAAAACGGATGGAAAAGTGATGGCGGTGGGTAATAATAAACTTGGTCAATGCGATGTAGGCAGCTGGAGAGATATTATGGTAATAGCAGCTGGTACGAATCATACAATCGGACTTAAATCAGACGGTACCGTGGTGGCAGTAGGCTGGAATGAGTATGGTCAATGTAATGTAAGTGATTGGCGCGATATTGTAGCGGTAGCAGCTGGTTGTGCGCATACGGTCGGTCTTAAATTAGATGGCACGGTGGTAGCAGTAGGTGATAATACATACGGTCAATGCGATGTAGGTAGTTGGCGCAACATTCGATTGCCTGGCAAATAGTTAATGTACAACAAATCATTAGTAATATTATTCTATTTTAGGAGTAATTATGGAATAGAACATGTACATAAGAGTCCCTTTTCAAAAGGGGGTCTTATTCTTTTCCGTAAAATGAAGGTCTAAATGGAGTTTTTAAACAAATCTTATTTCAAAGCTACAGTAGAAGAGATAAATAAGACATAGGAGAGCTGAAGAAATGCTTAAAAAGTTTTTGCTTTCTTTACCGGATGTTTTACTTGTATGCGTTGTTCTCTACATAACATACACAACTACTTTTAGTTTTGGACAGACATTAGTAATTTCAATTGCAATCGGAATCATTGGTGGTCTTGTTATAAGAATTTGTACGGATGTATTCACGTATATAAGATGGACAATTAAACAGAGGAAATCTTGAATATGTTGTATTGCTATTAGGAGGGAATGAAATGACTAAGAAGAAGAGTAGAGTGAAAAATGAAATCGCACTTTGGACATTGACAGCGGTTGTTCTCATCATTGCATGGTACTTTTTTCAAAGATAAAAATGCATCGTACTTAAAAGGTACGATGCATTTTTATTATTTTTTTTGCCAATTTTCTTTTATAAAGTCTTCACGGCCAGATTCTTTTTGCTCAGTAGCATATTTTTCTGGGTTCTTTTTATAGAAATGTTGATGGTATTCTTCAGCCTCATAAAAAGGTGCAGCCGGGCGAATTTCAGTTATGATTGGCTCTTTAAACATACCGCTTTCTGCAAGAGCTTGTTTTGATTTTTCAGCAAGCTCTTTTTGCGTTTCATTATGATAAAAAATAGCAGTGCGATAAGAGGGACCACGGTCAAAGAATTGTCCGCCATCATCAGTTGGATCGATTTGTGGCCAATATAAATCTAGTAATTTTTCATATGGAAAAATAGAAGGATCGAATGTAATTTGTACAACTTCTAAATGACCAGATGTACCAGCTTTTACTTGTTCATATGTTGGGTTTTCTACATGACCACCTGCATAGCCAGAAAGTACTTTATGAATACCAGGAAGTTCATCAAATGGCTTTACCATGCACCAAAAGCAACCGCCTGCGAAGGTTGCGAGTTCGTATGTTTTTTCGGACATTGTTGTAATCCTCCTAAATATATATGTTTTATATAGTATTATACAATCTTTTTTATTACGCAATAAAAAAGATTTAGAAGTAAAGAAAAATTGAAATATATTTCTTTATAAAGTCTTTAAAATTCCTTCAAAGTTTCTTTTTTTCTGAGTGTTATGATGTAAATCGAAGTGAATATGTGAGGTGATAGGCAATGAATCCACGTATGAAAATTAATAGTTTACAACAAAAAATGAAAGAGAGACTAATATGAAAAAGGAATTTATACAAAGCGATTTAAGAAATATATTGATTGCGGCATGCTTACTATTAGGGTTAGTTATTTTTGGATATTTTTTAATAAATAATTACCCAGGTACAAATGAAAAAAAGAAGTTAACAGATGCAACATCTACTTCAGAATCAATTACATCTATTGCTAATTCAGATGCCAAAAAAAGGGTTACAAAAACTTTTAATATTACGGCGAAAGTAGCAAGTTTAGATTTGGGAGATGGGAAAAAGGTAGATGCATGGACCTTTGATGGAACATCACCGGGTACTCAAATTCGAGTTAAACAAGGTGAACGTATTGTTGTAAATTTGAAAAATGAATTGCCAGAACCGGTTACAATCCATTGGCATGGATTAGATGTTCCTGCGGCGGTAGACGGTGTTCCAGGTGTTACGCAAAATGCTATAAAACCAGGTGAAACATATACATACGCATTTAATGCTAATCAGGTAGGGACATATTGGTATCATTCACATCAAAAAAGTGCAATACAAACGGAACGGGGACTATTTGGAACCATTGTTATTGAACCGAATAAACCAGCTGTAAAATATGAAAAGGATTATACAGTGGCGATCCATGAATGGAAAACAGGAGCCATAAAAACCGGTAAGCATAATGGCGAACAAGATAAAGATTGGGATAGCTATCCTAGCAATCATATTCGAAATGAAAAGGCGCAAACTTTAGAAGGACCGTTAATGATGCCAAGTAATGATCAACTCAAAGATTTATCTGATGGAGATGATTACGATGTATTTACATTAAATGATACAAGTGAGGGACTACGATTGGATGCAAAACCAGGTGAAACAGTACGCCTTCGCTTAATTAATGCTGGGAATAATACGCATTTAATGACATTAGTTGGGGCGCCATTTCAAATTATCGCATTAGATGGTCGTGATATAAAAGGTGGGGACGAGCTAGATAAAGCAATTCTTCCGATGGGAGTTGCACAACGTTATGACCTTGTTTTTAAAATGCCGGAAACAACGAGTGTAAAACTTATTAATGTGGATCCATCTAAGAAAATGAATCGAATGTTAACGGCGACTATTGGGAACGGTTCTTTGCCGAAAAAACCTATTGATATAAAGAGTTATCCATGGTTTGACTTTACGAAATATGGAGAAAAAGAAGTTGGCAAGTTTACGATAGATTCAAAGTTTACAAAGGTCTATGATATGGATTTGGCAGAAGGTGTGAAAGATGTAAATGGACAAGAAAAATGGGTGTATACGATTAATGGAAAGACATCACCTGATATTCCACCCATTAAAGTAGAGAAAGGAGATAAAGTTAAGATTCGCTTTAAAAATAAGGGAGAAGAAATTCATCCAATGCATTTGCATGGACATACATTCCAGGTTATTTCTAAAAATGGTAAACCAATGGAGGGAAGTCCGATTTACTTAGATACAGTTAATGTTTTTCCGGGAGAAGAATATGAAATTGCTTTAGAGGCAAATAATAGTGGACTATGGATGGTTCATTGTCATCATCTCGTTCATGCGGAAAAAGGAATGCATACGATGATGAATTATGAGGGGGTAACTACTCCATTTTCTACCGGAGATCACTCAGGTAATCATCCAGAATAATAATAAGGAGGTTTTCATGCTTTATAGAATGATAGTATTTATTTTAACAAGTGTAAGTATATTTTTATTTTCTCATAGTAGTGTATTTGCTCATACAAGTGTTGTAGGAGCCACCCCTAAAGAGGGGGAGGTTCTTACAGTACAACCGGAACAGATTATTCTTGAATTTAGTGAACCAGTTACAGGAAATGTAGTCAATATTGAACTGCTAGATCCAAGTGCAAAGAGAGTGCAAGTATCAAAGGTTGAAATATTAGATAACCCCAAAAAAATAAAAGTGAAATTACCAAACTTAAATAATGGTACTTACACAGTAAGGTGGTCTATGATTTCTGCAGACGGACATCCGAGTGAGGGAGGCTATCCCTTTTCAATTGGAGAAGAATTACAAACTAATGTAGTGGTAGAGGGAAATGCGAGTGGGAGTGGCTCAGTATTTTCAGATGTTATGATAGTAACACTACGCTATATTGTAGAGGGAATGATTTTAATTGGAGCAGGAGTAAAGTGGATCGATATGTTTGTAAAACGTTATAGATTACCTTCCATATTGCAAAGAATGAAGAATATGAAAAAGATTTTCTTCTCTATACTTGTAGTAGGATTAATAGCCGAATTAATAGTATATAAGTCAGTTATTCCGAAGGGAAGTTTACTTATTCATTCGCCATTTTCAGTTATTATTATGATTCAACTGCTATTATTAGTTCTTATGTCTTTACAGCATATGGGGAACGAATGGTATGCGCTAGTTTGGGGATTTCTTGTTGCGAGTTTTTCTTTCACAGGTCATGTATGGATTACGAATCCAAATTGGGCAGCAGTTATAATTAGAATGGTCCACGTTATGAGTATTGCAGTGTGGCTAGGAGCACTTATTTATTTAGCTCTTGTTATAGCGTGGACAACATTATACAAAATTACATTTGATCAAAAGCGTTTCCGTAAACATTTTAGTATTATTGCTGGTATTTCATTTATTCTAGCATTTCTTTCTGGGGAATTAATTGTGTTTTTACAGACGAGGAATTGGGTACTTTTTAATTTTAATTCAATATGGACGAACCTTTTAAATATAAAGATTCTTACTGTATGTATAATTACAATTGTAGCATGGAGACAAACGAAAACATGGGGTAACGATATTGGAACAGTTAATCGCCGTTTATTGCTCTTAGAAATTGTTCTAGCTATACTCGTATTATTAGCTGGTATTTGGATGAGTCAAGTTTCGTTTCCGGTGAATTCTGTAACAAGCTAAAATTATAATGTTCATAGGAGTTCTGTAATGTCAATCCGTATTAGATTGCTGTTGTCGTATGTTGCGATGGTAATTATTCCAATCGTTTTTTGCGGTATAGCAGTTATTTTAATTAGTGTTACTTTATTTGGTGATATTCGTATTGCAAAAGCAATCATTGGTCTTAATCAAAATAGTCATTCTCTCATTGATAAAGAGCAGGAGGGAGCTATTCGTACAAAAGAAGATGAAGATGATATTTTTAGTAGGTTGAAAATTCTTTCATCGTATGCTCCAGATAAATTGGAGGATATAAATTTTTTAAAGGAAACTGATAAAGAATTAAACGATAATCAAGCAGGATTACTAATTCGAAAAAATGATGAGCTTACATATTCATCCCCATATTTTAAAATCTCTTCGTTTGATAAATACCTACCCGCATTTGAAACGGAAGGACAAAGAAAGGGAATGGATGTGAAAATAGAGGGTAATTCTTTTTACTATAAGCAATTTGATTACTACGATGAAGAGAAGGATAAGGTTAGTATTTTTGTATTTGAGTATGTAAATCCTTTAGAAGAAATGATTAGAGAATTTTTCCCGTATTTCGTATTCTCTTTAATACTTGGGTTAATTATTACGAATGGAATATTAACATATTTTATATCACGGAGTATTATTAAACCATTGCATTCATTAAAGCAGGCAACGGAAAGAATTCAAAAGGGCGATTTAGATTTTCAAGTAAAGCCACTTGCGAAAGATGAAATAGGTGAATTAAGTTTATCGTTTGAAGAGATGCGTGGCAGGTTGAAGGAATCGGTCGAGTTGCAAATGCAATATGAAAAAAATCGTAAAGAGTTGCTTTCAAATATTTCTCATGATTTACGGACGCCAATTACGGCTATTAAAGGTTATGTACAAGGAATTAAAGAGGGTATCGCTCGAACTCCAGAACAATTAGATAAATATTTAACGATTATTTATCATAAAGTGTTTGATATGGATCAATTAATTGACGAGCTTTTTCTCTTTTCAAAACTTGATTTAAAAGAGGAACCGTTTCAATTTGAAGAGGTTGAAATTAATCAATACTTATCTGATTGTATAGAAGAACTACAGCTTGAATTACAAGATAAGGGAATTGCAGTGAGATGGGATGCTCAAAAGGATACTTCTATTTTGGTAAAAGGTGATCGTGAAAAATTACGACGCGTTATTACAAATATCATTTGGAATAGTGTGAAGTATATGGATAAAGAAGAGGGCTATATAGGAATTCGCATGACTGAATCTATTGATTATGTAACGATTTACATAAAAGATAATGGGGTAGGAATAGAAGAGAAGGCGTTGCCTCATATATTTGAAAGGTTTTATCGTGCAGATTATTCTAGAAATTCTAAAACAGGTGGAAGCGGACTTGGTTTGTCAATTGCACATCAGATTATCACACAACATGGTGGTGATATTTGGGTAGAAAGCAAAAAAGGTAAAGGAACGACGCTGGCATTTACATTACAAAAAATCAATTAGAAAAAGGAGAGCATCTTGAAAAGAATTTTAATTATTGAAGATGAAGCAATTATAGCAGAGTTAGAAAAGGATTATTTAGAGGTTGCTGGGTATACAGTAGATATTGATTACTCTGGCGAAAAAGGTTTACAAAGAGTTCTTCTGGAGGATTATGACTTGTTAATTTTAGACATAATGTTACCGGGAATAGATGGATATGAAATTTGTAAACAAGTTCGATTGAAAAAGGACATCCCAATACTTATGGTATCCGCAAAACAAGAGGAAATCGATAAAATTAAAGGGTTAGGTTTTGGAGCAGATGATTATATTATAAAACCGTTTAGCCCGAGTGAAATGGTGGCACGTGTAAATGCTCATCTAGCTCGTTATGATCGTTTAACAGGAAAACGAGAACAAATAAAAGATGAAATTCGTATTCGAGGATTGCTTATTGATAAATCGGCCCGACGTGTATTTGTAAATGGAACTGAGGTCATGCTAACAGGAAAAGAATTTGATTTATTAACTTGTATGGCAGAACATCCAAATCAAGTATTTAGTAAAGATCGTCTCTTTGAAACTGTATGGGGGATGGATGTAATTGGTGATGCAGCAACGGTTGCTGTACATGTGAAAAATATTCGTCACAAAATTGAACTCGATCCATTCGATAAATCATATATCGAGACAATTTGGGGAGTAGGGTATCGTTTTACACAATGAAAAAGGCCAGCAAAAGTGCTGGCCTTTTTTTGCGTAAGTAGATTAAGAAATTACAAACAAGATCCTCCGCTCACATCAATTAATTGTCCAGTAACCCAGCGGCTGTCTGGAGAAGCGAGAAATGCCGCGGTATCGGCAATATCTTCTACTTCACCTAAGCGATTAAAAGCGGAAATGGTAGTAGCGTACTGTTTCATCATTGGGTCGCTCAAGAGTTCCGCATTCATATCTGTTTTAATAAATCCAGGAAGTATTGCATTCACTGTTATTCCTCGTGCTCCGAGCTGTTTTGCTAGTGTGAAAGTCATCGTATTAATAGCGCCTTTCGTCATACTATATGCAACGAAATCAGGTAAAGAAATACGAGTGGCAGCGGATGAAATATTAATAATTCGGCTATTGTCACGTAAACGAGATAGAGCTTGTTGGATGATAAAGAATGGTGCTTTTGCATTTACTGAAACCATTCTATCAAAAAATTGTTCAGTCGTTTCTTCAATAAAAGCACCAGGACCAATTCCAGCGTTGTTTATTAAAATATCGAATTTAGTACTACCAGTTCTTTTTTGTAATTCGTTATCTAAAGAACTATAAAGGGTTTCTACACCATGTAAAGATTCAAGGTTTGCACCGATAGAAAAAGCAGATCCGCCATTTGATTGAATTTCATAAACAGTTTCTTCAGCATCTTCTTTTCGATTTCCGTAATGAATAGCAACTAATGCACCGTCGTTTGCTAAACGTTTTGCAATAGCACGTCCAATTCCTCGGCTTGCTCCTGTAACTAATGCCACTTTTCCTTTTAACATAGTTTTCTCATCTCCTCAAAAAATTTTATATGTTATTAAGTTGTTTTTCTTTATGTAGTAATGCGAACATACTTAAGTAATATATGAGTATGTGTAAGAAGTTCATTCCGATTTTGTTTTGAGAAAAAATAAATAAACTTCTCTTGAATTGATTGAATTTTATTTTTTTTCGGAAAAACATGTTGACAATGAAAAGAACAACGTCCTATAATACGTTTAACAAATAAAAGTTAATTAAGAATTTTCCAACTTCATATGTTACATATGCAAAGAAGAGGAAAGTAGATGGTTATGATCGTTTCAGAGAGCTGCTCCTAGGCTGTGAGAGTAGTAACAATCGAATCATTGAAGATCACCTCGGAGCATCGCTTGCGAAAGGGAAACTGAGTAGAGGGCGACGGCATCGTCTCCGATAAAAGGACGGGGGTCTAATTGGACCTACAAAGCTTATATTTCGCGAGAAGTATAAGGAAGCTGAGTGGTACCGCGAAACTCTCGCCTCAGCAATCAAAGCTACTAAATTGTAGTAGTTGATTGCTGAGGCGAGAGTTTTTATTTTAAAAAATCGAATAAGAGAATGCGTAGAAGAGGAGAGTAAATGATAAAAATTGTTTCAGAGAGCCGCCTAGAAGCTGTGAGGGCGGTAACAATTTCATCATTGAAGATCACCTCGGAGCACTACTTTTGAAACTAGTAAAAAGTAGCGGAGTTGTTTCCGATAGAAAAACAAAAGTCTAATTGGACTTGCAGAGCTTATATTTCGTGAGAAGTGTAAGGAAGCTGAGTGGTACCACGATTCCCTCGTCTCAGCAATGGATTGCTACAAGTATGTATGTAATCGATTGTTGAGACGAGTATATTTTTAAGGTTTATATACTGAATATTCTGTTAAAAATACTCATCTCAGCAATCGATATAGAAATAGATTGCAAAAATAGAGAGAAAAAAAGAGGAGCGATGTGAGATGGGAAACCAGTACATTTATATGAATGGGGAATTTGTAGAAAAGGAAAAGGCAGTTGTTTCAGTATATGATCACGGTTTTTTATACGGAGACGGTGTATTTGAAGGAATTCGTAGTTACGGTGGAAATGTATTTTGTTTAAAAGAACATGTAAAACGATTATATGAATCGGCAAAATCTATTTTACTTACAATCCCATTGACGGTTGAAGAAATGGAAGAAGCGGTTTTACAAACGTTGCAAAAAAATGAGTATGCGGATGCTTACATTCGTTTAATTGTTTCACGAGGAAAAGGTGACTTAGGGCTCGACCCTAGAAGTTGTGTGAAACCGAGCGTTATTATCATTGCAGAACAATTAAAGTTATTCCCTCAGGAATTTTACGATAATGGATTAAGCGTTGTATCTGTTGCATCAAGACGTAATACGCCAGATGCACTAGATCCACGCATTAAGTCAATGAACTACTTAAATAACGTACTTGTAAAAATTGAAGCGGCGCAAGCAGGAGTGCTAGAGGCACTTATGTTAAATCAACAAGGATATGTTTGTGAAGGATCTGGAGATAATGTTTTCGTTGTGAAAGATGGAAAAGTGTTAACACCTCCTTCTTATTTAGGAGCGCTAGAAGGTATTACGAGAAATAGTGTTATCGAGCTATGTGAGCGACTTAATATTCGGTGTGAGGAAAGACCGTTTACTCGTCATGACGTATATGTAGCTGATGAAGTGTTTTTAACAGGAACGGCAGCAGAATTAATTCCGGTTGTAAAAGTTGATTCAAGAGAAATAGGAGATGGGAGACCGGGAAGTGTAACGAAACAATTGACAGAGGAATTTAAAAAGTTAACGAGAGAAAGAGGGGTACGTGTTCCAGGACTGGCGGAGAGCTTACTGTAGATAGGGAGAGGAGTTAATTAAAATGGAGCAGCATACAACATGTGAGAAATTACAGTGTGAAAATGTGACAGGTGCCGGACACGTTATTCAATGTTTGAAAAATTTAGGTGTAACGACTGTTTTCGGTTATCCGGGCGGAGCGATTTTGCCAGTATACGATGCGTTATACGGAAGTGGTTTGAAGCACGTTTTAACTCGTCATGAACAAGCTGCCATTCATGCGGCAGAAGGGTATGCGAGAGCTTCTGGAAATGTCGGGGTGGTCTTTGCTACCTCTGGACCAGGGGCGACAAATTTAGTTACGGGTTTAGCAGATGCTTATATGGATTCGATTCCTTTAGTTGTTATTACAGGGCAAGTTGCAAAACCTCTCATCGGAAAAGACGGATTTCAAGAAGCAGATGTTATCGGGATTACAGTACCTGTTACGAAGCATAATTACCAAGTTCGTGATGTGAATCATTTATCACGTATTGTACAAGAAGCTTTTTATATCGCCGAAAGCGGGCGACCGGGACCAGTATTAATTGATATTCCAAAAGATGTTCAAAATGAAAATGTAACAAATTTTTATAATGAAGTAATTGAGATTCCAGGATACAAAATAGAGCCTATGCCAGACAGTAGGAAGCTTAGAGAGGTGGCTAAAGAAATTTCAAAAGCAAAACGCCCACTTCTTTATATCGGCGGAGGTGTCATTCATGCAGGTGGATCAGATGAACTCATCCAGTTTGCGAGGGAGAATCGTATTCCTGTCGTTTCCACTTTAATGGGAATAGGTGCATATCCGCCGGGAGATTCGTTATTTTTAGGAATGCTCGGCATGCATGGAACGTACGCTGCAAATATGGCAGTAACAGAATGTGATTTATTACTTGCGTTAGGTGTTCGCTTCGATGATCGTGTAACAGGAAAATTAGAACTCTTTTCTCCGCATTCGAAAAAGGTACATATTGATATAGATCCTGCGGAGTTCCATAAAAATGTAACTGTGGAATATCCGATTGTTGGAGATGTGAAAAAAGCGTTACACATGTTGTTACATATGCCGATTAATACACAAACAAAAGAATGGCTTACGAAAATCGAGGAGTGGAAAGAGGAATATCCTCTTTCTTACAATCAAAAAGAATGTGAGTTGAAACCACAGCATGTTATTAGCCTAGTAAGTGAATTAACGAACGGTGAAGCGATTGTTACGACAGAAGTAGGACAACATCAAATGTGGGCTGCGCATTTTTATAAAGCGAAAAACCCACGGACTTTTCTAACATCTGGCGGACTAGGAACGATGGGGTTTGGTTTCCCGGCGGCAATTGGTGCTCAGCTTGCAAAAGAAGAAGAACTCGTCATTTGTATTGCAGGCGATGCTTCTTTTCAAATGAACATTCAAGAACTACAAACAATTGCTGAAAATAATATTCCTGTAAAAGTATTTATTATAAATAACAAATTTTTAGGGATGGTAAGGCAATGGCAAGAAATGTTTTATGAAAATCGTTTATCAGAGTCAAAAATCGGATCGCCAGATTTTGTGAAAGTGGCAGAAGCTTATGGAGTGAAGGGATTAAGAGCGACGAATTCAACCGAGGCGAAACAAGTGATGTTAGAAGCAATTGCTCATGAAGGTCCTGTCGTAGTTGATTTTTGTGTAGAAGAAGGTGAAAACGTATTTCCAATGGTTCCGCCAAACAAAGGGAATAACGAAATGATTATGAAGAGGTGGGAAGAATGAGCCATACTTTTTCACTCATTATTCATAACGAGCCAAGCGTCTTATTACGTATAAGTGGGATTTTTGCTCGGCGTGGTTATTATATTTCTTCTTTACATTTAAACGAAAGAGATACTAGTGGTGTTTCTGAAATGAAACTCACAGCAGTTTGTACTGAAAATGAAGCGACATTACTTGTTGATCAGTTGAAAAAATTAATTGATGTACTGCAAGTAAATAAATTATAGGGAGTGTATGGAATATGAAAACGTATTATGAGAAAGATGCAAATTTAGAGTTATTACAAGGGAAAACAATTGCGGTAATTGGTTATGGATCTCAAGGTCATGCGCAGGCACAAAATTTACGTAATTCTGGTGTGGAAGTTGTAGTTGGTGTTCGGCCTGGTAAGTCTTTTGAAGTAGCAAAAGCAGATGGATTTGAAGTAATGTCTGTTTCAGAAGCTGTTCGAACCGCGCAAGTTGTACAAATGCTATTGCCAGATGAACAGCAAGCACATGTGTATAAAGTAGAAGTAGAAGAGAATCTCCGTGAAGGACAAATGTTACTTTTCTCACATGGATTTAATATTCACTTCGGACAAATTAACCCGCCAAGTTACGTAGATGTAGCGATGGTCGCGCCAAAAAGTCCAGGTCATCTCGTTCGGCGTGTATTTCAAGAAGGAAATGGTGTTCCGGCATTAGTAGCAGTACATCAAGATGCAACAGGAACAGCATTAAGTTTAGCTCTTGCGTATGCAAAAGGTGTAGGCTGTACACGTGCAGGCGTAATTGAAACGACATTCCAAGAAGAAACAGAGACGGATTTATTCGGTGAGCAAGCAGTGCTTTGCGGCGGGGTAACGGCACTTGTGAAAGCTGGTTTTGAAACATTAACAGAAGGCGGATATCGTCCTGAAATTGCATACTTTGAATGTTTACATGAATTAAAGTTAATTGTTGATTTAATGTACGAAGGTGGTTTAACGAACATGCGCCATTCTATTTCCGATACGGCAGAGTTCGGAGATTATGTAACAGGGTCGAGAATTGTTACAGATGAAACGAAGAAAGAAATGAAACGAGTACTTACAGAAATTCAGCAAGGTGAATTCGCGAAGAAGTGGATTTTAGAAAATCAAGCTGGGCGACCAACGTATAATGCGATGAAAAAAGCAGAACAAAATCATCAGTTAGAAAAAGTAGGAGCAGAGCTTCGTGAAATGATGAGCTGGATTCACGCACCGAAAGAATTAGTAAAGAAATAGAATAAGAGATTATAAGTGAAAAATACGTAAGAGGGGATTTGACAAGATGAGAAGTGACATGATTAAAAAAGGTTTTGATAAAGCGCCGCACCGTAGTTTATTAAAAGCAACTGGTTTGAAAGATGAAGATTTTGATAAACCGTTTATAGCTATCTGTAATTCTTTTATTGAAATTATTCCAGGTCATAAGCACTTAAATGAGTTTGGGAAACTTGTTAAAGAAGCAGTGCGTGCAGCAGGTATGGTTCCATTTGAATTTAATACAATTGGAGTAGATGACGGTATTGCGATGGGGCATATCGGTATGCGTTATTCGCTTCCGAGTCGTGAAATCATAGCAGATTCAGTAGAAACGGTTGTAAATGCACATTGGTTTGATGGTATGATTTGTATTCCAAACTGTGACAAAATCACACCCGGTATGATGATGGCTGCACTTCGTATTAACATTCCAACTGTATTCGTTTCAGGTGGTCCGATGGCGGCTGGAAAAACATCTAAAGGAGAAGTTGTCGATTTAAGTTCTGTTTTTGAAGGAGTAGGAGCTTATCAATCTGGTAAAATTTCAGAAGAAGAATTAAAGGATATTGAAGATCATGGCTGTCCATCTTGTGGTTCTTGTTCCGGTATGTTTACAGCGAACTCTATGAACTGTTTATGTGAAGTATTAGGTTTAGCTCTTCCGGGTAACGGAAGTATTTTAGCCATCGATCCAAGACGCGAAGAATTAATTAAACAAGCAGCAGAGAAATTAAAGATTTTAATTGAAAGAGATATTAAACCGCGAGACATTGTAACGGAAGAAGCAATTGATGATGCGTTCGCACTTGATATGGCGATGGGCGGTTCAACAAATACAGTGTTGCACACATTGGCGCTCGCGCAAGAGGCTGGATTAGATTACGATATGAACCGCATTGATGCCGTTTCAAGACGTGTACCACATTTATGTAAAGTAAGCCCTGCTTCCAATTGGCATATGGAAGATATTGATCGAGCGGGCGGGATTAGTGCAATTTTGAAAGAGATGAGCCGAAAAGAAGGGGTACTTCATCTAGACCGAATAACGGCTACTGGGCAGACGTTAAGAGAAAACATTGCTCATGCAGAGATTAAAGATAAGGAAGTTATTCATTCTCTCGAAAACCCTCATAGTGAAGAAGGGGGATTACGTATATTAAAAGGAAACCTTGCGAAAGATGGGGCAGTTATTAAAAGTGGGGCAACAGAAGTAAAACGATTTGAAGGACCTTGCGTTATTTTTAATTCACAAGATGAGGCGCTTGCGGGCATTATGCTTGGAAAGGTTAAGAAAGGCGATGTAGTTGTTATTCGCTATGAAGGACCAAGAGGCGGCCCTGGTATGCCGGAAATGTTAGCACCAACATCAGCGATTGCTGGTATGGGATTAGGTGCAGATGTTGCGCTATTAACGGATGGTCGTTTTTCTGGAGCTTCACGTGGTATTTCGGTAGGGCATATTTCGCCAGAAGCAGCTGCGGGCGGAACGATTGCACTTCTCAAGCAAGGGGATATCGTTTGTATCGATGTTGAGGAAAGATTGTTAGAAGTAAGAGTTAGTGATGAAGAATTAGATAAGCGTAAAAAAGAATGGAAACGACCAGAACCGAAAGTGAAAACTGGCTGGCTTGGACGTTATGCACAGATGGTAACATCGGCGAATACAGGTGCAGTTCTAAAAATCCCGAATTTTGATTGAGCCAATTTAAAAGAGATAAGGATGATATGAAATGGTGCAGAAGGTAAAGGAGAGAGTGAAAATTGAAGATATCTTAATGGCTCATAATTGCATGAAAGATATCGTTATTAAAACACCGTTACAACGTGATACAGTTTTATCTGAGAAATATGATTGTGACGTTTATGTAAAAAGAGAAGACTTACAATTAATTCGCTCTTTCAAAATCCGTGGTGCGTACAATTTAATTCAAAGTTTATCGAAAGAACAATTACAAAACGGTGTTGTTTGTGCAAGTGCAGGTAATCATGCACAAGGAGTTGCTTATACGTGCAATTTATTGAAGATTCCGTCAAAAATCTTCATGCCAACAACGACACCTAAACAAAAAGTATCGCAAGTACAATTTTTCGGTGGTGATTTTGCAGAAATTGTATTAGTTGGTGATACATTTGATAGCTCTTTCCAAGAAGCGCAGCGCTATTGTGAGGATAATAGAATGACGTTTGTTCATCCGTTCGATGATTCGTATGTTATTGCTGGTCAAGGAACAGTGGCAGTTGAAATTATGCATGATATGGAGAAACCAGTTGATTATATCTTTACAGCAATCGGCGGTGGTGGATTAGCATCAGGTGTTGGTACATATGTTAAAGGTGTTAGTCCTGCTACAAAGATCATTGGTGTAGAGCCAATGGGAGCTGCATCTATGAAAGAGGCTTTTCTTCAAAATGAAAATGTCGCATTGGAGAAAATAGATAGTTTTGTTGATGGGGCAGCTGTTAAAAAGGTAGGGAAGTTAACATTTGAAACTTGTAAAGATGTAATTGATGATATTGTTTTAGTACCAGAAGGAAAGGTTTGTACGACGATTTTAGAACTGTATAAGAAAAATGCAATTGTAGCTGAACCGGCTGGTGCACTATCTATTGCAGCGCTTGATTTATATAGAGATGAAATAAAAGGTAAAACAGTTGTATGTACGCTAAGTGGTGGAAATAATGATATTGATAGAATGCAAGAAATGAAAGAACGTTCGCTCATTTACGAAGGGTTAAAGCATTATTTTATCATTGAATTCCCGCAGCGTTCAGGTGCGCTAAGAGAATTTCTTGATAAAGGGTTAGGGCCAGAAGATGATATTACGCGCTTTGAGTATATTAAGAAGCATAATAAAGAAAATGGCCCAGCACTAGTCGGAGTAGAGTTAAAACATAAAGAGGATTATGAGCAATTAATTACTCGTTTTAAAGAAAATAATATTCAATTTATGGAGCTTAATAAAAATCCTGTTTTGTTTGATTTACTTATTTAATAGAAGGAAAGAGTTAGCACCCAAATAAAAAAGATAGATACAAGCGGGGAAATATAATGCTTGTTCTATCTTTTTTAAAGTTAAACTAGATACTCATTAAATTCAAGAAGAATAAAGCTAGCTAACCAAAAAAATATCGCAATGCGAATAATTACATACATTGTAAATTCAAAGGGAGTAAGATTTCGCTCTCGCTTTATTTTTTTAAATAGTCTCACAGAATAAAAGGAACTTAAAAGTAGGATTGCTATAGACATTTTATAGATGTTTTCTAAGAGGTTTATATTTTCTAATAAGTCTTTTAGCATATTCATCACCTATCCTCTAATGTATGTTACAGAGAAATTTATCTTGCGCTGTCTAGTTGCGTTTATTTTTTATTTCCCCTGCTTCATCAATTTCTACGTCAGTTGAAATCGTTTGTAAATATTGTAGAGCTTTTTTCTTTTCTTCCTCATTTACAGGGGAAACTTGGTTGTTGCGAATGATGTAAGGATTGAATGACATTTGGACATCCTTTCCTTTAAAAGTTAAAGTTAATACGCCAGTTTCGGCGCTTTTCCCGCTCACATAACTTGGGAATAAAAAGTTTCCTAATGAGTAAGCGATAGGAACTTTATTATAATACTCAAATCCTTGTAACCAATGCGGGTGACTCCCGACAATCGCGTCAGCTCCTGCTTCAACCATTTTAGGTACATATTGTTTTTGGTATTCTACCGGACGATTTGATTTTTCAACGCCCCAATGCATATAGACGATTAAATAGTCTGCATCTTTCTTTTGCTCTTTAATTGTTTTTGTTACAAGATTTAAATCATATCCGTTTGCAACACCAGGTTTATTGTCACGAGCTACCCAATTCGTATCAGGCATAAATCGAACGAAGGAAAGAAATTTGAACTTTTTCCCTTTTACAGTCATTTCTCGTGCGGTATAGGCATCCTTTTCATTCTTTCCGGCTCCAATGTATGGGAACTTTAATTTTTCTACGTGAGAAATCGTGTCTAATAATCCATCTTGCCCATAATCAAGTGTATGGTTATTCCCGATATTTACGATGTCATATCCAGTGTTTTTTATAGCTTGTAGTGTGGATGGATCACTTTTAATCCAAAATAGTTGCCCAGGTGCTTTTTTTTCTCTCGTTGTAAATGCTGACTCTAAATTAACGAAAGAAATATCAGCTTTTGTTATTTCTTCTTTTACATGTTGGAATGGATAATCAGCGCCGTTTTTTTCGATTACAGGACGTAATTGCCAATCGAACATAGTATCACCAGAGAAGGTGAGTGTAATTTCCTGATCTTCTATTTTCTTTTCACTTGTTGAAGCGGTTTTACTAGATTTGTTTTGCAAATCGGGTTTGTCTTTCGCTTTTGAAGTAAAAGAGTAGTTAATTAATAAAACAATTGGTGTAATGCAAAAGGCTATTAACAGAAATCGTTTTAGTAAAGTTTTCATAAATACCGTCCCTTTTGAGTTTATACCGCAATTTGTGGGCAGTAAAACTCGCGCTAGTTAAAGTTTCACTTTATGTATAACTACAAAAAATTGCGGTTTATGTAGTGAAAAACATTTGTTAATATTCTCAATATTAAGTTAACATATAGATAACCTGTAAATCAATGTATAAACCAAAATATAGAAATAAAGAATTCGAAGGGTGAAGAATGAGAAATGGTTATATTAGGAGCAGTTGTAAATGGGGTTTGTATTATATTTGGTACTTTACTAGGTAAATTATTTAGTAGAATTCCAGAAAGTATGAAGGGAACAATTATGCATGCAATCGGTTTAGCGGTTACTGTGCTTGGACTTCAAATGGCATTGAAAAGTGAAAATTTTCTTGTTGTCATACTAAGTTTAGTTATTGGTACCGTCATCGGGGAATGGCTACAATTAGAGGGGAAATTAAAACAGTTAGGAGATTGGCTAGAAAATAAAGTTGGATCGAAAGGGAAAGGGAGCATATCAGAAGGTTTTGTAACAGCTACTTTAATTTTTGCAATTGGTGCGATGGGGATACTTGGTGCACTCGACAGCGGGATTCGCGGCAATCATGATATTTTATTTACAAAGGCGATTATCGATGGATTTATTTCTATTATATTAACGACAACTTTAGGAATTGGTGTAGTATTTTCGGCGATTCCAGTTATTTTATACGAAGGAGGGATTGCGGTTTTTGCAACACAGATTAATAGTTTGGTCCCGAAAGAATTAATGAATCAATTTATAGTGGAAATGACAGCTACAGGTGGTATTATGATAGCCGCTATTGGATTGAACTTACTTGGTATTATTAAAATTAAAGTGGCAAATTTACTGCCAGGTATATTGGTAGTTGGAATAATTGTTTCACTTATTTATGGTTACGGTTTAATAGTAAAGTAATAGGGGGTGGAGATACATATGGAGGAGTATAAATTTACAAAACGTGTTCATAACATATTGAAGATTGCAGCAGAAGAGGCAGAAAGTAATATCATTCAACCAGCTCATCTGCTTATAGGCATGTGTAAAGAAGGTGCTGGAGTTTGCAGCGAGTTGTATATGTATTTGTTTCGTAACGTGGGTACGGATTTTTTAGAAAAACTTTCATTACGAAAACAATACGATTTAACGGATCAAGAGTATAAAAAAATAGGACAATATAAGGTATCTTATAAGGTGCTAGAAATTTTACAAATAGCGAAGAAACGTATGGAACGTTTTCAGCAAGTAATAATGAATGAAGGGCATGTTATATATGCACTATTTCGTGTAAATACGTTTATTGAAAATGCACAAATACAAAGAGATATATTACGTATTATAGCTGAGCCAAGAGATTTAGCGGTTGATCTAAAATGTTTTGTTCCTACTTATAATGATTTAACTTGTACTGTTAGAAAGGCTAGCTCTTCTGATTTCGAAAAATTAGCAAGTTTTGTTGAGGCGGAATTTGGTGAACGTTGGCTGCATTCGATAGCGTATGGATTTCGTACATATAAAGATAATTTACCTATTTATATAGCAGAACAAGAAGAAGCGATAGTAGGCTTCGCTTGTTATGATGTAGTGAGAGGAAAGAAGGGATTGTTTGGTCCAATGGGCACAGCGAAACAAAATCGAGTGAAAGGTGTAGGGAAGCAATTGTTACATCGTTGTTTACATAGTATGAAGCAAGAAGGATATGAATACGTAATTATTGGACAAGCAGGTCCGATTGAGTTTTATGAGCGAAATTGTGATGCGCGTTTAATACCGTTAGAGAATAAGTAACCAACTCCATATAGGGGAGTTGGTTTTTTTATGAAAATAATGTAAAGATGTAGTGGTTTTTACTAGAAAATAGCGGGTTTTGTAGTAAATCTTACAAATAAAGCAAATTACTAAACTTTTTACAAGAAAGGGTGTAGAATGGGTATCTAAAGAAAGAAGGTGTGAAAATGGCCAGCTGGAAACGAAATTTAATGATTTGTTGGCTAGGTTGTTTTACCACTGCAGCCGGTATGAGTTTAGTAATTCCTTTTTTATCTTTTTATATTGAGGAATTAGGAGTAACTGGCACTTCTAGTATTGCACAGTGGTCGGGACTTGCATTTGGTATAACATTTTTAATGGGTGCGATCGTATCACCAATATGGGGAAAGCTGGGTGATATACATGGACGGAAATTGATGCTTATTCGTGCGAGCCTAGGTATGGCGATTATTATGACGCTTATGGGATTTGTAACGGATGTGTATCAATTAGTAGCACTAAGATTTTTAATGGGAGCAGTATCTGGTTTCCTTTCAACGGCGATGACATTTATTGCAGCAGAAACTCCGAAAGAACATTCAGGTTGGGCAATCTCCACAATTTCAACAGGTGGCGTGAGCGGTTCTTTACTTGGCCCATTACTTGGTGGTTATTTGTCTGAGTTAATTGGAATGCGCCATGTTTTTCTTGTTACAGGAGCTTTTTTATTCCTTTCTTTTCTCATCGTTTTTTTCTTCCTACATGAAGAGAATCACTCCGCTCAAGCAAAAAAAGTACAACAGAAAAAAGTATGGACGATGGTTCCAGCAAAGCATTTAATTATTAGTTTATTTGTAACAACATTTATTATTCAACTTGCGAACATGTCAATTCAACCTATTATTACATTGTATGTAAAGAATTTAGAAGGCCCAGGAACAGCTCATATTGAAATGATTGCAGGCGCAGTCATGTCTGCGACAGGTTTAGCGATTATTATGGCAGCTCCTAAGTTAGGTAGATTATCAGATCATATCGGTCCTCAAAAAACGTTAGTTGTAGCGTTGTTTGCTGCAGGAATTATTTTTATTCCGCAAGCATTTGTAACCTCAGCTTGGCAACTATTAATTCTTCGCTTTTTATTAGGTATTGCACAAGCAGGACTATTACCTTCCGTACAAACTCTACTAAAACAACATACACCAACCCATGTAACGGGAAGAATATTTGGGTATAATCAATCGTTTCAGTTTTTAGGAAATATGATTGGACCAGTACTTGGTGGACAAATTGCAGCACATGCGGGCTTCCAATATGTTTTCTTTTCTACTTCATCACTATTATTTATTGCGTGCATTTGGGTTTATTTTCACAATAAGAACGAAGAGGTATCAGAGAAACGACATTTGGAAGTTAGTTAACTAAGTGAATGAAAAAGAAAAAGGATGAAGCAACGATTGCTTCATCCTTTTCTTTAAAATTGGAGACAAAGATAGCTTAATGTACCAAGCTCGTAACTACGGTGAATGACTTCACCGTTATTATCGCCACTTCCCATAGCGATAAATAAAGGAACAAAATGCTCTGCTCTTGGTACTGCTAGTTGTGCATGAGGGGCATTTTTCTCCCAATTAAATAATGCATCTTTATCAGTAGTCTGCATATGTTTAATAATCCAATCATCAAACTCAATTGCCCATTGTTCGGGTGTCGTTTGATTCCATTTTAAAGCTCGTAAATTATGAACGGTAACACCGCTCCCGATTACTAAAATATCTTCTTGCCCAAGTCCTTTTAGTGCTTCTCCAATTTCAAATTGTTCTTTTGCAGGAAGGAATGGATTGACTGATATTTGGACGACAGGAATATTTGCTTCTGGATACATGCGGTGCAAGAGTGTCCATGAGCCATGATCTAAACCTCTCGTCATATTATGATGGACTGGAATACCTTTGTTTTTAAATTTTGTTTCTAACATAGATGCAATGTTAGAAGAGCCTTTCGCACGATATTTAATTTCATATAACTCAGGAGGAAAACCTCCAAAATCATAAATTGTTTCATATTCGTTATCTGATGAGGAAATCGTTAATACTTCACTTTCCCAGTGAGCAGTAAAAATAACAATTGCTTTCGGTTTATATGTTTCTCCAAGTGTTTTTAAAAAACTTGTATATTCTGTATCTTGAATAGCAAGCATCGGTGATCCGTGTGCTAAAAATAATGATGGCATCATAATAGAAACCTCCCAAAAATATAATAATTACTTTATGTAAGTTACTATATAATTTTATTTTAAATTCGTCAACATAATAGTTATAGAGCTAATTGGAAAAGTGCAGTATTTGTCATAATGAAAGCAATTGCATATAATACATAATAAGAATAATGAATGGATATTCATTTTTTGATATACATAATAGAGTTGGGGGCTGACGAAATGAACGTACAGGAAAGTTTCGTTACGGCATTGGATGGATCGGAAATTTATTTACGTAAGTGGCTACCAGAAAGAGATCCGCGAGGGATTATTCAAATTGCACATGGTATGACAGAACATGCAGGTGTTTATACAGACTTTATTGCTGCTTTATTAGAAGCAGGGTATGGTGTTTATGCGCATGATCATAAAGGTCATGGGAAAACAGTGAAAAGAGAAGAAGATTATGGTCATTTTGAACCAAATGTAGGTTGGAATGAGGCTGTGTCTGATGTTATTTTTGTATCAGAAACGATAAGAAAAGAGCAGACATGCCCGTTGTTTTTACTTGGACATAGTATGGGTTCTTTTTTATCAAGACGTGCTGTACAACTTAAAGGTGGATTATATGATGGATTCCTTATTTCAGGAACTGGTGGGAACCCGGGATTCTTAGGAGTCATTGGTCATAAAGTAGCGACAATCGAGATGAAACTACGCGGGGCAAAAACGAAAAGTCCGATGCTAAACTTTTTATCTTTCGGAAATTTCAATTCGCACTTTAAACCAAATCGTACGAAATTTGATTGGTTATCTTCAGATAATAATCAAGTTGATAAATATATTGCGGATCCTTTATGTGGATTTATTTGTACAACAAGTTTTTATCGTGAATTATTTTCTGGGGTATTAGAAGTAAATAAACTAGAAGAGTTTAAGAAAACACCGAAAAACCTTCCAATACATATTTTTTCAGGAAATCGTGATCCTGTTGGGGATATGGGGAAAGGTGTAAAAGAAGTATATGAAAATTATAAAAAATGTGGCGTGAAAGATGTAACATTGCGTCTATATGAAAATGGAAGACATGAAATGTTCCATGAAGTAAATCGAGATGAAGTATTTCAAGATTTGATTTCTTGGTTAGATGGACATATTGTATGAGAAGAAACCTCACTTTTTTCAAGTGAGGTTTCTTTAAGGAGACGGAGGAATAGTTATGAGTGAATTTGTAAATAAAGAGTATATAGAAATAGATTTTCAAGATGTTTTGATTAAAGAAGAGGAATTGAAAAATTGTACTTTCATAAAATGCCGTTTTAGAGGGATAGATGCATCGGAAGTTTCTACTGAAAATTGTAATTTTATAGAATGTGATTTTACCGGTGCTCTATTTAACGCTTCTATCCATCAAGGAACTACATTTGCGAATTGTAAGTTTGTTGGTGTGAATTTATTCGTATCGAAGTTTGAAGAATGTAAAATGACTGGCTCTGATTTTGAAGAAGCGAATTTAGATGGAATAACTATAATATCGGGCGATTGGTCATATACGAATTTAAGGTTCGCGAACTTAAGTAAACAAATGTTAAAGGGTATACGTTTAATTGAAGCTGACCTATATGAATGTAATTTAGAAAAAGCAGATTTACGTGAAGCAGATTTAACAGGTGCACAATTAGGTAAGGCGAAACTTAGTGGTGCAGATTTAAAAGGGGCGGTAGTTGATAGAATTGATTTTACAAGTTTTGATTTAAAAAATGTGAAATTAGATATAGCGCAGGCAGTTGCAGTAGCAAGATGTTATGGGGCTAAGGTGAACTAAATAATCTGTAAAACCGTTCAAATTGCTGAACGGTTTTATAAATCATAATAGTAGTATAATAGTAAATGAGGTGTTAATAATATGGAAGATAAAACATTAGGTATACTACTAGATGTTGTTGGGGAATTATTTTCAGATGAAATATCAATCGCCGTTTCAAATACGAAAGAATATATTTACTATCGACCAAGCAAACGAATTGATTTAAAGATTAGCACCGGAGATCCTATTAAGGAAGGGACGATTGCTCATAAAGCAATGATAACGAAGCAAAAAGCCTCTGAGTTTATTAACCGAGATGTTTTCGGTATTCCTTATCATGGAATGGCCGTACCTTTTTCAAATAATGGCAAGATTGAAGGTTGCGTGACGGCAATTTATCCCGCTTTAACGGATGGTAAGTCGGTCGTTACTTTAAAAACAACAGACGGCTGGGTTCCAGTTCCTTTCTCAAAGGTCATGTATTTAGAAGCTAAAGATAAAAAGACGTATGTGAATTCAGAAGAGTTAACAGGAACACATAAGTACTCGCTACAAGAATTCGAATACTTGCTGCCGAAAGATTCTTTTATTAGATGTCACCGTTCTTTTATTGTAAATGTTAATCATATTAAAGCGATTTACCCTGATACGCATTCTACTTTTTTACTTTCTATGGATAACGGAGAGAGGGTACCAGTGAGTCAATCATATGCTAGCTATTTTCGTAAGCTTCTAGGATTCTAAATGTTTCTGCTTTAGAACCTAGATTCGCTGTTTTATCTGAATTTTCGGCATTGTGTAAGAAAATTCCTATTTTGATACTGTTAATGTGTAAAATAATTATGAATATTCATTAAGAGAGGGATTACATATGGAGAATAATTTAGATAGAATTAGGGATCAACGTTTAAAAGATCGAGTAGTTACACCTGAAGAAGCAGCTTCATGGATTGAAAGTGGAATGACTTTAGGTTTAAGTGGATTTACACGCGCTGGGGATGTAAAAGCAGTCCCATTTGCACTTGTAAACCGAGTGAAGAATGATAAATCTTTTAAAGTGAATGTTTATACAGGGGCTTCCTTAGGTTCGGATGTAGATAAATTATTTGCTGAGGCAGGAATTTTAGGGAAAAGATTGCCCTTCCAAGCTGATGCGACTATGCGAAAAGGAATTAATAACGGAGACTTTTTATTTGTGGATCAGCACTTATCTCATACAGCAGAGTTACTCCGTGCTGACGTTATGGATATAGATGTCGCTATTTTGGAAGCGGTTGCGATTACTGAAGATGGCATGATTATTCCAACCACTTCAATTGGAAATTCCTTAGCATTCTCCTTACATGCTAAGTCCATTATTATTGAAATGAATATGGCTCAATCTACGCAACTAGAGGGGCTACATGATTTATATGAACCAGGTAAACAAGGGGAAAGACTCCCAATTCCGCTCGTAAAAACGGATGATCGAATTGGAACAATCGGTATTCCGATTGATGCTGAAAAAGTGAAGGGAATTGTGTTTACGAATCAACTGGATTCGCCATCGACAATTGTTCCTCCAGATGAAGAAACTGTCATTATGGCACAGCATTTAATAGAGTTCCTTCGAGAAGAGGTTAAAGTAGGTCGATTAACAAATCGTTTAGCGCCGTTACAATCTGGAATTGGTTCAGTTGCTAATGCAGTATTGCACGGTATGCTAGATTCGGAGTTTGAAAATTTAGAAGTGTATTCTGAAGTTTTACAGGATGCGGTCTTTGATCTAATGGATGCTGGGAAAGTCAATTTTGCTTCCTGCTGCTCCATCACGCTTTCTGAAGAGAAAATGCAACAAGTATTTTCTAACTTTGAAAAATATCGTGATAAATTAATGATGCGCCCGCAAGAGATTTCTAATCATCCTGAAATCATTCGTCGCCTTGGATTAATCTCGATTAATACTGCTTTAGAATTAGATATATACGGAAATGTTAATTCTACTCACGTTTTAGGTACAAAAATGATGAACGGTATTGGTGGTTCTGGCGATTTTGCAAGAAATGCGCGTTTAGCTATCTTTGTTACTAAATCGATTGCAAAAGGCGGCAACATTTCAAGTATCGTTCCTTTCGTTTCGCATGTAGACCATACGGAACACGATGTAGATGTTATCGTCACTGAACAAGGGTATGCGGACTTAAGAGGACTAGCGCCAAGAGAAAGAGTGGAACTAATTATTGAGAATTGCGTACATCCAATGTATCGTGACCAGCTAAGAGCTTATTTCGAAGAAGCACAAACAAGAGGTGGACAAACCCCTCATGTTTTAGAAAAAGCTTTTTCTTGGCATACGAATTATGCTAAAAATGGAACAATGCTTGAAGCAGTAGTAGAAAATATATAGTTATGTAGTATAAAAATAGTAAAACAAATGACTCTCAATATAATATGCCATAAAGGTTAAAAGAAAAAGAACGTCAATTTTCAGGAATGGCGTTCTTTTTCTTTTCAAAAATTGTTACCTATAATAAAGATTTATAAAAGTAATCTCTTATTTACGGAAATAAGAGGTTTTTTAAATTACTTTTCGAATCATTTTAAGAGTTTATATATTGAATGTGAGGAGAAAGAATCATGAAGATAAGAAAAGCGTTATTAAGTGAAGTAAATGAATTAAGTGAACTCGCACTACATTCAAAAGCAACGTGGAACTATAGCGAAGAATTCATACTTGCTTGTAAGGAAGATTTAACAATTACCGATGAGTACATAAAAAATAATTTTGTATATGTTTTAGAAAACGATAATACGATGATTGGATTTTTTTCATTTTTACGTAATGAAAATGCTCTCGATTTCCTATACATTCATCCTCGTTACAAAGGGAAAGGGTACGGGAAAATACTTTGGGAGTATGTAATAGAAAAAGCAAATGAACTAGGAATAAAAAGTTTTACAATTGATAGTGATCCGAATGCAAAAGGGTTTTACTTGAAGATGGGAGCAAAGTTAATCGGGGAAACACCATCAACGGTTTTTAAGGAACGATTACTGCCTCTTTTGAAATATGATGTGTAAAACAATTAATAGTAGGAGAAGCTGAAAATGGATCATATAAAGAGAAAAAGAATATATGAAGCACTAATAAAATCGTGGTCGATTGAAACGAGTTCAAAGTGGACAAGTGAAAATTCAGCAAAGGGACAGTGTGGTGTAACGGCTTTAGTCATTCAAGATATATGCGGAGGGCAAATCAAGAAGACAAAAATAGGAGAGGTGTGGCACTTTTATAACTGTATAGATGGGAAGAGGCTTGATTTTACAGGGGCTCAATTCAATAGAGAAATGGATTATATGGATGAGAAATCAAATCGGGAAGAAGCATTTGCGGATACAAATGAAAAACAATATAGCATTTTGAAGGAAAAGATAATGAAAGAATTCAAATTATCTTTTGACTCTTAATCTTTAATAAGTTACTATAATGGTGGTAACTTATTAAAGGGAACTTCATAGAGTTGAAAGGGGAAATACTTTTGAAAACAACTTATGTAAACGCTACAATCGTAACGATGAATGAACAAAACGAAGTGATAGAAAATGGATATATCATTGTAGAAAATGATCAAATTATAGATGTAAAGAGCGGAGAATTCGCTAATGATTTTGAAGTAGATGAAGTAATTGATATGAAAGGAAAGTGGGTTTTACCAGGGCTTGTAAATACACATACACACGTTGTAATGAGTCTCTTAAGAGGTATTGGCGATGATATGTTATTACAACCATGGCTGGAGACGAGAATTTGGCCACTTGAAGGTCAGTTTACGCCAGAGCTTGCGGTTGCTAGTACGGAATTAGGATTACTTGAAATGGTGAAAAGTGGTACAACATCATTCTCTGATATGTTTAATCCAATTGGAGTAGATCAAGATGCAATTATGGAAACGGTATCAAAGAGTGGGATGCGAGCTGCTGTTTCAAGAACTTTATTTAGCTTCGGAAAGAAGGACGATGAGAAGAAAGCGATTGAAGAAGCTGAAAAATATGTGAAGCGTTACTATAACGAAAGTGGTATGTTAACTACGATGGTTGCGCCGCATAGTCCATATACATGTTCTACAGAACTGTTAGAAGAGTGTGCTCGTATTGCAGTAGAAAATCAAACGATGGTTCATATTCATCTTTCGGAAACAGAGCGTGAAGTACGTGATATTGAAACACAGTACGGAAAACGTCCAGTAGAATATGCAGCAAGTTGCGGTTTATTTAAACGCCCAACAGTTATTGCACACGGTGTAGTATTAAATGAAAATGAGCGTGCATTTTTAGCAGAACATGATGTTCGAGTAGCTCATAACCCGAATAGTAATTTAAAACTAGGTTCTGGTATAGCGAATGTAAAAGCGATGCTAGAAGCAGGAGTGAAAGTAGGAATTGCAACAGATAGTGTGGCATCTAATAACAATTTAGATATGTTTGAAGAAATGCGTATAGCGACTTTACTACAAAAAGGTATTCATCAAGATGCAACAGCATTACCAGTTGAAACGGCTCTTACACTTGCGACTAAAGGAGCTGCTGAAGTAATCGGCATGAAACAAACAGGATCACTTGAGGTTGGAAAGTGTGCCGATTTTATTACGATTGATCCGTCTAATAAGCCGCATTTACAACCAGCAGATGAAGTGTTATCACACCTTGTATATGCCGCTAGTGGAAAAGATATAAGCGATGTAATTATTAACGGAAAACGTGTCGTTTGGAATGGTGAATGTAAAACGTTAGATGAAGAGCGTATTATATTTGAAGCGAGTCGTTATAAACGAGGTTTACAAAGATAGGTAATTATATGTAGTTGAAAAAGCTATCCTTTTTTAAAAGGATAGCTTTTTTCTTGAACGAATAAATATTCAAAAGAATGTCGCATCTTTCTGTTCATATTTCTGCTATAATATATAACGCTTTATAATATTTTATACTTAAGGAGAACAATTCATGAAGCAAAAAAAGAGCCATTTAATGGTAATGGCACTTGTTACAACTTTATTATTAACAGCTTGTAATAATAAAGCGAATAAAAGTGATGCAGAAGCTAAAAAACAAGTGTTAAATGTAACAGTATCAGAAGAAATTCCTTCTCTTGATACTGCGAAAACGATGGATGGTACATCAGCGCACGTTATGCAAAACATATTTGAAGGTTTGTATGTATTAGATGATCAAGATCAGCCTATTCCAGCGGTAGCAAAATCGTTTAAAAGAAGTAAAGATGGTAAAAAATATACATTTGATTTGCGTAAAGATGCAAAATGGTCAAATGGAGACAGTGTGACAGCAAATGATTTTATGTTTGCGTGGAAACGTGCAATTAAACCTGAAACAGCATCTCAATATGCGTACATGCTCTTTCATGTGAAAAATGCGAAAGAAATTAATAAAGGAACAATGCCTCTTGATACACTTGGGGTTAAAGCAATAAATGATTATACGTTAGAAGTGGAACTCGAACAGCCAATTCCGTATTTTTTACAGTTGTTAGCACTGCCGATTTACTTACCACAGCATGAATCATTTTTGAAAGAACAAGGAAAGAATTATGCATTGGAACCTAGTAATCTCATATATAACGGGCCATTTGTATTAGAGAAGTGGAAGCATGAACAAGAGTTTCAATTAAAGAAGAATGCTACATATTGGGATCAAAAGAAAGTGAAATTAGACGAAATAAACTTTCAAATTGTAAAAGATACAATGACGGTTGTTAATTTATACGAAGCTGGTGATTTGGATCGAGTGCCTATTAATTCTCAATTTGTAGACAAGTATAAGGGAAGTAAGGACTTACATATGTCGAGCGATTCAGGAATTGCTATGCTACGTTTTAATGAAAAAAATAGTGCGTTAGCAAATAAAAAGGTGCGTCAATCTATTTCATTCGCGTTAAATAAAGAAGATTTCGTTGCTCACTTTATTAATAACGGGGCAAAACCTGCAAGCGAACTTGTACCGGCTGGTCATATAAATGAAGAGACTGGCAAAGATTTTAGAAAAGAAAACGGAGATCTTTCTTCATATGATTTGCAAAATGCGAAAAAGATTTGGGAAGAATCGAAAAAAGAGCTTGGAGTAGAACAAGTAAACCTAGAGTTTTTAACGTTTGAACAAGATAATGCAAAACGTATAGCAGAATATATAAAAGGTGACTTAGAAAAGAATTTGCAAGGATTAACGATACAAATTAAACAACAGCCATTTAAGCAAAAATTACAGTTAGAACAAACAGGAGATTACGATATATCTATGGCAAATTGGGGACCGGATTATAAAGACCCAATTAGTTATTTAGAACTCTTTACGACGGATAATCAGAATAACAAAATGAATTATTCTAACCTTCACTACGATGAATTAATAAAGAAAGCGAAAAGCGATTTTGTACTAGATCAAAAGAAAAGATGGGAAGCATTGCAAGAGGCCGAGCGTATTCTGCTAGAGGATGCTGCAGTTGCACCGCTTTATCAAATGGGATCAGCCTACGTACAAAAGGATTATGTAAAAGGAATTGAGAAGCATCAATTTGGTGGTGTTTATACGTATAAGAATGCTTATATCGCTAATGAATAAATACAAAAAACCTTACTTTTTAAAAAGTAAGGTTTTTTTAAAGAGTACATGGAATAAGGGAATACAGTACAAATCAGCATAAAAACAATCTCTTGTTGTAACTATGTTTGTTTTTAATTATATAAAAAATATTAAATTATATATTTTGTCATTGATATACTTAAAAGGTAAATGAGGTATTAAGATGAATCGATAGCGATGTTTGTGTATAATTATTTGAGTATTATAAAAATAAGGGAGCTTAAGTATTTGAATTGAACGGGCTTTTTCTATATGAATTAATTGGTATGTATAATACTTGGGGATATTAATTTGGGAATCTAGGGGGATCCTTTGAAGCTAGAAAAAGCAGAGTCAAATTCCATGTACCATTAGGTCCTGATGTAGGTTTATGGGATTTGGTTTAGAAGTTAATGTTAAGGAATAAAGGGGATAATTAGTATGAAAAAGAAAATAAAAAGATTTAAATATTTTATGGTTGTATTAGCCTGTATTGCAATTTTGGGTACAATTTTACCTAATGCATTAGATCCAAATGAAACATTAGCAGGTAACATCTCAGTTGCAGTTTTTGGTACAATGGGTACTTGTTTATTATTTTCTATTACTTATTTTATTATAAAAACAGTTATTTTAAGAGGTGGGAAATAAGATGGTACAAAATTTAGAGTTAGAAATTTAATTCATATACATAAAAAAGGAGAATTTCTATGAAATTACTACGTTTATTTATGATTCTCACTCTTGTTGTATTGTTAAGCGCATGCAATACAGCAACACAAGTCACAAAGGTTCAAAAAAATGGCGAAACGACTTTAAAAATTGGTTCGTTGCAAGGGTATTACGATGTGCAAACGATTAAAGCTGAAAAAGGAAATGTGGAAATTCCTTATGAAGCAGCCGTTGAAGAAGGTACGATTTTATTGCAAGTTACAAAAGGTGATAAGGTTATTTATGAAGAAGAAGTCACTTCTCAACAAGAAGGTCTGCTTTCTTTTGAAGCGCCAAAATCCGGATCATATGATTTAATTGTACGAGTGAAGGGTGAAAAAGAGAAAGCAAAAGAAATTCAAATACATACTAAGCTATGAAAAAATGGCAAGTGGAGTGCACCCGCTTGCCGTTTCTATTTTCGGTTGATTCTATCACAACAAATGTTTATTAATGTAAGAAATGCTTCGCTGCGCCCTGCTGTTTATTCCGCCGAAATTCCTGATGAAGTTAAAATAAGAGATGAACAAAAGAATGTGTTACAAACTTGGCATGTTAGAAACGAAATTGATAACTCTCTTTTACATGATAAAAAGACTCGGTTTGATGCATTTGTATTTGAAAGAGATATAGATGGTAAAGGGGGCATAAGGTGATAATCTTTTTAGAGAAGATATCCCAGACCATACTACTGAAATTGATTATATATGGGGGTAAATAAGGTGAAAAATATTGAGATTCTAAATAAATACATTGAAGGGTTTTCTAATATTCTCCCTACGTGGTTAAAGTATCTAATCGAGGCAGAGGAGATACATCAAAACTATGAGAATGTACAAGTACTTGGTGAATTAAAAACAGATGCGGTGTTGTACTATGTACACCGTACGCTGCAAGTGTTAGATGGATTGTCTTTAGATGAAGAAGCGTATCGCATTATTGAAAAAGTACTAACGTATAGTGAGCTTGCAAAGGTAGGCTCTTTAAAACAGCGAGAGAAATGGAAGAAGAACGGAATCAATCTATTGGTACATAACGAGGGTTCTGCTGATATCTTTAGTGATATTCAGTTTATCGAACATATAGAGACAAACTTAAACTCTACTGAGTATTTGTTTGTTCGAGATTTAATTAGAACACATGGATTAATCGGGCAGTATATCCGCGGAGAGGCTCGTTTGAACTCTCATATTGATTTAATTGACACATATAAAGAAGAATACGGAGACGTTAGGTTAAAGGAGATTCTATACTATCTTAATCAATGTATTATTGAAGGTGTATCAAAATCTTTGTGGAGCGAAGTAAAGAACGATGTGAAGATTACAATTGATGGGCTATTTGATGGTTATGTGGAGCCATTTACTTCTCGTGTACATAGACTCACGCCAAAACATAAGGAGTCAGTATTTGAAAAAGATATAATTATGGGGAGCGAGAAGAGAAACGTTCAAACATTTTTATCTGATAAGGATTTGTGGTATGTAGAACCGTCTATGCATGCCCTTAGCTTCGAGGATATTTGGACAGTTTTTGTTATGTTAAAGAACGAGATAGGAACTAGAAAGGTTCAACATATCCATTTCGAGAAATTGATGCAGCAGTTGCACTATGATTTCAAAGGTGAGAAGAAGGACAATGTGTATCGTAAGCGGGTTATTGAGAAGTATCTACGGGAGTACCGTGAGAACGAGAAGCCGGATACAACACATGTTTCTTTTGAGATTAAAGTCGATGAAGATATGAAGACTGCGTATGTGTCGTTTCAGTTTTCTGCTGTAGGTGAGGCGTTAATCATCTTCTGTGTAGAGGCAGAAAAGATAGATATGATGCATGCTCGAGCAAATGTACTGCTCTTTGATTTCTTCGGGTTACGAAAGGACGCATATGATAGATTCCATAACGAAGAAGTGTATTTGGAACATATGAATAGTTCGGCTGATGATAAACGAATTATTCTTGATTATATAAAGGGAGATACGGTTGTAGATGTTGGAGCTGGTGGTGGTGTTATGCTAGACATGATTGAAGAAGAGACCGAAAATAAACGAATCTACGGTATCGATATTTCCGAAAACGTGATTGATACGTTGAAAAAGAAGAAACAGGACGAAGGTCGTTCTTGGGACGTCATTAAAGGGGATGCAATCAACTTAGGTAGTTCGTTTGATAAAGAATCGGTTGATACGATTGTATATTCTTCTATCCTTCATGAACTGTTCTCTTATATCGAGTATGAAGGGAAGAAATTCAATCATGAAGTAATTAAAAAGGGGTTACAGAGTGCTTACGAGGTGATAAAGCCAGGAGGTCGTATTATCATTCGTGATGGCATCATGACTGAAGATAAAATGTTAATGCGTGTGATTCATTTTAAAGATGCAGGTGGAATGAAGTTCTTAGAGCAGTATGTCCGTGAATTTAAGGGGCGTATAATCCAGTATGAGGTACTTGCAGACAATACAGTCAAAATGCCTGTTAACGATGCGATGGAGTTCTTATATACGTATACATGGGGTGAGGATTCCTTTGTTCACGAGGTGCAAGAGCAGTTTGGAATCTTTACGCCAAACGACTATAAGGATTTCGTAAAGGGTATCTTTGGAGATAAAGTAAACATCGTTCAAGCTATGAACTATTTACAGGATGGATATACACAACATCTTAGCGAGAAAATCGATTTTAAAGATGAGTCTGGGAATGCGGTTGTGCTACCGGATAGTACGTTCTTTATGGTTTTAGAAAAGAGGTAATGATATTGAAAACTTATAAAAAGTTTAGTTTGTGGGTTTCGATATGTTTGTGGAGGATCTCGTTCTAAATCATATGCAATGACGGGAGATTACATGGAAAGCGAACCTTTCTGTGTATACATTCCAAAAGCATTGCGAAAACAGAAAAAGAACGTAAACAAAGGGACATGAGTAAGAATATGCTCATGCCCTTTGTTTAGATTATATAATTTATTGTACTTCGCATCAGTCGTATGATGATCTAAGAAATGAAAAACGCTCGGTTTCCCATCTTTCGTTAAAAATCCACTATCTTGATTCATTATGCTGAAACGAGTTTTTACGTATAATTTCTATTAAACTCATTTTAATAAAGAATAATAATTTGTATCATATGGGATATCATCTTGATACATATAATTTTTTAGAACGCCTTCTTTTTCAAATCCTAATTTTAATAGCACTTTATTGGAAGCCTCATTTTCAAGAAAGACAATTGCCCCAATCCGCTTTAAGTGAAGTGTGTGGAAACCGTATGATATAACGTCAGAAACAGCTTCCGTCGCATATCCTTTTCCCCAGTGTTCAGGGAGAAAGGCATAACTTATATTAGCTCGTTTATGCTCAGAAGACCAATCGTGAAAACCAATGGTACCAATGAGTTCTTTCTTGCCTTTTAATTCAATTCCCCACTTTATACCACTTCTTGCATTGTAACTCAGCTTAAAGTTATGAATGACTTGTTTCACATGATCAACATTTTGTAATGGTTTTTGGCCATAATAGCGCAGTACGTCAGTATTAGAAAAGCATTGTAGTATACTCGGTGCATCTTCTTCGGTAAGTTCTCGTAAAATGAGTCGGTCGGTTTTTAATATAGGAAACATACTTTCACTCCATTTCTTCTGAAACTAGAATGTGTTGTTATTATATAATTTAGTCTGAAAATAAAGATTATTCAAGAGGGAAGTATGGTTTTAATTTGTGATAAAATTGATTGTGGAATATATTTCAAAAAGAGGTTTGTATATGGAGAAAAACTCAATTTTAATTGTAGATGATGATCAAGATATTGTTCGATTTGTTAACGCGAATTTAATGCAAGAAGGTTTTAAAGTTTTTAGTGCTCATAACGGAGAAGAGGCTTTAAAAATAATAAATAATAACAGTATTCAACTTGCTATTTTGGATATTATGATGCCACATATGGATGGGATAGAATTGTGTAGAAGGATTAGAGAGAAACATAGTTTACCAATTATGTTTTTAAGCGCGAAATCATCGGATGTAGATAAAGTAATTGGGTTTAGTACTGGGGCAGATGATTATATTGTGAAGCCGTTCAGTACAATTGAATTTATAGCGAGAGTGAAAGCTCAATTAAGAAGGTATACATATTTCAATCAAAATGCTGCCCAAGTAATAGAAATGAAAATAAACATTAGAGGGTTAGAAATCGATGAAGTGTCGAGAACAGTAATGTTATATGGAGAAACAATCAATCTTACGAAAACTGAATATGATATTTTGTACTTAATGGCCGCTGCAAAGAATCGTGTGTTCACTATTGAAGAAATATATGAGAGCGTTTGGAAAGAAAGAGCCTATGAAAGTAATAATACAGTAATGGTTCATATTGCAAGATTAAGAAATAAAATTGAAGCGAATCCAAAAGAGCCGAAGTTTATTCAAAATGTTTGGGGAGTCGGATATAAAATTGAAGATTAAATCATTACAAGGCATTAGAGCTAAGTTTTTTATCGCATTCATATGTAGCATTTTGTTAGCAACTGTAAGTATAATAGCGTTTCAAATTGTAGTTGGAAATATATATAGTCATATTACTGGATTAGAGGAAAAATATTCATTGTTATATTTAATAGCTTTTTTAACTTTTACTACAATATACTTTGCATTCATGACAAAAACAATGATGAAAAGGTTATCTGAAATAAATAAGAACGTGAAAGAAATAAGTAATGGTAATTTGGAAATACATATACCTATTTCAAAAAATGACGAGATTGGTGAATTAGCAGCGAATGTTAATAGAATGGCTAAAAGTTTAAAAGAGTCTATCGAAAATGAAAAAAATCGCAGGAAATGAAAACTGAAATGATTAGTAATATTTCTCATGACTTACGAACACCTGTAACATCTATAATCGGTTACGCGGACCTGTTAGGAAATCAGCTTCATTCAAATGGAGAAGAATGTGAACAGTATGTAAGTATATTAAAGCGAAAAAGTTATGAATTGAAAAATCAAGTAGATGATTTATTAGAATATTGTCAAATAAATTATAGGGAGATTGAATTAAATAAAAGTGTAGTAAATATGAAAGCGTTCATTGAACAAATCATGATTGATTTTGTACCATTACTAGATGATGCCGATATGAGCTTTTATATTAACGGTGATAAGGAGTTACATGTGGAAGTGGATGTAGCGCTTATGGTGAGGCTGTTCGAAAATGTAATTAATAATAGTATTATGTACGGGAAAGAGGGAAAACAGATTTTGATTCAAATTTCTAAAAGAAACATGAATGTTGAAATAGAAATTGAAAATTTTGGACAATGCATTCCGAATGAGAACCTTCCTTACGTTTTTGAGAAGTTTTATCGTGGTGAAAAATCACGTAGCTCTCATACGGGTGGAAAAGGAATGGGACTTGCAATTGCGAGAAGTATAGGGGAACTTCATAAAGGAGATATTACTGTACGTAGTAACGATAAAGAAACGGTTTTCACTATCGTTTTACCGCAGTATAAAGAAATGTAAGAAAGTCGTAAGTATTTCTTTTGTATGTCGTAATTTTCACTTCGTATCATGTAGAACAAAGATATGAGAGTGGGGATACAACATGTGGAAGAAATATGTATTAGTAATTTTAGTTGCGTTTTTAATTATAAGTTGGAGTGTAGTTTATTTAGCTAATGGTGTTATAATAGTCATTTTTTGGTGGATTATACAAGCATTTAGTTTAGTATCAATCTTTATTTTGATAGGTTCAGTATTACTATTTGTGTGGAAAGGCATTTTCAGAAAGCGAATAGATAGAACGCTACTCTTCATCGTTCTTTTCTCTATAATTGGAGCTTGGCCTTTAGGGTGGTTTGCTAACATAGGCGGACTTGCTTACCCAGCAGATGTACATTCTATGAGCCCTAAAATAGTCGTTCGTTTTCCTTTAAATGAACGAGCACTAGTGGGCTGGGGCGGCGATCGGTTAGAAACGAACTATCACGTTATCAAACCAAATGAACGATGGGCGTATGATATTCTTATTCCGCCTGCTGAAGTGAAAAGTAGTATGTTAGAGGATTATGGAATATATGGGGCGGAAGTAATGGCACCAGCTAATGGAACAGTTGTATCAATCAATAATGATGAAAAAGATATAGTTCCGGGATCGGATGATTTCCAGTCAATGGCGGGGAATCATGTTTATTTACGACTAGACGAATCAGGGACATTTATGGTTCTGGCGCATTTAAAGAAAGACTCAATTAAAGTGAGGGAAGGACAACATGTAAATGAGGGAGAGGTTCTTGCTCAAGTCGGTAACTCAGGAAGTTCAAGTGAGCCGCATTTACATATACATCACCAAAGGCAGGATCCATCCAAGGTGAGTATATTTTTCTCGGAAGGATTACCACTTTACTTTCGAACTGAAAAAGGTGCGATAATGCCAGAAAGAGGTACATACATAAGTGGTAATGAAAAAAGGTATTCCAGTTTTATTGGAATACCTTTTTTCATTATCCTATAAATGTTTGATACAGTAAGAAAATATTTAAAATGATAACAAGTGCAGCAATAATCCAAGCGATAAAGGTTGTTATGCGGTGGTTAACGAGTGCACCCATAATTTTTTTACTGCTTGTAAACATAATAAGTGGTACTAATGCAAAAGCAATACCGAATGATAAGACGACTTGGCTCATGACTAGAGCGTAAGTTGGATTTACTCCTAAAGCGATAATAACTAAGGGTGGAATCATTGTAATAAAGCGGCGTAAATATAACGGAATATGCATTCGAATGAATCCTTGCATAATAATGTCACCTGACATTGTACCGACAGAAGAGCTAGATAGTCCTGCTGATAAGAGCCCAATTCCAAATAAAGCAGCCGATACTGGACCGACTAAAGTACTGAACTGGTTAAAAGCAACATCAAGATCTTCAACATGCAAGCCATTTTTAAAGAATAGTGCAGCAGCAACAATTAACATACTCGCATTAATTGCTCCAGCGATAACCATTGCAATAATGATATCAATAAATTCGAAACGGAAAATCTTTTTCTTTTGTTCGTCAGTTGTTCCAACCACGCGGCGTTGTGTCAATGCAGAATGTAAATAGATTGCATGTGGCATTACTGTCGCACCTAATATCCCTGCTGCAAGTAATATACTGTCTACACCTTGGAATTTCGGAATAAATAGTCCGGAAAGAAGGGGACTTAATTCTGGTTTTGCATAAAAAACTTGGATTCCAAATGCTATTACTACAATAAAAATCATCCCTGTAATAATAGCTTCTAGTGGGCGAAATCCTCTGCGTTGAAACTCAAGAATAATAAATGATCCGACTGCTGTAATTAAAGCAGCTGGTAACATAGGAATTCCAAATAATAAATACAATCCGAGTGCTGCCCCGATAAATTCAGCTAAATCTGTAGCCATAATAACGAGTTCACCTTGTATCCATAAGCCGATAGACACAGGTTTTGGAAAGTGCTCGCGAGCTATTTCAGGTAAATTATTTCCCGTAGCAATTCCTAATTTAGCTGATAAAGTTTGAATTAATACTGCCATTAAGTTAGAAGCGAATATAACCCATAATAGTAAATATCCGTATTGTGAACCAGCTGCGATATTTGTAGCAAAGTTACCAGGGTCAATATAAGCTACGGATGCGATAAAAGCGGGTCCTAAAAACGGTAACAGTCGTTTCCAGCCTTTCGTTTCGCCACTTAAAGCTAAGTGTGCGGATTGAACAGTTGTACTTTGAGAAGAGACTTGTTCATCTTTTGATATATCTTTATTCATAGTAGTTTTCCCCTTTGAAATGTTAACTTGATGAAATTATTGTAAGTATTCTTATTGTTTATTTCAATACATTTAGATGTATTAGATGATATTTTTATTTGAACACAAATGTTTCCTTAGTGCAAATTATATGCCTTGCTGCAATAGATGGTGTCGTGTTATAAAAAATTGGGAGTTTATGGTGTGATGACGTGGGGAAACATAATGAATTAAAGGGCTATTTTTGAAATTTATGTGAACATAAAGCCTATAATACAGCATATTAATTGATGGAATTGCATTTGTATGATATATAATATATTGGGATTACAACTTAACCATAGTGTTTTGATGTGTAATCTTGTTTTTTATTTTTGTTAACTTATAGAAAATAGTATAAAGAGAAGAAAATGGGATGCATAAAACTTTGGATACATTTTCTTATTATATATGTTTTGATATGAACGTTAACTTATACATGATTTTAAAAATTAGATAGGTGGTAGAAATACATTGGCAACTACAAAACCATACAGAGTATTACTATATTACATGTATACAACAATTGAAAACCCTGAAGAATTCGCTGCAGAGCATTTAGCATTTTGTAATTCACTTGAATTAAAAGGAAGAATCCTTGTAGCTAAAGAAGGAATTAACGGAACTTGTTCTGGAACTGTAGAACAAACAGAGAAATACATGGAAGCAATGAACAACGATCCACGCTTTGACGGTATCGTATTTAAAATAGATGAAGAAGAAGGGCACGCATTCAAGAAAATGCACGTACGTCCTCGTCCAGAGTTAGTGACACTTCGTCTAGAAGATGACATTAACCCACACGAAATAACTGGAAAGTATTTAGAGCCAAAAGATTTTTATGAAGCAATGAAACAAGAAGATACAGTTATTATTGATGCACGAAATGATTATGAGTTTGATTTAGGACACTTCAAGGGTGCAATTAAACCAGATATCGAATCATTCCGTGAATTACCAGATTGGATTAGAGAAAACAAAGAAACACTTGAAGGTAAAAAGATTTTAACATACTGTACAGGCGGAATTCGTTGTGAGAAGTTTTCTGGTTGGTTAGTTCGTGAAGGTTACGAAGATGTAGGTCAGCTTCACGGCGGTATTGTAACGTACGGCAAAGACCCAGAAGTACAAGGTGAGCTTTGGGATGGACAATGTTACGTGTTCGATGAGCGTATCTCTGTACCAGTAAACCAAAAAGAGCATGTTATCGTTGGTAAAGACCACTTTACAGGTGAACCTTGTGAGCGCTATGTAAACTGTGCAAATCCAGAATGTAATAAGAAAATTTTATGTTCTGAAGAAAACGAAGCAAAACATTTACGTGCATGTTCTCATGAATGTCGTGTACACCCACGTAATCGTTATATCGTGCAACACGAATTAACTGAAGAGCAAGTAGCTGCTGCATTAGAGAAAATCGAAGCAGGAAAGTAAGATAAATTAGTGTAATAAAAAAGTACTCCAAATTTTATTTTGGAGTACTTTTTTTACTATGCGGTACTTTTTTTGTCAGTTTTTGTCGGTAAGTCGATAGAATTTAAAAATCGCTAATAAAAATTTCATTTACTGAAGCGTACCACGTATTTGTAATTTGAAAATAACCTTCTTTACTTCTTATCATCTTTCTCTTTCACAGCAGAAAGTACAGTTTGTTTTACCCATGATTTTCTTCGTTTATGTTGTAGACTCCATTGGTATAAACTTTGCGCGCCTAAAATAAATGAAATGACTATGCCGCTGATTGCTATTAAAAGTGCGAAAAATTCAAGTGGCGACGAGATTTTGTTTGAATCGGTGTTTCTTAAAAGATCAATCATAGTAAACCCTAACATTTGGCCTACTACAGAGTAGAGCGTTAAAATTAATAGTAAAAGGCTATCTTTTTTAGAAGCGACATTTTCTTGATATTTAAACAAACTATCGAGATTTTGTTTTGCATTCGAGTAAAGTACTTCAATATTAAATAGTTTTCTTAAGCGGAAAAAAATATCTTCACTCTGTGATTGGGATACTAACTCTAAAGAAAAGTAATTCGCTGTAAATGAATTGATTGAATAAATTAATTTCTCTATTTCATTTGTATCTTGATCAATGTTTAGTTCAGCATAAGCGTTTGCCATCTTTAATAAAACAACTTTATGAAATAGATTTAATAACAAAGCGTAATAAAACTCTCCGTACATTTGACTAGCAAGTTTAGCGAATTCGTGTTCATCCTCGTTTGTTATACATGTGAAAATATGTTCTTCCATAATAAAGTAGCGATTAGGAGCCCATCTTTGATAAGAATGTTTTGTTAAATAATCTTGAATATAAGGAACATTATTTGCGCTAATATAGGGCTTGCCATTGTCTGTTAATCCGGAAAGACTGGAAGCTCGGTATACATCGATTACATGAAGGTCTGACTTTTTGTTTATGGATAATAAAGTTTGTACATACATTCGTTGATCTTCAAAGAAGGGGAATGTTTGAAAGTAAGAACTCCGCAATCTCTTTTTCTCAAAGAAGTCTGTTAAGCCATGAAATAAATCGCCGAATATGAGCTTCTCTACTTGTGAATATTGTTTTCCGTTACATTCAATACAGATAGTTTCAGTTGTATCATTTTTAGTTTCAAGGACACGGAAGCGGGCGGCAAATTCGATTGCTTCTGACAATGTCATGTTTGGAGCGGTTTCTACTTCTGTCCGAATTGTTAAGAAGCCAAGCTCATAAGGACAAAGTGTTACGTCAATAGAATGAATTTTGAATGGAACGGAAATCAAATTTGTTGTTAAATGTCCAGTTAAGTTAAGGTCTTTAGAATAGCGCTGCAATCCTTTTTGGTGCTCTGAGTGAGGAAATAGAATTTTATTTGTAAATGAAAGATAGTATGCTTCCATATTTTGATGTGAAACTTGAAACTTTCCGTAGTATGTATTTTCATTTTCAAGATGATCGAGTCGAAAAGGGCGAAAATCATTTTTCTGTAAGAAAGGGAACATATTTTGTTCATATCCGGTTTTAAAAGAAAACGGGAATATAAATTGAAATATAGCTGTTGCTACATCTTTTTCCTCGATTGTCTGTATTGCCTCCATTTACATTGTTTCCTTTCATATATGCTATAAAAACAACATGCCCAAATTTATTTGAAAATAACCACTGTTTTATACTTGATTAAGAATGAAAATTCAGCTTATTTAGTAGAGGACATGTATAATGTTATGTATACTACATGTTATAAAATTGTATTTTGAAAAGGGGGATGTTGTATGCGTATTTTAGTATTAGGAGCTGGTGGCGTCGGAGGATTTTTTGGTGGCCGATTAGTCGAAAAAGGGGAAGATGTTACGTTTCTTGTTCGTAGTAAAAGAAAACAGCAATTAGAGGAAAAGGGACTTGTTATTCGTAGTGTGAATGGGGATTTTTCCTTCCAACCGAAATTAATAACGAAAGAAGATCGAACTTCTCCATTTGATGTCATTTTATTTTCAACAAAAGCGTATCACTTAAACGGGGCGATTCAAGATTTGAAGCCGTTTGTAGGTGAAAATACTGTCATCATTCCATTGTTAAATGGTATTGCTCATGTATCACTATTACAAAAAGAATTTGGTGAAGAGAAAGTGATTGGCGGTCTATGTTTTATCGAGACGACGTTAAACGATCAAGGAGAAATTGTACAAACTAGCGCTGCCAACAGACTTCTGTTTGGAGAAATGAAGTTTCAAGATTCAGAGAGAATACAGCATATTGCTAAAGCATTTGCAGGTACGAAATCTAGTTTTGTTTTAAGTGAAAATATTACGCAAGATATGTGGCATAAATATTTATTTATTACTGTAATGTCAGGTGTGACAACATTAATGCGTGCACCAATAGGACCGATTCGTGAAAGCGAAGGTGGACGTGATTTTATTCAAAACTTATTTGAAGAATGTGTGCAAATCATGAGATATATAGGGGCACCAATTAAGGAAGATATTGCCCAGGAACATATGAAAACAATTGATAAAATTTCGTATGATATGAAGTCATCGATGCAGCGTGATATGGAAAAAGGTTCGTCCATTGAAGGGAAGCACATACAAGGATACTTACTAGATGTAGCAGAACAGTTTTCTATGGAAGCACCATTATTGGGTGCGGTATATCAAAATTTAAAAGTGTATGAAGAAATGATCTTTAACAAATCAGCAATAGAATTGGATGTATGAAAAAATAAAAAAGAAAGCAATATATAAGTGTATTGCTTTCTTTTTTTATGACAACTTATTTATTTCTTTTCGTTCTATCTGTCAAATTTATTTCCTGTTCACGTTTACCGTATAATTGATTAATTTCATTTGCTAATGCATCTAAATAGGAATCGGAAAAAATAGGCTTCTTTTCTTTAGACATATGGGTCTCCTTTATCGTTTTTTAGTATTCATTATGTATATTTACCAGCGGATTATGCGCAATCATTTTATTTTTTTCTTTTTCAAAATTTTTGTTTACATTTTGAAAATAAAGGAGTATTATAATCCACAGTTTCAATTTTCTAAATCGCTGAAACCGCATGGTGCGGGGGACCCGTTCTTATGGATTAGTACTTAATCCAATGGGGTGAATCCTTGAAAAAGGTAGGGCTACTCATAGGCCCGAATCCGACAGCTAACCTCGTAAGCGTTATATTGAGAAGGAAGGTGGAGCTTGTGCGACAAAAAATATAATGTCTACAAGTCTATTTCGTTATGGCTTGTAGACATTTTTGTTTTCTGAAGAAATTGTTTATCCGCTGTAACTAGCAGAATCGTTCGTACAAAATTATTGGAGAGTGGACAGCATTGGTTTCATCTATTAAAAGGTTTTTAATTGGAAGACCGTTAAAATCAACTGAGTTAGGAGAGCAAAAGCTTAATAAAACGAAGGCGTTAGCCATTTTATCTTCTGACGCATTGTCATCGGTTGCATACGGACCAGAGCAAATTTTAATTGCTTTAGCAGGTCTTGGAGCGATTGCTTATTGGTATTCAATTCCAATCGCTGTTGGGGTATTAGTGTTATTGACAGCCCTTATTTTATCTTATCGTCAAATTATTTTTGCTTATCCTCATGGCGGAGGCGCGTATGTTGTATCAAAAGAAAATTTAGGGATGAATCCAGGGTTAATAGCTGGAGGATCTTTATTAGTCGATTATATTTTAACTGTTGCAGTAAGTGTGTCCGCAGGTACAGATGCGCTCACATCAGCTTTTCCAAGTTTACATGCACATAATGTAATCATTGCGATTATATTTGTTATATTGATTACTATTTTAAATTTAAGAGGGGTAACGGAATCAGCTTCCGTTTTAGCATATCCGGTTTATTTATTCGTTCTAGCACTATTTATATTAATTGGGGTAGGGATATACAATATTTTAACTGGTCACGTTTCACCGACTTTACACACGCCGATTGGAACGCCGGTTGCGGGAATTAGTTTGTTCTTACTGCTACGAGCATTTGCATCGGGTAGTTCGGCTTTAACAGGTGTTGAGGCAATCTCTAACGCAATTCCAAACTTTAAGGATCCTGCACCTAACAATGCAGCGAAAACATTGCTTGCAATGGGTGCATTACTTGCCGTTTTATTTTCAGGAATTGTCTTTTTAGCTTATTATTACGGAATTAATCCAAGTAAGGAAGTAACAGTTGTTTCACAAATTGCTGAACAAACTTTTGGACGTAATTTCATGTACTATTTCATACAAGGTACAACTGCTTTAATATTAATTCTTGCTGCTAATACAGGTTATTCTGCATTTCCACTATTAGCAGTTAACCTTGCAAAAGACAAATTTATACCGAGAATGTTTACGATTAGAGGAGACCGCCTAGGTTACTCAAACGGTATTATTATACTTGGGATAGCTTCGATTATTTTAATTGTAGCTTTCCAAGGGCAAACAGAACATTTAATCCCGTTATATGCAGTAGGTGTATTTATTCCATTTACACTTTCTCAAACGGGTATGGTATTAAAATGGCTTCGTGAAAAACCTGAAGGATGGGCTTTGAGATTAACAGTTAATTTAATTGGTGCAGTTATTAGTTTTATCGTAATGAGCATGTTCTTTTTAACTAAATTTGCACAAGTTTGGTCAATCCTTATTTTCTTACCTGCCATCATCTTCTTGTTCCATAGAATTAAGAAGCATTACGATGCAGTGGGCGATCAATTGAGTTTAAAAACTTGTGAACCACTTGTTCCAATTGAGGGAAATGTAATTGTCGTTCCTGTAGCGGGCATGACTCATGTGGTGGAAAATTCATTGAACTATGCGAAGGCTCTTTCTGCAGATCAAGTTATCGCTGTATATGTTGCTTTTGACAGAGAAGAGGAAAAGAAATTTGAAGAGAAATGGAAGAAGTGGCAACCTGAAGTAAGACTTGTTACCTTACATTCTCACTATAGAAGTATTATTCAACCGCTAACAAAGTTTATTGATACAGTGCAATATAAAGCGAGTGAATCAAATTACCGAGTTACTGTCGTTATACCACAGTTCATTCCGAAAAAAGGTTGGCATAACATTCTTCATAATCAGTCTAGTTTACTCATTCGTGCGTATTTACTCTATAAAAGAAATGTTGTTATTACAACAGTTCCATATCATTTGAAAAAGTAAGAAGATTTTTTAAGGATAGCTTTACGAAAGTGAAGCTATCCTTTTTGTGTATACGCTATGCATAATTGCATATGAACCTAAAAGATATATTGATATAATTTTTATATCTATAAGTAAGTAGGAGTTTTTGTTGTGATATATGGATATTTCAATTGAAAAAGTGAAGTGGATTATATTTTGAAATAAGGACAGGAAAGCTTGAAAATAAAGGGAATGAAAATACTTCTTTACGATAGATAAATAGCTGTGTTTAAATGACCTTACAGTACAAAACTTACATGAAAACAAAACGAAATTTCATATTTGCGTACGTTATTTAGCTTAAAATGAATAATATTTTTATGTAATATATTCACTGTGTGAATGTGGAAATGGCTATGAAATAGAAATTTTATACAATGTTATTCATACTAATCACATATGAAATGTTTTAGAACGATAAGTGAGTACTGTAGCAATAAAAGTTGGGAGAGATGGTTCGTATATGAATCAAGGTAAGAACGTTCTCTATTTTAACCATCTCAAATTACGTGCAAGAAAATAGAATAATAAAATGCGATAGTAATAGTTGCTAATACATAGGAGGAGTTAAAGTGAAAAAGACTTTAATTACAGGGTTATTGGTTACAGCAGTATCTACGAGTTGTTTTATTCCTGTAAGCGCTTACGCTAAGGAGGGGCAAACAGAAGTGAAAACAGTATATGCACAAAATGTAATTGCTCCAAATACATTATCCAATTCAATTAGGATGTTAGGATCACAGTCACCACTTATACAAGCATACGGATTAGTTATTTTACAACAGCCAGACATTAAGGTAAATGCTATGAGTAGCTTAACAAATCATCAAAAGTTTGCAAAGGCAAATGTACGAGAGTGGATTGATGAATATAATCCGAAGCTAATCGACTTAAATCAAGAGATGATGAGATATAGTACTAGATTTAATAGTTATTATAGTAAGCTCTATGAACTAGCAGGAAACGTAAATGAAGATGAACAAGCAAAAGCAGATTTTACAAATGCATATGGAAAATTACAATTGCAAGTACAAAGCATCCAAGAGAGTATGGAGCAAGACTTATTAGAATTAAATCGATTTAAAACGGTATTAGACAAAGATAGTAGCAACTTATCACTTAAAGCTGATGAAGCAATAAAAACACTACAAGGATCAAGTGGAGATATTGTGAAGTTAAGAGAAGATATTAAAAGAATTCAAGGGGAAATTCAAGCGGAATTAACGACTATTTTGAATAGACCTCAAGAAATTATTAAAGGTTCTATTAATATCGGTAAACAAGTATTTACAATTACAAATCAAACTGCGCAAACGAAAACAATTGATTTCGTTTCTATCGGTACTTTAAGTAATGAAATTGTAAATGCTGCAGATAGCCAAACGAGAGAAGCGGCTCTTCGCATTCAGCAAAAGCAAAAAGAGCTATTACCACTTATTCAAAAGTTATCACAAACTGAAGCAGAGGCAACACAAATTACATTCGTTGAAGATCAAGTAAGTAGCTTTACAGAACTAATCGATCGTCAAATTACAACTCTAGAAACGTTATTAACGGATTGGAAAGTTTTAAACAATAATATGATCCAAATTCAAAAGAATGTTGAAGAAGGCACATATACAGACAGTAGTTTACTTCAAAAACATTTCAACCAAATTAAAAAAGTAAGTGATGAAATGAATAAACAAACGAATCAATTTGAAGATTACGTTACAAACGTTGAAGTACATTAAGCAGAAAAATAATTAGCGATATAGGGAGAGAAGAAAAATGACAAAAAAACCTTATAAAGTAATGGCTCTATCAGCACTTATGGCAGTATTTGCAGCAGGGAACATTATGCCGGCGCATACGTATGCAGCTGAAAGTACAGTGAAACAAGCTCCAATTCATGCGGTAGCAAAAGCTTATAATGACTATGAAGAATATTCATTAGGACCAGAAGGCTTAAAAGATGCAATGGAAAGAACGGGTTCAAACGCTTTAGTAATGGATCTGTACGCTTTAACAATTATTAAACAAGGGAATGTTAACTTTGGTAATGTATCGTCTGTTGATGCGGCTTTAAAAGGGAAAGTAATTCAGCACCAAGATACAGCTAGAGGAAATGCGAAGCAATGGTTAGATGTATTAAAGCCACAGCTTATTTCAACGAATCAAAATATCATTAACTACAATACGAAATTCCAAAACTATTATGATACTTTAGTCGCTGCGGTAGATGCGAAGGATAAAGCGACTCTTACGAAAGGGTTAACTAGATTATCAAGTAGTATTAATGAAAATAAAGCGCAAGTAGATCAGTTAGTAGAAGACTTAAAAAAATTCCGAAACAAAATGACGTCCGATACGCAAAACTTCAAAGGTGATGCAAATCAAATTACATCTATTTTAGCTAGTCAAGATGCTGGAATTCCGCTTCTGCAAAATCAAATTACAACGTACAATGAAGCAATTAGTAAATATAATGCAATTATTATCGGTTCATCTGTTGCAACAGCACTAGGCCCAATTGCAATTATCGGTGGTGCAGTAGTTATTGCTACAGGTGCAGGAACGCCGCTAGGAGTCGCATTAATTGCAGGTGGTGCAGCAGCTGTAGGTGGTGGTACAGCTGGAATCGTATTAGCGAAGAAAGAGCTTGATAATGCACAAGCTGAAATTCAAAAAATAACAGGACAAGTTACAACTGCTCAATTAGAAGTAGCTGGGTTAACGAACATTAAAACACAAACGGAGTATTTAACAAATACAATTGATACTGCAATTACAGCGTTGCAAAACATTTCAAACCAATGGTACACAATGGGATCAAAATACAATTCTTTACTTCAAAATGTAGATTCAATTAGTCCGAATGACCTTGTTTTCATTAAAGAAGATTTAAACATTGCGAAAGATAGCTGGAAAAACATTAAAGACTATGCAGAAAAGATTTATGCTGAAGATATTAAAGTAGTAGATACGAAAAAATCTTAATCAAATACGAAGCGTTAGAGCGTTACGTATTGATGAAGGGTTTGAAGCTCCTGTTCAGTTGTGAGCAGGAGCTTTTTATCCCCTTATAAAGAAAATAGGTGAAAAGAATGCAGAAAAGATTTTATAAAAAATGTCTTTTAACGTTAATGATTGCTGGGGTGGCAACGAGTAACGCATTCCCTTTACATCCTTTTGCAGCAGAACCAAATGCAAAGGTGCTACAAGAAAATGCGAAAAACTATTCTCTCGGACCAGCTGGATTCCAAGATGTTATGGCGCAAACGACATCGAGCATATTTGCAATGGATTCATATGCAAAATTAATTCAAAATCAGCAAGAGACTGATTTGAGTAAAATAAGTTCCATTAATAGTGAGTTTAAAGGAAATATGATTCAGCACCAAAGAGATGCAAAAATTAACGCGGCGTATTGGTTAAATTATATGAAGCCTCAAATTATGAAAACAGATCAAAATGTTATTAATTACAATAATACTTTTCAAGCGTATTATAATAGCATGCTAATAGCGATTGATCAAAAGGATAGCGTAAAGTTAAAAGCGGATTTAGAAAAGTTGTATGCGGATATTGTAAAGAATCAAAATGAGGTAGATGTATTATTAAGGGATTTGAAAGCTTTTCGCGATGGAATGGCGAAAGACACAAATAGTTTTAAAGAGGATACAAATCAATTAACAGCGATATTAGCAAGTACGAATGCTGGTATCCCAGCTCTAGAGCAACAAATCAATACATATAACGATTCAATCAAAAAGAGTAATGATATGGTCATTGCTGGTGGCGTACTTTGCGTAGCACTAATTACATGTCTTGCAGGTGGACCGATGATTGCGATTGCGAAAAAAGATATCGCAAATGCAGAAAGAGAAATAGCCAATTTAAAGGATAGAATTTCTGGCGCACAAGCAGAAGTCGCAATTTTGACAGATGTAAAAAATAAAACAACAAACATGACTGAAACAATTGATGCAGCAATTACAGCACTGCAAAATATATCAAATCAATGGTATACAGTAGGGGCAAAATATAATAATTTACTGCAAAATGTTAAAGAAATCAGCCCTGAAGAATTTACCTTCATAAAAGAAGACTTATATACAGCAAAAGATAGCTGGAAAGACGTAAAAGATTATACAGAAAAATTACATGAAGGTGTGGCGAAGTAAACAGTGGACTAGTTCCGCTGTTTATTTTTTATCCTGTTTTTTGTGAGAGTTGGACTTGTAATTTGATATTTAAATTTGTCATGTTTTTTATTCATATAGTTTTAGGGTAATGTTTAATCAAATCGATACTAATACCCTAGATAAACTTCTGATCAAGCTTTTTATATGTAATGTTTTAATGAAAAAAGTTATACTGTAAGCAAAACTAAAAATTGGAAAGGAAATACTAGAACATGGAAAATTATTTGTTATTTATCCTTACAGCACTGTTAATCATAATAATGCCTGGTCCTGGTTTTGCACTAGTTACAAAAAACACTATCTCGCATGGTAAAAATGGTGGGATAAAGACTGTTTTAGGAACGATATCTGGAATGATGATTCATACAATAATGGCCACGCTAGGACTCTCTGCCATCCTAATGAAATTTGCTATGTTATTTACATTTATAAAATATGCTGGGGCTTTTTATTTAATTTACTTAGCTGTAAAGTCAATTAAAAGTGCCTTATATAAAAAAGAAGCTATGTCAGGTTCAGTAGAAATGGACTCTAAGGATATTGGAGCAATTAAAAGCTTTAGACAAGGATTTACTACGGCAATTTTAAACCCAAAAACTGCTGTGTTTTTCCTTAGTTTTTTACCCCAATTTATTGTGAGTAATCAAAATCATTTCCTTCAATTTCTTTTATTAGGAGTCACATTTACGACTTTGACAGCAATATGGTATTTACTTTATATCTCACTCATACGTCAATTAAGAACTTTTCTAAGAAAAGAAAGAGTGAACCGTACAATAGAGGGTATTACGGGCGCAGTATTATTAGTATTTGGAGTGAGGTTGTTTTTCCAAAAATAAATATGTATATGAAAAGAGAAATAATCAATAGTGGTTATTTCTCTTATTTACTTATTCTAAAACTACCATTTTACAATTGATTTCATACCTTCATACAAATTTTACACACGTATCTAATTTGAACTTAAAAAATAAGTTCCTCAATAACCTGACCGGTTTGCTTTATAAGAAAAAATCTTACATTATGAGGGTCGGGCTGATAATCGGTAGGGGGATGGACAAAAAACCATTGATTAAAGTGTCATTGCATACATTAAGTGAAGTAGCAGTATAGGCGGATAAAATTCGGTAGTCGAAATTTCTTGCATAAAGCTGTATAATGCTTGTAACGAAAAGGAAATACAGGAAAGGATATGTAACGAGTTGCTATGGATAAAGATAAACAACAATTAAGCGTTGAAGTTGCAAGGTTATATTATCAGTCAGATTATAGTCAGCAAGAAATTGCTAACAAATTAAATATTTCAAGGCCGACTATCTCTAGACTATTAAAGTACGCGAAAGAAAAAGGATTTGTTCAAATTAGTATAGCCGATCCATTTGCTGATTTAGATAACGTTGGGAATTTACTAAAAGAAAAGTACAACTTGTTAGAGGCACATGTCGTATTTTCTCCAGTGCCAGAATATGCAACGATTACAGAGTATATTAGTAAATATGCAGCTGAGTATATGGGAAAGACGGTTAAAAATGGTGATATCGTTGGTGTAAGCTGGGGAATGACGATGTATGAAATCGCTAGAAAAATTGTACCACAACATGTAAAAGGTGTAGAAGTTGTTCAGTTAAAAGGTGGTATTAGTCATTCAAGTGTAAATACATATGCGAATGAGACTATTGCTTTATTTGCAGATGCTTTTCAAACGACGCCAAGAAATCTACCCCTTCCAGTTATATTTGATAATGCAGTGACAAAAGAATTAGTAGAGCAGGATCGACATATTCATCACATTATCGAAATGGGAAAACAAGCGAATATTGCTATTTTCACTGTAGGAACAGTGAGAGACGAAGCACTATTATTCCGATTAGGTTATTTCGATAAGGATGAAACGAGTTTACTCAAAAAACAATCGGTCGGTGACATTTGTTCACGATTCTTTGATGGGGACGGAAATATTAGTAGTGAAGAAATTAATCAGCGGACCATTGGAATTGAGCTAGAAGAACTGAAATTAAAGAAACGCTCTATTTTAGTTGCTGGTGGTAATAGAAAAATAAAAGCAATTGATGGTGCGTTACGTGGCGGGTATGCAAATGTATTAATTATAGATCAGCATACAGCGAAGGAATTGTTACATTATCAAAAAGATTAGAAATAAAAGGCTTTCTCAAGATTTTAATTTTGAGAAAGCCTTTTATTTTACTATGTATGAATTATGGGAGTGTTTTTGAATACAAATTGCCTTTTTAAAAATAATTATGGATATTGAGATACATACTACCATTGTTAATATAAAAGTTTTCATTTTATATATGAAGTGTTTCTTAGTTAGAATGCGCTTTATTTACTACAAGAGATTCCTTCTAAAAAAGAATGAACAAAATTTCAAAAGTATATTTACATTTGTTCAACTAAGAGTTAGAATGAAGTTGTTAAAAGATATGAGGAGTGAAGATAATGAATATTGCAAAGTTAATTGACCATACAATTTTAAAAGCTAATACTACAAAAGAAGATGTTATGAAAGTAATCGAAGAAGCAAAGGAATATAAATTCGCTTCTGTTTGTATTAATCCTACATGGGTAAAGCTAGCTGCTGAAGAATTAGCTGGACATGGTGTAGATGTTTGTACTGTAATCGGTTTCCCATTAGGAGCAAGCACGACTGAAACAAAAGCTTTCGAAACAAAAGATGCTATCGCAAAAGGTGCAACTGAAGTTGACATGGTAATCAACGTAGGCGCTTTAAAAGACGGTGACAATGAGTTCGTTGAAAAAGATATTTATGAAGTAGTACAAGCAGCAAAAGGAAAAGCTCTTGTAAAAGTAATCATTGAAACTTGCCTATTAACAGATGAAGAGAAAGTACGCGCTTGTGAATTATCAGTAAAAGCTGGTGCTGACTTCGTAAAAACTTCAACTGGATTCTCAACTGGCGGAGCAACTGCTGAAGATATCGCATTAATGCGTAAAACAGTAGGACCAAACGTTGGTGTAAAAGCATCTGGTGGCGTTCGTACACGTGAAGATGCAGACAAAATGGTAGCTGCTGGAGCTTCTCGCGTTGGAGCAAGTGCTAGTGTTGCAATCGTATTAAATGATGCAAAAGGTGCTACAGATAACTACTAATCATTAATGAAGTCAAAAGCAATAGATACACAAAATAAAGTGTATCTATTGCTCTAACAATTGAAAAGAATGTAAGCGGATACGAATGGGAGGAGACGGCTTATGAAATACTTAATTGGTATTTTTGGCCTCGTATTGATTTTAGGTATCGCTTGGCTTGCTAGTAATAATAGAAAGAAAGTCAAATATCGCCCAATCATAACGATGGTTATATTACAATTCATTTTGGGGTTTTTATTATTAAATACAAGTGTAGGGAATGTATTAATTAGCGGAATAGCAGATGGTTTTGGAGAGCTATTAAAATATGCCGCTGACGGTGTGAATTTTGTATTTGGTGGATTAGTAAATCAAAAAGAGTTTTCGTTCTTTTTAAGTGTATTAATGCCGATCGTATTTATATCAGCTTTAATAGGTATTTTGCAACATATTAAAGTATTACCTATTATTGTGAAATCTATCGGTCTAGCATTAAGTAAAGTAAATGGAATGGGGAAATTAGAATCATATAACGCTGTTGCTTCTGCAATTTTAGGACAATCTGAAGTGTTTATTTCAGTTAAGAAACAATTAGGCTTATTGCCAGAGAAAAGAATGTATACATTATGTGCATCTGCAATGTCTACCGTTTCAATGTCTATCGTTGGATCGTATATGGTGTTATTAAAACCACAATATGTTGTAACCGCTTTAGTGCTTAACTTATTCGGTGGTTTTATTATCGCTTCTATCATTAATCCGTATGAAGTTACTGAAGAAGAAGATATGTTAGAAGTACAAGAAGAAGAGAAAAAGACTTTCTTTGAAGTATTAGGAGAATATATTATAGACGGATTTAAAGTTGCGATTACAGTAGCAGCTATGTTAGTCGGTTTCGTTGCACTTATCGCATTCATTAATGCAGTATTTAAAGGTGTAATCGGTATTTCATTCCAAGAAATTCTTGGTTATGTATTTGCACCATTTGCATTTATTATGGGTGTACCTTGGCATGAAGCAGTTAATGCCGGAAATATTATGGCAACAAAATTAGTATCAAATGAATTTGTCGCTATGACAGATTTAGCACAAGGCAACTTTAATTTCTCAGATAGAACGACAGCGATTATATCTGTATTCTTAGTTTCATTTGCAAACTTCTCTTCAATTGGAATTATTGCAGGGGCAGTTAAGAGCTTAAATGAAAAGCAAGGGAATGTAGTCGCAAGATTTGGTTTGAAATTACTTTTCGGTGCAACATTAGTAAGTTTCTTATCAGCAACAATCGTTGGCTTATTATTTTAATAGATTCATATCATATAAAAAGGAATGGTGATTGTAATGAGAATGGTAGATATTATTGCAAAAAAACGTGATGGCAAAGAATTAACGACTGAAGAAATCAAATTCTTTATTAATGGATATACAGACGGAAGTATTCCTGATTATCAAGTGAGTGCACTTGCAATGGCAATCTTCTTTAAAGATATGACAGATCGTGAACGTGCAGATTTAACGATGGCAATGGTGGAGTCTGGAGAAACAATCGACTTATCAGCAATTGAAGGAATTAAAGTAGACAAACATTCAACTGGCGGTGTTGGTGATACAACAACATTAGTATTAGGACCATTAGTAGCTGCTTTAGATGTACCGGTAGCAAAAATGTCTGGTCGTGGTTTAGGACATACGGGCGGAACAATTGATAAATTAGAAGCGGTAGAAGGATTCCACGTTGAAATTACGAAAGAGCAGTTCATTGATATTGTAAACCGTGACAAAGTTGCTGTTATTGGACAAACAGGAAACTTAACACCTGCAGATAAAAAAATCTATGCACTTCGTGATGTAACAGGAACAGTAAACTCGATTCCTTTAATCGCAAGTTCAATTATGAGTAAAAAAATAGCAGCTGGTGCTGATGCGATCGTACTTGATGTAAAAACAGGTGCTGGCGCATTTATGAAAACAGAAGAAGATGCAAAAGAATTAGCACATGCAATGGTACGTATCGGAAATAACGTAGGACGTCAAACGATGGCTGTTATTTCAGATATGTCACAACCTCTTGGCTTTGCGATTGGTAACGCTCTAGAAGTGAAAGAAGCGATTGATACTTTAAAAGGTGAAGGTCCAGAAGATTTAACAGAATTAGTACTCGTATTAGGTAGCCAAATGGTTGTACTTGCGAAAAAAGCAAGTACATTAGAAGAAGCTCGTGAAATGTTAATTGAAGTTATGAAAAATGGAAAAGCAACTGAGAAATTTAAAGAGTTCTTAAGCAACCAAGGCGGAGACAGCTCGATTGTAGACAATCCAGAAAAAATGCCACAAGCTAAGTATGTAATTGATGTACCTGCAAAAACTTCAGGTGTTATTTCTAACATTGTTGCAGATGAAATCGGTATCGCTGCTATGTTACTTGGTGCTGGTCGTGCAACAAAAGAAGATGAAATCGATTTAGCGGTAGGATTAATGTTACGTAAAAAAGTGGGCGATGCAGTAAAAGAAGGCGAGCCGTTCGTAACGATTTATGCAAATCGCGAAAATGTAGAAGATGTAAAAGCTAAAATTTATGAAAACATTTCTATCGCTGAAACAGCAGTGGCTCCTAAATTAGTTCATACAGTTATTACTGATTAATCATCATTACATTTACTTTGAGGAGGAAATAATATGGATAAGAAAAAATATATCGAAGAAGCAAATAAGATGTTAGCAAAAGCATATATTCCGTATTCGAAATTTCCTGTTGGTGCAGCATTAGTTACGAAAGAAGGTAAAATCTATACTGGTTGTAATATAGAAAATGCTTCTTACGGTTTATGTAACTGTGCAGAAAGAACAGCGATCTTTAAAGCAGTATCAGAAGGGGAGCGCGATTTTAGTTACTTAGTTATTACAGGCGAAACGGACGGACCAATTTCACCATGTGGTGCTTGTAGACAAGTAATTGCTGAGTTCTGTGAACCGACAATGCCTGTATTACTAACGAATGTAAAAGGTGATGAAAAAGAAGTAACTGTTGAGCAATTACTTCCAGGTGCTTTCTCAATAGAAGATTTAAAATAAGTTGAAAAGCCATTCCGCAATTATTAATTGTGGAATGGCTTTTTTATTTTCAAAAATTGAATGTAATATTTTGTTCATATTCCATTCATAAACTTTGCGTAAAATGATTGCAGTGAATATAGAAAGTTTACAGCAGGAGGAATAAAATGAAGAGATTATATAATGCAGCATTCATTTACTTAATTATCGGTTTATTATCAGGAGTATTTGCAAGAGAGTATACGAAAGCACAAGGAATTAAAGGATCCACAATGTTGCAATTGGTGCATACACATGTATTAGTGCTCGGTTTCGTATTCTTTTTAATTGCTTTAGCTTTATGTAAAGTGTTTCATGTACAAGAAACAAAGAGCTTTCGTGCATGGTTTGTTGTTTATAATGTAGGATTAATTTTTACTATTGCTACAATGCTATGGAGAGGTCTACTACAAGTAAATGGAACTGACTTTAACGGTTTAAGCCATATGGCTGGATTAGGTCATGTTATTATAAGTATCGGGTTCGTTTGGTTTATGATTTTGCTCAAAAAGTCATTTAAATAGATAGGAGTGGAGAATATGATAGCACTTTTATCAAGTATTATAGCGGTTTGTATGGCTGTTGGAGTAATGTTTCTTCGCTTTAAAGCAGCGAAAAAACCGGTAACGAAAAAGAAAATTATATTACCGCCAATTTTTATGAGTACCGGCGCAATGATGTACTTCTTGCCGGAGTTTCGATTAACATCGTTAGAAATAGTAGAGGCGATTAGTATAGGACTTATTTTCTCTATATTTCTTATTAAAACAACTAAGTTTGAAATAAGAAGCGAACATATATATATGAAACCGTCAAAAGCATTCATATTTATTTTAGTCGGGTTATTGGCTGTACGAGTAGCGTTAAAATCATATTTAAGTCAATCAATTGATTTAGCAGAGTTAAGCGGAATGTTTTTCTTGCTCGCATTTGCGATGATTGTATCGTGGAGAATTGCGATGTATCGTTTATATGTTAAATTAGAAAAAACAATAAAAAGAGCTGGAATTTCTAAATAGGAATTCCGGCTCTTTTTATGTTTTATACGATTGTTTGTTTAGCTTTGATTTCATTTGCTTAATTTTAAACGTATTTGAGCATCTTGTAATGCGGCTGGTGTAACGTTAAGACCATGTTGATCAACAATTTTTGTGTTTAATAAAATGGAATCTAAGCTTCCACGAAATGTTTTTGTATAGTTTTGACGCAATATTTGTTGTTCTTGTTTTTCATCAACTGTTAATCCAGATGCTTTTTCTTTTTTTGATAATTCGTTAATACGGAATAAAATGTTTTTCATTTCTTTCACCTCTAATTTTAAATTAAATTAGTTACTTACTAATTTATAGTTATTTTAACTTTTTTATATGAATATGTCAAGAAGGGTAAAAGAAAAGTAGACACCCGTATTACAGTAAGTGGGTGTCTACAAGGAAAATATAAAGCTTAGCTTAATTCATGTAAGTGACTAACAAGTTTTGATGTTTTAGAGAAGAACGGTGAATGATCAGCTTCTAAAGTAATAACCTTCGCGCAAGGAGTTTCTGTATTCATTCGGCGCTGAAAATCAATTGGAATCGCTCTATCTAGAGTTGTTTCAATATAAATGCGATCTATAGTTCCGAAGTTTTCTTCAGAAATTTTTAGCTCTTGTTGAAACGGTCCTAGTGGCTGAGGACGCATTTGTTTGAAAGAAGATTCTTTAATAGCTGCATTTTTTGTAGCATTTGAAAATGTTTGTTCAGTCAACTCTGGTATAAGTTCTGCAGTCATGTCATTCTCATTAATTGAGAATTGTGGACCAGCTTCACCATCTAATTTACTACCAAGACTTTCTCCGTTTTGTGGTAAGAATGCGCAAAGATATACTAATTTATCGATTTTATTTGGTATAAGTTCAGCTGTTTGCGTGATTACAATTCCACCCATACTATGTCCAACAAGAATAACTTTTTCATTTTGTTGATTTATAGTAGCTGTTACTGCATTAACATAAGAATCTAGCGTTATATTTTGTGATGGAGTCATATCTTTTCCACTTCCAGGTAAGTCTAGTGTAACAACTGTATGTCCGAAAGCCTTTAGTTGAGGTTTTACTAATTCCCATGCCCATTCACCTTGCCATGCTCCATGTATTAAAATGTAAGTACTCATTTAATCAACACTCCTCTAATGTTTATATGCTTTATTTTTTCGTAATATTGATGGTGTATAATTAGTGTATCTGAAGTGGTTTGATAAATATAATGAAGGATATTTATAGATGATATAAATATCTTTTATATAAGGAGAACAGAATGAACGTTTTTGATTTTAAAGTTTTTAAAAATGTGGCTCGGTTGAACAGCATTAGTTTAGCAGCGAAAGAATTACATATGACACAGCCCGCTATAACTCATATCATAAACAAATTAGAGAAACGATATGCTTTAACTTTATTTGATCGCTCTAGACAAGGAACGATGTTAACTGAAAATGGAAAGGAATTTTTAGTTTGTGTAGATCGACTTCTAATGGAGTATGAAAACCTTGAAGAAACAGTTTTACAATTAAAAAATAGAAGCTTGTATAAGATTGTACTAGCTACGTATCCTTCCGTTACTGTATATTGTTTGGCGGAGTGTATCCAACTAGGTAATATTGATCAAAGTCAGTACGTGCTTGCAGTTCGAGAAGGAAGCTATCAAGAAGTATTAGATTGGCTGTCTTCTGGAAGTGCTGATTTTTCTATTTCTATAAAAGAAAATTTAATACCAGGATTTCATTATGAAGTTATTGGTGAAGATCCTTATGTTATGGTTTCTTCAAAGACTATTCCACCTAACCTTACTATTAAAGAGTTGAAAAATTATCCTTTTATTATGCCGCTTTCTGGTTGTAAAGAAGTACTTGAACCATATTTGATGAAAAATGAAATAACAGTTAATAAAGTGATGGAGTCAGAGTCAATTAGCTCGGCATTAGCACTTACTTTACAAGTTAACGGTATAACAATCGTTCCGTTATCAGGACTGCATAAACAAATCATTCATGACTTTATCGTGCAACCGATAGAAATTAAAATTCCACGACAACTTATTATGCAATGGTCACCTAAAAAAGAGAATGATCCGCTGTTCTTAGAATTTGTTAAGAATTTACTAAATCAACTACAACAAAAGAAAAAATGATACAAAAGGTAAGCTCATTTCACTGAAGCTTACCTTTTGTATATATTACCAATAAAGAGTAGTATCATAAAGTCCGATGAATATCAGAAGAACACCGGTTATAAGCTGAATAATTTTCCCTATTTTTCGGCTCTTTTTCAATAATGCTCCGTTTAATCCGAGGTAGAAGATGATGAACATAAGGACAACGATTGGTAGAGCAGTTCCTATTGAAAAGAATGTCGGAAACAAGTACCCATAATTAGATGATAAAGATAAAGGGATTAACGTTCCGAAAAATAGAACGAACATAGTTGGACAGAAAGCTAACGAAAAGAAAAATCCAAGTAAAAATGAGCTGACTTCACTTTGTTTTCGTATAAATTTGATCGAGAAGAAATTTCTGCTCTTTATAATACCTGCCAACATTAACCCCATTAAAATTAATAAAGGTCCAATTATTTTTCGCAACCACGGGAAGTACAAAGTTAATATTTGCTGAAACTCTTTTCCTAAGAACCATACGAATAGTCCAAGCGTTGTAAAAGCTATTATTTTTCCTGAAATGAATAACAATATATGTTTCCATGCATGTCCCTTTTGTAAAGATTGATTGCCATAAAGTGTAATAGCGCTTATGTTTCCTGTTAATTGGCAAGGAGCAAGGGTACCTACTACGCCAAATAAAAATGCAAATAAAAGAGGTACTGATTTCGTAGCATTCGCGACATCCATTAAAGGAGACATGAGTTGGTAGCTCCATTCACTAATTGTTGAAAACACGTTATATTCACCTTTCTAATTAAATTGGAATGCTCCCTCTTTCGTAATCTGCTTCCACATTTTACCCTCATCTGTAGAAATGAACACATTTGCTTTCATTGTAGCAAATACTATTTCAGCTGAATTTTGAGGGTTTTGTGATATGTACATAATTGTATCTTTAGAATCTAAAGATGGAGTTTGTAGGTTTGTTTCTTCATTTGTAGCAATTGATTTCTTCGTTATCATTTGCTTATTGATAGGGGCGTAAAAAACATCTTCATTACTTAATGTAACTGCTGTCGATTCAAGTGATGTAGACAATAGTTCAAATGTATTTCCGTAATCTGTAGATAAGTAAACACCATCTTTAGCACTTACCGCGACTACACTAGATTGATCAGGGTGTACGGAAAAGGAATGAATTGTACTTGAAAGACCTTTTAACTTACTATTTTTCCAATCTTGTCCGTTGTTCGTACTGAAATAAAAACCTTGTTGTAATTTAGAATTTGGACGCTCATTGTATAAATAAATTGCTTCCGTATTATATCCAACAGCAAGGTTGTGAAAATCAGATTCTCCATAAAACGCTAGCTTCTCGAGGGTATTACCGCCATCAGAACTTTTCATTAATCCTAAAGGATTTTTTAAATTTGCACCTGGTTCAGGATGGCCGCTGGCAAAGAATCCGTTCTTCGTTGCCTGAAACCCCATATAATCATGTAGCTCAGTCTTAGTTTCAAGCCATTTTCCATTTTGATAAACTTTTATCCCGCTATGAGTGGCGATAGAAACCCCAGGCATATTTCCTGCATAGCCAATTCCGTGAATGTGCTCGATTTTTCCAAATGTAGTTTCCTTATAGAAGTTTTGCGGAATTGTATTTGCTGTTTCTGTATGTTTTGGCTGAGATTGCACCGTGTCTTTCTTCACTGGTGCTGTTTCGGCGTTGCTAGAACATCCTGTAATGAACAATAAAGAAGTAATTGCTAGTCTTGTTGCTACATAATGTTTCAAAGTAGTAGCTCCTTTCCTATATATGAGATTTTAAGTATATGGAATAAATGTCAAGAAATTGTGGAGTGGTATGCATAATTTCGATTGTAAGTGGCCCTAGTAATGAAAAATTTCCTTTCACTATGAGTACTATTAATTGACGAAAAATTATAACAATAATAGAATGAATTGTATTGGGTAATTAGATTTACCAGTATACATAGAACGCTAGGGGGAATATTATGAAATCAACATTTTTTGCTCAAAATAGAGAACGATTAGTAAACACATTACCAGATGAATCTATTACTATTTTATTTGCTGGACAAGCACCTCATATGTCAGCGGATGCACATTATAAATTTGTGCCGAATCGAAATTTTTACTATGTAACAGGAATCGAGGAACCAAATGTTATTTTCATGTTGAAGAAGTTTGGAAATAGTGTTGAAGAAACACTGTTCATTGAAAAATCGGATCCAGTCATGGAAAAATGGGTCGGTAAAACAGTTTCTAACAAAGAAGCAGAGAAAATTTCAGGTATAAAGAAAGTTGTATATTTAGATAGCTTTGAAAAGACAATTTCAAATATACTTTTTACAGAAAATGTGAAGCATCTATATTTAGATTTAGAGCGTCGTGAGTGGAATGGTACGGAGACCAAAACGCATGCTTTTGCTAAACATGTAAGAGAACAGTATCCACACGTTTTAATTGGTAATGTATATCCGAATATTTGTGAATTACGAGTGTTTAAAACAGAAGAAGAAGTTGAAATTATTAAAGAAGCAATTTCTGTAACGAAAGAGGGCATTTACAACGTACTTAAGCATGCAAAAGCTGACATGATGGAGTATGAATTAGAAGCTCAGTTTGATTTCACACTGAAATCATCTGGCATTAAGCATCATGCATTCAATACAATTTTGGCAAGTGGAAAAAATGCTACAGTTCTTCATTATGAAGACAATGATGCACAAATTCAAAATGGTGATTTAGTACTGCTAGATTTAGGCGCTCAAAAAGACTACTATAACGCTGATATTAGTTATACATTCCCGGCAAATGGAACATTCTCTAGTCGCCAAAAACAAATGTATAATATTGTATTAAAAGCATTGAAAGAAACAACGGAACTCATTAAGCCAGGAGTAAAGTTTGCTGCATTAAATGAGCATACAAAAAAGGTACTAGCAGAAGAGTGTAAAGAAATTGGCTTAATTCAAGAAGACGAAGAGTTATCAAAATACTATTATCATGGTGTTAGCCATTTCCTTGGTTTAGATACGCATGATGTAGGAACATATAAAGATAGAGTGTTAGAAGAAGGTATGGTAATAACAATTGAACCTGGTCTTTATATTGAAGAAGAATCAATTGGAATTCGTATTGAAGATGATATTCTTGTAACGAAAGACGGACATGAAAACTTGTCAAAAGATATTATTAGAGAAGTGGAAGAGATTGAAGCGTTTATGAGAGAAAATAATGTGAATGTAAAAGAAGATGAAGTTGTTACGAAATAATGATCGGGAAAGACGCTCAAGTTTGAGCGTCTTTTTATTTTGTTCATTTTAAACCGCGATATTTCCTCGAAAAGCATCTTCAATTATATTCCAAATGTCAATGTATTATATGTTGATCATGCCCGGACGAAGGTGGGGGAGTATGATCTGGGAATGTCACGAATACGGCAACGATAATTACCACACTAATTGATAGTAATAACAAAAAACGCCGTTGAATAAAAGTAGAAAAAGTTTCTGATAAAAGTTGAATCATACATGACATAGTTATTGTTATCGTAAGTAAAAGACTAATAAACAGTATACTATGAGCTTGTTGAGCGTTTAACATTTCTGTAATCATTGCTCCCATCATACTTGCCATTAATCCAGAGAACATTCCTTCTAAAGCAGTAAATAGGTGAAACCGTAGACCGACTAAAAAACCGATACAACTACTAATTAAAATCGCAAGCAAAGTAGAATATAGTAATTCACCTTTAAAAAGAATACCTAAATAAAAACCGATACTTAAACCCGTACTCATACTAAAAGACATAATAAATACCATATACTCCATTAGGGTACCCTTGAGTTTAGATATATATGATGTAATAAAAATCGAGATACAACAAAGTGTTAAGGCGGTTAATGTGTAAGCGAACATTATGATACCTCCCTGTCCTATCATTCATTTCATCATATGTTCATATGGAGAGTACTTATGCTTATTTATATCTGCATATTATCTGCACAATTTCATAAATGTAAGCAAGAAGGCTTCTGATTTTTTGGGACGTCTTTTTAATTATGAGCATGTGAATGTAAGAGTTAAATGAAGAGTTTCTATTGTGAAGCCATAAAGAATAAGCGTATAATATTATAGGTCTCCCATTTGCGAGACAAACCGCGAATGATAAATAAGATTGTTGTTTTATCATCGCCTCTAAACAGATAGACAATGAAAGTAACACTGGAATACAGATAGGGAGTTATAAAATGAAATTAATTATTGCCGAGAAACCAGATCAAGGTTTGGCTCTTGTTTCACAATTTAAATATCGCCGGAAAGATGGATATTTAGAAGTAGAAGCGAATGAGTTATTTCCAAATGGAGCGTACTGTACATGGGCAATTGGTCATTTGACGCAGTTATGTAATCCAGAGCATTATCACGCAGAGTGGAAAAAATGGTCACTTAATACGTTACCGATGATTCCAGAGCGTTTTCAATTTGAAGTAACAAAGTCGAAGTATAAACAGTTTAACGTTGTGAAACAGCTGTTACATAATCCGGGGGTAACAGAAATTATTCATGCGGGCGATGCTGGGCGTGAAGGGGAATTAATCGTACGAAACATTATTAATCTTTGCAACGTGCAAAAGCCGATGAAGCGTCTTTGGATTTCATCTTTAACGAAGCAAGCTATTTACCAAGGGTTTAAAAACTTGCTTGATGAATCAGATACAATTAATACGTACTATGAGGCGTATACAAGGTCATGTGCGGATTGGGTCGTTGGTATGAATGCATCGCGTGTCTTTAGTATTTTGCTAAAGAAAAAAGGAATGAACGATGTATTTTCAGCTGGTCGTGTACAAACACCGACACTTGCATTAATTGTAAAGCGTGAAAAAGAAATAGAGAACTTTAAGTCAGAGCCATTTTGGGAAGTGTTTGCAACCTTTAATATAGAAGGAAAGAAGTATGAGGGGAAATGGGAGAAAGACAATGAATCTCGCTTACAAGACCCTGATATGGCAAATAAAATTGCAGCATTTTGCCAAGGGAAACCGGCCGTAGTAAAAGAAATGAAAACGGAGCGTAAAGAGTTTCAGCCGCCGTTTTTATTTAATTTATCAGCACTGCAAGCGACAGCTAATAAAGCTTTTAAATTTTCACCGAAAAAGACGCTTGATATAACACAAGCACTATATCAAAAAGGGATAGTTTCTTATCCGCGTTCGGATTCTAACTATGTTACACAAGGAGAAGCAGCGACGTTCCCTGATATTTTACAGAAGTTAAGTCAATTTGATGAATATAAAGGGTTATTACCAGCTCCAGTTGAATCGATTATGAATAATAAGCGTTATGTGAATGAAAAAAAAGTTACAGATCACTACGCTATTATTCCGACAGAGCAAGTTACAAATCCAAGTAAACTATCAGGTGATGAAAAGAAAATTTACGATATGATCGTAAGAAGACTGATTGCGGCGCATTATGAAGTAGCAATCTTTGACTACACAACGATTACAACTCTTGTAGACGAACGTGCTGAATTCATTTCAAAAGGAAAACAGCAAATTCAAGAAGGTTGGCGTAAAGTTATTTTCCAAGACGATAAAGATGACGAAACAATTCTTCCAATTGTCGCAGAAGGTGAACAAGGAAAAGTTGTAAAGGTGAAAGTGAAAGAAGGAAAAACACAGCCGCCGAAGCGTTATACAGAAGGACAACTTATTACGTTAATGAAAACGGCCGGTAAGTATTTAGAGAATGAAGAGCTGGAGAAAGTATTAAAGAAAACAGAAGGTTTAGGTACAGAGGCAACGCGTGCAGGTATTATTACGATGCTGAAAGACCGTAAATATATAGATGTGCAGAAGAACCAAGTGTATGCAACCGATAAAGGGAAAGTATTAATTACCGCAATAGGAGACAAAATATTAGCTTCACCAGAAATGACAGCGAAATGGGAGCAGCGCCTTGCGGAAATTGGTGAAGGCACAGCTTCACCAGCTACATTTATGGAACAAACGAAAAAGCTATCAGCTAAAATTATTGAAGATGCGGTAGAAATGTCGGAGAAATGGGATTTCACTGGATTACATGTTGAATCAATTGAACGAAAAGGATCGAAATTTACAACAGGTAAAAAGGTAGGTAGCTGTAAAAAATGTGATGGCGATGTGATTGATAAGTCAACGTTTTACGGTTGTTCTAACTACAATACGACGCAATGTGATTTTACCATCTCAAAGAAAATATTAAGCAAAACAATTTCGCAAAAAAATATGACAAAGCTCTTAAAAGGTGAAAAGACCGATTTAATTAAAGGCTTTAAAAAGGGCGAGAAAACATTTGATGCGAAGTTAGAGTGGAAAGATAATAAGATGAATTTTGTATTTGAGAATTAAGTTGTCAATAAATAAAAAAGTTCTTTACTGAATAAAAAAGTTCTTTACTGAATAAAAAAGTTCTTTACCAATTTTGGAATGTAGAAGGACTGATATTGAAAAAAGAATAGATTTAAACCCTAGGATTAGGACAAGAGCATGATAATTTAATTTCATGCTTTTTATTTTATAATAAAGCGGAAGCTCTGGGAGAATAAGGTTAGATAGTGTATAGATGAGATTAAAAAGATTGTAAATCACTTATATAAAATTTAAAATTATATATAAGGATTAAGGAATGATCAAAGATAGGGGGATTAGTAATGTTTTTAAAAGAAATTAAAATTTGGAATTTCAGGAAATTTGGAGAAGGTGAAGCAAATAGCCCAGGTCTTCAATTGAAATTTCATAAGAATTTTAACCTACTGATTGGAGAAAATGATTCAGGAAAAAGTGCAATTATTGATGCTATTCACTTTACTTTAGGGACAGTAAGCTCTGAAAATTTGAAGATAACAGAAGGAGATTTCTATGTTGATGAACAAGGAAACTCTAGTAGTGAGATGAAAATAGAATGCATTTTCGCTGATCTCACTGAAACAGAAGCGGGAATATTTTTAGAATGGCTATCATTTAACGAAGTAAATGAGTATGAATTAATTATTCGACTTACAGCGAAAAAGATTAAAAATGAAATAGTTGGAGAAAAAATCGAAAAATTTGTAAAGGCAGGTCCTGCAAATGCGGATGTTAGATTAGAAGGTTCTGCTAGAGAATTAATAAAAGCAACCTATTTAAAGCCTTTAAGAGACGCTAAAAATGAATTAAGACCTGGCTTTAAATCTAGACTTGCTCAAATTTTAAAGAGTTATTCTGCTTTTAAAATTCCTTCAGAAGGTAGCCATGAATTAGAAAACATTGTTGGAGAAACCAATCAACAAATTGAGGGGTATTTTACAAAGCCTATGGACGATAAAACGATTATTGGAGAGATTTCCAATTATTTAGATGAATTTTTTAATCTACCAACAACAGGAAAAGAAACATATAAACCAAAGTTTGAAGTAGCTCCTGCTAAATTAAGTGATATTCTAAGAAAATTAAGTTTAGACTTAGATGATCAAGTATCTGGATTGGGTAGCCTAAACTTGCTATTTATTGCGGCAGAGTTACTTTTATTAAATGATGGAATAGAAATGGGATCAAATTTAACTTTAATAGAAGAAATAGAGGCACATTTACATCCTCAAGCACAGCTTAGGTTAATAAAATACTTACAAAAAAGTTTAGAAGGTAGCTCTGAATATAAAGGACAATTTATTTTATCAACTCATAGTACAACTCTAACTGCTTCTACATCCTTGGAACATATAATACTAATTCATGATAATAAAGCATATCCAATGGGACCTAGTAACACTAGTCTAGAAGAGGAAGATTACGAATTTTTACAGCGCTTTCTAGATGCAACTAAGGCTAACTTGTTTTTTGCAAAAGGAGTCATTTTTGTAGAAGGAGATGCAGAGAACTTATTGCTTCCTGCCTTGGCGGAATTAATAGATAGACCATTACATAGATATGGAGTTTCTATTGTAAATATCGGGAATACTGCTTTTAAACGATATGCAAAAATATTTTCAAGATCTAAGAAATGGATTAATGATGGTTATTCAACATTAAAAATGCCTGTTTCTATTATTACAGATGTTGATGTAAGGCCTGTAGAATTTTACAAAGATAAGGAAAAGAGCAAAAACGTAAAAAGTGATAAAAAGGTTCTGATTATTGTAGATGAGTTTGATTTAAGGAAAATAGTGGGGGAGAAAATTGAGAGTAATGATTTTAATGAATTAATAGGTCAAACATTCACGTCAATGACTAAATTTAAAGGTGAAATGGAGAGGTATTCTATAACGTTGGACAAGGCACAAGAATCCATGTTAAAAGAATCTCTTTCAAAAGATATTAATCAAGATATAGTAATGAAACTAAGAGAAAATAAAAAATCGCATATTGAGTCGGACTTTGAAGAACTAGAAGCTAATGTAAGTGTTTTTGTTGCTCCTCATTGGACGCTCGAATATGAGTTGGCTCTAAGTTCTTTAGGTGTAACACTTGCGGAAGTAATTCATTCAATTCGCTATAAACAACCAAATAGTGAAGCAAATCAACAAAAATTAAATGAAATTATTACTGAAATAAAAAATGAGGATACGAGAGAAGAAGCTGCTTATAAGGTATATAAACCTTTGAATGATAAATATATTTCTAAAGCCATAGTAGCTCAACAATTAGCAAAAAGAATAGAAGAAAATAAAAAAGTACTTAAAGGGAAAGTGTTAGAAGATCCATATTTAGATTACTTAATAAAAGCAATTTATCATGTTACAGAACCACCAAAAGGGGGAGAAGTATGATGACGCTATTAGATGTGGAACACTTGGAGACAGAATTGTTAGAAGAAAATTTAATAAAAGAGTTAAGAAATATTGAAAAAATCATACTCCCTGTCAATTGTGAATTTTCAAGTGAACAGAAATCAGTAATCTTGGCAGAGAAGAATGCAAATATTATTGCGGGACCAGGTAGTGGAAAAACAACAGTTTTAATAGCTAAAATTGCATTAGTTATTAAACGAATAAAAGATAGTAAGGAAGAAAAAGGAATATGTATTATTACACATACAAATGTAGCTGTAGATGAAATTAAAAACCAGTTAAGAAAAATTGGAATATCAGATCTTGAATATCCGAATTTTATAGGTACTATACACGATTTTTTTAATTACTTTTTTGCTCATAAAGCTTATCAAGAGCTTTATCCAAATAAAAAGGGAATAGTGTACGATGAAGATATGTATAAAAAGCGATTTATAGAGGTTTTTGAAGAATATAAACCTTTTACTTATACATATGCTCCGCCAACAAGTAGGATAAAAGAAACTTATTTAGAATTTTACGATAAAGATAAAATTAATATATTAGGTTATTGTGGTGATGGTTATAAGGATGCATTAATTGATACATTTAAAAACATGTTAGAAAAGGGGATTTTTAGGCATAATGATATATTATCTTTTTCAAGGTGGTATATAAAAAAGTATGAAAAACAAGTGAAAAATGCATTTGCAAACCGATTTTCATGGGCATTTATTGATGAAGCACAAGATACGAGTAATATTCAATATGATTTGTTAAAAAGAATATTTAACAACGAATCAACAATATTGCAGAAGTTTGGAGATCCTTATCAATCACTTTATACAATGTTTAGTAATAAAAAAGATGCTTGGATACCATCACAAGAAAAAGAAGTGGATCCAATTGAGTTATCCTATAGTACAAGATTTGGGAATAGTATTTCAAATGTGCTGAAAACAGCATGTATAGAAGAATATACTGCTTTAAAAGGTAATCCCAATGTAAAATCTTTCAAACCGTATTTATTGTTGTATAAATCGAAGGGAAATGTAATAGATGAATTTCTAAATATAGTAAATAGTTTGTCAGAAAAGCAAGTAGAATTTAGAGATAGTAATAAAAAAATAGGGGTAGTCGGTTTATACCACGATGAAGTTAAAAGTTATCATAAAAAATATAAAAAAAATAGCGATGTGAAACCTAAAACTGAAACAATAATTAAAAGCTTTTATGAATTAATGATAAAAGGGATGTTAATGTATATAAAGGAGCAGGCACCCAAAGAAAAAGCAGCGTATTCGAGTAAATATTTTTATGATGTATTAAGAAAACCAGAGTACTTAAGTATAAAAGCTCATATGGCAGTATATATAAAAGAGGTTTATTTAAATAAAGGAAAAGTAAGCGAGAGTATAAAAGAGAAAATTATTGAAATGTATAAAGAAATTGTTCAATTGGAAGGAATAATATTTAAGAGAGATGATTTGTTAAACAGAGCCATTAACTATGTCTGTGACCATACTGAAAGAATTTATATTAGCTATCAAAGGAACCAAGAGAAATCTATATCTGAGCAGATTGAACAAATAGAGCAAGAAATCTATTTTGGAACAGTCCATGCAGTGAAAGGGGAAACACATAAAGCGACTCTTCTTTTAGAGTCCGAAGTACCAAAAGGGGATTATAATAATCCTGAATTATTCTATGATTGTACTGAAATTTTCGAGTTTTTAATTGGTGAGTATTGGGATTATACAAAGTGTGATCGATTATTATATGAAGTAATCAGAGATGGATTAAAAACGGCTTATGTTGCCTTAAGTAGACCGACACATCTGGCGGCAGTAGCTATTAACAAGCAGAACTTTGGAAAGAGTTTAGATGAAAAAAAACAATTAGCTATGCAAGCTGGATGGGAAGTTATAGAGTTGAACTAAAATTACTACATACTGCTGTTTTCTAATGTAGAAGATGCAGAACAACAAGTAAAGGCGGTTCGCTCAATTATTGCAATAAAACCAGAGTTAAAACAAGTATTAATAAACCTATATCAATAATAAAAATAGAAGGCATTTGTATGTTTAAACATACGAATGCCTTCTATTTTTTTAATTAAATGGATAAAAAATTCACATGATTTATTAAGTAATAGATTTTCTTGATAGAGTTTTTGGTTTAAATGTTTGAATATTTAGCATATTGTTAACCCTAATAAAAGCTGTTACTACGAGAGGACGGTTTAATCATGAAGAGTGGAAGAATGTGGACGTGGAAAAAGATGAAAAAATGGATTGATGAAGGCAGAGGATTAGGAGAAGGTTTAGAATACCTGCCTTGGATAACAGTAAATGACTTTCCATCAAACGGTATTGTATCTAGGGAGTTAGGTCTTAAAACAAAAAGAATGCACCATTTTTTATCTCGTCTTGAGTATAACTATTTTTTATTGTTAGATTACTCAAAGCATGTTATCGATATTCGGGAGCAATATCCACTACTAGATTTAGAATTAGCAATGGAGATTGCTAAGGAAAAGAAGATTAAATATCCAACAGATAGTAAAAGTAATACACCTTATGTCATGAGTACAGATTTTATAATCACGATAAATGAAAATCATTGTGAAAAAATAATTGCAAGGACAGTTAAACCCTCAAATGAATTAGGAAAAAAGCGTGTCCAGGAGAAATTTGAAATTGAACGTTGTTATTGGGAACAAAAAAATATAGATTGGGGAATTATAACCGAACAAGATATACCTCTTCCACTTGTTAATAATTTAAAAAGAATTAGAAATGCAAATATAGTTATAAGTTATCCGACGTTAACCAAAGAAATGATTGATTTACTAGAGAAGTTTGTAGTGTATATAAATAAATCTACGGTATGTCTTGAACATTCTTTAGAAGTCTTTACAAGAGAAAATAGTTTAAGGAATGGAACGGTATTAACATTTTTTAACTTTTTGGTTTTTCACCATGTTATAAAAATTAACTTACAACAAGATTTTAAAATGCATATGTTAGAAAGGGATGATTTTCATGTAGATGAGGAGGCTTTTTATGAACGTTTTATACCATAGTATGGTTTTAGAAGAAGATACAGATGAAGATAAAATCTACTATAGGGTTTTATGGATAGATTCTAAACAAGAAGTCATGTACATTTTCATCTTAAATGATAGTAATGCTCTTCCTATCAAGGTAAATGTACTTGATATTATAACTGATATTCAAAATGACATGATTAGAGTAAGTCTATCAGATCCTTATTATAAGTTACATATGGAAGAGGAATTAAATGCCTCGCAAAGGGAACGTATAGAGAAGAATTGGCACTTAATTCAACGGTTATTATCAAAAGAGAATATTCCGGCTATATTTGAAAGCAAGGCAAGAGGAGAAATTTTAAAGGCGTATATTCAGCAAGGATACACGAAGCCAACTCTATATAAGTTGTTAAGAATGTATTGGAAAAATGGTCAAAATAAAGGAGCGATAGTTGATAATTATAAAAATTGTGGTGGAAAAGGAAAAGAAAAAATTCTTGGACAAAAAAAAGTTGGTAGACAAAAAAAAGATAAAAATATCCATGGCGAAGGAACAAATGTAACACAACAAGTAAAAAAACTTATCGTTAATGCGTTTCAAAAATACTATATGAACCAAAAAGAAAACTCCCTACGTTACACATATGAAAGGTTTTTAGCGGGAAATTTTATGGATAAGTTGAACCTCGGTGGCGAGACCGTATTAAAGTTTAAAAAAGATGCAAAGCCACCTTCGTATGCTCAATTTGTTTATTGGGCCAAAAAACTAACCAGTTCACATAAGGTATCAATAAAACGTTTAGGGGAAAAAGAACATAATTTAACTCAAAGAGCTATCCTAGGGAAATCAAACGATTATGTTTATGGACCAGGTAGTTTATATCAAATTGATTCTACAATTGCAGACGTCTATGTTGTATCTTCGAATAATTATAACGCAATCATAGGCCGACCAACTTTATATCTTGTAGTTGATGTATTTAGCAGAATGATAGTTGGTTTTCATGTAGATACTAGGGCTGCGTCACTAGAGATGGCAAGATTAGCACTTTATTGTGCCGTTAGTGATAAAGAAGAATATTGCAAAAATCTGGGGGTCTCAATTGAAACGGGTGAATGGATAGCATCTAATTTGCCAGCAGCACTATTGGCTGATCGAGGAGAATTGATGGGAAAAGAAGCTCAAAAGCTAGCGGATAGAATTAATATTCGTCTTGAAAATACCCCTCCATATAGAGCTGATTTGAAAGGAATTGTAGAGCGTGCATTGGGGATTCTCCAACAGAATGCTAAACCATTATTACCAGGATACGTTGAAAAAAACTTTGGGAAACGAGGGGCGCCAGATTACCGTCTAAAGGCAGTTCTTACAATTCAAGATATTCGCAAAATCATTATTGAATATATAAGAATGCATAATCAGAAAATCCTTGAACACTATGAATTAAGTGAAGAGATGTTAAGAGATCAAGTGGTACCAACTCCAAATAATATTTGGAACTGGGGAGTTGAAAAATGTTCAGGTATCTTAAGGACATTTCCAAAAGAAGAATTAAAGTTTGCTTTCATGTCTGTAGATGTGGGAAGGGTTTCTGCTGAAGGAATTAAATATAAAAACATGAGATATACGTGTGCAAAAGCAATACAAGAACATTGGTTTGAAAAAGCTAGAAATAAAGGGTGGAAAATCAGGGTACTCTTTGATCCAAGAAATATGACGTTTATTTATATTAAAGATGAAAGCAAAGAGAGTTATATTGCTTGTGAAATGGATAAGACGAGTGTCTATTATGGTAAAAGCTTAAGTGAGATAGAACATTTACAAAAAACAGAGAGAGAATTAAAGAAAATTAAGGCAAAAGAGAGCTTAGAAAGAAAATTAACTTATCAATCCAGAGTGGAAGAAGTTGTTGTTGATGCAGAGCAACGAACAGAAAGTATTATCCCGATATTTGTAGAAAGTAACACATCAAAAATAAAAAATATTAGGGAGAGAAGAACAGAAGATAATTTTGAACGTCAGCCACAAGAGGCATTTTTAATTGAAAATAAAGAAGAGGACGAGAAGTCGCATAAAAGAACATTATCCTTAGGACGTGAGCAAGAAGAAGCGGAATTAAATGAATATGAGTTAGAACAACTAAAACTATATGAAAAGTTAATGGAAGAGGAAGGGAACTATGGGGAAGAAAATGGTTAATCATATTTATAGAGAAGAAAATCACTTTCATCCAAAGGCTGTATACTTACCTCAGCAAGTAAAGGAATATGAAGGAAATCCATTCTTAGAGACTTTGCCTCCTATATTGAGTATGGAAAGTCTTTATAACTCTTTAGCGGTCTATCCGCATTTTAACGAAGAGGAGAGATTACATTCAAAAGAGTTACGTTCTCATTATGTAATGCGTTTAAATAGTTTTTTTCAGCCATATGGTAGGCAAATTTCTTTGTATAATCTTTTTGATAGAGCTCTTAGACAAGGGTATTTATGCAGAAATCCTATGAATAGAGAAGAAAAGTTATTGCTCAGGGAAATCTACGATAATTTACAAAAAGGTAAGGTACCTGTGATAAATAGTGATGGAGTGCCTGGAGAAGGGTTTATGATAATAGGAACTTCAGGTGTTGGGAAATCAAGAAGTTTAAGCAGATTGCTCTCTACTTATCCTCAAGTAATTCAACATACAGAATATAAAGGTCGACCATTTATTAGAAAACAAGTTCTGTATTTAAAAATAGATTGTCCTCATGATGGTACATTAAAAGGTTTAATTGGTGCATTTTTCAAAAAACTAGACAGTGTGTTAGGAACGCAATATACAGAACAAATATATAAGTCGCGTGTGACTGTTTCTAGACTTATTGTAGCTATGCAAACTCATATAGTGCAGCATGGCATTGGAGTATTGATTGTGGATGAAATTCAACATCTAAGTATAGCAAAAAGTCAAGGAGAAGAAGTGATGTTGAACTTCTTTGTAACTTTAAATAATATATGCAAAATCCCAATCATATTTATTGGGACACCTAAAACAGAAGTGCTATATAAAAAGGCATTAAGACAAATTCGGAGAATGTGTGGGCAAGGGGATTTAATTTGGATGCATCATAGAGAAACAGATAGAGAATGGGAGTTGCTATTAAAAGGGTTATGGCGCTATCAATGGAATCGAGAGTATACGGAATTGACTCCTGAGTTAAGTAAAGCAATGTTTGAGTATAGCCAAGGAATTATTGCAATTGCGGTAAAATTATTTATGCTTGTACAGATGGAAACAATGAAAAAGAAAAAGGAAAATATAACATCGACCATTATTAAGCGAGTTTCCGAAAATTATTTAAAGTCACTCCAACCTGTTCTTAAAGCGATGAAGACGGGGAAAAAATCTAATATGACAAGATATGAAGACATAGTATTGAGTACATTAGACAATACATTAGATTCAGGGTTAAACGAGATAACCAATGTAGTCAATGTAGACTATTTTTTAGAGAAACAGGAAAAAATGTGTAATGAAAATTTTATAGGAGATTTAGATATAAAAATCATTCGAAAGTTGCAAATTATGGGGATAGATTATGAAGTTGCTAAAGTTTCAGCAGAAAAGATAATAGAGGAATATGGAGAAAAGAAAAGTTTTAAATTTTTATTGCAGCAATCAGCATCGCTTGCTTTAATGGACGGGTTAGAAGAAGAAATACAGAATGAAATAAATAAAAGTGAAAAATGAATAGAATTTACAAATTATTGAGTATAGGACATAAATATACATAGTTTTAAGTTTCTATAAGGATGGGTTTATTATGATTAGTTATTTTCCGACTCCATATGAAAACGAGTTGTTTTATAGCATTATAGCTCGCTACCATTATCACTCTGGACATAAAACTAAACATGAAACGCTATTAAGTTTATTAGGGAGTTATGAAAAAAATTTTTATGTTGATGTTCCTAGTGGGGTTAATTTAATTGCAGAAAAACTAAAAGGTATGTCCAAGAATCTAACCACAGAATACTTTGTTGAGAAACATTCTATATTACCCCTTTTTCGTCAATTTATGGATCCGAACAAATATCAAAAAGTATTACTTAAGGTTAATGGACAAGATAGAAGTTCAAATCCAACACGTATAATACCAGAACGATTTGATGATGTAAAAAGAAAACAACACTTATATTATTGTAGAGAATGTTTAAAAAATCAAATTGAAACGTATGGAGAAGGCTTCTGGAATAGGTTTCATCAAATTTCGGGAGTGCTAGTTTGTACGAAGCATAAAATTTGTTTAACTAAGTTATCCAGCAAAAATCATAATATGAATCTTAATAAATTTATTATACCTAATATTGATGATAAGAAATCAGATGTAGAAGAAATACAGGTAAGTGAGAAATCATTTAAGATTTTACTCGATATAGCAAAGGATATTGAGTATTTATTTACTGAGAAATTAACGGTTTATCCACATACGTATTATTATAATAAGTATATGGAACTCTTAAAAATTCATGGAATTGGTTATCCAATGATTAAGAGGAGATATTTGTTGGCAGAAAAGATATTAGATGTTTATCCTAAAGAAATTTTGGATTTATTTAATTCATATTTAAGTCCAGAAGATCCTTTATGCTGGGTAAGGTGTGTTACTGAGGAGCATAGGATCAGATATCTACATCCAGTAAGGCATATATTGATAATGCGTTTATTATGTGGTAGTGTAAGGCGATTTTATGAGAATAATCAAACTTATCAACCGTTTGGTTCAGGGCCGTGGATTTGTATGAATCCATTAGCCGATCATTATTTAGAAAAATGTGTAGAAACTTTAGATATTAGTCCTCACATGAAATATAGAAGGGTACAAGGTGACTTTACTTGTAATTGTGGATTTAAATATAGATTGATTTTACCTGAACAATCTCCTTTAGAAGTTAATAATTTTTCCCAGCGTATTATTGAGAGAGGAGATTTATGGAGTAAGGAATTTCAAAAACTATTAGCTCAAAAAATGTCAGTTGTGGAAATTAGTCATATCACAAACTTGAGTTGTCCTACAGTTAGGAGAATAAGTAAACAAATAATGAATGGGAAACAGAATATAACTACTCGTGGGACAGGAAGACGTAAAAAATTTACTGATGAAGAAAGAACTCAATTATATAAAAAACAGTGGGGGGAAATTTTTAGGGGAAATCCGCAACTGAAACGTACGCAATTGAAACGTTTGAATCCCGCAGTGTTTTCTTGGATACAAAGTCATGATAAGGTGTGGTTAGAAAAGCATTTGCCACCTAAGAGATGTAGAATTAAAAATAGTGATAAGTATTATAAAAAAATGGACAAAAAATTATTGCAAGCTGCTCAAAAAGCATTTGCAAATTGGACGTTATTTGAAAAAGAAAAGGGATTGCTGCAAAAAGTTACAAGAACGGGCCTGTTGAAATATATGGGTTTAAATCCAAATATGTTGATAAAGAATGGCGATAAGTATCCGTTGTTTCAAGAGTTTATAAATTCTGTTATAGAAAACAGGAATGATTTTCAGAAGAGAAGAATTAGAAATTTATTAGATAATAAATGTAGAAATCAAGTAGTTACTATTTGTAAAATGAAAACGCTAGCAAATCTTTATGTGGAACTTGATTTGGAAATTGAACATTATATGAAAGAGCAAGTCGAATCTCATAATAAACTAGTTGAAATGAAAGAGATTAATTTATAAAAATCGAGTTTATGTAAGGTATTCAACTTATATAATGTGATGGGGTAGATTTAAAATATTTGAAATAAGCTAGCGTAAAAAAGTTCCTTACTGTATAAAAGGTTCTGTAACAAGTTAGGGTTAAAAACTTATTATTGAAAGCAATGTGAAGAAGCATGACGATCAAATGTTGTGCTTTTTTATTTTATAATTTCAAAGCGAGAAAGGCTATTAAGAGGTTTTGAAGGATTAATGATGGTCTAAGTTGTTATTTTAATTTTTATATTTCAATAAAGAGAAAAACGAATATAGGTTTAAGGGCGGATGTTTTTTATTTAGAATAGATGAATTCTTCTGATAATGTGGTAATCTAGAAATAGAACTTACAATAATTAGTTATTTTTGTAAAACCTAATATATTTAAGAGGACATTTTTTATAGAACTAGGATAAAGGGGATTTGATTATTTTGAGGATAAAAAAAGCATTTTATGCCTATTCATGCTATAAGGAAGACTTATTGGAAGATATTAGATTAGCAGTAAAACAAATTAATGAATCGAAAAATATCGAGATAACAACGTGGGAAGATCTAGCGATTGGTGGAAAATATATTATTAAAGGTATACTAGATGCAATTGATAGATGTGATTTATTTATATGTGACCTTACTTATTTGAATTTTAATGTACTTTATGAACTGGGTTATGCTATCTCAAAACAAAAAAAAATTTGGATTACGCTTAATGCATCTCATGCTAACGCAGTTTCCAATTATAAGAGTCTAAGCGCGCTTACAACCATTGGCTATGCGGGATATGAAAACTCTCAAGAACTTACAAAAAATTTTTTTTCAGATATGCCTCATGAGTTTGCTGACACAATAGATATTACAAGTAGTCAAGTTGATTTTTCTAAAAATTTAATTTATTTGAAATGTGCGGCGAATACAAGTGCTTCTAATGTCATTAACACGATACTTAACAAATCTCAAGTTCCCCAAAAAGTAGATGATCCATATGAAGGGACTCAACCACTAAGTTGGTATCTAAATCTATTACCTAATTCGTTAGGAGTAATTATACATTTTCATACAAATGATAGCGGAAAAGAAAATCTTATAGTCGCTGCCAGAAAAGCGTTAGTAGCTGGTTTATCAAATGGTCTGGGGATAAAGACACTATTGCTAGCTCATAAACCGTATATAACTCCTTTAGACTATCATGATATTTTAAAGATACACTCTGATGCTGCACAATGCGAAACTTATTTTAAAGAATTTATTGATCCAATCATAGAGGATTTTAGAAATTCTGCCGAGGATTATAGAGGGTTTAGAGCAGAACAAAAAGCATTAGGACAACTTTCAAATCTTATAATTGGTGATTACGTAGCTGAAAATGAAAACCAAGACTTAATGGATTATTTTCTTGAAACTGCTGAATATAAAGAAGCTTTAACGTCACAACAGGTTTTATTTGTAGGTAGAAAGGGTACGGGGAAAACAGCTAATTTAATAAAATTAAAAAATGAACTATCATCAGATAAAAGAAATTTCATTATTACTATACAACCTCAAGGACATGAGTTTGAAGGGGTTTTAAGTATACTTACTAAGTTAATTAGTAGTTCGGAACAGGGACACTTAATTGAGAGTATATGGAAATATCTTATCTATACTGAATTAGCAAAGCAATACTTTGACCACTTAGAAGATCAACCATTGCATCATCAAATTACAGAAGATGAACAAAATTTTATTACGTTTGTAAAACAAAATGAACGGTTTATAAATGCAGATTTTACATTAAGGTTAGAGAATATCGTTCTTAGTCTTAGCTCTTTAAAAGAATCAGAATCGATGGAGCAACAACGTTTAAAAGTTAGTGAATTTTTACATGATACAATGATTAGGCATTTAAGAGATCATTTAGGAAATATTCTACACAAGAGAAAAAAAGTTAGTATTCTTATAGATAATTTGGATAAAAGTTGGAATGATAATGCAGAATTAGAGCATTTGAGCAACCTTCTATTCGGATTGCTAAATGTGATTCACAAAATTACTGAAGAATTTCAAAGATCGACTTATAAGCATGTAAGTGTAAATTTATCATTAATAGTATTTTTAAGAAGTGATATATTTTCTAGAATTATGAGTTATGCCTCTGAAAGAGATAAAATTCCAATGAAACATTTAACTTGGTCAGAACCACGGTTGTTATTCAGAATCATTGAGAATAGAATTGATTATAGTAGCAATGGTGTATCAAGTCCTGATGAGTTATGGGAAAAGTATTTCTGTAAAACAGTAGATGAAACTCCATTAAAGCAGTTTATTGAAAAATTAATTTTACCACGACCACGGGATATAATATTCTTATTTAAAGCAGCGCTTCAAGAAGCTGTTAATAAGGGGCATAGTAGAGTAGAGGAAGAGGACTTTAAAGCAGCCGAATATTCTTATTCAGAATATGCTCTGCAGTCATTGTTCCCTGAAAATGGTAATAGAATAAAGAATTTAGAATCAATACTTTATGAATTTGCAGGTGAAAAATCAATTGTTACTCAAGAAGAACTAGAAGAGTGTATAAAGAAAAATAGTTCACAGGATATTAACCAGTTAATTAGTATTCTCTGCGACATGACTTTTCTCGGACAAGAAATTCAAGAAGGGAAGTTTGAATTTTATAGCGAAAAAAGGTCTAAACAAATTACAGATAAACTTGCCCAACGATTATCAGAACGAAAATCTCAATCTAAAAGGTATCAAATACATCCTGCATTTCATGAATACCTTGTAATTGAAAAATTACAGAGCGTTCATTAGAAAAAAGCACTCTCTTTATGGAGTGCTTTTTTCGTATATCTTGCATTAAGTTTAAAAAGATAAAATAGCTCTTTACTAGTTCGTTTGCCAGTGTTTATATTGACTGATATGAATTGGTTTGATAGGATATTATAAAAGACAACAACATATTGGTGGAAGGGTGTTAAATGTATAACATTTCTATCTTTATGGGGTATGTCACTTGCCCTAACGGGGCGGGTGATAAAATGATTAAATTTGGATTTAAAAAAAGTGAAGATAACTTAGAAATAAATTTTTCATGTGATTTTGAAAAGATTATTTCTTTAATTATTGGTACAACTACATTAGTAGAAACAATTTTATATTCACTTTAAGTAAAAAAACTGCAACAGTTGTTGCAGTTTTTTTACTTAAAGTGAATTTCACCTGAAATATAATGAATAAGCAGTTTACATAAGTCAACGTAAAAAAGTCTTTATTTTACTTAAGGTACATTTTAACTTGAATTTTTACTAAATGCTAAAAGATAAAAAAGTTTTTTACTATGATAGTAAAGTCATACGAAATTTTAATTTTAAAGATAAAAATCGCTATATAAAAAGAAGTAAAAAAATTCTTTACTCATTCGAAAATGCGATGATTAAGTAGTTTGTTAGTAAAGAACTTTTTATGCAAAGACAATAAGTGTCAACAAATAAAAAAGTCCTTTCCTGCGTAAAAGGTTCTGTAACAGGTTAGGGGGTACCTTTGTAAAAACGTTTGATTATTTATAAAAAAGTCCGATAATTAATAATAAAGAGTGATAAAATATTTAATTCAAATAAGGGTAGAAACCTACGAGTGTGTTTAGGAGGAAGGAAATGCTGTATTTAGGTGTGGTCAATGAAGAAAGAAAACTAACAAGAGTGAGTGAATTGAATAATGAAGTTTATTCTGAATATGCATTACATTTAGCAAAAGTAAATCGATTCGAAAATGATCTAAGTCTATACATGACTGTAGAGCTGAACTATCAAGAAATACATTCAACTATACAAAAGTACAGTGAGCAATATAAAAAGAATTCTCAAATGAGCTGGATTTTGATAAGGAGAATAATACTAGATATAAACCGACGAGTTTTAAATTACTTATCTACTTTTCGAACATACTTAGATCATGCAGAATATCTATTGAAAAAGGAATATGGTAAGGATAGTGAGCAGGTAAAGAAATTTAAAGAAGTCTGTTCAAAAGAATATGATAATTATTTTGCTTATAGATTTCTGTATAAACTTAGGAACTACTCGCAACATTGTGGCATGCCAGTAGGTAATGTTAGTCTTGGACAACGAGCAAATGATGATAATGGAATAGATTATTCTCTTATTGTTACATTTGATAGAGATGAATTACTAAGAAGTTATGATTCATGGGGGAATCCCGTTAAGGGCGAATTAGAAAAATTACCACTCAGCATTGTAGTTAATGGATATTTGGAAGAACTACAAGAATGTATAAAACGCATACAATCTTGTTTAATGGAATTTAGAATAGATGAATTAAAGAAAAGTGTGGATTATATTCGAAATTTAATTAACCCCTTAGAAAAATATAAGGGGACACCTTGTATTATGGATTTTAGTGAAATGAAACAGAATGATGGAAATATAAATCTAAGATGGTTCCCAATGCACATTATACAAATGTTTGATGATATATTAAACAGCAAGATGGAATTCAATTAATAAAATAAATTGAGGATATATTCTTAATAAGCTGTATTCTAAAATAGTCATAATTTGTTATAAAATTGAACAAAAAGTATTAAGAAAAGCTATTGTTTTGATTATACTTTATTCAAAACGATAGCTTTTTCTATGTGATGAAATTAGGGTTTATATATAGCCTTTAATCAAGTAATATAGACATCGTCCGAAGAATTGAGTCGGGAAAAAAAGTTCTTTACTTGAGGAAGTTTCGAAACTGACTGTAGCTATATAAATAAAAGATAAAAAAGTTCTTTACTATATAGGGGAAATCCTATTAAGGCTTAAATTAGAAGATGAAATTGGCCATATATCAAGAAATAAAAAAGTTCTTTACTCATTCGAAAATACAATGATTTAAAGGTTTTCTAGTAAAGAACTTTTTTATGCAAGGACATAAGTGGTGTCAATAAATAAAAAAGTTCTTTCTTGAGTAAAAGCTTCTGTAACAGACTAGGTTTGAAAAAATATTTATAGAAAAGAAAAAGCATGACAAATTTATGTCATGCTTTTTCTACAATTAGTCAAGCTATATTTATCTGGAACATCTGGGTATGAAGGTGCATTGTATATGGTGGAAACAATTTTCCACCATATTAATTTAATATAGCTTGGTCCAATTGAAGTGTCCAAAAGGAAAAATTAATTAGACTGGGGAACAATTAACTAGGCTAGAGGAAAATCAGAAGGAAATAATTTTCCGTTAATTCTGTTAAAATTCTGATTTGAACATTAAATAAAATCTCATGAATGGAAGGCTTGATTTCAAAATAAATTATATGAATGGGAGTGTTGTAAATTAGGTAGAAGTATAAATATTAACAAAGAACATGTTTTGAATAAAGCTACGTATTTATTCTGGAAAAAGGGTTATGAAGCTACATCCATTTCATATCTTTTCAACATAGTGACCTAATACATAACAATTGAGATAATTATGATAAATACTGTCTTTAGCTGGTTATTTGTAAATTCTAGGAACTCTCTGACCCAAGTTACAAGCAACTTCATACGATATGGTTCCTAACATATTTGCCACTTCATCTAATGATATGAAATAATCCCCTTGACCTCCATAAACTACCACTTCATCACCAATATTTACATCCTTAATATCAGTAACATCAATCATACAAAAATCCATACATATTCTACCAAAAACAGGAGCTATTTGTCCGTGTATAAGGACATAAGCCGTTCCAGATAATCGCCTCGAATACCCATCTGCATAACCAATTGGAATAGTTGCAATAATTGCTTTATCTCTTTCAACGCTAGTTGCTCCATATGATACGCCATCTCCCTTCTCAAGTGTCTGGATATAGATGACTTTGGTTTTTAACTGCATTGCTTGTTTAAGATTAACTTTTGTTTTATTCACCTCTTTAGATGGATAAAGGCCATACATTGAAATACCAATACGAACCATATCGTAGGTCATATCTGGCATTTCTATTGTTGCAGCACTATTGGCAATATGAAATATGGGAATAGAAACTTTTTGTTTCTCCAATTCTTCCAATAACCTTCTCCATCGGTTCTTTTGCTTTTCTGCATACCGTATGTCGGCTTCATCTGCGGTAGCAAAATGCGAGTAGACTCCTTCTAGATAAAGGCCATCCATTTTTGACACGATATGGATAAAATCACTTGCTCCTTCTGCTTGAAGTCCCAATCGTCCCATTCCTGTATCGACTTTGACGTGAACCTTTGCCTGTTTTCCTAAGATTTGCCCAGAATTTGATAAAGCTTCTGCATGTTCCATATCAAAAATTGATTGTGTTAAATCCCAATAAACAACATGATTCGATGCTGATGGAGGTGTGTATCCAAGTATAAGTATAGGTGCCTGAATATCTGATTTTCGTAGTTTAATAGCTTCTTCTAAACTGGCCACCGCTAGATAATCCACTCCACTATTAATCGCTTTTTGGGAAACCTCGACAGCACCGTGCCCATAACCATTCGCTTTTACGGTGGCCATTATTATTGTTGAGTTAGGTATTATTTTTCGAAATTCACTAATATTATGTGAAATATTACTAAGGCTAATTTCAGTCCATATTGGTCTATACATCATTTCCCCCCACTTTAGGTGAATTTTCAATGATCGTTTCAAGTAGCTCATTAAACCGATTGCCCACTGATTGTGAACTTTTTAAGAGCAGACTTTTTTTCGTCTTCCTAGGGAATTAATTAACTTCCAACACATAAGGGAGACTATACAGGACGGCCGTCTGTAAGCTTAAAGGCGTTAAACACTATATTCATACCATTGCTAAAATTTTTACATACCTGCACTAATCCAAAAAGGTCCACACAATAAGTATTTTTACGGTCTTATGGTAGGGTGTGGAACCACTATGATAGATGGTAGCTAGAAAATATGATGGTGGGTCATCCCCCTTTAGATTAATTAAATTCAAATAAATTGTATAAGGAGTTATTCTATTAAATGGCCCAATTGTTAAATAACATGACCAGCATTTTTTAAACAAATTTATTATGTTTTAAAAGAATTTATTGTAAATTAAAATTCTTTTTTATCTCTGGACATTTTCATTTTCTCTTACATTTTGAAACTTTGAGTTTTGTTCTTCATCTTAAATATGTGTTAGAAAATAAATTTAGTAATAAAAGAGCTACTATTGCTAAAATAAAAATGTTAACGAGCCTATATCAAGGGTTGAAACCAGAAGTAGCGAAATACTTAGAAGAAAAAGTCTACTTTCATAATAAACAAATTTCTAATGTGGTAAATAAAATGTGATTATTTTAAAAGATACTGATTCATAAAAGAGTAGTAAAAAGCAAATCGAAGTTGCTGTTATCTTATTTAAAGTGGATGAAAATATATAAAGGAAGATTAGATATTTTAGGATTGCTTAGAGTTTATTTTTGGCTAGGAAACTTATATATTTATCATTACTATTTCGTGAGTCATAAGGTACATTTTACAATTTACAGGTGAAAAAATATTCCTTTATAGGTGAAGGTACTTTTTATGTCAGGTATTTTAATTTTAAAAAACTATGAAGCATAAAAATTCGGAAGAAAAAGTTCTTTACTTTGGGACAAGTGGTTTCAACAAATAAAAAAGTATGCCAATTAAACTGTACCCTATAGAGTAGACACTGAAAAAATCTATTTTATAGGGAACTTCTTTTATATAAAGGGAAAATAAGGAATTAGAAAATGGAAATAAGCAATTAAGAGCACAACCGAAAGTAGCTTACACTAATATTTGTGAAAATATGCAATAAAAATATCGTATGAATTAATAAAAATTTATTGTAAAACGATAAAAATTATATTAAAATCAAAAACATAATAAATAAGTGTGGTGCTTTTTATGGAAAAGGTAACAACTTTATTTTATAATTAGAGGAGGTATAAATATGGACATTAACAATTTGATTATTGAAAATATGGATAATCCTCATGAGTTGGAGAGAATGTATAGAAAAGACCCGAAAGCTTTTAAAAAGTCATTCTCACAAGCATGGGATAAAAATCCTGATTCTCAGGTGCTAGCTGCTTGGTATGAAAGGTTGCATTTCAAGGAGACGGCAGATAAAGAAAAAATATCGCTGTTTCAAAAAGGTTTCTTATTCATGGGCATGTTAGCTATTCTAGCTGGGCTAAGCACTAGAATCATTTTCCACTTTGTCGAGCAGGAAGCAATTGCTCCAATTAACTTGGCTTTTGGTGTAATTCCCTTTATTGCTGCTTATTTTATTTACAATAATACTCCGAAAAAAAGTATTATTTATTTCCTTGCAGCGTTGTTCCTAATTGCCGGGTTGTATCTTAATATGTTGCCATTAAATTATAAAGACAGCAGTATCCTTGCGTATTTACATCTTCCTATATTGTTATGGGTCTTATTGGGACTTGCGTTTACGGGAAATGAATATTCAAAAGGCAGTACAAGATTAGCTTATATTAAATTTAATTTAGAATATTGTCTTCTCTACGCGAGCATGGCAGTGAGCGGAATGATACTAGCAGTATTCACCATGAAGTTATTTAGCTTTGTTGATTTGGATATAGGAGAATTCTATTTTAGTAATGTTGTATTATTTGGAGCTGCCGCTCTCGCTGTAGTGGCTGCATACTTAGTATCATTGAATCTTAAACTTGCTAAAAATATTACACCATACATATCTAAAATTTTTAGTCCTCTCGTCCTGATCACATTGTTTATTTATCTTATAACGGTAATTTGGGTCGCGAAAAATCCATTCTTGGATCGTGATTTCCTAATGGCCTTCAACGTAATACTCCTTGGTGTATTGGCTGTTACTATATTTTCTATCGTTGAGAGTGATTCAGACGAGAAAAAGAGCATTTCAGATTATATAAATTTTGCCTTAATTGTTCTGGCGCTTATTATTGACACTGTCGCATTATCAGCCATCGTATTCAGACTTTCTTCTTACGGGATTACACCTAATAGACTTGCTGTTTTAGGCGTAAACATACTGATTTGGGCAAATCTCATTTGGATTATGTTTTCCTATATGCGTTTTCTACAAAACAAATCAGGACCGACAGCTATTCAAGATGCTGTTACGAAGTATTTGCCAATCTACGGACTTTGGGCAGCTTTCGTAATATTTACTTTTCCTATAATTTTTAATTAGAAAGACATAGTAAATGTAACGACAAGCTAATTTTCTATCACGTATAAAATCCTTAGAGTCGATAATGATCGTTACTTCTATAAGTTCTCTAAAATAAAAAAACGTCCCAAAGTAGGACGTTTTTTTATTATGTATATTGCTTTTTTTTCTTAATAAGTAATAACACTTGTGACACACAAGCAAGTACTGGTAGTTCTATTAATGGTCCAATCACTAATGCAAGTGCAATAAGAGGTTCGTCTGGAAAAGCTGTTACAGCAATAGCGAGTGCAACAGGCGAGTTTCTTGCTAATGTTGTTAAGCTTAGACTAACTGTATCTTTATAAGATAAACGCATCATGCGTCCGATAAATTGTCCAAGTACAAAATTAATGATGAAGAACAATAGAACAGGAATGAGTAATAGTAAAACAACATTCATATTTTGTAGTAAATATTTACCTTGTGATGCAAACATCGCTACAATTGCTAAACTTAAAAATACAATTTGCGCAGAGCTGAAAAACGGAATGAGTTTATTCTCGAGTGTTTCAGTTTGTTTCATTTTATACATAATGAATTTTGTAGCGTGTGCAAGTACAAATGGTAAGACGATTACGATAACAATACTTTCTACTAAAACAGAAACCGCTACAGTCTTCATGACACCAGCAAATAAAAATAAATAAATGGGAAGGAGTAGTACTTGCAAAATTAAATTTACAGGCAAAATGGCAGTAGAAAGTGCTACATTTCCTTTCGCTATTTCAGTAAAGATTAAGTACCAGTCTGTACATGGAGTAACCATTAACATAATAAATCCAACCCAAAGTGCTGGATGGTCGGAAAGAAATAGTGCTCCTAATCCCCAAGCGAGTAAAGGTGTCCATAAAAAATTAATAGTAAGGCTCGTTCCAGCAAATTTTAAATTGCGGAATCCATTTTTTATTTCTTTCAATGGAATGCTGAGGAATAATCCATACAGCATGAAAAATAAGAAGGGGACAATAAATTGCTCTGAATACATATGTATCAAATGAAATTGTCCGAGTACGATGCCGCATGTAACAGCAAAAAGAATAATAAAAGTTTGAATCTTTTCTATAGTGCTCATGAGTAAATCCTTTCTAAATATGAATTGCCCTCTCTACATCCATTATACAAACAATAAAGTTACAATTGGTGTATGAATTGTATTGTGGTCATTATTTTTAATCCGAGATATTATTTTTTATTTAAAGTTACTTGACTAAAGTAAGTTACTGTATTACAATCACTTACATAAGGTAATTAAATAACAAAAAGTTTTTTGTGTTTTTACTTAAGGTATCTATTGGAACTTTTTACTAGAATAAGAATTTTTATGATGATGAATAATGAATATGATAAGAAAGTTTAGGTGAAGAAAGTGGGATTATTTAGCTCATTATTTGGTAAAAAAGAAGAAAATACAAAAGTAGAGGGGAATAAAACAATGTCAAAAGTATTATTTGTAAAAGCAAACGATCGTCCGGCGGAGCAAGCAGTTAGTTCAAGAATGTATGAAACATTTGTAAGTGCTTATAAAGAAGCGAACCCAAATACAGAAATTACGGAGTTAGATTTATTCGCATTAGATCTGCCGTATTACGGAAATATCGCGATTTCAGGTGGATATAAACGTAGTCAAGGAATGGAGTTAACAGCAGAAGAAGAGAAGGCTGTAGCTAAGGTAGATCAATATTTAAATCAGTTTTTAGAAGCTGATAAAGTTGTATTTGCGTTCCCACTATGGAACTTCACAGTGCCAGCACCATTAATCACATATATTTCATACTTATCTCAAGCTGGAAAAACATTTAAATATACAGCAAATGGCCCAGTAGGTTTAGCTGATGATAAGAAAGTCGTTGTATTAGGTGCGCGTGGTTCGGATTATTCTTCAGAACAAATGGCTCCTATGGAAATGGCGGTTAATTATGTAACGAATGTGCTTGGGTTCTGGGGAATTACAAATCCAGAGACTGTTGTAATTGAAGGGCACAATCAATATCCAGATCGTTCACAACAAATTGTTGAAGAAGGTTTAGAGAACGTTAAGAAAGTAGCGGCAAAATTTTAATTGATAGTAAATGTAAAAAACCAACATGGATGACCATGTTGGTTTTTTAGTCTATTTCTATGTTAAAAAATGTATATTTATAAAATAAATGAAAAGTTTGAAAATAGTATTGCAAAATATTATATGACAAACTATAATAAGTTCAAGAATAGTTGATAGTCGAATTGAATATTCAGAAAATTCAATTAGTTAAAAATGGAAAATGAGATAAGGAAATTTGAATGGGGGTTATATTATGGCGAATAAAGTACCGTTTTCGTTCATAGTAGTTATTGGATTAATGTTATTTGCACTATTTTTTGGAGCAGGAAATTTAATATTCCCGGCAATGCTCGGTCAATCGGCAGGAGAGAATGTATGGATTGCTAACGCTGGATTTTTAGTAACGGGTGTTGGATTACCACTACTAGGTGTACTGGCATTTGGTTTTTCGGGTAAAGATGATTTACAGTCATTAGCAAGTCGTGCTCACCCAGTATTCGGGATTGTGTTTACAACAGTTTTATACTTAGCGATTGGCCCGTTATTTGCAATACCAAGAACAGGAAATGTTTCTTATGAAATTGGTCTTAAACCGTTTATGCCAGAAGGATTAGGTTCTACACCTTTAATTCTTTTCACAATTGTATTCTTTAGCATCACTTGTTTTTTTTCGCTAAATCCTGCGAAAATTGTCGATATTGTTGGAAAAATCTTAACGCCAATTAAGTTAACTTTCATTGGTATTTTAGTAATCGTTGCTTTTATACATCCGATTGGAGATATGCAAGCACCAGTGGAAGCTTATACATCACATGCATTCTTTAAAGGATTCCAAGAAGGATACTTAACAATGGACACGCTTGCATCATTCGTATTTGGAATCATCATCATTAATGCAATTAAAGAAAAAGGTGCAAAAACGAAAACACAGATTATGATCGTTTGTGCAAAAGCGACAATCATTGCAGCATCTATTTTAGCAATTATCTATACAGCTCTTTCTTATATGGGTGCTTCAAGTGTTGCGAAGCTTGGACATTTAGAGAACGGTGGAGAAGTATTAGCGAAAGTTTCTAACTACTATTTCGGATCATATGGTGGAGTATTATTAGGATTAATGATTACAGTAGCGTGTTTAACAACTAGTGTGGGACTTGTATCAGCATGTTCTTCATTCTTCCATAAGTTATTCCCAAGTGTTCCTTACAAAGCGATTGCCATCACGCTATGTGTATTTAGTGCAATTGTTGCAAACGTAGGATTAACACAATTAATCGCAGTTTCTGTTCCAGTACTAACAGCAATTTATCCACTAGCAATCGTATTGATTTTCTTAACATTCTTCCATTCATTATTCAAAGGAAGAGCTGAAGTTTATCAAGTGAGCTTAATCGTAACATTTATCATCAGCTTATTCGATGGATTAAGTGCAGCTGGAGTTAACATTGAAGTAGTAAGCCGAGTGTTCACTAAATTCCTTCCGATGCAAGAAGTAGGATTAGGATGGATCTTCCCAGCGATTATCGGTGGATTTATCGGATATGGCATTAGCGTTTTAAAAGCAAAAAATCAAGTTCAACCAGCTAGTGCGAATAAGAAAATAGGTTAAATAAAAAAGTTATAGAACTTGTTTCTATAACTTTTTTTGTTACTATTGATAAGGATAGAAAAAATAAAGTAGTAGGGGAAATAAAATGAAAAAAACAATTGATCATATCGGCATCGCAGTTCGAGATATAAATAGTACGATACGTTTTTATGAAAATGTGTTACTAGGAACTTTAATAGATCGTTACGTAAGTGAAGCTCCTGGTGTGGAAAGCGAAGTAGCCATTCTTGAAGTGGATGGAGATAGAATTGAATTACTTGCACCGACGAATAATACGACATCTCCAATTGCCCGTTTTATTAAACAAAAAGGTAAAGGTGTTCATCACGTTGCGTATCGTGTCGATGATTTAGATGTGGCTCTAGAAGAGTTAAAAGAACAAGGTATTCGGACATTAGAGCATACACTTCGGATTAATAAGCACGGTAGAAGATTAATATATCTTAACCCAGCGGATACAGAGGGAACAATCATTGAGTATTGTGATTATCCGGAAGAGAAGTAGAGGAATTTTATGATTGAAAAAGGGTGTTGCGTAATTGCGTGACGCCTTTTTAATTTGTGTATTTTCTTTAGGTGGAACATCCTGCTATAGAGTTCCTTATATTTAATGAGGTTAAATTCTTAGGATGGGAATATAGTTTAGGAAGTATATGTAAGAAAAGTATAGTGATGAAAAATAAGTGAAGTGTGAAAGTAATAAGAAGGCTAGAGGCATAGTTGCTAATAGAGTGCATTTTCATTATAGGGGTACCAAAAAGTGCCGCTGCTCATGGGTATGTTGTGAAATCGAACCCTACTGAAAATGAAATGTTGAAGAAGCGCTAACTGTTGTGAAAATTAAATGCGGTGAGGCTATAACATTTATCATCAGTTTATGTAATAGATTAATTGCAGCTGGAGTTAACATTGAAGTAGTAAGCCATCTGTTCACGATGCAGGTAGTAGGGTTAGACTGGATTTTCCTCGCGATTATCGGTGGATTTATTGGGGAGGGTATTAATGTTTTAGGAGTGAAAAATCAAGTTCAACCAGCAGCTAGAGAGAATAAGAAAATAGGTTAAGTAAAAAAAGGTTATAGCATTTAATCCTATAACCCTTATATATAGAATACATCATCATGGCAGTTTATATTATAGGTAGTTGTATGATAAATGTAGGATTCATATTAGTAGAGAAAGCCAGTAACTGTAGACTACGCTTTAAATGAGAGCATTTAAAGCGTAGTTTTTTAATCATTCTCTTTGCAGAGGAAGAGTGCAGCAGCGAAAAGATCCACCAGATTTTATAATCTCTCCAAAGTCAATTTCAATAACCTCATAACCTCTACGTCTCAGTTCGTTATTTGTTTTAGTATTACTGGGTAAACTAATAATCTTTTCATTGCCTAAAGATAATACATTGGTTGCTAAAGTAAATTGCTCTTTTTTAGATACCTCTATTAAATTATAACGATCTGATAACATGTTTAGTGTACTATTACTAAATGCATGTGGATATATTAAAGCTTCTTCCTGTGAAATGATATTAAAAACACAATCTAAATGTAAAAAATCTTTGGAAAAAGGAACGGGAATTATTTCATAGTGTGTGAGCAACTGTTGAAGTTTTATTACAGAGTTAAATAACGTTCGATTGCTTACGCCAATATATACAATATCTTGATCGATAATGACGTCGCCGCCTTCTATATGACTATTAATACAATCTATATAAGTAATATCTTTTTCTAATAATATTTTCTTGAAAATTTGCTCTTCTCCTTTACGAACTTCATTTTTCATGTTAGAAATGAAAACAGTTTCCCCTACAGTAAAACCGATATCTCTCGTGAAAACTTGTTCGGGAAAGCGTACTTCAGGAGGTAGCATTAAAGTGTGTATTCTATTTTCTTTAAGTATATCAATAAATTTTGAGTATTGTTCTCTCGCTAGATTTACATTAAAGCCTAAATTGATAAAATATTTTTGGGTCTTGTTTATACCGCTAGAAATATTCATATATAATGGTTCGCATAGTACAACTTTTTTTAACGTACTATATTCACTTGAGCAATATGACTTTAAAATACTCATTCTAATAATCCTCCAATATAGGTGATTTTTAAATTGTTATACGATGATTGAAGCTTAAAATATTTTTGGATACAGAAGATAAAACGTAATAAAATATGAACTTAAAAAAGATTGAGCTTATAATAATTTAAGTGATTATTATAAGTTATAGTTTTCTGTATTTTCAGTTTTTTATAACGCCGGGTGTATCATTGTTCTAGAAAAAACGTAAAATAATTATAGGAACTCAGAATAATCTAGTATCTTTATAGATGAATTGTTTATCTGTTCCCAATCTGTATAACAAACCGCGATAGTGTAATTTTGCTCTAACCGATTTAGGTAGAAATAAAATTGACTAAAAGTGGAATTAGTGTTCCGTAATGTTATTTTATTTTGGGACCAATCGTCCATATTGAAGCCGAAACTATCTAATGGATATAGAAGTCCTTTTCCGATCGCTTTAACAAATGATTCTTTTAAAGTCCAAATATCAAAGAAAAACGATAACTGTCTATCGTGAGGAATATGCTGAAAATAGTCAAGTTCTTCTTGAGTAAAGCATAGTTCGGTTATGGAAAAATCTATAGGTTGAATTTTTTCAATGTCTACACCAATTCTTCCATTTGAAGTAAGTCCACATATAATCCATTCTTCAGAATGAGATAAATTAAAATCCCCCTTCCAACCATGATATTTATTTAAAAAAGGGCGGCCTGCTCGATCTCTGTTTATAGAGATAGCATCTGCAGGTATGAGTAAAATTTTTTCTAAACATTTTCTGATGCATAGATGAGCTAATAATGTTCTTTGTTGATCTTCTAATTTATGAAATCTTAAAATTCTTTCCCTTTCATTTTTAGGTAATTTTGTGAGTTTCAGCTCTATGTCTTTGTAGGGTAGTAAAATTCCTAATTTAACTGCAATAATTTCTAAGTAACTATCAATTTTTTTCATAATGACCTCACTAACAATATAAATAATAGTCTCAAGAGAATTTAAATGTATAATTAATTTTATTATTTATCAACTACCATTACATTATAGAGAGTGATATAAGATTTATTGAGAAATCATGTGAATTATATTAAGTGTTATTGTATAGCTATTTTGAAGAAATGAACAAACTTATGTTTTATTTTTTTTGAAGTCAATTCAATTATTAAAAAAGTTTCTCAAGTTTTGTTATGTATTTTAGATTGCTTTGAAAATTAAATGAAGTTACAATTAATCCTGTTTAATAGTTGGAAAAATCAGAAAAATAAAAGGGGATTGGGTAAGTGATAATTTCTGGAGAAATAAAAGAATTTATAAAGAATTATGATGATAAATTACCATTCTCAGGTGCGATTTTAATTCAAAATAAAAAAAAGATCTTTGAAGATGGATTTGGATATGCGAATAGAAGTGAACAAATTTTTAATACATCACGTACTCGGTTTGGTATGGCTTCTGGGTGTAAAATTTTCACTGCAGTGGCAATATGTCAATTAGTTGAAAAGGGTGTTTTAACTTTTGATACCTGTTTGAAAGAGTGTTTAGAAGACCCATTCCCACATTTTTATGAAGGTATTACAATTCATCATTTATTAACTCATACTTCGGGCATACCAGATTATTTTGATGAAGAAGAAATGGATGATTTTGAAGATTTATGGAAGGATACCCCAATGTATTCTATTAAATCTCCTGCAGATTTTCTGCCTATGTTTCAAAATTATCATATGAAGTTTAATCCTGGAAGTAAATTTTCTTATAGTAATGCAGGTTATATTTTACTTGGTTTGATTGTAGAAAAATTGACAGGGATGAAGTTTGCAGAATATGTAAAAGAGCATATATTTCAAGTTTGCGGCATGTCAGATTCAGGATATTTCCGGATGGATCAACTGCCGGAAAGAACTGCACTTGGATATATAGATAATAAAGATGATAACACTTGGAGAACTAATATCTATTCGGTCCCTATAGTTGGTGGGCCAGATGGAGGGGCTTTTACAACAGTTTTAGATTTAGGAGAATTTTGGAATGGATTATTTAATGGGAAACTCTTAAATAAAGAGTACACTAATCAGTTGTTAACTCCTTATGTGAAAAATAATAGTTTACATTATGGATATGGTGTTTGGATTTCAATGGAAAATGATGAGATTCTCAAATATTTTGTATTTGGATTTGATCCAGGTGTGAGGGTTCATTCATCTGTAAATGCAAAGTCTAAGATGCAACTCCATATTATGTCTAATGTAGAACAAAATGTAGTTCCTATTAAAAATGGGATTGATAAATTAATTTCTGGAAAAAAGATTTAGTTTTTGAGATTCATGGATGTTTTTTGATACCTACAAAATAAAAAAGGATATGAATATTTAACTAAGAGTTAATCTGCTTATAAAAACTGTTGGATTGTTCGCTTTAAAGGATTAATTAGAGTATAAATTTTGAGAGCCTAAGGGTGTTTGTTAAGGATTTAAATGAAGGATTCCTGATATAAATCAACAGCATTAATTTCTATATAAAGGAGTTAATAATATGATTAGAGGAACTACCGATTTAGGGGAAAGTCAAAAGAAAGAGTTAGAGAAGCATCGTTTTTCGAAAGAAATCAACTTGGAAATTCGCGAATTACAAAAAACCAACAATTGGTATAATTTTTTTGCTATAGGGTTGGATTGGGGTATTGTGTCCTTAGTAATTGCATTGAATTATTTTATCCCTACTATGTGGATGTATTTAATTAGTATTGTTATCATTGGTAGCCGTATGCGTGGCCTTGATATTATGATGCATGAGTCAAGTCATCGTATGCTTTTTAAAAATCGTAAATTAAATAAGTGGGTTGCATGTTTCTTTGCTGCTTATCCGATAATGATTTCTTATAAAGCATATTGTAAGAGTCACATGAATCACCACAGGTATTTATGGAGTGAGATAGACCCTGATAAGCAAAGGTATCAAATTGTTGGGTTAGATAAACCGACTAAAAATAAAATGAAATTTTTTATTCAGCATTGCTTAAAGCCTTTGTTCTTAGTACATGTGCCGAATTATTTGATTGGAATGATCAAAGTAACAGCATATGCAAAAGAGGAACCTAGATTTGATCAAATAATCAGGACTCTATATTGGGGCGCTATCATTATTTGTTCAATTGTTTTCGGTTTCTGGCAAGAGTTGATTTTATTTTGGGTAGTTCCGTTTTTAACAACTTTTCAAATGTTAAAATATTGGGCTGAAATGGCCGAACATGCAGGACTAGAATCGGAAAATGAGATATTTGCATCAAGAAATTCTTTTGGGAATTGGTTTGAGCGCTTTCTCATTCATCCTCATAGAAACTCATACCATTTGGTACATCACTTGTTCCCTGCTGTTCCACACTTTAACATAAAGAAAGCTCATCTTATTTTAATGAAAGATGAAGAATATCAAAAAGCGCATCATTGTACAGGGTTCTTTTTTTCCACTGCACCAGGATTCTCCTCTGTAATAGATGATATACAAGGACGGATACCATTTTGGAATAAAGTGAAAGGGAAATAGATCATTATACGTGTTGTGCTACATAGGCTGTATGGAAATTTAATGGTTTACCAAAGATAATTCCTGATTGCACCCTAAAATATAAATGGGAGCTAGATTAATAAAAAAATTGGGAGATGTTAGGTGGCTAATTAAGTTCTATAGAGCCTTTTAAAATTTAGTAAATAATTTTGATTCATAGGAAAGGAGAGTATATGAATAACACGATGCTTTTTTGTTTTCCTTATGCTGGTGGATCCGGTTCGATATATAGTAAGTGGAAAAATTACTTACATCCTAGTATTGAATTGAAACCAATTCAATACGCAGGAAGAGGTAAAAGATTTCAAGAAGATTGTTATGATGATATGAATCACGCGGTTAACGATATATTTGAATATGTATATAGAGTTGTAGGTAATTGCGATTACGCGTTTTTTGGTCACAGTATGGGAGGGCTTATCGCTTATGAACTTTGTAAGGAAATAGAAAGTAGAAATCTTAATGCTCCTGTGCATATTTTTCTATCAGGTGTAAAACCGCCTAATTTTATTAGAGAACAAAAAGTGTCTAACTTACCAGAAAAAGAATTTAAAGATGTGATATTAAATTTAAATGGTACTCCAAAAGAAGTTCTTAATAATCAACAGTTAATGGATATGTTTATACCAATTTTAAGATCTGACTTTAAAGTGATAGAAGAATATAAATTCAGTAATGAATTGTACAAGTTAAATACGTGTATTACTGCAATGTACGGTAAGATGGACGATGTTACTGAGGAATACATGGAAAAATGGTGTGAGTTTACTTCGAGAGATACTGTTGTTTATGGCTACCCAGGAGATCACTTTTTTATTAATGAAAATTACATTGATATTATAAATCTTATTAATTCAACATTGGTTGGGAGAGGAGATTATTATGAGCAATGATGTTTATAATACAGATTTGTTAACTAAAGAGGAGAAATTTTGGTTGGATCAACTATCAACGGATTTAGAAATGAGTAGTTTTTTAAATTTTAATAAAAAAATTGGTGTGAAAAATCAGGGAGAAAAAGTATTTACATATAGATTGTCAGAAAACATATCACATAAAATTAGTGAAATAAGTAATCATTCTGAATATGGAATATTTATCATTTTGATTGCTAGTGTGAAATATTTACTCTCAATATACACGGATAGTAAAGATGTTTCTATTGGAACGCCAGTAATTCAATCAAAATCTGGCACAGCATATTATGATCATCTTTTGATTATAAGAAGTAATATCCATAGTAATATGACATTTAAGGAGCTTCTATTAAAAGTACAACAAAACATTTCAGAGGCAAATAAAAATCAGAAAGTATCGCATAAGCGATTAGCAAAACTTTTAGGAGATGAGAATGCAAATTCTAATAAACTGAATCCTCGTACAGTCATACAGTTTGAAAATATTCAACATAATATTTCTAATCATTATACAAATGCAGATACCGTCTTTAATTTTAAATGGCATGGAGATAAAATAGAGTGTTGTGTCACTTGTAAAGAAAGTGTAGAAGACTTGATTGGAAGAGTTATAGATCAACTGACTCATTTGTTAAAAGTGGTAGTAGCTAATCCTAGTATAAGGCTCTCTGAAATCGACATTTTATCCAATGAGAGAAATCGTATTCTAAATGAGTTTAACAACACAACATCAAGTTTTCCTAAGGATAAATCTGTTGTTGATTTGTTTGAATTTCAAGTAGCTAAAAGTCCACATAAGCTAGCAGTCTTTTATCAAAATCAAAATTTAACTTACGAGGAATTAAATAGAAAAGCAAATCATATAGCACATAAATTAGTTGAATTAGGAGCTAAAAAAGATTCTGTAATAGGAATTATGTTGGATAGATCGCTTGAACTTCCAATTGGTATATTAGGTGTTTTAAAGGCAGGAGCTGCATATTTACCCATTGATCCAAACTATCCAAATGAACGAATTAATTATCTCCTAAGTAATTCTAATGTAGATATCATATTGAAGTACAGCAATAATGAATTTAATTTTATAAATGAAAACACTAGATTTATTGATATAGATACAACTTTAAGAGACGGTACACCTATAGAAATGAGTGGGAATTTAGAATTGAAAATCCCATTAGAGAGCTTAATGTATGTTCTTTATACATCTGGAAGCACTGGTGAACCTAAAGGAGTTATGGTGAAAAGAAATTCATTTATGAATTTGCTCAATTGGTATACCAATGAATTTGATATGAATCCAACCGATAATGTATTATTAATTGCCCCAATTAGTTTCGATACAGCACATAAAAATTTATTTGCTCCATTGATAAAAGGCGGGCGATTGCACCTTTTTGAGTCAGGTATGTATGATTACAATAAAATGTCTGATTATATAAATGTTCATGAAATTACGAGCGTTAATTGTACCCCAAGTGGTTTTTATCCATTGGTTGAGTATAATGAGAGAACTAATTTTAGTAGGTTAATCACGTTGAAGCGTATTTTTTTAGGTGGTGAATCGATAAATTGTAAAAAACTCAAACCTTTAGTTAAATCAATAAATTTCAAGGGCGAAATTATAAATACGTATGGTCCCACGGAATGCACGGATTTAGCCACTTTCTATAGAATTAGTAATCAAGAGATAGAACAATTGAAGGTGATTCCAATCGGAAAGCCTCTTAATAATGTCGAAATATACATTGTGGATCAAGAAATGAATCTTGTACCTATTGGTGTAACGGGAGAACTGTGTATTGCTGGGGTTGGATTGGCACGTGGGTATTATAATGCTCCAGATTTAACGAGAGAAAAATTTGTAGAGTTTCCGAAAATTACCGAAAAAAAAGTTTATAAAACAGGCGATATGGCAAGGTGGATGCCTGATGGGAATATTGAATTTATTGGAAGGAAAGATAATCTTACGAAAATAAGGGGGTTTCGGGTAGAAGTTGGGGAGATAGAGACTTGTCTTATGAAGCATCCAGATGTAGATGAAGTTGTTGTTGTTGCAATCGAAGATACTTTCGGTACGAAAGTATTAAGTGCTTATTTTGTTGCCAATGTGCATATAACAAACTCAGAATTAAGAAATTTCCTTATTAAAAGTTTGCCGAATTTCATGGTGCCAACCTACTTCACTCAACTGAAAAAAATGCCACTCAATCAAAACGGGAAAATTGATCGTAAAGCATTGCCAGTGTCCAACTTGGATCCAGTATCAGACTTCGACTATATTGCACCAGAAGGCGAATTGGAAAAAAAGGTTGCACATATATGGAGAGATGTTCTTAACATTCAAAAGATAGGAGTGTATGATAATTTTTTTGAGTTAGGTGGGCATTCTTTAAATGCTGCTTCAATCATATTGAAAGTTAATCAAGAATTTGACGTGAATATACACTTGAGTGAAATGTTTAAAAAGCCAACTATAAAAGAATTTACAACTCTAATACTGGATGGGGAACAACATAAAAGTTCAATTATATTACCTGTTGAAGTAAGAGAATCCTATCCTGTTTCATCACAGCAAAAAAGGCTATTTATTATGTGGCAACTTAATCGTGATTCAGTAGCTTATAATTTACCGTCTGGGACAATTATAGAGGGTGATCTCGAATATGATATGTTGGTGAGAGCTTTCCAACATCTTGTTGATCGTCATGAATCTTTACGTACATCGTTTTCATTCATCAATGGACAAGTGGTGCAGTATGTACATCCTACATTAAAGGTTATTGTTGATATCGTGGAAGCATCGGAAGAAGAATTAATGGAGTATGTACATGGGTTTGCTACACCTTTTAATCTGGAACAACCGCCTCTATTTAAAGTTAAAGTTATTAAAATCAGAGAAAATAAGCATTTACTGTTAACTGATGCTCATCATATTGTCTTTGATGGTATATCGATGGACATAATTATGGAGGAATTTTATGATAGTTATTTAAATAAAGACTTACCTCCGGTTAAATTACAATATAGAGACTACGCAGTATGGCAGGGAGAATTTTTTCAGACTGATGATTTTAAGAGCAAAGAAAAGTATTGGCTAAACATATTTAAAGATGAACCTCCATTGTTAGAGTTAAATACAGATTATCCACGACACCCGGTGCAACTTTATGATAGTGATTATGTACCAATTATGGCGGGATACGATTTGACAAAGCGTTTGAAAAGGATAGCGAAGGAGAATGGGACAACCCTATATACGGTGCTACTTGCTGCTTTAAATGTATTATTTTTAAAATATACGGGTCAAGAAGATATTACGATTGGTACCCTTACAGCTGGCCGATCTCGTCCAGGTTTGGAACGGATTATTGGTATGTTTGTGAATACGGTAGTAATAAGAAATTTCCCATGTCGCAAAAAGACATTTCTGAATTTTCTGAACGAAGTGAAGGATAATACAATAAAAGCTATCGATCATGAAGAATATCCATTTGAATTGTTAGTAAATGAAGTTGATGTTTATCGAAATACAGGGAGAAATCCAATATTTGATATTATGTTTTCTTTGGATAATGATGAGTATTTCTTTAAGGATACAGGGGGGATCACTTTACGTAAATTCCCATTTGAAAGTAGTATGACTCAATTTGATATGTTCATTCATGTATTGGAAATTAATGAAGATATGCATTTTAAGTGGAAGTATCGTAAGGATATATTTAAGAAGGATACAGTACAAAGATTAGCAGAACATTTTATTTATCTACTTGATGAGATTACCAAAAAGATGGATATACCATTACAAGATATCCAGATGATGTCTGAAGCAGAGATGAAAACCGTTCTTTATAAATTTAATAATACGACGGATGAATATTCGTATCAAATGACGGTGCATGAGATATTTGAGCAGAAAGCGAAAGAAAATCCATCAGAAAATGCCATCGTATATAAAGAGATGACACTAACGTACTCTGAGCTGGATGCAAGGGCAAATCAACTGGCCCGCACTTTAAGAAAAAAGGGAGTGCAAAGAAATAGCGTTGTTGGACTTATTGTAGAGCCTTCCTTAGAAATGGTCATAGGAGTTCTCGGTGTGCTAAAAGCAGGAGGTGCATTTTTGCCGATTGATCCCGCTCTTCCAATAAATAGGATAAAATATTTTTTGGGAGACAGTGATTGTCAGTTGGTTCTGGCCCGAAATAATATGAAGGAACGCTTTACTTTTGAACAGGAAATAATTAGGTTGGATGATGAATTAAACTGTAAAAAAGATGGTTGTCATCTTGAAAGCATAAACCAGCCCGACGATTTGGCATATGTAATTTATACCTCTGGAACAACCGGTAACCCTAAAGGGGTTATGGTCGAACACAAAAATATTGTGAATCAGTTGAAAGGACTCATTCAAAAATTAAAATTTAATCAAGAAATGAATCATTTATTACTGGCGAAAATCACATTCGATGTTTCTGTTCAACAAATTCTTCTCCCGATTCTCTCTGGGGGGAGGTTATATATTCCTGAGGAAGAGCTAATCGCTGAGCCAAGAAATATGTGGAACTTTATTGAGAGAAACAAAATTAATGTCTTGGGAGCTGTACCTACCCATTTGAAAGTGTTGATAGATAATATTGTCACAAGTCAATCTCTTAACTATGTTCTTGTAGCCGGTGAGGTCTTTACAAAGAGTCTTTATAATCAATTAAAGAGTACTGTTAATGCAGAGATGATTATTAATCTGTATGGTCCAACCGAGACGACGATTTTTTCAACATACTATATTTGTCATGAAAATGAAGAGAGTTCGAGCATACCAATAGGTAAGCCTCTAAGTAACTATAGGGCATATATTTTAAATCAAGATTATTATCCTGTACCTATTGGTGTGACTGGGGAGTTATATATCGCTGGAGCAGGTGTAGGAAGGGGATATATCAATAAGTCAGATTTGACAGATGAAAAATTTATGCCTGATCCATTTATTCCAGGTGAGAAAATGTATAAAACGGGAGACCTTACAAGGTGGCTCTCTAATGGGGACATCGAGTATATTGGAAGGGTTGACCATCAGGTAAAGGTTAAGGGAGTCCGAGTAGAGCCAGATGAAATAAAAACCCATATTTTAAATCATAAATCTATTGAGAATGCAATTGTTGTTGCAAAACAAAATCAAAGTAATGAAAGCTATTTGTGTGCGTATCTAATTGCAAACCAAGAGGTTACCAGTACAGAATTAAGGAATTATTTGAGGAATAAGTTACCTGAATATATGATTCCTTCACATTTTGTGCAATTAGAGAGTATGCCTTTAACGAATAACGACAAAGTCGACGTAAGGGCCTTGCAAGAAAGGGATGATGAGAATTATATATCGTTAGGTACTACTTATATAGCACCTAGAACGAATCTAGAAAAAATGATAGCGGAGATCTGGAAACAGGTACTTGGGGTAAATCAGGTCGGTATTTATGATCATTTCTTCGAACTTGGTGGGAATTCACTGAATATTATTCAAGTAAATGAACGGTTGAAAAATGATTTGAACATTGACATAACTGTGATGATGCTATTTAGATTTCCTACAATTTATTCTCTATCCCAGCAATTAAAGATGACCGCTGAGAGCAGGGGACAGGAAGAAGTGAACTCAAATAGAGTTCAGGTAATAAAGGAATCAAAAAATAGGTTGAAACAGAGACGTCAAAGAAAGAGGGATTCGAATGAATGATAGTGCACAAGAACCGATAAGAAATGGTATAGAGATTGCTATTATTGGAATGTCTTGCAGATTTCCTGGTGGAGATACTATAAATGAATTCTGGGAAAATTTGAAGAATGGTGTAGAATCGGTAACTTTCTTCACAGATAAGGAGTTACAGACAGGAGGAATTGATCTAGAAACGATCCAGAGTTCCAATTATATAAAGGCTGGTGGGGCTATTACAGGAACAGAATGGTTCGACAATAAATTATTTAATTACTCACCTAGGGAATTAGAGGTAATGGATCCACAGCTGAAAATTTTGCACGAGTGTGCTTGGGAGGCATTAGAGAGTAGTGCTTACTTTCCGGATACCTTTAATGGTTTAATTGGTACTTATATTGGAGCAGCAACAAACTTATATTGGTTAGAAACGGTATATCATGGAGCGAAAGATTTTATAAAAGAAGCGGAATTTTTAAATGGTTCTCAATTTTTCGGCACCAGATTATCACATAAATTAAATTTGAGAGGTCCTAGTTATACAGTTCAAACTGCATGTTCATCTTCGTTGGTTGCTGTGCACTTGGCATGTCAAGCGCTATTAAGTGGAGATTGTGACATTGCTTTGGCTGGAGGAGTTTCACTTACATTACCTGAGAAAAGAGGATATTTATACAAGGAGGGTATGATTCTTTCACCAGATGGGCACTGTAGACCTTTTGATGCTAATGCTAGAGGAACGGTCAATGGAAATGGAGCGGGAATTGTTGTTTTGAAGCGTATGGAGGATGCGATTGCCGATGGAGATTTCATCCATGCTGTTGTGAAAGGATCCGCAATAAATAATGATGGCGCTGATAAGGTTAGTTTTAATGCGCCAAGTGTAGAGGGACAAGCTGCTGTTATTAGAGCAGCCCATCACATGGCCGAGGTAGAATCTGAAAGTATATCATATGTAGAGGCTCATGGTACGGGAACAATGCTAGGTGACCCGATTGAGGTTGAAGCTTTGAAGTTGGCATTTAATACAGAGAAGAATAATTTTTGTGGTATTGGATCGGTTAAAGGGAATATTGGACATCTTGATAACGCTGCAGGTATAGCAGGTTTGATAAAAACTGTAGTTGCTTTGGAGCATCGCATGATTCCACCAAGCATTAATTACGAGAAAGCAAATGAAAAAATTAATTTTGGTAATAGTCCATTTTATGTACAGGATACATTGGCGGGATGGAAGAACCGAGAGTTTCCTTTAAGAGCGGGAGTAAGTTCATTTGGTATGGGGGGAACAAATGCCCATGTTGTACTTGAGGAACCTCCCCAAAGAGAAGCTTCGGAGCGGAGCAGGAGATATCAATTGCTTTCTTTTTCTGCACAAACGAAAAAATCTCTTGAAGAGCAAACTAAAAGGTTAGCTGAATATTTAACTCACAACAATAATGTGAATTTGGCTGATGTAGCTTATACACTTTTAAATGGAAGGAAAAATTTAAAATATCGAAGAGCATTAGTGGTTTCGGATATAGAGGAAGCGAAGCAAGAATTTTTTAATCAAAATTCTGCTAAGGTTCAAACTAATCTTTGTGATGGCGGTAGTAAGCAAATAATTTTCATGTTCCCCGGGCAGGGTGCGCAATATGTAAATATGGGATTGGATTTATATAAAGAAGAGAAGAGATTTCGAGATGAAGTGAATCTTTGTTGTGAGATTTTAGAAGAGATTAGTGGGGTCGACTGGAAGGAAGTCTTATACCCAAAGGATTTGGACGTTAGAATGAGAGATGATATAAATCAAACCTCTAATACTCAGCCTGCAATATTTATTTTTGAATACTCATTAGCAAAAACACTAATGGAATGGGGCATCTACCCGGACGGCATGATTGGACATAGTATAGGGGAATATGTGGCTGCTTGTTTGGCGGGAGTGTTCTCATTAAAGCAAGCGCTTCAGTTGGTGTATGAGCGGGCGACCTTAATGCAACAATTACCTAAAGGAAGCATGATAAGTGTAATGGCTTCGGAAAATGAAATTTTACCACTAATGAATCAAGATGTATCTATTGCCGCAGTGAATAGTCCAATATCATGCGTAATCTCAGGTTCTGATGAGGCAATCTATACTTTTGAGGGGGAATTGATTAGGGACGGTTTTCAGTTCAAAAAACTTGCAACCTCCCATGCCTTTCATTCATCCATGATGGACTCAATTTTAGATACCTATGGAAAGAAGTTAAAAGAAATTAATTTCCATGACATTAAAATACCATTTATATCCAATTTGACAGGAGAATGGATTACGGAAGAACAAGCAAAAAGTGCAGATTATTGGGTGAATCATCTGCGACATGTAGTGAAATTTTCTGAGGGCGTTAAGCATCTACTATCGGGTACGGAAAATGTTTTTGTAGAAGTTGGACCAGGTAGAACATTAAGCAGTTTTGTTAGACAACATACTCAAGGAAAATCTATATGCCCGATTGTAAATACTGTAAGGCATCCAAAAGAAAAAACTTGTGATGACAAGTACTTGCTTCAAAGTATTGGTAAGTTGCATATTCATGGCGTGAAGATTGAGTGGTCCAAGTATTTTTCGCAAGAAAGAAGATATCGTGTTCCGCTCCCTACGTATCCTTTTGAACGGCAATTCTTTAGCCTGTCTAAAGATATTGAAATGGAAGAGAGTTCCCCTTTATCGCAAAGCGACTATGTAGAAGAGCTAAAGAGGAATATTGTTCCGAAAGATGATAAACAGCGGAAAATTATAGAATCATATAAGAGAGTTACGGGAGTAAAACAAGTTAGTATCCATGATGATTTCTTTGAATTAGGAGGTAGCTCACTAACGGCTATCAATGTTGTTTCGAGCTTGCAGAAGGATTTTGATATTTCTATTAATCATTTATTTGAATACCCTAGAGTTTCTGATCTAGCGCAACATATGACATATAAAAAGGAGAAGACTATTCCAGATGCATTAGCAACTTATCTGATTGCTAGAGGAGAAAGGCATCGGTTGATGGAGGAGAAGGTAAGAGGAGACATAGCGATAAGAAGTTTATATGATGATAGAAACAAAAAGTATTACGAAATCAACCTTTCTTGCCAAGTCAGTTATAAAGAAGTTCTATTGACAGGAAGCACGGGATATTTGGGTGTTTACTTATTACATGATTTATTAACTGAATTAGATTGCAATGTACATTTAATTGTAAGAAGTGACAATTGTATACAAGCAGAAAATCGCATTAAAGAAAAAGTTTGCTCTTATTTTGGAACATCTTTTTATGATAAGTATAAGAAAAGAATTTTTGTATATAGTGGCGATCTGACAAAAAAATATATGGGCTTAGATCTGCCGAACTATCAATATTTGAGTGAAACAATCCAATGTATTATACATTCAGCAGGCAGTGTTAGTCATTATGGGAAATATGAAAAATCCTATGAAGCAAACGTTCTAGCCACGAGAAATGTAATTGATTTTTCGCTTAAGGGAGTAAAGAAAGATGTGAATCATATTTCTACATTAGCTGTAGCTTCTGGTGTGGTAAAGAATAACGAAGACATATTGTATACGGAGTATGATAATGATTTAGGGCAAATTATTGAAAATCCTTATCCAAAGACAAAGTTAGAAGCTGAAAAGATTGTACTGGAAATGAGGGGTAAGGGAATAAATGTAAATATTTTTCGAGTGGGAAACATTGGTTTTGATTCTAAAACAGGAAGGTTTCAAGAAAACATAGAGCAGAATGCATTATACTCAATGATGAAATCATATATAAGAATTGGATTGGTTCCAGAAATGGAAAGAGATATAGATTTTGCATGTGTGGATGATGTTAGTCAGGCAATTATTAAGTTGTTTAATAAAAAAGAATTAATGAATGAGACTCATCACATTTTCAATCCTAACTATGTAAGCTTATCAGCTCTTTTAACAACGTATGGATTAGACATAGATGTAAAAGAAACTTCAATTGATAAATTTATAGATTATATCTTTGATGAAAAGCAATTTAATCAATATGCATCAGATATATATAATTTACAGCTGCATTGTATAGGAGATGAATTGAAAACATTTAATGATGTCGAACAAACATTGTTCCATATAATGGGGGATAAAACGAATATGCTGTTAAGAAAAACGGGTTTTGTATGGAATAATATTACGGATGAAATGACGAAAAAAATGATTAGATATGGTCAAAAAGTGAATTATTTCGAAAAACATTAAATATAAAGTGGTGATAATTTGAAGTATAGAGAATATTTTTCACTAACTCATCCTCAACAAAGGATTTGGTATATGGAGAAAATTAATCCTCATCAGCCATTGCATAATATTGGGGGAACAGTAAAGATACAAGGAGAAGTGGATTTTGTTTGTCTTGAGAAAGCAATTAATTATTTTATAAAAAAAAATGATGGAATCAGGCATCGATTTGTAGAATCGGATGAGAAGGTTCATCAATATGTGGAGGAATATCATAAATATCAAGTTCGATATACTATTTTTAATAGTCAGAACGATTTAGATGCCTGGGTTCAGCAGGAAGCTGCAAAACCTTTCGATATCAATGAACAAGACTTATTTGATTTTGCTTTGTTCAAGTTACAAGATACTAAAGAAGGGGGATATTTCGTTAAGGTCCATCATATTATTTCTGATGGTTGGTCTATGAATCTTTTAACTGAACAGATTTGTAATGCATACACTCAAATTTTGAAAGGTGAAAAAATAACAGATCAGCTTAATAGTACCTATATGTATTGCCTTGAGAAGGAAGAATCCTATTTAACTTCAAAAAGATTTATGAAGGATAAAAATTTTTGGAATGAGAAGTTTAGTAAGCTCCCAATTGTGAAGCGGAAGAACGAAGTAGATTGTGCAAAGGCAAATAGAAAAACATATTCTTTAACAAGTAATCAATCGGATGAAATTAAACAATTTGCTACTGGCATAAATGTTTCTGTGTACGCATTCTTTGTTGCCCTATATTATATTTACTTAAATAAAGTAAATGGGCAGGATGATTTAATTATTGGAATGCCTGTGCTTAATCGAGCGGGGAAAAATGAAAAAAATATTGTGGGGATGTTAACAAGTACTATGCCATTTCGTCATACTGTTGATAGTAAAATGACAGTCTTAGATTTTATAAAAAGCATTAATCGTGAATTGGTTCGCTGTTATTATCATCAAAAATATCCATATGATGTATTGGTGAAAGATTTGGAATTAAAGAAAAAGGGATACGGTGATTTATTTGATACATGTATTAACTATTACAATACAAAACTTCCTACTGAAATTAATGGTACACCAATAGAAAATGAAGAATTTTACAATAGGAATCAGATTTATTCAATTCAATTGATTATTCGAGAATGGTCTAGATTAGGAGGATTTAATCTAGATATAGATTATAAGGATCATATGTATACAGAAAAGCAAATTGAACAAATGTATCTTGGAATCAGTCATTTACTGAATCAGATGTTGGAGTCGCCTAATAAAAAGTTGATGGAATTAGAAATTTTACCAGAAGATATGTGGGATAAGTTGGTATATGAATTTAATGCAACGAATAGGGAGTATCCAAAGGACAAGACAATCCATCAGCTTTTTGAAGAACAAGTAGAAAGGACACCAGATAGAGTTGCGATTTGCCTGGAAGATAAGGAACTTACGTATCGTGAATTGAATGATAGATCTAATCAATTAGCGAGATATATATTAAAGAAAAATGTAACAAAAGGTACAGTAATAGGAATATCAACTACGCATTCTCTAGAAACAATTATTGGAATTTTAGGAATTTTAAAAGCAGGAGCGGTATATTTACCTATTGATCCACAATATCCATCTGAACGGGTCAATTATATGCTGCAAGATTCAGATATCAATATTCTGTTCACTAATTTTGATATTTCGCATCAATGGGATCTTTCTTTGTATGCGGTTGAGGTTATCCATATAAATGCAGCTCATATTTATATGGGAGATACTTCTAATATTAAAAATAGAAGTGAGCCGACTGACCTTGCTTACATCATATATACATCGGGTTCTACGGGAAACCCTAAAGGTACAATGATTGAACAGAAAGGATTGGTTAATTATATTTCTTGGGCAAATCAAGTATATGTAGGCGCAAGTGAAAATGAAGTTTTCCCATTGTATTCATCTCTTGCTTTTGATCTTACTGTTACAACTATATTTACCCCATTAATTAGTGGTAATCAGATTATTATTTATCCTGCTGATGCAAACGAATATGTATTATATAGGATATTTAAAGAAAAAAAAGCAAGTATTATTAAATTAACTCCATCTCACCTTTCTTTATTGAAAGATTCAGACTTTTTCGGGTGTTCAATTAAAAAAATTATTGTTGGTGGAGAAAATTTAACAGTAGACCTTGCCGCAAACATACAGAAAAAGTTAGGTAGAGAAACAAAAATATATAATGAATATGGGCCCACAGAAACAGTTGTAGGATGTATGATTCATCAATTCGATATTGAAAAAGATAAAGGGGTATCTGTCCCTATTGGTGTACCTGCACAAAATATGAAAATATATGTGTTGGACTCCGATCTTCGCCCAGTACCAATGGGAGTTGTTGGAGAAATTTATATTTCTGGGGAAGGTGTTGCAAGAGGATATTTTAACAATCAGGATTTAACAAGAGAGAGATTTATTGTAAATCCATATTCGGCAAAAGAGCAGATGTATAAATCGGGTGATTTAGCTAGATTTATTGAAGGAGATAAGATTGAGTATTTGGGAAGGAAAGATGATCAAGTAAAAGTTCGTGGGTTCCGCATAGAACTAAAAGAAATCGAAATAAACTTGCAAAAATATCCGAGCATTAAGGAAGTGGTAGTGATTGATCAAGAGGATTATGATGGAAACCGCTATCTTTGTGCCTACTATACTGAGAATGCTAAGGTGAAGACATCCGAACTATTTAGATTCTTAAAAGAGATCTTACCAGTTTATATGATTCCTTCGTATTTTATTGTGTTGAAAGAAATACCGTTGACGTTTAACGGAAAGCTGGATAGAGAGGCCTTGCCGAAACCTGAAGTTAAAATAGAGAAAAAAACTGAAGGTGAGATAGAAAGTGATTTAGTAGGTATTATACGTGAAGTATTAAATGTTGAAAAAGTAAGTATAAGAGACAACTTCTATCACCTAGGCGGGGATTCCATTAAAGCAATTCAAATTTCTTCTAAGATACGTGAGAAAGGAATTAAAATAAAAACAAAGGATATTTTGGCTAATCCAGTTATTGAAGATATGATTTTATATTTAGAAATGACTAGCACAAAAGAGCAGAAGAGTAATCAACAATGTGTTGGTAGTATTGAAACGATACCATCTATCTCATGGTTTTTTTCGCAAGATTTGAACAATATAAACCATTATACACAGTCAGTGTTAGTCAAAGTAAAGGATGACGTTGAGGTTGGCATACTTGAATCGGCATTTAACTTATTAGTTTGTCATCACGACGCTTTTCGCTTGAGTTACCGGATGGAAACGAAGGAATTATTTTATAATCAAAATAATTACAATAAAAAAATAAAAATAGAATCATTTGATTTATCTGAATTATCAAAAACAGAGCAAAGTATTCGTATTGCTAGTATTGGAGAAATATTGAAATCGAGCTTTAATATTGAAAATGAAATTCTTCTTAAAGTTTGTATATTTGATTTAGGTGATTTTGGTAAAAGACTATTGATGACAGCTCATCATTTAGCTGTTGATGGTATATCTTGGCGAATTATTTTTGAAGATATAAATCAATTATATAAACAGATAGAAAATAAGCAGAAAACTTCTTTGCCGCCAAAAGATAATTCGGTACAGGATTGGGCAATTGAGTTAAAGAGAATGAGTAAAAAAATTCCAGAATCAGAAAAGCGATACTGGGAGCATGTATATCAATATGAAGAGAATTCATTTCATGATTTTGATTTAGGATTGGATCGTATGGAATTTTGCGAGAAAATGATTAAGAAGTTAACAGAAGAAGAAACTATGCAGCTGTTACAAAAAGCAAATGAAGCTTATCGAACAAAAGGTAATGAACTAATGATTATAGCGCTATCATTGGTAATGGCTAAGTATATTAAAACAAATGATGTGATTATTGAAATTGAAGGGCATGGGCGTGAAGAATTAAATGATGAAATTGATGTATCGCGAACTATTGGATGGTTTACGAGTCTATTTCCAATTCGGTTACAATTTGAGGATGTAGATATATCACAACAAATTAAACAATTAAAAGAGCAATTGCGTAGCGTTCCAAGTAAAGGTCTAAATTATGGAGTTTTAAAGTATATTTCGAAGGAATTAAGTTCCGAATCTCGAAAATATGTTCGTTTTAACTATTTAGGTGATTTTAATGCTACATTTTCCAATGGAATTTTTGAATTTGCGTATGAAAATTCCGGTCAAGATAACAGCAATAAAAATGAGATGGATTGTTTGCTAGATATCGTTGCGTATACAGTAGATAAAAAGTTGAATTTGTCGATTACGTATAGCAAAAACAAATTTAAACAAGAAACAATATCGCAATTTTTCATGGAGTATATGAATCAATTGAGAGATTTGATTCAACATTGTTGTCAGAGAAAACATGCTGAATTCACCCCATCTGATTTTGAAACGGCAAACCTCTCGAGTGAAGATCTTGAAAATATATTTAATATATGATATTAGAGAGGAGTCATTCAATCATGATGAGAGTAAAAATTGTTTTGATTACCCTTGTAATATTATTAAATGTACAGATGCTATTTGGGATTCAAATAGCAAATGCAGAGAATGATAGAATGTTTACGGAAAACGATAAAGAACAACTAGACTCGCTTATAAAAAAACAAATGCAAGAAGCCAAAATTCCTGGAATGTCAGTGATAGTAGTCAAAGGTGATCAAGCTGTATATAAAAAAAGTTTTGGCTATTCAAATCTTGAGACAAAGCAACGTGTAACGGAAAAAACATTATTTGAAATCGGTTCGAACAGTAAGGCGTTTACAGCTCTCGCAATATATCAACTTGTTCAAAAGGGGTTAATTGATTTAAAGGACCCTGTTAGCAAATATTTGCAGTGGTTTCAAATGATATATGAAGGTAATTATAAAGGACAACAACTTAATAAAAATGTTGAAATAACTCTTGAACAGCTTTTATATCATACGAGTGGGATCCCTTTTCATACCATTGGGGACATACCTATCTCAAATGACAATGATGCGTTGGAAAATACAGTTAGAGAAATATTAAATCAAAAATTGGAGACATATCCAGGAGAGCAATTCAATTATGCCAGTATTAACTACGATATTCTAGGATTAGTTATACAAAAAGTTACCAATCAATCTTTTGAACAATACGTTCAGAATAATATATTAAACCAATTTAATATGGGTAATACTTTTTTGTTTAGAAAAGATGTCGCTAAATATGATATGTCAAAGGGATATAAAATAGGTTTTTTAAAGCCTATAGAGTTTAATGCACCTATTTATCGAGGAAATACACCCGCAGGTTATTTTATCTCAAATAATGAAGACATGGAAAAGTGGCTTCGTATGCAGCTTGGGATATATGGACTAAGTGATGATCAGCAAAAGGCAATTTATAGTACACATATACCAAACAGATCAGTTCCACCATCTGAGGATGGCTCTTCTTATGCCGGAGGGTGGCAAGTTTTTCAAAATGGTCCTGGTGAAATATCACATGCAGGAAGTAATCCGAATTTCTCTTCTTTCGTTGTATTTCATCCTCAAGAGAAGTTAGGAGTTGCGGTGATGGCTAACATGAACTCCGATTACACTCAAAATATTGGCCAGGCTATTATGGACACACTTGTGGGGGAGAGTGTGGTGACAAACGGTAAAGATACGTATAAGAGTATTGATGCCTTTTCTGTTACTGTACTTTTGTTTATGGTTCCTTTTTCAATTATTACTCTATACTTCATTTTCATAGTTATGATTCAGGTGTATAAGAAAAAAAGGAAGTTGGAAAAAAATAAATTTAAAAGTATTTGTATTCCCTTTATAACGTTTCTATTTGCGTTCTTAGCTGGGTATGCCCTTTATAAAATTCCATTTGTATTTTTCGGGAGACTTTCTTGGGATTTTGTTAATGTTTGGTTACCTATCAGTATGAGTTTTACGGTATGGGCTACTTTAATTAGTATTGTACTGTTCTGCCTATATTTATCTTTAATAACTGTTTTTCCTTTGCATAATAAGAAAAATTTTTTTCCGATTTTTGTGTTGAGTGTAACCAGTGGTTTTGGAAATGCGATGATTATTTTTATTATTAATGAAGCTTTAACTAGAAGTAATTATTCAAGCAACAATAGTTTGTTTTTATATTTTTTGCTAGGAATTATTACTTATGTATTAGCGCAAAAATTGGTACGGACGCAGTTGATTACCATTACGAATAATCTGATTTATGAAAAAAGAATCCAGTTAATTAACGATATATTAAAAAATCCTTATGAAAAAATTGAAAAAATAGAGTCAGAAAGAATTCAAACCACCTTAAATAATGATACAGAAGCTATCAGTAATTATGCTGCCACCATCATTACTGGTTTGACTGATTCAATTACACTTTTATGTTGTTTGGTTTATTTGGGAGTAATTAATGTTTATGGACTGCTTGTTTCTATTGCAGTTATTTTGGTTGCAGCAGGTATGTATTATGTAGCTGGAAAATCAGCTAATAATCTTTGGGAACAAACAAGAAACATCCAAAACACTTTTTTTAGATATATAAACGATCTCATTGGCGGTTATAAAGAGTTAAGCATAGGAAAGTCAAAACGAGAAGAGTTTGGACAAGGGATGCAAGAGAGCTGTGAGGATTATAAGGATAAGCGGATTCAAGGTGGTCTTAAGTTTGCTAATGTTTTTATTATTGGTGAATTGCTGTTTGTTATGGTAATTGGGGCTGTTACATTTTTATTTCCGCTTTTATTTAAAGGGGTACAGAGTGAGTTTTTAAGAAGCTATGTTTTTGTTTTTCTTTATATGACAGGACCTCTACATAGTATACTCAATACGATCCCTAATGCGATTCAAATGAAAATTAGTTGGAAGAGAATAAATGATTTTTCAAGGTATTTAAAAACCGAAACTAATAAGACAGACGTAAACAGTACTTTGATACCTCAAAGTAAAATAAACATGGAGATTAAAGAGGTAGTATATCAATACGAAAGTGAACATGGAGAAGCTTTTCAAGTTGGGCCAATTAATTTTGAACTTAAATCAGGAGAGGTTGTATTTATAACCGGTGGCAATGGTAGTGGTAAATCAACTCTTGCTAAACTAATTACAGGTTTATATTCTGCAAATAGCGGAAACATATTTGTTAACAATCAAGAAATAAATCAGGAACAGTTAAGAGAGCTATATTCCGCAATATTTAGTGATTTTTATTTGTTTACAAAAGTCTATGGTATTGACTATAGCTCAAAGGAAGAAGAAATAAAAAAATATTTGAAAATATTACGTATCGATGAAAAAGTACAAATTCAAAATGGAGAATTTAGTACAACTAAACTTTCAACAGGACAACGAAAAAGACTAGCACTATTAATTAGCTATTTAGAGGATAAATCTATTTATCTATTTGATGAATGGGCGGCAGATCAAGACCCTGAATTTAGACATTTTTTCTATACAGAACTATTGGCTGAATTAAAGGGAAAAGGAAAAGCTATCATTGCTATTACTCATGATGATAGGTACTTTCATATCGCGGATAAAGTTATCAAGATGGAAAGAGGAGAAATTATAGAAAATATGAAGAAGCATAATTATTTAGATTCATTTGATTGTCTCAAGGAGGAGCTCAATGATGATAAAATTGGATAAACAAAATTTGGAAGATATTCTTGGTTTAACACCGATGCAGGAAGGGTTGTTATTTCACTACTTAAAAAATCCTCAAAGTGATGAGTATTTTGAACAGATATGTTTGGGGATTTTAGGTAGTGTTGATGCAGGATTGTTTACGAAAGCTTGGGACGCGGTTGTCCAAACAAATGAGCAGTTACGTACACTATTTCGTTGGGAAAAAGTGAAAACTCCTGTTCAAATAGTATTGAAAGAACATACCCCTCATATTAAAATAATTGATCTTACACACAAGAGTGAAAGTGAAAAAAATATTTTACTAGAAGAGATAAAAGTTAAAGATCGTGAAAAAAAGTTTGATCTTCGAGAAATACCATTTAGGGTTACTTTGTGCATATTAGCAGAAGAAAGACATGAAATGATTATAAGTAATCATCATATTATATATGATGGCTGGAGTAATGGAATTATTTTAAAAGAATTCCTAAACGCATATCGATGCCTTAGTGAATCAGAAACTTACAATCTGCCTACTAAAAAAAAATATAAAGATTTTATTAAATATATTCAAAAACAGGATAAAGAAAGTCAGAAAGTATTTTGGCAAGAGTATTTAAAAGGATTTAACTCGCAAAATAGTTTGGAAGTAACAAAAAAGAAACATAAATCAATTCGAAAAGATCATCAGTATCGCATTCAATTTTCAAGGGATAAGTTGGAAGGATTTGCGAAGGGAAATGAAGTTACTCTTGCCGCCCTTGTTTATAGTTTATGGGGAATTGTGCTACAAAAGAATCATAATATCGATGACATTATTTTTGGCGCAACTATTTCGGGTAGAGCAGGAACATTTAATGGGATTGAAGAAATGGTAGGCCTATTTATAAATACAGTTCCATTAAGAGTTAAAAAGGATTCTGGCGAAACATCTATAGAACTTATCAAAAAGTTAAATAAGACATTGCAGGATTGGGAATTGTATGGGACATCATCTTTAGTAGATATAAAAAAATATAGTGAATTGGATACGGAAATCGATCTTTTTGATACTATTGTTGTTTTTGAAAACTACCCTTTAGATCAGACGATACTGACAAACAAAAATAGAATCGCTTTGAACTCATATTCCACCTTTGAAATGACTAATTATGGCTTATCTATTAGTATAAGTTTGCACAAAGATATTGAGATATGTTTCAGTTACAACGAACAATTATATGAATCATCTAAAATTGAGCGTTTAGCTCAACATTTTACTAAAATTGCAGAAGCAGTCATAAAAAATCCTCATAAAAAAATAGAAGAGATTGATATCGTATCTATTGAAGAGAAAAAACAAATCCTTTTGGAATTTAATAATACTCGTAAAACATATTCACATCAGTTGACGATTAGTCAGTTGTTTGAGCAACAAGCGATGAAAACCCCGGATAATGTTGCGATTGTATATAAAAATAGGACTATGACTTATGAAGAATTAAATAACATATCCAATAACTTATCAAATGAACTGCTTAGAAAAGGAGTGAAAAAGGGTGAGATTATTGGAATCATGACGGATCCATCAATTGAAATGCTAATAGGGATAATTGCTATTTTAAAAGTCGGAGCTGCATACTTGCCAATTGATCCAGAATATCCAGAGTCAAGGAAAATGTATATGATACAGGATAGTCAAACAAAGTTCATATTGACCAGTAAGGATGTAATTAATAAAAACGACTATGTAATTGGAAAATTCAACAATGAGTGTGTTTTTATATTGGATAATAGTAGAAAATTTTCGGGTGAGACTCTTCTACCGAAAGTAAACCTTAGTCCGAATGATTTATTTACGGTTTTGTATACTTCAGGTACTACAGGAAAACCTAAAGGTGTAATGATAGAAAATCGAAATGTTGTTAATCTTGTTCAGTGGTTTGGAAAAACATTTAATATAACGGAAAAAACAAATCTATTACAACTAACAAATTATGTGTTTGATCCGAGTATTGAGGATTTTTTCGGTACATTACTTTATGGAGCGACATTACATATAGCCGAAAAGAATTTAATTTTAAATAAGAAGCATTTTTGTGATTATGTTGATCAACATGAAATTCATATTATTAATTTCATACCGACTGTATTAAAAGAATTATTATGTCATGATCGCAAATTACAGAGTTTACACACAGTTATTTCAGGGGGAGAAAGACTAGAAGAATCATTAAAAGATGCACTGATTGATAGAGGATATAAATTATATAATAATTATGGTCCAGCAGAAACAACAGTGGATGCTTTAAGTGTTGAATGTTCAGAAAATACCGTCTCTTTAGGGCGGCCGATTTCAAATGTTAGATGTTATATATTAGATAAAGATAAAAATATTAGTCCAATAGGTGTTCCTGGTGAGTTGTATATTGCTGGAGACGGTGTAGGAAGAGGGTATTTGAATCTACCAGAATTTACAAATGAAAAGTTTATGAATGATCCCTTTAATCCAAATGATCGTATGTATAAAACAGGGGACTTAGGAAGATGGCTTCCAAACGGAGAAATCGAGTTTCTTGGAAGAGAGGATCATCAGGTGAAAATCAGAGGGTATCGGATTGAACTTTCAGAAATTCATAATTTAATATTAAAAAGGAACTACATTGAAGATGTTGCTGTAATTGATTGGGAAATTAATAATGGGAAAAAAGTTATCTGTGCATATATCGTTTCCCATGTTCAGGTTAACATGGAGGAACTTAAGGGATTTTTAGCAAAAGAATTACCAGATTATATGCTTCCATCATACTATATTCAGCTAGAGAGTCTGCCCTTAACTTCAATAGGAAAGCTTGATCGAAGGAACTTACCGGCTCCTCAAATTCATACTTATAAAGGTTACGTTGCTCCAAAAAATAAAGTTCAAGAAGAACTAGTAGAGGTATGGTCTGCAGTATTGGGTCTACATCAGGGGGAAATTGGTATACATGATAACTTCTTCGAGTTGGGAGGAGACTCAATTTTAAGTATTCAAATAGTAGGTAAAGCGCTTCAAAAGGGTATAGAGATTACCGTGAGTCAGATGTTTGAGAACCAAACGATAGCAGAACTGGCGGATTGTATTGCAGATATTAAAGAAAGCTATAGTGAAGATCAAATAGAAGAACCTGAGACTGGAGAAGTGCTTCTTACACCGATTCAAAAGTGGTTTTTTGAGCAAGATTTGGAAAATTATCATCATTGGAATCAATCTGTGCTATTGGAAACACGAGCAGGTATAAATCCGAATTTGTTGCATGAAAGTTTTCGTATACTTACAAATTATCATGATAGTTTTAGGCTCCGTTATTATCAAAGGGCTGGAGAATGGATTCAAGTTTATTCAGAGTCCGATGAGAATGTGTTATTTGAATTACATGATTTTAATAATAGTCATATGCATGAAATTTTATCAAAATTGCAGTATGAATTAAATATTACAGATGGTCCATTAATTAAAGTTGCATATTTTGATTCTGGGGATCAGGAAAAAGGAAGGTTGTTTATAACAGTACATCATCTTGTAATAGACGGATATTCATGGAGACTTATGCTGGACACTCTACAGATGATATATGAACAGCTTACAAATAGTGGATCTGTTCAACTTCCAGTGAAAGGCCTCTCTTTTAAAAAATGGTCTGAGCATCTCTATGAATATGCTTATTCCAATCAATTAAAAGATGAACTTGCTTTTTGGAAGAACAATGTCTCTTCTTCTGTAAATACTATACCTATTGACATGGAAGGGGGGAGAAATGATGAAAAATCTGCTCGTACACTTTCTTTTATGTTGACGGAGAAAGAAACAAAGTATTTACTGCATGACACGTATCAATTATTTAAAATGAGAATTGATGATATTCTGCTTTCCGCACTTTCTAGTACATTAGCAAATTGGAGTGGTGAAACACTAGTTGATTTGGAGGGCCATGGTAGGAATCCTTTGTTAAAAGAGTACGACACTTCAAGAACTATAGGATGGTTTACTTGTGTATATCCTATTGTTATGGGCGACATTGAAAAAGAGAAGGGCATAGCAGAAATATTGAAGCAAGTAAAAGAGCGGTATCGTGCTATACCAAATGGTGGAATTGGTTATGAAATTTTATATTACTTAGCAGAGAAAGAGATGCAAGGGCAAATTTCGTCTAGGAAAAGGGCACAAATAAGCTTTAATTATTTAGGACAGTTCGAACAAGCAATTAAAAAACAGCAGTTATTTAATATATCGGATGTGAATACAGGACCAACCCGTGATTTGAATGGAATTAGAAGTCACTTGCTTGAAATTGAATGTATGATCGTTGATAAAAAATTATGTGTAGAATGGAAATATAGTACGAATAGTCATTTAGTTGAAACCATTCAAGGCTTGGCAAAGGACTTCGTCAACAATTTGAAGGATATAATTGACCACTGTCAAACAAAAGAAGGTACATATTTGACGCCTTCAGATTTCCCACTTGTCTCCATAGATCAAAAGAAAATTGATGAATGGCTTGAGGTATATAAAAATATAGAAGATATATACATGCTTTCACCTGTACAACAAAGTATGGTTTTTCATCATATCTATTCACCAAAATCGTCAGTAACTGTGGAGCAAACAATATTTTCAATAAAATCAAAACTAGATATTGAGATATTTGAAAAGGTTTGGCAAAAACTTTTAGATAGACATGAAAGTTTAAGAACATCATATCATTGGGAAGGACTAGAAGAACCTGTACAGATTGTTCATAAAAATCTGAAAATCCCTTTTCAAGTTTTAGATTGGACAAATGTTTCGAAATCTGAAGGATTGCAAAAGTTAGAACAACTTATTGAGGAAGATCGTAAGAAGGGATTCGACCTTTCAAAACCACCACTTATGAGAATTTTGGTCATTAAGCAAGACGAGTATGCCTATGATGTAGTATGGACGCATCATCACCTTCAGTTAGATGGTTGGTGTAATAGCATCCTCTTTAAGGAACTGGGTCAGTGTTATGAAGCGTTATGCGTTGACGAAAAGATAACATTTGGACATGTATATTCATTTAAAGATTATATCGACTGGTTACGTAGGCAAGACAAGAAGAAAGCGGAACAATTTTGGAGAACCGAGTTAGATGGATTTAAAACACCTATACGATTCAATAATATTTTTCCTGCAAAAAATTCAAATCAGTTATCTGCTTTTGGAGATGTAGTATACGAAGTGTCTGAAGACAAACAGCAGATAATTCAAGACTTTACTAGAAAGAATCGGATTACACTAAATACTATGATTCAGGGGGCTTGGGCAATTCTTTTAAATCGCTACTCCCAAGAAACAGATATTATTTTTGGGGTAACTTCATCAGGGCGTCCAGCTGAGTTAGAAGGTTCGGATTCAATAATTGGTTGCTTTATGAATACTCTTCCTTTTAGGGTAAAGATAAATAAAAATGTAAATTTGATTAAATGGCTTAAAGATGTACAACTGAAGCAGGTTGAAATGCGTCAATATGAATATACCTCACTCGTTGATATAAGAAGTTGGATTGATATGCCAAGAAGCTCTGCCTTATATGATTTGTATGAGAGTATTGTAATTGTTGAAAACTATCCATTCGATGTGAAATTGAAAGACGGAATTGGTTCATTACAAGTGAAATCAGTACGTATAGATGAACAAATGGATTATCCTTTGGTTGTTTATTGTAATCTACAACCAAAGCTTCAATTGAAGCTACTATTCAATAGTTCCTTTTTAAATGAAACAGAAGCAAATCAGATACTTTCACATTTAATCAATATTTTGTGGGAAATGCTTGTTAGCGAAGATGGTAAGTTAGAGAATATCTCAATGATTTCTGAGAAAGAACTTACACATATTTTAAGTGATAATAATTCTACTTCATTGGATTATCCTAAGAATCAATGTTTCCAGGATTTATTTACTGATCAAGTAAAATTAAATCTAAACAAACCTGCTGTTATACAGGGGAATGAAAGTGTATCTTACACAGAATTAGATATACTTTCAAACCAGTTAGCGCATAAGCTCATTAAATTAGGAGTAGGGCCTGAAATACCTGTGGGAGTGTATGTTGAACGTTCACCTAAAATGATTGTAGGAATTTTAGCTGTTTTAAAAGCTGGTGGAGCTTTTCTACCTATAGATATGGATTATCCTGGCGAAAGAATAAATTTGATGTTGAAAGATGCCCAAGTACCTATATTACTCACCCAAAATAATTTACAGTCGAAGATTAGAGATTATCAGGGGCATACTGTTTGTCTTGATATAGAATGGGATTCAGTGCTCGAAGAACCAAAAAACCAACCGAGTGTTAGAATTGAACCCCAGAATTTGGCATATATCATCTATACTTCGGGTTCTACTGGTCGACCAAAAGGTGTAATGATGTCTCATGAAGCAGTTGTAAGCCACTCCATTGATATTTGCAAACGTTATGAGCTGACACCGGAGGATCGTGTTCTTCAGTTTTCTTCGATAAGTTTTGATATTTCACTTGAACAGATTTTTACAACACTAGCGGCAGGAAGTTCTCTTGTTTTGCGTGATAAGAATATATGGACTCCTTATCAGTTTTCTCAGAAATGTGTTGAACTTGGACTCTCAGTTGTTAATCTACCTACAAATTATTGGGGCGAAATTGTACAAGAATGGTATACAAGACCAGAAATAATTCCAGATAGTAACCTCAGACTCGTCATAGTTGGTGGGGAACAAATGCCAGCGGAGAAAGTAGGGATGTGGGAACAGTTACCTTTAGAAGATATTATTTTGTTAAATGCATATGGACCTGCTGAAACGGCGATGACAAGTACTTTATATGAAGTGTCTGGAAAAGGAACTAAAAGTGCCGACTTAAAAGTTATTCCCGTGGGAAAACCACTTGCTAACAGGCGCATTTATATCCTTGATGAGAACATGCACCCTTTGCCGATTGGAGTGAAGGGGGAAATATTCATAGGTGGCATACCTTTAGCTAGAGGTTATATTAACAATTCTAAGTTGACGAAGGATAAGTTTATTCGAGATCCGTATTATCATAATTATGGAAAAATGCTTTATAAAACAGGAGATATGGGGAAATTACTTTGCGATGGTAACATTGAGGTTCTGGGGCGGAAGGATGACCAAACAAAAATACGAGGGCATCGAATTGATATAGGAGAGATTGAAGTTGTGTTAAACAAATGTGATAACATAAAAAACTCTATAGTTGTCGTGAAGAATGGAGTAGCAAATGATAAGTATCTTGTTGCATTCTATGATTCCCCCTCGCATGGTACAAATAATCAATGCAGTATAAGGGGGTTTTTGCGGAAGAAACTTCCTGAATATATGATTCCTTCTTATTTTATTCAACTAGGAAGTCTTCCGCTCAGTCCGAATGGAAAAATTGATCGGAAGTCCCTAGAAAATATGGAGATTAAAGTAGAGTTTGATGAAGAGTATCAAAAACCTTATAATACGATACAACAAAAACTTGTAAGTATTTGGAGAAAGATACTGGGGATTGATGGTGTAGGTATTAATCATCATTTCTTTGAAATTGGGGGACAATCATTAAAAGCAATAACACTTGTTTCTGAAATTCATAGGGAATTTGAAGTTGAACTTCCACTTGGAAATATATTTGCATTTCCTACTATTAAGGAATTGGCTGTAATCATTGAAGAAATGATGGGGAAAAAAGAAACATATGAAGCGATTCGTTTAGCACCACCACAGGAGTATTATGAAGTCTCTCCAGCACAAAAAAGTATGTATATTGTTAGTCAATTGAATGATGCATCTACAAACTATAATATTACCGGAGCAGTATTTCTTGAAGGGGAAGTTAATATAGTACAGATAGAAAAGGCATTGCAAGCTTTAATTAATCGCCATGAAAGCTTGCGAACATCATTTAAACAAGTACAAGGGAAAATAGTTCAAAAAATCCATCAAAATCCTGAATGGAATATGCAACACTTGTATGCAGATGAACAAAATTTTGAGAGTGTTGTTGAAACATTTATTAGACCATTTGATTTAGAGAAAGGGCCCTTGTTCAGAGCAGCAATTGTGGAGGTGCTACCATCATCGAAATATTTGCTTGTTTATGATATGCACCATATTATATCCGATGGTTTATCAATGGGAATTTTAATTAGAGAGTTTGCATCTCTTTATCAAAAAAATAATTTGCCAGACGTAAGAATTCAATACAAAGATTTTTCAAACTGGCAAAACAAAATGATAGAATCCGGGAACTGGAAACTAAAAGAACTGTACTGGCTTGAAATATTTTCAAAAGAAATACCATTACTCAATTTACCAACTGATTATCCAAGATTAGATGAGCCAATGTCTGAAGGTGATGTAGTTCAAGTTAATTTGGATGCATATTATACATCTAAATTAAATGAAATCTCAAGCCGAAAAGGAGCTACTCTGTACTCATTATTACTTTCGGCATTCAATATACTATTGTTTAAATATAGCGGACAAGAAGACATTATAATTGGAAGCCCGGTAGCAGGAAGACTGAATTCTGAATTAGAGAATGTGGTAGGTATGTTTGTTAATACACTTGCGCTCAGAAATTATCCTACTTCAGAGAAACGGTTTGAGGATTTTTTGAAAGAAGTTGCAAGCCACACACTTCAAGCTCTCGAACATCAGGAGTATTCATTTGAGATGCTCGTTGATAAGCTACAATTGCAAAAAAATGTGAATCGTCATCCTCTGTTTGATGTGATGTTTGCTTTTGAAAATGTTGATGCAGTAAGGGCGGAAATAGGTGATTTTGAAATTAAACCGTACGAGTATACGAATCGTACATCTAAATTTGATATAGAGCTGAAAGTAACTGAGCAGGATGGACAACTTCGTTTTATATTTGAATATAGTACAGGTTTGTTCCGTAAAGAGACGATTGAACGAATGGCGGAACATTTCGTTAAAATTATTGATACTATCATAGAGGACATTACTATTCCAATTGAGGAAATTGATCTAGTAACCATGAAAGAAAAAAATAGAATAGGTGTTTTTAATAATACTGATACTTTGTATCCAGAAGAAAAAACGATTAAACGTATATTTGAAGAACTGGTGGAAAAACATCCGAATCGTACTGCTGTAGTGTTTGGACAGAGAACGATAACTTATAAGGAATTAAATGATAAAGCAAATCAATTAGCTAAACACTTGATAAAGAAGGGGGCAGGAAGTGATACAGTAATCGCTTTATTAGCTGAGCCTTCTATTGAAATGATCATTGGACTATGGAGTATTATTAAAAGCGGGGCAATTTATTTACCTCTTGATCCGGAGTTTCCATTAGAACGAATAAATAGCATGATTGAAGACAGTGATACAATTCTTCTTTTGACCCAGTCTCACTTAGTAACTTCTAATGATTTTACTTGTGAGGTTATGGAATTGGAAGATAAGAGCTTATTTTTTGAATGTCCTTCAAATATAGAGGAAAGAAGTACAGTTGATAATCCAATATATATTATTTATACATCTGGTACCACTGGGCTCCCAAAAGGGGTACCGATTAAGAATCAAAGCTTGGTAAATTATATTTCATGGTTCACACGAGAAGCAAGTATAACGCATAGGGATAAAACACTACTATTATCTTCCTTCGCATTTGATTTAGGATATACAAGTTTGTATACAGCTTTATTAAATGGGTGTGAGTTACATTTAATTCCAAAAGAACATTATATGCTCCCAGAAACCCTTATCACATATTTGAAAGAGAAAAAGATCAGTTATATAAAACTGACTCCTTCACTATTTAATTATTTAGTTAACCATCGTATGGTTGAAGATTATGAGAATTGCATGGCGCTAAGGTTAATCGTATTGGGCGGTGAAGAAGTGAAGTCAGCTGATATTAGTAAGTTTAATAGGGTGTATCCGCAAACTGTAATTATGAATCACTATGGACCTACAGAAACTACTATTGGCGCTCTATTTCATAAATTTAATGCTACTGATTTTGACCTTGTATCCAAGGGAACGGTTATTGGAAAACCAGTAGATAACACGAAAATATTCATTTTGGATAGAGGTCAAAAACTTGTTCCACTTGGAATGGCTGGTGAAATTTGTATTGGGGGAGTAGGAGTGACAGAAGGTTATTTGAATCAAATTGATTTAAATAGCGAAAAGTTTATTACGGTTTCACCTTTGGGACATGAAAAAATCAAACTCTATAGAACGGGAGACTTAGGGAGGCTCACATGCCATCAAGAAGTAGAATTTCTCGGAAGAATCGACAATCAATTAAAAATTCGAGGATATAGAGTGGAGTTAGAAGAAATAAATTCAGTACTGTTGCAACATGATATGATACTTGATGCAATTGTTGTTCCAAAAAAAGATAAAGAAAATAATAATATACTATGTGCTTATATTGTGTTGAAAGAGAATGAGAATGGGTGGGGAATAAGGGAATACCTTTCAAGTAAGATTCCTTACTACATGATGCCCTCTATCTTTATTAAGTTAGATAGAATTCCTTTGACTCCAAATGGTAAGCTAAATGTTAAAGCACTCCCAGAAATTAAGGATGAATTATTGATAAAAACTAATTATGAACTGCCTGAGGATCCAATTGAAAAAACTGTTGCACAAATGTGGGAAGAAACTCTTAATGTTAAGCAAATTAGTATGAATGACTCGTTTTTTGAAATGGGTGGAAACTCATTGTCGTTAATGCTTTTAATGGCAGAAATTCATAAAAAGTTTAGTGTAGATATATCGTTAAGAGAAGCGTTTAAAGCACCAACAGTAAGAGGTATAAGTAAGCATATAAAGAAAAGATCTGAAAATAAGTATGTGTCATTACAACCTGTGGAAAAGTGCGAATATTACGACCTTTCTTCAGCCCAGAAAAGGATATATACACTACAACAGATGGAGGGGATTGGAACTAGTTACAATATGCCAAGAGCAACCTTACTAGAAGGTGAAATCAATCTGGATAAATTGGAAAAAGCTTTTTGTGAGATTGTAAAGAGACATGAGGCATTTCAAACATCTATTGAAGTAGTAGATGGTGTGCCTAAACAACGAATTCAGGGAGACGTGGATATAGAAATTAGTTATTCTGTTTTAGATGAACATTTATGTTCTAATCTATCAAGGAAGCTGAATGTCGAACTGGAAAATATAATTGATGAATTTATTGAACCTTTTGACTTAAGTAAAGCACCTTTAGTAAGAGTTAAGATCATTCGCTTAAGTAGTCATAAACATGTGCTTTTAACAGATATGCATCATTTGATTTCAGATGGATATTCAGTCAATATTTTACTGCAGGAGTTATCGGAATTATATCAAGGAAAACTGTTACAGGAAAACCCTATTCAATATAAAGAATTCGTTTATTGGCAGAATGAGTTTTTAAAGACAAGTGCTGCAAGTATACAAGAAAAATATTGGTTAGATGTACTTTCAGGGGATCTTCCAGTATTAGATATGCCTACGGATTTTCCTAGACCAATTATACAAAGTTTTGAAGGAAATAGTTTTATTTTTGAAGGAGGAAATGAATTAAAGCAACGTTTAGACAATTTAAGTTTAGAAACAGATACGACATTGTACATGATTTTGTCTGCAGCTTATAGTATTTTGTTATCAAAATGTTCCTCGCAGCACGATATAATTGTAGGAATGCCTATTTTAGGGCGGACACATTCTGATTTGAAAAATATCATTGGTATGTTTGCAAATACTATTGCAATTAGAAGTTTCCCTATTGAGAAAAAAAGCTTTACAGAATTTTTGTCAGAGATTAAAGAACAGTTAATTAAAGCGTATGATAATCAAGATTATCAGTTTGATATGATTATTGATAAGTTAAAAATTAAGAGAGACTTAGGGAGAAACCCTATATTTTCTACAATGTTAGCTTTTCAAGAATCTCAAATCAATGAAAGTATAATGGGGAATTTGAAAATGACGCCTGTTGAATATAGAAATAAAATTTCGAAATTTGATTTAACCTTATTTGTAGAAAAAGGAAAAAAAGAGTTGTTTTTTGAATTTGAATATGCGAGTAGTTTGTATAAAATGGAAACCATTAAAAAATTAGCGGAGAATTTTTTAGGTATCTTAGACGCGATTAGCTCAAATAAGGAAATAAAATTAGAAAATATTAAGATTGAAGGGTTAGTAATCGAGAATACAGAAATTGAAAATGTCAAATTTAATTTTTAAGCTAGATAAGATATTTTTTATTGAGGCTATTCCTAATGCGATACTTTAGGAATAGCTGTTTTATGTAAATGGATTCTTTAAATATATATGAAAAATAAAAGGATATATTGTATAGAAAAGATTGGCTTTTAATTATAATTAAAACGATGATATAGAAGTAGCGATATAAAGGGAGCCCTCTATCATGGAGAGACTTAAAGAAGTGTTTTGGGGATAGCGGTATCGCAGTAGTACTATATGTTTTTACGAAAAGGTGTTACGTAATAACGTAACACCTTTTTATTTATGTATTTCACATTTTCTTCACAAATGATTCACGATAACTTTTCTTCTTCAGGAACTTACATAAATATATTTTATGATATAATAACAATCGACTTTAAAAATGTAAGTTGTATCTATGAAGATAGTTACTATTTTATTAGAAGTTTAGAGGTGAGAGAGAAATAAAGAGTTCTACTGTATAGAAGTTTATATTTAATCAGGTTAATATTTCTTCAAGTAATCGACTTGGGAAGTAGATGTAATGAAAATAGAGCGATGAGGAAGAAAGAAGTGAAATGATTGTGAAAGTAATGAGAAGGTTAGGGGCATGGTTATTAATTGCATGCGTGCTTATCATAGCAATACCGAAAAGTGCATCTGCTCATGCGTACATTGTGAAATCAAACCCTGCTGAAAATGAAACGTTGAAGAAAGCACCAGCTGTTGTGAAAATTGAATTCGATGAGGATATACAAGTTTCACATTTTAATACATTGTTTGTAAGAGATACCTCAGGTACAAGAGTAGATCTAAAAGATGCTTATATCGATAAGAAAAATAAAAAAATATTAGAAGCAGGGTTAAAAGAAAATTTGAAAAACGGACTCTACTCTATTCAGTGGAAAGTGATTTCTGCTGACGGGCATCCTATTCAAGGGGTTATTCCGTTCCGAATTGGATCAGCAGAAGCGGGAGCAGACGATATACAAGTAGAAGAGATGGGGTATGTCCCGCAAATAGATATGATTATGGAACGTGGAATTCTATATACAAGTTTCTCACTATTTATAGGCGTGCTATTCTTTAATCTTATTATGTATAAAGGGAATGCAACCTCGGTTCGGTCAAGAAGTAAAAAAATAATATGGATCTCATTAATTGGCATATTCATTAGCTTACTATTCACTCTACCACTGCAAGCGAAAATAAATGCTGATGTTTCATGGTTAGAAGCATTCCATCCTTTACTATTAAAAGAAACGTTACAACTTTCTGTTTTTAGTTACGTATGGCTCACTCAAATGGCTCTTATTAGTTTGCTTATAATCGTTACGTATTTTGCGATGAAGCGCGAGAAGCTGTCATCGTTTAAAGTATGGAGCATTCCAATAGTATTGTTTATCGGGATACTTGTTATGAAAGCCTTTAATAGCCATGCATATGGTTTGAGGTTTAAAGATATTGCTGTCGTTATGGATTTTTTACATTTATTCGCAGCTTCATTATGGATTGGTGGTCTATCATCCATTATTCTTCTTTTACGTAAAGAGGATGATAAGTGGAATATGTATTGGGATATGATTAAGCGTTTTTCACCGTGGGCAACAGGTGCTGTCATCGTGATTTTAATAACAGGTCTTTTTAACAGTACATTCTTTATTCCAACAATCCATTCGTTATTTGATACGAAGTATGGATTAGCTTTATTAGCAAAGATACTTTTATTCATTTTCATGGGGATATTGGGAATTGTTCATTATGTGAAAGGGAAAATGAGAGCGGAGCAACGATTAGGCGCTACGGTGAAAGTAGAGTTTATCATTGGAATTATCATTTTCGTCATCGTAGCTTTTATGACAAACGTACAAACACCACCGATGCCTCCTACGGGACCTTTTACAGAGAGTAAGCAATTAGATAATGGGTATGAACTTACTTTACATGTAAGTCCTAATAAAGTAGGACAAAATACATTCCATATTACTTTAAAGGATGAGAACGGACAACCTGTTACCGATATGGAGCAACTTATTTTAACTACGCAATCATTGGATATGAACATGGGAAAAGGTTCATTTAAAGTTTCGGCCGTTTCACCAGGAGAATATGAAGCGGAAGGTATGTATATTAATATGATAGGAAACTGGAATATAAAAGTGCACGGATTAACAAAATCTCTTGATAGCTTTGATGCGGATTATAAATTTATAGTAGGCGGCAGGTAAAGAGAAGGTATAGATAAAAAGGAGCGAATAGAAAATGAAACGTATAAAAAAATTTGGCACAACAATGATCGCAACAATAATTGCAATGGGGATTTTTTCGTTACCTGTTAGTGCGCACGTCACTGTGAAACCAGAAGCTTCGGACGTTAATTCTTGGGAGACTTACACGATAAAAGTACCAGTTGAGAAGAATGTAGCAACGACAAAAGTTACATTAAAAATACCGTCTGGAGTAGAGTTCCAACAGTATGAACCAGTGCCAGGATGGAAAGTGGAAGAGCAGAAAGATAATGCCGGAAAAGTTAAAACTGTAGTATGGGAAGCAACAGGAGAAGGGATTTTACCTGGTCAGTTCCAGCGATTTACTTTCGTCGCTAAAAACCCTGATAAAGAACAAAAAATAGCTTGGGATGCATATCAACAATATAAAGATGGAGAAATTGTTGAATGGACAGGCGATGAAAAAGCTGAAAAACCACATTCACTTACTACAATTGCAAAAGGTACGTCATTAACAGGAGAACATGGTGAAGTGTCTAGTGTAGAAAAGAATGAAGGCACTAGTAATATGCAAGTAATAGCGATTGTCTTATCTATTTTGGCGATTGTATCGTCGGTTGGTGCGTGTGTTTTTGTAGTACGTCGTAAAAGGTAAGTAAGATTGAAAGGTCTCATCGTAAATAATGAGACCTTTTTTATTAGGTCTATGGATTAGAAGGAATGAGGATATCGGCACTATTATAGCCACTCTATAATGAAGTTTATCGATGTCTGGAATTTAATTGACGATTATGAAGTCTTCCGGCAGGATATCATGTTCGAGCCAGTTTTCAATTATAGTATTAAATAGTATGGGATTTGCTAAAGAGATTACATGACCAATTTCAGGAATGATAATACCTGTGCAATTCGTATTATTTTCAAGGATTTCAGTCATTGAGTCCTTCATAATTCTTTTTTCTTTGTCTCCAACAGTTACTAATATATTACTATTAGCATCTTTGAAACTTTTTTGTATTGTAAACGACATATTTTCTTCTAATATCCTTACAAATGTATTTTTGTTTATTTGACAACTGTCATGATAATAGTTATCAAGCTGTGTTTCATCTATGTACATTGATTTTGCTTGTATTTTGGAAAATCTCTTACTCTTTATTAAGAAGTAGGTTAAGCTAAGAGAGCTTATTAATGTTTTAGCGAAAGGAATTGGTTTAACTAATGCGCTATTGACCATAGCATATTGAATTAAGTTTGGTTTCATGCTTAGCATAGCAATTAATACTTGAGCGCCTAATGAAAACCCAATTACTATAACAGTCTTCCCTTGTCCTTTTTCTTCAATTAGTTCTATGATTTTTTCAGCACTAAAGTTTATTGAGAAATGATCTTTACTTCTGTTTTTTCCTTGCTCAGGTAAATCAGGAACAAGGCAGTGAAAGTTAGTAAAATGTTTAATTTGCTTGTCCCACATCCATCCACTGACTCCGCCCCCATGAATAAAAACCATAAGTGAAGAGCTTGAATCTCCAAATTCTTTATACTGTAAAACCATATAATTCCCCCTTATGATTAGAATTGTTAGTTCATCCATGTATAGTAGAAGTAATATTTTTATTACTTAAGTATTATCATACAATAAGAAAGAGCCTACAAATAGTAGGCTCTTTCTTATATTTATTTCACTTCAACTTGCTGCCCTACAGTAAGCGTTTTTGGCTTTATATTTACGAAACAAATACTTACCACAATAAATAATAGTCCGATGAATAAGCTAATAGTAATGGCCTCATGTAAGAAAATTGAACTTACAATAATAGCGATTAATGGAATAAGAAATGTATAAGCCCCAACTTTACTTGCTTCACCAGCTCCAACAAGAGTAAAGTATGCAAGCCATCCCATTGCAATAACAAAGAATGAAATAAAGAGTAGTACGCTAACAAATGGTATACTCCAAGCGATACTAGACCAGCTTTCAAACTCTGAACCAAATCCAATTAAGCAAAGCCCGCCAATAATGAGCTGAAGTGTTACCATCCAAATGGAATTAACGCGGTGCCCAGTCTTCTTAATAAATACTGTTCCAAGTGCCCAGCCAATCGCGCATCCTATCGCGAGAAGGATTCCGATAATAGAAATATGTCCAGTTAAACTACTAGAGCTAATGACACCCACGCCAATAAATCCAAGAACAAGCCCAAAAATTTTTAAGCCGTACATAGATTCTTCAAGCCAAATCCATGAGAAAATGCCGAGTAAAACAGGTTGTAGAAATACAATGGCGGAAAATAACCCAGCGGGCATATATTGAAGGCCTACAGTTTGTAATCCGTAAAATATAATGATGTTAAGTAAAGAAGAAATAACGTATAAATGCCAAGTTTCTTTTAAGTGTAACTCTTTGTATTTCGGTAATGCGAAAAGGAGTAAAATGAATCCTCCAATTAAAGTTCGAACGCCTGCAAATAAAACGGGTGGTGTATAATGCAGGGCAAACTTAGATAAAGGCCAATTGATTCCCCACATGAAAACGAGAAAGGTAAGGATTATGGCCGTCTTAGTTCGAGAAAGCTGTGTCACGGTAAGACCTCCTTGTTGTTATTCATTTCACTATGATATGATATCGACTGTAATAAATAAAATGAATCTTTTTTATGGGGAGTATAAGTGATTAGTTATGACCATTACACAACTGCAAGTATTAATAAAAACTGTTGAGTTAGGTAGTTTTACGAAGGCTGCTCGGGTGTTAAATATGACGCAGCCAGCTGTAAGTCATGCAATTTCAAGTATTGAGTCAGAGTTAGGAGTTATGATTCTTATACGTGATAAACGAAAAGGGCTAATCGTGACGGATGTAGGAAACAGAATTCTTGTGCATATTAGAGAGATTTTGAACGGTGTAGAGAAAATTGAGCAAGAAGTTGCGATGGAGAAAGGACACGAAGTTGGGACGATTCGAATTGGGAGTTTTCCGAGTGCCTCTGCACATTTCTTACCCAAAATGATAAACCTTTTTAAGGAGAAGTATCCGAACTTAGAAGTCGTTCTTTGTGAAGGAACGATTAAAGAAGTTGAAGATTGGTTAGTATCGAGGGTTGTTGATATAGGAATTGTTATTTTGCCTAATAAAGAGATGGAGATTGTCCCATTAACGAAGGGGAAAATGGTTGCTATCTTAAGAGATGATCATCCTCTTTGTAAGAAGGACTCTATTACAATTAGTGATTTAGAGAATGAACCGATCATATTATGTAAGGGTGGATACGAACCACCCATTATTGATATGTTTAAACAAGCAAACGTACCACTTCGGGCTGAGTATGTAATATCAACCGTTACTACAGCTTTAAACATGATTCAAGAAGGGCTAGGTATTGCAATATTAGCCGAATTATCTTTAACGAATTTACCACAGAATGTGCAAACGAGAGAATTGGAACCACAAGTATGGAGAGAAATTGCTTTAGCTGTTCCTTTATTAAAGGATTCCTCAATCGCTGTGCAGCTATTTATTGAAGAATTTCAAGCGCTATTTGCAGAATAAAAAGAGGTGTCTCATATATCATAATGGGACACTTTTTTATTTGCTTATAAAAAATCTATGAAAAGGATTGACTTATCTTTTCGTTGTAACTATAATGATTACATCAGGGTGGTGATCACGATGAAAATTAGTAGCCGCTTTTCTATAGCTGTTCATATTTTATCTATTTTGAAAAACAATCCATCTTCACTTTGTACTTCAGACTATATAGCTGAAAGTGTAAACACAAATCCAGTAGTCATTCGTAAAATTATGTCGTACTTGAAACAAGCTGGTTTTGTATATGTAAATCGCGGTCCAGGTGGTGCGGGATTATTAAAGGATTTACATGAAATCACATTGTTAGATGTATACTATGCAGTAAATGTAGTCGAAGAAGACAAACTATTTCATATTCACGAGCAACCAAATCCAGATTGTCCAATTGGAGCAAATATTCAAGCGGTGTTAGAAGTTATATTAATACAAGCGCAATCCGCGATGGAAGAAGTTTTGAGAAATATTACGATGGGGCATTTGTTTGAAATTTTGCAAGAAAAAATGAATGCTTAAATCATATTTATATTTTTTTGTTATCAATGTAACTGATTTGATTACAACTATAAAGGTAAGGTGTAAAAGTATGACTGTAAAAATGAAAGTATACTCAGATTTTATATGTCCATTTTGTTTTTTAGCAAAAGGTCCATTAGATGAAGTAGCGAAAGAGAAAGATGTAGAAATTGAATGGATGCCATTTGAATTACGTCCAAGTCCATATTCAAAAATAGATCCATGGAATGAGCCAGAAAAATTAGGCTCATGGGATGCTTTTATTCTTCCAACTGCGAAGAAGTTAGGAATCGATATGCGTTTGCCACGTGTTTCTCCGCATCCATATACACATTTAGCTTTCGAAGGGTGTCAATTTGCGAAAGAACGTGGACTAGGAAATGAGTATCATCACCGCGTATTCACAGCATTTTTCCAAGAAGAGCAAAACATTGAAGATATTGATGTTTTAACAAAATTAGCGGTAGAAGTAGGTCTTCCTGAAGCTGAATTTAAAGATGCGTTAGTAACTCGTAAATATAAAGAAAAGCATCAAGAAGCAATTCAGCATGCATATGATGAAGCGAATATTATGGCTGTTCCAACTGTCATGATTGGAGATGAAGTCATTCAAGGGCTAGCTAGTAAAGAAACGCTACAAAGAGTCATTGATAAAGAAATTGAAAAGGATAAAACAAATTCATTTGAAGGTATGCAATGTAATACAGATGGATATTGCTAATTCGCTTGTTATGAAATAACAAAATAAATTATAAAACAAATATTTGGAGGAATTAAAATGTCAGCAACTACAACAAACTTAAAAGAAGCAATTGTGAACCGTCGTTCTATTCGTAAAGTAACAAAAAACGATGCAATTACGAAAGAAAGAATTGAAGAAGTTTTAAAAACAGCGTTACACGCACCAACATCTTTCAATATGCAAAGTGGTCGTATGGTTGTATTAATGGATGGAGAGCATGAAAAGTTTTGGGATATTGTTAAAGAAACACTAAGAGCTCGCGTACCAGCAGAAAACTTTGAAGCGACTGTAGAAAGATTAAAAGGTTTCCATACAGGTGTTGGGACTGTGTTATTCTTTGAAAATCAAGCAACAGTAGAAAAAATGCAAGAAAATGCACCATTATATAAAGATCAGTTCCCATTCTGGTCTCATCAAGGAAATGCAATGTTACAACATACTGTATGGATGTTATTATCGGCTGAAGGAATTGGTGCATCATTACAACATTACAATCCAATCGTAGATGCTGAAGTGAAAGAAACTTGGAACATTCCAGCAGAGTGGAGTTTAGTAGGACAAATGCCATTTGGTGAGCCAAATGAACAACCAGGAGAAAGAACTTTCTTACCTACTGAAGATGTAGTGAAATTTTATTAAGAAATTTAATGTATAAAAAGTTAAATAAAAGGAGAGTACATATTAGCCATATATGTACTCTCCTTTCGTATGCAATGTTAAACTCTTACTGCAAGAACGATTTCCTTCATATGAATTGAAGTTTTTCCGTACAATTAAAAATCTGTTATGTTTATTGTTTTGTAATGACAGTAAACATCCCCGTCATGTGTGGTGAGTAATCCTTAAAATCAAATTTTTCATAGAACGATTCTTTACCTTGTGATGCAAATAAACCGACAAACGCCTTATCAGGGGCATTCTCATGTAAGTATGCAGCTAAACGATACATGATTTCTTTCCCGATACCATGTTTCTGATAATCTGGATGAACTACTATATCTTGAATATAGAAATAGATAGATCCATCGCCGACAATTCTTCCCATGCCGATAATTTGTTCATTATCTTTGACTGTGATGCATTGAATAGAATGCTTCAGTGAAGTTTCCGCCACTTCAAAATTCATATAATTAGACCAACCAACAGAATCACACAAATATTTATACTCTTGTAGAGTTGGAATGTTATGTTTAAACTCATATGTATTCAAAATATATCCTCCAAGTCCTTAAATTCAACAAGTATATAAATTCGACATTTTTTTGTCTTTTCCTCTTACGTAATTGCCTTCACCTATTGAGTTTCGTACAGTTTCCTTATTTATATTTGTGTTAATTTATAAGAGTTTAGGGGAAAAATATAAGAAATAATGCAGTAGAAAGGGAAGTGGAAAAATGAATGATGAGAAAAAATATACAGTGGTAGGTACTAATGTTGAGGAAGTAAAACGTTTAAATAAAGATTCAGGATTAACGTATAATCAAGTGAAGGAATTATTAGTGAAGCAAATGCAAAAAAGAATGAATTAAATTGAAATTCTTCATTTTTTCATTTAGCATTTTAATAAGAGAGGGTTATAAGGATAACTCTCTTTTTCAATACAATTTAGCAACTTTTAGAGCGGAGGAAACAGCATGAAAAAGTGGGTAAAGATAACGCTGTCAATTGCTGGGGGTATTGTCCTATTGGCATGTGCCGGAGGATATTACGTGTATAAAAATTATTTTCCAAAGGAACCTGAGCGTATCGTATATGATAAAGATAGAGTGTTAAAACCGATACATAATCAGCTGAAAGGAATCAACATAGATAAAGTAAAGATAAAAGAAAAAGAGGTTGTAAATGCGACTGTGAACGAGCTTCAAAAAATGATTGATGATGGAAAATTATCATATGAAGAATTAACGAGTATTTATCTTTTTAGAATACAAGAACATGACCAAAATGGAATATCATTAAATGCTGTTACAGAGATTAATCCAAATGCAATGGAAGAAGCGCGAAAGTTAGATAAAGAAAGGTCTTCAAATAAGAAATCGAACTTATACGGTATGCCGGTTATCGTAAAAGATAATGTACAAACAGAAAAGGTGATGCCGACAAGTGCGGGCACGTATGTGTTAAAAGATTGGATTGCAGATAAAGATGCGACAATCGTGAAGAAGTTGAAAGAAGAAGGTGCTTTTGTTTTAGGGAAAGCGAATATGTCTGAGTGGGCAAATTATTTATCCTTTACAATGCCTAGCGGATATAGCGGGAAAAAAGGACAAAATTTGAATCCATACGGTCCGATTACGTTTGATACATCGGGATCAAGTTCTGGATCTGCTACAGTAGTTGCGGCAGATTTTGCACCACTTGCAATCGGGACGGAAACGACTGGGTCAATTGTAGCACCCGCGACGCAACAATCAGTAGTTGGGTTACGTCCATCACTAGGTATGGTGAGTAGATCTGGCATTATTCCGTTAGCTGAAACACTTGATACAGCAGGGCCGATGGCAAGAACACTGAGGGATGCGGCAACGTTATTTAGCATAATGGTAAGTTATGATGAAAAAGATGCTATGACAGAAAAAATGAAAGATAAAGAAAGAGTTGATTATGCGAAGGATTTATCGATAGATGGATTGAAAGGGAAAAAAATAGGAGTTCTTTTTTCAATAGATCGACAAGATGAAAATAGAAAAGAAGTAGCAGAAAAAATTAGAAAAGACCTTCAAGATGCAGGTGCAATATTGACTGATGATATTCAGTTAAACGCTGAGGGTGTAGATAATCTACAAACATTAGAATATGAGTTCAAACATAATGTTAAGGATTATCTTTCACAGCAAAAAAATGTGCCGGTAAAATCGCTAGAAGAGATTATAGCGTTTAATAAAAAGGATAGTAATAGACGAATAAAATACGGACAAACATTAATTGAGGGATCTGAAAAATCTGCTATAACGAAAGATGAGTTTGAAAAAATAGTGCGATCGAGTCAAGAAAATGCAAGAAAAGAGCTAGATAGATATTTAGTAGAAAAAGGTTTGGATGCTTTAGTTATGATTAACAACGAAGAAGTTCTTCTATCAGCTGTAGCTGGCTATCCAGAATTAGCGGTGCCAGCAGGATATGATAACAATGGAGAGCCGGTAGGTGCAGTGTTTGTCGGGAAGCAATTTGGTGAAAAGGAACTGTTCAATATGGGATATGCGTATGAGCAGCAGTCTAAAAATAGAAAATCACCAAAACTGTAAAAGGATAAACGAAAAATAGAGCTCCACTGAAATATGTTGGTGGGCTAATATGAAAAGAATCTAACAATATAAAAAGAAAAAAAGGATTCTTCTCAATTAGTAAGAAAGATTGTCTATAGAAGTTCATAAAATGTAATATATTCAATTTCCATCCATTGAAGGGGGAGGTTAAATTTTAATGAATGAAGTGAAAAATTTCTTTCGAAGTAGAGGGTTCCAACGGTTTCTCGTTTTAATAATAGTAGCGCTTGTATTATATGGATTAAAAAGTATGATCAATTTAATATTAATTACGTTCATACTGACATTTTTAATGGATCGGTTTCAACGTTTTATTTCAAAGAAATTGAAAGTGAATCGGAAAATTGTTATCGCATGTTTGTATATAATATTAGTTACTTTTATCGGCACAACATTATATAAATATTTACCTGTGCTAACGATACAAATTTCCCAATTGATTTATCAGTTTAGGTTGTTTTTTCAAAATCCACCTGATAATGAAATCATTAAATATGCACTTTCAACAATTAATGGGATGGAAGTATCAAAATATGTAGAACAAGGTGTAGATGTCATATATCAATCGATTGCAAATATAGGAAAAGTCAGTTTGCAAATACTACTTTCTCTTATTTTAAGTTTATTTTTCTTATTAGAAAAAGAACGCATAATATCATTTACTTCGAAATTTAAAGATAGTAGTCTGAAGGTTTTTTATGAGGAGATTGCATATTTTGGTGAAAGGTTTGCAAGATCGTTCGGTAAAGTAATTGAAGCACAGTTTTTAATTGCGGTTGTCAATTGTGTACTCACTGTAATTGCACTTGTGATTTTAGGATTTCCGCAGCTTCTTGTATTGGCCGTCATGGTCTTTCTACTCGGTTTGATTCCAGTTGCTGGTGTTATCATTTCCTTGTTTCCACTTTGTATTATTGCTTATAACGTAGGCGGAGTAATGTACGTTGTGTACATACTTGTGTTCATTACAGTAATCCATGCTCTTGAAAGTTATTTTTTAAACCCAAAATTCATGTCTGCGAAAACGAATTTACCAATCTTTTATACATTTATGATTCTCATCTTCTCAGAACATTTCCTTGGAATATGGGGGCTTATTATAGGGATACCAATCTTTATCTTTTTATTAGATGTACTTGATGTAAACAATGAGGAACAGTTTAAAAAATAGGAAAAGATAGAAAATAACTGATGTTTTTAAGGAGCAATCAAAAAAAGCAATCCAAAATAAATTGGATTGCTTTTTTGCATACACGATTACAGAACAGGAGCCATTGTTTCTTTCAAAACTTGAACAGAGTGATCGAATTTTAATTCTTCTTCTTCACTTAATTCCACTTCTAAAATTTCACGAACACCGCCGCGATTTAATACAGCAGGTACACCGATATAAACATCTTTTTGACCATATTGACCTTCTAAGTAAGCTGATACTGTTAATACGCTATTTTCGTCGTTTAAAATCGCCTTTGTAACACGTAGAAGTGACATACCAATACCATAGTAAGTTGCACCTTTTCGCTCAATAATATGGTAAGCTGCGTCACGAACGTTTATGAAGATTTTGTCTAAATCTTCTTGCGTGTATGTGTTGTCTTTATCAAGAAGCGTTTGTAGTTTTTGAATACCAATTGATACGTGACTCCAAACAGGAAGTTCCGTATCACCATGTTCTCCGATAATATAAGCATGAATGTTGTGTGGACCAATATCGAAATACTCACCTAACATATAGCGGAAACGAGCAGAATCAAGCGTTGTACCAGAACCGATTACGCGTTCTTTTGGTAAACCAGATTCTTTCCAAGTTACGTAAGTTAAAATATCGACAGGGTTAGTTGCGATTAAGAAGATACCATCAAATCCGCTATCCATAATACTACGAACGATTTGTTTAAAGATTTTCGCGTTTTTCTCAACTAAATCTAAACGTGTTTCGCCTGGTTTTTGTGGTAATCCAGCCGTAATGACTACAAGGTCAGCATCTTTACAATCTTCGTAGCTACCTTTCCATACTCTAGTTGGAGCTGGTGCAAAAGGAACAGCATGACTTAAATCCATTGCTTCTCCTTCAGCTTTTGCCTCGTTTACATCAACTAAAACAAATTCTTCAGCTACAGCTTGGTTAATCATACAGTAAGCATAACTACATCCAACTGCTCCTGTTCCTACTAATACTACACGGTTAATACCCTTTTTCATTTCAAAATTCCTCGCAATTTCATTGATTTTATTATGTAAGATAATACGTCTTACTTCTATAGATTCATATCTAGTTTATTACATTTTATAAAAGATATTCAAGTTTTTGAAAATGTATCCGTGCAATTTCGTGCACGAAACATAGGAAGTAAGTGAACCGAATATAATGCAATAAAATCCTTTATCGAAGGGGAAAAGGGCATGATGCAGCCATTAACGATGGAAAGAATGCTTCATATTATTAATGTGGGACTCGTAAAAACGAAGAATCCAAAGCAAATTATTATTGCTGGTGCAGGAATTTCAGGATTAGTTGCAGCCTCGTTATTGAAAGAATCAGGGCATAGCATAACAATTTTAGAAGCGAATAACCGAATAGGCGGAAGAATATATACGATCCGTGAACCGTTTAGCAGAGGCTTATATTTTAATGCAGGGCCAATGCGAATTCCTGAAACGCACGAGTTAACTTTAGCTTACATTCGTAAATTTAAATTACCGTTAAATCTTTTTATAAATAAAACCGCTTCAGATATTATTTATACGAATAATATTAAAACGAGATTGAATGTGTTTGAAAAAAATCCAAGTATACTTGGATATCCAATTTTAGAGAACGAAAATGGAAAAACGGCAGAAGAGTTAATGTTAGTAGTATTAGAACCAATACTTAATTTTATAAAAAAAGATCCTAATAAAAACTGGATCATCGTTGAAAAAAAGTATAAAACATATTCACTCGGATCATTTTTAAGTGAGTATTATTCAGATGGAGCAATAGATATGATTGGGGTACTTCTAGATATGGAAGCATATATGGGAATGTCTTTAATTGAAGCATTACGTGAAATGATCTTTTTTACTTCAACGACAAAATATTATGAGGTAACGGGCGGAATGGATACATTACCAAATTCATTTTTACCGAAGTTAAAAGATAATATTTTTATGTCTTATAAAGTAGAAAAAATTATACAGGAAGATAATAAAGTGATGATGCAAGTAACAAATGAACAAACGTCACATCCATTTATGGTAACAGGCGACATTGCTATTATCACAATTCCATTTTCAGCGTTACGATTTGTAGAAGTTCAGCCATATCATTTATTCTCTTATTTTAAAAGACGAGCAATTCGTGAATTAAATTATATTGCTGCAACTAAAATTGCGATAGAATTTAAAAGTAGATTTTGGGAGAAAGCGAGACAATGTGGTGGAAAATCTATTACAGATTTACCTATACGATTTACATATTATCCGAGTTATGGTATTCATACACAAGGGGCAGCTATCGTTTTAGCGAGTTATACGTGGGCAGATGAGGCGTTAACATGGGATAGTCTCCCGCAAAGAGATCGTATTCGTTACGCATTGAAAAATTTAGCGGAAATATACGGTGACATCGTCTATAGTGAGTTTGTTACTGGAACATCTTTTAGCTGGAGTCAAAATTCATATTCTTGCGGCGCATTTACAGCTTTCGAACCAGGCCAAGAGTTAGAGTTATTTCCGTATATTACGCCGCCAGCTGGCAAAGTACACTTTGCAGGAGAGCATACGACATTAACGCATGGATGGATGCAAGGAGCAATAGAGTCTGGAATTAGAGTTGCTTATGAAGTAAACGAACAGTGAAGATATATTTACAAATCACAATTCTTTTAATAAAATAATAAATATAAATCGTAATTATTACGCTTTGAATACGTTTGAAATAAAGAAATGGATGGTCGATCAAATGAAAAAAGTAGAAATTCATATATTAGGTGGCTTTTTAGGTAGCGGAAAATCAACATTATTACAAAATTTATTGTTAGCGGAGAAAAAGAAGAATAGAAAAGTTGCAGTATTAATGAATGAAATTGGTGAATACTCGGTAGATACGGATATTATTGGAAAAGAAAATGTGTTAAGAGAACTTCTGAAAGGATGTATTTGTTGTACGCTAAAAGAAGAGCTTGAAATACAATTACACTCGTTATATCAGCAAGAAAGACCAGATGTCATTTATATAGAAACGACAGGTGTTGCACATCCAATTGAAGTGTTAGATGCATGTGTATCACCCATTTTAGCACCTTTCTTAGAAGTGAAATCAATTGTAGTCGTTTTAGATGCAGTAAGATGGTTAAATCGAAGAGTATTAAGTGCAAACGTTCAGCAATTACTGCATGAGCAACTGAAGTTTGGTAGCCACATTTTAATTAATAAATCAGATTTACTAACAGATGCGGATAAGAACAAAGTAATTGAAGAAGTGAAAGCAATAAACAATCATGCGAAATTGTTTGAAACAAAATATTGTAATATATCTTTAGAAGACATAGAAGAAGCTGAATTTACGAATGATGGGGAACATGAGACACTACATGTCAAACAGCATTTACATATACAAACGATGACGTATCAATTTACGAAATCGATTGATCAAGATAAATTATACGAATGGCTTTCGAATGTACCAGATAGTATTTATCGCGTAAAAGGATTTGTGAAATTCCATGGAGATAAATACCCGCACCTATTCCAATATTCGTTCGGGGTACCGACTTTATTGGAACAAGACTTCGGTTTCCCAACGAACTTGGTAGTAATAGGAGAAGGGCTAGATAAGAAACAATTGGCTAAAGGATTAGAGAAAGTGGAACTTAATTCTAATTAAGATTAAAGGAGCTGCCCCACAAGTCGTTGAAACCGACTTGTGGGGCAGCCTTTTTATTTCTTATGAGAGCTACTTGTATTCATGTTAAATAGTCACTCTTTTAGTATTTTTGTTTTCCAAGATAAACATTTACACTAGTACTAGAGTCTCTACTAAATTCAATTTTGCGACCATCTAATTTTATTGTTCGAGAGCTTGTAGTAGGATTTTTAATTAGACTATACAGATAATCTGCTTTAGTTGGTAGTAGTGTATTTAGGATTTTTTTCACCGGCTCGTTTAATACAGGATCATCACTATGAATAGACATTCTATATGCGCTGTCATCATAGGGAGAAAAATTAAAATACATAATGCCATCATATGTTCGACCAGTTTTAGTATATACATAGTTATAATCTGTTTTTAAAAATCCAGAATCAATCAGTATATTCTCAATTTCTTTATACTTATCCTCATCTTTCGCAGGAATAGAATCAGGAACAAAATAAGGGTTTACATTAATTGCGTTATACATAAACGTTGCAAATTGTTCTCTTGTTACATTCATTTCTCCGCCGTATCGATAGTTTCCAATTCCTTTTGTAATTCCATTACTATACAATGAACGAACAGAGTCTGTTGCCCAAAAATTATTTGGAACATCATAGAAAAGGTCGTTTGTTTTTACAGGTAGATGAAACGCTTTTTGTAAGATAACAGCCATTTCGTATCGAGTTAATGTATCGTCTGGTCTAAACTTGTCAGTGCTATTGTCCCCTGTCATGAGTCCTTTTTGAGCAACTGCTTTAATATTGTTTTCAAACATATGCCCATGAATATCAGAGAAATGTTTAATTGTAGATCCAGTATTTTCTAATTTTAAGTATCTTGAAATAATCGCAGCTACTTGCCCACGAGTTACATTGTCCCCAAATCCAAATTTTCCGTTGCCATAGCCACTAATGACCTTTTGTTCAGTTAAGTAGTTAATCGAATCTTTAGACCAATGTTCCTTTGGTACATCAATGAAATGTTCAGTTTGTGCATGAGCATTCGTTGCACCAAATAGTGTGGCGGTAATTAAGCCTGTTGCAAGTACATGTTTAAAATTCATTATGATTCCTCCTAAGTATGTAAAACAATATCTTCTCACTTATATCAGTTCCTTTTAAGTGATAATCACTTATCTATTATATTAGCATATTTTGTTTTTGTAAAATATGGATTTACCTTCGTAATGTTGTTTAAATATATGTGGTGTTATAAGAAGGAGGGGAGTGCAAAAAGGTTAACTGACGGGGGCGTTTATTCATTTTGATTAGGGATATGCTATAAAATTCTGATAAATTAACAGATGGTTCATTTCATGACGATGTTCGTATTCCAGCTGGTGGATCGAAGCAGGTTGCGAGCTATGATACAGTTGAGAATCGACAACATTATATTGATGTAATAGATCCTAATAGTATGAAAGAACGTCTAGACCGGGTTTCAATCCCTAATTTTGACAAGGTTATTAGGGAGGCGTTAAGAAAAAGTGGATGTACTCCTAAAGATATTAAAGTATTGTTACCACTGCATACAAAACGTTCCATGTTAATAGAATTGATACAGGGACTAGGGCTAGAAGAAGAACAAGTTGTATATTTAGATCATTATGGACATATGTCAGCGCTTGATCCTTGCATTGGTCTTCACTTTGCAAATGAACAGGGAAAATTACAGGCCGGAGATATTGCAGTAGTAGTTAGTGCCGGGACTGGGTATACATGGGCAGCGACTGTAATTAGGTGGTGAAAAATACTAGATGAATATATGATAAATGGAGGTATTTGGAAAGAGGCGGCGAATGTAAAGGTACTTCATTAAATTTTTCAAACAGCTGTGTTTGTATGATTCAAAGGAAAAGTCATAATTACGGATGGGTAACTTTGGCGTGTTTGACTCTATCAGAAAGTAAAGTATGGGGAGGATCACAATGTCGATAAAAAAACGTAAATGGCTAAGAATGGTGGCTACTGGTTGTGTGTTAGGTTCGTTATTAATAACGGCAGCTTGTTCAGGAAAGAAAACAAGTACTGAGGATGAAAAGACGATTAAGGTAGGGGTTCTTGCTTCATTAACAGGTCCATTAGAATCATATGGAAAACAAACAGTGAATGGATTTGAATTAGGGTTAGACTATGCGACGGATGGAACGGGGAAAGTGGAAGGGAAGAAGATTAAGTTTGTTGTAGAAAATACGGAAACGAAAGCAGAGGTAGCAGTTAAAAAAGCTACGAAATTATTAGAAGAAGAGAAAGTGGATTTTTTAGTCGGATCGTCTAGTTCAAGTGATACATTAGCGGTTTTACCACTAGCTGAAGAATATGAAAAAATAATGGTTGTAGAACCGGCAGTTGCTGATAGTATTACCGGAAAGAATTGGAATAAATATGTTTTTAGAACAGGAAGAAGCTCTTCGCAAGATGCGATTGCAGGAGCAGCTGCAATTGCAAAAAAAGATATAAAGATTGCGACGTTTGCCCCGGATAATGCATTTGGCCGTGAAGGGATTGCAGCGTTTAAAGCTGGAGCGAAGAAATTAGGTGCGAATATTGTAAACGAGCAATATGCAGATACAAATTCGACTGACTTCACTGCAAATATTCAAAATATCATTAGCTCAAAACCAGATTATTTATTTATCGTTTGGGCAGGGGCAAACTCACCTTGGAAACAGTTAAAAGATATGAATGTGGAAGCACAAGGTATTAAAATTTCTACAGGTGCACCAGATATACCGGCATTAAAAACGATGGATGCGTTAGTAGGAATGCAAGGTTTTTCTGTTTATTATCATACACTTCCGAAAAATAAGGTGAATGATTGGTTAGTTGAAGAACATAAAAAACGATTTAATGGTGCGGTGCCAGATTTATTTACAGCGGGTGGAATGTCAGCGGCAATTTCTATTGTAGAAGCTTTAAAGAAAACAAAAGGTGATACAGATGTAGATACATTGATTAAGAAAATGGAAGGAATGGAATTTGATACACCGAAAGGAAAGATGAAGTTTAGAGAAAAGGATCACCAAGCGATGCAGACACTGTATTCTATCAAATTGAAAAAGCAAGATGGTGTTGACTATCCGGTGCCAGTATTAGAGCGAGAATTAACGATGAAAGAGACAGAACCACCAGTTCAAAATAAATAAACTGAATTTTCCGTTGATTTTGTATAAAGAGGGGGACGCCCTCTTTATACGTATTTCTTTTGTACTTAAAGCTTTAAAAGGAGGGATTTCGTGACACATTTGCTAGAAACGAAAAATCTTTGCGTATCTTTTGGCGAGCATCATGTTATTAAAGATGTGAATGTAACAGTACAAAAAGGAAAGCTCATTTCCATTATTGGACCTAATGGTGCAGGAAAGACAACGTTATTTAATTTACTAAGTGGACAAATTTCTCCAACAAAGGGGGAAGTATATTTTAAAGGACGAGAGATTACAAAATTATCAATTTCGGATCGAACTCGATTAGGAATTGGTCGTTCTTTTCAACTTACAAATATATTCCCAGAGTTAACGGTACTTGAAAATGTTCGTTTAAGTGTTCAATCATTTGTGCAAGATTACTATAGTTTTTTTCCGAGTTCGGCAAAATTTAAGCAACAAGTGGGAGAGGCGAGACGTGTCTTAAAAACTGTATTACTTCAGGAAAAAGAACATGTATTAGCGAAAGATTTAGCGCATGGAGAAAAACGAAAGTTAGAGCTTGCAATGTTATTAGCTTTAAAAACAGATGTGTTACTACTTGATGAGCCGACGGCAGGTATATCAGTTGAGGAAGTACCGGCTATTTTACAAGTGATTGAAAATATTAAGAAACATCCAGAGAGTACAATTGTACTAATTGAACACAAAATGGATATGGTACTAGATTTGTCAGACCATCTTATCGTTTTATTCCATGGAGAGCTATTGGCTGAAGGTTTGCCCGAAGAGATTATGAAAGATGAGCGTGTACAAAGTGCTTATTTAGGGGGATTATATAGTGGCACTATTACAAGTGAATAATATAGAGACGTATTTAGATCAGTTTCATATTTTACAAGGCGTATCTCTTGCTGTTGAGAAAGGAACGATTACTGTACTGTTTGGAAGAAATGGGGCAGGGAAGACGACGACATTACGTTCGGTTATGGGATTTCACCATATCGCACATGGTGAAATTTATTATGATAGTACACAAGTAAATGGATTATCTACACATTTAATTTCAAGAAAAGGAATAGGGTATGTACCAGAAAATCAAGGTATTTTTCACGATTTGACAGTAGAAGAAACATTCGCTCTTGCTAGGGGTAAGGGAGAAGAAGCGGAAGAGAAAATTGAGTGGATGCTTGAACTATTTCCAGATTTAAAGCAGTTTTGGCACAAAAAAAGCGGACTATTAAGCGGAGGACAAAAGCAAATGCTAGCAATTTCAAGAGCATTTATTAATAGTGATGGTTTATTACTTATCGATGAGCCGAGTAAAGGCTTGTCCCCTATTATGATAGAAAAATTAATGATAGCCATTTTGAAAATGAAGAAGAAAACAACCGTTTTACTCGTTGAACAAAACTTTATGATGGCTAGTCAAATTGGTGATTACTTTTATATTATGGATAACGGAAAAATTGTTCATAACGGTTTTATGCATGAATTAAAAGAGGATAAGGAAATGTGTCACAAATATTTAGGAATCTCTTAACATGAATCCGAGGTGAGAAGGATGGATGTGTTAATCAATTTATTTGTAAATGGGATTTCAACAGGGATGCTCATTTTTTTATTAGCATCAGGTCTTTCACTGATTTTCGGTTTAATGAGCGTTCTAAACTTCGCACATGGTGGTTTATTTGCCTGGGGAGCGTTTACAGGTGTTTGGCTATTTAATATGACAGGTAGTTATGTATTAGCGTTAATTGGAGCAATTGCTATGGGAATGTTTCTTGGATTCATTTTAGAAAGATTCCTTATTAGACCGGTATATGGAAATCATGTTCGCCAGCTTCTTGTGACGCTTGGAGGAATGCTTGTACTTAGTGAATGTATTAAAGTATTTTGGGGGCCAAATCCAATTGGTGCTAAATTACCGTTATGGTTACAAGGTAGTTATACATTTGAAGGTATTATATTAATTAAATATCGTCTATTCGTAATTTTAATTGGGATCATCATTTATATTGCCTTACTATTATTGCTTAAAAAAACAAAGATAGGTCTAATGATCCGCGCAGGTGTAATGGATAAAGAAATGGTTCAAGCGCTCGGTATTAACGTAAAAGCGATATTTTCTTTCGTCTTTTTATTAGGAGCAGGGATGGCAGCGTTGGGAGGCTTCTTATTAGCGCCGTATTCAGGAGTTATTTTCGCCGAGATGGGTATGCAGTATGCGATTTTAGCTTTCATAGTAGTAATAATTGGAGGATTAGGAAGCGTACAAGGTTCAGCAATCGCATCTTTAATTGTCGGATTAGCTGGTGCTTTTACAGCGTATTTTATGCCGGATTTCTCACTTGCAATCAATATGTTAATGTTACTATTTTTCTTAATCGTGAAGCCAAATGGACTTGTTAGTGAAAAGGGGTGAAATGGTGAACAGCACTTCAAATCGAATTAAAGTATACTTCGGAGTATGTATGCTCATTTGTTTAAGTGTATTTCCATTCGTAAATGATTCACGGAGCTTGTTAATTTTGTTCACTCAAATCTTCATCTTTGCTATTTTTGCAATGAGTTTTGATGTATTGCTTGGATATACAGGAATTGTATCATTCGGTCATTGTATGTTCTTTGGAATAGGGGCATATGGCGTAGCACTTTTATTTGATCGGCAAGGAGTATCCATAACGAACTTTTTAATAGGGCTAGTAGCTGCAATTATCATTTCAGCAATTGTTAGTTATATAATCGGTTTGCTTTCGTTACGACTGAAAAGTCATTTTTATGCAATGTTAACACTTGCTATTTCACAGTTGTTTTTCGTACTTGCTGAAAAATGGCGTGGGCTCACTCACGGAGGGGACGGTTTTACATTTGGTGTACCAGACTTATTCCGTGATCGTTTTACGTTTTATTATGTAACACTTATATGTTTAATTGTCATTTTTATTCTGTTACGTCTTTTCACAAAATCTTCTATCGGAAAAGTATTAAAGGCAATTTCACAAAATGAACAACGTGTTGAAGCATTAGGATATAAAGTTCTTCATTATAAAATTATTGCTAGTATTGTTGCAGGAGTAGTTGCTACGATTAGCGGTGGTTTATTTGTTATCACACTACGCTTTGTTAATACAACTGTATTTTCAATTGAAATGACATTAAATGCATTATTGATGACAATGATTGGAGGCGTTGGAACGTTAATTGGAGCAATTGCTGGAGCTGGAATTATTGAATCACTGAAATATTATTTATCAGAACTAGCTACAGCGTATCCGATTTTTGAACGATGGACGATTATTCTTGGTTTATTGTACATTATCGTCTTGCTAGTTTTCCCGAAAGGATTAGTTGGAACGGTAAAGAGTTTGAAGAATATGAAACGGAATAAGAAGGAGAAAAGTGCAGAAGTGGAGCAAAATGTGTGAAAAATCAATTGTATAGAATATGAAAATCCCTCTTTTAGATTCGTAAAGGAGGGATTTTTATTGGTGTATGTAATTAGTTTATAGCTATTCTATTAATTAAATAGTTCATCAGGGATTTGTTTTAAAGAGTGTTGATTCGTAAAAAAATGAACAGCTAATTTCTCAATTGGAAAATCTTCAATTGGTACCAATGTATCATTTCTAATCGGCAAAAAGGCTATTCCTTTTCCATCCTGAATAAACTCTTCCATAAGCGAATAAGAATCTAATTGTTGAAGTTGACGCTGAGATAAATTATTTTCTTTTAAAAATTGTATTGTCTTATTTCTAAAAGGGCACCTTTTGTCATTACTAACGAAGAAGAGTTCCTTTGAATAGTCAATGGTAGGCGTTTCTTTCGCTTTTAATAAGCCTACAGAAATTGAAGCAGTAAATACTTTTTTAAAAGCTGCGTCGGGATCATCCTCGTAAGTAATGACCATATCAACTTTTTGTTGTTGCAGTAATTTTTGCAAATGACTACTATTTTCTACATATATTTGATAATTCCTGAAATTTTCTTTAATGCGCTTACTTACATAATTAGTCAAAATAGATTGTGACGTCGCGATTATATAAGAAGAACTACTCGTTTTAATTTTATCTTTCGCTTCTTCTACTAGAGTTAATATTTGATTCGTGTAGTCTAATAAAATATCACCAGAAGGTAACAAGGATACTCCTTTGTTATCTCTATGTAGTAAAGGCGTTTCTAATTCTTGTTCTAATTTTTTGATTCGCTCAGTTACGTTCGGTTGAACATATCCTAACTCTTTCGCAGCTTTACTAATAGAACCTTCGCTGGCTACAGTTTTGAATATAATAAGATCATTTATGTCCATATATCACAGCCCCTTATTTGATATCATTATAAATGATATCAAATATAATTTATACCTATTTTACGTTAGTCAATCATCGGTTTATCATTGTGTATATAAGATTGAAAGTGAGTGATAAACATGATTGGAATGCAATATAAGGTCATTTTGCCAAAGGATTATGACATAGAGATTATTAAAAAAAGGGTAAAGGATAATGGATATAAAACGGATGGTTTTCAAGAATTGAATTTCAAAGCATATTTAATTACTGAGACAGGTAAGGATGGGAATTTCTATAACTGTTATGCACCTTTATATATTTGGAATGGCCATGAAGGAATGAACAAATTTATCTTTGAAGGGTATTACGATAATATTTTACAATCTTTTGGGTGGCAACAAATAAATATAGGTGTTCCATTAGTTGTTAATCTAAGTGATGATTTTAAGAAAAGTAAATATGCTGTTGAATATGTAGGGAGTATTTCTCAAAGTAATTCACTGAGGGAGACTCAATTAAAAACTATGAATGAATGTGTACAAAATATAGAAAAGTGTTTAGGAAATGTAATGATTTATAATTCAGATAAATGGAGGTATAGTCAGTTAAGTTTTTATGAAGAAAAGCCTGAAATGGTAACAAATAAAGGTGTTACAGTATATGAGATTTTGCACATTTCACGATGAAAACTTGTTGAAGTTAAATTAGGAAAAAGGAATGAAAATGTATGCCTTTTGTGAACGTTTATTATCATGAAAATATATTAAATAAAGAAGAGTTGAAAAAGATAGGTGAATGTATTCATCTGTCATTAATTGAACATTTTAACATCCTTGAAAATGATTTTTTTCAAATGTTTTTACCTTATCAACAAAATCACTTTTTATATAATCCATATTATTTATTAGAAAGAGGAGAAAAGAGAACAGAGAAGATGATTTATGTTTCTATTACATGCGGACCGGGAAGAACGATAAAACAGAAAATGAATCTATATCAGTCGATATCCTTGAAGATTTCTGAATGTTCTAGTATAAAAAGTGCAGATATTTTTATTACGCTAAATGAGACATCTGCTGAAAATTGGTCATTTGGTCAAGGATTGACACAATTGGTAAAAGTGAAGGGAGAGTGAAATGATGAATGAATCAATCAATTAAATATTGTATTCAAGAGAGAATGAAAGAAATGGCACCTGCATTTGCTCATTATAGTGAAGAGATATTGTTCGAGGAAGTGTGGCGGGATGACACTTTAACATTAAGAGAAAGAAGTTTATGTACAGTGTCGGTATTAATCAGTCTTGGTCATACAGAACAATTACCATTTCATTTGCGACTGGCCAAACAAAATGGAATTGGAGAAAATGAAATGATCGCATTAATAACACATATGGCTTTTTATGTTGGTTGGCCCAAAGCAGTGGGAGCTTTAAATATAGCAATGAATGAAATGGAAAGTTAAGAATAACGATAAGAAAGAATTCATTTAAATATGAATTCTTTCTTATCGTTATTTATGCAATACTCTAATGAGATTATTTTTCACTTTTTCTCTTGCTTTTTTATCACTTGCGTAGTAAAGTGATAGTAAGATTCACGATAGGAAGTGATCAAACATGCGTGATAATACGATAGGGTCATTAATATGGTTACGCTTAATACGATTTACGAACCAAAGTAATCAGATGTCAAATGAGTTTTTAAAACGGTTTGATTTAACGACAGCTCAATTTGATGTGCTTTTGCAAATACGTACGTATCAGCCACTCACACAAATGGAGTTAGCTGAAAAGGTAACTGTTACACAAGGCGGTATTTCTCGAATGTTAACTCGTCTTGAAAAAGAAGGATATATTGTACGAAAACAAGATTGGAAAACGAAAACAATTAGTCTTACAGAGCAAGGGGAAGCAGCTTTAGAGAGAGCATTGCCAGAGCAACTTGCATTTCAATCATCGTTTTTTGATGATGTATTAAATGAAGAAGAGCAGAAAATATTATACGAGCTAATGACGAAAGTTCATAAGCATAGCGAAAAAAAAGAATTGCCGCAAGAGTAATTTTTTTTACACTATCAATTGACTAATCAAGTGAAAAATAATTGAAGAATATGAATACGACTGAATTAAAGGAGAGAGCAACTATGGAAAAATACCGTATGGATACAAGTAAAGGAATAGAGTTTGGATTATATTCAATTGGGGATCATGTTTTAAATCCGCATAATGGAGAGAAAATTAGTGCAGAACAAAGAATTCATGAATTAATTGAAACAGCTAAGTTAGCGGATGAAGCTGGACTTGATGTATTTGCTGTCGGTGAAAGTCATCAAACTCATTTTACAACGCAAGCTCATACAGTTATTTTAGGAGCTATTGCACAAGCTACGAAAAATATAAAAATTGCAAGTTCAGCAACGATAGTAAGCACATCTGATCCGGTACGAGTATATGAGGATTTTGCTACAATTGACTTGATTTCTAATGGACGTGCAGAAATCGTGGCTGGTCGTGGATCTCGTATTGGGGGATATAGTTTACTTGGTTATGACGTGAATGATTATGAAGAGTTATTTGAAGAGAAGATGGATCTTTTATTAAAAATTAATAACGAGGAACATGTAACATGGAACGGACAGTTCAGAGCGCCGCTTGCACATGCATCGGTGATTCCGAGAGCGAAGAATAATAACTTACCAATTTGGCGTGCAGTTGGTGGCCCGCCAGCTAGTGCGATTAAAGCAGGACGTGCGGGTGTACCTATGATGATAACAACACTAGGTGGTCCAGCTATTAACTTTAAAGGGTCAGTAGATGCTTACCGTGAGGCTGCGGCGCAAAGTGGATTTAATCCAGCAAGTTTGCCAGTTGCAACGACGAGTTTATTTTATACAGCAAAAAATTCACAAGATGCATTTAGTGAATACTATCCTCATATTAATGCTGGTATGCTTACACTGCGTGGTGGTGGGTATCCGAAGCAACAATTTACAAATGCAGTAGATTACCGTGACGCATTAATGGTTGGTAGCCCGCAACAAATTATTGAAAAAATGCTTTACCAATATGAATTGTTTGGACAACAACGTTTTATGGCACAAATTGATTTTGGTGGTGTACCACTTAATAAAATTGAGAAAAATATTGAATTAATTGCTACTGAAATTTTACCGGCTGTTAGAAAACATACAGCGAAATAATTTAAAAAATACCGAGAGTCTAATCGATTCTCGGTATTTTTTATGTATGAATTCAGTTTGAAAAAATGATAAAAAAATGAATTTTCAGTCTAGAAAGAGGGAGGGGATTTTCTATTTTCGAATAACAATATTTTGTGTTTGAATTTTAAAAATACATTTTCTTCTTGACAAAAAACTAACTGATTTCTCCTTTAGTTTAGAGGACATTTTTCTGCGTGAAAGTCAAGTGTATGAAGAGGGAAATGATTATTTTATTGATATGGAAGTAAGTCTTATATTAAAAAAATACATTTTATTAATGAGAAAAATATAATTCAAAAAAATGACAAAAGACATATTTCAGACAAAATGATGTCAATAATACGTCAAAAATCAGTTGAATTTACTATGCAGGTATATTATACAATTCGATTAACGGATAAAACACTACTGAAATAGTGAAAAGGTAAATTTTATGAGAAAGTTCTTTTGTAATGATCTTGAAAACTGAAAATTTATATTTTCTAAAAGTACATAAACAAATTTATCTTTCTATATTTCTAAGATTTGAGTTGTTTTATTCATACAACTCAATCGAAAATACGATATAAAAAATTATGAAGGAAGTGATTGTAGTATGGAAACGCTCGAATTGGCACGAATACAATTCGCATCAACAACGATTTTCCATTACTTTTTTGTTCCGCTGTCTATTGGTTTAGCTTTTATCATTGCATTAATGCAAACGTTATATGTGGTAAAGGGACAAGAAATTTATAAGAAGATGACGAAGTTTTGGACACAAATATTCCTTGTAAACTTTGCGGTAGGTGTAGTAACTGGTATTCTACAAGAATTCCAGTTTGGTATGAACTGGTCAACCTATTCACGTTTCGTAGGTGATGTGTTTGGTCCATCACTTGCGATTGAAGGTTTATTAGCATTTTTCATTGAGTCTACATTCCTAGGTTTATGGGTATTCGGTGAGGATAAATTGCCGAAGCGTGTTCACCTTTTATGTATTTGGCTCCTTTCAATTGGAACAATGTTATCAGCATTTTGGATTTTAACTGCAAGTGCATTTATGCAATCGCCAGTAGGGTATGAAATGGCAGCAGATGGACGTGCACAAATGAATGATTTCTTAGCGATTATTCAAAACCCACAATTATGGGTACAATTCCCGCATACAATTACAGCGGCAATTGCAACTGGTGCATTCTTTATTGCAGGTGTGAGTGCATGGAAAATAACAAAAGCTCAAGAAACTGAAGTGTTTAAAAAATCGTTCCGCATTTCTATCATTGTTGGAACACTTACAACTGCGCTAGTATTATTCTTCGGTCATGCGCAAGCACAACAATTAATTAAGACACATCCAATGAAAATGGCAGCAGCTGAAGCGTTATGGAATACGAGTGAGGATCCAGCGCCATTTACAGTATTTGCGAAAATTGATGCAGAGAAGCAAGAAAATTCGTTTGAAATTCAAATCCCTTATATGCTAAGTCTATTATCATTTGATAAATTTAGTGGTCAAGTAGAAGGAATGAATCAAATTCAAAAACAATATGAAGAAAAATATGGGCCTGGAGATTATATACCGCCAGTACACACTATGTTCTGGAGTTTTAGAGCGATGGTAATGAGTGGAACATTTATGCTTCTTCTAGGAGCATACGGATGGTTCTTATCAAGAAAAGATCGTTTAGCTGAAAAAACTTGGTATTTAAAATTAATGGTGTATGCAATTGCACTACCGTTTATCGGTAATACAGTAGGATGGATTATGACTGAAATGGGACGTCAGCCTTGGGTAGTTTTCGGTGTTATGAAAACGGAAGATGCTGTATCTCCAAATGTTACGTTCGGAGAAGTATTATTCTCTTTAGTTTCGTTCACATCACTATATTTAATTATAGGTGGAATTACTATTTACTTATTCGTTCGTGTCATTAAAGGACATGAGAATAAGAAAACGAAACAGGATTCTCAAAGCCATGATCCATTTGATAAGGAGGATGAGTATGTTATCTCTTAATGAGTTGTGGTTTATCATTATTGCAATTTTATTCGTAGGCTTCTTTGTACTTGAAGGTTTCGATTTCGGTGTAGGTATAGTTTCAAGGTTTTTAGGGGAAAACGATTTAGAGAAAAGAATATATTTAAATACAATTGGTCCATTTTGGCACGCGAATGAAGTATGGCTTGTTTGTGCTGGTGGAGCTATGTTCGCAGCATTCCCGCACTGGTATGCAACTTTATTTAGCGGGTTTTACATTCCGTTTGTATTTATGCTTCTTGCTTTAATTATAAGAGGGGTTTCCTTTAAATTCCGTGCGAAAATAGATAATCATAAATGGAAAGGTTTTTGGGATTGGGGTATGTTTTTAGGAAGTTTACTACCACCTATCCTTTGGGGGGTTGCAATTGCTAACTTTATGGTAGGTATTCCAATTGATGAAACGAAAAATGCTGTAGGTGGATTCTTACCATTACTACATCCATTTGCATTACTTGGAGGAGTTATGTTCCTTCTGCTATGTATTGTTCACGGATTGCAATTCCTTACTATACGTACAACTGGTAAGTTAAGAGAACGTGCACGTATTGCTGCGTTGAAAATTGCACCGCTTGCAATTATAGCACTCCTTATTTTTGCCGGATTGGGATTATGGAAAACAGATATTTTCACTGCCCATGGTACAGAGTGGATTATGGTTCCGATTGGAGCTTTTGTAGCATTATGTGCGTCAACATTATTAAATAAAAGAAGAAGAGATGGTTGGGCTTTCGTTATGACGAGTTTAACAATCATTTTACTAAGTGCGAGTGTGTTCGCCGGCATGTTCCCACGTGTCTTAATTAGCTCGTTAGGGTCAATATACGATTTAACAATTTATAATGCAGCATCAGGAGATTATGCACTAAAACTGATGACGTATTTTTCAATTGCTATATTGCCATTTGTTTTGGGAAGTCAAATATGGAGTTTCTATGTGTTTAGACAACCTGTTAAGTCAGATAAAGATTTGGAGTACTAATGAAAAGAAAAAGAGGACTTCCGTCGTATCCTGGTAGCCGAGTTTTATATGTAGTGTTAACAATCATTAGCATTTTAGAAGCTGTAAGTATTATTGCCCAAACAGTGTTTTTAGCGCGGGCTATTACGTTTTTATTTCAAGGAGAAACTGTGCAATCTTTGTTAAATGAAACGGTTTATTTTGGGATCACGTTTGCAGTACGTCATATGCTAGTGCGAATATCGCAAATATTAGTGGAACGTTTCGCTGAAAAAACAGGATCACTACTGAGAAAACAATTAATAGAGGCGTATTTCACATTAGGTCCACGTTATGTTCAAACTGCTGGAACTGGTCATCTGGTTACCTTATCGATAGAAGGTATTGAGAAGTTTAAAACATATATAGAATTAACAATTCCTAAAATGATTAGAAGTAGTATCATACCGGGGCTAATTGTACTATATGTTTTTACGCTAGATATTGAGTCTGGAATCATTTTAGTTGTAACGATTCCTATCGTGATTATATTTATGATCCTACTAGGATTAGCAGCGCAAAAGATGGCGGATAGTCAGTATGAGTCGTATCGTGTACTTTCTAATCATTTTGTAGATACGTTAAAAGGATTAGAAACATTAAAGTATTTAGGTAAAAGTAAACAGCACGAAGGAAAGATTGAAAAAGTAAGTAAAAGATATAGAAAAGCAACGATGCGTACTTTGCGAGTTGCTTTTCTTTCTTCTTTTGCATTAGATTTCTTTACGAGTTTATCAATCGCATTTGTGGCGGTCGGATTAGGGATACGTTTAATAGATGGGACAATTGTACTATTGCCAGCCCTTACGATTTTAATTTTAGCTCCGGAATATTTTCTGCCGATTAAACAAGTTGGAGCGAATTATCATGCTACGTTAGATGGACAACTTGCAATGGAGCAAATAGAAGAGATTTTACAGCAACAAAAAGAAATAGGAACGAAAGAATCAAATGTAGGTCTAATATGGAATTCCTCTAGTAACTTGAAATTACAAGATGTAAAAGTAAAGAATGATGAATCGGAAAAATCTATATTAGAGGGAATTGATTTTACTTGGAAAGGTACCGGTGCTATAGGTGTAATTGGTGAAAGTGGGGCAGGGAAATCGACGTTAATTGACGTATTAGCAGGATTTTTAACTCCTTCGGGTGGAAAGCTGATAGTAAATGGTGTGGAAATTGACGGGGCTACTCGAGAAGATTGGCAAAAGAATATTGCATATATTCCACAGCAACCTTATATTTTCCCGCTTTCATTAAAAGATAACATTTGTTTCTATGAAACAAATACAACTGATGCAGAAGTGGAAAGAGTTATTAATGAAGTTGGTCTTCGTTCACTCGTTACATCGCTTCCGAACGGGATGTATGAAAGAATTGGAGAAGGTGGACGTATGCTTAGTGGCGGGCAAGAACAACGTGTCGCTATGGCGCGTGCTCTTTTAAGTAAAAAGCCAATTATTCTATTAGACGAGCCTACAGCACATCTTGATATTGAAACTGAATTTGAAATAAAGCAAGCGATGTTACGTCTGTTTGAAGGTAAGTTAGTATTTCTTGCAACACATCGTCTTCACTGGATGAAACAGATGGATCATATTCTTATTTTAAATAAAGGGGAAATGATAGAAAGAGGAACGTATGAAGAACTTTTAAAGAATGAGGCATTACATTTTCACAGGAAAGAGAGGGGATAGAGATGAGTAACTGGATTAAACCTTATATACAGCAAAATAAAGGTAGAATGACTTTAACTATTTTCCTTGGTCTTCTTGGAGTTAGTTCAGGTGCGATGTTACTTTTCATTTCAGGTTATTTAATCTCTAAATCTGCTCTTAGACCAGAAAATGTAATGGCTGTATATGTTCCTATCGTTGCAACACGTGCGTTTAGTATAGGACAAGCGGTATTTCATTATTTAGAGCGTTTAGTTGGACACGATGTCGTACTACGCATATTAGAAAAGATGAGAACGAAACTATACAGAATAGTAGAACCGCAAGCGTTATTTTTCCGTTCACGATTTCAAACGGGCGATATGTTAGGTATATTATCCGAAGATATAGAGCATTTGCAAAACCTATATTTACGTACAATATTTCCTAGTCTATTAGCATTAGTTGTATATAGCATATTCGTACTTGTTATCGGTGCATTTGACGTAGTATTTGCACTTATTGCAGCATGTATGTTGGCTATTATCGTTTTTCTGCTTCCGTTTGTATCATTACTTTTAATGAAGCAACATCATGTTACTTTAAAACAAGGAAGAAGCCGTTTGTATCAACAATTAACAGACGCTGTTTTTGGATTATCAGATTGGCAAGCAAGTGGTAGAAAAGATGAATTCATCGATAAGTATGTAGAGCAAAATAATGAGTTGTTAAAAACGGAAAAAAGAATGAAACGCTGGAATCATATTCGGGACAGTATCATTCAATTAGTAGTGGGGATTGTAGTTATTTCAATGATCATATGGACTGGAAATGAGGCGGCAAGTGAACAGATTGCACCTACCGTTATTGCGGCTTTCGTCTTAATGACGTTATCAGTCACAAACGCGCTTATCCCTCTTTCAGATGCTATCGATCGAATTCCATCATATGTAGAATCTGCTCATCGTCTAAATAAAGTAGAAGCTAATGATGTTTTACAGGATGAAAAGGAATTACATGAGGATAAAGATTATGTTGCATCAAAACATATAGACATTGAATTAAATAATGTATCGTATCGTTACCCAGATAGTAATGAATTTGTATTGAAAGAAGTATCACTGCAAATAAAGGCAGGAAAGAAAATCGCCATTTTAGGAAGAAGTGGAACAGGAAAATCTACTTTGTTAAAATTGTTAGCAGGTGCGCTAAGCCCGTTACATGGTGAAGTTTTATTGAATAGTGAACATGCTCATACGAATCTTATATCAAAATATATCTCTGTATTGAATCAAAAGCCGCATTTATTCGATACGACAATTGGAAATAATGTGCGAATCGGTAAACCAGAGGCTACGGATGAAGAGATATGGACAGCTTTAGAGAAAGCACAATTAGCTTCGCATATAGCTTCTCTTCCAGATGGATTGCAAACAAAAATGCATGAAATGGGAAAAAGGTTTTCTGGTGGAGAAAGACAACGGGTTGCTTTTGCTAGAACGCTAATGCAAGAGGCTCCAATTATTGTACTTGATGAACCTACGATCGGCTTAGATCCAAAGACAGAACTATCTTTAATAGAAACAATGTTTTCTGCAACAGAAGAAAAGACTGTTATTTGGATTACACACCACCTTGTAGGAATTGAACATGTAGATGAAGTTATATTCCTTGATCGTGGCCAAATTGTGATGCAAGGCAGTCATGAACAACTTCTGAAAGAAAACGAGAAGTATCGTAAGCTGTATGAGTTAGATAAAGGAATATAGTTTGAATAAGTAATAATTGTAAAATAGCTACGCCTAATGGTGCAGCTATTTTTTTGTTAAGAAATATATTCTTTTTAAGGTATAGATTTATCTCGCTATTTGCAGGGCAAGATCCGGCTGATGTGAGGAAGTTAGGCGGGAGATTAACTGTACGTAAAAGTCCGATTGGTGAGGGGGATAATCAGAAGGGATGGAGAAGCCCCCCTGATTAAAGTTTCGTTTTATTTGTCTTACATTATTTTATGATAGAAATCAAATGTATAAAAAACAGCTAATCAAATACTTAAATTATTGAATATGTATATTTTGGAGTGAAAAGTAGGATATTTTGTTATGGGCTTGCATAAAAGTATAAAGGTTTCATACGGTTTAAGTAATGTGATATTATGTCGCGTATATAAATAATATGCGAAAAGGTGGAGGGAAAAGATGGGGAAACGTTTTGAAAAAAGTGAAGAGGCGATAGAGCGAATTCCGTTGGTAAGTGTATTAATTCCTACTTATAATCGTCCTGGCTACTTTGAAAAAGCATTGTGTAGTGTATTACAACAAACATATTCTAATATAGAAATTATTGTTGGAGATGATAGCACGAATGACGAAACGGAAAATGTGTTACAAAAATACTTATGTGATCATTCAAATATTATTTATATAAAAAACAGGTCAACTCTCGGACAATTTGAAAATGCGCTAATGTTATTTAATGAAGCGAACGGTGAGTATATAAATTTTTTAATGGATGATGATATATTTCATATGAATAAAATTGAAAAAATGATGAAGTATTTTTTCAATGATTTAGATAATGAAATCAAGCTTGTAACATCTCATCGTCAAGTAATTGATGATAAAGGGAAAGAACTACGACATATTTATTCAACTGTCCGTTTATTTGAAGAGGATACGATTATAGAGGGAACAGAATTAGGAAATAGGGTAATTGTGGATCAAAAAAATTATATTGGAGAACCGACAACAGTTTTATTTCGTAAAAATGATTTACAAGAACCGTATGGGATTTTTGATAAGAGGAGGTATCTATGTAATGTAGATATAGCCTCATGGTTATCTTTATTAAGTAAAGGAAAAGCAGTATATATAGCAGAGACACTTAGTTACTTCCGATTACATTCAGGTCAACAGTTGAATGAATCTAATAAACTTATGGATGGAGTAGAGGATTTTTCACATAGTATTATAGTTGGAGAAAAGTATGGTTTTTTATCTACTGAAAAAGAGTTATATAAAGCGATAACTAATTTCCTAGACTATGCAAAAAAATTAGTTCCATCATCAATATTATATACATTAGACTACTACCGACAAATTAAGCGAAAGGAAATAAATATAGAAAAGAAAAAACAGTATCGGAATAACAACTCTCATTTACCGAAAGTCAGTATACTTATTCCTGCCTATAATAAACCTCATTACTTGGAATTAGCTCTCAAAAGTGCTTTGAATCAAACATATGAAAATATTGAAATAATAATTTCTGACGATAGTACAAACGGTGAAATTCAAGCGATGATCCAACCATATTTAAGTGAATATGAATGTATTACATATGTTAAAAATAAACCTCGATTAGAAGCAGAGAACTTTAATAAGTGTATAGAACTTGCAAATGGAGATTATATAAACTTTTTATTAGATGATGACTTATTTCATCCTGAAAAGATTAAAAGAATGATGAACTGTTTTTTTAGACTAGAAAACATTTCATTTGTGACGTCATATCGGGAATTAATTGATGAGAATGGAAAAGTATTACCACCATCAACATTGAATATGAAAATTGCAAAAGAAACTACACTTTTTAAAGGGAAAGAATTAGGTAATTATATGTTAAAAAACTTAAAAAATGTAGTTGGTGAGCCTACAACAGTTCTGTTTAATCGGAAATTTTTTGAAGGGGCTTTTGGGTGTTTTAAGGGAAAGGGTTATTCAGCTATTAATGACATTGCAACATGGCTAGATATGATGAAGAAAGGAAATGTAGTTTATATAGAGGAACCTCTTAGTTATTTTAGACAACATGGTGGGAAAAATCAAAAACAAATGCAATTTACATTAAGGGCAATTGAAGAATGGACTGAATTAATAATAGATGCATATAATAGTGGGTTTTTAAATCGTGAGCAAGATTATAAAACGTGTTTAACTCATTGTTTGGAAAATGTGGTGTCAATAATTAAGGATGCGGTAAAAAATGGACAATTAAATCAAATTGATAATGAAAAGATGGAGAGGGAATTAAATAAGTTAGTTAATCGTATATTTGAGGAAGAAGTATGCTATTGTCAATTTTGCAATCAACAATTTGAAAAATTTTCTCCTTGGCCAGAACATTATGATTTTCCAAAATATAAATTTGAGATGTGGAATAAAGATACGGGAATTTGTTCGGTATGTGATTCGATGGATCGTGAAAGGTTATATCGTGTATATATTGAAATGGAAACGGAGTTATTAAGTGGAAATGATACTATGCTTCATATTGCACCTGAAGCGAAGTTAAGAAGTTGGTTTGCCCAGTATAAAAACATTACATATGTATGTGGAGATATTGAACCAAAGGATCCATTAATGCAGGAAATTGATGTTACTAGAATTCCATATGAAAATGATACATTTGATGTGATTTTATGTGGTCATGTATTACAGCACGTTCAAGATGATGAAAAAGCGATGAGAGAGTTATATAGAGTATTAAAGACAAATGGATGGGGAATTATTCAAGCGCCAATCGTAATGAATGTAGATAGTATTATAGAGAATGAATTAATTTTAACGCCAAAATTGAGAAGATTAGCTTTTGGTCATGAAGAACATGTAAGGATTTATAATCGATCAGGATTTATACAACGATTAATGAATGTAGGATTTAAGGTGGAATTGTATAACATAGCTGAAAAACAAGGAATGAGAAGTGCTAGGAAATTTGGTTTATCTGAAACTGATGTACTCTATATTGTCCGGAAATGAAGAATTGAGGGGAATTGAAATAATTCGCATAATACGGATTATGGGCAGTTAAATCGAAGTTTTGAAGAAGCATTAACCTTAAAAAAAGAATTAATGCTTCTTATTTTAATTATAGAGCGATGTGCATCTTATTTTTAGGTTTTAAATTTAGCTGACAAAGGCAATACTGAGCCATAGTGAATGTAAAGTTGGAGGGCGAGCGTATATGTTTGATGAGGATGGGATTGTTTTAATTATGGAACCAGCTGATGAAAGAAACTTGAGGAGATTTATTTTTTCGGTGCCAAAGTCAGTGTATGAAAAAAAGGGGCTTACATTACACTATGGAGCAGCTATAGGACAAGGATATATGGATATAATTGAAGATATTATTAGCGTACACATAGAAGTAGATGTGGTAACGATTATAGGACATGTAAGAGTCTAGATAGTTATTTAAAAAAGGGTATAGGCAATTTGGCTAGAAGTTATGATAGAGAAAATTGTAGACAATTATAAAGACGAAGGGAGTCTAAAATGAAAATCAAATCAATTTTATTAGTATTTATAGTTTCAATTGGTTTAATGGGATGTTCACTAGTAGAGCAAGGAAAGAACTCTTTAGATTATGCTCAGAAAGCGACAGACTACGTAAATGAAATAAGTGCATTTGCAAATGATGCACCAGCATTAGCTGAAAAAGCCGTTAATGATAGCGAAGCTCGAAAAGAATTAGAAACGAAGCTTAGTGAAATTAAAAAAGATATACCCGCTTTCAATGAATTAACGCCACCTGATGTAGCAAAGGATCTTCATCAGCAAATCGTCGGATATAACGAAAAGTTAAACACATTAATTGATACGGCGATGGCAAAGATAGAAGAAGGTAAAGTGGATGTAGAGCAATTTAAAAACTCTGAGCTTATGCAGACGATAGATCAAGTTCGTGATTTGAAAGACAAGGTTCAAAATTTAGGACAATAATAAAAAGGCTCCGTTTGTGATGAACGGAGCTTTTTTCTGTTTTCTAATGGAAAGTTTATAATATTTTCTTCCTATAATATAAGCTTTTTTTAATTCTTCCATTTCTCTAAAATATGTATTGTTTTATTGGTTGCATCCATGTTCACTTGAACACCTATCGGCATAGTGATCATCGGATGGGTATGACAACAATCAAAGTCAGCTAGTAAAGGGATTCTTTGATTTTGCAGTACTTCCAATAATATTTCGTAAGGTTTGCGATTTGTACCACAATCATCAAACTGCTCATGTTTTCCAAGAATAATACCTGAAACTTTATCAAATACGCCGTTAACCTTAAGTAATGAAAAGCTTCTTTCAATAGTAGCTGCATCTTTTGAGCTATCCTCAATAAATAAAATATCGCCTTCTTGAATGCTTGGCATATAAGAGCTACCCCAAATTCCTTCTATTGTATTTAAGTTCCCACCAATAATACGTCCAGTAGCTTGTCCGTTTGTTACAGAAATCCAATTGTTTGGTCTAAGTTCTTTTTCTTTCGTCTTCTCTTCCCAATTAATAAATTCATCTGACCAAAATAAAGGTTGTTTTATGTTGTAAGGAAGCAATTGATCATGTAGTAATGTTTCTACAAAATATTTGTATGTATTATCTACAAAAGGCTCAAATTCTCCAAAGGAGGGAATGAGTGCTGGACCGTAAAATGTAGGGATTCCTGTTTTTGCATAAATCCCTAATAATAAAGCTGTTGCATCTGAATAGCCAATCATTATTTTAGGGTTATTTTGAAAAGCATCATAATCAATATAAGGTAATAAGGAATTAGAATTCATACCGCCAATTGTTGACATAATACAAGATACATTAGGATTCCTTATTAAAGCATTCAGTTCCTCGGCACGCTCTTGTATACTGCCAGAGCGATAATAATCATATCGACCTGTTAGGGAACCTTCTAATATGTGAAATCCTTTCTGTTGTAAATAAGATTTCGCTCGTTCAAATCTTTTTGGAGAAGTGTATGTTGCTGGTGAAGAGGGCGAATAAATGCCGATTGTGTCTCCGTATTTTAATGTTTTTGGAAGTAGCATCGTAAGAATCCTTTCTATTAAGTAGTTAAATTAAGAAAATATAACATTGAATATTCTTATATTTCGGTATTTTAATTGTAACATAAATGTATTAGATGAATAAATATGCCTTTTGCCTTGACGATATAAAGTAATTATTGTTATGGTTAAACGTGAGTGTATAAAAGGTTTGCTAAAGGAGTTTTGAAATGAAGCGGTTAAAATGGGGAAGGCTGACGATCCTAGTAGTCATTATTTTAGGGATATGTTGGTTCTTATTCCAAGGAACTCAAAAGAGTGCAACAAATATAGAGGGACAACCTTTACAAGTGGCAGAACTACCTCAAACAGGATTAGCTGAAAAAGTAGTGCCACCAAAGTACATACCACCTGAAATTGATGCAAAAGCAGCTATGATTATCGATGCGAGTAATGGAGATATTATTTATCAACATAATGAAAATGAAGCTTTTGCGCCAGCAAGTATGTCTAAGATGATGACAGCGTACCTTCTATTAGAAAATGTACATAATGGGAAAGTTCGCTGGGAAGATCCGGTGAAAATGAGTGCGAAAGCGGCACAAACAGAGGGTGCGAGAATCCCAGTCCAAGTGAATGACACATTAACTGTTAAAGATTTGTACCATGCATTAATGATTGAATCAGCAAATAATTCGGCTGTAGCTCTAGCAGAACATATGGCTAAGACGGAGAAAGATTTCGTGCAGCTTATGAATGAAAAAGCAAAGCAGTTAAAAATGTCGGATTATGCTAAATTCGCAAATGCATCAGGACTACAAGAACCTGATGGAAGTGAGACGAAGATGACAGCTGCTGATGTAGCAAACTTGGCGTATCATCTAATAAAAGACTATCCAGAAATATTAGAAGTGACTCACTTACGTCAAAGTCAGTTAGCATTTAATAATATTAATGTTGTAAGTACAAATGATATGTTAAACAAAAATAATAAAGCTTTATATATAGAAGGAATAGACGGATTAAAAACAGGATTCACAGATAGCGCAGGGTATTGTTTTACGGGTACAGCAAAACAAGGTGATACTCGTATTATTACAGTTGTAATGGGAACGAAAGGTAAAACGAAGCGTTTTACAGAGACGAACAAGCTAATGTCTTATGCATTTGGCTTAGTTAATTAAGTGAAATACTGAGTTGGATCATCATATAAGAAAGGCAATTTGTTGTTACTTATTATCGGTAACAATAAATTGCCTTTTTATTTTTAGCATTAGGAAGTAAAAATGTGAGTGTAATTATTTGAGTTTATTATTGTTTGTTGATAGTCTAAAGTTAGAAACTTATTAATGATAAGTTTTAAGAGGCGAAACATGATGTATACATATGAAAAAGCCTCAAATGAAAATTGGAGGGAATTATGATGGCAAAAGATTTTTACACAGCAATTGAAGACAGAAGATCTATTTACGCGATTAGTAAAGAGCAAGTAGTTTCTGATGAAAAAATTCAAGAAGTGATTTATCATGCTGTAAAACATACACCTTCAGCTTTTAACTCTCAGAGCGCTCGCGTTGTCGTCTTGCTAGGAGAACAACATGATAAGTTATGGGATATTACGAAAGAAACGTTACGAAAAATTGTACCTGAAAATAACTTTGCATCTACCGAAGAAAAAATGAATGCATTTAAAAGTGGTTATGGAACGGTTTTATACTTTGAAGACAGTCAAGTAGTGGAAAAACTGCAAGAAAACTTTGCATTATACAAAGAGAATTTCCCAACGTGGTCACAGCAATCCTCAGGAATGTTACAATTTGCAATTTGGACAGCTTTAGAAATTGAAGGATTTGGTGCTACATTGCAGCATTACAATCCATTAATTGATGAAGAAGTGAGAAAAGAATGGGAAGTTCCAGAAAGCTGGAAACTTACTGCGCAAATGCCGTTTGGTAAACCGGTGGTACCTGCAGGTGAAAAAGAATACCAACCTTTAGAAAATCGTGTAAAAATTTATAAATAATGTAGGAACTATAAAAGGTGAACAGGGATACAACCTGTTCACCTTTTATAAGTAATAAGGATTTTTTTGATAGGAATTTTTCATCTGATTTTTTAATTCGTTTTTACGTGTTTCAATAGTTGATACTTTTTGTAAGGTAATAAATGAAACGAATTGGAAAAAAGCATAGTACAATTCTATATTTTTATTTATAGGATCATCTATTATGTTTTTCATAAATATACCTCCTTTTTTAATCCCAATATTTGCGGGCAATAAGACTTCCATCTTAAAATTCAATGTACCGACCTGTAAAAGTTCGATAGGTTTCAGTGTAGGGTAAATAAAATTTGTATTGGTTAACATACCACTATATATATGATAATATAAATATCCTGGAAATTCCATAGTTAGTGAAAAGTAGGTAGTGAGGTGTGTGTTTTCGCCAAATTAGAACAGGATTCTTGAAGTTAAATCTTACAAATCGTCAAATCTTTTAAAAGCGATAGATAGTATCAAAAATAGTTTTCTAAAAATATTATACTATTGATAAAAAAAGTATTTTTTGTCATGATAAGAGTATGCTTCATGGAAGGAACTTTACTAGGAAATACATTCATTGCATTGGATTAGATAAATAGAGTTTTTCAAATTGGATAGAAAATGTATATTAAGATAATGAATGAAATGTCGAATTTTCAATAAAATACATAAGAGAATTGAAAAAAGCATTGCAAAAACAATAAGTTTAATGGTAAAGTTCACATGAAGTTCACACGGAATTCACTTCATTCGTTTAAAATGAACTCTGTGTGAAAAATAAAACTCTTGTTAAAAAATGGAACTTAATGAATATTTTACTTTGATAATATTGTAATGTATTAAGTTTATAAGTTTTTTTAAGAGGATAGTAGGGAAAGGAAGTAAAGACAACTTATGAAAAAAGTAATTGCAGGTTTAGCAGCAGCTTCTGTAGTGGGTGTTGCAGTTCCAGGTATGGATTCTGCTCAGGCACAAGTTTCAAATGAGGCGCTAAAAGAAATTAATGGACAAACTCAAACTCAAACGACTGTAACTGAAACAAAAAAGGTAGAAACAACTTCTGAATTAAAATACACGGTAACAGCTGATGTATTAAATGTACGTTCAGGTGCTGGTACAGGACATAACGTTATTTCTAAAGTGAAATCAGGTCAAGTACTACAAGTAATTGGACAAGAAAACGGTTGGTTCAAAGTAACTGTAAACGGTCAAACTGGTTATGTAAGTGGTGACTTCGTAACGACTGGTGGTAAAACAGGAACTACTGTTCAACAAGGAACTGGTACTTACACAGTAAACGTTTCTTCACTTAACGTACGTACAGGCCCAAGTACATCTCATACAGTATTAGGCTCTGTAAATAAAGGTAAAACAGTACAAGTTGTAGGTGAAGTACAAGATTGGTTTAAAATTAACTTCAATGGTGGAACTGGATACGTAAGCAAAGACTTCGTAACAAAAGGTGGTTCTGCTGTATCTAACGAAACAAAACAACCAACTACAAACAACAATACTACTACAGTTCAAACTGGTGGTTCTTATGTTGTTAACACTGGTGCTTTAAAAGTACGTACAGGCCCAGCTACATACAACGCTGTAATCGGTGGCGTAACAAACGGTACAGTATTAAACGTTACTGGTGCTGAAAATGGTTGGTACAAAATTAACCATAACGGCCGTACAGGTTACGTAAGCGCAGACTTCGTTAAGTTTGTAAAAGGCGGAGTAAACAACGTTACGAATAACAATAACAATAACGTTACAAATAACGTTCAACAACCAGGTAAAGACGTACAAAAACCAACAACAGGTGGAGATACATCTTCAATCGCTGGATTCGCTAGATCTTTAAATGGTTCACCATACAGAACTGCTGGTACAACACCTGCTGGTTTTGACTGCAGTGGATTCATTCACTACGTATTAAATCAAACTGGTCATAAAGGCGCTCGTCAAACAGTTGCTGGATACTGGAGCTCTAAAACAAAAACTAGCAATCCACAACCAGGTGATTTAGTATACTTCCAAAATACTTATAAATCAGGTCCTTCTCACATGGGCGTTTACTTAGGAAACGGTCAGTTCATTAGTGCAGAAACTGATGCAACTGGTGTACGAATTAGTTCTGTAAGTAACTCTTACTGGAGCAAGCACATGTTAGGTTACACAAAAGCATACTAAGAAAAAGTAGTTTTATATACTTTTCGTATAGAGAAAAGGCTTTCCAGGGAAACTTGGGAAGCCTTTTTATAGTTGAATAAATTGGGAGTGTAGTAGTTTTTACTGTAACTTCCCATTTAAAAATCGAGCGTATAGGTCATGAAAGTAGTTCGGACGAAATAAGTTTGCTGCATGTCCTGCAAGCGGTATTTCTTTATATAAAACGTTAGGAAGAATGGATTTTAAATCAAAAAGACAAGATTTATAGAGATGATCATGTTCACCCATTACCCATAGAATAGGATGGGGAAGTGATTTTAATTTAGATTTCAAATCAAATTCTAACCGGTGTCGTAATGATTGGGCAATAATTGATGAATGTAATTGCAATCCGAAACGGTAATAAATATTTCTTGAAATGACTGCGAACGGATTTGCCTTTAATATGCCACTTGGAAAAATAGTATTTGCGTATTGAGAGAGCCATTTAGAGTAATCGTCTCCTCGCTTCTCCCAAAACTTTTGAAATACGTTATATAAAAGGGAAGGGTTATTATAATGTCCACCAATATGACAAATGCTCAAAACTTTTTCTGGGTGCATTTGTGCAAAAATTGTAGAGATATAACAGCCGTAGCTTAAAGCGCAAATATGGGCCTTTTTAATGCCTTCTTTTTCGTATAAATTCAATAATTGATCTACGAGACGCTGTAATGAAAATTCGATAGCTTCTCCTTTATCGTCGCCGTGACCTAATAAGTCATAGGTAATAATGTTGTAAGAGGTGGAAAATCGTTTATGCTCTTTTTTGAAGGCACGACGATTGCCAACTAATCCATGAATAAAAATGATTGTTTCTTTTTCGGAATGTATACTTGTTTGCAAAAAGGATACTCCTTTCAATAACGGGAGATTTATATAGTATCGTAAATTGGTTATTTATAATTCACATAGAATAATATTTAGTACTAGGTAATAATATCAGATGTTTATATCTGTTGTAAAGATGCGTTTTTATGTATATTTTGTAAAAATAGAAAAAGTGTGTTTACATTCAGTTTACATTCGTATTGTATTCTATTTTTAGAAAGAACAGTTTGGTTTAACACGAGGAGATGAACAGGAATGGAAGTTAGAAATGAGATGAAGAAAAAAGGGAGCTGGAGGCAGTTTTTACGCCTTATTCAAGATACAAATCCTCCGAAAGGGATTCTTGCTTTTGCATTATTAATGAGTTTGCTTTCTACGGGAGCGAGTTTATTTATTCCGATGTTAACGAAGGGGTTAGTAGATAATTTTTCACTTTCTTCAATTAGTACAGGGCAAATTGTTGGGCTAGTTGCATTCTTTATTATGCAAACTATAGCTGCAGGATTGTCTATATATTTATTAAATTATATTGGACAGAAGATTGTAGCTGGACTGAGAGAACGTTTGTGGAAAAAGGTGCTTATTTTACCGGTAACTTATTATGATCAAAATAGAACAGGCGATACAATTAGTCGTATGACAAATGATACAGGAGTTGTGAAAACGTTAATTTCTGAGCATTTGTCAAATTTATTAACAGGCGGTATTTCAATTGTTGGATCATTAATTGTATTATTTGTTTTAGATTGGAAAATGACACTTTTACTTTTAACGGTTATTCCATTATCAGTACTCATTTTAGTTCCGCTTGGACGAAAAATGTATAAAATTTCAAAAGCACTTCAAGATGAAACAGCATCTTTTACTAGTGTATTAACACAAGTGTTATCAGAAATTCGTTTAGTGAAATCTTCGAACACAGAAAAAAAGGAATATGAAACTGGAAATAAAGGTATTGAAAAGCTATTACAATTTGGTTTGAAAGAGGGAAAAGTGCAAGCGTTAATTTCACCAGTTATGTCGTTTGTTTTAATGGCATTGCTTGTTATTATCGTAGGGTATGGTGGAATGCGAGTTTCTAGCGGTGCATTAACAACAGGAGAACTAGTAGCGTTTATTTTATATTTAGTTCAAATTATAATGCCAATGAGTCAATTATCTATGTTCTTTACACAATTTCAAAAGGCGATTGGTGCAACGGAAAGAATTAATACAATTTTAGAATATGAAGTAGAAGATCATGAAACTGGTGTGAAGGTCACAAATGCTAAGCAGCCGATCGTTCTTGAAAATGTGCATTTCGAGTATAACGAAGAAGAGCAAGTTTTAAAGAATATTGATTTCACAATTGAATCAGGAAAAGTAACAGCAATCGTAGGACCAAGTGGTAGCGGGAAAACGACGTTATTCTCACTATTAGAACGTTTTTACGAGCCAACTAGCGGTGCTATTAAATTAGGAAAAGACTCAATTACGAGTTATTCATTGCAATCATGGCGACGTCAAATTGGTTACGTTTCACAAGATAGTCCGTTAATCGATGGGACAATTCGTGATAATATTTGCTACGGTGTTGAGGGTGAAGTGACAGATGCAGAAATTGAAAAAGTAGCAGCGATGGCATATGTTGATGCATTTATTCATGATTTGCCAAACGGATACGCAACAGAAGTTGGAGAACGTGGTGTGAAGCTTTCAGGAGGGCAAAGACAACGAATTGCGATTGCTCGAGCGTTACTTCGAAATCCACAAATTCTTATGTTAGATGAAGCAACTTCAAGTCTAGATAGTAAATCAGAGTCTGTCGTTCAGAAAGCGTTAAATAACTTAATGAAAGGCAGAACAACGTTAGTTATTGCACATAGACTTTCTACTGTTGTGGATGCAGATAAAATTATCTTTATAGAAAAAGGGAATCTTACAGGAAGTGGTACACATGATGAATTATTACAGACACATGATATGTATCGTGAATTTGCAACGCAACAATTGAAAATTAAAGAGGGCGTATTATAAAATGAATCATCAGTGGGGTTTTTACTCCACTAATGATTCATTTTTAAAAGTTTTATAAAGGATGCGAATTAGAAAGGAAATGGTTTCTTTGATACCTAACATTTTAATAGTAGACGATGATCCGCATATTAGAGAACTTGTTTCTGTATTTTTAGAACGAGAAGGTTTTCAAACATATGAGGCAATTGATGGACTAGATGCACTTCAGAAAATAGACGAAGTAAAAGTTGATATGGTTATTCTTGATATTATGATGCCAAATATGGATGGATTTGATGTATGTTTTGAATTAAGGAAGTACTATGATATTCCGATTTTGATGCTAACTGCTAAAGGGGAAACGTCTCAAAAAGTAAAAGGATTTCACCTTGGCACCGATGATTATCTTGTAAAACCATTTGATCCTATAGAACTAGTAGTGAGAGTTAAGGCGTTATTGAAACGTTACCAAATTACAGTGTCGCAATCGATTCAAATTGGGAATGTACTGTTAAATCGTAAAACATTTGAAGTTACAGCCGGAGAACAAACAGTCACATTACCGCTAAAAGAATTCGAATTGCTCTTTACTTTAGGTTCTAAAGCAGGAAGAACATGTTCGAGAGAGCAGTTAATTGAAGATGTATGGGGATATGATTTTGAAGGGAATGAACGTACACTGGATGTTCATATTAATCGTCTACGTGAGAAGTTTCAAGAAGAGAAATCGAAATTTAGTATTAAAACGATAAGAGGATTAGGGTATCGCTTAGAGGTAAGTAAATGAGGAAAAGAAAACGAATGAGTAAGGTGAAGATGTTGAAAGTAACGGGAGCGGTATTAGCGCTTTTTTCTTTTCTCACTATAATTTGGTCTATCGCATTTTATGTAGCAACTAGTATATTGAATGCTTTTGAAGTAAACGTATCGTCGTTTGTTGCCTTTCTAATTAGTGATATGGTCGGTTTTATATTTATTGTTCTTATCTGGACATTGATTGGGATATTAATGAGACCAAAACGAGAGGCAATGATTTGGACTATTATTGAACCGATACAAAAAATTGCAAAAGGAGACTTCTCCGTAAAAATACGAAATGAAGAAAAGTATGATGGAGAAATTGGTGTACTCGTAAAAAGTATAAATGATATGACAGATGAACTGAATGCGATGGAGAAAATGCGCCAGGAATTTGTATCGAATGTTTCTCATGAAATACAGTCACCTTTAACTTCTATAAAAGGATTTGCTAGAGCACTACAAGATAACAATCTTTCGGAGGAAAAAAGAAAGCATTATCTTACCATTATTGAAACGGAAACGACGAGATTATCTAAACTAAGCCAAAATTTACTGAAACTAACTCTTTTAGAGTCAGAGGAGTATACACCAGAAAAAGCGACTTATCGATTAGATCAACAGTTAAAGCAAATTGTGTTAAATAGTGAACCGCTCTGGGCTGAAAAAGAAATTGAATTAGACCTTGATTTAGAAAAAGTGCATATAACTGCCGATCAAGAAAGTATGAGTCAAGTGTGGATTAATTTAATTCATAATAGTATTAAATTTACTCCAAGTCGTGGCACAATTACAATTCAGTTACAAGAACATGAGAAATTCGTAGAAATACGTATTCGTGACACTGGAATTGGTATATCTGAAGAACAGAAACAACATATTTTTGAGCGTTTTTATAAAGCGGACTCTTCACGAAATCGTACTTATGGAGGAAGTGGATTAGGTTTAGCTATCGTAAAAAAGGTACTCGACCTTCATCAAGGAAAAATAAAAGTCGAGAGTGAAGAGGGGAATGGGACAGAATTTATTGTTTGTATTCCAAATTCTGAAGAGAAATAGTGTTAGGAGGATATCTTCTAACACTATTTCTCTTTAAAAATACATTTTCCATTACTGCAACTATATTGATAAGCTTTTCCTTCGTTATTCATACGGTGTGAATAATCTGATTTTTTATCTTTCTTAAAGTCAACATATGCTTCTGCACCGTTTTTATCATTATCGATATCAATGAATTGAACATAGCGTATAGAATAATCTTTCTTTTCACTTAAACCTCTTTTTTTGCAGGTTTGTATGAATACCGTCTACTAACTCGTCAAACAATGACCAGTTTAAATTAAGACTTTCAAATGACTCAGTATGTCTTCCTAAAATGCCGTTGTCTTGTATTATTTTCTTATTCTTATCGTATGTATAAGAGTATGTAAAATAAGGTTCGTCTTTATATACGACCTCTGCATAATAGCCGATATTATAAATGAGAGTATATTTTCCGGTTATGCTTTGTATTTCTTTTTGCTTATAGCCTTTTATAGTATAGAGGTAGTCGCTAGTATCTTTTTCTATTACTTTATAATGTAATGGATTACCAAATATAAAGTACATAGCCAAAAATATGATACATAGTCCGACTGCAGTTAGTGATAAGAACCATTTTTTTCTTTTCATACACATGCACTCTCCTATGCAGGATTTATTTTTATTTTACATGAATTATGGCAAAAACATGAGACTTATCAATAAAAACTTTCCATAGTTACCTATAAGTAACCTACGCACATGAAAGTGCATCATTGCCTTTTTACATAAACACAGATACAATTTTAATATAATACATAACTGAGATGATTAAGGAGTGTTATACTTGGCAGAATTATTACAAGGTAAAAATGCTTTAATTACAGGAGCAGGTAGAGGGATTGGTCGTGCTGTAGCGATCGCATTAGCGAAAGAGGGCGTAAATGTAGGTCTTTTAGCTCGTTCAGAAGAAAACTTAAAAGCTGTAGCGAAAGAAGTAGAAGCAGAAGGCGTAAAAGCTGTTATTGCGACTGCTGATGTATCTTCATATGAAGAGGTAACGACTGCAATTGAAACGTTAAAAAATGGTTTAGGATCTATCGATATTTTAATTAATAACGCTGGTATTTCTAAATTCGGTAAGTTTTTAGAACTAGATGTTGCTGATTGGGAAAAAATCATTCAAGTAAACTTAATGGGTGTATACTATGCAACTCGTGCAGCTTTACCAAGCATGATTGAACAACAATCTGGTGATATTATTAACATTTCATCTACAGCAGGACAAAAAGGTGCACCTGTAACAAGTGCATATAGTGCTTCTAAATTTGGTGTTCTTGGCTTAACGGAATCGTTAGCGATGGAAGTTCGCAAACATAACATTCGTGTAACAGCTTTAACTCCAAGTACTGTAGCAACTGATATGGCTGTAGATTTAGGATTAACTGATGGGAATCCAGATAAAGTAATGCAAGCAGAAGATATTGCAGAGTTTATCGTAGCGCAGCTGAAATTAAATAAACGTACATTTATTAAATCAGCAGGACTTTGGTCTACTAATCCGTAAGGGATAAATGTATAAACAAAAGAAGGGATATTTATTCTGTAATGGAGTAGATGTCCCTTCTTTATTTTTGTTTATGAGACGGAATTTTCGGTATAATCAAATGTGAATAGTAGAAAAGTATTGAAAGGGATGGTATTTACATGAGTACGATTGAGAAATGGACGGCTGTTGATCAATATGTGAGTGATGTATTAATACCGAAAGATTCTACATTAGAAGAAGTACTTCAAGCAAACGCTGCAGCTAATTTACCAGCACATGATGTATCGCCAACGCAAGGGAAGTTTTTGCAACTATTAGTACAAATTCAAGGAGCTCGAAACATTTTGGAAATTGGTACTCTAGGTGGATATAGCACGATATGGCTTGCAAGGGGATTGCCACCTGGAGGCAGAGTTGTTACATTGGAGGCAAGTGAAAAGCATGCTGAAATTGCACGTAGCAATATTGAGCGTGCAAATTTGAATGATATAATTGAAGTGCGAGCAGGATTAGCTTTAGATTCTTTACAGCAAATCGAAAATGAGAATTATAAACCTTTTGATTTTATTTTCATAGACGCTGATAAACAAAATAACCCTACCTATTTTGAATGGGCACTGAAACTATCACGCCCTGGTACTATAATTATTGGTGATAACGTAGTACGTGAAGGAGAAGTTATTGACAATACGAGTAACGATCCTCGCATACAAGGGATACGTCGCTTCTATGAATTAATAGCTGCAGAGCCACGTGTAAGTGCTACTGCGCTTCAAACTGTCGGAAGTAAAGGATACGATGGGTTTGTAATGGCAGTCGTAAAAGAGTGACACGGTTCGAAAGTCTATTACACTTATAGTAGAGTTTAGGGGAGTGAGAGATAATGAATGAAGCAGCGCAACAATACTGGACGGAGTATTGGAAAGATGCTGAGATACCAAAATCGGTGAGTGCATGGAAATTTGGTGATACCCCAAATCGTCTTGCTAAGCAAGTAGTTGACGGAACGAAAACCGCAACTTGTTCTGCATATCTCTTCTATGAATTAAAGAATATACCGTTACCAACTACAGAGGACTACTCTGTTATTTTGGATCACGATGAAAATCCGGTAGCAATTGTAAAGACGATTGAAGTAACAATAGTACCTATGAATGAAATTACAGAAGAATTTGCAATTGCTGAAGGGGATGAAAGCTATAAAAATTGGAAGGAGATCCATGAAAGATATTTCAGAAGTAAATTGAATGAAGTGGGTCATGATTTTTCTGATGATATATTGCTTGTATGTGAACGATTTAGAAGAATAGATATAAAAAAATAGGAGGAGAGAAAATGAAAAAGATGTTTCAAAAATTATAACATGTATCGTGTACAACACAGCTAGCTCGTGGACCTCCAATATACTTGGAAATATAAGCTTATATAAAAATTGGAGGTTAGGAATAGATGAGAACTGAAAAAGACATGCTAGACTTAATTATTAATACAGCAAAAGAGGATGAAAGAATTCGAGCTGTCATCATGAATGGATCACGTGTAAATCCAAATGTGAAAAAAGATTGTTTTCAAGACTATGATATTATGTATGTTGTAAATGATATACAATCTTTTACGTCTAATCATAATTGGATACGTAGATTTGGAGAAATAATGATTGTACAAATGCCAGAAGAAATGTCATTAGTTCCAGCGGACGAAGACGGGAAATTTCCGTATTTAATGCAGTTTATGGATGGAAATCGAATTGATTTAACGCTCGTTCCATTTGATTTGATAAATAAGTTTGTTGGACAAGATAGTTTAAGTGAACTGCTTCTGGATAAAGATGATTGTATTGATGAATTTCCACCAGCAAGCGATAAAGACTACTTAATAAAAAAGCCTACAGAAAAAGAGTTTTTAGATTGCTGTAATGAATTTTGGTGGTGTAGTACGAATGTGGCAAAAGGACTATGGAGAGAAGAACTTTCTTATGCGAAAGGAATACTTGATGGCCCGGTGCGGGATATGTTTATCGTAATGTTAGAATGGCATATTGGTATGAAAACAGACTTTACAGTTAATGTAGGGAAGTTTGGAAAGATTTTCGAGCAATATATTGAAAAAGATATGTGGGAGCAATTTAAACGGACCTATTCGGATGCTGAATATGAAAACATATGGGAGTCATTTTTTGTAATGGGCGATTTATTTAGAAAAGTTGCGAACGAAATTGCTAACACATATGGGTATCAATACCCGCAAGGTGATGATGACAGAGTGACAGGCTATTTAAAACATGTGAAAGCTTTGCCGAAAGATAGTGCATCGATTTATTAATTGTATAAAGCAGTAAGACTGTCCTAATTATGGACAGTCTTATTTTTGTTCATGAATAATAATTTCTCTAACAAAGTGCAGATGAATCACATATGAAATTTTAGGGAGGTTTTTATCATGTATTATTTTTATTCGTCAGAAATGTTTGCCCCATATCAATGGGGACTAGAACGAGATGTTTCGTACGCCTATATGCCATATCACTCATTTTATTATGGAGACTATATAAGCTCATTGCCATACGCATATATCCCTCAAAACTATACAGTACAAATGAAAGTATATGAGCGTGGATCGTGGACACCATTTTCTTGGGTCGAAAAATATGCGTATGCATTTTCAGGGTCGTACAATAAAGCGGAAGTCGCTCTTACATTTGATGATGGACCAGATTTAGAATTTACGCCGAAAATTTTAGATAAGTTAAAACAACATAATGTGAAGGCGACTTTCTTCTTGCTTGGTGAAAACGCAGAAAAGTATCCGAATGTAGTAAAACGTATTGCAAATGAAGGGCATGTAATTGGTAATCATACGTACAGCCATCCAAATTTAGCGAAAGTAAATGAGGCGGAGTATCGTAATCAAATTATAAAAACAGAAGAAATATTAAATCGTTTAGCTGGTTATGCACCGAAATTTATTCGTCCGCCATACGGTGAAATACTTGAAAATCAATTGAAGTGGGCAACAGAGCAAAATTTTATGATTGTACAATGGAGTGTTGATACGGTTGATTGGAAAGGAGTAAGCGCTGATACGATTACAAATAATGTGTTAGGGAATTCATTTCCAGGTAGTGTCATACTTCAGCATTCAACTCCAGGCGGGCATTTACAAGGATCTGTAGAGGCGCTAGACAAAATTATTCCGCAGTTAAAAACGAAAGGGGCACGCTTTGTAACGCTGCCAAGTATGTTCCAGACATCGAAAGAGAGAAAATAAAATGGATTTTAAATCACTCGGATTGTGTCTGTTATCTACTGATTATTAGCCCACTCGTACGGGCGCCCGACTTCAAACTCACTCATTGCATTTACAGAAATTTGAGGTGGGATTCTTATTGCACGCAAATAGCAGGATAAAGAATAGGAGTCCCAAGTACTTTAAAATGGGAGTCCTATTTTATTTATAAACTATTATTTTTTAGTAATTCTTTTCCTTGTTCTACAACGAATTCATAGTATGCAAGATCATACGGATAAATATCTTCAAATGTTATCGTTATCGGTGTATTGCTTAAAACAGAAATAGCCGTAAAAGATGAAATCTCTCTTTTTAATAGTTGTAGAAAAGGAGTTGCATGTATTTTCATCACATCGTCTACTTCTTCACCTGGTGCAAATGGAAGTGTATTGATGACATTATGAAAATACATATGACAAAATTCACGATCAGTAAGATTTGAAATTTCATAATCTATTTTAAAGATTCCTTTGTATGCTAAATCGGTAGTTTGAAAGAAAAGCCCTAGTTCTTCTTCAATTTCACGAAGACCGCCAATTTGTACATCTTCATTATGCATAATATGTCCAGCTGAAGTAATATCCCATATACCCGGAGCTTCTTTTTTATTTTTAGAGCGTAATTGGAAATATAAAAACATATCTTCAGCATCTTTTTCTACAAACCAACAATGAAATGTTTCGTGCCAATCACCGTCGCGATGCACTTCATCACGTAATTTCTTCCCAAGTATATTATTTTCAGTATCAAATATTGTTAACCACTCTGTCATTTAAATTCCCCTTTCTGCCAATTATATTATACAATATTTGTATTGAATTTTGGGAAAATAAAGAAAAAGGGGTGGGTATAAGTGGGGATAGAGAATAAGGAAATAAAATCGATTATTTCAACAGAGGAAGAGTTACGAAAAATATTGGGGCGACCAAGTGAGCGAGCTTTGAAAAAAGTTATTTCATCATTAGACCATCATTGCATAGATTTTCTGTCTAAATCTCCTTTTCTAGTATTATCTACTGCAAATAAATTAGGAGAGTGTGATGCTTCGCCGAGAGGAGACGCACCTGGATTTGTATACGTATTAAATAATAATAAAATTATCATTCCAGAAAGACCAGGCAACCGTCGTATAGACTCCATTTTGAATATTATTTCAAATCCGCACGTAGGGTTACTCTTTTTGATCCCTGGTCTTGGGGAGACACTCCGAATAAACGGCCGAGCATTCATTACAAACGATGAAGAAATTTTGCAAGAAATGCAGGCAAATGGACGCAATCCGTTACTTGGAATTGTTGTTGAAATAGAGGAATGCTATATTCATTGCGCAAAAGCTTTTATTCGTTCTAAGATGTGGGATTCAGAGTCATGGCTAAATAAAAAAGAGTTACCTTTAGCAGCAAAAATGTTGTTGGAGCATGCGAAAGTGAATGCTTCAGAAGAAGATATTGCACGTTCTTTAGAAGAAAGTTATACGAAAAGATTGTATTGAAAAAAACTTTAGTAATATATTTTTAAAGGCGGATTTCTAATCGTTTTGGAATGGAATATTTATATATGAACTGTTGATTTACAAACTGGAGAAATAACGAAATAGGTAAATCGAGAGGTAGTTGCATAATGTTATTGTGAAATATAATAAAATAGTATCTTGAAAATAGTTAGTAAAAATAGGCTTGCTTTTTAAAAAGTTGATAACTATAATAAGTTAACAAATAGACATGAACGAAAAGTAACGATAAGGACATGAAATCATTTTTACGGTTTACAGAGAGGGAAGTCAAGGGTGTGAGCTTCCTAACACGAGAAATGATTTTACCACCTTTGAACTTCAATAGTGAACGAGTAATCTAGTAATTATTGACGGAATCAGCCGTTATCTGAACTTGAGCAATCTAGAAGGAAATAAGTCTGGATTGGAACAAGGGTGGAACCACGAAAACACATTCGTCCCTTTCCTAGGGATGAGTGTGTTTTTTTATTACTTTGAAAGGAGGTGCTGTAACATGAAACGATTTGTACGTACGGAAATAACCACCACCTGCATGATTAAAAAACAGAGCAAGGTGATTGATAGAGATAAAAAATAAAATTGTAGGAGGAGATTAGAAGATGAATAACGTTATTAATATTGGAGTGTTAGGCTTAGGTACGGTCGGAAGTGGTGTTGTCCATATTTTGAAAGAACATTATAAAAAAATTGCACTTGATACAGGGTATGAAGTGAAGGTAAAGACAGTCGTTGTACGTGACTTAGAAAAAGAACGTGATGTTTGCATTGATGGGATCGTAGTAACAAGTCATGTTGATGAAGTTCTAAATGATTCAAATATTGATATTGTAGTAGAGGTAATGGGCGGAATTGAAGAAGCAAAGCAACATATTGTTAAGGCTTTACGAAATAAGAAACATGTCGTGACAGCAAATAAAGATTTAATGGCTGTATACGGTGCAGAACTTCTTCAATTAGCGAACGAAAATGATTGTGATCTATGTTATGAAGCAAGTGTAGCGGGCGGTATTCCGGTGTTAAGAGGATTAACAGACGGATTAGCTTCAGATCAAATTGAAAAAATAATGGGAATTGTAAATGGAACAACAAATTACATGTTAACAAAGATGAGTCAAAAGGGATGGTCGTATGAAGAGGCTTTACAGGAAGCGCAAAAATTAGGTTTCGCAGAATCGGATCCAACAGCGGATGTAGATGGGTTAGATGCGGCGAGAAAGGTAGCCATTCTTGCAAACTTAGGTTTTTCGATGAATGTTTCTTTAGATGATGTGCAAGTAAGAGGGATTCGAAAGGTCGAAAAAGAAGATTTACAAATGGCTGAAAAGTTAGGATTTACTATGAAATTAATTGGTAAAGCAGAGAAACAAGGGTCAGCCATTCATTTAAGTGTAGAACCGACTCTTTTACCAAGTCATCATCCATTATCGAATGTAAATAATGAATTTAATGCAGTATATGTTCACGGTCAAGCAGTAGGAGAAGTAATGTTTTACGGGCCTGGAGCTGGGAAGTTACCAACTGGTTCTGCTGTAGTAAGTGATATTATTTCAATCGTTAAAAATATGAATCAAGTTCCGAAAAGTAAAAGTGCGTTAAAAGAACCAGAGCCATATGAGTTACAAGGGGATGAAGAAGTCGTTTCGAAATATTTCTTACGTATTTCATTACGAGATGAACCTGGGATGTTGCAAAAAATAACAGAATGTTTCGTTAATTATTCTGTAAGTTTAAAAGAAGTGATTCAATTACCTTTAAATCGCGAACTTGCAGAAGTCGTTGTTGTGACACATCAAACTTCAAAGTATCAATTTCAACGAGTACTAGGAGCGATAGAAGATGTCGCAAGTGAAATAAACAGTTATTACATTATTGAGGAGGAAAAACAATATGTATAAAGGATTATTAAAACAGTATGCTTCTTATTTACCGGTGAATGAAAATACACCTGATGTTAGCTTAATGGAAGGAAATACACCTCTTATTCCGCTATTAAATATATCAAAACAATTAGGGATTCAGTTATACGGTAAGTACGAAGGAGCGAATCCGACAGGTTCTTTTAAAGATCGTGGTATGGTAATGGCAGTCGCGAAGGCGAAAGAAGAGGGTTCAGAGGCAATCATTTGTGCATCAACAGGTAATACATCAGCATCGGCCGCAGCATACGCGGCACGCCTTGGAATGAAATGTATAATCGTAATCCCGGAAGGAAAGATTGCACATGGAAAATTAGCGCAAGCAGTCGCTTACGGAGCTGAAATCATTTCAATAGAAGGAAATTTTGATGATGCACTTAAGGCTGTAAGAAATATTGCTGCGGAAGAGCCGATTACATTAGTAAACTCAGTGAATCCTTATCGAATTGAAGGGCAAAAGACAGCAGCATTTGAAATTTGTGACCAGTTGCAAAGTGCACCAGATGTTTTAGCGATTCCTGTTGGGAATGCTGGGAATATTACAGCGTACTGGAAAGGTTTCTGTGAATATGAGAAAGAAAAAGGCTATAAGAAGCCAAGAATTCACGGATTTGAAGCGGAGGGAGCAGCTGCTATTGTAAAAGGACATGTCATTGAAGAACCTGAAACAATTGCAACAGCGATTCGTATCGGTAACCCCGCAAGTTGGTCATATGCAGTAGAGGCTGCTGAACAGTCTCACGGTGAAATAGATATGGTATCAGATGAAGAAATTTTACATGCGTATAGATTATTAGCAAAAACGGAAGGGGTTTTCGCTGAGCCGGGATCAAATGCTTCATTAGCAGGTGTAATTAAACATGTTCAATCTGGAAAAATCAAAAAAGGAGAGACAGTTGTTGCAATTTTAACTGGAAACGGCTTGAAAGATCCTGATATCGCAATTTCTTCTAATACATTAGACATTGCAAGTGTTTCAAATAATATAGAACAAATTAAAGAGCATATTAAAGGGGTGATTATGTCGTGATACCATTAAGTATTCGTGTTCCTGCTAGTACAGCGAATGTTGGACCAGGATTTGATTCAGTAGGAATAGCTTTGTCATTATATTTAGATGTGGTGGTAAAAGAAAAAGCTGATAGATGGCAAGTAATCCATTCCTTTGAAGAATCAATTCCGACAGACGATAAAAATTTAATCGTTAGCACGGCATGTAAAGTATGTCCTTCTTTATCACCTCAAATAATAGAAGTTACTGGTAATATCCCGCTTACAAGAGGTCTAGGAAGTAGTGCATCAGCAATTGTAGCAGGGATAGAGCTTGCGAATCAACTTGGTAATTTGAACTTAACGACTGATCAAAAAGTTCAAATTGCAACAAATTTTGAAGGGCATCCAGATAATGTTGCGGCTTCTATATTAGGAGGAACTGTAATCGGAGCACTTGATGGAAAGAATGTTTCGGTTGTAAGAATTGAAAGTAAGGAATTAGGTGTAATTTCTCTTATTCCAAATGAAGAGTTAAATACAGAGGAAAGCCGATCTGTATTACCAGATGTGTTTCCTTTTCATGAAGCAGTTAAGGCTAGTGCAATCAGCAACGTATTAGTAGCTGCGTTTTGTCAAAAGAAGTGGGAAGTTGTAGGGGAAATGATGGAAAGAGATCATTTTCACGAGCCGTATCGTTTAGAACTCGTACCGCTATTACCCTCAATTCGTAAATGTGCAAAAGAGTTTGGCGCATACGGCACAGCGCTTAGTGGTGCAGGTCCATCTATTTTTATATTAACGCCATATGATAAACGTCAAGAAATTGCTGAACAGTTAGCGAGAGTATTTACGTCTATGAAAGTGTGTGAGCTAGAAATCGATCATAGAGGAATTACTGTAAATAAAGAAGAACATATAGAACTATAAAAAAGCTAGCATTGCTAGCTTTTTTTGTTGTAAATATCTTTTCAGTTGGCATATATAAGAAAAGTAATAATGTATAATTTAGTAAAGCGTGTATTAATTTGGAGGTGATTATATGAATAAAGAGTCACCAGAAGAAAAAAGAGAACGTGTAAGGCAAAGTGAATTGAAAAATAATCCTACCGGTTCTTTACATGATGGACTCAACAGAGCTGAAACAGGTAGTCCAGTTGATATGGCGGGTGGTATGAATTGGAAAGGTACAGCGCTAGTAATTTTAGTGCTAGTTTTAGGGTATATTATATACACTTATTTTTTTAGTTAAGAAATGCATGTTAAAGCTTCGAATTATTTGCTTTTATATTTAGTGGAGATGAAAAAACACGGTTATTGTACTACATATACTTTAAGCAGATTATAGTTGTTCATACACATTTATTTATAATACTCAAAATAGAGCTAGCATTATGCTGGTTCTATTTTTTTGCCACATTCCTGTAACAAAGCTCCTGTATATTCAGTGGTGGAGGTGCAGAAGATGAAAAAAATGATAGCAATATGTCTTCTTACAACGATGCCATTTTCGACTTTAGTCGGGTGTGATGTAAAAGGTAGCAATACTGTACAAGAGTCTAAGGTAAAGAAAGCGACCTATAAAGAGTTCACTTACGATGTAAATCCAGAGACTTTCACGTTAACTGTAGAACATGATGGTGTAAAGGAACAGGCATCACAGCCGTTACCGAAAATGAAGGTGTCGAATGTAAAAAAAGACAAGGGTCGCACATCTTGGGAATATCCAGATCAAAAAGTAAAAGTGAATCTAGAAAAGAAAAAAGATCACTTAAATATTGAAGTGGAATCGACTGGTGCAGAAAGTTTTACATGGCCGAAAGTACAAGCTGAAAATTATACACTTCCGTTATGGGAAGGAAAGCAAATTCCGAGTAATGATGAAAATTGGAAGAAGTTTTTAAAGGATGATGCATATTCATTTGCTGAATCATTTTCTATGAAGTTTTTTGCGTTAAATGGTTCGAAATATTCCATTGTATATATTGCGAACAATATGTTTAATAATGAATTGAAATTTCATTCCGATCCGAAAATAGGATTTGATTTTATACATGAATTCCCGCGTATAAATAAAAATAAAGCATATGGATTTCAATTATATGTGACAAATAATGATGCAGTCAGTATTGCTAAACTGTATAAGGATAATATTGCTCAAAAAGGTGAATTTAAAACATTACAAGAAAAAGCTAGAAAAAATAAAGAGATTGAAAAACTTTATGGTGCGGCTCATTTTTATTTTTGGAATCAAAATGGTTTGTCTGACAGTAACATAAATTGGCCGAAGATAAGAGAACAAATAAATAGTCCTGTGTTTAGTCATATAAAAGGGCTTATTCAAAAGAATAGTTCGGAGCCTGGAGAACTGAGTGTGTTTGAGCAAGTAAGTAAACAAGATTTCATTGATAAGTACCAAAAAAATGTTATTTTGCGTTATGTAAATGAAGTATTATCAATGAAGGAATTGTATAAAAAGGATATTTTCCAAAATGTTGATCAGAAGGCTAGTGAGTTATTAAACAAAGGGGTAGATCACTTATCGAAGATGGAGTTATATAACTTAAATAAGCATGTATTAAAGTCGGCGCTCGGTGATGCGGTTGAAGAAGTAAGTAAATGGGGTAAGGCAGATGGAACGGATATTATAAAGGAAATGAAAGAATCAGGAATAGACAATGCATGGATTGGGCTACCGAACTGGGAACAAGGGTATATGCAGCCTGATTTCGTGACAGAAGCTAAGAAAATAGGATATTTAGTTGGTCCGTATGATTCTTATCATTCTATTCACGAAAAAGCTGATAAAAATTGGAATACAGCTTCTTTTCAGGATTCATCGCTATATGAAGAGGCAACTGTGACGAAGAAAAATGGAGAAAAAGTGCAAGGATTTTTAGGTAGAGGGCGAAAATTAAATCCAACTTTATCTCTTAATAGTGTAAAAGAGCGAATGAACGAGATATTACAAAATGGACCTAAATATAATTCATGGTTTATTGATTGTGATGCAACAGGTGAAATTTATGATGATTATTCGGCCAAACATATAACGACACAAGAACAAGATTTAAAAGCAAGGTTGCAACGAATGGATTATATTGCGCAAGAAAAAGGTATGGTAGTTGGCTCAGAAGGCGGAAATGACTTTGCAAGTAGCACGATTGCATTTGCTCACGGCATTGAAACGCCTGTTATTAAATGGGACGATGAAGATATGAGGAAAAATAAAACAAGTCCGTATTATGTGGGCGGATATTGGTCGCCGAATCAAAATGTTCCAGAAAAATATGCAAAACAAGTACCGTTAAAAGAAGAATATAAACAAGTACATTTAAATCCAGTATATTCGGTACCGTTATATAAATTAGTATACAACGATTCTGTAATTACAACGCACCACTGGGAATGGGGAAGTTTGAAAGTAAAAGATGAGGTAGGAAACCGAATGTTATATGAGTTATTGTATAATGTGCCTCCGTTGTACCATTTAGATGAAGTAGAGTGGAATAAACATAAACAAGAAATTACGCAGCATCTAAAAGTTTGGAATGAAGTTCATGAAAAGGCAGTAAAAGAAGAAATGACGAACTTTGCATATTTGTCAGAAGATAAATTAGTCCAATCTGCCTCATATGGAAAAGATATTAAAATTATTGTGAATTTCTCAAATGAAGAGATAGAAATAGATAAGGTGAAACTAAAAGCAAAATCCGCTTTCATTTATAATCATGGGAAGAAAACAATGTATACACCGTTCGAGAAAAAATAAAATGCAATGTATTGTTGCATTGCTGATTTTTTAGGTGAAAATTGAAGGATTCGAAACGGATAAATTTATAAATCTGTAATTTCGGATGTTGCGAAGTGTTAAATATTTGAAGTTGGAAAATAGTGACTTGCCAAAAATAAGCACGAGAGTATAATGTGAAATGGAATACATATTGGATTCATCATGTAACCTTACAAAAATGTAAGGTGTTTGAAAGGAAATTCAATATGAAGAATACTAGACATACATTATACTAGGGAAAGAGAAAGAGAGGCGAATGAAGATGAGCTCTGAATTAGAACAAAATACGAGAAGTAATAAAAAACGTTCTAAAAGAAGGTCAATAAAATGGTTCATTTTAATTCCATTTTTCCTACTTATTTTTGGAGGAGTAGGATATGGATCATTAATATATAATAAAGCAAAAGCTGTTGTAAGTGATGCGTATGCACAAATTGATAAGTCATCGAAGCGTGATAAAGAAGTTGAACCTTTAAAGGATAACATTTCAATTTTAATCATGGGTGTAGATGGTAGTGAAATGCGAAAAAGTCAATATGGTGAAGCTGTTCGCACAGATGCACTTTTATTAGCAACAATTAATAAAGATGATAAATCAGTTAAATTAGTAAGTATTCCGCGTGATTCACGTGTATATATCCCATCTAGAAAGAAATTAGATAAAATTACACACGCACACGTATTTGGTGGTGTTGAAAGTACACGAGATACAGTGGAAAGATTTTTAAATGTTCCTGTTGATTATTATGTGAAGTTTAACTTTGAATCATTCGTACAAATTGTCGATTCACTTGGTGGTATTGATATTGATGTACCTGTTACTTTCACAGAGCAAGATAGTAAAGACCAAGCGGGTATGATTCATTTAGAAAAAGGCTTCCAACATTTAAATGGAGAACAAGCACTTGCACTTGCAAGAACGCGTAAAATTGATAGTGACGCAATGCGTGGACAAAGACAACAACTTGTAATAGAAGCAATTGCAAAAAAAGCGATGTCTGTGCAATCAATTAGCAAAATGAGCTCTTTACTTGATGCGGTTGATAAAAATATGAAAACGAACTTAACTTTCGATGATATGCTTGCAATTACAAAAAATATGGCAGGATCTAATTTGGAAATGGAAAAAATGCAAATAGAAGGTACGGATAAACGTATCGGAGGTATTTATTATTACATTCCAAACGAAAAAAATGTAAAAGATATTTCGAAAAAATTAAATGAGCATTTAGGTGTAACGCCAAAACCAGTTCGAAATGAATAATAAAAAAAGATTGGCTTTCGCCAATCTTTTTTTATCGGAATGGATTTGTAACTTTTCTGTAACGATTTTTTATTTTAGAAAAATTATACTCATATGTATGAGAATATTGGAGAAGCAAAAAGTAAAGAGAAATAATGAAAATCTGTAATAAGGAAAGATATCATATGCAGAAATGGATAGGCATTATGGGAATCATTTTTATGTTGACTGGATGTAAAATGTCTGAAGCTCCAACAAGTTTAATGAGTGCTCCCGCCAATGAAAAATGGATTAATGAACTAAAAGAGCAAATAGATAAAGATTTGCCTGTTAATTATCGATTGCTTACTCCAATGTCTAATAAAGATAAACAGATGATTTGGTCAATGGATTTTAAACAAGATAATAAGAAAGAAGCCATCTTATTTTATAAATTACCGAATGAAGATCATAGCGTATATTTAGCTGTCTATGAAGAAGTTGGAAATGGCTGGAAAGTAAAGTCCACGCATAGATTTGATGGTGGAGATGTAGATATCGTTGAAGTCGGTGATTTTACAGGGAACGGGAAGCGAGAGTTATTAATCGGAATTTCTGTAAGTCGTGAATCGTTAGAACATGTTATGTATGTTTTTTCGGAAGAAAATGAAGATATGAAGGAAATATATAATCGAAGTTATACGAAGTTATTCATAGAGGATTTAAATAAAAATGGACTGAAAGATATAAGCCTTGTTACGTATGAAAAAGATGAGAAGTTGACAGTTGAGTTTATGGAACAATTTAAAACTTTATCTGAAGCATCATTCGATCCATTTATAAATAGCATTCAAAGAATACAAATGGGCCGCATTTCTGAATCACTAAAGGCGATTGTAATTGACGCAGGTGTTGGCGCTCATTCAGGGATAACATATGTAGCAAAATTTGATAAGGGTCATTATGAGGTATTGCCTATAGATGGGAAAGAAGATTTGTTCAATGAATATGTTGTAGAAAGTAAAGATGTTAATGAAGACGGCATTATTGAATTTGTTCGTACAGTGCGTCCGCAAGGTTGGGAAGATAAATCACATGGTGATAGTCCGCTTTTTGAACGTTACATACAGTGGAGTGAATCTGGAATTAAACCAATTGAAGAAAGATATATCGATATAGAAAAAGGATATTATGTGAAAATTCCTGAAGAGTTAATTGGAAAAATTACGATACCAGATGAGCAAAAGGAATCAAATTCTCAAAAGTTTTTGGAGACAAGTACAAATGAACTATGGCTTGAAGTCCATATATTTAAGCGGAAAGAATGGTTCAAAATAAAAGGATACGAAGCAACAGTTAAAACAGCTTCTCACGTATATGCTGTACCGAAACAATCACATTTTGAAAAAGTGAAAGCATATGTAAAACCGCTAGCGGATTATCAACAAGAGTAGGGAGGTGGAAATTATGCCAACAATTTTAGTTTTAGAAGATGAAATGCCTATTCGTAGTTTTATCGTCTTGAATTTGAAACGTGCTGGATTTTATGTGTTAGAAGCTAGTACGGGAGAAGAGGCGTTACAGATTTTATGTGAACATACTGTTGATGTAGCATTACTTGATGTAATGTTACCAGGAATTGATGGTTTTCAAGTTTGTAAATCCATCCGGGAAGAAAATAAGAAAATAGGTATTATTATGTTAAGCGCACGCGTACAAAATGAAGATAAAGTACAAGGACTAGGAATTGGTGCAGATGATTATATCGCAAAGCCGTTTAGTCCAGTGGAACTAACTGCACGTATACAATCGTTACTAAGAAGAATAGAAGTACATGATGAAAAAGCGAATACGATCATATCTGGCCCGTTTTCGTTAAATGTTATAGAAGAAAGATTATATAAAAGTGGACAGTTAGTTGATTTAACCCCTACAGAGTATATGATATTACAGTATTTGATGAATCAGGCTTCAAAGCCGGTTTCACGTGATGAAATTTTAAATATGATTTGGGGAACGAATTATGTAGGTGAGACGAAAGTAGTAGATGTAAATATGAGGCGGTTACGCCAAAAGATAGAATGTAATCCATCAGAACCTGAATTTATTCTTACTGTGTGGGGAAAAGGATATGTGTGGAAGGAAAGTATAAGATGAAAAGAAAAGTGACTTTATATTTTATGACGGTCATTATACTTATGCTTGTATTATTTGAAGTCGTATTTTCAGTCTCCATTTATCGATATTATTATAATGGTATTGCGCAATATATAGAATCTCATGCGAAGACAAGTACACGATTTTTCTCTGAATACAATTCCCTATACTTTATTCGTTTGCAAGAATACAGCGGGGATATAATTGAGAGCTTTCAGTTAGAAGGAACTGAATTACAATTAATTGATCGACATGGTACGATTATACAATCGTCAAGTGGACAAAAGGTAGAAGGTAAAGTAGTTATTCCGTATTCGTTACTAGAAGGAGAAATGTATCATCAAGTGACTGCTACGAAAGAAAATGTGAAACAATTAGAAGTGATTAGTCCACTTATTCATCAAGGACAAACGATAGGTGTTTTGAAATATACGACTGTTTTAACGAGTGTAAATGCAAAGATTATTGAAATTATTATGTTTACTATTTCAGTTGGAATTGTCATTTCTGGTATCGTATTCTTAATCAGTAGACGATTAGCGAATTCGTTTGTTAAACCTATCGAATCTATTATTCATGCTTCTTCACAAATTGCAGAAGGTACATTAAAGAAGAAAATTAAAGAAGATTATCCAGGTGAATTAGGTGAGTTAGCATATAGTTTAAATCATATGTCTAATAAAATAGAAAAAGCGGAACAGATGAAAAATGAATTCATTGCTTCTATTTCTCATGAAATACGAACGCCTTTAACTGGAATTAAAGGTTGGAGTGAGACGTTAAAAACGGTAGATCATTTAACAGAAGAAGAGATAAAGCAAGGCATGGGAATTATTTCAGGTGAGACAGACCGATTGATTCATTTAGTAGAAGAATTGCTAGATTTTTCAAGATTACAATCAAATCATTTTAATTTATATAAACAAAATGTACAAATGTACGATATACTAGAGGAGACGATTTGGCAATTAACTCCTAACGCTGAAGAGAAACAAATTCAATTTATTAATACGATAGAAAGAATTGAATTGATGGGAGATCGAAATAGGCTAAAGCAAATTTTCTTGAATATCGTTCAAAATGCTATTAAATATTCACATGAAAAAGGTACAATTCATATTGAAGCGACTAAAAATGAAGGACAAGCAGTGATCAAGGTGAAAGACGAAGGGATTGGAATTGCTAAAGAGCATTTACCGTATATAGAACAGTCATTTTACCAGATTAATAACAATGCTACAGGTGCAGGTCTCGGTTTAGCCATCGTTAAAAAAATGATAGAGCTTCATGGAGGCACACTTAATTTTATAAGTAAAGAAGGAATAGGAACAACCATTTTGATAAAACTCCCACTATAATACATATATAGGTCTGTTTATATAGTGTAATAAAATAAATAGATGTATAATTATATTGGGTGATTTATATATAAGATTAATAGGGAGAGGAATTCGATAGAATGGAAAAAGCTTTTAAAATTAAACGAGTAGTAGTCGTTTTAATAGCGATTGCAGCAGTAGCTATTGGGTATTTCATGTTTCAATCCATTACTTCACCAGCAAAGGCTGTTGCAAAACAAGAAAACGTAGTACAGCTTGCAAGTGAACAACCGAAAGTAGAAATGAATAAAACGGCACCAAGTCGTTTTAATGGAAAAGAAAGAAAAGTTGCTTATCTTACATTTGATGATGGCCCAGGGAAATATACGGCTGAATTGTTAAATATGTTAAAACAGCATGATGCGAAGGCGACGTTCTTTTTAATTGGAGCGAATGTAAAAGAATTTCCGGATTTAGTGAAACGTGAAAATGCAGAGGGTCATTATGTAGGTATGCATAGTATGACACATAATTTTGCGAAGTTATATAAAAATGGCGAGTATGTAAATGAAATGAAAGAAAATCAAAGCTTAATCGCAAATATTATTGGAAAATCACCTAAATTAACACGTCCACCATACGGTTCGAAGCCTGGATTAAATGAAGGTCTTCGAAATAAAGTGGTAGAGGGCGGTTTTAAAGTATGGGATTGGACAATTGATTCATTAGATTGGAAATATAACAAAATGCAAGTTGATGCAGCGGCAGCACAAATTGCTCAAAACGTATTAACAAATGCAACAAAACCACAGGAAGTTATTTTAATGCATGACATTCACCCACAATCAGTTGCTGCTGTGCCAGCAATTTTAAAAGGGTTAAAAGAAAAGGGTTATGAGTTTGAAGCTTATCATGAAGAGAGTCACTTTCCAGTGAATCTTTGGCATGATAACCGTATGTAATGGAGGAATGAACGTTGAAGTATGGAAAAGTAGCAGTAGTTGGAGCACTATCAGTAGGACTATTAACAGGTTGTTTCGGTGAAAAACCAGAAGAAAATCTATACACAGCTTTTGAAACAGCAGCGACACAAGAAAAATCATTAGTTGATGAAGCGAAGAAATTAGAGAAATTAGAGAATGAAGGTCAAGAGCTATATTCTCAAATTTTACAAGAAGGTAAAGATCATAATGACGCTGTTATGAAGAAAATAGAGCAAGCTACTGCAAATGTAGATGACCGTGAAAAAGTATTGAAAAATGAGAAAGAAATGCTAGAAAAAGCTCAGAAAGAAACAAAATCTGTTCAAGGAAATATAGAGAAGCTTGAAGATAAGAAGTTACAAAAACAAGCGAAAGCGGTAGAAGAGTCGTATAAAAAACGTTATGATGCATTCCAAAAGATGAATGAAAATTATACGAAGGCGTTAGCGACTGAAAAAGAACTGTATGAAAAATTAAAAGTAAAAGAAACGAAATTAAAAGAGATTGGTGAAAAAGTTAAGGCTGTTAATGAATTAACTGTGGAAGCACAAAAATCAAAAGAGCAATTTAACAATTTTACAAAAGAGTATAATGACAGTAAATTAGCATTCTACAAAGATGCAGAGATTAAGATTAAAGATCAGAAATAAAGAAGAATCTTAAGCATAATAAAAAGCCGGAGAAACATCGTTACAAATGTTTTTTCGGTTTTTTACGTTGAATGAATAGAAAAGACTGGAATTGATATCATAAAAGAGTTATAGTGAATTATTCCAAGGGAAATATTGTAAAGTAAGGAGAATGGAAATATGTCATATGAATTTTTACTCAAATTAGGTTTAGCACTCTTTTTAGGATTATTCATCGGGATAGATAGGCAGCTAAAGAATAAACCGCTTGGTGTGAAAACAAGTATGGTTATTTCTGTAGCAAGTTGTTTAATTACGATGGTTTCAATTGAAGCCGTACATGTATATTCTGTTCCAGGGCATACAAATATGGATCCAATGCGTCTAGCTGCTCAAATTGTGAGTGGGATTGGTTTTCTTGGGGCAGGTGTTATTTTACGAAGAAGTAATGATGTTATTTCTGGATTAACGACAGCTTCTATGGTGTGGGCTGCTTCAGCTTTAGGTATAGCAATTGGGGCAGGCTTTTATTTACAAGCGACGGTTGCTATGATTTTAATTATTTTAGCAATTAACGTACTTCCACAACTTGTGAAAATTGCAGGTCCGTATTCATTAAGACAAAAAGATTTATCTATAAAAATTACTGTAAAAGAGCATCATGAGTTAGATGGTATATTTAAGCAAATTAAAAATTTAGGTATGCATGTGAAACGCGTAAAAATTAAAGATATAGATAGTGGAGCATTTCAGCAACTGGAAATGGTTATTTTAGCTCCAGAAGATTTATATACAACAGAGTTATATAGTTCCCTGAAAGAGATTGATCGTGTTGTTTCAGTTGAAGTGGAAAGTAGATAATTATGATAAAAAAGAGTGAAGTGCATTCGCTCTTTTTTATTTGGATTTTTAAGGAAAAAAATTGATATAATGATGAATAACAAGGGGGGAGAAATGATGGAAATACATATTAGAAGAGCGATAAAAGATGATATACGAGGTATAGCAAAGGTGCATGTTGATAGCTGGAAAACAACGTATAAAGGGATATTTGCTGACGAATTTTTAGAAAATATAACATATGAGCAACGAGAAAAACAATGGGAAAACATTTTTCAACAAGAAGATACATACCAATATAGATTTGTAGCAGAGACGTCAGATGAAACAATAATCGGATTCATTGACGGGGGAGTGGAAAGAAGTGGTGCATATAATTGTGATGGGGAATTATATGCGATCTACCTTTTACAAGAGTATCAAGGAATGAAAATAGGACAAAAGTTATTTCAATCTCTATTATCAGAATGTATAAATAATGATATGCAATCACTTTTAGTATGGGTTGTTACGAATAATCCTTCTAAAAATTTTTATGAAAAATTTAATCCAGAAAAAATTGATACAAAATTTTTAGAGCGAGTACAGGTAGAAGAGACAGCCTATTGTTGGAGAGATATAAATAATATTATTATGTAAACTTATTCTTTGAAAGAGGTATGCCAATTAAGGTATATCTCTTTTGTTTAACTATTTTGGATGGATTACTAATGAAAAATAGTAAGTATGTAGTTTGAAATTGAGTATTTTTTTCGTGAATTTTTAACTAGATTAAAGAAAAGAGAGAAAACAAGAAAAATTAAATTAGATAAAAAAATTCTGAAATATACTATTGAATTGAATATCGTTATCAATTAGAATCATAATTGATAACGATATTCAATTGTTGTTTATTATATAAAATTTCGATAGCTTTAATATAAAGAGGAGGACCAATATGCAGCATGCGAAACAAATCGCAGAACATGCAACATTACAAAGTTTTTTAAACTGTTATTTAAGAGAAACAGGGAGTGGAGAATGGATTACAGAGGATGAAAAAATGAAAAGTATCTTCAGTAATACGTTGAATAGAGATATAGTCCCCACATATTTATATTGTCGGCTATCGGCACAACACATTACTTTGTATGGAGAAGTTATATATAAATCAGCAACAGATCGCCATTTGTTTGGAGAACAATTTTATTATCAAATGGGAGAAAATAAGAATGTTATAAAAGCAGATTATGTTACAGTTATTACGTTCTTAATAAAAGAGATGTCTATCAACTACGGAGAAGGGACGAATCCTGCTGAACTTATGCTTCGAGTTATCCGTAGTTGTCAAAATATTGAAGAATTTACAAGGGAGAGAATAGAAGATACATCTGCATTATACGGTTTCCATACATCCTTTATAGAAGCGGAGCAATCTTTATTATTTGGACATTTAACGCATCCAACTCCAAAGAGTAGACAAGGTATTTTGGAATGGAAAAGTGCCATGTATTCTCCAGAATTAAAAGGAGAATGTCAGCTTCATTATTTTAGGGCACATAAAAGTATAGTAAATGAAAAATCATTATTGTTAGATTCTACAACAATAATTCTAAAAGAAGAGTTACGTAATGATGAGATGGTTAGTAAAGAATTTATATCGAAGTATTGTAATGAAGATGAATATTCATTACTTCCAATTCATCCGCTTCAGGCAGAATGGCTATTACACCAATCATACGTACAGGATTGGATAGATCAAGGAGTACTTGAATATATCGGTCCTGTCGGTAAGTATTATATGGCAACATCATCACTTAGGACGTTATATCATCCCCAATCAAAATATATGCTTAAGTTTTCATTTCCAGTAAAAGTAACAAATTCAATGCGTATTAATAAATTGAAGGAACTAGAGAGTGGTCTTGAAGGAAAGGAAATGCTAAATACAGCAATTGGTGAAGTGTTAGAGAAATTTCCAGGTTTTGATTTTATTTGTGATCCAGCATTTATTACATTAAATTACGGGGCAAAAGAATCTGGATTTGAAGTAATTATACGAGAGAATCCTTTTTATGGTGAACATGCAAATGACGCTACTTTAATTGCTGGATTAGTGCAAGATGCTATACCTGGGGAACGTACTCGTTTATCGAATATTATTCATCGACTAGCAGATTTAGAAGGTAGAAGCTGTGAAGAAGTAAGTTTAGATTGGTTTAGACGATATATGAATATTTCTTTAAAGCCGATGGTATGGATGTACTTACGTTATGGTGTTGCATTAGAAGCGCATCAGCAAAATAGCGTTGTTCAGCTAAAGAATGGTTATCCGGTCAAATATTATTTCCGTGATAATCAAGGGTTTTATTTCTGTAATTCAATGAAAGAGATGCTTAATAATGAGTTGGCTGGCATTGGAGAGCATACTGGAAATTTATATGACGATTATATTGTAGATGAGAGATTTCGTTACTACTTAATTTTCAATCATATGTTTGGTCTCATTAACGGTTTTGGCACAGCAGGATTAATTAAGGAGGAAATTCTTCTCTCTGAATTAAGGTCTGTACTTGAATCGTTCCTTCCGTATAACCGTGAACCTTCTACCTTTTTAAGAGAATTGTTAGAAGAGCATAAGTTGGCATGTAAAGCAAATTTATTAACGAGATTTTTCGATGTCGATGAGTTAAGTAATCCTTTAGAACAAGCAATTTACGTACAGGTACAGAATCCGCTTGTTAGAGAAGTGGCTGTACGTTCATAAATAACGTTAAAATTTCACGTAATACAAATAATGGTATTTTTTCGTAAGGCGGGGGAGTTATGAGAGTGGACATGTATCATACGAGAATATTGAAAGCGCTTGAATCAGAAGATTACATTTCAGTACGAAGAAGAGTGTTACGTCAATTAGTAGAGTCGTTAATTTATGAGGGAATTATTACGCCAATTCGCATAGAAAACGAAGAACAAATTCTTTTTCTTATACAAGGACTTGATGAGGACAACAAAAGTGTCACGTACGAATGTTACGGAAGAGAACGAATGACATTTGGACGTATCTCTATAGATTCATTAGTAATAAGAGTTCAAGAAGAAAAACAAGAAATACAATCAGTTTCGCAATTTTTGGAAGAAGTTTTTCGGATTGTTAACGTGGAAAAAACGAAATTAGATTCTTTTATTCATGAATTAGAACAAACGATATTTAAAGATACAATTGCACAATATGAAAGACATAATAAGGTGAAATATACTCAAAAATCGTACGATGACTTTGAAAGCCATTTAATAGACGGTCATCCATATCATCCTAGCTATAAAGCGCGCATTGGATTTCAATATCGTGACAATTTTCAATATGGATATGAATTTATGAGATCAATAAAAATTATATGGATTGCAGCGCATAAGAAATATGCGGCTGTAGGTAATGAAAATGAAGTGATTTATGACAATATTTTAAAAGGTGAGATAGGCGAGCATACATTAGAAGCGTATATGGAACAAATTCACAGTGCGGGATGCGATTCAAAGCAGTACGTGTTTATACCTGTTCATCCTTGGCAGTGGGAGAATTTCATCATTCCCAATTACGCTGATCATTTACAGGATAAAAATATTATTTATTTAGGAAAATCAGAGGATGATTATTGCGCGCAACAATCGATGAGGACGTTAAGAAATGTTACGAATCCAAAGAGACCATATGTGAAGTTATCGCTGAACATACTTAACACTTCAACACTCCGTACGCTGAAACCATATTCAGTTGTGAGTGCACCAGCTATATCGAATTGGTTAAGCGATGTCGTAAGTCAGGATTCTTATTTAAGGGATAAATCGCGCATTATTTTTCTAAAGGAATTTTCGAGTGTAACGTATGATACGAATAAGAAAGCCACATATGGTTCATTAGGATGCATTTGGCGTGAAAGCGTTCATAAATATTTAAATGAGAAAGAGGATGCGGTTCCCTTTAACGGCTTATATGCAAAAGAGAAAGACGGGACACCAGTTATTGATGCATGGTTAAACAAATATGGGATAGAAAATTGGCTACGATTACTGATTCAAAAAGCGATCATACCAGTTATACATCTTGTTGTAGAGCATGGAATCGCATTAGAATCACACGGACAAAATATGATTTTAGTTCATAAAGAAGGGCTACCTGTCCGTATTGCATTAAAGGATTTCCATGAAGGACTTGAGTTTTATCGTCCATTCTTAAAAGAAATGAATAAATGTCCAGACTTTACTAAAATGCATAAAACGTATGCGGATGGAAAAATGAATGATTTCTTTGAAATGGATCGTATTGAATGTTTACAAGAGATGGTATTAGATGCACTGTTCTTATTTAATGTAGGAGAATTAGCTTTCGTACTTGCAGACGAATATGATTGGAAAGAAGAAAGTTTTTGGATAATAGTTGTCGAAGAAATTGAAAATCATTTTAGAAAATATCCACACTTGAAAGATAGATTTGAAAGTATTCAGCTATACACTCCTACATTCTATGCTGAGCAATTAACGAAGCGTCGATTATATATGGATGTGGAATCGCTTGTTCATGAAGTTCCAAATCCATTGTATAGAGCAAGACAACTTATGAAACAAAAATCAGTTGTTACAGGGGGAAATTATGCTAATCGTTAATAAACAAGAGTATAGCAAAAGTGATTTTGATTTGAGATTACAAGTTTATGAGGAAATGGAACAATTTAAAGAAGCAGAAGGAAATAGATTTGCGCTTTGTCTGAAAGATCCATTCGATATTATTACGCTTGTTTTTTTCTTAAAAGAAAAGAAATTATCAGTATTGCTTATACATGAAGATACGCCAAAAGAAACGGCTATTGAAATGGCAAAGCGTGCAAATTGTATCGGGATATTATATGGAGAATATGGCGATTTTACGAAATTAGAAGTAGTGAACGCTTTACTCGAAGAGCCTTCTTTATTGCAATATAGTTCTGGAACTACCGGAGAACCAAAACTGATTCGTAGAGCATGGGCGGAAGTGGATACAGAAATTACGGCTTATAATGAAGCTTTAAACTGTGAAGTAGATGAAGTGCCGATTGTTATGGCTCCTGTTTCACATTCATACGGACTAATATGTGGTACGTTATCTGCAATTACGCGGGGAAGCAAACCTATCATCATTACAAATAAAAACCCTAAATTCGCCTTAAATATAGTTCGCAATACAGAAAAACATATCATATATGCAGTACCACTTATGTTACATATTATGGGGAGTTTCCCGCAAGGAACGTTTCAGTTTCATAAAATTATGACATCCGGAGCGCCTTTGCCAGAAGCATTGTTTTATAAACTAAAAGAAACGACAACATATATGATGCAGCAATACGGTTGTTCTGAAGCAGGTTGTATTAGTATATGTCATGATATGAAAAGCCATTTAGATTTAGGAAATCCACTACCTCATGCGAGTATAAGCATAGGTTCAGATGAAAATATGCCTGAAGAAATCGTAGTGAAAATGAACGATAAGGAAATTTTCACGAAAGATTTGGGGTATAAATCTGAGCGCGGCCTTCATTTTATGGGGCGCATGGATGATGTGATTAACGTTTCAGGATTAAAAGTCTTTCCTATAGAGGTAGAAGAAACGATGCTTCGACTAGAAGGTGTTAAAGAGGCAATTGTATATCGAGGGAAACATCCTGTGATGGGCGAAATAGTTAAAGCGAAAGTAATCTCTCATATTGATCCGGTTCGAATAAGAGAATGGTGTATACAGCATTTACCAGCTTATAAAGTTCCACATGAGATTGAAAGTGTAACTGAAATTCCGAAAAATAAAACTGGAAAAGTAAGTAGAAAGTTACTAGAGATGGGAGAGGTTACAACATGAGACGTGAAACATTAAAAAATGAAGTATTGAAAATTATGAAAGAAAAAATGGAACTAAAAAATGTAACGCATTTAGAAGAAACGATGCGTTTAAACCAAGATTTATATATAGATTCGGTAATGATGTTACAACTCATAGTTTACATAGAAATGGATGTAAAGCTATGCGTTCCAGAGGATGAGGTAGATCCAAAGGCATTTCTTACTGTAGGATCTTTACTTGATTTTATGGAGGAGCTACAGCTGGTATAAGAAGTAAATGTGAATAATTAACCTTTAGGAAAGTGGATGAGAATATGACTTCAATTAAAGTTCACTGTTTAGTGAGTTGTTTTTGTGAAATTATAAAAAGGCGTAGCGATATAGATTTCCGTCCATTTTATTTTGGATTATGGGACGGCGATTTTGATATAACAGAAGGCGGAATTATTTCGTATCACTCTGAAAACATTAACCATGATAATTACTTACTATGGTATGAAAAATTGTATGGTATGAAAGTGAACGAATGGTATGATCATGCAAAAGATAAAGATAGCAATGTAGAGACGTTTTTACAATTAGTAGAAAACAAGCCAGAAAATCGCTATGTCATTGTAATGGTTGATATGTCTCTATTGCCAGAGAGGGAAAATAAATTCCATCAAAAACCGTTTCCGCATTATTTAATGATATCGAAGACAGAGAAAGAAGAAGAATGGTTCATGCTAGACCCTGATTTTCGTTGGGAAGGGAATATGGAAAGAGAAAAAGTGCTTTACTCTGTTCAAGATAACCCATTTGGTGGAGGGTATTTCATTGATGTAGAAGAAATTCAGGAGCCAACAGAAGAAATGGTAGCGAGTTATTTCATAGAAACTTTCAAAAGAAATGACAATGAACTGACTATGGAGCTGAAAAATTTAATTATAAAAATGGCAAATGAAGAAGATGGGTATTCGCTTTCTGGTCTTGTAGCGGCAGTCAAACAAATACCAGTACTTGCGATTCGTAAATATAGTTATGAACATGCCTTTGCATACTTCCGTGAAACGTTGCAATATTCGGAGCAAGAGTTTGATTATTGGTGTGATCGGGTAGAGGATATTGTACAAGGATTTACAAATGTACAGTATCGAGCAATTAAAATGGCAATGACGAATAATAAAGGTATGTTATTATCAATTGTTGAAAAGTTGGATGAAATGAATGCAATTGAACTGCAAATTAAGGCTGAATTAGAGAGACAGTTTTTATCATGGAAAGAAATGAAAACAAACCAGTCTGTCTTAGCATTTTAAAAACCTAACTGAATTTAAGATAAGGGAGTTCAAACCTATGAAATATTCATTATGTACTATTTCCTTTCGTCATCAATTAATTTCATTTACTGATATTGTTCAATTTGCATATGAAAACGGTTTTGAAGGAATTGAATTGTGGGGGACTCATGCACAAAATTTGTATATGCAAGAGTATGAAACGACAGAACGAGAATTGAATTGTTTAAAGGATAAAAACTTGGGAATTACGATGATAAGTGATTACTTAGACATATCACTATCGGCAGATTTTGAAAAAACGATAGAGAAATGTGAACAACTTGCAATATTAGCTAATTGGTTTAAAACGAACAAAATTCGTACGTTTGCTGGACAAAAAGGTAGCGAAGATTTCTCGGAACAGGAGAGAAAAGAGTATGTGAATCGTATTCGCATCATTTGTGAAGTATTTGCTCAGCATAATATGTATGTACTTTTAGAAACACATCCAAATACGTTAACGGATACGCTGCCTTCTACTTTGGAATTATTAGGAGAAGTAGATCATCCGAATTTGAAAATAAACCTTGATTTTCTTCATATATGGGAGTCTGGTGCAGATCCAATAGACAGCTTCCATCGACTAAAGCCGTGGATACAACATTACCATTTTAAGAATATATCGTCAGCAGATTATTTGCATGTGTTTGAACCACATAATGTATATGCAGCAGCGGGAAGTCGAATTGGTATGGTTCCATTATTTGAAGGTGTGGTAAATTATGATGAGATTATTCAGGAAGTGAGAGATACTGACCATTTTGCTTCACTCGAATGGTTTGGACATCATGCGAAAGATATATTAAAAGAAGAAATGAAAGTATTAACAAATAGAAATTTAGAAGTAGTAACTTCTTAATATAAAATGATGTAAGAGTCTCTCATTGTAGAGACTCTTTTTTAAAAAATATAAATAACCAAAAATTACCATGTATTTAAATTAAAATTTAACACAATTTATATATAAATAAGGAGGTGATTGGTAATGGCTAGAAATCGTAATTCTAATCAATTAGCATCACATGGAGCACAAGCAGCTTTAGATCAAATGAAATATGAAATTGCACAAGAATTTGGTGTACAACTTGGAGCTGACACTTCTTCACGTGCAAACGGTTCTGTAGGCGGTGAAATTACAAAACGTCTAGTAGCGATGGCAGAACAACAACTTGGTGGCGGATATACTCGCTAATTGTAGAAGGTTATAGGAGAAAGGAAGGATTCTTCCTTTCTTTTTTTTCAATTAATTGGTATGAATATATTGCGAACTGAATTCAAAGAATAGGAATAATACTATATTTTCCCCAATTTCTTTTGTTGTAAATGGGAAGTAGTAAAGATGTAATAGCCCTGGTGGAATGAAAAATTACGTTCCAGCAGGGCTATTATATGGTCAGAAATATACGATGAAAGGGTTCCGAAGCCAACATGTTAAAAAAAGAAAACTGTTGTTTAATTGCGCTTGCATCAGTTCCACTTGTTATGACATTAGGGAATTCAATGCTCATTCCAATCCTACCGACTATCGAAAAGGAATTACATATTTCATCGTTTCAAGTATCCATGATTATTACAATTTACTCTATTGTAGCCATTTTACTTATACCGATTGCTGGTTATTTATCAGATCGATGGGGACGAAAGATGATAATGGTTCCGAGTTTGCTGATTGCGGCTATAGGAGGAGCGATAACTGGTTGGGTATCATGGAAAGTTGATAATCCCTACACTTGGATATTGATTGGTAGAGCGATTCAAGGTATTGGTGCTGCTGGTGCAATGCCAGTTGTTATACCGTGTGTTGGTGATTTATACAAAGATGAAAAACAAGTTAGTACAGGTTTAGGAATCATTGAAACATCCAATACATTTGGAAAAGTGCTGAGCCCTATTTTAGGATCTGCTCTTGCCGCCGTTGTATGGTTCTTACCATTTTGGGCGATTCCAGTTTTATGCGTAGTATCAATTGTTTTATTACTTGTTCTAGTAAAGGCAAAGAAACAAGAAGGAGAAGTACCACCACTTAAAGAGTTTATAAAATCGATTATCTCTACGTTTCGAGAAAAGGGAAGATGGTTGATTGCCATTTTTGTATTAGGTGCAATTATTATGCTTATTTTATTCGGAATTCTCTTTTATTTGTCGACTATACTGGAATCAAAGTATGACATTCATGGTATATGGAAAGGGTGTGTACTTGCTATCCCGCTACTTGTACTGTCACTTAGTTCATATATGGCCGGTAAAAAAATTGGAGATAATCAAAATGTTATGAAGAAGTGTATTTATATTGGTTTTTTAATGGCAGCTGCATCAGTCATCATTCCTTTATTTATAAAAGGAATTTATTTACTACTTCTTTGTCTCGTTATCATGGGGATAGGAATTGGTATGGCACTCCCATGTTTAGACTCCCTAATTACACAAGGAATTGAAAAGGAGCAAAGGGGAACGGTTACATCTTTTTATAGTTCAATGCGATTTATCGGTGTAGCAGCTGGACCACCTCTATATTCTTTTTTCATGAAGGGTGCTGACCATGAAGTGTTTTATGTAACTAGTATTTTCGCTGGTATTGGTGCTGTTATAGCAATGATTTGGATTAAACCAGCAAAAGATGCAAAGACGGTAAAACAGAAAACGGAACCTACTTCATAATCTGTAAGAGAATTGCATGGTGTTTTAAGGAACATGCAATTCTCTTTCGTTCATTAAGAATACATAACTTGTTTTAACATATAAAGCGCGACGCCCCAAATGATGAGACCCGAAAACTTATTTAATAATACGATTGTCTTTCCAGTTGAGTCTATTCTTTTTAGAAATTTCCCCGCTAAGGCTAAGCTTATAAACCAAATCCAAGAAACGATAATAGTTGCAAGTGTGAAAGCCCATTTTTCACTTCCTATGTATTGAATAGAATTTGTTCCGATTACACCGATTGTATCTAAAATTGCATGTGGATTTAATAACGAAACCGATGCAGCAAAAAGGATTTGCTTTTTTAATGGCATACTGTTTTCTTTTTTTTTATCGTTGGAAGGGTTACTTCTCCAAATAACAAAGCCCATATATAGGAGAAAGAAAAATCCAATTATATATAACGTGTTAGTTAGCCAAGAAAAAGTAAGGAGTATAAGGGAGACACCCTGCACTGCAATCAATATGAGTAACGTATCACATATAGAGGCAGTTAATACTACAGGGGCTGCCCTCCAAATGTTTGGTTGGCTCGCACCTTGGTTAAAGACGAAAATATTTTGGACACCTAATGGAATGATAAGACCAAATGCAAGAATGATACCATGAATAATTGCTTCACTCATCATATTACCTCCTATTTTAATTCAGTATGATAGTGTATATTGTATAGAAGAAATGAAAATTTGTATCCATCCATATGGTTGGAGAGGTTACCAACCATAAAGAATATAAGGTGATATGATGGAAAGATTCGTTTGGAAACCGAATATGTCTCTAGCGACTCCTCTGTATAAACAAATAGAAACGTATATAAAAGAAAGAATCGTTAATGGAGAATGGACTGTTGGAACGAAATTACCTTCACAAAGAGATTTGGCACATACATTCGGTGTGAACCGGAGTACAATTGTAATGGCTTTCGATGAACTAGTGGCAAAGGGATACATTGAAGGAAATGGCAGGAAAGGAACAATTGTTGTAAATAATAATGAGAATGCTTCAACGTACGCGCCCCCACCTAATTGGCAGTCTTATGTAGAAACAGGACTTCATTATCCGAATCTGCCTGCTATTCAAGAGATTAATCAAGCTGAATTTTATCCGCATGTAATTCGTTTAGGAACCGGGGAGCTCGCGCCAAGTCTTTTACCTGAAAAAAAGATGAAAGAGATTATGAATAAGCTTTTAGCATCAAAGGTGACACTTGGCTATGAAGAGCCGAAAGGAAGTCTCTCTTTAAGGGAAAAGATTGCGGACTATTTAAAAGGACATGGTATAGATGTAACTCCTGATTCTATATTAATTGTTTCAGGAGCGATTCAAGCGTTGCAACTTATTTCTATGGGGCTTCTTCCAAAAGGGGCATCCATCTTATTAGAAAAACCATCTTATTTATATTCTCTTAATGTTTTTCAATCAGCAGGAATGCGTTTAATTGGTATACCAATGGATGAGAACGGTTTACATGCATCATATATTACGAAATATAAGAAGCAATTTAATGCATCTATTTTATATACAATCCCGTCTTTTCATAATCCGACGAACTTTAGTATGAATGCGAAGAAACGAATAGAAGTGATGGAAATATGTAACGAAATTGGTTTGCCTATTATAGAAGACGCGGTGTACCAAGACTTATGGTTTGATGAGCCTGTTTCAAAGCCTTTAAAAGCATATGATAAAAACGGAATTGTACTACATATTGGGAGTATGTCTAAAGTTATTAGTCCAGGGTTAAGAATTGGATGGATTGTTGGATCTGAGCCAGTCATTCAAAGATTGGCAGACATAAAAATGCAAACAGATTATGGTTCAAGTTCTATATCCCAGCAAATTGCAGCGGAATGGTTTGCAGATGGATTGTATGATGAACATTTACAGTTTGTAAGAACTAAGTTGAAAAAACGTAGAGATTTTATGTTGCAAATGTTAGAGAAATATTGTCGTGATATAGCAACATGGTATGAACCGACAGGTGGTTTTTATATTTGGTTACATATGAATGTACCCGTTTCGAACCGTAGCTTATTCGACAAAGCTTTGAAAGAAAAGATTTTATTAAATCCAGGTACTTTGTATGATAGAAGTGCAAACCAATTTTTGCGTCTATCCTATTCATACGCAACGTTAGAAGAAATTGAAATAGGTATCAAAAAACTTGCACAACTAATGAAAAAGTAAGAGGAGAAAATAATGAAACAATACGTAATTTGCCAAATTATCAATGGAGAAAAATATTTAGCTGCTTATGCGGAGTCGAAGCAGGATGCAATTGAAAAAGCAGAATTGTTAGGATTACGAACGGGAAATCGATACACAGTTATTACTGCGGAAGAAGCTGAAGGGTTAACGTATCCTTAAGCAACGAATAATAATGATGCAGCAGGAAGTAAATAAGCCTCGTAATCTATGATATTACTAGGCTTATTTTTTTTGAAAGCGTTACGTGTTCTCGTATGAAAAATAATAGTATTATGAGTCAAGTTGACGGAAATACCGATTTGTTTTTCGGTCCTGATTTCCGTTTCTATAGTCATCAATATATTGTCTGAAGTTCCAAGATTGTAAAAACTTATTTGCGGCGTTATAACCAGAATTGTAAAGCCACTCTTTTTCTTCCTTTGTTAACTCAAAGTTTGTACTTGTAATGGATCCTGTTGGAATTGTAATTGTTCTTGCTTTTGATTCCTTATCTAAATGACGTAAATCATGGGCTTGCATCATTGTTTTAAAAAGTCCTTTGAACATGGAGATAGGCTCGTTATAATGGGCAGGATCAGCTTGAATCTCATCTTTTACGAAATGAAATCCAAATGTTGGCCAGCGAGGAGAGGAAGGTGAGTCGAAAATCCAAATTGGGTAATTGCTTAAAATCCCTCCATCAACCATATAACAAGGTTGCTTCCATTTTGGGGTTCTCCATTTTACCGGTTCAAAGAAGAAAGGGATTGTACTACTCATTCTTACAGCTTTAGCAATAGAGAAGCGATAATTTAAAAATCCGTAGTTTGGTAAGTCATCAGGAAAGATAACCATTTTACCATTACTTATATCAGAAGCGATAATTTTAAGTTTATTTAAATCAGGTAAATCTGTAAATAAGTGAACTCCTTTTTTACGAAGTAATTCTTCAATCCATTCTTCTATAAATATATTAGAGTAAATACCAAGAGTAGTCCATGCGCTTAATCCTTTTCCGATAAAGGGGATTCTGTCAATAAAGGTTCTCTTCGTAAATGTATTATAATCGATATCAGTTATAATCGTTTTTAACTCTGAACAAGAATATCCTGCTGCTAGGAGCGCAGCGATAATGGAACCAGCTGATGTTCCAGCTACACGCTCCCATTCATAGCCTTTTTCAGCTAACGCGCAAATTGCCCCTACATGTGCAATCCCGCGTACACCGCCTCCTTCAAAAACACCATCAATCTTCATCAATCATACTTCCTTTCGAATAAAAGATTTGAAAATGGAAAAAAAGCACGTATTGTACGTGCTTTTTTACAATAGTTTTTAAATTTACTAGCAGCCTACAAAGCCGCCCCAACAGCTAGCTCCGATGATGATTAGAAGGATAAATAAAACGATTAATAAAGCGAAACCTCCATAACCACATCCACCACAACTACCGCCGTAACCGTAACCGCCGCAACTATATCCGTAACCCATGTGGAATTCCTCCTTAAATTAAAAATAAAAATGAACGAGGGGAAAATGTACTGGAAGAAATAATGAACTATCGTGTTTGTAGGAACAATGTATACTATGCTTTTTTTAACTTGTTCGCGTATGAAGGAAGAGCCCGTTTTTTTGGAGGCTTGTTGTTTTTACAAAGAATGGAGTATAATTTTTGTGCGATGATACAAATAAGTATGTAAATATAAGGAGAATTTATGAATAAACAAATTGAAGTATTAATTGATAAATATGGGCTGACACATTTAAAAGAAGAACTTATTAATACTGTATTTCCTAGTGTGAAAGTTGTGCCAAAGCAGGAGGAAACAGTTGCGGTAGGTAGTTCGAAAATGGGAGGAGTTCCTGATTTACCATCTGCATTTGAATACCCAATGTACAAAGGAAACCCGTTACAGTTTATCGCTCAATTTAATTTAAATGATTTACAAAATGTTGGTATGGAGTACAATCTACCTAAGACAGGAATATTATACTTTTTCAGCGTTGAAAATTACTTTGAAGAAGATGTGAATCCAACTGAAGCGGGACGTGTACTTTATTATGATGTTCCTGTAGAGCAATTACGAAGGGCCGATGAATTGCAAACAAATTATAACCAGTGTGCAACTACTTTTGAACTGACATATAAATTGCCAGAGCTTTTCATTGAAGATGAGGCTGATTCAGATCGTTTCTTACAATTGCTTGAAGAGTTAATTCCAGATAACTACGATAACCATCAAATGTTTGGTGAGCCATTCTCTGTACAAGAGGAAGTATTATATGAGACAGGAGAATATATGGGGATCGACCCGCAGCAAATGACACTTTTATTCCAAATTGACTCAGATACTAAAAATTGTAATATGATGTGGGGAGATTTAGGGATGCTTTATTTCTGTATTGGAAATGAAGACTTGAAAAATCAACGTTTTGAAAATGCATGTTGCGTATTACAAACTTGTTAAGAAAAAAGGTTGTTCTTGTAAAAAGAACAACCTTTTTACAATGTTAAATATGCATAATCTCATATGACCTATACGAAAAAGTATTGTATACTCTGAAACTATACGATACTTTTTTCGTATAGTTATAGAATGTAAGGAGTGACGAGATGGGAAAGACAAGTAAGTATGTGACAGCTACCCTGCTTTGTTCAACAATAGTAATGGGAGGCTTACAGGCGTCATCTGTATCTTATGCAGCTACGAATTCAACTGTAGCGACATCACAATCAGATGCAAAGTTGTTAAATGATGTTAGAAAAGAATTAAAACAACAGGTTGATAATCGAGAAGAAAATATTACAATCACATATAAATCAAAAGATAGAAATGCTAGAAATGTTATGGACCAATTGTATGGCGAGTTTAATAAAGTTGTAGACGCAGATGAGTATGTAAAATATAATGTAGCGTCTACTAAATATTCTATTAAAGGGTTACCAGGAAACTATACGTTTACACTGCAAGTGAAATACCGTGAATCAAAAGAGCAAACACAATATGTGAAATCTCAGGCAAAAGCAATTATCGGTTCAATTGTAAAACCAGGAATGGATGAGCATGAGAAAGTAAAAGCTATTCACGATTATGTTGTGAAACATGTATCTTATGATACGTCTTATAAAGCGTATACAGCATATGAAGCATTAGCGAATCGTTCTGCCGTTTGCCAAGGATATACGTTATTAACATATGAATTGCTACAAGAAGCGGGTATCCAAAATCATATTGTAACAGGTACAGGAAATGGACAAGCTCACGCATGGAATATAGTGAACATTGAAAACAAATGGTACCACCTTGATACGACATTCGATGATCCAGTACCGGATAAAGCTGGGCGCGTAACATATTCATATTTTAATATGTCTGACGAGCAATTAAGTAAAGATCATGAATGGGATCGTAGTAAATACCCGGCGGCAACTACAAGTTACTTTAATGAATTAACAAACAAAATAAAAGCGGATAGTTCAAAAACTGCTACGTATGAACAAATGTTAAAAGAAACAAATTTAAAATATTTGTCTGCACAATACGGAGCAGATAATTATAGTGAATTTAAGAAAAAATTACAGCAACAATTCGCTTCTAAACCAGAAAAGGTAGAAGTACGATATAAGCAATCTATGGATGGAACGATGCAAGATATAAAGAAAGTGTTAAATGAAATAAATTGGCCAAAAGGTGCAAAACGTGTATCTTATGAAGTAGCACCATATAGTGCAATGGCAGATTATTCATTAGCGACAATTACATTTACTTATTAATTAAGAAGAGCATCTTGGAAAGGTGCTCTTTTTATTATGTATCACTTTAAAAAACAGAATTGTGTGATAAAATATAAAAAGGAAGGATGTGGGATTTGAATGGATTTGTTCGAAAGTAATATTTTTACATTGATATATACTTGTTTAGTAATCGGACTTATCGTTTTGTTTTTCCTATCATTTACTTTGTTCCATAGAAGATTATTGCAAAACAGCGCTGCAAAAAAACAACATGTAATTAATATGAATAAGAAGCTAGATCGAATGATTGAATTGCTTGAAAAAGATAAGAAATAATGATAGAAGATGTATGAAAAGGGGAAGAGGATGGCTAATTATATAAAAGAATTACGTGAAAAAGTAGGTCACGACTGTGTTCTCATAAACTTTGCGGGTGGTTGTGTGTTGAATGAACATGGAGAAGTATTACTGCAAAAAAGAGGTGATTTTAACGCTTGGGGATTTCCTGGCGGTGCAATGGAAATTGGAGAATCTGCCGCAGAAACCGCGATTCGAGAAATAAAGGAAGAAACAGGTTATGATGTGAAAATAAATGAGCTTATCGGGGTGTATACAAAATATTTTCAAGCATATCCAAATGGAGATAATGCCCAGTCAATTTTAATATTCTTTTCATGCTCAATTGCCGGAGGAGAGCAAAAAGTAGACGGTGATGAAACGTTGGAATTGAAGTTTTTCCCGCTAAACCAAATGCCACCATTGTTTAATCAACAACATGAGGATTGTTTACAGGACTTACTAGAGAAAAGAGTAGGGGTGTATCGTTAACATAAAAAAGAAGCTAATGAGGTTAGCTTCTTTTTTTATATAATTTATTTCCACCAATCATCAAACATAGACGCTGGTACTTGTCTTTTATGTTCGCTCACTGTGTAACGTTTTTCAATTTTTTCTGCAACGTCAGCTGGAACTGCTTTACCTTCTAAATAATCATCTAGTTGATCATATGTAATGCCTAACTCTGTTTCATCAGCTTGACCTGGTTTTTCATCTAATAAATCAGCTGTTGGCATTTTTAAGTAAAGTCGCTCGTCTGCATCTAATTCTTGTAATAGAGCGCGTCCTTGGCGTTTCGTTAATCCCGTTAATGGTAATAGGTCTGCACCACCATCTCCGAATTTTGTAAAGAATCCTGTAACAGCTTCTGCCGCGTGATCAGTTCCAATCACAAGTAGCCCTTGTTGACCACCGATTGCGTACTGCGTAACCATACGGATACGTGCTTTCACGTTACCTTTATTGAAATCTGTTAATGATTCACCTAGTACGTTTTCGTATTGATTTGAGAAAGTATCAACTGTTGACGCAATATCAAATGCAACAGATTGATCAGCTTGAATAAATTGTAATGCTAATTGCGCATCATCTTCGTCTTTTTGCACTTTATAAGGAAGGCGCACTGCGATAAACGTTGCGTTACCACCTTCATTACGAATTTCCTCCACTGCAAGCTGAGCTAAACGTCCAGCTAATGTAGAGTCTTGTCCGCCACTAATTCCAAGTACAAATCCTTTCGCACCCGTTTTTTTCACATAATCTTTTAAGAAATCAACACGTTTACGGATTTCTGTTTTCGGATCAATTACAGGCTGAACATGTAATGCTTTCATAATCTGTTCTTGTAATGTCATTATGTTTCCTCCTATTCGTATTAAAGCGGTAAATAAGTTTATATGTATATTGGCACATACTTCTATCCTTTATTATTTCGCAAAACTAACGAATGTACAATAGGATGCGTGTATGAATATGAATGTAGTCATTATAATGAAACTGCTTCATTTAAGCAATTTTTTTGAAACCTTTCAATAATGTAAGGTTTTTGTCATTTGAATCGATGGAAGCTATTTCCGCATTTTACTAATATAAGAACATAGTTAGCAGAAGGGCGGAGAAGTAATATGAACATTAGAGAACTCGCATACCGGAATGTAACACGAAATAGACGAACATACTCAGCATATTTTTTAAGTAGTGCATTTGCAATTATGGCCTTTTTTGTGTACTCATTTTTTGCGTTTCATCCGGCATTAAGCGCTGGAGAATTGGGGCAGTATGTATTCGTAAGTATGTCTTTTGCACAGTCCATTATTTACCTATTTACGTTTTTCTTTATTTTATATTCGATGGGAATGTTTTTAAAAACGAGAAAGCGTGAATTAGGAATTTTAATGATGTTAGGTATGACGAAATATCAATTAAAGCGTCTTATCTTCTTTGAAAATATTATGATTGGAATAGGGGCCATTATTTTTGGGATACTTGCTGGAATGCTGTTTTCCGGAATATTAATATTTGTAGCTCCGATGATATTAAAGTTAGATATTTCCTTAGCTTATTACATACCAATGAAAGCCATTGTTGTAACGAGTATTATGTTTTTCGTATTATTTATGATCATTTCATTGTTTAGTGCAGGAATGATTCGGAAAAATAAAATTATGAAATTGTTTAGAGGATCAGCAGAAGCGAAGCCGGAACCGAAAGCTTCCATTATTTCTTCTATATTAGCAGTCATATTGCTTAGTGCGGGATATGCAGGAGCGCTTCTGTCACACGGCGCAATGGTATTTGTCATGATGATTCCTGTTACAACGGTAGTCATTATTGGTACGTATTTGCTGTACAAGCAGTTGAGTGTCTTTATTATTAGACTATGTAAAAAAAGTAAACGTTTCTATTGGACACAGACAAATATTGTTACGTTATCAGATTTAGCTTACCGTATGAGAGACAACGCCAGAATGTTCTTTATTGTAACTATTATTTCAACTGTAGCATTTTCAGCAATAGGTACATTAGTTGGTTTCGCATCAATGACGAAAGGAATTATGGAGAGACCAATTGCGTTTCAGTATCATTCTAAGCAAGGAAATAGTAATGAATCACAACATTTGAAGCTGATTGACGAAGGATTAAAGAAGCATAGTATAGCAGCTGTTAAAGCTACTATTTCAACGAAAAGGACAGAGGAGCAGTCGCTAAGAAGCGTCATTTTCATAAAAGAATTAGATTATAAGGAGTATGCAAAGTTAACAGGAGAACCATTTCAAACTGTTGCAAATAAAGAAGCTTTATTTTTATCAGTCGATATACCAGGACCACCGATGAAAGAAAGAAAAGAAATTACTTTACCACATTTGAATGAATCTTTAAAAGTGAAAAAAGTTAATACTTCTTCATTAAGTAAAATACTAAGAGGTAACGTTTATGTAATCTCTAAAAATCAATATGACGCATTACAAGATGGATTTAAAGAGGAAAAAGATTATGTGTACAAAACAGAAGGAATGAAAGATGAAATAGAGGTTGGTAAAGAACTTACTCATCAAATGAAGACTTATGAAGAACATGCAACGTTTAGTGCAGAAGAGTATGAACAAAACCAAAGTTTACAAATCGCAGGACCAATTCTATTTGTAGGTTTCTTTATCGGTATAGTATTTTTCGTATGTGCAGGAAGCTTCCTTTACTTCCGTTTGTTTTCTGATTTGGAGGATGATACTCGTTTGTTTGAAATGATTCGAAAAGTAGGCTTAACGAGTGGAGAATTATCGAAAGTAGTTACAATTCGATTGGCACTTTTATTCTTCGTTCCAATAGGTGTTGCAACATTACATGGAGCAGTAGCGTTAACTGCTCTGGGACAGATGTTTGAGTATTCACTATTTAAAGAAAATGCGATTGTATTAAGTATTTTCGTAGGAATTCAAATTGGTTACTTTTTACTGATAAGATCCCGTTATTTAAAACAATTGAAAGAGAGATTACGCATTCGTTAAATGTGTTTTTTTAACTTGAGTACAAAATTTTCTAAAAAGAGACAAGTATTACCAAAAAGTGATAAAATGGAAAGAGCGAGGTGGAAAAACTAATAGAAAGTAAGGGGGAATTAATATGAAAGCAACAGGAGTTATTCGAAAAGTAGACGAATTAGGACGAATTGTTATTCCTAAAGAATTACGTGATGTATTGGGAATACAAATCAAATCACCACTTGAAATTTTCGTAGAAGAAGATAAAGTCATTTTACAAAAATATCAACCTTACAATGCTTGTCAAATAACAGGTGATGTTTCAAATCAAAACATATCATTAGCAAATGGAAACATTACTGTTAGTATAGATGGAGCGAAACATTTAATAAAAGAAATAGAGAAGTTTTTAAATAAGAGTGAGGTTTAGTCTTAATTTAATTTATTTTTAAAATTTCATATCATTCTTTAAAAACTATAAAAGGACCATTAAATTGGTTCTTTTATTTATCTCGTAATTTTTCGTGTCTAAAAATTACGAGATAAATAAAAGAGTAGTATAAAATTAGTAAGCTATATTGAGAAATATTTTTAAGGAAGGAAAACGAAACGAATAAAACGAATGTTACATTTAAACCTTTTCAAAAGTGGTCTGAAATGAAAATAATATATTTTCAGGAGGGATTACGATGAATAGTAGTACAGCGAATAAACAAAAAGGTATACAATTGATTCCTTTTACAGTAGATAAGGTGGTTGAACAAGTAAATGAAATTCCACCAGGTGTACAACTCATTCATGCTCCACAAGTATGGGAGAAGAGTGCGAAAGGAAAAGATATTGTTGTTGCCGTATTAGATACAGGTTGTGATGTGAATCATATAGATTTAAAGGATCGTATTATCGGTGGAAGAAATTTCACGAAAGATTACGAAGGGGATCCAAATATTTATCTTGATAATAACGGACACGGTACTCATGTAGCGGGGACAATTGCAGCGACTGAAAATGGGGTCGGTGTTTTAGGAGTCGCACCACTTGCTAAAATGTTAGTGTTAAAGGTTTTAGCGGGAGATGGTTCTGGAAGTTATGAGCAAATTATTGAGGCGATTCATTATGCTGTAAATTGGAGAGGACCTAATAAAGAAAGAGTTAGAGTCATTTCAATGTCACTTGGTGGCCCGCAAGACGTTCCAGAATTACATGAAGCAATTCAAAATGCGGTAAGGCAAGATGTTCTCGTCGTATGTGCTGCTGGGAATAATGGAGATTGTAATGATAACACGGAGGAACTGGACTTCCCAGGTGCGTACTCAGAAGTAATTGAAGTCGGCGCTGTTAATTTAGAACGGAAAATCACATGTTTTAGTAATTCGAATCAAGAAATTGACTTAGTGGCGCCAGGCGATGAAATTTTATCTACGTATCCTGAAGGGAAATATGCGGTATTAAGTGGAACTTCTATGGCGACACCGCATGTCGCTGGAGCGCTCGCATTGCTTATTAAGCAGTGTGAGAGAGAATATGGTAGAAAATTATCAGAGCCAGAAATATATGCACAACTTATTAAAAGAACTATACCTTTAGGGTATGAACGTACATCTGAAGGGAATGGATTAATAGATTTATTAAAAGAATAGCAAATACGAAAAAACATCTCATATGAATATGAGATGTTTTTTCGTATGGTTCTGTCGCATATACAAGGGAATCTAGTATTTAATTCTTTTTCATGCAACGTATATTAGAATGGTGGTTATCCCATACGTCTGTTCATAAAATTATAAAAGGTACATAAGAACTTGCATCGTAACAACGAAAACCGCTATAAGGTTAGAGGAGGTATATACGGATGATATATCAAGCTATCCAGCAGTTAATTGATCGTGCTATTGAAGTTCAATTGATTGAAAAAGAAGATGAAATATATACAAGAAATCAAATCCTTTCCTTACTTCGTTTAGATGACTTTGTAGTGGAAGCGTCAGCGCCCGCAAAGAAAGCAATTTCGGAGTTATTGGAAGAGTTAATTGAATATGCTTGTATGCATAAAGTCATTGAGGCAGTAATGGACGAGAAGGAGATTTTAGCAAGTGCAATTATGGATGTATTTATGTCCAAACCGTCCGTTATCAATTCGCTATTTTATGAAAAATACGAACAAAATCCGAAGGCTGCGACAAATTACTTCTATGAGTTAAGTAAAAACAGCAACTATATCCAGATGAAGCAAATTTCCAAAAATATAAATTATAAAGTAAATACGGAATATGGACCCATTGATATAACGATTAATTTATCAAAACCGGAAAAAGACCCGAAACAAATTGCTAGAGAGAGAGTATTGGAAAGTACAAATTATCCAAAATGTTTACTCTGTATTGAGAATGAAGGATATAGAGGCAGAATTGGACATCCAGCACGCTCGAATCATCGTATGATTCGTATGAATCTTACAGATGAAAGCTGGTTTCTACAGTATTCTCCGTATATATATTTCAATGAACACTGTATTGTATTGTCTTCAGAACACCGTGATATGAAAATTGACCGTCAAACATTTTTACGTTTGTTAAAATTTGTAGAAAAATTCCCACATTATTTCCTTGGTTCCAATGCAGATTTGCCAATTGTAGGAGGATCTATTCTAACACATGACCACTATCAAGGTGGAAACTATGAATTTGCTATGGCAAATGCATCAATCGACTTAATTTTTGAACTCACTAACTTTCCAGAAATGCAATGTTCTATTATTAAATGGCCTATGTCAGTTATTCGCTTAAGAAGTAACGACATAGAACAAATAGTAAATGCAGGGGAGTACATATTAGAGAGGTGGAAGGGATATAGTGATCCTTCTGTTCATACATTTGCATTTACGAATGATGTTCCACATAATACGATTACGCCGATTGCCCGCTACCGGAATAATATGTACGAATTGGACCTTGTTTTGCGAAACAATCGTATAAGTGAAGAACATCCGCTAGGTATTTTCCACCCTCATGCGGAAATACAACATATTAAAAAGGAAAATATCGGACTGATTGAAGTAATGGGGTTAGCTGTACTTCCGGCGCGATTAAAAACAGAACTTCAGGAAGTGGAAAAATTCTTACTTAACATTCCAAGTGATATTCCAACGCCTCATATACGATGGGCAGAACAATTAAAAATCAAATATGAAAATCGGATACATGAACAAAATGTACAGGAGATTATAAGAAAAGAAGTGGGACGGAAATTTATACAGGCGCTTGAAGATGCTGGTGTTTTTAAACGAGATGACGAAGGGATATCGGCATTTAAACGTTTTATTCAGAAGTTAAATAAGGAATGAACTTAGTAGTGATGGTGATTACAAAATGACCTAATTATATGATAAGGGAGGTAATAATATGGAGGAGTGTGAGCATAAGCAACTACAGGAATTGAAACAGATAGGCGGCCCTATATTAATGATGTGTATAAAATGTAATCAAATAATTAAAGTGTCCAAAGGATCCAGTACAAAAATAAAGTGAAAAAGAATGAAGTGTGTATATTCCTAGTGTGTGATGAACAAAGTTCCTGCTGATTAAAGTTGCATTTTATTAAAAGAATAGAAAAAACTAAAAACATCTCATATGAATATGAGATGTTTTTAGTATGGTTCTGTCGCATGTAATACGACGTCTAATAAACCGGGAAATCTAGCATGTAAGTCATCTTCACGAATTGAAATGAAACGCTGTGTTCCTTCAATGCGTGTATACATAACACCGGATTCACGTAAAACCTTGAAATGGTGAGATAAAGTTGATTTCGCAATTGGAATGTTTAACGCACCACAAGATTGTTCATTTTTCTCTAATAGCATCGTTACAATTTGTAAACGAATTTGATCGCTAAGTGCGTATAAAACAGAAGAGAATTGAATTTCTTCTCGATTTGGATGATAGAGAGTACGCATTTTTTCACCTGCTTGTATAAGTTAATATAGTTTGCACTATAACATATAAAGTGGTATATTTCTATTGTTCGAATATAATAGAACAATAGAAATATAGGGGGAGAAAAAATGAAATATACCAAATTGCAAAAGGCAGGACTACATATTTCGAAGTTGGGGTTAGGAACAAACGCTGTAGGGGGACATAATTTATATGCTGATGTGAATGAGGAGGAAGGAAAACGATTAATAGAAGAAGCTATCCAGCAAGGGATTACATTTTTTGATACAGCAGATTCATATGGTTTCGGTAGATCAGAGGAATTAGTAGGAGAAGTATTGAAAGGAAGACGCCAAGAATTTGTACTTGCTACAAAAGGCGGAATACAGCCGTTATTAAATGGAGAGGTTTATATTAATAATGAACGAAGCTATTTAAGAAATGCTGTGGAAAATAGCTTAAGAAGATTACAAACTGATTATATTGATTTATATTATTTACATTTTACAAATCCAGAAACAAGTTACATAGATTCAATTGGAGAGCTTGCTCGTCTAAAAGAAGAAGGAAAACTTCGTGCAATTGGAATATCTAACGTAAACGTAGAGCAATTAAAAGAAGCGAATCAGCATGGACAGATAGATGTTGTACAAGCACCGTATAATATGTTGGATCGTGCTGTTGGGGAAGAACTTTTGCCGTATTGTATAGAATCAGGTATTTCATTTATTCCATACGGGCCTCTTGCTTTTGGGATATTAGGTGGTAAATATACAGAAGATTTTAAATTGAATGAAGGAGATTGGCGTCAAAGTGTAAGTTTATTTGAAGAAAATACATATAAGAGTAACTTTAAAAAAGTTGAGAAGTTAAAAGGCGTAGCTAGAGAAGAGAGTGTCGAAGTATCGCATTTAGCTTTAGCGTGGCTATTAAACAAAAAAGGAATTGATACTGTTATACCTGGTGGGAAACGGGCGGAGCAAATAAGAGAAAGTGTAAGAGCGGTGGAAGTTTCATTGAATGAGAAGGTTATGAAAGAAATTGCATCTATTTTAGAAGATTAGTTGAGAAGAGGGGTACTTCCCTCTTTTTATCCCGCATTAACGGGCAGTAAGACACCCACCTCAAAATTTAGCGGAAGCAAAGAAGTTAGGTGGGGGATCAACTGCCCGTAAAAGCCCGATTGGTTCAACTAATAATCAGTGGGGGATGAATAAAACCCCCACTGATTAAAGTTTCACTTTATATAAAAGGAGAAGGTTTAAATGAAAAGAGTACTAGCTGTATTCTTTATGATAATGTTTATGATAGGTACAGATACTTTCTTAATTTCGCCACTTTTACCGACATTACAACAGGTGTATCATGTTTCAACTGAGCTATCAGGATGGATGGTGAGTTCATATGCTTTAGGATACGCTGGATTTGCGCTTATTGCTGGTCCTATATCAGATGGCTTAAATAGAAAAAAAGTGATGGTAATAGGAATGAGTTTTTTTGCGTTAAGTACGTTTTTATGTGGAATGGCACCGAGTTTTCTATGGATGCTAGCATTTAGATTTTTAGCAGGTGTAAGTGCAGCCTTTGTATCTCCACAAGTGTGGGCATCTATTCCGCTCCTTATAGAGAAGGAGCAAATTGTAAAGGCAATTGGAATTGCAACAGCAGGGTTAGCAATCTCTCAAATTTTAGGGCTGCCAGTTGGATCGTATTTGGCAATGATACACTACACAATACCATTCTTCATCATCGGTATATTATCAGCACTACTTGTCGTTCTTATCTATGTAGTATTACCAGAAATACAACCGGTTTATATAGGTGGAAGTAAAACAAACATCTTAAAGCGCTATAAACAATTACTTACAGATTCAAAGGTTTCACTTTCTTATTTTGCATATTTTGTTTTTCAAACTGGTAATTTTGCTGCATTTTCATTTTTCGGTGTATGGCTTTCCATTCAATTTGGTTTACAAGTTCATGAAATAGGAACAGCTATGCTTGTATTAGGGTTAGGAAATTTAACAGGGAATATTTTTGGCCCAAGAATTGTAAATAAAATTGGTTATAACCTTTCTTTCTATGGTGGAATTATATTTACAGCAGTGCTATATGTAGTACTTCCTCATGTAAAGAACATTATATTTGTGGAGCTATTATTCTTTGTTTTATTTTTTGTGACAGGAATTTTGTTTGTATTGATGATGAGGCACTTACAAAACCTGTCTAGTGTAGCAAGAGGAACAGGAGCCGCGCTTGCTAATGCTTCTATGTATATTGGTCAAATGATTGGAGCGGCAATAGCAGGACTGCTATTTGCAGCATCTCACAATTTTATACTTATAGGTAGTTTTACTGCGTTACTATATATAGGAGCTTTATTTTTGTTTAGAAAAAGTGAAAAGCTTAATGAAGATAGTGAAACAGGAATTGCATCATAAAGCCTGTATAAATATTTCGCAAATCAGAATTAATCAGAGTGTGAATACATGAATGTGCTTTTAATTACAGTGGTTACTAAAAGTATAGAAATAGTAGAAGAAATGTATTGTAACAATGTTATGAGGACTTCAAAAATAAAAAATCCCTACAAAGATAGGGATTTATATATCGGCATATAGTTCCTTGGAAAAGGATATATGTAGTTTAACATATAGGACTACTTATATTTGTGAAATAGATGTGAAAGTAATGTGAAAAATGCTGAAAAAAAAACTATTTAAATAGAGGGTAATTTAGATGAGGATATGGATTTTACATAAATGCTGTGTTATATTTCTACTTATCTGTTAATAATTACATGTTTTAATTTTATTGGGGATAAAAGGGAGAGATTTAAATGCAATGGTATTTGAAAGCTCTAAAGGATTATGGGAATTTTAGTGGTAGAGCTACGCGAAAAGAGTACTGGACTTTTAGTTTATCGAATATCGTAATTTTTTGGTTATTGGTATTTTTCTCATCATTTTCAGAGGTGTTAGTTGCTATTATTGCGTTGCTATTTATGTTAGTAATGATTATACCAAGTTTTTCGGTTGGTGCACGACGATTGCATGATATTGGGAAAACAGGATGGTGGCAACTATTAAATTTTGTACCGTTTGGTAGCATTGTTTTACTTGTATTTTTTATCATTGAAAGTGAAGAAAATGACAATCAATACGGACCAAATCCGCATTCAGATTTAAAAGAAGCGATTTAATAAACCTATTATTAAAATGGTTTGCACGGGCTAATATTATATAGCATGGCAAGAAGAAAAAATTCTAAATAAAAAGCACTGTTTTAGTTAATGTAACTAAAACAGTGCTTTTCTCTTTGATTGAACTGTTGCTGCATTTTCATCATGTATGCCTGCATCTTTAATAATTCGTTGTTTTGCTTTATTTAATAGATGGTCTACTGCTTCACCAAAATAATTAGCTTCGCTTTTTGTGCGGGCTTCTCGTAAACATTTATAGTTTTCTAGCAGTTCCTCTTTTTCAGTGTTTGTTAAGAAATCTTCTATTTTCTTTTTTGTCATACGAAACACCCTTTCTTCTGACAAACGACGCAATAGAAAATATTTATTGTTTATTATAGCAATAATTTTTAAAGAAAGTATAGACTAACGTCGTAATAATTTGTCAATTTCTTGAATCTTCTCATCAGCTTTCCCAATTTGTGTATTTTTAGCCTGCTCACCACCAAGCGCTTGGTGCAGTAAGAAAGTCTGACCGGAAATAGCAGTCACAATGGATACTTTTATAATTTCTTTTATTAAGGTGACATCGAATAGAACGAGTCCAAGAAGTGCAGCTAAGCTACCAGTGAAAATATCAGTCAAAAACCCAAAGTGAAAAAAAGTTTTCAAACGGCGTGGAAGCAATAACTTGCCTTGGTTATTGATAAGATGGGAAACGAAACCAGTAATGCCACCAACGAGAACAGCAGTTAGCCATTGATACATTTCCATCGAATCCACTCCTTTTAGTGAATAAGATTCGATTCTTTTATATTGATTCCTTTTAATATTTCATAGAAGCATATTGAGAAAGTTTGTTTGGGTTTATTACGTATTCAATTTAATTATAACAGAAAAATCTGATATTTTTCAGTCTATTATATGAAGCGGTTATTCCTTAATATGAATATAAATTATCGAATAAGAAGTGTAGATGGTTATACAAAAAATATAGGGGAATTAGTAAGGATGCTGGAGCATACGAGGGCTGTAACATTACAGGAAATAAACGATCTATCTGTTGAGCAATTAGATTTCATTATGACGAGTGGAGGGAATTCCATCGGAGCGTTACTAAAGCATATAGCAGCTATAGAAAAAGCCCATCAACTTATTTCATTTCAAGAGCGCGACTTTACAAAAGAAGAATTAGAAATATGGGAAGACGCACTATATTTAGGGAAAGCGGGGAGAATAATCCGTAGTCATGAAATACAGTATTATGTACAACTTCTACAAAGTGTTCGAGAAGAATCTCTGAAGTATTTGAATGAACAAGATGATGAATGGCTTATGTCAGAAGGAAAGTGGCCTAACGGTGTAGCGTATAACCAGCACTATCTGTGGTTTCATGTGCTAGAAGATGAGGTTAGTCACTGTGGACAAATTAGAATGATGAAAAATAAAATATTTGAAAATTGTGTTAAATAAGGTAGCTTTTTAAATGGATATTCCATATAATGAGAGTAATTAAAATGAGAACGGAGTGATGTATTATGGCGAAAATAACGTATATGAATAATAAACCAAATACAAAGGTGGATGGAAAGGGCGAGACTGTATAAGTGAGCGCACGATCCTTCCGCTTAGCTTAAACTAGGGAGGATATCAATTTGAATCAAAATATTTTAGAATCATTCGGCTGGGATTCTTTTTTTGAAGAACAAGCTGTAGAGAACTTTGAAGTAGGGCGTATTTTACTTGAGCATAAACATATATATCGAATTATTTGTAATGATGGTGAATATATGGCAGAGCTGTCTGGAAAGTTTCGGCATGAAGTAGTAACGAAGGGAGATTATCCAGCGGTTGGTGATTGGGTGTATATAAAGAAAATAGAGAATGAAAAGAAAGCAATTATTCATCGTATTTTTCAAAGAAGAAGCTCTTTTTCTAGACAAGAGGCTGGTAATCGAACGGAAGAACAAGTAATAGCAGCAAATGTAGATTATCTATTTTTAGTAAATGCACTTAACCATGATTTTAACGTAAGAAGAATAGAACGTTATTTACTATTAGCGTATGAAAGTGGTGCAATGCCTGTTATTGTTTTAACAAAGAGTAGCTTATGTGAAGACGTGGAACAGAAAATTGTTGAAACGGAAGCTGTGGCAATTGGTGTTCCGATTTTCGTCGTTGATAGTTTAGAGCATACTGGTATTGAATCGTTGCAGCAATTTGTTTCTTCTGGGAAAACAATTGCTCTAGTCGGATCATCGGGGGTTGGAAAATCGACTTTGCTAAATGCACTTATAGGAATTGAAGTAGCAAAAATGGGAGATATTCGTGAGGAAGATAGTAAAGGAAGGCATACGACAACTCATCGTGAATTGTTCCGATTACCGAGTGGTAGTTTAGTTATTGATACTCCGGGTATGAGGGAACTGCAGCTTTGGGAAGGTAGCGATGCAATTCAAACAACATTTTCTGATATTGAAAAATTAGCAAAAACGTGCCGTTTTAGGGACTGTAAGCATGAAAATGAGCCAGGATGCGCAGTGCATCATGCAATTGATAACGGAATTGTTACGATAAATCGTTTGCAAAGCTATAAAAAATTACAAAAAGAACTGGCGTATTTTATGAGAAAACAAGATGCTGTTCTTGCAAGAGCAGAGCGTGATAAGTGGAAAAAGATTTCTAAACAGCATAAAAAAATGTAAAAAGCCAAAGGGTGGTTCCCTTTGGCTTTTTTTTGTATTTGTAAATTTTATAATAATATTATTCAAATATATAGACAAAGGGAATTTAATTGTTTAAACTTTACAAAGTATTCATCGTAATAGATTATGAAAATAATAATTTAGGGATGGGAAATGTTTAGAACTCGCTAGATTTAACTTTTGAAATTGAAAAGCAGGAGGTTTGTAATGGGTAGACTATTAAATTGGTTTCGTGATATGAAAGTAGCAAAAAAACTACTAATTTCGTTTTTTATCATTTTAATTGCGGCTGTCTCTATTATTGGAGGTATGTCTTATCAAACAGCTAAAAAGAATTTTGAATCACAAATTACGAGCAGTGCTCACGACAATATAAAAATATTAGATAATTTAATCAATCAAATGATTGAGGCGAAATTTAATGATGTGAATAACTTTGCACGGGTGATTCAAGGTAATATGTATCAAGGGGATAATCAAGAAGAATTAAGAAAGATGTTATCTCAATATATCAATTTGAATAAAGATATTGAACAAGTATACGTTGCTGGGAATGATAAGAAATTTGTGCAAGAACCAAATATACAAATGGCAGCAGACTATGATCCAACAGAACGTTCTTGGTATAAAGATGCAGTGGCAAAACAAGGTGGTATTGTAATTACTGAGCCCTACAAAGCGAAGGGGAATGGACATATTGTCGTAACGATTGCAAAACAAGTAGAAGATAAAAACGGTGTTGTAGCGGTAGATTTAAGTTTAGAGAATTTATTAAAAACAACAAAGTTAATCAATATTGGTAAAAAGGGATATGCTTTCATTTTAGATGGGCAACAAAAAATAATTGCACATCCTCAAGAAAAATCAGGGGGAAAAGCAGCTGATTCTTGGGCGAAGAAAATTTATGAAGATAATCATGGCGCTTTTTCATATATGTATGATGGCAGCGAAAAACAAATGGTATTTGCTACAAATGTAAAAACAGGTTGGAAAATCGGTGGGACGATGTACTCAAATGAAGTAATTGAAGCTGCGCAGCCTGTATTTTACAATATGTTAATCGTTATGTTCATTTCATTAGTTATAGGTGGGTCACTTATTTATTTTGTGACACTTTCTATAACGAAGCCATTAAAGAGATTAGTTATTACTTCTAAAGAAATAAGTGAGGGAGATTTAACGCAAACAATCGAAATTCATTCTAATGATGAAATTGGCCAACTTGCAAAAGGATTTAATGAGATGACAGATGCATTGCGAACGTTAATTGGAAGAATTAATACTTCGGCCGGGCATGTTGCAGCAGCATCAGAAGAGCTAACGGCAAGTGTAAGACAAGCGAGTGAAGCGACTGAGCAAATTACAATGGCAATGGATGAAATATCGAGTGGGGCAACTACGCAAACGACAAGTGTAGAAAATGGTGCAATGTTACTATTTGATGTAACAGAAGGAATTCAGCATGTAGCAAATAGTTCATCATCAATTAGTACGGCTTCTGCTCATACTCGTGAAAAAGCAGAAGATGGTGGAAAACTAGTCGGAAAAACAGTAAATCAAATGCAGTCTATTGCAGAATCTGTTTCACAATCAGATGAAGTTATACAGTTGCTAAATAATAAATCAAAACAAATTGGTGACATACTAGAAGTCATTCAAAATATTGCAGATCAAACAAATCTTCTAGCTTTGAATGCGGCAATTGAAGCTGCAAGAGCAGGAGAGCATGGAAGAGGATTTGCAATTGTTGCAGATGAAGTACGTAAATTGGCGGAGAAGTCTAGCGAATCTTCTAGTGAGATTAGTAAATTAATATGTGAAATACAAGATGACATGAGTAAGACGGTAAAATCTATGGGTCATGTAAATGAAGAAGTTCAATCTGGACTTGTTATTGCGAATGAAACGAAGCAAAACTTTACTGAGATTTTACAATCTACAAATGAAATTGCAGATCAAATTAAAACGATGGTTGAAACGGCTAATGGGATGTCGAAAGGTGCAAATGAAGTGTCTATTTCAGTAGGTCAAATTGCAATGACAGCACAGAATAATGCGACGAGTACCCAAAACGTTGCAGCATCAGCAGAAGAACAACTAGCGTCCATTGAGGAGATTAGTTCTGCGGCGGGTACATTATCTCAAATGGCTGAAGAGTTACAAGGATTAATTGAAAGATTTAAAGTGTAACAGAGGACAGACTACTCCAAAATAGCAGTATGCGATTTTGGAGTAGTCTGTTTTTATTATGTAACATGAAATGGGATAGAGAGTATTTTTATGATGTTTAAAGGTATATCATGTATAATATTTGTCGAAAAATAGAGGTATTTGTTAACTTTATGTATAATTATAATCATATAGAATGCAAATAAAGGAGATTATTAATATGGGAGTGTACTGGGGGACCAAAAGACATTCTTGGCTTAGTTATGTCTCATTTTGGTTAAGTATTTCATTTTTTATTGTTTTTCTAATTGAAGTGTTTATTTTAAAAACACTTTCGAATAGTTCGGTGCAAATTGTTAAATATTTTTATTTTATATTTGTACCAGTAAACATCTTTCTTAGTTTAAAATTACTCTTTAAGAAGAATGAAAAGAAAGCATTACCTATTTTTAGTTTCATTGTATCATTATTATTTACAATTTTAATACTAGTATTAGCGTTAGCAGCTACTGGGAAATTCTTTTAAGGAGAGTGATATAAGTCACTCTTCTTTTTTGTTGTTGCAAGCAAATAATAAGTGGAGGATGGACAAAAAGTGGATTTGCTTAAGTGTGATATTATTTGAAAGCTATAGAAGAGTATTAAGAAATGAAATAGGAGATAACTCACACCGCAATGAAGAGAATCAGGTATTTTATATGCATCTATGAAGCAAATGAATACGGTAAAAACGGCGATATATGGTACAATACATATGGAAAGTGATAGAGATAAAGGGTATATAAAATACTCATCGTTTTTTAGTAAGAGAGGGGTTATCTTATGCTATACGAGGATTTGATGACATTATTTCAAGCAGCTCCGAAAGAAGAAGGTAGAGGCGGCTGGAAATATATAATCCAGGAACGAAATGATAAATATGAAATTGTTGATGAAATGTTGAAAAATCAAATGAGTGTTGAAGTGTATTTTAATGAATATGATGAGGTGAAAATCACTTTATATAAAGATGGAATGCCTATTTCTATTATGCAAAGAATTGCGATTGCAAAAGTTGAATTAGACGAAGATGAAGAAGGGATTCAATTCGTTTTAGAACGTATGCCTAGTCGGATGATTCGCTTGCAATTAAAGCCATATTTAGCACTCGAAATGGGGCCGTACTGGGAAGTATGCGATGATTGTGAATGAACATAAAAGAAGCATCCAATAACATGGATGCTTCTTTTATGTTTTTTGAAGTTGTTTAAAAGCAATAATTGGCAGTAAAATGATGCTGACCCACCCGATTATAGGGTATAGAATGTGGAGTAATTCACTGTAACCAATGTAACTAAAGCAATAACTAATTAGTAAAATGAAGAAAATAATATTGTTACTTTTCCATCCGGTGATGGATTGCATTTGTTTTGTCATTCCGAACACATTACCAACTAAAGTTGTGAACACTTCACCGAAAATGATAAGAACAAAGAAAAAGTGAAAAGTTGCATTGAATTTTCTTATGACTTCAGCCATTGGGATATTATATTGATAAAATTGATCGACTGATAAGATAGCTAAATGGCTACATAATAAAATTAAAGAAAGTCCTGCACCGCCTAAAATACCGCCCCATAAAATGGCCTTTCGATCTTTTACTTCACTGGCTAACGGGACGAGAACGCTTTGGGCGAGAGAAAGATTTAAGGCGACATATGTAATAGGACTAGTAATCCACTTCATATTCCAGCTTTCTGCAGGAATAGTGTCACTAATAGAAGTTGTACCGTGAAAAAAAGTTGTAATAGCAAGTCCGATAATAAAAATCATCATAATAGGTACGACAAGTGTATTAACTTCAAAAACCCCTTGTAACCCGCGACTACCTATAATGAGACAGGCGATCAATATAATGAAAATACCAAGTTGTCTTGGTAAACGAAGTTGCTCTTCAAATACCGCCCCCGCTCCTGATAACATAACGCTCGTTACACCAAATAATACGAGTAATAATAGTGTGTTTACAACATTGCCAAATACATCCCCAAATAAATATTTGTTAAATTCTTGCGCTGAAAATGCACCAATTTGTGATGAAAGTAACATCATCTTTGTGCCAAGCCAAATAAAAAAAAATCCACTTACACATATGCCAATTGTTCCATATAATCCGTTCACTGTGAAAAATTCAACAATTTCTCGTCCAGTAGCAAATCCAGCTCCAACGACTGTTCCAATATAAGTAGCAGCGACTTTCTTTGCCACTTGCCATTGTTGATTGTCCATGTTATCCCTCTTTCTACTACGATGAGCTTGATTTACTATTATGCATATGTATGAGCTTGGACAATTAGACGTATGAAGTGTTTGAAAACATACATGAATTAAAAGATATTAGGGAAGTATTAAAGGTGTTAAAACTTTGTTACATATGAGCCAATCGTTCGAAAGGATAGGAAATGTATGGTAACATGTAACTAGGTTATTAAAAGATAAACATTATGAAATGATAAGAGGAGTGGATTGTATGAGTACGAAAACAAATGTTGTTGAAGTATTAAACAAGCAGGTAGCAAACTGGAATGTGTTATATGTGAAACTACATAATTATCACTGGTATGTGACAGGACCACACTTCTTTACGTTACATGAAAAATTTGAAGAGTTTTACAATGAAGCTGGAACAAATATTGATGAATTAGCAGAACGTATTTTAGCGTTGGAAGGTAAACCGCTAGCGACAATGAAAGAATATCTTGTAACATCTAGTGTGAATGAAGGGACAAGCAAGGAATCTGCAGAAGAAATGGTGCAAACATTAGTGAATGATTATTCTGCACTTATTCAAGAATTAAAAGAAGGTATGGAAGTTGCTGGTGAAGCTGGCGATGAAACATCAGCGGACATGTTGTTAGCGATTCATACAACATTAGAACAACATGTATGGATGCTAAGTGCGTTCTTAAAATAAATATAAGTATATAAAGAAAAAAGGCATTGAAAAATTCTTTCAATGGCTTTTTTTGTAATTTTTCAGTTTTCTTTTATGCTATAATATAGTAAAAAGGAGGCGATGCGATGTTTCGCTTTTTCAGAACTGGAAAAGAAGAGCGTGAAATTACGAAAGATGAATTAGAACAAGCGATGGCTAAGTTTCTAGAAAAGAATGCTAATATTGTTTATACAGTATTAGTAAATGATAATTATACAGTAAATTATGATTTGTTAAAGCCGTATTTACTTGCATTTCCAACAAATAGTTTTCTTATTACGAAGGAAACGCTTGAGGTATTTGAACATACAGAAGAAAACCTAAACCTAGTTAAAGAAATTGATATCGTACAAAAAGCAGTAGATCAGTACGTAACAGAAAAAGAAATGTTTCCAATTGTTGAAGGTAGTGAAGAGCGTCTTATATGCGGGATGAAATTAGGACCGTATTTAAATCGTATATTAAAAAGAGATTTATATATTTCAGAAAAACATTATTTAGTTTCAAGTAAACCAGACAGAAAAAAACAAAAGAGTGGGTAGATGTATTGAAAACAACAATAAATATATTGTTGTCTTTTTTTGTTTATAAAAATATTGATTTTTCAGTCTATTCAATTTTATACTAAACTTATTGGACGAAGGGGAGTAATGATTAAGTATTGTTAGCTTGAGTTATATACAGTGATTACAGAATGGTATAAAGGTTTGAGAACTAAATATTATAAAAGATTACGGGGGAATGGGTGTATGAAAAATAGTATGACTTACATTCAATTATTAAATGAAACGTTACATTGTTACGCAAATAAAGGAAGTTTGGAAGCATACACTTATATAATGGAGCATGCGAAAGGCATAGTGGGGAATGAGGCGCAAATATATAATTTCAAATATGCACTAGCGAGTGCAGCGGGGCTTGAAGAAGAAGCGTTACAGTTAATGAAGGAAGCTATTATAGACAATGGATTTTGGTACGGAAATGAATATTTAATTACCGACGACGATTTAAAATCACTACATAAATTTGAAGAGTTTCATAAAATGGTTCAATTATGTAAAGAGAGAGAAGAATTAGCAAAGAAAACAGAACGAGCAGACGTGAAATTTATAGATGGTAAGAAAAAAGAAAAACTATTTATTGCAATGCACGGAGATCAAGAAAATATAGAAATAATAGAACCATATTGGAAAACTGTTTTGACACAAGACTATACGTTAGCTTTACCACAGTCTTCGCAAATTCAGTTTTCAGATGGGTTTGTTTGGGATGATATACATAGAGGGAAAGAAGAATTAAAAGAGCATTACGTTAATTTTAAAGAAAATCATACAGTAGAAAGTGTAATAATTGGTGGTTTTTCTGCTGGTGCAAGAGTAGCTTTGTATACGATTTTACAAAAAGATATAGATGTAGATGGTTTTATTTTTGTGGCGCCGTGGCTTCCAGAGATTGAAGAATGGAATGAGTTGTTAGGAGTGCTACAAGATAAAAATATAAAGGGATATATAGTGTGTGGGGAACAAGATGAAGATTGTTTCGAATGTACGCAGCAATTTGTACAATTATTAAAAGATAGGAACATTGAACATAAGTATAAAGTTGTACCTAACTTAAATCATGATTACCCTAATCATTTTGATGAGTTATTAAAAGAGGCTATTGAATATATAGAAAATGAAAACAAGAAGTAGTAAGAAAGGGAGATGCATCGTAATTGATGTATCTCCCTTTTATCATTATAAATGAAAAGCATTTGCTAGTAAGCGATAGGAATTCAATTTATCTTCAAATCGATGGGTAATTGTGACAATCATAAATTCTTCAGTATTGTACGCTTTGCTTAAGTTTACGATTTTTTCTTTCACAGAAGATGGATCACCGACGATCATACGTTGACGATTTTCTTTTATACGGAATAAATCATAAGCGCTGTATGAATAATTTTGTGCAGTTTCAATAGAAGGAGTACCAGTTGTACGCTTTCCTTGTTCTAGTAATAAGATTGATAAATCTAAACTAGAAGCGATTTTTTCAGCCTCTTCATTTGTTTCTCCGCAAATAACAAAAATAGCGACGATTGATTTTGGTTTATCTCCTAAATAGGAAGGTTGGAATTGTTCCTGATAAGCTTCCATTACTTCAGGGCCACCGTATCCGTTAATGAACTGTGCGAATACAAAAGAAGCACCTTGTTTTGCAGCAATCATTGCACTCTCTCCGCTAGAACCGAGCATCCACATCTCAGGAGATGTTGTAATTACAGGAGTAGCCTTTAAATTTGCATAATGATGGTTTTCTGGTACTTGATCATGTAAGTACATTGCCACATCGGCAATTTGTTCTGGATATTGATCAAGTGAGACCATTTTCCCTTCTTGAAGTGCGCGAGTTGCAATTGGCATACCACCAGGTGCTCTGCCGACACCAAGGTCAATACGATTTGGATAAAGCGCTTCTAAAACGCGGAAATTCTCAGCAACTTTATATGGGCTATAGTGCGGCAACATAACACCACCTGAACCCACTCTCATACGATCTGTTTTTGCTGCAATATGAGAAATAAGTATTTCAGGACTTGAACCAGCAAGGCTGACAGAGTTGTGATGCTCCGATACCCAAAAGCGTGTATATCCGAGTTTTTCAACTTCTTGTGCAAGCGTAACTGTATGTGAAAAAGCTTGGGCTGCTGTACTTCCATCTGAAATAGGTGATTGGTCTAATACACTTAATTTGATCATAGAATATACCTCTCAATCTTAATGTACATCCTATTATATATTTACTTACGAAAAATGCGTAATAAAATGCTCAAAATATAAAGTGGATAAATTCTATATTTACTTTTAACGAGAAAATCCTCGTTCATAATGATTCATTTCAACTAAATTTAAAATATATTCGTAGTTATCAATCTCAAGTTTTAGTTGTTCACGCTCTTTTTTAGATAGATGCTTACAACTAAGTTTGTTGCATAGTTGGTGTTTCTTTCCTTCTAAATATTTCTTTGTAGCGTGGTAGTCGTAAGTTTGTTTCATTTTCAACCACTCCTTCTTTGCTGTTGCTATATTATACGAAGCGTGAAGAGATGTGAAAGCTACCTCTTATGTACTTTTAGTGAATATTCCACTTGCTATGTTGTTATGTTTATAGGAATTTATGAATAAAATGCACTAAACCACTAATGCCCATTTTATGAAGTAAGGGGTGGAATTGTGCAGAAAGATATAATGTATAACATTGAGATGGATGAAGTGTTGAAAGTGATAAATCAAGGGTTAAAGAAGACGACACGTTCGAAACAAATTATAGTAGTAGGGGCCGGTATGGCTGGGTTGGTTTCGGCATCTTTATTAAAGGCTGCAGGACATGATGTGAAGATTTTTGAAGCAAACAACCGGGTAGGTGGCCGCATAGAGACGGTTAGAATGGAAGATACCGGATTATATTTAGATGTTGGGGCAATGAGAATTCCGTATTCGCACACATTAACGATGGCATATATAAGAAAATTTGGGCTACAGGTGAGCCCGTTTATTAATAGGAATGAGACGGATATCATTTTCGTAAATGGCCGGAAAACGACATTAAAACAATACGAAAAAGATCCAAGTATATTAAAGTATCCTGTAGAAATGAATGAGGTCGGAAAAACGTCTGAGGAGCTATTATTGCTAGCGGTACAGCCCATTATAAATTTTATAAAAAAGAACCCAGAGAAAAATTGGGATGTTGTAGTAAAGGATTTTGGGAGATACTCTACAGGACAATTTTTAAAGTATCATCCTTATCAATATAATACGTATTTCTCGCCAGTAACAATTGAGATGATCGGTGTTCTATTAGATTTAGAAGGTTTTTTGGAAAGGTCATTTGTTGAGACACTACGCTTTTTATACATTATGCAGGAGGAGAGTGGATTTTGTGAAATAGTAGGCGGGAATGATAGATTACCAAAGTCTTTCTTACCACAATTAGAAGAAAATATTATATATAATCAAAAATTAATGAAGCTACATCAACACAATAACGGTGTGACAGCTTTCTATCGAAACGAGGAAACTTTTGAGTATAGTAGTATTACAGGGGATTTAGTTATTATTACAATTCCATTTTCGACAATGCGCTTTGTGGAAGTAGATCCATTTGATTCTATATCTCATGAAAAATGGAAAGCAATTCGTGAATTGCATTATATGCCAGCGACAAAAATAGGAATTCAATTTAAAAGTCGATTTTGGGAAGAACAAGGACAGTTAGGTGGCAGGATTATAACGGATTTACCAATTCGTTACGCCTATTATCCAAGTCACGGAATTGGAGAAAAAGGACCTGCTATGATGTTAGGCAGCTATACATGGTCTTATGATGCGTTGTTATGGGATGGGTTATCAAAAGGTGATCGTATTTATTACACATTACAAAATTTAGCGACAATATTAGGCGGTCAAGTATATGATGAGTTCATGTCTGGCATATCAAAAAGTTGGACATTGGATCCATATGCACTTGGAGGGTTTGCGCTATTTCAGGCAGGGCAAGAATCTGAGCTACAACCAGCGATTATAAAACCAGAGGGGAGATTATACTTTGCAGGTGATCATACAACGTTATATCACGGATGGATACAAGGTGCAATTGAATCTGGAGTTCGTGTAGCGGTAGAGGTAAATGGTTAAAATGTGTAAAATTCAGAAATTTCTTTACTGTATGGTTTGAGATGGATATTATTATATATAAAAGCATTAAAAGGAGTGTTGAAAGTGAATCCGTTATTATTCGATTTTCCTTCTGAATTTTATACTGATAGGCTATTTATTCGAATGCCGAAACCGGGTGACGGTAAAGCTGTATACGATGCAATTCAAGCTTCTATGAAAGAATTAAAACCATGGATGGTTTTTGCACAGAAAGAGCAAACAGAGGAAGAAGTAGAGATGAGTATTAGAAAATCGCATATTCAATTTTTGCAACGTGAGGATTTAAGATTACTAGTTTTTTCGAAAGAAACAGGTGAATTTATTGCATCAGCTGGATTGCATCGCATTAATTGGGATATACCTCAATTTGAAATTGGGTATTGGATTGATTCAAGGTTTAGTGGAAAGGGTTATATGCTAGAGGCTGCAAAAGGTATAATGGAGTTTGCTTTCACTGAATTGAAAGCAAACCGCGTAGAAATTCGATGCGATTCTTTAAATAAGAAGAGTAGAGCGATACCTGAGAAATTAGGCTTTAAGTTAGAAGGCACATTGGAAAGTGCGAGTGTAGCGGTAGATGGAAATGGATTAAGGGATATGTGTGTATTTGCCATGACTAGAAATACATATGAAAAAGAAGAGCTGTAAAGAAACAGCTCTTCTTTTTGTGTATTATGGTACAGGATGTCCATTAGAGCTTTCGAAAATTGTAAACCATTGTTGACGATCTAAATTAACTTTTGTAGCAAGAGCGGCTGTTTTAACACGGTCTAATTTACCAGATCCAACGATTGGCATCATGTTAGCTGGATGAGCAAGCAGCCATGCATACATAACTGTATCGATGCTAGTAACATCTAGTTCAGTAGCAACCTTTTGTAACGTTTCACGTAAACGTACGGCACGTTCTGATTGACCAGTAAAGATTTCTCCGCCAGCAAGAGGCGACCAAATCATAGGATTGATTCGCTTTTCTTGGCATAAATCAATTGTCCCTTTTTCGAAATGTTCAAGCTGCATCGCAGATACTTCAATTTGATTTGTAATGAGCGGGAAATCTAAATAAGAACTTAACATATTAAACTGTGAAGGTAAAAAGTTAGATACACCGAAGTGACGGACTTTTCCTTCTTGCTTTAAGCGTGAGAACGCTTCTGCTACTTCATTTGGATCCATAAATGGATCAGGGCGATGAATGAGCAGTACATCAATATAATCAGTATGTAAGTTTCGTAATGAGTCTTCCGCGCTTTTTATTATATGTTCAGTACTCGTATTGTAGTGCGCAACATATCGCTCTGGAAATTTTGGTGATGGGGGAGCGATTCCACATTTTGTGATAATTTGCATGTCTTCGCGTAAGGAAGGCTTGAGTTGTAATGCTTCTCCAAATAATCCTTCACACGTATATCCGCCATAAATATCAGCATGATCGAAAGTAGTAATTCCCATATCCATACAAGCTTCCATAAAAGAGAGTAACTCTTGCTTTGTCATATTCCATTCTGCTAAACGCCAAAAACCTTGAATAATACGAGAAAATTCTAGTGTTTCGGCCATTTGAACTCGTTCCATTATAAGTACCTCCTTGATGAATGAATCATTTTTTGAAAAGGCTTTCTTGCTACATATTATTATATAGTTACAGTGTCGTACATACAATAAATATGTTTTGCTACAAAAACGATTTTCCCTATATGCTATAATGTAAAAACATATAGCTATAAGGAGATGTACGAAATGATTCCAGTAACGATATTAACTGGTTTTCTTGGATCAGGGAAAACGACATTATTAAATCGCATTTTATCAGAAAATCACGGTCATAAATTAGCAGTGATAGTAAATGAAATAGGGCAAATTGGTATTGATAATCAGTTAATTATGAATGTCGAAGAAGAGATTATGGAGATGACGAATGGATGTTTATGTTGTACTGTACGTGAAGATTTACTAGTCGCTTTAAAACAATTACTGGACGTAAAAGCAGAAGGTAAAATGGAATTTGATGGATTAGTAATTGAAACGACTGGTCTTGCAAATCCAGGTCCGATTATTCAAACATTCTTTTTAGATCCTGTGATTCAATCTGCATACCAAATTAACGGCGTTGTAACAGTAGTAGATAGTTACCATATACATAAACATTTTGAAAAAGGACTAGAAGCAAAGGAACAAATTGCATTTGCTGATGTCGTTTTAGTAAATAAATTAGATTTAGTGGATGAAAGTGAAAAGGAAAATCTATTGCAGGAACTGCAAGGTATTAACCCAACTGCAGAGTTAATCGAGGCGACTAACTGTGATGTAGATATTCCATCGTTACTACAAATTCAAACGTTTAAAACGAAAGATACGTTACAAATTTATCCTCATAAAGAGCATAATCATCTAGAAGGGGTAAAGTCGTTTGTACTACGCGAAGAGCGACCGTTAGATTTACAAAAACTAAATGAGTGGATGTCAGCTGTCGTTCAAGAGCTAGGGGAGTATTTATATCGCTACAAAGGAATTTTATCGATTGATGGAGTAGATAAACGTATCGTTTTCCAAGGTGTGCATACACTGTTTGCTGCATCATATGATAGAGAGTGGCAAGAGGGCGAAGAACGAGTAAGTGAAGTTGTGTTTATCGGAAAAGATATTAATAAGGAATGGTTCCAAGAACATTTCGGGGAGTGTGTGAAATAAGTCTGCATATATTGCAGGCTTATTTTTTTGACTTAACTAAGTATTTTGTAGAAAAATGCTAGATTGCAAAAAACGAAGGATAATAAAAAGCCTGTTTTCACAGGCTTGTATGTTCATCTAATAGTAACTCCATTACAACACCTACAACTGGACCATCGTCATCAATATCACCATTTAAACGGAAACCAAATGACTCGTATAACCCCATTGCGAGTTTGTTGTCTGGATGTAAACTTAAATAAATTATTTTACATTCATATTTATCTTGTAAGAATTGAATGAGTATGCGAAGGAAACGTTTTGCATATCCTTTTCCTTGATATTGTTGGTCAATCATAAATCGATCTAACCATACGCTTTTGCGTTTTTCCAAATACCATCCATACATTGCATACCCTACAAGTGTTTCTCCATCATATAAACCTACTGACGTTCCGTTTCCTTCAAATAATGATTCTGCTAGAGAAAACGCATTGCTTTCAATAAATTGCTGCTGGTCTTTTGCAACGTTTAAAGCAGCTACTGAACGCCAATTTTTTTCTGTTACTTCACGAATGTGAAGAGTCATAATTCCAACTCACCTTCTAAATTAATAAAGCTTAAAAGCTAATATGGATAATTTTACTTGTTATTTTAGTCAAGTCAAGTAAGAACAAATAAAAAAGAAGCTGAATGAAATATTCAGCTTCTTTTAAAAATTTGATTAGTTAGTAGCTTCTTTTAATGTATTTACGTTTTCTTCCATTAAAGTGAAGTAATCTTTATTGTTCTTCGCATCATCTTCAGAAATAGTAGCAAGATGATTTAAGCGTAAAATTTTTGTACCTGTCTCTTTCTGAATTACGGATGCTACCTTTGGTGTAGAGAATGTTTCAAATAAAATATATTGTAGATTATGTTCTTTTACTGTTTTTGTAATGTCAGCAAGCTGTTTTTGAGATGGTTCATTAGAAGCTGAAATACCAGCGATAGCAATTTGTTTCAGGCCATAGCGTTGTTCCCAGTATCCATAAGCCGCATGAGAAACTAAAATATCTTTCGTTTTTGCATTCGAAACAGCTGCTTTAAATTGATCATCTAAATCAGTAAATTTTGTTTGCAGTGCTGCGAAATTTTTTTCGAACTCTTGTTTATGATCAGGCTGTAATTCTACAAGTGCATTTTTTATTTTTTCTGCCTGTTTCATTGCTAGAGTAGGGTCTAACCAAATATGTGGGTCTTTATCGTGATGATGTTCATCCTCTTTATGGCCGTCTCCGTGATCATGATGCTCTTCTTCAGTAGAAGTACGCAGTTCAATACCTTTTGATGCATTTACAATTTTAACATTCTCTTTTTGTAATGCTTTTTCCATTTTTTCAGCAAATGGTTCTAATTCAGCGCCGTTATAAACGAATAAATCGGCTTTTGCAACTTGTACTGTTTGTTTTTGACTTGGTTCAAATGTATGTGAATCTGCACCAGGTGGGTAAATCGCTTCAACAGTTACATAGTCGCCACCAATTTTTTTTGCAAAATCTGCAAGAGGAAAAATAGTAGTATAAACAGTTAGCTTTCCGTCTTTCTTGGCATTACCTTCTTTTTTATTTGAGCAGCCAGTAAAAATTAAAGTGAAAATAAGTAAGAATGAAAATATAGTCAATCTTTTAGGCATGAAGTTCTCCTCTTTTCTTTTTTTACGGATATATTTTCCCCAATTATAGAAGAAAAATATCATTTTAATACAAAACGGAATAATTACGTTTTAGTTTGCGAACTTAGTATAATACATCTTTTATAAAGTTGCAATAAATAATAATCATTCCGATTTGTTTTTGTTATAAAGTTGTCAAATTTGGATGTATTATTTTTAGGAATGCATGCATATGTGACAACGCTACGTTCATATATTTGAAAGGAGGGTGTAGAGGGGGATGAGTGTTTGGGTTACTTAATGGAAGCTATTTTATTGATATTAGCGGTAGTATTACCATTAGTCTTAGTCTTAATTTTTTTAAGAAGATTAATAAGTAATTTAGGAGATGCATCAACAGTAACAAAATTGCGAGAGAAAGATGAGAAAAAAGAGTGAGTAAAGCACTATGCGTACGCATAGTGCTTTACTTGTGGTAAAATGAGAGAAGGAAACTCCTAAAAGTTGTATTTTACTGAAGGAGAGAAAAGTAAAATAAGAGGTATATGCATATATGAATAAGCGAACAGCGTTAGTACTTGGTGCAAGTGGTTTAGTTGGACAAGAGATAACGCGTCTATTACTTGAATCAGATTACTACGATTCGGTTACTATTTTTGTAAGGGAACCAATGCAATGGCAACATGAAAAGTTACAGCAAAAGCAAATAGATTTTTCGATGTTAGAGGAATATAAAGAGTTTTTTGCTGTAGATGACGTATTTAGTTGTCTAGGAACAACAATCAAAAAAGCAAAAACAAAGGCAAATTTCAAAAAGGTAGATTATGAATATACGTTACGAGCTGCTTGTTTAGCTGAAAAACAAGGGGTACAAAATTTCCTTGTTGTGTCCTCAATGGGAGCAAAACCTAAATCGTTCTTCTTTTATTCGCAAGTTAAAGGGAGAATGGAAGAGGAATTACAAAAGTTAGTCATTGGTGGTATTCACATTTTTAGGCCATCTTTATTAGTAGGAAATCGACAAGAATTTCGTTTCGGTGAACGAATGGCTGAAAAGCTGTCTCGTATCATTCCTTTTATATTTAAAGGGGCTTTCAAAAAGTATAAACCAATTTCAGCGAAAGATGTGGCGAAAGGGATGTATATCACTGCATTGCGAGAAGAAACGGGTATTTATATTTATAACTCAAATGAAATTACAACGATAGAATAAAAAACGAAAAAATGGCATGTATTTAAAAAAAGTTTGAATCTTGAATGAATAGTAAATACATGTAGTTTAACAATTATAAGAAAGTAAAAAAGGAGTGGGAAGCCCACTCCTTTTTTACGATAATTTATTATGCAAATCGCATTTTTATCCCGCTATTTGTCGACAGCAAACCCCCGCGGATTAAAGTTTCACTTTATACGCCTCCAACACTCTTGATCTTATACGACAAGTGACCTCGTTTATTGCAATGCTATTTTTAGAGTCGTATTATACAAACGGATGATTTCGTGTTATAAGAATGTTTCACCTCATTTGAAAATATACTACTATTATATATCCATTGTTTGTAATGCCAATAAATCAAATAGAATATACTTTCTATTTGGAAATAATCTGTTTTTATATCTGTTTGAGTAAAACCTGAAGGGAACTGGGTTCCGAAGATATAAAAGTCCTATATGTACTATTCCGTATTTTGGGGAGATTTGCAAAAGGAGGATATACGAATGAGTAAAAAAGAAATGGTGCAAAATGGAATTAAGCAAGTGTTTTACGAAGAAGAATGGTATCCACCTTGTTCATGGCCAGTGCATCGTTCTTATTTGTAAATGATAATTAAAATTGTTGGAGTTTCAAACTAAACACACGAATTAATATGTAGAATACTACTATATCAAAAAACAATTTCTCACTTAATCTGAGAAATTGTTTTTTTCGTAATCACGATTGTGGAATTCGATTTTTAACTCTGTCACATATTCAGAACGGGAGATAAATACATAAAAAAATAGGTGTATCAAGCAAAATGTTGATTCACCTTAAAACGATATTATGAAATAACATACGTTATCTTATAGTATACTTTTTATTCTTCTAGATTCAGTAGTACATATTATTCTCGGTTTTATTTATTCGTATGGATTTTCCCCGGTGCTCGTTTGTATTGATACGGTTCTTCTAACTCAAAGCTAAGTTCATTGGCGGCTATTCTTGGGAAGTAAGGATTGCGAAGTAACTCACGTCCGATAAAAATTAAATCTGCTTCGTTATTATTTAAAATTTGTTCTGCCTGTACTCCAGTCGTAATCAAACCAACAGCCCCAGTTGCAATGTTAGCATGTTCTTTAATATGTTTAGCATATTGCACTTGATACCCGGGATATACATCGATGTGTGCCGGAACAACAGCTCCAGAACTACAATCAATTAAATCTACTCCTTGTTCTTTCATCCAGTTTGTATATGGAACGTAATCTTGAACCGTTAAACCGTCAGGATGATAATCGTTTGCTGAAATACGAATAAATAACGGTCCGTTCCAAACTTTATTTATTGAGTCAATGATTTCACGTAAGAAACGATAGCGATTTTCAGGTGAACCTCCATATTCATCAGTCCGTTTATTAGAAAGTGGAGAAAGAAATTCATTAATAAGATAACCGTGAGCGCCGTGTATTTCAATAACGTCAAATCCAGCTTGTTTGGATCGTATTGCAGCCTCTTGAAAAGCTAATATGGTCTTTTTTATTTGCTGTATACTCATTTCTACTGGGATTTTCATAGTTTCATTAAACGGAATTGCGGATGGAGCGAGAGCATCCGTTTCTAATTCAGCTTTTCTTCCGGCGTGAGCAAGTTGAATGGCGGCTTTTGCGCCGTTATCATGTATAAAAGTTGTCGTTTTATGTAAGCCTTCAATTAGGCTATCATCCCATATACCTAGGTCTTTATTAGAAATTCTTCCTTCAGGTAACACGGCTGTTGCTTCGATCATAACTAAACCAACTTGACCAGCAGCTCTTGTTCCGTAATGAACGTGATGGAAATTAGTTACTTGGCCATCCTCGTTTTCTGATGAATACATGCACATAGGTGACATAACGATACGGTTTTTTAATGTAACGTCCTTAATTGTATAAGGTGAAAAAAGTTCAGAATTCATCATAGCCTCCTAGATCGAATTTTCTTACATTGTATCATTCTTGTTTTTGTTTCCCTAATAAAACGCTTATACGAAAAATTTTGTCTATTCGTGTTACAATAATTAATATGAATTGAATTGGAGGATGACATATGTACCAGGCTTATTATGAAAGTGAATTAGGCTTGCTGGAAATTACAGCGAACGATAAAGGAATTACGTCTGTTATATTTGTTGATGAGAGACAAGAAGAACATAAAAATGAAATAATAGATCAATGTATAAATGAGCTAGATGAATATTTTAAGGGGAAAAGAAAAGAGTTTACGGTCCCGCTGTCTGCTGAGGGAACAGCATTTCAAAAAAATGTATGGGATGCGCTCTATACTATCCCTTATGGCGTAAGTGCTTCATATTTAGATATTGCAGAGAAGGTCGGAAATACGAAAGCTGTACGAGCGATAGGAGGAGCAAATAGTCGTAATCCAATTTCAATTATCGTTCCGTGTCATCGTGTAATAGGAAAGAGTGGGAAGCTTGTTGGGTATGCGGGCGGTTTATGGAGGAAAGAGTGGTTATTAAATCACGAAGGTATTTTGAAATGACGTATGGATGGGAAGAGGGATTGTTTTGAAATGTATAAATTGTGGGCAACTTTGTGAGGGAGATCAGTTGAATTGTGAAAGTTGCCAGTGGACTTTGCATTCTGAACAAGGTGAAGGATGCTCGCTAATAGACAAGGAATTAGAAGTATATGTAGGTAGACAATATCGGTATTACAAAAAGAAATGGGAACTTGAGGATAAGCGGATTGCTAGGTGGAGCTGGAATGGTTGGGCTGCTATTTTCAATGTGGGTTGGCTTGGATATCGTAAGTATTATGTACCAGCAGCATTATTTTTACTGTTATTAGTAGCATGTGATGCGTTTTCTTATTATATGGGCTTCAACGTAGCGTTACCAATCATTAATATGGTGCCTCTTACGTTTCTATTACTCGTTTTTATTTTATTTGGAATGGCGATTTTTGCGAATGGATTATATTATCAATTTGCAGAAAGGCGTATATATCGAATAAAAGCACGAGAAATTCAAGATGAATCGGTTGAAAATTATCTCATCCGTGATAGTGGTGGAACGAGTAAAATGGGAGCAACGATCGTTACGATTTTAGCGGTTGCTAGTATTTTTTTCAGCCATTTCTTTTTCCCGACGGATCGAGATATTATTCAAAAAGTTCGTACAAGCTCGCTTTATGAATATCCGTTCTTTTCCATTGGTGAATCGTTTGAAAGTTACTTTAGAAATCCAGGTTGGGTATATTATCGTGGAACGGAAGGGTTAGAATTAGTAGAATTTCAAGGGACTAGTCCTGATATGCCAAGGAAAAAGGTGAAAATCCAATTTATTGTTGATTATAAATTGGGTGAGATTGAGCCGTACTCACTTACGATTAACGGCGAATCTAAAAATGAGGAAGAATTTTTGAAGATAATGGACGAAATATTTAAAGTTCAAAACCCATTTGATATAGAGGATGGATTACAAGTAAAAGAAATAGAAAAAGAAGTGGATAGAAGAGTTTTCTATCAGCTTCTTTTTTTACTGTACAAAAATAATATTTGAAATAATCTGAATCTTTTGTATAATAATATATATTATACTGGCTTTCATTTATACATATAGATTGGGGGAAGGAAGAATGAAGAGAAAGACAACAACAATTGCTGCACTTGCGTTAACGACGAGTGTATTGGTTGCAGGATGTGGGAATGGTGAGAAGGCTTCGACAACGAAGAAAGAATCGAATAAGGGAGCAGCAGATAAGCAAGTATTAAACTTACTAGAAACAGCAGAAATCCCTTCAATGGATACGTCAAAATCAACAGACTCTGTATCATTCCGTGCCTTTGTAAATGCAATGGAAGGGTTATATCGTTTAGATAAGGATAATAAACCAACACCAGGCATGGCAAAAGATGTGAAGATTAGTGAAGATAAAAAGACATATACATTTGAATTACGTGATGCGAAATGGTCAAATGGTGATCCAGTTCGAGCACAAGATTTTGTATATGCATGGCAACGTACATTAGATAAAGCAATAGCGGCAGAATATGCATTTATTTTATTTGATGTGAAAAATGCACAGAAAGTAAATAAAGGAGAATTACCGCTAGATCAATTAGGAGTGAAAGCGAAGGATGATAAAACGTTAGTAGTAGAATTAGAACAGCCAGCACCATATTTCCTTGAGCTTACTTCATTCCCTACATTTTTCCCTTTAAATGAAAAATATGTGAAAGAACAAGGGGATAAATATGCATTAGAAGCAGATAAACTATTATATAATGGACCATTTACGATGAGTGAATGGAAACATGAACGAAGTTATCAGTTAAAGAAAAACCCTAATTATTGGGATAAAGATACTGTGAAGTTAGAAGAAATTAATGTAAATATTGTGAAGGAAACGAGCACGGGAGTAAACTTATATGATAGTGATCAAGCGGACCGTGTTATTTTAAGTTCTGAATTTGTTGATAAGTATAAAAAGAATAAGCCGGATGAATTTAAAACGAAGTTAGATCCACGTATGTATTTCTTACGTTTTAACCAGAAAAATGCAACGTTTAAAAACCAAAAAGTTCGTGAAGCGATTGATCTGGCATACGATAAAAAAGGAATTGCAAATGTTATTTTAAATGACGGATCATTACCAGCATATTTCTTAGTACCTGAGAAATTTACGACAGGACCAGATGGGAAAGATTTCCGTACTGTAAATAAAAATTTCCGTGACAGCAAAGATAATGCTGAAAAAGCAAAAAAATTATGGGAAGAAGCGAAGAAAGAGCTTGGCCAAGATACAATTACAGTAGAATTTCTAAATGATGATAACGGTAGCCGTAAAAAAGTGGGTGACTTTATTAAAGAAGAGTTAGAGAAAAATTTACCTGGTATTAAAGTGAATTTGAAACAACAACCATATAAGCAAAAGCTAGAGTTAGAAAAGAAATTTGAATATGAATTCTCATTATCTGCATGGAGTCCGGACTATCCAGATCCAATGACTTATATTGATATGTTTGTTACTGGAAGCTCATTTAATGAAATGGATTATTCTAATCCGAAGTATGATGATTTAGTAGCGAAATCAAAAGGAGAGCTATTAAAAGATGATAAAGCACGCTGGAATGCCCTTGCAGAAGCTGAAAAAATCTTAATTGGTCAAGATGCTGCCATTTCTCCTACGTACCAACAAAGTACGGCTTACTTAGAGAAGCCATACGTAAAAGGTATTGCGAATCATACGTTTGGTGGGGACTTCAGTTATAAATGGGCATATATTACAAAGAAATAGTATAATAAAAGATGAGTGAATTTTCGCTCATCTTTTATTTGTATAGGAGGAATTAGAGTTGTTAAAGGGAATCAATCATCTTTGTTTTTCAGTGTCTAATTTAGAAAAATCTATTATATTTTACGAAAAAGTACTAGAAGGAGAATTATTAGTTAAAGGGAGAAAACTTGCGTATTTTAATATATGTGGGGTATGGGTAGCACTTAATGAAGAAACACATATTCCGAGAAATGAGATTCATCAATCTTATACGCATATTGCGTTTTCAGTTGAACAGAAAGACTTTGAACGTCTACTGCAACGATTAGAAGAAAACGATGTTCATATTTTACAAGGAAGAGAACGGGATGTAAGGGATTGTAAGTCTATATATTTTGTTGATCCTGACGGCCATAAGTTTGAATTTCATTCAGGGACATTGCAAGACCGACTGAACTATTATAGGGAAGATAAGTCTCATATGACATTTTACTAAGGGTGGAAGAAGTTGCATGCGCTAGTAATTGGTGGAACAGGAATGCTAAAGAGAGTTTCTATGTGGCTTTGTGAGCAAGGATTTCATGTTTCTATTATTGGACGAGATAAAGTGAAATTAGAAAATGTTAAGCGAGAGAGTGCTGCGCCAGAAAGTATCACATGTCTTCCGTTAGATTATCATAATGATGACGATGTAAAGCTAGCTATTAAAAGTACAATTGAGCGGAATGGCCCCATGACATTAGTTGTCGCATGGGTACACGCAAGTGCGAAGGATACGTTGTCATTCATTTGTAGAGAAGTGGATTTGTCGTCTGAAACATACAACGTTTTTCATATTTTAGGTAGTAAAGCGTCGCGTATACCCGCACAAAAAATAGGTGGTACGCGATGTAGCTACCATAGAATAATATTAGGTTTTATATTAGAAGATACATACGGGAGATGGCTTACCCATGAAGAAATATCGGATGGGGTAATAAAAGGAATTGAGAATAAATGTGATGAATGGATTGTAGGACGAGTAGAACCGTGGAGATTGCGGCCAAAATGGTAAGGGGGAATGTGAAATGAAGACAACTGTATATGTAACAAGGCACGGTGAGACGGAATGGAATGTATCGAAACGAATGCAAGGCCGGAAAAATTCTGCTTTAACTGAAAATGGTATGTTACAAGCAAAGCAATTAGGAGACCGAATGAAAGATTTATCTATCCATGCGATCTATAGTAGTCCGAGTGAAAGAACCCTTCATACTGCAGAGTTAATAAAGGGTGATCGTGATATACCGATAATAGCGGATGAGCATTTCTATGAAATTAACATGGGTATATGGGAAGGACAGACAGTCGCTGATATAGAAAGGGAATACCCAGATGAAATACAATTGTTTTGGTATGAGCCACATCTTTTTCAGTCAACATCAGGAGAAAATTTTGAGTCTGTTTATAAAAGGGTAATTGAGGGGATACAACTTCTTTTAGAAAAGCATAAAGGAGAAAGTATATTAATTGTTTCCCATGCGGCAGCGGCAAAACTACTTGTAGGACATTTTGCGGGTATTGAAATAGAAAATGTGTGGGATGATCCATTTATGCATAGTGCTAGTCTAAGTATAATAGAATTTGAAGAAGATAAAGGTGAAGTGAAGCAATTTGCAGATATAAGTCATTTTCAATGAACGTAAAAAAGGCCGCAAAACGGCCTTTTTTTGTAGGCATAAAAACTAGCAATTACGTTTTTTATACCAGAAGTGATCGAATTTCTTGTTTTTGCAAGATGGGAATTTATGTCCGCCTTTGCAATCATTCCATTTGTGTCCATTATCGTGACAGTCTCTGCCATGATCACATGAATCATCGCACGAGTGACCGTCTCTATGCGGGAAGAATTCGCATTTTTTACAGAAACTTCGTTTTGTCCAGAAAAATTTCTTTTCAAAGCGTATGCATTTTGTAACGAAAGTACAATGTTTTCTACGAGTACGTTTTGTAACTAAAACGCATTCTTTTCTACGAGTCACTTTCGTAACGAATGTCCATTTTTGAACGCGCACACGAGTACATTTTGTAACAAATGTCCATTTTTTTACGTGCGTACATTTTGTAATAAAAGTACAATGTTTCACGCGAGTACATCTTGTTCTTGGACATTTACCCCCAGTTGTACATTTACAACCTGTTGTACATCGATGATGAGAGAATTTATCATCATCGCACTCAAAAGTACTTGGATCTTGGTGTAAGAAATCCTCCATCCCAGCACTTTTGATTTCTTCAACAGCTTTTCTAATATCACGTTTCATAGAAATCCTCCTTATCATGTATTCAGGTGAAAAGGTATTCTTTTTCCTTAACATGATATGAGATATGACGTCTTTCTGAACAAGACAAGAGTGTAATTTTATATAAATGGATGATAGCGGATGTATGGACAAGACAAGGCGCATACATTGAATGAAGAGAACTGAGAAGGGATGAGAAAACATGCTACCTTCATATGATTTTTTTATTCATCCAATGTACTTAGTGGAATTAAAAAAAGACATTTGGTCAGATAGTCCAGTGCCAGCAAAATTAACTTATGGAAAAAAGAAGTATGATATTGATATCGTATACCGGGGGGCTCATATTCGTGAGTTTGAGAAAAAGTCTTATCATGTTATGTTTTATAAACCGAAAAAATTTCAAGGTGCGAAAGAAATTCATTTAAATTCTGAGTTTATGGATCCGTCTCTCATACGAAACAAATTATCTTTAGACTTTTTTCATGATATTGGTGTACTTTCACCAAAATCACAACATGTATTTATAAAAATTAATGGTCAAATTCAAGGTGTATATTTACAGTTAGAATCAGTTGATGAAAACTTTTTGAAAAATAGAGGATTACCAAGTGGTTCTATTTATTATGCAATAGATGATGATGCGAATTTTTCTTTAATGAGTGAGAGAGATAAAGATGTTAAGACCGAGCTCTTTGCGGGTTATGAATTTAAATATTCGAATAAAAATAGTGAAGAACAACTGAGTGAATTTGTATTTCAAGCGAATGCTTTGTCGAGGGAAGCTTATGAAAAAGAAATTGGAAAGTTTCTACATGTTGATAAATATTTAAGGTGGTTAGCTGGCGTTATTTTCACACAAAACTTTGATGGTTTCGTTCATAACTATGCACTATATCATAACGATGAAACAAATTTATTTGAAGTGATACCGTGGGATTATGATGCAACTTGGGGGCGAGATGTACAAGGGAGACCACTTAATCATGAGTATATTCGCATTCAAGGCTATAACACGTTAAGTGCAAGATTATTAGATATACCTGTATTTAGAAAGCAATACCGAAGTATTTTGGAAGAAATACTAGAAGAACAATTTACCGTTTCGTTTATGATGCCGAAAGTTGAAAGTTTGTGTGAATCGATTCGTCCATATTTACTACAAGATCCATATATGAAAGAAAAATTAGAAACATTTGATCAAGAAGCTGATATGATCGATGAATATATAAATAAAAGAAGAAAGTATATACAAGACCACTTACATGAATTAGATTAATTTTGAAAGAGATTGGAACATTATCAATCTCTTTTTTTGTATAATAAAGATGTATCAACAAAACTGACTTACTATTCACTTAAAAGAGTATGGGGGATGTGGAAACATGACGGTAAAATGGATTGATTGGGTAAAACAAATACAAGCTATAGCCCAAGCGGGTTTAACGTATTCTAAAGATGTGTATGATATAGAGCGTTTCCAACAATTACGGGATATTTCCATTTCGATGATGTCACATTACACAAAGACAGATTGGGAAATAGTAGAGAAATTATTTGCAAGTGAGACAGGCTATCAAACACCAAAAGTTGATATAAGAGCAGTCGTTTTTCAAAATGAAAAGTTATTATTTGTGAAAGAAAAAAGTGATGGGAAATGGGCATTGCCAGGTGGATGGGCCGATATCGGTTATACGCCAACAGAAGTAGCAGCAAAAGAAGTTTTAGAGGAGACTGGTTATGAAGTAGATGATTTTAAGCTATTCGCTATATTTGATAAAGAAAAACATCAACTATCGCCTTCAGCAACACACGTATATAAAATTTTTATTAGCTGTAAGATTATTGGTGGCGAAAAGAAAACTAGTATTGAAACAGAAGATGTGGAGTTTTTTGGTGAGAATGAATTGCCTAATTTATCGATTGCTAGAAATACAGAAGAGCAAATTAAAGAAATGTTTGCCTACATGAAAGAACCTCAAAAAGACACTTTAATAGATTAATCATGCTTATGCCGATAATATTGTTGAAATGAAGATATTGGCAGAATGCGACCTTTATGTAATAATGGGATGGTATGTGAAGAAAAAAGGAGATAGAAAATAAAATGTTAGCAAGCATAATAGATCAGTTATTGCAATTTTTTGCAAGCTTAGGTTACTTTGGAGTAGCGCTAGCTTTAATGATTGAAATTATCCCGAGTGAAATTGTACTTTCGTATGCTGGATTTTTAGTAGCGGATGGTAAAATTAGTTTTGTTGGTGCAGTTATCGCCGGAACTATTGGTGGTACTTTAGCCCAAATCTTTTTATACTGGCTTGGATATTACGGAGGGCGTCCGGTTGTAGAGAAATATGGGAAATATCTACTTATTAATAAACACCATTTAGACATAGCGGAAGGTTGGTTTAAGCGTTACGGAGCAGGAGTAATCTTTTCTGCACGCTTTATCCCAGTAGTACGTCATGCAATCTCGATTCCAGCAGGATTAGCTAAGATGCCATTAAAACTATTTACACTGTATACTGTGGTTGCGATTATTCCATGGTCAATACTATTTATCTACTTAGGTGAAAAGCTTGGTGGGAATTGGAGACACATTAAAGAGTATGCATCTGATTACACACATTACATAATTATAGGAGCTGTTCTCTTTGGTGCTCTATACTTCGGTTTAAAGTATTTCAAAAAGAAAAAAGCAGCGCGTTAAAGTCAATGATTGTTCATTGGCTTTTTTTATTTGTTTCGGTTCTAAAAAAAAAGAGTTGTCCATAATGTGTAATAATAAAGTGTAGCGGAGGAATGTGATGAAAGGGTCACCGTTTATACGTGGAACGATATTTTTAACGATGGCAACGATGATATCTAAAATGTTAGGATTTATATATGTTATACCGTTTACAGCAATGGTCGGTACGAGTGGGTACGTTTTATACACGTATGCTTATCGCCCGTATACGATTATGCTCAGCATTGCGACGATGGGACTACCACTTGCCGTTTCAAAAATGGTATCAAAATATGATCAACTGAATGATTATCATACGGTTAAGAGAGTACTTAAGAGTGGTATCTTTTTTATGTTAATAATGGGAGTCATCTCATGTTTTGCGCTATATATATTAGCTCCACATTTAGCTAAACTTGTAATCGATGGAAATGATCAAACTGGGAATAGCATAACAGCTGTCACTAATAATATTCAAATTGTAAGTTTTGCGTTAATACTTGTACCAGTAATGAGTTTATTAAGGGGCTTCTTTCAAGGGTTTCAATCGATGGGGCCTTCTGCTTTAAGTGTAGTTGTTGAGCAATTTTTTCGGGTCTTAACCATATTAATAGGAAGCTTTGTCGTTTTATATATTTTAAAAGCTTCTATCTCGCTAGCTGTTGGTATTTCAACGTTCGGTGCTTTTATGGGAGCGATAGGTGGATTAACAGTTTTAAGTGCGTATTACATAAGGAGGAGAAAGCACTTAAAGAAAAAAGAGATGGCAAGTATACCGCAAACAACGAAATCTTTCTTCTCGCTGTATAAGGAGCTCTTTACATATTCAATACCGTTTGTTGTGGTTGGTTTAGCAATTCCGTTGTATCAGACGATTGATACATTTACAATTAATAAACTACTTATACAAATAGGGTATATGCAAGGAGAAGCGGAGAAGATTAATGCAATAATTGGTCTTGTCCAGATGGTTGTACTTATCCCGGTTTCCGTTGCGACTGCTTTTAGTATGTCTCTCGTACCTGAGATGACAAAAGCCTATACAGCAGGGAATGTGAAGTTACTGTACAAACATTTTACGAGAACGAATGTATTAGTAGTAGGTATTACGGTACCAGCGGCGATTGGAATGATGGTGTTAGCAAAACCAGTATATACTCTTTTATTTGGTGCCGGAAATGATCCGGAGATGGGGAGAGTTATTTTACAGTATTATGCTCCTGCCTGTATACTATTTTCGCTTTTTACAGTAACAGCTGCGATGTTACAAGGAATTAATCAACAACAGAAAACAGTGCTAGGATTAGTAATTGGTATTATTGTGAAGATAGTTTTAAATATCGTATTGCTTCCGTATTTCGATTATGTAAGTTTTATTATTTCAACATACGCTGGTTATACGATTTCAGTTGGCTTTAACTTGTGGATGCTTTCTAAATATGTTATAAAGGCAACATAAGCTTTTTAAGGCAGAGAGCACTCTGTCTTTTTCTTTGTTTAGAATATTTTTCTTGTAAAAACGTTTTCAAAATAATTTTTCTATTGAAATTTAAACGTATGTTTCATATGCTGAGAATGGCGGTTCAAAAACTGTTATGTAAGAGAGGTAGATTCCTACATGTAAAAAGAATCGGGGTGATAGTATGTTAAATATTTATTTAACAGACCGAAACGGAAAACTACAAGAGGTTGAGGAAATGCAAAAGGGTTGCTGGATTAATGTACTTCATCCAACGGAAGAAGAAATTCAATATCTAGTACAAACTTTAAATGTAGACTTAGATTTCATTAAAGACCCTTTAGATGATGAAGAACGCTCTCGTATTGAAAAGGAAGACAATAATACTTTAATAATCGTGGATATCCCAACAGTTAGACATGATGAAGAAGGAAATTCGATTTATGACACGATTCCAATAGGTATGATTGTAATGCCAGATTGCTTTGTGACAATTTGTTTAGAAGAAAACCCAATTTTTGAACGTTTTATTAATCAACGTATTAAAGAATTTTATACGTTTAAAAAGACACGCTTTGCACTTCAGCTCTTATATACGATTTCTACTTATTATTTAAGATACTTAAAGCAAATTAACAGAAAAACAATCGATTTAGAGCACCAATTAAATAAGTCGATGAAAAATAAAGAGATTTTCACATTGCTAGGCCTTGAAAAAAGTTTAGTTTACTTTACAACATCATTAAAGGCGAATAAAATTGTAATTCAAAAATTAATGCGTAACAGTACATTTTTAAAAATGTATGAAGACGATCAAGATTTATTAGAAGATGTATTAATTGAAAATAAACAGGCTATTGAAATGGCGGAAATATATAGTCACATTTTAAGTGGAATGATGAATACTTTTAGCTCTGTTATATCAAATAATTTAAATAGTGTTATGAAACTGTTAACGTCTATTACAATCATTTTATCGTTACCAACGATGGTTTCTAGTTTCTTTGGAATGAACGTAAAGGTTCCGTTTGAAGGGGAAGCACATGGTTTTGTAATTGTACTCATAATATGTGTAACACTATCTTTCACATTAGCATTTGTTTTTTGGAAGAAACGTTACTTTTAACGAGAAGAAAGCTGCTCTAGCATAGTTGTGTAACTGCGCTAGAGCAGCTTTTTTGCTATGAAATCCAAAGTTTTGAATAGAATATAACTTATAAAATGTAATGTATATGAAAGGGGTGAATTCCGTATAAGTCTTGTCCAATTCATAAAATGGGGTTAAAATTACATATTGTTAATGAAAAGTTGGAGGAAATACATCATGGAATTGTTTCAATTACCGAAAGCATTCCTGCAAATGAATACAATTTTTATCTCCATATTGATCGAAGCACTTCCTTTTGTGCTCATTGGTGTATTTATTTCAGGATTCATTCAAATGTTTGTAACAGAAGATATGGTAGCAAAATGGATGCCGAAAAATCGATTTCTGTCTGTTTTAATGGCTACTTTTTTAGGGATGATGTTTCCGGGCTGTGAATGTGGAATCGTTCCGATTGTTAGGCGATTAATTGGAAAAGGGGTTCCGCCATATGCCGGGATTGCATTTATGTTAACTGGACCAATCATTAATCCAGTCGTATTATTTGCAACATACGTTGCCTTTGGCAGTAGTATGCACATGGTATGGTATCGTTCTATTGTAGCGATTATCGTAGCAATAATCGTTGGAATTATATTATCATTTATGTTTAAAGAACATCAATTACGAGATGATCACTTCCCAGAAGTGAATCATAAGCGTCCATTACGTAAAAAAATGTGGGATGTATGTACGCATGCTGTTGAGGAATTTTTCTCGATGGGAAAATATTTAGTATTAGGTGCGTTAATTGCAGCGGCAGTTCAAACGTTCGTACAAACTTCAACACTTCTTGCTATAGGACAAGGGCCGTTCTCTTCACCAGCTGTTATGATGGGACTAGCTTACATTTTATCACTTTGTTCAGAAGCGGATGCATTTATTGCTTCGTCATTCCAAAGTACATTTTCAACAGCGTCACTTGTCGCGTTCCTCGTATATGGACCGATGGTGGATATTAAAAATATGTTTATGATGCTTGCGACATTTAAAACGAAATTTGTAATTGTCGTTACAGTTACAGTTACACTTGTTGTTTATGCAAGCTCACTACTCATTTATGCGATGGGGTGGTAGGTTATGTTTCGAGCATATATATTATTAGGTTTTACAATCTTAATTGCGCAGCTTCATATTTCAGGTAATATTACGAAGTATATCAATATGAAGTATGCCTATTTATCAAAAACAGCAGCTATTATTTTAGGATTTTTAACGATTGTTCAAATTATTATCGTTTTCCAGAAAGAACATCAAAAAGAAAAAGAAAAAGAACAGCACAATTGTGGTTGCGATCATAGCCATTGTGGGCATGATCATTCAAAAGATGAGAATACATGGTGGAAAAAAGCATTTTCGTACACATTGTTTTGTTTTCCGATAGTCTCAGGATTGTTTTTCCCGATTGCAACGTTAGATTCAGATATCGTTAAGGCGAAAGGATTTCATTTTCCTGTTGCGCAAGCAGAAAGTACAGATCCATTTATGACAAGGCAATTTCTAAAACCTGATACGAGCATTTATTACGGGAAAGAAGGATACCGTGGTGTAATGGAAAAGGGGAAAAAAGAGTTTGTTACGAAAGATAGTATTACTTTAAAAGATGAAGATTTTCTAAAAGGGATGGAAACAATTTATAATTATCCTGGCGAGTTTACTGGGAAAAAATTATCTTTTAAAGGGTTTGTTTTCAAAGATGACTCTTCTCAAAAAGAACAATATTTCTTATTCCGTTTCGGGATTATACATTGTGTAGCGGATTCTGGTGTATATGGTATGTTAGTAAAAAAACCAGAAGGTGTAGAATGGAAAAATGATGATTGGATTCAAGTTGAAGGAGAAATATCAACGGAATTTTATCAGCCGTTCCATGCAAATATCCCTGTATTAGAAGTAACGAAATGGAATAAGGTTGAACCGCCAAAAGAGCAATATGTATTTAGAGGAGCCGATTGATAACATCGGTTCTTTTTTGTGGACTAAGAGTTCTGAATGTTGTTAATATTAAATGTGTAGTGATAGTAAGCTCATACCGTTCTAGTGTTAATTGGAAATAGAACTCTTACCGAACTTCTTTGCTCCAGCTGAATTTTGTGGTGGGAGTCTTAATGTCTGCAAATAGCGGGTTAAATAATCAAAGAGGTGATAACAATGACTGAAGTGAAAGGGAAAACAGCGAATGAGTCTAGAGTGTTTAAAACGAGCCGAGTATTTCCAACAGATTTAAACGATCATAATACGCTATTTGGTGGGAAGATATTAGCCGAGATGGATATGGTTGCTTCTATTTCAGCAACGAGGCACGCAAGAAAAGAATGTGTCACAGCATCTATGGATTGGGTAGATTTCTTACATCCTGTTCGCTCTTCAGATTGTGTTAGTTATGAATCCTTTGTAATTTGGACGGGTAGAACTTCGATGGAAGTATTTGTGAAGGTAGTAGCAGAAGATTTAATTTCAGGTGAGAAGCGTATAGCAGCAACGTCATTTGTTACTTTTGTTGCGCTTAGTAAGGAAAATAATCCAGTTCCAGTGCCGCGAGTAATCCCTGAAACAGAAGAAGAGAAAGAATTACATCGCATTGCTGTGTTACGTGCAGAACAACGCCATATACGTAAGGCGGAGAGTAAGAAAGTAGCTACATTATTAACTTTTTGAGTTGAATATGTAGTCGTTAAAGGCACAATAACAAACGGAAATGTTTTTCATATGAAAAGCGGACACCTAAAAATAGGTGTCCGCTTTTATAGTTTTTTCATCCACATATCATATGACGATAACTACTTAGCAGAAGCAAGCAGCACCGACGATGATTAAGAGGATAAATAATACGACTAATAGCGCGAATCCATTACCATGTGCGAAGCCCATTGTTATTTCCTCCTTTTATTTTAAGATACAACATACAATATGCAAATGAGCTATCGTTTGATATGGACATATATCATGTAATGACATATTTTCTTGAATGATATTGTATTAAAAAAGGGAAGATATAGAAATAACAGTAAGTGGAGGAAGGAAAATATCCATGAAACACTTTTTCGTTGTAATCCTTTGTTTAATAGGTGTATTCATATGGATGAACATCGATGTGGAAATGGGGAAAAAAATGGCTAGTGAATATGAATTAGGACAAGTTCGATTAGGTGAATTTCAACTTTATACGAACGGTGAAGAGTTATATAAGAAATTATTTGAGGATATACGTAATGCAGAAAAGTACATATATGTCCATTTTTACATTGTAGGTAAAGATGAAATAAGCCAAGAGTTTTTGCAGTTGCTTGAGAAAAAGGCATCGAGTGGAGTAGAAGTAAAATTGTCAGTTGATCGAATAGGTGGATATAAGCTGAAGAAAAAGGTAATTCGTCAACTAAAAAACAATGGTGTCCAGTTTACGTTTAGTAAAAAACCTAAATTGAAACATTTATTCTATTCGTTGCATCAACGAAACCATAGACGCATTGTTACGATTGACGGAAAAGTATCATATATCGGCGGCTTTAACATTGGAAAGGAGTATCTTGGACAAGATCCGAAATTTGGCCCGTGGCGTGATTATCATGTAAGAGTCAATGGGAATGGTGCTACGGATATGGAAAGAAAATTTGCTGCTGACTGGAAAGAAGATACGGGAGAAAAAATGCCTGTACATGAAAGTTTACCTGAGATAGGGAATGTAAAATATCAATATTTATTTTCAGATGGAAAAGGGTTATGGCAAAAATATGGAGCGCTTTTAAAGCAAGCTAAAAAGTCTTTAATTATTGCTACGCCATATTTTGTACCAAGTAAAGAAATGATAAAAGAATTAAAAGGTGCATTAAACCGAGGTGTCAATGTGAAAATTCTCGTACCATTTAAAAGCGACGCAGTATTGTTAAAACAAGCTGCCTATCCGTATTTGAGAGAGATGAACCATGCTGGAGCGGAGATCTATCAATATCGGAATGGTTTTTTTCACGGGAAAGTAACAATCATTGATGGAGAAATTGTTGATATAGGTACAGCGAATTTTGATAATAGAAGTTTTTATTTAAATTGTGAATCAAACTGTATCGTATATGATACAAGAGTTGTTGCTGACGTATGGAGCCGATTAAAAGAAGACTTTCATAAATCAAAAAGATTTTCAGAAGAAGACTTTGAGAAAATTAGTAAGTGGAATTGGTTTTTAGCAAGAATAGCAAATGTTATAGCATCATATTTATAACATATAGACAAAAGAGAAGGGAGGCATTTTCATGGATTGTATGAAAGAATTAATGAGGTATAGTTATATGCTTATTTATAAGGTTGGGGAGTATACAGGAAAGGTAAGAGACGAAGAATTAAAGGAGCTATTACAGCATCATTTACCATATATGTTGCAAGCGTATAATGAACAAGTGAATTTTCAAGAAGGAGAGAATGTACAGCATATAACTTGTGAACCAATTTCATCTCATTTTCATGAAATGGAAAAGGAGACTGATAGTAAATATACAGGGGATGTCCATATTGCAACTTGTTATATTTCGCATTTAAAACGGTTAGCACTAAAGTTCGCTCAAGTAGCAGTTGAAGTTGCGAATCCAGAATACCGCTCGTTTTTAGAAAATTGCTTCCTGAAAATGAATCGTTATGCCTATAGTGTATGGCAATATGTTGTGAAGAAAGAGTATAAGATTAAACATGTATATGAAAATGAGGAGTTTGCATAAGAAACTAAGGCGGAAAGATAGGCGCCTTAGTTTTTTTACTTTTCATGGAGAAAAAAAGAATAGGTGTCTGTATTTATTATCAGAAAATTTACAAATATTTACCGTTTATTTACTATTTTTCAATCTTTCCTTTAAAAATAGAGAGTAATATGGGGGTTGTACATATTCTATCTAAAGGAGGAAACGCAAATGAACAAATGGGTTAAATCATTAACTGCTATGGCACTTGCAAGTTCTTTATTAATGGTAGGTTGTAGTAAAGGTGAGGACAAGAAGAAAGAAGACGATACAACAACACAACAAGAGGACAAAAAGGATAAAGAAACAAGTGGAACTGAGAAATCTACAGATTCTAAAGAAAAGAAATAAAATAATAATAGAGCTTCCTCTTATATATGAGGAAGCTTTTTTGTTGAAAATTGATTAAAATTATTGAAAAATAGAGAAAGAATGAAAAAGGGGGAAAACAAATGAAAGTATGTATATTGGGAGCAACTGGTCGAGTAGGTTCAAACATAATAAAATTAGCATTAAAGGATGCAGCTGAAGTGACTGCATTAGCGCGTGATTTAAATAGAATAGAAATAAATCATGAAAGGTTACGAGTTATAGAAGGTAATGTATGGAATGAAAATGATATAAAGAAAGTGATAGAAGGAAGCGATATAGTAATTAGTGCACTTGGAACGGATCAAAATGGGACATTGGCGAAGAGTATGCCACATATTATAAAGAAAATGGAAGAAGTAGGGGTTCATAAGATCATTACAATAGGAACAGCTGGTATTTTACAAGCAAGAACAAATCTAAATTTATATCGTTTTCAATCAGCTGAGTCAAAAAGGAAAATGACAACAGCAGCAGAAGATCATTTAGCTGCATATAAGATACTTAGTAGTAGTAATTTATGTTGGACGGTCGTTTGTCCGACGCATTTAATAGACGGTGATGTGACAGGAGTGTATCGAACTGAAAAAGATGTATTACCAGAAGGGGGAGCGAAAATAACAGTTGGTGATACAGCGCAATTCACGTGGAATCTATGTAGTGAAAACAAATATGAGAATAGTCGAGTAGGTATTTCATATTAAAAAAACCATCCCGAAATTGGGATGGTTAAAAGATGATATAACATACAAATATGAGAATCATAATGATTTGGAGAATAGCTTTCGCTACTGTACTGCTTAAAAAACCAACTACAGTAGCAACTCCTACTAGAAAGGCGTCTTTTGGCGCTTTTTTATGCATGAGTTCTGTAATAAATACCGATAAGAACGGTATGATAATTAAACCGAATGGTGGGAAGAAGAAAGATCCGACAATGATAGAAATCATACCGACACGCTCTCCCCATTTAGAACTCCCGTATTTCTTTAAGAAATATCCATTTGCAATAAAATCAGCAATGAAAATAAATAGTGTGAAAATGACTTGAATAATCCAAAAGGAAGTTGTTAGTTCTCCGCCATTTATACCAAAATGGTAAATTAAATATCCAGCCCAGACAGCAAGGATGCCTGGAATGATAGGATAAATAAAGGCGAGAAATGAAACAATGAAACAGGCAATGATACAGATTGTTAATAATACTGTCACTTTATAACTCCTTCTTCGTGTCTAATTTATGTACCGCAATTTTTTTCACTTGATGTCCATCAAGTTCTAGAGCTTTAAATTGAAAACCGGCAAATTCAATGGAATAACCAGCTTCAATATTTAAATCAACTGCTTGAGAGAGGAGCCAGCCTCCGATTGTATCTAAATCGCTATCATCAATATGCAGGCCAAACATATCATTTACTTCAGAAATGAGCACCTTCCCATCTAAAACAGTAAGCTTCGGCGTACGTTTTTCAATCATAGGTGATTCATCCGCATCAAACTCATCTTGAATTTCTCCAATAATTTCTTCAAGAATATCTTCCATTGTTAAAAGTCCAGCAGTACCACCATATTCATCCATAACGATTGCCATCTGAACGCGATTCTTTTGTAGATGTACTAATGTTTTGCGAATTGGAACAGTTTCAAATACAGTTAGTACTGGATGTATGTAAGATTCAAGTGGTTTATGAATGCCTTTCGTTTGATCGTGAAAGACTTCTTTCGTATTGATCATACCGATAATATCATCTTTATCTTTTTCGATGATCGGATAGCGTGTATACTTTTCAGTTGCGACGATATCCATATTCTCTTCTAACGTATTTTCAGTAGATAAGCAAATCATTTCTGTACGAGGGACCATAATTTCTTTCGCGACCCGGTCGTCAAATTCAAAAATATTATTTACATATTTATATTCGGTTTGGTTTATTTCTCCGCTTTTGAAACTTTCACCTAAAATGAGTCGTAGTTCCTCTTCAGAATGGGCAAGTTCATTTTCTTTCGCAGGCTCTAAACCGAGTAGTTTTGTGAAAAAGATTGCCGTACTATTAAGTAGCCAAATGAATGGATACATAATTTTATCAAATAAAATAAGTGGTCGTGCAAATTTAAGTGTTATTGCTTCTGCTTTTTGAATGGCGAAAGACTTTGGAACTAGTTCACCTAATACAACATGGAAAAATGTAATAACACTAAAAGCTATAATAAAGGATAAAGTATTCGCCATTGTTCCAGTAATATTAATCTTTTCAAAGAGCGGTCGTAGTAAATGTTCCACAGTCGGTTCACCGAGCCAACCGAGGCCTAAAGAAGTAATCGTAATCCCGAGCTGACAAGCTGATAAATAAACATCTAAATTAGATAGGACACTTCTTGCAGCTAAAGCTTGTTTATTGCCTTCGTTTGCAAGTTGGTCAATTCGACTTTTTCGTACTTTTACAACAGCGAATTCTGATGCAACGAAAAAGCCGGAAATAAGGATGAGTACAAAGATGAGAAAAATATTTAATATGTCCAAGTGTGTTCCCTATTCCGTAGTTTGGAATAAAGATGTCACCTCCTGCGTTTATGTTATACTTTTATAATAAATCCAAACGAAAAGAATAGTCAAAGAAAAAGGGTAAATATTGGTATGTTTCTGCAATTGTTTTTGAATTTGCTGTTATTTTGTCCGCTATACAAAAGGAATAACCCCCTACTTTCAGATTATAGAGGGTTATTTCAAATTAAGGTTTTGGAATACTTCTCGTTAAAGCGTATGATTGTTGTTTAATGTGATTTGTCGTCCATAGTGTTTGAAGGAAAGAGAGTATGCAATATGGGATATACAAAAGTAATAAGCTAATTGTAACAATAACAGGTGCATTTCCGCCGAATTGAACGATAAATTGCAATAGTCCGCTTGCATGAAAAACGCATTCCATAATAACGAATGAAAGAATAATGGAACCTAGAATAGATTTGTGATTCGAAGTAAGCGCTAAAAACAATGTATCTACAAGGAAAGAAGATTGTTTTATTTCATATTCATTTGTGTTACTTAAGAAAGGAACCCACTTTTTAATTGCTTGCATAACGATAATCATGGAAGTACTACAAACGATGATAAAAGATGAGTAGTAAGGAAGCTTTATCAATTTTGTGATGTATAGGAGTAGTAATAAGACTGAGCATTGTAATAATACAGTACAAAAAGAGTACGGTATCCATTTTAATAAAGAAGTGAACTTCTTAACCGATTGAGGTGCTTTAAAAAATAAATGGCCGATCCCTAAGCTGATAAAGAATCCGATTGCAAGAGTAAAGGTAAAACGAACAGCCGATAAAAAATATATTTCCCATATGTAAGGGAATAACGGTGTTGAATGATTAGAAGTATGAACCATTTGATTTGCTGAGAAAAAGATAGATTCGTGCATCCAATCAATCTTTGGAATTGTCATAGAAGAAAGTTGTGCGAAGTTATGAAAAATGCTTATAAAGCCAGTTATGTATGAGTATTTATGTGTAATGAATAATGCAGGAATAGGACTAATGATAAATATAATGAGAACACCAACTATAAATTTACATATATGTGAGCGCAATAAAGACATGTAATCACCTACTCTTAGAATATTCAGAAAATTCTTATTCTTATTTTAGCTTTTTTTGGCGTAAGTTACAATATATTTTCTTAAAGAAGTTTAGAGAGAATGTTTCGTATTGTAGGGGATAAAAGTGAATGAAACGTGAATAAATTATGACAAGAAAATGGATAATTTTCAGAAAAGTGAAATAAATTATTTATTTTTTTCTGAAAATATAATATAGTTATGGCACAGAAAGTATTTTAACATAAGGAGGCTGTTTATGAGGATTAAAGGGAATTATGTGCCGAAAAGGGAAGTTTTATTTTGCTCAAGTTCAATTACGATAGGGGAAGCACTGGAGCATTTAAATAAAACTGGGTATCGTTGTGTACCAGTTTTAGATGAAAAAAAAGAGAAATATTTAGGAAATGTATACAAAGTAGATATTTTAGAATATAAAGGTTCGCTGGAAGAGAGTGTAGTACAATTATTAAACGATAAAGAAGGTTATGTTAGAGAAGATTCTTCGTTCTTTAAAGTATTTTTTACAATAAAAAAATTACCTTATTTATCAGTAGTTGATGAAAATGGAGTCTTTCTTGGAATTTTAACGCATAAAAAGGTTTTCGAGTTATTAGAAGATGCTTGGGGCGTTCATTCTAGTAAATATTCTGTCATGATTGGGACACAAGATTATAATGGAGCCATTCAAAAATTATCGACAGTATTAAAAAAATATACAGGTATCCAAAGTTTAATGACTTTTGATAATGATGCCTTATTAGTTCGTAGAATTATGTTTACATTAGGAGAAGAATTTAACGACGGTGAATTAGATACGTTATTGAAAGATTTAGAAGACCATGGATTTAGAGTTGTGTATGTGGAAGAGATGAAAAATCCACGTGAAGTTGAAACAATAGAATAACATACAAAAGCCATCTAATAATGTTGGATGGCTTTTGCTATGTTCGTGTATAAAATTATTTGGAAATAACGATAGGATAAAAGTTGAGATTGTAACAATATTTGTGTGAAAGAATGAAAAATGTAGATAATTTTGATTTTCAAAAAAATCAATTTGAAAATATGTTTTTATTTTTCAACTAAATATGGTACTATATGTGTGATAAAAACAAAGAGGTCTGACAACTATACTCCACGCAATACCACTCTAATGAGTTAAAAATTCAAAAAAATCAAAAATTAATAGTTAGAGTAAGAATAAGGGGAATGGAGAAATTATGGAGAAAGACACTGCTTTGTAAGGGGCATATTTTATCATCTTGAGCAGAGAGGAGGATGCATAGCATATTGTGAAAATAAAGATAAACAATGAAAAAGTGCTATGCAAATGAAAAGTATGAAGGGACGTTTAAGGCCAGGTGATACGATAGCAATTGGTTTAATGTTATTTGCACTATTTTTAGGAGCAGGAAATTTAATTTTTCCGCCAGTTTTAGGGCAACAAGCTGGAGAGAATGTTTGGATTGCTACAATTGGATTCCTAGTGACGGGAGTCGGATTACCCCTATTAGCTGTAACAGCTGTCGCGTTTGTAGAGGGGGACTTGAAAGCGCTATCTTCTAGAGTTCACCCTATATTTGCGTTTATTTTCCCATTGATTAGTTATTTAGCGATTGGACCATTTTTCGCGATTCCGCGTACGGGAGCCGTTTCATTTGAAATGGGTATGAAGCCGTTTTTATCAGAGGCAATGGTTTCAGAGTGGTATATGCTGTTTCTATTCACAATAGTTTTCTTCGGAATAACGTGGTATTTATCATTAAATCCATCTAAATTAGTGGATTGGTTCGGAAAATTCCTTACACCATTGTTAGTATTGATTGTTGCTGTTATTGTCGGAAAGGCAATTATTGATCCAATTGGAGAACCAGCTGCGCCGCTAGCGGCATATCAAGAAAATGCTTTCTTTGGTGGATTTATACAAGGATATTTAACGATGGATGCAATTAGTGCGCTTGTATTTGGAATTGTCGTTGTACAAGTTATCCGCTCTAAAGGGATACAAGAGAGTAGTGAAGTTGCAAAAATAACAGTAGTATCAGGTATTATTGCTGTACTTGGTTTAACGTTAATCTATTTATCACTTGCTTATCTTGGTTCAACAAGTACATCACTTGGTGTTTCCGAGAATGGTGGACTTATTTTAACGAATGTTGTAAATGAGTTATATGGAACAAGTGGTAAAATTTTATTAGGACTTGTTATTATACTTGCTTGTTTAACAACTTCTGTTGGATTAACATCAGCTTGTGCTGGCTTCTTTACAAACATATTCCCAAAACTTTCGCATAAAATGATTGTTACGATGGTATGTGTGTTTAGTTTAATTGTATCTAACCTAGGTTTAACACAATTAATTGCAGTCACTTTACCAGTGTTAATGATCATTTATCCAGTTGCAATCGTATTAATCGTACTTTCTTACTTCCATAAATGGATAGGGAAGCGTAATACCATTTATATTGGAGCTATTTTAGGTGCATTGTTAATTAGTTTCTTTAACGGTTTAGAAAGTGCGAACATTCAAATTGACGCGATTTCTAACGTATTACAAATGCTACCATTATATAAAGAAGGAATAGGATGGTTAATCCCATCATGTATTGGCGGGATTCTCGGTTTCTTCTTCTATAAATCAAATGAATCAAGTGAATTACAAAAGAAAGGTGCTTAGGCGCCTTTCTTTTTTTAAAAGGGAATTTTTGTGTTTTGTCTAAGTAATAATTGGGAGGAATGATAAAATGGCTAATTTTGAAGATTTTTTAGCTTTGGATTTACGAATTGGAACTGTAACACATGCAGAGGAATTTAAAGAAGCGAGAGTTCCGGCAATTAAACTTGAAATTGATTTTGGAGAGCTTGGAATTAAGCAGTCAAGTGCTCAAATTACGAAGAGATATAATCCAGAAGATTTAATTGGTCAGCAAATCGTTGCGATTGTAAACTTTCCACCGAAGCGCGTGGCTGGATTTAAATCAGAAGTACTTGTTTTAGGCGGAGTACCTGAAGCTGGTGATGTCGTATTACTTCAGCCTAATATGGAATTACCAAATGGAACAAAAATTAGTTAGTGTAAAGGCGGGGGTAACATGGATATTCGACGAGAATATTTACAATGTGCCATATCGAATTTTGAAGCAACAAAGAAACAAGGGGAACGGGTGCTTTCTCAATTATCATATGAACAGATCGAATGGTCTTCTCATGAAGCAACAAATAGTATATCGGTTATTATAAAGCATCTGCAAGGTAATATGCGTTCTAGATGGACGGATTTTTTAACATCTGATGGTGAAAAAATAGATCGTAACCGAGATGCTGAATTTGAAGGTGGTTATCATTCTAAGGAAGAGGTTCTAGCAGCATGGAATGGCGGATGGGAATATGTTTTGAAAACGATGCATGTGCTAACGCCAGAAGATTTATTACAGACGGTATATATTCGTGGTGAAGCACATACGGTCATGCAAGCAATTGAAAGACAAATTTCTCATTATGCTTTGCATATAGGACAAATTATTTACATTGGTAAAATGTTAAAAGAAAACGAGTGGGAATGTTTAAGTATTCCTAGAGGACAGTCTGCACGTTATGTAGAGAAAAAACGTTCAACATAATAATAGGAAAGAAAACGATATAAAATGGGAAATAAGAAAACCACCCAAATAATAGATGGTTCTGTAATCATAAGCATGCTGCCAAAAATAAGTCCATATATAATAAGAAAGAAATTAAAAAGCGTATTTACGGGGATAAATCGTGAGATGAATACTTGCTGTCGTTTAAAGCAATCACTGTGAAATAAATAAAAGCGGAAGTACGATGTGGCAGTAATAAGATCTTTCTTTCGCGCAATTCTTTTTTTGCATGTATGACAGATGAATGGTGGTTGCATTTCATTACGCTCCATTTTTTATTTTCGTAATAATGTAAGACAAGATTAAGTGCAAGGAGTATATTCCTATATACGCTCCTGATATAAGAAAAAATGGGTTTAGTAAAATTCCATGAATGCTTGTCATAAAAACTAAATCTTGTATTAAAACGTCATATATATTAATAGAAATAATTGTACCGAGTACATAAAGTGCTACATAAGCTGAAATATGTAACGCAACACGGATTGTAGGATGCTTAGTAAGCCAATAAAAAATAAATGATAGTACAATGGGTAATGTTCCTATTAGTAGCTTCAATTCATTTCACCTCATTAACAATATAGCCGGAATTTAGACGGTCTATTCTCTAGAGCTTGTACATAACTTGAAATAGAGAGGGTGATAGTATGAATCGAGGCTTTTTTTATGTGAAGTTCACAAGTGTACGTAAGTTAGTTTTATTTATTATTACTACAGTACTAGCGACTTTTTTTCTTATTAGTATGATGGTAACCTCTATGAAAGAGACAAAGTCAACGTATTTATATAATTGGTTAAATGAGTTATCGATGAATGGTTACATGTACGTTCTTGGGAAAGAGAATCATTATTTTACACAGGAGTATCGAAATTTAAATCAAGATTTTTCAATTTCTTCGTTTCTCTTTTCTATGGCTACGAATATTCGTTTTAACGATGTACGCAGTTTTGTCGGCAAAGAGTTACCTGGTTTTGGAAAGTACGATACAGAAATTGTTATTGCGGGTGAAGGGACAAATTATTCTAACTTACCGATAGAGTCGAGCGTTCCGCTTGAAGAAGTGGTAAAAGAACGGACTGGTGAAGGTGGACAGGCTCAAAAGCCGGATACAAACAAAGAGAAAAAGCAACCGGCTCAAACGACAGGAAAAAGACAAGTTGCGCTTATTTATCATTCGCATAGTTGGGAATCTTATTTGCCGTTACTAAATTTAGCAAACGATCCAAATCCGAATAAAGCAACAAGTTCCGTTACGAATATTTCAATAGTCGGCGATCGATTTCGTGAACAATTAGAAAGTGAAGGGATAGGAGCTACTAATGACAAGACTGATGTCGGCCAAAAGTTGATTAGTAAAGGGTTAAATAGTAATAGTTCTTACAAAGTGTCACGGGAAATTGTACAAGAAGCAATGACAGGCAATAAAGAACTGCAGTACTTCTTTGACTTGCATCGTGATAGTGCTCGGAAAAATGTCACGACAAAAGCAATTGGAGATAAATCATATGCAAAGCTTGCTTTCGTAATAGGGAAAGGCAATAAAAATTATGAAAAGAACTTAAAATTAGCAACAGCTCTTCATGAGGAAATTAATAAGAAATATCCAGGAATGAGTCGTGGTGTCATTCAAAAAGGATTCCAAACAGGAAATGGTGTCTACAATCAAGACTTATCAGGGCAAGCGATATTAATTGAAGTTGGTGGCGTAGATAATACAGAGGAAGAACTAAATCGATCAATTGATGTACTTGCTAAAGCGTTTGGTGAATATTTCTGGCAGGCAGAAAAGGTGAATGGATAAAATGAAACATAAATTAGTGGGAGAGTCTGAAAAAACGTGAGTGTAAATCTTGCGTTTTTTCTTTGTAATGATGAGGTGTCACAGAATAGACAAAATTTGCCGTTGTTATGGTAATATCGAAATTTGTCAAATAATACTGGGAGATTTACAAAGGGATTTTCGGAAAATTAGAGAAAATCTTTTTACAAGGAAAACTTTTTATTATAAAACTGGTAGGGTGATAGAAGTGATTAGGGAGATCAAAATAGAAGATGCAGCACCATTTTTGCAATTAAGTAAGCAACTAGATGAAGAAACGAAATTTATGTTATATGAACCAGGAGAAAGAAAATTTACAGTCGAGCAACAAGAACAAATGATTCATCGCTTTATAGAAAATGAATATGCAACAATATTCGTAGCAGTTGAAGAAGAACGTGTAGTAGGGTTTATTTTAGTGAATGGAAATCATATTCAAAGAAAGAGACATGTAGCAAGTATTGTAATTGGTATTTTGCAAGAGTATAGCGGGCGAGGTATTGGGACGAGATTGTTTAAAGATGCTGAGAAGTGGGCAAGATTACATGATGTATGGCGTTTAGAATTAACGGTAATGGCCCACAATACAAGAGCTCAGGCACTATATAAAAAAGCTGGATTTGAGAAAGAAGGTGTCAAAAGAGCTGCTCTTATTATCGATGGAGAGAACATCGATGAGTATGAAATGGCCAAATTATTAAAATAAGAGGTCGTTATATGAAAAAAAGATGGACACTACTTGGTATCGTAGCGATGATACTCATTGTTGGAGTAGCAGGAATCAATTATAAAATGTATAAGGATAAGCAGGCTCGAGAGGTAAATGTGAATAACATATTTCCGAAAGCGAAAGAAACGATTGCGAATATGGATGGTGATATTGCGGTAATTAGTAATCCGAATTCGATGCTTGTACTTGTGAATAAAAGTAGACGCTTACCAGATGGATATAGACCGCCAGATTTAGTTATTCCGAAAGTGCGCTATTCTAGTGAAGGTGATCAAGAAAAGAAAAAAATGAGAAAAGAGGCAGCGAGTGCGTTAGAGGAAATGTTTCAGCAAGCTGATCAGGAGCGCATTTTCTTGTTTGCAGTCTCTGGATTTAGATCTTTTGATCGACAAAAAGCATTAAATACGATGTATAAAAAGCAAGATGGAGAAGCAAAAACAGCGATGTCTAGCGCGGTTCCTGGTACGAGTGAACATCAAACAGGGCTTGCTATGGATATTACATCTCAAGCTGCTAAGTTTCAGTTAGAGACAATTTTTGGTGAAACGAAAGAAGGGCAGTGGCTGTCTGAAAATGCCCATAAATTTGGCTTTGTAATTCGATATTCAAAAGAGAAAGAATCGCTTACGGGCTATCGATATGAACCATGGCACGTAAGGTATGTGGGGAACCCACAAGCTACATATTTATATGAAAATCAACTGACACTTGAAGAAGTAACGCAGTGAACAATTGAGGGGAGAGAAGGATTATGACGGTGCTATATAAGAAAAAAGTACACGCATATGTGACAAGAGAAAAAGAAGGAGTAATGCAACTGCTTGTTTTTAAACATCGTGATATACCTGAAGCTGGTATACAAGTACCAGGGGGAACAGTTGACGAAGGGGAAACGTTAGAAGCAGCAATTTTACGTGAAGTACAAGAAGAGTCTGGATTACGTCATTTATGCATAGAAAGATTCCTAGCCGATTACATCATACTTGTGAAAGAGAAAAAGGAATATCAAAAGCGGCATTTTTTCCACGTAACGTTACTAACAGATGTAAAAGATGATTGGGAACATATTGTAAGTGCCGGTGAGGAAGATCAAGGATTAGCATTTTGCTACGAATGGATTAATATTGCAAAATGCCCTGCATTAGCTGGGAAACAAGGTGAGTTTTTACATTTGTTAGATGAGGTATATGTAAAGTAATAAAAGAGTCTGAAGCGGAAATCCAATCGTTTCAGACTCTTTTTATTTTTCAGGAAATAAAAGGTTTTTACATTGGTAAGTTGAATTCTTTGAAAGGGATTGTAGTTGTATATGCGAGGAGCGGAGAAAATGAAAAAGTAATAGATACACGTTATCAATAAAAGCTTTTAAAGAAGGAGAATGAAGATGGAGATTCAGTTCAATGCACGATTACAAAAAGAATTAACAATTCATGATATACAAGTAGCGATGAAAGCTGGGCAATTAACTTCAAAAGAATTAGTTATGTATTATCTTCATAGAATCGCGAAATATGATCAAGAAGGACCAAAAATCAATTCTATTTTAGAAATCAATCCAGACGCTATCTTTATTGCAGAAGCGTTAGATTATGAAAGAAAGACAAAAGGTGGACGGGGACCATTACATGGTATACCTGTTTTACTTAAGGACAATATTGAAACGAATGACTCTATGCATACCAGTGCAGGTACGATTGCCTTGGAACAAAATATTAGTAGTGAAGATGCATTTCTTGTTACGAAACTACGAGAAGCAGGAGCAGTGATAATAGGAAAAACAAATATGACAGAATTAGCAAATGGAATGTCTTTTGACATGTGGGCTGGATATAGTGCAAGAGGTGGACAAACAATAAACCCTTACGGTACAGGTGAGGATGATATGTTTGTTGGAGGCTCAAGTACAGGATCTGCGATAGCAGTTGCTGCTAATTTTACAGTAGTATCTGTTGGAACGGAAACAGATGGTTCTATATTGAGTCCAGCTGTTCAAAACTCTGTAGTCGGTATTAAACCGACTGTTGGTCTAATTAGTCGTAGGGGAATTATTCCGCTTACTTATTCACAGGATACAGCGGGACCATTTGCTAGAACGGTAACAGATGCTTCTATTTTGCTAGGGAGTTTAACTGGGGTAGATGAGAAGGATGTAGCTACTCATAAAAGTGAAGGTATGGCAGAGCAGGATTATACAAAATATCTTGATGTTAATGGCTTACATGGCGCAAAGATTGGTGTATTTAGCAATGCACCTAAAGGTTATTATGAAACTGGTGAGTATGATAAAAAATTGTTTAAGGAAACGATTGAAGTGTTGCGTAGTGGGGGTGCGACAGTAGTAGAGGATATTAATATTCCGTCTTTTCATAGAGAATGGAGCTGGGGTGTATCGCTCTATGAATTAAAGCATAGTTTAGATAACTATCTTTCAAAATTACCTTCTACTATTCCAGTGCATTCTATTTCAGAGTTAATGGAGTTTAATGAAAATATAGCAGAAAGAGCTTTGAAATATGGACAAACTAAGTTGGAGAGAAGAAAAGATGTTCCTAATACGTTAAGAAATCCAGAATATTTAAATGCAAGATTAGAAGATATATATTTTTCTCAAGAACAAGGCATTGATTTTGCACTGGAAAAATATAATCTGGATGCGATTCTGTTCCCTTCTTATATAGGCTCCACTATATGTGCGAAAGCAGGTTATCCGTCTATAGCAATACCTGCGGGATATATGGATAATGGGAGACCGTTTGGAATTACTCTTGCAAGCAATGCTTTTTCTGAGGGGACCTTGATTAAACTAGCATACGCTTTTGAACAAGCGACAAAGCATCGGAAAATCCCTAACTTATCATGAATAAAATAAATAGGACAGGAATTCCTGTCCTATTTATTTTGTTCATTAAAGTGAAATATCTTTTTTCTCTGTTTTATCATATTTTAATAAGTTAAATGATAAACAAGCAGAGCACAATATAAGGAAAGAAGCGAGAATATAAATAGTACGAACACCGAACAGGTCGGTAATAATTCCAACGCTAAGCATAGAAAGACCAGAAGCTGTCGAGAGGATTGCACCATGAGCTGTATACATTTTTGATAATAAAGTAGGGGCTACACTAGATTGTAGTACTGTCGTTTGAGAAATATCTCTAATTTGATAACATGGCCCCATTAGAACGCATAGAAAAAGCGCAATAAACCCGCTACTTGTCATACCATATAAAAATGTAAGAATACTAAACATAAGAGAGCCTATCGCCATGGAGCGTATTAAATTGTTTTGAATGTATGTACTCATTTTCCATGCTAATATCCCGCCAATTAACGTCCCTACATAATAACTTGTATTAATATATCCCCACCATTCTTCTCCTTTATGAAGAACAGTCGTTACATAAGCCATTGTAATAGCACCGATCCAGATTGTCCCTGCGAAAGTTTCAATTAAGTCCATACATGTAACGATACGGAGAGACGGGTTTTGAAATAAGAGTCTCCAACCTTCCAATAAAGCAGCGCCTTTTGAAGAAGAAGGCTCTATTACTCGTTCAGTATGTATGGAACGTAATGAAAGGTGTAGTGCAACACACCCAAAAATCATCAAAATGTTATTCATCATGAGTGTAGAAGTAGCATCGATAAGAAGAACTATAACACTTGTAAATGAATAAGCAGCGGCTTGCGCAATTTGTGTGGAAAAGGAAAAAATACTATTTACTTTTACTAATTGTTCTTTTCGTGTAAGGCGAGGAAGGATACCGTATAATAACGGTGCGCTCCAGCCGCTACATAAAGAAATGAAAAAAATGAAAATGAATAGTGTTACAACGTTTGAGGAAAGGGCCGGGAATAATATCATTAATAAAAATAATAGAACAGTTTTTGTCCATTGTAGTGTGAAAAGTAATGAATAAGATGAAAAACGATTCATTATAAGTGGTGCAGATGTATTTGCTATAAGATTAGTTATGACTTGTGCTAATGGAAAAAGAGCGGTTAATGTAGCTGATTTCGTTGTGATATACATATGAGTTGTAATAATCATGATGTATACGATGTCAGCGAGAGTAATGCATATTTTAGAGCCTAAATAGTAAGTTAATGAACGACTTTGCAACAAGCACACCACTTTCCTAAAAAATAATATTTTAGTAGTTAAAATAATTATAAATTGAAAATTAAATTTTCGAAAGAATTTCATTTTTTTGTCGCTTTTTGAAAGGGATTTTCATATATAATGAAGAATATATTAATATAGTATTTTATTGATGCTTTTTATAACAGTGAATATGTACAATAGCTTGTAGTAAATGCCCCGGTATAAGAAAGGGCGGATAAACCATTCTTTTCTTCATATACATATAGAAAATGAGAAAGAAAGTGAGGGTTGCATATGGCTGCTTGGGTAATTTGGTTTGTAATAGCTGGTATTTTATTTATTGCGGAAATGTTGTCGATTACGTTTTACATGCTTTGGCTTGGAATTGGAGCTGTTGTCGGAGGTCTAATTGCCTTGTTTGCTCCTGAAGCACTACTGTTACAAGTTGTTGCTGGTGCGATTGTAAGTTTAACATTGACTTTCTTTACGAAAAGAATTTCAAAAAACTTTCGAGAAGCAAAAGGTTTTACTGATACAGTAGATATGCTTGTCGGTAAAAAAGGCATTGTTATGCAAGCGATTACAAAAGAAGCGAATGGTATTGTGAAGGTGGATGGAGATATTTGGACAGCTATTGCAGATGATCCAATTGATGCTGGAGAAAAAGTTATTGTTATAAAGAGGCATAGTACTATATTACAAGTAAAGAAGGAGAGTGAATAAATATGGCAGTAGCATTAACATTAACGATTATTTTCGCACTAATTGTTGTTACATTTATTGCATTAACAATTAAAATTATTCCACAGCAAAAAGTTGGAGTCGTTGAAAGATTTGGTAAGTTTCAGCGTATTATGGAGCCGGGATTAAATTTATTAATACCAATTGTAGACCGTGTTCGTGTATATCATGACTTACGTATTCAACAAACGAATGTACCACCACAGAAGGTAATTACGAAAGATAATGTACAAGTAGAAATTGATACAATCATTTTCTATCAAATTGTGGAACCAGAACTTGCGACATATGGTATTTCGAATTATGAATATGGTGTTCGTAATATTACTTCTGCAACGATGCGTCAAATCATTGGTAAAATGGAACTGGATGAAACGTTATCTGGTCGTGAAAAAATTTCAACAGAAATTCGCTTAGCACTTGATGAAGCAACAGAAAAATGGGGCGTTCGCATTGAGCGTGTTGAAGTTGTTGATATTAATCCGCCAAAAGATGTGCAAGCATCGATGGAAAAACAAATGAAAGCAGAACGTAATAAACGTGCGATCATTTTAGAAGCTGAAGCTGCAAAACAAGATAAAGTCCTTCGTGCTGAAGGTGAAAAGCAAAGTAAAATCTTAATGGCTGAAGGGGATAAAGAAGCACGTATTCGAGAAGCTGAAGGTATAAAGGAAGCAAAAGAACTAGAAGCGCAAGGGGAAGCAAGAGCGATTGAGGAAATTGCAAAAGCAGAACAAAATCGAATTGAATTACTTCGTGCAGCAGATTTAGATGAACGCGTACTTGCCTATAAATCATTTGAATCATTGATTGAGGTTGCAAAAGGTCCAGCAAATAAAGTCTTTATTCCGTCTAATGCAATTGAAACACTTGGTACTCTCGGGGCAATTGGAGAAATCTTTAAAGAAAAACAAGCGAAGAAATTGCCTTCTTCCGATACACCAAAAGAACAATAAGAGTGAAAAAGAGAAATGGGATGCCATTTCTCTTTTTATTTTTGAGTAGGATAAAAAATATTAGTCCTTTGCCATTATGGATAGGGCTTTTTTGTTTGTCACTTTTCAAAGAATTATAAGTTTAGAGTGTTTGGAATTGTTAAGTGGAATAACACGTTTACTAGACGGTTAAAAAACTGTCAAAGTAATATATTTTTGTTAAAGAAAATTTAAAATATGATATAATGGGATTTTGTGGATATTAAACAAGGGAGTGGGAAACAAGTGCAAATATTATTAATACGTCACGGTGAATCCGAAGCAGATATTTTACATGTACATGAAGGACGAGCTGACTTTGAATTAACAGAAAAGGGTAACTAACTGTTACGATTTATTTAACCAATTATAACGAAAGTTAATTAAATATATCAGTAAGCCCTGCTAGTCAAGTGATTGGCTAGTAGTGAGGGTTAACTGCGGGCAATCCCTAAAGCTGATTGAACTACAACGTGGCTAGAAATAGCGAGCGTGAATGTCGCGAAAGCAGAAAAAATCAATCAGATCGTGCAAGGTTAAATCCTAAACACTAGAACAATGGGTCTTCCGCCTCGAATCATCTAAGTCAAAATGGATAAGAGGAACGTTCAACGACTATCTCGTATAACTGACGAGAGTACATCACAAGCCTATGGTGATGGAAAAATCCTCTATCTTTAAGTAGATAAACATATAGTCTGCGCTCATGTGAAAACATGAGAAGTTCATAAGAGAACTGGCTAAGGAATTGCGCCCTTAGTTGAACAAGATAAATTTTATTGAATCTATCAAACTTTATTGAAAACACCGAACATACGCGCTATGTTAGGTTCAATGAGGTGAGAATAATAATGAAATTTTCACGAGTTAGTCAAGTATCAGAATTAACAGGTTTGCATCCGAGTAGTCTAAGGAGAATGCTGGTGGAACACGCTACTATTCAGAAGAACAAATCTTTCATTAAAGGAGTTAAATTCTGATGATATTGGCGAAGAAAGTCAGACTAATTCCAACGCCTGAACAAGAAAAAGTGCTTAGAAACCATGCTGGTGCTGCAAGATTCGCTTATAACTATTGTAAAAGAATGAGTGATAGATATTATAAGCTATTTGGAAAATCTGTTTCACAGTTAGCTTTACAGAAACGATTTACAAGGATCAAGAAGCGAAAGAGATATGAGTGGTTAAAAGACATCAATGCACAAGTTCCTAAACAGGCTTCAAAAGATTTTGATACGGCGAGAAAAAATTCGTTCAAAAAGTACAAAAATGGTTCTCACACTTCTTATAAATCTAAAAAAGATTTAATCCAAGGATTTTATGCCAATTATGAAAGACTGGTTATAGGAAAGAAAGTAGTTCATATTCAGTCTATTGGAAAAGTGAAAACAAGCCAACAACTACCAAGAAACAAAAAACCATCCAATCCAAGAGTTACCTTTGATGGTCGTCACTGGTGGATTAGTGTAGGATTCCAAGAAGACTTTGAATTACAAGAACTAACCGATGAGTCGATTGGTGTGGATGTTGGTTTAAAAGAGCTGTGTGTAGCTTCTAATGGTACGAAAGAACGAAATATAAATAAAGATGCTAAGGTTAAAAAACTTTTGAAAAGGAAAAAGTTAGCACAAAGAGATATGTCTAGGAGATTTAAAAAAGGTGTAAAAATTCAATCTGCCGGATATGAAAAAGCGAAAGCTGAGCACCTGCGGTTATCTAGGAAAATTACGAATATCCGAAATAACCATATCCATCAAGCAACAGCAAAATTGGTGAAAACCAAACCAATGAGGATTGTTGTGGAAGACTTACCTATCTCAAACCTGTTAAAAAACAAAAAACTATCGAAAGCATTTTCACTTCAAAAATTAAACTTCTTCTTTCAATGTTTGTCATACAAGTGCGAGAAGTATGGCATTGAGTATGTAAAAGCTGATAAATGGTTCGCCTCAAGCAAGATTTGTTCATGTTGCGGAGTAAAATACGACCATTCAGTTCAACCAGAAGGACAGTGGAGTTTAAAAATACGTGAGTGGTGTTGTGTTGGGTGCAATAGCCACCACGATAGAGATTTAAATGCTTCGATAAATTTATCAAGATGGGTAAAATAAATGCTTGATAATAGGAGGTAACGATACTGCCTCGTGTGGAGTGTTATACCCCTCGTCCCTTCGGGGTTGCGAGAACACGATGAAGCACTAACTCGTGTAAATTTGATTGAATTGTATAGATTTAGTTAAGTTTATCGTATCGGAAGACAGCAAGTGCAAAGGCTTGTAAAGAAAGTGAAAGCAGATTTTCCACCAGATTTCATTTGGGCAAGTACATTAAAGCGTGCTCGTGAAACTGGTGAAACGTTAGCTGAAGGAATTGGATGCCCAATTCAACTAGAAGAGGAATTAATGGAGTTTAATAACGGAGTGCAAGCAGGCTTATCTTTTGAAGAAGCAAAGAAATATCCAGAGCCAAAGTTTCTTCATGACCGTTTTGAAAATGGGGAATCATTTATTGAATTTAGAATGAGAATAGAAGGAATCTTTTCTAAAATCGTGACAGAGAATACATATGACCGAATTGCAATCGTTGCACACGGTGGTGTAATAAATAGTCTATTACGTGCGTTTTTCAAAATGCCAATTTCAATGGATTATTATTTTAGAATGGGAGATACGGGAATAAGTTTAATTGAAATTGATGGGGAACAAAAAACGGTACATTTTATTAATGATACGAATCATTTGAACGGGGTGTAAAGACCTATGTACAAAGTAGTGTTCTTTGATGTTGACGGTACACTTTTAAGTGAGATTGACAGAAGTATGCACGAAAGTACAAAAGAAGCAATACAAAGATTAATAGATAAAGGGATTCACGTAGTTGTTACAACAGGGAGACCATATAGCTTATGTTCGCAATTTAAGGAACTAGGCATAAATACGTTTATTTCTGCAAATGGTGCACATATTAAGTGTGAGGAAACAGTTATACATAAATCAGTACTTTCCAGTGAAATCGTTCATGATATCTCAGAGTTTGCAGAATTAAATGGTCACGGCGTTTCTTATTTTACTGAGGGTTTTACAATGAACGGAATAGCCTCAGATAATGAGCGTGTAATGCAAGCGCTTAGCGAGACGTTAAATTTAGGGGAGTACCCTGAAAAAAGCAAGGATTTGTCTGAAGAGATCTATTGTTTATGTCTGTATGCGGATGAAATAGAATCTCAAAAATTTATTGAAAAATACCCAATGCTTACATTCGACCGTTTTCATGGTTATGTCATAAATGTATTGGAAGATAATAAAGTATCGAAGCTCACCGCAATTCAAAAAGTATTGGATCACTTAAACATTTGTAAATCAGAAGCAATTGCTTTTGGTGATGGTGGAAACGATATTGAGATGTTGCAATATGTAGGATTAGGAATTGCGATGGGGAATGGCGGAGAAGTACTAAAAACAAAAGCTGATTTCGTTACAAAGAAGGCGAGTGAAGGTGGTATTTCCTTTGCCTTAAAGGAGTTTCGTATTATTGAAAAATAATAGCTAGTCAGTTTGAAAAATCCTGTTTTCATGACAGGATTTTTTGTTTAACAATATTCTTGCAATAAAAGTAAAAATGTGAGTATAATGAAAAAGTAGTTAGGTAAGCTAATTAATTTAAGGGAAAGGAGAGTGAAGATAAATGGGTTCAAAAAATGATTCTCTTCCTTTAGGGATTGGGCCGTATACAGAGTTAATAAAAAAGACAGCATCAGCGGATACGGATCCAATCGCAGCAAAACTTGGTTTGTTAATGTTATGGACGTCTGATAATGTTCTTGATGCTGTTGATGTAGATTTAGCTCCGCTTGGTATATCGGAAAGTAAATTAGATTTTTTACTGTTGTTTATTTTGCGTGAAATGGAATCAAATGGGGAAGAAGTGAATATGAGTCCTTCTGATATTGCGAGTCGATTAGGGATAACACGTGCTTCTGTCACTGGCTTATTAGATTGGATGGAGAAACGAGAGTTAATCGTAAGATTCCATCATTCTGAAGATCGAAGAAGATTAAAAGTGAAAATTACTCCGAAAGGAAAAGAACTAGTTACGCACTCTTTACCAACTTTTTGGTTATCTTGCGCTTCATTAGTTGATGACTTTAATCAAGAAGAGCGTCAAGTTTTAGAGAAGCTATTAAATAAAATGCAAGTAAATATGCAGGTGAAATTAGGAGAAGGTAGGTAAATAAGTTGATTATAAGGGTCAACTTATTTATTTGGGAATATAATTAGTATACCTTATTATATGTTTAGCTAACTTTAGAGGCAATCATACTTTTTACGATGTAATTAAAATAAGTAAGCGTACTTTAGAGGTTTTAAATAGAAAAAATCGTAATAAGGGAGTGATATTATGATGGCAATAGGAAAGAAAATAAATAGTGAAAAGAATTACACAATAATGACCGTTGTATTATGTTGGTCGGGTATGGTAGTTATGTCTAGCTTATATGTAACAATCCCTTTAATTGCACTATTTTCAGACCTTTTTAATGTTTCACTAGCGCAATCTGCAGCTACAGGCAGTATATTTTCTGTTGGCTTTGCTATAGGTTGCTTGTTATTTGGGGCAATCTCTGATAAATATGGGCGAAAAAAAGTGATCTTCATTGGATTACTTGCTCTGTCGATTATTTCGTTTTCCTTAGGGTTTGTGGATAGTATATTGTGGCTTGTTATTTTTAGGGGCTTACAGGGTATTGCAGCATCTACATTTTCTCCGGTAGCGTTAGCTTACGTTGTAGAAATATTTCCAGTAGAAAAAAAGGTTACAACAATAGGATTTGTTAGTACCGGTTTTTTAGTAGCTGGAATTGTAGGTCAGGTAATAAGTACGGTTGTTAGTCAACATTTTGGATGGCATATGGTGTTCTTTCTTCTTAGCGTTCTCTACATGATTACTGCTGTATGGGTTCATTTTTCACTTCCGAAAGGGGGAATATCTCAATCCTATACTGATATTTTGGGACCGATTAAACAGATGGGTAAAGTATTTACACATAAAAGCTTAGTATTGAGCTATATGATTGCGTTTGTTTTATTGATGGCTTTTGTTAATATGTATACTGTTTTAGGGAATTATTTGAGCTCTTCTACTTACAATTTAACTGCAGAACAAATCCTTTATTTTCGCTTAGCGGGGCTATTTGGTATGATGATGTCACCGATTGCGGGTCGTTTAACAAAGAGGTTCGAAGTAAGGAAAGTTCTTCAAGGTGGATTGTTGGTCGCTATTTTTAGTCTAAGTGCAATGGGCTTTGTTTCGTATTTGCCTTTTCTTGTCATAATGAGTGTTTGTTTTGTAATAGGTATTGCTATATCCGTTCCGTCTTTAGTTGCTCTTGTCGGCCAATTGGGAGGGAAAGCAAGGGGAATAGCAGTTTCTATCTATACCTTTGTTTTATTTTTAGGTACTAGTATAGGACCCCTCATTTCTATTTATCTTATGAAAATAGGAAGTTATACTCAAACGTTTATTTTATTAGGAATGTTACTTTTTATTGGATTTATTGCTTCTCTATTTATTAATAATGAACGTGTATTTGATGATATGTAAATTGGATAATGAATGAGTGGAAAATCACTCAAATAAAGGAATGCGAGGATCTTTCATATGCTCGCACAATAAAATATGAACTTGCCCACGATGATGATAAAAATGTGAGAGAATTTCAAGTAACCATTCAAACCGAGAATAAGAAACACCCCAATAGGCAGTCATAACTTCTGCTAATTCTTCTTGGGAATAGGATAAAAAAGTTTTAGAAAGTAAATCGTAGCCCTGTATCATCGTTTGTTGCATTTGCGTAATTGTTTCGGGTGTTTGTTCTTTATAGAAAGTATGTAGTTGTTTTTCTGTAATACCATTTAAAATGAGTAAATCTGCATGGCAAATAAGAGAAAGATGTGCACACATTTCAAATACAGATCGCTTTGCGTGAATGGGTTGTATTTTTAAACTATCTTCATTATATTGGTTAAGCATTTGAATAGAAGTATCAACAGCAACTTGTAGTTGATGCAAGGCAGATTGTACAAACATTGTAATTCTCCTCTTCTCCGTATATAATAGTTTCTTAAGAGTATTATATCATACTCAAAATTCCGAAAATTCTAGTAGTTTGACTAGCATATTGAAAAGTATTATATTGTAAAAGGTCATATGAAACGTGAAATAGAATGGAATGCAATTATTGAGTTAGGAGTTAGACCAATGAGTTTGAAATATGGAAGAGATACAATTATTGAAATTGACTTAAATGCAGTAAAACATAATGTAAAAGAATTTAAAAAGCGTGTGAATGATGAAAATATTGCAATGATGGCTGCTGTAAAAGCAAATGGGTATGGCCACGGGGCGGTTGAAGTTGCGAAAGCTGCTATTGAAGTAGGAATAAATCAGCTTGCAGTTGCATTTGTAGATGAAGCGATAGAGTTAAGAGAAGCAGGAATTAACGTGCCGATTTTAATTTTAGGTTATACATCAGTAGCAGCGGCGGAAGAGGCAATTCAATATGACGTTATGATGACTGTTTATAGAAGTGAAGATTTACAAGGTATAAATGAAATCGCAAACCGTCTTCAAAAGAAAGCGCAAATTCAGGTGAAAATTGATACAGGAATGAGTCGTATCGGTTTACAAGAAGAAGAGGTTAAACCATTTTTAGAAGAATTAAACCGTATGGAGTATGTAGAGGTAGTAGGAATGTTTACACATTACTCTACGGCAGATGAAATTGATAAATCATATACGAATATGCAAACAAGTTTATTTGAGAAAGCTGTCAATGCAGCAAAAGAATTAGGAATTCATATTCCATATATTCATAGTTCAAATAGTGCAGGTTCAATGGAGCTTAGCAATACATTTCAAAATATGGTCCGTGTAGGTATTGGAATATATGGAATGTATCCTTCAAAAGAGGTAGATCATGCAGTCGTTTCTTTACAGCCTGCGTTGTCGTTAAAATCAAAAGTAGCTCATATTAAACATGCGAAGAAGAATCGCGGTGTAAGTTATGGGAATACGTACGTAACGACTGGTGAAGAATGGATTGCAACTGTACCGATTGGTTATGCTGATGGCTATAATCGTCAGTTATCTAATAAAGGGTATGCATTAATAAATGGAGTTCGAGTACCTGTTATTGGCCGTGTTTGTATGGATCAGCTCATGTTAGACGTTTCAAAAGCAATGCCAGTACAAGTTGGGGATAAAGTAGTATTCTACGGTAAACAAGGTGAAGAAGAAATTGCGGTAGAAGAAGTAGCGGATATGTTAGGTACAATTAACTATGAAGTTACATGTATGTTAGACAGAAGAATCCCGCGTGTTTATAAAGAGAATAATGAAACGGCTGCTGTCGTAAATATACTAAGAAAAAACTGAATCGTTATGATTCAGTTTTTTTATTTTTGACAAATGAAAAATGCTCTATTTGTACCGTGTAATTGAATGTTCTTAAAACCTACAGATTCCAACGAAGAAATTATTTCTTCATCGGAATAACAAGCTTCCTCAAAAGAAAAGTCACTTCTTGTCCAAGTATTATCTATGTCATGTTGAAATAGTATAAAGTTCATTTCTGCTTTTTTATTTTCGTTATCATAGGTAGAATCAATCGTACATACATATTCTTCCACTGAAATATGAAATGAAGCAATCCAATTTTCAAGAAAACCTTTCTCCATATTCATATCAAATACAAATGTACCTTTGCTATGTAATACGGAGTAAACATTACGAAAAACATTTATTAATTCATCTAATTTTAAAATATGGTTTAAGCTATCGCCAGTAGAGATAACATAGTGAAATTGCTCATTTATATTGAAATAACGAGCATCATCGACGATAAAGGTTGCATCCGGCGCGTTTTGACGTGCGTATTCAATCATTTGAGCAGAACCATCTATACCAGTTACTACAAAAGTATTATCAATTAATTTCTTAGTAAGGTGACCAGTCCCGCAGCAAAGATCTAAAATATGAGAATGTGGTGGTGCATATTGTAAAACGATTTTTTCCAAAAGTAGATAGGAGTGTTCAGCATAATGCCCCCAATGTTTATTATAAATGGATGCGAAAATATCATAATCAGAATAAATTAGTTTTTTACACATATGTATTCACCTCAAGATTCATTACATTATAATAGTCATGCTTCGTTTTCATTTCAAAACCACATTGTGTATATAGTTTTAAAGCATTGTTATTTTTCGTTTCGACGTCTAATTCAATTGTTGAAACTCCTTTTGTAATAAGGGTATGTACCATATAACTAAGAATATCTTTACCATATCCTTTACCTTGATAAGAAGGATGAACGGCGAATCCTGATAGTGTAGTAGATTGTTCTTGCTCAGAAACCGTAATCGTTCCTATCACTTTTTCGTCGATAAGGGCACTGTAAACTTGATGGGAAGGTGAATTCATCATTTTTTGTAGCCATGTAGCGGTATTTTCTACTGAATCTCCAAAAGCTTTACTGGAAATTTCAATAAGATCAAGAAGTGATTCTGAAGAGGCAAGAGGGAACTGTATAGTATTCTTTGTTGTTTTTTGTACTTCTTTTGCTTTGAACTCCATACTATATTCACTATATAAATAAGGTAACTTCATATGTTTTGCAAATTCTTTCCCGGAAATAGAATCTCCATTTATAATAAGAAGAGCTTCATCTGCCTCTCTTATTCGTATTTCTTTTATTGCAGCTTGTAAAAGAGTAGTGCCTATATGTTGTTTCCTATAGTTCGGATGAACAAACCCTATTAACTCCAGTTTTGTCGGTCTTTCAAAGTCATACATACTTAATACACCGATTAATTGAGTATCGTCATAAAGTAGAAAATCATTTATCTCTTTATTAGTACGAGCAGCTAAAAAGTTTATATGTAAATCTGACGAATAATCAATTTGATCGTATTCCCCGCAAATATGAGCTAAATCTTTCATTTGCTGGATTTCGTTCGCTGTTAAAGATTGTTTTTGTACAATATTCATTTCATAATCCCTCTCATTCTTATTTAAAAATAGGCTGGATGACTTAGCCACTTTTCTAAATCCACACTGCCCTGAACAGATAATAATCGGTACAAATATCGATAGGGATGTCTACATTCTTCAAGACGGGGAATGGGCATAATGGTTTCGTAACCTTGTTTAAAAGCATGAGCTTCTTTCTCTGTAAATACATATTCTAAGCTGATAAAATCAAACTCCCTTGGAGCAACTGCGTAGGCTTCTGTATCTACTAATCCCGTAATAGTTGTACCATCTGATAAAAACTGGGTAGGATCCATATCAATTAAAATGAGCGTTGATTCCTTTGGTGCTGGTAAGGAAGAAAGCTGTGATTCAAAAGTAGGAAATGCGCTTTGTATGCTTTCATTATCGGAATAAAACATAGTCACAAGCTCTTTACTCACATTCAAAATGTGTGATTGGAATTCATCTAGTGTAATTTGGAAGGAACTTGACACATTTCCTATGTAATTAGCTTTATATTTATGTATTTCTGCAAGCCCTTTTCCTAGACTGAATAAAATAGAATCAGGTTGTCCGATAAAAGATTGAACTGTGTTACCTACTAATTTTTCGGCTACAACGAATTCACGACCATTTAAAATATGTTTTTCTAATATTGCTGGGATAGGAAGATTAGTATGTTCTTGCAGCAATGTATGTACAGCTTCTAAATGATGTACGTTCCTTGGATCAATTCCAAATAGGTTTTTACATCCCCACCAAAAATCATTATTTGGTTCTTCATTCATTTTAGAAGAACGAACGATGACTTCTGCATCTTCTGTCCGGACGAGAAACACATCGCTTGCATGGTCTTCATAACCTGGGTGTAAAGCTTGAACAGATAAAATAGGTGAAGTGAATAGTTGTTGTAGCATGAAGTTACTCCTTTTTCTGTAAATTCTATAAATTCATTATATAACAGAATATGTTCCAAGTGGATAATGATGAGGACAACATAGAACTTAAATAAATTTATAGTGAGAAATCAGTGTGAAAATTATATTTTTCTACTTTTGTATGAATTATCAAAATAATATTTCTGATGATAAATCTGTAAAAACACCCGAATGTAAATCTCTTATTTTCAGTAAATGAAGAGTTAAGCGCTCTTTTATAAGAATTATAATGTTGGTTATGAAAAATATTTCTCAATAATAAAATGAAGAGAAATATATGAAGAAGTAGAATAGATTCCTTTATAATAGTTTTAAATTAATTAATATAATTAATTATTAATAATATTAGATAGGAGAGAATATGATGGCAAATGTACTCGTAATAAATTTCCCTGGAGAAGGTCATATAAATCCGACTTTAGCTATTGTAAGTGAGTTAATTCGGCAAGGGGAGACAGTTGTTTCGTATTGTATTGAAGATTATAGAAAGAAGATTGAAGCAACAGGTGCAGAACTCCGAGTGTTTGAGAATTTCCTCTCTCAAATTAATATTATGGAACGAGTAAATGAAGGTGGGAGTCCTTTGACGATGCTATCTCATATGATTGAAGCATCAGAGCGTATTGTGACTCAAATTGTAGAAGAAACAAAAGGGGAAAAGTACGATTACGTGATATACGATAATCATTTTCCCGTAGGACGTATTATAGCCAATGTTTTAAAATTACCTAGCGTTTCTTCTTGTACAACATTTGCTTTTAATCAGTACATTACTTTTCATGATGAACAAGAATCGAGACAAGTAGACGAAACGAATCCATTATATCAATCTTGTTTAGCGGGAATGGAAAAATGGAATAGGCAGTATGGAATGAAATGTAATAGTATGTATGATATTATGAATCATCTTGGTGATATTACTATCGTATATACTTCAAAAGAATACCAGCCCCGATCAGATGTATTCGATGAATCGTATAAGTTCGTCGGCCCATCAATTGCTACGCGTAAAGAAGTAGGCAGCTTTCCTATGGTAGATTTAAAAGATGAAAAATTGATTTTCATTTCTATGGGAACAGTTTTTAATGAACAACCTGAACTATATGAAAAATGTTTTGAAGCGTTTAAAGATGTAGAAGCGACAGTCATAATAGTTGTTGGTAAGAAGATAAATATAAGTCAATTTGAAAACATTCCGAATAACTTTAAGTTGTTTAATTATGTACCGCAATTAGAAGTATTACAGCATGCTGATGTATTCGTGACACACGGTGGTATGAATAGTTCGAGCGAAGCACTATATTACGGTGTCCCGTTAGTTGTAATTCCAGTAACAGGAGATCAACCTTTAGTTGCGAAACGAGTGAGTGAAGTAGGAGCTGGAATAAGGCTTAATCGTAAAGAATTAACTTCTGAATCGTTACGTGAAGCTGTAGAGAAAGTAACGAATGATGTAACGTTTAAGGAAAATAGTCGTAAAGTTGGAGAGTCACTTCGAAATGCTGGTGGGTATAATAGGGCAGTTGATGAAATATTAAAAATGAAAATGAATTCATACTCAAAACTTAAATAAATGTTTGGAGCACACTTACTGTAATATGTAAGTGTGTTTCTATAAATAAATTACATAAAAAATCACTGTAAAGGTGAAACTTTTGTGTATATAAACTCATATCTTTGAATTAGTAGTAAAATTACGTTAAAATAATACTAAGAAAATACATAAGTTTTGGGGGTAATGAATGAAAAGAGTATTTGAATACGTATTATTAACAATTGGATCGATTATTGTAGCGGGTTCATTAGAGCTTATTTTAGCACCTAATGGATTAGTAGATGGTGGGGTAACGGCCATTGCTATTATGGCAAATAAAGTTGCTGGATTACCGCTGTACGGAGTGTTTTTAGGACTTAATATTCCTATCCTGCTATTTACAGCAAGAGTAATGGGGAAGAAATTCTTTATCCGTACATCTTATGCAAATGTTGTTACAACACTCGGATTAATTTATTTAAAACCATTTCCAGCGATTACAACTTCTGAACTATTAATTGTACTTTATGGCGGAGTATTGTTTGGAATTGGCGTTGGGATTGTTGTTAAAATGGGCGGAGCAATAGACGGATCAGAAATGTTAGCAGTTTGGATGAACAAACACTTTAAAGTACCGATTAGTACATTTTTACTTGCGGTAAATGCAGTTATTTTCACATTTGTAGCGATTTTATTTTCAATCGAACAAGCGATGTTCTCATTAGCAATTTTCTATATTGTTACGAAGATGATTGATTTCATATTAGATGGTATAAATCAAGGAAAGAGCGTTATGATTATTTCTGGTAAAAATAAAGAAGTAGGCGATCTACTTATGAAAGAATTGCAATTATCCGTTACGTATCTACATGGAGAAGGTGGTTTTTTAGGAGAAGAAAAGAGAATCATTTATTGTATTACGAACCGTTTCATTTATCCGAAAATGAAAGATCTCGTTCTCTCTGTAGATCCAACTGCTATCATTGAAGCTTCTTATTCAACAGAAACAACAGGTGTTAAACGACCAGGAAGAACAGCGAAATCAGAAAAATAGTGAATGAAGATAGCTCCACGTAAGTATAACTTGCGTGGAGCTATTCTTATTTAGGGAACCAGGATTTTTTCAGTAATTGGACAACAGTTTCGATACGATCCTCTGGAATACTGCCAAAACCGAGTAATACATACGAGTCCTCTCTTATATTATGAACAGAATCGTATGTGGAGAGAGGGTATAACTTAATACGTTGTTTCGCAGCCGCATGAATAAGTTCTTGTTCGTTCATCCCATTATGAACGTGAAGTACGATATGAAGTCCTGATTGTTCACCGAGTATACGAATGTTATTACCCATTTCGTTTGTAATAGATTTAATTAAAGAAATATGTTTTCTTTTATATAACGTGCGGCTTCGGTTAATATGACGTTCCCAATCACCATTTTGAATAAAGGTAGCAAAGGTAAGTTGTTGCAGCGTAGAAACTGTTTGTTTAAACATACCACCAAGTTCTTGATAAGCTCCTAATAGATGAGGTGGTAAAACGATATATCCCATTCGTAAAGAAGGTAAAAAAGATTTTGAGAAAGTTCCCATATAAATAACACGTTCATTTGAATCTAGCCCTTGTAAAGAAGGAATAGGTTTTCCTATATAGCGAAATTCCCCGTCGTAATCATCTTCAATAATATAGCCCTTACAATCATTCGCCCATTTTAATAACTCGAGTCTTCTAGATAACGGCATAATGATTCCAAGTGGAAATTGGTGAGATGGAGTGACATACGCTACATTGGAAGCCGATTTACGTAAAGCGGAAATATGAATCCCTTTATCATCTAAAGGGATAGGGTGAACGGGAAGGCCAGAACTTTGAATCATAGCAGGGATACGGTGAAATCCAGGATTTTCGATTCCGTATTCTTTTTTTGGACCAAGTAGTTGAAGTAGTAGCCAAAGAAGAGGTTGCGTACCTGCTCCGATAATAATTTGATCAGGTGAAGAATGTACCCCGCGAGCATGATATAAATACTTTGAAATATGTTCTCGTAGAACGAGCGCACCTTGTGGATCTTCTTTAGCAAACAATTCATTTTCATACTGAAATAAAGTTTCGTGTATTGCTCTTTTCCAGTTTGTTATTGGAAAAGATTTTTGATCAATAAGTCCTTGACTACAATCATAGTCATATTGTTCTTTTTCTTTATCGTTAGTACTGTTTGACGCAATTTGCTGCTTCTTTTGAATGACATCAATATCAACTTCTGCAACAAAAATCCCTCGCTTCGGTTCGCTTTCTACATACCCTTCAGCTAGTAATTGTTGATAAGCAGATTCAACTGTAATACGGCTCACATTAAGTTGCATAGCTAAATTTCTGTGAGAAGGAAGGCGTGTACCGGCACATAGTGATCCATGAGAGATTTCTCGTTTCACATATTCGTAAATCTGTATGTAAATGGGTGTTTTACTTTGTAATTGTAATGGGATAGTAAGATCCATTCGTAGACACTCCTCTTTATACTGGCCTTATAAAAAAGAATAGAACTGTCACTTAAGCTAAGGGCAGTTGTTTTCTATAATGATGATATAACATTTAGAAAATTTTATAAATAGTAAGGAGAGAGTCATAATGAATATTAGAGCAGTAGTAACAGAAGTGGATTTACATGATGTATTTCCCGTATTACAGCAGTTAAGAACAAAACTTTCAAAAGAAGAAGCAAGTTCTTTATTTCAAAAAATGAAAGAAGAAAACTATAAACTATTTTCGCTACGTAATGAAGAGGAAGAAGTTGTGAGTCTGGCCGGTGTAGCGATTTGTACGAATTTTTATAATGAGAAACATGTTTTTGTGTATGACCTTGTAACTGCGGAAGCACACAGATCAAAAGGATATGGTAAAGTTCTACTGTCATATGTAGAAAAATGGGGGGAAGAAAAAGGGTGCAGCTCTATCGTTCTTACATCTGCGTTTCAAAGAATGGATGCACATCGTTTTTATGAAAGAGAGGGCTATGATAAGGTAAGCTATTCTTTTTATAAAGAGCTATAATATTAAGTAGGTTCCGTGTTTGAAAATATATGGAACCTATTTTCTTTTCTGGATTTGAGCTAGTAACAGGTCCAGTAATATAATTTGTTGAATATTAGAAAATAACAAGGGGATATTGAATTTAGAGAATGTTAGGAGCGTTTATACTTGGAAAAAATAAAGAAATTATCTATACCAAATGATGGAAGAGTCATCATTATTTCTGATATTCATGGAGAATTAAATCTTTTTAATGAACTACTACATAAAATTAATTTTAAAGATGAGGATTATTTAATTATTAATGGTGATCTTTGTGAGAAAGGAAGAAATAGCATTGGCGTCGTAAACTATGTGATGGATCTAGTAGTTAGCAAGCCAAACGTTTATGTAATTGAAGGGAATTGTGAAGTTGTAGTTGAAGCACTTGTAAATGAAAATCCCGCGCTAATACATTATTTATGTACGCGAAAGAATACAATTTTTAATGAGTGGCTAGCGGAATTGAGTGTTACCGTTAATGAAGAAAGTGATATTTGTGAAGTGAAAAACATATTGATGGGTCATTTTTCAAAAGAAATAAAGTGGTTAACAGAATTACCAACAGCGATTGAAACAGAAGATTATATTTTTGTACATGCTGGCCTTGATGATAAAGAAGATTGGAAAGAAACAGAGCGCAAAAATGCGATAGCAATGCCAGAGTTTTTCAATAAATCACATAGAGCAAATAAGTATGTAGTTGTCGGTCATTGGCCTGTTGTAAACTATTCAGACAAGGCACCGTCTAACAATCCAGTTATTGATGAGGAGAAAAAGATTATTGCGATTGATGGGGGAAATGCGATTAAAGAAGCAGGACAATTAAACGCATTTATCATTCAGAGGGAAAGTGGAAGGGATACGTTTTTTTATACATATGTAGACTATTTTCCAGAGTATGAAGTAATAGCTGATTTTAATGCGAACACATCAATGCAGGGCGGGGTGACCTATCCGTACTATTACATAGAGCCTATGGAGAAGATGAAAGATTATACAATATGTAAGCAAAAGGAAACGAATAAATTACTCTCTGTGAAAAATGAATATATTAGGCAACTTGAGACAGGTGAATACACAGTGAAAACCGATATTTCTTGTGCACAAATAAGCGTAAGAAAAGGGGACATTGTTTCTCTCATTGATGGCAGCTGCTCAGGATATGATTTAATTAAAAGAGATGGAGTAGAAGGCTGGATAGAGAAAGGTATTTTAGTTGAGATAGAAAAGATGAAATAGGAGGTATGGAGCCTCCTATTTTTTTATTATCTTTTTAAATGAGTAGATTGTTTACTGTCTTTCAGAAGTAAGTAAATCGTACTCGGTAAAATGACAAGCGTCATTCCTAAAAAAATTGTGAGTATAGCATAACCTCTATACGGAGCAGGAATGATAAATGGAAGCCCGGCTAGGAAAATACCTGCTATCATCATTGAAATACTACAAATATTTGAAGCTCTTTTTTCAAGATGCTTATCATTCCATTCCAATGAAATTGTTGATTTAGTCGTATCAATTTTTGAACTGAAATAGCCTATTAATATAAATAAAAGCCCTAATGCTAAAAATATTAAATGATCAAGAGGGAGTGCGAAGCCAAGAGCAATGAGAGCGATGACAATATCGACAAAAAATAAAAATAGTAAAATTGTGTTGCCGATCCAAAGGGGAGATTTCTGGTTACTCGCTGCTTTAGATAAAGCTAAAAATAAAAAGAATAAGAAGGAACAAATAATTATATTTACGATAACAAAAGTGCTTTTATCCATTGTTGATGTAGGCGTTCCATTGAAGTCCCATTTTGTAACAATACGTAATGGTAAGAAGAAATAGAGAATAATATTTGTTGTAATAATAGTGAGAAATAAAGTAATACTACATCGATTATTCATTGAATCACCAGCTTTCCACATGAATAATTGGTATCTTATAACAAAATTATACAATATAATAAAGGATATTTGTTTTGATTTTTCTGAAAAAATATTATAATTATATATGAAATAAAGAGGAGTGTAGGAGGAAATTATGCAAAACGTAAGAGTAAAAGGGGATAAAGTTACAATTCGTACAATTGAAGAATCAGATATAAAAACATTATGGAGTCTCGTATTTAAAGAAGAAAATCCAGAATGGAAAAAATGGGATGCACCGTATTTTCCGTTTTCAATGCAAGAATACCCGTCTTATAAAGAAAAGATGCAAACTCGTTTAAAAGAAGAACCTCTATCTAAATTAATTATAGAAAATAACGGCCAAATTATAGGGACAATCGGGTTTTATTGGGAGCATAAACTGACGCGTTGGTTGGAGATGGGGCTTGTTATTTATAATCCAAATTACTGGAATGGTGGCTACGGTACAGAAGCGTTAACGTTATATCGAGATTTAATATTTGAAAAGATGGAAATTGGTAGGGTAGGAATCACGACTTGGTCTGGTAATAAACGAATGATGAAAGTAGCGGAGAAAATAGGAATGACATTAGAAGGTAGAATGCGCAAATGCCGTTATTATAACGGAACATACTATGATTCTATTAGAATGGGTATGATTCGTGAAGAATGGGAAGCGCTATATGTAACGAAGGGGTGAGGAAGTATGTACGCTATTATTGCTACATTTGATCGTGTGTTTACTAATAAAATTATAGAATTGCAAAATGAAATAACAAATATCATTGGCACGAATCAATTAGCAGGAGTAGAACCTCATATTACATTAGCTGATTACCATGAGTTAGACGTTCATTTATATAAGGAGAAATTAGAGGTGTTTGTAGCTGTTCAAGAGAATATGGCTGAGGTAACTTTTCCTTCTGTTGGAATTTTTCCTACTAACGGAACGGTCTTTTTAGCACCGACCATTACAGATGAATTGTTAAAACTTCATCATTCTTATCATGATAATTTTAAAATTTTTCATGATAATTTAAATTCATATTATGTGCCAGGAAAATGGGTTCCACATTGTACAATTGCAAATAAGTTACATGTAAATCAGTTTTTAATTGCAATGGAATATATTTATGAAAAATTTGATCATGCAACAGCTTCCATTGAGAAATTAAAATTAATTAAAGTAAATTATGAAAATGGTTCTGCCATTTCTTCTAGTATATTAGCAGAATATAATTTTAAGAGAATGGAGACAACGAGATGACATATGTAATTAGAGAAATGAAGCAAGAAGACATTCACGCTGTACAATCAGTAGCGAAAATAGCTTGGCATGATACATACGAAGACATTATTCCGAGAAAGATTCAAGACAGTTTCTTAGATGAGGCTTATTCTGATGAAAAAATGAAATATCGTCTTGAAAATACACATTTATTCGTTGCGGAAGAAGAGGGAGAAGTAATTGGCTTTGCGAATTTTTCACCCGTTAGATTGCAAAACGAAGCAGAATTAGGAGCGATTTATTTGTTACCAGATCAGCAAGGGAAAGGGGTAGGAAGTGCTTTATTACAAAAAGGGTTAACGGAATTAAAAGGAATTCGGAAACTATACATTCATGTAGAAGCAGCGAATGAAAAAGGAAAACGTTTTTATGAAGCGAAAGGTTTTGCTCAATTAGAGGAATTTGAAGAAGATTTTGAAGGACATATGATGCAGACAGTAAGGATGGTTTTATACGTATAGGGAGGACTAGTAATGAAAATTTTTGATTTTAGTGAAAAAGTGGGAAAGAAAATCTCAGCATTTTAATCTAATTTCATAATGTCAAAAATATTAAACCATAAAGGAAATGTACATATTGGTGCTATGCATTTACGAGAGAATGGAATAATTGGATATCATGAAGCAGTTGTATCACAGCTGCTTCTTATTGTGGACGGAGAAGGATATGTATGCGGAGCAGATAAAGAAAAAGTGAAGGTGGAAGCGGGACAAGCTGTGTTTTGGGAGAAGGACGAATCTCATGAAACGAGTACGGAACAGGGATTGATGGCAATTGTGATTGAGTCGGAGGAACTTGAACGAGCAATATTAATGCCTATTAAAGAGGAGAGTTGTGAAAAATGATAGAAAAGGCGAATCGGGAAGAAACGGACGAAATAATACAATATGCAGCTCAATCGCTTTTTGAAGGAACGAGGGGAAATTGTCAGTTAAGTACAGAGAAAGCAATTGAAATTACAAGGCCGATTGTAGAAAAGGGAGCATATTATTTAGTCGTTAAAGAAGAAAAGAAAGTAATGGGGTGGATATTAATAGGGGAAAATGCAGACTATTTTTCTCGTGAAAAACTTGGATTTATATATGAGCTATACGTTTTTCCAGAATATCGCGGGAAAGGACTGTCGAGAGAACTGATGGAAGCTGGTATTAAGGAGTTGAAGGAGACGTTTTCAGAAATTCGTTTGAATGTATTTGCTGGGAATTTTGCGAAAGAGATGTACGAAGAGTTTGGTTTTGTTGAAAGACAGGTAATTATGACTTTGAAGTGAGAACATTAAGTAGGAGAATAAATAAAAAAGGTTATTTAATGTGAAGTGCCCTTGAATTGTTAGAGACATCCATACAATTCAAGGGCATTTTTTTGTTTTTGCTGAGATTATAAAAATATTTTTGAAATCAATATAAAATTTTATGTTTAGTTCACAAACTTTCGGAAAAACTAGGAAAGATATGACAAAGGAGGTTATGAACGGTGGATCATCCAATTCAAGGGTTAATGAAAGCGGCAATGGAAAATTTAAAAGAAATGGTCGATGTAAATACGATTGTTGGAGAGCCTGTTCAAACGGCTGACGGTGGTGTGGTGTTAACGGTTTCTAAAGTAGCGTTCGGGTTTGGAGCAGGAGGTTCTGATTTCCAAACGAATGATGGACAAAGAGCGAACGGTAACCCTGCATTTGGTGGCGGTAGCGCGGGTGGTGTTTCTATTACACCAGTAGCATTTCTTGTAGTGAATAAAGATGGAGTAAATATTCTGCATCTACAAAATGCGACACATTTAGCAGAAAAAATGATTGAATTAGCTCCACAAACAATTGATAAAATTCAATCGATGTTCCAAAAAGATGAAAAGAAAGAGGGAAATCATCACCCTCAAAACCCAGATGAAATCCTTTAAAAACGCCTGCTCACGAGCAGGTGTTTTTTCTTGTAATCACTATGTAATAAAACACATGAAATTGTAAATAGTTTTTGAATTTTTTTCTATGTTTCTAAAATTTTTCATGTTAAAATATGCTATAGAATTGAAACATATAAAACGAAGGTGGCTAGGTGCTTTGTCTGGAGGATCTGACCAAGTAAAGAATATGATATATATTAATGGTAATCGTCGGGGTCATTGTTTTATTACATCAGGAATTACGTTTAAAGAGTTTGCAAGTAACATCCCTTCACCGCTTCATCAAGTGTTGCTTTTGAAGCATAACTTTGAATGGACAGATTTTCATTATCATACTTTATTTGAATATGTTGAGGAAGAAAATATACATAAGCTAATTCAAGCAGAGATTGATGAATTTGATGAATTTTGTTGGGTAGATTTTGATGATGCAAGCGATTTAGATGAATTAGAGCCAAAAGAAATTGCAGAGCTTTTATATTTGGCTCACAAAAAAGAACCACTTGCAAGAACATTCTTTCCGCTATTGAAAAATAGATTTGTTTATTTTTCACATGATGATGGATGGTACAACAAAGTGTATTATCGTAGAATTGCTGACTTTGTAGGGATGTTAAGTAAAGTCATTCCTTATAAACTCGGTGCTTTCGGTAAGAAACGTTTTTCTTTGTTCCAAAAATCAAAAATTTTCCCAGCAATTTCGAAAGAAGTGATCATGGGGCTTCTTCCATTAATGGAGGATGGTCTTTATATTGATCTAGCAGGGAAAATTGAGTCAAGAAGAGGTCTTGAAATTCCGGTATATGTAGTTGGTTCGTATGAAAGCACGGATGAGGTACTAGATAATATTGATGAATTGAAAGCAGAAGCAACAGAGACAGGTTGGCTCATTTTTGATAAGAAAGAACAAGAATGGCAATGGGTTGTGGACTAAGAAAACTTGGCGCATGAAGTCAAGTTTTCTTGTCATTTGAAAGGAGTACAAATGAAGAAATATTATACAATTGTGGGTATTGTAAGTATTATTCTCGTAGCGATTTTACTTATTACTTGTCCGAAAGAATCGGATTTTAAAGTATATGTAGAGGATAAGTATGCATTGAAATGTGATGAGAGTAGTTTTGAATGCACACAAAATGTAGATGGTAAAAAAGAAAAATTACAATTTGAAAGTACAGATGCACGAAATGGTGTATTCTTTATGACTGCAAAGCAAACATTTAAAACAGAAGCTGGTGTTACGAAAGAATATAGCGGAGTAGGAATGTTTGGTACATTTCTTTTTGTTTCAGAGAAGACTTTCTAGTAATAGAAGGTCTTTTTTTTATGCTTATGTTCATATAGATGAAGTAAGACAAGCATAGGAGGGGTAGTGATGAAGAATACATGTATCGTTTGCGGTGGTGAGGAGTTTTTTTCCTCAACTTTGTATGCACGGACGAAACAAGATTGGGCATATGCACCAAATATGTATCGATTTGAAAAGGTGTTTATTGAGCATCGGGATGAAGAGAATTATCCAGTGTTTCAAGAAATTACAGCGAAACATTGTTGTGGATGCGGTCATATTATGTTGTACCACGAATGAACACACCAAGTATAACTTGGTGTGTTTTTTTTAAAACGCTGACAAAGCAAGCGGATAGAGTAAAGTAAATAAAACAGAAAAACTACCAAAACCAATTGCTGTATATCCAAGTGTTCTTGCGCCGAAATTGACAGCTAATAAGCCGACTAAAATCGCAAGAGAGCCGAGTGTAACCGGATAAAATGCAATTGAGAAAAGCGAAAGAAATAAAGCGACATAGCCTACCATTGCACCGGTATTTGTACCTTCTATTTCATTTGCAATTTCTTTACGCTTATGTCTAATTGGTATGCCAGCTGGTGATATTTCAGCTGCATACTCTTCGTTTTTTTCACCACTTTTAAAATGATGATTTCTCTTTCTTCGCATGTACATCCCTCTCTTTCAATTGGGTGTACCTATAGTATCTTACATAAAGAGAAGAACATGAGTATGAGTTAAACCCAAGTAAAGCAAAAATTGGAGAATAAAGATTCCATTATTAGCTTGTACATCTCCTAGTGAAGATAAACAGGAATTTTGGAAAATGATGTAGAATGAAATGAGTGATAAAACGTGAAGGCAGGGGAATGTATGACGAAATTTAATTGGCATGAATCAGCAGAGAAAAAATGGGATAGTAGTGCAGAATTTTGGACTCAAAATAGTCAAGAGATGTGGGACAGCGGGAGTAGGAGTACAATTATTCCATTTTTTGAAAAATACGTGAAAAAAGAAGCTCAAGTGCTCGATGTTGGTTGTGGTGATGGATACGGTACATATAAATTAAGTCGCGCGGGCTATAAAGCAGTTGGAGTAGATTTATCAGAAGTGATGATTCAAAAAGGGAAGGAGCGTGGAGAAGGACCGAATTTATCTTTTATAAAAGGGGATCTTTCTTACTTACCATTTGAAAATGAGCAATTTGAATCAATTATGGCAATTAATTCTTTAGAATGGACCGAGGAGCCATTACGGGCATTAAATGAGATAAAGCGCGTTTTAAAAAGAGATGGGTATGCATGTATTGCAATTTTAGGACCGACAGCAAAGCCTCGAGAGAACAGTTATCCTCGTTTATATGGCAAAGACGTTGTTTGTAATACGATGATGCCTTGGGAGTTTGAACAGTTAGCGAAAGAACAAGGTTTTGAAGTTGTAGATGGCATCGGTGTATATAAGCGCGGAGTAAATGAGAAGATGCTAGGTCAACTACCTATCGAGTTACAACAATCGTTAACATTCTTATGGGTATTTATGTTAAAAAACGTATAAAGAAATGAAAGAATTTTTAGGAGGTAAATAAGTGCAGAAAATACAAAAAACTGATACAATATCATCAGAACCAATTAAAGGGGGACTAGGGTATATGACAACTACTACAACAGTTAAATCCGACATTGAAATCGCACAAGAAGCGAGTATGAAGAAGATTCAAGAAATTGCAGCTGAATTAAATATTTTAGAAGATGAATTAGAGCCATACGGACATTATAAAGGTAAGTTATCTCTTGACATTTTTAAGCGCTTACAGGATGAGAAAGACGGTAAAGTTGTTTTAGTAACAGCGATTAACCCAACTCCAGCTGGAGAAGGTAAATCAACAGTAACAGTTGGTTTAGGTCAAGCTTTTAATAAAATTGGTAAGAAAACAGTAATTGCACTTCGCGAACCATCTCTTGGACCAACGATGGGACTAAAAGGCGGAGCAGCAGGTGGTGGTTTTTCACAGGTTGTACCTATGGAAGACATTAACCTTCACTTTACTGGAGATATTCATGCGATCACAACTGCTAATAACGCGTTAGCGGCGTTTATTGATAATCATATCCAACAAGGAAACACACTTGGGATTGATACGCGTAAAATCGTTTGGAAACGCTGTGTTGACTTAAATGATCGTGCCCTACGTAACGTAGTAATTGGTCTTGGTGGACCAGTTCAAGGTGTACCACGTGAAGACGGTTTCGATATTACAGTGGCATCTGAAATTATGGCCGTATTCTGCCTTGCAACAGATATTCAAGATTTAAAAGCGCGTCTATCTCGCATCGTAGTTGCTTATAACTTTGCAAATCAACCTGTAACGGTTAAAGATTTAGGTGTAGAAGGTGCGTTAACATTATTATTAAAAGACGCATTAAAACCAAACTTAGTGCAAACGTTAGAAAATACACCAGCTATCATTCACGGTGGACCATTTGCGAATATCGCTCACGGTTGTAACAGTGTTATCGCTACAACAATGGCCGCAAAATTAGGTGATTATGTTATTACAGAAGCTGGATTTGGTGCTGATTTAGGTGCAGAGAAGTTTTTAGATATTAAAGCTCGTGCTGCTGGCATTAAACCAGAAGCAGTTGTTATTGTTGCGACGATCCGTGCGCTTAAAATGCATGGCGGCGTAGCAAAAGATCAATTAAAAGAAGAAAATGTAGACGCATTAGCAAAAGGTATGGAAAACTTACAGAAGCATGTTGAAACAATTCAAAGCTTCGGTGTACCTTTCGTAATTGCAATTAATAAATTTATTACAGATACAGATGCAGAAGTTGCATACTTACAAGAGTGGTGCAATGAGCGTGGTTATGCAGTATCCTTAACGGAAGTTTGGGAGAAAGGTGGCCAAGGCGGAGTTGACCTTGCTGAAAAAGTATTAAAAGAAATCGAAAAAGGTGAGAACAACTACGCACCACTTTATGAATTAGAATTACCATTAGAAGAAAAAATTCGTACAATTGCTCAAAAGGTGTACGGTGCAAAAGATATTGAGTTTGCTCCGAAAGCACGTAAGCAATTAGCTCAATATGAAGGAGAAGGATGGAGTAACCTACCAATTTGTATGGCTAAAACACAATACTCTCTTTCTGACGATGCAACAAAATTAGGTCGTCCATCTGACTTTATCGTTACAATTCGTGAGCTAAAACCATCTATTGGTGCAGGGTTTATCGTTGCGTTAACAGGAACAATGTTAACAATGCCAGGCCTTCCAAAACAGCCAGCAGCACTACAAATGGATGTAAATGAAGATGGAAAAGCAGTAGGTTTATTCTAAAAGGTTGTAATTCATCTCGTTTATCTGTAAACTATATATACATCAAGTGGCGCCTTTCCATCGAAAGGCGCCTGTTTTTTGGAGGAAATTATGTTTGATCCAACTGCTTTTGATAATTTAAAAGTAATCGTAGAAGGTGCTGTTTATGATTTTGATTTACATGGAGATATTCTTGTAACAGATCGAAAAGATATGATGGACCTTGCCTCATTAAGTCGTATATACCATATTTCATTTCAATTAACAGAACCGTTCGAACCGGTAGTAAAAGCAACATTTTCACTATCTGTAGATGCAAAGAACTTGTCTGGTGAAATATTGGAAGTACCACAATTTACACCAGGTTGTGAAATGAAGTTAGCATTTTCATTCCCGATAGAAAAGCCAGAGGTAGTGTGTGAAGAAATTGAAACTTTCATGCATTCTATATGGGGAAAAGAAAGAATGATTACGCAGAAAATTTCATACGAATATAATAAGCAAGCGATTTCATATCATAATAAGGTAGAGGTTCTATTTCAAAAAGCGATTACAGAAGACCATGTTGATGATTTAATAGCTGTTATTTCACACATGATAGAAACGGTGCGAACAATACAACATTTTCTTCAAAAATAGAGATAAAGGAGAAAAACAAATGATAAAAGATATGCAACCATTTTTACAACAAGCTTGGGAGAAGGCTGGTTTTAAAGAATTAACTGAAATTCAAAAACAAGCGATTCCAACTATTTTAGAAGGACAAGACGTTATAGCTGAATCTCCAACTGGAACAGGAAAAACATTAGCGTACTTATTACCCCTTTTACATAAAATCAATCCTGAAGTAAAACAACCACAAGTTGTTGTTTTAGCGCCAACACGTGAGCTTGTCATGCAAATTCACGAAGAGGTTCAAAAGTTTACAGCAGGGACTGAAATTTCAGGGGCATCTTTAATTGGTGGTGCAGATATTAAGCGCCAAGTTGAAAAATTAAAGAAACACCCGAGAGTAATTGTCGGTTCACCAGGACGTATTTTAGAATTAATTCGAATGAAAAAGCTAAAGATGCATGAAGTAAAAACGATTGTATTTGATGAGTTTGATCAAATTGTAAAACAAAAGATGATGGGCGCAGTACAAGATGTAATTAAATCTACAATGCGAGATCGTCAATTAGTATTCTTCTCGGCGACAATTACAAAAGCGGCAGAAGATGCTGCACGTGATTTAGCAGTTGAACCACAATTAGTACGTATAACACGTGCAGAGTCAAAAAGCCTAGTTGAGCATACGTATATCATTTGTGAGCGACGCGAAAAAAATGATTACGTAAGAAGAATTATGCATATGGGCGATGTAAAAGCTGTTGCTTTCTTAAATGACCCATTCCGTTTAGATGAAATTACTCAGAAATTGCAATTCCGTAAAATGAAAGCAGCAGCTCTTCATTCAGAGGCAAGTAAGCAAGAGCGTGAAGCAACGATGCGTGCTTTCCGCAGCGGGAAATTAGAAATTCTACTTGCTACTGATATTGCAGCACGTGGAATAGATATCGATGATTTAACACATGTAATCCACTTGGAGTTACCAGACACAGTAGACCAATATATTCACCGCTCAGGACGTACAGGACGTATGGGTAAAGAAGGAACTGTCGTTTCTCTTGTAACACAACAAGAAGAGCGTAAATTACTTCAATTTGCAAAAAAATTAGGTATCGTGTTTACGAAGCAAGAAATGTTCAACGGATCATTTGTAGAAACGAAACCGAAAGCACCAAAGAAAAAGAAACCAGCATTTACTGGGAAGAAAAAACCTAGATAAATAATTAGGGAGACGTAACTATTTGTAGTTACGTCTTTTTTGTTTGTAATTCAATAACAAAGGGAATTTAAATGTACCTATATTATAAGAAATATCGATAAAGGTAAATTATTTCTCATTTAGTTTTGTACAAGGAAGTAATATAAAGAGAGTCGAATATTAAACTGATGCGAAATAATAAAAAGAAGGTACATATATGGATAGGAAATTAGGAATGTTTTTAAATACGAAACATATTGAAGTAAATGAAGGAATAAATAAGGCGAGAGAATGGAATGTAGAATGTATTCAATTATATGCTATGAATAAGAACTTCAACTTAGCTAATATTCCAAGGGTAGAATGGAATACTTTAAAGAAAAGCTTATCTTTTAATGGAATAAAGGTTCCATCATTAGCAATTAGCTTTGGAGAAAATGGAATTGTGGGAACGGAAGTTGACAGTGAAATAGATCAGTTTAAATACATTACTGACAGAGGTTTGGATCTAGGAGCAAAGATAATAACAGCTCATATCGGGGGAATTCCAGATGATGAAAAAAGTGAGTATTATAATAAAATGGAACGAGTTTGTTATGAGATAGGGGAATTAGCACTCAAATTTGGAGGGATTTTCGCAATTGAGACTGGTTCTGAAAAAGCGATAGTGTTAAAAAGATTTTTAGAAAATATAAATTCAAAAGGACTAGCGGTTAACTTTGACCCAGCAAATTTAATAAGTAATGTAAATGAAAATCCGGTAGAAGGTTTATTACTATTAAAAGATTATATAGTACAAACTCATATTAAAGATTGTAAAGAAGTAAAAAGTGATAGTTCGAGTAAGTATATAGAAGTAGCAGCAGGAAATGGTGAAGTGGATTTCGATATATTCTTCAAGGTATTAGATGAAATTAGATTCGACGGATATAACATGATTGAAAGAAATGATTACTTTGACGAATTGGATGGGATGAGTCAGTCGATAAATTTTGCAAAGAAGTACATATAAATTCAAAAGGAATAACGGTAGCACCTGTAGAAACCTACATAGAATATAAAAACCATTAGGGGGAAATGAAATGATCCATAAAGTTGGACAAATTATGTTGTATGTAAATAATCAAGATGAGGCAGTAAATTTTTGGACGGAAAAGGTAGGGTTTCATGTAGTTGCAGAGGAAGATAACAAGCAAGGAATGAGATGGATTGAAATCGCTCCGACTAACGGTGCAGAAACGAGTATCATACTACATAACAAAGAAGTTATTTCTAAGATGAGCCCAGAATTAAATCTTGGTACACCATCTTTAATGTTCTTCTCAGAAAATCTTGATCAATTATATACAGATTTAAAAAATAAAAATGTTACTGTTGGTGAAATGGTAACTATGCCTTCTGGTAAAGTATTTAACTTTGCTGATAGTGAAGGCAATTATTTTGCGGTTATGGAAAAGAACAAATAATAATATTGCTATGTGAAAATCCCCCTCAAATATATTGAGGGGGATTACATGTTTGAAGTGGATTTTTCATTAGAGAGTTGATTAATATAAAATACGCCTTTTTCAATAGCTGTCTCAATATAACCAATGATTTGATTAAACGTAAATACTTGTAAGTCTTCATGCAAATGTTGCTCCGGATACAACATATCTTCAAAAAGATACTTCCGAAAAGCTAATATGTTTTCTTTAGAAACTTCTTCAATATCCACAATGTGAGCCTCTTGGTTGAGAAGAGAGAAGAGCTGCTGTTCTGTATCATAATGATGAAGCAACTTTGCATTTAACAATTTAAAATCGTTATAGTACATAGGTGCGATCGTTTCGTCATTTTCTATTCTATTTTTTAGCCATGGTAGAAAAAAGCCACTTAGCCAATTGTCATCGGCAATGAGATGGGTGTAATAGCCAAGAAGAAAAGGGGAATCCATATGAGCTTTATATTTTTGAAAAAAAGAATTGAAATCTATCCTTCTCGTATAGTTTTTCGTTGTGCCAGCGTAAAAGTGTGAAGTTCCTTTTTCTTCTGCTGAATGAACCGCATCAGGGGCCACACCTCCAAGTATGAAAGAAGTTTTATCTTGAATAGATAATTTCTCGGCAATCCTGTTAGCGATAATAGCATGCATAATTCGTGATCCCATGAATGACACCTCGGTTTCAAGTATTCATTTCAGGAAGAGGACTGAACAGTTAGTATTACTTTCCCTGTACTTTTTCTACTTTCGACCCATTCATGTGCTTTCCCTGCATCTTGAAGTGGAAAAGATTTCGTGGCTTTAATTTGTAAACTTCCGTCACGCAAATAGCGGAAAACTTCATTTGCAGTTTCTTGGAGGAGTTCAGGACGTTTTTTTCGTGTAGTGCCGAAGCTAAAACCGAGTATAGAGCGGCAACTTGCGTGTAAATCTTTCGTTTGAAAGTTACCAATTTCACCGCTTGCATTACCGAAATGAACGAGGCGACCGTAATAAGCAAGACATTTTAAACTTCTTTCCGAAACCGTTCCAGAAATAGAATCTAAAATTACATCGACCCCTTCGCCATTTGTCAGCGCATTGATTTTCTCTACAAAACCCTCATCTTGATGACAAATAACATAATCAGCTCCAGCATCTAAAGCGATTTTACCTTTCGCTTCATTTCCAACAGTACCGATAATTGTTCCAGCCCCTAATCGTTTTGCAAGTTGAATTGCTGTCGTACCAATTCCACCAGCCGCTGCATGAATGAGTACAGAATCACCTTGTTGAAGCCTTGCAACATTTGCGAGTAAATTATAGCTTGTAAAAGATACAATCGGACAAGCAGCTGCAGTTTGAAAATCGACGTTATCAGGTAAAACGAAAGTAAGGTTTTCGTTTGCGAAAACGTATTCTGCGTAAGATCCATTTTGAGGAAAAGCAATGACACGTTGTCCAGGATAAATATTTTTCACTTGAGAACCGACACGTTCTACAATACCAGCGGCATCTATCCCTGGTATAAAAGGTAGTGCTGTATTTCCTTTTTTACCATAACGGGATTTAATATCGGCGAAATTTATACTAGTAGCAACAACGCGAATCAAAACTTGATCTTCTGAAATAGTCGGCATATCCACATCTGTATATTTCATCACTTCAGGACCACCGAACGACGTTACAATGATAGCTTTCATATACATCCTCCTAAATTTGAATATATATATTATTTTAAATCTTTATTAGAAATTGGAAAATTATATAATTGTTATGCAGGGTTATAAGTGAAGCTTATGAAGTCATTGCATCATTATATTAATTTATTTGAAAAAACTTTGAAAGAAATCGAACGAAATATCGTTTTCTTGCCAATATATAGTGTAGGACAAAGGAGGGATGGTACATGAAGGGGGAAACAGTGTATTCAGATTTAATCCAATTAACTTTATCAGGCAATAAAGAAGCGTATAGCGAATTGTATGATAAAACGATTCAAGAAGTATATAAAACAGCACATTTTTTAATAGGTGATAAAACGGATGTAGATGATGTCGTTCAAGAAATATACATACAACTATATGAATCGCTTCGTAAGTATGATGGTGAGAAGCTATTTCGTCCTTGGCTAATTGGACTTGCGATTAAACAAATTCACTCTTATAGAAGAAAGAGGTGGATGCGACTACGCATTATAAAAAAAGCAGAAGAACAAAGAAAACCAGTGCAAATTGATTTTTCTAATGATGTTGTAAGTAAAATATCAAATCAAAAACTAATCAAACTCATTCATAAATTACCGTATAAATTGAAACAAGTTATTATCTTAAGATACTTACACGATTACACTCAAGAAGAAGTAGCACACATATTACATATTCCAATCGGTACAGTGAAGTCTAGAATTCATGCGGCATTAAAGAAACTACGTCAAAAAGAGCAAGTAGAAGAAATCTTTTTAGGAGAGGTAGGGAATGTGAAATGAGCTTAGATTGTAGAGTTAGAGAATCTATACAAGAAGAAGCGAAGGGGATTATTGCTCCGCCGGAGTTAAAGGAAAAAGTAATTGTCCAAATAAAAATGAAGAGCGGGGGAAGTAAAAGGAAGAAGCGCCTTATCGCAGGGGTGCTTGCGGCAGCATTTTTACTCCCAACGACTGGTTTTGCGTATCAATCTATTATGGCGGATGGTATATACGGATCGTTTGAGAATTTAAAAAAACATGCTGGAGCAATGACGTTAGAAACATATATGCGTTTTAATGCAAAATTATCAGAAGCGAAAGATGAAATGGGTGCGAAGGAATATGAAGAATTTACAAAAGAACTAAAAAAATTAACAAATGCAAAGCTTGCGTACGGGGATTCGAACGGTAATATTGATTATGATCAATTATCACCAGAAAAAAGAGAAGAAATGAAAAAGGTAAGTATGGGCCTTCAACCATACTTTGATAAATTAAATGGTCATAAATCTAGTAAAGAAATATTAACGAAAGAAGAGTTTGATCGCTATATGGAAGCTTTAATGACACATGAAATAGTACGAGTGAAGACTAAATCGACTGGTGGAATAAAAGTAGAAGATATACCTGAGGCGTACAAAGAAAGGTTTATGAAAGCAGAGCAGTTTATGGAGTATGTAGATGAAAAGGTGCGATAAATAAAAAAGCTCATAGCCTAAGCTGTGAGCTTTTCTTATTGAAACGTAAATATATTAACCACCTATTCCTTTTGCTAGCAATAAGAAATATACAAATACTAATATTACTGCATTTAATGCTGTACCAACTATTCCGAATAACCAATTTTTTGATGCGATCGCAAAAATAATTCCGAGTAATGAAAGTATGCCTAAAATCGTAATAATTAAAGTTAAATTTGCATGAGGTCCTCTTAAAATAAAGAAAGAACATATACTTGCGAGAAACGTTAGAAACGAGAAAGTCCCTAATTTCATAATAAGTCTCCCTTGTTTGAAATATATTTTGACTTAGTGCACGACTTTCTTAATTTTAACATAAATTTCCTATTGTCAATTAAATATATGAACAATAAAAAACGAGTATAAAATCTATGCGATTTCATACTCGTTTTGTTATTACATAAATTTCCTTACCACATATATAGCAACTCTTACAAGGAGTATTGCACTTATAAATAAACTACCATAACCAACGACACTTAAAAATTGAACATTAAGTTCTTTTGCATACAAGTCAGGGCATAATTATCTTGATTTGCTTAATAAAGTAAAAGTGGGAAATCACTTAGTTATATTCCTTACTATTCTCCTTGTCTTTTTGTATAAAACAATCTAAAAGGGAATAACCAGCTATTAAACTAATTATCGTAACAAAAGTTGTATTTATAAGAATAATATTAGCTAAATAAGGTAGGTATGCACCAACGGGTGAAAAGAGTAGAGCTGGAGAAAAGGAAATGAATAGCGTAGGCAACGTAAGCGCGATAAATTTATCCGGTTGAAAGCTCCAGTTTTGTTTACTCGTTTCGCGATTAATGGATTGAAGGAATCGTAATAAAATGCCAACTATAAGAGGGAAGAGTGTAAAGTAGAATAACCTTGGATACACGTTAAAGTTCACCTGCGCGTCTGTATCTAAATAAAATTGAATTTTCACTCCGACAAATAATAATAAGACGATAAATAAGGTGAAGCAGAGATATAGCATCACTTTTTGCATTACATTCCACCATCCTTTACTCAAAATATATTCAAAAAAAGAAGAGATATACAATAACTACCGTTGTATATCTCTTCTTTTACGGTTATTTAATAGTGGAATTTACTTTTTCTTGCTTCGTGAAATAATCTATAATGCCCATCGCGCTAATTTCTATATCTAGATGTAAAATGTTATAAACGGAATGATCTGATGGAACCTTTAATTTTGTAAGGTGAGAAGAGATCTTATCCATTAATACAGTTTGTAATGCTTTAGTAGCCTCATCGAAATCATTATACTGTTCAAAGACCTCTTTACCAGTATGAACGAAAATAGGTAACCAATGTTCCAGTTGGTTATATACTTCTGTAACATTGGATGATGCACCGTAATGGCCGAAATAAATAGTATCTACATTCATACTTTGAATATGATTTTTAGAAGCAATCATCGCATCTGGTTGGAATTGTGAAGGGGACGTTGATGGTAAATATAGTTCTACACCAAGGTCTGCGAGTTCTCTATAGTAAATTCCTATTGTATCGCCAGTAAAAATGCCATTTGTTAATGAATCGTGAATGCTAATATGGTGCTTAGCATGTCCCGGTGTATCGTAAAATGTAAGTGTACGGTCTTCGGCAATTTTTAACGTATCACCATTTTGTACAATACGAACACGTTTTTCTTCTATAGGAAGAATTGGATCAAATAGTTTATCGAAATCTTCTTTGTATACAGCTTTTGCGCCTAAAATGAGTTTTGTTGGGTCAATCATATGACGAGCACCGCGAGAATGCACATATAAAGTAGCATGTGGACACTTTTCCATCATTAAACCAGCAGCCCCGGCGTGATCTAAATGAACATGTGTAACAACAATGTTTTTTACATCGCTTAAATCAATATGTAATTGTTGTAAGCCGTCTAAAATATACGGAAGAGAAGGGGCTGCACAAGTTTCAATTAAAGTAATATCGTCACCTAATAAAACGTACGTACCAGTTCGTTCGTTATGTTGTAAATCGAAATCATCAATAAGATATAGGTGAGAAGATAATTGCTCTACTTTTTTCATCATTACCACTCCTTAGTTACTGCATGTTTCTATTATACGCTAAAATAGAAAAAGGCAGAAAACGAAAGCTCGTCTTCTGCCTTTTTAAAGTGTTGTTATTTCGTTTGTTCTTTATTGATAGACATAACGAACAGTCCAACTATGCCACCAACGATTGGAAGCATAATTTCTCCTGCTAAATTAAAGTAGGAGCTTAAAAATAAACCATTTACATCGATTACCCAGCCAATCACATACAATAACATCATATATAGTACGAAATAAAACTCGCGATTTGAAATCATTTCATGTTGTGCAGTTTTCATAATGAACACCATCCTTTTCTTTTATAATGGAATATAAACTGTCACATTTTGTTCACAATTTAATTGTAAAACTTTCCATCATAAAAGTCTAGTAGTTTGTGTCGAATTTTCGAACAGAAATAAAGCGCTATCATTTGAGGGTGTAAGTACGTAAAAAGAGCTGTATATTCATGAATGTAGTATAGTATAAACATAGAATGATAGTGAAGAGAGGAGCAAGGACAATGACAATTTATGATTTTTCAGCTAAAACGATAACAGGAGAAGATAAATCGTTAAAAGATTACGAAGGAAAAGCACTTCTTATTGTAAATGTAGCTAGCAAATGTGGTTTTACACCGCAATATAAAGGATTACAAGAAGTATATGATAAATATAAAGACCAAGGACTAGAAATACTCGGTTTCCCTTGTAACCAATTCGGAGGACAAGAACCAGGTACAGAAGCGGATATTACTAGTTTTTGTGAATTAAACTACGGTGTAAATTTCCCGATGTTTGCAAAGGTTGATGTGAAAGGTGATAAGGCACATCCGCTTTATACATACATGACAGAACAAGCACCAGGTTTACTAGGTATGAAAGCAGTGAAATGGAACTTTACTAAGTTTTTAATCGGAAAAGACGGGAAAGTAGTAGGGCGTTTTGCGCCACAAACGAAACCGGTGGATTTAGAGGTTGAGATTGAGAAGGTACTTGGAGAATAACTAGGAGTTTCACTTTATTAAAAAAAGCCTCAAAGAACAATGTTGTTCTTTGAGGCTTTTTCTTTTAACTCACATTATCAAGATTAAATCGCTGAATGGAAGTCATTTGATTTAGGCGGAGAAGCTGCTTTTTTCATAAGAATTTCCCATAAGTGTACGGATTTTTTCCATTCTACTGCAGCCTGTCCTTTTTGATACATAGCGTTCTCATAACTGAAAGTAAGTTGTTGCATATCGGCCGAGTTGTAAAGTGTATCGATGTGGAGAGCGTATTCTCGGAACGTTTGACTTTCCCCACGTGGTATACCGGTTCGCGCAAATTGTTTTAAAAGTGCGCCATAAGCTTTGTTATAAACAGCATCATCTTTTCGGTATTTATAGAAAAGAATGATAAAAAATGTAATCCATTTCATTCTAGTAGCGAAGAGAGTGTATCCTATAATACTAATTAGTATCGAAGAGAGGAATATGTACCACCAAGAAAATCTATTTTTAGCAGTTGTAATCTTTTTAGTAGGAGTTTCTTCTGTATCTTCTATTAAACTTTTGAGCTTTGCTTCATTGTTTCTTTTGTGCATTTGCGCGTTTTGAGAATTAGTTTCTTCGCTATTTTGTGTAGTAGGAGCAGGCGTATTATTTGTAAAATTATAGGGATTCGTAAATCCTTTTGTTGGTTCGAATGGAATCCATCCGTATCCAGGGAAATATACTTCGACCCAAGAGTGTGCGTTATCGTTCGCGATTTTATAAACATCCTCACCTTCTGCAGAGGCAAGCGTATTATCAAGAGTTCCTTCAGTATAACCTTTTACCCAGCGAGCAGGAATACCGGCAGAACGAAGTAACACGATCATAGACGTCGAAAAATTATTACAGTAGCCACTTTTTGTATCGAAAAGAAATTGATCAACATAATCTTGGTTTTTGGCAGGGAACGAGACATTCATTGTTTCATATACAAAAGAATGGTCGGTAAAGTAGTTTTCAATAGCTAATACTTTATCATATCGGTTGTCTGTATCATTTGTTAGATTAGCAGCTAAGTCTTTTACTCGCTGCGGTAATGATTCGGGAAGTTGCGTGTATTTTGTCATGAAATAAGGATTTGTTTCTTGGCCTTCATTTGTCTTTACAGCTTTCAATTTTTCTATGGAAAACTCGGGAATCTCATACGTTACTTTATATGAATGTAAAGTAGTAGAGGAGTCTCCGTCCATCGTATAGATTTTTTCTGTAAATGGGTCAATGCTGTATTCTACATTAGAAGAAGCCTCAACAGATATTAACCCTGCTGGATAGGTAAGGTGAGGATAACTTTTTTGCATGTTGATTGTTGCCTTAGTTGTTTCCGTTTTTGTATGTTGTTCGTACCAGCTCACGACGTCGTTTTTATTTTTAAAAGAAATCTTTTTTTGATTTTCAGAAATTTCCCAGCCTTTTCCGGTATAAAAATCTTTCGTTTCAACTCTCCAATATTGTTTATTTTGCGTTTGTGCTGTGAAAACAATTGTAGGGTCAGCCTTAAAAGGACCGCCTAATCTCGAGTCATCTAAACCATACCCAATTTTAGAAACTTCTTGTTTTTTACTTGCTTCGGATGTGTTGAATTTTAAAAAATCCATTGGGTTTGGCCATTGAGGACCAAATTTTGGAGCGAAGTATGCGATGGTTGCTGACAATACAATAAATACTGTAAGAGGTCTAAGTAATTTTGAGATTTCTCTAGCATAATTTTGTAAGTGTTCCAGCTCTTTTATTCGTTCTATGCGAAGAAGACTAAGCATAATAAAGCCGATGACAACAGTACGAATAATAGCGTAGTTTGCATTGTATAAATGTAAGTTATGAAAAACGGTGATATAAATAATAGTCAATATAAGAAATAACAAACCGCGTTTTTTATGAATCATCCAAAAAGAGATGAAAGCACTCAAAAACCAAAATGATAAAAAAAATAAAAGTGTTGGAAAAACTGGAGAGATATCTAGTAAATTCCCCTGAAATAACAGGGAGAAATTTCGAGAAATATCAGTAAAAAATTTCGTTAGCCAAGATGGATTTATAAAAGCATTTTTATAATACAGGAAATGAATGATGAATAAAATCGTGATGATCTTTATTGGAATCTGCCATCTTGTTTGAAAAAAAGAGAGAGTGAGGCAAATTCCTATAAATATTACAAAAATATCTAATCTACCTACGTTTGTAATACCTATAAGAGGCCTTAGCCATTCTAATAAAAGTAAAAATGCACACGCATGCATAAAGAATCTATTCATATCCAATTGTTTTTTTGCCTGGAATGTTATCATTTGTTCACCTCAAAAAACACGTTTGTATACTGGTTTCCATAAACCGCTTTTACAAATATTTTTCGTTTTTGTAGAGTTTCTAGAATACTGAGTTCTCGATGTGAGAGTTGATTTGCTTTTTCTTTTACGACAAACACCATTAATTTTCTATTTTTAACAGCAGCATAGTCAGCCGCCTTTTGAATATCGGGAGATAGATCGCTTGTCACGAGTATAATCGTGACGGGCTCATAAATTTTTCTTAATTCCATTTCTACACTTCGGGAGAGCGGGAATACACTATCTGCTTGTACTTTCGCTAAATGACAAAAGATTTGATGCAACTGACTATCTCCATTGTCTAAAGGGAAAAAAGTTCGTTCTTTTCCGACAGATACGAATGACGCAGGTGAATTTTGCTTCAAGACAGACCTGACAATAGAGGCAGTAAATGTGACGACTGATTCGAATAGAGGGGATGGGGTTCTGTCCATGAATATCATAATATTATGGCTGCGCTGTTGTTCAAACTCTTTCGTCATAATGTTGTTTGTTCGGGCAGTTGCTTTCCAATCAATCCATGAAAAGCGGTCACCAGGTTTATAGTCTCTCACACCGACAGAAATGGTAGAGTCTTTTACTAAATTTATATTTGCTGAAAGTGCTCCTTGTTCGAAATGATTTTCCATTTGTCGATATGTTATATCTACATACTGGGGATAGACTAAAAATGTATCTGGAACTGAAAAAGTTATTTCTTTCTCCATCATACCGAATAAATCACCAGTTTTGACACGTACGCTTGAAAAAGAGTGCTCTCCTCTAGGGATTGTATCAATTGCATATTGAAACGAAATATTTCGTTTCAATCCTGGAAAGAGTATTACTTTATTCATCTTTGTTTGTTTACAATTTGTAAATTGTGATGGCAGTACATCTTCTATAATTAAATAAAGTAAGGGAAAAGGAAAACTTCTTTTTATTGTAATCGTACTTAAAAATGGTTCTCCTGCTACATATTCGTCTTGATTTGTTATTCGTTTTACCTCGGCGTTCCGTAAAGCATAGAAGGGAAGCAGTAGTGAATAAAGTCCAATAGGAATCATACTGTAAAACAAAAACCAACTTACAAATCCTCCTTGAAGCATAGCGTATACAAATGTTAAGACTAGGCATAACGGAATAAGTGATAACTTAGTAAAATGATAGAGTGCTCGTAGTATCCGTTTCATCAAAGGTTCATCTTCCTTTGAGTCGGAACGGTAGTTCGTGCAACGATTTTTGCAATAATTTGTTCTCCTATTATCCCTTCAAATTTTGCCTCCATTTTTAGAATGAGTCTGTGAGCCAATACGTAAGGAGCTAAAAATTTAACATCGTCTGGAATAACATAATTTCTGCCATGGATGAATGCATAAGCTTGTGAAGCTTTCATTAAAGCAATCGAGCCACGTGGACTTGCACCTAGTTGTATAGAACTATAAGAACGAGTCTGACTAACAAGCTTTACAATGTAATGCTTGATTGCTTTGTCCATGCTTATTTCCCGTACGCTTTGTTGTAAATAAAGTAATTCTTCTATTGTTGTAATAGCTTGTAAATGGGAGATGGGATTTGTTTTTTCCATCCGGTTTAAAATTTCAAATTCTTCTTCTGGTGTAGGATACCCCATTTTTAGTTTTAATAAGAAACGATCGAGCTGTGCTTCTGGTAAAGGGTATGTTCCCTCATATTCGACCGGATTCTGTGTAGCCATTACAAAGAACGGTTTTGGTAACGGTCTTGTCCTGCCATCTATTGTAATATTGCCTTCTTCCATACTTTCAAGTAAGGCAGATTGTGTTTTTGGAGATGTACGATTAATTTCATCAGCAAGTATAAAATTCCCCATGATTGGTCCAGGTTTGAACTCAAATTGGAGCTCTTTCGGATTATAAATAGAAACACCTGTTACATCTGACGGCAGTAAATCAGGTGTGAATTGAATGCGCTTGTAATCAGCATCAATAGATTTAGAAAGAGCACGTACTAACATTGTTTTCCCAACGCCAGGAACATCTTCTAATAGTACATGACCTTCAGCTAAGAGAGCTGTCAAAGCTAAGATCGTTTCTTTTCGTTTTCCAACCATTAATTTTTCAATATTGTTGATTATTTTTTCTATAATGGGATGTAATGAATCAAGCTGGTGCATCGTAATCCTCCTAATGTGTTATTATCGTTTTCTAATCTATTTGGTGAAAAATAGAACGTACCTCTCTATGTGCGAGTATAAAACTATTACCTTTAATTCTAAGAATATTCAGATTATTTATTCTGGTTACATCTAGTATAATTGTTTCAGTAACTAAGGGCAATATGGTAAATAATGATTTCTCTTTTTATGTGAAATATGTCTTGATATAGAATAGTATCGTCGGTAAAAGTAGAAGAGGAGAAGGAAAGATTGACCTCAATGAGCAAAATAAATAGCGTAGGAAACCCTACGCGTAAAGTTTGGAACATATATTAATACGCCTTGTGAATAAAATGTATATGAATAAAAAATAAAGTCGACTTCTCATGAAGAGGCCAGCTATTTAAATTATTACACTCCTTTATTTTTTATCTTTCTTATATTCTTTTCGTTTATTTAACCAAATATGAATTAATTCTACCAATTCCATTGTTTCAATCTCACAATATTCTCCTTTACCATCTTCGGCTAAATTGTCTAACACAGTAGTTGTGTCGTTCCGAATTTCTAAACTGCAAATGTTGCCATTTACTACTATATAATTTTTTTCTCCGTTTAAAACATTATGTATTTCTTCTAAAATCCAATCTCCAAAAGATGTAACTTCAATTCCTAAAAAAGTTTCAACAAGTTTAATTTCTTGAGGAAGTCTCATAACTAAATCACTACTGTTAAGCACTTCAAAACTATATGGATATTTCATGACTATTTTACTCCTTTATTTCTGGCTTTAGTGACTCTATTTACTTCTCTATTAATCTCATAAGCTCTATTAAGGTAATAAATTCTTATACTATCATCACTATTTCCTACTTAAATTATAGTAAAAGTAGATTATTATTAAACTTATCTATCCAATATTTCTCTGATGTAGGTATGAATTCAGTGAAATCTTCATATGTACCACTCCAATCTTTTGGTACATAGTTTTCGTATGATGCCGGTTCTGGAAACATTGAATATAGTATTTTATTATCAAAGTTAATTAATAAGATTGGACTAAAATCTAATAGATCTTCTCCTGCATTTTTCCTTTTAATATTTTCAAGTAGTAAATAATTTAATTCTTCTTTAGTTGTTTTATATTGATTAATCCTTACTAAAAATACTTCTACATTTTCATGATCTAATACTTTTATTCCATTTCTTTCTTCCGTTTCGTCATTATCTTCAATGCTTATACCTAAATTTTTATATGCATTATCTAATTTATTATAATCTAAAAACCATAGTTCTTTATCTGTTACATACCATCTAAACTCATTTTTATATATGACGGCTACTATAATGTTTTCTGCATAAAGCGGTTCTAATTTCATAATATACTCCTTGTATTATTATCTTAAAATCCTGCCATTCTTGGTTTATTCTTCTATTGATTCAATCCAAGTTGCTGACAATTCATATGGATTTCCTTGCGTTTTTTGTTCAACTATTTTCAGGATAGTTGCCCTTGATATGGTGGATTTAAAGTATTGTATTTTTATTTATTAACTCTTCTAACGATTTAGGTATACCAAATTTAACTACTCCCAAATTACTTCCTCTATTATATAAGAAATTTTTTGCAAGCTCATTATTATCTGTACTTCATCTTAAACTTTGCTAGAAGCAAGGAAGTAATTTAACAGTCAGTGAAGGATGTGAGCCCTCCACAATGATTAGATTTTCACTTTTTTATATTTTTTCCGGAATTTTTGACAATCTCTTGAACTGTGCGAAATGTCACATCTGAATTTTACAACCTCTCTTATAGTAAGGGTATGTAAGAGAGACGTATTAAAGGAGTGAACAGTATGAAGAAGAAACCTTCAGCACTAATGAGACGTTTAAAATATTTTTCACCAATAGATCGTTATAACGATAATCATACACAAGAAACATATGAAGATCGCGAATGGGAGAATGTGTACAGAAAGCGTTGGCAGCACGATAAAGTAATTCGTTCTACACACGGCGTGAACTGTACTGGTTCATGTAGCTGGAATATATATGTGAAAGATGGAATTGTAACTTGGGAAGGACAAGAGCTTAACTATCCGACTACAGGTCCTGATATGCCTGATTTTGAACCGCGAGGATGTCCACGTGGAGCAAGTTTTTCTTGGTACATTTATAGCCCGCTTCGTGTGAAATATCCATATGTACGTGGTGTTCTTTGGAATATGTGGCAAGAAGAACTGCAAAATAACGAGTCACCATTAGACGCTTGGAAAAGCATTGTGGAAAACCCTGAAAAGGCACGTACGTATAAGCAGGCGCGTGGTAAAGGGGGATTCATTCGTGCGAATTGGGATGAAGTATTACAACTCGTTTCAGCTTCTTTACTATACACAGTAATGAAATACGGTCCAGACCGAAATGTTGGTTTCTCACCAATTCCAGCTATGTCGATGTTAAGTCATGCAGCTGGTAGTCGCTTTATGCAACTTATGGGGGGACCGATGCTTAGCTTCTATGATTGGTACGCAGATTTACCACCAGCTTCTCCGCAAATTTGGGGTGATCAAACAGATGTACCAGAAAGTAGTGATTGGTATAACTCTGGTTACATTATGACATGGGGTTCAAATGTACCGATGACGAGAACACCAGATGCTCACTTTTTAGCAGAGGTTCGATATAAAGGAACGAAAGTTGTTTCTGTAAGTCCTGATTTCGCTGAGTCTACAAAGTTTGCGGATGATTGGATTAGTGTGAAACAAGGTACAGACGGTGCACTGGCGATGGCAATGGGGCACGTAATCTTACAAGAATTTTACGTAGATAATCAAGTGGAATACTTCACAAAGTATGCGAAGCAATATACTGATTTTCCTTTCTTCGTCACATTGAAACAAAAAGGGAATCAATTCGTTGCAGATCGTTTCTTAAACGCTTCTGATATTGGACGCGAAACGAAGTTAGGAGAATGGAAACCTGTACTTTGGAACGAGAACACGAATGATTTTGCAACACCTCACGGCACAATGGGGTCACGTTGGGATAACGAAAAGAAATGGAACTTACGTTTAGAAGATGAAGAAACAGGTGAAAAGATTGAACCACGTCTATCTTTACTTGGAATGGAAGATAGTGTTGAAACGGTGCAAATTCCATACTTCTCTGATGACGGAAATACAATATTAGAACGTACAATTCCAGTGAAAAAGGTTATGACAGAAGAAGGCGAAGTGTTCGTTACAACTGTATACGACTTAACGTTAGCAAATTACGGTGTGAACCGAGGGCTTGGCGGACAAGAGCCGAAAGACTTCAATGATGATGTACCGTTTACTCCTGCTTGGCAAGAGAAAATGACAGGAGTGAAACGAGAGCTTATTACTCAAATCGCTCGTGAGTTCGCACAAAATGCTGTTGATACAAATGGTCGCTCAATGATTATTGTCGGAGCTGGTATTAACCATTGGTTTAACTCTGATACGATTTATCGCGCCGTTTTAAATCTTGTTCTTCTCGTTGGGGCACAAGGTGTAAACGGCGGTGGTTGGGCGCATTACGTTGGTCAAGAGAAATTACGTCCAGCAGAAGGATGGCAAACAATCGCGATGGCAAAAGATTGGCAAGGGCCACCAAAATTACAAAACGGTACATCTTTCTTCTATTTCGTAACAGATCAATGGCGCTATGAAGATACACCAGTTGGACATTTAGCATCACCAGTGGAAGGCAACTCTCGTTATCAACATCACGGTGATTACAACGTATTAGCAGCGCGACTTGGCTGGTTACCTTCGTATCCGACATTCGAGAAAAATGGGATTGAATTATATAAAGAAGCTGTTGCTTCTGGTGCAACAACGCAAGAAGAAATCGGAAAATACGTTGCACAAAAATTAAAAGATAAAGAACTGAAATTTGCGATTGAAGATCCTGATAATAAAAATAACTTCCCGCGCAACTTATTCGTATGGCGTGCAAATTTAATTTCAAGTTCTGGTAAAGGGCATGAATATTTCTTGAAACATTTGTTAGGTACAACGAACGGATTAATGAATGACGATAGTGATTCGTTACGACCAGAAGAAATAAAGTGGCATGAAGAAGCACCAGAAGGGAAGTTAGATTTACTCATTAATTTAGATTTCCGTATGGCTGGAACAGCGCTTTATTCTGATATCGTCTTACCTGCTTCAACTTGGTATGAAAAGCATGATTTAAGTAGTACAGATATGCATCCATTTGTACATCCATTTAATCCAGCAATCGGTTCACCGTGGGAAGCACGCTCTGACTGGGACATTTTCACTTCTCTTTCTAAAGCTGTGTCTGATTTAGCGAAGAAAATAGATCTTGAACCAATGAAAGAAGTTGTTGCAACACCACTTCTTCACGATACACCACAAGAATTAGCGCAACCACTTGGCAAGATTAAAGATTGGAGCAAAGGTGAGTGTGAACCGATCCCAGGTAAAACGATGCCACAAATTCATGTTGTCGAAAGGGATTATAAAACGATTTATGACAAAATGACTGCGCTAGGACCAAATACCGGAAAACAGCCAATTGGTACGAAAGGGATTTCTTGGTCTGCGGAAAAAGAATATGAGCAATTAAAGAGCCGATTAGGAGTCGTTCGAACGGATTCTATTGCGAAAGGTTGCCCAGACATAAAAGAAGCAATTAATGCTGCTGAAGCGGTATTAACACTTTCTTCTACAACAAACGGTCATATGGCTGTAAAAGCATGGGAAGCACTTGAAAAACAAACGGATTTAAAACTACGTGATTTAGCAGAAGAACGTGAAGAAGAATGCTTCACATTCGAACAAATTACAGCGCAGCCGAAAACAGTAATTACTTCTCCAGCATTTACAGGTTCAGAAAAAGGTGGACGCCGTTATTCACCATTTACTACAAATGTAGAACGTCTCATTCCTTGGAGAACGATAACTGGTCGACAATCTTTCTATTTAGATCATGACATGATGAAAGAATTTGGTGAAACGATGGCAACATTTAAACCAATTCTGCAACATAAGCCGTTCCGTAAATCACGGCCTGAAGTAGAAGGGAAAGAAATTACTTTAAACTATTTAACACCACATAATAAGTGGTCAATTCATAGTATGTATTTCGATTCATTACCGATGTTAACGCTATTTAGAGGTGGTCCAACTGTTTGGATGAATAAAGAGGACGCTGCAGAAGCTGGCGTTGCAGATAATGATTGGATTGAGTGCTTTAACCGTAACGGAGTTGTTGTAGCACGTGCTGTTGTAACGCACCGTATACCAAGGGGAATGGCATTTATGCACCATGCACAAGATCGTCACATTAACGTGCCTGGTACGAAATTAACAAGCACCCGCGGAGGAACGCATAATAGTCCAACCCGTATTCATGTGAAACCGACACATATGATTGGTGGATATGGCCAATTAAGCTACGGATTTAACTATTATGGTCCAACAGGGAACCAGCGTGACTTAAACGTTGTAATTCGCAAACTGAAGGAGGTAGATTGGCTTGAAGATTAAAGCACAAGTCGGAATGGTAATGAACCTAGATAAATGCATCGGCTGCCATACTTGTAGTGTAACGTGCAAAAACACCTGGACAAATCGTCCAGGTGCTGAATATATGTACTTCAATAACGTAGAAACGAAACCGGGAATTGGTTATCCGAAGCAATGGGAAGATCAGGAGAAATATAAAGGCGGCTGGGAATTGAAAAATGGTGAAATTCAACTGAAATCCGGTTCAAAAATGAAGCGCCTTATGAATATTTTCCACAATCCAGATCAACCAACAATTGATGATTACTTTGAACCTTGGAACTATGATTATGAAACGTTAACAAATAGTCCGCAGCGTAAGCATCAGCCAGTTGCTCGTCCGAAATCAGCAATTACAGGTGAATTTATCGACAAAATTGAATGGGGTCCAAACTGGGAAGATGATTTAGCTGGCGGACATATAACAGGATTGCAAGACCCGAACGTAAAGAAAATGGAAGAAGAAATTAAAACGGATTTTGAAAATGTCTTTATGATGTATTTACCGCGCATATGCGAACACTGTATGAATCCATCTTGTGTATCTTCGTGTCCATCGGGTGCGATGTATAAACGTGAAGAAGATGGGATTGTCCTTGTAGATCAAAATGCATGTCGTGCTTGGAGATTTTGCGTATCTTCTTGTCCGTATAAAAAAGTGTATTTTAACTGGCAAACAAATAAAGCTGAAAAATGCACAATGTGCTTCCCGCGTATTGAAGCGGGTATGCCAACAATTTGTTCGGAAACATGTGTAGGACGTATTCGATATATTGGGGTAATGCTATATGACGCTGACAAAGTAAAAGAAGCGGCGTCTGTTGAAGATGAAAAAGATTTATATGAATCTCAGCTTACTGTTTTCCTAGATCCAAATGATCCAGAAGTAGCAGCTGAAGCGAAAAAACAAGGGATTCCTGAAGAATGGATTAAAGCGGCACAACAGTCACCAATCTATAAAATGATTATTGATTGGAAAATCGCTCTACCTCTTCATCCAGAGTATCGTACAATGCCGATGGTTTGGTATATCCCGCCGCTTAGCCCAATTATGAACATGGTGGAGGGGAAAGGTAGTAACTGGCAAGCAGAAGAGATTTTCCCTGCTATTGATAATATGCGTATTCCAATTCAATATTTAGCGAATTTACTCACTGCAGGAGATGAATCACATATTCGTCTTACATTGAAAAAAATGGCTGTTATGCGAACACATATGAGAGCATTGCAAATTAATAAAGAACCAAATGAATCGGTATTAAAAGAACTTGGCTTAACGAAACAAGATGTAGAAGATATGTATCGTCTTCTTGCTATCGCGAAATATAAAGATCGCTTCGTCATCCCGACATCTCACCGCGAGCAAGTTGCAGATTTATATAACGAACAAGGAAGCTGTGGTTTATCTTTCGCAGGTGGCCCAGGCTCTTGCACGACAATTTCTTAAATAATGGGGGCGGAAAAATATGAAACAAAGTTTACAAACTGCTTTTTCATGTTCTTCATTCCTTCTTTCCTATCCGGAACTCGGGTGGAGAGAAGCTTTAACTGAATTGCAAGAAGAGATTGAAGCGATTGAACAGGAAGACGTTAAAGCATCACTTACAGTATTTATAAAGCAAGCGCTGGATAAAATGGATGATCAATTAATTGACTGTTACGTATATACATTTGATTTTGGTAAAAAGACAAATATGTATTTAACTTATATGAACACCGGCGAACAAAGAGAAAGAGGTATTGAATTACTAGAGTTAAAGCAGCATTATAAAAAATCTGGTTTTGAAGTAACAGATAAAGAACTACCTGATTATTTACCGTTATTACTCGAGTTTTTTGCAAATGCAAATGAGCAAGACAGTGAACCAATTATGAGTAAATACAAGGAGAACATACAAGCATTACACGTTCAGTTAAAAGAAGCAGGTAGTATGTATGAACCGATTCTTGCGGCTGTTCTACTCGCTATCGATACATGGGGTGTACAGACAAATTAGAAAGGAGAGTTGTCAAAATGATGGATCAATTTCTATGGGTATTGTTTCCCTATATCATTTTTGCGATCTTTATCGGTGGACATATTTTCAGATACAACTATGATCAATTTGGATGGACATCAAAATCTAGTGAACTATTAGAAAAGAAAATGCTACGAATTGGAAGTCTATTATTCCACTTTGGGATCATGTTCGTAATTGGCGGTCATGTTATGGGGATTTTAATTCCAGAGGCTGTTTATCGTTCAATAGGTATTTCGGAGCATATGTATCACATAATAGCAATTAGTTTCGGACTTCCGGCAGGTATTGCTTCTATCATCGGTTTAATTATATTAACGTACCGCCGTGTAACAGTAAAACGCATCATTGCAACGAGTACAAAGGGAGATTATATTGCGCTTATTTTATTACTTATCGTAATGCTAGCAGGACTTTCTTCAACTTTTTTAAACATCGACTCAAAAGGGTTTGATTATCGTACAACGATCGGTCCGTGGTTCCGAAGTCTCTTTATTTTCCAACCGAAAGTTGAATATATGATGGAAGTGCCTGTATGGTTTAAAATTCATATTCTCGCAGGGATGGGGCTTTTCGCAGTATGGCCATTTACAAGACTAGTACATGTTTTTAGTGCCCCAATTAAATATTTAAGCCGTAGTTATGTGATTTACAGAAGACGTATTCCAAATGAATTGAAAAAATGATTTAGTTTTATATGTTTAGTAATTTATAAGGAAAGCCGAGATCTAATTGGAGACCTCGGCTTTCCTTATAGGTATAAGTATCTAAATAAGATGCTAATCAATACTACAAACAGAGGCAGAGCAATCTTCACATGCAATTTCACATTTTAAAAATTGTAAATCGTGGATTGTAATCTTTCCTTTATGAATAGAAATTGTGCCTTGCTTTTTTAATTCATTTAACATTCGATTTACACTTTCACGTGAAGTTGCACAGAAATTAGCAAGTTCTTGATTCGTTAATGGTAAATCGATGAGAATACCATTTTCCTTTAACACACCATAACTATTTGTCATTCGTATGAGAGTAGAATACAGGGCACCTTTTTTGCCGTGTAATACTAAATCTCGGAACTTCGTTTGCATTCTTCTTAAATGTTCACTAATCCATTTCATAAATTCAAATACAAGTGCGGGTTTTTGGAGTAATGCTTTTTCTAAGGTTTCACGCTTTATTACTCCTACTTCAACATCTTCAAGGCATTTTGAATTTAATAAATACTTCGCATTGTCCGTGAATAATGTTAATTCTCCAATAATGTCGTATGCCGAACAAATACGGAGTGTTAATTCTTGCCCGTCAGCACTTAGTTTACTAATTTGTACTTTTCCTGAGTGGATGATATAGAGTTCTGTTGCTTCCATACCTTCTTGAAAAATAAAACTCCCCTTTTTAATCTGCATTTTATATTCAACAGATGCAAGTAATTCCTTTAAATCTTGAGATAATGTCATACTGTTTGCCACAGCAATCACCTTTCTTCTTATAAGCAATACATTTCCTATTTTGAGTGTAAATATGCTGGAAATGCAAGAGCTATTTTAAAAATAAAGTGAAATTTCAATGACCGTAAGGAGGAGAGACTGAAGATGTGAACAAAATTCGAACGGATTTGTGAAAATTTTTTGAATGGGGAAAGTGATGTGAGAAATGTCACATTGAATATGTAGCTTCTTTTTTATAATAAAGGCAAATAAAAAATTGAAAACTTACTAAGGATTGCAGTAGAAAAGAAGGGATATAGATGCACGAGAAAATGAAAGATTCTTTAAAGCGGCCACTTCAAGATTTACGTATTTCAGTTATTGATCGTTGTAATTTTAGGTGCACATATTGTATGCCCGCTGAAGTGTTCGGACCTGATTACGCTTTTTTACAGGAAGAGTTTTTATTAACGTTCGATGAAATAGAAAGATTAGCACGATTATTTATAAGTATGGGAGTCAATAAAATTAGGCTTACTGGCGGTGAACCGTTATTGCGTAAAGACTTACCGCAGTTAATCGCAAGACTTGCAAAGATAGAAGGTTTAAAAGATATTGGGCTCACAACAAACGGTATTCATTTAGCAAAACAAGCTAAGGAGTTAAAAGACGCGGGATTAAAACGTGTAAATATTAGTTTAGATGCGATAGAGGATCACGTCTTCCAAAAAATCAATGGAAGAAATGTAAGTACAAAACCTGTATTAAAAGGAATTGAAGCAGCAAAGGCTGCAGGATTAGAAGTGAAAGTAAATATGGTCGTAAAAAAGGGAATGAATGATAGTCAAATCCTTTATATGGCTCGTTATTTTAAAGAACAAGAAATTCAGCTCCGCTTTATTGAGTTTATGGATGTAGGCAGTACGAACGGATGGAATTTTGAACAAGTTATTACGAAGGAACAATTAATAGAGAAGATTAATCGCGTATATCCGATTGAGCCTGTTCAACCTCGTTACTTTGGCGAAGTTGCGAAATTGTATCGATATGTAGGGAGCGATGCCGAAGTTGGATTTATTACTTCAGTATCTGAGTCATTTTGTTCTTCTTGTACGAGAGCTCGTATTTCGGCAGACGGCAAGTTTTATACGTGCTTATTTGGAGAAAAAGGAACGGATTTGCGAACGCTTCTTCGAGAAAATATTTCGGATGCCTCACTATTAAAAATTTTACAACATACATGGCGATATAGAACAGATCGATATTCAGATGAAAGAACGGTGGAAAGTACAAATAAACGTCCAAAAGTTGAAATGTCTTACATTGGCGGATAGTGAAAGGAGGATTCTCTATGCAAGAGCGATATTCAAGGCAAGTATTGTTTTCTGGAATTGGTGAAATGGGACAAAGAAAAATAAGAGAAAAGCAAGTGCTCCTAATCGGTGCGGGTGCACTAGGAGCTGCAAATGCGGAAGCGCTCGTTAGGATGGGAATTGGGAAATTGACAATTGCCGATCGTGACTACGTCGAATGGAGTAATTTACAGCGGCAACAGTTATATACAGAAGAAGATGCAAAGCAGTCTAAACCGAAAGCAATTGCAGCGGCAGAACATGTAAGAAAGATTAATTCTGAAGTGGAAATTGTACCAGTTGTAACGGATGTCACAATGCAAGAAATAGAAGAGTTAACAAAAGAAGTAGATCTCATATTAGATGCGACTGACAATTTTGATACGCGCCTACTTATAAATGACATCTCACAAAAAGAAAATATACCTTGGATATACGGAGGATGCATTGGAAGTTACGGTGTAACGTATACAATTCTTCCTGGGAAAACACCATGTTTTCGCTGTCTAATGGATCATCCTATGGGCGGTGCAACATGCGATACAGCCGGAATTATTCAGCCAGCTGTACAGATGGTTGTTGCTCACCAAGTGACAGAGGCGATGAAAATATTGGTGGATGATTATGAGTCGCTAAGAGGAACGATGTTATCATTTGATATTTGGAACAATCAATATCTCTCATTAAAAGTAAATAGACAGAAAAAAACTACATGTCCATCTTGTGGGAAATCACGAACGTATCCAAGTCTAGCATTTGAAGCGCAGATGAAAACGGAAGTGCTATGCGGACGGAATACGGTTCAAATCCGTTCAGGAATAAAGAGAAATCTTAATTTAAACGAAATTCAAAAACGATTACAAAAAAGTGTACATGTCCAAAAAACACCTTACTTACTATCATTTCAAATTGATGAATATCGTTTCGTTTTATTTACAGACGGAAGGGCATTTATTCATGGAACAAATGATGTAAAAATAGCAAAACGATTATACGCAAAATATATAGGATGAACAGAAAGAGCGTTGCCCCTTATTAAAACGAGGTGAAAAAGAATGTTAGAAAAACGTATACCAATTCCGGTGGCAGAAGCAGTGGCACGTGTAATGAAATACGCTCATCAAGGTGAAATAGAAGAGGTTTCTCTTATAGAAAGTTACGGAAGAATTCTTGGAGAAGATGTTATTGCAGATCATGATGTCCCTCACTTTGATCGCTCTCCATACGACGGGTTTGCGATTCGAGCAGAAGATACAAAAGAAGCAAGTAGCAGTAATCCCATTCTGTTTGAAGTGATTGGTGAGATTGGAGCCGGTTTTGTTTTTACAGAAGAAGTGAAAGCATTTCAAGCTGTCCGTATTATGACAGGAGCCGCAATTCCAAAAGGGTGTAATGCGGTTGTTATGTTAGAGCTAACGGAAGGATTTGAAGAAAAAGAAAAGACGTATATGAAATTAAAACGCTCCTTCGCCGCCGGTGATAACATTTCTTTTAAAGGTGAAGATGTAAAACAAAATACCATCCTTGTGAAAAAAGGGACTGTTATTAACCCTGGAGTAGTGGCGCTTCTTTCTACGTTTGGTTATAGTACCGTTTACGTTGTAAAACAGCCGGTTATCGGAATTGTAACGACAGGAAGTGAACTGCTTGAAGTACATGAACAATTAAAGCCAGGGAAGATTCGAAATAGTAACTCCTATATGATAGCTGCTCAAGTTGAACGAGCGGGCGGAGTTGTACAGTATTATGGACAATTCGCTGACGATTTTGAGACGTGTTATAACACTGTGAAAAAAGCGATAAAAGAAGTCGATATTTTAATTACAACTGGTGGCGTTTCGGTAGGAGACTATGACTATTTACCTGCTATTTATGAGAGATTACGAGCTAATGTGCTTTTCAACAAAATAGCGATGCGACCGGGAAGTGTGACAACTGTAGCTGAGCTAGAAGGAAAACTATTATTTGGTCTATCTGGTAATCCTTCAGCTTGTTATGTCGGTTGTGAATTATATGTTCGGCCAGTCATTGGAACATATTTGCATAGAAAAGATTCGCACGTATATCGTGCAGAGGCAATATTACAGAAAGACTTTCTGAAAGCAAACCCATTTACTCGTTTTGTACGAGGGAAAGTGGAAATTGTAGATGGAACATTGCAAGCTACACCAGTTGGTTTAGACAAATCTAGTGCAATTTCTTCACTTGCAGAGGCGAATGCATGTATCGTCCTGCCGGGAGGAACGAGAGGATTTAAAGCAGGAATAACTGTCTCGGTACTGTTATTAGAATCAAGCGCCGGAAGTGAGTGGAAGTGGGAAGGACAGTTTCGATCATACAAATAATAGAAAAATAGATTGCTAACTTATACAAAGATAAGAGGTGCAAGATGACACATACGTATTATGAAGTAATTGATACACCTATTTCAATTGAAGAAGTTACAAACAAAGTAATTCGTCGTGAATGTGGCGCAGTTGCAACTTTCATTGGTACTGTCAGAGAATTTACGAAAGGGCGTCGTACACTATATTTACAGTATGTAGCCTATAAGACAATGGCGGAGAAACAGCTTAAGAGAATTGGCACCGAAGTAGGAGAGAAGTGGCCTGGGACAAATGTCGCCATTACACATCGCATTGGTACATTACAAATTTCTGATCTTGCTGTTGTCGTCGCTGTTTCTACACCACATCGGAAAGCTGCCTATGAGGCGAACGAATATATTATGGAGCGTATAAAACAAATTGTTCCAATATGGAAGAAAGAGTTTTGGGAAGATGGTGAGTCATGGATAGGTGATCAGTTAGAGAAGGTAGCGTATGCAAATGGTGAGCCTAGAAAGGAGATGAGAATATGATTGAAGTACTATTATTTGCACATTTACAAGAAGAAGTAAGTAAGTCAGCATTACACATAGATTGTGAAAATATTACGGTTGCTGAACTAAAGGAAGTCCTTATTACGAAATACAACGTAGCAATTTCAAGTGAGATAATGGTCGCTATCAATGAAGAGTATGCAAATGAGGATGATATCATTCAAACTGGCGATGTCATAGCAATGATTCCGCCAGTAAGTGGTGGTTGATTCTTTTCAGCCTAATCATGTTAGGACGTGATTAGGCTGGAGGGAATGAATATAACTATGCATACATAGGAGGGAACAGGATGAAAGGTCCTAATTTTCAATTAAGTTTACAAACTTCTAATCTAGTTATCGGTTTTATGGTATGGGTTATTTTATCATCATTAATGCCTTATATTAAAGCGGATATTCTATTAACTGCGGGACAAATTTCTATGGTAACAGCAGTACCGGTTATTTTAGGTTCTGTTCTTCGCATTCCAATTGGTTATTGGACAAATCGTTTCGGAGCAAGAAAATTATTCTTTATTAGTTTTATTCTATTATTATTTCCTGTCTTTTATATTAGTGTTGCCAATTCAATGATGGATTTAATTATTGGTGGCTTATTCGTCGGAATCGGTGGGGCCGTATTCTCCGTAGGGGTAACTTCTTTACCGAAATACTTTCCGAAAGAGAGTCACGGTTTTGTAAATGGTATTTACGGTGTCGGTAACGCTGGAACAGCAATTACTTCGTTTTTAGCACCTGTCATTGCAACTTCAGTTGGCTGGAGAACGACAGTACAGTGTTATTTAGTTTTACTTGCAGCATTTGCACTTATGAACTTTTTATTAGGTGATCGTAAGGAGAAAAAGGTGAATACACCATTAATGGAACAAATAAAAGGTGTATATAAAAATGAAAAACTTTGGTTTTTATGTATCTTTTACTTTTTAACATTCGGATCATTTGTCGCATTTACAGTATACTTACCAAACTTTTTAGTATCTCACTTCGGATTAGAAAAAGTAGATGCAGGTATGCGGACAGCCGGATTCATCGTATTAGCAACAATGATGCGTCCGATTGGTGGTTGGCTTGGTGATAAGTTTAACCCGTTTAAAATATTAATCTTCGTATTTATCGGTTTAACACTTTCAGGTATTATTTTATCATTTATGCCTAGTATGAACGTGTATACATTTGGTTGCCTACTAGTCGCATTTTGTGCAGGGATTGGTAATGGTACAATCTTCAAACTCGTTCCAATGTACTTCTCAGAACAAGCTGGTATTGTAAATGGACTCGTTTCAGCTTTAGGCGGACTAGGAGGGTTCTTCCCACCCCTAATTTTAACTTTACTATTCCAACTAACAGGTCATTATGCAATTGGATTTATGGCATTATCAGAAGTCGCACTTGCTTGTTTAATCATTACAGTATGGATGTATAGTCAAGAAAAGCTGTTAGTGATGTTAAAGAATCATTAATAAAGAAAAAGAACCCTCCTAAAGTAATCTAGGAGGGTTCTTTTAGTAATAGGCTTCGATATGTTTTTTATTGCTAGCTTAACAAACACTTGTATTCTAAAATAATGTGGTTTAAAAATGAAAAACAGAAGTTTTATGGAATTTTATGTTAAAATATAGATATCAGATGTTATTCAATTAAAGGGTTAGTTAAAGAAATTTTAAATCTCTTCCAAAGATCGAACTAATTTTTAGCATACAAATATTTAATCGGATCGGGGGTGTTTAGATGAAAAAGTTATATAAGTCTACTCAAGATAAACAAGTATCAGGTGTATTAGGTGGCTTAAGCGATAAGTATGGAATTGATGTAAGTATCCTTCGTATAGTAACTGCATTATCAGCCTTTTTTACTAGCGGATTTACAGTGTTACTTTATATAATAGCTGCAATTGTTTTGCCTACAGATAAAGAAATTAAGAGATAAATGTATGAACTCAAATAATGGGACCTTTAACAGAACAAGTAGATAAAGGCATTCCGCCTCTTATACGACTAGGATATGAGAAAAGAACTTCCACTGACGTGAGTCATAGCTGTAGGAGTGGCAATTATTTGTTTAATAATAAAAAGAACAAACGTCTTTAAAAAACGTTTGTCCAAATTAAATTACGATTTATGTGTACGAGAAAGCTTTTTTATAAGTTTAGGAAACATAGATGTTAGTTCTTGCTTCATACGCTTTGTAAACGATGGATCTTTACCTGAGGTTGAAATCGTTACAACATATTCATCATATCGAATGATACCCGGTGTGTGAAACGATGATTCTGTACCGTCACTTACAACGTTAACCCATTGAAAATCAAGTGCGGCTTGTTTGACCATCATATTTATATCATGTTGATTTGTAGCTGCATAAATAAGATGAGCATCTTTAATATCATCATCACTAAAAGTTTTTTGCTTCCAAGTAATATAAGGCAGTTCTTTCAATTCCTCGCAAATTTCTGGGCTGATAATGGTGACAAAAGCGCCTGTATCTTTTAATCCAGACGCTTTTCGATATGCGATTTTACCTCCACCAATGATAACGACCACTTTTTTATTTAGATTAAACATAAGAGGGTACATGTTATACATACACACATTCCTCCATTCGTTCTAATAATGTTAACTTCATATATGTATCAAACTGAAGGCAGTTACAAGTCGTAACGTGATCATATTTTTTTGTATGCAATTTAATTTTTTGAAGCAACAATCCGGTAAAGAGCAGGTACGGCATGACATATACATGGGGCGCAGTCGATGTTATAGCCTTGAGCTCAGCAGTAAAAGAGGGCGCTCCTTTCGTTAAAAAGGAGCACGATACTTGCATACCGAGTTTTCGTTCGACAGCTGCTCCGATTTGTTGTAACTCATGTATCGGCTGTGGATCACTGCTACCTCGTCCTACGAGTAAAATACTACTATCTTGCATTGGCATAGTTTCACGTATTCTTTTCACTACAAGTTCCACCATATGTGGATGCGTACTAAAAGGTGGTACAACTGAAAATGTTATTTGTGGATATTTCTTTTGTAGTTGCTCTATTTCAAAAGGAATATCACGTTTATAGTGAGCTGCTGCAAATAATAAAACAGGTACAATCATTATTTCAGTTGATCCCTCCAGTATCGCTTCTGTAACTGCATCAGAAATGGTAGGTGTCGTTAGCTCTAGAAAAGCTATTTTTTGAATTCTTTCGTTACGTTCTTTCATAACAGATTGAATAAAGTGAATGAATTGTTCGTTCCCTTCTTGCAAGCGACTCCCGTGTCCAACATATACAATTCCTTTCATCGTACCACCAAATCTTTCTTCATAATCATGTCTTGTAATTGCTCATCTACATTATGAAATCCGACTTTATTCGCATAGTGTAAAGTTGGAATGTCGGTATACGAGAAGGGGAGAGTAAGAATATCGATAAAGCCAAGGCGCTTTACTTCTGATAGAAACGTATCAATTGAAGCACGGCCGTCAAACACAATGCTATCCCATGAGAATTCAGAAAGCATACGAGAATGGACTTCATCGAAACGATGATCAATTGTATACGCATGAGTCATCATATATGACCCGGCACCAATTTTCTCTTGAATAAAAGCAATCCGATTAATATTTCGTCCTAAATAAATAGTAGTATCGGAAGAGAACTCTGCTTGTTTACTTAGTAGCCCATATTGCATCAGTTTTTCTTGAGTGGCAACGTTCAAATATTGCAGTTGCGCCTGTAAGGAACGAATATCTTTCTGATGTTTACTACATGATCGCATCAATATTTCTACACTTTCAGCTGAACAAAAAACAAGGCGATCAACGTTAAAAATTTCATTGATTTGTTCAAATGTTAATGTGTATTCTTCCTTTTTGAAAGTTGGAATTTGATATATTTCTGCACCGGCTTCTTGTAACTTTTGCACCATTGAACTTGTTTTATTTGTTGCGGATGCAAATAAAACTTTTTTACCATGCAATGGTTTACGTTCTTTCCAAGCGATTTGATCCCGTAAGGAAACGACATCACCAACAATTGTCATGGATGGATTAGAAATATTTTCGTTTTTGACGATAGAAACAATGCTTGAAAGTGTACCTGTGACGACGCGTTGTTTACCAGTTGTACCCCATTCAATGACTGCTACTGGCGTATTGTCTTTCTTTCCTGCTTGTAGTAAGGTTTCACAAATTGTAGGTAAGTTTTTTATACCCATGTAGTAGGCGATAGTGTCGCTATTGTGAGATGAATTATATTTTCCATGATCGGTTAAAGGACCTTTTGCATGCCCAGTTAATAAAGTGACGCTATTACTGTAGTTACGGTGGGTGAGGGGGATACCTGCATAGCTACTAGCGGCGATGCTAGATGTAATACCTGGTACAATTTCATATGGAACGTTCACTGCTGCTAAAGTTTCTGCTTCTTCACCAACGCGGCCAAAAATAGATGGATCTCCGCCCTTTAAGCGGACAACGATTTTTCCTTCTTTCGCAAATTGAAGGAGGTGGGCGTTAATCATTTCTTGTCGCATAGTATGATTCTTTGGCATTTTTCCGCAATAAATAAGTTCACATGTTTCTTTTGTATAACTAAGAAAGAAAGGGTTTAATAAACGGTCATATAAAACGATATCTGCACGCTTTAAACAATCTATCGCTTTCTTTGTAATAAGCCCTTCATCACCTGGTCCTGCACCAACTAAATATACATATCCGTTCATAATCGCACCTCTTCTATTTTTATGTAAAAGGAAGCCAGGGGGAGGCTTCCTTTTTTAAAAATTACATGTATATATAAATGTCACCATTAATAACTTCTACTTCATAAGTTTGAATACAACCGTCATCAGGTTTTTGAACTTCACCTGTTAGTAATGAAATTTTCCAATCATGCAGTGGACAAAAGACGAATTCACCAGATACAATTCCTTCTGCTAACGGTCCGTTTTTATGAGGACAACGATTTTCTACAGCTCGAATATCGCCATTTGAAAGACGGAATAGGGCGATAGACATACCTTTCATTTGCACCTCTTTACCGATTTGTATAGGAAGGTCTTCTGCACACATAACTTTTATTTTTTCTTTCGTTTGTATCATTTAAATCACAGCTCCTTATTTCACAGTTTCTACTTCATACATCGCTTTTAATGACTTAGTTTCTAGTGCTTGTCCCCACGCTTCCGTATATGTGCTACGAGCTGTTTGGAAGCGTTCATTTAGCGTAGTAACCATACTTGTATCTTGCAGTATTTCTTTTATGTGATCGAAGCCTAAACGTTCTGTCCAGTAAGCAGTACGCTCTCCGTAAATACCAGTTTCACGATAATATTGCATGTAAGCTGTAGCGATGCGAAGGACATCATCTTCAGTAGGCACGATCATTACAAAATCAGCTTCGCGTACTTCTGTACCACCATTTCCGCCAATATAAAGTTGGTATCCATTTTCGACACATACAACGCCAAAATCTTTCGTCAGTACTTCCGCACAGTTACGTGGACAGCCCGTTACTCCCATCTTCATTTTATGGGGTGTATCTACCATTTCTAATGATTGTTCAAGTAACATACCAAGTCCTAATGAATCTTTCGTGCCGAAACGGCAGAAGCGAGAACCAACACATGATTTTACATTACGAAGCGATTTTGAATACGCATATCCCGAAGTCATATGTAAGTCAGCCCATACGTTAGGTAAATCTTGTTTTTTAACACCATATAAGCCGATTCGGCTCGCACCTGTAATTTTCACAAGAGGAACATCGTACTTTTTCGCAACTTCAGCAATTTTCATTAAATCATCTGCTGTTGTAACACCACCGTACATACGTGGAATAACAGAGAATGTACCATCGTGCTGAATGTTCCCGTTCATTCTTTCATTAACGAAACGGGACGCTTTATCATCTTCATATTCTTCTGGAATCGCCATCCGTAAGTAGTAATTTAAAGCAGGGCGACATTTTGAACAGCCATCTTCATGTACAAAACGAAGAACATTTCGTACTTCTTTTGGAGATTTTAAACCTTTCTCGTGAATGGCGGCTACGACTTCATCACGTGATAAAGTTGTACATCCGCACATACCAGCAGACTGCGCGGAAGCATCAAAAGCATCTCCGAGTGTATGAGATAAAACTTGCTCCACAAGCGGACGACATTTACCACAAGATCCTGCGGCTTTCGTGCATCCTTTTACTTCTTCAAAAGTAGTTAACTCTTGCTCTAAAATGGCATGAACGATTGTACCTTTCGTAACACCATTACATCCACAAATCGTGTCATCTGCACTCATTGTAGCAACGTCAAGTTCACTTTCTTCACCAGCTTTGTGAAGAAGGGAAGCGGCTGTATATTCTTGTATATCTTCTTCTTTCTTTAACATGCTAAAGAGGCGTGTACCGTCAGCTGTGTCACCATATAAAACGATACCGACGACTTTATTATCACGAATTAATACTTTTTTATAGGAACGTTTACATTCATCAAAGATTGAAATTGCTTTCGTTTGATCATCTTCATAAATTTGGCCAGCAGAGAATAAATCACAACCAGCAACTTTTAATTGCGTACCAACGATACTGCCCATATATCCATTCGTTTGTAAATTCGTTATATGTTTTGCTAATATTGTGCCTTGTTCATAAAGAGGGGCAACAAGTCCATATGCGATACCATCATGTTCTGCGCATTCGCCAACTGCATAAATGGCTTCATCATTTGTTAGCATATAGTCATTGACTACAATGCCGCGATTGACAATGAGACCAGCATCTCTGGCTATTTTCGTATTTGGTCGTATTCCGACAGCCATTACGATTAAATCACAATCTACAACTTCACCATCTTCAAATTGAATGCCAGCAACATAGTCTGTACCAAGAATTTTTACAGTTTTCTTTTCCATTAAAAACTTCATGCCTTGCGCTTCTAAATCTTCACGCAATAAAGAAGCTGCTTTCGTATCTAGTTGTTGCTCCATTAAGTTTGGCATTAAATGAACAACATGCACGTCCATTCCTAAGTCAATTAGACCTCTTGCGGCTTCTAAACCGAGTAACCCGCCACCAATGACAACGGCCTTTTTCTTTTCTTTAGCGGTATCTATCATAAATTGTGTATCTTCAATAGTTCGAAATCCTGTTACACCAGGAAGAGTGGAACCTTCAACAGGTAAAATAAAAGCACTAGAACCTGTTGCAATAATGAGCTTGTCATATGTAAGAGTACGATTCTTTTCTGTAATGATAATTTTTTCTTCTCGGTTAATACTTTGAACTCTTTCGTTTGTGTATAAAGTTATTTCGTTTTCTTCGTACCAACTATATTCATTCATAATGATATCTTGCATATTTGTTTTGCCTTGTAAAACATGAGAGAGCATAATACGGTTGTAGTTTGGATGCGGTTCATCTCCAAAAATAGTAATCTCATATGAATCACTATCATGTTTTAATATTTCTTCCATACAGCGTATGCCAGCCATACCATTTCCGATCATAACTAAACGTTTTTTCATTTTCGTTTCCCCTTTTTATGTGAAATGTTGAACAAAGGATTATATTTCTATTATAGAAAATCAAAAAAGCGGGAGATGTGATATTTATCACATTTCTATAATGATTCACAAATTATTAAAATTCGGGTTAATGTGAAGGGGAGAAGTGTGGATGTTATTCACGTAATGAAAAAGCAGGACATGAGTAGAAATACTCATGTCCTGCTTTTATTTATGCTCTCGTAATTGCACGTGGAAATAAAATATTATTTTCTAAATGAATATGCTCAAATAAATCAGACTCTAGCGCTTCAAGACGTTGATAAACAAGTCGATAAGTGCCGCAAGCTCCTTCTGGAGGAGTAAAGTCATTTGTCACTTTACGAAGTTCTTTTATAATATTTCCGGCATGATTGTGCTCATTTTCTAGTTCATCTACTACTTTACGTAATTTTGCATAGTTTTCATCAGTTGGATTTTGTTCAAATTCTAAAATTAATGGAAAATCTTCTGTTTCTTCTTTAATTAAATGCTGTTCTAATTCCATTTTAAGTTCATGAAACAGCTTATGAATTTGAGCTAAATGAGGCTGATTTGCTCCATGAACGCGTAATACTTTCGTCACATATGGACTTAACTGCGGTAACTCTTCATTTAAATAACGATGATGCTTATTAATTACATAATCAATCAATTCGCGATAAGAAGCATTTTTCCAATCAATTTCAGATTCATTTAATAGTTTCGTATTATGATAAAGCGTATTTAACTCTGTAATTACTTCAGAAGCTGATAAATTTCTTTCATGAATTGCATCAATAAGTGGCTTATTACCACCGCAACAAAAATCTATTCTATACGATTTAAAAAGATCACTAGCTTTCGGAAATTGTGTAACAATCTCACCAACAATTGAAGTTTCAGTAAATGTATGTTCCATATGAATGCCTCCATAAAGTTTAAATGTAATATCTAAATTAAGAATAGCGATAAATGAAAAACAATGTGGTGATTGAAATCACTTATAATGTGTCAGTTTTGAGAATAATAGGAGTGTTATAAACGGAAGAGAGAGGAGGTAATTAGTCGCAATACTATTTGATAAAAAAAGAAGCTTACTAGAAGCTTCTTTTTTATTACTATTTTTCACATGCAACTCCATCACCATCACGATCAAGTTTAGAGCTATAACCTGGTTGGTCTTTATATAATGGAGCTTTTCCAGCATTTTTAACTTCAGTACAATTTTTGTAAGTTACATTACTATTGTTACTTGCAGCTGGTTGTGTTTGAGCTTGCTGTGCTTTTTTTTGTTCCTCTTGTTGTTTGCGAGCTTGCTCATCAGCTTGGCGTTTTTGTTCCTCTTGTTGTTTACGAGCTTGCTCATCAGCCTGACGTTTTTGTTCTTCTTGTTGTTTACGAGCTTGTTCATCAGCTTGGCGTTTTTGCTCTTCTTGTTGTTTACGAGTTTGTTCATCAGCTAGACGTTTTTGTTCTTCTTGTTGTTTACGAGCTTGTTCATCAGCTAGACGTTTTTGTTCTTCTTGTTGTTTGCGAGCTTGCTCTTCGGCTTGGCGTTTTTCATCCTCTTGCTTACGAGCTTGTTCATCGGCTAGACGCTTCTCATCTTCTTGCTTTTGAGTTTTCTCGTCCGCTTCTTTCTTTTTATCATCTTTTTTCTCTGCATTATTAGAAGCGACTTGTTTATTTGTTGCTGTCGTCTTTTCAGAAGAAGGAGCTGAAATACTTGATAATGCAACAAAAATGACAAATAAAATAGCAGTGATAATAAATTGTTTTTTTGCTACACCTGTCTTTTTAATTACGGATAAGATTGCTAGAACAAGGAAAAAAATAAATAAAATTAAACTTAAAGTAGCAAAAAAATCGATGACTGGGTGTTCAGATTTTGTAGTGCCCATTCCTATTAAGAGAATTGAAATCATAAAAAGAATAGCAGTAGGACGACCATATTGTTTTGCTTTTCCATTTTTCTTAAAGAATGAAATGATACATAGTATTAAAAGAATAAAAGCAATAAAAAATAAAGCTGCACCAATATTACTCAAAATCGCCATTTTTATACCTCCATTTGTAAGATTTTCACTATTGATTATATAGGAACTTATTGGATATTACACGATTTATATAAATTTAGAAAATTAGTATTTTTAATAGACTTATAAACATTTATTTTATATATAAAGAAAAATAGATATATTTCCTATTACGTTTTTAAAGAGAATTCATAAAGTATAATATATCGATTGAAAGGAGGGGGTTTAAATGGAATTTCAATTATTGGTAACTTGCATATTACAAGAAGGTAATGCTTTCTTTTTAGTAACGAAAGTAGACGATGTTATTACGTTAAAAGTACCGATTACTGCGGGAGTAGCAGGTTTATTCTTAGCTTTAGGTGTACCAAGATGTTCTTAATTTAAATTTCTAGAGTAGAAGGGAAGGGATATAACTTTCTCTTCTACTATTACATAATATGATTATGTAAACTAAAATATTGTTTTGTAATAGCACGTTTAAAATGGACATGCATATACTATAATGTTTCATTGGATGTTAGTGATGAAAGGTAGTTTTCACACGTGCATGTAATGATGTTCATTAAGTTATGAAATTAAAGAGGTGCAATTATATATGAAAAGAAGAACATTTGATATTCCAGTTACATTGCGAAGAGAGTGGTTTTTAATAGAATTAGCTCATTTAACGAAAAAATATGGAATTGAAATTGCAACTAGCAAAATGGAAGCTGCACCGTTTTTAAGAGATCAAGTAACGGAATCAAAAATAGGATCAGGGCTCCAATACGATAAATATGATGATGAGTATATGATTGAAAATTAAAGGATAAGAGCAAAACAAATTTCTTTATAACAAAATATAAAATAAAGCAGATTCTAAATATGGAATCTGCTTTATTATGAAATACTTCTAGTCAACTAGCCTCTTTCTAGTGTTTTTCCTACATATTTCACTTGCGTTATTCCAAAAGATTCACGAAGAATGCGAGCATAATCTTTTGATTCTATTGGACGTTTATTTTTGATGCCTTTAAAGGTTTCTGTATAATTTTTATTTGTTAATGATACGTGACCATAATCAGTTAATTTACAAGTGATAGCTCCTTTATTAAAAGGAGATTCTTTATGTTCTACAATCACTTTTTGAATGTTATTCACCTTTTTCTCATCTATTGGATCTAAAGTAAAGGCATAGCCTATTTTCCATTCATGTGAAGGTTCAGATTGCAAGAAATTTGTAGATTCCCCGTTAGCTCCTTTTCTCATTTCTAAAATGTGTGTACCTTTTCGGGTAGTTCGTTTGCGAATTCGATATTCACCCGTTTGAGAAGAGATGACTTCTCCGTTAAAAGGGACTGGATGTAAAGGTAGATGAGAGGCAAAACCGGCATCTATAACATAATCTTTATTATTATGATTTAATATGATAATGACATGACCATCATCGGGTTTCCATTTATTATCATAAAGATCATAAACAGTACCAGCTACTTTATATACTTGAAATCCACAATCAATTAAAAAGTAATACAATAAGGAGTTTAATTCATAACAAAGACCGCCTCGTTTTTGAATAAGTAACTTTTCTACTAAGTTCTTTTTTGAGATGTCTTTAAAAGTACCAGCCATAATATCAAGATTTTCATAGGGCAGAATCAATCCCATTTTTAAGAGGATTTCATCTAAATCATCAAATGTTACTTCTTCTGCAGGAATTTTTAATCGTTTAAAAAACTCCTTTTGTAACTTGGTCATCATAAAGCATTCTCCTTTCTTGTTACAGAATTTTCTTCTGCTCATCGCTAGGTTAGTACTTCTAAAAGTTTAATTCAAGTCTGCAGAAATTATCATAATATATGTTTCTGGAAATGTTATTTTCTATTCTGAAATTTCAGTTTAATTTTTAATGTTAGGAAAGTCTTATAGTATAAGCCTCTATTTTGTTTAGTTTGTATTTAATTAAATAAAAGTACATATCTTCATTAACTTTTTTATAATTAGCTGGTAATAAAGTGTTTTTTTACTAAAGTTTTTTCAAGATTTGTATGCTTTATATAAACAATAATAATTGGAGGATATTTGGATTCAGTAAAGTTAACAATTGTTGAGAAACTTTTTTGTAGCGCTCTCTCAAAAGGAAGAGATTGAATCAAAGAGAATAACGTGTGTTAAGGAAGAAGGGGTACTAGTAATCTCTTGAGAATAGGGACAAGATCTTGTTTAAGTAAAAAGATTATCTAGTATTAAGAGAGAAGATAAAAAAATTACAAAGAGCACCTTCTTTCAAAAAAAGTGGGGGGAGTAACATGCGATTGATGAGAAGATGTGTTGCCTTACTAATTGTATTTTTTATCATGGTTCCAATGATTAGCACAAATGTGCGAGCAGAAGTTGTAAAAGAGCTTGGAAAGGGATTTCCTGATACAGAAGTATTTACACCTGGAGAATGGTTTTTAGGTCAAAAACCTGCTAATTACGATGAGAATAAGCCTCCAATTCTTTTTGTACAAGGAAGGAATGGGAATGCTGATAGTTGGTATGGAAAGACAGTGTATCACGATATAAATGATATGTATGACTATGCTTTAAAAGCAGGTTATCAAACAGTATTTATCCAATTATATGATGCTGCTGGGAAAGGGTCAGCTAGTCAGTGGGATAACGGAAAATTGTTAGCACAAAAATTAGAAGAAATATATAATCACTTCGGTAAAAAAGTTAATATTGTAGCACATAGTAAAGGCGGTATCGATACACAGGCTGCATTAGTAGGATATGGTGCAAATCGATTTGTTGGAAATGTTATAACGCTTGCGACGCCACATCATGGATCAAACTTGGCGGATTTATCATATAGTTGGTGGGCAGGATGGCTTGCTTCTATATTAGGTCAAAAAGATGATGGTACGTACTCATTACAAATGGGGGAAATGGCAAAATTTCGTTCAACGATTGATAATAATCCAGCAGCTAAATTAAACCGTTACTATACGGTTACCGGTACTAGCTGGGGACCAGTATTTTCTGCGTTATCTATGGGCGGGTTCTATTTGTCATCATACGGTTCAAATGATGGACTAGTAAATGAGTGGAGTGCTAAGTTACCGTATGGAACGCATTTATTTACAGATTCCAGATTTGATCATGATAATATAAGAAAAGGATCTGCTGTTTTCTCTCGAATTGAACCATATTTACGTACATCAAATGTAGCTGTACCAGCTTTAGTAGCATCCAGCACTAGTTCAAATGAAAATATAGAACAACTAAATACAACTTCAAATCAAAACATTTTAGGAGGAGAATTGCCACAAAATCAGTGGATAGAGCAAACCGTTACGGTTGATAAAAAAGCTGAAGGAATAGTTTCTATCTTAACAGCGTCTTCTGATGTAGAAGTACAAATGATATCTCCAAAAGGAAAAATGTATACAAATAAGGATAGCGTTATTACTACTGGTGAAGGTGAATCTTTCTTTGGTGGTGCGACAATTAGAACATTTAAATTTGATAAAATGGATGTAGGAGAATGGAAAGTTAAAATGATGGCGAAGCAGTCGAAAGATGCATTTTTAATTGTAAGCGATTACGATAGTGGCGCACCATTTGTTCTCCAAATGCCTACAAAAGTTAAAGTGAATAAATCTGAGTATAAATTGAAAAAATCACCTGTAGCACCTGAAATGAAAGGGGATCTTTCCATAACAGTAAGAGTAGTTAATAAAGAAGGGAAACTAGTCTCTGAATATAATGAATTACAAAATGTTAATAATACTACATTTACTGGTGCTTTGAAGGACATAAAGCAACCAGGAGTATACAACATTACGATGGATATAAAAGGGATGAATAAAGAAGGACAACCGTATAATCGTACAATTGTTAAGTCGGTTTATGTGGAGAAGTAAGAAAGAATGAGAAGTTTTTAATATAAAAAGTACCGAACTTTTGTAGTAGAAGAGTTCGGTACTTTTTTCATGTTTATTAGATTAACAGAAACGTACAATGGAATTTATGTTTGATTATAGGAATCAAAAGGACATTATTCAATAAAAAAGATGCTGAAATAGCATCTGAATGTGAAGAGGATTATTAACTTAGTTTTATAACTGTTAATTCAACGGAATTAATACCATTATCACAAGTTGTAATACTTTGACGATTAAAACCACTATTATTTTTCAGTTGAAGAGTGGAATTAGCTGTCACTGTAACAATTGTTTCGCCTGCTAGTTGAAGACATTCGTTATTTGATGAAGTATTCATTTGGAAAGCGAAATCACCTTGACTATTAGCAAGTGGATTATTATTTAAAAATATAGTCATGACTGGAATATGTGGAAAGACAGGATTTGAAGTAGTGTTAATAGTTGAAATGAAAGAAACTCTATAATCACCAGTTTGACTAATTTGTATAGTAGTAGGATTTAGTAAGGAAACTCCTCCTGCTATAGGGCCAACGTGATTAAATGGAAAAGGATCTCCAAAAGGAACAGTTATAAACTCAGTTTGCCAAAAAGTGCCGTATGCTGGACAGCTTTTTTTATGTGAATGGTCGCATGAACATTTTTTATAGGAACTGGAAGAAGAGTTACATGAACATTTTTTATATGAGCTGGAAGAAGAGTTGCATGAACATTTTTTATTGGAGTTTGAAGAATGATAGTATGAACCCAATATATTACCCCCTATTATGAATGAAGTGTATACTCATAGTATTTTATGCTTGTCTTATATAAAAGGTGATAGATTTGGAGTATAAAGTGCTAATACGATGAAATATAGTAATAGAATAGTAGTTGTAACAATTTTTGAAGAAGAAAAGGTTAATGATTTGGTAAAAATATCAGTGGAATATCTTGAAATGTTAAAGTATAGTGGGAATGCTTATTTTAATTTCACATGTAAAAATAAAACCAGTAGCCTCAGTTGCAATGATGTGATCGTTTAAGTGAATGTCTATTTTTGAAATGTTTGTATATTAGAGTTTGTGGTTGTTTTCTTTTATTTACGTAGTGGGGCAGGAAGAAGACGAAAAGTATCGAATGAATGTACATATGTAGCATTGTTTGCTTTTGGTGTGAATAGTAGTAAAAGATACGTTGAAATATTTTAAACCGTAACAAAAGAGCGATTAAATAATAGAGGGAGCAACTTACATGGAAAATATATTAAAAGTATCTTCAAAATCAAAACCAAATTCAGTAGCAGGTGCAATAGCTGGTGTACTAAGAACAAGTGGCAATGTGGAAATTCAGGCGATTGGGGCGGGTTCTATAAATCAAGCGATTAAAGCAATTGCAATCGCAAGAGGATTTGTTGCTCCAAGTGGTATTGATTTGGCCTTTGTTCCAGCATTTCAAGAGGTTACTATTAATGATCAAGAAAGAACGGCAATTAAATTAATTGTAGGTCCTAGAAGGAAAAGGTAACTGCAGTAATTCAGTATTGAAATGATATTTAACATAACAAACAAAAAGTGTCACAAATGCTTATGAAATAGGCATTTGTGACACTTTTATAGTTTTGTGAGAATAAAAACCCCTAAAACTGCTCATTCTTCTCCGAAGATTCCACAATATAGCATGAGAAACCTTATTATATCAAGGTTTGTAAGTGGTGATTTACCTCGATGCTCACATTTTGCTCACATTAAATCTTTTCATTTGTTATCAGGTGTTTTCATTAGATTTTATTATGCTCTCGAAGTTTTCCGCCGCTTGTTGCTGCATGTTCTGTGTGATGTGACTATACTTGTCTAAAGTCATTTGAATAGATGAATGCCCCCTCAGTGGTCTTGTACGATTTTAGGGTGTTCTCCAGCCTGAAGCATGAGTGTAGCGTGAGTATGTCGCAAGTCGTGTATACGAATTCGAGGAACACCAGCTTTTTTATAGTGATCGTTCAAAAAGCGATGAGGAGCATCTATATGTAAGGGCGAGTGTATCGTATTGCCGGTAGGTCCAGTGTCGCCGGTAGATCCAGTATTGCCGGTGGGCCCTGTAGATATTGTAAAAGTTGGAGTAGGTGGTAATGTAGGGCTGATAGAACTTGGATCTAATGTAGCTCCTTGTAAGATTTCATACGAATTAACTTGATTTTCTTTTGACATATTTCACCTCCAAAAATTAAATCACTATTAGTAAATGAAACTTGTAAGTGAAATATGAAATTAGAGAAGGAAAATAAATAGTAATGTTTAAAATTAAAAATTAAATAAAAGCGGTATTTGATATGTAAATTTTGCATAATTCCTCCGGAAATTTCAGCTATTAGTTAACATAGTGTTATCAAATGTATCTGGAGAAATTTAATAAATTCCCTTCAGGGGATCTAAAGGGAATTTTCGTTCGGAAAATCAGTATTATTGGTATTTAATTAGGAGTAATTTCTTCGGCAGTGAAGACAACATTGGTTATGCGTTCGTTATTCGTACCTGGAGGAGTAGTTACACGTATTAAATTTGCACTTAGTACATAAGTAAAAGTTCCTACTCCAGGGTTATCAAAAGCTGTAAAAGTAGTAGTTGTAAAGTCAAAATCTGTATTAGCAGCGCCGGAAACAGCTATAGGTGGTGCAACACGATCAATTCGATATGATACTAAAGTCCCATCGAGTGGGTTGCTACTTACGCTTGAAAACGTAGTCCCCGAATTTATTGTTACTATAAACCTGACGGTATTACCAGGGACATCTATGGTAATTGTCAATTGTGAAAGCGGAACAAGCACATCTAGAGTTGATAATGTGGGAAGAGGTGTAACATTAGTCCCCACTGTAACCCGATTAAATTCAGTCGGCCCAGTGTCACCAGTCGGTCCAGTAACGCCAGTAGGCCCAGTGTCCCCGGTAGGTCCAGTGCCTCCGGTAGGTCCAGTGGGTCCGGTAGGCAGTGTGAATGGTGGAATAGCTGGTAAAGTAGGTCCGAGTAAATCAGGACTTATTGAAGCAGAAGATAAAAAATCGTCCATTATATTTTCACCTCTGAAAAATTCGTATTACTAATAGTAAATGTGAAGATAGAGTAAAGTGAAATGGACAAACGAGGAATTAGGCAATGGGATTTAAAAAAAGCGTTATTTGAATAGAAAAGAGGCAAGCAAAGATAAAATAAGACCGCTCCTTTTATAGGGACGGCCGTACAAATATCATGTGCTGGAGGTCGCTCCAAATGGCATAAGATGTTTTCTCTAAAAAGTTTGGACAAGAAGTTTTACGATTATACGTAAAAACGGCAGGCAACTAATTAAGTTACCCGCCTGTCCTCAAGTGGTACGGAGGAGAGAGCTCCGTTTGGAAAGAGTACAGCCGTGGGAAATCGGCTTGCAGATAGTATGTACGATATAAAAAAGATTATTCGTAAAGTGAAATATGAATGATTTTTTAATGAAAGTATTATTTTGTAGGATATTAATTAAATTGGAATTTTGTTAAGAGATGAAATGTTGAACAAATGTAAATGATTAGATGATACTAAGGTAAAAGAAAAAGAACCCTTTATAAGGATTCTTTTGGGGAGTCAATCTAACATTCACATTCGTAATCACGGTAATATTCATCGCACGAATCATTTCTATCATTGCAGCAGATACAAAATGTCTTTTTAATCAATACTTCAATGAAATTAAGGAATTCGGTATTATTTGTGAGAGTAAGGCTTTGAAAATCTTCTACTTGAAATACTCTTGTTTCATTTGTAGCAAGAGTCACGATAATTGGTGTAGGAGATTTTCTTGTTTGAATAGTGACTTCGATGGGGGAGACATCTTCGGGAACAGATATTTGAAGTAATGTTTTGTTGTGATTATTAGTGAAATCTTCAAAAACTCTTCTTGAAGTGTCAGGGGGTACGATAATAGTTAAAGGTGCATTTTCGGTTGGGGTAGTTTCTGAACCAGCTACGGTATGAGTTTCGATGAAACAGTTATCTTTTTGATAGTGAGAATTTGATTGTTCTTTATAATACTTGTTACGAGAATCATTTTGATTATTGCAACAGATACAAAATGTTTTTTGAATGAATATACCAATATTGCTATTGATATTAGTATTATTTGTGAGAGTGAGACTATGGAAATCCTCTACTTGGAATACCTTGGTTTCACCTGCAACTATTGTTACAGTAATCGGCAGACGAGAACTTCTTGTTCGGATAGTTACTTCAATTGGTTGGGAAGTACCGGGAATGCGAAGATCAAGTAATGTTTTATTGTGGTTATTGGTGAAATCTTCAAAAGCAGTTCTTGTAGTGTTAGCTGGTACGCTGAAATTTAAAGTTGTATTAGAACCAGATAATGTATGGGTTTCAATAAAACAGTTGTCTTTTTGGTGGTGAGAATACGATTGTTTTTTGTAATATTTTTTACCATCTTTATAAAAATAATCAGCCATACTTATGTCGCTCTCCTTTCTTTGAGATATCTATATATTTTATTAAAAGAAGAATAGAGTGCTTGTACAAAATAATAAAATCCGCTCTCGTAATTAATTAAAAACGTTATTTGATATGTAAATGTAAGAGCACTTCGGGAAGTGCTCTGTAAAGACTATTCATTCTAAAAGAAAAGAATATAAAATATTTTATGAATTTATTTTTGATTTTGTGTGTATTCTTTGTACAAAAATTTCATTGGAAACTGCAAACTAGATGCCATAATAACACCTAGTTTTAAAGACGTACTTGTACTAGTTTAATTTGATAATGTTTAATTCTAAAGCATTTATTCCATTATCGCATGTACGAATGGCTGTTTCGCCTATAAAGCTATTATTTATAAGTTGAAGTGTTGAGTTGGCTGGGACTGATAAAATAGTGTCTCCAATGAGTTGAGCGCAATCTACATCCTCTGGATCTAGTATTGAAAGACCGAAAGTAGCTTTGAAATTTGGAATCAGACTGTTATTTAATAGTATAGAAATGGTAGGCGAATAAGGAAATGAAAGGGCTACAGTCAAGTTAATCGAGGAAATGAAAGAAATTCGATAATCCCCAGCTTGTGTGATATTAATTGTGGTTGGATTTAACAGAGAAATTCCCCCCACCATAGGGTCAGCCTGATTAAAAGAAAAAGGGGATTCGAAAGGGACTGTAATGATTTCCGTTTGCCAAAAAGTTCCGTAAGCTACTGATAGTGATCCAGTCGGTCCAGTCGGTCCAGTCGGCCCAGTTGGCCCAGTCGGTAGTGTGAATGGTGGAACGGGTGGTAAAGTAGGTCCAACTAAATTAGGGTTTATTGAAGTAGAAGATAAAAACTCGTCCATTATATTTTCACCTCTGAAAAGGTCAGTTCTTATTACTAATAGTAAATGTAGGGGTAGAACAAAATGAAATGGACAAGCGCTTGTATTTTATAAATTAAATAAAATAGTTATTGTATAGATAAAAATATACAGAACCCGCTAGTTATAACGGGTTCTGTGTACAAGGAATACAAGGAATACAAGGAATACAAGGAGGCTGGTCCAGGGCGACCTGTGTATTCACTTGGATGATAATACTATATTCAAAGTGGATAAAAAGGTTAATGGCAACTAAATAAAATTCTTATTTCATAGCAAATACAAAAGAGCACACATATAAGCGTGCTCTTAAATAAGAAAGGTAGAATGCTATGAATGGGAAGCTTCCATAAAATAACATATGCTTGTCTGGTTTAAATGTGAAAAGTTTTAAACAAAAGCGTTATTTTAATTAAAAGAGCAGCTAGCAAAAGCTAACTGCTTGTTAAAAAAAGAATCCACTCTAGGTTATTAACTGCTAGAGTTTCAAGAAATAAATCATTAAATTAAATTAATCTTTCAATTACAATCGAAGCATTTATATTCGTTTGTGTTCCACCTGCCAAAGTCTGCAAAGTAACTGCAGCAGCGGAAGTATGATTATTAAGGGTAATAATATCACCTGCAGCTAAAGCGAGGATTGTTTGGCCGTTGTTTGGTTGAGTTCCTGCACCTGATCCATAAACTGCGCTGGTAACCGGAGCACCATTTAAAAAAAGTGTGAATTGATTAGGCTCAACTCCTGATACAGAAAAAGAAATTTTATAATCTCCTGCATTAAGAACCATTAATTGAGAAGTTCCCAGTGTATGAGTAAAACCAGATGTCATTCTACCATGTGAATTAAAAAGAATAGGTGCTTCTAAGGCAACAACTTGAGCTGCTGTATTGAAAACATAAGCATAATGAGATAACCCAGATACTGTAAGTCCGGTAGGCCCAGTAGGGCCAGTAGCTCCAACAGTTCCTGGCAATCCGGTAGGTCCAGTAGGCCCTGGAGGTCCATCAGAAGGCCCAGTTGCTCCAGTTATTCCGGTAGGCCCCGGAGGTCCAACAGTTCCTGGCAATCCGGTAGGTCCAGTAGGCCCTGGAGGTCCACCAGAAGGTCCGGTTACTCCAGTTATTCCGGTAGGTCCAGTAGGCCCCGGAGGTCCACCAGAAGGTCCGGTTACTCCAGTTATTCCGGTAGGCCCAGTAGGCCCCGGAGGTCCAGCAGTTCCTGGCAATCCGGTAGGTCCAGTAGGCCCTGGAGGTCCACCAGAAGGTCCAGTTGCTCCAGTTATTCCGGTAGGTCCAGTAGGCCCTGGAGGTCCACCAGAAGGTCCAGTTGCTCCGGTTATGCCGGTAGGCCCAGTAGGCCCCGGAGGTCCACCAGAAGGTCCAGTTGCTCCGGTTATGCCGGTAGGTCCAGTAGGCCCCGGAGGTCCACCAGAAGGTCCGGTTACTCCAGTTATTCCAGTAGGTCCAGTAGGCCCCGGAGGTCCACCAGAAGGTCCTGTCGCTCCGGTTATGCCGGTAGGCCCTATTTGAGGTAAAGGAAAGGCACATGGAAAGGGTATGTGACAATTCTTTTTAAATTTACTCATTTTTTCACCTCCCTTATAAATTAACTACCAATTTATATTTATACTTTAACAACTTATGAGTAAACAACCACACGGGTGTAAGGAAAAAACCTATAATAATTACATAAAAGGTTTTAAGAGCAAGCCTTTATTTCACATTCCATACCAAAAAGAGCACTATATATAAGTGCTCTTCGGATCAAATCTCTTAGTGTAAAAGAGTACGTGATACCAAATGTAATTTTTTCATGTGCGTGAAGTATTTGAAGAAAAAGCTATTTTAGTAGGGAACAAGTTTAAAAGGCCCTGGTTGACACAGGACCTTTTAAAAGGGAACAACACTTGACATGTTAATAATTATGACTGAAAGTTACTTTCATATTACCATTATTGGGATTTTAATTCTAATAATGGTTGTTGAGAAATAAAAAATTATTTGGCACAACAAAGCAGCTAGCTGAAGTAGCTAACTGCTCCATTGTACGCTTTTAGAAGTAGCATAGGATACAACTATAGTATAAACGGATATCGAAATATTATGCAGGAAAGAAAACTAAACAAAAATTTCATTTTGTAGAAATATAGAAACTAAAAAAGAGCACCATGCATAAGTGCTCTTTAAGATAGGAGGTAACACTTTGAGCTGGGGCTAGGTTAGAAGCATATGGTGTAAAAAAAGAAATAAGACCTAAATTTTATTATTAAATCAATATAAAAGAGCAGCTAGCAAAAGCTAACTGCTCAGTCTTAAATAAGATCTAACTGGTTACAGCACATTAAAGATGGGTTATCTATAGTATGGATGGAATATTGAGTTTTATTCAGTGGATAGATGCATTTAATGAAAGAATGCAGACCACCATATTCCGAATAATGCAATCCAATCAATGCTAAGTAATATGTATAAAAGCAATATAGAATTACGTTTAATAAATACGTATAATTCCTAAAAAGGTACTTTTATAAGACATTATTATAAAAAAGGAGATGGTAAAGAGACATTTGAAATTATTACCAGTGAGATGAGTAATTGAATAGGATTATATTAATTACTTAATGCTGGGATATGTTTTAAATGGAGAACCAATTTAAAGAGATATTTGGTGCATGGGTTGCAGCAATAGGAACAATTACTTCCGCTATTGGAAGTACGCCTTTTGATTTTATAAGCAGTAATGTAAGAAAGGATTTAAATGTTTATGGAAACGTATTACAGGCTGTTGGAAATGCCTTAGAGGCTGATGGTCAAGGAGAAGTTTCTCTTGAACAAATTGGTAATGAAATCCAATCGATTGGTAACGTCACTGTAATATCTGGATTAATTATTGATTTTAAAGAGGAAACACAAATTAAATTAGTGATTGCCGGGAATTGGACGCAAGCATTGGGTGGACTTACAGCATTAGCAGATGAATTTGAGGATACATCCGATAAAGATGAACACTTAAATATTATAGGAAACTTATTACAATCAATTGGGAATTCATTACAGGTAATAGGGGGTATTGACGAATTAAAAAGTATCAGAAATGAGGACCAGTCTAATAAAGAAGGTAATGTAAATGATGTGGAGAAAGATACAAACACTCAGGTAAACAACGAAACTAATGAAAATGAAGAAGGAAAGCTAATAGATATTATAGGAAGTTGGGTTCAAGCAGTTGGTTCTGTAATTTCATTAATTGGACAAATACGTGAAGAGAGTGAGGAATTGGAAGGGAACGATGAATAGAGTAATTTAATAGAACAGTTAAAACAGTAATTCTTTTAAAGTGAAAGCAAACAGAATATAGTCCGGCTAGAAAACTAGAGGACACCAATTCATTAAAGCAGTAATTAAAGCTGTTTTAAGAATAGGTGTCCTTTTTATTTTAAAAAAGGGGATGGGGAAATGAAGGTGATAAGAGATCAGTTACGTGAGTGGGAAAAGCAATCAAAACAAGCAAAGAAGAAAAATAAGAAAAAACGAAAAGAGAAATTAAGCAATCGTGACATTGAAGATTTAATGGGATTTTATGGGCCGCGTTATGAGCGTAGACGTGGAGCTTTAAGACAAAAGTAATTAAAAAATAAAAAGGAGTGGTCTTACATGACTAAACAATTATCTTTCTTACCAAAAATCGATAGAACGGCAACACAAGAGGAATTAGAAGGCGTGTTGGAAAGTGTACGTATACATAGGCAATTTGGGATGATGCGTAAAGAAATGAAAGTCACTCCTTCTTATGAAATGCGTGAACACGGGCCTACACATGCAGTTGGTAAGCCATTAGAACAAACATTCAACAAAGCAAACGAGAAGAGTGGCTTGAAAGAATATCATTACGTATAGATCAATTTTTAAATCGATTAGGGAACGGACGTGCAGGAAGCATTCAAAGAGATATTATTTATAAACGCTATTTAGAAGAAGAGGACGTATGTGATTACATGGTTTATAACGAAATAGGGATGTCAGAGCGTACTTATCGACGTTGGAAGTCCAAAGCGTTTTATAAACTTGCTTTTGCACTTGGATTAGAAGTTTACGAGACAGAAGAAACGGGAGGTAATAAATAATGAATTTTGTTCAACCGATACGTGATCCAGAGCAAATACAACAGCTAAAAGAGTACTTTAAGGAAAAAAGCTTACGTAATTACATTCTCTTCATTATGGGTATTAATACAGGTCTTAGAATCTCAGATATTTTGAAACTAAAAGTAGGGGATGTCAAAGGCAGTCATATATCTATGAGGGAAAAGAAAACAGGGAAACAAAAACGAATACAAATTACTGCAGCACTGAAAAGAGAACTTAAATGGTTTATGGAAGAAAGAGAAGACAATGAGTATTTATTACAAAGTAGACAAGGGAAGAATCGTCCAATTGGTCGTAGCATGGCATATAAGATATTAAGTGGAGCAGCGGCAGAGTTTGGGTTAGATGAAATAGGAACCCATACGTTAAGAAAGACGTATGGGTATCATATGTACATGCAAACGAAAAACATAGCATTACTTATGGAAATATTTAATCATTCGTCAGAGAAGGTTACGTTATATAGGTGTAAATCAAGATGCAATGGATAAAGCAATGATTAGGTTTAAAATCTAATCATTGCTTTTTTCTTTTTAAATCTAGGGGTATTGCCAGCATTGTTGAAAAAACCACGCTAAGAGCATACAAAATTTTATACAGTTTTCGACTAATCCAGTAACAAACGAGAACTCGAAAACCCGCACCAGGAGTAGGTCCCCTTGTCAGAGTAAGGGGCCACTTTTTCCTTGCTACCGATAATAGGACGTTATATTAACTAGTTTTGTATAGAATATTCATGTGTTCCTTAGAAAACTAAAGGGCCAGTTTATCATTCACAACTGTACTTGAACTTAGGTTCTGTCTGAATATAAAAAGCATTTCTTACTTGTGCACTCCAATTTGCAAAAGCTGATCGCCATTCAGGAGTGTTAAAGAATTGGTCTACAGTTTGAGTTTCAGAATGCCAAACTATAAATAGGTTAAGTGGGGCAATTCCTCCTGCCCAAATTCCATTATTTACGTCAGTATCTTCTTCTCTTACTAATAATAAGGGTAGACCAAATTGAAAAGCCATTGAAGGTTCTACTTGTGAATAAACTGATCCTACCCAGAATGGAGTTGATGGTGGAAGAGGTCCTACATTGACGTCAACTGTTTGAATTTTAAAACGACGAAGGTTTACTGCCAACATTCCATAGCTTGATGAAACTAGACGACGAATATCAGTTAAAATGGATTCCGGATAACTTTCACTTAAAGGCAATGTACGTGGAAAAAGCAAAGCATACTCAATTTCTAAAATTAGACGGTTTAGAAACCGTTGTTGGTTGTCATTTAAATGAGTTGTCGTACTTAAAAATATGGGAATACGATAAGCACGGTCAATACACTCTTGATGTGCCGATTCTATTTTCACTTTATTTTTACTTAAAGATTTATGCTCATTATTACTCATTTTCTCACCTCCTTTTTTAATACTATATAGAAAAGGAATTAGTTAGTTTGGACATAATTGCCTTTATGGGAACCTAAAGGGTTTTTCTTAATTAAAAAAATAAGTTATAAAAATTAATACAGGTACTCAAAGAAGGAAAAACTGATAAAATTTAACTTCCAATAACGAGAAATATGTAAACAAGCTGTCCATATGGGCAGCTTATTTTATTTTTTTACACAGCGTAGGTTATTTTGCAAAATGTTGGTGGTATCCCTATACAGTTACTCATAATTTTTGTACTGTGTAACTCAAAAGAGAAAGTGAAATGAAATCAATGATAGCAAGGGATTTCACGCTAGGGTCAGTTACACACAATATAAGATATGGGTAAGTGAAGAAAAGGCATAAAAAAGGAGCGTAGTTCGTCAAATAGATGTAATGTTCTATTACTATTAAGTTGAGAAATTCATTGTTTCCGATTAATTGCATCTGTTTATTGTGATTCTTATTGATTTTAAAAAATAAAAAATCGCCTTATTAAAGGCGATTCATTTTGTATTCTTTTGATAAATAAATATCTTTTAAAATTAAATGCAATGTTCTACATTAACGTGTTTCTGGATCTTTGTCTTTTTTTCTAAGACCGAATAATCCTACTAGTCCCAATAAACCAAGCCAAGCCCAATTATTATTTTTATCACGATTATCATTTAAATCATTTGTCGTATTTACATTTCGAGTTCTCACATCATTATTAACTCTATTCATGTTATAGTCATTAACTCTATTCATGTTATAGTCATTAACTCTATTCATGTTATAGTCATTAACTCTATTCATGTTATAGTCATTAACTCTATTCGTGTTATAGTCATTAACTCGAGTTGTAGTATTATTATTGTTAACTCTATTCGTATTATATCCATCGTATTCAGCATGGACGCTTGTACCAAAAACCGTAATAGTTAGTAATAGGGCACCTAAAATAGATGAAAGTTTTTTCTTCATAGTTTTCCCCCTCCTTTCATATTCAGTAATGTCTCCAGTTTTTTAGGCAATATTCGTTTGAAAATATATAAAACCATTTGAATTGAAATGTATTTATTATTTATAAGAATAAATTTTTGGTAACTGTACATTCTATGAGAGGTAATTACTATATTTGGGTAAGGTGTTCCTTATGAGTTATAAGAACTTATTTTCTTTAATCCAGAACATGGTTAGGAAAATTTTTTCTATAGTAAGTATTGTTGCTAAAAGTCTAATTTCTTTAAGGAGGAATATTTTTATGGGTATTTTAAGTGGAAATCCACAAAATGAACCAATGCACTATGGAGAAGTCTTTGGGATTTGGAGTTACCTTGCGGCGGCACAAGGTGCAATTGCTGGATATCAAGTTCTTATTAACCACACAGGAGACGAGGATTTAAAGAAATTTTTAGAAAACCTTGTAGAGAATGATATCCAATCAGAAGTTGAAGAATTAAAAAATATATTAAAATTGAATGGTGTTGCATTACCACCAGCACCTCCAGAAAGACCAGTTGCATCTATTGAAACGATTCCTCCTGGTGCTCGTATTAATGATGCGGAAATTGCAGCTAAAGTTTCTATGGATCTTGCTGCTGGGTTAGTAGCATGTAGTCAAGCTATGGGACAATCTCTTCGAGAAGATGTTGGAATGATGTTTGGTCAATTTCATATGAAAAAAGCACAAGCTGGAGCTATATTACTTCGTCTAAATAAGAAAAAAGGTTGGATTATTCCACCTCCATTACATGTTCTACAATCAGATCAAGCATAATACCTAAATAAAATTCAATCTATTCTTTATGACTGTTGCAGTGAAGTTGTCTAGAAAAATAAAGGTTACTAGTGAATTAAAATAAGTGGCAGAGTCGTGACCGCTTTTTGGCAGTAAATGTGCCGGCTGTTTAGGAATCAACGTGATATATTTGTATTGTGAGTAGTGGCGGAAAACATCACTTATAAAATTCCTGATAACTGAAAATGGATCGTCATAACCGGTGGCGATGGTTGCAGATTGGATGAACAGTTGTTTCTTAATTTTACATTCAATTGCAATTTACGTTGTATAAACGGAGAAGGGCTTTAGCTCTTCTTCCAGTTACTTAATAATGCATAAAAAGATTTGTGCAGCAACATTAGGTGATTGGAAGAAGGGTAAAACTTCATTTACCGTAATTAAAATACAAATAAATAATTGATATCAGAGCATCCATTCAGGTTCTTTTTATTTTGGAGGAGATTGTACTTTGAAAATACCATTTAAAAAATGGTGCTTGAATAAAAGTTGTGGATTTAAAGAGGCTTCTCATACGATACGTGATGGTTGTAAATGCCATGAACGTAATGGGTCAATGATGAATCAAATTGGTGCAAATGAAAGATAAGAAAATAAAAAAGAGGGCTGAATCCCTCTTTTTCTTTTGATATGCTAATTAATCACAAATCGGTATTCCAAGCACTCTTAGAGCTAATGCTACTTGAAGAGAAATCTCTAATCTAGCAATCTCGATACCTGCTACTGTAAGAACTAAAAAAGGTTGGCCATTTACAAACACAACGCAACTTTCCATGGTTACGCCTCCTTTCTAGCAAACTACTACAGTATATGAATTGAATATGAATATGTAATAGTTAAATTGATGGATTTAATAGAATTGATAGATTTACCTTGTTCTAACAAAACAAACTCAACTCAACCCATTTAATGGAAAGATAGTTAAAATACCATCTAATGTAACACATCATATATTATCCAAGACTTGCCGAAACAAGCGTATCGCAACGGTGTAGGCGCGTATGAGGGCGTTGTAGCACATAGTACAGCAACACCAGAAGCACCAGCAATTAATATTCAAAAGTATGAGTCTCATACATGGCGCTCTGCCTTTGTTCATTATGCAGTAGATTGGGATGAAACAATCCAAATTGCTGATACAAAATATATCGCTTATGGTGCTGGACCAGCTGCTAACAAACGATTTGTTCACGTAGAGCTTTCTGAAACTAGTAATCCAGCTAAATTTAAAGCTTCTTATGAACGTTATATAAAACTATTAGCTAAAATTTTAAAAGATAGAGGAATTCATCCAAGCAAAGGATTATGGACACATAAAGATATTACTTACAAATTAGGTGGAACCGACCACGAAGATCCGCTTGATTACCTTCGTAGTCATGGTGTATCAGAATCACAATTCAGAGCGGATGTACAAAAGGCGTATGAAGGCGAAACAGTTACAGTTAAACCAAAACCACAAGAACCTTCTCAAAACGTAACATGGACAACAGGGCTTGCTTATATCGATGGATATAATGTAAACCTTAGAAATGGACCATCAACAAATTACGGTATTATCCGTCAATTAAGTAAAGATGAATCCTATCAAGTGTGGGGAAAGCAAGGTAATTGGTTAAATCTTGGTGGTAATCAATGGATTTATAACAATCCATCCTACATTAAATATCAAGGGGAACAAACTTCTGCTGCAAGTTCTGAAGTAGGAAAACGCGTTGTTTCTAAAGTGGACAACCTTCGCTTCTATGATTCTGCTTCTTGGTCTGATAAAGATGTAGCTGGAACTGTAGATGAAGGACTTGGTTTCATTATCGATGCCAAAATAAGTGTTAATGGCTCACCGCAATATAAAGTACACAACAGCCAAGGGAAAATATACTATGTAACTGCATGTGAAGTCTACGTATATATGAAGTGAAAAAGTATGCCCAAGTTTAGACATACTTTGGATGATGAAGAATTAGGGTTTACTGTGAATCTAAAAGTTAAAGTAAATGGTTTGCCCTGATATGAAATTCAAAATAGTAAAGGCGTTTCGTGTGCCGTTTATGTTCACATATTTGCTCACATTTTGTTCACGTATTATATAAAAAAGTATGAAAATCCATAAAAATAATTATTCTAATAAACTATATTTTGGATACTAAAAAGCGCCAAACCCCTTGTGGTATAAGGGATTTGGCACTTTTATATTTTTTATGTTTTATCAAATGAACACCCTTAAAACTGCTCATTCTTTTCCCAAGATTCCACAATATAATGTGCAATCGTCGGGTTGAATCCTTTCCCAACTAAAAACATAATCGCAGCAACTTCTGTTAAAGCGTGTTTGTGTGATGTATGTTTTGCTTCATTTAAACCGTAATCTACCCAAGGTTTTACGAAATCTAGTACAGGTTTCTTTAAAGGTAAAAACTGTGTACCGACCACTTGCTGGATTTGTTGTTGTGTTGGTTCTGTAATTGGTCCAGGGGGTAAGATTTGAGGTTGTGTAATATCGAGTGTTGGTCCTGGTGGCAAAATTTGTGGTTGTGTTGGATCGATCGTTTGAGGTGCCGGTGGTGAAACACGCGCGTCATAGTTTGGTTGATACATTTGCGGCTGAGTTGTGTATGGATTTTGTTGAAATTGTTGTTCTTGATTTTGAGGTGCTACATATGGATTTTGCGGGTATTCATAATTAGGACGTGTGTCGTATAAGTTTTGTTGATATTCAGTTTCATGATTTTGCGTTGTTGCGTATGGATTTTGTTGAAATTGTTGTTCTTGATCTTGTGGTGCTGCATATGGGTTTTGAGGATATTCATAATTAGGACGTGTGTCGTATGCGTTTTGTTGATAATTAGCTTCTTGATTTTGTGGTGTTGCGTATGGATTTTGTTCATATTGTTGTTCTTGTTCTTCATATTGTTGTTCTTGTTTTTCATATTGTTGTGTGTATCTTTGGTCCTGTTGCTGAGGGTAAAATGGTTGTTGTGGATAAGGCGGTTGGTTATTATAGAACATATTTATTCCTCCTTCATGATGATGCCTACCACCCAGTGTATGGGCGGACAAGAAAATATGTGATGAAAAAATGCGGGCGTGTTACAATAAGTAACTGGGTGAAGATAAAATGACAAAACAAGAAAAGATTCAAAAAACAATTACTTTTGTAAAACATATTTTAGAAAAAGATGCGAGTGGGCATGATTGGTATCATATTGAACGCGTACATAAACTGGCGATTTCTTTATCCGAGCAAGAAGGGGGAAATCGTTTTATAATTGAAATGGCAGCATTACTTCACGATGTGGCAGATGAGAAGTTAAATGAAAGTGAAGAAGCAGGAATGAAAAAAGTTTCTGATTGGTTAGAAGAGTTACATGTTGAAGCAGAGGAAAGTAAACATGTTCTTCATATCATTGCCAATATGTCTTATAAAGGTGGTCATGGCGGTAAAGTGGATTCACTTGAAGGGAAGCTTGTTCAAGATGCGGATCGCTTAGACGCTCTTGGAGCAATTGGAATAGCTCGCACATTTGCGTATGGTGGAGCGAAAGGGAGATTAATGTATGATCCAACTATTCCTCCACGTGAAGTGATGACGAAAGATGAATATAGAAAAAATAACGATCCATCTTTAAATCATTTTTATGAAAAACTTTTGAAACTAAAAGACTTAATGAACACGAACGCAGCAAAGCAAGAGGCTGAAGTTCGTCATCGTTATATGGAACAGTTTATTGAACAATTTATGAAAGAGTGGAATGCACAAATATGAAAATGTTAACTGTGGAAAACTTATCGAAATCATACGGAGAAAAACCGTTATTTGATGGATTATCATGTAGTATTACAGAAGGACAACGTGTCGGAATTATTGGTGTAAACGGTACTGGTAAATCGACATTATTAAAAATTATTGCAGGGTTAGAAACTCCTGATACAGGTGATATGACGCATTCCCGTGGGTATACAATTAGTTATTTATCACAGCAACCAGAGTTTGATGAAAAACTAACAGTATTAGAGCAAGTGTTCCATGGTGATACACCTTTAATTCGTCTTCTTCGTGATTATGAACAATCGTTATTAAATATCGAAAAAGATCCAAGTAATGAAAAAGTACAGGAACAATTATTTGCAGTGCAGCAACGTATGGATGCGATGAGTGCATGGGAAGCAAATGCGAATGCAAAATCGTTATTAACGAAATTAGGAATTACTGATTTTACAGCAACTGTTGGAAACCTATCTGGTGGACAAAAAAAGCGTATTGCAATGGCGCAATGTTTTATTGAAACACCTGATTTATTAATTTTGGATGAGCCTACGAACCATCTTGACCATGAGACAGTTGAATGGTTGGAAGAATATTTAGCAAGATATAATGGTGCGGTATTACTTGTAACCCATGATCGTTATTTCTTAGATCGTGTGACAAACCGTATTTTTGAATTAGACAATGGTAAACTATATAGTTACGAAGGAAACTATAGTACATTTTTAGAAGCGAAAGCACTTCGTGAAGAACAAGAAATTGCGCAAGAATCAAAACGTCAAAACTTATATCGCCGCGAACTAGCATGGATCCGCCGCGGTGCAAAAGCTCGTTCGACAAAGCAAAAAGCACGTATTCAACGATTTGATGAGTTAAAAGGTCAAGAAGGACCAGCTGCAAAACAGTCAGTTGATATTGCGCTTAGCGGCAGTCGCCTCGGTAAAAAAGTACTTGAGTTAAAAGATGTAACGAAAAAATTCGGTGATAAAACGGTATTACACAACTTTAATCATATTGTGAAACCAGGAGATCGTATCGGAATCATTGGAGCGAATGGAAGCGGAAAATCTTCTCTATTAAATATGCTTGCAGGCAAGTTAGCTCCTGATAGTGGTGAAGTTGAAGTAGGACAAACTGTAAAAGTTGCTTATTATACGCAAGAAAATGAAGAGATGAATTTAAATCAGCGTATGATTGAATACATTAAAGAGATTGCAGAAGTTATTCATACGACAGATGGAAAAGTAATTGGTGCATCTCAAATGCTAGAACGTTTCTTATTCCCGACGCACTCACATGGTACACCGCTTGGTAAACTATCTGGTGGGGAAAGAAGACGTTTATATTTATTACGTATTTTAATGGGAGAACCAAACGTACTATTACTGGATGAACCTACGAATGATCTAGATACACAAACATTAACAGTACTGGAAGATTATTTAGAAGATTTCCCAGGTGTCGTTTTAACTGTATCGCATGACCGTTACTTCTTAGATAAAGTAGTAGATGAATTGTTCATCTTTAGTGGTGGAGGCGAAGTGCGTGAATTCCTAGGTAGTTATACGGACTTTTTAGAAATGGAAAAGACGAAAGAACTTATTGAGAAGGCGGAAGTTCAAAAAGAGAAAAAAGTGGTAGAAGAAGCTCCGAAACAACAACGTAAACGTAAACTTTCATACAAGGAGCAGCGTGAATGGGAAACAATTGAAGATACAATTGCCGAACTAGAAGAGAAAATTGAGTCAATTGGAGAAGAACTTGCGAAAGTTGGATCTGACTTCACAAAGGCACAAGAATTATCTGAAGCACAGCAAAAAACAGAAGAAGAGCTAGAAAAAACGATGGAAAGATGGAGTGAACTATCAGACATCGTTGAAGGATTAAAATAAAAACAAGCTGCATATATTGAAAAGTAAAGAGAAAAACTTTACACTATTGGTAGAACCTATTTTAGGAGGGAAAAAATGAGAACATCTAATCCAATGTTGAAAAAAGAGGCATTCCGTAAAGAGGGAGCAAGTGCTTCTGCGATGACGATTGGCGGAACAGTAGGCAAAACGTTTATTATGCTTATCTTGCTACTTGCAACGTCTGTCTATTCATACATACAGATGATGCAGGGGACGATGAAGATGCCAGTACTAATTGGTGCTTTAATCGTTGCGGCAATCATCGCATTTGCGTCTATGTTCTTCCCACGTATTTCACCTTTTGGTGCACCAATCTATGCGGCAGTAGAAGGGGTTGTATTAGGTAGTATTTCAGCGGTTTATACAATGAAGTTTGGCGATTCTATCGTTTTAAATGCTGTATTACTAACAATCTCAATTCTATTTGCAATGTTAGTGTTATATGCAACGCGTGTAGTAAAGGTAACGGATAAATTCCGTACAGGCGTGATGGCAGCAACACTTGGAATTATGGTTATGTATTTAGTCGTATTTCTACTAAACATGTTTGGTGTAACTGTTCCGTACATTCACCAAGGCGGTACAATTGGTATTATTATTAGTGCAGTTGTTATCGTAGTTGCTGCATTAAACTTATTACTAGATTTCGATTTAATCGAAAATGGTGTACGTAGTCAAGCTCCGAAATATATGGAGTGGTACACTGCGATGGGACTAATGCTTACATTAGTTTGGTTATACTTAGAAATTCTTCGTTTCGTTTCTTACTTTACGAAAAATGACTAATAAAAAAATCCTGCATGAAAAATGCAGGATTTTTTTATTTTCAAAGATAGAGTGAAATTTTAATCAGTGAGGCTTATACTGCCTGTTAATGCAAGTTAATTTCGGTAATGGTATAATATGGTTGTTGGTAACTCAAATTGAAGGGGGATGGAATATGATGAAAGAGAAGAAAGGGATTATGAAAAAACTATTTTCTAAAAGTTTTTTCATAGAACTAGAAGATGCTTTAACGTATCCATCATCAGAAGTTATTATTTCCGCTATCGAAAGGTATGCGGTTGAATGTCAGGAACAATTGAATTTTGAGAGTAAAGTTAAACCGATTACTTTTTACTTAGAAAATGTAATGTATCGTGTTGAGATAAAGATGGCTCGCGGTGGATATTACATTTCCTGTAGTGAAGTATAAATTTTGAAACCTTACATGTTTAATATATGTAAGGTTTCTTTTTTTCTTTTACAGCATATAAAATAATATTTTTTACTTTAAAATATATTATTTTACGTTTTTTACCCTTCATACATTTTTCTTTACAATAAAGAAAAATATGTGAGGTGGTATAACATATGATGAATCGAGTTGTATTAATCGGTAGATTGACAAAGGAGCCAGAATTATACTACACAAAGCAAGGGGTCGCTTATGCACGAATATGTGTTGCGGTGAATAGAGGTTTTCGAAATAGTTTAGGTGAGCAACAAGTAGATTTTATTAATTGTGTCGTTTGGCGCAGATCGGCTGAGAATGTAACTGAATATTGTACGAAGGCGTCTCTTGTTGGAATTACCGGACGTATTCATACGAGTAATTACGAGGATGATCAAGGTAAGAGAATATATAAAACGGAAGTTGTAATTGAGAGCATTACATTTTTGGAGAGAAGGCGGGAGGGCGCATCGCAATAAGATGGGATTTTAAACAATGGGTTTGGGGGAATTAGGTGGAAAGAGAAAGAATGAAAAGTATGATGATTGAAAGAAATCAGCAAGATAAAGCATCCGAGTAGGTTTAAAGAGGTGGAACATGTTACAATACAGCTAAGAACATGCAATAAAGGAGAGTTTTTTACGTGAAGATTAAAGCAATTGAACCGACGCCAAGTCCAAATACAATGAAAGTTATTTTGAATGAAGTATTACCATCAGGAGCGCGTAATAATTATACAAATGAAAATAAAGAACAAGCACCAATGCAAGTGCAAGAAATTTTGAAAATTGAAGGCATTAAAGGTGTATATCATGTAGCCGACTTTTTAGCAGTGGAGCGAAATGCAAAGTTTGATTGGAAAGTTTTATTACAACAAGTTCGTGCTGTTTTCGGCGAAGAGGTAGTAGAAGAGAGTGAAGGACAACAACTTGCTCATTTTGGAGAAGTGAAAGTGTTTGTTCAAATGTTCTTTACAATTCCAATGCAAGTAAAGTTAACAGATGGAACAACAGAAGAACGTGTTGGCTTACCAGATCGTTTTAAAGAATCAATTATGAAAGTTCAAATGTCTGCACCAAACGTTGTAAAAGAACGTAAATGGGTGGAACAAAGTACACGTTACGGTAATTTTGAAGAAATCGGGAAAGAAGTAGTGGAAGAGATTGTTGCTGCTTATTCAGAAGAACGTGTAAATGAAACAGTTAAAGAATTATTAAACCAGGCAGGTGCTGTTGAAGTAACGATTCAAAAGCGTGAGCCATATAAAGTAACAGAAGAGATGATGAAAGATGCTGACTGGAAAAACCGTTTTGCGGCATTAGAACAAATGGATCCTACTGAAGAAGATATGCTAGTGTTGCAGATGGCGTTAGATGATGAAAAAGTTTCGATCCGCCGTTTAGCAACAGCGTATTTAGGTATGGTAAAAGGTGATGGAGTATTGCCGTTATTATATAAAGCGTTATTAGATCGTTCAGTAAGTGTTCGCCGTACAGCGGGCGATTGCTTATCTGACGTAGGTGATCCAGCAGCGATGTTCGTTATGATTAAATCTCTGAAAGATTCAAGTAAATTAGTACGCTGGCGTGCAGCGATGTTCTTATTTGAACTTGGAGATGAAAGTGCGATTCCGGCATTAAAAGCAGCGCAGGATGATCCAGAGTTTGAAGTAGCGATGCAAGCGCGTCTAGCATTAGAGCGTATTGAAGGCGGAGAAGAAGCAAAAGGTTCTGTATGGAAACAAATGACGGAGTCTCGTAAAGGAGAATAATGTATGATTGTTTTCTATGATAGTTGGTGCCCGATGTGTACGGCGGTTGCAGAACGTACGAAAAAATTAGATAAAAAGGGTAAGATGAAATTTGTTTCATTTCGAGATGAAGATGTAGTTGAGAAGTATGAACTCTCTCAAGAACTACAAAGCAAGATGGAACAAAGATTGTATATTTTAAAAAATAATAAGTGGTATGACGGGATTCATAGCATACATGTATTAGCAAAGGCTTTTCCATCTTACTGGTTTGCCGTGCCTTTTATAAAACTATCTATTGTACTTGGATTTGGAAGTAAAGTATACGATTATATCGCTAACAATAGAAAACTTGTACCAGTTGGACATTGCCGTGAAGGGGTTTGTGAAATCCCTACAAAAAAATGAAATCATCGTAATCTTTCTTTTGCACCTAGTAATAGAGCGTGATATGATGAATTTGGAATGAAAGTTGAAGGAGAGATTACAAGATGTCAAATGCTTATGAAGAATACATGCGTCAAATGGTAATCCCAATGCGTCAAGAATTAGTGCGTTCTGGGTTTGAAGAGTTAACTACAGAAGAAGCTGTAACAGAATTTATGGAAAACACGGCAGGTACAACTTTAGTAGTTGTAAACTCTGTTTGTGGTTGTGCAGCTGGTTTAGCACGTCCATCAGCAGGTCAAGCAGTTGTTCGTGCTGAAAAACAACCTGATCATCTTGTAACTGTATTCGCAGGCCAAGATAAAGATGCTACTGCAAAAATGCGTGAATACTTCGGAGAAATTCCTCCATCTTCACCATCTATGGCATTGTTAAAAGGAAAAGAAGTTGTTCACTTCATTCACCGACATGAAATTGAAGGTGCAACTATGGACGAAATTATTACGAACTTAGAACAAGCTTTCGAAAAGAATTGCTAAAGAAGGGGGAGAGTAAATCTCCCTCTTTTCTTTATATAGAGGTGAAAAAATGATCGTAACAACAGCAGGAAGAACGAACAAAGAAATGACAGATTATGCAAACAAGGTAGCAGCAGAATTAAATCGTTCTTTCGTTAAACGTAATGACGTAACAGTACATAAACTGCATGAGCAGTATGAACAAGATGTACTTGTTGTAGGGAAAAACCGATTAGCTATTTATCCGAGAGGAACGGAAGAGTCGTTTTTCTTTCATCCAAACTCAGCGATGTTTCGTGTGAAAAGGTTAATGCGCGGAGAACATGATCCGTTTGTACAAGCCACGCAATTAGAGACCGGAATGACAGTGTTAGATTGTACGCTTGGCATGGCATCAGATAGTATTGTAGCTAGTTATATTGTTGGTGAAAGAGGAAAAGTAACGGGACTTGAAGGCAATGAGTATATGGCTTATATTATGGAAAATGGTTTGAAAACATGGTCTTCATCTGTTTCTGAAATTGATGAGGCAATGCAACGAATCGATGTGAAACAAACGGAGCATTACGCATTTTTAACACAATGTGAAGATAATAGTTATGATGTCGTGTACCTTGACCCAATGTTTGAAGAAACTGTTATAGAATCAGATGGAATAAAAGGATTAAAACACTTCGCTTTGTATCATGATATTACTGATGAAACAATTGCGGAAGCGAAGCGTGTGGCGAGAAAGCGTGTCGTTTTGAAAGATCATTTCCGTAGTTCTAGATTTGAAAAACACAATTTTCACGTATACAAAAGAAAAAGTGCTAAGTTTCACTTTGGTGTAATTGACCCTTGCTAATTGTTTGAAAAGATGTATAATAAGCAATAATTAATTAAATATACTGTCGGTGACGAAGAGAGTAGTCTTTTTTTGAAGGAAAGCGAGCTAGGGGTGGTGTGAGCCTAGTGCAGAAGAAAAAGATGAAGCGCACTTCGGAGATGCTTCTTGAACGAATAGTAGAGTAAGCCGAGGCCCCCTGTCCTCGTTATAAACGGGAAAGTGGTTCGTAATGAACAACAAGGGTGGTACCACGGGTTAAAACTCGTCTCTTTTTAGAGACGAGTTTTTTGTGTTTTAAAAATTAAGGAGGTTGTAGTATGGATTATAAAACGCAGTTTGCGGAAAGTTTATCTAATATTTTCACGAATGAATTAACACAAAACCAAATTTTAGATTTAATCGAAACGCCGAAACAAGATGAATTCGGAGATGCGGCATTTCCATGTTTTTCACTTGCGAAGCAATATAAAAAATCACCAGCTATTATCGCAAAGGAAGTTGCGGAGAAATTACATGATCTGTTCTTTACGAAAGTAGAGGCTGTTGGTCCTTACGTAAATGTATTTTTTAATCGTGAAACTGTAAGTGATGCAGTGTTAAAAACGATTTTAGCGGAGAAAGAAAAGTACGGTCAAAATCACTTTGGATGTGAAAAGACTGTAGTTATCGACTATTCCTCTCCGAATATCGCGAAACCTTTTTCAATGGGGCATTTACGTTCTACAATGATAGGGAATTCATTGAAACATATCGCTGAAAAATGTGGCTACGAAGTTGTAGGAATTAATTATATTGGAGACTGGGGCACACAGTTTGGAAAGTTAATTACCGCTTATAAAAAATGGGGAAATGAAGCAGTAGTTAAAGAAGATCCAATCCGTGAACTATTTAAGTTATATGTTCAATTCCATGAAGAGGTAAAAGACGACGAAGAACTAGAAGAAGATGGACGCGCTTGGTTTAAGAAATTAGAAGAAGGTGATGAAGAAGCGGTTGAGCTTTGGAATTGGTTCCGTCACGAATCCTTAAAAGAATTTTCTCGTATTTATGAACTTCTCGGTGTTGAATTTACTAATTTTCAAGGAGAAGCTTTTTATAATAACTTAATGGAAGATTTTATTGGAATTTTAGAAGAACATGATTTGCTTGAAGAGTCTGAAGGCGCGTTAGTCGTTAATTTAGAAGAAGAGGGAATGCCGCCTTGCTTAATTAGAAAATCAGATGGTGCGACGATTTACGCAACACGTGACTTAACGGCAGCTGTATACCGTCAAAACACATATGCATTTGATAAAGCGTTATATGTAGTTGGCCCAGAACAAAGTTTACATTTTAATCAATTTTTCACTGTATTAAAAAAGCTTGGTTACAATTGGGTTGAGGGCATGGAACATGTACCGTTTGGGTTCATTTTAAAAGACGGTAAGAAAATGTCGACACGTAAAGGAAGAGTTATTTTACTTGAAGAAGTACTTGAAGATGCAATAGACCTTGCAATACAAAATATTGAAGAGAAAAATCCAAACTTAAAACAAAAAGAAGAAGTAGCAAAGCAAGTTGGTGTAGGGGCAGTTATTTTTCATGATTTAAAAAATGAGCGTATGCATAATATTGAATTCTCATTAGAAAATATGCTGAAATTTGAAGGTGAAACAGGACCGTATGTACAGTACACACATGCACGTGCTTGCTCTATTTTAAGAAAAGAAAGTGTAGAATTTGAAACGTGTACGTTTGCATTAAAAGATGATCATAGCTGGAGTGTCGTAAAATTACTTAATAAATTCCCACAAGTAATTGAGGCAGCCTTCAACAAAAATGAGCCATCAATCATTTCGAAATACGTATTAGATCTAGCACAATCGTTTAATAAATATTACGGAAATGTACGTATATTGGAAGAGAGTAAAGAGAAAGACAGCAGACTTGCATTAGTGTATGCTGTGACAGTTGTCTTAAAAGAGGGGTTACGATTACTTGGGGTGGATGCTCCTGAGGAGATGTAAAATAAATAGGTATACGTATCATAGTAGATATGTATGCCTATTTATTTTTATAGAAAATATGAAAGCAGAAGTTTTATTTTATTAAATCTAAATTTTTCTAGAATTGTTTCAGGTGTAGGAATGTCCTTATTAAATGGAGAATTGTAATGTCATATATAAAAAGGAGGTGTTAAACTTGGAAACATACGATTGGAACAGTAAATTAAAATATTTAAAAAACACGAGAGATTTATATTACAATGACGATTATGTCAGCTTTTTAGTAAATACAGTTTGGAAGATTACTAAGCCATTACATATCGTTGATTATGGTTGTGGATATGGTTATTTAGGCGTAGTATTAATGCCTTTACTTCCAGAAGGATCAAAGTATACAGGCATTGATAGTGGAGAAACATTACTAGCTGAAGCGAGAGAGTTGTTTCGTTTACTTCCGTATGAGACAGAATTTCTTGAGGGAGATGCTACAGAAATTGAATTGAACGATACATACGATATAGCAATTTGTCATGCTTTCTTATTACATATGAGTTCGCCAAAAACGATACTACAAAAAATGATACATTCAATTAAAAAGGGCGGAAAAATAATCTGTTTTGAACCACATTGCATATCAAATATGTCTTCATACTCTTTAGATGGAGAGAATCAATCGGAAATTATTAGGCTAGGTGCTTTGCAGAAGTTATTTGAAAGTGACATGCAGAGAAGCGGAAAAGATGAAAATACCGATGTTTTTAAGTGAACTAGGCGTAAAAAATATTGAATGTAGAGTAAGTGATAAAGTGAACTTTTTAGATTCTAATATGCACCATAATGATAAACAAAGGTTGTATCATTCATTAAAAGAAGAAGGGATTGCAGGGGATCCGGGTGATAAACAGCATTTTATAGAACGTTTAATGGCTAGAGGGCTAACATATGATGATGCGCTAACTCAATATGAAGCTGAACTACGATTTTTTAAAGCATTTCAATTGCATTCTTCTTTAGTATATGCACCGAATATGAAAATTACATTTGGTGAAATAGAATGTTGAAAGATAGCGGTTTATTGAGGATTGTCATTTTTTATCGGTAAGTCGATATCCACCGTATAATTGCTGATATATTTGAATTATCGCCGATATAATTTTATGTACTCATTTCAGTTTCAGAAAGATAAGATTCTCATGTTATGTTATTCCATTTAATTAAACAAAATATGGAGAAAAACAATCATTTTTACTATATTTTGTTATAAATTTGAATAATATTAATTAATACCATCCATTATAAGAGATTTTAGTTGAATACCTACAATATGATGTGTAAAATCTAAGCAAGTAGCAGTATAAATAAATATTCGAGGTGAATACATGCTAGATTTTAAGCAGTTAGATGCTTGTTTGAAAGACAAGAGATTTATAGATGGATTACAGGAAATAAATAATGAAATTTCATATATAAAAGAAAAGAATGCTTTATCTTATTTGAAGAATTGGCTTGCTAGTGTTCCTTCGCATAAGGAGTTTGACATATTAATACGTCTTACTGATGAAGGGCTTATGCACCAATACAGTTCATTCCTCATTCGCTACGCCTACAAAAAATTCCCAAATATGAGAACGCTCTCTTTATATTGTGATGAGTTAATTGATGAGCGGAAAATACTTGAAGTAGAACAGTTGTTAAAAGACTCATTAGAAGAGGTAAATAAAGAAGAAATAGAAGCTGATCTTTTAGCGAAAACATATTTTACGTTAGTACGATGTTTGTTGGAAATGAAACGAAATGAAGAAGCCCTAATCTATATGCAAAAGGCAGAGGAGTACAGTTCACGTGCCGTATTTGATAAATGGGGCTACGTCTATATGCATACAGGTGAATGGGAGAAAGCAGAAGAACAATTTATAGCTGGCATGCAGCATAAAGATTGTGAAGAGTTATCTACCTATTTATTATCACAGTTATATGCGAATCAAGGAGAACAAAAACGTGCTTTACAGCTAATTGATGATGCGATTGTAAAGTTCCCGCAAGTACCATATTTTCATTTTGAAAAGGTAAAATATTTATTAGATTTAAGGAAGTATGAAGAAATGTTAGCGGTAATAGATAATATAAATAATCAGCTTCCTTATCATGCGTATAAAGCTTACTTTGTACATTTACGTGCAGAAGCGCTTTACAAAATGAATAAACTTGTAGATTTACAACAGTTATTAAAAGAAGAAAAAAGTTTAAAAGAGTCTTTATATCATAATTTAGAAAAAAATCCAGATGGAAAAAAGGTGCACTTACCGATAGTTCCGATTGTACAAAAGGATAATTATTGTGTTCCGACAAGTTTAGAAATGATGTTGCAATTATGGGGAGAAAAACGTACACAAGATGAAATAGCAGAGTTTATTTTTGATATGACAGGCTCAAAGTTTTCAGATACTGTTTCTTATTTAGAACAATTAGGTTATGAGTATCGTTATTTTAAAGGTAATGAGGAAAATTATAAGAGACTGCTGGATGAAGGGATTCCTGTTTTATTAAGTATAGATATTGAGCATGCTTCACATGTACAAGTGCTATCTGGATATGATGATACGTTACAAGCTTTTTATGTTCAAGATCCGAACTTTATAGAACCAGTTATTGTGGAATATAGTAAGTTACAAGAAAAATATCGTTACACAGGTTGTTTAGCGATTACGTTTGTTCCGAAAGAAAAGAAGGAGCGATTAGCATTTTTAAATGAAGAAGAAAATCATTATTTTAAATCTGTTTTTTCTCTTACGGATCATTTAGATGAACATGATAAAGAGGGGATTCATAACTTAGTACAATTTTTAAAAGAGACGAGTGATAATCCGAATACGTGGTTATATACGGTTAAGCATTTAGATGTTGAAGTAGATAATGAGTTTATTATATGTTGTATTGAAAAGTTAATGGAGAAGTTTCCAAACTCAGATTTTGTTAAATTGCATGGTGCGCAGTGCTTTATTCGCCTTCAAGAATTAGAAAAAGCCGGGCAAATGCTGACAAGTGTTGAGAAGAAAAATAATCGTGCTTTATATCATTTAATAAACGGAAGATATGCTTTTGAACAGGAGAGTTATATAGAAGCGATTTCAAGTTTTCGTTCATCATTACAATTAGACGCAGATCAGCCGATTACTTGGAGTTTTCTCGCTTTATCATACATGTATATCGATCAATCTGAAAAGGCGTTGCAGTTTTCTCAAGTTGCTTTAGAACGTAGTCCAGAAAGATTCACTTTAACGAATCACGGATTAATATTAATAGATTTAGAAAGATATGAAGAAGCGTATGAAATTTTTAATGACCTATTAAGAGAGAATAAAAATGAGGCACATGTATGGTATGAGCGCGCGAGATGTGCGCATCATTTAGGGAAATTACATTTAGCGATAAAAGGGCTTAAAGTAGCGATTTATTTGGATAGTAATGCACCTTACATCTATACGAAACTTTCGGAAATATACGAGTCTGATTTGAAGGATGAGGAAAGTACGAAAGAAATTTTATTAAAAGGTATTGAGAATTGTGACGATAAGGCACCTCTATATGTAAAACTCGGTGACTATCATTTTCAAAATGATAGTCTGGAAGAAGCAGAAACATTGTATAATCGTGCATTAGAAGAAAATCATGATGATGTTTATTCTCACTTTGGACTTACGCAAGTTTATATGGCGAAAGAACAATACAAGGAAGCGAAACAATATATTCTCGGTATTGAAAAACAAATTGAAAAGAGCCAAGATTTTCTTATGAATGCGGGAATGGTTCTATGGGATGCTGAGGTTGAACTTGGTGGAAATGAAGAAGGGTTTAAAGTAGCTTTGTCTAAGTTAGAGAGTGGTATAAAACAGAGCGAATATAATGTGGCAAGTGCGTTAGATGAATATGTGAATCGAATTAAAGGAACGGTATTTGTACAAAGAGGTATAGCATTCTTAAGAACGTTACACAAAGAAAGAAATGAAATAAGCGAATACGGTTGTTATACAGGTATTTTATATGAATCTATTGGGCAGTACGGCCAAGCGATGAAAAGGTATAATAAGGCGATAGAACAAAAGGAAACGGCATTACCTTATTACCGAATGGGTGAAACACTTATGGTATTAGGGCAATTGACGGAAGCAAAACAAGCGTATGAAACATGTTTAGAGCTTGATGAGAATTTCGAAGGTGTACATTTACAGCTTGCAGAAATATACGAAAAAGAAGAAAATCGTTCTAAAGAACAAAGTCATATGGTTCAGGCTATGAAAGAAGAGCCGATGCATATTAATATGGAATATTTGGCGCAGCTTTCAGTAGAAATGAGTCTTCAGGAAGAGTTACTGACAGAACTAGAACAATTAGCGGACGAAGCACCTGAAATATGGCGATTAGATGCGATTGCATATGTGTATGGAGCGATGGATGAAATAGATAAAGAACAAGCACAGATTGAAGAGGCACTTCAATTAGATAGTGAGCATATAGAAGTTCTATATCATTATGCCAAAGTGTTAGTGAAAAAAAGAGATGAAAAAGCAATTGAAATTGCAATGAAAGTTATACAAAAAGATGCAAATAATGAACGAATATTTGATGTGTATGTAAAAGCGATAGAACAACATAAGAAATTGTCTAACATACGAGATTTTCTTCATACATTAAAGGTGAAGAAGGCAGAAAGAAGTATGGCATTTATGTATGCTGCATCTGCGGTGACGGAAAGATGGATTGAACGTCAACAAAATGAACAGCCGAAGAAATCCATAATTACGAGAGCTTTTTATCGTATGAAAAACCGTGCGAAAGAAATTTCGATTATTACTACAATCATTGATTTGTATGAAATTTCGTTAAAGTTAAATCAAAAAAATAGTATGGCAGCGCAGCGATTTTCACTATTTTACGAGAATGTGGCGATGTATAAAGAGGCGAAAGATGTATTGCAAACATCGTTAGAAAATAAATGGGATTACGATGTAGCGAAGCAACTTGTAAATCTTTTCATAGCGTGTGAGGAAGAAGATATGTTACGGGATGCTTCAGAAATAACGAAGCAAATGGTTCGAGAGTTACCAGATGATTATGATACGCTTCTTTTACAAGCGCAAGTATTCTTTAAAATAGGAGAAGAAAGAAAAGCAGAAAAGATTACCTTACAATTAATGGAGCAAACACCGTTTGTAAGTAGAGCGTTTCTTGCTTTAGGAGAAATGTATCAAAGTCAAGAAAGGTTTGAAGAGGCAATTCATGTATTAGAAAATGCTTCTATACATCATCCAAATGAAGCAGCAATTCTTCTTTCTTTAGCATCTTCGTATCATGGTGCCGGACAAACACTAAAGGCAGAAAAAATAACAAATGATGTATTAACAATAGATGCGAGTGATTTGTTAGCAAGATACGATCGCGCTTGTTATTTAGCACAGTTAAACAGAATTGAAGAGGCGAAGGAAGAGCTTGAAATTGTTCTTCGTGAGGATGAATCAGGATTCTTTGCTGAGCTTATTGAAGAAGATGAAGATTTAGCTGGAATACAAGAATTTGAGAAATTGTATAGGAATAGTGAAAAAAGGATATAAATAAATATATATTTCGAATTAGTTGACAATTTATTGCCCAATGGCATAAAATAGCTTTTAATAAAGTATACAAATCTGAAGACGAGAACGAGTAAAATAATGAATTGTTCCCCAGAGAGCCGGTGTATAGCTGAAAGCCGGTGTGCAGACATTATTTGAAAATCATCTCCGAGGAGCCGAGGCTGAAAATAAGTAAGCCCGGACGGATGTCTACCGTTACAAAGAACACGTATGATAGTACGTTGCTAAGTGCTATTAGCGAAGAGCTAATAGAATTAGGGTGGTAACGCGGTTAAACCCGTCCCTACTTCATAGGGACGGGTTTTTTGTGTGCTTTAAAATATTCAAAAGGAGTGATTGTAGATGAAGAAAGTAGATGTAAAAGAGTCAGCTGTAGGGAGAGAAACACGTATTCGTAAGCAGTGGAACGAGCAAAGTATTTTCGAGCAATCAATTCAGAATCGAGAAGGCGCACAGTCTTTCGTATTTTATGAAGGACCACCAACGGCGAATGGATTACCGCATGTAGGTCATGCGCTTGGACGGACAATTAAAGATGTAGTAGCAAGATATAAAACGATGGCTGGTTATAAAGTGTTAAGAAAAGCGGGATGGGATACACATGGTTTACCTGTAGAATTAGGTGTTGAGAAGCAACTCGGTATTTCTGGTAAACATGAAATCGAAGAGTATGGAATTGAGCCATTTATTCAGAAGTGTAAAGAGAGTGTATTCACATATGAGAAGCAGTGGCGCGAATTCACTGAAAGCATCGGTTATTGGGTAGATATGGATGATCCATACGTTACGCTAAAGAATCCATATATCGAAAGTGTATGGCATATTTTAGGGACGATTCATGAAAAAGGATTATTGTACAAAGGGCATAGAGTCTCACCATACTGCCCAAGTTGTCAAACTTCACTAAGTTCACATGAGGTTGCACAAGGGTATAAAACAGTAAAAGACTTAAGTGCAACAGTTAAGTTTAAAGTGAAAGATAGTGAAAATGAATATTTCCTAGGGTGGACAACAACACCTTGGACACTTCCAGCAAATGTTGCGCTCGCTGTACATCCAAATATGGAATACGTGAAAGCGAAACAAGAAGGTCATGTATATATTGTTGCGAAAGAACGTGTACAAGATGTATTAAAAGAAGACTATGAAGTATTATCTGTTCATAAAGGTGAAGAATTAGTAAACACATCTTATATGCCGCCATTTCCAATGAAAGAAGTTACAAATGGCTATCACGTTATCACAGCCGATTTTGTCACGGCAGATAGTGGTACAGGACTCGTTCATATTGCTCCAGCATATGGGGAGGACGATTATAGAGTCGTTCAAAGTGAAGGATTGTCATTCTTGCATGTTGTAGATGAGAAAGGTGAATATACAGAAGCAGTACCATTTTTGAAAGGGAAATTTGTTAAAGATTGTGACGTGGATATCGTTCGTTATTTAGCGAAGGAAGGTTTACTATATCATAAAGAAAAGTATGAACATAGCTACCCACATTGCTGGCGTTGTGATTCACCACTTCTTTATTATGCAGGAGAGAGTTGGTTAATCCGAACAACTGCAATTAAAGATACATTTTTGCAAAATAACGATTCTGTTACTTGGTATCCAGACCATATGAAACATGGACGCTTTGGTAAGTTTTTAGAAAATATGGTGGACTGGAATATTAGCCGAAATAGATATTGGGGAACACCATTAAACGTATGGGAATGTGAAAGTTGCGATCATCAATTCGCACCGAAAAGCATTGCCGATTTAAGAAAGCATAGTACGAAAGAAACACCTGAAGATTTGGAATTGCATAAGCCATATGTAGATGAAGTGCAAGTTAGCTGTGAAAAATGCGGAAGTACAATGAATCGTACACCAGAAGTAATTGATGTTTGGTTTGATAGTGGTTCCATGCCATTTGCGCAATATCATTATCCATTTGAAAATAAAGAGTTATTTGAAGAACAGTTTCCAGCGGATGTTATTGCAGAAGGCATTGATCAAACACGTGGATGGTTTTATAGTTTATTAGCAGTATCAGCACTATATACAGGAAAAGTGCCTTATAAACGAGTGTTATCACTAGGGCATGTATTAGACGAAGAAGGACAGAAAATGTCTAAAAGTAAAGGGAATGCACTAGATCCAGTTGATTTAGTAAATCAGTTTGGTGCAGATGCATTAAGATGGGCGCTACTCGTTGACAGTGCTCCATGGAATGCGAAACGTTTCTCGGAAAGAACAGTACTGGAAGCAAAGTCTAAATTTGTAGATACATTAGTCAATGTGTATAGCTTCTACGTTTTATATGCAAATTTAGATGAGTATAATCCGAAAGAAACGTATGACGCAAAGCGGACGAAATTGGATGAATGGGTATTATCAAGATTGCATAGCACAACGAAAAAAGTGAGAACAGCACTTGATGATTATCAATTTACGAATGCAGCTCGTGAAATCGCGGCGCTTGTAGATGAAGTAAGTAACTGGTATGTAAGACGATCACGTAATCGTTTCTGGGAAGCTGGTATGAATGCTGAAAAAGCAGCTGCGTATGAGACACTTCATGAAGTGCTTGTGACAATTAGTAAATTAATTGCACCATTTACACCGTTTGTCGCTGAAGATATTCATTTAAATTTAACTGGAAGTAGCGTTCATTTAGAGGATTATCCAGTTGTAAATGAATCACTACTTCAGCCGGAATTAGAAGCGGAAATGGATGCTGTTTTACAAGTTGTTGAACTTGGAAGAAGTAACCGTAATCAACATTCTTTAAAAGTAAAACAGCCGTTAGCAGAACTTGTATTACTAGCGCATAATGAAAATGATATGGATTGGGAATCTTATCGTGATATCGTCATGGATGAGCTAAATGTCAAAGCGTTTCATGTTGAACTCGATGAAACGAAATATATGTCCTATCAATTAAAGCTGAATTTTAAAGCGGCTGGGCCGAAGTTTGGTAAAAATGTGAATGCATTAAATGGATGGTTAAAACAATTATCAAAAGAAGAAGTACAACACTTTGTATCTACAGAAAGAGCAGTTTACGAAGCAGCATCAGGAGAAGAAGTAGTTGTAACAGCTGAAGATGTACTAGTAGAGAAAGTCGCAAAATCAGGATTTTCTAATACGACTAACGGACAATATACAGTTATGTTAGATACGAATGTAACGGAAGAGTTGTTACAAGAAGGAGTAGCGCGTGAATTTATTCGAGCGGTTCAAGAATATCGTAAGCAGTTGAATTTACCAGTTAATTTACGAGTCGATGTTATTCTTGATACAGAGGAAGAACTAAAGCGAACGTTAACGAATCATAAAGAGTTGTTGGAAGAAAACTTACTCGTTAAGCAATTTACATTTGGAAACTTAACGAATGAAGACGATGAACTATCTTTAGGTGAAGCGAAAGTTCGAATTAAATTAAGCGCGGCTCATTAAAGAAAAAAGGAAGTTGGAATCATTCCAACTTCCTTTTTGTATGATTAGAATTTCCTCATAATTCATGCGATAGGACCGCTAGCAAAGGTCTTTCTTCATAGCATACTAAATAAAATACTGTAGAAATATATTTCTACAGTATTTTTCTCATTTTATACATAAATATTGAGAAAATTTCACTCACCCTAAATGGAAAGGTAATAGAATTGTTTATAGAGAATTACTCGTAGATTCAATTTTTATCCTCCCATTTTGTGGGGAATGATTGCCTAGTGGTAATGGGATAAGGTTGAGCTACTTTATTAGGGGGAGTGGTTCTATGTTTAATAAAAAAATGGTGGCAATGGCAATGACTGTGCCGTTAGTAATGGGGACGATTTCTACGGTTTCGGCATTGGAAAAACAGCAGCAAGTAAAGCTAGAAGCTTATTCGCCGCAGAAAAAAGCAACTGAATATTTAAAAGAAAATGCTGCACAGTATGGATTGAAAACAGACCTTTCAGACTTGCAATATATTTCTACAACAGAAACGTCAGTAGCTTCATATGTTAGATTCCAACAAGTTGTTAATGGTGCGCCTGTATTTTCAAAACAAATTACAGTTACTCTTAACGGAGAGGGAAAGGGAGTACTTGCTGTATCTGATTATCAATCCGTTAAAGGTGTGAAGGAAGTAACGACAAAAATTAGTGAAAAAGATGCAATACAAAAATCAATGGCGTATGTTGGAGAAGCAAGTGAGCAAAACTTATGGGCTCCTACAGAGAAAGAATTCGGATATATTGTGGAAGAGGGAATTGCTCGTCCAGTATATAAAGTTGTAGTCCATTCTAATAATCCATTTGGTGCATGGGAAACATTTATTGATGCAGAAAATGGGAAGTTAATTAAAAAGGTTGATATAAACCGAAAAGCTGAAGGGACAGGAAAAGTATTTTTACCTAACCCAGTCGTATCTAGCGGTAGCAAAGTAGGCTTAAAAGATAATAACGATGCAGATTCAACAGCGTTAACGAATCAATTGAAGGCTGTTACGTTAAAAGGTTTAGATGGGACAGGATTTTTAATTGGAGAGTATGTAACGATTTCTTCAAAAGCAAAAACAAAATCTACAAATTTACAATTTAACTATACACGTGCAAATGATAGCTTTGAAGATGTTATGTCGTATTATCATATCGATACAATACAACGTTACATTCAAGGGTTGGGTTTTAAAAATATTAATAATCGCTCTATTAAAGTGAATGTGAATGGAACGACAGATGATAACTCATTTTATTCTCCGACAACGAAAGCTTTAACTTTTGGTACTGGCGGAGTAGATGATGCAGAAGATGCTGGTATTATCGCACATGAATACGGACATTCAATTCAAGATAACCAAGTTCCTGGCTTTGGTAGTTCAGCAGAAGGCGGAGCGATGGGAGAAGGATTTGGTGACTTCTTAGGTGCTACGTATGAAGATGCAGTATCGACAACAGGCTACGGAAAAGCATGTGTTGGAGAATGGGATGCGGCTGCTTATTCTAGTTCAGATCCAACGTGCTTACGCCGTTTAGATACGAATAAAGTGTATCCGAAAGATGTTACAAATGAGGTACATGATGATGGGGAAATTTGGGCACAAGGCCAATACGAAATGGCACAAGCTTTTGGACGTGATGTAGCAACGAAAATTATTTTACAATCACACTGGTCATTAACACCAAACTCTAAATTCAGTGATGGAGCAAAAGCGATTAAGCAAGCGGATGCTCTTTTATATGGCGGACAACATGCTGCTGATATCGATCGTATTTGGACAGCAAGAGGAATTAGTACGAATTAATATAAAAAGTCGTGGCGTTTATAAGCCACGACTTTTTAATTTGCTTAAGCACTGGTACTAGTAAAGTAAGCTATAGGAATGATAGTGTGAATTTATACGCATTCTATTTATTTTTTTCATCTTTAAAAACAAAATGCTCTTTAAATTTTCTAGACTCAACTTTTTGACCGTTTCGCATCGAGCGGAAAGGGTGTTCTTGCCAAGTAATGATTACATCAACTTCATTTGATTTTGTGGCAACGGGAAAATTAGTATGTTCAAATCCAGTTTTTCCACTTGCTAAGCGACTTTCCTTTCGTGAGAAAAGTTCATATTTCGTTTTTGTTTTTGGCTCGTTGCGGAATACTTCGACTTGTACGTTATATACTTCACTGTTACCAACATTTTTTACTGAAAATTGATATGTTTTAAATTCATCTTCTTTAGCTTGAAGCATATTTTTATCTATGTTCTTCGGTTCATCAATACTCACTTTCCATTGATCAGAGTTTTGGGAGATTGGTAAAGATTTTGGTGAATAGGCGTATGTTTCATTCACTGCAATTAGGCATAACAAAAGAAGAAAGAAACTAATCGCTTTTTTCATATAAACACCTCGCTATAAAATTTTTATCCCGCATTAACGGGCAGTAAGACCCTCCACCTCAAAATTCAGGGAAAGCAAAGAAGTTAGGTGGGGGATCAACTGCTCGTAAAAGCCCGATTGGTGAGGGCTGATAATCAGTGAGGAGGAACAAAATCCCCACTGATTAAAGTTTCACTTTATCAATATGCGTAAATGAAACGGAAATTATGTAATAAAATGGAAAAAAAGTGATAGTTTGATTCAAATGAATTTGAAAAAACTTGAAGAAGTAGTAGGTGGTGAAGGGTTACAAGAATCGTTTCATCACATAGAGATACATGGTGTCTGCATAGATTCCAAAAGCATGAAAGAAGGAAATTTATTTGTTCCAATCATTAGGGTGAAAGATGGACATGATTATGTGAAAGAGGCATTCGATAATGGAGCTGTCGCTTCCTTATGGAAAAAGTCTTACGGCACTCCGCCAAAAGGGATGCCAATTATATTTGTTGATGACACTTTGTTTGCTTTGCAACAATTGGCACAATTTTATCGAAAAGAGCTAAATGTAAAAGTAATTGGAATTACAGGTAGTAATGGTAAGACAACGGTAAAAGATATAATAAGCACGATTTTAAGTACAACTCATCGTGTGCATAAAACAAAGGGCAATTTTAATAGTCAAATCGGTTTACCATTAACAATTTTAGAGATGAAACGAGATACAGAGTTTTTAATTCTTGAAATGGGGATGAGTGAAAAAGGACAAATTCGAAACTTATCAATAATAGCACAGCCAGATGTAGTGATCATTACAATGATTGGACATTCTCACTTAGAGACGCTTGGATCAAAAGAAGAGATTGCGAAGGCTAAATTAGAAATTATTGACGGGTTAAAAGGAAATGGTTTGTTTTTATATAACGGTGATGAACCATTGCTTTTGCAAAATAAAAATCTATCGAGTATAAATTGTAAGACATTTGGTGAAAAGTATACAAATGATTTGTTTCCAACAAACGTGCAATTAGATGAATATGGTGTTCATTTTAAATTAAATGATTCAAAAATACAGTACGATGTTCACTTGCATGGAAAACATAATATTTTAAATACGATTGTCGGAATCGCTGTAGGTCAATATTATAATGTCCCTACAGAAAAAATACAGGAAGCATTACGACAAGTAAATATTACCCATATGCGCTTTCAATTTTTAACTGCAAAAACAGGATTTACAATTATTAACGATGCATGGAATGCCAGTCCCTCTTCAATGAAGGCTGCAATTGAAACGTTACAGACATTAAATGCCTATAAGAAAAAAATGATAGTAATTGGGGATATGTTGGAGTTAGGGAAGAATGCTGAAACATATCATAGAGAAATTGGTAAAATGTTAAATGAAGAGAGCATTCAATATGTATTCACTTATGGAGAGTTAGCTGAAATTGTAGCGGAAGAAGCAAGAAAGAAATATGATACAGGAAAAGTACAGTCATTTAATAGTAAAGCCAAGATAGCAGAGGAAGTATTAAAAGTTATAACGAAAAAGGACATCATATTATTGAAAGGCTCACGTGGAATGGCTTTAGAGGAGATTGTACAAAATTGGATATGAAAAATCAAAATATATTTAAAAGGCTTGCGTTTTATAAAACAAAGAGATAGAATACTCTGTAAATATAAAAAGTGAGGATCAGGAAAAGTACATGATGCAAAGGTCTACAGAGAGCAATCGGTTGCTGAGAAGATTGCGATACCGCATGATGGAAAGACACCTGTGAGTGTTGCTTTGAACGTGATAATTAGTAAAAGCAAACGGTACCTACCGTTATCAGGGCTAAGATGGTCATTATGACAATTTGGGTGGTACCGCGGAAAAATCCGTCCCTATTTATAGGGGCGGATTTTTGTATTCTTTGAAAGGAGGTGAGTGACCGTGGATGATGACGATGACAACAATAACGTAAATAAATATAAAATTACTGGAGGGAAAAATAATGGAGTCAATAATGAAGCGTGCACTCACAAAAGATTGTACGGAGCAAGGTGGAAAGGTTGTATTACTTCAAGGATGGGTAAAAAAGATTCGTCATCTAGGTAATGTTAGTTTTTTATTAATAAGGGATCGATCGGGAGTTATGCAATGTGTATTAGAACATGAGTTAGCTGGATTTAAAGTAGATGTGGAAAGTGTTGTGCAAGTCGTTGGTGAAATTGTAGAGACTTCGAAAACAGAGTTAGGGGTTGAAGTGCTTGCTCACGAAGTGAAAATATTAAATGGCGCAGAACCACTTCCGTTTGAAATAAATAAAAAGAAGTTACAAATTGGTTTAGATCAACTACTGAATGAGCGGGTATTATCATTAAGGCATGAGCGAACCGCGGCGATATTTAAAGTGAAATCTACACTCGTTCAGAGCTTTAGTGAATTTCTTATAGAGAACGATTTCACACGTATATTTACTCCGAAAATTGTTTCACAAGGGGCAGAAGGAGGAGCGAATGTTTTTAAACTTCCATACTTTCAAAAAGAAGCTTATTTAGCACAATCACCACAGTTTTATAAACAGATGATGGTAGCTGGAGGGTTAGAACGTGTTTTTGAAGTTGCACCTGTTTACAGAGCGGAACATCATAATTCTTCCCGTCATTTGAATGAATATATATCGTTAGACGTAGAACTTGGATTTATTCATGATTTTTATGAAGTGATGCAATTAGAAACGGATGTTTTACGATATATGTTTCGACAAGTAGCAAAAAACTGTGAAAAAGAACTACAACTATTACAAATAGAAGTACCTGCTATTACAGAAATACCGAAAATTACATTGTTAGAAGCACAAGAAATTTTGAAAAATAAATACCGGAAAGAGTCGCCAAGTGGGGATTTAGATACAGAAGGTGAAAAACTACTAGGGAAATATGTGAAGGAAACATATAAGAGTGAGTTAGTTTTCATTACACATTATCCGAAAGAAGCTAGGCCGATGTATACGATGCCGAGTAATGAGAATCCGTCTATTACTGATTCGTTCGACTTACTATATAAAGGATTAGAAATAACATCAGGGGCACAACGAATTCATGAATATGAAATGTTACTTGCTTCTTTTAAAGAAAAGGGATTACATCCAGATACATTTCAATCTTATTTAAATACATTCCGATACGGTTGTCCCCCGCATGGTGGTTTTGGAATTGGATTAGAGAGAGTTGTATACAAACTATTAGAATTAACAAATGTACGAGAGGCGAGTGCCTTTCCGAGAGATTGTATGCGTCTTATACCGTAATAATAAACCCCTTCTATAGTATGAAGGGGTTTATTCCTTTCAACATATGTTAAAAGGAATAAATTTTTTGTGTGAAAATATGTAAATTACATTAAGAACATTTTATAATGAATTGAGAAAAAGAAAATTCATAAGTTATAATGAAATATGAATATAAAAAAAGTTCATATAATAATGTATGGAAGGGTATGAAACATGTTATATCAAACTCAAGCAACACAGCAAACACCAGCTTATATAATTTATCTTCTTGATGTAAGCGCATCAATGAACCAAATGATGGATGCAGGCGGAGAAGAAAAAAGAAGAATTGATATTGTAACGGATGCTCTTTCTTTAGCGATTCGTCAAATGGTATTTCGTTCAACAAAAGGTAGTCGCTTGCTTCCGAGATATAAGTTATCTATTTTAGCCTATAGCGATCATGTTTTTGATTTATTGGGTGGTGTGAAAACAATAGATGAGGTAGCAAGACTTCGCCCACTAGAAAAAATCCAAACGCATCGTTTAACTGATACAGCAAAAGCTTTCTCTGTAGTGGAGAAGTTATTGCAAAAGGAACTACCAAATTTACAAGACGGACCAGCTCCTATTGTCTGTCATATGACAGATGGGGCATCAACTGGTGAAGATCCAGAATTAATTGTACGAAGAATTATGAATATGTCTGTACCTGATGGAAACGTACTAATTGAAAATATTTTTATTTCAGATGAAATTATGCAAGAACAAATTTCTAATATAAAGAAGTGGGAAGGAATTATGCCAAATACAGAGATTACAGATGAATATGGTGCAAAGTTGCAAAGACTTTCATCGCCTATCCCTCAAAGCTATCGTGAGATGATGATGGAACATGGGTTTCATATTGCAGATGGTGCTGTGATGATGTTTCCTGGGACAAATGCGGACTTAGTATCACTTGGATTTCAAATGTCTGCTGCAACGCCGGTTCGATAGGAGAGAAGTATGATGAAATATATTCTATCTCAAGAGAAAGAAACGGTATTGCAAGAAAAGGAAACGAAACATTTTACTTATCGATATAGCTATGTAAGAGCAAAAGAAACGCAGGATTTAAACGAGAGTGGAGAAGACTTTCTAGTATTTCTAGATAATGGAACTAGTTTCATATTTGCGTTATGTGATGGTGTAGGGCTGTCTTTTCATGGTGAAATTGCTGCGAAATTTCTTGGTATGAAGTTAGTAAACTTGTTTGAAACATGTCAAGAAAGTGGACTGGATATTGCTACATTATTAAATGAACAGTTAAAAAATTGGATAGAAGAAGCTTCAGAGGAAGTGAGTGCATTTCGATTGCCAGAAGAAACACCGTGGTTACTACGCGATGTTTTGGAAGAAAAGCGAAAACAAGGTAGTGAAACGATGTTTATTGGAGGGAAAATAGAACTTATTTCAAATCAAGATAAAGCAAAGATAACGATAGTTACACATGGCGATTCATTTGTACAGTTGTTTCAAGATAAGGAGAATTGTTCGAATGTAATGAAGTTTAAGAGAAATATAGAGAAAAGATGGTCTACACAGCGAGGCATTATTGGTGTGGAATTGGCGGTTTTTTCAAAGACATTATCAAGACAAGAAGCTAATCGGATAGTTATTCACTCAGACGGACTTGTACCGCTTAAGCAGTATAACTTTGAGGAAGTGTTAAAAGAAATTGAGAGGGCACAGAACTCTCCGACAAGCGATGATATTTCATTTTTAGATGTTTCTTGGTAACAAACATGATGGAAAAAAGGTGAATAAACGTGGAAGAGATTATTGTGACATACATAAAACAGTCAAATGAAGAAATTGATATTGCAATTCCAAATGACGTGAAAGCGGTACAAATTATTGAAGCAATTTTACATCATGAAAAAATAGATGAAGCATTAAGCGGGATCTATGAAATTAGAGTGGCAAAAGATAAAGAAGAGTGGCATTCTATTCGAAATGATGAAACGTTGCGCGATAATGATGTGTGGGATGGACAATATGTAATACTACATAAAAAAGGGACAATTATCCCTTCTTTTGAAATGATGCCGGCAGAAGAAGTTTATAATGAACCTGTTAAACAAGGTATGTCTTCTAGTGAAGAAGATTATGTATGGAAAATCATTGAGTAATAGTTTTTGGATGGGGAAGGAGAAATGTTTTGTGCAAAAATCACCGTATTTTCAACGCTCTCCGCGTGTGAAAGTAGATATACCGACAGGGGATGTTATTATTCATGATCCACCGAATATACCGGAGGAGCCGAAGTTTTCAATTGAAACAATGTTACTGCCTGCAATGATGACGGTTTTAACATTGGTATTATATTTTGTAATGATGAAATTTATGAAGATGAATTCAAGTTATATGCCATTAATGATGGTTTCAAGTATTCCGATGTTGGGGTCATATATAATTACAACGATGGGGCATTTCCGTAAAAAGAAAGAACATCGTCAAATGGTTGAACAATTACAAACAAGGTACTTAGAGCAAATTCAAAAGCATCGAGTGGAATTAGATACGTTAAAGGTTGAACAAGCAAAATATTTAATTACACAAAACCCAAGCCCATTAAAAAGTGTACAAAGAATTGAAAATCGGGAAAGTAATTTATGGGAGCGTACACCTGAAAGTCCAGACTTTTTAGATATTCGTATTGGTACAGGAGAAAGACCATTCCTTGTAGAATTGAAGGTGCCTGAGCAGAAAGGTTATGAAGAAAATCCATTAGTTACAGAAGCGCAAAATGTGAAAAGGGATTTCAATACGATACCAAATGGACACATTTCAATTTCTTTGAAAAAAAACGATGTAATTGGTGTAGTTGGAAATAAAGAAGATAGACTAAACTTTATTCGAATTGTAACGACACAAATTATGACGCATCATGCACCAAATGAAGTGAAAATAGCAGCATTTTATCATGAAAAGGAAAAAAAACAATGGGATTGGATGAGGTGGCTTCCTCACGTATGGGATGAACAGAGAAGTATGCGCTTTTTATCTGAAAATCAACAAGATGCACAGAAACTAGCAGAAGTATTATTTACTCCACTTAATATGCGCAGAATATATAATTCTTCTGCGCAAGCAGATGCAAAAGTTCCTTTAATTCCGATGTATGTCTTTTTCTTATCAGCGAGAGAATTTTTAGAGGATGATCCTTTAACTCCAATGTTACTTAGAGAAGGTGAAAGTGTAGGAGCTTCTACATTTATTTTTGCAGAACAAAGGGAAAGGTTACCGATGGAATGTGATCTTGTAATAAGCTTAAATGGAGAAAATGGAGAGTTAGTAGAAACGTTTTCAAGTTCAGCTGAAAACAATGGAACAACGCGTGCGAGTTTTAAAGTAGATCGACTTTCATTCGAACGATGTGAGCTAGGAGCGCGAAACATTGCTCCAATTCGAATGAAAAGTTCTACAGCAGCCAACATTCCGAAAGTATTAACATTTTTAGACTTGTTTCAAGCTAAAAACATGGAAGAGTTACAAGTGCTAGAGAGATGGAAAGAAAATCGGTATCCGACTTCATTACCGGTTCCAATTGGTGTAAGAGAAGGAAGTAAACCTGTTTTTCTAAATATTCACGATAAAATAGAGAAAAAGGGGCATGGTCCGCACGGTCTAATGGCTGGTACAACTGGATCAGGAAAAAGTGAAGTGATTCAGTCTATAATAGCCGCGTTAGCGGCAACCTATCATCCTCATGAGATGGCATTTATGCTTATCGACTATAAAGGTGGTGGAATGTCAAACACATTTGCGGGATTACCGCATATTATTGCATCTATTACGAACTTAGAAGATCCAAACTTAATTGAGCGTGCCAGAATTTCATTAAAGGCAGAATTAGAGCGGAGACAAAAATTATTCATTCAGGCTGGAAATGTTCAGCATCTAGATGAATATTATGAAACAAGCTGGCGTGAAAAAGAACCTTTACCACATTTATTTATTGTTATTGATGAGTTTGCTCAAATGAAAAAGGAACAACCAGACTTTATGGACGAGCTAATTAGTGTCGCTGCAATAGGAAGGACGTTAGGAGTTCATTTATTATTAGCAACTCAAAAACCTTCAGGGGTTGTAAATGACAAGATTTGGAGTAACTCGCGTTTTCGAATTTGTTTACGTGTACAAGATGATGCGGATAGTCGTGAAATGTTAAAGATTCCAGATGCATCTAAAATTAATGTACCAGGACGAGGGTATCTCCAAGTTGGTAGCAATGAAGTATTGGAATTATTCCAGTCTGCATGGAGTGGAGCACCTTATAATCCAGATGAAGAGAAAGTTCTTGATATTGTTGATTTTACAGAAGTTAAGCTCTCGGGTGAAAGAATAAAAGTGAAAAAGCGTCCAAAACCAATGACAAATAGTCCGAAACAATTACAAGCTTTTATTCAATATGTACAGAGCGTATCAGAAAAAGAAAATATTAAAGCATTACCAGGACCTTGGCTGGATCCATTACCGGAAAAATTATTGTTAAAAGAATTTTATGCTATGGAAGATTGGACAATTGGTGAGTGGAATAAACCGAAAGAATATTTACAAGTAACAGTTGGATTAATTGATGATGTTGCAAAACAAGCACAATTTCCGCTGAAGTTAGATTTACAAGAAGGGCATTTAAATATTTATGGTATGCCAGGTACAGGAAAAACAACGATGTTGCAAACTATTATTATGTCTCTAGCTGTATCTCACACACCAGAAGAAGTGAATTTCTATGTTATTGATTTTGGTCGTATGTTTTTAGATTTTAGAGATTTACCTCATATTGGTGGGATTATACAAGAAGGCGAAAATGAGAAAATGAAACGTCTATTCGGATTTTTAAAGAAGGAAATCACGCTTAGAAAAGAGAGCTTTTCTAATATCGGTGCAAAGTCATTCTCTATGTATAACCGAATGGTAGAAAAGAAAATACCAGCTATAGTAGTAATGGTAGATGGTTATATAAGGTTCAAAAATGAATTCGAGAAAGAAAATGAAGTATTAGAATTATTATTGCGTGAATCAAGTACATACGGTGTATATTTCTATTTCTCTCTGAATCAAACAATTGATATGTTTGATCGTGTTCGTAATAATATACCGATGGCACTTACATTTGAATTACAAGATGGAACAGAATATCATAACTTAGTTGGCAGACCTAAATTCCCATTAATTGAAGTTCCTGTTGGCCGTGGGTTAATGAAAGGACAACCGCCGGAATTATTCCAAGCAGCATTGCCGTTTATTGGTGAAAGTGAACTTGAGTACTCTCAACAATTAAAAACAATTATTCGAAAAATGAATGGAGAATGGGATGGTGAAAAAGCAAAAGCCATTCCAATGGTACCTAAAGAAATATTTGTAGAGCATATGGTTGAAAAATTGGAAACAGCCCAAATTTCAGCAGGTATGGAAACAGAGGATATTCAATTACAAAGTATTTCTTTAGATGAAATGAGTCATATATTTGTTGGGGGAAGAATAGAAGGTGGAAAAACATCGCTTTTACAAACACTTCTGTTCACTACTACATACCAATACTCTCCTGAAAAGGTTGAGCTATACTTAGTAGACCTTGGTGAAAGACCTACAGGTATATTAGCTCTTGGAGATTTACCTCATGTGAAGAAGAAAGTTACAGATGGTATGCAATTAAAAGAAATGTTAGATGAATTGTTAGAGCTAATAAATAATAGAGAACCAATAATGCCTTCTATAGATCCAAACGCAACAGTGGAGATTCCATATAAGAGAATAATCATTGCGATTGATGATATCGATCAAATGTTAACTATATTATCTACTGATTATGAAGCAAAAAACAAAATGGAACTAATTGTCCAAAACTGTAAAAATAAAGGGATTCACTTTATGACAGCTGCTACAACGTCTAGCTTAAATAGCTATTCTCATGAAAAATGGTTTGCGGAAATTAGAAAGAGAAGTATTGGATATTTATTGGGAACGACACAAAATAATGATGTGTATTTCTTTAATATGAAACTGCCACATACTGAAATGGATCAAGAATTATTAAGTGGGGATGGGTATTGCATACGTAGAAAGCCAATAAAAATAAAATGTGCATATACACCATTACATTTACTTCGCACGATGACAGATAAAATTAGTGTGAAATGGTCTGAATTAAAAGTGAAATAATATTAAAATAGGGTTAAATTACTAGAAAATAGAATATTTTTGTAATTAAACCCTTTAAAAATTGTATGAATATAGTTTATAATCTAATTGTTGTATTATTTATGATTTGAAAGGGGAAATTATTAAGATGGCAGAAATTAAAATCACACCAGAAGAACTTGAAAGAATCGCAGGAAACTTTAAAAACGCAGCAGGAGAAGCACAAAGTCAAATTAATAGACTTGAAGGCGATATTAATAGTTTAGAAGGACAATGGGCTGGGGCAACACAAGCAAAATTCCGTGGAGAATTTATGCAATCTAAACAAGCAATGCAACAATACATTCCAATTTTAGAAGGTATTTCAACAGATTTAAAACGTATCGCTGATAAATTCCGTAATACAGATAACGCATACTAAGAATAGAACAATTGCAAAAGACCAGGAGCTATTGTTCCTGGTCTTTTTTTGAAAAATTGTTATACGAGAGTAAGGGGATAAAATGGGATTCCGACCAGAAGTAGGAGAAAAAATTAGCCTTAATAAAGATGTTTATCGTTTTGAGAAACACCCAGCTGTAATTGGTATTGAGATGCCCTATGGTCAAGAGGGAAGACAAGGAACAGTTTATCAATTACAACAGGAAAATGGTGTTGAACGAATTGCATTAAAAGTTTTTAAGGAACGCTATCGCGAAGAAAAACATCAACTAGCATTTTTGAAACCACTATCTTCCTTAGTGGGTCTGAAAGTATGTTCACGTTATATCGTTACTAAAGAAGAACATACATCTGCTATCGAAAAATCAGAAGATCTTGCTAATAGTATTGTAATGCCTTGGATTGAAGGTCCAACATGGGCTGATATAATACAAGAACAAAGAATGTTATCAAAAGAACAATGTTTCTTTATTGCAGAAGCATTTCTTACAACACTTAAAATGATGGAAGAAAATGAAGTTGCTCATAATGATTTATCGTCTAGCAACGTACTCGTACCTTTCTTAAGTGAAAATCTAATTGAAGGTCAACACAATATCGAACTTGTTGATGTTGAGCAAATGTATGGCCCGAAAACGAAAAGACCTTCATTATTGCCAGCAGGTTCAGCGGGCTACGCACCGATGTATTTAAAAAGTGGAGTATGGCAAAAAGAAGCCGATCGATTTGCAGGTGCTATTTTATTAGGAGAAATATTAAGTTGGTGTAGTGAGGAAGTTCGAAATAAAAAATGGACGGATGCAAGTTACTTTAAAACGGAAGAAATGCAGACAGAATGTGAAAGATATACGTTACTTCAGCAAGTATTACATAATCAATGGAACGGAGAGATTGCAAAATTATTTAGGCAGGCATGGAGTAGTAACTCTTTCGCAGAATGCCCAAGCTTTGCGCAGTGGTACGATGTCTTTAATAGCGCGAGAGAAAGAATGAAAATTGATGCGGAAAGGCAGTCAACAGAAGAACACTCTCTTTTTGTATCAAAATGTTTGGAAATTGCAAGATTATTAGAAGAGAGAGGATTTAAACAAGCGGCATTATATGAATATAAAATAATTTTCAATTCACTCAATCCATCAACAGCTCTGCAAAAAGAACTCGCATATATCATTCAAACTATGGAGAGTCAAGAGCCTGAAATAAATAATAAAATGGTCCTACAACATTATTTGGAATTAGCTACTGAATTGGAACGAGAAAACAATGCAGCATTTGCTTGTTTCGTCTATTCACGAATCGTACAATTTCCAAACATTGACCAGGCGTTAAAACAGGAAATTGAAAGCATTATTGAAGAGATAAAAGAAGAGCAAGGAACACAGTCGCAGCAAGAAGTAGCAGCTACAATTACAGTGCCAACTAGCATTCTACAGAGCCGGAAACAAACGAAAAAACAAGTGGAATATGATGTAGATGATGAGATTTTAAATGCAAAAGCATCAAATCAACCACTTACAATAACGCATGAGCAAAGTGAACCGTCGGCCTTTTCTAAATGGTGGAAAAAGAATAAAAAACGGATTTTGATTATTGGCTCAACTGTAGTTGTTGTTATAGGTGGTTCAACGTTATTTTATTTCTACACAACAAACGCTAAATATCAAAAGTTTATGGAACAAGCACGACAAGCCTATCATGATAAAAAATATACAAAAGCTGAAGAAGCTGTTGAACATGCAATTGCTGTAAAGGGTAAAGACGAGGCTTATCTCCAATTAGCAACGATTTACGTTGCTGAAGGGAAAAATAAAATTGCAATCGATTATATTACAAAACTAATAAAAGATAGAGAAATCGATAAAGAAAATAATGAAGCTGCTTATCTATTAGCTTCAGCAAATTTCCGCATTGGAAAATATCAAGAAGCAGTGCAAAATTTTGAACAAGCGTTAGCGAATAATGCAAAAGGAATTGAACCATACAAAAAAGATGCAATGCGAGATTTAGCTGTATGTCATATGAAAATGAAAGAATTTGAAAAAGCGGAAGATGTTATTGTCAAAATGAGTACGAAGACAAATGAAGATAAAGCAATTGTTTCGTATTTAAAAGGTCAATTATCAACCGCAACGGTACAGTTAGACAAAGCAGAATCTTTCTTTAAAGAAGCTATTATGCAAGATTCAAAGAATGCCATATATACAATTGAACTTTCAAATCTATATGTGCTTTGGAATAAAACAAACCTAATTGATAGTGCGAAGAAAGAAATGAATTATCAACAAGCATCTCACATTTTACAAGTAGCGATTCAAAAAGATATGAAAAATATTGAGTTGTTAAATCAACTAGGAATTGTGTATTACGAAGCGGGTCAATTTTATGAAACGCGAGATGGTGCAAAGAGTACTGCCGCATATCAGCAAGCGTTAGAAGCTTACAATAGAGTTGTCAGCAGTGGAACACGCGACATAAATACGCTTGTAAATATAGGGATTTTATACGATAAAGTGGGACAAGGAAATGAAGCAGAGAAGCTTTTCACAGAAGCATACTCACAAAACGATGAAAATCCACATGTGAATTTTGCATTCGGGATGTTTAAAATTAAACAGAAAAAATACGAGGAAGCAAGTCGTTTCTTAAGAAAAACAGTTCAAGCAAATGAAAATGAATCCGAAGTAAGAGCTGCGCAAGAAAAACTAACAGAAATGAAAACAAACGGTTGGATTCAATAAAGATAGGAAAAGGGGAAAAGGACATGGAGGAAAACAATAATAACTTAGGGAAAAAAGTCGCTATATCAGTAATGTCGGTAGCATTACTAGGAACATCAGGATATCTTGTGTATGACAAAGGCTTTAAGACAGCAGGAAAAGAACAAGTAAAACTAGCAAGTAATACAGAAGAGAAAAAAGATGATCGTATTACAGGGGGCGATTTACAGTCTATGTTCCCAAATTTAGTCGCTGATCCTGCAAAAAAAGATGAAAAACCTGGCGAAAAACCAACTATTAATTTAGCAGACTTAATTGGAAATAATAAATCACCAATTACGCCAGTAACGTATAAACCTGATGAAGTATCGGTCGAAAAGAAAGATCCACAAATCAAATTATCAGATGCACCAACTCCGCAAAAGCCAGAGTTGCCAATTAATATGGTTGGACCTGTGGCGGATAATCCTAAGTCACCAGCAGATTCGAATACACCAGTGGACCCTAAGTTACAGGTAGATCCGAACACTAAGCCACCAGTAGATTCGAATACGCCAGTAGGTCCTAAGCTACCGGTAGATCAAAATACGCCAGTGGATCCAAAGTCACCAGTAGATCCAAATGCACCAGTGGTAGATCCAAAGCCACCAGTGGTAGATCCAAAGCCACCAGTGGTAGATCCAAAGCCACCAGTGGTAGATCCAAAGCCACCAGTAGTAGATCCGAAGCCACCAGAACCAACACACCCAACAATTACAGTATCACCAAAAACGGGTGATATTTTAGTTGAGTGGTACGCAGGAAATGGAAAATACTACTCATCTGTTTTCTTTAATGATTTTTATACGAGTCAAAAAGAACTGGATGAAAATGCATTAAATAATTTAACGAACTACTATAGCAAAAAAGAAGACTGGACGCTTGTTAGCCAATTGAATACACCATCAAAATCAAAATCGATAGCTGAACATAAGTTAGCATTAGATAATGTAGAACAAATTCTTACAAGTGGTGAATATTCAAATGAGAGAGCACTATTCTATTTACGTAATCAAATGAATGTACTAAATGAATCGGTTACTACACAAGAAGAGTTACAAAGATATTTAAGTGAAAATAAGAAAGATTATATTAAATCTGTAGCAGAAAAAGTTTATCAAACAGCAATAGAAGAAAAAAGAGAGTGGTCAAATACAGGGGATGTAGCATCTTTAGAACAAGCATTAAGTAAATTTTATTTAGTTACATCAGTACTTGAAAGCGTAGATCCTACATTAGTAGAAAAAGCGAATCAAGGTGTAGAAGATATTTTCAACAAGCTATTACAACAAGAATTACAGAACCTTAATATCCAAACAACAGTAGTGCAGTCTGCAACTGAGACAAAAGAAAAAGCAAGCCCTGTAAAAGAAAATACTAGCAGTAATGAAGGAAAGGCAGTTACAGAAGGAAATGAGGCAACAAGTACAGCAACAGAGAAAAACCTAAAAGATTCAAAGACTGAGGATGTCAAAAATAACGATAAAACAAATACTATTGATTCTAATACTCAAAAAGTACAAGTGAAATCTGACCCATTTAGTCAAGAGATTGATCAAATAGAAGCGTATTTAAATCCAGTGAGTCCACAATATGAAAATGCTTTACTATTAGCAAATCAGTATATTGGTGGGGCAACAGGTGAACAAAAAGAAAAGTTAGAAAAGCAATTTGTTGCGGCTGTAGAGGGACTTCGTGGACAATTAAAAGATCCTAATTTTAAAGTGGAAGATGCTATAAATAAAGCGAATTTATTAGCAAATACGGCAAGAGTAGAAAAATCTGTTCAAGATGAATCTCATAAGTTATTAATGCCGCTAATGTTTGAAAGAAAAGCAAACGATGCAGCAAATAATGGAGAATATTATACAGCGGTATTAAATATTGCAAATGCAATTCGTACAAAGCACCCATTGGAACGTTCAAGAGAAGAAATGGTTAATTATGCGAATAAATTATGGACAGATACAGAAAATGAATGGAATAAAATAAATGGAACGACAGGATGGCAAAGTGAAGTAAGTAAAAACTTATTACCATCATACACATTACTTGCACAGTTAAAGGATATTGATAAAACGATTGGCCAAATTAGTGGTATGAATATGATTGATAATGCATCCAAAAAAATGGAGGGAATTCAACTTATTCAGTTAGCAGGTGATGAAGCAAATAAAGAAGGACAAACGAGCCTTTATAATGCTTTACATTATTATGGTCAAGCAGCTTCACGCGGTGTGGTTGACAAAACAGGATTTTCTAATGTAGCTGGTCTTGTAATTAAAGAAGCAAAACAGTTAGAAAAAACGCAATATAAATCAGCATTAAACAACTATCAAATTTTATATAAAACACCAGGTATTGAAGAATTAGGAATTAAAGATGGGGTAAAAGCGGCAATTGAGTATTTGAGTACATTTGAAGCTGCAAAGGTAAGCGGGAATAAAGATACGATTGAAGATTTAGCTTCAGCAATTGAATTAACTTACCACTCTATGGAACTAGGATATCCAGAAGCAGATGCAAAAGAATGGATGAATACGGTAGCTCTAAAAATGTTTAATAAAGGCGCAGGATGTATGTCTGCAACTGATATGAATAATGCATATAAATGTTTTGAATTTTTAACTCGTGATAAATATGCAAATGCTATTAATGGAGAAATAACGAAACAAGCAAAAGAGAATGTAGAAAAAATTAAATCTATGAACGTTAAAAAATAATTAGATTTAACATTCGCCATCTTACTTTGCGTAAGATGGCGAAATTATTTCACATAAGGAGTGAAGTTCAATGAGTTTACTAGAAATTTGTCCATTAGATGAGGCGCTAGTGGAAGCTTTACAGAATGAAGAAAAAAGATTTCGTTTTTATGAGATATTACAGAAATCAAATTTGTACGTTGTTGCTTCTGTAGAGGGAGATACAAATGTAGATGAAGAAGGGAATTTGATTTCAACTGAAAATACACAATTGCAAATTCATTATTTTGAAATGGAAGAAGGATTAATGTTACCACTGTATTCTGATTTGAAACATTTAGAAATGGTTATTCCAGAAGAATGTCCATATGTCTCTATGAATGCGATTGAATTATTAAAGACGATAGATTTAGAAGCAAATGTAATATTAAACCCAGGAACAAAATTTCAAAAATTATTTGTGAAGGAAGAAATTGAAGCGATTTGTGATAACAGTATTTTTGATGTTTTTTCTAAAGGGAACAAGTAAAAATTGATGCAGTTATATTTCTTTTTGGTATAAAATAGAGGAAGGTGGGAGAGGGTTTGGAGATCAAGGTCAAACCTGAACAACTCGAACAAATTGCCAAAAACATATCAGAGATGCAAACACACAGCCAGAACATACAACAAAATCTCAATCAATCTATGTTTAGTATTCAAATGCAATGGCAAGGAGCAACGAGTCAGCATTTTTATGGGGAATATATGAGATCAATGAGACTCATGGAATCTTACATACGTAACTTACAAGTTACAGAAAAAGAATTACGGCGTATCGCTCAAAAGTTTCGTCAAGCAGATGAAGAATATCAAAAGAAACAAAATGAAAAATTGAAAGAAACCCATAAAACAGAAAAGAAACATGAAAAATCATGGTGGGAAAAAGGAGTAGAAGGAGCAGCTGAATTCATTGGAGTAAATGATGCAATTCGTGCCGTTACCGGTAAAGACCCTATTACAGGAAAAGAATTATCATCAAAAGAAAGACTCATCGCCGCAGGATGGACACTCCTAAACTTTGTTCCTGTTGGAAAAGTGGCAAGTCTTGCTGGAAAAGGAATAAAGTATGTCGCTTCTAGCTTTGGGAAGACGATTGTAAAAGCAGGAAAAAGACTAGGCGAAGGCGTAACAATGGTAGCCGGAAAAGCTGGAAAAGCAGCTGTCGATGGTATAAAAACAGCCAGCCACAAAGTAACAGAAGGTGTAAACTTTGTAGCCTCCACAGCAAAAGGCTTTGCCGATAAAATCGGAAGTCTATGGAATAAAGGTGCCACAACCGTAAAAACAACTTTCTTGCAGGGAAATGAAAAGATCCAGCACGCAGTAAAAACATTGCTGGAGTACAAATGGATCCCAGGTGAGGGAAAAGGCTTCGCCATGGCTGGAGTAGGAAATGTCTCAGGGGGAGGACAGTATTCTCTGAAAGAGGCTTATCAGTATATGGAGAGTAAGGTTGTTAAGGGTACGGGTGAAGGTAGTAAGAGTACTAGTGGGAATAGTAAGCATTTAAGTGATGTGAAAATTCCATCAGTAAGAAACAATGAGTTTAATAAATGGTTTGATAATCTGTCAGCAAAACAATTTGAGGAAATGTGGAATAATCCTCAGTTGAGAAGTAAAATAGAGGATAGGATTAGACGCCCAGGAGGATACCATGAGTGGCATCTTGTAGCAAGAACTCCTAAATTTAAGCAGTGGGGAATTAGTATGGATGATATTAAAGAAATGAGGTCTCTGACTAAAGATGTTGAATTTGTAAATCCACCTGGTCGTCATGGAAGAAGAGGCTCGACAAAAGCACATAATGAAATGTTAAAGATTATTGATTCTGCTTCTGACTATGAAAGTTTTGTTAAAGGGCTTAATGAGTGGGCTGAAAATAGAATGAAAAATGGCATTATGGATTTACCAGAAGGTTTGAGGAGGTAAAAAATGAAAAATGATGTTTCTTTATGGTTAGGATGCTTTAGTGATTTTGATGAACTCGAAACATACACTGAAATAAAATATAATGAAGATGGAGATAGTATTCCCTCTATTTTTGAGAAAGATTTTAAATTAGGTTATTATGATAGGGACTTAGTTGAAAAAGATTGGATTCCTGATGCTGAAGATGACATAGAAAAGCTGTTAGTAGATTTTTCATATGATAATCAATTAATACAACAGTACAATAACATTAAGTTAAGGTCTAAATACAATACCATTATTTTAATTTATAATTATGATTATAATAAAGAAGGTAAAATTGTTAACTTCGTAGATAAGACTACCTACAAATTAGATTTCATTGGTACGGCAGAATATATAGATTAATGAAAATCAAGTATATTTGCAGTGAAAAGAATAGGCTGTTAGAAAGTACGTACTTCATGATGTACAAAAGGTGTCATACTGTTACTACAAAACTTACAAAATATAAACTTAAAGCAATTGCTTGTTGAGTACAGGAAACGCGAAATCATACAAGTATTGTCCCGTAATAGAGAAATAAAATTGAATAAAGAGTAAAGGAATAAATCCGTTGTGCTATTTCATAGTACAACGGATTTTTTAGATCACAAAACTCAGCACTTTCTCACCAAATTTTAATGTAAGCTTAATTGTGCTCTCTTTTTTCACCTTTAGTATAAGCCTTAGAAACGAAAGAGATATACAAGGTGAAGGGAGAAATATTACATGCGTATTTTAGTTGTACCATCGGGATTTAAAGAAAGTTTAGGGGCGAAGGAAGCTGCTGATATAATGAAAGAGGGGATTTTAAAAGTCATGCCGTTAGCTACTGTAGAGACTTTACCAATGGTTGATGGCGGGGAAGGTTTTACAGAGGCAATTATAAATATTACTGATGGAAAAATGTATAAAGTACAAGTAACGGGACCTGTTGGAGAAAAGATACAATCTTATTTTGGAGTTTTTGAAACGAGAAATGGTGAGCGTACAGCTGTTATTGAAATGGCTGCTGCTGCGGGGCTACGACTTGTACCGAGAGATTTACGTGATCCTAGAAAAACGACTACTCATGGTGTTGGGGAGTTAATAGAATTAGCCTTAAATAAAGGGGTAGATCGTATATTAATTGGATGTGGTGATTCAGGAACATCTGATGGAGGAGCTGGTATGGCTGAAGCTTTAGGTGTAAAGTTTTTAAATGAAGCTGGAAAGGAAATACAAATTCATGGTGGAACCTCTTTATTACAAGTTTCAAAAATAGATACATCACAAGTAGATCCTAGATTAAGGCATGTTCAAATCGATGTTGCCTGTAATTGGTTTAATCAATTATGCGGCGAACAAGGAGTAGCGCGAGTATTCGGTCCGCAAAAAGGTGCTAACAAAGCACAAGTAATAGAACTAGAAAAAGCACTGGAGCGCTATGCTTCTGTTATAAAAAAAGATATGGGTATAGATGTACATCATACACCAGGAAGCGGTGCATCTGGTGGGCTTGGTGCTGGATTACAAGCTTTAATTGGTGCAACGCTTCATCCGAGATACAATATTATTATGAAGTATATGGATTTAAATAAACTATTGTTAGCGTGTGATCTTGTATTTACTGCGGAAGGAAGTATAGATTTTCAAACACCACGTGGGAAAATTCCAGCTGAGGTGGCTAAATGTGCAAAAAAATATGGATTACCAGTAATCGCATTAGTAGGGACAGTCGGTAAAGGTGCACGTATCAATTACGATTATGGAATTGATGCATATACAAGTATATTGCCAATGCCATCTTCATTAGAAAATGCATTTTCTAATGCGGAGAAATGGCTTCGTGATTGCACAGAGAGTACGATGCGTACAGTTTTAGTCGGTTATCAAATCGCTTCTCGGTTGAATAACAGTGGGTACGTATCATGATTGAAAAAAATGTAGTGGAATCACATGTGAATAGTACCGATAATCCGAAAACTAAGCCATCTTGGGTTTTGCCCGTAGCACTTATAGTAATGGTAGAAATAGTTCTTTTGCTTCCATCGTCATTAACGATGGAAGCAAAATGGAGTTTGTTTGGATTTTGCTGTGCAATTATTTTATGGACAACAACAACGATAAATTCGGCCTATATCGCACTAGGGTCTGTCTTATTTCTAATTATTTCAGGAACAGCAAAGCAAGATCTTTTATTCGATTCGTTAGCTTCAGATGTTATTTGGCTGATGATCGGTTCCTTTATTTTAGGAAGGGCACTTCAAGTTACCGGTTTAGCTGAGAAAATGACGTACTTTGTTGTAAATCGTGCTCGGAATATAGCCGGTTTGTGCGGGATTTTGACAATGATTATTCAAATACTCGCCTTTTTTATTCCATCAACATCTGGACGCGCAGCGGTTGTATTACCTGTTTTTCAAGCTATCTCAAAAGAAATTGGGAGTAGAAGAATTACGAAAGCATTAGCAATTTTAATGCCTACTGTTATTTTAGTATCAACAAGTTCTACAATTATTGGGGCAGGCTCACATTTAATCGCCCTAGATATGTTAAAAAAATTTAATAATAAAACCATTACATTTGTAGAGTGGTTAATATGGGGGTTCCCATTTGGAGTCATAATGAGCTGTATAAGTTGTCGCGTAATATTATTTTTATTTTTAGACAAAGAGGAAGTAAAAACAAAACTGAAACAGAAAAAAATTAAGTTTGAATTATCGCGAAATGAGAAGTATACAATTAGTATTTTAATAGCGATGGTCGCTTTTTGGTTAACAGAGTCGCTACATGGTTTGGAAATTGCAACTGTTACGATAATCGGAGTATTTTTATTAACTTTACCAAAACTCGGCGTGATGCAGTGGAAAGAAAGTTTAAAAGGTGTCTCGTGGAACTTAATTCTATTTGTTGGAGCAGCAATTGCATTAGGGAAATCTTTAATGGAGAGTGGTGCAGCGCAATGGATTATGCAAAAGTTATTTTTAGTAACAGAACTAATTAATAAGCAATCCATTTTTATCGTGTTACTCGTAATTGTTATTCTTTCAGTCACATCACATTTATATATTACATCTCACACGACGAGAGCGGTAATTTTTATTCCGCCATTACTATATTTTGCTAGTAGTCTACAGCTTAATGAAGTAGCTGTACTATTTTTAGGGATTGTTGGCATGAATTATTGTTTAACCTTTCCAGTCAGTTCTAAAGCTTTACTTTTATTTCAAGAAAGTGATAGAGAAACTTTTCAATCGCAAGATTTATTAAAGTTAAGTAGCTATTTAAGTGTTATATATATGCTTCTAATGGTCTTATTTTATTATGCATATTGGCAATGGGTTGGATTGTCTCTCTAACAATCAGGAATATATTTCGTTCCTCATTTTTTTCATTAAGTCGGACAGAATACTGGGCATTATTTCTTTTTGAGGAAAGTATTACTTGTTATACTGGAATGGTATGAAAAGATTATATAATGCGGGAGGCTTTTATGGGAGAAAGGATTTTAATTGTTGAGGATGAAGAAAAAATTGCGCGTGTCGTACAGTTAGAACTAGAATTTGAAGGATATGAAAGTGAAATTGCTAAAACAGGAACAGAGGCAATGGAAAAGTTTCACGATAGTAAATGGGATTTAATTTTACTTGATGTAATGCTTCCAAACATAAGTGGATTAGAAGTACTTCGAAGGATACGTTTGAAAAATGCTGTAATACCTATTATTTTATTAACCGCTCGTGACTCAGTTGTTGATAAAGTAAGTGGCTTAGATCAAGGAGCAAGTGATTATATTACAAAGCCATTTCAAATAGAAGAACTTTTAGCGAGAATTCGTGCATGTTTAAGAATTTCAAACGTAAGAAAAGAAGAGGAAAATAGTAGTTATCAAATTGCAGATTTATATATAGACGAGAAAACACGAGAAGTGAAAAGAGGGAATCATTTAGTGGAATTAACACCACGAGAGTTTGATTTATTACTATTTTTAATGAAGCATGAAAATCAAGTGTTAAATCGAGAACAAATCGTAACGAATGTTTGGGGATTTGATTATTATGGTGATACAAATGTTGTCGATGTATATATTCGATATATACGTAAAAAAGTAGATTGTAATGTGGACGTACCACTTATTCACACTGTTAGAGGTGTTGGGTATGTCTTAAAGGTATAGTATATGAAAATTAAAAATAAAATATATTTATTCTCTACAGTATGGTTACTACTTATTTTGTTACTTATTAATAGTTCTATATACTTTTTGTTTTATAAAGTTACAACGAACGGAGAGTTAGAACGTTTAAAACGTGAGGCAGTACATATTATAGAAGGAATGAATGCTGAATCAGCAAAAGAAATAGACGCAGTAAATCTACTACAGCCATACTTACCTTCAAACGGTATGATTAGAGTTATTAATGAAAATTCAAAGGTAATGATTAGACAAGAAGTGGATAGTGCAAAACCAATCCCAGCAGTAAATACGAAATTTGAAAGAAAAGAATCGGCGGGAATTTATGAGAAGAATGGTGGGAAATTCGCTTATATAAAAATGCCAATTATTTGGAATGATGGGAAAATCGTTTCATTAGAAATGACAGAACGTTTAGATAGTTTGCAAGAGAATTTAAATATGTTAAAAAATGTATTAGTTATTGCATCGCTTTTCGTTTTAATTCCGTCTTTTTTTGCGGGGAGAATGTTAAGTAAACTCATTTTAAAACCTGTAAATTCTTTAATACAAACAATGGAGCATATACAAGATAGAGGGATATTCAAAAAAATACCACTTGAGAAAAAATCAAAAGATGAATTGCATAAAATGGGGACAACATTTAATAAAATGATAGATTTATTACATCAAAACTTTGAAAAGCAGCAGCAGTTCGTTTCAGATGCTTCACATGAATTGAGAACACCGTTAACAGTTATTGAAAGTTATGCAAAATTATTAAAAAGATGGGGAATGAAAAAACAAGATGTTTTAGAAGAATCTGTAGAAGCGATATACTCCGAGGCAATAAGAATGAAAGGCATGACAAATCAAATGTTACTGCTTGCCAACAGTAGTGCAGAGTGGAAGTTGGAAACGAAAGAATCAGATTTAGTTCGGTTATGTAAGATGACTGCGGAACAACTAGAAAAAACATATAATCGGGATTTTCGTGTTATTACAGAGGAAGAAAAGATTGTTGTAAATATTGATGAACAAAAAATAAAACAAGTATTAGTAGTATTATTGGATAATGCAATGAAATACAGTAAAGATTCAATCGATTTGATAGTAGGAATACAAAAAGAAAGAATCTTTTTTTCTATTCAAGATTACGGTATGGGAATTCCTAAGGAAGATATACAGAAAGTGTTTGATCGCTATTTTCGAGTTGATAAAGCGAGGAGTAGGGAAACAGGAGGAACAGGTCTAGGATTGTCGATTGCGAAACAGATTATTGATGCTCATGAAGGAAATATACAACTGGAAAGTGAAGAGGGAGAATGGACGAAAGTTACCGTATATTTGCCTCGTTTTTTATAAAGAGATAGGAGTTTGAAAATGAAAAAGAAATGGAAGGTTACATTGTTACTTTGTTTTGTGCTTGTAAGTGTAGCTTTTGTATCACAACGTATTGTTTCTAAGCAAGGAGAAAAAATATTATCTGAAAAACAAATTCAGAATATTGTGTCTGAACAGTATCCTGGAAAAATAAAAAATATGAAATTAGTAAACAAAGGGGAACAAGATGTATATAAGGTAAATCTTTTAAATGAAAAAGGCTCATATGAAATAATAGTAGATGCTCAAAGTGGTAACATAAAACGTGCAAAAGAAATATCATTAAAAAGTAATACAATAACGAAAGAAAAAGCGGAAGAAATGGCACTTCAGAAAGTACAGGGGATCATTAAACAAACTATATTAGAAAAAAGAAAGGGGATAGAGGTATTTGTAATATCGGTAGAAACAAATGCTACTCAAAGTACAATAGTTGAGATTGAAAAAACTACCGGGAAAATTCAATTGTTACAGAAACAAACGACAAAAGTTACAGAGCAGCAAGCAAAAGAGATTGCAGTGCAGCAAGTACAAGGGAATGTGAAAGGGATAAGACTAGAGAAAAAGAACGAAAAAAATGTATATGTAATAGAGATAGAGAAAAGTGCAAATGAGAATGTAATGGTAGAAATTGAAGAAGCGACGGGTGCTTTTATTGGTACTTCACAAATACAAAAAGTCGTTACAGAAGAGCAGGCGAAAGAAGTTGCGTTACAAAAAGTACCAGGCGGTTTTATCGAGAAGGTAAGTGTAGTCGATATAAATGGTATGTCTACCTACCAAATTATAATAAAAAAACAAACAGAAACGGTTGATGTAAGAGTACATACAATAACAGGTGAAGTCATGTCTACTACAGCGGTAAATAATGCTATTCAGCAAAAGGAGTCATCTCAACAACAAGATGACGATGATCAAGAAGAAGGTACTGATGATCACGGTGATGATGATGAAGGATAATGAAAAATAAAAGGGGTTTCTCATCAAATTTTAATATAGCCCTTGACAGTTATAAATATAACCGATATACTTCATATTAATTTCAAAAGAAAATATATTCTAAATATTAAAATGTGTTGAATAGGAGTAGTAAGGTCGTATATTTGTACAGAGAGCTATGGGTTGGTGTGACATAGTCAAATGACATCCTGAACTCGCCTAGGAGCAGTAAGGTGGAACGGAATCACATTCTTAGTAAATCTTAACGGTTAACCTTCGATATTAGGTTTGTAATCAAACGATTACTACTAAGGTGGATTCATAATGGAATCAATAAGGGTGGTACCGCGTTAAGTAAATGGCTTAGCGTCTCTTTATATAGAGACGTTGAGCCATTTTTTTATTTTATGGAAATAGAAATGGAGGGTTTATTCGGATTGGTTTGAAAAATTTAATTATTTATATAAAGTAATTTAACTAGGAGGAAAATAAGATGAAACAGACGGAGCAATGGACTTCGAAATTAGGTTTTATAATGGCTGCAGCAGGATCAGCAATTGGACTAGGCGCAATATGGAAGTTTCCTTATATCGCTGGGAAGAGCGGGGGAGGAGCATTCTTTTTAATCTTTATATTATTTACGGTATTAATTGGACTACCACTACTTATAGCTGAATTTATGATTGGGCGCAGTACACAGAAACAAGCAGTTGGAGCATTTAAAAGTATCGCACCTAATACAGGATGGCACTGGATTGGACGCCTTGGCGTTGGAACATGTTTTATACTACTTTCGTTTTATAGTGTTGTAGGTGGATGGGTGTTAATTTATTTATTCAGAGGAGTAACGGGACAACTTATTACTCCGGGACAAAATTATGGAGTATTATTGACTGAAACAATTGGAAATCCCGCTTGGGCGATTATGGGACATTTCGCTTTTATGTTCATTACGATTTGGGTTGTATCAAAAGGTGTACAAAACGGAATTGAAAAAGCAAGTAAATATATGTTGCCAGCATTGTTCGTATTATTTGTTGCTCTTATTGTTCGCTCACTAACACTTGATAACGCAATGAAAGGTGTGAAGTTTTTCTTACAACCAGATTTCTCAAAGATTACTTCAGAAAGTATTTTGTTCGCAATGGGCCAATCATTTTTTGCGATTAGTATCGGGATTTCGATTATGGTCACGTATAGTTCCTATTTAAATAAAAAAGAAAGTTTACCAAAATCAGCAATAACAATTGTTGGATTGAATTTATTTGTTTCATTATTTGCGGGTCTTGCTATTTTTCCGGCCGTATTTTCATTAGGAATGGAACCAACAGAAGGGCCTGGGTTACTATTTATCGTATTACCATCTGTATTTAGTCAAATTCCATTCGGTGGGTTGTTCTTAACGGTATTTCTTGCACTATTTACATTTGCGACATTAACATCGGCATTTTCTCTACTAGAGACAGTTGTTTCAGCATTAGCAAATGGTGAACAAGAAAAGAGAACGAAATTATCATGGATGATCGGTTTCGGCATTTTCTTAGTAGGTATACCATCAGCATTATCATTTGGAGTATGGGGTGATATTACGATTTTCGGAAAGAATATTTTTGATGCAGTAGACTTCTTATCTAGTAATATCTTAATGCCACTTGGAGCACTATTTATTAGTATTTTCGTTTCATTCAAAATGGAAAAGAAGGTGCTAGAAGCAGAGTTTTTTGTAGGTGGAAATTATGGAAAGAAAGTATTTATTTGTTGGGCGTTTTTACTTCGATTTGTAGCACCACTTGCAATAATCGTTGTCTTTTTAAATGTAATAGGGATTATTTAACAGAAAATGTTATAATATTCAGTAAAAAAAGAAGGTGATGATTATAAAGACGAATTTGATAGAAGTAGGGAAACACATGAACATTAGAGGGAAAAAGCTATACGTTGAAACGCATGGGAATCCTAAAAATAAACCGGTCTTATACTTGCATGGTGGACCAGGAGAAAGTTGCTAGAAGCCTATATAAGATTAAGCGATGAATTAAAAGAAAAAAGAATGGAGATTTACAATTATAAGGAAGATGTGACAGATGAGAGTTTATATAGTGATGATGAGTGGGAAGTATTTTCAAATCGTTCCAAAATTCATTTTGATAGATTGAAATTAGAAGGAGTATTCCACACTTCATTATTACCTAAGATACAAGATATACAAAATCCAATGTTATTAATTGTAGGAAAACATGATGTAGTAACGTGTGAAAAACAAATTGAAACATTTAATAAAGATGCTCAAAATGGGGATTATATTGTATTTGAAGAGAGTGGTCATACACCGCATTATGAAGAAGCAGATCGATTTGCTGAAATAGTCATTCAGTTTTTGAAATAAAGTAGAAAAGGAGCTTCGTGTAATGCGAAGCTCCTTTTCTTACATTTTGGGATAAGTGATTGTAATATTAGGCCATTTGTTTTGCCAGTTCTTTTTATTAACTCTAGTGTTGTATATATGTAATCGTTCTTTTGTTTCAAGAAAATGAGCTGTTGGTCTCACTTGTAAGGAAAGAACATCTTCAATACCGCATGGGGCTGTTAATATAACTTTGTTTTTTTCGTCTAATGTAACCCCTAAAGCGGTTGCTGTTTCAGGAAATTTAGAAATAGCATCAACAGAAGAAGAGTACGGTGGCATATTATTCACCACATGCATACGAGCTTGATTCTTTACCGACCAAGGGATAATAGCATCAATATTCTTTAATTTCGTTTCTAATGATTGTTCGTATATCTCATCTTTATGTAGACTATTATAATAAATTACATCAACATCAGGCATAGTTGTTCTAGCTTCATAGTTATGTAAAGTATCCCAAATTTTAGAACGAACAAATCCGGCGCAAATCCACCAATCAGGTAACTCTATTGATTTTGCCATTTGTAATACGTTCATCATCCATTCGTCGTTTTCTATTAAGCGAATTATATCTTGCTCTGTTTGTATAGTCATTTGTTATCCCACCTACTATTTTTATAGAGGACTAATTCATCAGTTTAATAATCCATGTGATCCAGTAAGCACCTGGTATGAATAATAGTTGTGCTAATAACGTACCAAAAAGTCTAGAAATCATTAGCCAACCATACATTTTACTCATTGCTTCTGCACCTTCTTTTGATTGAAGAGCTCGCTCTGTTAAAAGAGCGATACGTGGATCAAGCAGCACTGTTAATAAAATAGTAGCAAAACCATTAATAAGGCCAGAAGCTGTAGTAGCTTTGGTTGCGTAAGCTGGAAGTAAAAAAGAAGCATATAGGGCTGAAAGAACACCAGCTGTATAAATTGCAGTAGCAAACATATTAATAAGCATAATACGTTTTGGAATACCACCGATACGCAGTCTATGAATCATTTCTAGTTTTGGAAAGCGTACATATTTTTTGGTGTACTTTAATTTTTGGATGTTATTCGTTTTCATCATTCGAATGAAAGAACCGTCAGTTTCAAAGTTTTGAATGACGTATCCAAATAATTTGGTCAAAGTTGGATACAGTATAATCGCAAGTAAAGTACCGACAGAGGCGGATAATAGAACGAGCCGTATAGTATGTTCTAAATTAATGGAAGCGTCTTGTTTTGCCTCATCGACAATCCCGCCGATTAAAAAGGCTTGTAGCATGTTAGATGTTCTTGATATAAGTAACACCATGCCTACGACAGATAAAGCAACAGCAATTCTCTTTAAACGCACTCCAGCTAATCGAATACTATAAGAGCTTGTTTCAACCGCGTGAATAACAATTGTGAAAATCATTATAACAATTAACGTTATTGACATTAGAATCACCAGTTTCTATTAAAATAATTGTAACTTTTTTACTTTATCATATGTATTCCATTTTGTAACTGAACGTATGTGACATAGAAGGGATAATTTTTTGAAAAGATAAATAATGGTAATATAGTAAAAGGTAGGCATGAAAAAGCCTTCTATATAATATGTAAAGTAAATTGGAGTGGGGGATTAAATGTGTATACAACATTTCTATTTGACTTAGATGGAACATTGACGGATCCGAAAGAAGGAATTATAAATTCAGTATTGTATGCATTAAAAAAAGTTGGAATTGAAGAATTACATGTAAATGAGTTAGACTCATTTATCGGTCCGCCCATCCAACAATCATTCGTAGAGAGGTATAATATGAATGAAGCAGAAGTTGAAAGAGCTGTTTTTTATTTCAGAGAGTATTTAAAACAAAGTGGATTGTTAGAAAATAATGTATACGAGGGTGTTCCAAGTCTTTTAAAACAATTAAAAGATACCGGAAATCGTTTATTTATAGCAACTTCCAAGCCTACTATATTTGCTGAACAAGTACTAGATCATTTTCAACTAACGAATTATTTCGAAAGTATCATTGGAAGTAACTTAGATGGTACGAGAATAAAAAAAGAAGAAATCATTGCTCATATTTTACAAACAAATGAAGATTTTAATAAAGAAGAGATTGTTATGATTGGAGATAGAAAACACGATATAATCGGTGCGAATTATAATGGAATTTCCTCAATAGGCGTTTTATATGGCTATGGTAGTGAAACAGAATTGACTGAAATTGGTGCGACTTATATAGTAAATGATGTAAAAGAACTACGGCATTTTTGTGCAGAAAATAGTTTGGTAAAGAAGTAAATATAGAGACTAACAATCCCTTTATAACGTATGACGATGAAATCGTTTATGTTTAAAGGGATTTTTCATATGTAATCGAATACTTATAATTAGACATTTTTAGCATGAAAAATTTGTATGAATAAGAGGAGGGATGTCAAAATCAAAAGATTAGTAGAATTATATTTATAAAAGTTTGAATTTTCTGTTTAAATGGAGGGGTATAATTGGAGCTAGTTATTATATTATTAGCACTTAGTTTACTAATGTTTGTAGCATATAGAGGGTTTTCTGTTATTTTATTTGCACCGATTTTTGCTTTATTTGCGGTATTTTTGACAGAACCTAGTTTTGTATTACCTTTCTTTTCGAATATCTTTATGGAGAAAATGGTAGGTTTTATTAAACTATATTTTCCTGTATTTTTACTTGGTGCAATATTTGGTAAAGTAGTAGAAATGTCAGGAATTGCAGACTCGATTGCAAAAACAATTATAGAGTTAGTTGGTGAAAAACGTACGATTTTAGCGATTGTATTAATGGGTGCTATTTTAACGTATAGTGGTGTTAGTGTGTATGTAGTAGTGTTTGCTGTATATCCGTTCGCAGCTAAGTTGTTTCGCCAAGCGAATATTCCAAAGCGTTTAATCCCTGGAACAATTGTTCTTGGAGCAGTTACGTTTACAATGGATGCGCTACCTGGATCACCACAAATTCAAAATGTAATACCTACAACCTTTTTTAAAACGGACATTTATGCTGCGCCGATACTTGGTATTGTAGGGGCAATTTTTGTACTCACGTTAGGTTTACTATATTTAGAGAGTAGACGTAAGAAGGCGAAGGTAGCAGGAGAAGGGTATTTTGGTTTTAACGATGGGAATACTGAAATGGCAGCTTCTTTGCAAGTAGAACAAAAAGATATGCCGATGCTTAAAAGTATTGAAATTACAAGAGTACAGCAAGTGATTGCTTTTATACCACTTATTTTAGTAGGTGTAATGAATAAAGTTTTTACTATTATGATACCGAAGTGGTATCCGAATGGTTTTGATTTTTCTGCAATTGGTATGAGAGCATTTGGAAAAGTAGAATTAAGTGCAGTAGTTGGAATTTGGTCAGTAGAATTAGCACTTATTATAGGTATTGTAACAACGTTATTATTATATTGGAAACGAGTAGTAACAGGATTTCAAGCTGGATTGAATACAAGTATTGGTGGAGCGTTACTTGCAACGATGAATACAGGTGCTGAGTTTGGATTCGGTGGGGTAATTGCAGCACTTCCAGGTTTCGCGATTATGAGAGACGGCATTTCTGCCACATTCACGAATCCTTTAGTGAATGGAGCAGTAACGACGAATATTTTAGCTGGAATTACAGGCTCTGCATCAGGAGGAATGGGAATTGTTTTAAGTGCGATGGGAGATAAGTTTATTGCAGCGGCCAATCAATTTGATATTCCATTAGAAGTAATGCATCGTATCGTGTCAATGGCATCGGGAGGAATGGATACATTACCACATAACGGGGCTATTATTACTATTCTTACAGTCACAGGTTTAACACATAAACAGTCGTATAAAGATATTTTTGCTATTACAATTTTGAAAACGGTTGCTGTATTTTTAGTAATTGCATTCTATACTGCAACAGGAATTTATTAAGTCGATATTTTATAAACTAAAATATAAATTAGGGTAAGAAGGGGTGGAGTACTTGCAAGATGTTGCTGAGTTTCGTATGCCGAAGTCTGTATTATATGGAAGAAATTCGCTTGAAAAGCTGGGGGAACAATCTAAGAAGTTGGGGAAAAGAGCGTTTATAGTTACGGATACAATTATGGAGGATTTAGGATATGTTGAGAGGTGTATACAACAATTAAATACGAAAGGTATAACTGTTATTACATATAATAAAGTAAATGCTGAGCCTACAAATATACACGTGTTAGAAGCGTTAACACTTTGTAAAGAAGGAAAGTGTGATTTTATTATCGGTATTGGTGGTGGAAGTTGTATTGATGCTGCGAAAGCAGTTGCGGTGTTATATACAAATGGTGGAGAAGTGGAAGATTACGTCCAAAAAGATATGGAAATAGAAAACGATCCGCTACCACTAATTGCAATCCCAACAACTTCTGGTACTGGATCGGAAGTAACAAGTGTAGCAGTAATTACGAATAAACGAACAGATGTAAAAATGATGATGAAGCATCCGAGTTTTACCCCACAAGTAGCGATTATTGACCCAATTTTAACGCGTTCGGTACCACCTCATATTACAGCAGCAACAGGGATAGATGCATTATGTCATGCAGTCGAAGCATATATATCTAAAGTTTCACAATCGCTTACCGATGTACTTGCACTTTCCGCTATTGAAAGTATTATGAAATATTTACGTATTGCATATGAAGATAGAGAGAATATGGAGGCAAGAGAAGCGATGATGATTGCTTCCTTACAAGCTGGAATCGCATTTTCAAATGCATCTGTTACGTTAGTTCATGGAATGTCAAGGCCGGTAGGAGCGTTATTTCATGTACCACATGGTATATCGAATGCAATACTATTACCTACAGTTTTAGAATATACAAAAGTTAGTGCAGTAAAAAGACTAGCAGAAATTGGACGTTGTATAAATAAAGATTTGTATTCCTATTGTGATGAAGAAGTAGCCGACTACACGCTGAGGGAAATAAAAAAACTTTGTTTTGATCTTCGTATCCCAAATTTAAAAGAATACGGAATTGGTGAAGTTGAATTTGAAACAGCTATTTCTAAAATGGCATTGGATGCAATTGAAAGTGGAAGTCCAGCAAATAATCCACGTGTGCCATCATATGATGAAATTAAACAGTTGTATCGAGAATGTTTTCATTATCAATATGAAGATTCTATAAAAACATCCAATAATTAATTTCAGAATATTCTTATAAAATTTCCTTGGAAATAGTTAAAACAAGACTTTATATTATAAACGTAAAGTCTTGTTTTATTATGTATAATATACATAATAAAATGTTGTGATTAGTTTTATAAAACAGTATAAGGTGGGTTTGTTGTAATGAAAACAATAGGTTTAATTGGTGGTATGAGTTGGGAATCAACTTCTGAATATTATCGAATCATAAATGAAGAAATAAAAGAGAGATTGGGAGGGTTACATTCAGCAAAATGTATGATTAATAGTGTGGACTTTGAAGAGATTGAGCGATTCCAGTCTAACGGAGATTGGAATGGAGCAGGAGAAATATTAGGAAATGCAGCATATTCGTTACAGAGGGGAGGAGCAGATTTTATAATTATTTGCACAAATACAATGCATAAAGTAGTTGAGAAAATAAAGAAGAATATTCATATTCCAGTCTTACATATCGCTGATGCAACTGCGAAAGAAATTAAAAGGAAAGATATTCAAAAGGTTGGTTTGCTTGGAACTAAATATACAATGGAGCAAGATTTTTATAAGTTACGCATAGAAGAGAATCATATAAAAGTAATGGTTCCATCAGAAAAGGATAGAGATAAAATAAATGAAGTAATATATAAAGAATTGTGTTTAGGAAAGATAACATCCCAATCTAGAGAGTATTATAAAAGAGTTATAGAAGAGCTAGTAAAAGAAGGGGCACAAGGAATCATATTAGGTTGTACAGAAATAGGGTTATTAATAAAACAGGAAGACATATCCATTCCGGTATTCGACACAACTTATATACATGCAGTTGAAGCAGTTAATTTCGCTTTACGAAATAGATCATAATTATATTATGTAACCTAGTTCGTGTTTGTGGAAAACATTCTGAAAATACTTTATAATGTAAGTGGTTACATTTAAGGGGGAATGCGTATGTTTTCAGTTCAACCAATCGCATTTGTACATAATAAAAGAAAGGAAATAAAAGATGATGAGTGGGGAGAAGTAAGATCCAATATTACTTTAACTGAAATATATACAGAGGAAAGTATACAAGGGATTGAAGATTTTTCTCATATTGAAGTTGTTTTTTATTTTCATAAAGTAACTGATGAACAAATTCAATATTTTGCTAGACATCCTAGAAATAATAATGATTATCCTAAAGTAGGCATTTTTGCACAGCGCGGGAAAAATCGTCCGAATCGCATAGGAACCACAATTGTAAAGGTGATCAAAAGAGAAGGTAAATCAATTATTGTTGAGGGATTAGATGCTATTGATGGCACCCCTATATTGGATATAAAGCCGATAATGAAAGAGTTTATGCCGAAAGAAGAAATTGTACAGCCTAAATGGGCAACAGATATAATGAGAGAGTATTGGAAGGGGAATGGAGTAAAATGAGAATATATGAGGCAACAATTGCAGATTTAGATGGACTAGCATCAGTTTTTAATAACTATCGTATGTTTTATAGACAAGATTCCGATTTAGAAGGAGCAAAAGTATTTTTGCGAAATCGAATAGAGAGAAAAGAATCCGTTATTTTTGTAGCAGTTGAAGACGGTGAATATATAGGCTTCACACAATTATATCCATCATTTTCTTCCATTTCGATGAAAGAATTATGGATATTAAATGATTTATTTGTACAAGCCACTAAGCGCGGAGCAGGAACAGGTAAAAAATTACTAGAAGCTGCTAAAGAATTTGCATTAGAAAATGGTGCAAAAGGTGTAAAATTACAAACGGAGATTGATAATTTATCAGCACAGCGATTATATGCTGAAAATGGTTATTTGAGAGATAATCGTTATTTCCATTATGAATTAACGTTTTAAAAAAATATAAGATTAAAAGAGATGCTTTCATTGTGAAAACGTCTCTTTTAATTTGTATTATTGTTGATTTAAAATCCAATTTGTAGCATCTTCAAAGTTTTCTGCAATGTAGTTTGGTTCAATATGTGCCCATTTGTCTCGGTACGTATGTAAAGCATCATATCCAGCGCCTGTTCGAACTAATATCGTTGTCGCATGTACTGTTGCTCCTGCAACGATATCAGTCCAGCGATCACCAATTACAGCGCATTTTGTTAAATTAAGCCCGTGTTTTTCAGCCGCTTGCAGCAGCATACCTGTACTTGGTTTACGGCATTCACAACCATCACCGTGTTTATGAGGACATACGTATATATCATCAAAACCGAAGCCTTCTAATTCTTGTACAAAATCAGCTACAGTCGCTATCCCATCTGCGATACCTGGTTGATTTGTGAAAGAGAAAATTTTTATATTTTGAGCTTTTAGTTTTTGCAGAGCTGCTTTTGTGAAAGGAAATAATGTAAAAGAGCCTGGATAATGTATTGTAGTGTCACCGCCAATTGTACCGTCACGATCAATAAAAATAGCTTCGATGTTTGTCATAGTTTTAGTCCTTTCCATTTATAAGTAGTTTAAAAATGTTTTACAAATCGATATCCATTTACTTCATATCCTAATTTTTTGTAAAAAGGATGTGCTTCTACTCTTTTTGTTCCACTGACTAGCCATGTGCCGATACAATTATGTGTCTTTGCTAATTGTTCTGCATAATCCATTAATACTTGTCCAATGCCTTTCCGTCGTATTGTAGAATTAACGCTAATAATTGAAATCTCCCCATAACGAGTTATATCTTCTAAATTTTCACGTATACGAAACCCAAGTAATCCACATATGGTTTCTTCTTCCTCATAAACATATAAAAAATCAAAAGGACTCATTTGTACGAATTGCAATCGGTTGTTCATATCTTCATAGGAAATAGAAGAACCTTTTAATTCTTTCGCTAAAGAACAAAGTGCATCTATATCGTCTATTGTAGCTTCGCGAATTTGAAAAGACATATAATCCACTCCAATAAAATGTAATCAAACATTAAATATTCTGTTAAAAAGTATGTATTCCTGCTATGAAAATAAATATTTTATAATGATATATAGATAGTTATATGTTATTCTTTTCCTTGATTTTATTGGAAATGGAAAGAAGGGGAATGTATGTTAGACGTGAATATTCGCTCTGCCGGATATGATATAGGGGAAAAGACAATTCATGATATTGCCTTTTCAATTGAAAAAGGTGAATTAGTTGCACTTATTGGTGCGAATGGTGCTGGGAAGAGTACGACGATTAAAACGATGCTCGGTTTACTTGTAAATATGAATGGTGAAATATCATTTGGTGAAAAGAAAAATCCTTATGCATACGTGCCGGAACACCCGACATATTATGATTATTTGACGCTTTGGGAACATATCGAACTATTAATGGATGCTCGCGAGAACGAAGTAGGAAGCTGGGAAAGAAAAGCAGAAGAGTTATTACATATGTTTCGAATGGATAAACATAAACATGAGTATTTATCAAAGTTTTCAAAAGGTATGAAACAAAAATCGATGCTCATTTTGGCATTTTTAACTGAACCAGATTTTTATATCATTGATGAACCTTTTATCGGTTTAGATCCAGTAGCTACGAAAGAGTTTTTAAGTTATTTATATAAAGAAAAAGAACGTGGCGCAGGTATTTTACTTTGTACGCACGTATTAGACACAGCTGAAAGAATTTGTGAGAGATTTTTACTCATTTCACAAGGTACATTAGTCGCAGATGGAAATCTAGAATCTATCCAAGCGTTAGCAGAAATGCCAGGGAGTTCATTATTAGACTGCTTTGATGTAATAGTAAGGCGTGAACAGCATGATTAAACAACAATTTTATAAAAGATTGCGCCATGAACTGGGGCGTAAATGGAAGTCCATACGTTCTATAACGGATTGGACGGTTGCACTATATATTATTATTCCTGCACTTATATTTATAGGGATTTATTATCGTTCACTATGGATGGAAGAATTATCGATGGGAGAGACAGTTTATTTCGGATTAGGTTTACTCGCATTTTATGTGATTACATATTCTAGAGGAGTTCGCTCATTTTTTGAACAAGCGGATAGTTTATTTTTAATTTCTTATCCCGCTCACATGCAAAAGTTAATCCAGTATGGCATGACATATACGTTAATTCGAATAGCGATAACGAATGTAGTGGTAGTAGTTGCTATGTTACCAGTGTTGATGAAAAGTATTGGAGTGGCGCAGGTACAAATCATATTATTTTGGCTATTTTTTACTGCATTTCGATTTATGTTGTCGTTGTTAACGAGATTTATTCATATACGTGTGGGGAAACGATGGCTACTATGGATTGTAAAAAATGTGATATTTTCTATAAGTCTATCCTTTTTTGGATTGAGTCTGTTTCTTATTTATAAAAATTCCTTTTATTCTATACTATGTATCGGTCTAGCAGTTTTATTAATTATCGTATTGATAAAAGAAAAACTAAATTATAAAAATTGCTTTTTTAAAGAAGTTGAGAAAGAGAAAGAAGAAAGTATGCGCTGGACGAGTGGGATTATGCAAGTTGGTGGTCATGCGGCTAAACCGAGTAGTTCGAATAAAAAGCCGTGGATGTTTCCATGTTCTAAAAAGTTTTTAGGGAAGAAAAAAGATTCTCGTATTGTTGAATCCTTTTTAAAAGAATTTTTCCGTACAAGTAGTGCACGAATATTTTATATTCAAATTGTATGTATAAGTACTGTAAGTATTATCATGAGTCCGAGGTGGATTGTAGCTATTATTCTTGTATTTTCTTTAGTTGCAATTTCTCGTTATGCGCGCGATTATTGGAATGAATTTACGAAAAAAATGTTTCTTCATTTATATTGTGATGAAGGAAAATTACTACTGTTAAGATGGAAGGCAGATCGCTATTTATTACTTCCAGTACTGCTTTTGTATGGAATAGTTATACTTTCTCATTTTTATTTATTACCTGCTGTAATTGCCGGGATTATTTTTATAGTATGGATTGGTTGGATTGTATTTTTACCATAGAAAAAGAGCCGGAAAATGGCTCTTTTTTTAATCTGTTACACATTGATAAAGGAAATATACTAAAACGAGTATGCTTGCGGCGGAATACATGACATCTAAAGTCATCTGATTGCCTCCTCATTGTTGTTGTACTTATATTGTATGAAATCTTACAATTTCATATTCAAGTGAAAAATATGTGAACGTTAACAAAATTGTAAAGTGCAAAAATTACAATCATTTTGTATAATAGAAGAAACAACCGTTATATAAAATATAATGAGTGAAAGGGAGGGAACATAAATGCCAAATTGGTTTAGAAAAACCTTAGTCGCATTAATTACCGTATTTACATTTGGTTTAGTGACGCCTCCTTCCATATTGCTTGATAATGCCAAAGCTGCGGACAAGCCTACGAGTACAGCTGGGCAACAAAATTTGGAGAGTACGTCCTATACATATGAAGAAACGAATGACAGGTTAACCACCGATACTTTTATTACTTATGCAATGCTAGAAGCAGAGAAGCAGTCGATGCAAAAGTTTGGCACTAAAATTGGTCCAGTAATTGAAGATGAGTTTAAAGATGTAATATTACCGAAAATTGAAGAGGCAATTGCTCAGCTTGCCAATGATGTACCAGAAGATTCGCTGCAATCATTAGCGATTTCTCAAAGGCCAGCTGGCGGAAATAATGAAAAGATTTTTCATGTGTATGACACGAAATCAGGAAATGACTTATTGCGATTTCATGTAAGAAGAGATCATCCACCGCAAGATGGTTACTATTTTAATTTCCACTATCATCGATTTGATGATGGGTACTCAGGACACCATGAGTTAGGAAATATTTATTGGAATACGAATGTACCGCCAAAATGGCTTTCTTAAAAAGAACAAGAGAAAATCTTGTTCTTTTTTATGCTTATAGAAGGGTAAGACAACTATATTGTTGAATAAAATAGGTTTAGGAAAAAAGAAGTAAGGGAGTATGGGAATGCAAAAATATATTGTTTTTGACTTTGATGGCACATTAGTAGATTCACAAAATATATTTGTACCAATTTATAACCAGCTTGCTGAAAAGCATGGATATAAAACCGTAAGGGAAGAAGAAATTGAGTATTTACGTAAATTAACGATGCCGGAGAGATGTAAACAACTCGATGTACCACTGTATAAACTACCGATATTAGCATTAGAGTTTTATAAATTGTATCAACCTGCTATAAAAGATCTCATTTTGTTCCATGGGATGAAGGATGTATTAGATGAACTACATAAGAAAGGCTACGGAATTGCAGTCATATCATCGAACTCAGAAGAGCATATTCGAGCATTTTTACACAATAATGATATAGAAAATATTCAAGAAGTGTATTGTTCAAAAAATTTGTTCGGAAAAGATAAAATGATAAAACGGTTTTTAAAATCCAAAAAGATAACAGAGAAAGATATGTTATATGTTGGTGACGAACAGCGAGACGTAGCAGCATGTAAAAAGGCTGGGGTAAATGTAATTTGGGTATCTTGGGGATATGATGTCATTGAAACAGTGAAAAAAGATGCACCAGATTATATGGTCAATACACCGATGGAAATTGTACAAGTAGTACAAGGGGCGTATTCTTAATATGAATACACTTCGAGCAGGTATTCATCATATTGAATTTTGGGTAGCAAATTAGAGGAGCCCATTTCTTTTTACGATCCGAATGGTTTTATAATAGAAGTAGCGTATACACCAAATGTAGAAATGTAAGGGGAGTATATATGAAGACAATTACAGCATGGCAAAACAATATACAAATAGTAAAGGATGCAGTTAATATTGAAGAAATCTCCAAAGGTTTCTCACCAGATAAGAAATATATAATTACGTGTGCGAATAACGAAAAATATTTATTGCGGACAGGCGATATGAAAGAGTATGAAAGAAAGAAAATAGAGTTTCAAATTTTAAATGAAATGCAAAACCGTAGTGTGCAAGCACAAAAACCAATTGAAATGGGTTTGTTGGCAGAAAAAGGTTTATGCTATGGCATTTTTTCATATTTAGAAGGGGAAGATGCGAAGAAGCTATTGCCTACGTATTCACCAAAAGAACAATATGAAATTGGTATAGAGGCAGGAAAAGATTTAGCAAAAATGCATACATATGAAGCTCCTAAGGATATCCTTCCATGGTATGAAAGAGCAATGAAAAAACATCGAAAATATGTAGAGGCATATAAAACATGTGGAATAAAAATAAAAAAAGATGATAAAATCATTAAGTTTATAGATGAAAATGAAATATATTTACAAAGCCGCCCAAATCGATTTCAACACGATGATTTTCATTTAGAAAATATAATTGTACGTGATGCGAAATATGTAGGTGTTGTTGATTTTAATGGCTACGATTGGGGCGACCCACTTCATGATTTCGTAAAAATTGCACTATTTGCAAGGGACATTAGTATTCCGTATTCAATCGGACAAATAGAAGGATACTTTAACGGGAGAATACCAGAGGAGTTTTGGAAATTATATGCGGTTTACGTTGGCATGACGGTTTTCTCTTCAGTTGTCTGGAGTTTACGAGCAGCACCGCACATGTTAGATGATACGTTAGAGCGTCTTACTATAGTTTTAGAAGATCATAAAGACTTTGAGTCATTAAAGCCAATTTGGTTTCAACCAGAAAAATTAATATGAAATAGAAAAGGTAGGTGTGATTCACATCTACCTTTATTTTTTTACCATTCTTCGTTTTGAAGCAGTTGTAATGCTAATTTTAAATCAACATCTTCTTGTAGATGTTCCGGAGTCCACGGGATATGTATATGCGGCTGTATACCAATTCCGGACATTCCTTCGCCTTTATCTATAATAGAGAGCCGTGAAGTAGGGTAGTAAAGTGCAAATGTATCAGCCCATTCCATTACCGCTAAATTAGAATAATCATTTAAACCAGCAGTAGGACGACCAATTACTTTTACTTTCAATGATTTTTTTGCTACTTCTACAAAAGAATCACCAGAACTTCCACATGTAACATCTGTTAATATAACTACTCTACAAGGTGATTTTCGTCCGTGTATTTTTAATGATTGAAGTTCTTTTGGTAACTCAGAAGTATCAAATGTAACGAATCCTTTTTTATAATTCTTTTTTAAATTTTGAATAAATATATCTGTGAATATTTTGGAAAGTTCGTCTAAAGAATCATAATCTTCCATTTCGATGTCTTTCATGCGTAAATGAAAGTTTCGTTCTGTATGATTTAATTGCATTGTATCTGAAGAATCTAAAAGGGAAATCTCTTTGTCTTCGAATAAGTAAGGAAGTAATTTAAAAAATGCATCATCACTCCCGCCACGATTCAATCGCACATCTATTATTAAGTTCGGAAAAGTATTAAGCTCATCTTTATGTAAGTCTAATAATTTATTAATAGCATCAGTATTTGCGAAATCCGTCAAAGTAATTAAGATTGTATCTTTATTCTGCTGTTTAAATGAATAAATAGGCGTATATTCGCTTTGTTTATACTTTTGTAAAGTAATGGTTTCGGTTACGCCATTTTCATCTATAAGTGTACAATTTGATGATTTTAATAAAACATAATCCCATTTTTCACGTTCATATGTATTCTCATTTAAATACTTCTTATATTTTATTAATAACTCTGGAATTTTCATATTATCTAATGCTAGAATAGTCTGTCCTTTTTTCACTCTTATTTCTTGTGAATTGGATGTAATATATAGGCGGTCTTCGTATCTTTTCACCTGGAAGCCAACACTGTTAAGAGGTTGATTTTTAGAGTGCATTTTGAAAAACATATGATTATCTTTAAAGTCTAGTAAGTAATCACGTACAATTTCAGTAAATTGTACTGGTGTTAGTTCTCCTTGTCTCTCTAGTTTTTCAACTGTCTGTAAATAAGTAGCAGGATCGTCCCATCCTTCCTTATCTATACAACCTGAATAATCGTGATGAGTAATCGAAACAATTTCTTTGGAAATTTCTGTGTACACAGCTTTTCCTCTTGGTAATTTAATTAGTTGAATAATAGAATTCTGTATCCTTTACGTATTATCCTTTTTTTCGGATGGATAATTTAAAGGGAAATAGAGGGAAGTGTTATCTTCCCTCTATTAAAATATTTATTTAATTTTCTTAAATGCAAGCGGCTGCGTGCTTAACATAGTTGGTACATGTAACTGAAGGGATGGGAATTCACCACTAACACTCATTTCATAAGCCAATAATAAACTCATTTTCATTTGGAATAAGTCAACTTTTGCAGAGAAGATGTCGTAATGATGATGCGCTAATTGAATGTCCATCTCCATAAATTTTACAAATAACGAATCATCTCGTTTGTATACTTGTAATGTTCCATATGCAGGATGCTCGAAAGTACCGGTATAATCTTCTAACTTGTGAGAAGGTGTAGTCCCTTTAATTTGTTCAGGAATGGATTCAGTTGCTTCTTTCATCATTTCCTTCATTTTTTCAGTATCTTCTACAGCACGTTTATGCCAATCAATGGATTCTAATTCAAGTAGTTCGTCATAAATTTGATTAGCGAGATAAGTAGGTAGTAATGTACCTCCAGCATTCGTTAAAATGACAAGGCCTATGTTTTCTGTTGGTATGAATGAAACAAGCGCTGAAAATCCATCAATATTACCACCATGATGAATCACCTTATTACCACGATAAGCGCTAATAAACCAACCAAGGCCGTAACTATTTAATGGAGATTCAGGTAGTGATAAAACCGGTTGATCTGGAATTGAATTGTGCGGTGTATACATTTGTTGTAATAATTCAGGAGAAATTAATTCATGCTCTCCAAATTTCCCTTGTTTTAAGTGAAGAAGGACCCAATTGGCCATATCTTCAATTGTAGAATTAATACAACCAGCAGCGCCAACCGTATCAATATTGCGGAATGGAACTTCTTTTATTTCACCTTCATTTTCAATGTAAGGTAAAGCATAATCATCTGTAGTTTGTGAATCTGTAACAGAGAAATTTGTATGTCTCATATTTAAAGGTTCTAAAATATGTTCTGTAGCGTATTGCTCCCACGTTTGATTTGTAATGTTTTCAACAATGTAGCTAATTGTTGCATACATTAAGTTGTTATAAAGAAATGCTGTGCGGAACGGTGCATCAAGTTGTAAATGTTTTATTTTTTCAACGAGATCTTTTCGAGATAAGGAAGAGCTGTACCAAAGAGCCTCATGACGGCTTACACCAGTTCGATGAGAAGCTAAATCTCGTCCGGTAACTTGTGAGCTAGCAAGTAGTTCAGATAAAGAGAAGTTAGGTATATAAGACTGGACAGGAGTATCCCAATTAAACTTATTTTGTTGTGCTAACAAGCTTAATGAAAGTGTACCAAAAGCTTTCGTTGAGGAACCGATTGCGAACCGAGTATTCGGTGTAACAGTGTCTTTTGTCCCTAAATTTCGATAGCCAAATCCTTCTGAAATAATAACTTCACCGTCTTTTATAACAGCTACAGCAGCTCCAGGAACATTTAAATCCTTCATCATTTTTTCAACCGTTGTTTGTAAAGAAGTCATAACAGGAGTTTCAATTTTAGACATACTTCTAACCTCCAAATATAAATTTTGTTCTACCGCACTATACTTTCGGTAATAGAAAATGAAAACCTTTATAAATTTGGAAAGTTAATAATTTTGTAAGAATGAATGAAATTATTATTTGTTTAGAATTTTATTTTTATTATAATTAATTTAAATTAAGATATAGAAAAGATGGTGAAGAAGTGTGCTAACAATAAAGAGAGTACTTTGCGATAATAAAAAAATCCGATAGGTATAGATTCAAAAGTTGTTAAAATGAGTTGGCTGCTTGAGTCGAGTAACCGAAATGTAAAACAACTTGCTTATCAATTGCAGGTTGCGAAGGATAGAGATTTTGAAATTATAATGTTTGATTCGCGAAAAGTAGAAACAGATCAAAGTTTACATATACCAATCAATTCATTTTCATACAGAGCGGAAACGCGTTATTTTTACCGGGTAAAGGTATGGGATAATTACGGAGAAGAATCATCTTGGTCAGAAGTAGCATTTTGGGAGACTGGATTACAAGGGCAAGATAACTGGAGCGGGAACTGGATTGCTGCGAAAAAAGAACGAACGCAAGTTATGTCTTTTAATAAATTTTTTTCTATTACAAAAGTAGTTAAAAAAGCGCGTTTATATATCACAAGTTTAGGATTATACGAGGCTTCTATAAATGGAGAGCGCATTGGAGATTGTTATTTTACCCCTGGATGGACAAGTTATGATAAGAGAGTACTGTATCAAACGTATGATATAACGCATTTATTAAAGGTTGAGCAGAATACTATTTCGGTTCTGGTAGGTAATGGCTGGTATAAGGGACCACTTACCATGCATCATGTACGTAATTATTACGGGAGAAGACGAGCAATAATTGCTCAATTACATATAACGTATGAAGATGGAACGAAAGAAAAAATTGTAACGGATGAAACATGGAAAGTAACTCCAAGCCCTATTTTGTATTCGGAAATTTATGAAGGTGAGGTTTATGACGCTAGGCTAGAAGAAAGTGGGCAAGAGCTAGAAGGTGTTGAAGTAACTGAGCATTCTAAACAAATAATTGTTGCACAAGAAAATGAATCAATTCGTAAAATGAAAATTATAAAACCGATTTCTATTTCAAAACTACCGAATCACGAATGGCTCATTGATATGGGGCAAAATATGGTAGGGTGGGTTCGATTTATAGTCCGTCATGTTTATATTGGGCAAAAGATAGAATTGCATCATGCTGAAATATTAAATAAAGATGGTAGTTTTTATACTGGAAATCTCCGAAAGGCAAAACAAAAAATAGTGTATATAGCAAAAGGAGAAGAAGAGGAAACGTTTGAACCACATTTTACATATCAAGGCTTTAGGTATGTGAAAATAAGTGGATTAACCCAGCCACCTCAAATAACAGATTTTGAAGGGATTGTATTACATACGGATATGGAAAAAGCGACTGAATTTGAAACGTCTAATCCATTAATCAATCAACTTCATCATAATGTGGAATGGTCTCAAAGAGGGAACTTTTTTGATGTGCCAACAGATTGTCCGCAGCGAGATGATCGACTTGGATGGACCGGAGATGCACAAATGTTCATTGGGACAGCTACGCAAATTATGAATGTACAATTGTTCTTTAAAAAGTGGCTCCAAGATTTATCATTAGATCAAAATGTTAATGGAGCTGTGCCTTTAGTTATTCCAGATGCTTTTGGGAAAAGAGCGGATTTTGATTTACATACTTCTGGTGGTTGGGGCGATGCAGCAATTATATGCCCGTGGGTTCATTATTTACATTACGGAGATGTATCGATTTTAAAAGAACAATATAACAGTATGAAGAAGTATATAGATTACATACGTTCACAAGGTGAGAACGAGTATTTATGGGATACAGGCTATCATTTAGGAGATTGGCTTGCATTAGATACGAAACCAGATGTATATGAAGGCGGAACAGACAAGCATTTTATTGCGACAGCTTATTATGCGTATTCTACATCGCTTTTACGAAGAATTGCTGAGATTTTAGATGAAACTACAGATGCTAAGTTTTATGCAGAGTTACATGGAAATATTGTTCAAGCGTTTCAAAATGAATTCGTTACACCGAATGGAAGGTTAATTTCAAATACCCAAACAGCCCACATATTAGTACTTCTTTTTGAACTAGTGAAAGATGATGTGAAGGAGAAAGTATTTAATCGCTTAATTGAGCTATTAAAAGAAAATAAAAATCATTTAACAACAGGTTTTTTAGGAACACCGTATTTGAATTTAATATTAAGCAAGTTTAACAGGCATGACCTTGCTTGTAAGCTTCTATTTTATGAAGATTATCCATCATGGTTATACCAAGTGAAAAAAGGTGCCACAACGATTTGGGAACATTGGGATGGCGTGAAAGAGGATGGAACACTTTGGAATGATAGTATGAATTCTTATAATCATTACGCATATGGCTCTATCGTTGAATGGATATACCGATATATTATTGGATTAGAAATGGATGAGACAAAACCTGCATATAAACATTTTTATGTACAACCACATTTTGATTCGAATTTAGAATGGATTAGAGTAAAACGTGAGACAGCTTATGGAGAAATTAAGATTGAGTGGCGTGTAGAAAATGAACAAGCCTTTCTCAAGATTTCTGTACCACCAAATACAAGCACTACATTGCGGATAGACGAAACGAATTGGAAAGCAGAACATAACATTGAAAAGGATTTAGGATCAGGCGATTATAAATTTACCTTTTGTAAAAATATAAAGGGGTAGAATTCTGTTAATATAGAAATATTTTTTATTGATTAGGATGATTAAATTTACTATTTTTCATGTTATGATAAATTTCATACACGATTGAAAGAAGGTTTTACTACATATGAAACATGCTGAAAATGAATACTTAAATTTATGCCGCCATGTAATGGAGCATGGTACGAAGAAAGAAGATCGTACAGGGACAGGCACTGTATCTGTATTTGGATATCAAATGCGTTTTGATCTAAGTAAAGGTTTTCCTTTATTAACGACAAAGAGAGTGCCGTTTCGCCTTGTAGCAAGTGAACTGCTTTGGTTTATGAAAGGTGATACAAATATTCGTTATTTATTGCAGCATAATAATAATATTTGGAATGAATGGGCATTTAAGAGCTGGGTAGAAAGCGATGAGTATACTGGTCCTGATATGACTGATTTCGGTCTTCGCTCACAACAAGATGAGGAATTTAAAGTGCAGTACGATGAGCAAATGGAATTGTTTAAAAAGAACGTTTTAGAAGATGATGATTTCTCAAATAAATATGGTTATTTAGGAGACGTATACGGTAAGCAGTGGCGTGCTTGGAAAACGACAGCTGGTGAGACACTTGATCAATTAAAAGATGTAATTGAAATGATTAAAAAAACGCCAGACTCACGTCGCCTAATTGTTTCTGCTTGGAATCCTGAAGATGTACCAAGTATGGCATTACCGCCTTGTCATACGCTATTCCAATTTTATGTAGCGGATGGCAAACTTTCTTGTCAGCTATATCAAAGAAGTGGAGATATATTCCTTGGAATTCCATTTAACATTGCAAGTTACTCATTACTAACACATTTAATCGCACATGAATGTGGTCTTGAAGTGGGAGAATTTGTTCATACAATTGGAGATGCACACATTTATACGAATCATTTTGAACAAGTAGAAAAGCAATTGGCACGTGAACCACGTCCATTCCCGGAACTTACATTAAATCCAGATGTGAAATCTGTGTTTGATTTTGAAATGGAAGATTTAACGATTGAAGGATATGATCCACACCCAGCAATTAAAGCACCGGTTGCAGTATAATTGTAGAGGAGATGAAAAAATGATTGTTTCATTTATGGTCGCAATGGACGAGAATAGAGTAATTGGCAAAGATAATAATTTACCTTGGCGTTTACCGAGTGAATTACAGTATGTAAAAAAAACAACGATGGGCCATTCACTTATTATGGGCAGAAAGAACTACGAAGCGATTGGTAGACCACTGCCTGGAAGACGTAATATTATTGTAACTCGTAATGAAGGGTATCATGTTGAAGGTTGTGAAGTAGCACATTCTGTAGAAGAAGTGTTTGAACTATGCAAAAATGAAGAGGAAATCTTTATTTTCGGCGGAGCACAAATTTATGATCTCTTTTTACCTTACGTAGACAAGTTATATATAACAAAAATCCATCATGCATTTGAAGGAGATACATTCTTCCCAGAAATGGATATGACAAATTGGAAAGAAGTTTTTGTTGAAAAAGGTTTAACGGATGAAAAGAATCCGTATACGTACTATTATCATGTATATGAGAAGCAACAATAATAATAAGGATTGATGTGAAATTCACATCAATCTTTTTATTTGTATTCGTTAATATAAGTTTATAGATGATATTCAATAGTGCTATAATGAAATCTAGCATGTAAAAATGCTAAAATTTTCAAAAGTATTCATATAGAAAGAGGAGGAGAATCGATTGAGAAAGATATGGGGGATTCTTTTTCTTTGCTTAACGTTCATGTTAGTTGGATGTGGTAAAGAAGAAAAACCACAAGAAGCGTTTGATACATATACAAAAGCATGGAATAAACAAAAATTTGCAGAAATGTATGATCAATTATCCGAAAAGGCAAAAAAAGATATTTCAAAGAAAGAGTTCACTGAGAAATATGAAAAAATTTATTCTGGCATTGAAGTGAAAAACTTAAAAGTAGAAGTAGGAGAACTAAAAGAAGATAAAAAAGATGAAGGTCCTGTTCCTTTTAAAGTAAGTATGGATACAGTTGGTGGTAAAATCACTTTTGGTCATGAAGCAAAAATGGTGAAAGAAAAAGATGGAGATAAAGAATCTTGGAAAATAGATTGGACTCCTGATTTTATATTCCCAGGTATGACAAAAGATAGTAAAGTGCGTATGCAAACAACACAACCAAAACGTGGTGAAATATACGATCGTAATGGAAAAGGTCTTGCGACGAATGGGAAAGCTTCTGAGATTGGAATTGTTCCAGAAAAATTAGATGAAACTGCTCCGCAAACGAAAGAAGCAGTAGCGAAGTTGTTAAATATGTCTGTAGAAGAGATTGATCAAAAACTAGCTGCGAAATGGGTAAAACCAGGGTATCTCGTACCAATTGGAATTTTGCCTGAGGGAGCAACGCAAAATACGTACATCAATTTACCAGGTGTTGCAGCAAAACCTGTAAATGTTCGTACATATCCGTTAGGGGAAGCAGCAGCGCATCTTACTGGTTATATCGGAAAAGTAAATGCTGAAGATTTAAAAACGCTTCAAAAGAAAGGCTATCAAGCCGATGAGCCAGTTGGTAAGGCTGGATTAGAGCAAGTATTGGAAGAACAGCTACGCGGGAAAAAAGGTGGCCGTGTCTTCATGGAAGATGCACAGGGAAAAGAAATTAAAAATTTAGCGAAGACAGATGCTGTTGATGGAGAAAATGTAACTTTAACTATCGATAGTGTTGTTCAAGAAAAAACGTATAATGAAATGAAGGGAGAAGCTGGTTCAAGTGCGGCAATTAATCCGAAAAGTGGAGAAACTATTGCTCTTGTAAGTAGTCCAGCTTATAATCCTAATTTAATTGCACGAGGAACATCAAAAGCACAACGCGAGGCTTGGAATAATGATCCGAAAAAACCGATGACGAATCGATTTACACAATTATCGGTACCAGGTTCTGTATTTAAGCCAATTACAGGTGCAATTGGTCTTGAAACGAAAACAATCGATCCAAAAGAAGAATTGAAAATTGAAGGACTGAAATGGACGAAAGATTCTTCTTGGGGCAATTATTACGTAACACGTGTAAAAGATGCGAATCCGATTGATTTTGATAAGGCAATGAAATACTCGGATAATATTTATTTCGCACAAGAAGCTTTGAAAATTGGAAAAGATAAATTTATGGCTGAGGCGAAAAAATTCGGATTTGATGAGAAATTACCAATTGAATACGGATTCCCAGCTTCTAAAATCGCAAATGATGGAATTAAAAATGATATTCAAATGGCAGACACAGGTTATGGACAAGGGCAAGTATTAATGACGCCACTCCATCTAGCATTAACGTACGCACCAATTGTTAATGATGGAAACATACCTTCTCCATATATTATTAAAACAGATAAGCAACCAAAAGTTTGGAAAGAGAATGTAATTTCAAAAGGCAATCAGGATATATTAAAGACTGCTATGACGAAAGTAATTAATGATCCAGATGGTACTGGAAAAATTGCTAAAATTGATGGTAAGACGCTTGCTGGAAAAACAGGTACAGCGGAATTGAAAGTATCAAAAGAGGCCGAAGGAAAAGAACTAGGCTGGTTCGCTGCATTTGATTTAAATTCACCAGATATGGTCATTACAATGATGATTGAAGATGTAAAAGGTAGAGGCGGAAGTAATATTCCGGCTGAAAAAGTGAAACATGTGTTTCAAAAATAACATGTAATAAAAGGCTATCTCTATAATTTGTAGAGATAGCCTTTTTGTATGAAAAAATTTTTAATATCTATATACTGAATTTTAAAGAAACAAAATAAATCATTAACTTACGAAAAAAAAGTAGCTATTTTTTATTGACATCACACACGACTTTTTGTATTATACTTACATAAGGTAAGTTATTTACTTTCGAATTATAAATCTCAAATTAAAGATAAAGTGTGTAAAAGGGAGAGAATACAATGACAAAAGTACTATTTATTACAGCAAATCCAAATTCAGCAGAAGGTTCTTTCGGAGTGGCAGTAGGGGAAGCTTTCATCGAAGCTTATAAAAACGAACATCCACAAGACGAAGTTGTAACAATTGATTTATTCAACACTACAGTACCAGCAATCGATGCAGATGTATTCGCTGCTTGGGGTAAATTTGCAGCAGGTGAAGGCTTTGAAACTTTAACTGAAGTTCAACAACAAAAAGTTGCAGCAATGAACACAAACTTAGAAACATTTATGCATGCGGATCGTTATGTATTCGTAACTCCAATGTGGAACTTTAGCTATCCACCAGTAGTAAAAGCATACTTAGATAACTTAGCAATCGCAGGTAAAACATTCAAATATACTGAAAATGGACCAGTTGGCTTATTAGAAGGCAAAAAAGCACTTCACATTCAAGCAACAGGTGGCATTTATTCTGAAGGAGCGTACGCAGCTGTAGACTTCGGCCGCAATCACTTAAAAACAGTATTAGGATTTATCGGTGTAAATGAAACTGAATATATTGCAGTTGAAGGTATGAATGCAAACCCTGAAAAAGCACCAGAAATTAAAGAAGCAGCAATTGCTAATGCTCGTGAATTAGCAAAACGTTTCTAATATAGAATACTTAAAAATGTCCAAGCACTTGTTGTTTGGACATTTTTTCTTCTTTTTCCTTCGTTTGTCTAGTATAATGAAGGTCGGAATGATAATAGGTGGGGGTTCTGTATGATTCAAACGTTTTTTAAAATCTTTTATTTAATTTTAATCGTAATTGCGATTACACCGAGAATGTGGCGTCTGAAAAAACAAGTAAATACGATGTCGCCACAAGAAAAAGATAATGTTGTGTATAAAACGACAAATTGGTTTGGTAAGAAAATGGTACGTGTAGCTGGTGGGGCAGTTGAAGTAAAGGGACTTGAAAATGTTCCTAAAGATAAGCCGGTACTAGTTGTAAGTAATCATCAAAGTAATATGGATATTCCCGTATTATTAGGTTACTTAAATAAGCCAATTGGATTCGTTTCAAAAGCAGAGATTAAGAAGTTTCCAGTTGTACCAACTTGGATGGAACTTATGAATTGTGTATTTATGGTTCGTAATGATCGTCGTCAATCTCTTCAAGCGATTAAAGATGGAATTGAACTATTAAAGAATGGACATTCTATCGTAATTTTCCCAGAAGGGACGAGAAGTAAGGGTGGCGAAATCGGAGAGTTTAAGGCTGGGAGTTTTCACCTTGCAGTAAAATCTGGTGTAGCAATCTTACCTGTAACATTAGATGGGACATATAAAATGTTTGAAGCGAATGGCAACCGTATGAAACCAGCTCATGCAACAGTAACAATTTCTAAGCCGATTACACCTGAAGAGTACGCGAATATGGATATTAAAGAGTTAACGAAACATACACAGGACGTTATCGCATCACAATTACATAAGTAATAAAAAAGGTTTCAGCTTACATTAAGCTGAAACCTTTTTATTACGCTGTAGGTAAGACATAAAAGAGTACGCAGAAGAACATCATCGCACTACCACCTAAAACGAAAAGATGCCAAATGGCATGATTGAAAGGTAATTTTTCCCAAAGGAAGAATATAGCCCCTACAGAATATAAAATTCCGCCTGCTAAAAGTAGTGAAAAACCATGTCCAGTTAGATTTTCATAAAGTGGTTTAATAGCAACGATTATGAGCCATCCCATTATGATATAACATAATGTTGATGCTTTAATAAAGCGACGTACAAAGAAAATTTTGAAGATGATACCCCCGATTGCTAGTGTCCATATAATAGCGAGTAACGTCCAGCCTAATGGTCCACGAAGTGTAATCAGTAAAAAAGGAGTATATGTGCCAGCGATTAATAAATAAATGGCTGAGTGATCTAGTATAGTAAATAATTTTTCTACTTTTGGATGGTGAATGCTATGTAACAATGTAGAAAACAAGTACAGTAAGAACATGCTTACACCATAAACCGTAAATGCAAATACAGCAGATGCGGTACCATGCTTAGAGGCATGAATAATTAATATAATTAAGGCAGGGATGCTTAAAATGGCACCGATACCATGTGTAATTGCATTTGCAATTTCTTCTTTCACAAATTGCGTCATTCTTGTCATTTTTTCAGTCATAATGCAAATCCTTTCTACTATCATAAAATAATATGTCGTTTCCCTTACCATATCATACACAAGGGCAATAGAAAATGAAATTTGTATAATTGATTATATTTTTGAATTTTTTTGACAAAAGGCAATGGATTTGTTGACGTTTTCAAACTTTTTTGACAAAATAAAATTATGCAATAGTAGGACAAGGAATCTACTAATAAAGGGGATGGAGAAATGTTTTCAAATATTGGCTTTCCAGGATTAATTTTAATTTTAGTAGCTGTACTTATTTTGTTTGGGCCGAAAAAATTGCCGGAAATCGGAAAGGCTTTAGGGGAAACGTTAAAAGAATTCAAGAAATCAACGAAAGAATTGACTGATGATGCATTTCAAGACAAGGAAAAGAAAGAAAAAATGTAATGGATTTTCCTCGAAATGGATAAATAAAGTGTGGTGAACGAGATGGAAGATCGGGAAATGAGCGTAGTAGAACATATTGTTGAGCTTCGCAAACGAGTAATATATACAGTGCTATCCTTTGTCCTATTTTTAATTATCGGATTTACTTTTACGAAGGATATTTATTTTTGGCTAGTAAAAGATTTACCAATGAAATTAACAGTTCTCGGTCCAAGTGATGTATTATGGATTTTTTTCTCGATTGCTACAGTATTTGCTATCGTTTGTACAATTCCTTTTGCTGCTATACAAATTTGGTTATTTGTAAAACCGGGTTTACATCCAAATGAACAAAAAATGACAGTAATGTATATACCGGTATTGTCTATATTATTTATTGCAGGTTTATGTTTTGGATATTTCGTTGTAATGCCGTTTTTATTTCATTTTTTAACTACGATAGGTAATGAAATGTTTAATACGATGTTTACGACAGAAAAGTATTTTCATTTTGTACTTAATTTAACAGTTCCATTTGCTGTGATTTTTGAATTACCTGTAGTTGTCATGTTTTTAACGAGTATTGGACTGTTAACGGCGGAATTTCTAATAAAAATAAGAAGGTATGCTTACGTAGCATTGATTATCATTGCATCGTGTATATCACCGCCTGATTTTTTATCTCATAGTTTAGTAGCGGTACCGCTTATTTGTATTTATGAAATTAGTATCGCTTTATCAAAGATTGTTAATAAGCGAAAAAAGAAAAGAGAAGAAGAAATACAGTCGAAAAGTGCCTCGTTATAAAGGCACTTTTTTTATTTATTTGTTATACTTTAGATATAAACGTATACAATATATAGAAGAAAAAAATTATAGAATCTCCAAAATTTAGACAAACTTTGCGCTTTGCTAAGTTTATACTAAAATTATTAAGCAATATACGGATAACGGGATTCCTGTCTTATCGGATATTTAGGACGGAGGATGAATAGAGTATAAATCTTCTAACCAAAAGGACTACAGGGATTGACTAAGGATACTTTTGTATTCATAGAAGTCTCCACTTTAAACAACGTGTTACAGCGTAAAGTAGAGGAAGTTCAAAAATCCAATGAAAAAGAGGATTGATATTGTGATTACGAAAAGTTTTTATTTCACTCATTCAACAGGGGATTGTATTAAAATATTCGAAATCCCTGTCCTACAGGCACAGCATCCATTATCGTTTCTAATTCAGTCTCGTCTTCAATTATTTATTGCAAAAATTCAAAAACAAAAGCACCCAAGATTTTCGTATTCTTTCCGTGAATATTTGCAAAATTGTTTGAAGTGGAATGATTATTTAAATGTATATAAAACAAATACCCTTGAAAAAAATGCATGATACAGAGTATGGACAGGGTTAGTAAACTCTGTCTTTTTCATTTTAGGTATAAAAATATAATTAATTTGGTGAAATTTGTTCGAAATTGTTGAAAGCACAGGGAATGCTAGTATAATAACAAGGAGAGCGTATTGGAAAGGGAAGAATATAATATGCAAAAAATTAAAATTGTAACAGATTCAACTGCGGATTTAACGCAGGATGTAATCGAAAAGTATGGCATTCATGTGCTACCATTATCAATCTCTGTAAATGGACAAACATATTTAGATCGCGTTGATTTACAACCTGATGAATTTATTGAAGAAATGATTAAATCAGAGGAATTACCAAAAACATCACAACCGGCAATGGGTACATTTGTAGAAATGTATGACAAGTTAGGTGAAGATGGAAGTGAAGTACTTTCCATTCATATGACAAGTGGAATGAGTGGTACTGTGGCAACTGCCAATAGTGCTGCATCAATGACCGACACAAAAGTAACAGTTGTTGATTCTCAATTTATTACACATGCTTTAGCATATCAAGTAATAGAAGCTGCGAAAATGGCAAATGAAGGACGCTCACTAGAAGAAATTTTAAAACGTGTAGATGAAGTGAGAAAGAATACTCGTTTATATGTAGTAGTAGATACATTAGAAAATTTAGTGAAGGGTGGGCGTATCGGTAAAGGAAAAGCGTTTATCGGTTCGCTACTTAATATAAAGCCAATTGCTAGCCTTGAAGATGGTGTTTATAACCCTGTTACGAAAGTGCGTAGCCAAGGTCAAATTGTAAAAACGTTAGCTAAGTTATTTGAGGAAGATACAGCTGGAAAAGTTGTAAAAGCTGTTGCAATTCCACACGCGAAAGCAATTCCTTTAGCTGAAAATGTAAAAGCGGCTGTTGAAAAAGTGAGTGGATTTGCTCAATCAGAAATTTTCTTTACAACGCCTATTATTAGTACTCATACAGGTCCGGGTGCGATCGGATTTATGTATTTAGCAGAGTAATAAAAAAGCTACTTGAAATGAATTTTCAAGTAGCTTTTTTATGTGAATAGAAAGTAAGAAATAAGAAGGGTTATACAGGCACTCCCGCTAATGATATAGCGAGTCTGTAAATATTCATTCATAGAAAACACCCACTGATTAAAGTTTTACTTTATGATTTTCTATAGTATATGTTGGATATAGAAAATAAGTAGTTACGTTATACGTGTAATGTTTCAATTTTTTCATTTACTTGCTTATCGTTTGTTGCGCTATTATAAGTAAAAGTTTGGCCTAAAAAGAGTACATGCAGTTGTTCCCACGGTAACATACGTAAATTCCAATTATTTCGGAGCTTTGTTACTGCCTCGCGGGGTGTTTCATCGGCGAGGGCAAAGGCTCCGTAATGCATCGGTATAAAGTGTGTAGCGTTTAAATCTAAATAAGCTTGCACTGCCTCTTCAGGTGAAACATGAGATACTTTCATAAACCATTCTGGTTCATAAGCGCCAATTGGCATAAGGGCAATATCAATTGAAAAGCGTTTGCCAATTTCTTTGAAACCTTGGAAATATCCACTGTCACCACAAAAATAAATGGTTTCTTTCGTTGTTTCATTGCTAATAATCCATCCACCCCAGTGAGATGTATTCATATCAAATAAGGATCTTCTCGTCCAGTGTTGGGCCGGTACGAAGTGAAAGGAAACATCATTAATGATTGTATTTTCCCACCAATTATGCTCTTCCACACGAGTAAATTTTTTGCGAGTAAATAGTTTTTTCAGTCCAATAGGTACAAGGTATAAAACATCATCATTTAGCTGGCGAAGCGTTGAAAAATCTAAATGATCATAATGACCGTGTGAAATGAGGACAATATCAATTTTAGGTAGTTCTTGTATAGAAAGACCAGGTTCAGTAAGTCTTGGAACTAATTTTAATTTAGTAGCCCATACTGGATCTGTTAATATATTTAGCCCATTCGTTTGGATAAGGAATGTGGAATGACCAATCCAAGTTACAGTCGTCTTTTCAAAGTTGTTTTGTAGGAATTTACTTTGTTTAACAGGTGATTGTTCTACTAAAAAAGAAAAATCCTTTTTATTTTGTTTTCGTTCTTTTCGCCAACGTATAAAGGAACGAATTGATTTTTTTGTACTCACATTATCCATGTTTTCATAACGTTTTGTCATGAACATCACCTCATTTAAAATCGTTGTAATTGTATTGTACCGAAATGTTGTTAAGGAATACAGTGTATAACATGGATGAATGTTTAAGGAATTGTTAAAAAATAGGGGGATGCGTTTACAAAAGTAACAATAAAATTAGTTTTGCAACTTCTATTTAGAGAAATAATAGTAAAAAAATAAATTTTGTCTAGTAATTAGCTTGAAATAAAGAAGTAACATACGTAAATTCGTACGATTTCGTGAACAAATGTAGTAAACAATTTTCTCGTAGTGTTAACTTTTGTTATGATAAACATAACCTATTTAAATTTAGGATAGAGAAAAGAGGTTTATAAATGAAGCGTTATCAAAAAATAATTGGTCTTATGGTTGTATTTTGTCTCTTTGTACTTGCTGGATGTAGTGGATCGGGTTCAAAGCTTCGTAAACCATTGAATTGGGATTTAGAAACTTTCCAATTTACAAATCAAGATGGAAAGTCATTTGGTACAAAAGATTTAAAAGGGAAAGTTTGGGTTGCTGATTTTATGTTCACAAATTGCCAAACAGTTTGTCCGCCAATGACTGCTAATATGGCAAAACTGCAAAAAATGGCAAAAGAAGAGAAATTAGACGTTCAGTTTGTTTCGTTTAGTGTAGATCCAGACCTTGATAAGCCGGAGAATTTGAAGGCTTTCATTCAAAAGTTTACAGAGGATACTAGTAACTGGAATTTATTAACGGGTTATTCATTAGAAGATATTACAAAGTTTTCAAAAGATAATTTCCAATCACTTGTAGATAAACCTGAGGATGGTCAAGTTATACATGGTACATCATTTTATTTAATTGATCAAAACGGAAAAGTAATGAAAAAGTATAGTGGTATTAGTAATACGCCGTACGAAGACATTATACGTGATATGAAGAGATTAGTGGATTAAAAAGAAGGGTGCACAGCACCCTTCTTTTTTTACATTAGTCTATGGATAAAATGTCATGTTGTTGTGGAAGTTTTGGTGCCCGAATTTCTAACACGCCGTTTTGATACGAAGCTTTCGCTGCTTTTTTATTAATTGAGTACGGTAATTTAATCAATCTTGATGCTTCTGAAATGGAACGTTCTCGGCGATAATAGTTATGAGATGTTTCTTCCTCGACCTCTTCAAGTATCTCTTCTTTTACAGAGACTTTTAAGTATTCACTTTGTATTTCAATTTGAATTTGTTCTTTTTGTATACCTGGTAGCTCAGCTGTAACAACGAGTTCTTCACCAACTTCATATAAATCTACGGGGAATGTTAATAAACGATTTCCTTTTTGGAAAAAATGATTTAAATCAGCGATTACATTGCGAAGTGGTGTTTGCTCGAAGAAATCATCAATTTGCTTTAAATAATTGCGAACCGGTGGGCGAGAAGAGTCTTTTTTTTCTTCACTCATGGTATTCCCTCCTAGAAATCAATTTGCAATATCATATGACAAAAGCGGAGAAAGGTGATTGCCTAGTTTTCATGTTTTCATAAAAAATTGTTAAAAATGTGAAATGGAGTGATTTTTTTATAGTTTTTGGTCGCCATATTCAATTGATTATGCTAGTATAAATAGGGTTGATATAGTAGTATATAGACAGAATGAAAACTGAAAGAGGGTAAGAAGTATGTGTGGTTTTGTAGGATGTTTATGTGAAAACCCTAGAGAGTTTTCAGAAACAGAAAAACATCAATTTGAAAATATGAACACGATGATTTTCCACCGCGGTCCAGATGACGAAGGATATTTTCGTGATGAACATGTACAATTTGGCTTCCGCCGTTTAAGCATCATTGACTTAGAGGCAGGACATCAGCCGCTAACTTATGAAAATGATCGATATGTAATTATTTTTAATGGTGAAATTTACAATTATGTAGAATTACGTGAAATGTTACTTGAAAAAGGTGCAACGTTTGCAACACAATCAGATACAGAAGTTATCATTGCATTGTATGCACATATGAAAGAAAAATGTGTAGACTATCTTCGTGGTATGTTTGCATTTATGATTTGGGATCGTGAAGAGAAGAAACTTTTCGGTGCACGTGACCACTTCGGTATTAAACCTTTATACGTCGCACAACAAGGTGATACTACATTCTTCGCATCTGAGAAGAAAAGTATTATGCATGTGATGGAAGATAAAGGCGTTAATCCAACGTCACTACAACATTACTTTACGTACCAATATGGTCCAGAGCCAGAAACATTAACAATTGATGTTAATAAAATCGAGCCTGGTCATTATTTCGTAAAAGAAATCGGTAAAGAGATGAAAATCCATCGCTACTGGAAACCTTATTTCAATGCTTCAAGCGCAACGAAAGAGGAGCATATCCAAGCAATTCGTGATGTGTTATATGATTCAGTAAAAGTGCATATGCGCAGTGATGTACCAGTAGGTTCATTCTTATCTGGTGGTATCGATTCATCTATTATCGCTTCTATCGCAAGAGAAATGAATCCAAATCTTTTAACATTCTCTATTGGTTTTGAACAACGTGGTTTCAGTGAAGTTGATGTTGCCAAAGAAACTGCTGAGAAATTAGGCGTTAAAAACCATAACGTATTCATTTCAGCGAAAGAGTTTATGGATGAGTTCCCAAAAATCATTTGGCATATGGATGATCCTTTAGCAGATCCAGCAGCTGTACCATTGTACTTCGTTGCAAAAGAAGCACGTAAGCATGTAACAGTTGTTCTTTCAGGTGAAGGTGCAGACGAGCTATTTGGCGGTTATAACATTTATCGTGAGCCAAACTCACTAAAAATGTTCTCTTACATTCCTAGCCCAGGTAAGAGCGTTCTAAAAGCATTAAGTGGTGCTCTTAAAGAAGGCTTTAAAGGAAAGAGCTTCCTAGAGCGTGGATGTACGCCGATTGAAGAGCGTTACTATGGAAACGCGAAAATCTTCCGTGAAGAAGAGAAAGTTGAATTAATGAAGTATTACAATGAAAGTGTTAACTATATGGATATCACGAAACCATTGTATAACGAAATTAAAGATTATGATGATGTAAGCAAAATGCAGTACATTGACATGTTCACATGGTTACGCGGTGACATTTTATTAAAAGCTGATAAAATGACAATGGCAAACTCATTAGAACTTCGTGTACCGTTCTTAGATAAAGAAGTATTCGATGTTGCATCTAAAATTCCAACTGAATTTAAGATTGCTAACGGAACTACGAAAGCTATTTTACGTGAAGCAGCACGCGGAATCGTTCCAGATCACGTATTAGATCGTAAAAAACTTGGATTCCCAGTACCAATTCGTCACTGGTTAAAAGACGAAATGCATGATTGGGCTATCAATATTATAAACGAGAGTAAAACAGAGCATTTAATCGACAAACAGTATGTATTAAACTTACTGGAAGCACATTGTGCAGATAAAGGCGATTATAGCCGTAAAATTTGGACTGTACTTGCGTTTATGGTATGGCATCAAATTTATGTTGAGCATAAATACGATACGAATAAGTTCCACGAAGAAACGAAACGTGCGTATAGCTTAGTTTAATTAGAAAAACCTTAAGATCGCATATGATCTTAAGGTTTTTTTCATAAATGGAACGAATTATTGATACAATAATAGTAAAAGGATGGACAACATATGATTACGTTTGAAAAAGTAAATGTAGAAAATGAAAACGTTGTTAAAGAAATGTTTCGCTCACATAGTTTAAGTGAGAATCAGGTACAGTATTGTGTGAAAGTTGATGATACATATATTGGTGTAATAGATTATCTTGTTCAAGAGGAGAGTGCGGTTTTATCTCAGTTAATTATTCACTTTGATTATCAAAGTTACGGTTATGGGACAAATACGTATTTTACATTTGAAGCAATGATGAAAGAAAGAAATGTGAAAGAGATAAAGGTACTGCAAACGGAATTAACAGAACAAGCAAAATCTTTCATAGAGGGCTTTGGTTTTAATGAAGAAGATGGAATATATGTGAAGAAAATATAACGATGAGTAGTTATGCAGGATAAATATAAGGCAGGTGGATGTATGACGATGACTTCTGGTCTTTTATTAATTGGAGGGTGTTTTCTAGTAGCAGAGCTAATCCATATGTTCATTCGAAAAAGAATGAATAAGAAGAGAAAGCCGTATGAATTACAATATGCCCCTGTGTTTTTCCTTTTATTTTGTATGCTTATTACATTACAAAACATAACGAACTTTCCGCCACTGTTAAATGTTTTTTTAAAGTTCGGTTTGCTGTATAGTAGCACTGGAATAGCCCTTTTATTTCTTTTATTTTGCATACGTTATATTCACTATCAATCGTATATATTTATTTTAAATTGGTTAAAGCACAACGATAGAAACCGCCTTACATAAGGCGGTTTTTTTATTTGTAATTGTAATGGCCTTATGTGTTACTTATACATAATGATGGGCACGGGCTTTGAAAGTTATATTTTTCTAATTGTAGTTCCATATATCAATAACACACACAAATACGAAGTGCGATGGATGCAATCTGAAATGAAATATAAGTAATGGGATAACAAGATGTATATGTTTTTGTATATAAAGCTCAAAATCCCACTAGAATTTATAAAAATGATTAGATGATTTAACATATTATCTATTATTAGTATGTGATACTATATATTCTTGATCTATAACGTAAGTAGGTGAATAAATTTGAAATGTGAATCAACTAGTTTATCTTAAGTGCTAACAAATAGTAGAAGGTGTTTTTTAGGAGGTATCGTTTTTGTATGTTTAATATTGATATGTTATTTCTTGAGTGGATGACCAGTCTGGAGGGAAGTGTGCCTACAACATTTTTTAAACTTGTATCTAGTATTGCAAATGAGACGTTGTATTTAGTTATTATTTCGATTTTATATTGGTGCGTTTCTAAAAGAAAAGCGTTTCATATGATTGTTATGCTTTGCTTCTCTGGTTATATGGGGATAGTGGTAAAGGAGTTCATGAAAATCCCACGACCGTATACATACGAGGGAATTCAAGCTTTATATGAAAAATCAGCAGCAGGTTATTCTTTTCCAAGTACACACGTCCACTTAGCTGCAACATTTTGGAGCTCACTCATGATTTTATGTAAAAAGAAAATCATTTGGATCATTGGAATTATTTTTATAATATTGGTTGCTACTTCTCGTCTATATTTACGTGTACATTGGCTCAGTGATATAATAAGTGCCGTTTTAATTAGTGTCATAGTTGTTTATTTATATACGAAAGTAACAGGGGAATTAAGTGATAGGAAATTTATATTGTTACAACGAATTGTATTGGCAGTTTCACTCATTATGTATTTTATAACAGACCAAATAGATAATTTAAAGTTACTTGGAGTTGTGACAGGTTCTACGATTGGTATAATATTAGAAAATCACTTTATTAAAATAAATGAAAATAATAATTTAAAAATGCAAGTGATAAAAACAGTATTAGGCCTTAGTGTCATGCTAATAATGCAGTTTATACTAAAAAAAGTAATACCTGATATGTATTATGTACGTTATGTATTGACTGGAATTACAATTACTTTCTTATGTCCATTTATTTTTTATATGCTACGGTTAAAAAATGTGAGTAGCAAATAAGTAAAGAAGTATTTTGAATAAAGATGAGGTCTGAATTATATATATTAAAAAAGTTTTCTGATATATCTATTGACAATGTATGAGATATACATTACTCTTTAAAATGTAAATGATAATCAATTTCAACTAGGAGGACTTATGACACGCACTAAAAATATGTTTATATTTTGCATTATGTTACTAACGATCATAATTGCAGGATGTAGTAAAGAAGAGAAGAAAGAAAATGATACATCAGCTAAAGCAAAAGATTCATATACGATAAAACATGCAATGGGCGAAACGACAGTAAATGGTACGCCAAAAAGAGTTGTTGTTTTAACAAATGAGGGTGCTGAGGCACTTTTAAGTGTTGGAGTAATGCCAGTTGGAACTACAAAACCACGAGCTGGTGATGAATGGTATTCTCATTTAGCGAAAGAGTTAAAAAATACGAAAGTAGTAGGAACAGAGCGTGACATTAATTTAGAGGCAGTAATGAAGCTTAAGCCGGATTTAATTATCGGAAATAAAATGCGTCACGAAAAAATATACGAGCAGTTAAAAGAAATCGCGCCAACAGTATATGCTGAAACATTGCGCGGTGATTGGAAAGAAAACTTTACGCTTTATACAAAAGCTGTAAATAAAGAAAAAGAAGGACAAAATGCTCTTAATGATTATAAAAAGCGTATTGCAGGAATAAAAGAACAATTAGGTGATAAAATTAACTCTAAAGTTTCAATTATTCGCTTCGTCCCAGGTGATGTTCGTATTTATCAAAAAAATTCATTCTCAGGCGTTGTATTAAATGATATTGGATTTAAACGACCACCACTACAAGATAAAGATGAATTTGCGATAAAAGGAATTACAAAAGAACAAATTCCAAATATGGACGGGGACTATTTATTCTATTTCACATCTGATAAAGATGCGGATAAGAATAATGAAGGAAACACGTTAGCGAAAGAATGGATAGAAGATCCGCTCTTTAAGCAGTTACAGGCTTCTAAAGATAATAAAGTATTCCAAGTAGATGAAGTGATTTGGAATACAGCAGGTGGTATTGTAGCTGCAAACCTTATGTTAGATGATATTGAAAAATATTTTCTAAAGTAAATAAATGGTCAAGTACATCACTGTAAATGAGTGATGTACTTTTTTAATTATAAAATACAGAAAATTCCTTCTTTTGATCGTGGATAAGTTGTACAATTAAAACAATTCTGGAATAAAGGAGTGGGAATGAATGAAAGCTACTCATAAAGATTGGATTTTGTTTAATGGAAGAATTGTAAATACGAAGGAAGAACAGCCGATGATTCCATTGGAGGAGAGAGGCTTTCAATTTGGTGATGGTATATACGAGGTATTCAGACTATATGATGGGAAGCCACATTTATTAGATCTACATTTGGAACGATTCTTTAATTCTATGGAAGAAATAAAACTAATTCCACCTTTTACTAAGAAGGAGTTAGTGGAAGAGTTGCATCAAATGATTGAAAAAAATCAATTTCAAGAAGATGGGAATGTATATTTGCAAATATCAAGAGGTGCTCAAGCACGTAATCATGTATATGAGTCAAATATGCAACCAACATATTTTGCAAATATTGTTTCGTTTCCAAGACCAATTGCTGCTATGGAACGAGGAGTAAAAGTTACTGTAGAAGAGGATATAAGATGGAAGTTCTGTCATATAAAATCTTTAAATCTGCTACCTAATATTATGATTAAAAATAAAATAAACGAACAAGGCTATCAAGAAGCGATATTAGTACGAGATGGAATTGTAACTGAAGGGTGTCATTCAAATTTCTTTATGGTGAAGAATAATAAATTGATTACACATCCGGCTGACAATTTCATTCTACACGGCATTACACGTCACTTCGTTATTACATTAGCGAAAGAGTTACATATTGAAGTAGAAGAACGAGAATTTTCACTACAAGAAGTATATGAGGCTGATGAGTGCTTCTTTACAGCGACACCACTTGAAATATTCCCAGTCGTTCAAATAGGTGATGAACAGTTTAGAACCGGCGAAAGAGGATCGATTACAAAGAAACTCCAAGTTGCATATGAAGAAAGTATTCGTTTGTTTAAAGTTACGAACTAATATTGAAGAAAAAAGCTGGTATTCCTCCAGCTTTTTTTCATGATATAATTCAAGCATAGGACCAGATTTGAAAACGCTGTAAAAAGGGGATTTAATGTATGAATTATGAAGATTTTAAAGAAGTAATTCACGGTAGACGAAGTGTTAGGAAGTTCACAGAACAAGAAGTATCCACTAGTGATATAAAAGAAATTATTGATTGTGCTCGTTATGCACCGAGTGATACAAACTCACAAACTTGGGAATTCTTGGTCATTATGAACCGAGAGAAAATTAAAGAAATTGAACAAATGACATGGGATGCATTACATAAACTTGCGGCAAAAGCGGCAGAAAACGGAGAAGAGAAAGCAGGGAAATTACTTACACGTTCTTTCGGACCATATGCAACAGCTTTCTCGGAGGCGCCAGTATTAATCGTATGTTTGGCAACACCATATGAATCAAAGTTTCGTGAAAAGATTTTTGATCCAATTGCTTTTGTTCCAGATTCAGTTTGGGAAGAAGAAGGAATTAAGAGTAGCTGTTTAGCGGCACAAAACTTAATGTTGGCTGCATATGCGAAGGGGCTTGGTACTTGCCCGATGACAGGACCGGTATTGTTAGCTCAAGATGAACTACGACAATATTTACAAATTGAGCCTGAAAAACAAATAAATATGGTTATTTCACTCGGTTTTCCAAAAGATAAGCCGAAGAAACTTCCAAGGAAAGAAGTAGATGAGATTACAACATTTGTTTTTTAAAGCCCAAAATAAAAAGACATTGAATGAACAATGTCTTTTTATTTTGGACAGGTATGTAATTCATCTGTTGGGCTAAAATGATAGATAAGAGGGAATTACTATTTATTTCATAAAAAAATTAATGTTCTATTAAGGAAAGTATGATACATTAATCGTGAGCAATATTCTATTTGTTCATGAAAGTGTAAAAAGTAGTCTTAAAATTTAAAAGTTATTTTTGTATAATAAATTATAATGAAATGACAGGGGGGATGAATTTTGAAAAAATTCATAATCACTGGATTGTCTGTATTGTTATTAGTTGGTTGCGGTGCTCCGCAGGAAAAAGAGGGTACACAACCAAAGCAGGAAGAAAAAGTTGTAAACGCAAGTAATGAGAATATAGTTGTATTTCCTGAAGGAGCAGTGCCAGTCGGAGAAGGAAAAGTAAAAGTCATTACACCAGATGGCACTTCTGAGAATGGTAATATACCGGCTGTATTCATCAAAAAGGATACTTTAATTCAGCAAGTTGAATTAGAGCTTTCTAATTTTCAAAACGATAAAGAAACATTTATATTTGTAGACCAAGTGTATGCAGATAAACATCAAGTCACTAGTACAACACAGACAACAGTACAATTAAAAGAAAAGACGCTTGAGACAGGTAGTCATACGATTACTGCAGTTCAGTATGAAAACAATGACCCAAAAGGAAAGGTTATTAGTTTAAATCAAGCAACATTCGAAACAAAACCAGCGTCATAAGAAGAATAAAAAGTACATTACTCAAAAAGTAGTGTACTTTTTTGTTTATACTAGAGGATGTCATGGTAAATCACTTGTTTCTACTATGACAGAGAAAGAGGCTGAAGATGTGAATCGGTGTATTCGTATCGTCTTTATTCGTATAACGATGTCATTAATTTGGTTTACGATACAAGAAGTAATTCAAATTACGCTCAATTAACAAATTCATGATTTGTTAAAAGGAGCTATTTGTTTTACCATTGTTTATCTATCATATGATAAACTCGGATTAAGGTAAGTTTTGAGGGAAATATGTAGGTATTTCATTTGAAATGTCGAATAGTACATACGATGTCGTAATAACAAATTTTCTATTGTTTACTGTGAAACAGAAGAAGGGGAGATAGTAGTTATGAAACGAGCGCTTATTAATATTGATTATACATATGATTTTGTAGCTGAAAAAGGTGCTTTAACATGCGGGAAACCAGGACAAGAAATTGAGAAGGAAATTGTCCATATAACGAAGCAATATATTGAAAATGGAGATTATGTTGTCTTTGCGATTGATAAACACGAAGAAAACGATGTATACCATCCAGAATCAAAGTTATTCCCGCCTCATAACATAGCTGGTACAAATGGGAGAGATTTGTTTGGTGAATTACAAGAAGTGTACGAAACATATAAAAATGCAGAGAATGTATATTATATGGATAAAACACGATATAGTGCATTTGCAGGAACAGACTTAGAAATGAAGTTACGAGAAAGAGGAATAGAAGAAGTTCATCTTGTAGGTGTTTGTACTGATATTTGTGTTCTTCACACAGCAGTAGACGCTTATAATAAAGGATTTAAAATCGTAGTTTATAAAAAGGCAGTTGCATCTTTTAATGCGCAAGGACATGAATTTGCACTTGGACATTTTAAGTCATGCTTACATGCAGAAGTGAAGTGAAAAAAAGAGGCCTTTAAAAAGGTCTCTTTTTTCGTTTAAATTGTGACGACGTTTTGCTCGATTAGTTTTTTTATGAATGGACTAATTTTTTCTGGTAATCCATTTAAATTAAAAAATTGTACATGCAATGATTCAAACCCATCAGCTTTTAACGTACCACCTGTAATATTTTTGCAAAGGTATGCGATTGTTATAGGGTAAAATTCATCTCCGTTCGGTAATTTCACAAAAAATTCTTTTCCGGAAAATACATGTATTAACTGTAAAGTTCCTATTTCAATCCCTGTTTCTTCAAGAACTTCACGTCTTCCGGCTTCTTCTGTTGATTCACCAAGTTCAACAAATCCACCGGGAACACCCCAAACACCATTTCGCCTTTGTTGTAGTAATATTTGTCCTTGTTCATTGAAAACAGCTACAGCAACGCCAGCTAGATTGAGTGGTCTTGATCCAATAATTTCTCTTAGTTCTTCGATATAGCCCATTGTTAGTTAACCTCCGCGAGTCAAAATATTTTCAAATGAACAATTCGGCGTTGTGTTAATATTCCCCTTTTTGTTTAGGTAAGTATTGAGGTCTTAACATAAAGGCATTTATAAAAAATTCTATTGTTATCTCCCTTTAGATAATAAAAAAGGGTATATTTATAGAAGAAAGTGTAACAAGTTTTAAGGAAATCAAAAGGTATGACAATAAATTAGTTTTTCATGAAATTTTCATTAGTTAAGGGTGTGGATGGATGAGTGTATTAACGTATACTGAAGAATTTTTTAATTATGTAAGAGAGTTTTTACTTTTAAGATTTTTACTATTTGCTTTAGTTTTAATCATTATCTCTTTTGTAATCAACCGAATTATTGATTGGTTTTTTAGGAAATCAAGCTTTTTTGATGAAGAGGTAGAGCAAACGATTCAAAGTGTGATTCGATCTATTTTTAGATATATCATTATCATCAGTCTAATCATATATTTAATTAGCCAATTTGTAGATATAAAAAGTATCATTGCAGGTGCAGGGATAGCGGGAGTTGTTATTGGTTTTGCTGCACAACAGATGTTAAAAGATGTTATATTAGGCTTTGCGAGATTAGCGGACAAAGAGTTTCGTGTTGGCGATTTTGTTACTTTTAACGGAACAAATTCAGGAACAATTGAGGAAATTAGTATTCGTTTTATGCAAATTCGTGAATGGTCAGGAAAACTCCTTACGATACCACACGGAGAGATTAGGACGATACAAAATTTTAATAAAGGATGGATGCGCGTAATTGAACGGATTACGGTAAGCTATCAGGAAGACCCTACAAGAGTTAAGGAATTGTTAGAAGAAGTTTGTGTTAACTGCAATGAAAAATTCGCTCCAAATCTTTATAAAGTAGAAGATGAAGCTGTGGAACCGTTTAAATACGTTGGTGTTACAGATTTAAATCCGAATCTTAAATACGTTGGATATGAATTTTGTATTACAGGTTTAATAAAGCCGGAAGATTATTTTGAAATTTCTAGACAAGTAAGATTTGAATTAATGTCTATGTTCCATAAGAATCAAGTGCAAATGCCATCAGCAAATATGTTCATTACTACTGAAAGTATACAGCATGCCCATGGTGGACAATCTTTATCGGACAGCTAAAATAGAATAGTTTGTTAACAAAAATCTAGCTTCCAACATTGGATAGAAAAACAATAATAAAATGATTAAAATAAAGAAAGAACTGAAGGAATTCAGTTCTTTCTTTATTTGTAGAATTTAGAAATTTCTTAATGTTATAATGATAGATGGTGATGAAAATGAACTTTGAAGAAAAAGAGATGTATCGTTTAGAAGCATTAAAAGCAATTGCAGAATTATTAAATGAAGCAACAGACTTACAAGACATGTTAGAAAAAGTGTTACATACATTGTTACAAGTTATGAATTTACAAACAGGGTGGATTTTTTTTATTGATGAAAGTGGAAAGCACCGTATGCTTGTAGATGAAAACTTACCGCCAGCTCTTACGTGGCAAGAGAAGAAGCCAATGTGTGAAGGAGACTGTTGGTGTGTAGAGCGCTTTGTGAATGGCAGATTGGAAAAAGCGACAAATATTATTGAATGTAAGCGAATAGAGGATGCGATTGAATGTAATTGGGGAGAGACCGAAGATGTTACGCATCATGCGACAATTCCCCTTAGGTCTGGATCGGAGAAATTTGGTCTATTAAATGTGGCCTCGCCTCAAAAAACACATTTTTCAGAGGAAGAATTAGCATTATTAGAATCGATTGCATTTCAAATAGGAACGACAATACAACGTATTCAGTTAGTGGAGAAAGAACGTAAATATGTAGTGGTAGCTGAAAGAAATCGATTAGCTCGTGATTTACATGATTCAGTAAAACAATTGTTATTTTCTATTATGCTAACAGCAAAAGGTACTTTAAATATGACGCAAGATAGAGACTTGCAAGAGATGTTGAGCTATATTGGAGAATTATCACAGGAAGCATTACAAGAAATGACACTTTTAATTTGGCAATTAAGACCGGAAGGGTTAGAGAAAGGTTTAGCAGAGGCGATTAAAAATTATGGTAAGTTGTTAGGGATTCACGTGGAAGTTCGAATTGATGGAATGGTTTCAATTGGAGATGAAATAGAAGAAGTTTTATGGCGTATTAGTCAAGAAGCAATACATAATTGTAAAAAACACGCTTTATGTGAAAAAGTAAATATTCTTTTGAAAATAGAAAATAATCAGTTGTATTTTTACATAGAGGATAACGGAATAGGATTTATACAAGATCACGTAAGAGAGTCAGCGCTCGGTTTAAAAAGTATGAAGGAACGTATTCAGTTAATGAGGGGATCATTTCAAATAAAAACTGAGCTGAAAAAGGGTACGAAAATTGAAATTCAATTGCCGGTTTAAAGGGGAGAAGAAGATTGAAGATTAAATTACTACTAGTTGAGGATCATCATATCGTTCGAAGAGGACTTGTATTCTTTTTAAAAACGAGAGAAGAATTTGAAATAGTTGGGGAAGCAGAAAATGGTGAAGAGGCATTAACATTCATTCAAACGGAAAGACCAGATGTAGTATTAATGGATCTATCAATGCCGAAGATGGATGGTATAGAAGCAACAAAACGGATAAAAAAATATGATGAAACAATAAAGATACTTATATTAAGCAGTTTTTCAGAGCAAGACTATGTTTTACCAGCACTGGAGGCTGGAGCAGATGGTTATCAATTAAAAGAAGTACAACCTGAGCAACTTGTTGCTTCTATCATTGCAGTACATCAAGGAAATGCGAATTTTCATCCGAAAGTAACACCGGCACTATTAGGACGGTCAGCAGAAAAGAAAGAAAAAGAAAACCCTTTTTCCATGTTAACGAAAAGAGAGCAAGAAGTACTTCGTGAAATCGCGAAAGGGCGAAGTAATAAAGAAATTGCAGCAGAGCTTCATATTACAGAACAGACTGTGAAAACACATGTTTCAAATGTTTTAGCTAAATTGGAAGTAGATGATCGTACGCAAGCTGCATTATATGCGGTGAAGCATGGAGGAAATAATAAATATGAATAATTATGTACCATGTAACGACAGAATACATAGGAGTATTTAAAATTTATCAAGCTATTTGCGGGCTTATAATCAGTGGGAGATGTACAATACTCTCACTGATTAAAGTTTCAATGTATAGTAGTGCCAAATAAAGGTTTTTCTTCTTTCGATAATTAGGTACAATAAAGCTACGATGGAAGGGGAAGATATGCTATGCCAGGTACAAGAAGTGGGATTGGTAAGATTCAGGCTTCGTTAAACGGTTTATCACCGAAATTGCGAAGTATTGCCGAACATATATTGAAACATCCACAAGATGTTGTACATAAATCTATTACAGAATTAGCTGAAGTTACGAATAGTTCTGAAGCTACGATATTCCGCTTATGTAAGCACCTTGGTTTTCAAGGTTTTCAAGATTTAAAGATTACATTAGCTCGTGAAATTGTACATACTCCGATGCAAAATATTCATGAAGAAGTATCGGCGGAAGATAGTATGGTAACTGTTGCTAAAAAAGTTTTTCATTCGCATATTACAGGACTGCAAGATACATTACATTTGCTAAATGATACAGCGCTAGAGCAAGCCGTAAAGGTATTACAAGACGCAAGTCGTATTGAGTTTTATGGAAATGGTGGTTCTGGTATTATTGCGATGGATGCATATCATAAATTTATGAGAACGGGTATTTCTTGTATTGCTCATACAGATTCACATTTTCAAATTATGGGTGCGGGTTTACTTACTAAAGAAGCAGTGGTCATTGCAATTTCTCATTCTGGTAGCAATAAAGGGTTACTGGAAGCGTTAGAAGTAGCAAAAGCAAGGGGTGCTAGCATTATTGCAATTACGAGCTATCAGAAATCAGCATTAAGTCAACTTGCTGATATTACATTATATACTTCAACACGTGAGACGGAATTCCACACAGAAGCAAGTTCATCAAGATTAGCACAGTTAAGTTTATTAGATACTTTGTACGTTGGGTTATCGTTACAACGCCAAGAAGAGACGTTGCAAAATTTACAAAGTATACGTGAAACAATTTCGATGAAACGAATATAAAAAGTCCTTCAGTTGAAGGGCTTTTTATATTGGCCAATAGTCTTTTGTGAAAATTTGATGATTATAATTTCCTGTTTTAAAAAATCTTTATTAATTGAGTCTCATACTCCGCACATTGAATTCTAATAAGCTTATATATGGATGAAATTTCAGTTTTCCTTCAAATATAGTAAGAAAACATTTGGTTAATAATTCAAATATTGTTCAATATTTAACAATAGGCTTTTAAAATTACATGTTATGATGAACATGTAATGATGATTGAACACTTAAATTTGGCATAATGATTAGCCGAACCAGTGAAGACAGAAGTTGTGAGATGAACTCATTAAAATTCTAAAACACTAAAGGGGAGATCACATATGAAAGCAGTAGTAGTTAATAAAAATAGTAAAGCAAACATTGAAGTTATTGAAAAGGAATTACGTCCGTTACACTCAGGTGAAGCGCTAGTAGATGTAGAGTATTGTGGGGTTTGTCATACTGATTTACACGTTGCAAATCATGATTTTGGAAACACAGATGGCCGTATTCTTGGTCATGAGGGTGTAGGTATTGTTACGAAAATTGCTGATGATGTAACTTCACTAAAGGTAGGTGACCGTGTAAGTATTGCATGGATGTTCCAATCTTGTGGACGTTGTGAATATTGCGTAACAGGTAGAGAAACATTTTGCCGTGAAGTTAAGAACGCTGGTTATTCAGTAGATGGTGGTATGGCAGAACAATGTATCGTTACAGCTGATTATGCGGTGAAAGTACCAGAAGGATTAGATCCTGCTCAAGCATCATCAATCACATGTGCGGGCGTAACTACATATAAAGCGATAAAAGTATCAGACATTAAACCTGGTCAACCTATCGTCATCTATGGTTGTGGTGGATTAGGTAACCTAGCTATCCAATATGCTAAAAACGTATTTGGTGCAAAGGTAATTGCAGTAGATATTAATGACGATAAATTAGCGTTAGCAAAAGAGGTTGGTGCGGATATGACTATCAATCCAATTTCTCAAGGTCCTGCTGATAAGATTGTTCAAGATGAGTTTGGTGGTGCTTATGCTGCTGTAGTAACAGCCGTTTCTAAAGTAGCATTCAACTCAGCAGTTGATGCAGTACGTGCTTGTGGTAAAGTCGTTGCAGTAGGTTTACCAGTAGAAACTATGGATTTAAACATTCCGCGACTTGTACTAGATGGAATTGAAGTAGTTGGTTCTCTAGTCGGTACTCGTAAAGACTTAGAAGAGGCATTCATGTTCGGTGCAGAAGGAAAAGTAGTGCCGATTGTTCAAACTTGTTCTCTAGATAAAGTACAAAATGTATTCGAAGAAATGGAAGAAGGTAGAATTCAAGGACGTATGGTAATCGATTTTAAACAGCATAATTGTGATTGCAAATAATTCACTTTAAATATAAAAAGCATGAGTCTAGCTAAAGACATGTAAAAAAGTTAGACAGCAGAAAGAAGATGATCCCTGCATTCAACAGGAATCATCTTCTTTTCATTCCACTACTATCAATGTCGACTAACGAGAAAGGATTAAAGGTTCACTTTATCTACAAACGAAAAAGAATCTTTACTTTTAACAATTTTTTTATGATTTGGAACGGTTTGAATTGCTACAACTTGCGAATCTCTTGCTTTCAGTGCATCTTGAATCCCGATTGTCATAAGCTTAATAAATAGAATCGTAATAAAGAATGAAACGAGAGTATACAAAATAATCCACCATGAAATATTCATTTCATAACGATTTAATCCAATAAGGCCTGCCCAATCATTCGATAGAGAAACAGGTTTGAGTACTCCGTCATAGAGTTCACGCATTTGTATCCCACCAATTATAATATCAAGCAACGCTAAATGGATAACGAGTATGAGAGTTTGGACGATATGTTCCATAAATAAAACAAATAAGCGGTCAAGTAATAAGACTCGTAAGTGTTTTTTGATAATATGAAAACGGCTAGCACCCAGTAATTGTGAACTTAAAATATAATCTTGTTTCATAAATTCATCAACCTCTGAGGATATATATAAAGAAAGTGTAGGCAGAGCGACGAAAATAAGTACAAGTACTTGATAAAATGCAAATGAAATATTTGGATCTAATCTATCAGCATTTGATATGATTACAATATTAACGGGCGTGATGAGTATAAATGCGATAAATAAAGTAGGAATATAGTAAAACACTTCTGAGCATGACTGGAAAAATCTCTTGAATTTTGGAGCATATAAACTTAAGAGAATTCCTATACATGTTCCGAATAAAATTCGAAAGAAGCTAATTGCCACAGCTAATAAGATAGTGAATTTTGCTCCTTCTATAATTTGTAAGAAAACAGACTCTCCAAAACGATCAGATCCAAAAGGCGGTATTAACGATGGTGGAAAGGGGGCCTTTCCAAGTAATTCGTTATTGTCATTGTAAAGTAACTGAGGAGGTTTTGGGATGTTATCTTTAAAGAACCAACTATAAATAAAACTAGCTGAAACAAGTATGAATAAATAAGTAAAGCCGATTAAAAAGCGTTTTGATTTCCAAATAGATTTCATAAAGCTGCTCCTTTCAATTGCTTTTGCCATCTATTCATCATGAAAGAGATTATTTGAAAAATGGCATAAAACGGTAAGATAATCATGACAAGTATGATAAATGCAGCTGGAGGTGAAATAAACGCCTTTTTAAATAAAAATTGAATAATGCCTTGCATATTAAAAACAAATTCTAAAATAAATAAGTTAGAAAGTAAGAAAACAAAAATCGTTTTTAAATGGTGGAAGAAGTGGATAGATATATTTTTGAATAAATGAATGCATAGTATATAACTTGATGAAAACCCTTTTCCATATGCAACCTCTACGTAATGTTTTCCATGTTCTTCTTTTATGTATAACACCATCGTCCGAAACATTTGTAATGTAGGTAAGACAGCTAAAGATAAAATAGGGAGTAAATAAGCTCGATTTTCATTAAAAGAAATAATGGTGACAGGTAATTCCCCGAATTTCCGCAGTAACCATATGAAAAATATTTGTAAACAAATCATCATCATCATATCAGGGACAGCTTCTAATATGAACACAATTCGGTTTATCCATTTTTTTATATAATCTTTTGCTAAAAAATAAAAAAATGCCATGCTAGATGAGATAAAGAGCGCAAGCAAAAAGGCTACAAATAATATAATAAACGAATATAGGTAAGGTTCTAAAACAGTTGGAAATAATGGTGTTGTTTTTAAATGACCAAACTTTGGGTCTGATCCTATAACCAACAATGATTCAGGTGAGAAAACCTGTTTTAACATAGTAACGATCTGGTTAAAAAAATAAATTGGTTGAAAGGTGAATCCTTGTTGAGTGATAAATAAATAAGGTAAATTTAATAATAGTAACAGTGATAAAAGAATGGATGAAAGCTTAATTGTGAATTGAGATATTTTATGTAACATTAAATCCCTCCGACATCTTTTTACAACATTATACAATAATGTCTAAAAAATTGTTTTATTTTTCTGAAAAATATAAATACTATTTGATTTTATAGCATGGAACATATATTTACAAGTTAATAAAGTGATAGTAGGATACGCGCTCTAAGACTATTAAGAGAAAAGTACGAGAGAACTTAATACAATAAAAACGAGCAAAGTGCACAAAGTTTCCATTGAGGAGGTAGTTGCTGTACAACTCCTTTTTCATGCAAATAAGTAGAATGTATGGAAGGAGTATATATGTGTTGTTAATGAAAGAAAAAGAGTGTGTTGCGCAACGAATAGAACGCAACTTTACCGCAGGGAAAAGCTAAATTTAGTATGTAAGTGAAATGGAATGAGGGGATTTATTTTTTGTGATGAAAAAAATTTTCTTTTTAAAACTTGATTAATGAAAAAATATTTTATATACTAATTCATGTAAACGGTTTACTAGTTCGTATTTTACTAGAAACGAAGGGAAGATTCGCATGGAAACAAGGGGGAGAGTAATCGGGATTGATATCGGTACCACAAGTACAAAAACGGTTGTGTTCACAGAAAAAGGAAAAGTCGTTGCATCACATGCAGTTGATTATCCAATTATTCAACCGAACGTCGGATGGGCTGAGCAAGATCCTGATGTAATATGTGCTGCTGTATACAAAACTGTAAGCGTTGCCATTGAAAAAGGTAACGTGTTACCAGAAGATATTTCGTCAATCGGTATTAGTACAGCGATGCACTCATTAATTGCAGTAGATGAAAACAGTACGCCATTAACGCGTTCTATCATTTGGGCAGATAATCGAAGTACGAAGCAATCAGAAAAATTATTACAACATATGAATGGGCATGAAATTTATAGACGAACGGGTACACCAGTTCATCCGATGTCGCCGCTTTCTAAATTATTGTGGATGAAAGAGGAAGAGCCAGAATTATATAGGAGCGCTTATAAATTTATTTCCATTAAAGAATATGTTATTTATCAATTATTTTCACGCTACGTAGTGGATTATTCAATTGCATCTGCTACTGGGTTATTTAATTTAGAAACATTAAACTGGGATGAAGATGTTTTAACGATGTTACATATGTCACCAGAACAATTATCAACACCTGTGCCAACTACATATATTTTATCGGGTATGAAACCTGAATTAGCACAGAAGATGGGCATTCGTGAAGATACGCCAGTTGTTATTGGTGCAAGTGATGGTGTTCTTGCGAATGTAGGCGTTGGGGCAATATCGCCTGGCTCAGCTGCAATTACAATTGGTACAAGTGGTGCAGTTCGAACAATTTCATCAAGTGTTAATACAGATGAAAAAGGAAGAACGTTTTGTTATGCATTAACAGACGAGCACTGGGTGATTGGCGGACCAACGAATAACGGCGGAATATTACTGAGATGGTTACGTGATGAATTTGGTAGCCCAGAACAAGAAGTTGCAAGGAAGCTTGGCATTGATCCGTATGATTTATTAATTAAGTATGCGGAAAGTGTACCAGCTGGAGCGGGTGGATTGCTATTTTTACCGTTTCTATCTGGAGAACGTGCACCTTACTGGAATGCAAATGCTCGTGGTACATTCTTTGGAATAAACCTTCAGCATAAACGAGAACATTTTATACGTGCAGTCATGGAAGGTGTTTGTATGAGCGTATATTCTGTTGCACTCGCAATCAGGGATTGTACAGGGCCACTTACTGAAATACGCGTTTCAGGAGGTTTTGCGAAATCTGCATTTTGGAGACAAATGTTATCCGATATGATGGGAAAAGAATTGCTTGTTCCTGAAAGTCATGAAGCATCTGCGCTTGGGGCAGCGGCAGTTGCTTTATATGCTGTAGGAAAAATTGATTCTCTTGAAGAGGTAAAGGATTGGATTGATATTGTTCATCATCATGTACCGAATAAAGAAAATACGGCTATATATTTAGAAATGTTTTATATGTATGAACGACTTTACAATCGCTTGAAAGAAGAATTTGATTGTATAGCTGCTTTCCAACGTAAACAATAGGGGGATTGGGAGAAATGGTAGTTGGAATCGTACTAGCGGCAGTTGTCATACTACTTTTACTTATTACGGTAGTAAAATGGCATCCGTTTGTCGCGTTAATATTAACAGCAATTGGTGTAGGGCTAGCAATGGGAATGCCATTGATTGGAACTTCACCAAAAGATCCAGGGATTATCGATTCTATTAAACTAGGGCTTGGTAATACGTTAGGGTTTTTAGCGATAGTTTTAGCATTAGGAACGATGCTTGGAAAAATGATGGCCGAATCTGGCGGTGCTGAACGAATTGCTACCACATTAATAGATCGTTTTGGGAAGAAACGTGTTCACTGGGCGATGATGTTCGTTGCATTTTTAGTAGGGATTCCAGTATTTTTCCAAGTTGGATTTGTACTACTAATTCCATTAGTATTTACAATTGCGTTAGAAACAGGGGTATCGCTTATTACAATTGGTATTCCACTAGTAGCAGGACTATCTGTTGTACACGGACTCGTTCCACCGCATCCGGCAGCGATGGCAGCGGTAGGTATTTTTAAAGCAGATGTAGGGAAAACAATTTTATATGCATTAATTGTCGGACTTCCAACTGCAATCATTTCAGGTCCGCTTTACGGGAAATGGATCGGTGCTCGTATACATAAAGAAGTACCATTAGATATAGCGGAGCAATTTATTGAAAGAGATAAGAAGAAGGAACTTCCTAGTTTCGGAAATACATTGTTTACTATTTTACTTCCAGTATTTCTTATGCTAGGTGCATCGATTGCGGAAGTAGGGCTAAGCAAAACAAGTCAACTTGCACAAGTATTGCACTTCATTGGAGATCCAATAGTCGCGTTATTAATTGCAACGATATATTCTTTCTTTAGTCTTGGTTATGCAAAAGGTTTCTCAAAAGATAAAGTATTACAATTTACAAATGATTGTTTAGGGCCAATTGCGAACATACTGTTAGTTATTGGTGCAGGCGGTGCGTTTAATAAAGTATTATTAGATTCTGGAATTGGAACGACAATCGCAGAAATGGCGAAAGAATCTCATATTTCACCGATATTATTAGGTTGGGGAATTGCGGCACTTATCCGAATTGCGACTGGATCTGCTACAGTTTCTATGATGACAGCAGCTGGAATTGTAGCACCGATTGCAGCAAGTACACCAGGTGTAAATGTTGAACTACTAGCACTTGCAACAGGTGCAGGTTCATTAATTTTATCACATGTAAATGATTCTGGGTTTTGGATGATTAAAGAGTATTTCGGAATGACTGTGAAAGAAACATTATTAACATGGACTGCAATGGAGACGATATTATCTGTTGTAGCACTTGGACTAATTTCGTTATTAAATATATTTGTATAGAATGGGAGATTGATGAATATGAAACTAGGTTTAATTGGATTAGGAAAAATGGGATTCCCATTAGCAGAACATTTATATGAAGACAAGCATGAAGTAGTTGTATATGACGTTAATAAAGAACTTGTTGAAAAAGCAGGGGCTTTAGGGATTACTGCTCGTCATACATTAAAAGAAATGGTTGCTGAACTAGAAGCTCCTCGTACAATTTGGGTAATGGTACCTGCGGGAGAAGTTGTAGAGTCAGTATTAAAAGATGTATATCCATTATTAGAGGAAGGCGATATCGTTATTGAAGGCGGAAATTCATTCTATAAAGATACGTTACGCCGTGCGGAAGAAGCGAAAAGATTTGGTTTACATTACGTAGATATCGGAACATCAGGAGGTGTAGAAGGAGCTAGATACGGTGCTTGCTTAATGGTTGGTGGAGAAAAAGAAATTTACGATCAATTAGAACCTTTATTTAAAGATTTAGCAGTAGAAAATGGGTATTCTTATGCAGGCCGCGTCGGAAGTGGTCATTTCTTAAAAATGGTTCATAACGGTATTGAATACGGTATGATGCAAGCAATTGCTGAAGGCTTTGAAGTGTTAGATAAAAGTGATTTTGATTTCAATTATGAAGATGTTGCAAAAGTATGGGCAAACGGATCGGTTATCCGCGGTTGGTTAATGGACTTAACTGAAAAGGCGTTTGCAGATGATCCAAAACTAGATGGCATTAAAGGTGTGATGAATTCTTCAGGAGAAGGGAAATGGACTGTGGAAACGGCACTTGAACTTCAAGCGGCAGCACCGGTAATCGCGATGTCATTATTTATGCGCTACCGTTCTCAAGAAGATGATACATTCCACGGAAAAGTAGTTTCAGCTCTTCGTAATCAGTTCGGTGGACATGAAGTTGTGAAAAAATAGGAAATGATTTTTGAAAGAAACTTGTGCAAAGGCGCAAGTTTCTTTTTTATAGTGTAAGAAATTTCTAAATTGAAAATACCAATCAATCATTATTTATTTGTACTGGATGTATCAAATATATAGTGAAGCATGAAAGATGTCCCAACATAAAAATAAGAATAAATAAAATGAAATTTTCATAAATAGTAAAAGGATGATTATGTCATCAATGTAGCTATGAAGTGGTGTTACATATGAAAAGAGCGTGTTAATAAAATATGAGGTGGTTAAATGGGAAATGAGCAAGTGAAGAATGCAGGGAAAGAAAAAAAGTTATGTCTTTGTATGATTGTTAAAAACGAGTCTAGAATTATGGAAAGATGTTTAAATGCTACAAAATCAATTGTAGACTTTGTTTCTATTTGTGATACGGGATCAACTGATCATACACCCGAAATTATTGAAAATTGGTGTAAAGAAAATGAAATCCCAGGAACAGTTCATCATGAACCATTTAAAAACTTTGGTTATAACAGAAGTTTAGCTGTTTCATTGGCACAAAAAACATATCCAGAAGCAGATTATTTATTAATATTAGATGCAGATATGATATTAGAAGTTGATCCTGAGTTTGATAAGACTAGTTTAACGGAAGACCATTATCTTACATTGCAATATGATATTCATATTAAGTATTGGCTTACACGCCTTTTGAAAGCTTCTTTACCATGGAAATCTGTCGGTGTTACTCATGAGTATTGGGATATAGATCGTTCCAAAGTTGGTGCGAATTACAATACGAGAGTAGCAAGGTTAGAGACGCTTGTCGTTAACGACCCTGGTGATGGCGGTAGTAAAGCTGATAAATTTGAGAGAGATGAGAGATTATTGTTAGAAGGGATTAATGATCCAGAAACAACGCCTGATTTGCATATAAGATATTTATTTTATTTAGCCCAAACTTATTTTCATTTAAGTCAATTTGAAGATTCGATTAAATGGTACAAAAAAAGAGTGGAAGCAGGGGGATGGGTTGAAGAAGTTTTCTATTCGTTATTGCGAATAGGATTTTGTTATGAACAATTAGCAAACCGTTCGGCAAATCAGCAACATGAAGTAACAGAAGCGGAAGAAAAAGAAACTATGAAGAAGCAAGAAGAACAATATACAGCATTAGCAATTCTTTATTTTCAAAAAGCGTGGGAATACCGACCAACTAGAGCTGAACCATTATACCAACTTGCAAGAATGTATCGATTAAAATCTCAAAATAATATTGCTTTGATGTATGCCTTGCAAGGGAAGGAAGTTCCTTTTCCGAATAATGATCTTCTATTTGTAGATTACCATGTGTATGATTACTTATTTGACTATGAGATTTCTATAAGTGCTTTTTATATACCGCATAAAAAACATTTAGGTGCAGTGTCACAAAAATTTTTGGAATCGAAAAAAGAAGAGTTACCGTTGCATATAGCAAATATGGTAGAAAGTAATGCGAAATTTTATTAAATACAATTTCGGTTAAAGGAGTAGTGGAGTAATAATGGAATTAATACGATGGGCGCTAGAACTAGGAGAATCTGTGCATGGAAATACGTATGAAGAATTGATGCCACTACTAGATTATTATTATGATCGTGATCATTTAAAAGCGTATTGTATTGCAAATCTGCTTTTAGACATGGACGTAGCAGATGAGCATCGGCAAAGGATTGAATTAAGAAGGTGCATTGCTGCTTATTATGCTGGATTATATAAAGTAGCAAAAAAACATGCAAATGAGCTTTTACTTAAATATCCGGATGTGGATTTGTATAAAAATAATTTAAGGCTAATGGAAGCTTATTTGAATAAAGAATATGATTATTGTCTTTTTATATGCCCAAAGACGTATGGTAGTTTCATAGATGTCGCGCGAGCTTTGAAATGGCGATTGGAGCAGGAGGGAAATACAGCAATTATTTCAGAAACAATACTAGAAAATGTGAAAAATACAATTGTTTTTGGAGCGCATACATATGCACATAACCCGAATCTACTTCCGAAAAATGCAATTATTTATAATTTAGAACAGCTATATGAAGGAAGCCCTTATGCGCACCCCCTTTATTTAATGTTATTAAAAGATAAGGAAATTTGGGATTATAGTAAACAAAATATAGCATGGTTAAAACAAAAAGGTGTAGGAAAAGAAATAAGACATATAGGAATGAACTATGCCCCAACTTTGGAAATAAAAAAAGATGCATTTGAAGATGAGATAACTGAAGACATCGATATACTGTTTATAGGTGCTCTTAATCCGAGGCGGCAAGCTATTTTAGATCAATTAAAAGCAGTTGCCCCCAATTTAAATATTGTTTTTAAAAATAATGCGTGGGGAATTGTTAGAAATGAGTTGATCGCTAGGTCTAAAATTATATTAAATATTCATTTTTACTTATCAGGAATTCTTGAAACACCTCGAGTTTCTTATGCGGTGGCAAATAAGAAATTTATTATTTCGGAAAATAGTAATCCAGAGGACGAGATAGAGTGGCCAGGAATTGTGTTTACTCCATACGAAAAAATAATAGAAAATATTATGAAATATGTAGCTTTACCAGAAGAGCGTATTAAATTAGCAGAAAAAGCGTATAACCATTTTGAAGCGAAAGGAAACATTGGCATACTGTGTCATAAAGAGGAGGAAAAGTAATTGTGAAGAACTCATACTTTCGTAGGAGTTCTTTTTTTCGTCTATCATACTATTTTATCAAGCTAGTTCCCTCTTTATATTGTGTTTTGTATAGAAATTTCTGATAATATATAAGTATAACTGAAAAACAAAGGAGAGAAATAATTATGAAACTAGTCGTTATTAACGGTACTCCAAGAAAATTCGGTAGAACTCGTGTGGTGGCGAAATATATTGCTGATCAATTTGAAGGGGAGTTATACGATTTATCAGTAGAGGAACTGCCTTTATATAACGGGGAAGAATCACAACGTGAATTAGAAGCGGTAAAAAAATTAAAGGCATTAGTGAAAACTGCAGACGGTGTAGTACTATGTACACCTGAATATCATAATGCAATGAGTGGGGCGTTGAAAAATTCGTTAGATTACTTAAGCAGTAGTGAATTTGTTCATAAACCTGTCGCATTACTTGCAGTTGCTGGAGGCGGTAAAGGTGGCATTAACGCATTAAACAATATGCGTATTGTTGCTAGAGGGGTGTACGCAAATGCAATCCCAAAACAAGTTGTGCTTGATGGACTTCATGTACAAGACGGTGAACTTGGAGAAGATGCAAAACCATTAATTCATGATTTAGTTAAAGAATTAAAAGCATATATGAGCGTATATAAAGAGGTGAAAAAACAACTAGGAGTTGAGTGATATGTCATCTCTGTATAAAGATTCACGCTTGTATTTCATTCTAGGGGCCAATAGTCTATCAGCTATTGGCTCCGGTATTGTTATGATAACGATTCCGTGGTTGTTAATTAAAGAGAATGGAGGAGAGACAACGTTTGGTTATGTCTCCATCATCGCAACTCTTATTATGTTTTTATTAACACCGTTTATCAGGCAGAGTATTGATCGTTTTTCAAGAAAATCTTTATTATTATGTAATGAAGGTATTGGGATAGTCATTATAGGGATGATGGCTATATGGGGATTTACTGGGCAACCTTATCATTCTATTCACTATATTCTTATATATATAGCAGGGTCATTTTACTATTTATTATTTTATCCTACAATATTTGCGTTTAACCAAGAGATATTTCAAGCAGAACATTATAAAAATTTAAGTGGAACAATGGAAATACAAGGACAGTTAACTCAAGTTATTTTAGGAGCGGCTGCTAGCTTCCTTATTGAAATCATTTCTTTAAAATGGATTTTGTTAGTAGATATGTTAACTTTTGCAGGAGCATTTTTCCTTTTCTTATGTATACCGTACGTAAAGAAAAAGGAAGTAAAAAGGAAAGTAACATTTAAGAAGCAATTGTTCGAAGGGATTCACTTTATGCAAAAGCGTCTGAAGTTCTTTTGGTTTTTACTGGCGACTTATATGCCGTTTATCGGTGTCATGATGGCAAATTATTTAATCCCGGTATATATTTCAGATCTATTAAAAGCCAGTGCCTCAGTATACGCAATAGAAGGTATGATGTACGGCGTCGGAGCGGTTCTTGCGGGAATAGGTATTCCAATTATGATGAAATATATAAAGATAGAAGTTTCAATCGTCATGACGATGCTCATTTATGTAATTTCAATTACCGCAATGATTATTGAACCTTCCGTAATGTTGTTATATGGACTTGCAATTTTTCATGCAATTGGCAATGCAGGTACAAGAGTGGCAAGAAATGTATTGATGATGGAGGAAATTCCAAACGAAGTAATGGGACGTGTAGACAGCTTATTTCGATTAATTGGTACAGGAATACGAATTGTATTATTAATGCTGTTTACAGCTGGTGTATCTAAAACTGGGGTAATGCTCCCTTTTTACGTATTAAGCTGCATATTGATTTTTTCATTAGGAATCGCAATTTATTATGTACTTTCACAACGTAAAGTAGGGACGAACGTTTCAAATAAATCAATCGTATAAAGTGAAACTTTATACCGTGGGGGTTCTGTTCACCCCTCACCAATCGGGCTTTTACGGGCAGCCCGAATCCCACCTAACTTCTTTGCTTTCGCTGAATTTTGAGTTGGGGGTCTTACTGCCCAGCAAATAGCGGGATAAAAAATACTTCTGCCTCCCTATCTTTTTCTATATAATAAAAAGAAAGGGAGTGCAAACTTATTTATGAACAAATGGATATTGCTTATAATCTTATTACTACCGCCACTATACATTCTTTATATGACGTTTCGAATGAAGAAAGTTGCTCGTGAAAAATTGAGTAATCACTCTCCATACGTTCTTATATTAGGCGCAAAGTTATTTGGAGATAGACCGTCTTTATCTCTTCAAAACCGTTTGGATGTAGCGTTGGAATATTTATATTCCCATCCTGAAGCGAAAGTAATTGTTTCAGGTGGTCAAGGGGAAGATGAAGATATACCGGAAGCTCATAGTATGAGAAACTATTTAATGGTACATGGTATAGATGAGAATCGTATTTTAATAGAAGATCAATCTACAAATACGTATGAGAATGTAAAGTTTAGTATGGATTTATATGATGTGAAACATGCGGTAGTTGTAAGTAATACGTATCATTTATATAGAACGAAAATAATCGCAAAGCGTTTAGGCATGAAGATGGAGGCACTAGCTGCTGAAACACCAATGCGCTCTAAGAAAAAAATGTATGTACGTGAATATGCTGCAATAATGAAAACAATATTGTTCGACCGTTAGAGCTCAAATGTGGGCTCTTTTTTAATTATAAAGCGTATCATTTGAAATGAATGCCGTATTCCATCAAAATAAAGGAAACAACATTAAAGGAGCTGTATTTGTGATTCAATTTAATCATGTGTCAAAAGCGTATGAAGATGGCACGAAAGCAGTGGATTCATTGCATTTAGAAATTAATAAGGGAGAATTTTTTGTTCTCATTGGTCCGAGTGGTTGCGGGAAAACAACGACAATGAAAATGATTAACCGTTTAATTGAAACGACTGAAGGATCTATTTTAATCGATGGAAAAGATATTCAACAATATAATATTAATGAATTGCGTTGGAATATAGGATACGTATTGCAGCAAATCGCTTTGTTTCCGCATATGACAATTGCAGAAAACATTGCAGTTGTTCCTGAAATGAGAAAATGGAGCAAAGAAAAAATAAAAGCTCGTGTCGATGAGTTGCTACAGATGGTCGGGCTAGATCCAGACGTATATCGCGATCGTATGCCTGATGAATTGTCAGGAGGGCAAAAGCAGCGCGTTGGTGTCGTAAGGGCATTAGCCGCAAACCCGAAAATCGTTCTTATGGATGAACCGTTTAGTGCGTTAGATCCATTAAGTAGGGAACAGCTTCAGAAGGATATCGTACAATTGCAAAAAAAGATTCAAAAAACAATTGTGTTCGTAACACATGATATGCAAGAAGCGTTATCGCTTGGAGATCGTATTTGTATTATGAAAGAAGGAAAAGTTGTTCAATTAGATACACCAGAAGGTATTATACATAATCCGAAAAATGAGTTTGTAGAGGAGTTCATTGGAAATCGTGGACGACCTTGGTATGAGGGGAAAAGTATAGAAGATGTATTACCACTTGATAAAAGTATGCGGATAGAAGGGGATGCACTATCATTGCATTCTTCTTTACAAGAAGCATTAATTCGTGTACGAGCTGACGAAGTCGTTCCAGTTGAAGAAAATGGTCAATATGTTGGAGCTTTAACAAGTCGTCATATTGTTAATTACATTGTTGAACAAATGAAGGAAAGAGGCTAAACAGTGACTGATTTTATACAAACGTTCCAAGAGCGAAAAATAGAATTACTAACTGCATTAAGTGAGCATTTACAAATATCGCTTATTTCACTATTTTTTGCAGTAATTATTGCGGTGCCACTTGGCATTTTATTAACGAGAAAACAACGAATGGCTGAATTTATAATAGGAACTTCTGCAGTTATGCAGACTGTCCCATCACTGGCATTACTCGGACTTTTAATTCCGTTAGTAGGAATTGGAAAACTTCCTGCCATTATTGCATTAGTTGTGTATGCACTATTACCTATTTTACGAAACACATATACAGGAATAAGGGAGTTAGATGAATCTTTAATCGAGGCAGCGAGAGCTATGGGGATGAATAGCTGGAGAAGACTGTGGAAGGTAGAACTTCCTCTTGCTTTACCAATTATTATGGCCGGTATTCGTACGGCGATGGTATTAATTGTTGGAACAGCTACATTAGCAGCTCTTATAGGTGCTGGTGGGCTCGGAAAACTCATATTACTTGGTATCGATCGAAATGATCATGCGCTTATCATTTTAGGGGCCGTACCAGCCGCGTTACTCGCTTTATTTTTTGATGTAGTACTTAGAGTGCTTGAGAGTCCAAAACGCTCCTCTAAGCGTATTATATTGACGATATGTATTACTTGTATAATGATTGCTTCTCCCTTTCTTTGGAACACACAAAAGAAAGATATTGTTATTGCCGGCAAACTTGGATCAGAACCTGAAATTTTAATTCAAATGTATAAGCAACTTATCGAACAAGATACCGATTTACACGTAGAATTAAAACCAGGTCTTGGAAAAACAGCATTTGTATTTGAAGCATTGAAATCAGGAGAAGTAGATATATACCCTGAATTTTCAGGAACAGCTTTATCTACTTTCGTGAAAGAAGAGCCAAAAAGTACAAATCGGGATGAAGTATATGAGCAGGCTCGCATTGGAATGGAAAAGAAATATAATATGGTTATGTTGAAGCCGATGGAGTATAACAATACATATGCACTAGCTATGCCGAAAAAAATAGCAGATCAAAATAATATAAATACAATTTCTGATTTAGGAAAAATGGCACAGGATGCTAAAGTAGGATTCACATTAGAATTTGCTGATCGTGAAGACGGTTATAAAGGAATGCAAAAATTATATAACTATAAGTTTTTAAATGTGAAAACGATGGAACCGAAACTACGTTATAGTGCAATTCAATCAGGGGATGTTAACGTAATCGATGCATATTCAACTGATAGTGAACTTGAGCAGTATGGACTGAAAGTGCTACAAGATGATAAAGGGTTATTCCCACCGTACCAAGGTGCACCATTATTAAGAAAAGAGACGTTACAGAAATACCCTGAACTTGAAAAAGTATTAAATACATTATCTGGGAAGATTACAGATGAAGAAATGCGAAAAATGAATTATGAAGTAAATGTGAATGGAAAAAGTAGTGAAGAAGTTGCGAAACAATTTTTACAAAAAGAGAATTTACTTCGTTAATTTTACAAGAAATATACAAATTTATATGTATGAAATGACCGTTCATTACAAAATGAACGGTTTTTTTGTGCATACTTATACATTTTTTCAAAAAAGTATTCCATTTTTCTTCATTTTCTTTTAGAATAAGTAATGTTTTCCTGAAAAAATATAAGAGAAACGTCTATTAGAGAAAAAGGTGACTTTAATAGTTGAACGAACATAACACCTAGAATGACAGATGGGGTGGTACAAATAGAAAAGAAGTTAGGTTTTTTTCCATTAATTGCATTAGTAGTCGGAACGATGGTTGGTGGCGGTGTTTTTAGTTTACCGCATGATTTAGCAGTAGGAGCGAATAGCGGCTCTATAATAATTGGTTGGTGTATTACAGCGATGGGAATGATTCCACTCGCGCTCGTATATCAAACGTTAGCAAGACAAAAACCGGAGCTTGAGGGCGGAATTTATAGTTATGCACGTGCTGGTTTCGGAGAATATATCGGATTTAACAGTGCTTGGGGATATTGGCTAGCAGGAATTTTAGGAAACGTTGCAACAATCATGTTACTGTTTAGTACATTAGGTTATTTCTTCCCCATTTTTAAAGGTGGAAATAATGTTGCGTCTATTGTTGGAGCGTCACTTTTATTATGGACACTTCATTTTCTAATTTTATTTGGAATTCGTGAAGCATCTATTATGAATGTTATTGCAACGATAGGGAAATTAGTTCCAATCGTATTATTTATTGTTGTAATGGTAACAGCATTTCGCTGGGATACGTTTACACATGATTTTTGGGGAGAAGGAACTATATCAGTTTCCTCTATACTTGGTCAAGTGAAAAATACAATGCTTGTAACTCTTTGGGTTTTCATTGGGGTTGAAGGAGCGGTTGTATTATCTGGTAGAGCGAAAAATAGCCGAGATGTTGGTAAAGCGACAGTACTTGGACTTATTTTAGTAATGTCTATTTATATTTTAATTTCTGTCTTGTCTATGGGAGCGATGACAAGAGGAGAGCTTTCCGTGTTAGAAACCCCATCAATGGGACATGTATTAGAACATGTTGTTGGGACATGGGGCGCAGTTGCGATTAACATTGGGTTAGTTGCTTCACTTGTAGGTACATTAATAGGCTGGTTTTTACTTGTTTCTGAAATTTCCCACGTAGCAGGAAAAGATGGCGTGTTTCCGAAAGTCTTTACGAAAACAAATAAAAAACAAACGCCACATATGGCATTATGGATTTCAAATTGCGTTGCCCAAATTATATTTATAATCGTTCTGTTTTCAGAATCAACATATCAAATTATGTATTTCATAGCTTCAACATCAATTTTAGTACCATATTTATTATCAGCGTTATTCCAATTCAAATTAGTTATTACAAACGAACTAAAAGATGCAAAAGTAAAAAACGGCTCGTTAGCTTTAATTGCTTCTATTTATTCTGTATGGCTTCTATATGCAGCAGGTTTGAAAAATTTATTACTTGTTTCAATCGTGTATGGAATCGGGATTATTGTTTACATGTATGCAAGAAAAGAAAAAGGAAATCGTTGTTTTAAAGGTATTGAGAGATATGTAATGTGGGCAATTGTTATCGCAGCTATCACATCACTTTATATGCTATTAACTGGAAATATAAAAATGTAAAAGTCCTTTTAAATAAAGGGCTTTTTTCTTTGTCTAGAGAATATTTAATACATAAGATATTCAGGAGGGATGAAAATGGAAGAAAAAAACAGTTAACCAGAATTGTTGATTTAGCGAGTGAAGTAAGGAAAGTATTAGTGCAAGAATCCTTTTTTAATCATCATCCTGAACTACGAGGAGTGATTGAAAATTTAGCGAGTGCTGTAGAGAATTTGGCGGAATTACAGCAAAATACAGATGAAAACGCTGAAGATCGATTACGATATGTACTTGCTAAAATGAAAATTGCTCATAATGCCATTTTACAAGAGAAAAAAGCATTTCCATCTCATTAATATACGTTTTTATTTTGAACCTGGCGGATAACGTCAGGTTTTTTGTTTCTAGTTTTTCATTTCTTTCATACACTAAGAATAGTATGAAAAAAAGAAGGTGACGAAGGTGAAATTACATAAAGCTCTTCAGCCAAGTTTTATAAAAAGAATGTACTATATGAGGTTTATCGGAAAGTTTACAAAAGCAGAGAGAGAGAAGAATGGAGAGAATTTTTTTGTGCAATGCCTATCGCCAATACCATTCACGTTACAAGAGCAATTAAAAAATGAACCATACGTATTTGAAGGTTTATGTAGCAATAAAAAGAATGAAAAAGTCTTTTCGGAATTAAAGAAAAGAAAATTAGAAAAGCAATTGGTTATGTTTCGTCTCTATTATGAAAGAGGACATATATACGTGGAGTTAATTTGTGCGGAAGAACCACGAGAAATGGCCAATGGCTATAAAATGATTCCAGTACCTAAAGTTTCCGAATACAAAAAAGGAGAGTCTTTAGAAAGAAAACTTGGAAATGGCTATTTGTCATTTCTAATGCCAAAATATCCGAAAGACTTTGAGCCTCCCGAATTATTGTGGCACGATGGAAGGTTATATGGAAATATATCTTTAAAGTCATCATCAATTAGTTCAATCGCCTATTTTGAACAGCAGCGGGAATGTAAGTATATAGACTTACATGACTGGATGAAGTATGTGGAAATAGCGGTAGAAGATCAATTGTATTTTGTAAGCAATCACATGTATGAGCAATTAAAAAAACGAATGACTGAAGAAGGTAAGCATGTAGAAGTAGAGGAAATAAAAGTGCACAAGGATGAATGGGAATGGGATGAGCGTGAATCCGTCTTTTTACAGTATGTAAAAAGTTTTGTACGTAATAAAGGGCTATATTTGGATGAAACGGACATTTATAATTTCCATATAAGTGCGAAAACAAATATGTTGACGATTCTAGGTGGTATACCAGGCGCTGGGAAATCCCGATTTGTGCAAGCTTATGCAGAAGCACTTGGATTACAGTATGGGGAAGAATTGGTTTGGATTCCGATTTCACCATCGTATCAAGAACCACATGATTTACTTGGTTACCTTCACCCAAATGGTACTTTTATTGAAAGTGAAACAAAATTAGTTAGGGCGTTAATGAAGGCAAAAGAAAATCAAAATCAACTATATATAATCGTTTTTGATGAAATGAATATGTCGCATATTGAGCATTGGTTTACTCCATTTCTATCTGTTCTTCAACTTGAAAAGCAAAACCGTATTCTAAATTTGTATGAAGGTGTACAAGAAAAAGAAAATCCAATTCCATCAACAATTGAAATTGGTGAAAATATTATATTTGTAGGTACAGTAAATTTTGATGAAACAACGAAAGAACTCTCAGATCGATTATTAGATCGGACGAATTTAATAACGTTACAAAAGATTCCGTTTTGTGAGATGTGTATGGAACAAGAGAAAATTGTATTACAACCACCTCTGAAAGTAACTGCAGGAGAATTTCGTATAAGCTGGGTCAGGAATAAAGCGATGATTGAGGTGTTTTCTGAAGAAGAGTTAGAACTATTAGATAAGTTACATGTTGTATTGTCATCACATGATATGTCAAAGGGAATTTCATTTCGATGTGCAAACGCAATCGCTACTTACTTGCAAAATATACCGTTCCAAAATAATCATTCCTATATGATCAGTAGAGAAGAGGGATTTGATTTACAAATCAAGCAACGTGTATTGACGAAAATAAGAGGGACTGAAATGATGGTTGGGTCTTTACTTTCTGAAGACGTAAAAAGGGGGGCAACATTACTACCTCTTTTGCAATCGCCACTTGCAAACAGAGTATCTACATTTGAACACTCTTTAGCATATATAAGAGAAAAGCGTAGAGAACTGGAGCTGTATGGCTATGCAAAATGAAGGGCGATATGAAACAGAAATCGTTGATACGAAAGAAACGCTCCCTTTTGTATTAAAGTTAATCATTGGAACTGAGGCAAAAGGGGAATATATTTTATTAAATCGTCTTTGTACATCTACTACAGAATTAGTTCAATGTATTTATAAAGTACAAGAATTAAAACCAATTAGATTGCATTACCATTATGAAAGTCCAATGAATATTACTTTTATATGGAATAAAGTATATGAGGGACAGAAAAATATAAAAGAGTCAAAATATGAAATAAATGAAAAAAAACAAAAGGTATTAATATATGAACATGGAAAAACGGAATTCTTTTATCCATGGCGTTGTGGATTATATCATTTTGAAGTGAATATAGAAGATAGAACGTATTATGGCGCATTTCAAATCGTCCCCAAAAATTTTTTTGATGATCAATTTGAAATGATTCAAAACTATGTAAAGTCAATTTTGAATGAGTTGATTTTAGATAGAGGTTATTATAAAAAGACTTTCTCTGCACTTAGTGATATTGAAGATTCTTCTTATTTAGTGTTACTTAGAAAGTTGCCGCAAAAAATGAAAAAGATAAAGCAAATTTTCAAGAAAATAGAATCGAGTTCAAAATTTATACATGAATATAAATGGGAAGAAAAGGAGCGGAAAGCGACGAGAAAAGGAGCCATAGTGGCGGAAAGAAAACCGTATGCAAAATATTATAATCGTAAGTTGATAGAACAAAAAAATAGTAAGGAAAATGCATTTCTTAAATTTAAAGCGATGCAATTTTATCTCTATTTACTTGAAGCGGAAAGTTTTTTGCGCCAAACAATTGAAATATTAGAAAGAGCAAAAAGGAAGAAATTAGAAGAATTTCAAGCTGTAAAAACGATTATACAAACAATTGAGCGTAATGGATCAGTGACCGATAGAGAGAAACAAAAATATAAAAATATACATTTACTAAAAGAGGCGGATTTGCGAAAAAGCTCTATGAAGATACAAGAATATAAAATATTAGCGCATTTTGTACATGAAAGTGTACAATACTTTCAAACTTTAATGCATTCTCCATTTTGGAGAGAAGTTTCCGAAACTGGTAACATGCACTCACATAATTTACCGATACCACATCAACAACTACTACAGCATTTAGATTTACTTCCACAATATACAGAACAATCTCCATCTTTATTATTTGTTTATAAACCAACATTTTTAGTGTATGAATATTACGCTTTTTTTATCGTTATTTCCATGTTAGAGCAAATTGGTTTTGAGGCTAGAAATTCCATTCGTGAACAAATTCAAGAACATTTTTATGTAGATGGATTACAGGATGGAACGACAGTAGTTTTACAACGAGATGATATTAGAGTACAAGTCGCATTTAATGATTTAATTGAAACTCATCCTCTTATTGCATTAAGTAAAGGGAGTAATTTTTATAATGGAGAAGATACGAAGAAGCCAGACATTCGCTTAGACTGTTATGTAAAGGAAGAAGGGAAATACGTATATCAATCTTCTATTATTATCGAAGTGAAGTATAGCCCCATGTACAATATTTTTCAGCACGTTGGAAATACGAAGGCAACTGAGCAAATGTATAAGTACTGGTCTATAAAATATGTAGAAGAACAGGATGGAAAGAGAGTCTATTATCGAAGGGCCATTTATGAAGTTATTTGTGTATATCCAGGAAGTCATATGCATAGTAAAAAAATTGAGTCTGGATGTGGTGTGTTCTTGCAATTATATCCATATAAAACGAAACAAGGGGAAGAGAAATTAGCCGGAAAACATGGAATGGTACAAATTTTTGAGAAGTGGTTAAAAAGCATGAAGAAGTAAAAAAATCCTTTTTTATAAAGGATTTTTTTAGATTAAGAAGAAATATATGCTGTATGGAAGGCAGCTTTATACGATTTGAATTTGAAAGTAATATAAATATATTGTTAGAAGAACGGTACATGAGGGATAAAAGACAATTAAGATGGAATTTAATTCACTTTGCAGAATATAATAAGTCATAAATATTTTTAGTTGCATACGAAGATTTGTTCTTATATGATAGATAGTGAAAGCGTTATCAAAAACAGAGCGGCGATGGGAAAGGCGGGTAAATATGTTCCAGCGTGTTCAAACAAAAGAAGAACATTTTTGGTTCGAGCAACTATGGGGAGATTTTTGTGAAGAAAGAAACTTAATGTTCGTAGAACGTAATTTAAATCCATCACGATTTTTATTAATAGAAGATGAACATCATATTGGTACAGTAGAATGTATTAAGTATACGGAACCAGAGCAATCGAATTCTGAGTTTTTCTATCCGTTTTCTAAAAATGATTTAGTGAAAGATTTGAAAAATGTGTATGAAATAGGCAAGTTAAGTATTGCGAAAACGTCTCGTGGGAGAGGACACTTCAAAAGACTAACAGCTATTTTATTTATGCATGCATTAGAAACGAAAGCAGAATGGTATATTGCAGCAGTGACAAAAAGAATGTATATGTATTTATTAACACTCGGTTTCCCAATTGAACCGGTAGATAAGCCATTTCAGTTTCATGATACTTTACAAGGTGTACCAGTGCGAATTCATGCCCGAAAAGGGGCTACGCATTTGTATTCTTTAAAAGAATTTCGAGATGTGATTCAAGGGAATGCTCATGCACAGGCATTAATCGCAGAATACAGTAAAAATATTATGTTAACAAAATAAAGCGAAATGAATATATATAATAAAGAGAATGCTATTTTAATATGAAGTCTTTCTTCATGAAAAAAGACCCTTATTATTTTAATAAGGGTCTAAAAATTATAATCCAAATATACTAAAAATCATTTTGCGGCGCTTCGGCTTCTTTTCTCGTTCATATGTTGGTTTTGAATCGGGAGTAATATATATTGGTTCTTCTTTCTTGAGGGAAGCTTCTAGCTTTTGAATCCGCTCTAACATTTCCTCCATTTCACGGCGATGTTGTAAAAGTTGGTACGTAACAACATCATTTGCCTTATCTTGCATTTGTTCTTCCATTCGATCTAGCCTTCTCGTAATAGTGTTTAATTGAGCTGCTAATTGCTCAAATTCATGTGATGATTTGTTTTGAACAATTGTATTTACTTGAGTTTTTAATTCTTCAACATCATTTGATGATGTTTTTTGAGTAGGGTGAGAGTTTTGAGACTGCTCTATTTGTAAAAGATGGAATTCTAACATTTGATCTAAATCTTCTTGTGTGAAAATAAAGTGACCATATTTATTTTTTTCTATCGTAAGATTTAATTGTTGTGCAATCCGGACAACAGCCTTTGGGCTAACACCTAATTTTTTTGCGATAAATGGTGTTTTATATTCCAAAATAATCCCTCCTATATATATCCTGTTGAATGATTTCGATCTATGAAGGAAGTTCCCTTCTAGTGTGACAAAAGAAGTGTGGAATCGGCAAAGAAAGTGTTTTTTCACGAAATGAAGCTGTGAAGAATATATCGTTTATATAAAATGTTTTATCTTAAGATTTAGAACTATTTGACTAAGGGAAATGAATTAGATTATCATAATGATAAATATCTTTTTTATGTATGCATATAATATATAAAAAGGTGGTTGCTAATGTAGAATTTTGTTAGAGTATTAGAATGCTTACTTCACTTGAATAAAATTAAGTAGGAGGTGGCTTCCTTGCTTACAATGTAAGTAAGGAGAAGTATTTGGACATATATAGTATAAGTATAGTGATTGTTTTAATTGCCTTAACGGCATTTTTCGTTGCAGCAGAATTTGCAATTGTTAAAGTGCGAAGTTCACGAATTGACTATTTAATTGCAGAAGGAAATAATCGCGCAACATCTGTCAAAACAGTCATTACAAACTTAGACGAATATTTATCTGCTTGTCAGCTAGGAATAACAGTTACAGCTCTGGGGATTGGGTGGTTTGGTAAACCGGCGTTAAAGCAAATGTTTGACACGCTTTTTGCAAATTTGAACATTTCTACTCAACTAGCAGACATGTTTGCTGTAATTTTAGTGTTTTTGTTTATTACATTTTTACATGTTGTAATAGGGGAATTGGCCCCAAAAACATTCGCGATTCAAAAAGCTGAACAAGTGAGTTTGTTTGTTGCTAAACCATTAATTTTCTTTTATCGTATGGCGTTTCCATTTATTTGGCTATTAAATGGATCAGCCCGCATTATTACGAAGTTGTTAGGGCTGAAACCACCGAAAGGGCACGATGAGGTTCATTCAGAAGAAGAATTACGGTTATTAGTTTCAGAAAGTTACAAAAATGGAGAGATTAATCAGTCTGAATATAAATATGTAAATAAAATTTTTGAATTTGATGATCGTATAGCGAAAGAAATAATGGTACCCCGAACTGAGATGCATATTATAAGTAAAGAAATGCCTGCTGAAGAAGCTTTGCAAAAAATGTCTCGGGAAAAATATACGAGATATCCAGTTGTAGATGGGGACAAAGATCACGTAATAGGCTTTGTAAACTTTAAAGATATTTTCACAGATTTTGTGCAGCATAATGCAGTAAGTAATAAGAAAGTAGAGCAATATATTAGGCCAATCATTTTAGTTATCGACTCTATCCCAATACACGACTTATTTTTAAAAATGCAAAAAGAAAGAACACATATTGCTATATTGATAGATGAATATGGTGGTACGTCTGGACTTGTTACAGTTGAAGACATTTTAGAAGAAATAGTGGGAGATATTCAAGATGAGTTTGATACGGATGAACAGCCAGAAATTCAAAAAGTTAGTGAAACGAAAACAATACTAGAGGGAAAAGTGCTTGTTAGTGAAGTGAATACGTTATTAGGTTTAACGATTGATGATAATGGTGTTGATACAATTGGTGGTTGGATTTTAACGAAGAATATAGAAATTGCTGAAGAGGATTTCATTGAAATTGAAAATTATAAGTTTTGTGTAAAAGAATTAGATGGACACTATATAAAGAGATTAGAAGTAACAAAAACTGTAGAATCAATTGTTATTTTAGAAGATGAAAAACAAATTCCATTTCAAGAACAAATTAGTTCGTAGACTCTGCTATATGGCAGGGTTTTTTTGAGCATAATGTTTTTGGCAGAATAAGTGCTATGATACAATGACATAAGTCAGACCTTTCACTAGGTGAAATATTGTTGTAAACATATATTTGGAAGGGGAAGAATTATGAAAAAGCATTTATATATAAATGGAGATTGGAAGCCTGTAAACACTTATAAACCATTATACGCACCATATTCTGAAGAAACGTTAGCGGAAATTGCACAAGGAACGGAAGAAGATGTACAAGAGGCTGTTACTGCTGCAAAAAATGCAATGAAAAAAATGAATACATTATCTGCATATGATCGTGCGACTATTTTAGAGAAGGTTGCACAAAAAATGGATGAAAGAAGAGAAGAATTTGCAGAGATTATTGCAAAAGAGGCTGCAAAACCAATTCGTGCTGCGAGGGGAGAAGTAGATCGTACCGTTCAGACATACAAATTTGCAGCGGAAGAAGCGAAGCGTATATACGGTGAGACACTGCCACTTGATGCAGCACCTGGTGCAGATGGGCGTATTGCATACACAATACGTAAACCGATTGGGGTTATAGGAGCTATTACACCATTTAATTTCCCATTAAATTTAGTGGCGCATAAAGTCGGCCCTGCAATTGCTGCCGGAAACACAGTTGTGTTAAAACCAGCTGATCAAACGCCATTATCGTCTTACGCATTAGTTGAATTATTTGAAGAGGCAGGATTGCCAAAAGGAGCTTTAAATATTATTTCTGGTCCCGGTTCAACTGTAGGTGAGGCGATAGTTACAAATGATGATGTTGCTTCCATTACTTTTACGGGAAGTCCGAAAGTTGGAATTGGAATTAAGGCAAAGGCTGGGTTAAAGCGAGTTACATTGGAACTAGGATCAAATGCTGCTGTAATTATTGATGAAGATGTAGAATTAGCAGATGAATTAATTGAACGTGTAAAATGGGGAGCATTTGTAAACAATGGACAAGTTTGTATTTCGGTACAACGTGTTTTTGTACATGAAAAGAGAATGGATGAATTTCTTTCAAAGCTAAAGAAAGCGATGGAAACAGTTGTTGTTGGGGATCCATTGCTGGAAGAAACGGATGTATCGGCTTTAATTTCGAAAAAAGATGTAGAGCGAATAGAAATGTGGGTGCAAGAAGCTATTAAGGAAGGGGCAGCTGTTTTATACGGTGGTAAGAAACGTGATGCAAGGATTTTTGAACCAACTGTATTAACAAATGTTCCAGAGTATGTATCTGTTCAGTGCCAAGAAGTATTTGGTCCACTCATGACAGTAAATACATTTAAAGAATTTGATGAAGCGATAGAGCAAGTAAATCATTCACGTTACGGCCTACAAGCAGGTGTGTTTACAAATAATTTGTTTAAAGCAATGCGTGCAATTGATGAGCTTGAAGTTGGTGGTGTCATGATAAATGATATTCCAACGTTTAGGGTAGATCATATGCCTTACGGTGGTGTGAAAGAAAGCGGTACGGGGCGTGAAGGAATTAAATATGCAATAGAAGAAATGACAGAAATGAAATTAGTGTGTATTAAAAAATAAAGTAGATTAAGCTTAAACAAAACAATAAAAAACGAGAAGGAAATGTTTACGATTCCATACTCGTTTTTTATTGTTTGTTTTACGTTTTTCAGAACGATTTCATTTAATCAAGTGTACCTTTTATTTCATTTCTTGTTTGAAAATAGCATCTTCTACATAAATTTGTTCTTTGTCAATAGCGGTGCTATGAGATAATACTAAACCGATTGGTGTTTCTATGCCTTTATTTTGAACAATTGTAAAAGGAACATTTTTTTCATTTGCTAATTTAATGTATTTTGATAAATGTGGGTAAGCAATGCCACCATTTAGGAATATTTGTAATGATTGAGAAGAGCGCATGCTACTAGCTACTTCAGAATATACATTACTTTGCATTACTTGACCGATAGTTAAAGCGATTTCTACACGCTCACGTAATGTAGTTAAATACATATTACGTTCTTCTGGTTTGTTCTGCTTTTGGCCGTAAATGCCTTCTTGGAGATAATCTTCCACATTTTTATTTACCATATTTTTCACACCTTTCATTTTCTATTGTACGAAAGAATGAAGCAGGATGCAAAAAAAGTCGCATCGAATGTAAAAAAATTTGAATGAAAGGAAGGAAAATGGAATGTATCAATTTAAACTTTTAATAAAGACATTAAAAATTTTATCAACACATATTAACAAAATGTGACAATAATCTATTAACGAATCGCATTTTTTGTGTTAATATTCAAAATATAAAGGGTATTCGTCGCATGGAAATGGAGGGAATGGGGGTTTTTCCAATCGATAAGGATATTAAAGAAGTATTTTGTTCGCACTTGAAAAACAACAGGCACCAATTCGTTGAGAACTGGAAAAACAAAATGATAATTTCCGATAAAGATCCATATAAACTAGAAGCAGTTCAAAATGGAGAGGATTTATTAGAGTTAATTATCGAACTTACTATGGAAGAAAAAGATATAGATTATCTTCAGCCATTATGCGAGAAAATTGCTATTGAACGTGCAGGGGCAGATGCGAATATTGGAGATTTTGTTTATAATGCAAATGTGGGAAGAAATGAACTTTTCGAAGCGATGTGTGAATTAGATGTTAGCGCACGTGAATTGAAACCGATTATGGCCCAAATACATACTTGTTTTGATAAATTAATTTATTATACTGTTTTAAAATACTCGGAAATTATATCAAAAAATTTAGAGGAAAAACAGCAATATATTAACGAAACACATAAAGAAAGGCTGACGATTTTAGGGCAAATGTCAGCAAGTTTTGTACATGAATTCCGTAACCCACTCACTTCAATTATGGGATTTGTTAAATTATTAAAAGCAGATCATCCAAGTTTATCGTATTTAGATATTATTTCGCATGAATTAGACCAGTTAAATTTTCGTATTTCGCAATTTTTACTCGTATCGAAAAAAGAAATGTGGAATGAATCAGAACGATTTTGGCTTAACGATTTGTTTCAAGATATTATACAGTTCTTATATCCGAGTTTGGTCAATGCAAATGTTTCGATTGAAAAGAATTTACCGTATCAAATTCCACTTGTTGGCTATCGGAGTGAAGTGAGACAAGTATTTTTAAATATATTAATGAACTCAATTGACGCTCTAGAATCAATGAAAGAAGAACGGAAAATTATCATTGATGTATTTGAAGAAGATCAATCGATTCGAATTGTGATAAAAAATAATGGGCCAATGATTCCAGCTGAAAGTGTAGAAACGATTTTTGAACCATTTGTAACTACTAAAAAGTTAGGAACTGGTATTGGATTATTTGTATGTAAACAAATTGTAGAAAAACATAATGGGTCCATCATGTGCCGTTCAGATAACGAATGGACAGAATTTCAAATTGTATTTCAAAAATAAACAGTCTACACCAAATGAATGGTGTAGACTGTTTTAATTTGTAAGTATAACGGCTTCTAATTTAGGATCTTTCGCTGAATAACCTAAAAGTGAAATTGTATATATGATGTTCGGTTCGACTTTGAAATTCGGTATAGTTAGTAAGACGCTGGGATTATCGGCGAGTGAAACTTCAATATCTGCTGTACCAGGACTAACTTCTAAAAAATCTGTTATTTGTTTAAAGAGTACATTTTCAAATAAATGATCTCCACCTTTTAAATCTACATTTACAACAGGGGTATCTGGAGAAAAATGTGCAAAACGCATTTTTGCTTGACCAGCTGGTAAATGTGTATTATCAAGCATAGGTTGTAATTGTAGATGATTGTCACTATTTATTGCAGCAAAAGTATAAGTGTGATTCCCCATTATTGGTACTAAAGCTGAAAAGATGGGAGTTTCATTTCCAACTGGGACAATATCTATACGGTATTTACCTTGCACTAATGTTAAATAGGGACTAAATTGTTTGAAAGAAATATTTTTAATAACCTTTTGCCCGTTTACTAAAATGTCAACCGCAGGTGTATTTGAAGCAGAGTGAAAAAAACGTATGTGTGACGGTAAAGCAGCTTCTTGTGAATCTCTTTTTTCATACGCCTGTACAAGTTTCGTAAGCGCATCGTAATATTTCATATATAGTTCTACATATTTTTTCGGATTATTAAATTGATAGTAACGAGCGAGCTGTTCGTAACGTGCAGCTTCTTGTCCATATTTTTCAATTTCAGATTGAGACATGAACATTCCTCCTTTGTCATCATTAAAACTATATGCTTAACAAGAAAGAAGTTATGCGAGAAAATTGTTTTTTGAAGGAGAAAACTTAAAAATTAATAAAGAGTATTGCTTATGGATAAGTGTATTTTAGGTGAAAGTGCCTTATAATTTTCTAGAGTAAACAGCAATATATCATCTATGTTGGGTGATGATGTACCGATTACAATGTATATTTCGAAATAAAAAACCTTAAGAGCGTATGAAGTAACATATCGAAAACATGTCCAAAAATCCTTAGGAAACTAGGGATTTTTTTAATAATGGGCAAATACACATACAAAGTGATAATTGTCCTACATAAATTATAAAGGAAAGGTAGTTCAAATATAAGGAAAGGAATGAAATATTGGGATGGGGATATCCCAAAAGGAATTATGAATGGCGTTATGGACGATTTTGTGCTTTAGGATGTAGGATGAATTTTGAATTTGTAACATTATTTTTTCTATTTACGTTAGCAAGTGGCAGTATTAACCGATAAAAGAGCGTCGTGCCGAACTGATTAATGTGGTTAATCGGTTCTTTTTTTATTGTATAAAACGGAGGAGAATGTATGTGAAATATTGGTTTCTATAAAAATAATTGCTATGCATTTAGTGGGATTAATTGTCGATATTTGTTTGAAAATATGCAATATAAAGTAGGAGAATAGGAAGGAGTTTAAAGGGAGTTTCGTCGAAGTTTACACAATGTCGGCAATTGAGGGCAGCTGATATTATGTTGAGAAAGTATGTAGTGAAGCGTTTATTTTATATAAAGGAGGGTTATTTGAGCGTATAGATAAGGGTTGGTCTTCGTTTTTAAGTTCTGAATTTTCTGTTTTTCGAATTAATATTTAGCACTCATTTGTATATTTTATAATAGTTTTTTGATAAAATCACTGCTTTCGCAGAGGGTTCTTTTTTATGAAAGAAACGTCAATTTTCTTCATATATATATACAAATTGGAGAAATGGGGGAGCGCTATGCGCGATTACTTAATTAAACCACTTGTTGGTCAGCCGTATCCAATGATTTCACATGGAAAAGGTGTGTATTTGTATGATCAAAACGGAAATAAATATTTTGATGGCTCGTCAGGGGCAATTACGGCAGGTATTGGGCATGGCGTAAAGGAGATTGCAGATGTTATAAAAAAGCAAGCAGAGGAGATTGCTTTCGTTTATAGATCACAGTTTACGAGTGAACCAGCTGAAAAATTAGCGAAGAAATTAAGCGATTTAAGTGTAGGAGATTTGAACTGGAGCTTTTTTGTGAATAGTGGTACGGAAGCAAATGAAACAGCTATGAAAATTGCAATCCAGCATTTTCAAGAGCGAGGTATTCAAGGGAAGCATAAAATTTTGTCACGATGGATGAGTTATCACGGTATTACGATGGGAGCCTTATCAATGTCTGGGCATCCACTGCGCAGACAACGTTTCGTGTCAATTTTAGAAGATTATCCAACTATTCCAGCTCCATATTGTTTTAGATGTCCAGTGCAAAAGGTATATCCAACTTGTCAGCTTGCTTGCGCGACTGAACTAGAAAGATCAATTGAAAGAATTGGTGCAGAACATATCGCAGCTTTTATCGCTGAACCGATTATCGGAGCAGCTGGAGGCGCAGTCGTTCCGCCGAAAGAATATTATAAAGTCATTAAAGATATTTGTAGTCATTACGATATTTTATTTATTGCTGATGAAGTAATGACAGGGCTTGGTCGTACTGGCGCATGGTTTGCGATGGAGCATTGGGGGGTAGAACCGGATATTATGACTCTTGGTAAAGGTTTAGGAGCTGGATATACACCGATGGCAGCGACGATTGTAAGTGACCGTGTTATGGAGCCAATTTTACGTGGATCGCGTTCTGTAATGAGTGGGCATACGTTAAGTGCAAATCCATTATCTGCAGCAACAGCTCTAGCTGTTATTGAATATATGGAGAAACATAATCTACCTGAAAAAACTGCAGAAAAGGGAGAGTATTTAATAAAAGGACTACAGAAAGTTCAGCAACAATCGACAATCATTGCTGATGTGCGCGGAAAAGGGTTGCTGATTGGAGTAGAATTGCAACCGTTTACAAAAGCGTCGGAACTTATTTCGGTTGCAGCTAAAAATGGTCTTCTTTTATACCAAGCTGTTTCAGGGCAAGCAGGAAAAGAAGATAGTGCACTGCTTGTAGCACCGCCGATGACAACTACATATTCCGAGTTAGATGAATTACTTTCGATTTTTGCAAAAAGTGTAGAAGAAATGATGCAAAAAGGAGGGCATAGTATCGCATGACAACTATTACGAATACATTCGATAAATTAAAAGAGATAGAGGAAGTAATTTCTTTGTTCCACGATGATATGACATTAATGTTTGGAGGATTTGGGGGGATCGGATCTCCCCCATCTTTAATACAGGCGATTTTAGAAAAAGGAGTTACAAATTTAAATTTAATAGGAAATGACACGGGATTTCCTGATGTAGGAATCGGTCGTCTTGTTACGAATGAAAGAGTAAAATCATTAATTACTTCACATATTGGTTCAAATCCAAATGCAGGAAGACAGCTCAACGAAGGAAGGTTACAAATCGAGTTTTCTCCTCAAGGAACATTAGCAGAGCGTATTCGCGCTGGTGGTGTAGGACTTGGAGGTGTATTAGTTGATGTAGGTGTTGATACGATTGTAGAAGAGGGAAAACGTACAGTTGAAATGAATGGCAAGACATATTTAGTTGAAACAGCATTAACTGCTGAGGTTGCAATTGTATATGCAAAAAAAGCGGATCCGTTTGGTAATCTTGTGTTTGATAAAAGTGCTCGAAATATGAATCCTCACGTTGCTATGGCAGGGGATATAACAATTGTAGAAGCAGAAGAAATCGTTCCACTTGGAAGTTTAGATCCAGAAGAAATTGTTGTCCCAGGAGTATTTGTAAATTATATCGTACCGTCGGAAGGAGTGAATTGGAAATGGGTATGGGCGTAGAAGTGAGAGATAAGATTGCTAGGCGCGCGGCAAAAGAAATACAAAATGGTATGATTGTAAATTTAGGTATTGGTATACCATCGCTTGTACCGAATCATCTTTCTGACGATATAAACGTTATGTTTCATGCGGAAAATGGAATTGTAGGTATGGGACCTACGCCAAGAAAAGGGAATGAAGACGAAAATTTATGTAATGCAGCAGGTTTACCGACTTCTCTTATTACAGGAGCGAGTTATTTTGATAGTTGCACAGCGTTTGGGATGATTCGAAAAGGTTTATTAGACATAACGATTCTTGGTTCATTACAAGTAAGTGAGAATGGTGATTTAGCGAACTGGATTGTACCAGGAAAACGCGTTCCAGGTATTGGGGGAGCGATGGATTTGGCACAAAAAGCGAAGCGGGTCGTTGTTGTGATGAATCATGTCGATAAATACGGAAATGCAAAAATTGTTTCGGAGTGTACATTACCATTAACTTCAAAGAAATGTGTAGATTTAATTATTACGGATATGGCAGTTATGGAAGTGACGCAGGATGGACTCGTTTTACAAGAATTAATGAGTCCATACACAGTGGAAGATATAAAACAACATACAGAAGCTGATTTTAAAATTGGCTCTAACTTACTAGTAATCGAATGAGGGGAGATGTAATATATGGAGCAATTAAAAAAGAAAATTTGTGATTATATCGAGAGTCATGAAGAGGAAAGCGTAAAATTTTTAAAACGATTAATTCAAGAAAAAAGCGTATCTGGTGATGAAAGTGGTGCGCAGGCAATTGTAATTGAAAAATTACGTGAGCTAGGTTTAGATCTTGATATTTGGGAACCTTCATTTTCTAAAATGAAAGATCATCCTTATTTTGTATCACCGCGTACAAGTTTTTCGGATAGCCCGAACATAGTGGCAACTTTAAAAGGAAGTGGCGACGGGAAATCTATGATATTAAATGGACATATTGATGTCGTACCAGAAGGAGATGTGAATCAGTGGGACCATCACCCTTATAGTGGTGAGCAAATAGGGAATCGTATATATGGTCGTGGAACAACGGATATGAAAGGCGGCAATGTCGCACTGATGCTTGCGATGGAAGCCATTATTGAATCTGGTATTGAATTAAAAGGAGATATTTATTTTCAAAGTGTAATTGAAGAAGAAAGCGGCGGGGCAGGAACATTAGCGACTATATTACGAGGATATAAAGCAGATGGTGTTATTATTCCAGAACCGACAAATATGAAGTTTTTCCCGAAACAACAAGGGTCCATGTGGTTTCGTCTACATGTGAAAGGCAAAGCAGCACACGGTGGAACGCGTTATGAAGGAGTAAGTGCAATTGAAAAAAGTATGTTTGTTGTAGATCATTTGAGAAAATTGGAAGTTAAGAGAAATGACCGAATTACAGACCCGTTATTTAAAGGAATCCCGATTCCAATTCCAATTAATATTGGGAAAATTGAAGGTGGGAGCTGGCCAAGTTCTGTTCCTGATTCGTTAAATTTAGAAGGAAGATGTGGTATTGCGCCGAATGAGACTATAGAGGCAGCAAAAGAAGAGTTTGAGAATTGGATCGCTGAATTAAATGATGTGGACAATTGGTTTGTTGAAAATCCTGTAGAAGTAGAGTGGTTTGGAGCGAGGTGGGTTCCTGGTGAACTAGAAGAAAATCATGAGTTAATTACGACACTAGAGCATAACTTTGTTGAAATCGAAGGGAACAAACCAATTATTGAAGCATCTCCGTGGGGGACTGATGGAGGTTTATTTACACAAATCGCTAACGTACCAACGATAGTATTTGGTCCAGGAGAGACGAAAGTAGCACATTATCCAAACGAATATATAGAAGTTGATAAAATGATAGCTGCCGCAAAAATTATTGCATGTACATTACTAGATTGGTGTGAGGTGAAAAAATGAAATACTATGAATCTTTTAGAGAACAGACGAATGGCTATACAGTAGAAGGCGTTTTAGACTATTTTAATAAACGTATTCGAGTAGACCACTACACAGGAAATATTGAGAGGATTATCCAAACAATTGACGAATTAGCAGAGAAGCATTCTTTCACTAAATGTATTATTAAAGGAAAGGGAGAGCATGTTTCTACATGGCTCTCTTTCGGTTTTTTATTGGAAGCAACAATACCGCATTATTTTCAAGGTCACGATGCATACTTCTTCGTGAAATTTATTAATGATGAAAGGCGAAATAGTATTCATTGGGCTGAGGAAGATACCATTTTAAGCGGTGTTAAAGCAAAAGAAGTAAAGGAAAAAATAGTCCCAGAGAAATTTTTATTAAGAAAAGCGACAGAAGAGGATGCGGAAGAATTAGCAGCTGTCTTTGGAGAAGTATTTGAAGTTTATCCGACGCCTTTAAACGAAGCGAGTTATGTAAAACAAACGATGAAAGAAGACGATACAATATACTATGTGTATGAATTTGAGGGGAAAATAATTAGTACAGCCTCTGCAGAAATGAATATAAAAGAAGGAAATGCAGAATTAACGAATTGTGCTACTTTACCCGAATATCGTAAACATGGGTTTATGAAAAGTTTACTAATTAAGTTAGAAGAAGAACTGCAAGAAAAATCGATTTTCTGCTCCTATACAATTGCTCGATCGCTTTCTTTCGGAATGAATGCGGCTTTTCATCAGTTAGGTTATACGTATACAGGAAGACTGGCGAACAATTGCTACATTTTCGATAAGCTGGAAGATATGAATATATGGGTGAAAGATTTGTCTAAATAGTACGGTATAAAAAATAGAACGGAATCGTCATGCTTATAATCGCATATAGGTATGCCAGAAATTCGGCATGTTATTGCTGGATTTTCGGCAAAAGGGGGGATGACATTGCTAGCAGTTTCGACACAAGAAGTCATTGAAGCGATTTTGGGCAGTATTGATGAGGCTATACACGCAGTAGATGAAAATGGTATTACAATTTTTTATAATACTGTAGCTGCAAAACACGATGGATCAAAAATTGAAAAAGTGTTAGGAAAACATTTGTTAGAAGCGTTTCCTTCTTTATCTAGGGAAACAAGTACGTTAATGAAAGTGTTAGATACAAAAAAACCAATCGTTCATCAAGTTCAGCATTATCAAAATTTAAATGGGGAAGACATTTGTACAGTAAATACGACGTTACCTATTTTTATAGATGGAAATATTGCTGGAGCTGTTGAAATTGCAAAGGACTATTCTACAGTTCAAAAACTTACGGATACAATTGTAGATTTGCAGTCAAAAATAAAGCGGTCATCTAGAAAAAAAGCAATTAAAAAGCATGTTGCATTTGAGACGATCGTGACGGATGATGCTCGATTTAAACAGACGAAAGAATTAGCACAAAAAGTAGCGCCAACTGATGCGAATGTTTTAATATATGGGGAAACAGGAACAGGGAAAGAGTTATTTGTACAAGCGATTCATGAAGATTCTAAACGGAAGAACAAGCCATTTATTGCACAAAACTGCGCAGCTTTGCCAGAGTCGCTATTAGAAAGTTTATTGTTCGGAACGACAAAAGGTAGCTATACCGGGGCAATTGAACGAGCGGGGTTATTTGAACTTGTAGATGGTGGGACATTGTTTTTAGACGAACTGAATTCAATGCCTCTCGATTTACAAGCGAAAATGCTACGTGTGTTAGAAGATGGTGTAATTCGTCGAATTGGTGATAATAAGACGAGAAAAGTAGATGTTCGCGTTATTACCGCAATGAATCAGCCACCAGAAGTATGTTTAAGAGAGAATAAAATTCGTACGGATTTATATTATCGATTAAATGTCTTTTCATTATATATTCCGCCGCTACGTGAAAGAACTGAGGATGTATTATTATTAGCGTCTTATTTTTTGAACGAATATAATAAAAGTTATAAAAAAGGTGTACTTCAAATGGATAAGGAAGCGAAAGAAAGACTACAAGCTTATCAATGGCCTGGCAATGTTCGTGAACTAAAACATACGATCGAACATGCTGTCATTATTGCAGAAGGGGATACACTAACAGCCAATTGTTTACCGCGTACATTTCGGAAAGAGGATCTGCCAAAGAAGAAGAGCATATTGCCACTTAGAGAAGCACTTCATCAAACGGAAAAGGAATTAATAGATCAAGCGTTAATTGAAACGGAAGGGAATATATTACAAGCTGCAAAAATGTTAGGTATCCCTCGCCAAACGCTTCAATATAAATTGAGTAAGTACGACAAAACCGCCGAATAATTGGCGGTTTTTGTGTGTTTGCACCAATAAAAGCGTGTTTACATATATAAAAAGTAATGAATATGATAGTATGTATGGATTTCATACAGTGCTTACAAATATTTTTTTGTTTATGTAATAGCGTTCTCCATACATTTACTTATCAATAATGTAAAGTTGGCATAACTATTGCTTATATAAAGGATGAGCGTATAAAAAGGGGGAATAGCAATGTTACATGATGTATACAAACCAAATCGTCACTGGAAGGATATCGAGTTGTGGAAGGATGTTACTGAAGAGCAATGGAATGACTGGGTTTGGCAATTAACGAATACGATCAAAACTTTGGATGACTTAAAGAAAGTGATTAATTTAATACCTGAAGAAGAAGAAGGCGTTAAAATTTCAACAAAAACGATCCCGTTAAATATTACACCGTACTATGCTTGGCTAATGAATCCTGATGACCCACGCTGTCCGATTCGGATGCAATCTGTACCGATCTCGGAAGAGTTATATAAAACAAAATATGATTTAGAAGATCCGCTTCATGAAGATGAAGATTCACCAGTTCCAGGGCTAACACATCGTTATCCAGACCGCGTATTGTTCTTAGTAACGAATCAATGTTCTATGTATTGTCGTTACTGTACACGACGTCGTTTTAGTGGACAAATTGGAATGGGTGTGCCGAAGAAACAATTAGATGATGCAATTGGTTACATTCGTGATACACCACAAGTACGAGATGTATTAATTTCTGGTGGTGACGGTCTTCTTATTAACGATAAAATTTTAGAATATGTATTAAAAAATTTACGAGAGATTCCGCATGTCGAGATTATTCGTATCGGAACGAGAGCGCCGGTAGTATTCCCGCAGCGTATTACAGAAAACTTATGTAATATTATTAAAAAATACCATCCAGTATGGTTAAATACACATTTCAATACTTCTATTGAAATTACAGAGGAATCGAAAAAAGCATGTGAAATGCTAGCGAATGCTGGTGTTCCAGTTGGAAACCAAGCAGTAATTTTAGCTGGTATTAACGACAGCGTTCCAATTATGAAAAAACTTATGCATGACTTAGTAAAAATCCGTGTACGTCCATACTATATTTATCAATGTGACTTATCTGAAGGTATTGGTCATTTCCGTGCACCAGTATCTAAAGGTCTTGAAATTATTGAAGGTTTACGCGGTCATACATCTGGTTATGCGGTTCCAACATTCGTTGTAGATGCACCAGGAGGCGGCGGGAAAATTGCGCTTCAACCAAACTATTTAATTTCGCAAAGTGCAGATAAAGTTGTACTTCGTAACTTTGAAGGTGTTATTACAACGTATCCAGAGCCAGAGAGTTATATCCCAGGAAGAGCAGAAGGGTACTTTAAAGAAATCTATCCAAACTACGAAGAAAAACGTTCAGATGTTGGTATTGCAGGTCTTATGAGTGATAAGAAATTTAACCTTGTTCCAGACGACTTACAGCGTATGAGCCGTCGTAAAGACTATGAAGATAATGACACTCATGCATCACTAAAAGATAAACGTGATAAGCGTGATCAACTTAAAGATAAAAAGTATCAATCGCAAATGGCTAAATTAGAAGAAAACGACAAAAAAAATGAGGGTGATGCAGTATGAATTGTATGTGGTGTGACAGTACAGAAGCGAAAGAAAGCTTGAATACTGTATATTGGGAATTACCAGATGGTACGAAAGCCATTGAAATCCAAGAGACACCATGCATTTCTTGTTCCTCATGTGGTATGGACTATCAAGCAGATCAAACAGTGAAAGAAATAGAAGATCAATTGTTTCTAATTTATACGAAAGATTTACCAAAACAACTAACATATGAAGAATTAATGGGAAGACCACGTCTATTAAAAAGAAATTATTTCGACTTTTAACCAGCTTTTATGCTGGTTTTTTTCTTTTTTGCCTTGTATAATGTATCCAAGTTAGAAAGGCAGGGAATATTTTTGAAAAAGACATTTTACCACTATATGATGAAGCATCGTGCAGCTTTATTTAGTAATGAAGTATCGAATTTAGCAGAAGCAATGTATGATGATTTAAGCTTTCCAAAGCAATCTGAAGATTATGATGAAATTAGTTCATACTTAGAGTTAAGTGGATTGCTAGAAAGTATGTCTATATTTGATGAAGCTTGGGATTTATACATACAAGAGAGATAAGAACTATATGAAATTTTTGACGTGAAGCTAGTCTATTTGCTAGCTTTTTTTACGTTGTAAATAATTTTTTTATACGGTGATATTTTTTATTGAAAAAATTTATGAATATACGCTTCTGTGATAAGCGTTTTTATGTAGGTTGCATATACTGTTATCAAAATCACGACGTCAAAAAAAGGAGAGATATAGATGGCGAGAAAAAAGCAACCTAAATATAACGTAGGGGACATAGTCGTGATTACGCTATATGGAACCGTTGGTAAAATCACAAATATGAAGGTTTTAGATGGAGTTTACGTTTACGAAGTCAATAATCACGATGGGTTTTACGTAGAGCAAACGTTGCAGCACGTTTCAGAGCAAGATATGAAAAAAGGTGAAACTGAGTGGATTGAATTAAACTATAATTTCACATTTGGTGATCTCGTGCAAGTAACAGGATATGATAAAGATGTGTTTCGTATTGTTGGTTTTCGTACAGAAGTATGGAGATATAAAAATGACGCATGGGAAGATACTATATACGAATTGTCACGAATTACGGATGGTGAATGGTTAGAAGCGGATGAATCAGATTTAACGTTACTTGCTAATGCTCAAACGGCAAATGCAATTTTGAAGAAAATGAAACAAGATAAAGCTGGTATGAATAAATTAGATTTAGGAAAATTAAAGTCAATTAACAACTCAAAAAAAGTGAGTGTTAAGACAAATCGTCAAGAAATCATTGATGGATTACTTGATATTTATAACGATTATCAATTGTTATTCGATACATTTAAAGATGAAGAATACAAAATTGTTATGGATGTTGTTCATAATTATTTAGTTAAATTGACAGAGAAAAAATAGTTAACTAGAAAGAGAGAATGAATTGAACAACAACATATGCAGTATAAGGTATGCCTACAATTATTAAAAAAATAAAAAGCCATTTAATAAGAGAGTCTGCCCATTGATCTTCATGCATGAACTCTTCTTTTGTTTGCCCTACTTCTTGTTCTACCTCATATTGGTACTCCATAATTAAATCCCCCTTTTTGATAGCTTGTACTACCATCGTATGTATCTCGTCCAAAGGATATGACCTATAAAAAAAGAAAAACTATTTTTCTAATCTCATATACATAATTTTGAGATTTTTTCATAAAACAGAAATAAAGGAGTGATGCTCATGAAGGAAATTGAGGTCGTAATTGATACGGAAGAGATTGCGGAGTTTTTTTATGAGCAACTAATTGAAAGAGGATACGTCCCAAAACGAGAAGAAATTGAAGATCTCGCAGATATTACATTCGAGTATTTATTAGAGAAATGTATGATTGATGAAGTTTTTGATGAAGAGGATGAGTGAAAGTAACGGCGGGCTTAACTCGTCGTTTTTTACTCTTTACAAACTTGTCACAACTATAGTCGGAAATTATTGGTATAATTAAAAGAAAATTTTACTCAAGAGGTGAAGGGATGTTCAAAAAAATTATTGATTCTTTATTAGGTAGGAAAAAAAATCGTTCGTATTCTAGTAGTGATTATCGCCATAGAGGTCGCTCTTATTCAAGTAGCGATTATAAACGACGTTCATCTGGTTATGGGCATCAGCATTATAAAAGAAAACGTAAAAGCCGTAGCTTCTTTTCAAGTAGCTGATGAAATGGCGTCGTATACTAGCTTTATTTGATAGACCACTGCGAAAAAATACAATCGTTGCAGAACGTTATAAAATTGAATCAGTAATTGGAATGGGCAGTTATGGGGTTACATATGTCGTTAATGATTTACAAATAAATAGAAATAAAGTCTTAAAACAATTAAGACAAAGTAAACAAAGGTATGAGTCTGGTAGAAAATCATTTGAACAAGAGAAAATGATTTTACAAACATTAAATCATCATGCAATTCCTAGTTTATATGATCATTTCGTATGGGAGAAAAAAAGCTTTTTCGTGATGGAATATATGCCTGGTAAAAATTTCGAAGATTATATTTTCTTAGATGGGCATGCATATACAGAACGTGAAGTTTTAAAAATTTTATATGAAATATTAGAAATTGTATCGGTGTTTCATAGTAAAGGTATTATTCACCGAGATTTACGCATTCCAAACATATTAATGAAAGAAAACCAAATTAGTATTATTGATTTTGGATTAGCTAAATTGAAGGGTGAGGGTGATGAACGAGCTACAGCTTATGAAGGTGAACAAGCTTTGATGCGAGAAGTTCACTTTCGTAGCGATTTTTATGCGCTTGGTCATTTCTCGTTATTTTTATTATATGCAGGCTATGAATCTAATGAAAAACATGAAAAACCATGGTATGACGAATTAACTTTGGAAAATTATAACCGTGAAATGCTTATGCGAATGTTACAAATAAAAACGCCGTACTATGAGAATGTACAAGATTTAAAAAAAGATATAGCTTTTGCTTTAGAAAGGATGGAGGTTCCATGTTTCAAAAGTTTTTAGCAAGTGTTGGTATTGGTAATGCAAAAGTAGATACAGTTCTTGAAAAAGATGAGTATATTGTTGGAGAAGAGATAATAGGGAAGGTTCATATAACTGGTGGTTCAGTTAACCAACAAATTGAAAGCATTTACTTAACGTTATCGACGTCGTATGTACGAGAAGTGGATGATAAAAAAGTAACAGCAACATATGATTTAGAGCGAGTTCGTTTAACAGAACCTTTTTCTGTTGAGCCAAATGAAAAAAAAGAAATTCCATTTTCATTTATAATGCCAGTTGAAACGCCGCTTACACTTGGAATGAAAACAGTTTGGGTGCATACAGGTCTTGATATTAAACGCAGTATAGATCCAAGTGATCGTGATTACATTCAAGTGTTGCCCAATGCACTATTAAATAGTGTGTTAGAGAGTGTAAATCAATTAGGTTTTAAAGCGCGTCATATAGAATGTGAAGAATTACCGTATCGATTACGTAAGCAAGTTCCGTTTGCACAAGAATTTGAGTTTGTTCCTGTTTCCGGAGAGTATTATGGGAAATTAGATGAACTAGAATTATTAATCTTACCAAGCGCTTACGATCGCTTAGAAATTATTATGGAAGTAGACAGAAAATCTCGCGGATTAGCAGGTTTATTTGCAGAGGCGCTTGATCTTGACGAGAAAGTGATTCGCTTTACAGTAACGAATGAAGATATTCCAACAATGCAAGAAAAAATTAACAATTATATTTTTTAATAAACTATGCATAAAAAAGAAATGGAGAGGAAAACTAAAACAACCGCTCCATTTTTTTGCATAGTGAGGTTATGTATGTGAAACGATATCGACATTTATACTTGTTAAGTTTTACGCTACTCATTTGTTTTGTCGTATTATCACTTTCGTATCATACCGCTTGTATTGAGAAATTTGACAATATAGTCGCGCATTTTATTCAAAGCTTTCGAAACGATTACTTGACAGCCTACTTTACTTGGATGTCTTTTATCGGTTCCAAAAGAATATATTTTCCGTTACTCATCATTCTTGTAATGTATTTTCTCGTTAGAAAAAAGTTGCTTAGCGCATTACTTCTAACAATTAATTATTATGGATCTCGTTATTTAAACAGTATGCTTAAACTATGGTACGAACGAGCAAGACCGGATGTAACGCAGCTTGTTACGGCAACTGGATATAGTTTTCCGAGCGGTCATACGATGAATGCTACTGCTTTTTTAGGATTTATTGCATACGTCACAATTACAGAAGAACGTATTACATTGCATAAAAAATTGTTGATTATTTTTATAGCGAGCTTTGTTGTATTATCTATTTCAGTTAGCCGAATATATCTTGGCGTTCACTATCCATCTGACATATTAGCAGGATGGGCAGCTGGCGGTAGCTGGCTCGTTTTATGTGTTATATTTCATAAAGCGTTCATTAAAAAAGAACCTATGTCATAATAGGTTCTTTTTCCATTGGTTCAACATGAATGTGTGCATGGTAAATGCCAAACTTTTTCCGAAGCATAGCCTCGATGTTGTCAGTAATACAATGACTTTCACCAACATCCATACGAGCATCTACCTCGATTGTAATATCAACGTACGTTTGATTCCCGTACATACGCGCGCGAATGTCTACGATGTTTTCCACCCCACCAATATGTTCAATAGCACCAGCGTACTCTTCCATCTTATCTGGATCGATTCCATCCGTTAACATATGAGAAGCTTCTACGAAAATCTCCCATGCAGTTTTACAAATAATAAGGCCGACAATTAAAGCGGCAATAGGGTCTAAAATAGGCATTTGGAACTGCGAACCGACAATACCTACTACTGTACCGATACTTACGAGAGCATCTGATAAATTATCCTTTGCAGCGGCTTCTAATGATTTACTTTTTGTTCGTGCTGCAATCTTTTTCGTATACAAATACACAAAGTACATAACGACAGCAGAAAATAAGGCTACCCATGCAGCAAGTACATTAGGCGCTGCTTGTTTCGGATTAAAAAAAGATTGAATGGCACTAATAACAACTTCTAAACCGACCGTTGCCATAATAAAAGAAGCAACGAGTGATGCAATTTGTTCTGCGCGCGAATGCCCATAAGGATGATCTGGATCACGAGGTTTACGAGAGATTTTTAGACCAATTAATATCGCTAAAGAAGCACCGATATCCGTTAAGTTATTTAAACCGTCAGCACGTAATGCGCTAGAGAGGGTAATATAACTGATGATGATTTTCATAGAGGATAAAAATATGTAGGCCATAATGCTAACAATAGCACCTTTATCAGCTTCTTTATGAGAAAGAGTATCCATTTTAATCACTCACCTTTCTACAAGGAATTTCTTTCTATAAATAGAGTACCAAACAAAACTCGTGTGGGTCTATACAAACATTGTTGACGTTTTTTAGGTTTTTAAGAAGGGGATAACAAAGTTTCGTGAAGGAAAAATATGTTGTAAAGTGCAAAGTTAGAGTGTGAAATTTATTGGGTTTTATTTCCAATTAAAAAGGGAGGGTAAGAGGATGAAAAAACTAATATTGTTCTTACTATGTATTGTTCTTATAATGATTGGTTGTAATTCATCAAATATCGAAAATATGAAGGAACATAATATTTCTAAAGTATCCATATCTACTTTTAATGGCTACGGTGGATTAAATGAAAATTATTTTCTAAACATAGAAGACAAACAAATAATCAATGGAATTAATAATATGTTTAATGGCATGAAAAAACAAAAGAAAAGAGGCGAAACACCACAATACGATATACTAATTACATATGAAAATAGTGATACGAAGGGGATACATTTATACCTCGGAGATGAAGGGGAAAGGAGTGTAATTATGTACATTGGTCATGAAGAAACTGTATACTACACTTCTGAAGAAATGACGAAATAACTACGAAAGATAATTGTGAAAAAAGATTAAAACCCTCTAGAAATTATTTTTCAGAGGGTTTTAATCTTAGTATGCTTCTAAAAACTCAGTAACTTGCTCTTCAGTTTTTGCGTTAGCACTGTGTAAGTGGCCTAGTTTCTCACCATTTTGATATACAAGTAAACTTGGAATACCCATTACTTGATACTCTTCAGCGATACTTGGAAACTCATCTTTGTTAATAGAATACCATCCAAACTTATTGAACTCTTCCATTACATCTCCGATAAAGTTGTCCATACGCACGCAATCTGGGCACCATGTCGTAAAGAACTTAACAACTACTGGTTCCTCACTTGCGATGATATCTTTGAATTCCTGTTCAGATTTGATTTCTTTCATGTTTTGTTTCTCCTTTTTCACTATCAATATTTTTGGTTGTTTAGTTGGTGTATTTGCTGTGAAACGAAAACTTCTAACGAAATTCTAACTAGAGTTTTCTTTCCGAATAATTCGTTTGCAAATTGATCCACCGCAGTTTCTTGAAGTCCTGGTACAACATGGAAGTAATTGTCCAATGTGATACCTACTCTGTTAAGTCCGAAACGTTCGCTTGTGATCTGCGGATATATACCTTAGATACTAGAAAAGAATATTAGGAACCTCACTTTTCTTTATAAGCTTTTTCATGAGCTGTGTCAAACTTATGAATTGTAAGGTTACTATTTTAAGTAGGGTAAATCAAATTGTATTCATGATAGCCATCGCTATAACGTTCTTCTCTCACATATTTTTATGAGATGTTTATGAAGCGACTGAAATGTAATATCGGATAAAACAAGCAATCTCTTTCCGGTACTTAGAGAAGGTAAACGGTGGTTGATCATTACTCATAAATTTTATGAGTAATGATCAACAAGCAGGAAATTCAAAAAAAGATGTAGGGGATGCATATATGATCGTTATAAGAACTTATTCGTGAAGTTGTGAGAGAAGAGATTAGGGCGGCGTTATCAGAATTCCAGTAATAATCACAACCAAATAAAGTAATGTGGGTGAAACAAGCGTGACTAACAAGAGGGGATGTATAGAGTGAAAGAAAAAACATGATGTGGAACGTGAAAGGGATCATAAGAAGATCTTAGGAATTATTTAGCGGTTAAGAAGTCAGGGGGAATTAGGGTGTTGAAATGGGGGAAGAAACAAAAACGCCCACCTTGCATTGTTTGTGAGAAACAAGAAGGTGAGCCTCAATTAAACGAAACGAATTGGATTTGTGAAAATTGTGCCCAAATTACGCATGAACAAGGTATTGAAAGAGATACCTATACCCTTTATATCTTATTCCATAAATAACAAAGCTGGTGGGCTTCTGATTCAAGAGCTATTAAATGATCGTTATTAATAGAGTTATTCGTATACATTTTGTTCTTTTGGATGTTAAGGACAGTATAATTCACATCGTTATATTCATTTGAAAATGTTGATTCGTTTAATAATGTCAGTGTTGAGTTGATGTTATATTTATCAATTCGCTCTTTCTTTCCTTTGAAAAATAGTTTAATAAGATGCGGCTCATCATTTATGAGCAAACCGAGTTCAGGTGATGAGCGGACGATTAAATTATCTGATAACCAATGCGATTTACCTGGATCAAACCAAGAGACGTCTTTGTTTTTAATAAATTTTTTGTACTGCTTTATAACATCAATGTAGTTTTGCTTTTTCTTCTGGTCAACAGTTTGTACTAATGTTTCAAAACATTCAAAAGGTAGTTCGTTTTTATGAAATTTAATAACAGTTTCTCGTAATTGTTTCCAGTAATCAAAAACCGGGTGATATTCAGGTTGAGATTTTAGATTCTTTACAAAATTTGTTTTAGCTGCACTACTTTTCAGTGTGAAGTCTAAAAATTGTGTAAGTCCCACTTTAATTTCCTCCATGTTACACCCCCTTTCCAAACATTACAAATTCGATATTGGATAGGGAAATCCTGCATTTTTAAGGAGATGAACTAGATGCTAGAAAAATCGATGTTCATACACAATGGCAATTGTAAAGCTGATTCGCAAAAATGACGAATAACGTGCTTTTTTTATTTTCTTTATAAAGCGCATGCATATTCATTGATTTACAGATATGTATTACATGAGCATAGTGTTTTTGATAAATAATAGAATGGTTATAAGATGGGAATAAACGGAAATGCAATTATATGAAAAAAGGTCCTGTTGTTTTCAACAGGACCTTTCCTAAAATGGCAAAGAGTAACTCTTACCTTACTCTTCTCGTATATAATACATCAAAAAGATAGATGTGTATACAACAAGAAATTCCAATATAATTATTTGAATATAGGGTTTAAAAATGATAAGGTGGAATTTTAAATAAGGAATTAAATGACAAATGTTGATTTGTCAGGTGATTCAAATGAATTTCTATCAAATTGTAGTTAATAAAGTAATATTGAGATAATAAGATATGCAATTTTGCATACCGGATTTTAATAGCGAACAAGAGTATGAAATATCTAAATAATACGGAAGTTGAGGGAGAGTAATACTAAAATTTCATTTGTTTTTTACTGTAATAAATAAATTCATTTGAATAGAGTCGAAAAATAGAGGTTTGCCTTAGTCATTTATGAAAGTCAAGAATATTTATAACCATAGGAGTAAATACGCAGGTCCGATTTTTGTAATGATGGAGGGAATTGATGTGGACATAACTCAAAGCATGGCAAGAATAGTGGTAAATGGAAAGGATCTTCCGTTTATTTCAGTTAGAACTTCTGTATGGAATCAAGGACCTGTAAATGATTTAATTGTTTCGACAAACTTGAGAGTCGAGGAGCTTTATCAGTTTATGTGGTCGCAAGTGCCAGTAATGCTTGCGATGTATTTTCTTCAAGGAGCGGACTTAATGCGGTTTGCTAGAATTAATGGGATTAATCAAAGGGGAATGGGAGAATATATATATCATTTCACTTGGGGATAAAACGAATGTAATGTAGCTTAACAGCTGCTTTTTTATTTTGTAGAAAGAAAGTGGGGATTTTAATACCTTACAAATGTATAGTCATTAAAAAAGAAGTAGCAATATGTATAAAAATAATACAGAATTACGCTCAATATATGAGCATGATTTCTTAGAAAATTTGCTTTTATAAAGCAACCTAATAAAAGAGGGAAAACGAAGAGATAATTTGAATTTTTAACAGGTAGATGTGGGATTGAATAAGATGAAAGTAATTACTTAATGTTGGGATAGGTTATAAATGGAGAACCAACTAAAGGAAATATTTGGTGCGTTAATAGCAGCTATAGGTACAATAACTGCCGCTATTGGAAGTACACCTTTTTATTTTATAAGCAGTAATGTAAGGAAAGATTTGAATGTATACGGGAACGTATTACAAGCAGTTGGAAATGCTTTAGAGGCTGATGGTCAAGGGGAAATATCGCTTGAAAAAATCGGAAATGAAATTCAATCAATTGGTAATGTAACTGTAATATCTGGATTGGTTATTGAGTTTAAAGATGAAACAAAAATTAAATTAGTGATTGCTGGGAATTGGACACAGGCTTTAGGAGGACTTACAGCATTAGCAGATGAATTTGAGGATACTTCAGATAAAGATGAATCTTTAAATATTGTAGGAAACTTATTGCAAGCTATAGGGAATTCATTGCAAGCAATTGGGGGTATTTATGAACTGAAAACTAATAGAGAAGAGAGACAGTATGGTAAAGAAAATCAATTAAATGATATTGAAAAAAATTCAAACATTCAAGTGAATAGCGAACCGAATGAAAAAAATAAAGAAGGTCAACTTATAGAAATAACAGGAAGTTGGATACAAGCCGTAGGTTCCGTAATTTCATTAATTGGACAAATACGTGAAGAAAGTGAGGAGTTGGAAGGGAGCGATTGATAGACTAGCTTAAAAAATTAAAATGTAACTATGTTCTAAAACGACAATGAGTAATTTTCACCTTTTTTTGATGAACCATTATTATATGAAAATCATATAATATATTGTAGGACAAGCAACCAGCTTATAATCTATTAAATACTCAAAGAGCTTACCTTTTATATATCTTCGCATCTACTGATCTAGATGCTCTTTTTTATTGAACAAAACAACCATTTGGATAGGAGGTTAATAATGGGGATGACATTAGAAGAATTAGAAAAGTGTTATAATAAAGCCTTTATTGAGGGAGCAGAGTACGTAGCTGTTCAGATTGAAATGGATGGATTTCATAGCGATGAAGTAATTATTAACGACAAATACAGTATAGATTCTAAATTAAAGTATTATAAGAAAACATACAATGAAAATTTAGAACATAGATGGATTCCAGGGATTCGTATTGTAGGTTTTGCATATGGCTATTCGTTCTCGGAAATTCTATATGAATTAGGGTTGCTAGTGAAGAAATGATTAAACAAATAGCAGTTATTTTACGCGATGCCGTGCTTTTAGTGGTGTCTTTTTTGTTGTGAAGGAAAGATATAAATAAAAAGAGAGCCTAAGCTCTCTTTTGAATAGATACCTAACGTTTATGCACAGATTGGAATTCCTAATGCTATTAGGGTCAATGCTACTTGAAGAGAAAGTTCTAATCTAGCAATTTCGATTCCAGCGACTGAGACCACTAAAAGAGGTTGTCCATTAACGAACAAAACACAACTTTCCATACTTATGCCTCCTTCCGAGTAATCTAATATAGTATATGAATAAAAATTTAATACGTAATAGTCAGATTATAGAATTGATAATTTAACCTATGGTATAAAAAATTTAAGTAGACTAACAGCCGATTTATTAACACCATATATGAAGGGCAAGAATATATTAGGAGTATATAAAAACGTAGGAGTGGTAAATATGTTCTTTGCAAAGTTACGCGGTAGGAATGAAGTTCCATCAGTAGAAACAGATGCTCGAGGAGAGGCTTTTTTTAAATTAAGCCTGGACAAGCTTAGCTTAAAATTCAAATTAGATTTATTCGATATAGAGGATGTAGTTGTTGCCCATCTGCATCTTGGATCAAAAGGAACGAACGGTCCTGTTGTAGCTTTTTTATTTGGACCTATAACAAATCCAGTTTCAATAGAGTGTGCAACCCTCACAGGAATGATTACTCAAGATGATTTGATAGGGCCGTTAGCGGGTCAAACATTAGGTAACCTTGTAAATGAAATCATATCTGGAAACATATATATTAATGTTCATACAGTACAATATCCTAATGGTGAAATTCGTGGACAATTGAAGTATTGCTAATGAATTATAGTATTGTAAAAAATAAAGCATCCGTTGAGGGTGCTTTTATTTGGAGGAGGATGTATTAATAAGTCATATACCTTTAATAATCTTGAAAATTCATTTTCATAGTTTCAAAAGTAAATGAATTTAATTAGACGTAGTTAATTCACTATCTCTTTAGTTTGTGAATCTATTGACAGAAAAATCAAAATCAAACACCCTCTAAAATTAAATTAGTATTAGTAGATGAACCTTGTAAATGAAATATGAAAGTGTAACAGATAATAAAAATCTTTAAACCTAATCAAAGCTAATAGATTAACTCTCCGCACCCACTGAAATAAAGAATCATAACATAAATTGTAATTACTTTTACGGAAGTGAGTTGAAAATAATGTATTATTCATATTTTGCTTCTCAAGCAGGTATGCGACCAGCGTATGGTACATCAAAAACGTTTAGCGGAGCACAAAGTACAGTTCAAGCTGTTCAACAAGCGTTACAAATGCAACAACAAATGCAAATGCAGCAACAAGGTATCCAGCCGTATTATTCATCTACGGAGTATTTTTACCCAGTGCATCAAATCACACCGTATGGAAGTTCTTTTCTTACTATCCCATATGGAACTGTATTTAATCTATAAATTGAAAGTTTAATTAGTAGGGGCAAGTATCCCAAACCGATTATTAGTCCTCACAAAGTGGACATATACGGACGATCCGGCTCCTACCTATCTTTCTTGCATGTTCCGAAATTTTTTTTTGAGTCTTATTACCCGCAAATGGAGAGGGGGATATGTAAGCGTCAAATAGTTCTCAACTACAATTTGTAAATAGTCGATGAGATAATCTCCGTACATACTACAAGTGTTTTTGATGAGATGATACCGATTAAAGAAAAAGTGAGGATTACTTTATCATGAAAAATGATGGTTAGTGGCTCTGTATGAAAGGATACATAAATATTTACTTACGCGAACCTGGTTGAGATGTAAAAACGAAGTCCTATCTGTGGTTATTTTGTACAGGAAGATTGTCCTAAGACTATCAAGTTACAAGAGTAGGAGAACATCTGAGTCGTTTTTTGACTGTTTTTGAAAGATATTCACAGTCATAACATCACATGTTTTGTTTATAATTGTAAATAGTTATTAAAATGTATAAATGATGTTTTTTTTTAAATAAAAAATAAAAAAGAAAAAAGGAAAAATAATGCAACTTTTTAATTTGTTTATTCGTGTTATGTATGAAAGGAGGAGGGGGATGGAGATTGAAGAAATATATAAAGTTTATATAAACGATGTGTATCGGTATTTATTTTCCCTTTCTCGTAGCCATCACGTAGCGGAGGACTTGATGCAGGAGACTTTTTATCGGGCGTATCTTTATTTAGAAGACTATGAAAACCAAACGGTAAAATCATGGCTATTTAAAGTGGCATATCATACGTTTATTGATTTTGTTAGGAAAGAGAAAAAAATAACCTTTGTAGGAATGGAGGAATTAGAGACAATACAAGCAGGGGAATCTACAGAAGAGTATGTAGTCGCAAAAAATAGTTGCGAGAAGTTAATTCAGATTATTCATACTTTGCCGGTGGTAGAGGCACAATCTATTTTATTATGTGACGTACATCAATTAACGTACGAAGAGGGTGCTTCTGTACTAGATTTAAAGGTAAATACGTATAAAAGTCACATATTTCGCGGGAGAAAGAGATTAAAAGAATTGTTAAAGGGGGAAAAGAGTCAAAATGACAAATGATAAACCTCATTCTGAACAAGATAATTATAAAGAATTGTTACAAGAAGCTCTTCATCAAAGACCGGCTTCACTTCCTGATGGAAAACAGGAACAAGTGTTGAAAATAGGTAAAAAAAGAGCGCGTATTACGAATGTTTTGATTGTATTTACTTTTTTACTACTTATTCAACCTATTTTATATATATCTACACTCTTATATTATACAGTGGCACCTACAAACGCAATGGAGATACGGAATGTAGTAAATCAAACGTTAAGTGTAACAGAATCAAATGTATTTTTGAAAGATAGGGACATGGAGCAAACATTGCTACCGCTTAGTTTGCAATTGCATTTTGATTTGTATAAAAGGGTAGGAAAGAAAGATATTCGAATAGGAGAAGAGAAAACAGATTATGTATTAAGTAGAGCAACGAAAGTAAGCCGTGAATATACAACAGATGAAAAAATTCCAGAAGTCCCATATGTAGATAACGAGGTGTTGTCTCATCCTAATAATTATAATGTGTCCTATAATAGTAGCGAAGAAGCGCAGGTATTAAAGGGTCTTCCGCAAGAATCTGTTGTAGAAGCATTTGTATCTTTTAGAGAATTATTAAGTGTACAAGAGGTAACGAATATGTTTCCTACTATTGATATTGTGTGGTATGCCGTTAATACAGGATTAGAGGAGAAGCAAACGAATGAAGAGGGTATGTATGTAGCCCCGATTGGCTTTCCAGCAGATATGATTTCAAGTCCAAGTGGTGCTTTTGTAAGTGATTTACCTCATGAGGAACAATTTATTGATGTGTTAAAGTCATTACAGAAGCATGAAAATTTAGCAGTGAAGCTATCTAGAGCGAAAGTATTAGAGTTGTCAAAGCGTATTTCTTTCCTTGAAAAAAATGGGATAAAAACATACGGGGCAGTTGTAACTGGGCCTAAAGTAGAAGTTGAAAAATTGATGAGCCACGAAAAAGTTAGAAAATTGAAAGTAGGTGAAGCGAGGTTATGGAATTGGCATTCTTAAAAAAAGGACAGAATCGTATGTATAAACAGGAAACGTGGATGGGGACTATTTCATTAATTATTGCCTTTCTAGCGTTATTGTATTTGAACATTATATTGCTTATTCAAGAAACATTTATAGGTAAAAGTTTTCTGCAAATAGTTGGTATTGGAGTGGTGTGCTCAGTCATAGGTATGATTACCAAAAACAAAAGTCGAAAATATGCATTGTGGGCATGTAGTTTATTTATTTTTATACTGCTGTTTTCTGTATTTGGATTTATGCTAGGTTGGATGATAAGCTTTGGGCCATAAAAAAAGAGCGAATGTAGATTCGCTCTTTTTTATGTATAAAAGTAAACTAGATAAGAGAAGAACTTATGAAATTTGAATAGTAAGCATTATACATCTAGGTTGAAGTTTTATTGATATGTTTTCCGCCCGTGTATATATAAATAGGCGCAAATTTTGGACTAAAACAATAGCTCGTCCAAACATTGCCAATCCCTCTTACATAATATGTAGTAATAAGCATGAAAGGGGAACTAGTATGTCTTGTTATTACTACTGTAAGTATTGTAAAGAGTATAAAAAGAAACAGCATGATTGTTGTAAGTGCACGAGTAAGTGTAATGACAACGAGGAGAAGCTTGTTAGGGCATCTGCATTTAGAGCTAGAAATACGGTGAATCAAACAGTTCCTGCCAATACTTTTGTAAAGGTATTGTTCCAAAATGAACAATTTGATTTAGCAAATGAGTATAATCCAGTAACGTCTATTTTTATTCCGAAGACTAGGGGAGTTTACTCTATTATTGGAACGATTGGTTTCTTTCCAAACGATCCTAGCTTAAATTATAGAGCTCGTGTAGAAATTCGTGTAAATGGAAACGCAGCAATAGCTATAGATAATGACTTTTTCGGTCCAATAAGTTTTGGAAATGTAGTAAGTGTTTCGACGATTATTCAATTGAATGAAGGAGATCAAGTTGAGGTTTATGCACAAAGTAGCATAGACGGAGTTTTAAGCACTTCGGAAGACGGCTCACATTTTGAAGCTGCAAGATTCCCTTCTCCAATTAAATAAAGTCGAACATACAGAAAATAAAGAATAATCCTCATCGAAATGGTGGGGATTTTTTTTGTTGAAAATAGTATCAGTTTGTCCAAACTATTCTAATCTATATTGCATAGTATGTAATAATAAATAAATATAAAGGGGGACTTACTACGTCATATTATTACTGTAAGTATTGTCAAGGTTACAAAAATAAAAGTCATGATTGCTTTAGAAAAAATAGTCAATGTGATAGAAAGTATGTACAAGTGAATTGTTGTGATGATAAGAAAGAAAAGCTTGTAAGAGCGTCTGCGTTTAGAGCTGTTAATACAATGAATCAGCCTGTTCCGGAAAATACTCCTGTTAAAGTATTATTTCAAAATGAACAGTTTGATCTAGCAAATGAATATAATCCTGCAACATCTATTTTTACTCCGAAGACTAAAGGGGTATATAGTGTATTAGGGAATATAACATTTTCTCCAAATGATTTTAATGTAAATTACAGAGCTAGGGTTGAAATTCGTGTGAATGGAAATCCAGCAATAGCAATCGATAATGATTTCTTTGGGACCGAGGTATTTTTTAATAATGATGTTTCAGTAACGTCTATTTTGCAATTAGAAGCAGGGGATTCAGTTGAAGTTTTTGCTGAGAGTAGTGTTGCTGGAGTAATTGTTCAAAATGTTAATGGTTTGAATACAGTTCATTTTGAAGCTGCAAGATTTCCTTCTCCAATTAAATAACGAAGAGAATATATTACTTTTCAGTAGGTTTAGTTAATCCCCTTTACCAAATGGTGGGGGATTATTATTGTTTTTCTAAAATATATAAGTAAATAGGTTAATTATAGTTTGTTTCAGGAGAATTTCACATGCTAGGATGTAAGGTTGAAAGTGCTAGCTTATTATGGGTATTAGATATTCTGCAGGTAATAAAAAGAGTAAAACAAAAAAATGTAACATGGTTGTGAAAATTTTTTGTTTTACATTTGCCAGTTGTCTTATAGAATAGCAAAGACATCTTGACTTATGAATATATATAAGTCCGTATAATTACGGTTTTTTTCTTTACTATATAGAAATTACATATTTAACATAGGTTTGTGTAGTTATTGCTATTGAATGGAAAGGAATAACATTAAGGCGATTACACTATATAAAAATAAAATTAATCCTAAGATGAGTAGTATGGGATACAACTTGAACATGTTGGACCTCCTTGAGTATATAAAGAATTTTAATAAATATTTGGTCAATTTAGAAGGGGAATGTATGAATGAGAATTGAATAATACACTAATTTAACAGCGATTAGTTTAAAGGAAAAAGAGCATGACATAGCTATCAAGCTCTTTTTTCAATGGCGAAGAATAAGTCTTTATATTGTCTTGTTATCCGCTAAAAACCATAGCGGACTTTAAGGGAGAGTGCCAAACTCTATTAAACTAATTTATGATCTGAGCTCATGCCCATTCATAGTTCTGAGTAGTTATTTTTTTATCAATTAATCCTCTTTGTCCAAAGCTGATAACTTCTAAGGCTTCTCTTCCTATATAGTAATTCGTACATTGGGTGTTTTCTAGTGGAGTATGCCAAGAAATTAAAAGTGCTTCTACATCTGATAATTTTTGCTCAGAATATTTACCTCCATTAGGAAATTCTAACATCCCTAACCTTACATGGATGCCTCTTGCCCCATGAATCCATTCTTTGTAATGTTCATTTAATCGTTTCGAAAAACTTCTTTTTGTTTTTCCGATATATAGTAATTTTTCCTTCCCACGATACACTCTATAAATTGCATATATACCTTTTGAAAAAGCTTCTTCATAATGATTGATTTCAGATAAATTATAAAGTTTAGACCACCTAATATGTACAATAGTCATACATCTCACCCTTTTATCAAGATATTAAAATAAATCGTCTTTTTTCAATTTCTCAAAAATCGAAAGAAAATGCAAGGATTATAGTGAACGTATAATAAATAAAGGAGTATTGTTGATTACACATTGATTAAATTGTTTATAAGCAGCAGGTAGATTGATCGCTCGTAAAATATAAAAGTGAGCAGGTTTATGTGTACAGAATGAGAGATAAATAAAAAAAAGAGCATACATAAAAAGTACGCTCTAAAGAAAGATAGGTTTTATGAGTGGATAATCTCCATACGATAATATATGCTCGATTAATAAAAACGTGTAAAAAATCAATAGATTATCAATGGAATAACATGAAATGAGTAATTTTGGTCTATTCCCGTAGTCGCGGAGCTAACCAAATTGTAAGGATTGCGAATAGAATGGATTAACAACTGGATAATGATCGTACTTCAGTTTCGTATTTCTTATAGTTTGGATATTGCGTAATAGTTTGACACTTAGGTGTGGAAAGTTGATTAATTATAGAAACATTTGTAATTACCTCGTTACAAGGACCGAAAAATGTGATTTTTAGTTTTGAGTTTGGTGGAACTTTGACCACGATAGGTTTTTTTTCCATGAAATCAGCTCCTAAGACGCAGTATTGTATACTGCGTTTTTTTGTTTAGATTAATATATAATATGAAATTTTTAGTTGAGTTGATAATGATATGGAGTTTGATGGTGTGATTAGATTATGAAAAATTAGTAGAAACTTAATTAAAAGATCGTATATTTTGAAAAATAATATAGATTTTCTTTATTTATAGTATAGATAGCTAGTATTAGGCATAAGGGGCTTTCAATAAGTCAAGCTTTGAATATGATATTAAAAGGGGATGAATTGTATTGGGGTATATTATCGATATTTCAAAATGGAATGGAACTATTGATTGGGGTATTGCAGCATCTCAGCTAGATTTAGTTATTGTTAGAGTTCAAGATGGCTCGAATACGGTAGATTTTATGTATCAAAATTATGTGAATGAAATGAAGAAACGCAGTATTCCATTTGGTAATTATGCATTTTGTCGTTTTATATCTATTGCTGATGCAAGGAAAGAGGCACAAGATTTTTGGAGTCGTGGCGATAAATCTGCTAAGTTTTGGGTGGTGGACGTAGAAATTCAAACGATGATGGATATGCAAGGGGGGACACAAGCGTTTATAGATGAATTACGCCGTTTAGGTGCGAAAAAAGTAGGGCTATACGTGGGGCATCACACGTATGTATCATTTGGAGCACGTAATATTGAAGTTGATTTTTTATGGATTCCTCGTTATGGAGGAAAGAAGCCAGCATATCCGTGTGATATTTGGCAATATACTGATACGGGAAATGTTCCTGGTATTGGGAAATGTGATTTAAATCAATTAATAGGAAATAAGTCGCTTTCTTGGTTTATAGGCTCGGATCAAGTAAATCAATCTATTCAATTTAACAGAGAGAATACACAGCAATCAAATGGTATTGGTATTGCAGTTTCGAAATATTCTGATGGATATGAAATAAACCTATATGAAAATCCTGCGAATCCTCAGTTTACAGGTACAATCACTCAAAAAAATCCATATTTAGTCTTACATGGTTATTGGGAAGACGCAGATAAAGATATGATTTGCTTAGGCAATGATAAACAGTGGGTATATGTAAAACATTTTGATGTAGAATGGTTTTATGCAGTTTCAAAATATTCTGTTGGGTATGGAGTGAATTATTATGCAGAGCCTGAATGTATAAATTATAAAGGAAATATTGATGGATCAAAATCTTTTCGTGTGTGGGGCAGAGCCAAAAATGCGGTAGATATCGGGCAAAATAATTGGATACTGGAAGAACATGTAACTATTAAGAATCTATAGGAATACGTAAAGGGTCATTTTACTGATACATAGTAAGATGACCTTTAATATTTGAACAAAAAAGAACATGATACATAGCTTATTCAAATGAAATGAATTACATGTGGAAAACACATTGTTAACACAAGTACATTGTATAGTTATTCTTATAGAATAATAAAAGTGAGGTATTTTGAATTGAAAAAGAAAAAGCTATTTTTAGGAACAATTATTTCATGCGTAGTACTGGCATTATCGGCATGTGGTTCCTCAGACAATGTAGTAACATCAAAAATAGGGAATGTTACAGAGAAAGAGTTAAGTAAAGAATTAAGACAAAAATATGGGGAAAGTACTTTATACCAAATGGTGTTAAGTAAGGCGTTGCTAGATAAATATAAAGTTTCAGATGAGGAAGCAAAAAAACAAGTAGAAGAAGCAAAAGATAAAATGGGTGACAACTTCAAATCGACTTTAGAGCAAGTTGGATTGAAAAATGAAGATGAATTAAAAGAAAAAATGAAGCCAGAAATCGCATTTGAGAAAGCGATTAAAGCGACTGTCACAGAAAAAGATGTAAAAGATAACTATAAACCAGAAATGAAGGTAAGTCACATTTTAGTGAAAGATGAAAAGACTGCTAAAGAAGTGAAAGAGAAAGTAAATAATGGAGAAGATTTTGCAGCTTTAGCGAAGCAATATTCAGAGGATACTGGTTCAAAAGAACAAGGTGGAGAAATAACTGGTTTTGCTCCAGGGCAAACGGTGAAAGAATTTGAGGAAGCTGCATATAAATTAGATGCAGGACAAGTAAGTGAGCCGGTAAAAACAACTTACGGATACCATATTATTAAAGTGACAGATAAAAAAGAATTGAAGCCATTTGATGAAGTAAAAGATCAAATTCGTAAAGATTTAGAACAGCAAAGACTACAAGATACGACAGGTAAATGGAAACAACAAGTAGTTAATGATTTATTGAAAGATGCTGATATTAAAGTGAATGATAAAGAATTTAAAAATACATTTGAATTTCTAGAAAAGAAATAATGATTGGAATTAGAAAAGGGAACCTATATAGGTTCCCTTTTCTAATTAGTGTGTGTGTTATAAATAGATAGTAAGACAATATAATATTACATTTAAATATTAAGAATTACAATGGGAATTTATGTAATTATTTTAAATAGGAATGATCAATGCTTCATAGAATGTTGATATTATAATGTTTCGTTTGCTTAATTTCATTAAATATAAAGTGGATTTATTAATTTCATCCCACTATTTGCATGTAGTCTGATTGGCGTGGGCTAATTAAAACCTGAATTGATTTAAGTTTTTCTTTATTGAAGTGGATAAACATAATTTACAGAATGAAACATACAATAGTATTGAAAAAATATTGATATTAAATGAAGTGAAAGCAGAGCATTCTACTAAAAAAGGATGTTCTTTTTAGTATGAAATTTTTAGGATATAGAAAGAATGCTTTTAAACGAATTACTTAATAGATAAATATATTATGTAGGAGGAGAAAATATGAAAGTAATTTTTCAGAGAGAAGGCGGGGGGAAGGTTTTTGAATCGCATGATGAAGATATAAGTAACTTATTAGCTATTTTAAAAGAAACGAAAGGGATTAAGATTGGGATGGTTGACTATGAAGTATTAAAATACGAATTAGAGTATTTTCGTAACCCAAAAAAAGCAGTAACGGAGAGGGAATTACATATAATAGTACAACCAAAATATATGTAGTAAGGGGAGATTATGTATTCTTAAACAGTATGTACGGAAAGAGAGTGTTTACATTGCTCTCTTTTCTATAGAAATTTTGTGAGTTCGTTCTTTATAATATATGCTTTCATTTATAGTTGGTTAATAAACTTGAAAAATTAAAACTTTTTAGTTTAGGCAGGGATTTTATATTCGAGTAGATAAATGTTCATATAAAGTGTTTTTCATACAAATATTGGAGGAGTAAAAATGAGTTTAGCAAGTTATATAGGGTGCAATGTAGAAATTCCGTTAACGAATCCAGATTCCAATGATGTAATTGTTTTTGGATCGTGCTTTTCAGATGAAAGTATGCTTGAAATTGTACAAGAATTTCAATTTCAAACAAGTTACACGTATGAAGTTTCAACGAGCTGGGGCATTGAACTTGTTGAGTGGCAAATTGAAAAGGAGAAGAAAGATGCTAAAAAAAAGCTATTAGCTTTATGCTCGATTATGGAAGGTTATTTAAATGAGGGGGACTATTTTGAATTATTCAGTTGTTGGGTTGGTGATGAAGATCAGGAACGAGTGGGAGAATTAAAATTAAAAATAAATCATTTTAATATAGATGAGATTTGTATTCCGGAAAGAACGCTTGTCAGGATAGAAAAGTAAATATAGAAATATACGTTATTAGAAAAAAGCGACTTCTCTTTGTATGAAGTCGCTTTTTCTGTTGATATGTGAACGGCCTATTATATAAGAAGTGAAAAGCTCATTTGATGAAGAAAAAATAAATGATGGATAAAAATATAATTTAAATCATTCCAAAAGAACGTAGGTTCGTGTATAATTAGAACGAATGTTCTTGTGTGTGTACATAGTATACGAATAAGAAATAAAGTGAAACTTTAATTAGCGAGGTGTTCATCGTCCGTTATTTATTAGCTTTCACCAATTAAGCGTTTACGGGCAGTTGATTTTCGTATTACCTCCTCGCATATAGCGGATTTTGAGGTAGGAGCTCCACTACCTGTTAATGCGGGATAAATATGAGCCTAGCAATTATTAACGAATAATTGAGGAACAATATGTGTGAAATAGAATGGATAAATGATCAAGGAGATAAAGAAATGAATGATGTAAAGGTGCAGAAAATAGAAAGAGAATGGGTTCCATTTACAGTAATGTCGGAACAGTTGTTAAGTATGCGAAAGGTTGTTGTAGAGAAGTTTAAAGTACAAAAACCGTTCTTAACAAACGAAGCAAAAGAGAGAATTTCTGATAAATTATTAACGTCATTATTGTCTGAGAAAGAAATATTGGTGACATATTTTGAAGATGGATACATCCTTACAAGTTATATGACAGTTGTGCATATAAATCCGCTAAAGCACAGTGTAATATGTACTGACGCATTTTATAAAACTTACGTATTTAATACTTCTGATATTATTGAAATAACGTAAGGGAAGCTGAAATTTCAATTTTAGCTTCCTTTACGTTATGTTAGATGAGGGATATAAATAATGAAACGAAAAAGCAGCTAGCTTCATACTAGCTGCTGAGCCCCAGGGAAAGGGAGAAAAAGATAGGGTACTCCAAAAATCAATAATAGCTGTGTAACAGCCTGATTATAGTATAGACAAATTTAAAATTCCTAAACAGAACGATGAAAAAATAGGATTAGGCTGTACCCACTTGGTTTTGATCTGCAAGGTCAGAATCAAACGTATTAGTCGCGCTCACGCCATTAAAAGTATTAACAACAAAACCAACATTTGAAGCACCAGATCCATTATAAGCCTTCGTATTTTCTTTCGGAGAAACGTTGTAGAAATCACCTAAATTAAATGAACCGTTACTATTTTGTACAACTAAATTCCCTACAACTGAGGGCATAGTTTTCACCCGCTTTACAATCATTTGTTAACACTACTATATGGTCTTATAGTCCAAATGGTTCATGTAACAAAAATTGTGGAATAGTAAAACGTTTGAAGTGTAGCTTAATCCCGTAATAAAAGTATGCTAAAATTAATGTAAGGTTGAGTAATTAATAATAACAATTGTATAATTAATATATACGAAATCGAAGGAGGCAAAATGTAATGAATAATGTTATAAAAAAAGTAGATTTAACAGATACAAAATCAAGTAATCTTGTTGCGCTTATTTATAGCAATGAAGTTATTTTGGTTGAAGAAGCATTTTGTCCAAATGAAATAAAATTAAAGTTTAATGAAATTGCAATTTTATCGGCTATTAAAACAGCACATATAATGAAAGTAACCATGAGAAAAGAACTGGAAGCAATTTTTCATGACACTGGTGTTTTATTTGTGAAGCATAGTGTTGATTATGGTAACAGTCAATCTATCACTATGCATTTTGAACAATTCAAAAAGTTGCAAAATGAGATTGAGAATTTAAATAAAAATAGGTAATCAGACTAGATGAAGATTCTTTCATAGAGGTGAACTGTTCTATGATGAAAAATTGGTTTGAAATTTTTTCAGATGTATCTCACTGTAAGCATAAATATGGTTTTATTAAGATGCAGGATAATGAAGATTTTAAAAGAAGTAATCTACGTGTAGCTTTTATGTATCGGTGTGAGAAATGCGGGAAAGAGAAGCGGAAATATAAAAGCAATAACGAAATGAATAATGACTTTTTTGATATATAAGCAAGAGTAACTGTTATGGTTACTCTTTTTGCTTACATAAAAACTCCTACTAAAGTATGAAATGAGTTGATACTTTAGTAAATGGCTGAATGAAAAGGGAGAGTGTAAAATTTTATAAAGGAGGAGAGGTACATGCAACGAAACGAAACTGGAAAAATTGTAATGATTACAGGAGTGACGCAAGGATTAGGTCGTGCAATGGTTGATCGATTTCATGAATTGGGATGGAATATATATGGCTGTGGACGTTCAAAAGATAAAATTGAAGAATTGAAAAAATATTACGGTAATATACATGATTTTCAAATAATCGATGTTTCAGACTCCCAGCAAGTAAGTAGTTGGGCAAATTATATACTTCATAGAAATAGAGCACCAGATTTGCTAATAAATAATGCATCGATTGTTAATAAAAATGCGCCACTGTGGAAAGTAACCGCTCAAGAATTCGAAAATATAATGAATGTAAACGTAAATGGTGTAGTAAATGTAATTAGGGCATTTGTCCCAGCGATGGTAGCTAGGAAAGAAGGAATGATTATTAATATGAGTTCTAGTTGGGGCCGAGAGGGAGAAGCTGAGCTTGCGCCATATTGTGCCTCAAAGTTTGCAATTGAAGGTATCACGAAATCTATGGCACTTGAATTACCCTATGGTATGGCTGTTGTTGCTTTAGATCCGGGCGGAAGTATCAGTACCCCAATGCTGTATTCATGTGCACCACAGTATGTAAATGAATCACCCACACCTGAAATGTGGTCACGTAATGCGATTAAATTTATATTAAATATAACAATAGATAAAAATGGAGCTTCATTGACATGCCCAGAATGTACGTAAATATATATTGAGTTGCCATATTTTTAGTGATACACACTTTGTCCAAAAAAGTACCTTTCAGGTGCTTTTTTTGTATGATTAGCACATTATAGAATGCACAAAATTACATATAGAAAATAAATATGAGTTAGAGGATACCATTTATGTATTTCGAAAGCACTAGAAAATTTCTAAATAGGTGATAAAAATGAATCCAAGCGGTTTAAAAGTGACAGGGGCATGGTTTCAAGTAGGAGGAAATCTTACAGCGGCTATTGGGACGACAAGAGGATTTATTGGAGAAGAGAAAGTTGAATCGGATCTTGTAATTGTAGGAAGCTCATTACAAGCCCTCGGGTATATATTACAAATTATAGCGAGTAATGATACCGGAGATGAACCTGAAAGAGAAAATCAAAATATGTGTTTGGAGAATAAAATTGAAATGCTTGATAAAATGGGCATTGAGTTATTAGCATTAGGGAATATATCAAATATAATAGGAACATATTTTAATATACATGAACAATTGAAAGAGAATGATTATCTTATAATTGTCGGAAACAGTTTACAATCGATTGGTGCATTTTTAGGAGTGGAAGCGGCTTTGCTTCAGATGAAAGCAATACAGAGAATTATTATATTAGGTAATTCTCTGCAAAGTTTAGGTGCTGGACTTCAAGCGTATCAAGGTATTATTAATGTATCAAAGAACGAAATAGAAAAGGAAGACAGTACGGTTGATAAGAAAAATGAGAGAATAATAGCACTCATTGGTGTTTGGATACAAGCGATAGGAACTTCTATTTCTGCGATTGGATTAACTATAATAGAGGAAGAAGAAAGATTAGAAAAAATAGATATGTGAAAATACACATTTGATAAAGGTAGGGAAATTTCAATTTTACATATGTGGTAAGATTGAAGTAGTAGGTTTTTAGGCATATGAATAGAATATATAAGAATAGAGATAAAAAATACAAAACAAGGAGTTTTCAAGAGATGATGTATTTATTGGCAATTCTACTACCACCTGTAGCTGTATTATTTTGCGGAAAACCATTTCAAGCAATCATTAACTTCATATTAACATTAATATTTTGGGTTCCAGGAGTTATACATGCGATATTAGTTGTACATGATAAAAAAGCAGACCGGAGATTAAAAAAACAAATTCAAGCATATGATGAAATGAATAAGAGGGATAGAAGATAGCTAAGTCGTGAAATGATTAAAAAAAGAAAGGGGGGACTACCTCCTTTCTTTTTTCATTCTGTTTAAGTTTAAATTTTAGTATAGCGGTAAGAATTTTTAATATAAGTATTGTGATAATTAGTTTTAGATTGTGCACTTAATAAACCGGTGTAAATATTTTCAGGCACGTTAAAGAAATCATACATTCCATTCTTTAATTGAATGCGTAAAATCATAGAAAAAGGATTATAGCCAACAGCAACTATATTTTTTGAACTCACGGGAGATAGCTTCATCATTACGCAACTCCTCACTTTTCATTTTTTATTATTTCTTGTAGATGTTGAGTTTGTGGTGTTGAAATCCTTATAATTAAAGAGGTATTATACTTATATGCAATATATTAAATGTTTGTTATACGTAATAATAAGGAAGTTCACACGAAGTACATATCGTTGTGCTATTTTTATTTCACCTTTGATTTATAAATAAGAAAATATTGACCATTTGAAAAAAAGGTATATTATTTATACGAGGTATAAAAATTCACTTTTTACATTCTATGCTTAAAGGGGCAGCATTATTAGGGTAAATAGAAGTGAAAATAGTTTGTATACGAAGAATTCTAAAAATTATAATCTGTGAATTAGGAAAATATTGAATGCTCCAGGTCAATATACTTTCTTAATTAACTTCAGTTTAGAAAGTGACCTCAATATTTTTAAGTAAATCAACGGGAGAATTGAAAGGCAGGAGAAAGTAACATGTCAGAAAATTATCGTTCTCGAGAGGAGCGACGACAAGTTAAAAAGAAAAAACAGCCAGCTTCTAAAACACAAAAACCAAAAGGGAAAACATCGTTCTTTCGTAAGTTTTTAATTACTTGTTTATTACTTGGTATTGTTGGTTTAGTGGCAGGGGTTGCTACCTTCTTCGTAATGATTAAGGATGCACCAAAACTTGAGAAAGCAAAACTTGTTAATCCGTTATCCTCAAAAATTTATGATAAAAATGGCGATTTGGTTTATGAATATGGGAAAGAAAAACGGACGAATGTTACGTATGATCAAATTCCTAAATTAGTAGAAAATGCATTTTTAGCAACAGAAGATGCACGTTTTTATGAGCATAGCGGAGTAGACTTCAAAGGTACTGCCCGTGCTGTGTTGGTGAGCCTTAAAGGAGATTACGGTTCACAGGGTGGAAGTACGATAACGCAGCAGGTTATTAAAAACTATTTCTTATCGATGGAAAAAACATCAAAACGTAAGGTTCAGGAAATATATTTAGCGTATAAGCTAGAACAACAGTATTCAAAACATGAAATTTTAGAAATGTATTTAAATAAAATTAATTTAGGAAACCGTTCGTATGGTATCGCAACAGCAGCACAAAACTACTATGGTAAAGAATTAAAAGAGTTAACATTACCAGAAGTTGCGATGCTTGCAGGTTTACCGAAAGCACCGAATAACTATGATCCAACGAAAACGGACAATATTCAAAGAGCAACAGAAAGAAGAGATGTTGTACTAAAATTAATGAATCGACATGGTTATATTACGAAGGCAGAAATGGAAGAAGCTTCGAAAGTTAAAGTAACAGATGGACTTAAAACTGCAACTGTACAAGCAATGCCATATCCTGCATTTATGGATGCAGTTGTGAAAGAAGTAGAAAAAGAATTGCCAGATGCTAATATTGGTTCTGACGGTTTGGAAATTTATACAACTTTAGATAAAGATGCACAGAAAGCTGCTGATAGGATATTAGATGAAAATATTATTAACTATCCAAATGATAAATTCCAAGGTGCTTTCACATTTATGGATACGAAAACAGGTGAGGTTCGTGCTATAGGTAGTGGGCGCGGTGAAAATAAAGCAGTATTTAAAGGGCATAATATGGCAATTGAATTAGATCGTGCAGCTGGTTCGACGATGAAGCCAATCTTTGATTACGGTCCTGCAATTGAATACTTAAAATGGGCTACGTATCATCAAATTGATGATTCTCCATTTAAATATTCAACTGGACAAGAACTTCGAAATGCGGACAGAAGTCATTTAGGCCCAATTACTATGCGTGAAGCATTAAAAATGTCGCGTAACGTTCCAGCAGTTAAAACTGCAAAAGAAGTAGGACTTAATAAATCAAAGGAATTCTCTGAGAAATTAGGTATTACATTTAATAAACCGCTGGCAGAATCAACAGCTATAGGTACAAATGAAGTTTCACCAACTGAAATGGCGGGTGCTTATGCGACATTTGGTAATGGTGGAAAGTATGCAAAACCGCATTTTGTTAAGAAAGTAGTTTATCCAGACGGCAAGTCACAAAGTTTTGAGCAAAAACCAAAACAAGTTATAGCTGACTCTACAGCATATATGATCACTGATATGCTTCGTTCAGTAGTAACATCAGGTACTGGTACAGCAGCAAATATTAGCTCTTTAGATGTAGCTGGTAAAACAGGTACAACAAACTATGCTTCAAAACAATTAGCTCAATATAACATTCCAGAAAGTGCGACTCGTGATAGTTGGTTTGCAGGTTATACGCCGCAATATACGATGGCGGTATGGACTGGATATATGAAAGATGGTAAAGACGAGTATATTAGTAGTAAAAATACGAAAATTGCACAGTTGATCTTTAAAGAAATGATGAGTGAGTTTGCTACTGACAAATCACGCTTTAAAATGCCAAGTAGCGTTATTCAAGAAGGTAGTGAGCTACGTATAAAAGGTGAAAAACGTGATTCTTCACCAAATACGAGCGTACCGGATACAACGGAACAACCAAAACAAGATCAAAAGCAAAAAACTGAAGAAGAGAAAAACAAAGAAGAATTAAAGAAACAAGAAGAGCTTAAAAAACAAGAAGAACAAAAGCAACAAGAGGAACTGAAGAAGCAAGAAGAACAAAAGAAACTAGAAGAGCAAAAGAAACAAGAAGAAGAAAAGAAACAAAATGAACAAAATAATGGAAATGGCCAAGGAACGACACCTCCAGCAAATAACGGAGGAGGCCAAGGAAATACAACACCTCCAGCAAATAATGGAGGAGGTCAAGGAAATACAACACCTCCAGCGACCACACAACCAGATACTGGCGGGAATGCAGGAGAAGCCCCTGTCAATAATGGACAATAAGAGAAGTTAATAAAAAGCACTTAAGATTTGTAAAAATTACAATCTTAAGTGCTTTTTTATCGTTTAAATTAAAATGTTGATTATTGATTTCCTACAGAAAAGTCTATAGTAAGCAGTTTATAGGTTTTTAGGATTAAATAGTTGTTCTGTGAAATTACTACATAATTTTCTATTTGAAGTATTATTTTCGTTAAAATGCAGCAGCTATGCAAGGATGAATTTAAATGTTAAAAGTACCGTGGAAATTTTGGAAATAAATAGAAGGGAAATGATAAAAAACTTGAGCCTGAGGTAATGGAGGATAACTTTGGCTTTGAAAGGTGGTACTACTTGGATGTGCGCCATGATGCCAAAATGAGGGAGTAACTTGACCTGGAATTTGATATTGTTGCCAAGTTGCAGGAAGTTCAATTCCTACATCGGAACTAGCTGTATGAACGGCTGGAACGTGTATCCCAGGAGTCGAAGGAACGACGGCCGTTACTCTTGAAGATACCCACATAACATAATCACTCCTAAGTTGTGATAATAAAGTAGTATATTCTTTTCACGCGTATAAAGGTACATATAGATAGGACTTTAGGCTAATGTATACTTATAAAGTTGTAAGACCAATTTATATTGATGGTGGACCATTTATTATAAAAAGTTACGTCTATTTACGGAGGGAAAAGGGACTAAGAAAATGTAAAATGGAGGTGTTAATTGCAAGAATATACGTGTTTATGGAGGAATTTTAATGGAACGATTATGGACGAAATCATTTATTCAAATGACTTTCGCAATGTTATTTTTATTTACAGGATTTTATTTACTTGTACCAACGCTCCCGCTCTTTATTAAAGAGATAGGCGGCAATGAATCACAAGTTGGACTCATGATGGGAATGTTTACAATAGCTGCAGTTGTAATACGACCGATTATTGGAGGGATGTTAGATCAATATGGTAGAAGATCGTTTATTATTTTCGGACTCATCCTTTTTGGGCTAACGATGTATTCCTATAATTTAGCATCGACTATAGTCCTTTTAGCAGTTTTACGCGTTATTCACGGAGTGACATGGGCTGTTTCTACAACAGCTGTTGGAACAGCGATAACTGATATTATTCCAGATTCACGCCGTGGTGAAGGTATGGGTTGGTACGGGATGGCTATGACAATTGCAATGGCAATCGGCCCAATGATTGGATTATCGGTTGTACAACATTATTCATTTCACGGTCTATTCTTGTTGGCAACTCTTTTATCCTTTATGGCAGTCCTATTATCGTTCATGACGAAAATGCCATTCACACCACAAAAAGAAAAAGGGAAAATGCAGTTGTTTGAAAAATCGGTTCTATCCATTACAATTGTAGTTTTCTTTTTATCATTTGCATATGGAGGAATTACGACGTTTTTACCGCTATTTGCATCTTCAATCGATGTGAATCCTGGGACATTCTTTCTTGTATATGCAGTTGCTTTAACGATTGTAAGACCAATTTCAGGAAAACTATTAGATAAGTATGGAGAAGTATTTATTATACTCCCGGCACTATGTATTACGATTATCGCGATAGTTGTATTAACGATTTCAAATAGTTTAATAGGGGTAGTTATCGCAGCTGCATTATACGGTGTTGGATTCGGTTCAGCACAGCCCGCATTACAAGCAGCGATGCTTACAATTGTTGATCCGAGTAAAAGAGGAGTTGCTAACGCTTCATTCTTTACTGCATTTGATTTAGGGATTGGACTTGGTGCGATTTTACTTGGAGTTATTTCGCAAATGTTTGGTTACCGTATTTTATTTGTAGGTAGTGCAATTTCAGGACTAATCGCTTTCATTATTTTTGTCATTTTTGTAAAACAGCGATTAGGTAAAAAAGAATTTGCGTAAACGGGAGTAACAAAGATGAAAATTTCAATTGAACTTAACGATTTACAATGGTTAAAGGATAACATAATAATAGTTCAATTCAGCCGGCCTATTCTTTAGGGATAGTTTCTGAGAAATCAGATGGGGAAATCGTGTCAGCTGAGAAGGAAGTCATTCTATTTTGGGAGATGTTTATAATCTTTGGTACTTTAAAACTATCATTTAGTTAAATGTTACTATGAGGAAACGGAAGAAATTCAATTTAATTATGTGAAATAATAACTTTTTTAAAAATAAATAAGTTTTATATAAGAATTATATTGATGAGATAGTGAAATAAATATCATGTAGAAACGAGTTGTATATGTGTACAGCTCGTTTTTTTTATTTTCTTAAAAAAATTGGTTGAATGATATACTCTGTAGGATTTTCTGAGTCATCCTTATATTTTGTTTTAATAAGACACATAAAGAAGTCAGTCCTTTCTTTATAAAATGTGAAAATTATTTTTAAAAAATTGTATTGTTACATCGGTAAAAGTATAGGAAACTTATCATTATAAAATAAATTGAAATCTTCTAAAAACTCTGATACATTGAAATAGAAATGTAGTTTCACGATTTTGTAAAGGCTTACAGTTATGTGCACGAAGATCTATTAGGATTGGAGGAAATAATGATGAAAGCTGAAGAAAAATTTTCCCCGGGATTAGATGGTATAGTGGCAGCGGAGACGAAAATTTCGTTTCTTGACACAGTGAAAGGTGAAATTGTAATTCAAGGGTATGATTTAATCGAACTCTCAAAAACAAAAGAGTATTTAGATATTGTGCACCTTTTATTGGAAGAACATCTACCGAATGAGGATGAAAAAGCACAACTTGAAAAGAAATTAAAAGAAGAATACGCGGTACCAGAAGGTGTATTCAACGTATTAAAGGCATTACCGAAAGAAACGCACCCGATGGATGGATTGCGTACAGGTGTGTCCGCATTAGCTGGTTACGATAATGATATCGAAAACCGCTCGTTAGAAGTAAACAAAAGCCGCGGGTACAAATTATTGAGCAAAGTACCAAACATTGTAGCGAATAGCTATCATATTTTAAATAATGAAGAGCCAATCCAGCCTCTTCAAGAATTAACATATAGCGCGAATTTCTTCTATATGTTAACAGGTAAAAAACCAACTGAACTTGAGGAGAAGATCTTTGATCGTTCCCTTGTTTTATATAGTGAACATGAAATGCCAAACTCTACATTTACAGCGCGCGTTATTGCATCAACGCAATCGGACTTATATGGTGCTTTAACAGGGGCAGTTGCATCTTTAAAAGGTAGCTTACACGGTGGTGCGAACGAAGCGGTTATGTACATGCTGTTAGAAGCTGGTAATGTTGAGAAGTTTGAAGAGTTGTTACAGAAGAAATTATATAACAAAGAAAAAATTATGGGCTTTGGACATCGTGTGTACATGAAGAAGATGGATCCAAGAGCACTGATGATGAAGGAAGCTTTGAAGCAGTTATGTGATGTAAAAGGTGATTATACACTATATGAAATGTGTGAAGCTGGAGAAAAGATTATGGAGAAGGAAAAAGGAATTTATCCGAACCTTGATTATTATGCAGCTCCAGTATATTGGATGCTTGGTATTCCAATTCAACTTTACACACCAATCTTCTTTAGCTCTAGAACAGTAGGACTATGTGCGCACGTAATTGAGCAACATGCGAACAATCGATTGTTCCGTCCACGTGTTAATTATATTGGCGAGCGACATGTGCTTAGTAAATAAGAACAACTGGGGAGTTGTTAGCGCCGCCCGCTAGATGGGTGTTTGACCGACACCCATCATTAATAATAACGAATTTTCGACAGAAAGGGAAGAATAGTATGATTAAAACAAATGAAATTAAACAAAAAGATGCATTATTAGAAGAAATTGCGGATTATGTATTAAATAAAGAGGTAACTAGCGCAGAAGCATTCAGTACTGCTCGTTACGTATTACTTGATACACTTGGATGCGGAATTTTAGCACTACAATATCCAGAGTGTACGAAATTACTAGGACCAGTTGTACCAGGAACGATTGTGCCGAATGGTACACGTGTACCAGGTACGTCATATGTGCTTGATCCAGTGAAAGGTGCATTTAATATCGGATGTATGATCCGTTGGTTAGACTATAACGATACTTGGCTTGCAGCAGAGTGGGGACATCCATCTGATAACTTAGGCGGAATTTTAGCAGTTGCAGATTATATTAGCCGTGTTCGTATTTCAGAAGGAAAAGAACCATTAAAAGTACGTGAAGTATTAGAAATGATGATTAAAGCACATGAAATTCAAGGTGTACTAGCTTTAGAAAATAGTTTGAATCGTGTTGGTCTTGACCACGTATTATACGTAAAAGTAGCAACAACTGCTGTAGTTGCAAAAATGCTTGGCGGAACACGTGAAGAAATCTTTAATGCATTATCACATGCATGGATTGATAATTCTAGTCTTCGTACATATCGTCATGCACCAAATACTGGCTCACGTAAATCATGGGCAGCAGGTGATGCAACAAGTCGTGGTGTTCATCTTGCAATGACTGCTCTAAAAGGTGAAATGGGTTATCCAACAGCATTATCTGCACCAGGTTGGGGATTCCAAGATGTATTATTCAATAAACAAGAATTAAAGTTAGCAAGACCGTTAGAGTCTTATGTAATGGAAAATGTATTATTTAAAGTTTCATACCCAGCAGAGTTCCATGCACAAACAGCTGCAGAGTGTGCTGTGAAATTACATCCAGAAATTAAAGAAAGATTAGATGAAATTGACCGTATTACAATTACAACTCATGAATCAGCAATTCGTATTATCGATAAAGAAGGTCCATTAAATAACCCAGCTGATCGTGATCATTGCTTACAATACATTACGGCAATTGGTTTATTAAAAGGAGATATCGTTGCGGATGATTATGAGGATGTAGTAGCAAATGATCCACGTGTAGATGAATTACGTAATAAGATGGTTGTTGTTGAAAACAAACAGTACAGTTTAGATTACCTTGACCCGAACAAGCGCTCAATCGCCAACGCTGTTCAAGTTCATTTCAAGAATGGCACTGTAACAGAAAATGTGGAATGTGAATATCCACTTGGTCACCGTTTCCGTAGAGACGAAGCAATTCCAAAAGTTGTTCAAAAATTCACTGCAAATATGGCAGGTCATTATTCTAGTAAGCAGCAAGAACAAATTCATGAAGTTTGCCTAAATGAAGAAAAACTAGAAAATATGAATGTAAACGAATTTGTAGATCTATTTTTAAATTAATGATAGGGGGAATTTAGAATGGCTTGGGTTGTGAATAAACAGTCAACACAAGAGGAGCTTGCGAATCGCTTCCGAGCTTTAGTAGAAGCAAATGAAATTTTGCAAATTCCAGGTGCACATGACGCAATGGCAGCTTTAGTTGCGAGAAATACAGGATTTTCAGCTCTTTATTTATCAGGAGCTGCTTATACTGCAAGTAAAGGACTGCCTGATTTAGGAATCGTGACGTCTACTGAAGTAGCAGAGAGAGCAAGAGATCTAGTAAGAGCTACAGACTTACCAGTTCTTGTTGACATTGATACAGGATTTGGCGGTGTCTTAAACGTAGCGAGAACAGCGGTAGAAATGGTAGAAGCGAAAGTTGCAGCTGTTCAAATTGAAGATCAACAATTACCAAAGAAATGTGGACATTTAAATGGTAAGAAACTCGTTACTACAGAAGAATTAGTTCAAAAGATTAAAGCGATTAAAGAAGTTGCACCAAGCTTATATATTGTGGCACGTACAGATGCTCGAGGTGTAGAAGGCTTAGATGAAGCGATCGATAGAGCGAACGCCTATGTAAAAGCAGGTGCAGATGCGATATTCCCTGAAGCACTTCAATCAGAAGAAGAGTTCCGTCTATTTAATAGTAAAGTAAATGCACCTTTACTTGCGAATATGACTGAGTTCGGGAAAACGCCGTATTATAGTGCAGAGGAATTTGCGAATATGGGCTTCCAAATGGTTATTTATCCTGTAACTTCACTTCGTGTTGCAGCGAAAGCATATGAGAATGTGTTTACTTTAATTAAGGAAACAGGTTCTCAAAAAGATGCACTTTCAAGTATGCAAACGAGAAGTGAGTTATATGAAACAATTTCATATCATGACTTTGAAGAATTAGATACTGGAATTGCAAAAACAGTATTATCAGAGGATCAATAGATAAAACAACTAAGGCGATGAGAATACATCTTTGGCAAAACGAACTGCTTGATGTGAAAATTCATCGCCTTCTGTTTTCAAAAATAAGAAATTCCACTCATCGTAGACGAGCATACGTAGTAGCAAGTAAGGCCGAAATGATAGGGGGATTCAGATGGAGAAAACGAAGTTACCGTGGGATGAATTTTTTTCACTTAATAAAAATGTGAATCATAGTTTCTTTACGCCAGAAGATTTTTCCGGAGATGAAGATTTAATCGCAAAAACGACAGAACAATTCGTTAAACAAGAAATTGTTCCACAAATGGAGACTATTGAACAACATAACTATGAAGTTTCTCGTCAATTATTTGAGAAAGCTGGAGAACTTGGATTATTAAGTATCGAGGTCCCAGAAGAGTACGGTGGATTTGAGTTAGGAAAGGCAGTTTCAGGGCTTGTAGCAGAAAAAATGGGATATGCTGGTGCATTTAGCGTTTCCTTTAATATACACGCTGGTGTAGGTACATTGCCTTACATATATTATGGAACGAAAGAACAAAAAGAAAAATATTTGCCGAAAATTGCGTCTGGAGAATGGATTGGGGCTTATGCTTTAACTGAGCCAAATGCTGGTTCTGATGCTTTAAGTGCAAAAACGAGTGCTGTATTAAATGAAGATGGAACTGCTTGGAAGTTAAATGGTGAGAAGCAGTGGATTACAAATGCTCATATGGCAGATGTATACGTTGTTTTTGCGAAGACAAATAAAGGAATGACAGCGTTTATTGTCGAAAGAACATGTGAAGGTGTATCCATTGGACTAGAAGAAAAGAAAATGGGGATTAAAGGTTCTTCAACGGCTACCCTAATTTTAGAAGATGTTGTCATCCCTGCTGAAAATGTTTTAGGGGAAGTTGGGAAAGGGCATCACGTAGCTCTTAATATCCTTAACTTTGCTAGACTAAAGCTGGCTTTTGGAAATATTGGAACAGCAAAACAAGCAATTGGTTTATCGGTTCAATATGGAAAAGAGCGAAAACAGTTCCAAACAGAATTAGTAGATTTTACGATGATTCAAGAGAAAATTGCAAATATGATCATTGCTACATATGGAGCAGAAAGTGCAGCTTATCGTACAGCAGGTGTCATTGATGAAGCAATTCATGAGAGTGATGAAGATCTTATGAAGAAAATGTCTCAATTTGCAATTGAATGTGCACTTAATAAAGTAAATGCTTCTGAAACACTTGGTCATATCGTAGATGAAGCTGTACAAATTCATGGTGGTTACGGTTATATGCAAGAGTACGAGGTAGAACGATTATATCGTGATGCTAGAATTAGTCGTATTTTTGAAGGAACGAACGAAATTAATAGATTAACAGTTGCCAAAATGTTAATGAAGCAAATGGAACAAATTGAAGATACTGAAGTAGAAATTGATGTAGAAAATGTCGAAAGAAACCATCGTTACATTTTATTAGCAAAAAAATTGTTGAAACAATCTTTGAAAACGCTCTCTAAAACTCCGGGGTTGAAAATTGATCAAGAGCAAGAATATTCACGTGTATTATCAAATATGTTAACGGACGTGTACGTCATGGAATCAGCATTTTTACGTACGAGTAAAGCAATTAGTAAAAATGGTGATGAGAAAGAGCGTACGAAACAAATGATAACTGACGTTATTTGTGAAGAAGGCTATCGTAATGTAGAAGAAGCAGCGGTTTCTATACTTTCAGCGGCTGTCACAGAAGAACAAGATAGACACGTGATTTTAACTGAAATTCGTCAATTATTAGTGCCTTTATACACGAACGTATTTACAAAAAAGAGAGAAATTGCGAAAGCTATTATAAATCGTGGAAAGTATATTGTGTAAATAGGAGGAAAGCGATATGAAAAAGATTGGTTTTATCGGTTTAGGTAACATGGGTCTTCCAATGTCTAAAAATTTAGTTAAATCAAGTTACACAGTATATGGTGTGGATTTAAATAAAGAGGCTGAAGCTTCCTTTGAAAAAGAAGGAGGAATTATCGGCTTATCAATTTCAAAACTAGCAGAAACATGTGATGTGATTTTTACAAGTTTACCTTCACCTCGCGCTGTTGAAGCGGTATATTTTGGCGAAGAAGGCTTATTTGAAAATAGCCATTCGAATGTAATTTTAATTGATACAAGTACTGTATCTCCACAGTTAAACAAACAGTTAGAGGAAGCTGCGAAGGGAAAGAAAGTAGACTTTTTAGCCGCACCTGTTAGTGGTGGGGTAATTGGAGCCGAAAACCGTACATTAACGTTTATGGTTGGTGGATCGAAAGAAGTATATGAGAAAACGGAATCTATCATGAGCGTACTAGGCGCGAATGTTTTCCATGTTAGTGAGAATATTGATAGTGGTACAACAGTGAAATTAATTAATAACTTATTAATTGGTTTTTATACAGCTGGTGTGAGTGAAGCTTTAACATTAGCGAAAAAGAATAATATGGATTTAGATAAAATGTTTGATATTTTAAATGTAAGTTACGGTCAAAGCAGAATTTATGAGCGTAATTATAAAAGTTTCATTGCAACTGAAAACTACGATCCAGGCTTTACTGTAAATTTATTAAAGAAAGATTTAGGATTTGCAGTAGATTTAGCGAAAGAAAGCGAACTGCACTTACCAGTTAGTGAGATGCTATTAAACGTATATGAAGAAGCAAGTGAAGCTGGGTACGGCGAAAACGATATGGCTGCTTTATATAAGAAAGTTAGTGAACAATTAATTTCTAATCAAAAATAATAGAATTATATACATCATAAAAAAGGAGAGAATATAATGATTACAACTGAAATTAAACGAGTAAAAAATCATATTAATGGTGAGTGGGTAGAATCTACTGGTACAGAAGTAGAAGCAGTTCCAAATCCGGCGACTGGAAAAATTATCGCTTACGTTCCATTATCTCCGAAAGAAGATGTTGAAAAAGCTGTTGAAGCGGCAAAAGCAGCATACGAAACATGGTCTAAAGTACCAGTTCCGAATCGTTCAAGACAATTGTATAAATATTTACAGCTTTTACAAGAAAACAAAGACGAGCTTGCAAAAATCATTACGCTAGAAAATGGTAAAACGTTAACGGATGCAACTGGTGAAGTACAGCGTGGGATTGAAGCGGTAGAACTTGCAACATCAGCACCAAATTTAATGATGGGACAAGCTCTTCCGAATATTGCTAGCGGCATTGATGGATCGATTTGGCGCTATCCAATTGGAGTTGTTGCTGGTATTACACCGTTTAACTTCCCAATGATGATTCCATTATGGATGTTCCCACTTGCAATTGCTTGCGGTAATACATTCGTATTAAAAACATCTGAAAGAACGCCACTTTTAGCAGAGCGACTTGTAGAATTATTCTATGAAGCTGGTTTTCCAAAAGGAGTATTAAATTTAGTACAAGGCGGAAAAGATGTTGTAAATAGCATTTTAGAAAGTAAAGATATTCAAGCTGTTTCGTTCGTTGGCTCTGAGCCGGTAGCTCGTTACGTGTATGAAACAGGTACGAAACACGGGAAACGTGTACAAGCGTTAGCTGGTGCGAAAAACCATGCGATTGTAATGCCAGATTGCAATCTTGAGAAAACAGTGCAAGGTGTAATTGGATCTGCATTCGCAAGTAGTGGAGAGCGCTGCATGGCATGTTCAGTAGTAGCGGTAGTAGATGAAATTGCTGATGAATTCATCGACGTACTAGTAGCAGAGACGAAGAAATTAAAAGTAGGTGACGGTTTCCACGAAGATAATTATGTTGGACCATTAATTCGTGAATCTCATAAAGAGCGTGTATTAGGCTATATTAATAGCGGTGTAGCAGATGGAGCAACCTTATTAGTTGATGGCCGCAAAATTAAGGAAGAAGTTGGAGAAGGTTACTTTGTAGGTGCGACAATCTTTGATGGTGTAAATCAAGAAATGAAAATTTGGCAAGATGAAATTTTTGCTCCAGTATTAAGCATTGTACGAGTTAAAGATTTAGAAGAAGGTATTAAATTAACAAATCAATCTAAATTTGCAAATGGCGCGGTTATTTATACGTCAAATGGTAAACATGCACAAACGTTCCGTGATAATATCGATGCTGGTATGATCGGTGTAAACGTAAACGTTCCAGCACCAATGGCATTCTTCGCATTTGCAGGAAATAAAGCTTCCTTCTTTGGTGATTTAGGTACAAATGGTACAGATGGTGTTCAATTCTATACACGTAAAAAAGTTGTAACTGAGCGCTGGTTTTAATATAGAGTGAACAGCCAAATCAGTTGTTAAATGAAAACCACCACTATTAATAGTGGTGGTTTTCGTCTTGTTAATTATTTTTTTCAAAAGCTAGTTTAATACCAAAACCGATTAAGACGATTCCTGTTAAGCCTTGAATATAACGTTGCGTCCTCGTTTTTTTCATAAAAGCACTAATTTTATCAATTAAAAATATATAAAAAGCGAACCAAATAACTGTTAAAACGAGGTAAGTAAGACCCATTACGAGAAGTTGGATAAACGTATTATGATTTGGATTTAAAAATTGCGGTAAAAAGGTTAAAAAGAAGACTGCAACTTTAGGGTTTAATAAATTCGTAAGAAACCCTTGGCGAAAGCAAGAAGTGTGTTCATCTTCATTATTTAAAGATATATCGTTCGTATCAAAGCCTTCTTTGTTTCTTACCGCTAAAAGGGCTTTAATGCCAATATAAATTAAATATAGAGCTCCAACGTACTTGAAAATAGAAAATAAAAGAGCTGACTTTACAATAATTGCGGAAAGTCCGATTACTGCTGCTAAAGTATGAATTAAAAGTGCAACACATGTACCGAACACTGTTTTCACTCCACCGACCTTACCAGCAACCAATGTATTTTTCGTCGCCATTGCAGTATCAGGACCGGGTAAAATAATAAGACAAATAGACATAATGATGAAAAAAAAATAATTTTCAATCATAGTTGCTCCTCCTTTTTTATTTTTAGAATATTTGATTAAAAATAGTGTAGCACATATTTTGATTTAATAAAATTAAATTTTATTAAAAATTATTAAATGAGAAAGAGGCTATATAGTAGTGGAATTTCACTACTATATAGCCTCAATTTTAGCCCGCATGACCGGACGATCGGTGAGGGCTAATAATAAGCGGGCAATGCACCCCCACTTATTAATATTTCACCTTATTATGCATTAAGTAAGTTAAAGAACCGATTTACATCTTCTTCTGAAACATCACTTAATTGCTTATATTTATAATTCGGATTTTGATCTTTATCAACGACAACGGATCGTACTCCTTCGAAGAAATCTTCATGTCTCATGAAATTTTTAGCAAGTACAAGGTCGGTAGCGAAACATTCTTCAACAGATTTATCTTGTCCATCAATAAATTGTTTTAATGTTACTTTTAATGAAATAGGGGATTTTGATAATAGTGTTTCGTTTGTTTTTAAAGCAAAGGAACTTTGAGCTTTTTCCAATGAATCGGTGATCTCTTCAATTGTATCGAATGCAAAATGTGAATTAATTTCTTCTAATGAAGGAGAAAGTTCGCTTTCTAAGTTTGGAGCAGTTGCAAATGTACGAATGACTTCTTTTAAATTAGTATGTACATCATCTTTTTTATGCCAATTTACACTTTCAAGTTCAGTAAGGAAATTTGGTAATGAATCAGATGTCATAAAGTAATCAGCAGCGTTTATAAATAATACGTCAGCAGCTTTTAAAACAGCTGCTGTTAAAGCAACATATCGGCCAGCAAACCCTGGAGCTTTATTTAAGAAATATGCAGCACCGACGTCTGGGAAGAAGCCGATATTCATCTCTGGCATTGCCCATTTCGTACGCTCAGTTACAATTCGATATTTCGCACCATTTGTAAGACCGACACCACCACCCATTACAATTCCATCTAAACAAGCGATGATTGGTTTTTTATATTGATAAATATATGTATCAATTGCATACTCTTCTTCAAAGAAACGTTCCGCATGCTGTAATGCAGCTTCATTTGAACGTGCTTCATAAAGAGTTTTAATGTCGCCGCCTGCACAAAAACCTTTAGTGCCAGCTCCTTTTAATACGATAAGCGCAATTCGCTCATCATGTTCCCATTCTTTCAGTTTTTGCCCGATTGGTTGCAACATGTCATAAGATAAAGAATTAAGTGCTTTTGGGCGGTTTAAAGTAATTGATGCAACGCCGTTTTCGCTAATAGAAAATAAAACGTGTTCAGTCATAATTCATCCTCCCTTACATATCTTCTTATTCTTAATTCTTGATACGTACTGAAATGTCCTTTATAAATTTTGTCTAAAGTTGACGGTATGTGTTAATTTGTATACCGCATATTTTGACGAGATATATTTGCAGGATTTTTGAGGTTGAAAATGAATATTACAACATTACTGTAATTGTAATTATTTGAAATTATCATGATAAACACGCTATTATATATGTGTAAATTGTACATAATCACTTCAAAAAGAGTATTTGAAGTGATTATGACGAAAGAAAAATTGCTTTTCATTAGAAATAGAGAAAGGAGAAATCGGAATGCCAGGACCTTTACTATTGTCGGTGATTATTTTGTCTTCTTTAATGATAGGGATTACGCAGTATTTTCATCATACAGATACGACAGAGGAAGTGAAGGATAAAGTACGGCTTGTATTTCCGATTTTTATCATATCTATTTCTTTTTGCATTTTATTAAATAAGGATGGGTACATTATCGCAGTATTTTCATTTTTTGTAGCGATCGTTTTCATTACAGTTTTATATTATGTAATGAAAGACTTTATACAAAAATAAAGATGTTACATTAGACATTTTTATTTTTACAATAAATAAAATTTCACATACCGTATTATATGTAAAAATAAAAAACATATAGCGGTAGAAAAGTGTGTACTTTGCCGTGTATTTACTTGTCAATCTTGCATAGCCAATATACTATTAATAATGTGGAAATTAGAAAAAGGGGTTGTATCTGTCATGAAATTTGAGATGCACACAAAAATTATTTCAAATGAAAAAGAAGTAAGATTACATATAGAAGAAAACATATTTCAATTAAAATTGGATGGTTATCACTTATTTACAGTTCAAGAAATATTGCCTTTATATAAATCAAATGAAGAAAGAATTGGTAGTGCAATGATACAAAAGTTAGAGTGGGAAAACGGAAAAACTACAATAAACTATCAACTCGTATCACTAAAATCAGTAAATTAAAAGGAGCAGGAAACTATGAAGTTATTTCATACAGCGGATTGGCATTTAGGAAAGCTCGTTCATGGCGTGTATATGACTGAAGATCAAAAGATTGTATTAGATCAGTTTGTACAAGCTGTTGAAGAAGAAAAACCAGATGCGGTAATTATTGCAGGGGATTTATATGACCGAGCAATTCCACCTACGGAAGCAGTAGACTTATTAAATGATGTTTTACAAAAAATAGTGATTGACTTACAAACACCAGTTATTGCGGTTGCTGGAAACCATGATAGTCCAGATCGTATTCATTTTGGAAGTAATTTAATGAAGAAACAAGGATTATTTATTGTGGGACAATTTCAATTTCCATATGAGCCAATTATATTAAATGATGAATATGGCGAGGTTCACTTCCATCTCGTTCCATATGCGGATCCAAGCATAGTTAGACATGTTTTGAAAAACGAAGACGTACGTTCTCATGATGATGCGATGCGTATTTTTATGAATGAGCTTTCTGAAACGATGGATAAAGAAGTAAGACACGTATTTGTTGGTCATGCATTTGTAACTTCTGCGGGAGAAGCGGAAGAGAATACAAGTGATGCAGAACGACCACTTTCAATTGGTGGTGCTGAATACGTAAATAGTCATTATTTTGATAAGTTTCATTACACAGCGCTTGGACATTTACATCAAGCGCATTTCGTACGTAATGAGACAATTCGATATTCAGGTTCTCCACTTGCATATTCTATTTCTGAAGAAAAACATAAAAAAGGATATTATATTGTGGAACTGGACGAGCAAGGTGAAGCAACAATTGAAAAAAGGTTACTTGCACCACGTCGTAAAATGCGAACAGTAGAAGCGAAAATAGATGAATTATTACAACATCCAGTAAGTGAAGATTACGTGTTTGTAAAATTATTAGACGAAAATCCTGTCTTGCAGCCAATGGAAAAAATACGCTCTGTATATCCAAATGCAATGCATGTTGAAAGATCTATTCAAAGACGAGAGTTCACAGAGTCAAATGAAGTAACTGTTTCAAGACATAAAACGGATGATTTATCGTTATTAAAGGCTTTTTATAAAGAAATGAAAGGCATAGATTTATCAGAAGAGAAAGAACGTCTATTTGTAGAAGTACTACAAACAGTGCAAGAACGGGAAGGTGAACGAGGATGAGACCGATTCAGCTAATTATGACAGCATTTGGGCCATATAAACAGAAAGAAGTAATCGATTTTAACGATCTTGGAGATCATCGTATTTTCGCCATTTCTGGGAATACAGGAGCTGGAAAGACAACGATTTTTGATGCGATTTGTTATGTGTTATATGGTGAGGCAAGCGGAGAAGAACGTAGTGATACGAGCATGCTTCGCAGTCAATTTGCTGATGATAATATGTATACAAGTGTAGAACTAACCTTTCAGTTAAAAGGGAAACGTTATGAAATAAAACGACAACTTGGACATAAAAAACAAGGGAACAAGACAATTACGGGACATGCAGTAGAACTATATGAAGTGATTGATGAAGAAAATGTTCCAGCTGTTGATCGTTTCCATGTAACGGATGTAAATAAAAAAGTGGAAGATTTAATTGGTTTAAGTAAACATCAATTTAGCCAAATTGTTATGTTACCACAAGGGGAATTCCGAAAACTATTAACATCTGAGACAGAAAACAAAGAAGAAATTTTACGTCGAATTTTTAAAACGGATCGTTATAAGTTAATGCGTGAGTTACTTGATCAAAAACGAAAACAATGGAAAGACGTTTTACAAGAAAAGCAGAAAGAGCGAGAGTTATACTTCCGTAATGTTTTTAAATTACCAATCCGCGATGGAGCATTATTAGAGACATTAGTGGAACAAGAACATGTAAACACGCATCAAGTAGTAGAAGCATTAGAACAAGAAACAGCTGCGTATAAGGTAGAGGTTGAGCAATTACAACTAGAACAAGATGTTCAAACGAAGCAATTAAAAGATGCTGAAACTCGTTTTCATACAGCGAAATCTGTAAATGAGAAATTTATAGATTTACAACAAAAGAATGAGAAATATAATACTTTACAAGAAAATCGTACCGTTATTGAAATGAAAGAAACATCTTTTAAACGTGCGGAAGAAGCGAAGCGCTTATTACCATTTGAACAATGGTATGAAGAAGCAATGCAAAATGAGCAGAAGGCTGAAAGTTTGTTAAAACAAATAATCGCCAAAAAAGAAAATATAACGAGTAGCTTTGAACTTGCTCAGGAGAAATATGAAGCAGTAAAGAATAAAGAACCTGAGAGAGAAAATGCAAAAAAACTTGTTCAAAGATTAGAAGAGTTACAACCGATTATTGCATCATTGGCTGAGAAACAATTGAATTTAAAAAATGCAGAACTTCAAGTAGGGAAACTAAAAGAAAGTATGCAAAACTTAGATCGACAATTAGAGGAGCATACAAATCAAAAACAGCTAATGTCTGGTGAATTACAGCAATTAGAACGAGCACTTGAGCAATATGTAGCTAAAGTAGAAGAACTAACGAATATGCGAGAAGATGCAAAAGTTTTAAAGCAAGCATATGATGTTTGGCAAGAAAAACAAAAATTCGAGAACGAAAAAGAAGCGGCATACAATAAGATGCAAATGGCAGTGAACGCATATGAAAATATGGAACGCCGCTGGTTAAGTGAACAAGCTGGTATATTAGCTCTTCATTTACATGATGGTGGATCTTGTCCAGTATGCGGTAGTACGAACCATCCGAAAAAAGCTACAGAACAAAGTAATGCGATCGATGAAAAAGAGTTAAATGATTTAAGAGACAAGAAGAATATTGCTGAAAAGTTACATGTTCAATTAGAGGAGAAATGGAATTTCTATCATCTTCAATATGAGCAGGTAATAGAAGATGTTAAGAAGCGAGGCTATCGCTCGGAAGAATTAGTTGAAACATATAGTGCGCTTGTTCAAAAGGGAAAGCAATTAGCAACTGAAGTGAATACGTTAAAAGCAAGCGAAGAAACGCGTAAGCAAACTGCTGTGAATATAAAAAGCGTAGAAGAAAAAATAGATGCACTTCAAAAGCAAAAGCGTGAGGTAGAAACAGAGCAGCACCGTATAGAAATGGAGTGTATGCAGCTTCGTACGTCATATGAACATGATAAGAAAAATATTCCTGAAAACTTACAAACAGTCCAAGCTTGGAAAGTCCAGTTTGACCAAGCTATGCATGAACTCAAATTAATGGAGGACGAATGGAAGAAAGTGCAGGAAGCGTATCAACATTGGCAAAATGAAAATATACGAATTCAAGCAGAACAGGAAAGTGCTTCTAATCAATTTGAAAGTACAAAATTAAAGAAAGAAGAGACGTTTACGCGCTTTATGAAAGAGCTTGAACAGAGCGGATTTACAGATCAATCCACGTATAAAGAAGCTAAATTAAGTGATATTGAGATGGAGATGTTACAAAAAGAAATTCAAAGTTATTATTCATCTCTTGAAGTGCTTGCAAAACAAATTGAAGAGTTACATGCTGAATTAAAAGATAAAGAGTACATGGATATTACGGCGTTAGGTGAACACATAATAGAATTACAAATTAATCTCGATATAATAAAAGAAAAACGTCAACGTGCGCAAACTGCGGTAACATATATTTCTGATTTACATGAAAACATTAGACGAATTGATGAACAAATTCATGAGGAAGAAAAAGCTTTCCAAGAACTTGTTGATTTATATGAAGTAATGAAAGGTGATAACGAAAGCCGTATATCATTTGAACGTTACATCTTAATTGAGTATTTAGAACAAATTGTTCAAATTGCAAACGAACGATTACGTAAATTATCAAATGGACAATTTTATTTAAAACGAAGTGAACGAGTTGAGAAGAGAAATCGTCAAAGTGGATTAGGCTTAGATGTATACGACGCATATACAGGTCAAACACGCGATGTAAAAACATTATCTGGCGGTGAGAAATTTAATGCATCACTTTGTTTAGCGCTTGGAATGGCAGACGTCATTCAATCGTATGAAGGTGGTATTTCCATCGAAACGATGTTTATCGACGAAGGTTTTGGTTCATTAGATGAGGAGTCATTAACAAAAGCAGTTGACGCCTTAATTGACTTACAAAAATCAGGCCGATTTATCGGTGTTATTTCACACGTTCAAGAGCTGAAAAACGCAATGCCGGCTGTGTTAGAAGTAACGAAGCAGAAGGATGGGTGTAGTCAGACTAGGTTTGTGGTGAAGTAAGTTCAATTGTAATTCATGCACAAAGTATTGTTTGCGATTTTCTAGTAAAGAACTTATGAACAAACAAATGCCGTCTCTTTTTAGAGACGGCATTTGTTTGTTATTCAGAATTAAATAATTCACCTAAGAGTTATCTGTAGAAGGCGGTGTATTTTCCAAGCGATTATACGTTTTAAAGGCCGAAATTGCCGAGATAACACCACCGACTAAAAATAAAGCTGATCCACCGACCAATATGATACGACTGACATATGTTTCGTGCGCTTCTTCAACTTCTTCTTGTAACATTGTTGGCATTTGAAATCCCCCTAAACAACATTTATTTTGTAGATAGTATATACAAACGCCTAAAATATGTTAAAATCACTGGATAGTATTATGAGGATGTATATAGTTAGATGTGAATTGTTTGAAAAATCTTCATTACAAATTTATGCTAACTTCACATAGAGCACATATTAAAATTGTATTATGTATATGTACCAAATAAATAAAGTGAATTGTATTTCGTTCTGTTTTTAAAAATTTAAAATTCTATTATTTTTATATAAAGGTTTCACATCGGAGTTTTAAATATTTTGGAAATAGATCTAAATAAGAGGAATTCATATAAAAGGGGAATGTCTTATGACAACATATACGAATGAAATGAGAAAAAGTTTAGTTTCAGAAGAAGATGTAGATATTTTAAAAATCATGGCGCATCCAATCCGATTACAAATTGTAAATGAATTAAGTACGAGAAAAACTTGTAACGTAACACAATTAACAGAATTACTAAATATTCCACAATCGACTGTTTCGCAACATTTATCAAAAATGAAAGGTAAAGTGTTACGAGCTGAGCGAAGAGGTTTAGAAATTTATTATCATATTAATAATTTAAAAGCGAGTAAGATTGTAAGTGTTTTAGGATATATAAACTAATGAAGTGTTTTCATATAAAATAGCCGCTGCTGGTGAGCAGGGGCTATTTTTTGTTGTTTTATGTATTCGCATTTAAAATTTTATAGTTTTTATGATTTACAATTGTTCGATCAAATTCAAAAGTACCACCGCTTACATCTGTAATTTCAACTAAGACCGATTCAGTATAAAGTTTTAGTACAGATCCCGTAATTTTTAAATTATTTCGTTGAAAAAGTATAGTATCGCCTACGTTTGCTTTCATAGTACCTCCTCATTAAAGACAGAAATATTTTTTTATTATATATATTAAACCACGTAAAGCTATATTAGTGAATATTTAGTTTTATTTTTTTAAAAAATATTTGTTGTTTTATTGATAAATAAAACTAAAGTACATCGTAGTGTAAAAAGTGTTTTTTTCTGTTTGTATAGGAAAATCAAAATTTTGCAATCTAGCCATCATATAAATTGAGACATAATTTTTATAAAAGAAGATGATAAAACCGCTGTAAGTCGTATTGATGCAAAACATTATAATAGCTACTTACGTATTTAATAATTCGTTTTTTGTATTTCGACCTTCGTTTTCTGTAACTGATTCCATATTTTTGACGCTCTATCTTGTAAGTGCTTACATAATCAGGAACATCTTATACAATGAAGGTGTTAAATCAAATGAGGTGGCCAATATGAACATAAAAAAAGAAAATTTAGCGAATAGCATTGAAATAGAAAGAGGAGGCGGAATGATATGAAAAAATCAAATGTTAATCCATGGCTTGTTGTCCTTGGCACAGTCATAGTACAAATGGGACTTGGGACGATATATACATGGAGTTTATTCAATCAGCCTTTAGTTAGTAAATATGGTTGGAGTCTAAACGCTGTTGCTATAACTTTCTCAATTACTAGTCTTTCCTTAGCGTTTTCAACTTTATTTGCGAGTAAATTGCAAGAAAAGTGGGGACTTCGAAAACTTATTATGATAGCTGGACTAGCGTTAGGACTAGGATTAATACTTAGTTCACAAGCTTCCTCATTATTATTGCTTTATGTACTAGCAGGGGTTGTTGTAGGTTATGCAGATGGTACAGCATATATCACTTCACTATCCAATTTAATAAAGTGGTTTCCAAAGCGTAAAGGTTTAATTGCTGGTATTTCTGTCTCTGCATATGGTTCGGGTAGCTTAATCTTTAAATATATTAACGCACAGTTAATTGAATCAGTTGGTGTATCACAAGCGTTTATATACTGGGGTTTAATTGTTACAGCTATGATTGTCCTTGGCGCTTGTTTAATCCATCAAGCTGCAGATCAAGGAGCAGTTCATGAAACAAAAACTCAGGAATATACAACGAAAGAAATGTTAGGCACAAAACAAGTATACTTATTATTTATTATGTTATTTACATCATGTATGAGTGGCTTATACTTAATTGGTATGGTAAAAGACATTGGTGTTCAACTTGTAGGGCTTAGCGCAGCGCCAGCAGCTAATGCGGTGGCTATGGTTGCAATCTTCAATACATTAGGTCGTATTATTTTAGGACCGTTATCAGATAAAATTGGCCGTTTAAAAATCGTTACTGGTACATTTGTTGTTATGGCAGCTTCAGTCTTGGTTTTAAGTTTCGTAGATTTAAATTATGGTATCTACTTCGTATGTGTAGCAAGCGTAGCGTTTTGCTTTGGTGGAAATATCACTATTTTCCCAGCTATCGTTGGTGATTTCTACGGTATGAAAAACCATAGTAAGAACTACGGAATTGTGTATCAAGGATTTGGATTTGGAGCACTTGCAGGTTCCTTTATCGGTGCTCTTCTAGGTGGATTCAAACCAACCTTCACGGTGATCGGTGTATTATGTGTCGTATCATTTGTTATCGCAATATTAATTCAAGCACCTAAGCAGAAAAAAGAAAAAGAAGAAGAGTATCGCAGTGTAGCATAAGTATATAAATCTTCTATCACACTATAAATACGAAAAAGCATCCTATTAAATAGGGTGCTTTTTTATGAATGGTTGTAACGAAGTTATATAATTTTTGGGATTTTTTGAGACAAAAAAGTTAGTGAAATACCAATTTGGATTATATTGGAATATTGAAAAATGATACATCATATTCGAAATACGAATTAAATCTTAAATTATAAACAAGACATACATTAGTAATTGCAAGATATATTTTATCGGTATTTTCAGAAAAATATTGAGAAAATATGTACTTGAGTTTTTGATAAGGCTTTGTAAATGAAGGTATCTACAGTTAATCTTCTACAAGTTTAAAAAGAGGGGGATGAATTAAATGTGTAATGTAAGTACTTATTAATGCTTTTAGATGTAATTGTATTGAGAATCACTAAAATATTTTATCTGAAAAATAAAAATAGGTTGACAAGTTTATTGAGAAAGATTATCATTTAGGTGTAAGAATATTAAATGAAAAACATTATCAATGAATAATATTTTGATGAAAAGTACACTTGACCAATTAGTTTAGTAAGTGTATTATTTTTTACATCGATAATGATAATCGTTATCATTATTTGTTTAATTAGATTAATTTTCAAATGAAAGGATAGAGGAAATGAACATAGGGGAATTTGATAAGAAAACGGTTTTAGTAACTGGTGCAGCCCAAGGTATAGGTAGTGTTGTAGCAAACATGTTTTTAGAAAGAGGAGCTACAGTTATTGCGGCTGATCAAACTGAAGAGGGGTTAAACGTACTCTTAAATCAAAATGAATTAAATGAAACACGTGTGAAAACGTTTCGTTTAGATGTGAGTGATAGTGTCGCTGTTGAAGATATGGTAAAGAGTATTGAAAATGATATAGCACCGATAGATATATTAGTAAATGTTGCAGGAGTTTTACGTATGGGAGCAATTCACTCTTTAAGTGATGAAGATTGGAATAAAACATTCTCTGTAAATTCTACAGGAGTTTTCTATATGTGCCGAGCAGTAAGTAAATATATGATGCAAAGAAAGTCAGGGGCAATTGTTACAGTTGGTTCAAATGCAGCAAATACGCCCAGAATGGAGATGGCTGCGTATGCTGCATCAAAAGCTGCAACGACGATGTTTATGAAGTGTTTAGGATTGGAACTTGCAGCGTATAACATTCGCTGTAACTTAGTTTCTCCAGGTTCTACTGAAACTGAAATGCAAAGGTTACTATGGGCTGATGAGAATGGAGCAAAAAATATAATTGCGGGTTCTCAAGATACGTATAGACTCGGTATACCGTTACAAAAAATTGCACAGCCTTCAGAAGTTGCTGAAGCAGTATTGTTTTTAGCTTCAGATAAAGCGAGTCATATTACAATGCACAATTTATGTGTCGATGGCGGAGCTACATTAGGAGTTTAATAAAAAATTCAGGGGGTTACTATACTATGAATGAATTTACGGCTGTAAAGGAACTGTCAGAAAAATTACTAGAAGATTATAAGACTGAATCTTCATTCTTTTTTGCTTCACCAACTCGAACGATATTGACAGAAGGAGGATTTACTACAGTAAAGCATCGTGAAATTGAAAGTTTCCCAGAGCTTGTGCAAGCAGTATTACGTAATGCAAAACAAGCAGGAAATCCGAATCCTATCGTTGTCGGTGCCTTGCCATTTGATCGAAGAAAAGAAGTTCAACTTATCGTACCAGAATATAGTAGGATTTCCGAGTGTTTACAATTGGATACAACAAATCAGCTTGAAACAAATGAGAACTTAACATTTGAAATGACGCCTGTACCAGATCCTGAAGTTTATATGAATGGTGTAAAGCAAGGGATTCAAAAAATAAAGGACGGCGATTTAAAGAAAATCGTTCTATCTAGATCGCTAGATGTTGAATCTTCCGAAAAGATTGATAAGCAAAAACTCCTTCGAGAATTAGCAGAGCATAATAAGCATGGTTATACATTTGCTGTGAATTTACCGGAAGATGAAAACGAGTGTAATAAGACATTAATTGGAGCAAGTCCTGAATTACTCGTTTCACGTAATGGTATGCAAGTTATTTCTAATCCGTTAGCTGGTTCAAGACCACGTAGTGATGATCCAGTAGAAGATAAGAGAAGAGCAGAGGAATTACTTTCTTCTCCGAAAGATTTACATGAACATGCGGTAGTAGTGGAAGCGGTTGCTGCTGCGCTTCGTCCATACTGTCATACATTACATGTTCCGGAAAAACCAGCCGTTATTCATAGTGAAGCAATGTGGCATTTGTCTACTGAAGTGAAAGGTGAACTAAAGGATCCAAATACTACTTCTTTGGAATTAGCAATTGCTCTTCATCCTACGCCAGCAGTTTGCGGTACGCCGATGGAAGAAGCGAGAGAGGCGATTCAAAAAATTGAGCCATTTGACCGTGAATTCTTTACAGGAATGCTAGGGTGGAGCGATTTAAATGGAGATGGTGAATGGATTGTTACAATTCGCTGTGCTGAAGTGCAGGAAAATACACTTCGATTATTTGCAGGAGCAGGAGTTGTTGCTGAGTCAAAACCAGAAGATGAGTTAGCAGAAACATCAGCTAAGTTCCAAACAATGCTGAAGGCTCTAGGATTAAGAGATAATTCGCTGAATCAAAAATAGGGGGAAGAAAGAATGTTAACAGGTTATACGGAATGGCCAGAAGAATTTGCAAATCGTTATCGAGAAGTAGGATGTTGGCCTGGAGAAACTTTTGGTTCGTTGTTAAGAGAACGTGCTGAAAAGCATGGAGATGAAATTGCGGTTGTAAGTGGTGATACGCAAATAACATATAGTGAGCTTGATAAAAAAGTAGATCGCTTAGCTGCAGGCTTACTGGATTTAGGAATAAAGCAAGAGGATCGAGTTGTAATCCAATTACCTAACATTATCGAGTTTTTCGAAATATGCTTTGCGCTATTTCGCATTGGAGCACTTCCTGTTTTTGCACTACCTTCACATCGAAGCAGTGAAATTAGTTATTTTTGCGAGTTTGGTGAGGCGAGTGCTTACGTTATTTCAGATAAGGCTCTCGGCTTTGATTACCGAAAACTAGCAAGAGAAGTAAAAGAAAAAGTGCCTACTTTACAACATGTAATCGTAGTAGGAGAAGAAGAAGAATTTGTGAGTATAAATGAACTTTACATGGATCCCGTTCCATTACCAGAAGTTCAGCCAAGTGATGTTGCGTTTCTCCAATTATCAGGAGGGACAACAGGACTTTCTAAATTAATTCCTAGAACACATGATGACTATATTTATAGTTTACGTGTTAGTGCTGAAATTTGTAATTTGAATGCAGATAGCGTCTATATGGCTGTTCTTCCAGTAGCACACAATTACCCGATGAGTTCGCCTGGTACATTTGGAACTTTCTATGCGGGTGGAAAAGTAGTGTTGGCAACTGGTGGTAGCCCAGATGAGGCATTTGCTCTTATAGAAAAAGAAAAAGTTACGATTACTGCTCTCGTTCCACCATTAGCAATGATTTGGCTTGATGCAGCTTCTTCTCGTAATAACGATTTATCGAGCTTAGAAGTGATTCAAGTAGGTGGTGCTAAGTTTAGCGCTGAGGTTGCAAAGCGCATACACCCTACATTTGGATGTACGTTACAGCAAGTGTTCGGTATGGCAGAAGGGTTAGTAAATTACACAAGATTAAATGATCCTGAAGAAATCATCATTCATACACAAGGGAGACCGATGTCTACATTCGATGAAGTAAGGGTCGTTGATGAAAATGATAACGATGTGAAACCTGGTGAAGTAGGTAGTTTATTAACACGAGGGCCATATACAATTCGTGGCTATTATAAAGCGGAAGAGCATAATGCAAGGTCATTTACTGAAGATGGATTTTATCGCACAGGTGATCTTGTAAAAGTAAATGAACAAGGTTACATCATTGTAGAAGGTAGAGATAAAGATCAAATTAACCGTGGTGGCGAGAAGGTTGCTGCTGAAGAAGTTGAAAATCATTTATTAGCACATGATGCAGTACATGATGTAGCCATTGTATCAATGCCTGATGATTATTTAGGGGAACGTACTTGTGCCTTTGTTATAGCTCGAGGACAAGCTCCAACAGTAAGCGAATTAAAAATGTTTTTAAGAGAACGGGGTATAGCGGCTTATAAGATTCCAGATCGAATTGAATTTATTGATTCATTCCCGCAAACAGGTGTTGGAAAGGTAAGCAAAAAAGAGTTACGTAAAGTCATTACTGAAAAACTTATTACGGTAAAACAATAAAAAATATAAAAATTGGAAGGAAGTGATTAGATGGCTATCCCATCTATTTCAGTATACAAAATGCCAGTTGAATCAGAACTACCAAAAAATAAAGTGAACTGGAAACCAGATCCGAAACGTGCGGTTCTTCTAATCCATGACATGCAAGAATATTTTCTTGATGCATATAGCGATAAAGAATCACCAAAAGTAGAACTTATTTCAAATATTAAGGTGATTAGAGAAAAATGTAAGGAACTTGGTATACCAGTTGTTTATACAGCACAACCAGGTGGACAAACGTTAGAACAACGAGGGTTATTACAAGATTTCTGGGGGGACGGTATTCCTGCTGGACCAGATAAAAAGAAAATTGTCGATGAACTTACTCCTGATGAGGATGATATATTCTTAACAAAATGGAGATATAGTGCATTTAAAAAGACAAATCTATTAGAAATCTTAAATAAACAGGGAAGAGATCAACTTATTATTTGCGGTATTTATGCGCATATCGGCTGCCTTTTAACAGCTTGCGAAGCATTTATGGATGGTATAGAGCCGTTCTTTGTAGCAGATGCAGTTGCTGATTTTTCATTAGAGCATCATAAACAAGCATTGGAGTATGCATCTAATAGATGTGCAGTAACGACATCAACAAACATACTGTTAAAAGATTTACAAAGTGTAAAAAGTGATGAGAGTGAAGGAATCACTATACAGGAAGTGCATGAACTAGTTGCACAACTACTTCGTGAGCCAGTAGTGAGTATTGATATTGATGAGGACTTACTAAATAGAGGACTTGATTCGGTCAGAATTATGAGTTTAGTAGAGAAGTGGCGTCGCGAAGGGAAAGAAATAACTTTTGCAGATTTAGCAGAACGTCCAACTGTTTCCGATTGGTACAGTTTACTATCTTCACAGACAGCACAGGTACTGTAACAAATAGACTACATAATAAAGGGGTAGTAAAGAATGCCTAATAGTCAAAAGCTTCGCCATTCGTTATCATCTGCGCAGACTGGTATGTGGTTTGCACAACAATTAGATCCGCTGAATCCGATTTATAATACTGGGGAATATGTTGAAATAAATGGAAATATTAATCAAGGAATTTTCGAATTAGCAGTACGTAAAGTTGTAATGGAAGTAGAAGCACTACATGTTCGTTTCGAAGAGGATGAAATTGGTCCGTGGCAAGTTATTGAGAAATCGTCAAATTTTCATATGCATTTTATTGACGTTCGTAAAGAAGAAGATCCTGAAGAGGCTGCTAAAGTATGGATGAAAAATGATTTATCTATGCCCGTGGATTTAAAAGAGGATAAATTATTTACTGAAGCACTTATTCAAGTGGAAAAAAATCGGTTCTTTTGGTATCAGCGCATCCATCACATTGTGATGGATGGCTATGGATTTTCACTTCTTAGCCAAAAGGTAGCGAGAGAGTATACAAAACTTATAGAAGAAACAAATAAGAAAGAGAAACCATTTGGTACTCTTTCAAAGATTGTACAAGAAGATATTGTATATCGTGAGTCGAAACAATTTCAGGAAGATCGTACTTTTTGGTTAGAGAAGTTTGCTGATGAACCAGAAGTTGTAAGTTTAGCAGAAAGAGCACCGAGAACATCAAATGGATTTTTACGGGAAACAGCTTATTTATCTAGTTCTAGTACGAAAACTTTACTAGAAGATATTAATGTTTCGTTAACAAGTTGGCCAGAATTCATTGTGGCTGTAACAAGTATTTATATACATAAGTTAACAGGTGCAAATGATATTGTTTTAGGTTTACCGATGATGGGGCGTCTAGGTAGTGCATCAATTCATACACCGAGTATGGTAATGAATTTAGTACCACTTCGTCTCACTGTAACTCCAAATATAACTATTACGGAATTATTACAGCAAGTTTCTAAAGAAATCCGAGACGTACGTCGTCATCATAAATATCGTCATGAGGAATTAAGAAGAGACTTAAAGTTACTAGGTGAAAATCAAAGGTTATTTGGGCCGTTAGTGAATGTTATGCCTTTTGATTACGGTCTTAACTTTGCTGGGAATCGTGGTATTACACATAATTTATCAGCAGGACCTGTCGATGATTTATCGATAAATGTTTATAAACGTTTCGATGAAAATGAGCTAATGATTCATTTTGATGCGAACCCGGAAGTATATAATGGCTCGGAACTAGCATTGCATAAAGAAAGATTTATGAATGTATTAGAATTAGTGATAAATGATTATGAAAAAGACGCGTCGATTGGAAGTATAAACATTACTCTTCCTGAAGAAAATCAAAAAGTTTTATTCGAATGGAATGAAACTAAAGAAGCGGAAGAGTTAATTTCTCTACCTATATTATTTGAAAAACAAGTACAAAAAAATCCAAATAAAATAGCAGTTACTTGTAATGGAATAAATCTTACGTATAAAGAGCTAAATGAACGAGCGAATGAACTAGCACACTATTTAGTAGAAGAAGGAATAGGGTCAAATCAGTTTGTAGCTTTAGTATTTCCAAGATCAACGGAAATGGTAGTTAGTATGCTAGCAGTATTAAAGGCTGGTGCAGCGTATTTACCGATAGATCCAGAATATCCAGCCGAGCGAATAAATTATATAGTAAATGATGCAAAACCAGCTTGTATTATAACGCATTTATCGGTTGCATCAACTTTAGTTATAGAAAATGATATAAAAAAGATCGAATTAAATAGTGAAAAAATGCAACTAGCGTTAAACACATATTCTCATATGAATCTACCATTTAGAAATGAAGAATCACTTTTAAAGCCTGCGTATACAATTTACACTTCAGGCTCCACTGGCAATCCAAAAGGTGTAATTGTTCCTATGAAAGCTTTAAGTAACTTTTTATTGTCCATGGATGATATGTTTTCATTACATGAAAATGATCATTTATTAGCAGTTACAACATTTGCGTTTGATATTTCTGCTCTAGAGATTTATTTACCTCTTGTTAGTGGTGCAAGTATAACAATCGCTCCAAAAGAGGTGATTCAAGAGCCTTCGGCGTTAACGGCATTGTTACAAGAAGAAAGAGTGACAATTATGCAAGCTACACCGACACTATGGCAGGCGTTAGTAACTGAATATCCAGAGAGGCTACAAGGACTAAATGTGCTCGTTGGTGGTGAAGCGCTTCCGGCCCATTTAGCAAATACATTAAAAGAATTAGGTTGCTCTATTACAAATTTATATGGACCAACTGAAACGACTATTTGGTCTACTTTCATGAACATCGATGAAAGGGAAAGTGGTATACCTCCTATTGGAAAGCCAATTTGGAGTACAGATGTGTATGTATTAGATGCAGGTTTACAACCAGTACCACCTGGAGTAATTGGTGAATTATATATTGCAGGGGAAGGGCTTGCGAACGGATATTTAGGAAAACCAGAGTTAACGGCTGAACGGTTTGTTGCAGATCCTTATGGAAAACCAGGGAAGCGCATGTACCGCACAGGTGATCTGGTAAAATGGCGTAACGATGGAGTGTTAGAGTACATGAGCCGCGCAGATCATCAAATTAAAATTCGTGGTTTCCGAATTGAATTAGCTGAAATTGAAATGGTATTACAACGACATGAATATATTCAACAAGCGGTAGTAATGGTACGAGAAGATCGCCCAAATGATAAACGAATCATTGCGTATATCGTTGCCGAAGGGAGTGAAGGGATTAACCTTTCAGAAATTCGTTCTTATGTTTCAGAAAGTTTAGCGAATTATATGGTGCCATCGGCATTTGTTGTGCTAGAAGAATTACCATTAACGCCAAATGGTAAGGTTGATAGAAAGAAATTACCTGCTCCTGATTTTAATGAAATGAATAAGGAGAGAGTTGCTAGAAATCCGAAAGAAGAAATATTATGTGATTTATTTGCAGAAGTACTTGGTGTTTCTCGCATTAGTATTGATGATAATTTTTTTGAAATGGGTGGCCATTCGCTTCTTGCATCTCGTCTAATGGCAAGAATCCGTGAAACGTTAAGTGTTGAATTAGGAATTGGAAAACTATTTGAATCGCCAACTGTTGCTGAACTTGCGAAACAATTGGATCAAGCAAAAACTGCAAGACCAGCTATTAAGAAAGTAAGTAGACCAAATGAAGTTCCACTTTCATTTGCGCAGCGCAGGTTATGGTTCTTAAATTGTTTAGAAGGTCCAAGTCCTACTTATAATATTCCATTAGTCATTCGTATTTCTGGAAAGTTGAACGAGGAATCATTGCAAGGTGCTTTTTATGATGTAGTTGAGAAACATGAAACGCTTAGAACGATTTTCCCTAACGTATTAGGTAGTTCCTATCAGAAAATTTTAGATATGGAAAATTTAAATCTAGAGATGATAATAACAAAAACATGTAAAGATGAATTAGAAAGTGTGCTTGTAGAGGCGGTAAGATATAGTTTTAACCTTGATGTTGAACCAGCAGTTCGTCTGCAACTATTTACAGTGAATGAAAACGAACATGTATTACTAATTCTATTGCACCATATTGTAGGGGATGGCTGGTCATTACAACCGTTAACGAGAGATTTTACAGCGGCATATAAAGCACGATGTCAAGGTAACAGATTTCAGTTAGAGACACTTCCAGTTCAATACGCAGATTATGCACTTTGGCAACAACAGTTGCTTGGTGATGAAACTACACAAGAGAGTCTTATTTCAACACAATTAGAGTTTTGGAAGAAAGAGCTAGAAGGTTTACCAGATCAGCTGGAGTTACCTACAGATTACCAGCGTCCAATTGAAACGAGTTATCGCGGAGAAACAATTCATTTTCAAATAGATGCGGGTATGCATAGTAGGTTAGTAGAGCTTGCACGGAAAAACGGAGTTAGTTTGTTTATGGTGTTGCAAGCAGGACTTAGTGCGCTATTTACAAGATTAGGTGCAGGTACTGATATACCAATCGGTAGTCCGATTGCTGGAAGAAACGATGATGCACTCACTGACATAGTTGGTTTATTTGTAAATACATTAGTGTTACGTACAAATACATCAGGAGATCCAAGTTTTAAAGAATTATTAAATAGAGTGAAGCAGTCAAATCTTGCAGCTTATGAAAATCAAGATGTTCCATTTGAACGACTCGTTGAAGTGTTAAACCCAGTACGTACTCGAAATAGTCATCCGCTGTTTCAAGTTATGTTAGCTTTCCAAAATACGCCAGAAGCAACGTTTGATGCTCCGGATATAGAAGCGAACCTTGAAATTCAAAGCGTTGGTTCTGCGAAATTTGATCTAACATTTGAAATTAGCGAGAGTAACGGAGTTGATGGTACGCCAGACGGCTTAAACGGGTTACTAGAATTTAGTACGGATTTATATAAACGTGAAACGATTCAAAAATTGATTGAACGATTCATTTTGTTATTGGCTGATGCAGCGAAACATCCGGATCAATCAATTGGCACATTAGAAATATTAACTTTAGCAGAGAAAAATACAGTGTTAGAAAAGTGGAATGGTGGTTTTCAAATTGTACCAGAAATGACATTGCCACAATTATTTGAAAAGCAGGCTCATATAAATCCAAATTCTATTGCTGTCGTCTTTGAAGATGAAAAGTTAACTTATGAAGAGTTGAATAAAAAAGCGAATAAAATAGCTCGATTGCTAATTGCAAAAGGAGTTGGCCCTGATCAACTCGTTGCTTTAGCGATGCCGAGATCTTTAAATATGGTTGTAAGCTTACTAGCTGTTCTGAAAGCTGGTGCGGGATACCTTCCGTTAGATCCGGATTATCCGTCAGATCGTATTTCATTTATGCTCCACGATGCGAAACCATCATGTGTTTTAACAAATTCAGATGTGGAAATTGAATGTGATGAGGAACTGAAAATTTTAGTTGATGATGTGAAAGTAATAGGGGAAATTGAGAAATATAGTGAAGACAATATTGATGAAATGGAGCTCATGAAGCAGTTATCTCCTTCCCACATTGCGTATGTTATTTATACATCAGGCTCAACTGGTAGACCGAAAGGCGTTATGATACCTCATCAAAATGTAGTAAGACTTTTAGGCGCAACTGATCATTGGTTCCAATTTGACGAGAACGATGTATGGACAATGTTTCATTCATATGCTTTTGATTTCTCGGTTTGGGAAATTTGGGGACCTTTATTATATGGTGGGCGTTTAGTCGTAGTACCACATACTGTAAGTCGCTCACCGAAAGAATTTTTACAACTTCTTGTTAAAGAAAAGGTAACTGTTTTAAACCAAACTCCATCAGCGTTCTATCAATTGATGCAAGCAGATCGTGAAAATGAAGAAATTGGCCAAAAATTATCTTTACGATATGTTGTTTTTGGAGGAGAAGCACTTGAGCTAAGTCGATTAGAAGATTGGTATAGTCGACATTCTCATAACGCACCAAAACTTATTAATATGTACGGTATTACGGAGACGACAGTACATGTTAGTTATATTGAATTAGATGAAACAATCGTCTCTTTACGAGCAAATAGTTTAATTGGGTGTAGTATACCTGATCTTAAAGTGTATGTGTTAGACAACTATTTACAACCGGTGCCACCTGGAGTAGTTGGAGAAATGTATGTTGCAGGTGCAGGGCTTGCTCGTGGATATTTAGGAAGAGCAGGTTTAACTGCAGAACGTTTTATTGCAGATCCATTTGGTAAGCCAGGTACAAGAATGTATCGTACTGGAGACTTAGCACGTTGGCGTCAAGATGGGACGCTAGATTATATAGGACGTGCAGATCATCAAATAAAAATTCGTGGATTCCGAATTGAATTAGGGGAAATAGAAGCGGTAATAATGAAACATCCTAAAGTTGAGCAAGTAGCTGTTATTGTACGGGAAGATCAACCAGGGGATAAACGGTTAGTTTCTTATATCGTTGCATTAAATAATGAAATGATTGATACGAATGAAATGCGTAAGTATGCTGGAGGTAGTTTACCAGATTACATGGTTCCATACGCTTTTGTAGTAGTAAATGAGTTGCCTTTAACTCCAAACGGTAAATTAGATAGAAAGGCATTGCCGGCTCCAGAATTTATCGCATCATCTTCTAGTCGTGGACCAAGAACACCGCAAGAAGAAATGTTATGTGACTTGTTTACAGAAGTTTTAAGTGTGCCGCAAATTGGAATTGATGACGGATTCTTTGATCTAGGTGGCCATTCACTTCTTGCAGTGCAGCTTATGAGTCGTATTAAAGAAGCACTTGGGGTTGAACTAAATATCGGAACTTTATTTGCCGCACCTACTGTTGCGGGTCTTGCTGAAAGACTTGAGGTCGGAAATGGACAAAGTGCACTTGATGTGTTGCTTCCATTACGAGCAAGCGGAGAACAACTACCACTATTTTGTGTACACCCAGCAGGTGGATTAAGTTGGTGCTATGCAGGACTTATGAAATCTTTAGGGACAGATTATCCAATCTACGGTGTCCAAGCACGTGGTATCGCTAAAAATGAAGAACTTCCAAGAAGTTTAGAGGAGATGGCGGCGGATTATTTAAAACACGTTCGTGAAGTACAGCCTCACGGACCATATCGGTTACTCGGTTGGTCGCTCGGAGGAAATGTTGTTCATGCAATGGCGGCGCAACTGCAAAATGAAGGAGAAGAAGTAGAATTACTCGTTATGTTAGATTCTTATCCAGGTCACTTCTTACCGAATACGGAAGCACCTACTGAAGAAGAAGCGTTAATCGCATTACTTGCTTTAGGCGGATACGATCCAGATAATATGGATGGTAAACCACTTACGATGGAAAGTGCAGTAGAAATACTTCGTAAAGATGGTAGTGCATTAGCAAGTCTTGAAGAAGAGACTATTTTGAACTTGAAAGAAACATATGTAAATTCGGTAGGATTGTTAGGGAAATATGTACCGAAAGTTTATAACGGAGATATTTTATTCTTTAGATCTACTGTTATACCAGACTGGTTTGATCCTATCTCTCCAAATACGTGGCTAAATTATTTAGATGGGCAAATTGTGCAACACGATATTGATTGTAGACATAAAGATTTATGTCAACCAGGACCACTTACAGAAATTGGACAAGTATTAGCGAAATATTTGCAGAATAAGAAAGGGGTAAGTACAGTATGACGAATCCGTTTGAAAATGATAATTACACATACAAAGTATTAAAAAATGAGGAGGGCCAGTATTCTCTCTGGCCTGTCTTTCTTGATGTACCTATTGGTTGGAATGTCGTACATGAAGAGGCTAGTAGGAATGATTGTTTACAATATGTTGAAAATAACTGGAAAGATTTGAATCCAAAAAGTAATCAAGTTGGCGAAAAAATATTAGTAGGAAAACGATAATGAAGGCAAAAATAAATCCAAAAATAGTTGTAAGTATCGTATATATAACAGCGATGTTTATGGCTGCGATGGATGCAACGATTGTGAATGTAGCACTCCAAACAATAAGTAAAGAACTACAAGTGCCTCCATCTGCAATGGGGACGGTTAATGTTGGGTATTTAGTTAGCTTAGCTGTTTTCCTTCCGATTTCTGGTTGGTTAGGAGATCGCTTCGGTACGAAAAGGGTATTTCTAACTGCTCTTTTCGTATTTACAACTGCGTCTGTATTATGTGGAATAGCGAACGATATTACTTCATTGAATATTTTTCGTATCATTCAAGGTGCTGGCGGGGGGCTTTTAACGCCAGTTGGGATGGCGATGTTATTCCGAACATTCTCACCAGAGGAAAGGCCGAAAATTTCACGGTTTATTGTGTTGCCAATTGCTGTCGCACCGGCAGTAGGACCAATTATTGGCGGTTTCTTTGTAGATCAAATGTCTTGGCGCTGGGCATTTTATATTAATGTACCGTTTGGAATCTTAGCGTTACTATTCGGTCTTCTATTTTTAAAAGAGCATATTGAAAAATCAGCTGGTCGCTTTGATTCTCTCGGTTTTGTTCTTTCAGCACCAGGATTTGCGATGCTTATTTATGCACTTAGCCAAGGACCATCAAAAGGCTGGGTTTCTCCAGAAATTATGAGTACTGGGATAGCTGGGATTGTACTCATTACATTGTTCATCATTGTAGAACTTAGAGTAAAGCAACCGATGTTAGATTTACGCTTATTAAAAGAACCAGTCTTTAGAAAAATGAGTCTTATTTCATTGTTTTCATCCGCTGGTTTACTAGGAATGTTATTTGTTTTTCCACTTATGTATCAAAATGTAATAGGAGTTTCCGCATTGGAATCAGGTCTTACGACATTCCCAGAGGCGATTGGGTTAATGATATCGTCACAGATTGTCCCATGGTCATATAAGAAATTAGGAGCTCGAAAGGTAATTTCTATTGGACTAATTTGTACGGCGATTATTTTTGTTTTATTAAGTTTTGTAAATCACGATACGAACCCATGGCAAATTCGGGCATTATTGTTTGGTATCGGTATTTTCTTAGGTCAGTCTGTTGGAGCAGTTCAATTTTCGGCATTTAATACTATCACGCCACCTTCTATGGGGAGAGCTACGACTATATTTAATGTGCAAAATCGATTAGGTTCAGCGATAGGAGTTGCAGTTTTAGCTAGTATACTAGCCGGTTTTGGAAATAAAAGTGTACAAAATAATGCTCAGTCAGATTTCTTACCATATCAAGCTGCATTAATTGGATCAGCAATATTTTTACTTGTAGCATTACTATTTTCTTTACGTATTTCTGATAAAGAGGTAATGGCAAAGAAGAAGAAAAAGCCGTTACCTGTATTACAAAAAGAGAAAGAAGCTGTAAACGAATAAGTTAATAGCATGATAATATTTTTGAAATAAAGTGATATTCGTACTAAGAAGGAGAGAGTTTACATGATAGAGAGTAAAGTTGTAGATTCTGTACCAACTCTTAATGAGAATAGTTGTCAAATATGGTGGGCAAGAATTTCAGATTTACAATCAGGGCATTACAATTTACTAAACGATGTTGAACGAGAGAAAGCAAATTCATATCATCAATCGGCAGATCGTGCACGATTTATAATAGGTTGTGTAATTAGTAGATTAGTTCTTGGAAAGATCCTTTCTATGTCGCCAGTTCAAGTACCGATTGATCGAATGTGCCCTGTATGTAAGTTACAACATGGTAGACCACAATTACCAGAAGGAATGCCGCAAATATCTGTTTCACATTCGGGTGAGTGGGTTGTTGTTGCATTTACAAAGTCTGCACTTGTTGGCGTTGATGTTGAACAAATGAATCCAAATGTAGATGTTATGAAAATGGCAGAGGGCGTATTAACAGACATTGAAATAGCACAAGTTATGAAATTACCTAATGAACAGAAAATAGAAGGTTTTTTAACATATTGGACTCGAAAAGAAGCAGTACTAAAAGCGACAGGTGAAGGACTAATGATTCCGCCAGTACATATTACTGTGTCGGCTCCAAATGATCCTCCAAATTTGTTAGTTTTTAAGGATAGGCAAGAATTAGTAGAAAATACAATGATGGCAGATATAAGGCCTAGTGTAGATTATATGGCTTCAATTGCAATATTTAGTAAAGAAGTAACTGAAATCACACAGTTAGATGCAGTAGCGCTTTTAAATTATAAATAAGTTAAATAAAAAATCTTATAGAAGAGGTGTTCCTCATGTTAGTAGCGGAAAATAGAACAAATGAATTCACTTATAATGTACAAGCAATAAAAAATATTTTATTTTCTGGAGATACATCATCTATTCATGCATTAGAAAAGATTTTGAATGATACAGTTCAGTTTGATGTTCTCGAACAAGAGGTACTTGATAGACAGTACATCCCAAAAGAAGCAAAGAATTTCTTTGATAAAAACGGAACATTTCTTTACCGTGTATCCAATGTTAGTTATAAAGGAAAAGTGTTATCTGAGAATCTAATTTTTGCGGACACTTCGTTTTTACCAAATACAATTAAGAGTGAATTAGAGAGTGGAAATATTCCAGTTGAAAAACTTATAGAAAAGATGGAAGTAAGAAGAAACGTACTATACGAAGGATATCAGCCATCTGGGAATATTATTGAATTGTTTGATGGATGCTCTGTTACGGCGAATGTGTATCCAACTAGAAAATATCAAATTGTAAGTAACTGCAAATGTATATTTTATATTTGTGAAGTGTATCATGCTGAGAATATAAAGGAATTACTTAAATAAAACAAGAAACCAGCCTATAAAATGGCTGGTTTCTTGTTTATTTAACAGCTTCTTTTAACTCTTTACCTGCTTTAAATGCTGGAACTTTACCGGCAGCGATTTGAATTTCTTCGCCAGTTTGCGGGTTACGTCCTGTACGAGCAGATCTTTCGCGCACTTCAAAAGTTCCAAAGCCGATTAATTGAACTTTATCGCCTGATTGTAATGCAGTAGCAATTGTGTCAAATACGGATTGTACCGCTGCAGAAGCTTCCTTTTGAGAAATATCAGCGGATTGTGCCACGTTTTTAACTAATTCTGTTTTGTTCATGTTTTCACCTCATAAAAAGTTTTTTAGAATGAATGTTTTAGTATAATGGATAGTATAGAGAAAGCTATTTATATGGTTAGAAAGAATACTATATAGTTATGTTAATTTCGTTGTAAGAGACTGAATCCCTGCTAATAATTAGGGATTAATTAAGAATTGATGTATAGAAAACGCTGTAATATGAGGATGAGGGGGAGAATATGAATGATTTTTCGTGAAAAGAATGAGAAAGAAAGTATATTAATTCGTCAACATGATCATGGTTTTTTAGCTGGAGAGATTGCAAAGCATATAAAAGAAGATTTTTTTGAAGATGAAACATACTTAAAAGAGACAATTGATGCAATATATGAGCATGATAGAGGATGGATAGAACTTGATAAAGTACCAATTTTGAATGATGCTAAAAATATTCCATATACATTTATGGATTGTCCAAGTTCATTGCGTTTTGTTTTTTATACGATTGGTTTGAATGAAATTGAAGATTCAAATCCATACGGAGCATTACTTTGTAGTAAACATTTTTTATCATTTCCATTAAATGATGAAGATGAAGAGATGCTTTCATTTTATACAGGGGAGTTGGAACGACAAAAAAGAATATTGAAAACGTTAACAAAAGAACAATTTGCGATGTTCGATAAACATTATAGATTATTAAAGTTTTGCGATGAACTTTCTTTATATGTGTGTATGAATAAACCTGGCGTAGAAAAGACAGATGAAATTGATTTGTTTAAAGATGGTTTTGAAGGAACAGAAATGTTTAATAGTAAAGTGGAGAAACCTATTCAAGCTGAATGGGTGGACGAGGAAACAATTCGGATTACACCGTTTCCATTTCAAACGGAATTTCATACGTATGTAAATTATAAAACAATAAATAAACGTGAAATTGAAGAAAAAGGAATTGCAAAAGCTGATAGAGAATCGGAAATGGAGAAACAAAACATTCGTTTCGTACAATAAGGAGGCGATTTAGATTGAAAGAGTACATGTTAAAACAGGTGGATTACCATGTTTGGGCTAATATACGGTTATTCAATCGACTAAAAGAATTACCAAGCTATGAGACTATTTTTAATGAACAGATACAGAGTGTATTTCCATCAATTAAGGATACTTTTACGCATATTTATATTACAGATCAAGTGTGGTTACACGTATTGCATGGTAAAAGTATGAATGAAGCAATACAAGACCGAGAAAATTTACGCAAACAAATCGAAACTAAATCGTTACATGAATTAGAAAAAATGTTTGAAAACATGGCAAATCAATATAAAGACTTCTTAATTACAATACAAGACGTGAATGCTGTATTTGTTATTGAGAATCCATATGCAGGGAAATTAGAAACTTCAATTTTAGAGTTAGTACAACATGTTGTAAATCATGGGACATATCATAGAGGAAATATAACAGCGATGATCCGTCAACTTGGTCATTCATCGACAATGACGGATTTTGTGCTATATTTACATATGGTTAAAAAGCAGGGGGAGTAATATAGTTTGTAAGAAGGAGAGGCTTTAATTGTAGAAGTCTCTCCTTCTATTTTATTTCGTATTAATGATAGATCGACTGATTAAAGTTTTGCATTATTTCTTAAGAAGCTTTATTTTCTTGTAATTGCTTAGCGTATTGTACAGCCTTATATGCATTGACTCTACCGTTTTTCCAGTACGTACCTGTACCACTAATTTTATCAGTAGTAGACTCAATAATTTGGCGGATTTGTGTATTGCTATATCCTTGATTTGCTAAAAGAGCAGCGACTCCTGCAACATGAGGTGTTGCCATAGATGTACCACTTAATGATTGATACGTGCTTCCTTTATATGTGGAATATATATTTGAACCTGGTGCTGCAACATCTACCCAGCTACCATAAGTAGAAAATGAAGATTTCTTATCTGATTGATCTGTAGAAGCAACTGCAATCACTTCGCTGTAATAAGCAGGGTAATTAGCTTTTGTATTTCCAGCATTTCCAGCAGCTGCAACTATAACAGAACCTTTATTCCATGCATATTGAACGGCTTGTTGTAATGCAGTACCACCATTTGGAGCTCCTAAACTTAAACTAATTACTTTTGCACCCGAATCAGCAGCTTCTCGAATACCTTGCGCTACAGCATCAAGAGTCCCACTTCCTTGATTATCTAATACGCGGACAGCATAAATTGAAGTTTGTGGGGCAACACCAGCAATTCCGACACTGTTATTCGTAAGTGCTCCAGTAATTCCAGCGCAATGTGTACCATGACCATTACCATCATCAGATGTATTGTCGTTATCAACATAATCATGGCCGTAAATTACTTTCAAAGCCAAATCAGGGTGTGAGCCTTGAACTCCTGTATCAATAATAGCTACTTTTACACCAGGATCACTTCGTTGGCTATCCCAAGCTTGTGGAGCTTGAATCTTTTGCAATCCATATTGATTTTTAAAATATGGGTCGTTTGGAGTCCAAAAGGCGTGAACGTAATAATTCGGTTCTGCATATTCTACATCTGGATTATTTTTATAACTCTTTATTTTTTCTTTTACAGTACCTTTCGAAAATTGAACGACTTCAAAACCTAACTTATCATCTTTAGATAAGACATTGGCTCCGACAGATTTATGAAAAGATTGCACATTACTTAAAGATGCATTTTGCTTGAACTTAACGATTAATTGGTTAGGAACGTAATCAGTAGATGATGTTTCAGCGCTTGAAGTATTCGTGTTAAAGAAGAAACCACCAATAATAAAAGATAAAACAGATAGGAAAACAATGATTTTGTTTTTCAAAAGATTTTTCCTCCCTTTTCTTGTATGAGTTTTTCAGCGACACTTTAATGTCGCATTCTTTTTCAACTATATAGTTAGACCATACGATTTATGACATTTATGTGAAAAACTTTTGGAGGAATAAAAAGGAGTAAACATTGATATAAATATATTTTTAATGAAAGTAATTAAGTAAAAGAGGGGATAAAAAAAGGAATGCTCATCATGTATGAGTCATTCCTTTTTTCATAGATTAACTTGCCTGTTTTTTATGACTTTCTTTCAATTTTTCTGCTTGTAAAAAGCGATTTGTTTCAGCAACAACAATACCACTTAACCCAATAAGGCCAATTAAGTTTGGAATCGCCATAAGTCCATTTGCAATATCAGCAAACGTCCATACGATGCCTAATTTTAAATTCGCACCAATTGCAATCATGACGATAAAGATTGCTTTATAATATTTAACAGCACCTTCTCCAAACAAATAAGCCACGCACTTCTCGCCGTAATACGACCATCCTAAAATAGTAGAGTAGGCAAATAATATAATTGCGATACCAAGAATCATACTACCAGCAGTGCCAAATACAGATTGGAACGCAAGTGTCGTCGCTTCAACGCCAGTTTTACCTGATTTCCATGCACCTGTAGTAATTAATACTAGCCCTGTAATTGTACATACGATAAACGTATCTAGAAAAGTACCAGTCATAGAAACTAAAGCTTGCTTTGCAGGCGAATCTGTTTTTGCAGCCGCTGCTGCAATAGGGGCGCTCCCTAAACCAGCTTCGTTCGCAAATACACCGCGCGCCATTCCAATTTGAATTGCAGATGCAATTGTTGCGCCAATAAAACCACCAGCAGCTGCAGTACCATTGAATGCGCCGGAAAAAATAAGTGAAAATGCTTCTGGAATTTGATCGTAGTGATAGAAAATAATAATAAGTCCAGCAATGATATAAAAGAAAGCTTTAATAGGAACGATGTATCCTGTCACTTTCCCGATTTTTTTCACACCGCCTAAAATAACAATGGCGATTAAAAACGACATGAATATACCAGTTAAAGCAGGGGGGAAAGAGAAATTAATTCGCATTGCCTCTGCAACTGAGTTAGATTGCACCATATTACCGATACCGAAAGAAGCAGTTGTACCGAATATAGCGAATAAAACAGCAAGCCATTTCTTACCTAAACCACGTTCTAAATAGTACATTGGACCACCTGAATATTCACCATTTTCATTACTAACACGGTATTTCACCGCAAGAATGGCTTCGGCATACTTTGTTGCCATACCGAACAAAGCAGTAATCCACATCCAAAAGATTGCACCGGGTCCACCAATTGTCACAGCAGTTGCAACACCGGCTATATTCCCCATACCAATCGTTGCCGCCATAGCTGTCATAAGTGCTTGGAAGTGGCTAATATCTCCAGAGGAGGATGTATCTTCTGATTTTTTAAAAGCTAGTTTGTGAGCGTATAATAGTTTACTAAACTGTAAACCTTTTAAACGCACTGTGAGAATGATACCAGTACCAACGAGTAACAACAACGTTGGTAATCCCCACACATAGTGATTGATTTGTTCTAATACTGTACTTACTGTCTCCATCTGTATTCTCCTTTTTATGAAAAAATAAAAACCACTTCAAGAAAATGAAATGGTCTCTGGAGAAACAAGGGATAGAAAAATAAACCGATACAAATCGGCATTTTCTTTCGCTTGTCTCTGTCCTTTTACCTGAGAGATTATCCGCTATAGTAGCGGATTTGCTCCTTCGGTGCTCGTTTTCCTCCGCGCTATATAAAGCGAGAGGGAGTCTCTCCAGAGATTCGTCCCCATGCAGTTCTACTTGTAACCAAGACCTGAGAGTTTCAAAGTTGATTCAGCAACTTTTTGCCCCGTCGGTAGATCAATAGACCTTCTCCTGAATGGTTCATCCGAATTATAAAATTTATAAAAACATTGATTGTAAATCAATAAAAACATTATAGACAGACAAAATGTGAATTGCAATCTTTTTTTATTTTAAAATAGTAACCAGTTTTATTTTTTTGCGAGTCCTAATTTAACTTCAACTTCATTTAACGTAGATAAAGCGAGGACAATATGTTGGTCCGCAAGTCCTAAAGCATGTTTAGTATTTTCAATTGTTTCATTGGATGGAGTAGAGTTATTTGCTCCGTCTATAATTAAATCTGCTGCGTTTTTCATAAATTTAGAAGCAGTCTTAAATTCAGTTTTGAAATAAATTAGTTGTTCTTGTATTTGTACTTCCGATATATTTTCTTTAATTTTCACAGTGTCTATTTCGTTTATAATTTTTTCATATTGCTTGGAAATAGCAGTCATTGTGACTAATAGTTTATTTCTGTCTACTGAATCTCCGTTCGTGTTAATCTCTTCCCAGGCAGGCAACCAATCTTTTTCGATGATGTCATTATAATTTGTAGTTAATTCATCAATTTTTGGTTGTAATTTAGTTTTAAAAGTTTTTGTATCAATTGTTTCTACGGTGGTTTTTTCGTTATTATTTTTATCTTTAGTTGTGTAGAAAATCGTACAGGTAATAATAAAAATAGAAATAACTATTGTCCATTTATTAAAAAATAATTTCTTCAATGGGTAATCCCTCCAAAAATAAACATCTTATAATTGTAATATATAACAATAATATTATTAATGGTAGAGAATATAGTATGTAATTGATTTTAATTATATTTTTTATATACATAAATAACTAAGATTAGTAAAATGATGAAAGTAATATGTGAGAAAAGAGGGTTTTTAGTGAAAACGAATAGAAAAAAGCTAGTTTCAAATATTTCAATGGCTATGATATTAGTTGGCTTATTTGCACTCATATATCTGGACAAAGAATCTAAAATGGAAGATTTTCCAGTACCAATGTCAGCAATCCATATTAACGATGATAATGAAGCGGATTATAAATATATAAGTGTAATACCTATTACAAAGGCAAGTGGATGGGAGCACTTAGGGGAAAATGGGCATACTAATAGTTTTAAAAAAGGGGAGCGGAAGGTAACTGTATTACATTATCCAGGAGAAATTACATATTATTTATTTGAACAAAAGGTGAATAAGAAAGGGAGATAAGATAAAGTTGTAATTCGTTAAGGGTTACAGCTTTTCTTTTAATTCTGAATTATTTGAAATGAAATCAGATAAATGGTTTGATAGATGTAGTGATAAATATGATTAGTTCTATATGTCTATAAAGAGTATTAGAGGATTATAAAATTATTATGTGAACTAAATGTTGTGAGAAGAAAATAAATTATATTCTAAAGGGGGAATTAAAAATGTTACTAAAAACAATCTATTGTAAAGTGGAAGAAGAGAAAAAAGAGTTATTTTCAATCGCACAAGAAAAATGGCGTGATATACAGCATCTAGATGGTTTTCACGGACAATTTGGTGGATGGAATGAAGATGAGGCGTGTGTTTATACTTTATGGAATGATAGGGGTGCGTATCAATCATTTATGAATGGTGCTCACGATACCATTTATTTAAATAGTAATCAAGAGGATACGTTTCTTTCATGTGAAATTGAACTGTTTCAAACATTGTATGATATAACTGATATGCCTTTGAAAGAGGTTGTTACAGAAGGGTCATTTGTCAGAGTTGCTATATGTGATGTAAAACAACAGAGAGAAAAGCAGTTTTTACATAAGCAAGAGGAAATTTGGAATAAAGGAATGGAAAAAGCAAACGGGATGATAGGTGGAGTAGTTGGGAAGTCTTTAAAAACTGAAAATCGTTACATAGTGTTAACTTATTGGAAAGATGAAATGGCGCATCAAAATTATGTAGAAGAGATTTTCCCAGAGCTGTATAAACTAGCTAATATTCATGAGGATTTAAAAGACATAAGAGGTAAACAAGCTGTATGTAAGGAAGAGTGGCTTGTATATTAAGTGTTCAAAACGTGCATAAATGAATGTATAATAAAGATATTTTCTTATAAACGAGTAATTAATAGAAGACGTTATATACCCTTTCATGTTAATATATTTAAGTTATAATAGAAGGCTTACCCTTTTGTATTGTACGGTAGAATCAGTGTGAGCTAGAATTTTTTTGAAAAGGATGTGCCTAATTTGCGTATCAATAAATTTATTAGTGAAGCTGGAAAAGCGTCTCGACGTGGAGCAGATAAACTAATTAATGAGAGAAGAGTAATTATTAACGGTAAGGTTGCAAAAATTGGTGACCAAGTAAATCCAGGTGATGATGTACGCGTAAATGGAGAGCAACTTCGTATTGCTCGAGATCACGTATATATCGCTTTAAATAAACCAGTAGGTATTACATGTACGAGTGAAAAAGCTGTAAAAGGTAATATTATCGATTTAGTGAATCATCCATTACGAATTAGTCACATTGGACGTCTTGATAAAGATTCAGACGGTTTAATTTTATTAACGAATGATGGTGATATTGTTAATGAAATTTTACGTGCTGAAAACAAACATGAAAAAGAATATATCGTTTCAGTAGATAAGCCAATTACACCTGATTTTCTAGAGAAAATGGCAGCTGGTGTGAAAATTTTAGGAACGAAAACCCTTCCTTGTGAGGTAACACAGTTATCAAAATATGAATTCCAAATTATTTTAACTCAAGGGTTGAATCGTCAAATTCGTCGTATGTGTGAAGCTTTAGGTTATCAAGTATACACGTTAAAGCGTACAAGAATTATGAATATAGAATTAAATAATTTACCTGTTGGACAGTGGAGAGATTTATCGAAGAAAGAGAAACGACGTCTATTTTCAGACTTAAATTACGAACCACAAGATTGGTAAAATTGAGAAGAGGAAACCAAAAATCTATTTTTGGTTTCTTTTTTTATTTAATAAAAAATCATTTTTAAACACTTGCAAAAATAAAATGAATAAGATATAGTAAATAACAATTAATGGATGTACTTTTAAAAGCAAAGAAAAGGACACGAGTTATTTTATCCGGTTATACAGAGAAGGAAGGAAAGCTGAGAACTTCCTAACGCAGAAAAATAACTTACCACCTTAGAGCTGCACTAGGGAAACTAAGTATCTAGTGCCGTGTAAGCGACGTTATCGCAAAAGAAGCCATTATGTTTTTTTGTGATGGGAATCTGGGTGGAACCACGGATATAAGCATATTCGTCCCTATTTTAGGGATGAATATGCTTTTTTGTATTCAATTTCATAATAAGCGAAGAAAAGGACACGAGTTATTTTATCCGGTTATACAGAGAAGGAAGGAAAGCTGAGAACTTCCTAACGCAGAAAAATAACTTACCACCTTAGAGCTGCACTGGGGAAATTAAGTATCTAGTGCCGTGTAAACGACGTTACCGTAAAAGAAGCCATTGTATATTTACAATGGGAATCTGGGTGGAACCACGGGTAAAAGCACGCTCGTCCCTATTTTAGGGATGAGTGTGCTTTTTATTATGAAATGGAGAGATGAAAAATGAAAGAACAGATGATTGAAATGAAATTTCCGGATGGAAGCGTTAAAGAATTTGTAAAAGGAATTACTTTAGAAGAAATTGCGGGATCCATTAGCAGTAGTTTAAAAAAGAAAGCAGTTGCAGGGAAAGTAAATGATCAGTTATATGATTTACGCCGAAATATTGAAGAAAATGCGGAAGTAGAAATCGTTACTATAGATTCAAATGAAGGGGTAGAAATTGCAAGACACTCTGCGGCACATATTTTAGCGCAAGCTGTAAAGAGAATACATGGTAATGTAAACCTTGGTGTAGGACCTGTTATTGAAAATGGATTTTATTATGATATGGATCTTCCGAGTAGTGTAAACGTAGAAGATTTACCGGAAATCGAAAAAGAAATGAAAAAAATTATAAATGAAAATATAAAAATAGAGCGAGTTGAGGTTTCACGAGAAGAGGCAAAAAAACTGTTTCAAGAAATGAATGATCACCTGAAATTAGAATTGTTAGAAGCAATTCCTAGTGGGGAAAGTGTAACACTATATAAACAAGGTGAATTTGTAGACTTATGTAGAGGACCACATGTACCGTCAACAGGCTATTTGAAAGCATTCCAATTAACTCACGTTTCTGGTGCATATTGGCGAGGTGATAGTAACAATCAAGTGCTTCAGCGTATATATGGTGTTGCGTTCTCTTCTCAAAAAGAATTAGAAGATTATTTACATTTCGTTGAAGAAGCAGCAAAAAGAAATCATCGTAAATTAGGTAGTGAGCTGGAGTTATTTATGTTTTCTGAAGAGGCTCCGGGAATGCCATTTTATTTACCGAAAGGACAAATTATTCGTAATGAATTAGAAGCATTTTTAAGAAAAATTCAAAAAGAGTATAAGTATCAAGAAGTACGTACTCCGTTTATGATGAACCAAGAATTATGGGAGAAATCAGGACACTGGGGACATTACAAAGACAACATGTATTTCTCTGAAGTAGACAATAAAAGTTTCGCATTAAAACCAATGAACTGCCCAGGACATATGTTAATGTTCAAAAATAAATTACACTCTTATCGCGAATTGCCAATTCGTATGTGTGAGTTCGGTCAAGTACACCGACACGAATTTAGCGGGGCATTAAATGGATTATTAAGAGTACGTACTTTCTGCCAAGATGATGCTCATTTATTTGTAACTCCAGAACAAATTGAAGATGAAATTAAATCTGTAATGGCGCAAATTGATTATGTTTATAAAACTTTTGGATTCGAATATGAAGTAGAGCTTTCTACTCGTCCAGAAGATTCAATGGGTGATGATAAGTTGTGGGAGCAAGCAGAAGAGGCATTAGAAAATGTATTACATTCATTGAATTATAAATATAGACTAAATGAAGGTGACGGTGCATTTTATGGACCGAAAATCGACTTCCATATTAAAGACGCCTTAAATAGAAGTCATCAGTGCGGGACAATCCAACTAGATTTCCAAATGCCAGAGAAGTTTGATTTAAATTATATAGATGAGAAGAATGAAAAGAGAAGACCAGTTGTCATTCACAGAGCAGTTTTAGGATCTTTAGACCGTTTCTTAGCGATATTAATTGAGCACTTTGGAGGCGCGTTCCCGGCATGGGTGGCACCGGTTCAAGTGAAGGTAATTCCAGTTTCGAATGCAGTCCATGTACAATACGCAGATGAGATTGCGGATAAATTAGCACAAGCTGGCATTCGTGTTGAAAGAGATGTACGAGATGAAAAGTTAGGATATAAAATAAGAGAAGCACAAATGGAAAAAGTTCCTTATGTTCTTGTTATTGGGGATAAGGAAATGGAGAACGGATCTGTAAATGTACGTAAATACGGTGAAGACCAGTCAGAAGTTATTGAACTAAATGGGTTTGTGGAGAGTATAAAAGAGGAAATAAAAAATAAGAAATAGAGATTGAAAATAAAATACACCATTAACATGTATTACTGAATTTAAAGTAAGTAAAGAACCATAATAAATGATGAAGAGATAGCGATTAAGCTATCCCTTCATCATTTATTGCCATATACTTCACTTCATACTGTTAAATCATTTTCTGATTTTATATTAATGGCTTCTTGTAAGAGCTTTTGGAGAACTGCAGCAAAAATAGCAACCAAGATAGAGGTGAAAATAATGATTAGTCCAATTGGTATAAAACTTGGAGGATCAATTTTTTTTGCCATAAGATAGTAGAGCGGCATACCTAGTAAGTATATGGTACCGATCGTGAGAGCACAGTATTTTATGTTTTTTAAATACTTTACTGATAATTCCGAGAACGCTTTGTTCTTATCAATATAACTTAAAAGTTTAAAAACTTGATACAGAGCAAAGTAAAAAGGTATCGTTGCTACGTAAATATCGATTAAAACGAGAGATTTCATATAAGCGATAGCTGGATACAATTCTCCAGCAAAATTCCCGATTTTAGGCACTAAAAATATGCACAATGCAAGTACTACTATACCTATAAAAACAATAGCTAGTTTTAAAAAGAGTGTTGTAACTTGTTTCATAAAAAGCACCTCGTTTATTTAATAACAACATGATTTTATCATATAATTTATCGTTTTAAAATAAAATTATATTGTTTTTTAATTTATTATTATTGTTATTTATGTATCCTATTCGTTTTGATGAAAATAAAAAGCTTTTTCATTACAAAGAAAATGCCCTTATAAAGTGGTCTGTCATATTTTTACCTTACAAAAATGTAAGGTAAATGTAAGCGAAATCGAAGGAACGAGTTTTAGAAAAGTGAGAATATGAAATAGGAAAAAGGTTTACGTTACTCGTGTAATCCTTACTGATTGAAAAATTAAAAAATTCTTAAGGGTTTACATGAGAAAAAGATAAGAAATATGTGAGAAAGTAATTTTATACAAAAGGGATGGAGTGAAAGAGATGTCAACAAATGTAGTTACTGTAGAAAGTGTAGAAAAAACGTATGGGAAAAGAAATGAGAATCAGTCAAAAGCATTAAGGGGTGTGTCATTAAGTATAAAAGAAGGAGAATTCGTCGGGATTATGGGTCCTTCTGGATCTGGAAAAACGACTTTACTTAATGTGATTAGTACATTGGATCAAGCGACAGGTGGCAGTGTGACAATAGCCGGTACTAATATTACTTCGATGAAGGGGAATGCTTTATCAGATTTTCGATCTCAAAAATTAGGTTTCATTTTTCAAGATTTTAACTTACTTGAAAACTTATCAATTTATGAAAATATCGCTTTACCACTTTCTCTGCAAGGCGTACCTTCAAGTGAGATTACTGGAAAGGTGAATGAGGTTGCGAAGAAGTTAGGGATTACTGAAATTTTAACGAAATATCCAACTGCTGTTTCTGGTGGACAAAAGCAAAGAACAGCGGCAGCACGAGCTTTAGTACATAATCCAGCAATCATATTAGCAGATGAACCGACAGGAGCGCTTGATAGTAAAAATGCCAAAAGCTTATTAGAAGCGATGCAAGACTTACATGAAAATCACAATGTAAGTATTTTAATGGTTACACACGATGCATTTAGTGCAAGTTATTGTGAACGTATTTTATTTATTCAAGACGGACTTCTATATAAAGAGCTAAAGCGTCAAGGAACGCGAGAAAGTTTCTATCAAGACATTTTAGGTGTGCTCGCTCATATGGGCTCAGCTGCTGAGTCTAAGTAGGGGGGCGAAACTATGTTATTCAAATTATCACGTCATAGTATGAAAAAGATGTTAAAAGATTATATGGTGTTACTAATTGGTCTCGTTATTAGTATTAGTATTTTCTACATGTTCCAAACAATGGCGATGAATAGTGAATTTACGAAGGATAATAGTCTTATTAGTAGTATTAGACTCGTATTTTGGGTAGGTGCCATACTATTATCTTTCATTACTGTATTTTATATTATATATGCCAATTCGTTCTTACTCACATTAAGAAGAAAAGAACTCGGTATGTATATGATGCTCGGTGCGAAAAAGAAAAAAGTAGCACAGTTACTATTTATTGAAACATTCGGTATGGGTATTGTCAGTATTATTATTGGTATTTTAGTAGGGATGTTACTTGCAAGTGTAGCAGGAAACCTTTTAATGAATGGTATGGAAATTTCAGCAAAAGGTAGTTATTCATCTGTATATACACCAGCAATCTTAGTTACAGCTATTTTCTTCTTAATACTATTTTTTATTACTGGTTTAATGAATAGCATCCGGTTATTACGTAAAACAGAATTGGAGTTAATTCGTGAAGATGAAACACTAGATGAAGTAAAGAAAAGTAAAACTCGCATTATTATAATGACGGTACTTGGTATATTGCTAGTAAGTATAGGATACTACTTTATGATCAATGTAAAAATATATGCTGAAATCGGTTTTATAATAGCGACAATCGTTACAACACTTGGAACATATTTTATCTTTAGTTCATTGCTCCCATTTTTTGTGATGAAAATTAAAGGGAATAAAAAACGAAATGAAGTGGGCTTAAATAGTTTTACATATGCACAGCTACGCTTTCGTGTAAATAGTTTATCGAGAGTATTAGGTACTGTAGCGATGTTAATTGCATTAGGTGCAGGGGCAATGACGGCAGGTATGGCGTTTCAAAAAAATGTCGGCATTATGACAGACTTTTCTCGTGTATATGATGTTGTAATTCATGATCCAAATGATCAAGATAAAGCAGCCTTAAAAGAAATGGAAATTGTGGAAGAAAGCAAGTATAAGTATAAAGTAGATGGAGAAGCAGTTTATTATTTACGTAACGACTTAACGGCGAAACCACCACTCGTTTCCGATCACTTTGATACAAAAACTTTAAAAGAGCCAGCTCGAAAACGTGTGGCTGAACCTTTAACTGAACCTGTTTATTCTGCTTTGGAAGCTCCCGAAGCAGCCAATAAACTTCCTCGTATGCCAAGGGATTGGGAAGATGCGGTTGTAAGAGAAATACAAATTACACATAATCAATTTAACGGAAAACCGGTAAGAATTGCTGATGAAGAACACTACAAAGCAGTTCAAGGAACGGAACATAGTGTAACATTAGCAAAAGTAGATGATATGAAAAAATATAAACCGTTGTTGCTCGATATAGATAAGAGACAAAAAGAACAAATTGAAAAAACAACAGGTACAAAAGTAGACTTATTTACAAAAATGACAATTTATCAGTTTATGAACAGTTTCATGAGTGGAACAATGTTTATGGGATTTTTCCTTGGAATTGCCTTTTTAGCAATGATGGCAAGTTCGCTAATGTTCAAAATATTAACAGGTGCTTCTCGTGACGTACGCCGTTATGAAATGTTACGAAAAATCGGTGTGAGACGTAGTATGTTAACGAAAAGTATTTATAAAGAAATTTCATATTTATTTATCTTCCCAGCAATTATTGGAATTTCCCACGTGTTAGTAGGGCTTAACTTATTTAGCTTTATATTAGTTGACCCGTTTGTGAAGGTATGGGTGCCGATAGGGATTTTCTTAGTCATTTATTTCATCTATTACTGGATTACTGTCCAGCTTTATAAAGGTATGGTAATGCCGAAAGAAGAGGTTGCGAAATAGTTAAAGGAAAAAAGTCTTTGTTTTGAAAACAAGGGCTTTTTTCTTTATTTTTAATACATTGTGATCGAGTCATTCTAAGAATTTTATATTGAAAATTAAGGGAATATTAAGAGTTTATATAGCGGAAAGTTAAGAAGTGTATGGGATATTAAGAATGTGCAAAAGATCAAGGTGAAATTGTTGTATATTTATATTTTTTTGAGGTAGTTTTACTGAACTAAATTGATGTTTTTATAAATTTAAAAGAAAGGAAACTACTTATGAAGAAGATAAAAAAATTAATAAAACTTATTGGAGTCATCATTTTACTATTATTAATCGTAGCACTAATATTTCCTACATGGACCTCGCAAATAAAAGGGAAAAACAGTATAAGTACATTAGAGCAAGTAGAGATAAATGGAAGTGATCATGAAATTATGATACGCGGAAAAGATAAGAACAATCCGGTTATTATTTTTGTACATGGTGGACCAGGTACTTCAGAAATACCATATGCGCAAAAATACCAAAACTTATTGGAAGAGAAATTTACAGTTGTTAATTACGATCAAAGAGCGAGTGGGAAGTCGTATCATTTCTTTGAAGACTATTCGAATCTTACATCAGATCTTCTTGTAGAAGATTTATTAGCTATGACAGATTATGTTTCAAAACATCTTGGTAAAGAAAAAGTAATATTGGTTGGTCATTCTTACGGTACATATATCGGAATGCAAGCTGCCAATAAAGCCCCTGAAAAATATGAAGCATATGTTGGCATAGGGCAAATGAGTGATACAGTAGAAAGTGAAATGGATAGTTTAAACTATGTGATTGAACAGGCACAAAGTGCTGGGAATACAGATGAGGTTGCCTATTTAAATGAGTTGACTGAAAAAATTAAAAATGGCGATACATACACTCCGAGGAATTATGTTGCAAAATATGGTGGAACATCAAGACTCATTGAAAATCCAGATGGTGATAATATTGGGATGCTACTCAGTAATGAATATAACTTTTTAGATGTAATTCGTTATAACGTTGGATTATCACATTCTCAAACTGTCTTATTAGAAAAGGATTTAAAGAACCCATTGCCTACTAAGGTGACTGAAATGAAGCTACCGCTTTATTTCCTTATGGGAAAATACGACTATAATACTTCATTTCATGCAGCGAAAAAATATTTTGATATGATTGAAGTGAATCAAAAAGAATTCATTACTTTTGAAAAGTCAGCTCATTATCCGCAATTTGAAGAGAAGGAAAAATTTTATGAGTGGATGTGCGATACATTCATAAAATAAATAAAGTATATCCGAACTTTAGAGGATTAAAATAGTTAGCGAGACGTATAAAGATTTTAGCTACATATCATTACGTGAAGCGAAGTTAAATAAAAAGACTCTTGTATAAAAAACATGAGTCTTTTTTTTATTGTGCTCTATACAGAAGGAAAAGATTGGATAATGGTCGAAAAATATAATGTAACTTCCGAGAAATGACTGAAAAAATAAAATTTTGTCGAGAGAAAGGGTTAGAAGTATGAAAGAAATGCTACAGTTATTTCGTAACAAAGTGTATGCACGTTTTTTTCTAGCAAATATTTTAGAGCGACTCGGTTCTATGATTGCTGGAGTTTCTTTAATGTTTTATTTGTTAGATCAATACGGAAAACAACCAGTTTACGCAACGATGACACAAATTATGATGGCATTACCTGCATTAATCTTTTTTCTATTAGTAGGGACAGTAGTGGATCGTTTTGATAGAAAACGTATTTGTACGGTAAGTAACATATGTTGTTCGCTCTGTAATATCGGAATTCTAATTTCGCTTTATTACGGAATGATTATACTCGTCTTTATATTTTTATTTTTGGAAAATGCATGTATACAATTTTTCTCTCCATCAGAACAGTCGATGATACAGGGAGTAGTTCAATCCGACCAATACGGTGCAGCAGCAGGTGTGAATCAAATGGTGAATAGTTTGTATGCTTTGTTTGGTGTAGGAATTGCAACGATGGTGTACTGGACTTTTGGAATATACGGGAGTATTTTAGTAAATACGCTCACTTTTATTATGAGTGGTATTTTGATTCAAACGATCTCCATTCCAGAAAAAGTGCGTTTGCCAAACGGTAGAACAAAATGGAAAGAAGTTAATTTGAAAATGTTAATAACAGAGTTTCAAAAAGGGATCAAGTATATATATCAAAATGACACTTTAAAAAAATTACTTTTAGGATTTATCGTGTTTGGACTATTAAATGGTATTTTAAGCGTATCCACAACTTACATATTAAAATATAAATTAGCACCAGCAACGTATGAAAGTTTAGCGATGGTGGGTGGTGTAGTTGGAGGGATTTCATTACTAATTGGAAGTGTAGTAGCAACAAGTGTAGGGAAGAAATATGCACCCAAGCCTATTATTGTCTTTGGTATGGCTGGCTCAGGGGGCTTTTTCGGTATGTGTTACTTTGTAAACCACGTATGGTCTTTTTATGTATGTATCGCTTTTGCGACTTTCTTTTTACCGTTTATTAATGTTGCAATTATGGGCTGGATGTATGAAATTGTAGAAGAATCATTCATGGGACGTGTTCAAAGTTTGCTTAGTCCATTAACGACAGGATTCCAGCTGTTATCTCTCGGTGCGATAGCGATGTTGTTCCCGAAATGGATTCGTGCAGATACGTTGTATATTATTTTATTTGGTTTATTATTTTTTGTTACGTGTTTATATCAAACCATTTTACCGAGTGGGAAGAAACGGGTGCAAAGTATAGCTGAAGAGATGTAATATATGTGGTTTTTGATTTCTGAATATTCTATCGGGTGGTAAGGGGAAATCGTTATGTTGATGCGAATTGCTAAATGGTGTGGGGTTACTTGTTTACAACTAGTAGCTGCAATTTTATGTATAATCTGTCTAGGCGCGCTACCGCGTTTATTTAAGGGATTGCAAATTGATTTAATCGGTTTTTGGAACACGATTGTCTTTCTTGGAGGGAAGATACTTCAACCGGGTGAAATTACATATGGATTTCGAGACTCAAGAAAATTATTTCCGCAAATATGGATTCATTATTTTGAAACGATGATTGTATTTCTATCAGCGTTTTTACTATCTTTGCTTATAGCGTATATACTTGTCGTTTGGGTATTGCAGCGTTCTTATATGAAACAGAAAATGTGGAACGGGGTTTTTCTTACGCTTGAGAGTATACCGGATATTTTACTTATTTTATTATCGCAACTTCTTGTCGTAATTATGTTTCAAAAAACAGGATTTATGCCGGTCAAACTGGCTGGATTAGGGGAAGAAAGGATACGTTTGTTACCAATTATATGTCTTACAATACCAACAACATTATTGTTTATTAAACTGTTGTTATTTCGGTTTAAAGAAGAATTAGAGAAAGATTATAGTTTGTTTGCCAAGAGTAAAGGGCTAAGCTTCCGGCATATTTTGACACATCATATTTCAAGAAATGTTTTATTAACGACAATTTATTACGCGAAAACAAATATTTTATTTATGCTTTCCAATTTATATATTATTGAATGGATATTTAATACATATGGTATGTTTGTTTTTGTGAAAGAAAATCCAAAATTAGAAATATTTACAGTGAGTCTAGTAATATTATACGTACCGCTTTTTATACTATTTCGTATATTACATACGCTTTTACAAAATGTTATAAAGGAGCGTGTGTAACATGTGGCAAGTTGTAAAAAGAGATGTGAGATTTTGGATAGGTATTACTTTTTTGAGTGTACTAATGATTGTTAGTATTGGATATACGGTGTTTTTTGATGGGAATATTCGTGAACTTACGATGATGTATAACGAAAAAGGGGAACTAGAGGCAGCACCATTTTCGCCATCAAGTAAATTTTGGTTTGGAAGTGATGTGAAAGGTCGTGACCTTGTTCAATTAATAATAGAAGGTGCAAAATGGACAGTTGGAGCGAGTATAATTATAGCGATTTTACGAGTTATAGTTGGAGGGGGAGTTGGTTTACTTCTTGGTATGTATGGTAAACGTTCTTTTCCAGTTATTTCATCCTTTTTTGATCCTTTTAGTATTGTACCGATGGTTATGATTTCTTATTTTATGTTAAATGAAGTTTTAACGTTTGATAGTGGAGCAGAAGTTGTGCCGTTGTATTTGCGTGTGGCATTTCAAATTATAGTTCTTGTATGTCTTGCTGTACCAACGGTTATGTTGTATGTAGCGCAAGAAGTAAAGCGTATTAAGAAAGAAGAATTTATGTTGGCAGCTACTGTGCTCGGCGGAAGTAAGTGGCAGAGGTTGAAGCGCCATATATGGCCGCATATGTTACCGCCATTTCTTTTATTAGTAGCGCAACAATTTGTAAGTACTTTATTACTACTTTTACACCTTGGTTTGTTGCAATTATTTTTTGGTGGAACAATAACCTTCAGTGGAATGGATCCAGATAGTGTAACAAAAGAATGGACTGGCCTAATTGGTCAAAACTTCCGCCATTTAACTACACATACATGGATTGTACTTATACCAATTGCTTTTTATAGTATGACAATTTTAGCGGGAAATCTAGTTAGTAATAGTATGCAAGATGCGATTAAACTAGGAAATGTAAGAACACCAAGGAGCAAGGATAAAGAGGTAAAGGAAGAGAAGCGAGTACAAACTAATGTGAATGATTTTTCCTTTTATAGAGAGATACAAAAATAAAAAAGATAGCTGAAGACAAAGTGTTTTCAGCTCTCTTTTTTGTTTATAGTGGTGGTAAATCAATCTTACCTTCTTCAAATAATTCTTTTATCATATGCTTCGTATAACCAGCGGCTTGACCAAAGGTGATTTTTGCTGGCATTGGTGCTTCGTTTGCATCTACAACTATATCAATAATACAAGGTCTATTTTGTTTTACCGCATTTTCGAAAGCAGGAAGTAGTTCATCTAAATTCTCAACTCGGTATCCAATACCTCCGCACGCCTCTGCGTATTTTGCAAAATCAGGGTTTGTTAAGTCTGTGCCAAATTCGATATTCCCCATAACTTCTTGTTCGAATTTAATCATGGCGATCTTATTATTATTTAAAACAACGACCACGATCGGCAGTTTATATTTAACAGCTGTTACGAAGTCGTTCATTGTCATTCCAAAACCACCGTCACCACAAACTGCAAATACTTGTTTATTCGGGTAAGCAATTTTTCCAGCAAGTGCACCAGGTAAACCGCAGCCAAGTGTTGCGAGCCAACTAGAAATGATAAATTGTTGATTTGTCATACGGAAGTGTCTTGCTGTCCATACTGTTACATTTCCGACATCGACTGATAATATTGCATCATCTTGAGCTACTTGTTGCAGTGCATGCATAACACGTTGTGGCTTAATTGGAGTAGATGTATCGTCTTCTTGATTGTGTAATTTTTCCTCCCAATTTTTCATCATTTCTTGATGATGCTCTAAGAAGGAATGGTCCTCGTGTTTTTCTACATTTTCAATTAACCATTTTAATGTTTTATCAGCATCACCGGCTAAGCCGATATCTGTTACGTAACGTTTACCGATTTGGGCCGGATCAGTATCGATATGAATTGTTTTTGCTTTTTCGGGTAAGAAACCGGTGAATGGATAAGAAGTACCAATCATAATTAAAGTATCTGCATGTTTCATTGCATCATAAGAAGGTTTCGTTCCAATTAATCCTAATCCGCCGATGCAAAGTGGATGTTCATCAGGGATAATCCCTTTAGCTGGTAATGTAAGTACGATTGGAGCACCGATGTGTTCTGCGAAAGTAAGTAAAGATTCTCTCGCATGTTTCGCACCTTTTCCAGCTAAAATTACAGGCTTTTTCGCTTTACTTATTGCGAGTTTTGCAGCATGTAAATCTTCTTCTTGCGGAAATAACTCAGGTAATGTAAAAGAAGTATTTGTAACACGAGCACCACTTTTTACTTCGAATTTCGGAACATCATCTGGAATCGTAAGAACAGATACACCTTTTTTCGTATAAGCCATTCGAATCGCTTGATTCACGACAGCAGGCAACTGTTCTGCTGACATAATGCGCTGGTTATATACCGCAACATCATCGAATAATCTTTCTAAGTTTACTTCTTGGAAAAAATCCGTCCCGAGTAAATCTGTTTCTACTTGACCTGAAATTGCTAGAACAGGGGCTTTATCGAGTTTAGCATCATATAAACCATTTAATAAATGGATAGCGCCCGGCCCTGCGATTGCCATACAAACGCCGAGTTTTCCTGTTAACTTAGCATAGGCAGCTGCTGCTAGTGCACCAGCTTCTTCATGGCGGACTTGAATGAATTTGATTTTATCTTGTTTTTTTCTTAAAGCTTCAATTATAGAATTGATAGAATCTCCAGGCATTCCGTAAATGTGTTCTACTCCCCAGTCAATTAATAGGTCAACTAATGCTTCACCGGCTGTTTTCCCAAACATAATTTTTCCTCCTTATAATAGGTAGATACTATTATGTTTTGGAGAAAAAGGAAAAATATACAAATGATTATATTATTATCTTTAATGATGACCAGTAAATAGTGTAAATACTGTTATTAGTAAAAACCCGCTAGTTGCCCATGTTAAAAATGTAAGGAAGGAGAGCTGTTTTTTAGCCTTCCAAAGCATTTCATGAATTGTGACATAGCCAAGTGAACCGATAGCGCTCCCCATAATGAGCCCTTGTAAATGTAGAGCCTTTCCTTCCATCAAAATACCAAAGACAGTACCAGTTCCGAGAATAAGTGAAAGTAATAAAGTCGTAAATAAAAATGAAATGCATTTATGCTTTGTAAAGAGGAAGGGGATGATTAATGCTAGGCCTTCAGGAATATGGTGAATTATAATCGCAAGTAAGAAAGGAGTGGCAGAATCATTATGATTTATAAATGCTGTACCTAATGCAAAGCCACTCGGCAAATTATGAATAAATATAGCAAAAGAAAGAAAAAGGAAAGTTTGCCACGCTTGTTGATCTTTTTTATGTATCATTGGATGATGACAATAGTTATCTAATAAGTTCATAACCAAAATACCGATAGCTATACCAAGTATAGGCCCAATTATTTCATAGCTTGCAAATGTTTCAGGAATAATTTCAAGGGATAAAAGGCCAAGCAAAATTCCGCCACATAATGCATATAAACGATGCATTTTTTCTTCAATTAGTTGGCGCGTAGCAATGCCGACAGCACCGCCTAATAGTAATCCACCGAATGAAAAAAATGTAACTATCATAGGAATCCATAATCGTTCCATCGTATCACACTCCGATTCTTCCACTTATTTTTAGCTTACGAAAAGGAAAGTTAGATTAGTCCAAGTAATTGTGTTTGATTATAGAGAAAAAACTAATAATTCGTTATAATTTATATATTAAACTTAAGTGGAAATATGAAATGGGGAATACGTTTGCAAACAAAATGGAGTCTATCTGAATACGAAAATCCAAAACGATATGATATAGAAAATAAAAGTCTGTCAGATTTTCCGTTCTTTCTATCATGGGCACAAAAACTAAATATACAAAATGAATGGATTCTAGATATTGCCTGCGGAACAGGAAGGGTTACAATTCCATTTATAGAAAACGGATATCAAATGATTGGTGTAGATATACATGAAGGTATGCTTGCTGAAGCGAAGAGAAAATCTATGGATTGTAAAAAAGTAAAATGGTTACAACAAGACTGTTTACAATTAAAGATTGAAGAAACAATTCTGTTAGCATTTATGGTTGGTCATGGATTTCAACACTTACTTACGAACACAGATCAAAATAAGTTATTAACATTTATTCATCATGTGTTAGCTGATAATGGTATATTTATATTCGATACACGTTTTCCTTCAAAAGAAGAATTAATACAACCATCTACAGAAGAATATTGGACAACTATTATTGATGAAAAGGAAAGAAAATGCGATCTATATACTGAAATGACATACGATTCAATTCAGCAAATACAGCATTACATAACAATAAGAAGGTTTTATGAGGATGATGTGAAAGTAGAAGAACTGAAAACAACGATCGATCTTCGCTATACATATCCGCAAGAGTTAGAAAGATTATTAGTAGTGAATGGTTTTGAATTATTACATATATATAATGATTGGGAAGGAAATGAGTTAGGGGAAGACTGCTATTCTATGGTAGTAGTTTGCCGGAAGAAAAAATAGTGTTATTTTAAAAATATGAGTGTGAAAAGCTTTTAAGGAGAGAAAAAGATGACTTGGTACTTAGATAATGTTTATGAATTAAATAAAGAAGCGCCCTATACATTCTATCTTCCTAGTTCAGAAGTGTTGGAGAAATTAAAGGTTGGAGATTTGGTAAAGCTAATTTTTGTATCTAAAAATGAGGAAGAAGATGGATTTCATGGTGAAAGAATGTGGGTTGTAATCACTGAAAGAAATGAGAAGAAGTTCGTAGGGGAACTGGACAATGATCCGTATCGTTTAGATTTAAAAATAGGTGATAAAATTTCATTTGGAATTGAAAATATATGTGATACGGAATATGATGATCCAGCTTCAAGTGATTGGGATTTTTATTTTGATACGAAGGTAATTGTTAGTGATGATGTACTTGAAAACAGAGAATTTAACTTTATGCTTAGTAGATAATCCAACAGCAGAAGGCGATCCAGGTTGGTCAATTTTAAGTGGCTATGAAAGTGATGACTATGTCAATAATCCTAAAAACTTTCAAATTATTTCAATTGGAGTTATTTTGAATATAGATGATTCTATTTTAAACTTTCTTGAGGAACCACCTTTATGTGCATATGAAAGAAATGATGAAGGTAGATTCTATAAAATTGAAGACTATGATTGGGATGCTTATTTAAATAGATAGATGAAGTTACTATGTTCTAAAGAAAGCGATATATATTATTTCATGCTATGTGCTGGATGAAGGTTTTACAGATAATAATTGAAGAGAATAGTAGTAAATGGAGGAACTAATTATGCAGCAAATAAAAAAAATAGGAAACTCATTTTGGTATATGACACCTGTTTCTGAAACAGATAGACCTATATTAGGAATGGTCGTTGGACAAGAAAAAACTTTAATGATTGATGCAGGGAATTCAGAAGAACATGCACAATTATTTTTAGAAATGCTAAAAGAACAGAATGTATCAAGTCCTGATTTCGTAGCATTAACGCATTGGCACTGGGATCATATTTTTGGATTGCCTGTATTACAAGATGCATTAACTATTGCGCATGCAGAAACGAAGAAAGAAATGCAGCCACTAGTATCTTATGAATGGACAGATGAAGCGTTGGACGCACGTGTAAAAGAGGGTACTGAAATTGCATTTTGTGCGGATTGCATCAAGAAAGAGTTTGAAGAAAAAGCGAGAAATATTAAAATCATTCCTCCGGCCTTAACATTCCAGGATCAAATTGAATTAGACCTTGGTGAAGTGACATGCGTGTTAAAACATGTCGGTGGAGATCATGCACATGATTCAGTTGTTATTTACGTGAAAGAAGAAAAGATATTATTTTTAGGAGACTGTATATATGCAGATATCTTTTCTTCAAAATGGAACTATACGACGAAACGAACGTTCAAATTAATCGAAGAATTGGAGTCATTTGATGCTGAAACTTATATTCTTTCTCATGGGACAGCTATAAGTCGGGATGAGTTTTTACAAGAAATGCATTTGTTAAAAACAGTAGGAACTTATACAGAAATTCATAAAGGCGATGAAGAAAACATAAAGGAAGCGTATAAACGAGACGTAAATAGAGAATTAAATGAAGATGAATTAGAAACAATTACGTTTTTTGTAAATGGTTATGAAATGAATAATTAGTAAGACACTACACTAATCAAATATAATTAAACTGCATAAAAAGAGTATTGAAAGTTAATTCAATACTCTTTTCAATAGTTAAATATGTAGTTTCAAACAAATTCTAAATATGGGGTTTATCGTCTGAAATAATGCCATTCTATTTATTTTTCATATAGATAGTGGTTCAAGTGGAAGCTTTCTTCGCTAATTCAGTTATATAGTTAAAAAATCCATTGTGGTTTACATCATATACTACATTTACAGGTCGTCCAGCAACAGTTTCCACCGTACGCCCCTGGCTAGGTCCATATGTATGAATAATACTATTAATTGTTTGTAATTTTGCAAGGCCAGATTTCCCGATAAAGGCAGCAGTTAATACATCCCACAAATAGTAAGTAGAGTTAGTTGAGAAATGAACGAGGGGAGGAACCATTGCATAGCATTGACCAAGAAAATCAACACCAATATATTTACGCTCTTTTGCCCAACTTTCACGTATGTCTATAGTTAATGGAACTTGGTTTGTACTTTCTAGCGTTACTAAGTCGATTTTAATTTTTGATTCCCACACACGAGCTACTGCTTCAGGATCCCAAAACGAATTCCACTCAGCAGTTCCATCATGTTCTGGTTCATGTACATTGCCGGCAGTACGAAATGTTCCTCCCATCCAAACAAGGCGCTCAATTTTCCCCTCGATTACAGGTGCTTCATATAGTGCACGCGCTAAATCGGTAAGAGGCCCTGTAAATAATAAAGTTGTTTTCTCTTCAGTTTGTAGTAGGGTTTCAATTAAATGATGATGTGCAGGTTTTTCTGCTACGGGTGTTACAACTTTTCCAAACTCATTTAAAATTGGTAAAGCATCTACATAAAATGCATGCATCCGCCAGTCTTTTGGAAATGGATTTTTCGCACGGGAATTTGATGCAGCTACTTCAATATTTTCTTTGCCGAAGCGATCAATAATTTTGCGACTTGCAGACATTGCTGGTTCTAAATAGCAATCTGCAGGGATAACTGAAACACCTGTAAGCTCGACATTATCCATCTGTAGTAATAAAAATAGTGAAATTAAATCATCTACACCACCATCATGATTGAAGTACACTTTTTTCATCTTTGTTAATCTCCATCCTATATGATTTAGTTAGGAATTAAATATGAATTGCAGAAAAATCATCAATAATTTCCACCACTTCGATTTTTCCATTTATCAGTAACTCCGGAAGTTCATTATTTACATTTCCCTTCCAATATCCTCTAGCTTGCTCAATTTTTTGAGAGAAAGGAATACCGTCTTCTTTCGGTAAAAGATTTCCGTCACCTTCAAAACAATGTCCAATTACTCGTAGTTTAACAATCTGCAAAACTTCTCGATTGTAAGAATCAAATAATGCTTTCCATTTTAAAGCATCATCATAGCTCTTTGCAGCATATAAACAAGATAATCTTGAAGGGTATTCAGGAAATTCTTGTAGTCTAACCATTTCTACAATCGTTTCTCTAACCGCTCTAATTGTTTGATCGATATAACTCATAACTACTTTAGCATTTTCATTTTTTATATGTAATTCTTCATTTGTATAATGTTCTTTTAAAATTTGTATAGAATCTTCACCGTTAGAATTGAAATGTTCCTTTTCAAAAAAGAAATGAAATAGGGTATTCGTTTGATTTTTATCGAAATGAATGATTTGTCCGATGCTCATTTTTTTCCTTGTTACGATGTGATATGTGTAAAACTCTTGTTTATACATGGTTATCCTCCTAGTAGTAATGTAATTCAATGTTAAATTTAGTAATTCAACATTGAAATATATAAAACCTTTATAAGTCTTAGTAAGAATTTGATCAGAAAGTATAGTGAATATATGATAACGCTTTAAATTTGTTCACAAAATGTTCACTTACGAAGAGGTTTCCATAATCGATATAATGACAAAGACTTAAACAGAAAGGATGATAGAAATTGCCAACAACAAGAAAGGAAAACCTCCAATTTGGTATGATGATGTGCCTTGGGATGGTTATTGTAATGACGTTTTATAATTTATTACTGAATGGAGCAGGAGGGCCAATTCATATTAAGGAGATCACATTAGAACTACTAATTGGATTCATTATTGCATTATTAATTGAAATATGTATCGTTGGACCTTGTGCGAAAAAACTTGTATTCATGTTACCGTTTGATAAATCGAAGAAAATAAATATGATAGTTGCGATGGCGACAGCTATGGTAATTGGAATGGTTTTCTTTATGTCTTTTTACGGAATGGCTATGATGTATTTACATGGTGGACTACAAGGAGACTCATTTGTATCGATGTATTTTTCAATTTTCATTAAAAATTTCATTTTGGCGTATCCATTACAATTAATTATTATGGGGCCACTTGTGCGTTTCTTATTTGGAAAGTTTGTTATGAAGAATAAAACTGTTAATATAGCGTAGTTATAAATATTAAAATATTATATAACGATAAAACAATAAAAAACACATCTCAAATATTTTGAGTTGTGTTTTTTATTGTTCATTTGTAGCTATTTTCATACTGATGTGTCATTTGTCCTTTTGCCTTTATAGGATTATAACTTTTAATTAAGTCAGAAATAGAAGATTAGGAGATGATTTTTTGAAGGGCGTTGTATTTGCTATTTTAGCTGGCGTATTTATTACACTTCAAGGTACATTTAATGCGAAACTTAGTTCACATATCGGTATATGGTCAACGAGTATTATTACGCATTTCATTGGATTCCTTATTGCAACAACAATATTTTTGTTAAAGAAAGAAGAGAAAATAGCGGATTTAAAGGATGTGAAAAAAATATATTTAGTAGCTGGTGCACTTGGCGGATTAATTATTTGTGCAAAAACAGTAGCGATACATGAAATGGGAGTTACATTAACAGCTGGAACACTTATGGTTGCTCAATTATTAACAGCAACTCTAATTGAAATGAAGGGATTATTTCAAATAAAAAAGATACAGATGGAGAGATATCATATTGTGGGAACAATAGTAATGATTATAGGTATTGTTGTATTTAATATGTAAATGAAAGGAGGAAATGAAAATGGAGAATAGATCAGATTTAATTATCCATTATTTGAAAACTAATAAAATGCTTGAAATTTTTTCAGAGATAGATGCAGCTTATTTTCAAGTAAATCATTTTGAAAAAGGCGAGCTTATTTGCAATATAGATGACGCAATGGCTCGTTTATATTTTGTTGTTAAAGGTAAAGTAAAAGTTTATACGATTACACCAGAGGGAAAGAAACTGATCCTTCGTTTTATCAATCCATTGGCGGTTGTTGGCGATATTGAATTCATACAAAATAGCAAAGCGCATAATGTCGTTGAAGCTTGTTCAGATGTTATAGCCATCTCTATTTCTCATGCTGTAATTAGAAATAAGTTATTACATGATCCTATATTTATGAACTTCTTGCTTGAAAACATTGCAAACACATTAAAAATATCGACTCGTTTTACAGCACTTAATTTACTTTATCCAGTAGAAGTACGTGTAGCTAGTTATTTACTTTCTATTTCTACTGATAGTAACGGGAATATGTATAAAAAAGATTTGGATGCAACTTCGATATCAAGTATTGCGGATTTTATAGGAGTAAGTTATCGGCACGTAATTTGGTTGTTACAAAAATTTTATAAAGAAAAATTAATTGAAAAGAGAAATGGAGTTATTGTAATTAAAGATTTTTTTAGAATGAAGGAAGTTGCTAAAAATAATATATATGAGCAATGAAAAGGGGAGAGGGAGTATGATTGGATTTAGTTTAGCTATATTAGCTGGAGTATTAATTAGCTTACAATCTGTTTTTAATACGAAAGTGAATGAAAATGTAGGGCAGTGGTTAACAACTGCATGTGTTCTTGGAATAGGTTTCATAAGTTCTATTCTATTTTATATCATTACAGAAAACAGTATTAGCATTAAAATGTATACTACAAATTATTTGTTTTATGTAAGTGGATTGTTTGGCATCGGGTTAATAATTTGTATAATGGGTGCAATAAAGAGTTTAGGTCCAGCTTATACGGTGCTAATTAGCCTTATTACTCAATTAGTTGTTGCTCTCTGCATTGATACATTTGGATTATTTGGAATAGAAAGGGTTCCCTTACAAATAAATAAATTACTTGGAATAGCTATATTAATTGTAGGGGTAGGAATTTTTAAAGATCTTTTTTCGAATAAGAAAGATATTAATATAAATGAGGATAGAGCTTAAATAAATTACAGGGAGAGTTGTAAATGGTTAGAGAAGTAGTAGTGAATGCTCTTCTTGTGAAGATGTCACATTTATTTGAGGAAATCGTAGGTTAACAATTAGCATAGTTGAAAAATAAGTAAACAAGCCTTAGATAAATTGTGATCTTTTATATAGCACTTATTATTTTGAAGTTATGTGAACTATCGTAGTAGGAGAAGTGCCTATAAAGTAGGGTATGATTAAAGTTAAATATTACCTAGTATATTTAACTAATGAATACAATGTCTTTTTCAGTTATTATGTTGTAAATAATTTTATGGTAAAATCTTTAACATAATGAAATAAAGGGGTAGTATTCTATGGGTTATTTCTCAAACAGTTTATTAGTTTTGTTTGTCCTGATCGTCTGTAGCTGTATGATTTTTGGTTAATAATATAATGATGGATTTATATAAAAGGAGTTAACTGAGGAGAGGTTAACTTCTTTTTATTTTAAGTTGAGAAGGAATAATATTATTCTTATGGAAGTTTGTATAAATTAATTTCAAAGTAAAGATAATTTTATGAAATAAAAACAAACGAGAAAATAAGGAGTATTTACATGAATAATAGTATAAATTACACATTTAAACACCCAACAAATTTCAATGGATTATTAACTGTATATGAATCTTTAGGATGGAATTCTCTTCAATTAACGGTTAACGAGTTAGAACAAATGTGTAAACAAAGTTGGTATGCAATTTATGCTTTTGATGATAAGAAGTTAGTAGGGATGGGGCGTATTATATCAGATGGCGTAATAACAGGCGTTATTTGTGGTGTTTGTGTATTGCCAGAGTATCAGTCCATTGGTATTGGAAAAGAAATAGTAGAAAGATTAATCCAGCACTGTGAACAAAACAAGGTTATTCCCCAACTTATGTGTGTAGAAAAATTGCAATCTTATTATGAATCTATAGGGTTTGAGGCATTCTCTATTGGGATGACAAAAACTATTAAAAGATAGTGTGGCTTTATATTTTCGGTGTAGTTGTGCATATTTTCAAACTTCATCATAAAGGAGACGGACTATATGGAGATTGCTAAAGGGGTAGAAATGTTACAACTTGAGTTTCAAGAATTTATTATTCACCCAATTCTTTTATGGGATGATGAAATGGCAGTGTTAATAGATACTGGTTTCCCTGGACAATTTGAAGATATACAAATAGAGATGGAGAAAGTTGGGGTATCTTTTGATAAGCTAAAAGTTGTGATTTTGACACATCAGGATATAGATCATATAGGTAGCCTTCCTGATTTATTGGAGAATGGTGTAAGTGATATTAAGGTTTATGCGCACGAGCTAGATAAACCTTATATTGAAGGGGAGTTTCCTTTACTGAAGGATGGACAAGTAAAGAATCCACCAAAAGGAAAAGTGAGTGATACTGTGATAGATGGGCAAGAAATTCCGTATTGCGGTGGGATACTAATTCTACATACCCCAGGACACACTTCAGGTCATATTAGTTTATATTTGAAACAAAGTAAAACCCTTATTGCAGGAGACTCGATGTATAGTGTGAATGGAAAGTTAGAAGGAATTCACGCCCCAACAACTTTAAATGTTAAGGAAGCACAGCAGTCTTTGAAGAGGTATTCAAATCTAGATATTGAATCGGTAGTTTGTTATCATGGGGGATTAAGTAAGGAGAATATAAAGATTCAAATTCAAAATTTGTAAAAGTTGAAGAGGAATTTTTTGTTAAACTGTGCTGAAGTATAATCTAATTAATAGTAAATAAATAATAAAAGAGCATGTTTGAAAAAAATTCAAACATGCTCTTTTATTAAATGAAATCTATTTAAGATTAACGGCCTAACCCGTTCCAATAAAAAGAAACGATTTCTTGGGCTAATTCATCTATATTTGTAAGAATAGGATTGTGATTTTCATCTTTAAAATTCCCAATTGATAATAAAGATACGAATGCATGAGCCGCAAATGTAGCGTTTCCTCTTGGGATTTCTCCAATTTGCATTGCATCATCAAGTGCTTTTTCTAATACTTCATACATGTTGTCTTCAGCATTTTTTAATTGTTTCAATTGTTCTTCAGATAATGATAGTTTTGCATCTTTCATAAAATTCTTCATATCAATATCCATCGTTGCGTGTAAGTAGACTTTAGCGAAGTCCAATAATCTTTCTTTTAAAGTCTTATTTGTAGAAAGGATTTGAGACATATTTTCGCGTATACGTACCATCATTTGAATCATAGTAGCGGTAAATAAATCTGCTTTTGTTGAATAGTAATAGTAGACGGTTGCTTTCGTAACACCACAAACTTTTGCAACTTCATCCATGGAAACGACTTGATAATTTTGAGTAAGAAATAGTCGAGTTGCAACTTCCAAAATGGTTTCTTTTGTAGATTTTGTATTTTTATTTTGACGAGGCCTTCCGAGAGGACGTTGTTTTTGTTCCAAATCCATTCGCTCCTGACATGTATTGTTGAGATAATTATAACACAAAGTTTTATTCATTCTTGATTAATTAACCGACCAGTATATATAATTAATGTTAGAGGAAAAAAGGAAGGTGGGTTTTTATGAAAAAGCACCCGTTACATATGTTAGGGAGGCTTGTAGCAGGGAAGCATACACAGTGGATAACTTTATCGATTTGGATTCTTATTACATTATTACTTTCATTTACATTGCCACAAGTAAACAGTACGAAAGAACCGAATCCAAAAAATTTACCTGAAACAGCTATGTCGCAGCAAGCGGAAGCACTTATGAAAAAAGAGTTTCCGAATAATGCAGGGAATCCTTTATTAGTAGTATGGTATAAGGATGGTGGATTACAGTCACAGGATTATAAACTCATACAAGACGTTTATAAAGAGTTAAAAGCTAGTCCTTTAAAGGAGCAATCAACGTTACCGCCATTTGATACATTACCAGAACAAGTATTATCAAAAAGTGCATCAAAAGATGGTACATCATTTGTTACACCAGTATTCTTTAACAAGGCAGCTGGAACAGATATATTAAAAGGAAATCTTGATGATTTAAAAAACATAGTCAATAGTAAGATCGATGAAGATCCATTCAAACGAAAACTAAGTGGCGCTGGTTTACACGTTCGATTATCTGGACCTGTAGGTATTCAAACGGATGCAGTTAGCTTATTTAGTCAAGCAGATGTGAAATTATTAATTGCTACTGTATTACTCGTATTAGTTTTATTAATTTTACTGTACCGTTCACCGATTTTAGCAATTTTACCCTTACTTGTTGTCGGCTTTGCATACGGTATTATTAGTCCTACACTTGGTTTTTTAGCTAATCACGGATGGATTAAAGTAGATGCTCAGGCAATATCAATCATGACAGTATTATTGTTTGGTGCTGGAACGGACTATTGTTTATTTTTAATTTCAAGATATCGAGAGTACTTGCTAGAAGAAGAAAGTAAATATAAGGCGCTGCAACTTGCAATTAAAGCTTCTGGTGGAGCAATTATAATGAGTGCGCTTACTGTTGTACTTGGATTAGGAACATTATTACTTGCTCATTATGGTGCCTTTCATCGATTTGCAGTACCATTTAGTGTTGCTGTATTCATAATGGGAATTGCTGCTTTAACAATTTTACCAGCATTATTATTAATTTTCGGTAGAGCTGCATTCTTCCCATTTATACCGAGAACAACTTCTATGAATGAGGAGTTTGCAAGAAAGAAAAAGAAAGTCGTAAAAGTTAAAAAATCAAAAGATGCCTTTAGTAAAAAGCTTGGAGATGTTGTAGTACGAAGACCGTGGACAATAATTATGCTCACTGTATTTGTATTAGGTGGATTGGCTTCATTTGTACCACGTATTCAATACACATATGACTTATTAGAATCGTTTCCAAAAGATATGCCTTCCCGCGAAGGGTTTACGTTAATTAGTGATCATTTCTCAGCTGGTGAATTAGCGCCAGTAAAAGTTGTTGTTGATACGAAAGGAAAAGAGCTTCCTATTAAAGAAGAACTAGAGAAGTTTTCTTTCGTACAAACTGTGAAAGATCCAAAAGTGGGCACAGAAAATAAGCAAATACAAATGTATGAGGTTTCTTTAGCTGAAAATCCATACTCAATTGAAGCGTTAGATCAAATCCCTAAATTAAAAAACAGTGTAGAAAAAGTATTAAAAGATGCTGGGGTTAGTAATGCAGAAAATCAACTATTGATTGGCGGAGAAACAGCGTCATTATATGATACAAAGCAAATTACGGAACGTGATGAAGCAGTTATCATTCCAGTAATGATTAGTATTATAGCTTTATTATTACTTGTTTACTTACGATCAATTGTTGCGATGATTTATTTAATTGTAACTGTTGTATTATCGTTCTTCTCGGCACTAGGAGCAGGGTGGCTATTACTTCATTATGGTATGGGAGCGCCGGCCATTCAAGGTGCGATACCGTTGTATGCATTCGTATTTCTAGTTGCTTTAGGTGAAGATTATAATATCTTTATGGTTTCAGAAATATGGAAAAACAGAAAGACACAAAATCATTTGGATGCAGTAAAAAATGGCGTTATACAAACAGGTAGTGTCATTACATCCGCGGGTTTAATTTTAGCAGGAACTTTTGCGGTATTAGGTACACTTCCAATTCAAGTTCTTGTTCAATTTGGTATTGTAACTGCAATTGGTGTATTATTAGATACATTTATTGTTAGACCATTACTTGTACCAGCAATTACAGTTGTTCTAGGTCGCTTTGCTTTTTGGCCAGGAAAGCTTTCAAGAAAGAGTGAAGAAGTACAAAAGGTGGATGCATAGTTAAGAAAGCCAAGGATATTTTCCTTGGCTTTCTTCTATGTAGTAGTTTATTAATTTTTTGAAGTCAAATCATCAGTTACAGCATGATCAGCATCTTCAATAGCAGTTTCTGGCATTCCATATAAGCCATTCATTGCTTGTTCTTCTACATTAAGGTTTACAGTATTATTATTTTGAATAGGTGTATTGTTTGCGATAGCATTATCTTTTTTATTTACATTTTTGTCATTCATGTTTGAATCCTCCAAACGTCAGTTGATTTATTAATAGTATGTGGTTGGATTCCAATAAATATGTGAATGGATTTTTGCAGATGTTATATAATTAAATAAAAAACTTGAGGATAAATTTAAAATATAAGGAGTGAACAGGTATGGTGAAAACAAGAAAGTTAGCCTTCTAAAATAAAAAAATTTTAGGAGGCTATTACAATGAAGTTTCATATAATTGACATAGAAAATTGGAATAGAGAGCAGTATTTTGAACATTATTTAAAATTGAAATGTACGTTTAGTATAACTGTAAATATTGATATAACGATGTTGTTAAAGGAATTACATCAAAAAGGAATAAAATTTTATCCCGTTTTTATATATTTAATTTCTAGAGTAGTAAATAATCATAAAGAATTTCGAACATGTTTTAACGATGAAGGAGTTTTAGGCTATTGGGAGGAAATGATACCAAGTTATACAATCTTCCATAAAGATGATAAGTCTTTTTCAAGTATATGGACGGATTATTCTAGTGATTTCCACATTTTCTATAAAAATTATGAAGAAGATATGAGATGCTATGCTAATGTTCATGGTCTCTTCACGAAAGAGAATATTCCGCCAAATACTTTTCCTATTTCTAGTATACCTTGGGCTAGTTTTACTGGATTTAATCTTAATATTAATAATGATGGTGATTTTCTATTACCAATTATAACTTGTGGGAAATATTTTAATGAAGAAAATAGGGTTATACTACCAGTTTCATTGCAAGTCCATCATTCGGTTTGTGATGGGTATCATGCGAGTCAATTCCTAGAGGATTTACAGGAGTTAAGTAATAGTTGCAACGAGTGGCTAAAGTAATATCTAATTTTTAATAATATACAATTAAAAATAAATAAAAGAAGAGAACATGTTTATATTGCATGTTCTCTTCTTTATTCATTAATATTGAGTTACAATGGAAAATATAGGTTGATTTGTAGTTTAATAGTAAATGAGATGATTAATTTTAATTTTCTTTATTTTATAACTATAAAGTTCATAAAACTTATTATTTTGTAACAATGAAGGGGAAAACAAAAATGACGATAATATGTATAGAAAAAGCTACAATTTTAGATGCTGAAAAGTTAACAGAAATAATGACAAGAACATTTGATGAAGAAGCAAAACGATGGCTATGCGGTCAAGGTGATGTAATTGACTATAACATTCAACCACCAGGTTATTCTTCAGTTGAAATGATGAAATATTCGATTGAAGAATTGGATTGTTACAAAGTGATAATGGATGGAAAAATAATCGGAGGAATTATAGTTACGATCTCAGGTAAGTCATATGGCCGAATTGATCGTATTTTTGTAGAGCCTGTTTATCAAGGAAAAGGAATTGGATCACATGTTATTAAATTAATAGAAGAGGAATATCTAAGCATAAGGATTTGGGATCTCGAAACATCTAGTAGACAAATTAATAATCATCATTTTTATGAAAAAATGGGCTATGAAATAATTTTCAGATCTGAAGATGAGTATTGTTATGTAAAAAGAATAACTGTAGAGTCAGCTAAAGAGAACCTGATTAAAAATAATGATATGAAAAATAGCCAATATGAAAACTGTAATCTAGCAAATACAGAGTATTATCAAGTGAATTTAAAAAATAGTTCCTTTGTTGGTAGTAATATAATGCATATGAATATGAGTAATTGTAATGTAAGTCAATCAAAGTTTAGAAATATAAATTTAAAAAGTTCTTTATATGCAGATTTAAATCTTTCCGGTAGTAAATTTTCTTTTGTGACTTTAGGTGGAGTTCATTTTAAAGATACAAGCCTTGGAGAAGATAAACATCCTATTTCATTTAATAGATGTGATTTGGAAGGTAGTACGATAAGTAATAGTAATCTCAAAAATATGGAAATAGAAAATTGTGATATAACTGGTATGAAAATAAATGGTATTCCAATTGAAAATCTGCTTGAGTTATATAATAAAGTGAAAAGTTAACCCGCATGTGAATTGTAGATAAGCTGGTCGTAATTTGGATATTATACCGAAATAATTGTGTAAAAATAACATAAAGAAATATAGAAGGGAAGGGGTTTCACCCAGGGGTCTAGAATGATATGTATTGTTATGAATATGGAGGGGAGAAAATATGGAGATTAAACTAAGAGCGGTAGAAATACAAGATGCTAGAGCAATTCATCGTATATGCATACAAGATGATGTTTTACCTTATATGGTTTTCTTACCTAGTATGCGTGTAGATGCGATGGAAAATAGAATTCGTAATTTAGCGCCAAATCAATTTGAATTTGTTGCAGAGTATGATGGAGAAGTTGTTGGATTTGTTGGGTTAACCCAAAGCCCAGGACGTAGATCTCATTCGGGTGATTTGTTTATGGGGGTAGATAGTGAATATCATAATAAAGGCATTGGGAAAGCACTTCTTACAAAAATGCTTGATTTGGCTGATAATTGGTTAATGTTAGAGCGAGTAGAGCTTGGTGTTTTAGCAACGAATCCTAAGGCGAAATCGCTATATGAAAAATTTGGATTTGTAGAAGAGGGAATAAAAGTAGGGAATTTGAAGGCTCACGGAAAGTTCATTAATGAAATTATGATGAGTCGTTTTAGACCTGATGGTTTAATCATACATAATGGATAGTGAAAAGCATGACAGTATACTGTCATGCTTTTTATTTGTTAGTTGTTGTTAGGCAGTTTTGGCTGCACTAAAAATAATGCTAAGCCAATAAAAATAACTGTAATGCCTAGTCCTTGTTGTAAAGAAATAGTCTCATTTAATATAAAATACGCTAGTATACAAGTTCCAATCGTTTCTCCTAAAATACTCATAGAAATAACAGTAGCGCTCATCCATTTTAGTAACCAATTGAATATCGTTTGACCTAAAATCGTAGCAATGAAAGCTAAGCCAATAAAGCACAACCAAGTTTGTATAGAGTAATGGATGAAAGATTCTTGCTGCATGTAGGCAAATATACCGAGAAAACAGGCGCTACTTCCATAACTAATTACCGAATACGGTATAAGTGATAAATCTTTACGAACATGTTGGCTAATGAAAAAATAAGCGGTAATAATTCCGGCCGCAATAAATGCTAAAATATCTCCGTATAATGCTTCTCCGCTGATTTGGAAGTCTTGCCATCCGATGACGCTACTTCCTGAAATAGCGATGAGGCAACCAATAACCGCTCCTTTCGTAAATCTCTCTTTAAATAGAAAGTAACCACCAATCATTGAAAATAAAGGTTGTAATGTTACGATAACTGTAGAACTCGCTACAGAAGTGTATTGTAATGATTCAAACCATAGTACATAATGTGCAGCTAAAAATAGCCCGGATATGAATCCGAATCCCCATTGTCCTCTTGTTACTGTTTTTAGCTCGTTTCGATTATTTTTATTAAATAGTAATAACGGTAATAGAATCAGTGTAGCAAAGAATAATCGGTAAAAAGCAATGATAGCCGCAGGAGCATCTGCCAATTTTACGAAAATTGCTGAAGTTGATAGGGCGAATACGCCGAAAAATAAGATGCAATATGAAAGAATAGGTGATTTCACAGTTTGTCCCTCCGATAGACTGTTTATTATAATGAACTAAATAAGATATAATGTACAAAGGTAAGTATATAAGTCCCAGAGATGATAGGAAAGGATTATTTACTTTTGTTTACTATGTCAGCACAAAGGCAATGAAACATGCAATATGATGGACGAAAGGAAGTTTTTATTATGATACATGATAGACTCGGACAAACTGTATTAAGTTATCGTAAGAAAAATAATATGACAATTCGGGAATTTGCTGATTATGCAGGGATTAGTACTTCACTAATTAGTCAAATTGAACGAGGATATGCGAATCCCTCTTTAAGTGTATTGGAATTAATTGCGAAAGCATTAAATGTACCACTATTTACACTTTTTATTAATGAAATTGATACAGATTCACTCATTTCTAAGAAAAAAGATCGAAAAAAAGTATATCGGGAGAACAATGATCACATTGTATATGATGTATTAACACCGGATTTTATGAAAGCACGTATTGAAATGTTAATAATGGATTTAAATAAACAAGCAAACACAACGGAAAGTCACTATTCACATGAAGATAAGGAAGAAATTGCTGTTGTTATGAAAGGGGAAGTGTATGTGGAGTTAGAAGGAAAAGAATATTTTTTAGAAGAAGGCGACGTTGTACGTATACCGCCAAACGTGAAGCATCGGTTTTTAAATAAAAGTGATGAATCCAATCATATTTTATTTGTATTGACGCCATCTTTAGGATGAGTATTAAATGATTTTTATTACGGGGGAAAAATAGATGGAAAATAAAATCGTTTTAAAAAGTGGCCTTTCAATTATTTCTCAATGTAAAAGACAGACAAATAATATTTGGCATGCGCATTTTGGAGCAGCTGCAATTGCTAGTTATTTCTTTATGAAAGACAACAATATGGATGAAGAGATAACTCATAATATGTATTACCAAACAAAAAGGATGCTGAACAAGCAAAACTTAGGTGAAGTCATTGATGATAAAGAGGAAATTGATTTTCAAAGTGCTGAAAAAATGATTATAAAATCATTGGAACATACAATTGATGAACTTCATTGGGTGGGGCATAATGTCATTTATGCTGCATTAAGTTTATTAGCTATGAAAGAGTTACAAAAATGGGGCGATAATCAAGAGATTGAAGGGATTACTAACCTTATAATATCGTTTCGAAAAACAATTCCTGGTAGATCATGGATTGGTTTTACAACAAAGGAAGTAAAACAATTAAGTATAAAAGATGAGATAGAAAGTGAATTAAGAAATCCGAAACAATTATCTACGTTTATTTTAAACGAGCTCTCGCAATTTAATATTATTTATAGAGCGGAATCACATCATGATTTAATTGGTCATTTACTTACTTTTTCTCATGCAATTAATATTATGTATGACTTAGGTCATAGAGATATATTCCAACGAGGTATACGTCCGCTGTTGAAACTAGTATACGTGTTACGTGCTAGTCAAAAATTAACGTCAAATAGTAAAATAACTTTACACTCACCGATAGATTTTTTACCTTTAGTCGAATCTAAACGAGCTCATGTATTACCAACAGAAAAAGAATTTTGGCTAAAAGACTATAGTACATTTGATTGGGATTTCGGACATATCTTTAAATTCTCATATAGTTATTTTGATCATATTAAGAGAGCTCCAAAATATAAAGATATAACATTAGAGAAATTCCGATTTATTATTAATGCGTAATGGAGTCTAATGATCTGTATAAAGGGCTAAATTAAAAAATTCTTTGTTGAAAATATATTATTTTGATATTTGTAAGATTTTACATACTTATTTTACTTTTACTAATTATGTAAGTAGGCTATACTAAAATACATACATTTTATTATTGGAGAGAAATAAAACGACATGGAATTAGTGAAATTAGAGAAAGTAATAGAAATTAAAAAAGAAGAGCTGTTATATTTAGTATCGGATTATGGAATTCAACATGAAAAAGTACTGGCATTAAGCCAAGAAATAGACAAATTGATTAATTACTTTATGTTTTTGAAATAGAAAGAACTATGACATGATGTGAAAATGTTATAGTTCTTTTTATTTGGAAATTCAGATGAATATTCTATATACTGATAATTAATGGAATATTCCGTTTCAAAGGAGGGGCATATATGATTTTACATACTAACATTTCAGGCGAAGGGGAACCAATTGTGCTTTTACATTCTGGTGGTATGACAGGTTTAGAAGAATTTGATGAGCAGGTAGCATTTTTTCGAGAAAAAAATTATCAAGTCATTCGTCCGGATTTAAGAGGACATGGAAGATCAGGCGGGACATTGGAGAATTATTTCCTACGTTCTGTAAAGGATTTACATGATACGTTAGTGCATTTACAAATTGATAGATGTCATATAGCTGGTGTTTCCCTAGGAGGATTAGTCGCTTTATTATTCACAAAAAAATATCCAGATAAAGTGAGAACATTAACTTTTTCTGGTATCTTTCCGCTTAAGGGAGAAAATTGGGAGGAGTCTCAGGAGTATGAAGCGAATTGCCATCAGCAATTGATGGAAAATGAAGAAGTTGTAACTTATATGAATCAAATTCATGAAAAAAGTGATTGGAAAGCATTGCTTGAATCGTGGCAAGTTAAAGATTGGTACCCATTCGATGAAACTGGTGATGTAGCTAATCTTCAAGTACCTACACTTTGTATTGCAGGGGGAGATTCGGAAGATGAAGTTACAGCTGCTACAATGTTCAAACAATTAAATGAAAATATTCATATTGCTATTATTCCGTTTGCTGGTCATTTAGTGCACAACGATCAACCAGAAATATATTCGAATATATTGTCTAATTTCTTACAGAATGCACAAGCTGCTAGTCGAATATAAGGACTTTTGGGTATAATAATAAAGGAATTATTAATTGTATCGGTTAGGAGCGCAGCACATATGAAAACAGTTGTTGTTATCGGTGGAGGTATAACGGGACTTTCTACTATGTTTTATTTAGAAAAATTAAAAAAGGATAATAATATCGATTTAAATTTAATCCTTGTAGAAAAAGAAGAGTACTTAGGTGGTAAAATCCATAGTGTAGAAGAAAAGGATTTTATTATGGAATCAGGAGCAGATTCTATCGTTGCTCGTAATGAACATGTTTTACCGCTTGTAAAAGATTTAAATTTAGAAGAAGAAATGGTATATAATGAAACGGGTATTTCTTACATATATTCTGATAATACTTTACACCCAATTCCATCTGACACTATATTTGGGATACCGATGAGTGTGGAGTCGTTGTTTAGCAGTACGCTAGTTTCAACGAAAGGGAAAATTGTTGCTTTAAAAGATTTCATAACGAAAAATAAAGAGTTTACAAAAGATACTTCGCTTGCTGTATTTTTAGAAAGCTTTTTAGGGAAAGAGTTAGTGGAAAAACAAATTGCTCCGGTGCTTTCAGGTGTATATTCCGGTAAATTAAATGAGCTTACTATGGCATCGACATTACCGTATTTACTGGATTATAAAAATAAATATGGAAGTATTATTAAAGGTTTTGAAGAGAATAAAAAACAGTTTCAATCAGCAGGAAACAAAAAGTTCGTATCATTTAAAGGTGGACTATCTACGATTATTTATCGTTTAGAAGAAATGCTGACTGAGACAGTCGTTAAGAAAGGCGCTGTAACGACTGCTGTAAGGAAACAAGGTGATCGCTATGAAATCTCCTTTGCAAATCATGAATCAATCCAAGCTGATTATGTTGTATTAGCAGCTCCTCACGATATCGCACAAACTTTATTACAGTCTAATGAGTTAAACGAGCAGTTTCATACATTTAAAAACTCATCTCTTATAAGTATTTACTTAGGATTTGATATACTTGATGAACAATTACCGGCGGACGGCACAGGATTTATCGTAACGGAAAACAGTGATTTACATTGTGATGCGTGTACATGGACAAGCCGGAAGTGGAAGCATACATCGGGAAAACAAAAGCTATTAGTAAGAATGTTTTATAAGAGTACAAATCCAGTATATGAAACGATTAAAAATTATAGTGAAGAAGAATTGGTACAAGTCGCTTTATATGATATTGAAAAGAGCCTAGGAATTAAAGGGAAACCAGAAGTAGTTGAAGTTACAAATTGGAAAGATTTAATGCCGAAATATCATTTAGAACATAATCAAGCTGTTCAAATATTACAAGAAAAAATGACGGATCTTTATCCTAATGTATACTTAGCTGGAGCCTCATATTACGGTGTCGGAATTGGTGCGTGTATTGGAAATGGAAAAAACACTGCAAATGAAATAATTGCAACATTAAAGGAACTGTCAAAATAGAATACATATATAAATAAAACGTCCCTCCAGTATATTGGAGGGACGTTTTATTTATTTCACTTGAATTGAGATTTTTTTATTAGTTGTATTATTCTCAGTAATCGTTAATGTTATGTTCCCGGATTCTTTAAATGAATAGGATGAGAGTTGATAAAGCTCTTTTATGCCATGTTTCTCTTTTAATTTATTGGCTGGAAGTGATGTTATGTTCGGTTTCCATGATTCTTGCTTACCTGAAGGATAGTTAACTATTATTTCTGGATTATTTAATTGCATTGGTTCCCATGAGGCAAAATATAGTTCAATTTCTGTATCTTTTTTTAGTAATTCTTCTGAGAAATACCCAAGCTCCCCAACATTACCGAAAACAGTAAAGTTTTGATTTTGTAACGTGATATCTAAATGTTTAGGTTGATATGTTGCTGCGTGGTAGATACCATAGGAAAGTGAAAGAGTGGCGGCGATTAACATGCCAATTGAAAATGTTTTAAAGCTATTGCCTTTAAAACTAGTCATCATGAATGAGTTTGGAGCGAACTTTTTTGCAAATAAAAATATGAGTAATATGAGTAAGAGGGATAAACTGATGAATATATACATAGAAAATATACACCTCCATAACAAAATATATTTTAACTATATTTTACCATAAATGTATGGAGGAGGGTGTTATTTTAGAAGGGAAAAGTGAGTGTGGAAACGAAATTATAAGATATGTTATTACGAGTGGAGTGATGGAGATGAAAAGAAAACAATCAATTTTTATAAATAAAGGTAAGAACAGGATAATAGGAGGGGATGTGATTGTATCCTTTTGTTAATGAGTTAGATACACTACTTAGAGAAACTGGTTTTTCAAGTATAAACTGGAGACAAACAGCTCCATGTCATTGGGCATTAGTTGCATATAAATAGAGTATAAAGAGATGGTCAAAATACTATGATCATCTCTTTATTTTTTCTAATCATGTAAAAGCAAGAAGGGTTACTTTTAGTTCGTATTGAATTAAGAGAATAAGCTTCTCTAGAAATATTTGATTAATGGGACATTAAGGACTTTCCTAATTTGAAATATTTTTTCTGCTATAATGAATGTGTAGAAAGAAAGGAATGATTCTATGGCGTTTCCTATATTAGAAACTGAACGTTTACGTTTAGTTGAAATAGAACAATCTTATTGTCAAAAAATATATGAAATTTTTTCATTGGATGAAGTAACATGTTATTACGGTATGAATTCCTTTACGGAGTTTGGACAAGCGTCGCGTATGATTGAATCTTTTTCAAAAAATTACTTTGAGAAAAAGGCAATACGATGGGGGATTGTATTAAAAAAAACAAATACGTTAGTCGGTACAATTGGATTAAATAATTTACAACTATGGAGTAAACGATCTGAAATTGGATATGACTTACATCCTCGTTATTGGGGAAATGGTTATGCCTCAGAAGCGGCTCAAGAAATTATTCATTATGGATTTCGAGATTTAGGCTTATTTAGAATTGGAGCTATTACATACCCTGAAAATGTTACTTCTTGTAGAATGTTATCTAAAATAGGCTTTCATAAGGAAGGGTTATTACGTGGATATATTCATCAAGGAAATAAGCAACATGATGCACTATTGTATTCTATAATTCGAACGGATATAGAGGATATAAATTTATAATAAAAAACCCCTCTTATAAAAGAGGGGGTAAGTAAAAATTAACCTATTTTAGGTAATAAACGTTCTCCGCTTTTCATGCTACTTTTACATAAAGGGCATTTAGGCTCTTCTTCAAATGAAAAGTTCTTTCTCATCCATCCTAAACAATCCTCTGATTCACATTCCCAGACAGGGGTTTGTTCTGGTGGTACTTCTGCTACATCATTCTTTCGATTGCGATACATATAACCACTCCTTTTATGTAAAAAATTTTAGTTATATATTAAAAAGGTTGTTAACCGAGCTGGTAACAACCTTTTTATTGTTTGAATTATAGCTTTACAACGTTTTTAGCTTGAGGTCCACGGTTACCGTCTTCAACTTCGAAGCTAACTTCTTGACCTTCGTCAAGAGATTTGAAGCCGTCGCCAGTGATAGCTGAGAAGTGAACGAATACGTCGTTACCGTCTGCAACTTCGATGAAACCGAAACCTTTTTCGCTGTTAAACCATTTTACTTTACCTGTTAATGTCATGGTAGTGCCTCCTAAAATTTAAAAAGATTACAATATGATCGGCCTTATTTGAATGAAAAATAAAAGTTCACATATTATCAAACACCCATAAGGAGTATAAAATAATCCTGATTGATACTTGATAATATGCAAAGGAAATATGGTGTTAAATTGACCTTAATTACTATCTTACAACAAATGGTGGGAAATAGCAAGTGCTGGTAATACCAGTGTGCAATAGGATGGAGATAATGGGAAAAGACACAAAGACATCTCTTTTATTTATATATTATTCCTAATTTTGGTTTATGCTAAACGGAGAACATTTTTATTGAAAGTTTGCATTAGAGAAACAATATATAGTATTAATATATTTGTTAAGGAGGCGAGAATATTGCAATTTATTCAATTTAAAATAATTGAAGCAGCCAAAGAAGGAAGAAGAAAAATTCATCCAGTATTCGCTGTTATACTTGCAATTGTATTTTTAACTTTAGGTGAATTGTTCATGTTATTTATGTTGTTTTTACCGAAAGCAGAAACACTTTTAATGAAGGCGATTTATAGTGACATTGAGATGATATTGACGTTTGGCGGAGCTGTATTTTTTGTTTTTTTATGGGTTAGATTTGTAGAGAAAAGATCAATTTCATCCATTGGGTTTTGGAGAAATCAGTGGATAAGAAAATATTTGAGAGGTGCATTATTAGGGCTTGTTTTCATTTCAATACCAGTAATGATACTTTTATTAACAGGAATTGTACAACTACAAATGCAACAAATTACGCCAACCGCTATAATTGGAATTGTGGGATCTTTAGTTGCTTTTTTAATACAAGGTGCAACAGAAGAAATTGTTGTTCGAGGTTGGTTATTTCCGGTCCTATCTGTTAGAAGTCGTATATGGATTGGGATTGTTGTGACTTCTTTTTTATTTGGTTTTCTTCATTTACTAAATCCAGGTATTACAATTCTTTCAATATCGAATATAATATTAGTTGGTGTATTTGCAGCTTTTTACGTTTTGAAAGATAGTAGTCTTTGGGGGATATGCGCATGGCATTCCATTTGGAATTGGGCACAATATAACGTATTCGGATTTGCAGTAAGTGGAATGGCAATGTATTCTACACCACTTTTTAAACCTGTAACAAAAGGATCGGAAGTCCTTCATGGGGGCTCGTTCGGTATTGAGGGGAGTATCATTACAACAATCATGCTTTCTATCGCTTCCATTGTTTTATGGAGACAGTTATGGGGGAAAAATGCGAAGCAAAGAGATTTAAGTTAATGAAAGTGGGAGAAACTATGGGGATTATAGCGTTTGAGGGAGCGAGTGCGGTTGGTAAGAGTAGCACGTGTCGTGAATTAGAAAAAAATTATGGTGCGTACATTATACCTGAAGTGAATGTTTTATTTGAAAGACCAAAAAACGAACATAGAACATGGTATTTTGAAAAACAAGTAGAGCGCTGGAAAATAGCAGTGCAGAAATCAGAGCAATATGAATTAGTAATACTTGATGGCGACATTTATCAACCACTTAGTTATAATTGGTGTTTCCATTTTGATATATTTAATCAGCCGTTATCTTTAATAGAAAACTTTTATAAAGAAAAGCTAATACATAGGGAAATTGGTTTTCCCAATCAATATTTTTATTTATATACGAATGATGAAGAACTTAGAAAAAGGAAAGAATCTGACGAGACAAAAAGAAGAAGAAACTTTGAAAAGCATTTACATATATCAAAATCGTTTCAACGTTATTATGAAAATTTAAATGCTGTTACAGACGGGTACTGCAAAATGATTGATGCGAAAAGTGTAAAATCGAATGAATTAGAAATTGTGAAAAGTGTAAACAGTTTAAATGTGTGTGAAGAGACACGTTTTGATGTTTCGAGGTTAGATGCGATTACGAAGTGGTTAAAAGAATATCGTGCATAAAAACAACGAGTGCCTAATAAGGTACTCGTTGTTTTTTATGTATTATATATTGATTTTATAATTTGTAAGTTTGCTTTTTCATTTTTCTTAATAGCATTTGCATATTTAGCTAGAAAGAGCTCAGAAGGATAAACCGGTAGTTCACCACAAATGTCGATACCATAGACATTTTTATTCCTAATAAGAGAATGTAAACATTTTAATAGTGTAGAAAGTTTCATATGTCCTTGATCCCAATTTGTAATAGTTACTTTTGCATCTAAAACATCTTTATCAATGCTTACATATACAGTCTTTGTATGAATATGCGAAAGTATTGTATGTGCAGATATTTCATTAGCTGTATCTATTGGGAACACTTCTACGCATGAATAATCATTAGAATGAATGGTTAAAGAAGAAGGTCCAATAATAATTACTTTCTTTAATTTCGAATTATTTTGAAGAGCGAATGATACCTATGACCCGCAAGAAATAAGAGTATGTTCATTTTCTTCTTTTAAGTTCATATCAGTGTGATGATCAAATAAAATAAGGCTAAATGGTTCATCTATTTCTTTTAGTAGCAAATCAGATACATAATGATAATTTCCAGAACCGATAAAGGTGATTCCTCTTTGCTTTCTACGATATAACTCCCGTTTTATACGCTTTAAAGAAGGAGTCTCGCAATACAGGTTTGCGTGCTCTAAATGACTAAAATCAATATCTTCATGTGAATAAGAATGAAGGTTATTTTGTAATAAATACGTATCATCAAAGTTTAAAAAAGTTAAACCGATATACAATAAACTCATATTTATTCATCTCCTTTATATGTAGGCTAGCATATATTTTTATAAAATTAAAACGAAATGCTTAGAGATGGATCTGCATTTGAAAAAGATCGAGATTTTTGACGGAATAATCTTTCAATTTATACAGAAAAGAAATACAATATAAGGAAATATACATGTGGTTCAAGAAATAGAAAATATGAATGGGATATGTGGGAGGAAACAAGCAATATGAAAACATTTTTTAAAATAATAGGTATTTTAGCTGGTATGGCGGTAATCGGCGTAGGTTTAACATATGGTATGCTGTATTATCTAAATAATAGTAAACCAGCTGCGAAAAAGGCATCACCAGCTGCTCCGGCAGCAGAAGTACTAGCGGATAGTAAAGTAAAAGCTGAAGATGCAAAGCTTTTAGAAAATGGCAATCATTCATTACCAAATAGCGGTTTTAATAAAAATTTTAAATGGACAGATGAGAACATACAGACAGCATTACATGAAATGGCACATCAAAAAACGAAAGCTGATCAAAAGTGGGGCTATATTTTTATCACACAAGAACGAATTGAAAGTTTACTTGATATTGTAAAGAGTAATGATCTAGTACAAGGAAATACATATACAGATATTTTAGAGAGATGGAAACAAGGGAAATATGAAAAGATGGACGCGGATCACAACAAGATTTGGAAATTACAAAGCGGGAATTTAGGCGAAGGAAAAGGTGTAATGTCAGAAGCGGAACAAAAAGAGTTAATTAATCAATTGTTTATGCAAAAAGGTACATATTCAGGCAGTAAATTAATTGCAGGTGGGGGACAGACTAATAAATAAGATAATATTGGAAGAGAGTAAGTGCTTATTAGGCAGTTACTCTTTTTTGTGTGCAGCTTTTAGTCTTGTTCTAGTAAGGAAAGAAATGATTGTAAAACGGGTGAAATCCATCTAGATTTATGATAGATTACATAGCTTTGAATAACTGCTGGAGTTTCGATAGGCTGAAAACAGAGTTGTTCTTTTTGACAATTTTCTTGTACAACGATGTAAGGAAGAATTGAAATTCCTAACTCACACATTACAGATTGTTTAATGACTTCAACGTTGGAAGTTTCAAATGTTTTAGCTGGAATATTTCCGCTTTGACGTAAAAATCGATCTACCATTGGTCTATAGCCGCAGCTTTGTTCTGTAAAGATAAATTGAGTATCATTTAGTAAACAAAATGGATTAGAGTGTGTAGAGTAATGTGGAGGTAAAATCCATCCAAATGCTTCATTACAAAAAGTACGCGTAATAAAATCATTATGTTCCATACTTTCTCCAATTATGAAAATAACATCTGATTCTCCTTCACGTAGCTTATTCATTGCTTGTTCGTTTGTAGTTGTTTCCAGTACGATATTTACTTTCGGATTCTCCTGTTTGTACATACGTAATAATTGTGGTAATCGGTACACTGCTAATGATTCGTTAGATGTAATCGTTAATGTTCCCTCTAAATCATCACTATTTTGAGGGATTTCTTGCGCTTTTTCATAAATAGCTAGTAATTCTAGAGCATAAGGATGAAATTGATGACCTGCTTTTGTAAGAAGTACTTTTTTCCCTAATCGATCGAAAAGAGGGAGATGTAAATCGTTTTCTAATGCTTTCATATGCGCTGTTACAGTAGATTGCGCATAACCTAACGCATGAGCAGCTTTAGAAAAACCACCATATTTAACAATCGCACAAAATGTTTTAACGTGTCTCATTTCCATAAGCAATCCCTCTTTTATTATCATGATTTGTGAATGATTATATCACGTATTTCAATTTTCCAAATGGTTAAATTCTTTATAAAATGAAATTGTAGAAATATTCATTTAAGTGATATTGGAGGAGAAAAGATGATCAAAAAGGGCTATCATGTAGCTGTAGTTGGGGCTACAGGTGCAGTCGGACAGAAAATTATTGAACTGTTAGAGAAAGAAACTCAATTTAATATAGTTGAAGTTACATTGCTTTCGTCAAAACGATCCGCTGGTAAAGTAGTGCGATTTAAAGGACGGGAGATAATAATAAAAGAGGCAAAAACAACTAGCTTTGAAGGTGTAGATATTGCCTTTTTTAGCGCTGGAGGAGAAGTTTCTAGACAATTTGTCAATCACGCAGTCTCTAGTGGTGCTATCGTAATTGACAACACGAGTGAATACCGAATGGTACATGATGTACCGCTCGTTGTTCCAGAAGTAAATGCGCACACTTTAAAGAAGCATAAAGGGATCATTGCAGTTCCGAATTGTTCAGCATTACAGATGGTGACGGCACTTCAGCCAATTCGAAAAGCATTCGGATTGGAACGAATTATTGTTTCCACATACCAAGCTGTATCAGGTTCAGGAATTCATGCGATTCAGGAATTAAAAGAACAGACTAAGTCAATGCTTGCAGGTGAAGAGGTTAAGGGTACGATATTACCTGTGAAAAAAGATAAAAAGCATTATCCAATTGCGTTTAATGTACTGCCTCAAGTAGATATATTTACAGATAATGATTTTACATTTGAAGAAGTAAAAATGATTCAAGAAACGAAGAAAATTTTAGAAGATCTCAATTTAAAAATGGCAGCTACTTGTGTGCGTGTTCCAGTTGTTTCAGGGCATTCAGAATCGGTTTATATTGAACTTGAAAAAGAAGCGACTGTTGCAGAAATAAGAGAAGTGTTGCTGGATGCACCAGGTGTTATACTGCAAGATAATCCTAGTGAACAGCTGTACCCAATGCCAGTATATGCAGAAGGGAAAATAGATACATTTGTCGGGAGAATTAGAAAAGACCCTGATACACCAAAAGGATTCCATCTTTGGATTGTTTCCGATAATTTATTAAAAGGGGCCGCTTGGAACTCGGTTCAAATTGCAGAAACGTTGGTGGAGGAAGGGATAATATAGTATAGGTAAATTAGGAAACTGTTAATGATTACAGTTTCCTAATTTTTATTTTAGAATTGTTTTCTTTATTCCAGCCAAATTTGATTTGAAAGACAGTAAAAAACATCAAGAATGAATAAAATCCTTTTAGTATGATATGGATATAATCAATGAGAGGGGGAAATATGATGTATGAAGTAAAGGGGTATTTTTCATCATTAAAAGGAAGTCATTATGATATTGGAAGGCAACAAGGAGAGTTTGTGAAAAGTCATCCGTATCTCATTCCACAATTTATACAACAAGAACATTTAGTATCAGATAATTATTGGACAGAATCTAGAAATATATTACATCAATATTGTCCTGGAATTAATGATGAAATTGAAGGTTTTTGTGAAGTGTTGAAAATTCCTGCTAGAAATATGATGTATTATTATCAAACACTATTAAAAGCAGGATGTAGTCATTGTGTCGTATTACCTAAAAAGACAGATTCAAAGCACACATATGTATTAAGAAATTATGATTTGTCACCAAAAATAGATGATATGCGTTTTTGCTCTACACATGTTGAAGGCGCGTATGTCCATAGTGGATTTTCTACTTTTTATTTTGGTCGAACTGAAGGTGTTAATGAGCATGGGTTAGCTGTTACATTTTCAGCATGTGGTCAACCAGTAGGGAGTATTGAAGGCTTACGAAAGCCGGTGTTAAATGGTTTACAATGTTTTGCGGTAATTCGAGTATTATTGGAGAAATGTAAAAATGTGCAGGAGGCGATATCACTAGTTGATGAAATGCCAATTGCAAGTAATATTAATCTAATTGTAGCAGATCCTTTAGACGCAGCGCGTATTGAAATATTTGACGGTTTTAAATCAATAACCACAATTGATGAGGAAAGCCATGATTTTATCGTATCAACAAACCATGCGATTAGTTTACCTATTCAAAAATTGAATAATAGAAGATTAGAACAATCTACAAACAGATATCACACATTGTATGAATATTTAAATCAAAATGAACTAGTGAGCATGAAGTCTTTAAAAGGATTAGTAGAAAAAGAGTATCCTACTGGGCTGACAGTACATAATTATGAAGAATGGTTTGGAACTTTGCATTCTGTCTTATTTGATTTGCATAACCGTACAATGAATATTTGCTTCGGATCTCCACTATTCAACGACTGGTACTCATTGAAAGTTGGAGAGAGCCTATCCTTTTCTAAGTTGAATGTGAAATTTAATAATAAAACGTATACTGACTTTTGGAAAGAAGAACGCTATTAATTGATTCAAGAAGAATAAATGAGATAAAATGGTAATAGTGTATATACGAGAGGGATTGCCATTGCTAAAAGTAATGTTACCGATTGTTCTTATCTTATTTGTTGTCGTTTCAATGTATATTACTTATGAAAAAAGAAAAAAGCAGGGGTAAAAGGATTGAAGAGTGCGTTACCTTCAATTTGTTTCTTTGCAATTGCGATTTTAAATTTCTTTGCATATTGGTTTAGCTTTGGCGGTATGTTTACTTGGTTGTTTTCAATCGTATTATTGCTAATTGGAGCATATTTCACGAAATATATTCCAATATCTAAAAAGGTACATTGAAATCTATATGAATCTTAATATGATGTTTTATTTTGAAAAGAGATTATTCTACTAGGTCGTTGTGAAGCGATTTTATAGGATAATCTCTTTTGTTCGTTTAGCTTTGTAAAGAACGTACTGTTCTATTTAGTTGCTCAATAAACTCTCGAGTTGCAGCACACATATATTTATCTTTTCTATATATAAGTCCAATTTCTATTGTTGGAGTAGGATTTTCTATTTTAATAGCTTGAATGTTTTTATTTTGTAAAAAGTCTATATACGGTTTTGGTAACACTGTAATTCCCATTCCTTTAGAAACCATTTGGATTAAAGATTCCATCGTACTAATTACTAAAATTGGTTTTGGTTTAAAATTGAATTTTTGACAATGAGATGTAATTAGTTCGGTTAAAAAGAAATTTTTAGGTAATAGAATTAAAGGGTAGTTCTGTAATTCAGCAATAGATACATGATTACGTTCAGCTAATCGATGACCAGTTGGTACGACTAATGTAAGTTCACTTTTGTATAGAGGGATAGAAATAATCTCCTTATCTTGCACCGGGAGAAATGTAATGCCAATATCAAGTTCGTTTTGTAATAATTTTTCGCGAATATCTCCTGTACGAAGCCCTAATACAGAGAGTTCTATATTAGGATATAATTGATTAAAATTTAAAATAGCGGGTGGTAGTAAATAATTTACGACGGTTAACAATGATCCTATTGTTAAGGAACCTTGTTGTAACCCGTTTAAATCTTGAATAGCAGAACGAGCTTGTTCGACTTCATGAAAAATGGTTTTACTATGTAATAATAAAATCCTTCCTGCATTAGTTAAAGATATTCTTTTACCAATGCGATCGAAAAGCGGCATTCCTACTTCATGTTCTAATGCACGTATTTGCTGACTTAGAGAAGGTTGTGAAATATTTAATTTCTCAGCTGCTTTTGTGAAATGCAATTCTTTTGAAACAGCTAAAAAATATTCAAGTTGTCGTAATTCGATTGGAATCACCTCAAGTTTAATGATAGGTTATACCTATCATTATTATATAAATAATTGGATTGAACAATGATTTTGTTGAGCTTATAATCACTTTATTAGAGAGGGATTGAAAAGTTTTTGAAGTAAGGATAGATAAGTATCGGAGCAAGGATATTTGAGTGGTTATTACATTTGCTGATCTTTTGTCATTTTAAATGAAAAATAGACAGAGAGTTTGAAAGTATAAATTAATCTATTGAAAAATTGTGGGGTAAGTAAGAGGAGCGATTAAGATGAATAAAGTATATGAGGTACTATCTTTAAACATAGGGTTACCAAAAGAGGTTACATACGGCGGAAAGGTAATTCATACAGGTATAAATAAGAATCAAGTAAGGGAACCAGTGTTTTTATCCTTTTTAAAATTTAATGGAGATGGGCAAGCGGACTTAGTTCATCATGGCGGAGTAGATAAAGCAGTTTGTGTGTATTCTGGAGAACATTATAGATACTGGGAAAAAGAGTTGAATGAAGACCTTGTATATGGAGCATTCGGAGAAAATATAACAATTAGTGGTCTGTGTGAAGAGGATGTTTGTATTGGTGATACATTTCAAATTGGAGAAGCGATTGTCCAAGTGACGCAACCAAGACAACCTTGTTTTAAATTAGCTAAGAAATACAATATTCCAAAGTTACCACTATATTTTCAAGAAACAGGATATACAGGATTTTATTTTCGCGTATTAAAAGAAGGATGGGTATCACCTACTGATACGTTAAAATTACTGAAGTCTGATCCAAAAGGTGTTACGGTAGCATTTGCTAATCGTATCATGCATAAAGAAAAACAAAATGTAGTAGGGCTAAAAAGGATTTTAGAAGTACAGGCGCTTTCTACGAGTTGGAGAAATACATTTGAAAGGCGAATGAGGGGAGAAGAAATTAACACGCAGGAGAGACTAGAAGGAAAAAAATAATAAAAAAATATTTTTTATAAATGGTGCATTTCTATTAGTAAAAACGACTTAGAAAGCACTATTTTTATATAACAAACTTATTAATATTCAAAAATCCTAATATTATTTTATTCGACTTATTTTCAAATAGTCAAAACATAAAATAAATTAGACTTTTTTTTTATATTTTATGATAGTATATTGATTGGTAAGACCTATTACTTTAAGAGTAGGTTCTACAACTACATCTAATTTGATGGAATTAACGTATGGAGGGACAACATGGGGAATGTTGAAAATTTTGAAAAACTTCTTTTAGAAGAACCGAAAAGAGAGCAGTTATTTCCTTTATTTGAAGAAGTGTTTGGGATTACAATTCAAACATTGAATGATTTTTCAGAGAGAGGTTATTGGGATGATACATACAAAGCTTTATCATTTTTACAAGAAGATAAAGCAATTGCAAATGTTGCGGCATTTTCGCTACCATTGCTAGTAAATGGTGAAAGAATAAATGCAGCGGGAATTCAATCGGTAATGACACACTCTAATTTTCGTAGACAAGGACTCATGACACAATTAATGAGTAAAATGATAGAAGAAATCGATAAGAAATGTGAATGTACTTTATTGTTTACGGAAATACCTGAACTATATGCATCATTTGGGTTTAAAGTTGTGCAGGAGTATTTGATGACTATTTCATATGATAAAAAGAATAATAATGATTCTTTACTTAGAAAGTTAGATTATTATATGGAAGAGGATAGAAAGTTAATACATGAAACTATTGATAGTAGCCAAAGACTTTCAAATAATTTTGCAACATTAAACTTCCACCCTTCGTTTTATTTGAATATGTATGACTCGGAATGGAATGAGAAATTGTATTATTCAGAGAAGCTAGATGCTCTTATTGTGTATGAAGTAGATAATGAAATGTTGAAATTATATGGAGTGTTTGCACCAGTACTTCCAGTTTTAGATGAAATATGCGAGGAAATCGCTGAAAGATTTACAGAAATCGAATTTTACTTCTCACCAGATCAATTAGGGATTGAGGATGTACAATTTACAGAATTACAGTCAAGTAAGTGTTTAATGGTTCGAAGTAATAAAGAGCTAGATTTTAAAGGATTTAAATTCCCAGTGTTAACGGAATTTTAAATGTTTATATAGATATTTTTGAGGGGGATACAAGTATACATACTATTAAAATAGGTCTATACATATGAAGTCCACTTGAAAAAATGAATTTGAGATTGAATTTTGCAAGCTAATAAATAAATAGAAAAACCGTATTCTTTCTATTTGAGAATACGGTTTTTCTATTTGCGTAATATAAAGCACATTTATTGACCGGAAAGTCATAAATGCTTATCATTTAATAATGTTAAATATTAATTTGCATAATATAATAGAAGTACTGGAAAACTCAAAATTATATAGCTTAAGTAAGGAGGGTATGAATTATTAAATGGTAATTTCATAGGAAAAAGGAGATGAAGTATGAAATCATTTCGCAAATTATTACATTATTTAAAACCATACATGTTCTTCGCTATTATTGGACCACTATTTATGGTACTTGAGGTTGCGATGGACTTAATTCAACCGACTATTATGCAACATATTATTGATGTTGGGATAGCAAATCGTGATTTGAATTATGTAATAAAAATGGGGCTTCTTATGATAGGAGCTGCAGCACTCGGTTTAGTTGGAGGACTTGGGTGTATGATGTATTCTACAAAAGCAGCTGTTAATTTCGCTACAGACATACGAAAAGATGTATTTGCGAAAATAGAAACATTTTCTAGTGAAAATCGTGATTCATTTGGAACTGGGAAATTATTAACGATTGTGACAAATGATATTACTTCTATTCAATCGGCGATGACGATGACATTACGTGTACTTGTTCGTGGTCCTTTGTTATTTATCGGAAGTATAATAATTGTTTTTGTAACAGCACGCGAGTTATTTCCTATATTACTTGTAGTTGTTCCAATTTTATTACTTGCGATTATATTCATTGCAAGTAAAGCGAGCGGAACGTTCAAAAAAGTGCAAGAAGCATTAGATAAAGTGAATACAAAGCTACAAGAAAATTTATCTGGAGTACGTGTTATTAAAGCGTATGTAAGACAAAAATATGAAATTACTCAGTTTGGAAATGTTAATACAAATTTAACGAAGATAAATATTCGAGCGGTGCAGCTTATTTCTTTAATGATGCCAATCATTATGTTAGTTGTAAGCGGTGGGATTGTCGCAACATTATGGATTGGTGGAGAAAAAGTATTTGATGGAACGCTTCAAGTAGGAGCTATTTTAGCGTTTATAAACTATTTGAATATTATTTTAATGTCACTTATGTCTATAAGTATGGTATTTATGCAAATCGCGCGAGCATTTCCATCTGCGGATCGTGTACAGCAAGTTTTAAATACTGAGGTTGATATTACGACGGAAACAAATGCAGTTGCACCTAATCAAATTGAGGGACAAATTGACTTTAAAAATGTTAGTTATAGTTACACGAAAAATAATGAATATGTTTTAAAAGATATTTCATTTAACATATGTAAAGGTGAAAAAGTAGGAATTATCGGTTCTACAGGAAGTGGTAAATCTACTTTAGCAAAACTGTTACCGCGTTTATACGATGTTGATCATGGGGAAGTATGCATTGATGGAATAAATGTTAGAGCATACGATTTACAAAAACTTCGTGCTTCAATCGGGTTTGTACCTCAAAAGGCATTATTGTTTTCAGGTAGCATAGAAGAGAACTTACGTTATGGTAAAGAAGATGCAACGAATGACGAACTGGAAGTAGCGGCTTCATCAGCTTGTGCGACTGAGTTTATTAACAAGTTGGAAGATTCATATCAATATCATTTAACACAAGGTGCGACGAATTTATCAGGTGGACAAAAACAACGTGTATCAATTGCAAGGGCACTTGTGAGAAAGCCATCCATTCTTATATTAGATGATTCTACATCAGCAGTTGATGCGAAATCAGAATCTAACATTCAATCGGCATTAAGAACAGAATATAAAGGAACAACAACATTATTAATCGCCTCTAAAATCTCATCTATAATAGATGCTGATAAAATTCTCGTTTTAGATAACGGTGAATTAGTTGGTGATGGTACACATGAAGAATTGTTAGAACAATGTGAGGTATATCAAGAAATCTATCTTTCCCAAGGTGGCAATTTACATAAAGAAGGTGGGAAAGAACATGCGTAATTTTCAAGGGCAATTTGCTAATAAAGGTGGACGTAAAGCCCCTAAGATGGGTAAAGCTAGAAATACTAAAGGAACAGTAATGCGAGTATGGAACTATATGGGGTATCAAAAGGCTGCTCTTACGTTCGTTATATTTTTAGTATTTGTTACGACGTTACTTGGATTATTAGGTCCTTATTTAATGGGAGTAATTATAGATCAATATATTGTACCGAAAGATTTAAGTGGAACTGCAAGAATGTGTATGTTACTTATCGCCATTTACGGTGTTACAGTGTTTTTAACATGGTTACAAACATTTGTTATGATTAATGTTGCATTAAAAACAATACAAAAAATACGACAAGATATTTTTGAGAAAATCCAAACGCTTTCTTTACGGTTCTTTGATGTACGTTCTCAAGGGGATTTAATGAGCCGTGTTACAAATGATATAGATAATTTGAATCAAGCGTTGACGCAAAGTGTTGTACAAATTATTTCATCAGCATTAACCTTTATAGGTGTAACGATTGCAATGTTCGCATTAGATTGGATTTTAGCAATTGTTACTTTAATTACAGTACCTATTATGTTTTTCGTTACAAAAAAACTAGTTACTTATAGTGGTAAAAACTTTGCAAAGCGTCAACGAGATTTAGGAGAATTAAATGGTTTTATTGAGGAAGCTATAACAGGAGCGGATGTTACAACGTTATATGGGAAAGAAAAAGAAACCGTACAAAATTTCAATAAAATTAATGAACAACTAAGAGTTTCAGCTACGAAGGCGGATACATTTTCAGCTTTTATTTTTCCAAGTATGAACTTTATAAATAACTTAGGTATGGGGCTTGTAATTGGGACTGGTTCAGTTATGGTTTTAAATGGAATGACAACAGTAGGTGTCATTGCGGCTTTTATTAATTATTCTCGTCAATTCTCAAGACCACTCAGTCAATTCGCAACTTTAATGAATACAATTCAAGCGGCAGTTGCTGGTGGAGAGCGTGTATTTGAAATTATGGATGAAGTACCGGAAATTCAAAATAAAAAAGATGCATGCATTGTACAAAATTTACAAGGGCATGTTGCACTCGAGAATGTTTCATTTGGTTATGAGGAAAATAAAACGATTTTAAAAGAAGTGAGTCTTAAGGCACAGCCAGGGGAGACAATTGCTTTAGTTGGTCCAACTGGATCGGGCAAAACAACAATCATTAATTTGCTAACTCGCTTTTACGATATACAACAAGGGCAAATTCATATCGATGGAAAAGATATAAAAGAGTATGATATGAATTCGTTGCGGAGTAAAATAGGGGTAGTTTTACAAGATACGTATTTATTTGCTGGGACAATTATGGATAATATCCGTTATGGTCGACTAGATGCTAGTGATGAAGAAGTAATCAATGCAGCTAAGGCAGCATCTGCACATTCTTTTATTAAACATTTACCGAATCAATATGAAACAAAAATTGCTTCAGAAGGATCGAATTTAAGTCAAGGACAAAAACAACTTCTTGCGATTGCGCGGGCGATTTTAGCAGATGCAGATATATTAATTCTTGATGAAGCGACATCTAATATTGATACGAGAACAGAATTACAAATACAAGAAGGACTAAACAATTTAATGAGAGGTCGAACAAGTTTCGTAATCGCTCATCGACTGAAAACGATTGAAAAAGCAGATCAAATCCTTGTTATAAAAGATGGAAGTGTTTTGGAAAGAGGGAATCATGAATCTCTTATGGAAGATAGAGGGTTTTACTTTGATTTGTATACGAGTCAGTTTAAAATTTAATAAAAACTTTAATATGATGCGGTTTCTCTAGGAAAGAGAAACCGTATTTTTATATTTGTAAACATTATTATCCAAATAGTTGTTCACTAAATGTTTTACCTGCGTATTCTTGCATCCAAGGTAAAACATGCGTAAGGTTATGAAAACACCTTTATGACCCCAATCGTTCACTTGTAATTTTTGGATGTAAAAATTGTTCCAAAAAAGTGTTGTATGAGGAAACTTAAATAGGTGAATTTAAGTTTCTCTATAATATATGAAACTACAATTAGAAAATCACTTATTTTTTAAAGGAGTTAATGGGTAATTGTACGTGCTAAAATCTTTATTAAAAATATCTTGTACTAATTGGATAGTTTCATAATCATAAAAACTATCGTATGTTGGGAGGCGTGGGAATAAAGGATCGGTAATATCAGCATCTGCAAAATCACCTCTAAAAATCGCTCTTTCCTTCTGATGATGCCATGATTTGGTTAGTATGTGTAAAGGAGAAGTTTTTAATTGATATGTTTGTTCTAAGTGCGCAATTTCAGTAGAGAAATTTTCAAGGTAGATATACTTCGTAACAAACTCCTCCTCAGCTGGTTCATATTGCTGCATTAAATGTGGATCTACTTGTTGTAAATCTTTCATTTGCGCTTTTAAATAGTAGAGAAAGATTTTAAATGAAATAGGCTTATTACAAAATTCATTACCATAATAAAAATTCCGAATAGGATTCCATGCTGGGTTTTCTATGTGAGGGGGGCAATTAGTGAAAAGAATGAACTTACAGCTCTTGTATAGGGGTTTCTTACTAATTTATAGGAATCTTTTCCGTTTGTATATAAAGCCGCAGCTAGTTCAATAAAGTAGTCGGAGGAGTTTTTGTATATTTCATTTTCATAATTATGGATGAAGGAATCGTATTTTATGGCTTGTTTAAATAAATTTATTTGATAAAAAAACCAATGTGCAAGTGAAGTACAGCCACTTTTCTGACTCCAAAATAAAATCAAAGGGAAGTTAGAGTTAAAGTGCGGAACGCGTCCGTATTTAATAATATTTGCAAAATACATAGTTAGCCTCCATTCAGTTATGTCAATTATTTTTAATTTATGAATAAACAACTCGGCATATGAACAAGAGAAGAGGAGTAGAATAGATAATTTAATAACAATATAACTTTGAAATGAAAGCGTTATTTTATAGGGATATGAAAAGAGCACACAAAAAATGTGTACTCATAACAATCTAAATTATTTTAAGGACCATGATATATCATCAAGGGCTTTATAAATATAACTATACATGCGGTAAAAGAGATACTTTGGATTGTATTTTTGTTTCCAATTTATATTGATCACCTCTCGTTAGCAAAAACTAGCAGCTTCAGTGACAAATGGAAGTATTAATTTACGCGGAATTGTAATAATCTCAAGTGCCATCTGTGCTGAATAGAGAAGTATTGGAGTTAATTCTAAAGCGTGAGTTAATAATAATATAAAGCTTGTTAGGATTGCAAAGCTCCCCAAAAAGAAATTTTTTGAAGTGTTATGGAAATCTTTTATTTAGGAAAAGAAAGAAAAAAATACTGTAACAATGAGTATCAAAAATTTATATTTATCAGCCATTAAACCCCTTCTAAAGAACAGAAACTTATATTATAGCTTATTTTTGTGTATTAATATAAAAAGATTTTGAAATGAATAGTTTAAATACGTGAATGCCGCAACTTAAAAATATTAGTTGGGGTATTTATGAGATCTTTGTTTTAGAAAATAAATAATCTTGAATTAAAAATTTAAAAATAGATTAGTGCCCAAATTTTGTTTGCTGGAGATGTACAGGATATTTGACCGGACAATAAGACGAGCTTTGAATATAGTAATAAAAAAGGGGATGTTGAACAATGGCTAGATATAGTTTACATGCAGGTCACAATAGTATTGTACAGGGTGCGAATTATGGAAATCGGAAAGAACATATTATGGATCGCCAAGTGAAGGATGCAGTTGTTGCTAAATTAAGAGCATTGGGGCATACAGTGTATGATGATACTGATGAAGTAGGGACAACGCAAGCTCAAAATTTAAATAATATTGTATCAAAAACAAACTCACATGATGTAGATTTAGTAGTTTCATTTCACTTAAACTCATATGATACGAAAGCTAACGGTGTTGAAGTTTTGTACTATGACCAACAAGCTTTATCAGCAAAAATAGCAGCGCAACTTTCAAAAGATATTGGCTGGTCAAATCGTGGTGCAAAGGAACGAAAAGACCTTTATGTGTTATCGAATACGAAAGCACCTGCAATCTTAATTGAACTTGGATTTATTGATAATGAAGCAGATATGGCAAAATGGGATCCAGATAAGATTGCTAATTCAATTGTATATGCATTAACGGGGCAATCTGGTGGGACAACTCCGCCAGCCCAAAAAAATATCATTCAATCAGGAGCTTTTTCACCATATGAAACACCCGATGTAATGGGAGCATTAACGTCACTAAAAATGACAGCTAACTTCATCTTACAATCTGATGGTTTAACATATTTTATCTCTGAACCAACTTCAGATACGCAACTTAAAGGAATGACAGATTATCTTGATCGTAAAGGCTGGTGGTATGAAGTTAAGTAAAGATTTTAGTTTAGTGGAACAGAATATTTAAAAATCAATAGTCCGAAAAAGAGGATTACTTATAATGAGTAATCCTCTTTTAAAATTTTTATCTCGTATGAATAAGGTTAGATATAGGAGACGCCCGCCTTGAAAATTGATAAGTAATGCATGTAAGTGGGAAATTCATTGGGCATCTTAGCAATATTTTTAAAAAGAAAAGAAATTTAGAATTTGAATTTAAGTGATTACAATTGAAATAGCACTGAAAACTAATAAAACGGCCATAATGATGTTAAATGATTTAGTATGTTTTAATAAAAGTTTTTGGAACATGGAACCAAATAAGCTCCAACTAAATGTGCTCATTAACCCGACTACACCTAGAAATAATGAGGAAAGTAGAAAACTTGAATATGAATTATAGTAAGGGAGAATAAAAGTTGACACTACAGTCAGCCCGAATAGTATCCCTTTAGGATTGACAAATTGAAGAAAAATCCCCACTGTAAATAAGTTTTTATTATGTTTTTCATCGGGATCTGTACTAGTTTTACTAGTGAGTATTTTAAAAGCTAAATATAGCATGTATGCTACACCTAAAATTTTTAAAGGGAATTCGATTATGGGTAGGATATTAATTAGTACAATATTAAAGAAGCTACATAAGGAAGTGAGGATGAAAAACCCGAAAGCTACTCCAAAACAAAATTGCATACTCCTTTTTAAACCATGTTGATTGGCGTATGTCATAGCTAAAAAATTGTTAGGTCCGGGTGTGAAGCTACTTATAAAAACAAATAACAAAAAAGAAAATATAGGCATTTCAAAACCCCCTAAATATATAGTGTGTGTTATAATGACCGAAAAGAACAATATAACGTGTGCTTTTTATTATACATAACGGTCGTTATATTGTATATAGTGTAGGGGTGTTTCTTATGGAAGAAATTCAACTTATTTTAGCAAAAAATTTAAAAACAATACGTGAAAAAGAGAAAATGAGTTTAGAAAAGGTCTCTCAATTAACAGGTGTGAGTAAAACGATGATTGGACAAATTGAACGAGGAGAGTCAAGCCCAACATTAACAACGATATGGAAAATCGCTAATGGTTTGAAAGTGTCTTTTACTTCTTTAATCAATAATCCGCAACCAGATACGAAAGTTGTTTTACGAAATGATGTACAAGTATTATCAGAAGACAATGGGAGATATAAAGTGTATCCTTCCTTTCCTTTTCAAGATGATAGGAACTTTGAAATCTATACGGTTGAAATTGAAACAGAAGGAAAATTAAGTTCGGAAGGCCATAAAGAAGGGACCGAAGAATTTATTACGGTGTTTGAAGGGGAATTGACAATTGAAATAAATGATTGTCAATATAAATTAAATAGCGGGGATGCAATTCGCTTTAAGGCGGATAAATCGCACTCGTATTATAATTCCGGACGAACGCTAACTCGGTTAAGTATGACCATTTATTATCCAACTTCATAAACTTGCGATTACTTTAAGGATATAAAGAAATGTGTGTTGATAAACCATCTATAAGAGATGGTTTTATTTTATGAATTCATAAAAAAAAGACACTCGTTTGAGTGTCAACATAGTATTGCTCTCGCGTATAGGATTGGAGTAGGTTTATCAAATACATATTGAGATGGTTCGCAATTGATAAACTGTCTTCTTACTCAATGTAACATTGGCAGGGAGAAGTGTAAATTGATAATATATATACGGAAAATTTAGTATAGATAATTTCTACTATCAATATAGTACAAATTGTTTTTATTGCTTAATCACTGTCGTGAAATTATTGAAATATTATTAGATTTAGGAATGACGTAATAGTTACTACTTTAGCAGCTAAGAATGTTTATTATAAAAAAGAATGAATCATTTATTAATCGATTCGTATAATTGTTAAAGAGGCACCTGTTGAACCACCTCCAACTAAATTAACTATGGATAATACGCCGAATAGTTGAAGGGAAATTGTATTACCAGCAATTAAATTGGTTATTAAATTATTATTATAATTTGAAGTTGATATTGCGGGTGAAAAAATAGATCCGGGAAGTGGAGTCGAAGAGTTTAATAGTAGCCTTGTACCAGCAAGTAGTGCAGTTGTCGTATTAACTTGGTAGGTTAAATAATATCTCCCAGTAACAGGAATTGTAAATATATCATTTGTAGCGTTCACTGTAAAATTACCGAGACTTTGGTTATTAGAAAGTGGAATATTAGTTCCACCTAATATGACTGAGATGGGACCACCTAACGTATTATTAGCGAACATAGAGTTTGTTGTAATAATGGGTCCAGTAATGCCTGTGGGTCCAGTAATGCCTGTGGGTCCAGTAATGCCTGTGGGACCGGTATTACCTGTGGGACCAGTAGGACCTGTAAGTCTGTATGGAAGAATAATTTCAAGAGCCAGTGATAATAGTTCTTTTTTTATTTTTTCATTCTTATCTTGAATATAAATCACCTCATTTTTAAATTAGAACGTAACCGATTTAGTATTTTGAAATGGACCTATCATTTTATTATATTAATACTACTAGCTATAGCAACGGTAAAAAGTTTATTATATGTAAAAGTCATTTTAGTATGAAAAAGTAGTTATAGAATTTTTCCAAAATGATAGATGTTATATTTTGTTAATTAGTAAACAAAAATGTGGAATGAGGTATTAAATTGAACCGCAATGACAAATTATCGTTGAATAAAGGTATGGTAAGATCTGAAAATATTGGACCTACCTTTCCAGTTCTTCCGCCAATTTATATTCCAACGGGAGCAACAGGTCCAACGGGAGTAACAGGAACAACGGGAGCAACAGGTCCAACGGGAGTAACAGGAACAACGGGAGCAACAGGTCCAACGGGAGTAACAGGAACAACGGGAGCAACAGGTCCAACGGGAGTAACAGGAACAACGGGAGTAACAGGAACAACGGGAGCAACAGGCCCACCGGAAGGAATAGGAACGACCGGGCGAATACAGACCGAGCAACGAGGAACGGGGCGAAATAGTCCTTAACGGGCAACATCAACGGGAGCAACAGGTCCAACGGGAGTAACAGGAACAACGGGAGCAACAGGTCCAACAGGAGTAACAGGAACAACGGGAGCAACAGGTCCAACGGGAGTAACAGGAACAACGGGAGCAACAGGAACAACGCGAGTAACAGGAACAACGGGAGCAACAGGTCCAACGGGAGTAACAGGAACAACGGGAGCAACAGGTCCAACGGGAGTAACAGGTCCAACGGGAGCAACAGGTCCAACGGGAGTAACAGGAACAACGGGAGCAACAGGAACAACGGGAGTAACAGGAACAACGGGAGTAACAGGTCCAACGGGAGTAACAGAGCAACAGGCTCAACAGGTTCAACGGGTCCAACGGGAGTTATTGGTCCCATAACAACAACTAATTTACTATTTTACACTTTTTCAGATGGAGAAAAAACTTATATATACAGATTCAGATGGGATAGCTCAATATGGTACAACACATATATTACCTCCTGATGAGGTTTCCATATTAATTTGTTTATTAATGGAATACTTCAACCACAACCATTATATCAAGTTAGTAATGGTCAGCTAACTTTATTGGATAATCAACCACCAACGCAAGGTTCTTCAATTATTTTGCAATTCATCATTATTAATTAAAAAAGACAGATTCTTAAATAACAAGAATCTGTCTTTTTGTTCTACATTAAAGTAGTTAAACTAAGTGACGATAAATTCGATTGTAATTGGAATTCCGCCGTCTAATGCATCTCCGCCAGGAATTGTAATAGCACCAGTAGGTCCAGTAGTAATACTGGAGTTCACACTAGGTTGAAGAATACCGTTTACATAAAAGTTGTAATACGTAAAAGTCGGAAAAAGCAGTTGCAGTAGTACCAGCATCGTTTAAACAAGCTGTAGCAGCAATTGCAAAAGCGTACCTGTTCCTGTTCCAGCTCCTAGTGTAGATGTAAATCTTCTAGATGCCATAAATGGTTGGATGATTGGCAATTAATTCACCTCCTACATTATTTTTTGAACGAAGTGTAGAATAACTTGTCCGATATATTGTATGAGAGTTTTCTAATAGAAACGGCTTCTTAATTATTGAGAGAACATAATTTTAGTAAAGATATTGTTACTTATCTGAAAAGATGGTGTTGTTACTTGTTGGTTATATGCAAATGCTTAGTTTTAAGATTTAAATTAAAATGTGCTTTTGGACCTAAGAGATAAACGTGGAAAATTAAAAATAAACTCTTAAGTTTAGTGTTTAATCTAAGCAGCTTCAATTATTAAAAACATATAATTAATATGTGAGTCATGAAGATAATTAAATATCGTTTTTTCAGTTTTAACATAATTCATAAGCCTTATTTTAAGTGAATGAAACCTATACACAATTTTATAGTTCTTATAATAGGAAAACACTCAAATATAAGATAAGTAAGGAGGAAATAAATGTCACATAACAATTGTTTTGGTCATAACAACTGCAATAATCCGATTGTTTTCACTCCAGATTGTTGTAACAATCCACAAACGGTTCCACTACTAGTGAACAATTAGAAGATTAATAACTTTACTAAACTCTCTTTAATTGCGGCTATTGCAGCGTTTTTTGCAAATCCAAGTGATGCAAACAGATTAGCTTTACTCAATTTGTTTACTCAACTATTGAATTTACTAAAAATGAATTAGCACCTTCTCCAGAAGGAATTTCAAAACAAATTAATTCAAAGTATTATTAACTTACTACAATCTCCTAAATCCGGACTAGGTCAATTACTTTCTTTATTACAATTAATTCTTCAGTGCTCTTGCACCATTCTTCTTCTCTTTAATTATTGATCCTGCAAGCTTACAACTTCTATTAAACTTATTAGTTCAATCCACTGGTGCTACTCCAGGAGGTGGCCCAACAGGTCCAACAGGTCCAACAGGTCCAGGAGGCGGAGCAACAGGAGCAACAGGGGCAACAGGAGCAACAGGCCCGAGAGAGCGACAGGAGCAGGAGTAACAGGCCCAACGGGAGACAGGAGCAACAGGAGCGACAGGCCCAACAGGTCCAACGGGAGACACAGGAGTAGCAGGCCCAACAGGGTCCAACGGGAGACACAGGAGCAACAGGAGCGACAGGCCCAACAGGAGACACAGGCCCGGAGAGGAGCAACAGGCCCAACAGGTCCGACGGGAGACACAGGTCCAACAGGAGCAACGGGAGCAACAGGATTAACAGGAGCAACAGGAGCAACAGGTGGCGGAGCTATTATTCCATTCGCTTCAGGTACAACACCATCTGCGTTAGTTAACGCATTAATAGCTAATACAGGAACTCTTCTTGGATTTGGATTTAGTCAGCCTGGCATAGCTTTAACGGGTGGAACAAGTATCACATTAGCGTTAGGTATAGGTGATTATGCATTTGTAGCACCACGTGCAGGAACTATTACGTCATTAGCAGGTTTCTTTAGTGCAACAGCTGCATTAGCTCCATTATCACCTGTTCAAGTGCAGATACAAATATTAACTGCACCAGCAGCGAGTAATACGTTTACAGTACAGGGCGCACCTTTATTATTAGCACCAGCATTTGCTGTAATAGCGATTGGTGCTACAGCATCGGGAATCATTCCTGAAGCTATTCCAGTAGCTGCTGGAGATAAAATACTGTTATATGTTTCATTAACAGCAGCAAGTCCAATAGCTGCAGTTGCTGGATTTGTAAGTGCAGGTATTAATATCGAATAACTTGTGGTAATGTATTCTGTATATAGCCCTTCCTAATTTTATTAGGAAGGGCTATATTTTATGGGAAGATAGGTGATAAATCAAAATGTATGATTTATACTTTATTATTTATGGAATAAGTTAAATGATTTGAAAAAATTACCTATAAATAAAAAAGATGAATTCTATTAAAAATAGAATTCATCCATTACATAAACGGTATACAAGGAAAGTAAGGTATTTATCGTGAACGTTGAAATGTTATAGTTCAAATTAGTAATAAACTATTTGTTTTTATTACAGTTACATCCTTTTTTCTTTACATAGCCTTGCTCGGCTAAATCTCTTTGTGATTGGGAATTGGAAGATTGAGAATTCGAAGACTGAGAGGATGCTGATGAACTACTATTTTTATTATTAGAGTAGTTTTTTCGATAGTTATAATTACTCATAGTACTATCACCTCCAATTAAATATATAAATATTATATGTATGTACTCTATTAATTGTTACGAAAAAAATAGGAATGGTGGATATACAATAAAAAATCTCCTACGAATTTTCCGAGGAGATAAAAAATTGTCTATTAATGAAATAAATTAATATCCCCAGTAAAGAGGGAAATAGTATGAATCTTGGTAATATAAATTTTGTTGTGGATTAGGAGGCTGAGTTGTTGGGTTTATCGTGCCGCGGTTTTGATTACAGTTTGCTGGGGGACCAATTACTGTAGTGGATTGAATAGGGGATATCGCTTGTTTCCATTGTTGTTCATCGAGACAGTAAGTATGGGCCATCATATTAGCGGGAGTTAGTCTTAAAATATCAGAACCAAAAATAACTTCTGGGGTTGGGGCATCGAAAATAGCTAATAAATGAGTACCATCTGCTGTAGCAATTTCATAATGCCACCACGCTTGTGGAATGTTGGCAACTTGCCCTGGTTTTATCGGTAAGTTTAATATTTGGTTTGTAAAAGGATTAAGTAAGGAAACAACAGCAGATCCTGAAATACAGTAAACAAGTTCAGCTGCATTTTGATGAATATGCGGCTCTATAACATTTCCTGTACTTAAATAGATATCTAATAAAGAAGTATTTTCTAACGTATTTAATTGTTTCATGCCAAGTACGTTTATATAATTTTGGGCATTTTTCTTAAAAAAATTACTTTTACTTAAATCATGGGTGAAATTAGTTGTGGGGGAAGTGTAGTCGATATTAGAAGTCATTTGTATTACCCGCCTTTCTATAGGTAAGTTAGGTTACAAAATTAGGATATGTGTCTAGTCTTTGTTATGTGCCGTTTTCCGTAGCTTAATAAATTTACATATCCCATAAAGAATATAGATTGTACTTTGTACTTACTTTAATATTGATACGGATATATAACAGTTAATATCGATGTTGGGTTAGGGTTGAAGAATATAGAAATTTATTTCATCAATTTTGAAAAAATGGTTTCATTACGATAAAAGACGACTCCCATTTAGAAAGGTAGTCGTCTTTTATTTAAGATAGTTTTTGCTTAATATTTAATTGTGCTTTAGCGGTATTGGCATAATTGAGCCAATCTAATTCCAAGTTTAGTTTAAAATCAAAATGTATTTCGATGATGTCAAAATGAGAAACCTTTGTTTTAAGTGGAACAGTGATCCCATTTACTTTTGCTTTTTTCATCTTATGTGCAATTTTTGGAAATGCAGAGAAAGAAAAATCAATGATTGTAGCACCATCAGGTAAATAAACTGGTTGTAAATCTGTAGTATAAGCTGTAATAGTATTTTCAAATAGTTCATACGATACTAAACTACGGAAAGTGATTGGATCTGTAGTTAATAAATTGTTATTCACAATTGTATCATCCATTATTTTATAAGATATTGCTTGAATATTTGCAGTTCTATCATTCAATAAAGAAAAAATCCCGTTATCTTTCAACGTTTTTGCTATTTGTGTTTGAATGATAATTGTTTGTTCAGCATCATTCATATTGACTTTAGTTTTTAAGTTGTTATTAAAATGGCTATTTTCAAGTGCTATATTATCCTCGAAATAGTTTATAGTTGGTTTATATAATTGATGTATTATTCCAAGAATTTTATAGCAATCTAGTACACTTGTAGTTGTAATACAAATTTGTGAAATACCTGATACATTTTGTATTTCTTGTAATTGTGAGTATGTAGTATATACTGGGGGGAACTCATAGTTTATTTCAAATGAAAGGTTTGTATTAGAAAAAGAATGTATCCCTTTTCTTAAATGAGTTATATTTTTTTGAAGATGTGGCACATATTCGGTTAAAAATTTATGTACTTCAGTATATCTTCCTTTATGTAGATATTGAAAAGCAAGATTTTCTAATTCATACTGGATTGTATATAACCCTAATCGCTTTGCAAGTGGTGCAAATAGTGTTAATGTTTCATTCGCATAAGCTACTTGTTTTGCGGGTTTTTTAACACTCAATGTTTTTATATTGTGAAGGCGATCTATAACTTTAATAATGCCAACACGTATATCTTGTTGAGAGGATACTAGTAATTTTTTAAAATTAATGGCTTCGTACAATACTTTGTTTTGATCTTGTAGTTTTTTTCCTTTTGTTAATCCGTTTACAATATATTGAATAGTCGCACCAAAATGTGATTCAATTTCTTCTAGAGAGTATTCGGTATCTTCTACAACATCGTGTAATAAAGCAGCAATCAATGTTGTAATGTCAGCTTTATAATTTAGCAGTATTTCTGTAATCGCGAAAGGGTGAATAATATATGGTTCTCCAGTTTGACGGTATTGTCCATCATGTGCTTTCTCTGCAAAATGTATAGCTTTTTTCAAAAGTTTTAATTCATCAGATCGTAGATAATTTGCCTTTTGTAATAATACCGTGCTCATATATATCCATCCCTTAAATTTATTTTTAATAATAATTCTATATAATAGAATAAATACCCTTTGAAATTGTTTTAAGTGTGTAAAAAAATAAAGATATTGAGATTAAACTATATTCGTATATCCATTCATACTTTGGATTGATGGAAAAAAGTAATGAACGTGTTAATTTAATATTACATCAATCATTAATAAGGGGTGAAGGTTCATGTCATTTAGTGAAATGATTAGAAATGAAGTACTTGGCTGGGCAGGTGTTTCTGAAAAACCGCATCGATTTGGTGGTATTGAAATAAATTATGGTAAGAAAGAACTTGGTCATTTGCATGGCGATAAGTTAGTTGATTTACCATTTCCAAAGGTAAAGCGGGATGAATTAGTGAGCCAAGGATTGGTGAAACCACATCACGTATTACCTGAATCAGGATGGATAAGTTATTATATAAAGAGTGAGGAGGATATTCCATTTGCAATTGAGTTATTTCGTATGCAATATGACAGAATAAAAAAATAATGAAATAAAATAGATAAGTAAAAATATATTTTCATGTCACATCCCTCCTTAATCGTTCGTCTTGTATGTAGAACGGATAAGGAGGGATTTTATTATGAAACATTTTGATATAGCAATTGTTGGTGGTGGGCTTGCTGGATTAACAGCATCTATATATTTAGCGAAAGCTGGAAGGAAGGTTATTGTATTAGAAAAGTCCAGTCACTTCGGTGGTCGAGGGATGACTATAAATAAAAACGGCATTTGTATGAATCTTGGTGCACATGCTTTATATAGAGGTGGAGAAGCGTTTATAACTTTTAATGAGCTAGGAGTAGATCTTCCAGGTGGAATCCCATCTACAAAAGCACATGGAATATGGAAAGGGGATATTTATACCATTCCAACAGATTTTCGCTCTATTTTATCAACACCGTTACTTTCATGGTCTGCAAAAGTCCAGTTTGCTCGTCTTATGATTCATTTAGGAAATTTAGATGTAGGAAAAGTTCCAAAAATGAGTCTAACTACATGGGCAGAAAATGAAATTAAAGATCCAATGGTTCGAAATATATTTTATGCATTATGTCGAACAACAACATATACGTATGCTCCTACAATACAATTAGCATCTTCCGTACTAAAACAAATACAGTTTTCTATGAAAGAAGGAGTACTTTATGTAGATGGTGGTTGGGAGACGATAATAACAAATTTAAGAGGAATAGCGAATAATAGTGGTGTACAATTTCTGGCTAAAAAGCATGTTTTGAAAATAGAGCATTGTCAAGGAAAACAAAGAATACATTGTTTTGACGATGAAGTATTTGAAGCAGGTGCAGTCATTGTAACAACTCCACCGAAAGAGGCATGTAAAATTATAAAAGGTACAGAAGGAACAAGTTTGCAAAAATGGAGTGAACAATCTATACAAGTGACCGTGGCAGCTTTAGATATTGGTTTAAAACAATTACCGAATCCTTTGCATCATTTTGCATTGGGATTAGATCAATCTATATTTTTCACGAATCAATCGAGAGCAGCTAAATTAAGTGAAGATGGATCAATTGTAGTGAGTCTAATTAAATACCATAACCCTGTACTAGAACTGAATCATATTCAAGAAGAGAAAGAACAGTTAGAAAATATGATGGAATTGTTACATCCGAATTGGAAAAGAGAAGTTGTTGCACAGCAATATTTACCGAAAATAACGGTAGTATATGATTTTCCTCATATTGACCGTGTTGAAAAACCAGGCCCTAATATACCTGGAATGCCAGGTGTTTATGTTGCAGGAGATTGGGCTGGGCATGATGAAATATTAGCTGATGCTGCGGTGGCAAGCGGAAAACGTGCAGCGTTACACATATTAAAGCAATCCGAAGGTGAGGCAATTCATCATGGAAACGGAGCAATTATATGAAGCGTATCAATCATTATTATTTTCGTTAGCATATAGAATCCTTGGGAGTGTTATGGATGCTGAGGATATCGTTCATGACGTTTTTATCTCGCTAAATAATATAGAGGACGTTCAATCTATAGAAAATATGAAAGCATATTTATGTAAAATGGTAACAAATCGCTCAATTGATAAATTACGTTCGGCGGCACATAAACGGAACGTATATGTTGGAATGTGGTTGCCAGAGCCATTTGTGGAAGAGACTGATGATCCATCAGAGTCATTTGTAATGAAAGAATCCATTTCTACGGCATATTTATTACTTTTACAACAATTGTCTGAGGCAGAGAGAGTTGTTTTCATATTAAGAGAAGTTTTCGGTTATGACTACAGAGAAATCGCTTCAATTGTAGATAAGAGTAGTGCGAACTGCCGAAAAATCTTTCAACGTGCACGAAAAAGTATTTTAGATAAGCCGAAGCAGTCAAAGTTAAGTACGAAGAAAATGGCTGCCTATGTGGAGAAATTTGTATCATCATTGCAGTGTGGGGATGCGCAAGGCATGTTAGAAGTATTAAAAACAGATGCGATATTAAAAGCTGATGGTGGTGGTAAAGCTACAACTGCAATCCATCCAATCTATTCTGCAGATAGAATTATACGTTTATTCTTTGGAATTGGGAAGAAGTTTCCGGGAGAATACAATGTTGATTATAAGATAGTAAATGGCGCCCCAGGTGTTCTTGTTAAAGTGAAAAATAAAGTGACCTATGTGCTTTCATTTACATTTGAGAATGAAAAAATCGCAAACATTTATATGATGGTTAATCCGGAAAAACTTATTCACTTAAATATAATAGTATAAAAAAGACGCATTTCTTTAGAAGTGCGTCTTTTTTATTATTTCTCTAACATTTCAAGAGGTACATCTTTTTCGCCGGCTACCTCAAATTTAATTTCCCCGTCTTCTTCATAAATACGTGAAATAATCGGTATAGTAATCATTAATTTTTTATGTTGTTTGCGCTTTCGAGCAGCATCTAAGCTAATCACGTTCATTGTAAGCATCCTTTCTTCTAGAAATATATAAACAAAAGAAAATGCGTCCGGAAAGGGCGCTTAATTGAATTTGAAATACCGATTCATTTAATTGGGGTTTGTATTTTTTAATAACTGCAATCGAATTAAAAATAGTATGAATGGAATAATTGCACGTAGAAATTAACTTTACCAAAAAACGAAACAATATGCTATAAAAAAATTCAAATCTTTGTCATATAACGGGAAAAAGGTTTTTGTTTCGCATATAATGAAAGTAGACGGGCAGCAAGAGCTTTTTCATCATATTGCTTTGGAAAGGCGATGAAAAAATGGATACGTTAGATTCATTATTATTTCAACTTGAACAATATGGAGAAGAGCATGATCGAAATAAAAAAACACGGGAAGAAAAATTACGGAATATTACTCGTGAGATGGGGCAGTTTTTATCGATTTTAGTAAAAGGGTGTAGCGCAAAAAACATTTTAGAAATCGGAACTTCTAATGGTTATTCTACATTGTGGTTAGCTAACGCGGTAGAAGAAACAAATGGAAATGTAACAACTGTAGAGCTTTCTTCAGAACGAGTTGGAGAGGCACTTGTCAATTTTGAAAAGGCAAACCTTTTACAAAGGATTGATGTTCATAATCAAGAAGCAGGGGCATTTTTAGATGCACAATTAGATCACTCATTTGATTTTATTTTCCTAGATTCAGAGCGTACGCAATACATGTGGTGGCTTGAGCATATAAAACGCATTTTACAACCAAAGGGTTTTCTTGTTGTTGATAATGCAACCTCTCATGCAAGTGAGTTAGCCGAGTTTAGAAAAATGATTGAAGAAGATGAAATGTTTGAAACGGTCTTATTGGCATTTCAAAATGGAGCATTTGTAGCGCTTAAGAAGAGTTAGGATTAAGCGTAATATAATTATCACATTTAAGAAGGGTGTATGTCAAAAGATTGAGTACAGTAGGATGGGAAGGACGTAATTTATATACGTAACATACGAAGAATCCGCCTTCAGCATGTTGTTCTCTAGGTCTTAAGTCTGAGGAAAATAATGTTGAGAACAGGTATACTTATACTAAGAAACAGGGAATGACTGCATAGACAGGCATTTCTAAAAAAATCGATTTCAAGCAGTTAGAATGTATATGAAATACGATATAATAGATGAAATATAGTGCATATAAATTCGCACATATAAATAAAGGAGCGATTTTGTTGACTGAACTCGAGAAAAAAGAACCTGTATCCATTGTGAAAGATAATAATGTAGAAGTAGTAGTAGATACAGTTATAAAAGATCAAGAATTAGAGGAACTGAATAAAGAAGCTGATCTTTATGTACAAAAATTAAATAGCGAGCAAAATACGGATTTATCAAAAGTATTGTCACAGCTAGGAGATTTAGGGGATAAAGAGCAACAAGCAGCAGGACAAACGTTATCAGCATTAAAACGTCCTGTAACAGCGATGATGAATGGAAAGAATGAAGAAATTCCAAATACATTGTTAGAATTACGCAAAGTGGTATCAGAGCTTGATCCGAATTCATTAAAAGCAAGTGGTATGAAGAAAATTATGTTTAAAGTATTCAAGAAAAATCCACTTGAAACATACGTGCATAAATATCAATCTATAGATAAACAAATTGAAGAGATTATAAGATCCCTTCTAATTGGTCGTGACAACTTACAAGAAGATACAGTTGGCCTTGAGATGCTTAAAGAACAATCGCACGATAAAATTCACGCTCTGGATAAACAAGTATACTTAGGAAGAAAACTCGCTGGTATGCTGGAAGCTGAGAAACAAAATCCAGAACGTCAAAGAGATATTCCATTAATTAATGATGCATTAGAAAAAATTCTAGTACGTACACGAAATATGCAGCAAGCGAAAAGTGTACTATTACAATCTATCGCATCTGTAGACATTATTAAAAAAAATAATGAAAAGTTAACAGAGGCAATTCGTAATGCAATTACGATGACGCAAAACGTTGTAACAGTTTCAGCTGCTATCCAGTTAGCCCTAACAAATCAACGTAAAACAATTGATGCAGTGAATGCGACAAATGAAGCAATTGAATCAATGGTATTAAGTAACTCACAAGCATTAAAACAAAATACAGAAGAAACAACAAAACTACTTGAAAATCCTGCAATTAGCATGGATAAATTACGCGAATCATTCCAAAACGTATTTGCTGCGATTGAAGCTTCTGAGAAATCATCAGAACGTATTATAGAGTCAAGTAAGAAGTTTGTTATTGAACTAGACACATTTAATGATGAAATGAAACAAAAACTCATTCAGCGTCCAAGGAAATAACAGACTTTTAGAGGAGGTGAAAAAATGAGTTTCATTCAAACAGTATTAGTACTATTGGGTACATTGCTTTTAATCGCATTTACTGTCGTTGTTTTAGTTGTATATTTCGGACGCAAACTGTTTTTTTCATGGACGAAACCATATAAAAGGGCACACGATTCTTTAGATAAGTTATCGAATAAATCTTTGCCGTTTCTACAAGAATTTACACAACATCCACTTTTTTATCGCTGGATTCGTACGGAAGGAAAGAAAGAACAATATACATTAAACACGCTTTTCTGTGCATCGGGTCAACGTACGAGAGAGCAAGTATTCTCAATGTTACCGAAAGAAAAACAGAAAAAAGTACATGTAATGGCAAAAACAACGAAAAAACTTACAAATGAAGATATTGATGTAGCGGCGATGAAAGTAAAAGATTTTTTAAGACAAGAAACGCAGCAAACAGTAAAACCGACAGACTTATCGTTTTATAAATTGTATTTTTATGATCGATATCCAGATGCATTAAATACAATTCAAGCGTATAAACGCTCAATAAACCCTTCATTACAAAGAACGGTTGATGAAATTACAATTTCAGTATTAAATGCCTTGCCGTATTATCAGGAGCAGCGTATGTTTGAACAACAACATAAACTTGAAACATTCTTAATGAAAGATTTAACAGCGATGCTATCGTTAGTCGTACAATTACCACCTTCACAACGACCAGAAAAAGAAGAAGAATTAAAAATCTACTTGCAAAATTTCCAAAAAGAAATGGAAGTAGTCGAGCGAGATATTCGTGACTCGATTGATCACGATTTGAATGTGAAGATGAGAGCAGCGACTGAGAAATTTAAGAATAAATAAAAAAAGCGCCTTAAAGCTATAGTTCTTAGCTTTTAAGGCGTTTTTTATTAGTTGTTATTTTGCTTTAACGGTAGTATGACTAGATGCAACACTTTCATTATGCAATCGATCAACTGCAGTTACTACATACGTATATGTTTCTCCAGAAATAGCTGTTTTATCTACATAAATTTCTCCAAGTTTTGTTTTTCTTACAGTAGTAAGTAAATGTTTCGGATTTTCTATATCCACTTCATTTTTTCCATTCACACGGTAAATGGCGTAATAAGCAGAATCATTCTCTCTATCATCAATGATACCTACAGCAATACCTTCTTCTCTTGGAATGGCCCCTTTTAAAGTCGGTTGTTTTGGTGGATCATGATCAAGCCAAGGCATAGATGGGATTAATGCAGGATGTTTATATATGTCTTTTGCGAGTCTATCTTTAACCCCTATTGGATTGTTATTAATATCTTTTAAGCTAAAATGCATACTACCTTTTATTTCAGGATATAACCGGTTTAATGCAATTTGTCTTGGATATTCTTCAGGATTAGACCAAGCTGGGACAGAATTATTATTAATTTTATAGGCCGCCTGACCGATGTATAGGTGAATCGGTTTATTATTTGTTTCTTTTACCCACCAATCTACTAATATGTCATATGCAGCTGGTGTGAAACCAATATTCCAATAAATTTGTGGTGTAATGTAGTCAATATATCCTTTTTGTATCCATTCACGTGTATCGGCATAAAGGTCATCATAGTTTCTTTGACCTGCAGTTGTGTTAGAGCCAGTTGGATCGTCAGCTATATTTCGCCATACGCCGAACGGACTTATGCCAAACTTTACGTATGATTTTTCTTGTTTTATAGCAGTATTTAAACCTTTGACAAGTTCATTTACATTGTCACGTCGCCAATCTTCTATATTTGTAAATCTACCATTATTATACGTTTCGAACGTTTTTTGATCGGGGAATTGTTCACCCGCTACTTTATATGGATAAAAATAATCATCCATATGCAGTGCATCAATATCGTAATTTTGTACGATTTCTAAAGCGTCTTCTGTAATAAATTTTTTCACTTCTGGAATACCAGGGTTGTAATATAACTTTCCTCCATAAGGTACAACCCAATCCGGATGCTGTTTTGCAGGGTGGTTATCCGATAACCGATTTATATCAGTGTGATTCATCGTTATTCGGTATGGATTAATCCATGCGTGGAATTCTATATTTCTTTTATGTGCTTCTTCAATCATAAATGCGAGCGGGTCGTATCCAGGATCTTTTCCTTGTGTACCTGTAATGTATTCAGACCAAGGACCGTAATTGGAAGGGTAAAAAGCATCAGCGGTTGGTTTTATTTGTACAACAACTGCATTCATACCAGTGTTTTTTACATCGTCTAATAATCTAATAAACTCTTGTTTTTGATTTGCGATAGGTAAGCCAGTTTTTGAGGGCCAGTCAATATTAAGTACAGATGCAATCCATACAGCACGTAATTCGTGTTTTTTATACGTAGTATTTACTTCAGCGTAAGTAGAGTGAGGAGAAATGAAAGAGAAAGGAATAAAAAAGATGCCGATACAACATATCACTAATAAACGTTTCATGATTATTTATACGCCTCCCTATTATATGGTTAGCTAATATGATATCCGAGGTGAGGTTGTACTTACAATTGAGAAAAATAAATATTGAAACATTAATTTAATAGGAAAAATATTTTTACTGAAATTTACTTTCAATATAACTAAATTCTTTTACTTCTTCATATGCTTGTTAGTAAAGTGAAACTTCCTTTCATCCGAAGGGGATAATTTATAAGTATAGGAGGATTAATAAATGAAGGTTTTATTCGTTTGTTCTGGAGGGATGTCCAGTGCAATTGTTGTAAACGCTTTAAAAAAAGAGGCGGAGAAAAAAGGTGTAAACATGGAAGTCTATGCCATTGGAACAAGTGAGATAGAGGAAGAAGTAAAGAATGGCTGGGACGTTGTAATGGTTGCACCTCAAGTAAGACATAGATTTGACTCTGTTAAAAAATTCGCAGAAGAGGAATCTATCCCGTGCGGTATCATACCGCCACAAGCATACACGCCGCTTGGCGGACCGACTTTATTAAAAACTGTAAATGATTTAATTAGTTAGGGGGAAGCGTTATGAATAAATTTGTCACGTTTCTTGATAGAAACTTATCTGGACCGATGGCAAGGCTTTCTGAACAGAGGCATTTACAAGCAATCCGTGATGGAGTTATTTCAGCGTTACCATTTATTATTGTAGGAAGTTTCTTTTTAATCGTAGCATTTCCACCATTACCGAAAGATAGTTTCATATCTGTTTGGGCATTAAAAAATCAAACAAGTATATTAATACCATATCGTTTAACGATGTTTATTATGTCTTTATATATAGCATTTGGAATAGGGTATAATTTAGCGAAAAGTTATAAGCTAGATGCTTTATCAGGAGCACAGCTTGCAGTATGTTCATTACTATTAACATTAACGCCTGAATTAATTGATAAAAAAGGGTTTATGCTTCCGATGACAAATCTCGGAGGTCATGGATTATTCGTGACAATGATTGTTTCTATTTTATCAGTTGAGATTTTAAGATTTTGTAAGACGAAAAATGTAATGATTAAAATGCCAGAACAAGTACCGCCGTCTGTTTCACGTTCGTTTGAAGCACTTATACCTGCTGCATTCGTTATTATTTTAATGAGTTTAGTAACTGTCGTTTTTAGTATTGATTTACATCATGTAGTTGATAAATTAGCGGCACCGTTAGTAAAAGCTGGTGATAGTTACTTCGGTGTAATCATTCCAGTATTTTTAATTACATTTTTTTGGTCATTCGGAATACATGGTGTGTCGGTTGTTGGAACTGTTGCCCGGCCATTATGGGAAGTATATTTAGGGAAAAATGGTGAAGCAGTTGCTAGTGGCGCAAATCAGTTACCATTCATTTCACCAGAACCATTATACCAATGGTTTATATGGATTGGTGGTTCTGGTGCGACGTTAGGACTTGTATTAGCTATGATTGTATTTGGTCGATCAAAATATTCGAAAGCATTATCAAGAACTTGTATTGTGCCTGGTATTTTTAATATTAATGAACCTGTTATTTTTGGATTGCCAATTGTACTAAACCCAATATTAATTATCCCATTTATCATTACACCACTAGTAACAGCAACTATTGCATACTCAGCAACCGCGATGGGGTTTGTTACACCAACACATATAATGCCTCCATGGACATTACCAGCTCCAATTGGTGCATATTTAGCAACAGGTGGGGATTGGAGAGCGATTGTACTCGTATTTATAAACATAACAATATCATTCCTTATTTATTTACCATTCTTTAAAATGTACGACAAAAACATGCTTGAAATTGAGAAAAATGGTGATGGGGAATCTGTTAATCCGTAAGTTTTATATTTTATTTTGAGTGATAGGCATTTTGTCTATCACTTCTTTCACATGAAGTCCAGAGAGGGTGAAATGGAATGAATATAAAATTTAGTTATAAAGGTGTATTTTTATTACTATTTGGAGTGATATGTGCGAATTTCCTTTTCGTACCTTTATTAAGAATGCTACATCTATCACAAATGCATAGTATATGGCTCGTTACAAGCATTGCGGCAAGTATTTTGCTTACAGTAGTTGTTTCTTTTATTGATGGATCGTTTGCATCAAAAGCTCAGTTATTTTATAGATTTATATTATTTTCGATCGGTTGTACGTTTGTAACTTACATGATTGTTTTTTAGTAAAGGGGAGGTCATGCATGCTATGTATATTGCAGGGATTATGTCCGGTACTTCATTAGATGGAATAGATGTAGCACTCGTTCATATAGAAGGAAGCGGTGTAGGTTCTAAAGTTGAACTCATCCATTTTACTACTGTGCCATTTAGTAATGATATGAAAAATGAGATCCAGCAGGCATTATCAATAGAAAATTCAAATGTACAACTCATATGCAGTTTAAATTTTAAACTCGGTTTATGCTTCGCCAATGCTGTAAAGGAAGTTTGTAAAGAGGCCAATTTTCCTTTGGGACAATTAGATGTAATCGGTTCTCACGGACAAACGATTTATCATCAGCCAAAGCAAGATGGTAATATGATTCCTTCCACATTGCAAATTGGAGAACCAGCAGTTATAGCATATGAAACGAATACGACGGTTATTTCTAATTTTCGAGCGATGGATATCGCAGCAGGGGGACAAGGTGCACCACTTGTACCATATTCAGAGGTTATTTTGTATCGTCATCCAACTAAAAATAGACTACTACAAAATATTGGCGGGATCGGTAATGTTACCGTAATACCAAGTCACCTAAGTGATAAGAACGTTATAGCTTTTGATACTGGTCCAGGTAATATGGTAATTGATGAAATGTGTCAAAGGCTATTTCAGTTGTCATATGATCAAAATGGTAAAATTGCAAAACAGGGAGTAGTTGTAGATGAAATTTTGACATATTGTATGAACCATCCATTTTTGAAAATGAATCCACCAAAATCAACTGGTAGAGAACAGTTTGGAGAAGAATTTGTCAGTGAGTTATTGAAGCGGTATGAAAAGCATAGTAAAGAAAATATAGTGACGACTGTCACGATGTTTACAGCAAGTTCAATTGTTCATCAATATAAGGAGTTTATTCTGCTGTATTATGAAATCGATGAGGTGATTTTAGGCGGTGGTGGCAGTTATAATCGTACACTTGTTGAAATGATACGGTATGGATTGAAGGATGAAAAATGCGCCATATTCATTCAAGAAGATATAGGCTATTCTTCAGAGGCGAAAGAAGCAATCGCCTTTGCCATTTTAGCAAACGAAACGTATCATCGTAATCCGAGTAATGTGCCAAGTGCAACAGGTGCAAAGCAATCTGTAGTTTTAGGGAATATAACATTCCCTCCAATTCGAAGAGAATGAGGCGAACATATGAAATATATGATTGGAGTAGACGGCGGGGGAACAAAGACAGAAGCAATTGCATTTGATCAAGACGGAAGTGAACTTGAAAGGGCTACGAGTGGTTTTGGAAATATATTAATAGATTTTGAAGAAGCACTTTTTCATATTATGGAAGCGATTGATCAATGTCAAGAAGGTTTATTAAATGGGCATTGCGTTTGTATTTGTTTAGGATTAGCGGGTGCAAGCGGAGCAAATACAAATGAATTAACATTACGTCTAAAAAAGAAGTATGGAACACAAATTGAAGTTTTTAATGACGCAATGATTGCTCATGCAGCTGCTTTAAAAGGAAAGGATGGAATTTTAACAATTGGCGGTACAGGTGCGATTTGTATAGGAAAGAAAAGGGAAGTGTACGAGTATAGTGGGGGATGGGGACATATTTTAGGAGATGAAGGAAGTGGATATTGGATTGCATTACAATGTTTAAAGAGAATGGCAAATCAATTTGATCAAGGCGTTGCACTTTGCCCATTAAGCTTAAGGATTCAAGATGAGTTTCAACTTTTGACGTCGTCTCATATAAAAAGACTAGTTTATAGTTCATCAAAAGATAAAGTTGCAGCAATCGCACCATTCATTATTGAGGAAGCGAGAAATGGGAATGATGACGCACGTGAAATTATGGTGCAAGCGGCTACGGAATTAACGAGAATTACGGTGAATATTTACAATAAGATGCAGTTTGATTTATCAATTCCAATTGCAGTAAGTGGCAGTATATTACGTTTCGTTCCTGAAATATATGCTGAATTTAAGAAATGCTGCGAGAAAAGTATGGGAGAAGTTATATTTGTATCACCATCAGAACTAGCAGTGAAAGGAACCTATTACTTAATGAAGAATTTATATTTTAATAAATAGCTGTATGAGAATTTTTGTATGATTTGTAAAAATATGATGTTAAAATGTATAAAGGGATGTAAAGTAAGAAAAGTACAATATACATAGTCATTGAATATTGTATAAGTACTCCCATGTAGAAAGTGAATGATTACATGATTAATAGTATGCAATTTTTGTATTTGGTGGCTTCTTATTTATTTGGAAACATATTGACCGCTTATATAGTGACGAAATGGAAACATAATGTTGATATTCGTCAGGAAGGAAGCGGTAATCCTGGCGCAAGAAATATGGGGCGGGTATATGGAAAAGGGTATTTCATCGCTACATTTTTAGGTGATGCGATCAAAGGGGCAATCGTAATTTCTATTGCAAAATCCCTTTTTGAAGATTCTACATTTGTAATGTTAGCTTTACTGGCTGTTTTACTTGGACATATTTACCCGATTTTATTTAAAGGCAAGGGTGGAAAAGGCATTTCAACATTTATTGGAGGATTAATTGCATTTGATTATTTGATAGCGCTTACCCTTGTTGCTGTTTTCATTATATTTTATTTTATCTTTAAAGGATTTACTAAGCCAGGACTAATTACCATCGCTTGTTTACCAATTTGCATGATTTTGTATTCTTACTCTATTGTTACGACTATTTTAAGTGCACTTATCATTGTACTTATTTTATATGTAAATCGAGAATGAAATGAACTTTTTATAAGTGGAGTTAATCTCCACTTATAATTTTTATTAAATACATAAAGGAGATACAACATGGGGCTAATTTATAAAGTTGCTGATCAAGCTTGGGAATTTGAAAGTATACATAAGTTGAATTATAAAACATTTGTAGAAGAAATTCCGCAACATGAAGAAACGAAAGAGCGTGTTCGTATAGATCGTTTCCATGAAGAAAATACATATTTAATTTGTTTAGATGACGATAAGTTAGTAGGTATGGTTACATTGCGAGGAAAACGACCATTCTCGTTAGATAATAAAATTCCAAATCTAGATTATTATTTGCAAAAACATGGAGAAAACGTATATGAAATTCGTTTACTTTCAGTAGAACGTGAATATAGAAATGGAAGAGCGTTGTTAGGTTTAATTCGCTTTTTACATCGTTATTTGCTCCTAAATGGATATGAATTGGCACTCATTTCTGCTACAACACGTGAACTACCTTTATATGAGCAAATGGGATTCAAATCTTTCCATATGTTAGTTGGTACAGAAGAAGCAGCCTTCCAGCCAATGTATGTTACCCCTGCTATGTTTGAAGCATCGAGTGTTGGGGGAATTATGACGAAAGAATATACGTTTTTACCTGGTCCAGTAGATATTGAAGAAAATGTTCGAAAGGCATTTTCTACTAAGCCTATTTCGCATCGTTCTAAGTCATTTCACGTGACGATGGACAATGTGAAAAAACGGTTACTTCACATGACAAAAGCAAAGCATGTACAACTTATGTTAGGAACAGGGACGTTAGCAAATGATGCCATTGCTTTACAGTTACGTTCTTTAAAAGGGAAAGGACTAGTATTAACAAATGGGGAATTTGGTAATAGATTAGTTGGACATGCAGCACGCGCGCAATTACATTTTGATACGTATAAAAAAGAAATGGGAGAACCGTTTATTTATACCGAATTAGAAAAAATAATGGGAACTGGCAATTATGAATGGCTTTGGTTTGTTCACCATGAAACATCAACCGGAATGTTAAATGATTTAGACGAGCTAAATGTTTTAAGTAAAAAGTATAATGTGAAGCTATGTGTAGATTGTATCAGTTCGATTGGAGCAATACCGATAGACTTGAAGGATGTATATTTTGCAAGCAGTGTTAGCGGAAAGGCAATTAAATCGTTTACTGGATTATCTTTCGTTTTTTATAATCATAATGTGAAAGTAAACGAGACATTACCGGCCTATATGGACGTTGGTATGTACGAAGAAAATGAAAGTATTCCATATTCTCATTCATGGAATTTAATTTATGCACTGCAAGAAGCATTAAAGAGATTTGAAGATGCAAAAGCATTTGAAAAAATAAACGAGACGTATGCATATATTGAACAAGCTATTACTAATATGGGTCTAAATCTTGTTTCACCTAAAGAACATGCCGCGCCAATTATAGTTACCATTCAATTAAATGAAAATCAGTCTTCTAAGGCGATTGGCGATGCGTTAGCGTTACAAGGATACATTGTTCATTATGAGTCATCTTATTTACAAAAAAATAATTGGGTCCAAATTGCATGTTTAAATGATTATAAAGAACGCGATATGAAGAGGATGTTAAATTGTTTGCAAATGTGTGTATTACAGAGTGGGGTACATATATAAAGACTTTTTCTTAATATAGATGGTTTCGTATAAAGGAGTTGCTACATACGAAAACTTAGGAATAGACCATTGGAAGAGGTGTTAGTATGATAACTAAAAAACTACCGTTACATATAGATGATATTAAAAAAGCCCAAACCATTTTAGACAGAAATGCTCGTAAAACGCCACTAGTAAAATCTTTTTATTTGACTAGTAAAACAGGTGGAGAAATTCACTTGAAATTAGAAAATATGCAATTAACCGGTTCTTTTAAATTTCGTGGTGCGTTTAATAAAATGTCACAGTTGACAGATCAAGAAAAAGAGAGAGGAGTAATTGCTTGTTCCGCTGGTAATCATGCGCAAGGAGTTGCTTTATCTGCTCATTTACTTGGTATTAAGAGTAAAATTGTGATGCCAATTTCTGCCCCTCAGGCGAAAGTTGAAGCAACTAGAGGATATGGATCAGAAGTGATTTTATACGGTGAAACTTTTGATGATGCGAAGGCAAAATGTGAGGAGATTATTAAGGAAACAGGTGAAACATACTTACATCCATATGACGATATAGAAGTAATGGCTGGTCAAGGTACAATAGGATTAGATATTCTTGATGATATGTGGGATGTAGATACTGTCATTGTACCAATTGGCGGAGGTGGAATTATTTCTGGTATTGCTGTTGCATTAAAATCTTTTAATCCATCCATTAATATTATTGGTGTCCAAGCAGACAATGTTCATGGGATGAAGGCATCTTATGACAAAGGTACGATTGTAGAGCATTATGAGGCACCTACTATAGCAGATGGTTGCGCAGTTAAAATACCAGGCGATTTAACTTTTGAAGTAGTAAAAGAATTAGTAGATGATATTGTAACTGTATCAGAAGGTGAATTAGAAGTAGCGATGAAAGACTTATTACAACGCGGTAAAGCTGTTGTAGAAGGGGCTGGCGCATTAGCTACTGCTGCTCTACTTGCAGGGAAAGTGGATCCATATATTAAAGGGAAAAAGGTAGTCGCGGTTATATCTGGTGGAAACGTAGACCTGCAGCGCATTTCCAGTGTTTGTGAGCAATTTTTTGTAGCCAATGAAGTGAAATAGTATTTAAAAAACATAAATTTTATGGAAGAAGAGCTAAGACAACTAATCTTAGATCTTACTTTTTGTTTACCGTGTAGGGCATATTATAATATACATGCTTTATTTTCCGTATAGTGAATTATTATATTTTATCGTCTACTTTCATAGATAACTCAAATAATTATATCAATATTGTCGAAACGGAAACAGAAATTTAACGTATTATCCGAAAGAAGCCTCCTTCCTCAAGCGTGTGAAAGACGAAAGTCTAGCGGTAGGTGGGGGATGAATTTCGATTTGGCGTAGCCAAACATTTGGTTTTCCTATTTTTTTCGCCTCTGATATAATCATTCTTATAAGAGGTAAAGTTTGGTATAACAATGAAAGTAGATAATAATAATGTAATGTTCAGGTTGTATAATCACCTTCATAGCTTATGGGAAATGAAGCGAAAACTGAGGTGAATGGAAATGATAAAGCAGAATAAGGCGTACAAATTTCGTCTGTATCCTACAGAAGAACAAGCACATCTCATACGTAAAACGTTCGGATGTGTACGCTTTGTGTATAATAAAATGCTGGCTGAGCGGAAAGAAATATACGAAACATATAATGAGAACAAGGAAGAGCTGAAGAAACAAAAATTCCCTACTCCTGCGAAATACAAAGTGGAGTATGAATGGCTGAAAGAGGTCGATTCCTTAGCATTGGCTAACGCGCAATTAAACTTGCAAACTGCGTATAAGAACTTTTTTAGTGGTCAAAGTGATTTTCCTACATTCAAAAGTAGAAAGAGTAGAAAATCTTATACAACGAATCGCGTAAACGGAAATATTATGTTATTTCATGGTTATATCAAATTACCGAAATTGAAAATGGTGAAACTGAAGCAACATAGGGAGATACCGCCAAGTCATATCATCAAATCGTGTACGATCTCGATGACACCTACTGGTAAATACTATGTGTCCATCTTGACTGAATATGAAAAAGAGATTGTACAAAAAGAAGTACAAAATGTAGTTGGATTAGACTTCGCAATGGCTGAATTATATGTGAGTAGCGAAGATGAGAAAGCCAATTATCCTCGCTTTTATCATCAGATGTTAGACAAATTAGCGAAGGAACAACGAGTATTAGCCAGACGTGTGAAAGATTCGGTACGCTGGAATAAACAACGCATTCGTGTAGCGAAGTTGCATGAAAAGGTCGCAAATCAACGTAAGAATTTCCTTCATCACAAGTCTAAAGAATTGGCTACTCATTTTGACGTTGTAGCAATCGAAGATTTACATATGAAAGGAATGTCACGAGCACTTCGCTTTGGTAAGAGTGTAGCTGATAACGACTGGGGGATGTTAACGACATTTTTAGCATATAAGCTACAAGAACAAGGAAAACAGCTTGTGAAAATAGATAAATGGTTTCCTTCTACAAAGATGTGTAGTCGTTGTGGAAACAAAAAAGAAATGTCACTATCTGAACGTACGTATGCGTGTTCGTGTGGACTAACAATCAGTCGTGACTATAACGCAGCTATCAATATCAAAAAAGAAGCCATGCGGTTATTCGCATTGATATAAAACGTAAGAAATAACCTTTGGAACAAGGGAGTTTGCTCGGCTGTCTTAAGACAAATTCGTTAGCTATCAAAAGTAGCGATGAACCGAGAAGCCCCCACTCGGGGTAAGCTCGTAAGAGATACTAAGTGGTGGGTAGTTCACTATAATGGTTTTAACGTATGAATGAGCTGTTAGGAGGATAGACCATGAATAAGGAAGAACAGGTCATGAACGGTTTCAGGGAATTATATAATAAGATGGTTTGGCTTAATAAGGATAAAATGGAAGAAGGTCTTAAAGGTTTTAAGTCTTCTGAAGTACATTGTATTGAATACATTGAAAACAATTCCGATTCTAACGTGACACAACTTGCAGAGGCTTTTTATGTGACTCGCGGTGCAATAAGTAGAATGACTAAGAAGCTCATAAACAAAGGCCTTATCGAAAGTTACCAGAAATCAGAGAATAAAAAAGAAATCTATTTTAGGCTTACTGAACAAGGGAAAGAAATATATAAAATTCACGAGGAGTTGCACAATGAGTTTCAACAGCGGGATAAAGCTGTATTTGAGCAAGTAACCGAGGCAGAATTCGACAGTATAATTAACTTCGTGGAAAAGTATAGTAGGCATTTGGATGCAGAAATAAAGAAACAAGGTATACATATTAAGTCGTAAATTTGCCTGTTAATGCGAGATATATTTAAATAATAAAAAGGTAGCCTATTCACGGTAAGGCTACCTTTTTATTATTTTATTTTTGTTGACTAATCAACAAAACAGAGTTATTATTTTTGTTGACAAAGCAACAAAGTGTTTTGAGAGGAGAAATTAAATGTCTATTTTTAAATCAAAAAATGAAACTGAAAAAAACATAGATAAACATGCTTTAATATTCGGTCTTATTTCTGTATTTCTTTGTGGTATAGGTTTCAGTATCATTATGCCTGTAGTGCCATTCTTAGTGGAGCCTTATATAAGTAGTCCGGAAGAACAGGCTCTAGTTGTTACGCTACTGACCTCTGTTTATGCGGTCTGCGTGTTTTTCGCTGCTCCTGCACTCGGAGCTTTGAGCGATAAATATGGCCGTCGTCCATTACTTTTAATATGCCTTTTCGGTTCTGCAATCGGGTACTTAGTTTTTGGTATAGGAGGGGCTTTATGGGTACTATTTGCTGGACGTATAGTAGAAGGAATAACAGGCGGGAGCATCAGTACAATTTTTGCATATTTTGCAGATATCATTCCCTCAGAACAGAGAACGAAGTATTTTGGATGGGTGAGTGCAGTGGTAGGTGCAGGAACCATTATCGGACCAACTCTTGGGGGATTACTTGCAAAGTTTGGTCATTCTGTACCTTTATATTTCGGAGCACTTATAACTTTATTAAATGTTTTATATGGGATGAAATATATGCCTGAGAGTCTTGACAAAAATAATAGGTTAAAAGAAATTACTTTTGTAAGGTTAAATCCTTTTGCACAGCTGGCAAACATACTTTCCATGAAAAACTTAAAATGGTTACTTGTCTCAGCATTTTTGCTTTGGATACCTAACGGATCTTTACAAGCAATTTTTACACAATTTACGATGGATACTTTTAGCTGGAAACCTGCACTAATCGGACTTATGTTTTCAATTATGGGCTTTCAAGATATCATTTCACAAGCTTTTATAATGCCCAAGCTTTTGATCAAGCTTAGTGATAAACAAATAGCTATGCTTGGAATGGTTTCGGAGATTATTGGCTACAGTTTTATTGCAGCATCTGCTTTATTTTCCTTATATCCTCTTCTAATCGTTGGGATGTTACTGTTTTGTTTTGGTGACTCAATTTTCGGACCTTCATTTAATGGGATGCTCTCAAAGTCTGTCGATTCTAGTGAACAAGGAAGGATTCAAGGCGGTAGCCAATCTATTCAAGCTTTGGCAAGAATGATTGGTCCAATTATTGGAGGGCAAATCTATGTATCACTTGGTCATGCCGCACCTGCTTTTATGGGGATGATTCTTATAGTAGTGGCCATAGCAGTTTTGTATAGGGGAACACATGTAACTGCATAAACTACATGTACTAATATTTTCTATATTCCTTAATTGAAATCAAATGAATAAGAACAAATAATAGGGAGTCAGAACTTAGGAACAAGTGCTGGCCCCTATTTGTTTACGGCTTGAGAGCTAAGAGAAATTAAGAAAGTATTCTGTAATGATCTCATGGTGAAGGTTAAATAGAACTATCAATAATTAAAGTTAGCTTTTTTGAAAGTAAAAAGCTAGGTAAATGACTAGACAGTATCATTATACTTGTACTGAAGTAAATAATGACTCCATTTTTACTTTGCTCTTTTCTCGAATTTCAGCGTCCGCATGGCGCATTACAAATTTATGCGCTATAGCAATTGCTAAAACATCATCTAATAAGCCAATCCCAATAATAGCAGCTATATCTGGAATGAAGTCGATTGTTAATACGTAATAGGATAAAGCGGCTAAAATTATAAATTTCGCTTTAGTAGGTAACCCTTTTTTTCTCATTGTGTAGTATAAAATAATACTTTCATATACGCTAGATTTCCCGAGGCTTGCTGAGCTTTGTTTGAATTTTTTCCAAAGTGTCTGTTTCTCCATATAAACACTCCTTTTACAAAAACATAGATTTTTTAAAAGGATAGACAAAAAAGTGAAGGAATAATCAATTTTATTATTTATCTTATTGTATATTTCCATAAAAATAAGGAATTACCTGTTCAAAATAATAGAATGTTTGTTATGTAACGACTCACATTGTTTCGTTACATAAGTATGTACAGTAAAATGTATGTGGATGATTTATTTATTATTAAACATTTAATAAGCGGTATGGGGGAAGAAAAATGAAGATAATAGAACTACCAATTGAATTCGAATTTAACGGTGCAAAACAATGTATTTATCCGAGCTTACTTATATTAAACAAGGAATTAACTTTAGTGGATACGGGTTATATCAATTTTTTACCTTTAATTGAAGTCGCAATTGTAAAACATGGGTATGAGATGAAAAACTTAAAAAATATAATTATTACTCATTATGATGACGATCATATAGGATCTTTATATGATTTCAAAGTGAAATATCCTCACGTTAATATTATTGCTAGTGAAATTGAATCCAACTACATTAATGGTGAAATAAAATCGGAGAGACTAGTCCAAGCTGAAGAAATGTTACAACGTATGCCAATTGAAGAAAAAGAATTTGGTAAGTGGTTTATACAACAATTAAAAAATATAAGACATATTTCCGTCGATGAAAAAGTATATGATGGTCAAATGATTTTGAATGATGAATGTCAAATAGTAGCGACCCCTGGACATACTTCGGGGCATATTTCATTATATTTTCCAAATTTAAATTGTGTAATTACAGGGGATGCGGCCGTTCAAAATAATTGTGAATTAGAAATAGCTAATCCGGATTTTTGCTTAGATATAGAAAAAGCGGAAGAATCTTTAAAGAGAATTAAAAACCTTAAAGCAGCAAGGTATTATTGCTATCATGGAGGAAAACTCACTGTATGAATTAAAAAACCGATCTTTCCTATATCGAAAAGATCGGTTTTTTAATTCATAGATTCTGCAAGTCTAATCAAATCATTAACACTGTATTTTCTTTTTATGTATAGTTTGTTACCAATGGCGATTTTATATTGAAAACCGTCCTTCTGAAAGATAAGTTCATATGCTAAATCAAAATGAGGATTATATACTGCCTTTATATTATGTTTTAAAATGTAAAATTTAGTTCCCTTATGTACATATTGATCTAATTTATGTTGAACTGGTGAAACAGTGATTTTTAAAATCCCATTAATACCTTCATTGTAGTATTGGAGGTTTAAGTAATCGTTATAGATGTACCCTTGAAATTCGTGAATTTCGAATGGGAATTTTGTAGGTGTTAGTATATGCCGCTTAATCCTCAATTCATATTCTTTTACAATAGTAGCTTCTTTCATAAGAGGGTTAGTTCCATCATAAATTTGATTAATTCGAGATATTTTATTATTCTTTGTTACTATTTCTAAAATGCAACCGATAGTAAATCCATCATCAGTGTCTTTGGAATAAGAAATGAGGACTGTGGTATCTTCTTTTGGAGATGGTACTATTTTAATTTCATGAATTTGTTTATTTGTTTGGAAAGTAGGTAGTTCAACCCCTTCTGTTACATATGACTGCATTAATTTTTTATCATTTTTGAGTAAAGCATGTTTGAATTCACTTATTACATCTGTTTGAGATTTCGCCATTATAATTGAGGTGGATTGAAAATATAGTAAGAAAAATACGCAAAAAATCTTTATGAATGTATTGGTCAATTTTATCACCTTGTAACTATGTTTCCTTAACATTGAAATATATATGTATAGGAGGGGAGAAGATGAGTTTATTGCTTGATGTAATAATGGCTATAATTACATTTTACCCTGGAAATGACATGAAACTAAAACATCATATTGCTAAATTAAGTGAATTTGAGTGGTTTCGAAATCTACATGAAGATCCGAAGTATACAGGTTTAATTTGGAGTAATAGAAAAATTAAGAAGTTCATTTTGTCTGCTACTAACATGGAAGCATTAATAAAATCTGAGAAAAAGAAAAAAGAATTTGTTCATTTAGTACACGATGAATATAAAAAAAGAAGATAAGAATTTTTTTATTTTTCATATTTGGCGAAACAAATGGTACAATGAAAGCTAATGTGAAAAATAAGGAAAAGAAGTGGTCTATTTGAAAAACTTTTTAGAATTAGGAATTAGTGAAACTTTTAATCATACATTACGTGAAAATGGAATTACAGAAGCAACACCAATTCAAGAGAAGGCAATTCCTGTTATTATGTCAGGTAAAGATATTATTGGACAGGCGAAAACAGGAACGGGTAAAACGTTAGCATTCGTGTTACCGATTTTAGAAAAAATCGATCCAGAGTCTAGTGATGTTCAGGCTTTAATTGTTGCACCAACAAGGGAACTAGCACTGCAAATTACAACTGAAATTAAAAAAATGCTTGTTCAAAGGGAAGATATTAATGTACTAGCGATTTATGGCGGGCAAGATGTAGCACAACAATTGAGAAAATTAAAAGGCAATAAACATATTGTTATTGCGACACCAGGGCGATTATTAGATCATATACGTCGTGAAACAATTGATTTAAGTAATCTTTCAACAATTGTACTAGATGAAGCGGATCAAATGCTTTATTTCGGTTTCTTATATGATATTGAAGATATTTTAGATGAGACACCTGATAGTAAACAAACGATGTTATTCTCAGCAACGATGCCAAAAGATATTAAAAAATTGGCGAAGCGTTATATGGACGAGCCGCAAATGATTCAAGTACAAAGTGAAGAAGTAACGGTAGAGACAATTGAGCAGCGTGTCATTGAGACGACAGATCGTGCAAAGCCAGATGCACTTCGTTTTGTTATGGATCGTGATCAGCCATTTTTAGCAGTTATTTTCTGTCGTACAAAGGTTAGAGCAAGTAAGCTGTATGATAATTTAAAAGGACTAGGTTATAATTGTGCTGAACTTCATGGTGATATACCTCAAGCGAAACGTGAAAGAGTCATGAAGAGTTTCCGCGAAGCTAAAATTCAGTACTTAATTGCGACTGATGTAGCAGCTCGTGGACTTGATGTAGATGGTGTAACGCACGTATTTAACTTTGACATTCCTGAAGATGTAGAAAGTTATATTCACCGCATTGGCCGAACAGGACGTGCAGGTGGATCAGGTATTGCAATTACGTTCGTTGCAGCGAAAGATGAAAAACATTTAGAAGAAATTGAAAAAACGCTTGGTGCACCACTGCAAAGAGAAATAATCGAACAACCGAAGATAAAACGTGTAGATGAAAATGGAAAACCGGTACCAAAGCCGGCTCCAAAGAAATCAGATCAATATCGTCAAAGAGATAGCCGTGAAGGTTCAAGAAGTGGTTCAAAAGGTGGCCCAAGAAATAGTTCGAGAAATGATAACAATCGATCATTTAATAAGCCAAGTAATAAGAAAAGTAGTACAAAACAAGGTCAGCAAAGACGTGGCCGTTAAATAGTTATTATTTAAAAAGAGTCGTAAAGTGTTGCGGCTCTTTTTTTGTTTGTAGACAACAAGGGTGATGCCGAGAAAAAGCAAAAATTTCATTCACCGTATTTAAAATGAATTTTATAGTCCAAAACCAGCAGAGCAAGGGTATTACTACCATGTCGCAATTCAAGAACAAGTGCAACTTACGTATGAACAATATTTAATCGAAAAAAAAATCGAGAGAAAACAATTCGTACTAGCGCCCTGATGATGATACGGGTTATGAAAAAATCAATTGGTATAACGATAAGAAAACATTTTTTGCTAACAAAGAATTGGACGATTTGGTGAAAGAAATTCGTAACACATTCAAACGGTACGGGAATGTTATGCTGCAGCAAAAAGAGAACGGAACTTATTATGTCTACTATTTCGGCAGAATACTTTGGTTGAAAGAAAAGGTAATGTAGCGAGCGAGTATTTTCATTACACATTCCGCAATTATCGAAATGGAACAAGAGAAGTTTATGAAGGATTTAACTCGTATTGGGATACGATCGTTGGAAACTGGAAAACTAATTTGTTCGTTTTGCTCGATGGGGAACTTGAGAAGCACAACTGCCATCCTTATTGGGAAATTGCTTACTACGACGATGAAGGTAATGTAGTACGAAGTTACCTGAAGGGATAGTATGCGATATAAGAAAAAAGGACTAGCAGTCGTACCTGCCGTCCTTTAATAGGAGAAAAAGTATTCTTGTTTAGAACTACGCATAAACAGAAAATCTGCTTGTAATTAGCTTTACCTTAAATGTACGTGTCTATACAAAAAGGGATAAGTAAAAAATACTTATCCCCAGGAAGGGAAATCCCAAGCACCAAAATGGTTCGTATTGGTCTGCAGGTTCAAAAGTAGTATATGTAAAACGAAAAATCTCATACAAAAAGCAGACAACGATTTTGGTTGTCTGCCAGTGAGTTCAATGAGTTAGCTAATTGTAATAAATTGCATCCCCATTACGAGAAGAGTGAAGCTGCTAGTTCAAACAGCTTGTTGGTATTATTTTCGATTTCTTAAAAAATATACAGAGAAAGCAGATAAGTGAAGAACCTACCTGCTTCTGCTGTAACAAAAGAAAGAAGTATTAGCCGTGGACACGGCGGCTTGAAAATAGTATGTATTTTTATTTGAAAAATATTCAAGGGGTGAAGAAACATGGAACGTTTGATAAATGATGTCTGTGAAATTAATCAGCTAATTAATAAAACAAAAGAGAAAAACAAAGAGCAAATATAACAATAAAAAGGTTGAGCTAGATGGTTGTATCTTTAATTCAGAAGCCGAGTCTAAATATTATGAGCTGTTAAAAGAAAAGCAAGGTGCAGGTGAAATACAGGCAATCGAATTGCAACCATCGTTTGTTCTACAACCTGGTTATAAAAAGAATGGCAAACGGTTTGATGCAATTACATATAAAGCAGAATTCATGATCTATTTGCCAAACGGTGATGTAAAAGGTGTAGTAACTGACATCTTTAGTATTAAAAAGAAAATGTTCGAATATTATTTCCCACATTTGTCGCTTGTTGCATCTTGATTATATAACGTTATCAGAACAAATAGTGCGAATGACAGCAATCTTAACAAGTGTTTTACGTTGGATTTATATATTTTAATTTTTTTATAAATGTCTGAATTAATGTATAGGAGGAGTTACGTTATGTTCTGCTTAGAAATCATTATAGGATCCGTATTAGGTTCGTTTGCTACTTGTGGCTTACTCTATTTTGGTTTTAGAGCAGAGGAAAATAAAATAGCGGTTATGCAAAAAATAATGATGGAAATAAAGTTTAATACAATTTGTTTATGATGTATATTAATTTTCAGATATCGGATTTGCTTAGTAACAAAAAAGTCTCTCCAATCAGATTTGAAGAGACTTTTCTTTCACATATCATAGCAATTTAGCTCGTGTTAAATTAGGATTTAAGTTCATTCTAAGATGTTTATGGCGTACCGATAGTTACTGCCAGCAATGCAGCAATTCCATCTAAAGCTTCCTGTACTGTAGTAGGAGGAAGAGGAGCCTAGTTTGCTGGATTATTAGGTGTATAAGCTAAATCGAAAGCATCATCAACTCTAATTAAAGATGTATTTGTTCTTATAAGATTTATTCGGGAACGAATAGGTAATGAATCAACTGTCGCTCTGACTCTTGTAATATCGTTATTAGCGCCGTTGACAAATGAATTTCCAGAATTAGGGCTGGGATTGAAGATGTTTTCTGTAATAGCAAAGCTGGTTAAATTTAAGGGGGCAATTGGAATATGACCAGGTAGCACATTAATAATGACATTACCATTTATTCCTCCACCAACTAAGTTGACTTGGGTATCTGTGGTTGCTTGCGAATTAATAGTAATATTGCCACTAGAAACGAACGAAGCAAACATTTCCATGTTAATTCCATTTTGAGTATAACCAGCGGATAACATTGAATTACGGATATTCACTTGATTCACAGAAGTCGATAAAGTTGTGAATATAGGAGTAGGGGTTATATTAACGCTAACAAAGAATAATTTACCTGAAACACTTTGTGCCGTTTGAAAGTTAAAATCAAGAGGCGAACTTAGTAATGTCAGATTAACAAACCCAGATCTAGGATCCTGGGAAAAGTTTAAATCAAACCAAGACGGATCATTTATATCGAAAGGAATTTGTAATCTAGTCAATAAAGTACTAGTTTCTACTAATTGAACGTTAGCTTTTAAATGAATTAATGGTTCGATATAGTTGCCAGGTCCAATAGAGATAGCATAACGTTTAGTTATATTTAAGGGATCCGGAAATGGTGCTATAGCATCTGTTATTGATGCCATTACTGCAGTCACTGTTAAAAATGGTGCGTATTCAGAATCATCACCAGCTTTGTTTAAATAGACGATTTGAGTGAAAGTTGGTAGGGGTTCTATACATCCTGGTCCGGTAGGCAGAGTGAATGGTGGAATAGCTGGTAAAGTAGGTCCGAGTAAATCAGGCTTTTATTAAAGCGGAAGATAATAACTCGTCCATAATAATTTCACCTCTAAAAAATTAGTATTTCTAATAATAAATGCGAAAATAGAGCAAAGTGAAATGGATAAGTGAAAAATTAGACAACAAAATTTTCGCAAAAGTATTATTTAACTGAAAAGAGCACCAACAGAGAGTGTGGTGCTCTTGGACCAAGGACTATATTTTGTATTTTTTAAAGTTCATATAAGTGTATGAATTTTTAGGATAAACAGTAAATTTATTTTCACTAAAATTCTTATTTAAATAAAGAATCCCTAGGATTAGGGGTTCAAACCTTGGTATATTTCACACGACATTAAAAAAAGAAAAGAACCCTCTATATAAAGAGTTATTCAAGTGATTTAATCTATTAATTGCACTCATGGTAACATTCATCACATGAGTCGTTATTATCGTTACAGCAGATACAAAATGTTTTTTGAACAAATAAACTAACTGCACTAGTAGGACCTTCCTGCTTTGTAAGAGTAAGACTTTGAAAATCTTCAACTTGAAATATTTTTGTTTGAACGGGTTGTAATGTAGTAGTAATTGGTATGCTAGATCTTCTTGTTAGAATAGTTACTTGAACGGGTGCACTCATACCAACAACAAATAACTGGATTAATGTTTTATTGTGATTGTTTGTAAAATCCTCAAATACAGTTTGTGGAGTGGTAGTTTCAAGGAAAACAGATACAGGTATATTTCCATTTGCATTTTCTTCAGAACCTGCAATTGTATGCGTATCAATAAAACAGTTGTTTTTTTGATTGCCCGAATGTGACTGTTTTTTATAATACTTTTTACCATCTTTATAAAAGTAATCAGCCATATGAATATAAATCTACCTTCATTTAGATGTCTATATAGTTTATTTAAAAAGGCGAAGTAGTGCTTGTACAACATAATAAAATCCGCTCTCGTAATTACTTAAAAATGTTATTTGAAAATTAAAGAGCGCCATCCAAGGTACTCTCAGCTAAACACTGATATTGAAAAAGAATACAACATAATATCGTATGTATGCTTCTGAGGGATGTGCGGATTTAATATAAAATAGTTATTGGAATGAAATGAAGAGTAACCAATGGTTTATTAATGAATATATAGTGAGTGGAGTCATGGTTGAGGGGCCAGATTATGATGATTCCTAATATAAAAAGAGAGCTAGAAGGCCCTCTTTAATAGTTGTTGTATTCGCCAGAAAAAAGGAAATTTTCAAGCGTATTAATGTGTTAAAAATTTTGTGAACATGAAGTGCAAGGTCCACCAGTAGGTTGAAATACAACATTGTCAACAAAGGCTGTTGCGCCTTCACCACCTGTAGCAGTATTTTGGAAAGAAATACAAGCTATAGTCACAGTAGCAGGTATACACACAACAAGAACATAATGTTGGAAAAGAGATTGTGGTTGATTCATAAATGGTACAATATGTGGAATGTTTGATGGACCAAGAGTTGCAGGGGCTGGGGGACATGCTTGCCCAAGTTCTGGAAAAGATACAGAAGCTATAAGAAATGCACCATCCCTTACATCTGCAGCAAATGAAAATGTAAAACAACAACCTTCGTCAACATCAACTGTTTGATTAATACTTCCACCTGGACCAATTGATGCAGCTAAGAGACTAAATGACCCATCTGGCAGAAAACGACCACTATGAACGTTTGGAAAACCTACTTCTGAAACAGAACCTACTTGATTCCAACCTGGAACTGGATCTACTCCTACAGGTGGTATGTCAAATCCAGGGTTGTTAAGAACATTATTACATGGACAACATCCTACAGCAGTTGGTCCAGTCGCTCCGGTCGGCCCAGTTGGCCCAGTTGGTCCAGTTGGTCCAGTCGCTCCAGTTGGTCCAGTCGCTCCGGTCGGCCCAGTCGGTCCAACTTGAGGTGGGGTACAGGGGGGAGAAAACAATCACATGGAATATGAAATTTCTTTTTAAATTCACTCATTTTTACACCATCCTTATCATTCATTCACCCACTTACACACTACAACTTATGAATTGGTTAACACACAAGTATAAGAAAAAGGCCCTTGAAAATTAAAATAAATAAAAAAATAAGCCCTTATGTCACAAATATAAACCCATTCCATAATATATAAGGAACATGGGTTCACTCCAAAAAGCTTTTAATATATATAAGGGAGTCCGCTTCCTAAATCAATACCGTTGAACCTGTTGCTTCTGTCGGTAAAGTGAATGACGAAAAATAGATAGAAGTGTTGAATCGATTAAACTTGATTTAACCGCAGTTCCATGTAAAACAATATTTTCTTCATTCATACCTTCATCTCCTATGATTGCTCGTCATAGGAGGTGAAGGTAGCAAAAAGCAAATCATGAAGTTGGAAAGCAATTATATAAAAGGGCAAGGATTGTTAAGGGGAATTAAAGAATGTATCGTAGTGAATGGAAAATACAAGAAGAATTATACGATTATAATGGTTGGATAATATACGATGGTGAATGGGGTGAAGTGGACAAGCGTTTTTATTTTATAAATTAAACAAAAATTTCATTTAATAAGTATTCAAAAATCAAAAAAGAGCACTCAATAAAGTGCTCTCGTGACGAGATTCATTTTGTAATGACTATTTCAAATTATAAAGAAAGGAACACAGAATATTATATGTGCGTGTAGTCAATTGAGTTCGTTTTTTACAAACAAAGAGCAGCTAGAAAAAGCTAACTGCTCAATACTAGGAGATACAGAGAAGACTACTTTAAATGAATCTTGGCATATAGCCTAAATACAGTATTGACCGAATATTTATTTTAAATCCAATTTATTTAAAGTAAACATCCCAATAGATATAATGACTGCGCTTGCTGCAGAACCTAGCAAGTCTCTCCAGCCTAATGTATTTAGAGGTGTATCTGTTAAATCCATAATTAAGAAGAGAGCAAACATTAATACACCAAATGCTAAGCATCCCCAAAATGTTTGCAAATATTTAATCATCTTCTTTCGGAACTTGCTCATATACATCACCCTTGTTAACGCTTTATATTCTTATAAATAAATTGCGGAAATTTATGATTATTACCTTTATGCTCAATGCACAGAAGCTGATTGAGAGTGGCGATAAAAACCCAGCAGAAGCGTTAAAAGAAACATTGAATCCACGGAATGAAGAAGCTGTTAAAATGGTTAGCTGTACTTGGATTTTAAAGACAAAAACTCCTATTGAATATAGGAGTTTTTTCTTTGTTTGAAAGTTCAAAAAGATATATAATAATTTTCTGACTATTAAATTTGGAGGGGTATAAATGAAAAATGAAACGTTGCATACTCAAGAAGATATTAATAAAATGCTCGATTCGTTATTAAGACCGGCAGAACCATTTTGGAATGAATTTTATGAGAATAGAGAAAAAGATGTTCCGTTTTTTGAAAATGTTCCAGATGAGAATCTAGTTTCGTATATCCAAAAAAAGCGGGTTTCAAAAGGAAAAGTACTAGAACTTGGATGTGGTCCGGGTAGAAACGCAATTTATCTAGCAAATAAAGGATTTGAAGTAACAGCAGTGGATTTATCTATAGAGGGCATTAATTGGGCGAAAGAGAGGGCGTTAGCAAAAGGAATAGAAATCGATTTTATTTGTGATTCGATTTTTAATTTAGAGTGTCAAAATGATTTTGATTTTGTGTACGATTCGGGCTGTTTACATCATATTCCACCGCATAGAAGAATAAATTATGTGAATTTAATTAAAAACTCCTTGAAATCGGGTGGTTATTTTGGATTAACATGTTTTTCGGCAGGTGATTTAGATGAGCGAAATGGATCAGAAATAACAGATTGGGATGTATATAGAGGATGGAGTCTACAAGGTGGCCTTGCATATTCAGAAGAAAAATTAAGAGATATATTTGACGAGTTTGAAGTGATCGAAATTAGAAAGATGAAGCAAATTGACCAACCAAATACTATGTTTGGAGAATCATTTCTTTGGACAGCATTATTTAAGAAGAAATAAGAAAGTAGATAATTGACAAACTCATCGTTTTTATAGACAATATATTTATAAGAATATACGTTCGGTTTTTGCTTGCCGGTGTATGTTTTGCATAAATACATAACAAGGGGTTGTCTCTATATGAGTAACACAAATCAAAAAATTACTACGTTTTTAATGTTTGAAGGTAAAGCTGAGGAGGCGATGAATTTTTACACGTCGCTATTCGACCAATCAGAAATTGTAAGTATCTCTCGCTACGATGAAAACGGACCTGGTAAAGAGGGTTCTGTCATTCATGCAATTTTTACGTTAAATGGTCAAGAATTTATGTGCATTGATAGTTATGTAAAGCATGGTTTTACATTTACACCATCTATGTCTCTTTATGTAACTTGTGAGACAGAAGAAGAAATTGAAACGGTCTTTCATAAACTAGTGCAGGATGGATCCGTACTAATGCCTTTAGGTTCCTATCCATTTAGCAAAAAGTTTGGCTGGTTAAATGATAAGTATGGTGTGTCTTGGCAGTTAACGCTTGCGGAATAAAAATTTAATAAGAAAAAGCGTAGCTATAAATGGGCTACGCTTTTTCTTATTAAGAATTTTGCTTACCGAATCTTTTCGCAAGTTTAGCTAACAATTCAGGCTGATCCCCTTGGCTCATTACAACTTCAATAAAGATAAGTTGATTCTTATTTAAAGTTATATTCGTTAAGACTGCTGCTAACTCTGTTTCATTTTCCACTTTACATGTTAGACTTTTTTCCTCTGATCCGAATACATATGCTAGTTTCGTGTAATCCCACATTTGTATGTCATTATACGGTTGATTTTGGCCGTGAATTGCACGTTCAACAGTATATCCATTGTTATTGATTAAAAATATAATCGGTTTTAAATTTTGCCGAAGTATAGTCGATAACTCTTGAACAGTTAATTGGAAAGAACCATCACCAATAATTAAAATGTTACACCGTGATAAATCAGCGAGCTGTGTACCGAGTAGAGCAGGTAATGTATAACCAATTGATCCCCATAATGGTTGTGCTACATATGTAGTGCTATTTGGTAAAGGGATAGCGGCACTACCGAAGAAAGGCGTTCCTTGCTCTGCAATTAAAACATCGTTTTCTTGTAAGAAATGGTATATTTGTTGCCAAAAACGTTTTTGTGTAACCATTTGTGCTTTTGGATTGAACTCTTCTGTCATAGATAGTGATTCTGAAATAAAGGGCTTCATTTCAAGTGTTTCCTCAATACGATGTTCGATTAAATCACTTAATTGTTCTAAAACATCTTTCATTACAACTGGTCCGTATTTTTTATCAATAATTTTCACAGTATAGGGATGGATTTCTATAACTTGCTCTTTTGTAAAACCTTGTGTAAAGCCGCCGGTAATAGTATCAGTTAATTTCACACCAATACTAATAATACAGTCAGATTCATCAATTCTTTTTCGTATGTATGGAGAACTAACATCCCCAGTATAAATCCCTATAAATTGAGGGTGTTTTTCAGGGAATATTCCTTTTCCCATACTTAACGTTGCGATAGGAAACCCAGTTTTTTCTACGAATTGATGCAAATATTCTTCCGCATGAAAACGAGCCACTTCAAAATCAGCTAAAATAACTGTTTTTTTGGCACTGTTTATTCTTGAAGTCGCATGTAGAAGCATTTTATCCAGTGCATCTTTATTACTTAAAACTGGTTTATGTAAAATTGGTTCCGTAGGTTTATTAATTGGCTTATTATATACATCAATTGGTAATTGAATATGAACAGGGCGTTTATCACTCCAACATGCACGTAACACACGGTCAATTTCTTCAGCGGCATGCTCAGGTGTTAATTTTGATTGTGCTACCGTGATTTCTCTATACATATTGGAGAAATGATCGAACTTTCCATCACCTAACGTATGATGAACGAGTGCTCCATTTTCCATTACTGTTGTTGGTGGTGCCCCCGTAATTTTTATAATAGGTACGTTCTCTGCGTATGAGCCAGCAACGCCGTTAATGGCGCTTAACTCTCCAACACCGAAAGTGGTAATAAGAGCGGCGATTCCTTTTATACGAGCATATCCATCAGCAGCATATGCCGCATTTAATTCATTACAATTACCAATCCACTTTAGCTTTTCATGTGCTAGTACGTCATCTAAAAAAGCCAAATTATAATCACCAGGAACACCAAATATATGCTCAATTCCTAATTCGCTTAGTCGATCTAATAAATATGTACTTATAGTATATTGCGATTTCAAATGAATCCTCTCCTAATTTTGCAAAGTATATGTCAATAAATTAAAGAAGTTCCAATGCGTTGATTAAAATATTGATTACTGGATTGTGGTATAATTTACATACAGGGGGAAAGTAGATGACACAACATAAAGAAGAACAGATGAATGAAGCATTAGCATTATTTTACTTTGCATATAAAACATTTACTGAAAAGCCAGATGAAATTATAAAAGAGTATGGCATACAACGAGTACATCACCGAATTTTATTTTTTATCGCACGCTTTCCAGGGATAAGTGTAAATGAGTTATTATCACTGCTAGAAATAAGTAAACAAGCTCTTCACGGACCACTACGACAACTTGTGGAAAAGGGCTTAATTAAGAGTAATGAAGCTACACATGATCGCCGTGTGAAACAGTTATCTTTAACAGAAATAGGTGTAGATTTAGAGGGAAAACTGAGCGATGTTCAAAGACAACAAATGAGTGCTATTTTTTCAAAATTTGGTGAATCGTGTGAAGAAAATTGGCATCAAGTCATGAATGAAATGGCAAATAGTCGATCAGGTTTTGATGCTTGGATATCAAAACGAGAAGTTGTAATCAATCAAAAATAATAAGAAATATATCTGTTTATATAGTTTGAAAAAGAACAAATTTTATCCATACATTTGGCAACTATGGATTGGTCATAGAGTGAATGGATAAAAAGATACATTACTAGTTACTTTATACGTGTACGCAATGGAACAATAAAATTCACATTTCCGAGAGGGGAATTATTATGATAAAACTTGTACTTATTCGTCACGGACAAAGTTTATGGAATCTTGAAAATCGCTTTACAGGATGGACAGATATAGATTTATCAGAGAATGGATTAAGTGAAGCGAGAGAAGCAGGAGCGATATTAAAGAAAAATGGATATACTTTTGATGTCGCTTATACATCTGTATTAAAACGAGCAATCCGGACGTTATGGATTGTACTTCATGAGATGGATCTTGCTTGGGTCCCAGTACATAAATCTTGGAAGCTAAATGAAAGACATTACGGTGCATTGCAAGGGTTGAATAAAGATGAAACTGCGAAAAAGTATGGTGAGGAGCAAGTTCATATTTGGAGAAGAAGTATTGATGTAAGACCACCTGCTCTTACTGAGGATGATCCTAGATATGAAATGAATGATCCAAAATATAAAGCACTTAAAAAAGGTGAGTTTCCATTGACTGAATGTTTAGTGGATACGGAGAAAAGAGTACTTGATTATTGGTATTCAGAAATTGCACCGTCATTAAAAAGTGGTGAAAAGGTAATTATTTCATCACACGGTAATACGATTCGTTCGCTAGTGAAATACTTAGATAACCTTTCAAGCGATGGTGTTGTTTCATTAAATATTCCAACGAGCATTCCACTCGTTTATGAATTAGACGATGATTTACGTCCGATTCGCCATTATTACTTAAGTATGGACGGAGAAGTACCAGAAGGGGAAATTCCGAAACATATTTCTTTTTAACATGAAAATTTGAAACGCATGCTTGTCTACATATACAATGTAGATTCATGATAAAGTGAAACTTTAATCAGTGGGGGGCATCCCCCATTGATTATTAGTTGAACCAATCGGGCTTTTATGGGCAGTTGATCCCCTACCTAACTTCTATGCTTTTGCAGGTGGGGGTCTTACTGCCCGTTAATGCGGGGTAAAAGACGTGGTACCTTCTAATGTATATGCGATATTGCTAAATTTAGAAGCTTGTCCACGTCTTTTGTCATAAAGAGAGCTACTTGTGCATGTAATGATATCGTGAGTAGTTTTTGAATGGAGGGTGATGTCATTGGTGATCTCTAACATTCGAATCGGCTTATTTATTTTAGCAATCGTTTTTCTAGTTCTTGTTTTCTTTTACTGGAGAAATGAAGAGCTCTACGAGGAGAAGAAGCAACGAATTAGAAAGACTTGGTATGGGTTGTTTATAATATTAGTCACCGTGTATTTCATGATAAAAGGAATTGATTTAACCCTCTGGAAAAATCTTTTAATGTTCACTGCAATGGTTATTTTCGTTGATATCGCATTTATTTTAACACCAAATATTTCAGAAATATGGGGAGCGAAATTTAGCGATATCGGTAAGACTGTTCAATCGATAAAACGGTCATTAATTGCTTCTAAAGCAAGAGGAGAAATATACACAACAATTATTCAAAATGTTAATCCAGCAGTATTCGGTACAATGGAATGGCATACGGAAGAGGAATATACAAAGAGCTTAAACGCATTTTTAGATTCGTATGGAGAAAAGATTGGTGCGAAAATTGTTGTATTTGAAGCGGCAAAAGAATTAAATACAAACTTTCGTGGTATCCGTTCTCAATTTAGTATTATCATTCCGTTAGAACACATTGAGCAATTGAATGAACAGAAAGCGGTGCAAGTAGAAAATGTCGGAATAATACCAGCAAAAATGGTGAGTGATGTTTTCATTGTTATTGATGGGAAGAAAAATAACCTGCAAGATCGAGATTTTGAAAATGTATATAATTTAACAATACATCATAGTTATTTTAGTAAATAAGGACAGGATTTTCTTCTGTCCTTTTCACTTATACATAAAGGGAAAGCAAATTTAGACAAACTTGTATAAAATCGGACAATCATTCCTACACTAGCACGTAGAGGTGATTGTAGTGATAAAAGATTATGACAATGATTTTTTTAAAGAAGAAAATGAAGATACAACTGATTTCTCGTTAATAAAAGGAGATACTTTGCAGCAAGTAGAAGAGTTAGAAGAAGAATTAAAAAGAAAATGATACGTGTACACGCTGTCTACATTTGCGATATAATATAAATAGAAGATTGTATCTTTTTGAAGAGGGGGAGAAGAGATGGCTGAAGTAAACGTACAAAAATCTTCATTTTTTAAAGAAAAAAGAAGAACCAAATACAGATTTCTCTCTTGTGAAAGGTGCATTGACTCAAAATATAGATCGATTAGAAAAATTTGTAGAGGCAATTCCATATAAGTATATAAAAGGGTAATTTAAAAGAGAATGCGTAAAAACATTCTCTTTTAAATTATCTCTTTATGATTTGTTTATGCGTTATTTCTTTTTTTGTTTAAAAATGATTTTATACATAAAATACCCAAGGGCTGCAAAAATGAATCCAATAGCAGCACCAACTATTTGTTTCATAAACAATAAGTATAACGAAGCAATAATTAGGTAAATAAGATTAAAATTAATACATACTTTGAAATAAATTCTAACCCTTTGTACACTAGTAGAATGACACCTGAAAGAACAGTGATGATAGGTAATATCCTATTTTCGAAAAAGCCTTCCTTTTTTTTGCTAGAATGCTGTTGTTTATTCAATATAAATATACTCCCGTCTTAAAGGATTAATCTTTTATTAGTTTTGTTATTTCATTTACGAAAAGATTTTTGGTTAAATAGGTTATATCAAAGGAATCATTTATTATATTTCGAGTTAATAGCCATTGGGTGTTGGGTGATTCAATAACAAAGAATCCATTGTCAGAAATAACCTCATTCTTTTCGGTTGTATCTAGACGCATAATAGTGTAAATAGACTGTGTTGTTTTTAAATCTATTATCAAATTTTCAGCATATAAGGAATTAAATCCATTCTCTATTAACATTGTTTTCCCTTCTTGAATAGACAAAGGGAAAAACTTTTCAATATTTTGTACGATATGGTTTGGAAGAGTTCCTACAATGTCACTGCCTTTTTCTTCTTGCTGAAATACTAGCTGTAATAAATTTTTAGATTCTAAAAATAATCTATCGTCTGAAATTTCTTCGATTTTATGTGCAATACCATCTAAACTCTGATATGTAACGTTTGAAGTGTTATCAATATAAATGTTAGCAGTAATCGTTGTTTCGTTTATAAAATCGATTTTTTGAAGTAATAATGAAAGTTGCGGGTTACACATAGTGTTGAATAATTTCTCTATACTCGGTTGTAATTGCATTTCTTTAGTTTGTTGATTAAAGTTTAACAATCCTCTAGCATAAAGGGAATGCGCTGCAGTCAATAATATTTTTTCGACATCTGCTTTCTCTAGTTCATCATAAATAAGACTTAGTAATTCTTTTGCATAAGTTTGATTTTCTTTGGAATTCATTAGAAATGCTAATTCTTCTATAGAAACAATTTGTTTTTTATTCATAGCTCTGAAAAAGTCTAATTAGAGACTTTTTTACCTCATTTCTTCAATTGATTTTTAATTTATTTTAAAAAATTAGTGAAGCTATCTGTAAAACTTGAAATACTCTCTTTAAACTTTTGACGAGGTACAAATTTATCTGCTAATTCATTGAATGCGGTTCCACCTACAGTAGAACCAATAATGCCACCTGCAATTGCACCAACAGCTGTACCAACTGGAGGGAAAATTAATGAGCCAGCTAATGCACCCGCTTCAGCACCCGCTACTCCACCTGCATAAGTTGAAGCTAAATTTCCAACTACCTTTCCTGTAGAATAAACTGTATCCATAGCAATATTAACACCAGCTTGAGAGCCATCATATTTTTTAAAATCACCTTGTATGGCGGATGTTAATGAACTTACTTCTCCTAATGCAGTAAGGGAAATGGAAGCTATACCAAAGGGTTTCATATTTTTTATAATATGCTTAGAAATATTAGATTCTTTAATACTATTTTTAGGAAGAGATTTATCTAATTTCCCTAATGATGCAGCGGTTTTTTCTAATGTTGAAAAGTCTTTTAAGGGAATTAATTTATTCCATATTTCTCCTGCCTTACCATTAACCCATTTACGAGTGACGATATCTACTAAATCATTTCTTTTTTTGTTAGGAATAACATTTAATACACCTGCCATTATACCTAATTTAACGGTGGGAGATAAGGAGGTCATCAATCCCTTTTTGAGAGATTCAAGCAAACTTCCCTCATTTGTAGATAACTCAGCTCCTGTTTCACTATCTACTTTTCTGAATTTTTCGGCCGATCTTTTTAGTTGAATTTCAATCTGTTGAAGGCAATGAATATATTTATTCATTACTTGGCTAGATTGTTGAAAATCATAATAAAACTTTTCTTTGGTAGAACCATACCAAATTGATTCAAGATATGAGATATCTTGTCGAAGGTTAGTGAATTGTACTTGTGCTTGCTCTTGAGCACTTTTAAACTTGTTAGCAGAAGCTTCTAATAATTCTGGAGTCACGATAATATTCAATATGGTTAACCTCCTTGTGTGAAAAATTATTTTAACCAAAAATATATTAGATTATAATTCCATTAAAATCTACTTTTTTATAATATCAAATATTATTATTAAATAGTAGATTAATATTGGTAATTTTATGATAATTAACAAAAATAAAAAAGAGAGAATGCGGGTAGGAGTTAAAGATACAACTGATTTCTCGTTAATAAAAGGAGATACTTTGCAGCAAGTAGAAGAGTTAGAAGAAGAATTAAAAAGAAAATGATACGTGTACACGCTGTCTACATTTGCGATATAATATAAATAGAAGATTGTATCTTTTTGAAGAGGGGGAGAAGAGATGGCTGAAGTAAACGTACAAAAGTCTTCATTTTTTAAAGAAAAAAAAGAAGAACCAAATACAGATTTCTCTCTTGTGAAAGGTGCATTAACGGAAAATATAAATCGTTTAGAGAAATTAATGAATAATGGTACTTCAAAATATATGAGAGCAAAAAAAACGAAAGAAAATGCATAGTGCATTTTCTTTCGTTTTTTTATACGATTAAATATTTAAAGGGTGGATTTTAAAGGATGAAATAGAAAGGGAAAGTAACGAATCATGGTATAATGATAGCAGACTTACATATTATTTTGTCATTTTGAGAGGAGCTTAAAAATGTATTCTACTTTAGAACAATTAACAAAGCACCCTGTATTTTATCATTTTGCAGAAATTTCAAAGATTCCTAGAGGATCTGGTAATGAAAAGGAAATTAGTGATTATTTAGTTGGTTTTGCAAAAGAGCGTAACTTAGAAGTGATTCAAGATGAAGAAATGAATGTCATTATTAAAAAAGACGCAACTACTGGCTATGAAAATGTACCAGCTATTATCATTCAAGGCCATATGGATATGGTATGTGAAAAAAATCAAGCAACCGTACATGATTTTGAAAAAGATCCAATTGAATTACGAATCATTGGGGACATGTTATATGCAAATCAAACGACTTTAGGTGCTGATAATGGTATTGCAGTTGCGTATGCAATGGCTTTATTAGATGCATCAGACATTTCGCATCCAGCACTTGAAGTAGTTATTACTACTGAAGAAGAAACAACAATGGGCGGGGCTTTCGCTGTTGATGCAAATCACTTTGAAGGAAAGATTTTTATAAATATTGATTCTGAAGAAGATCATAAATTACTTGTAAGTAGCGCAGGTGGTGCGAAAGCTGTAGAAACAATTCCAGTAATATGGGATGAAGTGCCAGCGAATACGGATGCATACCGTCTATATGTTGGTGGTTTAAAAGGCGGACATTCTGGTATGGAAATTGATAAACAACGCGGTAATGCGAACAAAGTATTAGGACGAGTATTACGAGATTTATCAGCAAATATCCAATTTGATATAAATGAAGTTCACGGCGGATTAAAAACAAATGCAATTCCGCGTGAAAGTGTAGCTACAATTGTATTAGCTACAGAAGATGTAGAGAAAGTAGAAGAAAAACTAGAATCATGGACAAGAGTATTACAAGAAGAAATGCGTGCTGTTGATCCAGATGTTCATGTAACTCTTACAAAATTGGATGAGAAAGTAGAAAAAGTATTTGCTAAAGAGACGCAAAAGCAACTTATTTCATCATTATTCTTAATTCCAAATGGCATTCAAAGTATGAGCATGGATATTAAAGGCCTAGTAGAAAGTTCAACAAATTTAGGCGTTATTGAAACGTTGCAAGATGAAATTAAATTACGTAACGAAGTGAGAAGTTCTGTCAGTAGTTTAAAACAACATGTTGCAAATGAAATTAAATGTATTGCCGAATTAGTTGGTGCAACATTTGAAATAGAGTCGGAGTATCCAGAATGGCCATACAATCCGAATTCGCAAATTCGTAATTTGTTTGAAAAAGTGCATCAAGAAAAATACAACAAAGATGCTGAAATCTTCGCTGTACATGCGGGTATTGAATGTAGTGCATTCGTTCAAAAGATGCCTGACTTAGATGCAATTTCATTCGGTCCAGATATATTCAATGTTCACACTCCAGATGAACATATTAGTATTTCTTCTGTTGTGAATAACTGGGGCTTCTTCGTTGATGTAATGAAGGGTACGAAAGAATTAGCTAAATAATATGAATGAAATGAAAAGTAGCCTATAAAACTTTATAGGCTACTTTTTTGTATATAGTTTTATTAGAAATTCATTTTTACGATATCATTTAATTTTTGCTTTTATTTCTAGGGGAGATTATACCAAAGACTGCTCCGGATATTGCACCGATTAAAGTCATAAAAATTGTACTCCATGCTGCAAATGACATTATTACACCTCCACATAATAAATTATTGTTTCTTAGCCTTTTGAATAGAAATGATAATTGCAACAACTATTAAGAAAATAAGAGGAGACCAAGAATAGAAAGACATGTAACATTCTCCTTTCAATACTAATTTTATACCTTTATATAAATGAATTATCGCATGTTTTAAAATTGAACATATAGAATATGCAATATTGCATATCGAATTGTAGGACATAAAGAAGTAAAAATGGTTCGTGAATAAAAATGCTAATTGATAAAGAAGGTAAGGATTTCTTCTAGCCTTAAAAAGGGGAAACGATCAAAAAAGCTCCCTATATATAAGGAGAGCTTTTAAAATGATTTTTGTCTAATAAAAATGTATCCAATATTTTTTTACTGATGAGATAAATGTAAATTATTTTGAGATTTTAAAGCTGCCCCCATAATAATAATTTTCTCCAAGTTTCATAACAGCTACATATGTTCCTGGATTATAAACATTAGTAATAGGTGTAACAAATCTACCATAATTATGTTTTAGACCTGAGTCATAAATGGTTTTATATCTATGCAAGTTTATTTCATCATTTTCATTTCCACTCAATTGATATATTTTTACAATACCAGTATCTTTACCACCAGTATATATAGTAACATCGAATGTATCTCCATGCTTTAAGTTACCAACTGCTAACTCTTCTAAAAAATCTGCATTATGATGTAATAAAAAATAGCTTTGCCACCGCCAATTATCTGTAAATCGTGATTCTTTTTGTATAAGTTGCGATTCAGCAGACACAGGTGGGAGTGTACCAATTGTATTCGAAAATAAAAATCCTCCAACAGTCAATGCGCCAATAATTGTTGATTGCCTTAATAGTTTCATGTTCTAAACCTCCTATTTACTTAAGGATTCAGAAATCGTTTTTGTGAAAAACTAGCTGTGAAATCTAATGGATGATAATATCTTCTATAATCATATTAACATTTATTGATTTATCAGACAAATGAATAAATAATAAAACTATATCGAGGGAGTTAAGGCTAATATAAGAAAGAGGTTAGATGTATAGCTAAAAAATCTTTATTATATGTAATTGGGATTTGTTATTTGAAAACTCGATTGTTTTAATGCTGAAATTTCAATTCATACTTCAAGTTTCAGTACATAATTTTACAATTTGACTTATATAATTTATCACGATATGATTCCTTTATAATAAAAGAAAGGCTTGAAGACAATGATTCGTCGTTTGAGAAAGCTAAAAAATGTAGCAGTCGTAGTAAGCTTCTAAGTAAATAGCAAAATATATAATACTTAGAAGCGAGGAATAAAGTTATGAAGCATCCATTATTTAATCATTGGTCAGAAACAAAGTATTTAAAAGATATAGTAACAAATTCACTCATTGAGGTAGGAGAGTACTCCTATTATTCAGGTTATTATGGTCATCAAAATTTTGAAGATGGCTGTGTAAGGTATTTGTGGGGGGATGCTAAGTCCCGAGCGCTGTTCAATCCAATTGAACAGATGGGATGGCATCTTGATAAACTCATTATTGGGAACTATGTTTGTATTGCGAGTGGAGTAGTCATTTTAATGGGTGGTAATCATAATCATCACTCAGAATGGATTACAGTATATCCATTCGCTGAGCAAATTGAACATTCATATGAACCGAAGGGCGATACAGTCATTAAAAGTGATGCTTGGATTGGAATGAATGCTATTATTATGCCTGGCGTTATAATCGGTGAAGGTGCAATCGTTGCAGCTGGATCTGTCGTAAGTAAAGATGTTCCGCCGTATACAATAGTTGGTGGAAATCCTGCTAAGGAAATAAAGAAACGATTCACTGATACAGAAATGAAAATGCTAATGGAAATGCGTTGGTTTGATTGGGATAGAGAATTAGTTGAGAAGGCAATGCCGCTTTTATCTAGTTCATCTATTGAATTATTATATGATTTTTATAACAAGGAAGTAAAAAATAGATAGATCTGTGAGGGAAACTACATTCTATATAGGATGTAGTTTTTTTATTATAAAAAATTAATAATATAGACTAAGGAAAATTCATCTCTGGTATGAGTATAGTAAATAGCTGAATTAAATAATTAAAATCCTTGATAGCTAATAAAACCAGTGTGTCTCGATATTTAATCGGGATACACTGGTTTTATTTTTTGTAAATATGGAACAAACGTATTATTTAGATTGTCTATTCATTGTAATCCTAAAAAATATATTGGAGGTAACAGAAGTGAAAGGTATGTTTTGCAAGAGATTTATTGCAATAGTAACAGTGCTTACACTATTTTGTAGCATAATTGTTACATCTGGAAGAGCAACAGCGGAAACAGTCCCTGTTTTAGATGTAGAAGCAGGATCAGCAATTTTAGTAGAAGCGAATTCCGGAAAAATTTTATATGAAAAAAATGCGGATGAATCACTAGCAATTGCTAGTATGACAAAAATGATGAGTGAATATTTAGTTCATGAAGCGGTGGATAAAGGAAAACTTAAATGGGATCAAAAAGTTAAAATCTCTGAATATGCACATAAGATTTCACAAGATCGCTCATTATCAAACGTTCCATTAGAAAATGGTGGCTCTTATACAGTAAAAGAGTTATATGAGGCAATGGCAATTTACTCTGCAAATGGTGCAACAATTGCTTTAGTTGAAGAAATTGCTGGAAAAGAAGCCGATTTCGTGAAAATGATGAATGATAAGTCAAAAGAGTTTGGAATGAAAAATTATAAATTTGTAAATTCTACAGGCTTAACAAACTATGATTTAAAAGGATATCACCCAGAAGGGACAACTCCAGACGAGAAAAATAAAATGTCCGCAAGAGATTGTGCGATTTTAGCACAACGTCTTATTCAAGATTTTCCGAAAATGTTAGATACTGCAAAAATCCCTAAAAAAACATTCCAACAGGGTGGTAAGTATCCAATTGATATGACGAACTTTAACTGGATGTTAAAAGGTTTAATTAAGCAATACGAAGGTGTAGATGGGTTAAAAACAGGAACTACTCCAGAAGCTGGTGATTGTTTCACTGGTACAGTAGAAAGAAACGGTATGCGTCTAATATCTGTAGTGATAAAAGCAAACTCTCATACAGCACGTTTTGATGAAACGAAGAAATTATATGATTATGGATTTGCAAATTTCGAAGTGAAGAAGGCCTATGGAAAAGACTCAGTAGCAAAAGGGCATGAAACAGTGCGAGTAGCAAATGCGAAAGACAAAGATGTTGTTGTTCAAACGAAGCAAGCTGTTTCACTTCCGATACCAAAGAACAACAAAGACGTATATAAAAAAGAATTTAAAGTATTGAATGAAGAACAAGAAGCACCTATTAAAAAAGGTGTAACAATAAGTAAAATGATTATCTCGCCTAAAGATAGTACAGATCCAGGGTTCTTATTAGGTAAATCATTACAAGTAGACCTTGTAACAAAATCTGATATAGAACAAGCAAATTGGTTTACACGTTTTATGCGTAACATCGGATCTTTTTTTAGCGGTATGTGGGATAGTGCGGTTGATATAGTAAAAAGCTAAATTTATAGGATAAAACTAAATATTAATCTGAAAAAAGAGTTTCGAAGTTTTATAAATTCTTATGTAGATAGTTTGGAATGGAAGATGGTATTAATTTTCAAATTGGATTCTTCGGAACTTTTCTTATTGTAATCAAGCTAAGCTAAATTTGTATCTATAAAAACAAAAAACGCTATTCTTTTTGTAGAAATATACAGAAAGGATGGCGTTTATTATGTATTTTTTGATTCAATGCATTCTAGTACAAAGTTAGTTTAATAAAGTTACATGAAGAAAAAACATCCATTTTTGCATCAAATGACAATAAAAAATGAATATCCGTTACTTATTTCTGTAAAAAGATTTTATAAAAATTTAATAAAATCTTTTCTTTGTATTAAATATTTTGTTTTAAATTATTTATATAAGGAAATGGAGACCAGAAAACAGATGCATAGATTGACTTTGAACTGCTTATATCTGGGATCTAGATAGACATTATGTACAATTCTCCCACTACACTAGTATAGTGGCCTTTATGAACAGCAAAATCTACAATTTACAAGGAGAACATTTTATGAGTAAGAGAATAAAAGAATTAGATTCTATACGAGGGTTAGCGGCACTTACTGTGGTATTTGGACATTTTTGTTTAATGCTACCATCGTTGCCTAATTCTATTAAATTTTCCCCGCTTAGGTTTTTATGGGCGGGTGGGGAAGCTGTTATCGTTTTTTATGTACTAAGTGGTTTTGTGTTATCTATGGCACTTTATCATTCAAAAACAAATTATTGGGGATATTTAATTAAGAGATTTGTAAGAATCTATATTCCTTATTATTTTTGGATAATCATTACCTTTGTTTTATTTATTTTATTTTCGTCGTATGAAGTGGTAGGACTACGGGATTGGTTCTATGATAGGTGGCAAGGGTCTATAACAAAATTAGATATTCTAAACCACTTTGTGCTTCTTAATAACTTTTTTACGGAAAATTATAATCCAGTTATTTGGTCATTGGCTCAAGAAATGCGTATATCTATTGTGTTTCCTTTATTATTCCTTCTTTTTTATAAACTGAATTGGAAGAAAACGATACTATTTGCTTTGAGCTTTTCTTTCATTAGTGTTTTTCTTAATATGTTGCATATTGGGAAAGCTGAAGGATTTTATAATGGTTATGCTGATACACTGCATTTTACATCTATGTTTATGGTTGGAATGTTACTTTTTAAGTATAAGGAAAAACTTATTTACTCATATAGGAATATGAAAAAATTTAAAAAAGGATTTCTTATTGCATTAGGGATTATTTTATATTTATATTCCATTTTAATTTATGGTTTTTCCCGTAATGATACTACTTTCTTATTAAAAGATTGGGGTGTCGTAATGGGGGTTAGTATATTTATTATAATGGCTATGAGTAACCTAAAAGTAAAAGCATTTTTAAATAAGAATGTATTTGTATATTTAGGAGAAATTTCATACAGTATCTATTTGTGTCATTTTCCAATCATGATGGTACTATTTAAACTTTTGTATACAAAGATACCTATCTTTTTCCTTCTTACTTTGTGCATTGCAATGACACTACTTTTTTCTATAATTTCGTATCATTTAATCGAAAAGAAATGTATCAACTGGGCAAAACAAAGAACAACCAATTTTTTGAAAAAAGTATAATTCCTAGAGAGATTTTATTTCTTTAGTAAATATACGAATATGACCGATTCCTAAGTATACTTAGGAATCGGTCAATTTTGGATTCTAAATGTAAATATAATTGAAATCGAAAACTACTTAGAAATAACAATTACGGTGTGAGCTATTGTATAGTATAGATATGGTTAATAATAAAGGGGGACTACATATGTGGAAGCGATTTGTATCGATTGGTGATAGTTTTACAGAGGGCATAGGGGATGAAGTTGAGGGAATAGCATTAAAAAGCTGGGTAGATCATTTTGTTCAACTTTGTGTAAACGATATAGAATATGCTAATTTTGCAAAGCGTGGGTTAGTAACTAAAGAAATACGCTCACAGCAATTGGAAAAGGCATTAACGTTTAATCCAGATTTGGTTAGTCTAATTGCAGGTGCAAACGATGTTTTAAAAGGACGTTGGGATCATCAAGCATATAAGAACGATATGGAATTTATGATAGATACATTAAGTAAAACAGATGCTGATATTATTATAGCAAACCTTCCAGATTTTACAGTTCGGCTACCTATTTCTTCTGAAAAAAAACAAGTGTTAAAAGAACAATTATTAGAGGCAAATGAAATTATACTTTCACTGAGTAGAGAGTATAAGCTTCATCATGTTGACTTTTGGAATCATCATTTAGTTAATGATAATACGCTTTGGTCTACGGATTTGATTCATCCAAACTCAAAAGGATATGTAAAAGTTGCTGAATTGATTTTTAGTAGTTTGCCTGTACATGACTCTTCTAAATAAGCTTTAGAATGAACGCATCGAATCCCCTGTCGCATACAGCGCAGGGGTTTTGATGCGAAATAGAAGGATATAAAGCGCCTATAAATTATACTTTCAGTAATTCTTTTTATTGTTTATACTTAGTTATTTTCTATTGTAGGACCCTTAGTATAAGGGGTCTTTTTTGTTTCAAATATTTACAAAAAAGATAAGAGCGGAGAACTCAAACTAAAAGGTATTTTAAATAAAATTGTTAAAACAGCACTAATAATGACACCGATTGCTAAATAGATTCGCTTTTTTATTTGTAAGAATTTTAAAATCTTCCCCTTCGAATGCATCTGAACCATAAATTAATTTCTTTTGTAAATATGGAACAATCTCATTACTTACACTGTCTATTAAGCGTTACAACATTTTTTATTTAATATATCAAGAAAGGAATAAATATTTTTAACTAAGGGAGAAGATTGAATTGAAAAAATTATGGATGTTGGTTTTCTTTTGTTTTGCAGTTATGTTGGTAGGATGTAATAAAAACGAACCGCCAAAACAAGCATTTGAAGAATATATAAATTTATGGAATGATAAAAAATTCGCAAATATGTATGATCATTTATCAGAACATGCCCAAAAAACGATTTCTAAAAAGGAATTCACCGAGAAATATCAAAAAATCTATGAGGGTATTGGAGTTAAGGATTTAAAAATTAAAACGAAAGGAGAGAATGCTAAAGATAAAGAACTTTTTCTTTTTGAAGTTAATATGGATACGGATGGAGGAACAGCTTCATTTATCCATGAAGCAAAACTTGTAAAAGAAAAAGAATCTTGGAAAATAGATTGGACACCAGATTTCATTTTTCCAGGTATGAAAAAAGATTACAAAGTACGTATGCAAATAGAACAAGGAAAACGTGGAGAAATATATGATCGAAATGGGAAAGGTCTTGCAACGAATGGTAAAGCGACTGAGGTTGGAATTATTCCAGAGAAACTAGGCGAAACGGCAGCGCAAACAAAAGAAATAGTAGCACAGTTACTGGATATGTCTATAGAAGAGGTTGATCAGAAGCTTACAGCGAAATGGATAAAACCAGACTCCTTTGTACCAATTGGTATTTTAAAAGAGGGAACTAGACAGAATGATTATATTGAATTAGAAGGAGTTTCATCTCGCCCAGTAAATATTCGGACGTATTCATTAGGAGAAGCGGCGGCACACTTAACTGGTTATATAGGAAAGGTGAATGCAGAGGAGTTAAAATCGCTTCAAAAAAGAGGTTATCAAGCTGATGATTTAGTAGGTAAGACAGGTTTAGAGAAAGTATTAGAGAATAAATTGCGTGGCGAAAAAGGTGGACGCGTATTTATAGAAGATGAGAATGGAAAAGAGATTAAAAATGTAGCAAAAAAAGAAGCAAAAGAAGGGGAAAACGTTACGTTAACAATTGATGCTGCAATTCAAGAAAAAATCTTTAATGAGATGAAAAATGAAGCAGGATCTAGTGCAGCGGTCAATCCTAAAACAGGTGAAACTATAGCACTTGTAAGTAGCCCTGCTTATAATCCAAATACAATAGTTAGAGGAGCGTCAAAAGCCCAACGAGAAGCATGGAATAACGATTCAAAACTACCAATGATGAATCGTTTCACACAAGCATTTGTACCAGGTTCCGTATTTAAAACGATTACTGGTGCAATTGGTTTGGAAACAAACACTATAAACCCTAAGGAAGAATTTAAAATTCAAGGATTAAAGTGGGCAAAAGATTCATCTTGGGGAAATTATTATGTAACACGTGTGAAGGAAGCTAGTCCAATTGATTTTGATAAGGCAATGAAGTACTCTGATAATATTTATTTTGCTCAACAAGCTTTGAAAATGGGAAAAGATCAGTATGTAAATGAATTTAAGAAATACGGATTTCATGAAAAATTACCAATCGAATACGAATTTCCTATTTCAATCATTGCAAGAGATGGGATAAAAAATGATATTCAACTAGCAGACACGGGATATGGACAAGGACAAGTATTAATGACACCACTCCATTTAGCATTAACATATGCACCGATTGTGAATGAAGGGAATATTCCGTCGCCTCATCTTTTAAAAGAAGCAAAAGTAGAGGGGAATTGGAAAGAAAATGTGGTTTCTAAAAAGAATCAAGAGATATTAAAGAGCGCATTAATAAAAGTCATTAATGACCCTGATGGCGCGGGGAGAATTGCTAAGGTTGATGGTATAACTCTTGCTGGTAAAACCGGTACAGCAGAACTGAAGGAGTCGAAAGAAGCAGACGGAAAAGAACTTGGATGGTTTGCAGCTTTTGATGCAAATGCGCCCGACATGATCGTTACCATGATGATCGAAGATGTAAAAGGAAGAGGGGGGAGTAACGTTCCAGGCGAAAAAGTAAAACATGTTTTTCAGAAAAAATAAGTAACTATAAGGTGAAATCTTTTACTACATTCATTGTTTGCTTAACACGAAGGTATAAATTGAGCAATACAAAGAACAATTAAGTTTCGAAAAAGCATTCTCCTTAATTGAGAATGCTTTTTTGTTGTGGCTGAATAAAGATAATAACACATCTTTGTTTTCATTTTTGAAAGGTTGGTATTGCTAATAGTAAATAGAAGAGTAAAACAAATTGAAAGGGACAAGTGAGGGGGAATTATAAACGTTAACAAAACAGTTATTTAGTAAAACATAAATAGAGCACACAAATAAGTATGCTCTAAGAAAAAAGGTGATACAAGTGGAGTGTTGCGTGAAATGCACAAATAATAATCAGATTTTTTATGAGTGTATTTTTAACATTGTATGCTTTACTTGTTTTTTCGGAGCCTGTCATGTAAAAGAATGTATAGATGATTATTTTATGAAAGTAATTGCACACCTTTACATTTTTAGGAGGATTTTTTTATTAAAAAAAGATAAAGAACGGAACAAATGAAACTTGTATCTTGTCTATATATTGAAACCATAATAAAAGTGAGGGCAGTTTTATCTTTATTCAAATAAGTTCGAGGTGTGGAAATGGAAGAGACGTTTATTGAAAAGTGTATTCATGATGAGCTTGACTATGTTATAAAAGACTATTGGCAAGATGTATGGAATTATTCATTTATTATTACGAAAGATCCACACTTATCAGATGATATCACGCAAGATGTATTTATAAAGGTATTTAAAAATTGGAATTCATTTCGAAAGGAGTCATCTATTAAAACGTGGATATTAAAAATTACAAGAAATACAGCAATAAACTATTTGAAATCCTCCTATTTTAAAAGGATATCATTAGTAGGTTTTTTTAGTGACGATAAGCAATCTCCATCGGCAGAACGAGAGTTTTTTAAGCAAGAGGAAATGAATGAAGTGTGGGATGTTGTTTTAAAGCTACCTAAAAAACACCGTGAAATAATTATTTTAGATGCAAAATATGAATTATCTTATGAAGAAATGGCCGAAACATTAGGTGTATCCATTGGAACTGTTAAATCTAGATTAAGCCGAGCGAGAAGTAAGGTTTCAAAACTAATAGGGGAGGGTAGTAGTGATGAACAATAAAAAAAATCCTGACTGGTATAGTAAATTGAAAAAAGGCCCAATGGAGCATCGGAAAGATGAAGAAGAATTTATTTATAAAATAAAGCAATCGGTATATCAAAATAGTGAAGTAGATTCTGCAACATATAAGAGACCATTTCGTAAAAAAGCATTGCCTGTTGTAGTTGTTTTGGTTTGTACAATGTTATTTTTTATTGTTCAACAACCTTGGCTTGATGATAATAAATCACCGGTACAAAGTAGCACTCAAATTAAGCCTAAAACAAAAGATGAATCTGCTCAAGATCCATCATTAAAACAATTTATGTATGATTTATATCAAAGCACAAATTCAAAAAATGAAAATGATTTGTATAGAGCATTAAATGATGAAGTTCTATTTAAAGGGAAGAGTTATAAGAAGGATGAATTGAAGTTTGATGAAGATATTTTTCATGAGTTGCAAGTCGCTCTTACAATGGGGGGAGAATTTGCAAATGATACAAAAAAAGTATACAAAGTACCAAGTGGATTGACAGAAAGTAACGAACCAAAGCAAGCGCATTTTATATATGCAACGGTTACTGGAAATAAAACAAAAATTTTAGCTGAACCAAAACGAGAATCACAAGTTTTATATGAAGTATCTAATGAAATGGTAAAAGCTTGGATTCCAGAAAAAGTGCAAAATGATGAATATATAAAAATATCGACAATTAACGGTAATACTGGATATGTACAAAAAGAGTATGTTTTAACTGATATTAAGTATTCATTTATGTTCGAAAAGAATGATAATGGTGATTGGAAAATAATAAATATAGATTCTATATGGTAAAAGAGGAAGGTTCACTTTAATGAACCTTCCTCTTTGCTATTATCTTTTTTTTGAAGTGTATGCCAAGACTCTAAAATTTCCGATGTAACGAGAGCAGCGATGTTTTTTTCTGAATTACTACCAGGAATAACGACAGAAATGGCGATTTGTGGATCTTCGGTAGGAGCATATGCAATGAAAAGAGAATGATTTATCATTTTTGCTTGCTCATTCGGAAAACCTGTAATACCCGTTTTACCTGCGACATGAAAGGGTAAGTTTTTAATCTCCTCTATATTTTGACTCATTCCGCCTTGCACGACACTCCAAAATTTCACCGGATAACGATTAGAACTTTCTAAAATTGGTTTAAACCTTTTTGTTTCCTTACCATTTTGATCAATAATAGCACTTACGATTTGAGGTTTATATTTATCACCTTTACTTGCTAAAGTTGCTGCATATTGAGCGAGTTGAAGAGGAGTGTGTACTTCATTTCCTCCCCAAGAGGCATTTAATAAAGCGGAGATACCATTTTCAAACTTGTTTGTTGGATGAAATTCATATTGTCCGTCTTCTTCAAAAGGTAAATCAACCCCGGTTTTAGAACGAAGGCCAAATTGCTTTAAATACTCTGTCCATATATGTGCAACTTTTTCTATATTCCCATTATTTTGGTTGAATAAGGGTAGAGCTACTTTTGCTGTCATAAATGTGTTAGATGAATTAATGATAGCCTGCCTCGGTGTAATCTCACCTGTTGGCGTTCCAGGTGCATTCGTAATGTTATTTTGATTATCATATTGAAAAGTACCTTTATCTAAATAAGTATCTTCAGGTTGAAAAAGCTTTTCGTTTAATCCAATTAAAATAGTAAGTGGCTTTATAGTTGAGGCCATATTTACATAAGATTCACCATACTTTAATTTTTGAATTGCTTTATTTTGCGAAAGTGATTTAATGTTTTCATTTTTAGATGATACATGTGTATTTAATGTATTTGGATCAAACACTGCCGAGTTGGCCATAGTTAAAATTGCGCCAGTTTTTACATCGGTTACTACAATATAACCAGCTTTAGCATCACGTATTTTCTTAATTTGAGATCTTAATGCTTCCTCTGTTTTTTGTTGCAATTTAGAGTCTAAAGCTAGCTGGACATCTTTTCCTTTTTGAACTTTTTGAATGTTCCATAAGAATTTTTTATTATTCATTTTAAAAATCAGTGTTTTTCCGGGTTTTCCTTTTAAATCATTTTCATATTGAAGCTCAATCCCACTTTTTCCAACAGGTCCATACTTAGAATTAAGGTCATTTTCTACATACCCAATTAGCTGTGAACCAACTTCGTGTTTAGGATAATATCGAATCCATTCATCTTTAATTATTACATTATTGGGTTTGTTCTTGTTTATGAATGTAAGTTCACTCTCATTTATGTCAGAGTATAACGGTAAATCATTCATAGTCTGCTTTTTACAAGATTGTTGTAATTGAGATTTTATGTCCACTGTAGAAATGTCATGTTGAAACTCGCTTGAAAATTGATTGAAAAAAGCCAATGTGTTTGCTGCATCTTGTTTCGATAGCTTCTCATCATTAAAAGTGCAATATAGAGACTTAACTTTCTTATTTGTAGCTAGTATTACACCATTTCGATCGGAAATTTTTCCTCTTTCAGCTGAAGAAGTTGCGATAGTAATTGAGATGAAGTTGATTTTTAATAAAATTAGTAAAATCAAACCTACAATAGAAAGAACCGCAAAAAATCTCCATCTTTTTATATGTAACATATAACCCTCCCTTATGTAGCCTATTTCATCTTATAGTTAATTATTTTTTTTGTAAATGTGGAACAATTTTATTATTTAGGTTGTCTATTAAGTATAACAGCATGAAGAAAGGAATAATTAGTATGAAAAGTTACTAGCAAGTCTATGTGTAAGCTTAATATGAGTCATTATACAGTTTAGCATTTCTAATGCAAGCAATAAAAAAATAGAGAGAAAAACAGGAAAGGGGATTTATCAATTACGCGGCTAAACGAAGAAGGCTTGATGCTTACAAGGATGTAGAAAAAAAGATAAGACACTATTTATAACTGAATGGTGATTTCTAATATATAGGGAACGTATTTATTTACTAAGTATTAGTGAGGAGTTCCGGAAGAATTATATGGAGGATTTATGAAAAAACAAAAAGAAAAAAAGCAACAGACATATATATCTATTCGATTAAATATAATGTTCCTTTGCATATTTCTACTATTCTCAGCCATTATTATGCAGCTAGGAAAAGTACAAATCGTTGAGGGAGAGGCTTATAAGAACCAAGTGGAGAGCAGTCAAAATGAAACAACTAGTATACCAGTTCCACGTGGACAAATACTAGATCGAGAAGGGAAAACAGTTGTTAATAATAAATCTCTTCGTACGATTACGTATACAAGGGTAAAGGGAATTACTAGTGAAGATATTTTAAAAACAGCAAAAGACTTAGCGAAAGTGCTTGAAATGCCTGAACAAGATATAAATAAATTAACAGACATCGATAAAAAAGATTTTTGGATGCAGTTGAATAGGCAACGTGCGGAGACAATGATTACTAAAAAAGATATAGAGAAGTTAAAAGATAAGGGAGTAGAGGGAAAAGAGTTAGATAAAAAAATAGAAGACTTAAGACGAAGTCGTGTTACAGAATTAGAATTGGCAGAATTAACAGCACAAGATTTAAAGGTGTTAGCTATTAAAAGTAAAATGAGTTCTGGTTATCAACTAACACCACAAATTATAAAAAAAGATGTAACAGATCAAGAGTATGCGCGAATAAGTGAAAACCTTGCTGAGTTTCCAGGAGTAGATGCAACAGTTGATTGGGAACGTAATTATGTAAATGGTAATTTATTCCGTTCTGTGTTGGGTAATATTACGAGTAGTGAAGAAGGGTTACCGAAAGAAAACTTAGATTCTTATTTGGTACGTGGATATAACCGTAATGATCGTGTAGGAAAAAGTTATATTGAACAACGATATGAAGATGTGTTACACGGTACAAAAGAAGAAGTGAAAAATATTACTGATAAATCAGGAAACATTATAAACACAGAGATAATCTCTAAAGGAAAAAGTGGTAATAGTTTAACATTAACGATTGATATGGAATTACAAAAGAAAGTGGAAGAAAGTATAGAGAAAAATTTGAGAGCGTTTAAGAGTTCAGAGCCACTGTTGGACCGAGCTTTTGTCGTCATGACGAATCCAAATAACGGACAGATTTTATCTATGGCAGGCAAAAAGATTGTAGAAAAAGAAGGGAAATTAGAGATTGAGGATTTGGCATTAGGTAACATGACAACTTCCTATGAGCTAGGGTCCGCTGTAAAAGGTGCAACTGTATTAACTGGATATGAGACAGGGGCAATACAGCCAGGAGATCAATTTTATGATGCACCTATGAAATTTAAAGGTACACAAGCTAAGAAATCGTGGAATGTATCCGGATTTGGTAATATTAATGATTTACGAGCGCTACAAGTATCTTCGAATGTATACATGTTCCAGACAGCTTTAAAAATTGCGGGAGTTAATTACGTACCAAATGGTTCATTGGATATAAAACAAGGAGCATTTGATACGATGCGCTATTATTTTAAACAATTTGGATTAGGAGTTCCAACAGGTATTGATTTACCGAATGAAATAGTAGGACAAACTAGAAAAGTAGATAGTCAGCCTGGGTTTTTACTAGATTTTTCTATTGGTCAGTATGATACGTATACACCGTTGCAATTGGCGCAATATATTTCAACGATTGCTAATGGAGGCTATAGAATGCAACCTCAAATTGTACAAGAAATACGAGAGCAATCAATAAAAGAAGAAGAGGTTGGCAAAGTTATACGCTCTATAGAGCCTGTCGTATTAAATCGAATTGATATGAAGACAGAACATATTGATCGAATAAAAGAAGGGTTTAGATGGGTATTCCAAGAAGGTGATGGAACTGGCGTGAAATATTTCAAAAATGCTCCATATAAACCAGCAGGAAAGACAGGGACAGCTCAAACTGTATATGGTGGAGATGATCCAATTGGTAGAAATGCGAAAGGGGAACGTATGGAATGTTACAACTTAACATTAGTTGGATACGCCCCATATGATAATCCAGAAGTAGCATTCTCAGTAGTAGTCCCATGGCTTCATGATGATAAAAATGGTATTAATTCTATAATTGGAAAGGAAGTTTTAGATGTATACTTTGATTTGAAAAAGCAACGTATACAAGGTGAAACTGCTAGTACAGAGAGTTCGAATCAAAATCATTAATAATTGTGTACTTTTCTCAGGGGAAGAGATCCTGTTTATATAAAAGCCTTTATAAGTTAAAGAAAAAGTAAGATTTGAAATAAGAGTTAGTAGCTATCATAGTTGCTATCTCTTATTTTTGTTAATATCTTGGTTACTAGTTAAAAAAGGTTTTAAATTTATGGAACAAACTTGTTTCTTAGATGGTCTATTATGTGTACGTATAAAAACAGGTATTCAAATAGATACATTGTATTGAATTTACTACTTGTTTTCAGTATTGAAAATTTGAAAGGAATGATGATTTTGAAAAATAAGAGGATGCTAAAAATAGGAATATGCATTGGTATATTAGGTATAAGTCTTACAAGCCTAGAAACTTTTACAGGAGGGGCATTGCAAGTTGAAGCGAAGGAAAAGACAGGGCAAGTTAAACATAAAAAGCATGCGACATATAAAGAATTCTCTCAACTTGAGAAAAAATTTGATGCTCGATTAGGTGTGTATGCTATTGATACGGGTACACATCAAACAATAGCTTATCGACCTAACGAAAGATTTGCCTTTGCATCAACCTACAAGGCGTTAGCCGCAGGAGTATTGCTACAGCAAAACTCAACTAATAAATTAAATGAAGTTATCACTTATACGAAAGACGACTTAGTGGAATATTCACCTGTTACAGAGAAACATGTAGATACCGGAATGACACTAGGAGAAATTGCTGAGGCCGCCGTTCGTTCCAGTGATAATACTGCAGGGAACATTTTATTTAATAAAATAGGTGGACCTAAAGGATATGAAAAAGCGCTTAGACAGATGGGTGATCGGATTACTATGGCTGATCGCTTTGAGACAGAGTTAAACGAGGCTATTCCAGGAGATATTCGTGACACTAGTACAGCGAAAGCAATTGCTACGAATCTGAAAGCTTTAACGGTCGGAAATGCGCTTCCAGCTCATAAACGTAATATTCTTACAGAGTGGATGAAAGGAAATGCTACAGGAGACAAACTTATTCGTGCAGGCGTACCAACTGACTGGATAGTTGGAGATAAATCAGGAGCTGGAAGTTATGGGACACGAAATGATATTGCTATCGTTTGGCCTCCGAATAGAGCACCTATTATCATCGCAATTTTATCTAGTAAAGATGAGAAAGAGGCTACCTATGATAATCAACTAATTGCAGAGGCAGCTGAAGTTATAGTTAAAGCTCTTAGGTAATAATCTCTCAATTCTTTATTTAATGTAATTGAAAATATGAACTTGGAAAGCGATTCTTTTTAATGTGAAAAGAATCGCTTTTTTGTATTCCTATAATGAATAGTAAGTATATAAGCGAAAATTATTATTTCATGGACAATTTATCCCCTAAAGTGCATGAGGGAAATTTTCTCCTGTGGTGTTCGTAGCAATAATATTATTATGTATACGATAATAATATTTTGGACTAGTTAAGCTAGATACTCCTATATGGATATGTAATTTTACATATCCATATAAAAGACACATATGTGCTAATCCCTATTAAATTATATTAAAATCATTTTTAGGTAAGGGGATTCATATAGATTTAAGGGAATCAAAGAATTTTTATGTTTAATTATCATAGTATAATTATTTCACTTTATGAAATGAAATTTGTATATAACTTTTTTAAATATAATATTTTTAAATTCAAATAATAAATATCTGAAAAATCAAATTTAATCAATGTGATTTTCAGGTTTACTTATGAAAAACATAGTGTTTAAAATGAGGGGGAAGTAAGGTCCTTATATTCTATCAAAAATAAATAAAAAACGAGATACGATTACTCTATCGAAAAAATTTCTCTCCTCAAGTGTGTGTGATGAAATCCTAACGTTAGGTTGTACAACATTTACGATTAAAACTGTAAAAAACAATAGTGAAGAGGTGTACGGAATGAAGAATAAAATTATGACAGGATTTTTAATAACATCAATCGTTACTGGAGCGACTATTCCTATCAATACTCTCGCAATGCCAATCGTTCAGGCGGAAACGAAACAAGATAATATAGATATTTCCTCAGCATTACGAAAAATAGGTGCACACTCCAAATTAACACAAACCTTTATAGATGGAGCCTTAGCAAGTCCGAATGTGCAACTTGAAGAAGTTCCATCTTTAAATACAACTCAATTTCTAATTAAACAAGATATGAAAGAGTGGTCATCAGAACTATATCCAAAATTAATTCTATTAAATTCAAAAAGCAAAGGATTTGCAACCAAATTTAATAGCTATTATCCAACATTAAAAGGATTTGTAGATAATAAGGAAGATAAAGAAGGGTTTTTAGATAGACTGGAAGTTCTTCAAGATATGACTATAACAAACCAAGAAAACGTGCAACGTCAGATTAATGAGTTAACAGATCTTAAACTACAGGTAGATAAGAAACTGAAAAATCTTGATACAGATGTGGTAAAAGCACAGAGTGTACTTAGTTCAGAGGGAACAGGAAAAATAGACAAGTTAAAGAATGAAATGCTAAATACAAAAAAATCAATTCAAAATGATTTACAGCAAATAGCATTATTACCAGGAGCTTTAAATGAACAAGGGCTAAAGGTATTCCAAGAAATTTATAGTCTATCAAAAGATATCATTGAACCGGCTGCTCAAACAGCAGTAGTAGCGTATAACAAAGGAAAAGAAATAAACAATGCTATTGTAGAAGCAGAGAAGAAAGCAGAGCAAGAGGCAACAGAAAAGGGAAAATCAGCTATAGAAATTGAAGTTGCCAAAAAAGAGGCACGTGAAACGATAGAGAAAAGTAAAAAAGGTGAAATTGCTGCAGCTGCAGTTACGAAAACGAAAGAGTATGATCTTATGAAAGTAATTGATCCTGAAAAAATTAAAAAAACATATAGTACTTTTGCAGAAATTAATAAACTAACAGCAGAGCAACGAGCGCATTTAGATGATCTAGAGAAACAGAATCAAAAATTATATGACTTAACAACTAAATTAACAGTAGCAGATTTACAAAAATCAATGATTCTTTTCATGCAAAATGATTTGCATACATTTGCTAATCAAGTAGATGGAGAAATTGAGCTAATGAAACGTTATAAAGAGGATTTGAATCTAATAAATAATAGTATTACAAAATTATCGACTGAAGTTGATACTAATAACACTCAGTCTCAAAAAGATACATTAAGACGACTAAAAAATGTAACAAATCAACTCGAAGAACAAGTTAATAAATTTTAATATTAAGAAATAATATTTAACGAAAAAATTATAACGCAACTGAAAATAAGGAGGAGAATCAAAAAATGAAATTTCCATTTAAGGTCATAACTTTGGCCGCTTTAGCAACGGTTATAACTGCTACGAATGGTAGTACTATTCACGCACTTGCACAAGAACAGACAGCACAAGAACAGAAAATAGAAAATTATGCGTTAGGACCTGAAGGGTTAAAGAAAGTGTTGGCTGAAACAGGCTCTCATATTCTTGTAATGGATTTGTACGCAAAAACAATGATTAAGCAACCGAATGTAAATTTATCCAACATTGATTTAGGTTCAGGAGGTGGAGAATTAATCAAAAACATTCACCTGAATCAGGAACTGTCACGAATCAATGCAAATTACTGGCTAGATACAGCGAAGCCAAACATTCAAAAGACAGCACGTAATATTGTAAATTATGATGAACAATTTCAAAATTATTACGACACACTAGTAGATACTGTAAAAAAGAAAGATAAGGCGGGCCTCAAAGAAGGAATAGGGGATTTAATCGGTACAATTCATACAAATTCAAATGAAGTTACGGAAGTTATTAAGATGTTAGAAGCTTTTAAAACAAAGTTGTATACAAATACTGTAGATTTTAAAAATAATGTTGGAGGTCCAGATGGACAAGGGGGATTAACGGCTATATTAGCGGGAAAACAAGCACTAGTCCCACAACTTCAGGCCGAAATTGAGAATTTACGTTCTACGCAGAAAGCACATTTTGATAATGTATTAGCCTGGTCAATTGGTGGTGGATTAGGAGCAGCTATTTTAGTTATTGGAACGATTGCAGGAGCGGTAGTAATTGTTGTGACCGGTGGCACAGCGACACCAGCTGTTGTTGGTGGTCTAACAGCTCTAGGGGCAGCTGGTATCGGTTTAGGAACAGCAGCTGGTGTTGTGGCATCTAATCATATGAGCTCCTATAACGAAATTTCTAATAGAATCGGAGAATTAAGTATGAAAGCCGATCTTGCTAACCAAGCAGTTATTTCACTTACTAATACAAAAGACACGTTGACATATTTGTATCAAACAGTGGATCAAGCAATCATGTCTCTAACGAATATTCAGCAACAATGGAATACGATGGGAGCGAATTATAAAGATCTATATGATAATATCGACCAAATGCAAGAACATAAACTTTCTTTAATACCTGATGATTTAAAGGCTGCAAAACAAAGTTGGAATGATATTCATAAGGATGCAGAATTCATTTCAAAAGACATTGCTTTTAAACAAGAAAAAACAAACTAAAAATCAATATATATGTATAGGAGGAATTAGAATGAATAAAAACTTTCCTTATAAACTACTTGCTGTATCGACGTTTTTGACTCTGACAACAACTACTGTAGTTTCTCCAGTGGCAGCCTTCGCAAATGAAAGTAAAATGGAACAAACTAGTACCGAAGATATATCTCTTTCTGTAAACAGCGAAAAGATGAAAAAAGCTTTGCAAGATGCTGGGGTATTTGCAAAGTCTATGAATGATTACTCTTATTTGTTAATTAAAAACCCAGATGTTAACTTTGAAGGAATTGACATTAAAGGATATACAAATCTACCTAGTCAAATTCTACAAGATCAAAAGAATGCAAGAGAGCATGCTACGAAATGGGATTCACACATAAAAAAACAACTTTTAGATACACTGACGGGGATTGTAGAGTATGATACTAAATTCGACAATTATTATGACACATTAGTAGAAGCGATTAATGAAGGGGATGCAGACACATTAAAAGAAGGCATTACAGATTTACAAGGTGAGATTAAACAAAATCAAGTATATACACAGAATTTAATACAAGAACTGGCTGAGTTAAGAGATAGTATTGGAGAAGATGTCCGGGCATTTGGAGGTCATAAAGATATTTTGCATTCGATTCTGAAAAACCAAGCATCTGGAATTGATGAAGATGAAAAGCGCCTAAATGAAGTTTTAGAGCAAGTAAGACATTTTAAACAAGTAGAATCAGATGGAATTATAACTGTATCAATTCCCTCAATTCCTACGTGGATTGCTGGTGGTGTAATGATAGGGGTAGCAAGAAATAATTTAGGTACGTTAGAGCCATTGTTAGCACAATTACGTCAGACTATAGATTATAAAGTAACATTAAATCGTGTAGTTGGTGTTGCGTATAATAATATTAATGAAATGCACAATGCGATTGGATCGGCTATTAATGCACTTACCTATATGTCTGCACAATGGCATGATTTAGATTCTCAATATTCGGGAGTGCTTAGTCATATTGATAAAGCATCCCAAAAAGCGGATCAAAATAAATTCAAATTCCTAAAACCTAATTTGAATGCAGCGAAAGATAGTTGGAAAACATTGAGAGCGGATGCGTTTACATTAAAAGAAGGGATAAAAACATTAAAAATGGATCCTGTTTCTTCAAAAAAATAGCGGAATACGGTATTTGTTGCAAGGGCATTTATACAGTTATAAAATGATTTTTTGTTCTTTATAAATTGAAAAGACGGAGGTATAATCAGGCCTCTGTCTTTTGTTTTATTGAAATATTTTTATAATTCCATCCTATATGTAGAAAGTAGTTATACAAGTTTGAATTTTTAAGGTGAATGATTTTTATGAATTTTTCCGTAAAACCTAATCTATGATTAGCGAGCTTTATATTCTTATTTTCCTAATTGAATACTTTTATACAATTAGATGGAAGTTAAGAATACTAAATCAAAACATAATAGGTTGTTATTGATGAGTTTATTGTAAAGTTGTTATTTTATGTGTCATCAAATAACATTTATAAACAATTAGAAATAAAGAAAAGGAGACTATTATGAGAAAAAATAGAGTATTAGATACAACATAAATAGCGTAAATAGTTTTTGATGTAAAAACATGATAAATAAAATAATAGTCCTTACATGTACTAAGGGAAAATGAGGGAGATAATATGGGGAATAACTCAAAATATAAAACTAGAAAAATACTTGCAGCCACCGCTACAGTAACTATGCTTGCAACTGCAATGATTTCTACAACAGATATCATTGCAGAGGAAACAAAGCAGCAAAAAAAAATATCGACATTACTGCAAGAGGGAAAGTCAGTTAAATCAGAAAACAGAACATATACAGTCCCAGGAAAAGGGGATGTTGAGGTACTGAAACAACAGGAAAGAAAAAGTATGGCATTTAGTCCATATGAACCCACTGGTTTATATGCAAAGCCAAATGAACAAATAACGATTAATGTAGAAGGAAATCAAAATATTCAAGCATACATTGGAACGTATTCGTATGATGCTTCTTGGAGAGAAGATTCTAAAATAAAATCATTTACATTAAAACCTGGTATAAACACGATTCAATCTCCAAATGGGGGGATGATTTATTTTTATAATAAACAACAAGGTGGCACTATTCGAACAACAATCACAACGGGTGGAGCGACTACTCCTTTCTTTGAACTAGGCAAACATACGAAACAAGATTTAATAAACATGCTGGACCAATATCCAAATGCACATGCGGTGGAGTTAAAAGGAGAACGTGTATTAATTACGGCCAGCCCGGCACGTGTTAAGAAATATTTGTTAGGTTCTAATACAGATCCTGTACAACTCTTAAAAAAGATGGATGAAGCTACTCGAATTCAAGACAAAGTAGCTGGATTATCTGAAGAACAAGCAGATAAACATTATATTCATTACGTAGAAGAAAATCATTCTCCTGATTATTATATGTATGCAACTTCTTATCGAACCGCATATGTGGGAGACGCAATCCAATACGTGTTAGATATTAATAAATTTATAAAAGATGGTTGGGGTCCATGGCATGAGGCAGGGCATTTGAGACAGCAATCACCTTGGAAGTTTTATAATATGACAGAAGTACAAAATAATATTTACAGCCTTTCTGTAGAAAAAGCATTTACATCTAATCAACCTTTTAGATTGCAACAAGAGGGTGCTTATACTAAGGCATTTCAATACTTAGAACAATCTAATAAAAATTATGATGAAATTAGTGATGCTTTTGTTAAGCTTGTTATGCTTTGGCAACTACAATTAGCATATGGAGAAGACTTCTATCCTAAACTGCATCAATTGTATAGAGATATGCCTTCTGATGAACTTCCACAAACAGATGAAAATAAAAAACAATTATTTATGATCTCAGCATCAAAAGTAGCCAAACAAAATTTGATGCCTTTCTTTGAGAAGTGGGGATTACGTCCAAATAATGATACCATTCAAAAAGTGGCTGCATTAGGATATCCAATTTTAACAGCAGAGATTTGGAAGGGTACTGATTCTAATCCGATTAAACCAAATGTGCCTAATGCAAATAATATTTTAGAAGGAAGACAGTTTGCGTGGTCAATGAAAGGAATTAGTGATTTCGAGTTTGCTAAAATCAATTTCAATAAGTCGGCAGAAGAAATGCAAGTGGACTTAAAAGCAGGCGTACCGCATCACTATTTTAATGAAACATATGCGAGTATTAAAGTACAAAATGCATCAGGCAAAGTAGTATACAAGAAAGACATTTATGGAAACAAACAACAAAATGCTGAATCGCAAAAAGTTCCAGTTAAAGTAGGAGATTATATTGAGTTAACACATCTAGAAGGTGTGCATAGAGCTACTTTAACAAATGTAGATAACAGTAAACAAGAAAGCTTTGGAAAAAAAGCAATGTATGAAGTTACAAAAGAAGGCATGAAGAAAGTAGAAAAAATGCCAGAAACAACGGTTTTAGACGGAAATCAATTTGGTTGGTCTTTAAAGGGATATAGTGATAGGGAAATCGCAAAAGTAGATTATAATAGGGCAACAGAGAAAATGCAGGTGAATTTAGAAGCAGGTGTACCACATTCTTACTTTAATAATACGTATGCAAGTATTAAAGTACAGAATTCATCCGGTAGTGTTGTGTACAATAAGGAAATAGTGGGAAATAGACAACAAACTGCTGAAAGCCAAGCCGTGCCCGTAAAAGTGGGAGATTACATTGAGTTTACCCATATAGAAGGGGAAGCAGTAAAGGAAAAGACACGCGCTACACTTATTAACCTTGAGAATAATAAACAAGAATATATAGGCAAAAAAAGAACCTATCAAGTTACTTCTACGGGATTAAACAAAATAGATTAACATGAAGAATATTCAAATTATTAGTAAGATGCTAAATAGCAGTTCATTATGAACGGCTATTTGGCTTTTATTTATATAAAAGTGAAATGAAAATACTCTCTCTATTATATATACTCTTGTTTTCATCAACAGCTATATTTTTTAATGTAACTTGTAAAAAACTCACATTATTAACTGTTTCCCATTCATTCAAGCTATTGAGAGATAGTTAATGGTTTTTTGAATGTTTTATTTCAATTAACTATCGAGTGAATACAAATAGAATATCTTCTTAGAAAAAGCGAACTGACACGGGGTACTCTTTTTTATGGTCGTAATGTCCCACAAGAATAAGTACTAGTATCTACTGATATTGGAAAGTGAATAGCCTGAAAAATGTACGGGATTGATTTTTATTACAAATTTGTAAGGTTATGTAATGAAAATCGATAGAATTGGATGTTTGAATAAAATAATCTGTATAAAGAATAGAATATTATGAAAAAGTAAAAGAACATCTAGTTTTTTTAAAAATGCTGTATGCATATTTATATTCATTATGAGTGAATTGACTTCCACGAAAGTAGTAAGGGCACAATCGAAAATTTTAGCTGATAGGAGCATAGAAAACTTTAAGAAAAAGATGGATGAGCAAGTACCTAAATGGCAGCAGGATTATGATGTACCAGGGGTTGTGATAGGAGTTGTAAACAATGGGCGTATTGCTTATACACTAAATTATGGTTATGCAGATAAAAATAAGAGAAAAGAAGTGAATGATTATACTTTATTTCAGGCAGGTTCGGTGTCCAAAAGTCTTACTGCTTGGGTAGTTCTACATCTTGTAGACGAAGGGCTTCTATCATTAGATGAACCGGTGGGCAACTATCTAAGTAAATGGAAATTACAAAATTCGAAGTTTGATAATAATGAAGTCACGATAAGAAGGTTATTAAGCCATACGGCAGGATTGTCCACACATAAAGGGTATTTAGGAGTGGTATCTGGGGAACCGCTCAATGCTATTGAAGAATCACTGTCTGGGAAATGCAGGAATAGTGATTCTGTTGAGATAATTAAAAAGCCAGGTTCAGAAGCGATATACTCCGGGATTGGCTATACGATTTTGCAGCTTGTTATTGAAGAGGTGATAGGAATTCCCTTTGAACGTTACATGGGTAAACAAATTATGGAACCATTAGGAATGAAATCTAACTCATTCCGACAAACCCCGGATAATTCAAATCTTTCGAAAGCTTACGGATACTTTGGCCAAGAAATCCCGAATTATCAATATACCGAACAGGCTGCTGCAGGTCTCAGAACAAATGTTACGGATATGATGACTTTCATACTGGCAAGCATGGAAACTACTGATCATAAAGGTAAGGGGTATGGTGTCATCAAAAGTGAACGTGTGGAGGAAATGCAAAATCCGGTATTAGGTGAGAATGGTTTAGGTATATTTGAGAGTAAGTTATCTAATCAATGGAAAATGATGTACCATTCTGGTGATAATCGGGGGTGGCATTCCTTTTATGGCTACCAAAGGATGGATTAGTCATTTTCACGAATGGTGAGAATGGTAAAGATGTAAGACAGGACATTTACCATGAATGGATAAAACACGAGACTGGGGAAGTTCCTCGAAAGTTATTTTGCCTTCGAAGAGCAAAGAAAAATAAATGCTATTATATCCGTCGTTATTGGGGCAGTACTTGGTATATACTTGCTACTATTTGTAATTAGATTTAAACAGAGGAAAAGAGCTTTTATTTTGAAACACGAGAAAAAAACTTACATTAGAGTTGGAGTTAGAACACTTCTACTTTTTAGTATTGCTCTGTACTTGTTTTGTCGCACCTACATGTGGAGCACTTTAAGTTTAAGTGCAAGCAATAGAATAAATATAATGCTCATACTGGCATGGATGTTGGCGTTATTAATTGTAGGATTCTTTCCCCAAAAAAAACGAAGTAGCACAAATAAAACGCTAAAGTCTGAAGCTGTTGGTTATAAATCAAAAGGGAATTAAACGTTATGTAGCTGGAAGCTGGGAAAGATTTGTTATTGTACACTTCTAAATTTTGAAGTGTTATATATCTAATTGATAATGACATGTTTAGTTGGGGTTAATTCCTAAAAAATAAAGTGGTAAGTACTTAATATAAGTGTATATTAACGTGCAAACAGGGCTGCAAGTAATTGGTAGTCCTGTTTGTAATGTTAAATAAAGACTCGCTGAGGATCTAATGAGAAGAAAAAGAACCCTATAGGGTTCTTTTTCAAGGCATATTAACAGTAAGGAGAACCATGAAATGCTACTTCAAATCTTTATTAGGGGAAAGATTTTGAAAAGCTTAACATACATCTATTTTTACATAAATGTAATATATAGTGAATTGATAATGTTTATACTTACTATTACTAATATTCAATTAAGATAGTTAACGCTATGTGTATAGTGTTAATGAACGTTTAATGCAGTATACATTTAAAAATATGAGTAAATAATAAATTGTCTTACAAATATCTTGTTTTTTAATACTTATATCTATAACGTTTATCAAGATGAAAATTAACACATGGATGGCTTTAGGATTTACGTTGGTTGTAATAGAAAAAGGTATTAAGGCAGGATATGACTTTTACAAACATGATTACTATGGTGTCAGTTGGAGTTTAGCTATCATTGTCTATTGCATATATGAGATGAAAAATTATCATATTGAAACAAATAAATAGCCGCAAAAAAATAAGGTTTTAGTAGGCGAAATGCTTATTAAAATATACAATAAAGAATGGGGAAAAGTGTATTAGTTTTAGAAATTTGAGTTGAAAAGCGGCTAACAAAAGCTAAGAGTGATTAGAGCATTCATAGATGTAATAAAAAGAGGTTAACCCAAGTAGCTATTCAGCTATATTTGAGGCAACCTTCTTTTTATATTTATTTGTAAAATCCCTGTCACTCTTCTCGGTATTCTTCAGCTAAGTGAGAGGGATATGATGAAATAGGAGGACCAATCTTAAAGTGGGCTAAATTGGTCTTTGAAATTGCTATACAGTTCTTTAATAAATAAAGTTTTTGTAATATATCTTTATCTATTGGATGAAGCATGTGATTTGTCATAATGAAATAATTGTTATGATAAATAAATACTTTTCCTTCAGGGAGGATTGTTTGATTGGATAAATTCGGATGAATAGGTGGTCCATCTGAAAATTGATCTAAACTATTTTGTGAAACTTTAATAATTTCTTGAGCTGTAAATTTAAATTTGCGAAATGCTATCGTGTTAATGAAAAGACGTTTTTGATTATTTTCTATATAAAACAACTCTTTTTTTTCGTTTTGTACAACCCGTAAATTTGGAATTGATTCTGCAAGGGTTATGGGGGGACCTTCTGTATATTTGTAGATGAATGGATCGGGGATTAAGACAATTTCATTTTGATTATATTTGAAGTAGGAAATCATGTCTTTTGAAATGAGCCTACGTTTAAAATTATCAATCAAAAATACTTCACCTTGTGAATTACTAAACAAAATACCATTTAAATCTTTTGAAGGGAGGTTAGCATATAGGTTTTGGAAAGAAAATGGTGTCTTAAAAGTAATATCGAGCACTTTGCTAATAGGATAAAAAGGTTGGAATGTATTTAGGCGTTTCCAAAACATTGCATCTCCAACAAACCAATATATAGGGTTTGTATCCCAATATTCGCAATATTTTTCATAAACCTGTAATAATATTCTTCTAGTATGCATAACTGAACAGTGATCTACAACATTTGCAGCTGTATATAAAATTTTTGAAGCTTCTCTCACAAATTCATGTATAGGCTGTAGGTTGTAATCAACATATTTTACGTATTGAGAAGAGTACACTACATCTATTTCAGGATGTTTTTCTAAGAAAGATAACATTTCAGCTAATCTATTTGGAAGATACATAGTATCATCCGTTAAATAACAAATATAATCTCCATGGGTTAATGGAAGTGCCTCATTGATAAGAGTTGCATATCTTGTGGTTTTATATCTCTCATTATCTTGTATAATACTATTTTTATAATTAATTCGAGGATCATCTAAATAATTTTTTATAATATTTATAGTTTCCGGACAGGAGTTATCATCCATAATAAAAAGTTCCCATTCTTTATAAGTTTGCATTAGGACACTTTCAATAACTTGATTAATTAATGTTGGTTTATTATAGCTAGTAAGGATAATTGATATTAGGGGTTGCAAAGTCTTCACCTCTTTTGAGAATATTGAATGTGGTTTTTCTAGTGAAATCTAATAATTAAACCTGTATTGATACTTTCTTATTTATACTTGAATAGTTTATTACTTTGTAATAGATATGGTATGGATTATAGTGGAGTGGAAAAATACATGCTGCTATAAATTTTAATAGATATATAAATCTTTTTAAAAATTATCGGAACGGATTGTCCTTCTTGTTTATATAATAACGTAACTGTTTTTGTATTTGTTGATAAGGAGGAGAGGGAGATTTGCCTAAAATTTCAGTTATAATGACAAGTTACAATAAGTCTACGTTTGTTGAAAAATCAATATTAAGTGTATTAAACCAAACTTTTCAAGATTTTGAACTTTTTATTATGGATGATGATTCTAATGAAATGACCCAGAAGGTTATTCGACCATTCATAAATAAGGAAAATGTACATTTTTATAAAAGTAATGTGGCTCATATTTCTGAACGCACAAAAAAAGTCAGATATGCGGCTTTAATTAATGAGGCACTTAAGCAGGCGAAAGGGGAATATATAACTTATATTACAGATGATAATCAATATGAAAAAGAACGCCTTAAAAAGATGTCTAGTTATCTTGATGAGAATAAAGAGGTTCAAATTATTTATTCTGCATCAAAAACGATTCATGTAGATGAATCAGATTTACCTATTAAAACGGTTGAAAGACCTGCTAAAAAAATTACGAATAATGCCCCATGTTCAATTGATCATTGTTCTATTATGCATAGAGCCTCTGTTTTACCAATTCTTGAAAAAAGGTGGAATTCTTACTGGGATGAAGATCCTCAGTTTTATCGGATAGGAGATGCCCGCTTTTTTTGGAGATTAAATCACTATTGGGATTTTTATCCCTTAGATGAAATTTTAGATATTAATTATATTACTCCTCATTCAATACATGCGCAGTTATTTGCCGAAGAAAAAAATGAATTTGTACAATTATTACCACCACAAAGAACATGTAAAGAATTAAGAGAAGACCTAAGAAGAAAAAGAGGGTGAAAAATTGAGTGATATTTATTTGAAAAATTACTGGTTATTAAATCTAGAGTATATAAATGTTTTTTTAGAGTTAAAGCATTATAATATTCCTTTACCATTACTGAGTAATTTTTATCAATATTTAGATGCAGATGTAAAAAATAAAATGAAAGAAAATAATTTTTATAAGCAACTGTCAATCGAGCCCATAGAGGAAATGCAGTTACAGTTAGAGTTTGAAAAAATAATGTCTTCATTTCAATCAAAAATAAAAAGCAAGAATCGAAATGGAACAATTCTCCTAAATTCAGATTATCTCCGTTTTTCAGTAAGTAACTTTACTCACTTTAACCCAAATCAAACAAAGATATTAACAAGATCAAAAAAGACAGAACTTTATGGTCTTCCTACAATTTGTGCACCAGATTATATAAATAAAGCCTCTAATAATGCACATGTTTTTATAGAAAAAGCTAAAGAAATCTTTTTAAAGTTTAATAAGCACCCACTATTTTCAAACATGTTTTTTCAAAAAAAATTAATTAGTGATCTCCCTATCATGATTGAGAAACTTAATATGGCCTATTTCATTTTTAAAGAACAAGATATTTCTGGTGTGATTGTTGGTACTACGGAAGATATAGCAAGTCGAGCTCTTACTTTTCTTTCTAGAAGTGAGGGGATACCAAGTTATTGTCTGCAGCATGGTGCAATAATGGGAGAAGAGGCATACTTTCCGGTTTTTGCAACAAAGCAGGTCGTATATGGAAAATATGAACAAGATTGGTACCTTCAAAAAGGAGGCAGTGAATCTCAAATTGAGATTTTAGGGCACCCCAGATATGATGAAATCTTCAATAGGACATATATGGATAAGAAGGAGCTTTTTAAAACATTAAAAATAGATCCCACTACAAAAGTGATTTTTATTGCAACCCAGCCATTTAAAACTTCATTTTATACTGAACTGACAGAAAAATTAGTGAAAGACAAAAAAATTACGGTTATTATAAAGCCACATCCTTGGGAAAAAGGACGTAACCTAGTGGGAGAATACATTAAGTTAAGTAACTTATATCCTAATGTTAAATATATAACAAATGAAGTAAATATGTATGATGTTATTTTACATGCAAATCTTGTGGTTATCTCAAATTCAACAGTAGGGTTAGAAGCAATGTTATTAGATATACCTGTAGTTGTTTATAAATCGCTATTAGAAGATAGAGATTATAAATATTACGATACACTAGATGGGCTTGTAAATCACTCTATTGAGGATTTGCTTAGCACGGTTGAAAAGGTTTTAAATGATTCTTCACAATCAAGTCTAGCGAAAGAATTAAGAAGAAAATTTATTAATGAAAACTATCCGCAAGAAGCATGCACGAAAAGATTAATAAATTTAATTCAAAGTGAAAAAGATTGAGCCTATCATCACTTATTTTTTTGGAAGTAAGGGATTCCTAAAACAACATCATATCCTCAGATTTCAATAAACAATATGTAACATAAATTTGTAATAAAAATGTATGTTTCAATATGCAAAAAGCTAGTTTATCTCTCACTTAATTGTTTGCCAATAGAATTACACCAGAATTAAGGAGAGATTGTTCTTGGCTCAAAGTAACTTTATAAGAGGAGGTATACATTTCTATGTTTTTTAAAGGTAAAAACGTTTTAATTATTGGTGGAACAGGAACAATTGGAAAAAGCATTCTTTCTAAAGTTCTACAGGAAAAGCCAAAAGTGGTAAGGGTTTTTAGTAGAAGTGAATATAATCAATTTTTATTACAAGAAGAATTCAGGGATGAAAATCAAAATATTCGTTATTTAATTGGGGATATTCGCAATTATGATCGAGTGTTTAGTGCGATGGAAAATATTGATTATGTGTTTCATGTGGCCGCAATGAAGCATGTTTCTTTTTGTGAATATAATCCGTTTGAAGCAGTTTTGACCAATATTTTTGGAACACAAAATGTAATAAAAGCGGCAATTGCTCAGAAAGTAAAAAAGGTGATTTTTACAAGTTCTGATAAAGCAATTTCACCAACAAATAATTACGGTGCAACAAAATTGACTGCTGAGAGATTGATTACGTCAGCGGAATATTCAAAAGGTTCAAGTGAAACGATATTTGCCAGTGTTCGTTTCGGAAATGTTATGGGGTCAAGAGGCTCTGTCATTCCTTTATTTGAAAATCAAATTAAACAAAACCAAAAAATAACCGTAACGGACCTTAGTATGAGTAGATTTATGATGACACTGAACCAAGCTACTATGTTAACAATTGAAGCGATGAAAATAGCAAAGGGTGGTGAAACTTTTATATTAAAAATGCCAGTTATTTTATTAAACCATTTAAGTGAAGTGATGATAGAAGAAGTCACAAAGTTATATGGGTTGCCCAAGGAGAATATTAAAATTGAAGAAATTGGGTTAAAACCTGGTGAAAAAATGTATGAAGAACTTATGACACATGATGAATCTTTACAGGCTTTTGAATTACCAGATATGTTTATCATTCCTAGCCCATTAAAAAAGGGTACCCAATATGAAAATGCAAAAAGGGCGAAGGCAGGATTTTACCGTTCTGATCATCAAAATGCAATTACAAAAGAAGAGCTTAGAAATTTAATATTAAACCAGCAACTACTAACAGGAGGGGATAAACTATGAAAATATTAGTAACTGGTGGTGCGGGTTTTATTGGTAGGTGGGTTGTAAAGAGATTATTGCAGGATAAGCATGAAGTATGGATAATAGACAACTTAGCAAATTCAACTACTGTAAATATTACCGAGTTTGCACACGATCTAAATTTAAAGCAATGCATTCAAGGAGATATTAAAGATAAAAAGTTAATTGCTCAATTATTTGAAAATAATTCATTTGACCTTTGTTATCATTTAGCAGCGAGTATTAATGTTCAAGATAGTATAGATGATGCTAGAACAACTTTTGAAAATGATACAATAGGTACTTTTAATTTGTTAGAACAATGCCTTAAGTATCATGTCAAAATGGTCTTTATGAGTACTTGTATGGTTTATGATAAAGCTACTAATATACAAGGGATATCAGAATTAGATCCGATTAAACCAGCTTCTCCATATGCTGGATCAAAAATTGCTGCTGAAAACATGGTTTTATCTTACTATTATGCTTATAAGCTACCTGTAGTGGTTATTCGCCCATTTAATACGTATGGCCCATTTCAGAAAACAGGTGGTGAAGGTGGGGTCGTTGCTATTTTTATAAATAATAAATTAGATAATGTACCACTAAATATTTATGGGGATGGAAAACAAACGAGAGACCTTTTATACGTTGAAGATTGTGCGGATTTTGTTGTGGCAGCAGGATACTCTGCAAAAGCAAATGGTCATATTATCAACGCTGGAACAGGACAAGATATATCCATTAATAAATTAGCAGAATTGATTTCGGGAAATCAAGTAAGTATTCATCATATAACTCATATCCATCCACAAAGTGAAATTCAAAAATTATTATGTAACTATGAAAAGGCAAAAACAATATTAAACTGGGAGCCGAAAGTTTCTTTAGAAGATGGAGTTATTAAAACAGAAGAGTGGATCAAATCTTTAAAAATTGCCCCTAAGGAGAAAAAGTGATGGTAAAGAAAATTCTTGCTATACACGGAGGAAAGCCTGTTAGAGAAACATATTTACCATATGGTCAGCAACAAATTGATGAACATGACATTCAGGCGGTTGTAGATATATTAAAAGGGGATTTTTTAACGACAGGCCCAACGATTCAACAGTTTGAGAAGTCTATTGCGAAATATGTGGGAGCAAAATATGCTGTTTCTTTTTCAAATGGTACAGCTGCATTGCATGCTGCCTGCTATGCAGCTGGCATAACTGAGGGAGATGAGGTAATTACAACTCCAATGACATTTGTAGCAAGTGCAAATTGTATTTTATACCAGGGTGGAAAGCCGGTCTTCGCCGATATTGACAATGAAACATATAACATTAGTCCTAAATCAATAGAGGAAAAGATTACAAACAAAACAAAAGCCATCATTCCCGTACACTTTACTGGGCAGCCTGTAGAGTTAGATGCAATACAAAAAATAGCAAAAAAAAATAATTTGATTATCATTGAAGATGCAGCCCACGCATTAGGAGCCACATATAAAAATAAAAAGATTGGTTCTATTGGTGATATGACAATGTTTAGTTTCCATCCGGTGAAACATATTACTACCGGAGAGGGTGGAGTAATTACCACAAATAATCCTCTGTTTTATGAAAAACTTGTTCAATTCCGTACGCATGGAATTGAAAGGAATCCTCAAAAACTCCTTGAAAATCATGGGCCTTGGTATTATGAAATGCAATTCTTAGGTTACAACTACAGATTAACGGATATACAAGCTGCTCTTGGTTTATCACAGTTAAGTAAATTAGACTCTTTTATTAAGATTCGAAAGAAATATGTAGACATCTATAATAAAGGATTTAGTTGTTTATCTGAAATCACAGTACCAAAGCAATTGCCTCAAACCGATTCAAGTTGGCACCTTTATATTTTTCGTTTAAATACTAAATTATTAAAATGTAATCGAAAAGAAATTTACGAGGCATTACAAAGAGAAAATATCGGTGTGAATGTGCACTATATACCCGTACATTTACAACCGTTTTATCAAAAGTTAGGATATGGAAAAGGTATTTGTCCACAAGCAGAAAACGTATATGAGGAAATTATTACGCTACCTCTATTTCCTAAAATGACGGAAGCTGATGTGTGGGATGTAATAAAGGCAGTAAGAAAAGTTCTTTCGTTTTATAGAGTTGCTAAAAATTAAATGAAAGGGGTGTTATTAAAATTGCAAAACCAAAAATTATTAAGAGCAGTTACAAAAGTTGATATTAGAAAAGGAGAGATTATTACAACTAATAAAGTAACTATGGAATTAGATGTTGTAGAAAATGCGCTGAACGAGCTTGAAGCAGAGGGATTATTACCTCAGGTAGCTCTATATAATTTGTCTGCAGGTACCCCATTAACAAAAGAGGTTATTGAGCCTCCAAAGGTAGTAATAATTGTACTTTGCCGGTTAAAATCTACTAGGTTACCTTTAAAGGCGATATTGCCAATACACGGAGTTCCTTCCATTGAACGATGTCTTATAAATACATTAGCTATTCAAGGAAAACACCAGATCATACTTGCTACTTCAGATATTACGCAAGATGACCCTTTGGAAAAATTTAATTTAGACGGGAAAGTTAAGATTTTCAGAGGTGATCCAGAAAATACTGCTGATCGCATGTTCCAAGCTGCAAAACAAGAAAATGCAAACATAGTCATACGGATTACAGGGGATTGCCCAGCTGTGTCACCAGAAATTAATACTTTTTTACTAGATGAACATTTAAAAAGCGGTGCAGATTATACACAGGCAGAGTTAAGTACGTTACCTGTCGGAACAGCAGGCGATATTTTTACATTAGAGGCAATCGAACGACTACTACAAACCCCAAAACCTTTAACCTATGCAGAATACCTTCCGTTTTATTTTATAAATAATCCACACTTATTCCGCGTCAATATAGTAAAACTCCCTCCATCATTTTGCTATCCTTCTTGGAGGTTAACATTAGATGAACAACCAGATTTAGATTTGTTCAATGAACTTTATAAAGGTCTGAATGTAAAATCTAAACCATTATTTTTTCATCAAATAAAAGATTACATCTTTCGAAATCCTGAACTTATTGAAATTAATAGTCATGTGAAATTGAAATGGGCAAATCAACAATCTTTAGTAGATGAGCTAAATAGAGAAACGATATTATAAATTATTAAATTGTAGTGCTTTTAGTGAGGAGGGAGTATTTTGCTTGAGAAAAAAATTGCCTTTCGCGCCGACGCATCTATTGAAATAGGTACCGGTCATATTATGCGTTGTTTAACATTGGCCCATGAGTTACGGAATAAAGGTGCTCAAGTATATTTCATTTGTCGTAAGCTGCAAGGTGATTTACATCAATATATTTTAAATAAGGGATTTCATGTGTTTGTATTAGATGGAGATGGTGAGAATACGAATTTCTTAAGGACAGAACACGGGAGTTATTTAAATTGGCTAAAATATCATTGGTTTGTTGATGCACAGCAGACCAACGATATTTTATCGCAACTTCCCAACTTTGATTGGTTAATTGTTGATCATTATGGATTAGATAATAAGTGGGAGTCTGCTTTAAGAAAAAATGTAAGAAAAATAATGGTAATCGATGATCTTGCAAATCGAATGCACGACTGTGATTTGTTACTAGACCAAAATTTATACAATAACCTTAATGACCGCTATAAAGATTTAATACCAGAGCATTCATTAGTAAAACTGGGACCTAAATATGCTATATTACGGCCAGAATTTCATGCCGCTAATAAATTTTCACGAAAAAGGACAGGAGAAATTGAAAGGATCTTTATTTTTTTTGGTGGACATGATGTAACAAATGAGACATTAAAAACGTTAAGAGCCTTACAAAATATAGATAAAGATAACTTAAAAATAGACGTTGTGGTAGGAAGCCAAAATCCGCATAAAGAGGAGATTCAAACTTATTGTAAGAGTGTTTCTAACGCTTCGTTTTATTGTCAAATAGAGAACATGGAAGAGTTTCTCATACGAGCGGATTTAGGGATAGGAGCTGGGGGCACAACCACATGGGAACGATGCTTTCTTGGATTACCTTCTATAACAATTACAACTGCCCAAAATCAAATTGAAGTAACCAAGACTGTAGCGAAGGTTGGAGCTACATGGAATATTGGTACAGCTGAAAGTGTTTCGGATAAAGCAATTACGAAATGTCTAAACAAACTTTTATCAGATTATAAAATAGTGAAAGAAATGTCTAATAAAGCTCTTTCTATACAGTGTGCGAGTAATTCAAATGAAATAGCAAAACTTATTTTAGGAGGATAGTATGTTAAATATTAGGGATTTTCAATTGGAAAGGTTAGAAAAGAAAGATTTAGAACTTATTTTACAGTGGCGGAATACAAAAGAAATTCGCTCGGTTATGTATGAAGATCATCAAATAACAATAGACGAACATTTAAAGTGGTATGAAAAACTAGTAGTGGATGATACAAAAGTTGCAAGATTATTAACATATAAAGAAAAACCAATTGGATTTGTTAATTTTACAAAAATAGATAAATTGGATCGGACTTGTTATTGGGGATTTTATATAGGTGAAAAACAAAGCGTAAAACGTGCTGGAACGGTATTAGGTTTATTAGCATTAGACTATATTTTTGAAAAAAAAGACATACACAAAGTGTGTGCAGAAATAATAGAATCAAACCGTATTAGTTTAAATTTCCATCAGAGATTTGGGTTCCAAGAAGATGGAAGATATGAAAACTATATTTACAGGGATAATGATTATATTGATGTTATTACAATGGCCCTGTCTCATGAACAATGGGCGGAAAGGAAAGAAGCAATAAAAAAAGAACTTGAAGGTGAAAAAGATGAGTAATGTATATATCAGAGGTAGAGAGATTGGCAATAGCTTGCCACCATTTATTATTGCAGAAATGTCAGGGAATCATAATCAATCATTAGATAGGGCGTTGCAAATTGTAGAGGCAGCTGCGGAGGCTGGGGCACAAGGATTTAAAATTCAAACATATACACCAGATACAATGACTTTAAATATAGAAAATGGTGATTTTTTAATTCATGATACAAAAAGCTTATGGAAAGGTAAATCACTTTATCATTTATATAAAGAAGCTTATACACCATGGGAGTGGCATAAACCCATTTTTGATCGCTGTATAGAGTTAGGGATGGTACCATTTAGTACGCCGTTTGATGAAACAGCTGTAGACTTTCTAGAGTCATTAAATGTTTCTTGTTATAAAATCGCATCTTTTGAAAATACTGATATTCCCCTCATACGTAAAGTAGCAGCAACAGGAAAACCAATAATCATTTCGACAGGTATGGCTTCGATTGCTGAACTAGATGAAGCAGTAAGAGCTGCGAGAGAAGAGGGATGTAAAGAATTAATTCTATTAAAATGTACAAGTACGTATCCTGCATCTCCAAAATCTACAAACATAGTTACCATACCTCATATGAAGGAGTTATTTAAGTGTGAGGTAGGTTTATCTGATCATACACTTGGAGTAGGGGTATCAGTAGCGAGTGTTGCCTTTGGGGCAACAGTAATTGAGAAACATTTAACGCTCTCGAGATCGGATGGAGGAGTTGACGCTGATTTTTCAATGGAACCAGCTGAATTTAAATTATTAGTAAGCGAAACTGAAAAAGCATGGGAATCTTTGGGGAATGTATATTATGGCCCTACTGATATAGAAAAAGATTCGTTAAAATTTAGAAGATCATTATATGTAGTAGAAAACATAAAAGCGGGAGAAGTCTTTACAAATGAGAATATTAAAGCTATTAGACCAGGGAATGGTTTATTGCCAAAACACTTATCCAAAATTATCGGAAAAAAAGCGAGTAAGGATATTAAAAAAGGTACACCTATTTCGTGGGATTTAATTGGATACTGAGGAAATTAGAGCATTTATAGAGGGATTTATAACAAAAATGCTATTTTAGTAGAGAATAAATTTTAAAGGGACATTTAATAACTGAAGGTACCTTTATATTACTATTATTGGAATATGGATACCATATGTTGGGTGTTGAGAAATAAAAAATTCATTCGGCACAACAAAGCAGTCAGCGAAGTTAGCTAACCACCTGTTGAACAAAAGGAAATTAGGCCCTGCAAGTAATAGATGTGTAACCTAAAGTTACATTTATAGTGTAAACAAGATTGCATATGGTATACGAAATTGTATGTAATAAAAATTTCATTTTGTAGAAATAAAAAAGGCAATCGTCGCCGAATCGCCTTTTGATAAAACAGAGCACTTTCAAACATAATGTATTCGAAGTCTTACGATATGTGTAAATAAAGGAGCAGCTAGTAAAAGCTAACTGCTCAATACAGAAAAGAGAAGAACTACAGGGACGGTTAAATTCGCCTATCTTTATTATTGACGGAATGTTTAGTTTTATTCTGATAAACCTAAAAAGAGCACATTTAAAAAGTGCTCTTTAAGGAAAAAGTGAGATATCTCGAAGTAAATTAGGGTTTTTTACTTGGAAATAATATATGATTAATTCATCATAATGTTACTTCTTATTTATCTATGAACATTATCTGTAGAACGAATAGATTAATTTGAAAAAATCCCCTTGTGCACCTATATGCAGAAGGGGATTTTTATTTTAATGAAGGTGTGATTGTAAAATAGTCGTTATAAAATGGATTCTCTCATGAAAAGTATGCTGGGTAATAATTTTTGTATGAATTTTTCCGACCATTAATTCTTTTAAAATCGTATCATTCAAATGAAGAGATACTTTATTTAAACAGTCTTCAAAGCTGTTATAGGATATAATTTCATCTTTATTGAAGAAAGATGAAAGGTCAGGTTTTTCTTCAATAATTTGAAATCCTTGGCAAGCTGCAATATCAAAGGTACGATTATTAATAGTATTATTTTTCACTCTATTTTTATTTTTATTCTGTGGAAATAGATGACTACGATGAGGATTTAATATAAGACTAGCGTTATTATAATAGAGAGCAACTTCTTGAGGTGGAATCCATTCTTCTATAATCTTAATTCTTCGGTGATTCTTCCATTTTTTTAATAACTTATTTCTCCAGTGCTTACCAATAATGGTATAGTGATAAGGGGTTTTTTCCAAAAGAAACTGTATCAATTTCACACGGATTGGATAAGGATATCCAATGAACAAAACTTCACTTTTATATTTTGGATTTTTTAGACTAGGTTTAAATACATCTATATTAGTTGCTAATGGTAAGTGATATACATTGATATATCCTAAAGCTGTGTAATATTTAAGTGCTTCGCTATCAATAGTAAATATAAAATCAAAGTTATTTAATAGAAGAAGCGAAGTATCTATATAAAATGGATCCTCAGTTAACCAGACAGCTAATTTAATGTTCCTTTTTTTAAAATAATGAATTGCTTTTTGTGGTAGATGATTCCCTAATAAGGTGAATACAATATCAGGATGAAATGTTGCCGTAATGAAATCCAATTGTTCGAGTAATTCACACGGCTGTACTGCTAACCATTCAAAATTTTGATCGATAAATGCTCTCTGTATGCTTTGATCTAAATATTGATAGATTTTTGAGTAACCAGAAGTAATGTATAAGAGTTTCATATTTCAATCCCTGCTTTAGGTTTAAAATATATTATGAGATAAACGTAACACTTTCTATTTCTTTACAACTGATCTTAGTAATACTTGTAGTAGGAGGAGTAACTGAATTTTCCTCTTCTAATGTGACGATACAAGTATTAGGATTGAAATTTGTAAAAATAGCAGGTCCAATAATATTTCCAGATTTACCAGTAACAGTAACGACTTCGCCTGGTTGTAAATTTTTAAAAATACTACATACTCCACCTGAACAACCAAATAAATTGCATAAGAACAAATTTATCCCTCCTTTAAACAATATACTATATCATATGAAAGTTTGTAGAACGATGTGTAGACAAGTAACCTTTAGAAGAGAAAAAATTGAAATTAAAGCAATTTATTGAAACAATATAATGGTATATTTTGGGGTAAGTTGATTAGATTTTTCATGAAAAAAGACATTCATTAGAATGTCTTAAATATGGATTAAGCTCGAACCATCTGAATCATCTTAAGGAGTGGCTAAAGTAACACTTTCAATATCTTCACAACTTATAAATATAGTATTGGTAGAAGAGGGGGTAATCACATCTTCTTCAACTAAAACCACCGCACAAGTATTCGGAATGAATTGCGAAAAAGTAGCAGGCCCAATAATTTGACCCGATCTAGTAGTAACTGTAACAACTGTTCCCACTGGCCATACAGAGAATATAACACAAGCTAAACCTTCACATGCTGCCATATTAAACCCTCCTAACTCTAAGTATTAATAATGTATTAAATTCCAAACATTTTATAGTGTATGTGATAGTAATGTGAAGTGTTTGGACTAATAGAAGTCACCTCTGGGCTTTATCCCTTCATAATCAATTTGATAACTATTAAACCAATCCAAAGGCTTAAAAATACAATATGGTTAGAAGGTTTATATGTAACTATTTTTAAAAGGGCTTGTTAAGGGGAAATAAATGTTTTAAAAATGTGGCAAAAAATTGAACAAAAGCGTTATCTAAAAAAGAACACAAATCAGTGCTCTTAGAAAGTAGACTATATGGTTTTTGGATTAGTATATAATATCATATGCTAGTTTCTTTTAAGTGTGTAAATAAAATTAAATAAAAAGAACCAAAATACATATGTGCTCCATAAAAAGGTGACAGCTCACAAGGACTAATTTGCAAGCTGAATATAGATGCCAATCCAACTAATATATGCATTTTCCCATGCAGAGTTAAAAGATTCTATTATTTTCTCCGATAGAAGTACCCTTTCTCAAAAATTGAGTTTAATAGTGAAAGTGAAGCTCTAAAGAGCTTGAAATAATAAGCAGAAGGAGAATGGTTTTCAACCAATTATTTATCGTAACAAATAGGGGTTAGATGAGTTATTGCCAATTTTCACCCCAAAGCTTAAGCAGAGTTTTTAATAGAGGGAGTTCTTAATTGTTTTGTAATATAATGGGCTCCTATCCGAGGAGCTTTTTTTTATTACAATTTAACAATTTCATGTACCGTAATTATTAATAATAAAATCAAATATCTACAACAAAGGGATTCAGTTAAAGCTAGGTCAAACTAGGCTACAGTACTACATTAATATATAATGCATAAAAAGCTTATATTCATCTTTTTTCTTACCGTAGGTAAATAATGTAATTTTATAATAAGTGTTTACACAGCAGCTCAATTATTATATATACCGACTGCTCACATTATTGAGGGACTGGAAAAACAACAAAGACGTTCTCAAATGCATGTATAGATATTTATAATAAAGATTCAAAAAAGAATAGGTAATATAGCTATTGGAATAAGATTGTTTTTGTCTATCTCCTGAAAAGGAGGATGGACAAACCATACCAAAGAAACTTGCATTTCATTATCTATAGAAGTGTAATGTCATTAAAGTGAGATAGAATACAGGCTAATATTGAGAAATGTAAAGTTTGTAGAGTTTGAAACAAATTAAAGAAGTAACATAAGGGATTTAAGCATATAGTAATGTCGACGGATAACGTTAACGGAATATTCTTTTTAATAAGACAAAATAATAGTATTTTTATCTTATAATATTGTTACTACGATGAAATAAGGCTAATAATTAGTTAACTTAAAAATTAAATTCAGATAGGAAGAGGATAATGAAGACCAGAGATAATTATAAAATTATTGTGATTGGCGCTGGGACTGCAGGACTATCTTCTACTGCACATTTGTTACGAAATGTACCCCTATTGAAAGAAAGTATAGCTATTATTGATTCATCTAAAAAACATTACTTCCAACCATTATGGAGTTTAGTTGGGGGAGGAATTGTTTCAAAGGAATGTACGATGCGTGATCAAGAATCACTTATTCCAAAAGGAGCAACGTGGATTCCTAAAAGTGTTATTAAGTTGTTTCCAGATCAAAATAAGATACTTTTAGATGATGGAATGCTACTTGAATATGAGATTCTTATTGTAGCAGCCGGTATACAAATAAATTGGGATGGTATTAAAGGCTTAAAGGAGTCTATTGGGACTAATGGGGTTTGTAGCAATTATTCTTATAAATATGTTGATTCTACTTGGAAAGAAATCGAAAAATTTAAAGGAGGAAATGCGATTTTTACCCACCCCAATACTCCTATTAAATGTGGTGGCGCCCCACAAAAAATTATGTATTTAGCAGAAGAGTATTTTTGTAATAGCGGTTTGAAAAATAGAAGTAAAGTAATGTTTTATTCTGCGAACGCTAACATATTTCAGGTACCGCGTTATGCTGAAACATTAGAAAAAGTACTAGAAAGAAAGCAAATTATAACGAACTATAATAAAAACTTAGTAGAAATTATCGCTGAAAAGAGAGAAGCAATTTTTGAAGATACGCAAACACTGAAACGAGAAACAGTACCATATAGTATGATACATGTTGTTCCACCAATGGGGCCACCTAATTTTATTAAAGAGAGTGAGATAAGTGATCATCAAGGCTGGGTTAATATAAGTCCTTATACATTGCAGCATGTACAATATAAGAATATTTTTGGACTTGGAGATTGTACCAATTTACCTACATCTAAAACTGGAGCGGCAATTCGAAAACAAATACCTGTTTTAAAACAAAATATTTTGGATGTACTTAATGGAAGAGACTTGCAGGCTAATTATGATGGGTATACATCCTGTCCGATTGTTACAGGATATAAAAGTCTTATACTCGCTGAATTTAACTATGAACATGAGCCTCAAGAAACGTTTCCGTTTAATCAAGCGAAAGAACGGTATAGTATGTTTTTACTTAAAAGGTATATGTTGCCCTATATGTATTGGAATTTAATGTTGAAAGGGATTCTATAAGGAAAGATAGAGAGTTGTTGTAACAACCGAGAAGTAATTTGAAATAAGCATTTGGAGGGAATAGCTATGCTTTTAAAATATTTTTATGATGAAAAATTAGCTCATGCTTCCTATTTAGTCGGTTGTCAGAAGGAAGGCGTAGCAATTGTTATTGATCCCAGCCGCTATATAGAACAATATGTAGAATTTGCTAAGAAAGAGGGATTGGAAGTAATTGCTGCGGCTGAGACTCATATTCATGCAGATTTTCTATCTGGGTCTAGAGAACTTTCCCTTCTTTTTAATGCAAATTTATATGTATCAGATGAAGGAGATGGTGATTGGAAATATCAAAATCTTAACGAGGGCCGATACAATTTGGTTAGAGAGGGAACAGAGTTTAAGGTTGGTCATATAAAATTCAATGTCATTCATACCCCAGGGCATACGCCTGAAAGTATTTCCTTTTTAGTAACCGATACAACTCAAAATAATTATACGAATGATAAACCGATAGGAATATTCACAGGTGATTTTATATTTGTAGGAGATATAGGTAGACCTGATTTATTAGAAACTGCTGTAGGTATGAAAGATACCGCAAAAATAGGAGCGAAACAATTATTTGATTCTATACAAAAAATAAAAATACTCCCCGATTATTTGCAAATATGGCCATCACATGGTGCAGGAAGTGCATGTGGAAAAGCATTAGGAGCAATTCCAACTTCCACATTAGGTTATGAAAAGATGTTTAATTGGGCGTTTCAGAGTAATGATGAAGATAATTTTATATCGAATGTATTAACGGGACAGCCAGAGCCTCCAAAGTATTTTCCATTAATGAAGTATTTAAATAAGTATGGTCCACCAACTCGTAAGAAGAGAGAGATTACTGCTATTTATATAATAGAAGAACTTCAAGAAGTGATGAGGGGTGTTCAGCAAATAGTTGATATAAGGGATGTAGAGAGTTTTGCTGCTGGCCACATCGAGAAGTCAATTAACATACCGTATAACAATTCTTTCACAACTTGGTGTGGGGGGATATTAGATTATAAAAAAGAAACTTTAATAATTTTAGATGCGGAAAATGTTAAAGTGGAGGAAGTTATTAGAGACTTTGAGTCCATTGGCTTAGATAATATTATTGCTTTTGCACCTTCAAAGGTAATTCAAAGATTCCATAGTTTAGAGATTTATAAGGAAAAAACATCAAATGAATTATATCCGTTAATAAAAGATGGAAGTGTAAAAGTTATCGATGTGCGTAGTAAAAAAGAGTGGGATGAAGGACATCTTCATGATGCAATACATATTACTTTAGGTAATTTACTTGAACGGCTAGATGATGTACCGAAAAATTGTCCAATAGTTTTACAATGTCGAACGGGGTTACGTTCCGCTATAGCAGCTAGCATTTTACAAAAAGCTGATATAAAGAAAGTAGTTAATTTAAAGGGGGGATTTCTTGCGTGGAAAAAAGAAGGGCTCCCCTATACAACATGTAATCAAGAAATTTGAAATATATCAAAAGAGTCAAGGGGATAAATAATAAAATTCAATTGCTATCAGTATGGGATATATAAACTAAAAATGATTTATTAAAGCCGCATTAAACGATAAAATTAAGCACAAATATGCTAATGTGTATCTATTCTATCAAAGTAAATAAATAAGGTATTCGAACGAACTCAAAAAGCCGAAACCCCTTAACTTAGGAATTTCGGCTTTGATGTTAAATCATGGAGTTGCTATAGAAATGGTATCTGGCATGTTTACTGCAATAGAGTTATAAGTTCTTAAATCCCTTAAATTAGAATCTTGTTCTTGATTACCGTAGTTAAATTGTTGCCCTTTTAAAAGAACTGGTTAGATAAAAAAGAAAAATCTATTGGTTAGCATTTAACCGAAAGATTTTTCTTTGAATTAGCGTCTTTTTCATAATAATTATTGAGGAAGGGAAATTCGACTGAGAAATGCTGTCAAATAAAAGAATCGGCTAATCTAATTTCTAATGGTCCCAGTATCTTTTATTTTGACGTGTGTTTTTACAGTTATTTTAGCCTCTGCTAACGCTTGCAACCAATCACCTTTTAGTTTTTTCCACTCGTTATATTGAAAAGCTCTAGCATATAACGATAATCCGATAGGATCAATTTTATTTTTTTGTAATTCATACAACATATTTTGTAATTTCTTATTAATTTCTTTTTGAACCTCATTTTCTAAATTATGTATGTTTTTTTTATTATCATAATGCTCCTTAATTAAATGTGCATTAGTTTTTTCTATTACAGCTACATTAGCGTTTATATCGAAATTAAATACAAACTTTCCTTTTTGAAAATTAACCTCTATTTTCCTAGTCGCATTCTGTATTAATATAGAAGTGTTTGGTTTTTGGCTGGATTTTTTAGGTGGAAGCACAAGGTGTAGTATCATCCGGCCTTTATTTTTGGGCTTATTTAAAAGATTGAAGAACTTAACATTTTTTTTAGGGATACGGCTTAAATATTTACCTTGTCGATCTAAAAGTGCAATTCCTACTGTGTCGATTTCATTCATTGTTTTTTTGATAATTGGAACAGTTTGTGTCATTCCTTCTTCATTTTTTTCTCTCATTAATTGTTGAATCGTGGAAGAAACGGATTGATTATTTTGAATGGAGGATTCGATTACACTACTTATGTAAGATGGTAGTGATGGTTTATCGGGCTTATTAATTGTGAAAATTTCTTCTACAGGTCCATCAACAAGTACTACTTTAGCATTAATGGTGGCGTAAGGATCACGGTAAGAAGAATCAAGCTCCTGCATCCAATTTGCTTCTTGGGCCAATTTTTTCCCAATTAAAATGATTTCAGCTTTTGAGGCTGTCATATAGCCCGTTAACTTCGTATCTATTTTACTGAATCCATTATATACAGTGGATGCCTGCGCCCATTGCTCTATAGTACTTCTTTGCTGTTTATGATGAAAGAGTGGTATGCTTGTGCCCACTTTTATGTCTCCATTAGAAGTTCTATCTAAGGCGATTAACAGGATTAATGAAACCTGTTCAAGAGGGATTCTTTGACTACAACCGATTAAACATACACAACAAGTTACAATCCATATCCATTTTCGAATCAAAGTTGTTTCCTCCTAGTTAACCAAGTGAAAAGTATGCTGTATGCGAAAAAAAAGATTGGTAATAGAATAAAGAAAATGATATTTAAGATATCCATAAGAGAATATATAAACAAATATTGATCTACGTCGGGATTTAGAAAAATAAATAAGCCGACTATTAAAAACATAAAACTAACGAGCACCCAATTGCGAGCATTTTTTTGAAATAAAATGGTTACAGATTCAAAACTGAAAAATAAATACGGATATATTGTAGTAGAAAATACAATCAAATAGTAAGCGATATATATAATTTCTAATCGTTCTATGAATGAAAAACGAACCCCTTTTAACAAATGAAATACTGGCCAAATTACGTCTTTTATCCCCTCCGGACTAAAGTATATATAAGAAAGAATAGTCACATATAGATAGAAAAACATGGTTCCAGTATTCGCTATTAGTATTCCTTTTAGGGCTTTTTGTTTTTTTTGTAAGAACGGATAAATAAAATATGCAATTTCTAAGCCGGCATAAGGGGTAATTGTTTCTTTTGTTGCCTTTACAATAGGGGATATGCCATCTTTAAAAATAGGTAGTAGGTGTAAAGGATTGTAGTTACTCTTTAATGAAAACAGAAGAAATAGTGGCATCCAAGCAGTGAAGAAGAAAACAAGCATAGAATAACTAGTAAGAGCCCTTATCCCACTCAATGATAAAATAATAAAAGGCAATAGTAATAATATGGCGATTTGATAAGCAGGAGTGGAAGGGAATATCCACACTTTTATAATGTCAGTTGCCTTTAATAAAGTATTAAAACCAGCAAAAAATAGATAAAAGGCATATAAAAGAAGAAAAATTGTTCCTAGCCATTTACCAAAGTATGCTTTTAAAATCTGTGAGAAACTTTTGCTAGGACTTTTTTGTAACATTAATACAATAAATACGCCAATTATAGAAGTAACCATCCATCCCAGAATGATAGAAATCCAGCCATCTGTGCCAGCGGTAGTGGCAAGTGGGCTTGGCATAATTAACATACCTGATGCAAGTTGCAGTGAATGGATGAAAACAATAAATTCAAATAAAGTTATGTTTTGAAATTTAAGATTCCCCATGCGAACCACCTTCTTTTTTCTTTTTTTGTTTCGGCTGTCCTGTACTCGAGCGGGTGGTGATCATAGAAATAGGAAATCTTACAAAAGAATCTTTTAACTCTTGGAGACGAAATGGTGCTATTGGCAATCCGTATGGTGAACCATAGGAAGTTAATGAAACAAAATGAGCAAATAAGAGCATTAATCCACTAACAATACCTACAATCCCATAAAAATAGGCCAATAACATCATTGGAAAACGAATAAGCCGAATACAACTTGATAAATCATAATTAGAAACAATAAATGATGCAATGGCGGTAATAGATACGATAATAACCATAACGTTACTCACAAGACCAGCTTGAACAGCCGCCTGCCCAATTACAATCCCTCCAACAATTCCAATTGTTTGTCCAATTGGTTGTGGTAAGCGAATACCAGCTTCACGTAGCATTTCTAGTGTGATTTCCATTATAAAAGCTTCCAATAAAGGAGAGAAAGGGACTTTAACTCTTGACGTTGCAATAGAAGTGTATAGATCTAAAGGAATGATTTCAAAATGAAAAGAGACTATAGCAATATAAATTGCGGGTAAAAAAATAGCTATAATAAATCCTGCAAATCGTAATAAGCGAAAGAATGATGCAATGAGCCAATGTATATTATAATCATCTGGAGTCTGAAAAAATCCAATTAAATTCATTGGGACAATCATCGCACCAGGAGACCTATCAATTAACACTGCTACTTTTCCATCAAGTATATGATTAGAAATGGCATCAGGGCGTTCACTTAAATAAGCCTGTGGAAAAGGAGTCCAATTTTGATCCTTTGTAAAATTAGATAGTTCTCCAATGCTCAATATCGCATCCGTTTTAATTTTACAGATTCTAGTTTCTATTTCTTGGACCACATCTTCGTTTGCTACATCCCCTAAGTAAATTAAATAGACTAAAGAAGTGGCGCGTTCTCCAATTGTCAATTTTTTAATTTTCAATTCAGTAGAAGGAATATATCGACGAATTAAGCCTATGTTTTTTGTGGCATTCTCAATAAACCCATCATGTGAGCCTTTAATAGTAACTTCTGAAATTGGTTCTTGAATCGCTCTCTCTGCCCAACCTTTTGTATTTATTAGAAGGGACCTCTTTTCTCCTTCCATAAACAGTACACATTGTCCCTCAAGTAATCCTTCTTTAATTTCATTCCACGTATGTACTATTTTGGTATGAGTAGCAATAATATTAGAATTAAATATTTGGCTGTCCTCATTCACTTCTTGTAATAATGGTGTAACAACATTTCCTTTTAATGCAACACCATCTGTAAGGCCTTCAAAATAATATAGTAAAATATTCGTGTTTGTTTTTAATTGCAAAGGATGTTCGATTAAATCTGCACTAATATTAAAGATGTTATCTAATGTATTTTTAAGTTCTTTTAAGTTACTTGTTTGGATTTTTTCAATGGTTTTATCTGTCTTTGTTTCTAGGGTCTTTTCATTTAAGGACAAAATTGACACCTCTTTAATATATAACGATTAGTTGTAGTTATTATTTTTATATGTTTGAATTTTATTCACTAATTTAAACGGATTGAGATCAAGAATAACTAAAATTGAAGTACTATATTATAAATTCAATAATTGAGAGTAAAAAAGTAGATGTAATTTGTGTAGAAATCTAAGTATCAAGATAGAAGTGAAATTTGAATGATTATAATAAAAAAGAACCCTTGATAGGTTCTTTTTAATAGTTGGTAAATATGTTGTCAACAATAGATGGCGATAAAGGTAGTAATTTAGATGTCTTTATGTTACTCAGCTGAATTTTGTAGGAAGAATTATTTTTCATACCTCAATGCTCAATAAAAAAGGACATTTCATTTATTTGGGTGTTTTAGTGTATTTGAATTTTGCACGCTAACAAATTTTGTTTAGGGACAAAATGTGAAGTTTTATTCTGAAATAACAGAAAGTTAATGCGGCAAAATTCCTATTGGTAATTTGGATAGGTATCAAATATTCCTTTGGCCTTATTTTCTTGATATGACCGTACGTTTATATGTTTCTAAGGGAAAGAAATATTTTCATTTTTATTACCATCTATTGTTTGATTAAGATGGTAACACGAAAATGAAACGTTTACAACCAGAAAATAAAGAAAAAATATTAAAATACGACTTTTTTCGACAAATATTCCTATAAAACGTTTTGTAGGAATTAGAAATAACTAAATTAGTAATAATAGCTTAATATATTAAAGTGAAATTCAATGAATAAGAGTCCAAAGGCATGAATTTAAATGATAAAGTTATAATTTTCTTTTTTGAACTGTAAGTGTTTTACAAGCATAGTTAAACTTTAATCCAACTAGCATTTCTTCCTTTTGTCACTAGCTTAATATGGCCAAACAATTGCAAGGAATTTAAAGCCTTACTGATTGTACTCTCTGCTATGTCTGGATATGTGTTACGAATACACTCCTTAGTAAAGGGTTGTTTTTGTTTAAGTATAAAATCCTGAATTCTCTCCACTTTAGTATGCTTACATATAGAATCTAGAACTGTATTATGAAGATCTTTGTACGCCTCTAATATAATAGTTAAAAACGTTTTTAACCAAAAGCTACTATTATGTTCCTCGCAGTACCAATTTACCGAAGATTTATAAATCGAATTGTAATATTTAGATTCATTTTTCTTAATGTATTTATCCAGACATACATATTTTACAAATGTATTTCCACTCTTAATTAATAGCAATTGCATTAACATAAGTGCCAATCTGCCGTTACCCTGATTAAAAGGAACTATGCAATAAAAATTAAATATAAAACGAGCTATTAATAAAAGTGAATGATGGCCCTTACTAGAATTTAATGAGTTATATTGATCACATAATTGTTCCATTACTTGTGGAATAAGCTCATGTGGAAGAATGCGGTAACTATTTAAGTGCATTCCGTTTTCAGGAATACCTGGAATAGTAAACGGTTTTTCGCGCCATTTGGCACTGTCAGAGGTAAGGTAATGTATTAATTGAAAATGTAATTCCTGTATAGTCTCTGGATTGATTAATAAATCACAGGAATTCTTATGTACAAAAGTAAGTGTTTGATAAAAACAAAAGATAGCATCTTCCGAAATATTTTGAGGTACTATATCATCTAAAATAAGTTCTTTTAATCTTTTATTTGGGACTTTTATATCTTCATAGGTAGTAGTAAAGTTTTTTATGTAATGAAGTGGTATGGTTTTTTCTAAGCTAGTAAATATATCAGGATTTTGTTCCTGATAAGCAGCTAATTTTCCTTTTAATTCACTAATTTCACTGATTATATTTAATAGTCTCCTTTTTAATTCAATATTTTTATACTTGTCATCGAAAAAATTTCTCATTTTTATTCCCCCTGTAACCCCTTAACATGCTGTTACATAAATCTTTCCATTCTAAAGATAGTTTACAACATTATTTTGAAATAACAATATATTTATTTTGATTTTGAACTTATTTTAGAATCAAAATTGTTATTTAAATTTGATTAACGAGTTAGAACTTATGATTAATCATGTTTGAATAAAGAATGAATATACACAGATAGAAAATATAGTTTGACGTAAATTCCTTTTTATGAATTTACGAGATGAAAATATAATTTTAGAATTATTATTAGTGTAGTTTGCTGTATGATTGCTGGGAAGTTACTAGAAAGTAACTAATTTTCACAAATAAAATAAAGAAATCTTAAAGAGGAATCAATAGGATCTAATTTGAATAGGCATAATCCTAACATTAAATGTGTAAATGTACAATAATTAAATGAAAAAAATATGAAAATATCGACTTTTTTCGACAAAATAAATTAGATAGAAAAACAATCTAATGTAAGAAAATTGTTGCTTTAGATGGTCTCTGCATTTCATAAATTAATATTGAAGGAATTATCAAATGATTTTTACGAGTAATAAAAGAGTAGATATATAGATTAAATTGTGACAATTATAAAGTTAGTATTCTCCATTTTCATTATTTAATTTAACAAATTTAATAATAGCAAGGTAACTTTTCTATATTTAATATAAGTATTTGATGGGTTATGCTCATAAAAAGTGTCATTTTCTATATATCCATGTAGCATTTAGTACTTGTATTGCGAAATATTTTGACATAAGTTAATTTAAATATTAGGTACAGAAACATTTTAAGGAAAAGAGTCAGTATAAAAGTACCCTGAAAAACGTTTCACCCTAAAAACGTTTTTCCTCAAGAGGTTTTCTCAGGAGCACTAAAGGTTTTTAATTTGTTTCTGTGCCTTATTAGATAAAAATAATATAATAAGTTATTTAGAAAAGGTGAAAAATTCCCCCATTATAAAGAACCTTTCATATCACTTAACGTCCGTATGGTCTAGTTAAAGTAGGAATTTAAAGAAAAGGAAAGGGCTAGATCTAGTTATAATTAGTGCAATAAATAGGGGGCTACTCAAATTTTTTTGTTTGATTTGGTAGGAGTAATATTTACGTTTGTTGGACTAGGTGTATTAAAGTGCATACCTTTTTGATTCAACCGATGAGGCGCTAATCAAGGATTTAATCATCTAGAATTTAGAAAGGTTAAATGTGGAACTGAAGTCTCTACTAAATTAGTAGAGACTAAAACAATCCCCTTAAATTGAACTATTCACTACTTAACGTCCTGTTAGATTGTTTGAAGTGTTAGTAGGAAAATCTAAAAATAAAAAAGGATATTCTACTCTTCTTTTATGTATATAAAACAAAGTGTAAGGTAAGTTCCAGATCCAAAGTGTTTTATTTAATATTCATTCAATCTCATGCGTACTACTTTTATTTTCTTAAGAGCATGTATTTGCGTGGATGCTCTTAAGAGAATAAAATGTCTAAAAAAATAAGTATAAGCATACATTTTAAAAATTGATATATCGTATATTATAAAAAACTCATTGTTCTTCAAATAACAAACAATACAATGTGAATGAAACTCTTAGAAGAATTTATATATAGAATTCACCTTAACTTAAAAACCACATTTTATGCAAAATTATATTTGCTGCTATAGAAGGGTGGGGGTTAACATGACCAAAACTGGGTGTAGGTTCGTATTCCTTGTAAAATAAGTGATTCTTTACTGTTTTCTCTAGTTGTATCTATTAATGATTCATCAGGCTTCCTTCCAGTGGAAGGGACATAAGTTGTTACTATCCTTGGAAATATATTAATAAACACCCATTCAAATTTATCGATATTTCTATTGCCAAATTCTAACGTTTCAATTGGCTTAATTGTATTTTCTCTATCAAAAAATTTTATTATGTAAAACCTTTTTGAGAGGTCACTACTATGTTCAATAGTCCAAATTAAATTTTCCATTTTCTTGATTTGCAACAAGTCCATTTCCAAAAATCCTTTCATACATAAATATAGCGAATGTTCCTATTCTATACTAAATATTTTTAAATTTAAATAGTTATCTTATACGATAGAATAAAAAGAAGTTAATACTCTAAAATTTATCTGAGAAAAGGACACACCTACGCATACATATGCTATAGGTGTGTCCTTTTTTAGTTGTTTATAAGTTTCCTACAGAGTTATTATGAAGTAAAGTTTCAACAGTTTCACCATAGTGAAGTGAGATTTATTTAAACCGTATATTAAGTTAATATGAATCGTATATTGGAATTGTACAATATGTGTGTAAGGCGTTTCTGGAATTATATTATTTTGAAAATATAAACTTCAATATACCAAAAAGTAAGAATATTAAACCGTAATCGATATTTGGATTTTTTGTGAATCTTTATTGGTTTTTTATAAACTCTTTACTACATAATGTTACAAAATAGAATTAATTTGCTTAATTTAGCCCCATATCAGGTTAATAAATAAACTAAATGTGTTTATGTTATTGAACTATTAATATATTAGTAGGTGATTTGTTCGTTTATCCCTATATTGCTATTATATTAGCGTAAACAATATATTGGGGGGACAAGTATGAATTTGAAATTAACATCTAAGTTAGAAAGATTAAGAAAAAGTAAAAAAGGAATTGGTGCTTGTGTTTTAGCTGCAGGAGTGACGGCAATTACAATGATTCCTCAAAGTGCATATGCACATGGGTTTGTTGAAAAGCCGAGTAGTCGTGCTGCTTTATGTAGTCAGAATTATGGAGCATTAAATTTAAATTGTGGAAATGTAATGTACGAACCTCAAAGTCTAGAAGCACCTAAAGGATTCCCAGATGGTGGACCGATTGATGGGAAAATTGCTTCGGCAGGAGGACTGTTTGGAGGGACTCTTGACCAACAAACATCAAATCACTGGTTCAAAAACACAATAAAGGGGGGAGCAAATACATTTACATGGAAATACACAGCGGCACATTCTACAAGTAAATGGCATTATTACATTACAAAAAAGGGATGGGATCCTAATAAACCATTAACACGTGCTGAATTAGAACCAATTGGAACTGTGAACCATGACGGTTCGGCCGCATCAAATAATTTAACACATACAATTAATGTACCAACTGATCGAAATGGTTATCATGTTATTTTAGCTGTATGGGATGTAGCAGATACGTCAAATGCGTTTTATAACGTAATTGATGTAAATTTAGTAAATAATGAAACTCCCGACACAGTAGCTCCAAGTCAACCAACGGGATTAAATGCGTCTAAAGTATCTGCCAATAGTGTTGAACTAACATGGAAGGCCTCTACTGATAATATAGGCGTAAAAGAATATCAAGTGTTACGTAATGGAGAAGTAATTGGGACGGTACCAGGTACAACTTTTACTGATAAAAAACTAAAAGCAAATACGGAATATACCTATACAATAAAGGCATTAGACGCTGCTGGAAACATATCAAAAGAAAGTGAAAAACTAAAGGCTAAGACAACAAATGAAATTCCAGATAAAGAGGCTCCGACTCAACCAAAAGGATTACATAGTATGAGTACAACAGCGACAACTGTTAATTTGATGTGGAGTCCGTCTGAAGATAATGTAGGTGTTGACCATTATATTGTATATAGAGAAAGCGCTGGGGTTATGAATAAAATTGGGGCAGCTGATAATACATCATTTATGGATAAAGATTTGAAGGCTAATACATCGTATAAGTATGTAGTGACGGCGGTTGATTTAGCTGGAAATGAATCTAGTAGAAGTGATGTTTTGAATGTAACAACAAAGTCAGGGGATTCCACATATGAAAAATGGGATGCAAGAAAGGCATATACTAAAGGTGATAGAGTAGTACATGAGGGAAAAGTGTATGAAGCGGTTCAAGATTATCAAGGGAACGGCGACTCAAATTGGATTTTTGCCCTATCACTTTGGAAGCCAGTTTTGAATAAATGATAAGCTGGAAAAGGTAGTTAACATTTTGGGATTTCTTTTTGAAAATTCAAGGTCGTTCCAAATACAGATTATCTAATGGTTTAAATGATATGTGAGTAAATTTAATCACCATCTTAATGTTTACGTAATGAAATCAAAAAAGAACCCCAATGGTATTCCATCAAAAAGGAATTCCATTGGGATTCTTTATTTTTTTAATTTGTAATAGCGTATATTTTCACTGTGAATTTGTTAGTGGCACCAATTGGACTTGCAATATAATATTTAGTATTTGTGTAGGCTTCAGTCCTAGATCCATGTGGAATATTTTTCCAAAGAGTAGAATCTGTACCTAGGGAAACGTCGATCATTACATTGAAAGAAATAGAAGAAGGATAATCTTTTTCTGAAGGTTCAATAACCCATTTTAATTCCTTAGTACCTACAGGTAAACTATCAATTTTAAAGTTTTGACTGGATCGGTTTTTTTGTCCGGATAAAGGACTAGATTCGGATGAAATCTGCGAAATTAATACTTCTTTTTCATTCGAATGTATACCATTTAATTTAATGATACTATCAATTAAACCTGGCCCAGGAAAATCAGCTGCGATGATACCAGAATGTTTAATTCCACCTTGTTGCAAGAGTTCGGTCCCAAGTGTATTCATACCACCATAATATACTTGTCCATTTTTATCGCGGGGGAAATCACTCCACGCATTAGTGAAATTCGTTTGAATCAACTTAGGATTACTATCAGTATTTCTGTTCTCTTTTCCACTTGCAACAAACCATGGATATACATTATTTAAAAATGCAGCTGCACCACCTGTACCGCTAAAATGGTTGAGATATATTTTTCCATTATTAAAGTTAGTATTTGCATTTTGTAGATGGGTTTTTACCGCATTCCATTTTCCATATATTTCGTCTGGACCGCTTCCAATTTCAAATTTATCTTGTATATTCAAACTTTCGTAATCAACACCGTAATATTGAGAGGATGTAAAGTTTTGTAAGATTACAATTTTACCCCGGATATCTCCTAAAGTAGGGTTGTTTCTATCTGTAGTTGGTACGGAATTAGGGTCCCAAAAATATGAAGCATTAACGTTTTTATATTTTAAAAATATCTCCTCAAATGATAGTGATCCACTTTCAGGAGTAGTTTCTTCTTTTAAGCGCATTAAAATTGTTTCTGTCGGATAATCTTTTAAAAATTGAATTGCCTCTTTTAATACATCTTCAAACACTGCTTTTTGATTTGCAATACCATGGTACATTGCAAAAGAATCTTTTACACGTTTAACACGCATATCTACATATCGAATTCCAGAGTTTAATTGTTGGGGTAGACTCATAGTTTGATTTCTTGTCAAATTTTCATCAAGAAAACTTGCGCCATGTAAAGCCATTGTACCGTGAGTCCCTGGAATAGATAATTCACTTAATTTTATTGAATTTGCTACTTTCGACATCCAAGCTGGATTTTGATAGCCTATATTGGATTCATAGGAATAACCGGGATGACTATCAGCAAAAATAGTAGATGGTGTACTTAAACTTACTAGTGTAAAACAAGTAAGGATGCTAATTTTAAAGAAGTTGTTCATTTTATCTCTCCTGACCTTTAAACAATAGTTAAAATAAGATGGTTTTTTACTATATTTATTGTTGTCATTCTTTAAATAATGAATTGTTGTATTTGAAAAAAATTAAAAAATAGGAGGTGTAAGTTATTTGAGACTTTAATAATTTGTTGTAATGAATTGTACCTAATAGCCAAACGGATTCTTAAAGAATCGAAGTATGGACTCGAAAAAACAACCTTTTATCGTATTGTATACAAACAAAACAGAAGCCTTAAAAAAGACTTCTATTTTATGACATATAATGAATGATAAGCTGGTTAACAAATCAAGATAATGTGACTGAGTGGTAAAAATCTATTAATAGCTGTTTCAGAATTTCTTATAACAAGGCTACTTAGGAAAAGTGGATCTCTACAATGCTAATAAAAATTTAAAAATTCTATTCATTAAAACTTAAACTAACTACAGTTGCGATAGATTGGGCTGCATGTTCCCAGCTGCCATCTATAACTTTCCCAATCTGCTGACCAAGTGCATTTAAATCATTTGGATTAACTGGGATCCCATTATAAGCAGCAAGAATTGATAAAAGTGGAGCAGCAAATGGTGTCCAACCACCTCTATCAATATTAAATACAGGCTTATCTATTACCTTTCCATCTTGCACTGTAAACTCATAATAAAATTGATCATCTGGACGAAAACTTAAATGATGAGAAATTTGTCCCTTAACATATGTTTTACCGCCACCTAAATTTACTACTTCAATTGGTTTTACATTAAATTCATGCTCAAATACTTTAATTTTTTTAACTTCTGGACCATTTAAGGCAGCCTTAACCGCTGTTTCCAAATTATTTTGTGCGAATGGTTGAATACTCATTTGTACCTCTTTTTGTTGGATAGGAGCCTCTTTTTCTGCAGCAAACACCGATGTAGTCGGTAGTGCACCTGTAGCTAATGTAGCTGCAAGTGCTGTCGTCATCATGATTTTTCTTTTCATCTTCATAGTTTTCTTCCTCCCTTAAAGTAATGATATATAATTTTTTAAAGACTGACATGGGGCAATATTTTATTTCATAATGCACGCAAAAACTAGGTTAAGAATTATGTCAGAAAATCAAAATTAATTATATATTCATTTACAATGATATCTATCTACACATGTTTTTTCAATTTTCTAACAAATGGCACAATAATAACTTTTCATAAGGTAATTTAGTGTTTCAATTCTCTCTATGCACGTTTTAAACAAATTAAAATCGGAGTGGTAATAATATATTTACAAGCAAATGTCGTATATAATTTGAGAAAAGTACACAATTTTTTTATAAAAAACTATAGGAATTATCGTTATATCGTTATCAAACTAAGTAAGATAAATAATAATATGATGAAGAGCTTCCAGTGATTCGCTATAAATTCACTGAAAAATGAGCATGACATCATACACTCATGCACGACAACTAGGATATCAAAGCTCCACTTTATAGCGAATGAGCTAATACGAATGAGATTGAAAAATTTTATTAGTGGCGTATAAAACTATAACAAATACTACAAATCAATTAAAAAATTTCAGTTATTCTGAATGCGAAGGGCACGTAATATTTATTGTGAACTGTAGTACTGATCAAGATTTTAGGAGGAAATATGAACAAAAAGACTAAAAGAATCATATTACTTATTAGTATTTTAGTAAGTTTTAGTATCTTTTTATATTCACAAAACAATTTAATAAGTATAATTGAAGTTAATATAACATCTAATAAAATCCCCTCTTCTTTTAAAGGTTTTAAAATTCTACAAATTTCAGATTTACATAATAAAAAATTTGGCGACAATCAAAAAACTTTAATTCAAAAAGTAAAAAGCATAAATCCAGATATTATTGCTATTACGGGTGATCTAATTGACAGTAAATCATACGATGCAGAAGTTAGTCTGGAATTAATACGAGGGCTTGTAAAGGAGTATCCTATATATTTTGTGACAGGAAACCATGAAAAATGGTCAGGAAAATATAATGATTTAGAGAAAGAGTTGAAGCAACATCATGTTACTGTTTTAAGAAATGAACATGTAAGTATTCAAATAGGGGGACAAGACATACATATACTTGGTATTGATGATCCGGAATTTGTTACTGGAAACCGTGATGAAGGAAATGTTGTAAAAGATGAAATTATAAAAGCGAAATTTGAAATGCAGCCGGATACATATAATGTATTACTATCCCATAGGCCTGAATTTTTAACAGAGTATGCTGATGAGCAAATAGATTTAGTGTTATCAGGGCATGCTCATGGAGGGCAAGTTAGATTGCCATTTATCGGAGGTTTAGTTGCGCCAAATCAAGGGATTCTCCCTACATATACAGCCGGTTTATATGAAAAACAAAATACGTCTATGGTAGTAAATAGAGGACTAGGTAATAGTATCATACCGCAAAGGATTTTCAATAGACCAGAACTTGTAGTCGTACAGTTAAATTGAACTGTACGATTTTTTGTATAGAAAAATAAGCCATATGTAATTTATACAAGTTAACATTACAATTTTGTTAAAAATTTTCTACGTTACATAAAGTAACAAAATTTGACCCAGAGAGTTTGTTATAGTGTAAATAATCAAAAAACTTAAAAATTAGTCGAGTGAAAAGTGTGATAAGTAATTCATGAAAAAACTTAAAGGGGTGTACACATGCATAAAGAATATGAAATTGAAGAGTATACGGCGATTGAGGAACAAATACATTATTATTGTAAATGTTTATTAGTAAGTCATCCTGATCAAATTATAAAGTATTTAGAAAAAAGGTTAGAAAAATATGCAGAAACATTACAATATGCCCATTTATATCCCGACACAGTTATATTACCGTTACAGCAATTAGTTATCGAATATTCTTTAGATGTAGCTAGAATTAGAAAATATATGAATTTAAAAACGTAAAATGAAATATATAATTTAAATGAAACAGAGTCGACTTTAAGAAATGATATTCTAATGTCGACTCTGTTTCATTGTTTAAGATTGAAAATACATACTAATCAATGAATTTTGACATATAATTACGCAAGAGTAAAATGAAAGTGAGTACTCACTCATTTTTGAAAAGGAGGAAGAATACGTGCAGCAACCTGCCATTATTTTACGGACTGTATCAAAAAGTTTTGGAAAAAAAGAAGTAATACACAATCTTTCATTGCAAGTTGAAAAAGCAGAGATATTTGGTTTAGTTGGGCCTTCAGGTTCAGGGAAAACGACTCTTATTAAATTGATTGCAGGTATTAATGAGGCAACAGAAGGTGAAGTGCTTGTTTACAACACGAACATGCCTAATTTAAATGAAATGAAAAGAATTGGTTATATGGCTCAGGCTGATGCATTATACGAAGAGCTATCAGCATATGAAAATGCAGATTTTATTGCAACGATGTATGGATTAAAGGGAAAACATAAAAAAGAAAGAATCGAAGAGGTTTTTGACCTTGTACAATTATCACAACATATAAGACAGCAAGTGCAGCATTTTTCAGGTGGGATGAAGAAGCGTTTATCATTAGCGATAGCACTCCTTCATGAACCTGAAATATTAATTTTAGATGAGCCAACAGTGGGGATAGATCCACTTCTTAGAAAAACAATCTGGGAAAAATTTTATGATTTGAAAAAGAAAGGCACAACTATTATTGTAACGACGCACATTATGGATGAAGCTGAGTTTTGTGAGCGTCTAGGGTTGATTAGAGAAGGAAAGCTAGTTGCGACTGGAATACCTGAAGAATTGAAAAAACGGGTATCATCAGGACGGATTGAAGATGTCTTTTTGTTGGAAGAGGTGGCCCTATCATGAGAGTTACTGGTGTAATCATTCGTATTATTCGCCAATTTTTTCGAGATAAACGTTCGTTAGCGATGATGTTTGGGGCACCCATGTTATTACTTTGGTTATTGTCTCTAGTGTTTACACAAAAAGACTATGTACCGCATATCGCTGTAGTTGATGTGCCTGCTCCTATTGTAAAAACAATGAAAACTCAAGAAGCCTCAATTTATGAATACGGCAAAGAGAAAGCAATTTCAGAGTTAGAACTGCAAAAGGTAGATGCAATAATTTATTTAGAGAATGGGAAAATGAATCTTTTATTAGAAGGAAGTGATTCATCAAAAAATCGTGCTGTACTTCAAGTTTTACAAAAGAGTTCAGAAAAGAATGATGTATCAGTTATGAAGCCTGAAGTAAATTACTTACATGGCTCTAAAGACTTTACAATGTTTGATGGGCTTGGTCCCGTATTGATTGGTTTCTTTACATTTTTCTTTGTATTTATATTGTCTGGAGTTTCCTTTGTTAGAGAACGTTTAAGTGGTACATTAGAGAGGTTATTGTCCACTCCAGTGAGAAGATGGGAAATAGTTGTAGGATATATTATTGGTTTTGGAATCTTTGCATTTATACAATCAATTATAATCGTGAATTTTTCAGTTTATATTTTAGACTTGTATGTAGCTGGCTCCATATGGCTAACGCTACTTATTACATGCATGCTTTCTTTAACGGCATTAACTTTAGGGACGTTTTTATCAGCATACGCAAATAATGAATTTCAAATGATCCAGTTCATACCGCTTGTCATTGTGCCACAAATTTTCTTTTCTGGGTTGTTTCCAATCGAATCTATGAATAAGTGGCTACAAATGTTAGGGAAATTATTTCCACTCACATATGGAGCTGACGCAATGAGACAAGTGATGATTCGAAATCAAGGATTTACAGAGATCGCATTAGATCTTACTGTATTACTACTTTTTTCTCTATTATTTGCAATAGGGAATGTATTTGCATTAAAGAAACATCGGAAAATATAATGATGATACAAAGGGGCATTGTAGATGAAGAAGGATTGGCTGGATGAATTAATTGCCGCAACTAATACGGATAAACGAAATGAACGTCAAATGCGTATTTTAGAGGCAGCTGTTGATATGTTTGGAGAAAAAGGATATGCATCAACTTCTACAAGTGAGATTGCAAAGCGTGCTGGTGTAGCGGAAGGAACAATCTTCCGCTACTATAAAACGAAAAAAGATTTATTGTTAGCGGTCGTCATGCCGACATTAACAAAGTTTGCTGCGCCATTTTTCGTACAAGCCTTCGCAAAGGAAATATTTAAATCGGAGTATGAATCATATGAAGGGCTTCTAAGAGTTGTTATTCATAATAGATTTGAATTTGCAAAAAAGCATTTTCCAATGATAAAAATATTAATTCAAGAAGTGCCATTTCAGCCAGAATTAAAAAATGAAATACAACATTTAGTAGAAACAGAATTACTTTCACATTTTAAAAAGTTAATTGTAAAGTTTCAAGAGGAAGGGGAGATTATTGAAATACCGCCATCTTCTGTATTACGTCTTACTTTATCAGCTGTATTAGGTTTACTATTAACAAGGTTTTTATTATTGCCTGAAGAAAAATGGGATGATGAAGTGGAAATTGAAAATACGATTCAATTTATATTGTACGGATTAACACCACGGAGGTAATGTGATGCGCCAATTTGCTAAACCGAAAATTATTGTAAGTAAATGTTTAGAATTTGATGCCTGTCGTTATAATGCAGAGATGATTCCAGATGTAACAATACGAAATTTGCAACCATTTGTTACATTTCTCCCGGTTTGTCCAGAAGTAGAAATTGGTTTAGGAGTACTTCGCGAAACGATACGAATGGTAGAAGAAAATGGCGTAAATAGACTTGTGCAACCGTCGACACGAGAAGATGTAACTGAAAAAATGGAGCAATTTTCAAATGACTTTTTACAAACGATATCCGATGTGGATGGTTTTATTTTAAAGAATCGTTCGCCAAGTTGTGGTACGCGCGATGTGAAAATTTATTCTGGTTTTGAAAAAGCGCCAGTAAAAGGAAAGGGATCTGGCTTATTTGGCGGAGCAGTAATAAAAAAATTTTCGCATCTTCCAATTGAAGAAGAGGGTAGATTGTCGAATTTTATTATTAGAGAACATTTCTTTACAAGACTGTTTACAATCGCGCATTACAAAATGATTAAACATACTAAAAACATAAAAGAACTCGTATCATTTCAATCAGACTATAAGTATTTATTTATGGCATATAATCAAGTGAAACAAAAAGAATTAGGGCGTATTATTGCAAATCAAAAAAATGAAACGATTGAAGTTGTATTTGATAAGTATGAGAAGACTTTATATGAATTATTTATGCGCACCCCCCGCTATACATCGAATGTAAATGTATGTGAGCATATTTTTGGATATTTTAAAACAAAGTTGAAAAAACAAGAAAAAGATCATTTTTTAGATTTGATACAAAAGTATATAGAAAAGAAAGTCCCGCTTAGTAGCTTACTTACAATTTTAAAATCATGGGCCATTCGATTTGACGATAAGTATTTATTAAGACAAACATATTTTGAACCATACCCTGAAGCTTTAGTAGAAATTTCGGATTCGGGAAAAGGTAGAGATTATTAAACAATAAATTACATAATTCGACACAAAACTTCCTATGTTGTTGTAGAACAATGTAGGAATTTTTTTGTGCATTGGTACAGAATCTGTTTTAAAATTAAGTTATGACAGAATTGTAGAAATTATCTAACTAATATTCGTGTCTTTTAAGAAGCAATGTTTGTAGTAGAAACTCGCACGCTGTCGAAACTCAATATTCGATAAGGGGTGTGTAGCGGAATGGAATTTACTCTAACTCGCGAAAAACAAATGATTAAAGAAATGGTACGTGACTTTGCTGAAAAGGAAATCGCACCGAAAGCTGTGTATTATGACAAAACTGCGGAGTTTCCATATGAAACATTTCAAAAAATGGGCGAACTAGGATTATTAGGTATCCCATTCCCTGAAGAGTATGGAGGTTCAGGTGGCGATACTGTATCGTACGCGTTAGCAGTTGAAGAAATTGGTCGTGCTTGTGGTGGGACAGGATTAAGTTACGCTGCAACAATTTCATTAGGTGCTTCTCCAATTTATTATTTCGGTACAGAAGAACAAAAACAGAAATATTTAGTTCCAATGGCGTCAGGTAAAACATTAGGTGCTTTCGGATTAACTGAGCCGAACGCTGGATCTGATGCAGGCGGCACACAAACGAAAGCTGTATTAGATGGAGATGAATATGTTATTAGTGGTGAAAAGTGTTGGATTACAAATGCAGAGTATGCAAATACAATTATTGTAACCGCTATCAATGGTGTTGAAGATAATGGTAGAAAACGTATTTCGGCATTTATCGTACCGACTACAAGTGAAGGATTAACGATCTCAAGTCCTTACGATAAGATGGGTGTTCGTGCTTCTAATACATGTGAAATCGTACTTGATGGTGTACGTGTACCGAAAGAAAATATTCTTGGTGATGTAAATAAAGGATTTAAACAATTCTTATATACACTTGATGGAGGACGTATTTCAATCGCAGCATTAGCAGTAGGTATTGCACAATCTGCATTTGAACGTGCGCTGCAATATGCGAAAGAACGTCAACAATTTGGAAAGTCAATCTCTAATTTCCAAGCGATTCAATTTAAATTAGCTGATATGGCGACTGAAGTAGAACTTGCACGTAATTTAGTACATAAAGCGGCTTGGTTAAAAGATAATGATAAACCTTTCGGTAAAGAAGCGGCTATGGCAAAGTTATTTGCATCTGAGGCGGCTAGTCGTATTGCAAATCAAGCGGTACAAATTCATGGTGGATACGGCTATATGCGTGAATATGAAGTGGAACGACATATTCGTGATGCAAAACTATTAGAAATTGGTGAAGGAACTTCTGAAATTCAACGTCTCGTAATTGCAAGACATTTAGGATGTAGATAAAAAGGAGGAATCACTATGTTTCAAAAAATATTAATTGCTAATCGCGGGGAAATCGCAGTTCGTATTATGAAAACTTGTCAAAAACTTGGCATTCGCACTGTTGCTATTTATTCTGAGGCTGATGAAAATGCCCTACATGTAAAAATGGCAAATGAAGCTTACTTAGTAGGTGGACCGCGTGTCCAAGAAAGCTATTTAAACCTTGAAAAAATTATTGAAATAGCTAAGAAGACAAATGCTGAAGCAATCCATCCGGGATATGGATTATTATCAGAGAATCCATCCTTTCCGGTTCGCTGTAGAGAAGAAGGAATTGTATTTATCGGTCCATCTGAAGAAATTATTACGAAGATGGGAAGTAAAATCGAATCTCGTATTGCAATGCAAGCTGCAGATGTCCCAGTAGTTCCAGGTATTACTACAAATATTGAAACTGCCGAAGAAGCAATTGAAATTGCAAAACAAATTGGTTATCCATTAATGCTGAAGGCATCCGCAGGCGGCGGAGGCATTGGAATGCAGTTGATGGAAACTGAGCAAACGCTCACCAAAGCATTTGAAAGTAACAAAACAAGAGCACAAAACTTCTTCGGTAACGGAGAAATGTATTTAGAGCGCTATATTGCAGATGCACATCATATTGAAATTCAGCTTTTAGCAGATACACATGGTAACACAGTGTATTTATGGGAGCGTGAATGTTCCGTGCAGCGCCGAAATCAGAAAGTAATTGAAGAAGCACCTTCACCATTTTTAGATGAAGGTACGCGAAAGGCGATGGGAGAAGTTGCTGTACAAGCTGCTAAAGCTCTAGGCTATACAAATGCAGGTACAGTTGAGTTTCTTGTAGATGATCAGAAGAACTTTTATTTCTTAGAGATGAATACGAGATTACAAGTAGAGCATCCAGTTACAGAAGAAATTACTGGTTTAGATCTTGTAGAACAACAACTTTTAATTGCATACGGTGAGAAACTATCATTTACACAAGATGATGTAAAACGTAGTGGTCATGCCATTGAGGCACGTATTTATGCAGAGGATCCGAAAACTTTCTTCCCATCACCTGGGAAAATTACAGATTTAACGCTTCCATCAAATGTACGTATTGATCACTTTTTGGAGAATCAAGTCACGATTACACCTTTCTACGATCCAATGATTGCGAAAGTCATTGCTCATGGTGAAACTCGTGAAGAAGCAATTTCAAAATTACATGATGCTTTAGAAGAATTAAAAGTAGAAGGTATTAAAACAAACACGCCAATGCTACTTCAAGTATTGGAAGACGATGTGTTTAAAAGTGGTATTTATACAACGGGTTTTGTAACGAAACAACTTGTTAAAAAATAAGATTTAACAATATTAAGGGGGAAAAAATGATGACGAAGGTTTATGCATCGATGGCAGGAAATGTATGGAAGATTGTTGTAGGAGTAGGAGATACAGTAGAGGAAGAGCAGGATGTCGTCATTTTGGAATCTATGAAAATGGAAATTCCAATCATTTCAGAAGAAGCTGGCACAGTTATGAAAATTAATGTGCAAGAAGGCGATTTTGTAAATGAAGGAGATGTATTACTAGAGATTGAATAGGGAGATATAGGGGGAAGCGAATTGAAACTACCTAATTTTGCTGTCATTAAAGAAGTCGGGCCACGTGATGGCTTACAAAATGAAAAAAAGATTGTTGGCACAAAAGATAAAGTAAAATGGATTCAACTACTTACAGAGGCGGGATTATCGTATGTTGAAGTTTCCTCATTCGTTCACCCTAAATGGGTCCCTGCATTAGCAGATGCAAATGATGTGTTTTCTGAGCTGAAAAGGGATCCCAATGTTACTTATGCAGCGCTTGTTCCAAATCAAAATGGTTTGGAACGAGCTTTTTTGCAAAATGTAGATGAGGTGAATGTTTTTTTATCAGCAAGTGAATCTCATAATAAAAGTAATATTAATAAATCAATTAAAGAAGCATTAGTTGTAATTGAAGATATAACAAAACAGGCATTATTCGAAGGGAAAAAGGTAAGAGGCTATGTTTCTACTGTATTTGGCTGTCCTTATGAAGGAGATATAAGTGCCACAGCAGTTGACGAATTATGTAATCAACTATTTTCATACGGCATTTATGAAGTATCTCTTGGTGACACGATTGGTGTAGCGAATCCGTTACAAGTAGAGCAAGTTTTAGAACATTTATTGAAGAAATATGATGCTTCGCAGTTTGCAATGCACTTCCATAATACGTATGGAATGGCTCTGGCCAATGTAGTTAAGTCATTAGAATATGGTATTACAACATTTGATAGTTCTTGTGGTGGTCTTGGGGGCTGTCCATATGCACCAGGAGCATCAGGCAATGTTGCAACCGATGACTTAGTTCATATGCTCCATAAGTTAGGAGTCCAGACGAATATTGATGAAGAAAAGTTATTGAGAGCAAGTCAATTTATTCAAAGTAAATTAAATATTCAATTACCGAGTCATGTGTATAGAGCGCTTCAACATAAAACGATAAGTAGGTGAGAAGATGCTACAACTACAAAACATTTCAGTTAATTATGTAACACCTCACGTTGTAAAGATTTCGTTATATCGTGAGAGACAAGCAAACTCATTATCTTTAGCGTTATTAGAAGAGTTACAAAACATATTAACTCAAATAAGTGAAGAGTCCAATACTCGTGTAGTTATTTTAACAGGTGCTGGTGAAAAAGCGTTTTGTGCTGGTGCTGATTTAAAAGAACGTGCTGGTATGAATGAGGAACAAGTTCGCCATGCTGTTAGTATGATTCGCACTACTATGGAGATGGTTGAACAATTACCACAGCCAGTTATTGCTGCTATAAACGGAATCGCCCTTGGTGGCGGTACGGAATTAAGTTTAGCTTGTGATTTTAGAATTGCGGCTGAATCTGCAAGTCTTGGACTTACTGAAACTACACTTGCAATTATACCAGGAGCAGGTGGTACGCAGCGTTTACCAAGATTAATTGGTGTTGGTAGAGCGAAAGAATTAATTTATACAGGCAGACGTATTTCAGCGCAAGAAGCAAAAGAATATGGTTTAGTAGAATTTGTTGTACCAGCTCATTTACTTGAAGAGAAAGCGATTGAAATAGCAGAGAAAATTGCTAGTAATGGTCCTATTGCTGTTCGATTAGCAAAAGAAGCAATTTCAAACGGTATTCAAGTTGATTTACATACCGGATTACAAATGGAAAAACAAGCGTATGAAGGTGTAATCCATACGAAAGATAGATTAGAAGGATTACAAGCATTCAAGGAAAAACGCACACCAATGTATAAGGGGGAGTAAATATGTTAGACCAAAAACAACAATCGAATACATTTGAAGAACGAGTTGAAACGATTAAACAAGGCGGCGCACCAAAGTATCACGAACAAAACAAAGAAAAAGGAAAACTATTCGTTCGAGATCGCTTAGCTCTTTTATTTGATAATGGTGAATATGTAGAAGATGCATTATTTGCAAATTGTGAACAAACAGGATTACCTGCTGATGGTGTTATAACGGCAACGGGTAAAATACATGGTCGTACTGCATGCGTAATGGCAAATGATTCAACCGTAAAGGCTGGATCATGGGGTGCACGTACAGTTGAAAAGATTTTACGTATTCAAGAAACGGCAGAAAAATTACGTGTTCCGTTATTTTATTTAGTTGACTCTGCTGGAGCGCGTATTACAGATCAAGTAGAAATGTTCCCAGGGCGCCGCGGTGCAGGAAGAATCTTCTACAATCAAGTGAAATTATCAGGTAAAGTTCCTCAAGTATGCTTATTATTTGGACCTTCGGCAGCTGGTGGCGCATATATTCCAGCTTTTTGTGACATTGTTATGATGGTAGAAGGAAATGCATCTATGTACTTAGGTTCTCCTCGTATGGCGGAGATGGTTATCGGCGAGAAGGTAACTTTAGAGGAGATGGGCGGAGCTCGTATGCATTGCTCTGTATCAGGATGCGGAGATGTTTTATGTAAAACAGAAGAAGATGCGATTACACAAGCAAGACAATACATTTCATATTTTCCAAACAACTACTTAGAGAAGACTCCATTGGTTACACCTCAAGAACCGAAACAATTCGAAAAAACGTTAGAACAAATCATTCCAGAAAATCAAAATGCTCCTTTCAATATGAAAGATCTCATTAATAGAGTTATTGATGAAGGTTCTTTCTATGAAGTGAAAAAATTATTTGCTCAAGAACTAATTACAGGCTTGGCACGTATTGATGGTAAGCCAGTTGGTATTATTGCAAATCAACCGCGTATGAAAGGCGGCGTATTATTCCACGATTCAGCGGATAAAGCAGCGAAGTTTATTAATTTATGTGATGCATATCATATTCCGTTGTTATTCCTTGCAGATGTACCTGGATTTATGATTGGTACAAAAGTAGAGCGTGCTGGTATTATTCGTCATGGTGCAAAGATGATTTCTGCAATGAGTGAAGCAACTGTACCGAAAATTTCTATCGTTGTTCGTAAAGCATACGGTGCTGGTTTATATGCAATGGCAGGTCCAGCCTTTGAACCAGATTGCTGCCTAGCATTACCGACAGCTTCTATTGCAGTAATGGGTCCAGAAGCGGCAGTCAATGCTGTATATGCAAATAAGATTGCAGCTTTACCAGAAGAAGAGCGTAATAGCTTCATTGCTGAAAAACGCGAAGAGTATAAGAAAGATATTGATATTTACCATTTGGCATCAGAGATGGTCATTGATGGTATTGTTCATCCAAACAATTTAAGAGAAGAGTTAAAAGGACGATTCGAAATGTATATGAGTAAATATCAAGTATTTACAGATCGTAAACATCCTGTTTATCCAGTTTAAAAGCCCTATTTAGGGCTTTCTTGCTCAAAAAGTCAAGGAGGGGAAAACATTGAAACAAGCAGTTTGGTTTCCAACAGAAGAGTATAAAGAAAAAACGCGTTTATATGGTTGGATGAAATCATTGGGCTATGAAGATTATGAAACGTTTTATAATAAATCTATTGAAGAAACAGATTGGTTTTGGGGAGAAGCTGAGAAAGCGGTTGGTTACCAATGGATGAAGCCTTATACAGAAGTGCTAGATTTAGAAAATGGTACACCGTTTGCACAGTGGTATAATGGCGGAACATGTAACGTTGTAGAATCAGTTTTATCACGCTGGCTTGCAGATGATGAAACAAGAACGCAACCAGCACTACAGTACGAGGGAGAAAATGGAACTTCAAAATCATTTACATATGAAGATCTTGACAACTGGGTAAGTCGCGTTGCAAACGGTTTGAAACATGCGGGTATTGAAAAAGGTGACCGTGTAACAATTTATATGCCGATGATTCCAGAAACAGTTGTTGCAATGTTAGCGGTTATGAAAATCGGAGCAATTATTTCACCAATATTCTCAGGATTTGCGTCTGATGCAGTCATGACTCGTGTACAAGCGGCAGGATCAAAAATGATCATTACTGCAGATGGTTTTTCACGCCGAGGTAAAGTTGTTTCATTAAAAGACGAAGTAGATAAAGCTTGCGAACATTGTCCAACTGTTGAAAAAGTTGTTATTGTTCGTCATGCAGGAAATGATTTTACACCACATAATTATGATTTCCCATGGAGTGCACTAGAAAAAGAAAAACCATTTACACATGCTGAAGAGATGAATAGTGATGATCCGTTAATGCTCATTTATACATCAGGTACAACTGGGAAACCGAAAGGAACAGTACATACACATGCTGGTTTCCCTTTGAAATCTGCATTTGATGCAGGATTTGGAATGAACATCAAACAAGGTGACCGCGTATTATGGGTAACTGATATGGGCTGGATGATGGGACCGTTTTTACTATTCGGCTCTCTCATTAATGGAGCAACGATGGTTATGTACGAAGGTGTTCCAGATTTCCCAGAAGCAGATCGTTTATGGGAGACCGTTGATAAATATGAAATTACACATCTCGGTATATCACCAACATTAATTCGTGCGTTAATGGCAAAGGGTGATGAGTATGTAAATAAACATTCGCTCAAGAGTTTAGAAGTATTCGCATCAACAGGTGAACCTTGGAATCCAGATCCTTGGATGTGGCTATTTGAAACAGTTGGAAAAAATAATGTACCAATTTGTAACTATTCAGGCGGAACTGAAATTTCTGGTGGGATTTTCGGAAACGTCCTTATTAAACCGATTGCACCGATTAGTTTTAACGCATCTTTACCAGGAATGGCAGCGGTTGTGCTCAATGATCAAGGCAATCCAATTCGTGATGAAGTTGGAGAATTATGTTTAGAGAAACCTTGGGTTGGTATGACGAAAAGTTTCTGGGAAGACGATGAGCGTTATGTGAACACGTATTGGTCACGTTTTGAAAATAAATGGGTTCATGGTGACTGGGTGATTTATGATGGTGAGCAATATATTATTACAGGACGCTCAGATGATACGTTAAACATTGCTGGAAAACGTATTGGACCTGCAGAATATGAATCTATTCTTGTTAAGCATAATGATGTCATAGAAGCTGCCGCGATTGGTGTACCTGATGATGTAAAAGGTGAAGTTTGTCATTGTTTTGTAGTATTAAGGGACAATGTAACATTCACAGGAGAGTTAAAGAAAGAATTAATGAGTTTAGTAAACTCTCATATCGGAAAAGCATTGTGTCCAAAAGATATTCACGTTGTAGAAGATTTACCAAAAACACGTAATTCTAAAGTAATGCGACGCGTCATTAAAGCTGCTTACTTAGGAAAAGAATTAGGGGATTTATCATCACTTGTAAATCCTGAAGTAGTTCCATTTATTCAGGGGTTACAGTCTAGTAAACTATAAAATTACGAATGAGCTCTATGTAAATAGAGCTCATTTTTAATGTTTACAAAAAGATAAGAGAGAAAAAGTAAATTTGAAGTTAAAAAATCTACTATTAGTGTTAAGTATGTCTGTTTGTTTTTAGTTTTTATCAAAATAGGATACTGTTGCATATCTATCCAATGGAGTAATTGAATTTTGTTAAGAATGAAAATTTAGTGAAGAAAAAAGTAATGAATAAAAGGAGAAATCCCTGGGGGACAGGGATTCAATAAAGGAGATATCATTGTCGTTCAATGTCGAAATTTGGCGTATTCGACAAATTAATATTATCACGAATTTTCAGGAGATTGTGATAGTGGATGTGTCAAAAATGTGTACGGGTTCCATATAAAAGTGTTAATTAAATAGGAAAAGGGAAAAGAATTAAGTTCACTCGTTCTTAAGATTTTTCCCTTTTAAATTTACTGCTTGTTCGTTGTTCTATATACATCTGAAATTGGTAAATCGTCGCCATGTAAAGCTTGAGTACTGTCCTTTTTGTTTGAATCATGTGCCTCCTGAGATGTTTCTTGCATTTGCTCTTGGGCTTTACTAGGGGTATTCAGCGCATCCGATGACACATAATCAAGTTGTTGACTTAATAGATTTTTTTTATCCATGTTATGTAGCTCCTTTTTGAATTTAGATATAAAAACGAAGTGTTTTTAAATAGTTACGTGGGTATTATGTATCTTTGAATGGAATTATATACATAAACTATATTGAGAATTTAACTAATTATAAAAATCACTTGTGATGACAAGTTTAAGAAATATAAAGATCATTAGTTCTTAATAAAAGCTTTATTTTAGTAGGGTGTTTCGAAATTTCATTTGAAAGGAACATCCCAATGATAAGATGAGCACTGTAAATCAGTGCTCATCTTATCAGAAATTGCTTAGTACTTAAAGATAAAACCATTACGGACAATTCACAATGGTAATAGTGACGCTAGCCATTGTTCCAGGAGAATCAAGAAGTGAAGCAGTAACGGTTACTGTTCCAGGCCCATTAGCGGCTAGAAATACAGCGGTAAAGTTACCTGAAGCATTTGTAATGACAGCAAGAGGAACCATGAAAGCAAGAGAAGGATTACTAAATGAAAAACTGACCACTACTCCTGGAGTAGGACTACCGTTTACTAATACTTGACCCGAAAAAAATAAAGTATTATTTCCTTGAGTGGATACACATGTCGTGGTTTCGTTAGAAGTCAAAGTAATAGATGCAGGCCCAGCAGGAAGATTAAATCCAGTTGGTCCAGTTGATCCAGTTGATCCAGTTGATCCAGTTGATCCAGTTGGTCCAGTTGGTCCGGTTGGTCCGGTTGAACCCGTAGCTCCTGTAGAACCGGTGGGACCAGTAGGGAATTGAAAGGGTTGAACAGGTGGAAGTGTAGGTCCAATAGAACCCGGATTAAGTGCAGCAAAAGATAAAAACTCGTCCATTATTTATCACCTCTAAAAATCGTATTACTAATAGTAAATGTAATGATAGAGCAAAGTGAAATGGACAAGCGGTTGTATTTTAATAAATTAAACAAAATTTTTATTTGATAGAAAGAGAGATTAGTACGATTCCTTTAGAAATTAAATATAAAAAGGCGAGTATTTTCAAATCGCCTTTTGGGTAATGCAGTGTAATTTTATTCAGTTATTTGAAAAATAGTTTCATTCGGTTTGGAAAATCCATACAGTTTCCTTGCGAATTTTAAAATTTCTTCTTCACTATCTGTTAAAGTTTTAACATCATTTTTAAGGGAATGACCATCCTTCTTTAAAGAAGATAATTTTTGTTGCTCCGTATTAAGCGTGATTTGTTTTTCTTTAATCATTTCTTGTTGGTTATTAAGAGAATATTGAAGGACAAAAATTATAGGTAATATTAAAACCAAAATAGTTATAATACGGCGTCTTGTTTTTTTATTACTACCTTGTTGGGTGTTAGGGTTCACTTGCTGTGAGGGTATATTAGGATTTGATTGTTGGGATGATACTTTTGGGATGTTTCCCATTAAAAGGCCTCCATTACTGATTGTAGAATTTAAACTATTTAAAAGTATTATAAATGTTCAATAAGGATTTTAGAAGATATTTTAATATAGGTGAGTTTTGTAAAGTTTAAACAAAATTTTTATTTAAATAAAAGAACTCCCGATTGTCCGCGGGCTCCTAAGGGAAATCGTCAAATAATGAAGTACTCGACTAATTAATGATATCATGAATTTTTTGGTAAAAACACTGGTAAATTCATCCGAATTAATGAGAGCATCATTTGAAACAAAAACGCTATTTTAATAGGGAGGGGAATAATGATGATGCCATGGGACAAGCGAGTATACATTGTATCAAGGTGATCATTTTATTACAGAGGGGACAATTTTTGAGGTTAGTGAAAAGGCGAATAAATCATTATATTGGCTTCGGTGCATGTTAGTTCCAAGCTATGAAAAAGTGTGCGGTAATAGTACAAAGCGACTTTGGTTGATTCGGATAGATGATGACGAAGAATGATGTGAAAATTTCATTTCGTAGAGAAATAAGGTGATTAAGGATGGGCATAGAATATGCCATACTTGTATTAAAAAAGAGCAGAATTTAGCCTATATATAAAGATGTTGGAATTGTTCTAAAGGGGGGAATATCTGAAATATAAATAATTGAGGGGAGTGAACTAATAATGGAAACTAGTACTTTTTTAGGATTGTTTTGGGGATGGGTAACGGTTATTGTATCGGGAATACTTTTCGTACGACCATCGGTACTACGTGAATTGAAAAAATTAGTGGTTGAAGACAGAGGATTTGGTATTATGTATGGTTTTCTATCGATTTTCCTAGGGTTAGGTAGTGTAATCCTACATAATGTATGGGTATTCAACTGGCAGGGGTTCCTAACGTTTATTGCATGGCTTGCATTATTAAAGGGAATCTACATAATTGTATATCCTGAACCTTCCAAGAAAACAGACTTTGAAGTAAGGGTACTATCTACACGTATAGCGCTCGCTATCATTGGCGTCTTGGCTTTATGGATGCTTATAGTAATCTATATAAAATAATCTTTTTCTAATAAGGAAGTTAATAAAATATGAGAAAATTCCATTATAATACTAATTTTAGAATGTTGCATTGCGAAATGGTCAGAAATTCTTGCTTACAAATCGTCCATTCCCTAATTTACATGCTCAAAAATTTATAGGAGCATTAGAATTTGCGAGTATTCGGGATTTTGGTGTATGTGGTCTTTTAGTTAGACAAAATGGTGCGTACATTTTTAAAACTCATAGACGGCTGGTTGAATCTTGGCGAAGAGCAATAGATTAAATACGATTCTTTTATGTGAAGTTCGATAAAAAAGTACAGTAGATTCATCTATTGGAGGAAAACGTGGTGTTTCTAAAAGAAATAATTTATGTTTCTATGATTCACCAACTTGGCAGGATAAAGACGTTGCTGGTTCTGTTAATGTATGATTAGAGTTTGTTATTGATGCAAAAGTAAGTGTTAAAGAAACACTACAATACAAGGTGCACAATAGCAAAGGAAAAACATACTGCTGTAAATAAGCTTATTTGTATGTGAAGTAATTAAAGAGTCGATTTATAAGAGTCAGCTTATTTTTCAATACTCCACTCAACTAGTAATTATAGATGCCAGTTTAAATCTCTACGTGTTAATATATAAAAAGCTGACTATATTTAGTCAGCTTTTTATATATTCTAGTATTTATCGGTCCCAAAAGACATATTCTTTCCTTTAATTTGACATTTAATATATTACCAATGTTTTCTTTTACAATGACAACAAATAAAGAAACATTTACAGCGACACTTATTTCGTTTAGAACGCCAATCATCATCACAATGGTGTTGTTCTTTAGATTTCCACCAATCATCATTGCAATGCTTTTCTTTAGAACGCCAATCATCACAATGGTGCTGTTCTTTAGATTTCCACCAGTCATCACAACAATGCTTTTTCTTAGAACTCCAGCAATCATTTTTCCAGGACATTTTTTATACCTCCCTTCAATTAGGGTTCATATTATTCTATGTTTTAGTAAAAAAATGGCTTGTTTATTAACCTATTATTTTACCTTTATATGATAGAGTGCTTTCTACTAAATATAGAATTCATACAAACTATGCTTAATTTTCAAAAGGTAGTGGAGAGAACTGCTGGTTATGATATTAATCAACAAACACTTGTTGAAGAAAACGTTCTGATTTTAAATAATATCTTATTTTGGAGTACGCTTTTTTTAATGTATATTTCACAACAGCAAAGGCAAAACATACTATATTACTGCAAACAAAGCCTATGTATATGTGAAGTAATAGGAAAAGCTGGTCCCTCTTAAAGGAGCCGGCTTATTAAAAAAAACAGGTTCGTTTGAGAAAGAGGTTGTCTAAATTTTAAATTCAGCAGAATTAAATCCAAGTCCAATCATTAAACAGGCCTTTAATTGTTAGAGGTCCGTTTTGTTATTAATAAAGAAAAGAATGTTATTGTCGTTGAAAGCACGTTTATACTAATAATGCTACATATTTGGAGTATTTGAATTGAGTATTCATACAGTAGTATATTCGTCTTTAATATATATATAAAAGTTTAGTACAAGTGTTTGTTTTTTTGTTTCTATGCTTTTGTCTCGTACACTTTTAAGCTATTGGACATACTTTACTAATAGAAATGATTAGGGGGTGAGGATTTGGGTTCTCGATTTAATAATTGTAGAAAAAAATGTACGTGTAAACATGATGATTGTTGGGATGTTTTTGAAGAGTGTAAAAAAGAACAGCATGAGAAATGTGACAGCTCTTGTGTACAAGGAATTAGAGACGAACTTAAAAAATTAATTAATAAAACAGTGCGAATTAACACTGAAGGACGTACTTATATAGGTACTGTTTCTTCTGTAACTTGCGATGTTGTTAAGCTGGCTGCTATTCCTGGTTCAGTTGCAGCAATTATATCTCTTTGTAAAATTGAAGCGATTTTACCACCTGCTACAACTGTTGTTGATGAGTTTGATTTTAACGGTGTTGACGTAGCAAATAAAGAGTAATTATGCTTTATTGATGCTAAGCCATTCTTATGAATGGCTTTTTATTTTGTTTAAAAGGGAATATATTTTTCATATAGAAATAAATTTGAAGGTGTATAAAAGGTTGTGTGAAAGGAGAATGAGAGTGATCAAGCTGAAACAATTTACAAGAACTGATTTCAAACAATTAAAAAATTGGATTGATTGCGAAGAATTTTTAATACAGTGGTCAGGAAATGTATTTACATACCCTTTACATGAACAACAATTAGAAAAATATATTGAATGCAAAAATACGCTTGCATTTAAAGTAATAGATGAAGAGACTATAAAAGTAATTGGTCATATTTCACTTGGGCAAATTGACAATATAAATAAATCTGCAAGAATTGGAAAAGTGTTAGTTGGTGATACGAAAATGCGAGGGCGTTCTATAGGGAAACATATGATAAAAGCAGTATTACAAATTGCATTTAAAGAATTAAAACTACATAGAGTAACTCTTGGTGTTTATGATTTTAATACGTCGGCCATCTCATGTTATGAAAAAATAGGATTTGTAAAAGAAGGTTTATTAAGAGAATCCAAAAAAGTAGGAGAAACATATTGGAATTTATGGGAAATGAGTATGTTAGAATATGAATGGAGTGATAAAAAATAATAGTTTTTTATAATTATGTTATGTCAATTAAAAGGGGTATGGTGGGAAGTTATGAATAAAAATACTAAAGTAATTTCAGTTGCAGCTGTTTCAGGAGGAGGTAAAACTACTGTTACAGAAAGTTTAACTCACAAGTTAATGAATTCAAAAGCACTATATTTTGATAGCTATGACTTTGATAATTGTCCTGCTGATATTTGTAAATGGATTGATGATGGAGCAAATTATGATGAATGGGTACTTACACCATTAATTAAGGATATTCAGCATCTGTTACAAAATAGTTATCTAGATTATATTATTGTAGATTATCCTTTTGCATACCTAAATAGTGAAATGCGACAATTCATTGATGTAACCATATTTATCGACACACCTTTAGATATTGCGATGGCTAGAAGAATTTTGCGAGATTTTAAGGAAGATACAATGAGTGAAATACAAAATAATTTAAAACACTATATAACATATGCTAGAAAAGCATATTTAGAGGCACTTCATACCGTAAAGCCAAATTCAGATATTGTTTTGGATGGATCTTTATCTGTCGATGAAATAATTAATCAAATTTTAGAGTCACTTAATCGGAGAGAAGTAATCGTCAATGGTTAAATGTATAGAGGAATATGTACAAGTTGATGATTTTAAAATGTATTCAAAAGTATTCCAAGGAAAGCAGTTGCAACCTGTTATTATAATGGAGGCAGGCTATGGCGATTATTCAAAGACATGGGATCATATCGCTAAAGAGTTGACGGAATATGGGACGGTACTTACATATGATCGAGCGGGCGTAGGAAAAAGTGGGAAGAGTTCCAAGAGACGTATTAGTTCTGAAATGGTAAAAGATTTAAGGTGTTGCTTGGCGCAATTACAATTGAAACCACCTTATATTTTTGTAGGACATTCTTTTGGCGGTATAAATGCACGTTTATTTGCGACTTTTTATCCCGAAGATATGTTGGGAATCGTTTTGGTTGATTCGACACCGGAAAATTATAAAGAAGATTTTCTGCCAATCATGTCTCCAGAATTTCAAGAAGCTTACTATAAACAGTTTGTATATGAAAGTTCTTATGAAGAGTTTACATTTAGTTTAAGTGAAGTAGATAGACATTGTAAATCAATGAATGATATTCCACTTGTCGTGTTAGCTGCTGGTAAAAAAACTTTTTATTCGCAAGCTGCACAACTGAAGTGGTTACAGTTGCAAGAAGAATTATTACGATTATCATACAATCATAAATTTGTAATTGCAGAACAAAGCGGTCACTATATTCAAAAAGATGAACCATATTATGTAATAGATGCGGTTAAGTGGATTGTTGAGGTAGGGGAGAGATAAATATGTACACGTTATTTCAATACAATTGGCAAGTAAGAGATGATTGGTTTAAGTGGTGTGAACAACTTTCAGAGGAAGAATTACTCCGCAAGCGTGTAGGTGGTGTTGGGAGTGTTTTAGAAACATTATTCCATATTGTCGATGTTGAGTACAGCTGGATTAGTGCGCTTCAAGGAAAAGAAGATAATGAACCGCAGTTTAAAGATTATCAATCCATCCAAAAAGTGAAAGCGTTATCTAATTTATATATACGAGAATTAGAAGATTTTTTACAGTTGTGGTCATTTAGCCTAGAATGTAAGATATTAAAAGCTTCGTGGACAGATAAAACATATACATACGGTGAAGTTTTAAGACATGTAATTGTACATGAAATTCACCATATCGGTCAGCTATCTATATGGGCGAGAGAATTAAATCTTCAGCCTGTTTCAGCGAATTTAATTGGAAGAGGACTATAGATTTAGAAACCGGCTTGCACTGTAAATGCAAGCCGGTTTTTATATATAAGAAGATTTCTTAGTTGAAATCCTCGGTTTTTTTCTGACGTATATGTAAAAACATTAAAATTGTAATAATGAAGAAAATCAATAATGTTTGTATAATCAAATTTTTAAACTGAAGTAAAACTGTCCACGATGTAACAGTATCTTTAAAAGCTTGGAGTGCAGAGTACGAGGAAGGATCAAAACCATACTGTAGTAATTTTTTTGTTTCAATAAAAGTACTGTTTTCATCGTCGGCGTCTAATATTACTGAAATAAGTCTAGTATCTCCTCGTTTTGCTGTACTGACAAAACTATAATTACCATTAGTTGAAAAACTAGTTTGTAAGCCATCAACACCTTGGAGTTTAATGTTTTTATTAAGGGAATAAATCATTTTATTTGTGTTGAAAACTTTTGAGTCTTTGAAGGTAAATTGGTAAGAGGTTAGTTTCGTAATGTTCAATACATTAGGAAAGTCTTTTACTAATTGTGTTGCTAGTTTAGCTACGTCTATAGCTGTTGTAGTTGATTGTTTATTTGTATCGTTATTCATTCCAGTAGCATTTAGAAACGGGGATGGTTGTGATAACTTTAGTTGTTTTGCTTTCTCATTCATTACAAGTGTAAAGTTATCTTCGTTTCCAGCAATCTGTTCTGCAAGGGCAAGTGCGGAACGATTATTCCCTGTCAAAAACAATGCATGAAGTAAATCACGAACTGTCGTTTTATCTTTCGAAGTTACTTGTATAGGGCTCGTTTCTGCTCGGAAAACTTCGTTATTTATTTTTACTAATTCATCTAACTGTATTTTCCCTTCATTCAGCTGCTCCATTGCGATATACTCTGTCATTAATTTAGATAAAGTAGCTGATTGTATAGGAATTTCTTCATTTTTTTTATAAACAACTTCACCTGAATTAGCATCTATTAAAATAGCTGATTTAGCTTGAATAATTGGACCATTTACATAAAGGTAAAAATATAAAACGATAAGTGCTGTAATAACAAAAGATAATAATAAAATTGTGAATTTTTTCAAGAATTGCATAAGCGATCCTCCTACTATGACATCAATAATAGTATTGTAAAAAAGAATGCTTAATTAGGAAGAAAGAAAAGGTAAAGAATTTCTAAAGAATTATAAAGGATTATTTAATTTTGGATATTGATGGAAAATAAAAGGTTCAATTTCTTATATGATAAGAAATTGAACCTAAAATTAAATTGTATTAACATTTATATGGTTGTAGTTTTATAGTGAAAGTTGTTCTTTTCTCATCACTATATACTTCAATTGTTCCTTTATGCAATTCGACAATACTTTTTGCAATTGCCAATCCGAGTCCAGATCCACCAGTGTTTGTCGAGCGCGATTTCTCCACGCGATAAAAACGTTCAAAAATATGAGGTAAATCGGTACTCGGAATAGGCTGGCCGTAATTTGTAATATCAATTGCAATCATATTATTACTTTCGTAAGCAGTAATATCAATATACTCACCATCGCTACCATAAGCGATAGCATTAATAATTAGATTTTCAAATACGCGAACTAATTTATCACCATCAGCTAATACCATGAGTTTTTGAGATGGAAAAGAAGGTCGACATTCTATATTAGCTTCTTGAACCTGTATGCGGAATTGAACAGTTAATTGTCCAAGTAGCTCTACAATATCAATAGGAGCAGAAAATAAACTTAACTCTTTATTTTGAACACGTGTATATTCAAACAAATCATTCATTAATGCATTAAGACGGGTTACTTTATCGTAAATGACTTGTATGTAATAGCGTAATTCCACTTCATCTCTATAATTATCATGGTGGATTAAATTCACGTATCCAACTATAGAGGTAAGAGGAGTACGTAAATCATGCGATACATTTGTAATAAGTTCACTTTTAGCTTGTTCCGCCTGTCTTTCTTCATCAATTGAGACTTTCAATTGTTCAACAATTTGATTAACACCGGTCGCTAACTCTTCCAGATAATTATGATGTACGATAGAAATTTTATGATTGAAGTTTCCATCTGCAATATAACGAATCTCTTCTATCATTTTTTTAATACAAGTTTCATAGTAAAGCTTTCTTTCATGACGATAAAAAATGTATAGGTAGGATGAAAAAATAGAAAATAAAAACAAATAAGATACAATCATCATCCAGAGAGATTCTTTTATTCCTTTATATTTTTCATATCCAAAAATTCTAATGAATTCTTTGCCGAGTTCGCTTAATGTAAGTGAACTTTCAATTACACTTGTAACAAGACGATATATTATTAATTCAGTAATAGGAGTAAGTGTGATGGCTAACATAAACCAAAAAATCAACTTCCATTTTGGGATATCTTTTAATATATCAAATGCTTCATTTCTCAATTTTATAGCCTACTCCCCAAACAGTATGAATAAACTTCTCTCCATTCATTCCTGTTTCAAGTTTATCCCGTAAATTACTAATGTGGACCATTACAGTTTTATTTGAGCCATAACCATCTTCATTCCAAACGCGTTCAAAAATTTCTTCGGAACTAAATACTCTTCCGGTATTACTCGCAAGTAAATATAAAATATCAAATTCAATAGATGTAAGTTTAATATATTCTCCATTTACTTTAACAGTATGATTATGTTTGTGTATTTCAGCAGAACGAATACGAATAATACCATCTTCATTTTTGGAGGAAGTGGCATTTTGGAAAGATGATCTTCGTAACAAAGCTTTCACTCTAGCTACTAATTCTAATGGATTGAATGGCTTAATCATATAATCATCTGCACCTGTCATAAGACCTAATATTTTATCCATATCTTCGGCTTTTGCACTCAGCATAAGAATAGGTACAGTATTATTCTCACGAACTTCCTGGCAAACTTCTAATCCGTTTCGTTTTGGCATCATTATATCCAAAACCATAAGGTCAACTTCATATGTAGAAATCATTTGCAATGCCTCATCGCCATCGTATGCTTTATAAATGTTATAGCCTTCATTTCGCAAATAAACAGCAAGTAACTCAACAATTTCTTTATCATCATCAATAATTAATATGTTTTTATTCATTATGTAGTTCCTTTCCTAACAAATCATTAACATTACTATAATATCAAACATTTATGTATTTTGTAGCCATGATTCCACATAAAATTTCATGTAACGTATAAAAAAGGGATTAAAACATTCATAACGAATACAAATAAAAAGGATATTTAAATACAACGTTATATTGAATGTTTGGAAGAAGGGGGACTTATGATGTTATATAAAGATATTTATTCATTTACTCCGACTGGAAAAATTGAAAATAATATAAAAGTTTTTCTATTAAAATACAATAAAGAACTTACATATAAGCATTCAATTCGGGTAGCAAATGAAGCCCAGAAAATTGTGATTAAGTATCATGAAAACGAGGAAAAGGCAGCAATGGCAGCATATTTACATGATATTAGTGCAATCTTTCCGAATGAAGAGCGGGTTGCAGTTGCTGAACAATTTGGAATAGAGATATTACTAGAAGAACGAGAATTCCCGATGATTATTCATCAAAAATTGTCGAAAATAATTGCAAAAGAGATATTTAAAGTGGAAGATGAAGAAATTTTAAATGCAATTAATTGTCATACTACACTACGTAAGCATGCAACGAAGATGGATTTAGTGTTATTTGTTGCTGATAAAATAGAGTGGGATCATAATGGGACACCACCTTATTTAGTAGAAGTAAAAAAAGGATTAGAAAAATCTTTAGAACATGGTGCTTTTTCATATATTTCATATTTGTGGGATAGAAGAGACACGTTGAAAGTTTTACATCCGTGGCTAGATGATGCATATTGGCAGTTAAAAGAAATTGTAGAGTAGAAAGGGTATAAGAATGCAATTAAAAGAATATATGAATCAAACATTTCCTGGAGTTACATTAGTACCACATATATACTTTCAGTGGAAAAATCATTTGCATTTTCATTTTGGGAAAGGGAAATGTCCAAATGTCGAAATGTCGAAAGAACCGACGATGTAAATATGGAATACTTCACTCAACTATATACATATAATAAATACTTATTTGAAGATATATTTTCAAAAGAAGATGAAGTGTTTTTAGTAATAAATGTTTATCGATTTAAAAAGGAAAACGTGAAAAATTCGCAGAAAATAAATGTATATAATCGATTTATTAAAAAGAGGGATTTAAAGTTCCAAATAAGACAAGAAACAGTACCTTTTCTATTTGAAGATGAAGAAGCTAATTTATATTGTACATATCAACTTTCGTTAAAATGTTTTGCTAGCGATATAAAGTATAAACCGCTTATTCAAGCTGCGAATCATGAAGATTTTCCAGGTCTTAATCCTCGTTTTGGACGTAAGGAAGAGATTTCTTATCCAGATGTATTTCTCATAAATGCAACGAAAGATATTATCATGTTTGTTTATGATGATAGAGGATGTGAAGTAATTGCGAAGAATAAAGAAACAATACGAAATTTATATGAGAAATATAAAGAGTGGATTCCAGATTATGAACGAGAAAGTATAGATAACTTATTTACATGACAACAATGGGGGAAGTGAAGCGTGTAATGAAACGTATTGCAATCGTAGCCGCATGGGAACCAGAACTTACGTATTTGCATCAATATTATCCAAGTGAACGCATTGAAAAAAGAGCAGCTTGGGAATTTCATTTTCATTATATCAATGATCTGGAAATTATTTCTGTTATAACTGGAGTTGGGAAAGTAAGCTGTGCTAGTTGTGCGCAATTATTAATTAGTGAATTTCAGCCAGATGAGTTGTTTATGACAGGTATATGTGGAAGTCTATCAAATAAGGTGAAAAATGGACATATTGTAGTAGCCCTTAATGCAATACAACACGACGTTACTGCTGCTGGTTCGGGGGAAGATGTTTTTAATTTATATAATGGTAGAACAGCACCTATTGAAACAACAAAGTCACTTGTAAGAAGAATAAAAAAGATACGATCTTATGATCCGATTCATTATGGTACATTTTTATCTGGAGATCAACGTATCCGTAGTTCAGAAATGAGATATTTACTCCATACTGTATATGGAGCATTGGCGGTTGATCAAGAAGTGGCAGCTTTTGCTTATGTGTGTCAAATCAATAAAAAACCTTTTCTCATTTTAAAAGCTGCTTCAGATCAAGCAAATGATAAAACGAAAGAGGAACAAAAAATCTTTAAAATGTTAGCGTGTGAACGAGCGTGCGAGCATTTAATTGCTTTTTTACGTGTGTATGAGATTAATGTAGTAAATAATAGATAGTAAGAGGGATTAATATTGGAAAGTACAAATAAAATAGCTATTCTGGGTGCAAACGGGAAAGCTGGGAAATTCCTTGTAAACGAAGCATTAGAAAAGGGATATCAATTAAAAATATTAACAAGAAATTCTAATAATATGACGATAACTAATGAAAATTTAGAGACTATTATTGGAGATGCACGTGATTTTTCTTCAATACGTGAATTACTTCAAGGGTGTCAAGCTGTAATTAATGCGGTAGGTCAACCAAAAAATGAATCTTATATTTTTAGCACAGTAACAAAGCATATTTTAGAAGCAATGAAAGAGTTTGAAATAAAACGATATATTCTAATTTCTGGTGGTTCTTTAGATGTTACAGAAGATCAAAAGGGAATTGTAAATAAAATAGGAGCTACCTTGTTTAAAGCATTTTTATCAAAGATGATGCAAGATAAATATAAAGAATTGCAAACTATTCAAGGCAGTGATGTAGATTGGACAATTGTTAGATTACCATTTGTTATGGAAGGGAAGAGCATTGGAAATATAAAGGAGAGTTTAGTAGATATGCCAGGAATCAAAATTCAAAATAGTGATATTGCACCATTTGTGATAAAACAAATTAACAGTGAGAGATATGTAGGGAAGTGCCCGTTTATTTCAAATTAAATGGTTTAATTAAAAGTTAAAGAATGATGGGTAGATTGGCACTAGTACATTTTACGTATTTGAATGCTAAGTTTAACACGAGTAAGTGGGGGAGAATTTTATATGATTCAATACAAAAGATGCAGTGAAGTAAGTATAGATTTAGTGTATGAAGCTTTTAAAGATGGATTTTCAGATTACATTATTAAAATGGAAGTTTCAAAAGAAGATTTTATAAAAAGGTTTTTGGGACCAGAAGGGAATTCACTAAAACATTCCTTTCTTGCTTTAGACGGTAACAAATCTGTTGGTGTAATACTTGGCGGGATAAAGGATTATGAAAACATAAAAACAATGCGTTGTGGAACATTAGCGGTTCATCCTAATTACCGCGGTATTGGTGTGAGTCAAAAATTATTTGAACTGCATAAGGAAGAGGCGCTTCAAAATGAGTGTAAGCAACTTTTTCTTGAAGTCATTGTAGGCAATGACCGAGCGATTCATTTTTATACGAAATTAGGCTATGAAAAAGTGTACGATCTATCTTATTATAATTTAAAAGATATGACTAAAATAATAAATAAAGATTGTAAGGAAATTGAAGTAAAACAATTAGAATTTCCAGCTTTTAAAGTTGAAATTCAGAAATGGTTACACTTCCATATAAATTGGCAAAATGATATGGATTATATCGAAAAAACAAATAATACATTTTACGGTGCATATGTCGATAATGATTTAAAGGGTTCAATATGTATGAATGAACAAGGTAAAATTAGTTTTATATTCGTAGACAAAGACTATAGAAATCGTAGTATTGGATCAAAATTATTACAAGTAGCAAGAGAAAACTTACATGTATCAAGTTTATCAATTGGGTTTCCAAACAACAATTTACTGGAAGGGTTTTTAAAGAAAACTGGATTTGAAAAGAATTCATTAGCACAATATGAAATGTATGTATTGTTATAAAAAGCGAAAGGAGTCATTATTTCGCTTTTTATTTTTGTGCTATATTGATATTTTATTTTGTATAATATTCTTTTTTTATGTAAAATAGATAGGATGGGAGGGGATGAAATGAATAATGGATTAAAGTTTAAGATTTTTGAATTACATTGTTTCGTTCAAAAGACTTATTCTGATATTAAAATAGCATGTGATATTGCCATTTATCAAGAAAACACTTCTAAATATTTAATTTCATTAGGGTTTTTAAATAAATCATATATGACTTATATAGAAGCAAAAAGATTTTATCGTGAAAATGAAGAACTTATAAGTGTAGAATTTGATAATTTCTTTGATACATATGATAAATTAGAACAAGAATTAAAAAAAGTTATTTCAACTGAAGATAAGAATCCTTCATTGCTACATAACAGGCTTGATCAGTTTCAGCAAAAAGTTGAAAATATAAATGACCTAATAAAAGTATTGCAAAATGCTCGTTAAAGAATACTTTTTCTTTTTCATATAGAAAGTATGTATTAAAAATATATTAGGGATATGACATATTGAAGAGGTGACTTTTGTTGATTACAGAAGTCATCTTTTTATAATACAGTTTTGCGTAATGTGATGTACTTTTTATTTTTTCTATTTTTGATAGGAATACATTGAAGCAGTTTCATATTTTAGGAAATTATACGAGGAAAATAAAATGAAGAATAAAAAAGAAATAGCTATAGTTGCATTAACAACAGGGTTAGTTTTAACAAGTGTAACACCATATGGAATAGCTTATGCAGAAGAAACGGGTCAAATGCAAGTTGAAATTCATGAGGATTCGTTCCGTACAGGTGCACTTACACAACCATCACAAAAGATGCCTGAGAACGTAGTGAAAGATGCACTTAAGGAAAAGGCGGAGCATGCTTTGTCTCCAAAACAAGTTAGTGGGGACAAAGGAGTAGATTACAAAGTTGTTCAAAAACGTGCTTCTTATGATGGGACTACACTTGTGCGTATGCAACAAATATATGAAGGTAAAGAAGTATATGGACACCAATTGACTGCCCATGTAGATAAAAAGGGTATTATTAAAAGTATTTCAGGAGAAAGTGCACAAAATTTAACACAGGTAGATTTAAAGAACACTAGTACTTTCTCAAAAGAAGAAGCAAAACAATATATTTATACGAAATACGGGAACGATATTAAATTTATTTCTGAACCAGAAGTTAAGGAAGTTATTTTTGTTACTGAAAATAATGGGCAGGCTAGCAATGCATATCAAGTTACATTTGCTGCTGCAACACCAAACTATGTAACTGGAACTTATTTAGTGAATGCTCATAATGGTGATATGTTGAAAAATATGGTGCAAGAGTCAGATTTAAAAGTAAGTGAAGAGCATGTTGAAGCTATTAAGGAGAGTAAAAAAAGCAATTTTAAATCATTAACCGGAACTGGAAAAGATGATTTAGGTATAACTCGTACATTCGGTATTTCTGAACAAAGTAACGGGAAATATGCGCTTGCTGATTACACAAGGGGGCAAGGAATTGAGACGTACGATGTAAATTATAGAGATATTACTTTAGAAGGTAAATATTATCCTGGTATATTAGCAACTAGCACTTCAACAACATTTAATGATCCAAAAGCGGTAAGTGCTCATTTCTTAGCAACAAACGTATATGATTTTTATAAAGACAAATATAAGCGTAATAGTTTTGATAATAAGGGGAAAAAAGTAGTTTCAGTTGTACATGCATGGGATTCTGGAGAAATAGATGATCCTAAAAATTGGGGAAATGCATTTAGTGCTAATGTTAACAATGTTAGTATGCTTATATATGGTGATCCAATGGTTAGAGCGTTTGATATAGCGGGCCATGAATTTACACATGCGGTTACATCTAGCGAATCTAATCTTGAATTTTCCGGAGAATCTGGAGCAATTAACGAGGCATTATCTGATATTATGGGAACGGCTATTGAGAAATATATAAATAATGGAGAATTTAATTGGACAATAGGAGAACAAACTGGATCAGCTCTTCGTAATATGAAAAATCCATCTGCAGTCAAATTTTTTAATGGAGTACCGTATCCAGATGATTATAGCAAATACAGTGATTTAAACGGAGAAGATAATGAGGGCGTTCATTTCAACTCAAGTATTATTAATAAAGTCGCGTATTTAATTGCACAAGGTGGCACTCATAACGGTGTAACTGTAAATGGTATTGGTGAAGATAAAATGTTTGATATTTTCTATTATGCAAATACTGATGAATTGAACATGACTTCTAATTTCTCTGAATTAAGATTAGCGTGTCTTAAAGTTGCAACAAACAAATATGGAGCGAACTCAATTGAGATTGAAGCGGTTCAAAAAGCTTTTGATGCAGCAAAAATTAAAGGAACAGTGAAAGAAAACGAAAAAAACGCAGAAAACGAAATCCCAGAGCTAACTGTACCGTTTACAATTACACTGCGTATAGGTGATACGTTTGACCCGATGAGTAACGTAAAAGCTGTTGATAAAGAAGATGGTGATTTAACAAATAAAGTAAAACATAAAGGCGATGTAGATACTTCTAAACCAGGTACATACATTGTGGACTACTCGGTCGTTGACTCTCAAGGGGGACATACAGCGGCTACACAGACTGTAATTGTAGAGGGAAATGGAGAAACATTAGATTTAAACCCTACATTAACAGTGCCTACTGCAGCGACAATTCATGTAGGAGATTCATTCGATCCAATGGCAAAGGTATTAGCTATTGATAAAGAAGACGGCGACCTTACTTCTAAAGTAAAAGTTAATGTTGAAGTAGATAGCACTAAAGCCGGTACTTACGTATTAACGTACATAGTTACAGATTCTAAAGGTCATAAAGTAACTGCGGAACAAACTGTAACGGTCAAAGTTAGAGATGAAGTTAAAAATGAAATACCAATACTAAAAGTACCTGCTACAACTACAATTACTGAGGGGGATCAATTCGATCCAATGGTAGGAGTATCAGCTACTGATAAGGAAAACGGTGACCTTACTTCTAAAGTAGTTTATGAAGGAGATGTAGATCCCTCTAAAGCTGGTACTTTTAAAATAATATATAGTGTCACAGATTCTGTAGGTAATGAGATACATGCAATACAAAAAGTATTAGTGAAGGATAAAGATACTAGCAAAGCTAAAGGTCTTACTAATAACAGTAATATCCCGAACAGCATTAATTCTGATAAAAAAGAATCTACATATAAAGAGCTTCCCAACACGGGTGCAAGTGAAACGAACAGTACAGCAATGGGCATATGGATGATTATTGTCAGTACAGTACTCACTTTGGTTCGCAAATTTAGAAAGATATAAAAATAATAGTAGGGATTATTTCTCACACAATAATTATTAGATGAATTTTTTACTTAATAAGATTTTAGTATTTAAGTAGTGTATTTGGCTTCTATAAAACTTTGTGCCTGGACACTGTTTTGCCTACAGACCTACATTACATATAAAACACGTTACTATTCTCATTCAAATAAAAGAATAGTAACGTGTTTTTTTGATTTAAAAATAGCCTAAATTCAAAAGGCCATGAGTGTGGAAGTAATTCTAATCTGCCATTGATAAGTTACTAAAAACACTTTGTTTTAATGAAAGTTTAACTCTATATGACAACATGAGATTTTCGGTATTTACCAGGTGTTTCGTTAGTGAATTTTTTAAAAATTTTAGTAAAATAGCTTTGATCACTAAAGTTGAGCGAAGCACATATGTCTGATAAGGGATAGGTTGTGAAAGTTAATAACTTTTTTGCTTCTTCGATTCGTTCACGTTGAATGTACTCAATTAATGAAATACCGACTTCTTTTTTGAATAATATAGATAAATAATCTGAATTTACGTTTGCAAATTTAGCAAGTTGTTTAACAGATATTTGATTGTAAATATTTTCAAAAATATAGTTTTTGCAAATAGCGATTGTCTTTGAGTGCTTCTGTACTTTTTGTGCTTTTACACAGTCTGCAAAAGTACAGAAAACATTTCTTAATAAATCCCAAACAGATTGTGTGTCTTTTAAATCCTCTGTCTTTTGAATGTGTAGATCGTAAATCTTGTAAGCGATCCCGGAAGGAAGTCCTCCTTTTATAGCATATCTAGTAGCAAGTGTGATGGATGAAATACAAATGTTTTTATGACGTCTTAATTGATGAAATGAAGATAAGGATGAAAGAGTCTCTTGTTGGAATTCGTAATAATATTTGAGTGCGCTTTCTTTATCCCCGTTTTCTATAGCTCCAAGTAGTTGGTTCTCTATATACAAATTATGACAGATAGATTCGTTTTTTTGCATTGAAATATATACATCCTCGTTTAAGATACTGCTATGACTTACATGAAATGAGTCACTGTTATTTGAAAAGGTACTTACATCTGAATTTTTTTTATAGAGAATGTTATAGAACAATATTGCTATATTTACAAAGAAATTTTGATCTTTGACTGACAATGAAAAATAATGGTCTCTTGTTCTTTTATAATTCGAAATAAAATTAAGGTTACTATCCGTTTTACTTGTAGAAAAATTTACATGTGTCAAGGGCCCAATAATAACAGTACCGTTCACTATATAATGGCTCTTTATGTGAATTAAAATGAAGTGCCCTAAATATTGGTGAATTCTGAAGATAGGCGAATTAAATGAATCATTTTTTTGAAAAAGCACATGTAACTGTTCTATTTTTGATTTATAGAACGAATGTGAATCATCTTTTGATGTAAATTCTAAAAGAATATTTTTGTTACAATCTAAAAAACAAACTGGAATTTCAAAAGATTGGAAAAACATATTACAAATGTACTCTATCTCAACTAGACTGAGCTTTTTAGTCATATTATTCCTCCTTACAGTTGTGTGTAATAGTTGAATGTTTATATATTCCCTTTTTTCATAATAAGTAGAAACGGAAAAACTTTATCTATAAAAATTATAAACTTCTAAGAATAATACCATAATTTAACATGGTTAGCACATATTATTTGAATATACAGGTAATAGTTTTAGGGGGGAACGTAAAATATGAATTGTCACACTTATTCGTTGTTCATTGCTTATATGTATCAAAAATGATTAAGATTGGATTTTAAATAGGGATAGGAAGGGAGAGATTAATGAATTGAAGTTAAGTAATTAATGTGAATTTTCGATAGAAGTTAATATGTAACGATTTTCGAAGTAGAGATATAAGTGTAATTCAGGGGGAAAACTACATATATCATACGGAGAGACAACGTAATAATAGAAAATAAGAAGAGTGAATAAGTGATTGTAAACAATGGATTGTTGGACGACTATGTTTTAGGTTACTCGTTTAAATCTGGTACTTGGCACACTATTGCTTTTAAGAGGGTAATAGTAATAAAGAGATTTTTAAAATGATAGAAGTAGTAAAGGGGATAAGAGAAATGAAAAAAATATTTAGTGTGCTTTTAGTATTTTTCTTAACATTTTCTACATGGTCTAGTGTATTAGTAAAGGCAGCTTCACCATCCAAAGGTACTTTAACGATTCATAAATATGAACAAGAAAAAGAAAAAGAAAAAGAAAAAGATGGCGCACCGGGGCTAGAAGGTGATGGCTCTGCAAATCAAGAGGTACCAACAAATGCGAAACCGTTAAAAGGTGTAACGTTTGAAGTGAAAAGGGTTGCATCGTTTGAAAAAATTTCAAACGATGGGAAAATCGTGAAAGAAGATGTGAAGCCTATAATGGGAGCAACTCCAACTCAAGTAGTAACAGATAATAACGGACAAGCTGTATTAAAAGATCTTCCGCTAGGACGTTATGAAGTGAAAGAAGTGGCAGGACCTCCGCATGTTAACCTAAATCCAAATACGTATACAGTGGATATTCCATTAACGAATAAAGAGGGTAAAGTGCTAAACTATGATGTTCATATGTATCCGAAAAATGAGATTAAACGTGGTGCAGTTGATTTAGTAAAGACTGGTGCAAATGAAAAAGCATTAGCAGGTGCAGTATTCTCTTTATTTAAAAAAGATGGTACAGAAGTGAAAAAAGAGTTAGCAACAGATGGTAATGGGCATATTCGCGTGCAAGGATTAGAGTATGGGGAATACTATTTCCAAGAGACAAAAGCGCCGAAAGGGTATGTACTAGATCCGACTAAACACGAGTTTTTTATAAAGAACTCCGGAACTATTAACGAAGATGGAACAATTACTTCTGGTACAGTAGTTAAAGTAGAAGTGCAAAACTATGAAGAACCAAATATTGATAAAAAGATTAACGGGGATTTAGAAGCGTTACCAATTAATCCGTTAACTAATTACAATTATGATATCAAAACATTAATTCCAGAAGACATTAAAGAATACAAAAAATATGTAGTAACAGATACTTTAGACAATCGTTTAATGATTCAAGGAAAACCAGTCGTGAAAATTGATGGAACGGAAGTAAATGCAAGTATTGTAGAGGTAGCTGTAGAAGGCCAAAAAGTAACAGCTACAGTAAAAGATTTCACAAAGTTAGATGGTAAAAAAGAATTTCATTTACAAATTAAATCACAAGTAAAAGAAGGAGTACTATCTGGTTCGGAAATTTTAAATACAGCAAAAATTGATTTTATAAATAAAAATGATGTAATTGGAGAAAAGGAATCTAAACCTGTAGTTGTTGTTCCGACAACTGGAATTATCGAGTTAACAAAAGTTGATGGTGCTGATAAGAAGAAATTAAAAGGTGCGGAGTTTGTACTTAAAGATAAAAATGGAAAAATAGTTGTTGTGGCAGGTAAAGAAGTCACAGGTGTATCAGATGAAAATGGTGTTATTAAATGGACTAACATTCCGTATGGAGACTATCAAATTTTTGAAACGAAAGCACCAACTTATACAAAAGAAGATGGTACAACAGCTTCATATCAATTATTAAAGGACCCTATTGATGTAAAGATTAGCGAAAATAATCAAACGGTTAAATTATCGATTGAAAATAATAAAAGTGGATGGGTTCTTCCTGTAACGGGTGGTATCGGAACGACTCTATTTACTGTACTAGGCCTTGCGTTAATGGCTACAGCGGCATTTGTTTTCTTTAGAAAAAAGTTTGCTAATAATTAAGGTTTTAGGAACATGTAACCAAGTGATGTGAAAAGGGGAGAAGCAAAATGCTCCCCTCTTTTCAATATTTTAGTATATGCAGAGGTGGAAATATGAAACGAAATTTTGTTTTAGGAGGTATTTTTTTATTTGGATTAGCTATTTTTTTATATCCTACTATTAGTAATTGGTTGGCGACTCGTGCACATTATTCTGAGATTAGCTCCTACGATAAGAAGATCAAAGCACTACAAAAGAAAGAAGTTGAACGTAGGGAAAAAGAAGCAACCGAATATAATAAACAAGTTCAAACTTCCATGAAAACATTTGCAGATCCATTTTCTGAAGAAAAAAATAATCATCATCAAGCGTATGTCGATGCGTTAAATTTAGGTGATGTAATGGGGTATATTGAAATATCGAAAATTAATATAAAACTGCCAATCTATCAAGGGACCTCTGAGGAAGTTTTGAGTCGCGGGGTAGGTCATTTAGATTATTCTTCACTTCCGGCAGGTGGAGAAAATACGCACACTATTTTAACAGGGCATCGTGGTTTACCATCAGCAAAATTATTTACAGATTTAGATAAATTGAGTGAAGGAGATCTTTTTTATATTCATTCTTTAGACAAAATTCTTGCTTATAAAGTAGATCAAATTAAAGTAGTGTTACCACACGAAACGGACGATTTGAAAATTGTGGAAAATAAAGATTATATAACATTAATTACATGTACGCCTTATGGAGTAAATACAAATAGATTACTGGTTCGAGGTGAGCGTGTGGAGTTTAACGAGAAAGTAAAACAAAAAATGCGTAAAGAGATATTTATGTTTAATAAGTGGACCGTAGTAGTCTTAATCCTATTATTCTGTGTGTTACTAGTCGCAATTTATAAGAAAAAATTAACTCGATAGAATGAAGTTATTTATCCTGTATTAATGGGCAGTGGGACCGAAAATCCAGAGATAAGCAAAGAAGGTATATAGGGGATGAAGTAAATCCTCACGGAAAAAAGTTTCACTTTATTCGACTGTAGAAAAAATACGGTAAAGGTGGGAACAAAGGAATTGAGGTTACGATTAAAGTTGGTAAGTATTCATTTTATGGTTTTGTTAATGTTATGTGTAAGTTTTGTCGTATATGCACCAAAAGAAGCATATGGATCCACGACTAACTTAGAAGGTCTAGGGGATATATCGCGTTATAATGCTGTTGTCTTTGGTAACCATATAGCAGTAGGTGGAGACATTGAAGGAGCAATTGCAGTTCAAGGTGATATGGATGCATCTGGTTATACAATTGTAGGTGCAGCAGCGGGAACATCTAATATAGTTGGGGAAAAATGGGATGATGAGGGATATCCATCCTTGTTATTGTCTGGAAAATTTAAAAAATCAAGAGAGGAATCTTTTATCATTCAAAATGGAATAGTCGTAATGACAAAAGAGAGTGATCCAGATCGTATCATACAATCTTCTTATGATCGTATCGTTTATAAAGAAAAACTAGAAATTGACGCGAAATTTAATGAATTTCACAACATAGTGAACCAAGTCAGTAAAAATGCAGGTCAATATAAAACGAATACCCCAATTCCAAATATGAGTTATGGAATTGGAAAAGATATAAACAATCCTAATATTTATGTTTCATCAGAATTGGTAGGGAAAATCAATTTAGATATAAGAGATGTCTTTTTACCTAATGCTAAAGGAAAAGATTTTATCGTTATGTATTCAGATGCAAAAGAGGTTACATTTAAAAATGGTGCTATCTTATATGACACGAACGATATTGGTAGGGCTACAGATATAATTCCTACATCACAACCCTATTCTCCTAATTCACCGTTCACTGAGTTATACGGGAAGGTGATTTGGGTTTTTCCTAATGCAAAAAAGATCACAACAGAGGGATATGGTGTCGTTGGGAGTATGTTTGCTCCAAATGCTGTATTAGAAACAAAAGGCGGTTCGATTAATGGACAAGCATTTGTCGGTGCAGTACAACAAACTGGTGGATTTGAATTTCACAATTTCAAATTTTATTGGCAACATTGGAACAAGCCTAGTACGGGAAAAGTAAAGATAAAAAAAGTAGATAGTAATAATGATAATAAAGAATTGATGGGGGCAAAGTTTCATATTGAAGATTCAAATAAAAAAGTAGTTGGTGAGTTAGTAACAGATGGACAAGGAGAAGCGATATCAAAGGAATTACCAATAGGTAACTATACCCTAGTGGAAGTAGAAGCACCTAAAGGTTATGAATTATTAAAAGATAAAATAGCTGTAAAAGTAGAAAAAGATGTAGTAGTAGAAATTAAAATAGGGAATAAGAAATTACCAGATCCAATGGGGAAAATGAAGTTAGTAAAAGTAGATACGAGCGATAAAAATAAAAAGCTAGCAGGAGCAAAGTTTCATATTGAAGATTCAAATAAAAAAGTAGTTGGTGAGTTAGTAACAGATGAAAAAGGAGAAGCGATATCAAAAGAATTGCCAATAGGTAACTATACCCTAGTGGAAGTAGAAGCACCTAAAGGTTATGAATTATTAAAAGATAAAATAGCTGTAAAAGTAGAAAAAGATGTAGTAGAAATTAAAATAGGGAATAAGAAATTACCAGATCCAATGGGGAAAATGAAGTTAGTAAAAGTAGATACGAGCGATAAAAATAAAAAGCTAGCAGGGGCAAAGTTTCATATTGAAGATTCAAATAAAAAAGTAGTTGGTGAGTTAGTAACAGATGAAAAAGGAGAAGTGATATCAAAGGAATTACCAATAGGTAACTATACCCTAGTGGAAGTAGAAGCACCTAAAGGTTATGAATTATTAAAAGATAAAATAGCTGTAAAAATAGAAAAAGATACAGTAGTAGAAATTAAAATAGGGAATAAGAAATTACCAGACCCGACTGGGCAATTTGAAATTGAGAAAGTTGATGATAAGGATATTAATTTAAAACTAAAAGGTGCTGTATTTCAAGTATTAGATAAAGAAGGTAAAGAAGTTACTAGATTAACAACGGATGAAAAAGGAAAGGTGATTTCCAACCAGTTAGTACTTGGAAAGTATACGATTAAAGAAATAAAAGCGCCAAACGGATATATGTTACTTAGAGATCCAATAGAAATAGAAATTACAAAAGCGGTAAGGACACAAAAACTAACAGTGAAAAATGTGAAAAATAATTGGGTAATCCCTAATACTGGTGGCAGCGGAACAACAAGTTTTTACGTGATTGGTTTTGTGCTAATGTTTGGCGTGCTATATTTCTGTAAGAAAAATCGTTACATTAGATAGTTTTTAGGGGATGAGTTCGGTATTGTACTAGATTCATGCTACTAAATTTGTTGAAGAAGGAAGGATAATAGTAAACATAGAATATATTAATAAATCGAAATTTTCACGAGGTGAAAGTGATGGGAACAAAACAAGATGAAATTAAAGTAGTAGTCGGAGCCGGGGTGTTTAATAATAATCCAGGTTGGATACAAACGCAAGAAGATGAACTTAATTTACTAGATAAAGTTACGTGGGAAGAAAGATTTGAATACAATTCTATTTCAGCTATTTTAGCTGAGCATGTATGGGAACACCTTACGTTTGAAGAGGGTGTAAGGGCAGCAGAAATTTGTTATGAATTTTTAAAGCCAGCAGGGCACATTCGGTGCGGTGTTCCTGATGCATTTTTCCGAGACGAAGCATACCAAAATATAGTTCAAATAGGCGGACCTGGTCCGAAAGATCATCCAGCAGCAAGTCATAAAATTGTTCATAATTATAAAACATTAACGGAAATGTTTAAAATTGCTGGATTTGAGGTATTTTTACTTGAATATTGTGATGAAAATGGTCAGTTTTATTACAACGAATGGGATGCAAATGACGGTGTTATTTTCCGTTCGAAAAGATATGATTCTAGAAATAAAGGTGATAAACTTGGTTTTCCATCTTTAATTGTTGATGCGATTAAATGATAAGTTTTTCAAGCAATTAATTATAAAAAGCAGAAAGTGTTCTTTCTGCTTTTTATTTTGCAAAGGGGATGAATATACTATGCAACCTATAAAACAAGTGGTATTAACATGCATTACTCATGATCCAACAGGGAGCTTATTATCTACAATAAAAGAACTAAAAGAGGAATTGTTAAATTTAAATTATGATAAAAAATATATAACAATTAGTAACGTAACACCAAAAGAGGTTGTAAAAGAACTAGCAGAATGTAACTTCCATATAAATATAGTAGAAAAATTAGGAGTAGGGAACACACGTAGGGATTCTTTGAAGTTTGTTAGTAACTATAATCATGATTACTATCACTATTGTGATTTTGATCGTTTGCTAACTTGGATTAAAGAATATCCAGCTGAGCTTAATTCGTTCATTCAGAATATAGTTGATGTAGATTACTTAATCATTGGCAGAACGGAGAAAGCTTTTCAGACACATCCTAAAGAATGGAAAATTACAGAAACAGTATCGAATAAAATTATGTCATTACAATTAGGGAAACAAGTAGATATTACAGCTGGTTCATGTGCGTTATCAAAACAAGCAATTGATTACATAATAAAATATTCTAAATGCAGAATGACTGATGGAGAATGGCCAATGATTATAAATACTTTTACAGATTTTAATATTGGTTACATTGCGGTAGAAGGTTTAAAATACGTGAACAACCTTAACCAAGATAATATTATTGACCCGATAAAAGCATGGTCAATTAGATTAGAGCTCTCATATATAATAAGTCGATCAATTTTGGAGTTAACAAAAACCTCTTAAATTAATGGGATGTAATAGTGATTTCCTTTTTTATTGAAATCATGTAAAATAAAAATAGAACGTACATTCGTTTAGGCGAAAAGGAGGTTAATTTATAATGTTAGCTGTAATAGATAAACAAGGTAATGAATATGTAGTACAATTTGAGCGTTATTTTTCATATTCGATAGAGGAAGTTTGGTCTGTTTTAACAGAAAACAGTAAGCTTAAAAAATGGATGTCTAATTTACAAATTGAAAGTCTTAAAACGGGTGGAATAATAAAGTTCGACATGATGGACGGTTCATTTATAAATATTGATATTTTAGAGTGTCAAGTAAATTCAGTACTTGAATTTACTTGGGATAAAGATCGTGTCCGATTTGAAATACATAAAGAAGAAAGTGGGACTCTTTTACTTCTTAAAGAGTACATTCATGTATTAACTGATCATACACCGAAAGATATAGCTGGTTGGCATATTTGCTTAGATCTTTTTTCTTCCGTACTAGAAGGGAAAGAAAAAGAATTTTCTAAAGATGAATGGCAACAATGGTTTGAAATATATAAGGATAAGGTTCTTGAAGTGAGAGGATAATTACGTAAGATAATATATTTATTATGTAATTATTATATTGTAAAAATGGTTTTCATGAAAAATAAGAATAGAGGTTAATATGAAAGTAAATCAATTAATTGCTAATAACATAAATAAATTAGATACAGCTATTCCATTTAATAAGTCGTTTGGAATTGCTGGTTTATCAGGATCAGGTAAAACAACCTTTTGTCAAACGATTGGTGAAGAATCAAAAAAACGATTAGTTTCTTTATTGCCAAAGGCTGAATATCAATATTTATTTCCTAACATTATGGAAACGAATTTTAGTGCTATTAAGATAGAAGATATGCCTTTAGTTCTTTTTCTAGGAAAATCATCGATTTCTTCCAATCCACGTTCAACAATCGGTACACATACTGGTGTTTTCACAGAGGTACGTGAAAAACTTGCTGATGTATTTCATCTTTCACCTGAGGTTTTTTCATTCAATAACCAGTTAGGCTGGTGTACTGGCTGTAAAGGCCGAGGTACTACTAAAAATATTGAGTGTAAAAAATGTATGGGAAAACGTTATAGCGAAGAAATCGAACAACATACGATAGATTTATTTGCTAAACCACATACAATTTCAAATATTAATGATTTAAGTGTTGAGTCTATTCTTTCGTTAGCGGAAGAGTTAAATATTAGTGAAGCAAAGCAACATATACTGAAAAATATAATTAATATGAACATTGGTTATTTAACATTAAATCGAATTATGGGTACGTTGTCAGGTGGAGAGTTAACAAGACTATATTTAGCTGAATTTATGGCAGTAAGCGAAAATGCTGTAATTATTATTGATGAGATTTCAGTTGGACTTGATCATGAAACATTATTACAAATATTAGAAGAGATTAAGCAGTTAGGGTGTAAAAATCAAATTTGGCTCATTGATCATTCAGATACTGTACTGGATACAACAGATGAGCAATTGTTCTTTGGACCTGGTAGCGGAAAATATGGTGGACAAATTGTGAAAGAATCGCCAAGACCAAAACCAATACTGTCGGATCTAAATAAAGAAGTACCAACAGAATATTATACATTCCATGAATTAAATTGCCGTAATATCCAAATGGCGGAGTTTCAAATCCCTAAAAATAGGCTTGTGACGGTTACTGGAGAATCTGGATGCGGGAAATCTACACTTGTCAATGAATGTTTAGCTACAGATTTCTTGAAACGATATCCAAAAGATAAATTAGTTATGGTAGGACAAGATCGAAATCAATCCATTACAAGTCGATCAACTGTAGCCACTTTCCTAGATATTAAAAAGAAACTCACAAAGTATAGCGAAGAAATTGATGATATTTTTGAGCGTTCGATTGAGGATATTATAGATGAACTCCCAAATGAAGATATTGCGTATAAACGCTTGAGTCTATTAATTAAATTAGGACTAGGTTATTTAACGTTAGAACGAAAAACACAAACATTATCAACAGGTGAGTTCCAATGTGTTCATTTAGTTTCGGAGTTATTTGCAAACACAAGAAATCCACATACATTATTTATTTTTGATGAGCCTTCAAAAGGTTTATCACAAAATATTTTAAACCAATTTATAGATAGTGTTAGAGGGATATTACAAGATGAATCAGTCTCTATCATCATGATTGAACATAATAGTTATATGTTAGAAAGCTCTGATTATATTGTAGATTTCGGGAAAAGACAGCTTGAATCTATAAAGCATCTTGATGTAGTAAGTCATGAAGATTATTATCGTCAAAAAAGCAGTGTGAATAATGCAGAGCAAATACATATTTCTTCAGCACTTAAGCATAAAGAAGGCGTTCACTATTTAGAAGAAAATCATATTCACTATTTTAAAAATGCCGAAAATATTTATAAGGGTGGTATTTTAAAAAGTTTATCATCAATGGCCCGTTTAATTTATAGTGAATATGAATCTGATACAATTGCACCTGTTGTTGCTATTGATCTTGAAAGACATTTATATAGTCAATATAGTTTCTTATATGAAATTGGTGGACTAATTAATCATATTGTAGCTGCTCATCCAACTAATAAAGATACGAGAAGTTTTGATTTCTATTCACAGGACAATCATTGTCCATCTTGTTCTGGACGCCTTCAAATTGAAGTTTTTGATAAAGATATTGCAATTCAAGATAAAAACGTTCCATTTTGGGATGGTTTATTTGATCCGGAAATCATGAAAGTATTAAAATTTTATCAATATGAAAAAATAGAATTTTTATTTGAAGAAATTAAAAATGAGCTTGGTCACGATTTATCAAAGAGCTATAATGATATGTCAGAAGAAGAAAAGCATACGTTTTGGTACGGATATTTTGAAAAATCATTTTATGATAAAAAAGGAAAGACACGCAGAACATGGGTAGGATTTAATACGATTATTGGTGGATATATTGTTATTTCAAAAGCAGCTATTAAAGAGGAAATTAAGACTTCTAAAGAATTGATAACATGTCCAATTTGTGAGGGAACGGTATTAAATCATCAAAAACCGCTTAAATTTGCTAACTTCGATATTCGTGAAATTATCAATCAACCTATTGATGAAGTGTTGAAGATAGTCGGTGATTTACCTGCACTTCAAAAATTGAAATCTATTGTTGGTGGCGATATGAGATTGACAGAAGATGTTTCTTTATTGCCAAGAAAAGCACAAGTTGCACTGAAAATGTTTGAATTAGAACAGGCAAGCTTTTCAAACTACGAAATGGTGTTACAAAATGTCTTACCATTCTGGGACGAAATAAAAGGAAATATCGAATCCATTAGTGTTAATAATCAAGTAACTGTTTGTGATTTCCCTAATGTTTATGAAACGAGAGAAAACATTATAGATAAGTATTTCACAAATGGTAAATATAAAAAACTTACGTATGTATACGAAGCGTTTGGATACAAAAAGTTAGTTACCCAAATTAATAAAATTAAAAAAAGTAATCCATGTCCATTCTGTAAAGGAAAGAAAGTTATAACGGAAGATAATCTACATGATGGTGTATTTAAACTAACAATTCCATGTGTAACTTGTACTGCAACTGGTATTAATGACGAAGGACTAAAAGAAGTTGTTGAGAGCGTGGATGTACAAACATGGTTAACTGGAAAAGTTTGTGATGTTGTGGATGAAAGCTTATTAACAGAAGATGTTTCGCAAATACCAATTTTTAATCGCATTCGTGAATTGGATAAACAAGATATGATGGCGGTTTATGAATGTCTGGAGATAAATAATTAAGCGAAACAACTAATATGTTGATTAGCATAATTGATTATAAAAACGAAAATATGCAATTTTAATTATATAAATATAACGCATTTAATTATTATTTAAATCATTAAAAGTAGTTGACTCTCACACAATGTCATTGTTTAAGATGAAGTTGAGCTTCGAAGTAGATGTAATTCATAGGAGGAAAACATGTTTAAAATAGGGGATTTTTCAAAACTATCTTCCATTAGTATACGTATGTTGAGACACTACGATAAAGTGGAATTATTACAGCCAGTAAAGGTCGATGAACAAAGTGGATATCGATATTATTCAGCAGCCCAATTAAAGAAAGTAAATCAAATTCAAACATTAAAAGATATGGGGTTTAATATTGCAACTATTAAAGAAATAGTAGAGAGCGATAATATGGAAGTAATAAAATTACAATTTGAAAATCGTAGTGCTCAAATAAAGGATGAAATGGATGACCTCCAAAAACAATTACGTCTTCTCGAAGCCTCAATGAAAACGATGAGAGAGGATGTTGTTGAGATGAACTATCATGTTTCAATAAAAGAAATTCCAGAAAGAAATGTAGCTAGTGTTAGAAAGGTTATTCCATCTTATAATCGCGAAGGGGATTTATGGGGTATATTAATGCAAGAAATACAAATGAAAAATATTAGCATTGCCCATCCGAGTTATAGTATTGCAGTTTTCCATGATCGTGAATACAAAGAAAATGATGTAGATGTAGAAATACAGCTAAGTATTTTAGGGAAGCACGAAAAGACAAAAGACGTTACATTTAAAAATATTGAATCAACTAATGTAGCTTCCATAACGGTTAATGGAAGTTATGAACAAATGACAGCTGTAAATGAGGCTGCAGCAAAATGGATTGAGACAGAAGGTTACGAATTAGCAGGTCCAATGTATAATATTTATCATGTGAGCCCATCGATGGAATCGGATCCTAATAAGTGGGTTACAGAAGTTTGTTATCCAGTTAAATGATGATAAAGAAAAAAGGCATATAATTAATGCCTTTTTTCTTTATGGGTACCGTCAGGGAAATGTTACAATGCTAAACCTTTTTTCCTGACGATTCTCCCGTTTTTAATAATGTTAAGAAAGTTTCAGTGGCCTTAAAGAATCTAATGAGATCACTTTCTCTGAATTAAAATGGTATTTTCCTAGCAAATTAATATGTTCCCAGCAAAAAGGTGACATATGGTGCAAGATTACGGTTATGGCGGGTGTAAACCAACCAGAACGTGATCTTATCCGTATGCGGTAGCGTGAAGGAATTGAACTGGCTAAGAAAGAAGGAAAGTTTAAAGGTCGGTTAAAGAAGTACCATAAACATCATGCAGTAAAGCTTAATAAAGAGGGAGATATGACTGTAAATCAAATTTGTGAAATTACAAATGTGTCTAGGTTCTCATTATATAGAAAGCTATCGGAAAGGAACAGTTGATGAGTTATACTAAAAATAGGAAATATTACAATAGAAAATAAATTTCATATAGAGGTGGAATTATATGCCTAAAATTGACAATATGTTAGCAATTCTATGGATGCTTCGTTCAGGTGAAAAAATTACTGCAAAACAAATTTCAGAAAAGTTAGAGATGAATATAAGGACTGTGTATCGTTATATTGATACAATTTCAACAAGTGGCGTACCTATCATTTCAGAACCAGGACATAACGGTGGATACACTTTATTGAACAATTTTATTGAGGCTCCTCTTTTTTTTGATTTTGAGGAGCAAACTGCACTATTTCACGCTGCTGTTTTTGCAGAAGAAGCGGGATATTATGGAGGTGAAGCACTAAATAGGGCCATTTCAAAACTAAGTAAATACTCAAATCAAGAGCAGGAAACAAAGATAAACCAACATTTAGCTAGTCTTGAAGTAATAAGTCGATTAAGTTCGCTCTCTATGGAACCTTTTTTGAAGGAGTTGGAGCAGGCGGTAGCTGACGGGTACTCAGTAAAAATTATTTACCATAAAAGTGGTGAAAAGCAATTAAATTATAGATTGGTCGATCCGTACAAAATTATCTATTGGAATAATAAGTGGTATGTGATTGGATTTTGTCATCTTAGGAATGATATCCGTAGTTTCAGAGTAGATCGAATTGAAAGTCTAATGCTAACAGAAAATAAGTTTAACCGACCAGAAAATTTTTCAGCACGTGACTTTTTTATAAAAGGTCTTCTTCCAACTATAGAAGATAAGGAAGGGACTATTTCTTTGGTTATTAATGGGGATAAAAGTGTATTGGCTGATATTTGCCAACATTGGTTTTTAGGACATTATTTACAAGAACGGACTTCAAATCAAGCAGTTTTTCTTCTTGAAAAAGATATAATACATACATATGTACCTTATTTACTTTTGCCGTACAATAAATCTATTAAAGTTATTGAGCCAATAAGTCTTAAGAAAAGACTTATTGAAGTTCTTTCAGAATTAATAAAATTTCATCAAGTTATATTATAATAGCTATATAAATTGTGATTGGAGTGTTATTGGATGCAAACAAAAAAAGTATTTCTATATGTATTTAACACAATGTCGGACTGGGAATATGGATATTTAATTGCAGAATTAAACTCAGGAAGATATTTTAAAAAAGATTTAGCACCTTTAAAAGTAATTACAGTAGGAGCTAATAAAGAAATGATTACTACTATGGGAGGACTAAGTATAAAACCAGATATTTCCCTTGATGAATGTACTCTTGAGAGTAAAGATCTTTTAATTTTACCAGGAGGGACTACTTGGAGTGAAGAAATTCATCAACCGATCTTGGAAACAATTGGCCAAGCTTTAAAGCTTGGTACTATTGTTGCTGCAATTTGTGGTGCAACTGAGGGCCTCGCGAATATGGGATACTTAGATACTAGAAAGCATACAAGTAATAACTTAGAATATACTAAAATGGTATGTCCTAACTATAAAGGAGAAAAGTTCTATGAGTCGGAATCTGCGGTATCTGATACGAATTTAGTTACTGCATCAGGAATAGCTCCTCTGGAATTTGCAATGGAGGTACTGAAAAAAATAGATGTATTTACACCAGATGCATTACATTCATGGTATAACCTAAATAAGACTCATAAACCTAAATACTTCTTCAAGTTAATGAATTCAATAAATAAATGAAGTAACTGAAAAGCTCAATTTCTCTATTTTGATTTGTAGAGAAGTTGGGCTTTTTAATTTGGAATTTTCTTATCGTTGTAAATTCGTATTTTCCTGACGCTACCCTTTTATCAACTTATCCGTAAATATCAAGAGAAATTACTTCTTGATTCGATTCGTCAACTACTGTCAAAATTTTATTTAAAAATGTACAAAATGAGCGGAGTGTAATGGATATTTTCGTTCTTCAATTTCAATTAACCAATCATACATAATTATCTTTCCATCCATAGTAACTTTTTTCGATCGTATTGATCAATCATTACACCAACTAAAGGGCCGAATAAAACAATTGGCAAATTAATAGTAAATAAAGAACTCATAATTACAGCTGAACCGGTTAATTGATAGGCAATCCAAGGCAATGCAAAAGTATATAGTGAATCTCCAATTCGTGAAATGAGTAAACCAAAAATGAAAATCTTGTATTCTTTAGAGAAAGTTGTCTTAATGGTAAGCCTGCGTTCTAGTATAAATTTCACAACTGTTTGAACCACCTTTATTATAGAGGAATTTGAAAATCATCCGTCCAATACTTGTTATATATAGAATTCTGTAATTTTTAGATGAATCCTACTTTTTATAGGTATTTTTAAAATCTAAAGGAGGAAATAAAAATGAGGGCAGTATTATGAAAAAGATTTAATTGCGAACAGGATGGGGAGAAAATTCATTAACAAAGTATAGACATTCGTGGAAAGAAACAGTACCTGAGTATATAGCGCAAAACCTACTTGATGCTGTGTGTTGGATTGAAGATAATTTAAATACATAATAAAATTATAGTAAACTATTTTATTCAAAGGTCGTTAGGAGGGAAAATATTGATACATATAGATAAGAATGTGCGAACAGCTGGTGCGTATGTAATATATAAGAATTTATTTGTTTTTCAAGTTGGTCCAACGAATAAAGGTGATACATTAGGTGTAGTAAGGCTCGGAGGACATAAAGAAGGGGATGAAACAGCAGTAGAAACAGCTAAAAGAGAAGTGAAAGAAGAAGCTACTATCGATATTGCTATATTGAGTTCACCAATTACATATTATAAAGAGAATTGGAATGCACAATCAAAGAAAGTAAAAGTAGAAAATGAAGTCAATCCAATTTTAATTATTGATAGTCCAGATGAAACTTTATCTATTATGTATATGGCACATGCAGAAAATGAACCAACTCCATCCTCTGAAACGAACGGGCTCTTATTACTTTCAGTAAGTGATATTAGGCTAATTTGTAGTAAAGAAATAACACTAAACGATTATATTAAGCAAGATGGAATAGCTGTATTGAAAGAAAAAATGAATAAAGAGTTAATCTTACAACCTTTTCCACAACTTATGTTTTTAGCAGGAATTTTAAAAGAGGATCCTTTATTACTGCAGCAGTTTCTAAATTAGCAACAAAAGCCACCTTAATAAGGGGCTTTTGTTTTAAATAATTTAATGGTATGTGTATCCTCCATCAGGAAACAATACATTGCCTGTAGTAAAACTATTTTGCATTAAATATAGAACAGTATGTGCAATTTCATCATTATGCCCAGGCCTCTTTAGAAGAGAAAGAGATTTATAAGCTTCATAAGCAGCTAGTCTATTTTCGTTTTGTTCATTTTCCCTCCGTATCGTTCCAGGGGAAACAACATTAACTCTTATAGGAGCTATTTCAACAGCTAAAGCTTTCCCTAAACTCTCAATAGCACCATTACAAGCTCCATAAGCAGGTGCCCCTTTAAGCGGTTTTTGACTAAATGCACCGGACATTAATACGATAGATCCGGAGTCTGAAAGAAAAGGAATTGCATATTTTACGGCATAATATTGTGGCCAAAACTTGCCGATAAAGCTGCTTTCAGCAATATCATCCGTAGCAGTAATTGGTCCAAGGGTATAAGAGGCTCCTGGGGTGAACAAATGATCAAAATTCCCAAGCTTTTTTGGAAAAATCTTCTAATTGGTTTTTATCCTGATTATCCAATACATAAGTTTGAAGACGGTTGTTACTTATTATTTCTTGAGCAATCATTAGTTTTTCTTTCGAACGCCCTGCAATAATAACATGTGCTCCTTGTTCGATTACTTGTTTTGCTGTTGCTAATCCGATACCTGAGCTCCCACCAATGATAACGATACGATTATCTTTTAATGTAGTAATAGACATATTTTAGCCACTCCCTTAATAAAAACTTTAAAATAAAATTGCTATGCTTTTATTATTCGCTAAAAGATAGCGAGTGAAAAGTACGCACTTTATATGTACATAGTCGCAAATTTCGTACTAACCGCTATTTATGTGGATTTGAGAGGTGAGAAAATGGATTTACAAGAACCGAAATTAAAAGGAGTAATAGCGACATTACAAATCATCGGAGGGAAATGGAAGCCACTCATTTTGTTTATATTATTAACTGATGGAACAAAACGATTTGGTGAATTAAAGCGATTAATACCAGATATATCTCAAGGGACGTTAGCGAAGCAATTGCGTGAATTAGAGCAAGATCAACTAATAAAACGAGAAATTTATCAAGAAATACCACCTAAAGTGGAATATAGTTTATCTGAACATGGAAAAACAGTAAGTACTGTGTTAGATAGCATGTGTGGTTGGGGAAGAAGACATTTAGAATATATTAATGAAGATGAACTGTAAATATATTATGTAAACTGAAATGTATAAAGCTGCTATTTCAATAATTTGTATTTTATAATATACTGAATTAAATGATGTTATCGTACATATTTTCTTTTAATTGTAGTGGGATGAATTTATGTATTACTCGAAGTAAGTAGTCGTTTGGGATTGAAAGATGCGTACCAGATATAAAAGGAGATTAATAAAAATATAAACTATAAGTCTATTTCGATGATGATCAGGATTAAACATTTCATGCACATTAACAAAGGGGAAATAATGAAATGAACGAATTAGAGTACAAAAACTTTTATGATAAAGTAGGAAGATTAAATGGATGGGATTTTAGTAAAATAAAATGTGAAACTGTAGGAGATACATGGGACTTTTATGGAGAGGTAAAAGAAAGATGCAAGCAATCACATATATTACTTGATGTTGGTACAGGTGGAGGAGAGAATGTACTTAACATAGCATCTTCGGCTAAATTATTAATTGGAATAGATAATTCTAACGGAATGATTGAAACAGCACATTCTAACTTGAAAAAATCAGGTGTACAAAATGTTGAGTTTCTTCAAATGGATTCTGAAGCTTTAGTGTTTCCGCATGCGCATTTTGATATAGCTTCAAGTTGTCATGCACCGTTTATAGCATCTGAATTAGCAAAAGTAATGAAAAAAGGTGCTATTTTCTTAACACAACAAATTAGCGAACATGATAAATTGAACTTGAAAGAAGCATTTGGAAGAGGGCAATGCTTAGGCGAAAAAGATGGAATTTTAAAAGAGAAGTATATGAGGGAACTTATTCATGCAGGATTTGAATTCGTGCAAGTACGTGAATATAATATTACTGATTATTACAGTACGCCTGAAGATCTTATTTTCTTGTTAAAACATACGCCTATTATTCCTAGATTTGGAGAAGAGGAAGAGGATTTTACTATTTTACAAAAGTTCATTGATGCAAATAGTTCTGAAAAAGGGATTCGTACGAATTCAAAAAGGTTTATGATTATTGCTGTTAAATTATAATGTGTTATAGATTAAAAGCTGCTTTTCTTTAAAAAAAGCAGCTTTTTGTGTGGAAAAGAAGGTTATACAAGATGGTCTTCATTACTAGAGATTGGAGTTAAGGACCTGGGTATAGAAATAAATTATAAAGTCTGCTGGCATGCGAGAGGTACAACAACGGTTAATATTGTAAGAGGTATGCATAAGGACGAAACATTGGGATTATCCGAAAGTTATAGTAGAAGAAATAAGAAAACATCGGTAAAGTTAAATCCAAAAGGTTGATTTTTGTAATATATAAAAATCAACCTTTTGGAGCGTATGTAATATAGAAATAACGTATAGAGTAAGTAAGATTTTCACTTACAGTTTTATTTTTTAGCAGGTGTATTTCCCATCGCGATAGAAATTCTATTCCAACTATTAATTTGATTAATAATCAAGACAAGGTCAATATATTGTTTTTCATCATAATGTTCACATACTCGTTTGTATAGGGAATCAGGAACTCTTTTAGTAGGAATTAGTGTAATATGTTCAGCTAGTTCAATAGCGACCTTTTCTTCTTCTGTATAAAAAGTACATTCATCCCAAGTACTTAAGCAATAAATCCTTTGTTCAGTTTCTCCCATTTTTCGCGCATCAGATGTATGTAAATCTAAGCAGTAAGCACAACCATTGATCTGAGAAACTCTAATTTTAATAAGCTCTCTAGTCATTCGATTAATCGTTGATTGCTTTGTGTACTTTTCCATGTCCATCATAATTTTCATAGCATCAGGTGCAGCATCATAGTAAGAAATTCTTTGGTTCACAAAACATCACTCCTTTAGCTTAAGATATTGTTCATTATATCTTGATATGGTCGTTTATACCAATTATTTGAACTATAGCGCAAAACGCTTGAAGTTAAAATTTTATTGCATTAGCCGGAAATGTTAGCGTAACTGCTCTAATACAAAAGTATTATTTTGTTAATTAAAGTTTCAATCTCCAGATGGATTCTTCCTGTTAGTTTTTGAAATACAATACTAATAGATATTATGAATTTGGAGGTTTATTACAATGATTACACATATATCAGATATAAAACTACAAACGGTTTCCATAGAAGGGGTAAAACAAGTTTATAAGGACATATTATCTTTTCCAATAAAAAAAGAAACAGCATCATTTATTCAATTTGAAGTAACACCTTATACAACAATTAGTTTTCAAGAAGTATATGAACCAATTGCACCTGCTCACTTTGCTTTTGAGATTCCATATTCAAAATTTCTTGAAACAGTAAGATGGCTAAAGGATTCTGGATTACTCATTGTGAAATGGCAAAATGGAAATGTAATTGGTGAAGAGAATGGTTTATACAATGTATACTTTAAAGACGGGGATGGAAATCTACTCGAAATTATCGCACATAGTTATGTTAAAGAAGATGTATTAGTACCGCAGTCCCCTTTAAATATTTTATATGTAAGGGAAATCGGACTTCCTGTTAAAAGTGTACCTGTATTTACAGAATGGTTAAAATCCAATCTAAATATGAAAACGATGAAAGATGGGGATATTTTCAACTTTGTTATAGGTGGCACTGCATACATCGTTGCAACTTGGTGGCAGCGACCTTGGATCCCGATTGCGATGAAAGCTTTACCACCAAAAGTACACGTATCTTTCGGAACAACAGATCAAGCATTTTTACAGCAAATCCAAATTAACTTTAAGAAAAATAGTGTCCCATTTCAATGTAAACATAATGAAGTATCATTTATTGAGCAGGGATATGCATTTTCAATTGTGCATACACCAAATTTCCCTTCCGATATTCCTAGTAAATTAAACTTACCACTTTCTATTTAAGGATAGAAAGTGGTAAGTTTTTTATATTTTCGTGGAGAAGGGTTTCAGCATAATTACACTGAATTTATAGGGGAGTATAATGTGTCAGCTTAATTTACAGTAAGGAGAGAAATGAATTGAATTTAGGAAATCCGATAGCTAAAGGGAATACAGCAGAAATCTATCTCTATAATACTAAGGTTGTAAAATTATTTAATGAATATCTGCCTGATACAGAGTCTATGAATGAAGCAAAAAAACAAAAATATGCTTATTCATGTGGACTATCAGTTCCGAACGTATTTGAAGTGACAAAGATAAAAAATAGACAGGCAATTATTATGGAATACGTAAAAGGTGACAGTATGGGGGATCTCCTGCTTAATAATCTAAATGAGGCAGAGCATTACATAAATATTTGTGTTAATGAACAAAAAAAGATTCATGCCATACGTGTGAATACGGATGAAATGGAAGCGATGGGGGAAAGGTTAGAGCGTCAAATTAAATATGTACATAAATTGGATGAAAAACAAAAGGAAAGTATATTGAATAAGTTATATTCAATCAAATTTGAACCTAGATTATGCCATGGTGATTTCCATCCATTTAATCTAATTTTGAGTGAAAAGAATGTAAATATTATAGACTGGGTAGATGCTTGTTCAGGTGATATTCGTGCAGATGTGTTTCGTACATATTTATTGTATGCGCAGTCTTATATAGAATTAGCGGAAATGTATTTGCGAATATATTGCAGTAATACCGATCTAACAAGAGATGAGATCTTTCAATGGGCTCCTATTATGATTGGAGCTAGATTTTCAGAGAAAGTATCTCCGCAAAATGAAGTGGATTTAAACAAATTATTGAATCAGTATTTATAAGTAATAAAACAAAGGTTGTCTAGTAGCCAATTAATAAATGCTGTTGTTAAACTAAGTTTCCTTGTAGTTAAACAATAGCATTTTTAAACATTGATATAGGTATATTTAGTTTCCATCTTCATCCTATAAAGATTTATTATCCGTATTTGTTCCTCAGTTAATTCTTCTTTACCCCAATACATATGCATTAAGCTATATTCAAAAATCTCCTTTAATTTTATAAACAATGGAAACTTGTCTATCATCTCTTTAGGGAGTTCATTTTCTTCTTTATATCCTTCAACTAGTGCTTTTGTAATAGAATGCTCATAGTTAACGATATTCCCATTTCCAGCAAATGAATATTCTATCGCACTATAAATAGGAACGGCTAAATCAAATATGTAAAAATGTTTTTCGCAGTCTTGAAAATCAATCATTGTTATGTTTGAATTGTTTTCAACTAATATATTTTCCAGCCATAAATCTCCGTGAATTAAGCCGTAATTGGAAGTGGATTTTTGTAGCTCTTTTATAGAAGTTAAAACGTCAGATGCAATTTCTCTTATAGTAGTTTCTTCTTTAGAGATATACTTAAGAAAATTATATTCTTCATTTTCATACCAATCGTTTATATGTTTAACCGAATTAGTCTGTTCAAAGCTTTTAGAAATGCGATGTAATTTTCCAATTTGTTTACCAAGCTTTTTAAATATATTTGAATTCCAATCACACCTCGGTAAATGTATACCAGGAGCAGCTTTATATAATACAGCAAAAATCTCCTTGTCTAATGGAAACTTTTCTACAAAATTTCCTTGTAAAGAAGGGATTATTGGTGGAACACCTAAGCCATTTTGATATAAAAAATTCGTATATGTAACTTCTTCTAATTGTTCTGCATATGTTTTGTAGTTTGTAATTCTAATGAAATAAGTACCTTGTTGTGCGTTACATTGATACATTTCATTCGTTATGGGTTTAATGTTAATAAAATTTAATGGATATCGTTCATTTATTAATTGGAGTATTTCTTTTTCTAGCTCGTTCATTGTAACTTCCTTTCCAAACTTTAATTTTTTATTTGAGAACTAAAAGATTCTTAATATACAACATTCGTGTTTTATTTTTGATATCCTTTAAAATGAAGCATGAAGTAATGAATGGCTCATGTTATAAAACACAAGAAATATCAAAAGAAAGAAATGACTCTCTTTTATACTTATAAATAAGGAGTGAAGTAAATGAATGAACATATACAGCAAATGATTGATTGGATTGAGAGCAATTTAAAAGAAGAATTTTCATTAAATGAATTATCGCGTTATATGGGTTATTCTCCGTATTACTGTTCTTTTAGATTTCACCAAGTAACAGGCATGAGTATTAGGCGTTATATTCTTTTAAGAAGACTGTATTTATCTACGGGGGATTTGAAGAATGATAGAAAGATAATAGATATTGCATTGGATTACAATTATTCTTCGCAAGAGGCTTATAGTAGAGCTTTCAAAAATGTTTTTGGAATGAATCCAAGAGAATTCCAACTTAACAAAATGCCTATTCAATCATTTATTAAACTAAAAATAGAAGAGGAGTTAAAAATGAATATTTCTAGAAAATTAGAGGTTGAGCAGTTACGTAGCAATAATAATGAGTTGTTTGATAAAGATGTATTAAACATATTGAATGGTCAAATGATGTATGAAGAATTTAAAACGGAGAAGCTAATGGGTGAGTCTGATTATGCCCCATTTAACGAAGCGATGTGTGTAAACACGGCTACTACACAAGTTTTTAATGAAGAATTTATTAAAACAAGAGCAGAAGGACATAATAGTTCAGTAGAAAGTTATACAAAAAAAGTTATAGATCCGTTAGAAAATCTTTTTACGAAAAAGTATAAATGCATTGTTTTATGGTTTGGTGAAGATATGTTCTGCCAAATGAACTTACTTACCATACTTTCATACTTAGAACAATCTTGTTATGAAGGGAAGGTATACTTAAATAGCTTCAGAGAAGATGAATTTAAAGTAAGTCAACTTGAACTGGAATTAGGAAATTATTCTTCTATATACGATGAAGTAGTAGTGAATCATAAAAAAACATCCTATAAAGTACCACCTGTAATCTATCAAGCTATAGACTTATATTTAAATATGTTAAAAGAAGATAATATCGTAGTAAAATTCATCTCTAAAAATAAAGATTTATCAACTCAAGAATTATTAACAAAGTTGTTTAAACTCTTTTCGACAATCGGATATGGTGATTCTCAGTACATAGAACTAATAAATAAAATAAAGAAGAAAGCTGAACCTAAAATATAGGAACAGCTTCTTTCTTACAATTGTTCAAATGACTCTAATTCGCCCTCTACTAATAACATTAGTTCTTTAATTGTTTCACCAGAAAAATCAAAATGAATTCCAGCTGCTTCATATACTTCCGTTAAAGATCTAGAGCTACCTAATGATAAAGCCTTTTTATAATTTTCTATTGCTTGTTTAGGATTTTCTTTATATTGTTTATACATTTGTAGTGCACCAAGTTGTGCGATAGCATATTCGATGTAATAGAATGGTATTTCGAATATGTGTAGTACAGGTAACCAACCAGTTGCAATCCAATTTTCATACCCTTCAATATTTACGACGTTCGATTGGTAAGTGTTATGTAATTCTAAATACTTTGCATTTCTTTCTTTAGCAGTATGATTAGGATTCTTATACATCCAATGTTGGAATTGATCAACGATAAGCATTTGTGGTAAGTACTTAACAATATCTATAAAGAAATCTAATTTTGCTTTTATAAATTCTTCAGTATTCTCATAAAATGTATCCCAATACTCCATCGAAAATAATTCCATTGTCATGCTAGCGAGTTCTGCTGATTCAGAAGGGATTTCCAAATATTTTTGAAGTTCTAACTGCTTCATACATTCATTATGAATACTATGACCCATTTCATGGAGGAAAGTAGTAACATCATAATGTGTATGATTGAGATTCATAAAAACGAAAGATAATCGAGAAGCAGGTAAATATTCGCAAAATCCTCCTGGTCCTTTTCCTTTACGACTTTCTAAATCTAAGCAATTATTTTTACGCATACGGTCCAGTAACCTAGAAAATTCAGGATCTAGTTTGTGTAAAATATGAGAACTTTTTTCGATTAATTCACTGGCGTCTTCGATAGGTTTTAATGCTTTTTGATTTGGTGCGGTTGCTTTTAGATCCCATGGACGAAGACTATCTACTTGAAGTTCAGATGTTTTCTCATTAAATATTTTATTGATAAGTGGTACTACGTATTTACGAATAGATTCAGCAAGTTCATAGCAATCCTCAGGTGTATAATCAAAACGTTCATGTTTTTTAAACATATAATCACGATAATTATCTAATTGAATGTTTTTTGCTTTTTGGTGACGTATTACGATTAATTCATTTAATATCTGTTGTAATGTATCTTCAACAGATAAGAATGTTTCAGAAATGAGTGTTTTCGCTTTTTTTCGTATATTACGATCCGGATCTTGTAAGTAAGACTGTAGTTCAGTAATTGTTTTTTCTTCACCGTCCCATAGTGCAGTTAAACCACCTGTAATTTCGAAGTACTCGGTTACTAGTTTGTCTTCGTCTACTTCTAAATCAATGTTCTTTTCACAAAATAAAGTCTGCGCATTCTTTATTTTTTTATCTAGTAAGCTATACGTTTTTGGATCAAGTTCCATTCGAAAAGGGGACTCTAAATATTTATTATCAAATGAATTTTGATAACGTTTCAAAAGAGGCCTGACAAATTGTTGGTCATATTCAAAAGTATCTTTTATTTTTTTATTATCTGTACTACATTGAAAGGCGATATAGTGAGATGTTAATTGTTCTTCAATTTCCCAAATGAATGTAGATTGTTTTTTTAACCAATTTTCGAGTTCTAGTTTTGAAGAAATCACTTCATTTTCTAAAGTAGAAAGAGTGTTTTCTAATTCTAGAACGTTACTAATATCAATCGTGTTTAAGCGCTGCATGACATATCCCTCACTTTTTATTTATTCATGGAGATATTCTTCTTTTCCACTGTAATTCCTTTTTTACCCAAAAAATTTGTGCCTATTACACCAAAAATAATCATTATTGTACCAATGATATGAAAATAAGAAATTTGCTCGTGTAAAAAAATAACGCCTGCGATAATTGTAATAAGTGTAGATAAGTTACTAAAAACACTTATTTTAGCGGCTTCAATGTATGATAAGGAATAATTTAATAGCAATGCCGTCAGCAAGGAAGATAGTAACCCTAAATATAAGATGGAGATAAGAAATGTTCCATTCGTAAACGGTTTAAAGTATGCCGTTATAGTACCTTTGCTTATATGGCTGGCGATTGCGATTAAATTAAAGCTAATAAAGCCGATTACTGTCATTGTGTAAGTTAAATCCATTAGTTTGAATTTCTTCGTCATTTTTCGAGCTAACACATTATAGAAAGCAGATGATAATGCCGATAGCAAAATAAGAATAACACCTATGAAACTAGTTTCATGAGTCCTTATACCATTCATGATAAATATATAAATGACACCGATAACAGAAATGAGTACAGATATTTTTTGCCATGTATTTGTATACTCTTTTAAAAAATAGGAAGCTAACATCATCGTAAATATAGGAATAGCCGCTTGTATAATTCCAGCTTCGGATGAACTTGTATACACTAAGCCAAATGCTTGGAAAGCAAAAAATAGTGCTGGATAAAATATTGCAAGTGGTAAAAGGGGAAGTATATTTTTGAATGACATATTTAACTTTACGAAACCGAAAACAATGAGAATGCTTGCTGCTATGAAAGCAATTGTAAAACGATGAGCAAGGGTATCAAGTGGGCTTGTAACAGTTAATGCTAATTTCACAAACATAAAGGAGAATCCAATAATAAATGAATAGAGTAAAGCTGATAAATATGCCTTTGTTGTAAGTTTCATAATTTCACCTCATAGTAATTGATTTCTTACTGGCCAGTATACGTACATAGTAATCTTTATGATCTAGTGCTACAATGTGAATAATCACAAACTGTACCGGTACAAATTAAATGTTGAGGTGGTAATGATGTATAAGTATTTACATGTTTTCAACGACTTAGAAAGTATGATTCAAAATGGGGAGATAAAAGAAGGAAAGAAACTACCGTCTATTCGGACACTCGTTACGAAATATGAATGCAATAAGGCGACAGTAATACGAGCGCTACATGAATTAGAAAAGCGTCATATTATTTATTCCGTCCCTCAAAGTGGATACTACGTTGTTCGAAAATCAGGGGAGGTTGTAGAAAATGAAGAGATAATTGATTTTGCTTCCTCAGCACCAGATCCAGATGTTTTTCCATATGTAGATTTTCAACATTGTATAAATAAAGCCATTGATACATATAAAAATGACTTGTTCGTATATGGTACGCCAAAAGGTTTACCGTCTTTAATTCCGGTTATTCAACAACAACTGGTAAACTATCAAGTCTTCACTAAAGAAGAAAATATTTTTATAACGTCAGGTGTACAGCAGGCGCTAGCAATATTAACTTCTATACCATTTCCAAATGAAAATGAAACGATATTAATTGAACAACCAACATATCATCTATATATTGAATATCTAGAAATAAACAAAATTCCTGTAATTGGTATTAAACGTACGAATGAAGGTATTGACTTAAATGAATTGGAACGCATTTTTCGAACAGGTAAAATAAAATTCTTTTATACAATACCAAGATATCATCATCCGCTCGGAACTTCTTATTCTAAAGATGAGAAAGAAAAAATTGTGTTATTGGCTAAGAAATATAATGTATATATAGTTGAAGATGATTATTTAGCAGATTTAGAAATGGATTCAAAAGCAGATCCGTTATATAGCTTGGATAATGGGAATCATGTCATATATTTGAAAAGTTATTCAAAGATTATTTTTCCAGGTTTACGAGTGGGCATAGCAGTAATCCCACCGGTAATAGCGAATGCTTTCCATACATATAAAAAGATTTTAGATATCGATAGCCCGATGATATCCCAAGCTGCTTTAGAAATTTATATAAAGAGTGGCATGTTTGAACGTCATAAAAATAAAATTAAATCTTCCTATCACGATAGATCTAAAAAACTAGCAGAAACATTAGAAATAACTCATAGTGAAAACCCGCTTTTATTCACATATAAAAAGCAAAATACAATTGGAATCCACACTTGTTTAAAATTACACAAAACGAGTATTTCCGAAATGTTTTTCCATAGATTAAATGAAATGCAAATAAGTATTGATGCGATTGATAAAAATTATTTGAGAGGTTTTCCGAAAGATAGACTATTAAAGTTAAACGTATCGAATGTGAAGGAAGATAGGATTGAAGAAGGAATTCGTAAAGTAATTGAGGAAATCAAACAAGTGGAACGTATAACCTTTCAATTTAAAAAAGAAAAAAATGAATAAGGGGGGGTGTTGTGAGACGCAAAATAATTCTCTTGTTTGTGTGTATCGCTATAATAATTGGAGCTATAGTTGTGACTAAATATTATAAAAAAGATGACCAATGCATTGCGGTTGGTAAGTATTCAAGAGGTATTATGGTAAATCAAAATAACGAACCTATATCTAATGTGAAAATTTATGAAGATTCAATCGAAAGTAAGGAACGCAGTATTTCAAATACACAAGGCGAATTTGAAATACTAAATGGAGTTTGTGGTGAGATTGTATTACAATTAGTTACTCCAGATGGTGAAACCTATACGAGGAAATATGATAGTAATCATATACCGGAAGTGATAGAACTGAGTAATAAAAAGTAATAGAAATTATATGAAATCATTACAAGGAAAATGTGTAGAATTAATATTTTTTAGAGCACTCAATAGCTGAGTGCTCTTTTTATTTAGGACATAAGTAATTTAAATGGAAATAAATTACCAATAAATGATAACTTTAAAGTGTAGCTAAGTGATGCGTAAGAACTCGTATCGTTATCCCAAAGTATCGCCTTATATACGTTTAATGAGTTTTATCCCCTCAACAAAGAAAAGCACTAAGTGTATAGTGTTCATTACAAACCATAACATGAGCTTTGAGTTCTTCACAGTTTTCAACTGACTTGATTTTGTATTAGACAATTCTATCTTTAAAGACATTAATATAATAGTATTAGACATAAAACCTAACAATATAAATCCGAATAAAGGTAAGTTTGTAATAGCGCCTATTACCATAATTGCTATGTATACTATAGTTAGCTTTTTAATATACTGTTTATCTTCTTTTAATTTATCTATATTTTTGGTTTTGAACCAGTTTCTTACTATTCTTACAAAAATAATAGTTTGAAATACTAGTACAATTATACTTACAAAGAGAAGGAACAAAGTTCTTGAATTATTTTCCATTAAACCGTTCATTTCGTATGTACCCCTTTTATTTATGTTTATAGTATGAAAATGTAATTTTCAAAGAACCTGCATGTGATTAGTAACGGTACTCGTTCTCTATTTTCATGTTACTCTATCCTTGTTAATTATGGAAAAGGACAAATCTAAGCATTTAACTGTTAGTATGGTATACCCTTTATATATTTTAGGTTAATTTTGATTGTTTGCATATAATTTTATATTGGAATAAGTAATACGTCAAAATGTTTTGTGAAAATTCCGGCTATTAATTGCTTGTACAAAAGAAAAAGATTAGTAGGTGGTCATATCGTAATGGGCGAGGTATACCTTACCTGTTGTCTGCTTAAAATGAAGTTTAACCATGTTGAAAATATGATTTTCATTTAGTATTTCTAGAAACAATAATGTGGTTAATTATGGTGAAATTTAAAATGGAGGAAAAACGTTAGACCACTAGAGTGAATATATTCAAAGCCATATCATGTGTAGTGTTTAATATAATTAGGGGGAACTACATGACAAGAAAACAGATAATCATTACCTTATTTTCAATTACAGCGTTCATACTAATTTTAGTATCACTTGGTGTTTTTGAGGAAGAACTAAAAGAAACAGATTATAGTGAAGTTGTACAATTCATGGAAGATATGAAAAACAAAGAAGAAGTTGAGATTGATGTAGTTACTTACTATTCAGGTAAGGCCTCTTTAGAGAATAGTGTACTCAAACAACCAAATGGTTGGATTATTTATCGTTTAAAAGCTCGTTATGATAAAGTAACAAATCAAAGTTGGATAGATGTGACGCCTGATCTTAGCCGTTTTAAGAATGTGGAGAAAATTTCTGGGGATCTCATTACCTCGCACCAACAATGCGGCTATATTAATCATAATACAGACGAGAATAAAGGAAAAGTAGGATACATGTTAACAGAATGCTTCCATAAGTGGGAATACGATGTGAAGCCATCAGGGTTTGAAGGATATAGGATTAATTACACAGTATTACCGATTTTAGGTTTAAAATAAATTTAGTATTTGTTTTATCAATTTGTTAATCAATTAGCTGATACTGTAGCTGAACAAGTAATGTATGATATTAAATTTATATTTTAATAATAGTTTTGGCTTATCTTTTTTAGGCTATTTGCAATGAGTTGAATAACCTTTATTCTAAAATAGTAATTAAGGAAATTATTTAGTGTTAATATAAATTCTTATATATTGATTATGCACAAATAAAAAGGACAAGCATATAATAGAAATACCTATTAACTTTAAGTAACCTTAACTTTCGTTAATAGGGTATCTCAAAATCCCCAAAAAGAGCACTTGCGGAAACAAGTGCTCTTTTATTTTTTTGTTTATTGAAGATGATTAAATTTCGTCCGACTAATATGGAATTTTAAACCATTATTTTATATAAAGTGGTAAAATAAGTAGGGGAAATTTGTAAGGGGGCGAGGGATTTGAAACTAAAAGAGCTGGCGGATTTGTTTTTGATTAAAGAAACCATTGGAGATATGAATGTAGAAATTACGGGATTAGAAATGGATTCTAGAAAAATAACTAGTGGAAATTTATTTATATGTGTATCAGGTATCGATGGTTTTCTTGAAGATCGACATCAATTTGTTGAAAATGCAGTGAAAAATGGCGCTGTGGCGTTAATTGTAGAAAGAGATGTAAATATTGAAATACCTAAAATAATTGTTAAAGATGCTAGGTATGCTATGGCAGTTATTGCGTCGCATTTTTATGGTTACTCATCTAATGAAATGAAACTAATTGGAATTACAGGAACAAATGGTAAAACAACTACTTCCTATTTACTTGAAAAGATTTTGAGTGATTATGGATTTCAAACAGGGCTTATGGGGAATAACGGAGTGAAAGTTGGTTCGAAATGGTATCCTACTGATATTAATACGCAAGAACCACCGATACTTCAGCGGAATTTGCAAACGATGAAAAATCATAATACAGATTATTGTGTTATGGAAGTTACCTCACAAGGTTTACATATGGAAAGAGTTAAAGGGTGTAACTTTAAAACCGCTGTTTTTACAAATTTAACGCAAGATCATTTGGATTACTATGGTACATTTGAGAAATATAAACATGTAAAAGGTCTTCTTTTTTCAAGATTGGGAAATGATTTTTCTACTACAGATAAAAAAATTGCTATTTTGAATGCAGACGATCCATCGGTAGAATACTTTAAAAAAATTACTTCAGCTGAAGGTATCACATATGGAATACATAATGAAGCAGATGTTCAAGCGAAGGATATTACTTTAAGTTCAAAAGGAATACAGTTTTTAGTTTCTGCCTTTAATGGAGAAATAAAAGTTAATCTAAATCTCGTAGGCCGCTTTAATGTTTATAATGCATTAGCAGCAATAACAGCTGCATTGGTTGAAGGTATTCCGCCTACAAATATTAGTGACAGCTTATCTGATTTAAAGAGCATTGAAGGTAGAATGGAAATTATAGACGAAAACCAAGATTTCCTTGTAATAGTGGACTATGCTCATACGCCCGATGCGTTAGAAAATGTCCTTACTACAATTAGCGAGTTTTCAAAAGGTAAAATCATTACTGTTTTCGGCTGCGGTGGGGATAGAGATGAAAAAAAACGACCTATAATGGGTGAAATTGCTGGAAGTTATAGCGATTTTGTTTATATTACTTCTGATAATCCACGTTCGGAAGACCCGCAGTCAATAATGAAAGATATTGAAAAAGGATTTTCACAGAATAATAATTTGAATTATAAAGTAGAAGTAGATCGTGAACTTGCCATAAAACATGCAATAAACATGGCATCTTCTAATGATATTGTTTTGATTGCAGGGAAAGGGCATGAAACATATCAAATTTTAAAGGATTTGACTATTCATTTTGATGATAAAGAAAAAGCTCGACAAGCAATTATAAATAATAAATAGATTATCTTTTAGAAAAGACTAGATTAGATTAAGTTGTGAATGGAGTGTTATTGAATGCAAACTAGAAAAGCTTATTTATATGTATTTCATACGATGTCCGATTGGGAATACGGACATTTAATTGCTGAACTTAATACAGGTAGATATTTTAAAAAGGGTTTAGCACCTTTTAAAGTAGTTACAGTTGGAATAAATAAAGAAATGGTTATTTCAATGGGAGGCTTGAACGTAAAGCCAGATATTTCCCTAGATGAATGTGTACTTGAGAGTAATGATTTATTGATTTTACCTGGAGGAAATACTTGGACTGAAAACATACATAAACCCATATTGCAAAAAGTTGAAGAAGTTTTAAAGATTGGTACTATTGTGGCTGCAATTTGTGGTGCAACAATAGGCCTTGCAAATTACGGATACTTAAATTCTAGAAAGCATACAAGTAATAGTTTAGATTATATGAAAATGGTTTGTCCTACATATAAAGGGGAAAATTTATATGAAATGGGACCTGTAGCGTCTGGTGAAAATCTTATTACTGCATCTGGAGTAGCTCCTTTGGAATTTGCAATGGAAGTTCTAAAAACATTAGATGTATTTGCGCCAGATACACTCCATTCATGGTATGAATTAAATAAGACACATGAACCTGAACATTTCTTCCAGTTAATGAATTCATTAAATAGCTAAGCAATTTAGTATGATCAATAATAAAAACCATGTTTCTAATGATACTGAAGCATGGTTTTTGTGTTTTGATTAATAAATATATAAAGTAACAAATTTTGTACAATAAAAATGAATTTGAGAGAAAGAGTCACTTCTTTATTATACTATTATTTCTGAACGACAAAAGTAATGGCATTTGTTTTTAATTGAATGTGTTTGCCATTTCGCACTATATTATAAGCTAATTCTTTTATTTCAATTTTTATCTCTTTCCATTCCTTATAAATGTTTTTTAATAGATATATCATATGTTCAGTTGGAAGGTTAATTTCAATTAAAGCATCTAATTCTTCTTTCGTATGTAAGTCAATTTCTTGTATGTTCGAGTTTATAATTAAACAATTGATACCACCAGTCTTTGTACCTTTTTTCATAGAATGGAGCAAGTTTGTTAAATCTTCTTCTGATTTAACATGCTCTAAACTTGATACTGCAACGATATAATCATAGGTATCAGGTTGGATGTAGTAATTTTCAATTGCCGCTTGTTCTGTTTTTATAACTTCAAATACATCATGTTCTTTACTATAAGTTTGTAATTTTGTTAACGCAGAATCCAGTAAGTCCACACATGTAACAGTACCACTAGCATTTTTTATTTTTTGTGCAATTGGAATGCTATTTCTTCCAACGCCAGAGCCTAGATCAAGTACTTGTAAGTTATTTTGTCCTTCAAAGTACTCCATTAAGTCCATAACTGTTTTAACCGGTTTGTAAAGCCAAGAGCCAGTTTCAAATAGTTTGTATTGTTCATAGCAAAGGTCATGATATTTCTTTTCTTCTTGTCTTATGTAATTAATACGATTCATTGTATTTCAACTCCAATACTTTCATTCTAACGAGGCCCTTTAGCAAAACTTGCTAAAGCATCTAAAACTAATTCTATATTACTGATCAAGATTTTCACCTCAACTTATAAGATATTTATATAATTCGATAAGAATGAAGGTAAACCTTTTAGTAAGAGGATATTAAGGTTTTACTGTAGAAAACTGACTATCTTAAGCAATTAAAAAAATGTATAAACATGGAGAGGAAACTGCATATGATGTTTTATGAAATTGTTTGCTTTTCTTGTAAAAATATATTCCGTGTATACGAAGGAAGCGAAAAATATAAGCGATTTAAAGAGAAACCGAAAGGGACATATTGTTGTGATGAATGTAGTCATAAAATTCAATTAGAAGCAATAAAGCATTTATTTAGATAACTTTTTTGTCCGGAAAAGTTTGACAATAAAAGTATTATAAATTATCATATGAAAAAACTAATATTTAAAATGGCATGGAAGAGAAGAGTAGTTAAGAAAGAATACGTACAGAGAGCTCTGGTAGCTGAGAAAGAGCAGTATACATCTTAATGAAAAAAGACTTGGAGCTGCGCAAGGAACTAATTTGTTTAGGGATGGTGCGACGGGTTCTCCCGTTATAGAGATAGGGTATAAGCATATTTTGCCGTACCTGAAGAGGTTAATATGGCGACGTATTAACAAACTGAGGTGGTACCGCGAAGCTAACAACTCTCGTCCTCAAGATGAATAATCTTGGGGGTGGGAGTTTTTTTATTGCATAAAACTGAAAATGTGAAAACAAAAAATCAATTGAGGTGAGTAATATATGCATTGGGCGTATGAAGTAGCACATGAATTAATTAGAAAACATCCAAACAAAGAAACGTTTGTTTGCGCATCTGGAATAAGTCCATCTGGTTCTGTTCATATCGGGAACTTCCGCGAAATAATAACGACATATTTCGTGGTAAAAGCACTACAAGATTTAGGGAAAAAGACTCGTTTTATATTCTCATGGGATGATTATGACAGATTTAGAAAAGTTCCTAAAAATATTGATCCATCTTTTGCAAAATATATTGGTATACCATACTGTGATATTCCAGATCCATATGGTTGTCATAATTCGTATGCAGAGCATTTTGAAAAAGAGTTTGAGAAATCTCTTCAAGCATTTGGGGTTGAAGTGGAATTCATATATCAACATGCTGAATATAGAAGTAGAAGGTATAACAAAAATATATTAGAGGCTTTATATAAAAGAAAAGAAATATATGATATTTTAATGGGATTTAAAACTGGAGAGTGTAGTGAAGAAGAGCGAGAGAGCTTTTATCCAGTTACATTATATTGTGAGAAATGTGGGAAAGATGCAACAACGATTACACATTTTGATGAAGTATTAAAAACAGTTCAGTATGAATGTGTATGTGGAAATCAAAATGAATTATCAGTATTAAATACAAATAAAATGAAACTGAATTGGAAAATCGATTGGCCGATGAGGTGGATGATAGAGGATGTTATTTTTGAACCGGGCGGAAGAGATCATTCATCAGAAACGGGTAGTTATAATGTATCAAAGGAAATTGTGAGGGAAATATTCAATCGTGAAGCTCCTCATTACGTTGCTTATGATTTCATTGGAATTAAAGGGAATCATGAAAAAATGTCTAGTTCATCAGGGAATAGTATTACACCTAGCGAGTTGTTAAAAGTGTATTTACCAGAAGTGATTCTATTTATGTTTGCTAAATACAGACCAAACGCAGCTTTTCATATCGGTCTTGATGAAGATGTGATTCGCAATTATACAGAATATGAACGATTGAAAGATGGTTATGAGAATAAAACGCTCAAAAATGAAGATTTATTTGATGCAATTAAACTCTCTAAAGTTGATGGCAGGTTTAAAGAATATCCAAAATTTAATCAAGTAGCAGGAACGTTACCATTATTAAATTTTGATTCATCTATTTTACAAGGTATATTAGAAAAAACAGATAGGAGTTATGTATTAGATGATATGATAGCGATATGTAACCGTGCAGAGTATTGGATAAGAAGATTTCAATCTGAAAAACTAATTTCGGTAAATCAAGAAAGAAATACAGAGTTTTATAACACATTAGATGAAAGACAGAAAGAATGGCTAGTAGAAGTTTGCAACATACTTCGTTCTAACAAAGATTACTCTAACTTAATGGAACAATTGTATTCGATTTGTCATCATGAAAATAAAAAAATAATGAAAGAAAATCAAAAACAATTATTTCTTATTATATATAGGCTCATTATAAATCAGTCTAGCGGCCCACGTATACCGTTATTAATACATGTAGTAGGCATTGAAAAGTTCATCGCATTATTAGATTTCTAAAAATGCTAAAAGAAACGCAAGTACTCAGAAATCTAAGTACTTGCGTTTCAAATTTTGCTACCGTGAATACATTTTCGGACATTCATCACCACGTGGTTCATAAAAGCAATGACTTTTAAATTGTCCCGCAAATGGCTGGTTATACCATTCAGGCGGACAAGATCCAACTGGACGGAAATACCAAAGAGCCCATCGTGCTGGCCAGCGCCATTCACCTTGTAAAACTTTTCTTGCAATTTCTTTTTCAGAATCACGAGCACGCTGATAAAAATATCCGTATTGCACTGCTTCAAATCCACCGGGACTTTGATATACTGCGTCACGTACAGAACGAAGCTGTTTAAAATCTAAGCAATCACAAAATACACGATTTACTACTACGCAGCCAACAAGTTGTTCACCTTGTCGACCTTCTCCTTCAGCTTCTGCACGAATTAAACGAGCTAGTAAATCAACATCACTTTCGTTATATGGAATAAGGGGCATAGTGCTACCACCTTTCTTTATCTGTTATAGTAAAGAGTGTATGTATGAAAATAAGCTAAGTGCTTTTCTATATGTAAATTCATTAATTTTCACAATTAGCTTTTATGAAAAAAGCTAATTAGTAATTGTAGACTAATGTAAAAGGGGAGAGATAACGTGTATCGAATTCATAAAGACCATATTATTTACGCAATGTCACCAGAAAATAAGCCGTGTATGGAAGTAGAAATTGGGAGTCGTCTTGTATTTGAAACATATGATTGCTTTGAAAATCAAATTGAATCTGGAGATGTTGCGTTTCAAGAATTAGATTGGAACCGAATTAATCCGGCGACTGGGCCTGTATATATTAATGGTGCAGAACCTGGTGATATATTAGTTGTAATGATTGAAAAGATTAAAATTGCAGAGCAAGGTGTTTTAACTACAGGAGCGAATCTTGGCGTAATGGGTGAAGATCTAAACGAAAATACAGTGAAAATCGTCCCAATACATAATGAACATGTTTTGTTTTCAAATGAACTACAAATCCCGATTAATCCAATGATCGGTGTTATTGGTACTGCACCGAAAGAAGAGAGTATTTCATGTGGCACACCGCATGATCACGGCGGGAATATGGACTGTAAAGAAATAAAAGAAGGGACAACATTATTATTACCTGTAAATGTTCCTGGTGCCCTATTAGCATTAGGTGATTTACACGCGGCGATGGGTGATGGTGAAATTGGTGTTAGTGGAGTAGAGGTTGCTGGTGAGGTAACTGTTACAGTTCAAATTATAAAAGGAAAGAAATGGCCACTACCAATGGCGATCCAAAAAGAAAAAATAATGACGATTGCTTCAGAGAAATTGTTAGATGATGCAGCGAATCGCGCTGTACGTAATATGGTGACATTTTTACATAAGGAATTAGAAATGTCTAAAGCTAATGCAACACTTTTATTATCAGCTGCAGGCGATTTAAGAGTTTGCCAAGTTGTAGATCCACTGAAAACAGCACGAATGGAACTAAGTATGAATTATGTGGAGAAGCTAGGTTTTAATTTGAGTAAATTTCATCTTAAATAAGAATGATAGAAGAAGGATGCTGTTGTATAAAAGTATCCTTTTTTGATTTACGGATGATATAAAAACAGGTAGTATTTATTTTATATCATTGAATATAAGATTGTGGATTAAAAAAGGAGTAAAATGATGGTTAAAATTATGATTGTAGAAGACGATATGAAAATTGCAGAACTATTATCAACACATGTCGCGAAATACGGGTATGAAGGAATTATTGTATCGGATTTTCAAAATGTATTAAACATTTTTTTAGAAGAACAACCAGAGTTAGTTTTATTAGATATTAATTTACCAAGTTTTGATGGGTACTATTGGTGTCGTCAAATTCGCGGAGTTTCTACATGTCCGATATTATTTATTTCGGCTCGTGAAGGCACGATGGATCAAGTTATGGCGCTTGAAAACGGTGGCGATGATTTTATTTCAAAGCCCTTCCATTACGAAGTGGTAATGGCTAAAGTTCGTAGTCATTTAAGACGTGCTTATGGAGATTATGCACCGAAAATAGAAGAACGGATGGTTGAACAACAAGGTCTTTGTTTATATCCTGAAAGGCTTGTATTGAAATTGCGTAATCAAGAGATTGATATAACGAGAAATGAAGCCATTTTATTAGAAATGTTAATGAAAAATTATCCGCGTGTTGTGGGTAGAGAAGTGTTGTTGAATAAATTGTGGGATAGCGAATCCTATGTTGATGATAATACATTAAGTGTAAATACAACACGTGTGCGAAAAAAGTTAAAAACTTTACAGATTGAAGATGCGATTGAAACAATTCGTAGTGTCGGTTATAGATTACATATTACTTGGGATACTGGTATGGAGAAATGATAAGATTATTTATTCGTGATCATATACCACTTATTTGTTTTACAGCAATCCAATTACTAGCCATATTTCTTGTATATTGGTTTGATGGGCATAACCATATTGCAACGGCATTATATGCAATGTTTTTAGGTGTCTTTTTTATGGTAGGCTATTTAGTATTTCGTTACTTTACTCATCGTACGTTCTATGAAAGATTAGCAAATCCGTTGTACTCTTTGGATGAATCTGTTCAAAAATCAGATTTTGCAGTTTTATCTACTGCGCTTCAAGAACTACTTGAGGTACAATATCGCCATTATCAAAATCAGCTCCAGATACAAGAGAGAAAAAATAATGATCATTTAACTTTTATGAATCAATGGATACATCAAATGAAAACACCTTTATCTGTAATAGAATTAATTACACAAGATGAAGTCGATCAGCGTTTTGAAAGTATAAATGAGGAATCAGATAGACTGAAAAAGGGATTAGAGATGGCTCTGTATGTCGCACGTTTAGAGGCATTTACACAAGATTTTTATGTGGAAAAAGTACAGCTACATAAAATAGTAAATGATTCTGTACATGAACATAAACGCTTCTTTATTCGAAATTTTGTATATCCAGAGCTTAAAATTGATAAGGACATTAGTGTAGAAAGTGATGCGAAATGGTTACAATTTTTAATTGGACAAATACTATCGAACGCGATTAAATATTCATCTGGTAGTCGAGAGAAGATTAAAGTAAAAGCTTGTAAGGAAGATAACAACGTTATACTTGAAATCATCGATTATGGCGTAGGGATACCGAAGCAAGATTTACCTAGAGTATTTAAACCTTTCTTTACAGGGGAAAATGGCAGAGATTTTAAAGAATCAACTGGAATGGGGCTATATCTTGTATATGAAATTACGAAACAATTAGGGCATAGTGTAGAAATCCATTCAGAAGTTGGTAAAGGTACCGTTGTACGAATTATATTTTTTAATGTGTAAATAAGTGATCTAGGCTAAAGAACTTTGGAGATAAGTTTTATAGACTTATTTTATCCCGCTTTAATGGGCAGTAAGACCCCCACCTCAAAATTCAGCAAAAGCAAAGAAGTTAGGGATCAACTGCCCATTAAAGTCCAATTGGTTCAACTAATAATCAGTAGGGGATGGAGAAAACCCCTATTGATTAAAGTTTCACTTTATAGCGATTATATGAAATGGTAAAAGGTAAAAGGTAATCTTAGTATGTATAATGACACGCTAATAAATACGATTGTTAAATTAGAAGTATTTAATAAAAAGCTGATAAATAGTTTTTGTAAGAAAAAAGCCACCCCTTTGAAAGAGATAGCTTCATGAATACATCCTATGAATAAGTGTATCAACCTTAATAAGTATAATGTTCGAATTCGTGATATGTTTTGTGGATTATAATAGAATTAGTCTTTTGTTTTTTCATGATACAGTATTGTAATTAAGTAAACAAACTTAATAATGTATATCCAATTAATCCTAAAATAGTGATAGGAACCATCATTAAGAAAGAAGAAATTCGATTAGCATTAGAGCGTTCTAACACAAGAATCAAGATAATCCCCACTATCACTTCGGTATATCCAACAGGTAACATGTGACTATAGTCTTCAAAATTTAAAAGAATGTGAAGTCCATCCGTTACAAAAACTCCACTAATAAGCGCGCTTCCGAATTTATGAAGTGGATTTGTAGTATCTTTCCATAGAAAACCTGCGATTCCAAAGATAGTTCCTCCTATAAATGCACATACAATCCATACAGATATAAAATAAATAGAGTGAGCTACATTTTTAATAGGTATTGCATAACCATAGTAGCCTAATATCATACCGAGTAGTGCAAGGGTGCCTGAAAGTATAGCTGTACGCTTAGAATAACTAAAGCTAGCCACAAAAAAGGATGGAACTAACCAAACGCTTCCTAGATTAGCTAATGAATTCCAATGTCCTGGAAGTATACCTTGCCCCAATTTAGTTAGTAAACCAACAATAATCCCTACTATAATTGGGATGAGAAAAATCTTTAAAAACATAGTTAACTTTGTGATTTTTAATGTCCTGTCCATAAATTCAATCCTTACATTAGTATTTTCTGTAAACATATAATAGCTTATTGTAGGGGGATAATCAATAAAAATTTATCGAAAAACAATAAGAGATTGTTGGGTAACGAATAACATTTTGTTTTTATAATTAGGTGAATAAAATATCAAGAACTCGTTACTCAACCAAATGGTAAATCAAATAATATATGCAAGTAATGAAATTGCCCAAAACATGTAATTCAACTTAGTATAAATCTCTCGTAGTTTGATGAAATGATTTATGATAAAAAAGAAACGAAAAGGGACTGATATAGTTTCTTCCTGTTTTTATTTACAATTTATTAGAAGGAGATATTTTTTACTAGTTGTGAATGATAGGGGGATTGTAATGGATATTCGAAAAATGAAATATTTCATAACGGTGGCAGAAGAATTAAATTTTAGTCGTGCAGCAGAACGTCTTATGATGGCACAACCTCCTTTAAGCCAAGAAATTCGTAAATTAGAAGATGAATTAGGGGTCCAACTTTTTCATCGAACAAAAAGAATAGTTGAGCTTACCGATGCTGGCAAAATATTTTTAGAAGGCGCGCGACAAACACTGCTTCAAGTAGATAGAACTATTAAGGAAACACAGCTTGCGAATGAAGGAAAGGTAGGACATTTAATCATCGGTTTTGTCGATTCTACAGAAACTGTTATAGACATATTAAAAACATTTCGAGAACGGTTTCCAAAAATTCAGCTTATATTACGCGAGATGACAACAGACCAGCAAATAAAAGCACTCTATGAAAAACAAATTCATATTGGATTTATTCGTTCTAAGCAGAATAATGAAATATTGTCTTCCGAAGTTTGTTCTAAAGAACGTTTAAAATTGGTTTTACATGAAAATCACGCATTAGTTTCGTTACCTAATATTTCTATTAAAGAACTAGTAGATGAACCATTTGTTTTATTTCCTCGTCATTTCGGTACTAACTTTTATGATTTAATTATTAGTTACTTTTGGGAACATGGAGTAAGTGTAAATATTGTTCAAGAAGCAATTCAAATGCAGACGATTGTTAATTTAGTTGCAGCAGGAATGGGGATTTCTGTCGTTCCATCATCGGTGGAGAGTTATAAAAAATCGGGAGTCATATATAAAGACATTCAGGAACATACACCGGAAATAAACTTATACGCTGGATGGAGGCAGGATGAAAAGTCTGTCGTGCTCGAGAACTTCTTATCAGTTGTTAGAGAGATTTATACGACTTCACAATTTGAATTTGAAAAGTAAAGGCCCATCTTGATTGGATGGGCAGTAGTGATTTGGGAAAGGTACTATATATATTGTTAAGTCACTGACGATTTAACCTGTTTTACTTGGGTCATACTCAATGAAACCTTGTAGCACACTATCAATTTGACCCATAATTTCAGGTGACAATGTAATACTAGAAGCAATTACATTTTCTCTTATTTGCTCCGGATTGGAAGCGCCAATAATAGCAGAGGAAACAGCTGGATTTTGTAGTACCCAAGCAACTGCAAGTTGAGGTAGGGTGAGATGATTTTCTTGTGCAATAGGATTAAGTTTTTGTATAGTAGTAAGTACATTATCACTCATCCAACGTTGTACGAGTTTGTTAAAAAACGGTTTTCCCGCATCTGAATTAGCACGTGATTGGGAAGGAATTGGTTTACCTGGTTGGTATTTTCCAGTGAGAATACCTTGTGCGAGGGGAGACCAAACAACTTGACCAAGTCCTTCACGTTGACATGTAGGTATTATATCTGTTTCGATCACTCGCCATAACATCGAATATTGAGGCTGGCTAGCGATAAGAGGAATGTTCAATTCTCGGGCAAGTGCTGCACCGCGTGTGATTTGCTCCGATGTCCATTCACTTACACCTAAATAAAGGACTTTACCTTGTCTTACAAGATCTGAAAAAGCTAACATCGTTTCTTCCAGAGGAGTTGTTGTATCGAATCGATGTGCATAATAGACATCAATGTAGTCTGTATGTAGCCGTTGTAACGATGCATTACAATTTTCTATAATATGTTTTCGTGATAATCCACGATCATTTTTTCCAGGTCCGGTCGGATGGCATACTTTTGTACAAAGTTCTATACTTTCTCTGCGTATTCCTTTCAAAGAGCGACCAAGTACTTCCTCGGCAATAGTGTCCGAATAAACATCTGCAGTATCGAACGTTGTAATTCCAACATCTAATGCGGCTTTCACACATTCATTTGCAGTATCTTCATTTACTTTTCCGCCATGGTTTATCCAGTTCCCGTATGCAATCTTGCTTACTGTTAATCCACTGTTTCCTAGTTTGCTAAATTCCATTGTAGAATCCCTCCTTAAAAATGATAACTTTATTATAAGAACTGAAATGTAGTCTGTATAATATATAATTAATCTTAAATTTATATAAAAATTATATAAGAGGGGGTGCTTAGAAGTTTCTTGCTAGGGAAATCTAAAGCAAGTAGTACAACAAATGTAATTTGTGCTTGTTCAATTTGAAGTTAAGAAATGATAAATAGCCCTTGAAGAAAGTAAATTTTATAATAGCACATATAATTGCATTTACTCATAAAGTACTATCATGGTACAATATGGTTACTAACGACGGAAAGGAATGATGGGTGGACGATGATTAACTAATCTTATTTTTAAATGTTGAAATTCAATAAATTTCAATTTCTAAAAAATAGGATTAGTCTGCCCAATTTCCATACAACGGTATTGCTATTTATGTTGTGCAATAGCTTATTTGGGTATGAATATTTTAACGACTAATCCTGCCAAATTTATTTGGGAGGATTTTTTTATTCTCCCTTAATGAAAGGGATCGGTATTATGAAAGAACTATTAAAATTAAATGATGTTTATGTTGAAATAAAGGAAAACATTTTGTTAGAGAAAATGAATGTGACAGTAAAACAAGGGGATGTTATCGGATTAATTGGTAAAAACGGGGCTGGTAAATCAACGTTACTTCAATTAATAAATGAGAAGATTGAACCATCAAAAGGTACTGTTGAATGGATGCAAATGAATATGACAACAGCATATGTTGAACAAGAAAAAGAATTTTTCGTTAGTAAGGATATGATTGCAAAAGAAGCGGAACTTCTTGCAAGGTGGGGCGTGCCAACGAACGATTTTCTAACTTTAAGTGGTGGTGAAAAGCTAAAAGTTCGATTAGCAAAAGGATTTGCTGAAAATCCTAATGTATTAATATTAGACGAACCGACAAATCATTTAGATGAGATGAGTACGGAATTTCTCATTAAACAAATAAAAAATATGAAAGGTACAGTTATCGTCGTATCGCATGACCGATACTTTTTAGATGTTGTCGCAACTAGAATATGGTCAATTGAGGATAAGAAATTAATTGACCATAGCGGGAATTATACGAGTTATATGAAAGCACGTGAGCAGAAAAGAATGACGCAGCAGCGTGAATATGAAAAACAACAAAAAAAGATAGAACAAATAGAAACGCATATAAAAGAATTAAGTTCATGGTCACAAAAGGCACATGCGCAGTCTACAAAACAAGAAGGAGTGAAGGAATTTTATCGTGTAAAGGCGAAGCGAATGGACGCGCAAGTTAAATCGAAACGAAAACGTCTTGAAAAAGAGTTGGAGAAAACGAAAGTAGAACGTGTGAAAGAGGAGTATTCAGTTGAATTTTCTATTCAAGCGAGTAAAAAAGTAGGAAAACGTTTCTTAGAAGTAAAACAATTGCGGAAAGAATTTAATAGACGAACATTATTTGAAAACGTTAATTTTACAATTCAGCACGGTGAGAAGGTTGCGATTATTGGACCAAATGGCAGCGGGAAAACAACTTTACTGAAGATGATTATGGGAACAGAAACTGTTGAAGGAGAAGTATGGATTTCACCTTCAGCAAATATCGGCTATTTAACACAAGAAGTATTTGATTTACCACTTGATAAAACACCAGAAGATTTATTTTATAAAGAGACATTTGAAGAAAGAGGAAAAGTCCAAAATTTAATGAAACGTTTAGGATTTGAATCTTCCCAATGGAAAGAGCCGATTCGACATATGAGTATGGGTGAACGAGTAAAGTGTAAGCTAATGGCTTATATTTTAGATGAAAAAGATGTACTTATTTTAGATGAACCGACGAATCACCTTGATCTTCCTTCACGTGAACAGCTTGAAAATACATTAGCTGAGTATAACGGAACACTTGTTATCGTTTCTCACGATCGATATTTTCTGGAGAAAATAATTAATACAAAACTCGTGTTTTTAAACAATACGATACAAAAGCAGCTCGATGAACCTACGAAAACAAGAGATGAAATTGAAGAGTTACGTTTAACGTTAGAAACAGAAAGACAAGAAGTATTAGGGAAATTAAGCTTTTTAACTTCTAAAGACAAAGAATATAAAGAACTAGATGAACGGTTTATGGACCTTACGAAGCAGATTAAGGCGCTTTAACGTAAGGAAGGGGGATTAAAATGGGAGAAGAGAGCTTGACTAAGTTATTTAAAATAGATTGTGGTGATATATACCTACAAGAGTTTGCGGTCAAAGATGCAGAGAGTATTTATAAAATATCAAATGAACCAGAAATAGAAAAGTTTTTACCAGACTGGAAATCAACGATAGAACAAAGAGTTAATTGGGTTACAAATGATGATATACCAGAAAACAAAGCGTTTCTTCATGCTGTTAGAACTAGGACTAACATAGATGATCACATATTAAGACTAGGAATATTTAAGAAAACCACAAATGAATTTGTTGGATGTTGCTGCACAGGTATGAAAGATGAGCTTCCTTCACCGAACAGAGAAATTATGTATGCTGTTTCAAGTGAATATCATAATAATGGTTATGCAACGAAAGCGACAAAAGGCTTGATCGGTTATTTGTTTGAAAATACAAATGTGGATGTCCTTAACGCAATTGCTTTAATTAAAAATGTGCCATCAAATAAAGTTATTGAAAAATGCGGGTTTACTTATTTGGGTCAACAGGTGATAGAAAATCAAATTTATAATCATTATGTATTGAGTAAATCCGGATGGATAAAAAATAGTGCTCTTTAAAGGGAGCGATTATGCAATGCAAAAAAGCTTAGAACTAAAACTCTAAGCTTTTTTGCATTTATATAATAAAGATTTGATATACAATTGTATTTTCTACCACTATACAATTATTATAAGATAGTTATGCGTTAATTTTAGTTTGAAAACAGTTTTATTGTCAGTTTTTTTAGAAATCTTACAAGCGTGTAAGATAAATGAAAGATGAATCAATATGAGCATTAAGACAATTCATTTACACTCTATTGTGAGAAGTGCAAATGAAGGGAGAATAGAAATGGAAATTTTACATGCGAAAAATATTAGTAAAGTATATAAAGGGAAAATACCTTTTAAAGCATTAGTAGATATTGATTTATCAATTCAAGAAGGTGAATTTATAGGGATCATGGGGCCATCTGGTAGCGGGAAAACTACATTATTAAATATGGTATCTACTATCGATTCTCCGTCCTCAGGAGAAATATTAATAAACGGTACAAATCCTTTCCAGTTATCATCAGAAGGTTTAGCTTTATTCCGTAGGAAACAATTAGGATTTGTTTTTCAATCATTTAATTTACTTAGCACGCTTACAGTGAAGGAAAATATCGTATTGCCGATGACATTAGATGGCGTTTCTGTGCAAGAAATGAACAAACGCGTACAAGAAATCGCAGAGAAATTAAATATTACAGATATATTGAATAAAAGAACGTTTGAAATATCAGGAGGCCAAGCTCAAAGAACAGCAATTGCTCGTGCAATTGTTCATAAGCCGCAATTATTACTTGCAGATGAACCAACAGGGAATTTAGATTCTAAATCTTCAAATGATGTAATGGAGATGTTAGATACTCTAAATAAGGAAGAAAAAGCTACGATGATGTTAGTGACTCATGATCCGTATGCAGCGAGTTTTTGCAGCCGAGTAATCTTTATTAAAGATGGTCAACTATATAACGAAATTTATTGTGGCGAAAGCAGGCAAACATTTTATCAAAAGATTATGGATGTCCTTTCTTTGTTAGGAGGGAAAAGGCATGACTTTTCGTCAGTTCGCATTTAACAATATTTTTCGCAATAAGCGTACATATGCTGCCCATTTTTTAAGTAGTGCATTTTCTATTATGATTTTCTTTACGTATGCTCTTTTATTATTCCATCCTGATTTACAGGGGGAGTTGAAATCGACAAGTAAAACAATAAGTACATTTGGTACATTAGGATTTGAAGTTTCTCAAGGTTTGATTTTTGTCTTTTCATTCTTCTTTATTCTATATTCAGTGAGTTCGTTTTTAAAAACGCGTAAGAAAGAATTTGGCATTTTAATGATGCAAGGTATGTCAATGAGACAGCTTAAGAAGTTATTGTTAATTGAAAATATGTTAATTGGACTTGGTTCGATTTGTATTGGGATTCTTATCGGCCTCGTATTTTCTAAACTAGTTTTATTAATAAGTGCCAGTGTATTAATGATTAGTAACGGCTTACCTTTTTATATGCCAGTGAAAGCGGTATTATTAACTGGCATCACGTTTCTATTCTTATTTTTAATTGTTTCGCTAGTTACTTTTAAAATGATAAAAGTAACAGAACTTGTGGAACTTATTCAAGCAGGGGAAAAGCCAAAGCCTGAACCGAAATCGTCAATTTTATTATCAATTTTTTCTTTATTTAGTATAGGATATGGCTATATTTTAGTATTTCGCTTTATCCCAAGTTATAGTTTTATTACGCTCGGAATGGGTGTGCTCCTAGTAATTATAGGAACGTACTTTTTATATACACAGTGTAGCGTTTATATATTGCATCTTGTGAAAAGGAGTGAATCTTTCTTTTTAAAGAGAACCAATATATTAACATTTTCAGAATTAATATACCGTATGAAAGATAATGCAACAATGTTTTTTATAGTATCTATTATTTCAGCAGTTGCTTTTACAGCAATTGGCACGACAGCAGCTCTTGGAAACAAAGATTTGGTAAGGATGACAAACCCGTATACATTTCTGTATACAGCTCCTGATAAAAATAAAATAACGGATAAACATCTCTCGATTATAAAAAAACATCTTGCTGATTCTAATATTCCATATCGAATGGCTTCCACTTCAGATATTTATACAGAAAGTAATGTAAATGTAATGAAGTTAAGTGAATATAACGAACTTGCGAGAGCACTCGGGTACCAACAAGAAACGATTGAAAAAGAAGATGAAATGTTATTAATCCCTGGAGTTGTATCACAAAAACAAGAGTTTAAAAATGGTGATTATAAAAAGAATATTGAAGTCATTCAAGGCGATTGGACAAAGACATTTCATGTGAAAAAAACTGTAGATAATTTAGTTTTGCCACACGATACGGAAGGGATTAATATTGCGATTCAAGATCATGTGTATGATGAAATTCCGCTTAATAGTAATCTAGATTTTGAAAATATTATTCAATATCGAACTTATGGATTTGTTGTAGATGATTGGATAAAAACAAAAGAGATTTCAAACCAATTAAGTGACATATTCGATCAAGATCCTAGAGACATACATTTTGAATTTAGAGCACTAACTATAGAGTTGTTAAGTGCAAAACAAACGAATGGGTTATTACTTATGGCAAGTGTTTTAGTTGGAATCGTCTTCTTTACTTTCGCTGCTAGTTTTATTTATTTCCGGTTATATACTGATTTGGACCGCGATCAGCAGCAATATAAGATGATTTCGAAAATGGGATTAAGTAAACGAGAGTTGAAAAAAGTTGTAACAAGACAATTAGTATTAATGTTCTTCTTACCGATTGTTATTGCAGTGATTCATACTGTGGTCGCTTATTTGGCATTACAACAATTAGTCGATTTTTCTATTATGAATAGCTCTATCATAATTTTAATTTCATTTATATGTATACAAGTTTTATATTTCTTTATAACTCGTTGGCGTTACTTACAAAAGCTTTATAAAACTATGGAACAGTAGAGAATATCAGCAAGTAAGATTGCAGAAAAGCATGTAAAAAAACATTTTGAGTTATGAAAGGAACTGTGATGAAAAAAACACTCTCTATTTTCATATTAAGTATATTAATTTTAATAAGTTTAAGTGCATGCTCTAAAAATGAAAACAGATTTCCAACTAACGGCGTATTAATCATTGGAGATGAGAATCATACTTCAACAATTATGAATCGTTATAAGGAAAATACGAAAGAACTTGAAGTTTTTTCGGTGAAAAAAGGTAAATTTGACCAAAAAAGGGTTTTAATGTTAAATGAATCTACTGCAAAAGCGATGATTAAAGCAAAAATTTTTCGTAAAAGAGATCATTCATCTCATTCTAAACCTTTAGATACGTTACCGAATTTTCCAAAAGAAAGTTCACTATTATTTATAAATGAAGAAGAAAAGAATATAAAAAGTATTGAAATAGAAGGAAAAGTGATACCAGTTACATATGATAGTGATGCTTGGCTTGGTAATAATCGAAATTATGGAACACTATGGTATGTAATTGTGGCGAGCAATAGTGTATATAAAGAAATACAGGCAAATGAAACAAAAATGCAACTTCTTCATCTGAAAAAATCTTTAGGTGACGAAAAACCTAAAATGTCGACAGATAATATATTGACTAATGAATATGTAAAAGTAAGAAAGTTAATTAAAGATTTTGAGGAAGAAGTATCAGTTCAATTTGTCACGATTGGAGAAAAATCATAAAAAAGGGTTCAAGGTTGATAGGGATTTTATCAGTCTTGAACCCTTTTTTATTTTAGACCATTTAGATAACATAATTTACATTACTTCATTTAATCGCGTCTCGCTCGGTTCTTCAATCGCATTTGAATTTTGAACTGAATTATTTTGAGATTCTTTTTCCTTACGAGACCTTTGTAGCATTTCAAGTATGATCCATAAAGGAACACCTTTATCTTTTAACATCTTCCATAAATCTAATTCGTTAAATTTATGCTCAGGTTGTTTCATTTCTTTTTCAGATGAACGAATATCAAACTTGATTGGATCATTTGATTTTTTATCTTCAAGTTTACTAGAAGAGATAATATTACGCTCAAGAGAAGTAGGGGTTAATTTAGTAGGTTGAGGTAGTGTATGAGTATTTATTCCGATTTGCATGCTTTTTCCTCCTCCTTAAGTAATGAAATTAGCTTTCTTATAATTTTTAAAGCTATTTAACTTGAGGAAACTAAACCTAATTATAAATTCAAATAATAAGATTTACAAGTTGTATTGTAAAAGGTAAATGCTTACTTGGATTAATATTTATCAACATTTGTGTATGTTTTCTGTATATACAATGTATATAAAATACTTTACATTATGTTTAAGTTAAAAACTTATTTTTAATAGAAATATGTAAACGTTTTATTAAGGGGGAGAAAGAATGGGGAAGTTAATTTTAAAAATATGTTTTTTCGCATTAGTGACTGTTTTTTCGTTCACAGTAAAAACAACATACGCTGAAGAGAAGCAACAAAATAATTACCCTATCATACTAGTGAATGGATTTGCAGGGTGGGGTAGAGAGGAAATGTTAGGGGTTAAATATTGGGGTGGTGTTCATGATATACAAGAAGATTTAAAAAGAAGTGGCTATACAGTACATACTGCTGCTGTTGGACCTGTTTCTAGTAACTGGGATCGCGCATGTGAATTATATGCGCAAATTAACGGTGGTACAGTAGACTACGGTGCCGCACATGCTGAGAAACATGGACATAATCGTTTTGGCAGAACTTATAGTGGTTTTGCATCGAATTGGAGTGAAACAAATAAAGTTCATTTAGTTGGGCATAGCATGGGTGGACAAACGATTAGAACATTAGTACAGCTATTAAAAGAAGGTAGTTTTGAAGAAAAAAATTATGTGAAAAATCATCCGAACACGAATATTTCACCACTATTTGAGGGCAAGAAATCATTTGTTCATAGTGTGACAACATTAGCAACTCCTCACAATGGCACGACACTTGCGGATGGTAGTCTTCTAGTACCGTTCGTTAAAGATTTGCTTATTACAGCTGCAAGTTTTGGAGGGAATAATAATTTATCGTTATATGATTTTAAATTGGATCAATGGGGTATAAAAAAGAATACTGGAGAGTCTTTTTTCCAATACACTGATCGTATTGTAAATAGTTCACTTTGGAAAGATACAAAAGATATAAGTCAATGGGATTTAAGTACAGATGGTGCAAAGGAGCTTAATAATTGGGTAAAGACGCAATCAGATGTGTATTACTTATCCTATAGTGGACATGCATCACAAGCAGCACTTATTACAGGTTTACATCTACCTCATATAACGATGAATAAAGTGTTAATGGGTAATGCATTTTTCTTAGGTTCCTATGCAAGATATGAAGAAAACCGTCCATTCATTGATACTTCTTGGTGGCAAAATGATGGTGTAGTAAATACAAATTCTATGATCGCGCCTTCTTCTAACACTTCGGTAAATAATAATGAGACTTTACAGATTGGAAAATGGAATCATATTGAAACGAAAGCAAATTGGGACCATCTCGATATGGTAGGACTTAGTGTTTCAGACACGTTAGGTTTTTCTAGCATTCAAGAGTTTTATAGAACAATTGCAGAAAAGTTATCAAGATTACCAAAATAGGTAATAATAAAGCGCTCTCGATGGAATTCGAGAGCGCTTTATATTATATTGAAAGAGGGATATGGTAGAAAAATATGGGGGGTATATTATGAAAATAAAAGTTGTATTATCAGGATATGGAACAGTAGGAAGAGAGTTTATAAAATTATTAAATGAAAAAAATTTATATATAAATGAAATATATGGAATAGATTTAGTGGTAAGTGGTGTATTAGGTAGAAATGTTGCAATACATAATGAGGACGGATTATCTATTCATCACTTATTAATGTATGGTGGCGGTAGCGCTGCAATTGAAGAATATATTGAACATCATCCGAAGGAACGAGCAACAACTAGCATAAGTGGAACTGTATTAGTAGAATCAACAGTTACAAACCTTAAAGATGGAAATCCAGGAAAACAATATATAAAACAAGCGATTGAGAAACATATGGATATTGTCGCAATTTCAAAAGGCGCACTCGTTACAAACTGGAGAGAAATAAATGAAGCAGCAAAAATCGCAAATGTACGAATTCGATATAGTGGTGCAACTGCTGCGGCATTACCGACACTAGATATTGGGCAATTTAGTTTAGCTGGATGCCATATTGAAAAAATAGAAGGAATATTAAACGGGACTACAAATTATATTCTTTCAAAAATGAATGAGGAAGATATTACGTTTGAAGAAGCACTGAAAGAAGCGCAAAGTAAAGGAATTGCTGAAACGAACCCAATATTAGATGTAAGTGGTTCTGATAGTGCGTGTAAATTGTTACTTTTGACAAACAGTTTAATGGGAACAGAAAATACGCTTACCGATATACATATAAAAGGAATCGAACATGTTACACAACAACTAATTCGAAATGCTAAAGACCATAATAAATATATTAAATTAATAGCTTCAGCATATACGGATAAGGATGGTAAAGTGGCTCTTCATGTGGAGCCACACGAAATAGATAAAGATCATCCGCTAGCAAATGTAAATGGGACAGAAAAAGGAATTACCTTCTTTACTGATACGATGGGGCAAGTTACTACAATTGGTGGTGCATCAAATCCACGCGGAGCCGCAGCAGCAGCTTTAAAAGATATAATTAACTTATACCGTAAAGATTTATCACTTAGTAACAGGCAGTAAAACACCTGGTTCGTGAGGGATAATAATCAGTGGGCGATAACAGCCCATTGATTAAAGTTCCACTTTATAAGACCGTACCGCCCTTTATAAAAAATACATATGTAGTGGACCTTTTGAGAAAGAAATAAATATGCAAAAATGATTGCAGGGGGTAAGGAATTGTTTAAAGATTTTAAAGTTGTGAAAGATCGTCCTGTTTATATTCAATTGAAAGATTATTTGAAAAAGATGATTATGAAAGGTCATTTGCTCGGGGATCAAAAAATCCCTTCAACTAGGGAACTAAGTGAATTACTAAGTGTGAGCAGAAATACTGTGCTCGCTGCTTATGCAGATTTAGAGCAAGAAGGACTCATTTATGCAGTTAAAGGTAAAGGGAATTTTGTAGCGAAGGTTGATATATCGAACACTTCGTCTGTTGAAATAGATTGGAAAAATAAACTTAATACAGTTACCTTATTAGCGGATGAATTAGATTTAATGAAACATGGTGTTCGCTGGGAAAAAGGAATGATTGTTTTTAATAGCATTGCTCCGGACGAAAAGCTATTTGATGTGGAAAATTTCAAAAGAGCTTTTCTTACTCGTATGTCCATTGAAGGGGATGTCGTATTAAACTACGGATACGCAAAAGGTTATAGACCTTTAATGAATTATCTACTTCATTATATGGAAATGAAAGGTGTAGATATTTCGAACAAAGATATTTTAATTACAAATGGATTTACAGAAGGATTAGACATCGTACTATCCTCGTTATCGAAGAAATCAGGGCGGGTTATTTGTGAGAATCCAACTCACCATGCGGCATTGAAGCTTTTCCGTTTACATGGACTTGAAGTTCACGGAATTAATATGAATGAAGATGGCATCGATACAAACGAAGTAGAAAAAAGTTTGCGTGAAAAAGAGTTTGATTTCGCGTATTTAATTCCTTCCTATCATAATCCAACCGGTATTGTTACGAGTTCGGAGAAAAGAACGGAACTGATGAGATTATTCTCAAAATATAAGGTTCCTATTATAGAAGATGGATTTAATGAGGAGCTACGTTATTCAGGTTCGCATTTAGCACCATTATTAACTTTTGCTGGAGCTGGTAATAATGTAATTTATATTAGTAGCTTTTCAAAGGTACTTTTCCCTGGTTTACGTGTAGGCTGGATTATCGCAGATAAAGAACTGATTCATCATTTAGAAAGTGTAAAAAGAGCAAGAACGATTCACACATCTACGTTAGATCAAGCTGTTCTATTTCAATATTTACATGAAGGATATTTTGAAAAATATTTAAAAAAGGCAAGATCAGTTTATAAGAAAAAATATGAGTTAGCTGTTGGGGCGTGTAACGAGTACATTCCGTTTCAAAGAATGACCGGTGATGGTGGACTTCATTTATTTATAGAGTTAGAAGAAAAAATTCATGCCCGCACACTTTTACAAAAGTGTTATGAGCAAGGGGTTACATTTTCTCCTGGAGATGTTTTTTATTCTGATGGAGGAGGAGCGACTACTTTTCGATTAGGGTTTTCACGTCTGAAAGAAGAAGAAATAGTTCGTGGAATAAAAATAATCGGTGATACAATAAAAAATGAAATTTGGAGTTGAGGAAATGAGAATTGGCGTTATTATGGGTGGAGTATCCTCTGAAAAACAAGTATCAATTATGACTGGAAATGAAATGATTGCAAATTTAGATAAAAATAAATATGAAATCGTACCAATTACATTAAATGAAAAAATGGATTTAATCGAAAAAGCGAAAGACATTGATTTTGCGCTCCTCGCATTACACGGAAAATACGGGGAAGATGGGACGGTTCAAGGCACGCTTGAAAGTTTAGGGATTCCTTATAGCGGGAGCAATATGTTATCTAGCGGTATATGTATGGACAAAAATATTTCGAAAAAGATTTTACGCTATGAAGGTATAGAAACACCCGATTGGATTGAACTTACAAAAATGGCGGATCTAAATCTTGATGAATTAGATAAGTTAGGATTTCCGTTAGTGGTAAAGCCCAACTCTGGCGGATCAAGTGTTGGGGTAAAGATTGTATATGATAAAGATGAATTAATTTCAATGCTGGAAACTGTGTTTGAATGGGATTCTGAAGTAGTAATAGAGAAGTATATAAAAGGTGATGAGATTACATGTTCCATTTTTGATGGAAAACAGTTACCTATTATTTCAATCCGACATGCAGCTGAGTTCTTTGATTACAATGCAAAATATGATGATGTTAGTACAATTGAAGAAGTTATCGAACTTCCAAGAGAATTGAAGGAACGTGTAAACGAAGCGTCACTGGCTTGCTATAAAGCATTAAAATGCAGCGTTTATGCAAGAGTGGATATGATGGTGAAGGATGGTATTCCATATGTAATGGAGATTAACACATTACCAGGGATGACACAAGCAAGTTTACTACCGAAAAGTGCAGATGCAGCTGGTATTCATTATAGTAAACTATTAGATATGATTATTGAAACTTCATTGAGAGTAAGAAAAGAAGAAGGATTTTAAGTAGCGGTATCATGAATACTTTTGACAGTAACATGAAGTATGTTATGATGAATACAATACGAAAACTTAATATTTATCCACTAGGGGGGCCTAATATAGGCTGAGATCAAATGAGAATTTGAGACTCTTAGTACCTGATCTGGTTAATGCCAGCGTAGGGAAGTGGGAAAGACATTACTATTTTATGAATAAATACTGTCAATTTCACTTTCTTTACGTCTGTAAAGAAAGTTTTTTTATTTTAAAGCGTTAATAACTGTGGATAAATACGTATAATAAATAAATTACTTGGAGGGATTTAAATGACTTTTTCACAATCATTACGTAAAGAAGTAGATTCAATTTGGGAAGCTAGTTTTCATCATCCTTTTGTAAAAAAACTTGGCGAGGGAACGTTAGATTTAGCTAGTTTTCGCTATTACGTGCTTCAAGATTCATATTATTTGAGTCATTTCGCTAGAGTACAAACTTTAGGAGCTGCAAAGGCTCTAGAATTAGAAACGACAGCTCGTATGGCACACCATGCTCAAAATACATATGAAGCAGAATTATCTTTACATGAGAATTTTGCGAAGAAACTAGGGATTACACAAGAAGAAAAAGATAATTTTATCCCTGCTCCAACTGCATATGCGTACACGTCACATATGTATCGTGCTGCGTATGAAGGACATTTAGGTGATATCATTGCAGCAATTTTACCTTGCTATTGGTTATATTATGAAATTGGTGAGCGTTTAAAAGAGTGTCAGCCAGAAGAGCCAATTTATAACGAATGGATTTCTGCTTATGGATCTGATTGGTTCCGTACGCTAGTTGAAGAGCAAATTACAAGATTAGATACTATCGCTGAAAACGTAACAGAGTCTGACCGTAAGCGAATGAAACAGCATTTCATTATTAGCAGTCAATATGAATATTCATTTTGGGAAATGGCTTATACTTTAGAAAAGTGGCCAGTGAATACAGAAGTAGAAGATGTCATTGGATAATGAGTAGGGGTATTGCTATACATAGGTATGGATAATACCTATGTATATGATTTCATAAAAGAAGTATCGCAAAAAGACGCATCAATCTAAGTGCGTCTTTTTTCAATTTATAAAAATGAGCCTATGGAAAAATAACCTAAAAATAGGTATATGAACAAGGTGCATTATCTAGTGATAGGTCATATTTTGTAGGTGTACGTATTGAACTTAATTTATCCCACGTTAACGGACAGTAAAACTCCCACCTCAAAATTCAGTTGGAGCAAAGAAGTTAAGTGGGAGATCAACTGTCCGTAAACGTCCGATTGGTTCAACTAATAATCAGTGGGGGATGAACAAAACCCCCACTGATTAAAGTTTCACTTTATAGCGCTATTTCTACTTAGATTGAACGAACAGAAATATAGGGAAGCATTGAAAAGGTTGAAGTTTATAAACGGAGGTCATGAAAATGAATAAGTTTCAACAAGAACTACAAGCGTTAAGCCTTAATGATTACCAATCTGGAAATATTGTGTATTGGGACCAGCAAAACCAATATCCATATTACTATATTGAAGATGATGCTCGTCGCTGTGGCGGTTGTGGTCGTTGTGGTGGTTGTGGCGGTCGCTGTGGTGGATTTCGTTGTGGTGGATTCCGTTGTATTGGTTGCTTCGGTTGTTTTGGTTGTGGCGGTTGTGGTGGCTGTGGTAGTTGTTCTAATTGTTTTAGTGGTTTTAATGGTACTACTGATACAACTGGTACTATTGTAACATATGAATATTGATAAGAGAAAAAAGGAATCCATTAGTGAAGTATTATACAATTTTTGTAAAAAATCAATCAAAACACATGTAGCATCCTTTCATTTAAAGAAACAAGTTATCCCACCTTTTTATAAACATTGTGACTTTATTTCAAATCAACAATCAAATGTCTTTTTTATGTTCTATACCCTTTACGCGATCTTGGACTTTCGTAAGTAAATTTATTGCACCAGAACCAAAAAGAAGGGCTGCTATCAGCCCTTCTTTCTTTTTTCATATTTCTCATATAATTAAACTTAATCATAAAAAAATCTTACCACCTTATAAATTGTTACAACCAAGGCTAAGAATCCATTTCCACTAAGAACAAAACCAATCCAATGAAAATATTTACGTTTCTGAATTAAACATCTCGATCCAAAAAGAATTTTAAATTTTATTTTACTTTATATTACGATTTATAGACCTGAAACCATTTTATTGTGATATAATTTGTTTTTGTCATTATGAATGTATATATGTTAGGAGTTTTTTTATGGAAATCGGTTCTGAATTAAAAAATGGTCGCCACTCATTTTTTGATGGTGGATTATTCAGCTTTATTGGTTGGAGTATCCTTGGTGTACTTATTACAGTTTTTACCCTTGGTATTTGTTACCCTTGGGCTTTATGTATGGTTTATGGTTGGAAAATAAATCATACAGTAGTTAACGGGCACCGTATGAAATTCAATGGTTCTGCTGTAGGCTTGTTTGGTAATTGGATAAAATGGTTGCTCTTATCAATTATCACTCTAGGAATCTACTCATTCTGGGTTTTCATTAAACTTGAAGACTGGAAAGTAAAAAATACTACATTTATAAATTAAAAAACATTAGCTTTATAATACCAGTCTATAACGACTGGTATTTTTATTTATGGTATGAAAAACGAAAATATAGATAAATAGCCCATGCTCATTCAGTTAACAAATATGAATACCTCCAGAACAAAAATTCCATACATTTTGAAAGAAACCTTTTTATTTTTCGCTCTGAAGAATATCCGTTTCTTAAGTTAATGGTTTTGAAGTCATCCTTAAATGAAAAATTTCTGTTTCTACATTTAGTTATTTTGAGACTTTTCTTTTTCTTAAACTGTTGGATATGAGTACCTTCTAGTATAAATTTACCATTTAAAAAAGTGATTCTAACAACATTAGGATTGTATCATATAGCACAATGTAATTTGTGTTACATAGCAAGAAAAATAATCAAAATTTAAAGCCTGAAAAAGAAGCACCAAAGCAAATTACATTGGTGTTTCTTTTTTTGCGCTTTCGGGCACAGTGGTTCCTGCAGTACTATTATAAAAGCAATTTCGGATGTAAGGAATTTGTAAGTAATAGGTAAGGAAAAAGAGATTTTCTTTGTATATGATAAAAATATAAAGTGGCGCGAAGGGGGAAAAGGGTACGACTTATATATGAAAAACAAACCAGTAACAAGAGTGTTTTAAAGAAAATAAGTAATTTCTAGAGTTAACATACATGTGGAAAAGAGAGCGAAGGCATTTTAAATTGAAGTTTGTTTATAATAGTTTTTTAACCTGTTAGGGGGATCGTAAAGTAGATTATTAATCGCCTTGAAAATATCTATGACCTTATAGTACTAGGCATGCTGTATTAAAAATTTTAATTTTGAAGGGAGAATTAATATATATGAGTACGAAAAAAAGAATGGGTAGTAAGTTATTACTTGTCAGTGCAATTTGTGCGATAACTATTCCTTCGGTTTCATATGCGGAGGAAGTAATGTCACCTAAAAATTTTGAGGATTATTCAAACTTGTTTGAGGGACGGAATAAGGACGTATTGAAAAGAAGTTTATATCCAAATACATACAATAATCCGTTTAGTCACCAAATTAAATCGACATTAAAGGAAACAAACACAAATATAAAAAAAATAGACAATATTGAAGAGGGAAATCCCGTTATATCTACTGCTTTTTCATTTGTCTGTTCTATGCATACTGAAGATTATAAATCTGCATTTGATTTAACTTCTCGATCATTACAGAAAATAATATCTGAAAAATGGTTGAAGAACTATTGGGAAGAACTTCCTACGCAATTACAAAAAGGTTCTTTTATAGAAATTGGAGAGGTTACACAAAAAGAGACAAATTCTGTTCATACAAATGTAGAGATTAACTTAGTTTTTGAACAAATTACTGTACCTTTACTAATAAAACTAGATCCATCTGGAAAAATAGATGATTTTCAACTCAGTATGCCGTTTAGTCCTGTTGCAGATCGGCCATCATATAGTAATCCTAAATCATTTGTTGATAAAGAAGTAGTAGTTGGAAGTGGTGCATTTCCATTACCAGGAACATTATCTGTTCCAAAGGGAAAGGGTCCTTTTCCAGCGGTTATTCTTGTTCATGGAGCTGGAGCAGCCGATCAGGATTCCGCAACGTATGCTTTAAAACCATTTCGTGATTTAGCTGAAGGTCTTGCCTCGAAAGGAATTGCTGTTCTTTGCTATAATAAACGAACCTATGAACATAGATTGAAAACAGAACTTAGTCCTTTTTATACAGTTGATAAAGAGACAACAGATGATGCACTTCTTGTGACTCATTTTCTTCAAAATGAACCTATGATAGATAAGAATCAAATTTATATTCTTGGTCATAGTCAAGGTGGAATGATGATTCCGAGGATAATTGAAAAAAATCAAAATCAAAATATTGCTGGGGCAATTGTGATGGGAGGAGCGGGCAAGGCATTCACAGACAATGTTTTAGATCAACTGGAGTATCGTCTTTCTATTGGAGAAATGAAACCAGAAGAATATAAATTTCACAAATCGCGGTTTGAATTATTAAAGGATCCTAATTTCTCTAGTCAGAATCCGCCAAAGGGTTTTTCTTTAGGACCACCAGTATATTGGGATTCTATCCGTAAAATTAAAGCAGCAGAAATGTCAAAAAAACAAAAAACACCGCTTCTTATTCTTCAAGGAGAAAGAGACTATCAAGTTCTATCAAAAATTGAAATTCCTTATTGGAAAGAACAATTAAAAGAGAGAGATAACATTGATTATCGACTATATCCAAAGTTAAATCACTTCTTTACAGAAGGAGATGGAGAATTAAGTAAACCGGATGAATATTATAGTCCCGCTAATATCCCTGAGTATGTTATAAATGATATTGCTACTTGGGTGCAAGGAAGATCGAACTGAAATTAGCAGCCATATTTTTAAATAGCTATTTTCAGTTCTTAAGGTAGAAATAATAATAATATATTATGATGTGAATAACTATAACGAACGGAGTAAAGTTTCTTATTCAAATACTTTAGATTCTCAAACCTTGGGGCATGATCTATGCCTAGCGTCTTAATATTTTGAAGTATATACAAATACTCTAAACGAAAAAACGGTATTCTTTCTATCTATGATGTAGAAGGACTATCGTTTAATAATCGCTTATATGCCATCTTCAATAATAGCCATTATCATTTAGAACACACTAATACCAAATAATCATAAAAACATTCTTAATATCAAGAGTTTAACCAATCAGATATTTTTTTACTATTGAGTCGAAACCGGGGCATGATATTGATTTCTACTCAATTGATGAATGTTTAAAAGAGCGTCAGCCAGAAGAGCCAATTTATAAAGAATGGATTTCTACATCGGGTTGGTTCCGTACTTTAGTTGAAGAGCAAATTACACGATTAGATGCAATAGCTGAAAAAGTAACAGAGGCAGACCGAAATCGAATGAAACAGCATTTTATTATTAGCAGCCAATATGAATATTCATTTTGGGAAATGGCTTATACTTTAGAAAAGTGGCCAGTGAATACAGATGTAAAAGAAGTAATTGGATAAAAAAGGTATTGTTGAACATAGGAATGAACAATACCTTTTTTATCGTTATTTTTGTAAAGTTATTGTAAATTGCAAATACAATACACTATTTATATTGTATAATTCGAATGTGCTATATTTAATATTAGTAGGTGGTGATGTATATGTTGTGTTTTATAAAGTATAGAAGATAAACAATTATTATTTTTTAATTATAATGTATTATTCGAATAAATTAATAATAATTAAATTTTAAAGAACCGGGTTTTAATTGATTAGATTATGTAACGTAACGGTTTCTTCTAGTTTTTAGATGATCAAGGCAAATGAAGAAAGGAAGTATCCATTACATGGAAAAACTACGGTTATTAACATTTGAGAATATTGTAGAGCCGCTTTTAAATGAAAGTGTATCATTTATATACTTTCCTATCGAATGGCTTGATATTGTAGAAATACATTATAAGACATTTTTATTAACAAGTAAGTTAAAAAGATTGAATGAAAGATTATATGATATGTTTTCTGATATATTATTTATTCAGCACAATCCATATGTATTAAATGAAAATACACCATGGATTGTATGCAAAGAACCTATTAGAAAAGAACAACTCGATTATATTTTCCAAAGTTGGTATGAGGTTATACATGATTGGAAACCTAATAAATTAATAGAATCGCCAAAATATGAATGGCATTACGATTTAATTTCTAATTTAACAGTACTACATGATAATGAAGTATATTCTAAGTGGTTGCCCGCTTTAATTTCACATATTTTTTGTGAACAATCTGTACGATTAGAGAATATTAACGAAGAAGATATATATTTTTCTCCGCTTAGATCACAAAATATTTGTGAGGCAATGTCAGAGCCTATTAAAGATGAAAAAACACAAGATTATTTCGCCTACGTATATCGGTTCGAATGTATCACGCGCGGTGGCGAGAATATTCCGTTATTAAATGTTTCAATAGGAATTCGGAGGTTTTATCAAGAATATAATCATCCAGATATTCCTTTGCTATTAAGACGAAAACGGGGCATGATATTGGTTTCTACTCCAGAATTTTCATCAAATAATACAAAATTACGATTTGTAAAACTAAAAGTACAACAAGCTACAAACGGCATAAAATGGATTAAAATATTTAGAAGTTTAAAAGATGATTTTCATATAGGTGGAGAAGTTGAATTAGAGCATATTCTTCAATATCCGAAAGATTATATGCTAGGAGCAAACATTAGGGTGTTGCTTCCATACAATGAGAGAATATATAAAGTTCAAGGTACAAAAATAAAACCTGGTATAAAAGTAAAGGAAAGTGAGTATCTTTTTAAATGGTTTCAGCAAAAATTCTCTCATTTCACATTACTACCAGAATGTAATAAGCTAGCAACAAATAATGAAAATGAATTATTCCCTTTAATTGCACCAAAAGGATTAGAGACTATAACGTTAGAACTATGGTCTGAAAAAATATCGTTGGAAGTTGAACAAGCGTTATTTGAAAATGAAATTGTGTTAGCTCAAATTGGCGAGTCATCATATGTATTAAATGCAGATTCTCCAGTATTATTAAAAATAGTAAGATATAATATTGAAAAAGTATTGCAAAATCCATATAAAATGCAATATTGTCAGAAATACAAAACAAATTTAGTAGAGGATGTTATGAAAGCCGTTTATGCTACTGCAGGTGAGCGCAATGATGCGACGTTGGCGTTAATCGCAATGAAAAATTGTGATGGGCGTGAAAAAATTGATCCAAAGCAAATCGTTAGAGAAGGGTTTGCACGAACTAACCGTATTTCAGCATTTATTAATTTATTTATTGGCCAAAGTGTATCTCGTAAAACAATTATTAATTGTATCCTTAGTTTATTAGAACAAAAAGGATTTTTGAAACGTAGTTGGAATAAAATAAATTTACCTTGTACATATGTTAATTTATCAATTGAGCGAATCTCGAAATTTGATTTCTTACCTATTTTTTCACAAATAAAAGGAAAAGAAATTTCATATAAACTATATGGGAATACAGAGTGGCAAACGATTGATCGTTTATTATTAAATATAAATAAACATAATGCCTTTTTACCGCAGCCTTCAAAAAGAAATGATATGGAGATTCTATTTAAACAATTTGTTTCTGAAACATTATCAGGAATTTTACAACATGTAAAAGAGCAAAATGAACAAGTGTATTTCATTATAGATGCGAATTTAAGAAAACATTGGATAAAAGAGTTACAAAATAAAAAAATTGATATAGATACTTTCCCTGAGATTGTTCCTGATGTGCTAAAGGTTCCAAACTTAAATATTATAAGAATAAATAAAGCTTTTGATACACCAAAATACGGTATGATAGAACGTGATGATGTTCCGGATGGCACAAGTTTATATACAGATCAAAAGGGGATGTATTATAGCGCTGGTGAATATTCTTTGAATGATAGTGAAACATTGCAGCGATACATACTTGAAATTTTACCTTTAGGTGTAAAATCTGTAGAAAGGAATTATATCGCCAAAATGATACATTACATGTGCTGTAATTCAAGTATGCTGTTAGAAAAGGATGTACACATGCCGTATTCCATGCATATGGCGAAAGTAGTAAAGGGCTATATGACGGATATAGATGCAAGAGAGTTTAAAGAGTTTGATGATGAACTGGATGTAGATATTATGAAAATAGAAAAGAAAGATTCAATATTCTGCTCTAAATAATAGTAGACAAATCCTGCTCATTATATCGGTCAGGATTTGTCATTTTTCCATGTAAATAAGGATATCTTTTGTCATGTATCTTCTCTTTTACGTATTTACTTTATTTACATACAGGATTAAGATGTTTTTTAGAAATAAAAAACTACATCATTTGGGAAAGCAATATGAATTGATTCAAAAGAAATTTGAAAGGAATGAGGAATTGTGAAGAAATTAGATGTGTTATTAATGCTATTGAGCGGCCTCTTTCCGGTTGCAGGAATTATAAAGCAAATCCCACTAGAACAATCTTTATATATCGGGGGCCTTTTATTTTTTACTAGTTTTGGTAGCTATTTTGCGAAAAAAATATATTCACGTATATGTAGTTGGATAGCGTATGCGCCATTTATAACACTACTGTTAGTCATTTGGCATCAAGATATTTCAACAAGTTCAATAATAGGGAATGCGAAAATCGCCGCTTGTATCGCTTTAATTCCATGTTTATTCCGTTTTCGTACATATGGACTTACTTTCGGTTTATTCTCATTATGGGCCGCTTTACTTTGGGATATTAAAGAAGTACAGTCTTTAGTCATACTTGAACGTATGTCGAGTTTAATGACAAGTCATTACTTATATCTTCTACTGTTAGTTGGAGGACTTATATTAGGTGGATTACTTGCGATGTTATTACATCGTAAAGAGCAGGATGATAATAAAGAAAATATAAATCTATTTCAACAAAAAAAGAAGCGCAAAAAATTATCATTTAAGATTCCACTTCCTAGATTACCGAAATTAAAGATCAAATTATTTAAGTTTGGTGGAAAAGCATCAAAACGAAAAACGCCAGAAAAAATACGTGAGCATAATTACGAAGAACCAGCTTCAGCTGCAACATATGAAATGGCAGAGCAAATACAACAAGGTACTGCTCAAGGACAAACGAGGATGGAACGTCGTAGAAATAGGTATAATGTATAAGAAATTTCAGTAAACCCTTTAATGATGTATCATTAAAGGGTTTTTTTATGTAATTAAATATAGATTGCCAATACGGAATTCATAGCATACTCTAAAGATGAGCAATTAAATAAAATAATGGGAGGACAAAATGTTGATTATTACATATATTTCTGTCTGTATATTATTTTTAGTTAGCTTTTTACATGTTTACTGGGCTTTCGGAGGTAAGTGGGCGACAAATAGTGTCATTCCAACAAAATCTGGAGAAAAGGCATTTATACCAGGTGTAGGGATGACATTGTTCATTGCGTTATTATTAAGTATGGTAGCAATGATTTTATTACAACAAACAAATGTTGTTCATTTCGAAGTTCCTAATAGTATTGTTCAATTGGGCTCCTGGATTTGTATGATTGTTTTTTTTATAAGAGTAATTGGTGAGTTTCATTATTTTGGCATCTTTAAGCGAAAAAAAGATACGCGTTTTGCTATAATGGATACTGTTTTATATATACCACTTTGTGCATTTTTATCTTTATCGTTCTTACTAGCAATTATAACGTGAACATAAAATAGTAGCTGCTTTTTCTAAAATAAATAAACGTGAATTAGCAAGGAGTAAAAGTGAGAAATCTAGTAGTAAATAAAAAGGATGTAAGCGTCTTCTTATCGAAATATAGATTATTATGAAAGGCGGTGACACTATGAAGTATGTAAAAGTCTGTATGAATGGCGGAAGTGAACACAAATTCTCGATGACTTTAGATCGGTTTGAAGAACTTATTACTACAGAGAATGGACTATTAGAAAATAAATTAGTTAGTATTGAAAATGTAATGATTAATCCTACTAATATATCTTCTGTAGTTGAAAAAATTGGTGTACCGGCTAAGTTTATGGAAGCTTAAAAATCGATACATAAAAAAAACATCCATAAGGATGTTTTTTTATGTGTAAATATAATAATTACACAATTAATAAATGAGCAGAATTTTTAGCAATACGTATACATTTGATGTTTAATAGATGCACAATAAAATAAGTACAAGCATATATTATATTGTAGGACAAGACCTTCGTGTCCTACTTAATACTCAGAAAAAACCTCTATCACATGAGAGCATCCAATTGCAGGGTGCTCTTTTTTTATCCCGTTCTTTAACTTTCAATTTTAAACATATCTTTGATGTTAATAAATATTAAAAATAATATAATAGCAAAAATTAAGTTTGATAAATAGAAATCTTGATGAAATAGTAGTTCAAAGATGACATCGAAAACATATAATATGGCGATAGTAGGTAATATACAAATAAATATAAATCTCCAATTTTTTAAATAATGTTTATAAGTAGTAATCGCTTTCTCCATGCATATAGCTCCTATATTTTTTATTTTCTATATAATTATACATTTAAATAAAGGGATTTACAAAAAGAATATTTAGTAATTAAGAATTGTAGGAGAGATTTTGTTGAAAATGTGGATAGCTGTAGCAATCTGAATAATAAATGCTTTTACTTAAAAAAACTTTAAAAGAATGATACTAAAATGATACACTATAATATACGTTATTTATGAAATGAATAGAGGGATTTGTATGATAGACAAAATCAAAAATGTTGTAGAGGATATGTATGAAGATGAAGCAAAACATTTACTTCAAAGTATTCTAATTCAGTTAAATTTGTTAGAAGAAAACTATAGTGAAGATGCAATTAAAAATTTGATGGATATTCCTAAGCAACTAACGAGTAATACATCATATATAAGAAATGTAAAAGAAAGCACACACGTACATATTGCGTTTGATGATTCAACAGCTGGATGTTTAAAATATATGCTTAGTCAAGAAGAACAATTGGAAGAGAGGGTTGTCGCTTTTTCTGAATTTTTTTCAATTGGGCCGATAAACAAGTTACATATGTATGAGGGACAACTTGCAAGACAGAAATGGTTAGTAAACAATTTAACTGCTTATGATAATTATTTTGAAGTAGAGTATTTACCAAGGTTTTTAGAAACTATGGAAGAACTACACACTATTCCTATTGAAACACCTATTACAATTTGGAAAGCTAATAACGCACATGAACATGTAGGCCTATGTTTTGTAATGGCGCAATTAAAAGATAAGAAAAACATTCGCGTTATTAATACGTCTGAAGCAAGTAAAGAAATATTAAAAAAAGAGTATGCTATTCGTGGAACAGGAGAATTATCGCCTGACAGTTTAGCTCTATTGCAAAAAAGTTTTGCAGCATTTCCGTATGTAACGAAAGAAAAGCGAATGGAGTATGAATATGAATGGGATAAATTATCGAATAGTACGGAGTTTTTAAGAGTTTGGAATGAAAATGAAGTGTATTCGGTACAAGAAGATTATTTTGATCAATTTATTATTGAATGCGCGAAAAGTGTAGGTGCTGATTGTGAGTTCCTAAAAGCTCCTAGAGTAATTGGTGAGGCACTTGGTCTTGCTGATCAGTTGGTTGGCGATACATTTTTAGAATATCGTTTAAAGCAATTAATTAAAAAAGAAGTTTTTGAATTTGAAGGTTCGTTAAATGAAATGCGTTTTTATAGTGTGAAGTTGAAATAGCAATTAAACAAAAATCCTCTTCTAATAAAGAATTAGAAGGGGATTTTTTGGGGAATAAAAGAGAAGTTTTTCCTTTATGGAAGTTTTATATAAAAAGAAAATTCATATATCATATAGAATTTATTAATAATTAGGAGGAGTAGCTCATTGAACAATCAGTTTTGTTCATGTCAATTAGATGATGCACCAAAGTTACTACCTCCATCGAACCTCCCCAGTTTACCTTCTGCATTTGCTACTCCTGTACCAACATCTCAAATGAGATCATGGATGTGCAATTGTTTAGGAAGATGGGGCTATTTAAGGTTAAATATACCTGCTACTTTTGGAAGAGATTTATGGTTTTTCCCAACAGAAGTTAGCCGGTTTGATGTATCAGGATATACTTGGCAAGATGGTCATCGTTTTAAGGAAACTTACCAATATAAACAAATTAGTAATTATATGTGCTTTGCATAGTGGCAAATAGGAGAGATTTATTTTTGATCTCTTCTATTTGTAGTTTGCAACATTTTTTATGAATTTAGGCTATACATAAGCTTCCTATAGGGGGCATATCACATATGAATGTTAAAGGTACTAAATGAAAAGTAGGTGATTTGTTAATATGTATAACCAGCAAAATTATCCATATGATCAAGGGATGTATTATAATCCGCAAAACTACGGGTATGAATCTGTAAATGAAATGAGAGAATTGGAACAAGAAGATTATAGACCAGATGATGCGGAAGATGCTCCAACGTCACCACCACCGTCACAAGCGCCGTCGTTACCGTCTACATTTGCTTCTCCAGCTCAAGCAGGGAATATGAAATCATGGATGTGTAACTGTCTAGGAAGATGGGGCTATTTACGTTTGCATCGTCCTGGACCTTTCGGAAGAGACTTATGGTTCTTCCCGACTGAAGTGAGGAGAAATGGGGTTTCAGGTTACACTTGGCAAGGTGGTCGCCGTCGTAAAGTAAGTTATCGCTATCAACAAATTAGTAATTTCATGTGCTTTGCGTAAAGAAAAGTGAGAGAGTAAAAGCATTTTACTCTCTCACTTTTTATTTTTCAATATAAGAAGTAAGATTTCGAATGAAAATTTACAATTTTCTCGTTTTTATTAGAGTATAATGCATATGTTGGTTGGTTTTCAAAAACAAATGAGAGTGAGGGAATACAATGTCAATGAAAAACAAAGTTGGGCTAAGAATAGAAGATGGTATTAATTTAGCTTCAGCTCAGTTTAAAGAAGATGCATATGAAATTTATAAAGAATCTAGAAAAGTGCAACCTATCTTATTTGTGAATAAAACTGAATTAGGTGCAGAGTGGCTTATTACAAGATATGAAGATGCTTTGCCACTATTAAAAGATAATCGCTTAAAAAAAGATCCGGCCAATGTATTTTCTCAAGATACATTGAATGTCTTTCTTACTGTTGATAATAGTGATTATTTAACGACGCACATGCTAAATTCAGATCCACCTAACCACAATCGTTTACGATCACTCGTACAAAAAGCTTTTACACCGAAGATGATCACGCAATTGGAAGGAAGAATACAGGATATTGCAGATGATTTGTTAAATGAAGTCGAGCGAAAAAGTTCATTAAATCTTGTTGATGATTACTCGTTTCCTTTACCGATTATTGTAATAAGTGAAATGCTAGGCATTCCAAAAGAAGATCAAGCGAAATTTAGAATTTGGTCTCATGCTGTCATTGCTTCCCCAGAAACACCAGAAGAAATAAGAGAAACTGAAAAGCAACTATCTGAGTTTATTACATATCTTCAATATTTAGTTGATAATAAACGAAAAGAGCCAAAAGAAGACTTGGTGAGTGCATTAATACTTGCGGAAAATGAAGGGTATAAACTTAGCGCCCGAGAACTATATTCAATGATCATGTTACTAATTGTGGCGGGACATGAGACAACGGTAAATTTAATAACAAATACGGTATTAGCACTTCTCGAAAATCCGGATCAATTACAGTTATTAAAAGAAAATCCAAAATTAATTGATGCAGCTATTGAGGAAGTATTACGATATTATTCTCCAGTTGAGGTTACAACTTCAAGATGGGCAGATGAACCTTTTCAAATTCACGACCGAACAATCGAAAGAGGAGATATGGTTGTCATTGCATTAGCTTCTGCAAACCGTGATGAAACGGTATTTGAAAATCCGGAAGTATTCGATATTACTCGGGAGAATAATCGTCATATTGCTTTTGGCCATGGTAGCCATTTCTGCTTAGGTGCTCCGCTTGCTAGGTTAGAAGCAAGGATTGCCATTACTACTTTATTTAATCGAATGCCTGAACTACAAATAAAAGGGAAACGTGAAGACATTAAATGGCAGGGTAATTATTTAATGCGTTCTTTAGAGGAATTACCATTAACATTCTAGAATATTTATTGTAGACATGCATACATAGAAAATGATTTACATAGAGTATGTATGTGTTATTTAAATTCGAAACGGAAGGGTGAAAACATCCCAATGATCAACTAATTCTATTTGTAAGAGATCTTCGTTAAAAAACGAAATATTCTTCTGAATAGGATTAGTCTGTGCATTTATAGAAAAGGGATGTATTTCGCTCTGCGAAAATATAGTCTTTTTATATGATTTGTGCTGCCTCCTGTTCAGAACATGAAATAGGGGGCTTTTTTATGTCGACAAATGTAGTAACGAAACAAAACAATGGGGTATCACAAGTATTAAAAAATCGGTTTGTGCAAGGAATTCTTGCATCAGCATTATTTTTACAAATTGGAATATGGGTTCGGAACTTTGCGGTATTACTATATGTAATGGAAATGACGAAAGGTGATGCTTTTGCTATTTCGATGATTTCGGTTGCTGAGTTTGCTCCAATCTTCATCTTTTCCTTTATAGGTGGAACCTTTGCTGATAGGTGGAAACCAAAGAAGACAATGATATGGTGTGAAACGTTAAGTTCCATTTCAGTATTCGCTGTATTAATTACACTTATGTTTGGAACATGGAAAATCGTGTTTTTTGTTACACTTATTTCTGCAATCCTTTCGCAGTTTTCTCAACCATCAGGTATGAAATTGTTTAAACAGCATTTATCAACGGAACAAATCCAATTAGCGATGTCTATATATCAAACAATATTTGCGATTTTTATGGTGTTAGGACCGATTCTTGGAACATTTATCTTTCATAGTTTTGGAATTTATATTTCAATTATCATAACAGGTATCGCTTTTTTACTGGCAGCAGCTGTGTTGTTATTTCTCCCGAAAGATCTTGAGAATAAAAATGAGAAAAAAGAAATCACGTTGTTACAGGAAATGCTAGACGGTATTAAATACGTAAAAAAGAAAAAAGCATTAACTTTGCTAGGGCTTTGTTTTATGGCAGCAGGACTCGGTATTGGTTTAATTCAGCCACTTGGTATATTTATTGTAACTGAGCAGTTAGGACTATCAAAAGAGAGTTTACAATGGTTACTAACAGTAAATGGTGCAGGAATGATTGTTGGCGGCGCTTTAGCGATGGTATTTGCGAAAAATGTTGCTCCGCAAAAGATGTTAATTGTAGGGATGTTCGGTCAGGCGATCGGCATTGGTATTATAGGTTATTCGACGAATTTATGGGTGACACTTACAGCACAACTTTTTAGTGGGTTAGCTCTTCCATGTATCCAAATAGGTATTAATACGCTCATTATTCAAAACAGCGATACAGATTTTATTGGTCGTGTAAATGGCATTTTAAGTCCACTATTCACCGGTTCAATGGTAGTAACAATGAGTATTGCTGGTTCATTAAAAGAGGTGTTCTCATTAAGTACGATGTATGAGGGCACAGCTTTACTATTTATAATTGGATTATTATTTATTTTACCTATATACAATTTAAAACCAGTAATAGCTGTAGAAAGTGAAATAAATGGTAAAGGAAGTGCTGTACAACATGAATCCTAATCCAAATGTTAAATATCCTATTGAAGGAAATCAAAATGTCCATTTTATAAAAAATACAATAACGAAAGCTAATATACTTGTTGGTGACTATTCTTATTATGATGCGAAAGATGGAGAAACATTTGAAGATCGAGTATTACATCATTATGAATTTCTTGGAGATCATCTTACTATTGGAAAGTTTTGTTGTATTGCAAATGGAGTTACCTTTATTATGAACGGAGCGAATCATCGGATGGATGGATTTTCGGCATATCCATTTAATATATTTGGAAATGGGTGGGAGAAGTATACACCTAATTTGTCTGATTTACCTTACAAAGGTGATACAGTTATAGGAAATGACGTTTGGATTGGTATGGATACAACTATTATGCCAGGAATAAAAGTAGGGGATGGTGCAATTATTGCAGCTAAATCTGTTGTGACTAGAGACGTAGCACCATATACAATTGTTGGCGGAAACCCTGCAAATAAAATAAAGGAACGATTTACAAATACAATAATAGAAGAATTATTGCAAATTCAATGGTGGCATTTTGACATTGAAAAAATAACAGAAAATATAGATGCTATTGTACGAGGAGATATTGAACCATTAAGAAAGCTAAAAAGGTAATAAAAAATGCATGACAAAGAGTATCATACCTCCGAATTTTGTTAATGATAATAGAACAAGGAGGTGTGATACTATGGCACAAGACGTTTTATGTGAAGTAAACAACTGTAAATTTTGGGCTAACGGCAATAAATGTAGTGCAGATGCAATTTATGTAGTAAGTAATAAAGGGAAACAAGCATCAACTACGGAAGAAACAGATTGCAAAACTTTCGATCCAGAAATATAAACTTTTAAAGGGTAGCCAAATCGTGGTTGCCCTTTTATTAATTATAGTATTGATAATAAATATCATTTTCATTCATTGTTTTTAACTTTTCTTGTTATTTTTTCATATTTTGTTCATAAGTGATGTAATCCAGAGCAATTCATGTTCAATACGTGATTTACTAAATGCAATGACTTCTGTAATAAAAGATGAGCTAACATCTAAAGATTGAATAGCAGTAAGCTGTTTATGTAGTACGTCTTGGCGTATTGTTAAAATTTCTTTTCTACCTTCGTAATCAAGTTTTTCAAATAGAGCGATACGTACAAGGAACTCAGCGTTATTTGTCGCAATTTTTTCAGGAAACTCTCTTAACATTTCTGAAAAAATTTCTTCACCTGTTTCAGTTATATCGTACATATTTCGGTTTGGCTTTCCGACTTGTTTATGTATTTTTTTCGTTATAGCACCCATATTTTCGAAGCGCCGAAGAGCGGGATAAAGTGTGTTATGATTTAATTCGAAATTCTCACCTAACCGGTTTTGAACATTTTTCTTTATTTCATATCCATGTTTTGGTCCAGTTGTTAATTCTGCTAATAGTAAAATGTCAACGTACATAAAAATCCCCCTTATATATTTCTCAAGTTCCCCAATGAAAAATCTCCTTTTGTATATGTTAAAATAACATATGTTAGATTATACAACTTTGAACTGCCGACCTATCACTTTTATTGTAAAAGAAAAGGGAGGAAAGAACTATGGCTTCGCCGGAAAATGTGATTTTAGTTCATGAAATTTCAAAGCTGAAAACAAAAGAAGAATTGTGGAATCCGTATGAATGGTATCAATTTATGAGGGATAATCATCCGGTTCATTATGATGAGGAGCAGGATGTATGGAATGTTTTTTTATACGATGATGTAAATCGAGTTTTATCGGATTATCGCTTATTTTCAAGTAGAAGGGAGCGAAGGCAATTCTCAATCCCTCCTTTAGAAACTAGGATAAATATAAACTCTACTGATCCACCAGAACATCGCAATGTACGTTCTATCGTTTCTAAAGCATTTACTCCAAGAAGTTTAGAACAATGGAAACCTCGAATACAGGCTATCGCAAATGAACTTGTACAACATATTGGAAAATATAGTGAGGTTAATATCGTTGAAGAGTTTGCTGCACCTTTACCTGTTACTGTCATATCCGATTTATTAGGAGTACCAATAACTGACCGTAAAAAAATTAAAGAATGGTCTGATATTTTATTTATGCCATATAGTAAAGAAAAATTTAACGATTTGGATGTAGAAAAAGGAGTTGCGTTAAATGAATTTAAAGCATATCTTCTTCCAATTGTTCAAAATAAAAGATATCATTTAACCGACGATATTATCTCAGATTTAATACGAGCTGAATATGAAGGTGAAAGATTAACCGATGAAGAAATTGTTACTTTTTCTTTAGGTTTATTAGCGGCTGGTAATGAAACAACTACAAATTTAATTATTAATAGCTTCTATTGTTTTTTAGTGGACTCGCCTGGAACATATAAAGAATTAAGGGAATCACCTAAATTAATTTCAAAAGCGATTGAGGAAGTATTACGCTATCGCTTTCCCGTTACATTAGCTAGGAGGATTACAGAGGACACAAATATATTTGGACCTTTTATGAAAAAGGATCAAATGATTGTTGCATGGGTAAGTGCAGCAAATGTAGATGAGAAAAAATTCTTACAAGCTTCTGAATTTAATTTACACAGAATAGGAAATGAAAAGCATTTAACCTTTGGTAAAGGACCTCACTTTTGCTTAGGGGCACCACTTGCACGTTTAGAAGCTGAAATTGCATTAACTACCTTTATAAATGTCTTTGAAAAAATAGAGTTATCTCCATCGTTCAATTTAGAAAAATGTATATTGGAAAATGAACAAACATTAAAATACTTACCTATTCTTTTGAAAACTAGGTAAGACGTTGAGCAAGGTGCAATGTATTGTACCTTGTTTTTTATTTCTCAATTGTAAAATTTTAGTGTGTTTTATAGTATGGAAGTGTGTGAAAGAAGAGTAGAGGAGGATACTTATGTTAACGTGTAATGGAAGCAAAACGTTTCAAGTATTTATTAAAGCTGTAACCGATTTAATAGATAGTAATTTATCCGAAGAGAAAATGGTTTGTGCAATTGAAAAATTACTAGGAAAACTATTAGAAAAGAAAAGATGGCTTCCGTTAGAGAAACAGAAGGTGAATTCGACTCAATATGCACGACACTTGCTATATGAAGATCCTTTAAAGCGTTTTGAAGTATTAGCTCTTGTATGGAAAGATGGTCAATCTACACCTTTACATGATCACGATGGCACATGGGGAGTAGAAGGCGTTTTTACAGGAAGAATAATGGTGCAGAACTTTATACAAACTAAGCAGCTTGAAAATTCACTTGTTTATTTAAGGCATACAGGAAATCTTTATTTGGGAGAAGGTGAAACAGATAAAGTCATTCCACCAACTGATTGTCATATTCTTGAAATAGAAGAAAATGAAAGCGTCATCACTATACATATTTACGGAAAACGTTTAGAAAAGTTTAAAGTATATGTTCCAACTGAAGAAAAAAATGTGTATATGTGTGAGACAAAATATATTAGTTATAGTTCATAGTTTAAAATCAAAAGCTTTTCTTTAAAAAGAAAAGCTTTTGATTTTATTTTTAATTATTTCTTGACCTGAAACGCTTTTCATAAATTATAAATAAAGGGTACTTCACGAAATCAGTATGAAAACGATACCTTTCGTTCAATATAAATTCGTGTATATATAGAAAGTGGTGAAGAAATAATGAAATTAATCGCAATTGATTTAGATGGAACTCTTCTTTCGGGGAATAAAATGATTAGTAAAGAGAATGCAGAAGCAATTCGAAAATGTCAGGAAGCGGGTCATGTTGTAGCAATTTGTACAGGACGTTCTATCGTTGACATTGAAAGATTGTTGTTAGAAGTTAATTTAGAGTGTCCAATTATTGCGGAAAATGGTGCGCTTATATATAAAGATAATAAAATGATGAAGAGATATCCAATTCAAAATATGCAAGCACTTGAGATTGTGAATTATCTTGAAGAGAATGGCTTATATTATCAGCTTTATACTAATAAAGGTGTGTACGTACCGGATTATGGAGTAGAGAGTGTACGTAATGAAATCGAGTATGTGAAAAATTCAAAAGAAAATTTCGACTTGAAAGAATTAGAAACTATCGCAGCTTTATACCTGGAGCATACAGCGTTTCATAGTGCAGAAAGTTGTAAACCGATTGTAGAAACAGATATACATGTGCATAAACTTTTACCATTTTCTTATGACATAGAAAAATTAAAAAAATTAAAAGAAACGTTTCTGCATAATACTGATTTAGCAATTACATCTTCATATTGGCATAATTTAGAGATTAATCATCGAGATGCTCAAAAAGGAAATGGATTATATACTTTAGCAGAACACCTGAATATTCCAGTCGAAAATACTGTAGCGATTGGTGATGGGCTAAACGATGTTTCCATGATGGAAAAAGCGAACATATCAATTGCAATGGGGAATGCTGTGGAAGAAATAAAAGCGATGTGTCAATACGAAACCTTATCAAATGAAGAACACGGTGTTGCACATGCTTTATATAAATATGTAATGTAATATAAAAAGAAAAAAAGAATCCAAATAGATTCTTTTTTTCTTTTTATTAGGGGTAAGGTATTCTATGAGATTCATAGAAGCCTTATTACATTTTATTATATAGAATATATTGGAATAAATGTTTATATTTTTCATATTAATTGTGAAAATTTTATGAACTTTATATTTTTTGTATTTTTATACTACTACAAGCGATATGAATAATGCTATTGTCATAGTTAAATCTATGCATGAGGGCGCGTTATCGGTTGCTTGTCAAATTAAAATTGGTGTTTGATGGAATACATAATGATTAAAGTTTCATTTTATACGTAAATTCTTCTCTTTTTTAATTGAAAAATAAAATTTGTTCGAATAATTATTCTGCAGCTATATACCTAAAGGCACATTCTTCGTATAATGGAGAAGTATAAATTTTGAATTTGTATTAATTTTACATATTGAGGTGAAAAAGGAATGAATGCGCGGCTAATGGAACTTATTGATGTGAGTACAATAGAAACCATGGCAGAACAGTTTTATAAATTAACCAACATATCACATCAACTTCTTGATGCTGAAAAAGAATGTATATTTTCTTTTGGAATAAATGAGATGAAAATATGTAAACTTCCCAAAATTGAAATCCCCATTTTTTTATACAATCAACATTTAGGATCTTTTGTAGTATGGTCAAACAAAATTGACATTTTCAATTGTCAAAAATACTTTGAAATGCTTTCAAATCTAATTATAGATGGGGCGACAAAAGTATTTCAAAGTAAAAATACAACGTTACTTTCTCGAAAAGAGGAGGAACTGCATACGATTTTACAAAACATGCCTGTTATGGTTGATGCGCTTGATTATAATGGAGATTTTGTTTTGTGGAATCGGGAGTGTGAAATTGTAACAGGTTATACCGCTGAAGAAATAATAGGAAATCCAAATGCCCTTCAATTATTGTACCCAGATCATAATTATCGTCACCAAATACAAACGAAATTTTTAACTTGCGGAAAAAATTTCAGGGATTGGGAAATGCACTTAACATGTAAAAATGGTGAAATCAAAACAATCATGTGGTCCAATATATCAGAACAGTTTCCTGTAACAGGATATAGCTACTGGGCTGTCGGAGTAGATATTACACATTTAAAAGCGATAGAAGAGCAGTTAAAACAACAAACGTCTGAATTGGAATTAATTTTTAAGGCTTTACCAGATTTATGTTTCTTAACAGAAGATGATGGCACAATTATAGATTATAAAGCAGGATCCCCTTCGAAATTTTATGTACCGGCACAAGCTTTTATGGGAAAAAAGTTTTTCGAAGTATTACCATCTCCAGTAGCACAGCAGTTTCAGGAAGCAATTCATCAAGTGAAGGAAAAAGGAACGAATGTAATTGTTGAATATCCACTTACAATTAATAGGAGTATCGATTTCTTTGAAGCTAGATGCTTACCATTATTACAAGATAAAATTATGATCATTGTACGCGATATTACAGAACGGAAAAAGACAGAAGAATTGCTAAATAAATCAGATACACTTGCAGCAATTGGTCAATTAGCAGCTGGTGTGGCTCATGAAGTGAGGAACCCATTAACTGTCATTAAAGGGTTTATACAGTTATTTCAAATTAATAAAGAAGATCAAGAAAAATATTTTGATTTAATGCTTTCTGAAATTGAAAGAATAGAAGCGATTCTTCAAGAGTTTTTATCAATTGCTAAAACAGATGAGATAAATACAGAACAAAAAAATATTTATCAAATTTATAATAATGTCGTATCGTTAATGAATACAAAAGCAATTATGACGAATATTCAAGTGGAACTATATGCAGACACCAAAGACATAAGCATTGAATGCTCAGAAAATCAATTGAAACAAGTGTTTATTAATATTTTGCAAAATTCAATCGAAGCTATGCCAAATGGCGGGAAAATTACAATTCATATTAAAGAGATAAACGATGAAGGTGTCATTATTCATGTAATTGATGAAGGAATAGGGATACCTGAAGATAGAATTAAGAGATTAGGTGAGCCTTTTTATAGTACAAAAGAAAAAGGTACCGGTATCGGATTAATGTTAAGTTATAAAATCATTGAAAGTCATCAAGGGAATATAAGTATTATGAGTGAAGTTGGAGTCGGGACAACAGTAACGATTTACTTGCCGAAAGCTCAGAGTGAAAAATCTCTATCAAATTATGATGATAGATTCGAATCAATACGTCCAATTATTAACTCTTAAATTACTAAATCCCCAATAACCAAAAGTTAAGCTTTCGGTTATTGGGGATTTTTATATTTAATTTAGTAAACTTTACCTTTTCTTAACCTTTGTTTTAATTTTTATTAAGTTTTTATCAGTATATTAATATTTGTGCAAAGTACTGTATAGAAAATGTGCATTACTTTTAATATATAGATTCAATTATTATTAGGAATTCTGTAAGGAGGAGATTATGACAAGGTGACAAAGCATGAGAAAAAAAGTGGTAGAGCAATACCGACGCGGTTAAATATTTTATTTCTTTGTGTATTTTTATTATTTTCTGCAATGATTATACAGTTAGGTAAAGTGCAAATTTTCGATGGAGAGACTTATAAAAATGAAGTAGAAAAGAGAGAAAATGCAACTGTGAGTCTATCTGTCCCACGTGGAAAAATATTTGATCGAGAAGGGAATCCAGTTGTTGATAATACATCTTTACGCACGATCACGTACACAAAGATGAAAGGTGTAAAATCAGAAGATATATTAAAAACCGCAAGACAACTTGTAGACATAATTGAAATGCCGCAAGAAGATATAGATAAGTTAAATGAGACAGATAAGAAAGATTTTTGGATGCAATTAAATCCGAAACTGGCTGAAAATCTAGTATCGAAAAAAGAAATAGATACATTTAGAGAAAAGGATATTAGCGGCAAGAAGCTAGATAAAAAAATAGAAGAGTTAAAAAGAAAACGGGTTACAGATAAAAATCTTCAGGAATTAACAGAGAAAGATATAAAAGTGTTAGCTATTAAAAGTAAGATGACTTCTGGTTATCAAATGGCCCCTCAAATTATTAAAAAAGATGTTAGTGAAAAGGAATTTACTATAATTAGTGAAGGTTTAGCGAATCTCCCAGGTGTAGACGTATCGGTGGATTGGGAGAGAGTGTACGTAAATGATGGATTATTCCGATCTGTTCTTGGAAATGTTTCTAATTCCGATGAAGGATTACCAAGCGAACGATTAGATTACTACTTGGTACGTGATTATAGCCGAAATGATAGGGTTGGAAAAAGTTATATCGAGCAGCAATATGAAGATGTACTTCATGGTACAAAAAAAGAAGTAAGAAGCGTTGCAGATAAACAAGGTAATACAATTAGAACGGAAACCGTTTCTGAGGGAAAGAGCGGTAAGAATTTAACTTTAACAATAGATATGGAATTACAGAAGAAAGTAGAAGAAAGTATTGAAAAAATATTAAAGGCATATAAAGGGTCAGAATCCATGTTGGACCGTGCTTTCGTTGTGATGATGAATCCGAAAAACGGACAAGTATTATCCATGGCCGGGAAAAGACTTGTAGAAAAAGACGGAAAAACAGAAGTTGAAGACTATGCATTAGGCACAATGACTAGTTCTTATGAGCTTGGATCAACAGTTAAAGGTGCGACAGTTTTAACTGGATTTGAAACGAACGCTATAACACCAGGTACTTATTTTTATGATGCACCTATGAAGTTTAAAGGAACTAAGGAAAAAAAGTCTTGGAAAGAGTTTGGAAATATTGATGATTTAAGAGCGTTACAAGTCTCTTCAAACGTTTATATGTTTAATACAGCATTAAAAATTGCAGGTGTAGATTATGTAAAAAATAGTTCATTGAATATTAAACAGGAGTACTTTGATAAAATGAGGTATTATTTCAGGCAATTTGGATTAGGTGTTCCAACGGGTATTGATTTACCGAATGAAACAGCTGGACAAATTGGTAAAAAAGATAATCAACCTGGTTTCTTACTAGACTACTCAATTGGTCAGTATGACACCTATACGCCACTTCAGCTTGTACAGTATATTTCAACAATCGCAAACGGTGGATATCGAATGAAGCCACAAATTGTTCAAGAGGTAAGAGAGCAAACGTCGCAAAAAGATGAGATTGGTAAAGTGGTGCATGCAGTAGAACCAATCGTTTTAAATAAGATAGATATGAAAGAGGAATATATAAATCAAGTAAAAGAAGGATTTAGAAGGGTATTCCAGGAAGGTGATGGAACAGGAGTAAGGGCGTTCCAAAAAGCATCTTATAAGCCAGCAGGTAAAACAGGGACAGCACAGACAGTATACGGTGGAGAAAGTGATATTGGAAGAAATGAAAAAGGTGAGCGAAGAGAATGTTATAATTTAACGTTAGCAGGATATGCGCCGTATGATAATCCTGAAGTAGCATTCTCTGTAGTTGTGCCGTGGGTTATTAATGATAAATCTGGTATTAACTCTGATATTGGAAAAGAAGTTTTAGATGCTTATTTTGAATTAAAAAATAAGCGATTGACTGGAGAAACTACAAAAATAGATAGCTCTCAAGAAGGTTAAAACATATGAAATGTTATAGAAACTAGAGTCGTCTTATTTATGAATAGATTCAAAATGGATGATAGAGAAGGATAAAATCATTCTATCAACTATGCACACTTTATAAAATAAAACATATATTGATAGCATAGGACAAGCTGAAAAGCTTATTCTAACCTCACAGAACACTCCTTATCACGGTTAGGCATCTACTTATGTAGATGCCTTTTTTAATTTATTAACTGACAATTATTTATCAATCTAAAGTAGTAAGTATATTAGGACTATTAGGGGAAGATGGACGGTAATAATTACAGTATGATTAATAAGAGTATTGAAATGTAAGGAGTGAGAAATAAGTGCTAAATATTTTAGTGGTTAATTTTCCAGCAGAGGGACATGTAAATCCTACATTACGTTTAGTCAAAGCTTTTACTGAACGGGGTGATCACGTACATTATATTACAACAGAACACTTTAAAAGCAGAATTGAAGATTTGGGAGCAACTGTATATACTCATCCAGATTTATTAAAGGAGATTTCTATTGATACTGAAACCTCACATGGGCGGAATTCTTTCTTTCATGTACATGTTCAAACTTCTTTATATATATTAGAAATTACGAAACAATTATGTGAGAGCATCAATTTTGATTTCGTAATTTACGATATATTTGGTGCTGGAGAGTTAGTAAAGGAGTATTTACAAATTCCAGGCGTACTTTCTTCTCCTATATTTTTAATTCCTCCAGAATTTTTGGAGACTTTACCTTTTCATCCAAATGCAGAAATACAATTCCGACCCGATGAGTTTTCTGGAAATTTACTACGTCAAATGGAACATGAATTTGGAGTAAAGCTTAAAAATAATCTTCAATTTATGCATAACAAGGGAGATATTACTCTTGTGTACACAAGTCGCTATTTTCAACCTAATAGCGATTTATTTGGAAGAAATAACATTTTTATTGGTCCTAGTATTTCAAAGCGTAAAACAAATGTAGAGTTTCCATTTGAATTGCTTAAAGGTAAGAAAGTTATATATATTTCAATGGGAACACTGCTTGAGGGGCTCGAACCATTCTTTAATACGTGCATTGATACTTTCTCTGATTTTGATGGAATAGTTGTAATGGCAATTGGTGATAGAAATGATCGTTCTAAAATTAAGAAAGCGCCAGACAATTTTATAATTGCTTCATACGTACCCCAATCAGAAATATTAAGTGAAGCAGATGTTTTTATTACACATGGTGGCATGAACAGCGTACACGATGCTATTTATTTTAATGTCCCATTTGTTATAATTCCACACGATAAAGACCAGCCAATGATAGCACAAAGATTAACTGAACTTGAAGCAGCACATCGATTATTGAAAGAACATGTTAATGTGCAAACTTTAAATGAAGCGGTAACAGACGTTCTTTCAAATGAAAAGTATAAACATGGTATACGAAAACTGAATGATAGTTTTTTAGAATGTGGTGGTACTAAAGAAGCAATTGCAGTTATAAAATCTCTTTTAAATAAATAGTTTGGACAATATAAAAGCATAGAGGATTAACCTTTATGCTTTTATATTATTATACTGCAAACTGCACAGCAGTATTTGCATGTAAAAGCGCGGTATCAAAAACAGGTACAGTAAGGTCGTTTTGGGAAATGAGCAATGGTATTTCAGTGCATCCTAGCAATATACCTTCTGCGCCGTTTTGAATTAATGAGTTTGTAATTTGTAAAAGTTTTTCTTTTGATGTTTCTGAAATAATTCCTTTACTTAATTCATTTAAAATAACATGATGAATAAAATTTCTTTCCTCTTCATTTGGGATGATTGTCTCAATATTAAAATTTGCTAGACGTGATTTATAGAAGTCTTGTTCCATCGTTTGTTTCGTACCCAATAGTCCGATACGCTTTATATTCTGTTCTACCATTTCTTTAGCACTTACATCACCAATGTGAAGAAGTGGAATAGATATTGCATTTTCTACTTCTTCAGCAAATAAATGGACCGTATTGGAACACATTAATAAACAATCAGCTCCGGATTTTTCAACCTTTTTTGCAACTGTGACTAATTCGTTTTTCACTTCTTCGTATTGATGATTTTGTAATAAAGTAGTTACTTCACCAAAGTCCATGCTATATAAAACAAGCTTTGCATTTTGATCATGTTGAGAGAGTGTAAGTGTATTAATATGTTTATAGTATAACGATGTAGATTCCCAACTTAGTCCACCAATTAAACCGATTACTTTCATCGTACATTCCTCCCGTAACTATTTTGAATTTATTATTTCACAATTCCGATAAGAATACAATGATTTAAATGTACCGTTAAACAAAAAATAAAAATAATTAGAAAAGTGTTGAAATTTATACTTGTTAGTGCCATAATACGAATTACAAATTAATACTTATCCAGAGAGGTGGAGGGAACGGCCCTATGAAACCTCAGCAACCCCTATATAACTTTATAGGAAGGTGCTAATTCCGCAGAGGACACAATGTGTTTTTTGGAAGATAAGAGGATTCTTGAACGTAAAAGAAAATGACCTCTTATGTAAGAGGTCATTTTTTGTTGTATAGAAAGGGAGTGTTGATGCATAATTCATTTTCAAAATAAATATAGAGTAATAAAAGTTGACTAATATAGGAGGGGAATTGTAATGAACAAATTATCAACAAAGTTAGTAGTAGCAATCGGAATTGGAGCAGCATTATACGGGATATTAGGACTTTGGGGATTTTCTATTGCACCAAATACATTTATTAAACCTGCATTAGCTATTTTAACCGTTTTTGGAGCGTTATTTGGTCCAGTGGCAGGACTTTTAATAGGACTTATCGGTCATACCGTAACAGATACAATCGCTGGATGGGGTATTTGGTGGGGGTGGGTTATTAGTTCAGGCATTATCGGCTTTGCAATGGGACTCATTCAAAAAAGAGTTAGCTTTAGTGTGAAAAACGGGACGTATAATAAGCGGGATATTTCTTATTTAGCCATTACTGGGTTAATTGGTATTGTCATCGCTATTATATTTGCTGGGGCATTTGATGTTATTGTGATGGGAGAACCATTTGACAAAATTGTTATACAAGTAATAGGAGCAACAATTGCTGATGTTATTGTATTTCTAGTTCTTGGATTGCCAATTACAATAGGTCTAGCTAAATCTAATAAGAAACATACACATTTAAAAATTGAAAAGTAGGGATGTTAACATGAAACCAATCATTTCTTTTGAACAATTCAGCTTTCAATATGAACATGCTGCGCAGCCTACTGTAAAAAACATTACATTTCATATATACCCTGGAGAAAAAGTACTAATTGCTGGACGAAGTGGTTCAGGGAAGTCAACGTTAGCTCATTGTATAAATGGGCTAATCCCGTTTTCTTATGAAGGGATTAGTACTGGTAATATTTTAATTGCCGGAAAAGACCCGAGGAAAGAGAGTGTTTTTGAACAGAGTAAACAGGTAGGAACAATTTTGCAAGATCAAGATGCTCAATTTATTGGTCTTACAGTAGAAGAGGATGTAGCTTTTTATTTAGAAAATGAATGTGTGGTTCAAGATGATATGAAAAAGATTGTTTCGGACTCATTAAAAAAAGTAAAGATGCATGATTTTCATAAACAAAGTCCACATGAATTATCGGGAGGGCAAAAACAAACTGTTTCTTTAGCAGGTTTGTTAACAACAAATGTTGATATATTATTGTTCGATGAACCGTTAGCAAATTTAGATTCAGCAAGTAGTTTACATACGATAGAACTTATTAAAGGTATACATAAACAATATAATAAAACAATTGTAATTATTGAACATCGAATAGAAGAAATGTTAAACCTGGATTTAGATAAAATCATTTTAATGGATGAAGGAGAAATTGTTGCAATAGGGACACCAGAAGAAATTTTAGCGTCAAATATTTTACCATCTATCGGCTTAAGAGAGCCTATGTACATAGAAGTATTAAAGAAATTACAGTTTGATAGCAATCAGGACGTAATATACTACCCACTTCAAAATCTTCAAAGGGAAAGTGTTCGTAGCATAATAAATGAGTGGATGGAGAAGCAAGTTTCTTGTAAAGGTACTCCTACAAAAAAAGAATTATTGAAAGTAGAGAATTTGTCATTCTCCTATCCTAATAAACAAAAAGTATTGGACAATGTAAATTTCTCCATATATGAAGGCGAAATTGTAGCACTTTTGGGCCATAATGGAGCCGGTAAATCAACATTAGCTCATAGTCTTATAGGCATAAACAAAACAAAAAATGATAGGATTGTATTTGATGAAGTAAATATCAATTCTTGGTCTATTCGTAAACGTGGAGAGATTATATCTTATGTGATGCAAAATCCAAATCATATGATTACACAACCTACTGTTATAGAAGAGGTTTCATTTTCATTAAAATTAAAAAAGGTTTCAAAGGAAGAAATTAAGCTTAGAGCAGAAGAAACATTAAAACTTTGTGGTTTGTATCCACTTCGAAATTGGCCAATTCAGGCATTAAGTTATGGACAAAAGAAGAGAGTAACGATTGCATCTGTACTAATAGCAAATCCGAAACTTATCATATTAGATGAACCGACAGCGGGACAAGATTATTATCATTATAAACAGTTTATGTCGTTTATTAGAAAACTAGCTGTAAAGGGAATATCTTTTATTTTTATTACACATGATATGAATCTCGCTTTAGAATATGCAGACAGAGCAATTGTTCTAGATGAAGGGGAAATTATTGCGAATAATTCCGCGCCCATTGTATTAGGGGATACAGAAACGCTACAAAGGGCGAACCTAAGGGAAAGTTCTTTATTCAAACTAGTTAAATTTAGTGGAATTTCATATTCTGAAAGGTTTATGGAACATTATTTTGAGGATATTAGGAGGGAGGAAGGTGTATAGTACATATTTTCATCGCATGGATGGAGCAGTGAAATTGTTGTTATTTATTTTTTGTATGACACTTACTTTTTTGTTTTTCGATTTTCGTATATTGCTATTTATATTTATAATTGGATGTATCGGACTATTTATTGCTAAAATTCCATTTCGTAAAATTTGCATTGTTTTTACTGTTATATTTACATTTAGTTTATTAAATTCTGTCATGATTTTATTTATTACACCAACTCATGGATCTGAATTAACCGAATCATATACTTCGTTTTTACATATCGGATATGCAACAATTACATATGAAACATTATTTTATGCAGCTACACTTTCATTAAAATATTTTACGTTATTACCATTTACACTTATTTTTATATATACGACTGATCCAAGCAAATTTGTGAGTAGCTTAAGTAAATTTCGAATTCATTATAAGATTACATATGCAATAAATATTGCATTACGTTACATACCTGATATTCAGTCCGAATATAAAGTTATTAAACATGCGCAAGAGGCGAGAGGAGTAGCTTTTGAAAAAGGAGAAGCAAGTTTATGGATTCGTATGAAAAACCGTGTCTTAATTTTTTGGCCTTTAATTATTCATTCACTAGATAGAATCGATACAGTTTCAAATGCAATGGATTTAAGAGGATTTGGAAAGAAGAATACACGAACTTGGTTTTATACAAATAAAGCGAAAAGCGGGGATTTCATTGCTTTATTTGTAGGTGTTTTTATTTTAATTGTTGCAGTGTATTTAAAGTTACATGTATTTCAAAACTTTTGGTATCCATTTTAAAGCACTCTTAAATGAGTGCTTTTACTTATTTTTATGTGGACATGCTCAAAAAAGGGATATTTACATAATGTATAATACGAACCAGTTAAAATGATCAACTACCTATTAGTTTTCAAACCAAAAGGAGGAGAAAATATGAGTTACGGTGGTTCTTGTGGTTTTGGTGGAGGTTTCGCGTTATTAGTTGTGTTATTTATTTTATTAATTATCGTTGGATGCAGCTGCTGGGGCGGAGGGTACTAATTTCTAATTAGTCTCCACAAATGTAAACTTAAAAAACATAGAAGATACTTATGTATCGAAACAAATAAAAAAGGAGCAATTATGCTCCTTTTTTATTTGTTTTCAGATGAGTTCATATTACATTTCGGCAATGTAATTGTCAAAGTTGTACCTTTATTAATAACGCTTCGGATTTTCAAACTACCTTGCATCGTTTCAATGATCTTAACAGCAACCATTGTACCTAAACCTGTACCTTTTGTTTTTGTACTAAAATATGGTTCACCAAATCGATTTACTTGCTCTTGTGACATACCAATTCCGCTATCCTCAATTAGAATAATAACTTTATTATTACTAATAGATGAGGAGATATGTAAAGTACCACCATTAGGCATTGCTTCAATCCCATTTTTTATTAAGTTTAAAAAACATTGTTGAAAGTGCTGTTTATTGCCTACAATTGTTGCCGTGGAAAAATCTTTTGTAATATGTATTGTATTCATATTACATAATGGTAAGATCATATTAATAACTCGGTTCAATTCTTGTTCTACTGAAATATGATCTGATTTTTCTGAAGCAGGTTTGGCAAACGTTAAATAATCATCAATAATTCCTTGTGCACGATGTAATTCTTCAAGTATATGTTCAATATACTCGTCTCTTGATTCTGGAGTTAAATTAGGTGTTTTTAAAAGTTGAGTAAATCCTTTTACGACAGTTAAGGGATTTCTTACTTCGTGCGATATACTAGCAGCAAGTTGGCTGACAATCTCCATTTTTTCCATTTTAATGATCTTCGATCGCATACATACTGCATCTTTTAAAACTTCATTAAAATAAATGACAAACAACATCAAAATGGTTGGTAATATTATGAAATAAATAATGTACAAATTATTCACTTCAAAATCTGATAAAGTTAATACAATTACAGTTGTAAATATTGCTAGAAAAAATGTTAAAAACATTCCATAAGCTACTTTAATTTTTCTATTATACTTATTAAATTTTGCGGATGCGAATGCTGTAACGATAAACATTGTGCCATAAACTATTATTGTTAACATACTAAATCCATAAAATGAAAATCTTGTAATTAATAAAATAGCAAACAAAATGATACCAACAGGGAAGCCACCATAAAGTGTGCCTATTATAACTGGTATTTGTCTTAAATCATGAATACAATTTTCATCCATATAGATTGGATAGCGCATACATAAAATAAGAGGGATACTCGTACAAAGGATAATAAGTAGCTTTTTATATTTCTTTAAATAGCGTCCGCTATCATATATAAAATAAAAAATAAATATACTACTTAAAATGTAAAGAAGATTATTTAATACGTTTTGATTAATATAAACAAAGTTCATAATATTTTCCTCGTTATTTTGAATTTCCATTTTATATGTATTATACATGATAACATGTATTAAGCTGAACGAACCTTGATAATAAAGGTTTTGTTTGGATTTTTATTGCAAATTGCAAACATTAGCTAACCAAAGATACTTTTACCAAAATTTTTTACTGCTTCTTCTTGCATATTCGGTAAAACATGAGAATAAATTCTAAGCGTTAATGAAATATCTGTATGACCTAATCTCTCACTGATAATTTTAGGATTAACTCCTTGTTTCAATAATAAAGTTGCGTGTGTATGTCTTAAATCATGAATTTTAATTTTTTTCACTGCTGCATTTTTTATTTCTTTATAAAATTTTAACCTGAAAGTATTTCTGTATAAAACCTCACCAGATTTATTACAATTAATTAAATTAAAATCTTGATAAGCAGAACCCATTCGTAATTTCTCTTTATTAATTTGAATTCGATGTTTTTTTGCTGCTTCTATTGTTTCTACAGGAACAGGGATTGTACGGTTTGATGCACTTGTTTTCGCGGTGTTTTTAATTTTATCATCACCACCAACAGTTTGATTGATGGTAACTGTATGATTTTCAAAATCAACATCCTGCCAACGTAAACCTAAAACTTCTCCAAGACGCATCCCTGTAGTAATTACTAATAAGTAAGCAATGTGATATCGTGAGTCTTGTGAATGTAATAGAAATCTTTTTACTTCTTCCTCCGTCCAAGTCTGGATGGGGCTTTTTTCTTTTTTTGGGTAACTCAACAAATTGAGCGGGATTTCTAGAAATAATATTTTGTTTTACTGCTAGATTTAAAGCTGTTTTTAGTACTCGATGCAATTGGATTAAGGAATTATTTGAAATACCAGTATCTAATGCTGATTTATAGCATTTTTGAATGTGCATAACATTTAATTTATGAAGTGCAATCATTCCTATACTCGGTATAACATGATGGGTTACATTGTTATAATAAGAAACGTAGCTATTTCTTTCTAAACTCATCCTTTTAATTTCTAACCACTGAACCAGATAGTCTTTTAAAGTAAGCTTAGACGGCTCCACAAAAATCCCTTCATTTAACTCCGTAATCTTTTTCGCCACATCTTTTTCGGCTTCTTTTTTTGTCTTATAACCAGAAAACCACTTCTGTCTTCTTTTTCCTGCCTCTGGATCAGGATCGATATCAATAATGATACAGTAATTATTTCCTCTTTTTCGAATATGTCCTTTCACTTAATACACTCCTTCATTTTGTTTTGAATCATGTTGTATAAGTCTAGTTGTAATTTTGCTGCTATGAAAATTACATGTTTGGACATATCAGCGATAGATACATTTTACCATATATGAACAAATTCAGTTATAGGGTATGATTGTCAGATAATACTAATTTCATCTTTGCAATATACAGAAAATTCGATAATATAATCGATGGAATTATAAAGCGATTCAAGGGGGAGGAAGAAAGATGAAAAAGTTATTAGCAGTATTTTTCGCACTAGCATTAGCATTTACGGCTATTGGTTCTACACCAGCTATGGCAGCGGGGAATTCTGATGCAAGAATTGTAACTTATGTCGGAGTACTACAGAACTATATTTATGGTAAAAAGCCACTATTCAATAGTCCAAGTGATCCAACAGTAGTAGGGTATGTAGCTAATCAATATGTAACAATAAAGCAACCATGGTTTATTGTTAATACATCTTTAGGGGAAAAATGGATGGGATTCAATCAATGGGAAGTTTCACTATGGCGTGATTTTGATGCAGGTGTGGGACGTTTATATGTAGACGGAAAAGTGGCAATACGTAATGATCCGGGCTCTCAACCAGTAGGTTATGTTGCTAATCAAAACGTTACAGTAAAACAAGCTTGGTATTTAATTAATACATCTTTAGGACAAAAATGGATAGGTTATAATGTGTAAAAAAGCGCTCATTATGAGTGCTTTTTTATTTGTATATATTGAGATTTCAGCAGGATTTTCAGGAGGCAACACGTTCGCATTTTATAAACCGAATCTAACTGGTACGGAAGGAATAGCTGCATATAACCATTTCAATGCGAACGATGTTCCAATTTATATTCAAATCAATTTCAAAGGTAAATACAAGGAGCCTTTATACATGGAAGTACTTGAAGATGGTGACTGTTCACTTGAAACACATATCGACGGGGAAGATCATGATGAAATTGATCAGTTAATTAAATATAACCTCATCGACCATGCATTAGACACAAGAAACGAAGAATTGTTCCATAAGTTAATTGTAAATTAAGGGGAAGGTGGAAGGATGGCGGTCCTTTACAAATTCAAACTCACAACCATTTTCGAACACTGGCCAAATGAAGAATTTGTAGTAGCAGAAACCGAAGGAAAAGCAAGATTCCTATATTGGCAAAAGTTCAGAACAAAGTTTCTAACAATGCCGATGGTTGAATTTATGAAGTTTGTAAAGTGTGAGAACGAGGGTGTATTTGATATCAAGCGCATGTACAGCGCGGAGAAAGCTTTTAAGAAAATGCAGAATTTCCGCAACCTCCATTTTGCTTATATGGGTATGCGAGTAAACGTAGCTGGCATATGGGGTACGATCGTTGGAAACTGGAAAACTAATTTGTTTGTTTTGTTCGATGGGGAAATTGAGAGGCATAACTGCCATCCTCATTGGGAAATTGCTTACTATGATGATGAGGGCAATGTGGTTCGAAACTACCAGAAGGGAGAGTATGCGGTATAAGTAAAAAAGGACGAGCAGTCGTACCTGCCGTCCTTTATAGGAGAAAAATTATTCTGGATTAGAACTACGAATAACCAGAAAACGCGCTTTAAAACAGTGTTGTCAAAGATGTAATAATCTATGCAACAAAAAAGCTTAGTCGGAATTCAAAACACCAAATGGCTTGCATTGGTAACAGGCTCAAAAGTAGTATATGTAAAATGAAAAATTTCATACAAAAAGCAGACAACATTTTCGGTTGTCTGCCAGTTAGCCGAATGAGTTAGCTAATTGTGATATATTGCATTCCCATTACGAGAAGAGTGAAGCTGCTAGTTCAAACAGCTTGTTGGTATTATTTTCGATATTTTTAAAAATATACAGTAAGAATTAGAAAAGTTATGAACCAATCTGCCTCTTACTGTAAAGAGAAGGAAGTACCAGCCGTGGATTAAGCGGCTTGAAAATAGTATGTATTGATTTTTGAAAAATATTCAAGGGGTGAAGAAACATGGAATATTTAATAAATGGTGTTTATGAAATTACATTATTGATCAGTGAAGCGAAAGGGAGAAGAGAATAATGAATATCGTAAAATTACGTGGATTACAAAGGATACTTGATAATCGAATTATTAAACAACACGGTTTAGAAGGTCAAAACTTAGTTAGTAATTTAATTTTGGCGCTACAGGTTGAAATCGCTGAATTAGCGAACGAGACACGTTGTTTTAAACATTGGAGTAATCATATGAGGTTCAAGATGCTATGCAAGCTTTAACAACTGTTAAAATGACAGCGAACTTCAAATTACAATCTGATGGCTTAACGTATTTTGTTTCTGAGCCAACGTCAGATACACAACTTAATGCGATGAAAAGATACCTTGACCGTAAATTAATAATTACGGTTTCATCATGTTAATAAGAGCGTCACCATCTACTAACTCAATATTTTTATTCGCAGCGTATTGCCTTGCGTTCTTATTAAATTTACTAAGTGTAACAAAGTATCCTCCAACTGCATCACCATCAATAATAGCGCTATGTAACTTTTGAATGTACGGTCTTCCAATAGATTCCTTTGTATATCTTTTCACTTCAACAAATTTCACTTCATCGTCTTTCCAAAGGATAATGTCTTTTCCGCCATCATTTGAGCCAGGTGTAACTTGTGCTCGATACCCAAGAGAATTAAATAAGTCAGCGATTGCTCTAGATATTCACGATTAGCCTGCTCTCTCAATTGGTTCATACGAATCTCCTCTTCTGAGACTTGTGGTGCTTTAAGGATTATTCCTAATGCAAAAACGATGACTAATGAAAGGATAGCCCAAATCATAGAATTCACCTCAGTATGAGTATGTCCTAAATGAGATTAATTAAAATTCTTGTAGTCACTAATTTTGTTTTATGCTAAAATCCATTGGGTATTTATTATTAATAATTATTTTGGAGGATTTATGAGCAATCAGAACGACAACAAGACAAGCAGTGTTAAAGCAGTCCCAGTAATAATTTTGGGATTATTCTTACCAATCTTTCTTCCGGCTTTATTAATGTTGGGGCTAGGGAAATGGATGCCGAATGAAATTCAATATTCAGGAATAATGTCATTATTCATTTTATCTATTGAAATGTTTATAATAGCGGCTCTTTTTACGAAGATTTTAAGTTTGGTTGGCTTGTCTGAAAAGAAGTTAGATGAGTTAGGCTTTTTAGGGTTTACAATATCAATGGTTACTTCATTTTTAGCAATATACGTAGGGTATTTTTGGATGACCAAAAGTGGTTTATCATCAGTTGAATTAACGTCGAAAGGTATCTTAGTTATTGCTATTGTTGCAACTATTATTTTAGCAATTTTATTAAAAGTTTTAGAAAGAATGGAAAAAAATGAAGTGAAACAGTGAAAAAGACGGTGTATACCGTCTTTTTTTATTTTATATCTTCTTCGATCCAAATTTCTTCTAATTTCATTTCCAGTGCACGAGCAATACGATATGCAACAGGCAAGGTTGGAAGTCCCCCTTTTATTAAATTCGTCATTGCCGAATTACTTATATTCGCTTTCTTTGCGATATATCCATATTTGATGCCTTTTTCATCAAGAATTTGTTTTAATTGACTTGGCATAATTTCCACATCCATTTTAAATTTTTGCTTGTCCATTTAAATATTTTGAGAATGGACAGGCAAAATCCTTCTTTCTAGGTCATATACCTATATCAAAACCACGAGGAATACCGAGTGAAATCAAGGACATCAAGAGGGGAGAGGGCGCGTATGCGTTGGCAATATTCACATTTGAACGAAACGCCTTACCTGTATCCATCAAAAGAATTAAGAGGTATGTATAGGGATTCAAATGGCAAAAAAGAAACAAATGCAATTGTGGACCACATGGCAAGACAGGAGGTTTTTGATAATCGTGAGTACAAGGCTATTACCGTTTATCAAACGATATTATAGATGATTTATATGAAGATGAGGATGAAGTGCTTGAGTGGGGAGATGTCATTAATGAGTATCAGCCGGTTATGACAGCGAAGGGATTACAACTCATTCAAAAAGAGGGATTTAAATGACAATCGTAGGAGAAGCATAACGGGAAAATGTCAGTTATTCATTTCTTTACAGTAACCAAATACAGAGAAAAGAAACTCGAAGAGTTGGCAGCTAAATATGATGTTTTTGTGAAGGTTTATGTAATAGAAGATATATATAAAGTAATAACATGTTTTAAAACGAACTGGTTAACACTTGAGGTAAGAGTTCTATTGCATTTGTAAAAGCAAATTAAGCCTATGTGTATGTGAAGAAAAAACAAAAACCGCCCTTGATGAGACGGCTTTTTAACTAATAAACCTATTAAAAAAATTTAGGATTTGAATTTTCAATGTTTCTAAAGGGTGCGGTGCATTAGCACCATATTCTTTTGTTTTTGGGGTGAGTAATTTCTTAGATTAGTGAAGAAAAGAACGTTGTTCTTTCTTTTTATGTAAAATATTCTAACTTGGCATTAGGAAAGAACTGTTTCATATAGGAATACAGATAATTTTTTATATCCTCTTCTTCTTCTTTTTGATAAATGTATTTTCCGATGCCATATTTCCCCCATTTATATCTTCTTTTCTCTTCATCTAATTCTAATTTTGTCATCGGGTAGTTTTTTTCAATCACCCTCTTAGCTGGCTTTGTAAAACGATGTTGAATAAATTCAAATGTAATATCATCCCGAGCATCAAGAGGTAATTCAGCATTTAGGCGTTCAAACATATGATAGTATCCATCCTGCCAGCCTTCATGAAGGTAAATAGGGGCTACAATGAAACCAAGAGGATAGCCTGCTCTAGCTACTTTTCCTGCTGCTTCAATTCGTTTGGCTAAGGGAGAAGTTCCTGGTTCAAAGTTTTTAATCACATAATCAGCGTTTACACTAAAGCGAAATCTTGTCTTTCCATTATGTTTAGCATCAAGTAAATGATCTACATGGTGGAATTTCGTAACAAACCTCAATTTACCATATTCCGATTCTCCAAAATGCTCGATGGCCCGTTTAAGAGTATGCGTTAAATAATCGATTCCTACAATATCTGAAGTACACGACGCTTCAAATCTTGTTAATTCAGGTGCACGCTCCTCCATATATTTGTCAGCAGCATCTAAAATTTCTTCAACATTTACATACGTTCGTATATATGGCTTACTTCCCAGCGTTGTTTGTAAATAACAATAATGACAATGTCCCATACATCCTGTTGCAAAAGGAATTGCATACTCCGCTGAAGGTTTGGAAGTATCAAATTTCAGCGTTTTTCTAACACCAACAACAAGTGTAGATTTTGCTACTCGATACTTTTGAAAATCGTTATCGCCTGGTAAATCTCTTACTTGATTATGGGAAGTAGTATGTCGAATTTCAACATCCATCTTTGAAAACTTCTCAAACAGCTCTTTCCCCAAAGGATAATCTAAAGCTTTAGGTTCAAAATATACAAGCTTAGGCATAAATGGTTTATTCATTCCAACATCCCCTCTGAAATATCACCATAATAGTAAGTGTACGCTTGGTTTGCCTCATCTTCGGTAGCATATACAGCCATTTCATTTGTTAGTGGATAATACGTTTCATAAAGAAATAATGCTAATTCATTAGGTCTTTCAGGGTTATTTACAACTGCCGCAGCTTGTATATTAGCTACGTCTTGAGTATGGGGATTTCGGTAAAAAATATAGACAATGTCACCAGCATGATATGTTTTACTTTCAGAAGAAAATTCCATTCTATCACCTTTTCATTTTGTATAATTCAATGTACAAATTTTTACTTTCTAATTTTCCTGTAGTGTAACCATTTAATTTCATTAATAAGATTACGTCATACAAACACAATTAATAATTGCACTACCAAAAAGGCAAGCATATATCAATGCTTGCCTTTCGTTCTAACGACGATGTTCAACAAGATCAATTACACCTAAAACCACGTGAGCTAAACCAAAACCAAATACTGTATTTGCAATCATTTTATTAGTTCCACGAGTTTGTTTAAGAGCATAACCTGCTGCTGTCACTGCTGTACCTAGAGCTGTTGGAATTAATCCTTCACGAATGTCCACAGTGATGCCTCCTTGTATCGTAGTTAGTAATAAATTTGTTTCAATCCTTTGAAGTAAAGCGTTGAAACAAGTATTAGTATTTTTCTTTTTAGTAAAATTATGTGGAGTTTTTATGAATAAGTATTTCGGATTCATTACAGCAATAGAGAGTGAAGAAAATATAACCTGTTTTCTATTACCAATTATGAGTAATCAAAACTGTTTAGGCCCATACTAATCTGTGTTTAATACATGATAGATATGAAGTTGAATATAAAATGGAACATAAAGGTAAAAATTCAATAGAAGATGCATTACTTCAGTACAAATATGGTTTGGGAGTATTTGCTGAGAAGATGCCGAAACCTACTGAACAATTTAATTCATTTACGGAAGAGTACTTTAAAGATGGTGCGCTATCAAAAAAGCAAAAACAATTGATTGCATTAGGTATTAGTCTTTATTCACAGGATGAGTATTGTATTATTTATCATACAAAGGGATGTTTTGATCAAGGAGCTTCTGAACAAGAAATACTAGAAAGCATTGGTGTAACGGCAGCATTTGGCTGTGGCCCTACTATGAGTCAAGCAGTCACACTTGTTCAAAAATGTATAGAAGAACTAAAGAATATGAATTAATTAGAATAGAATTGATTGCATGAAAGTTTAGCTTTTTTATTTCTAAAATGTTTTTTTATTAATTGGCAAACATGAAAAAACTTGAGCATTTTTGGTTATGCTCAAGTTTTTATAAGATATTAATTCATACTAAAAATCGTCCAGGATAAGTATGTAGCAAATGCAGACCATAAAAAATATGGGATGAATAAGTAAGTTGATATCTTAGATAATTTCAAAGAAAAGACAATTAGTAACAATGTGGTAATTGTGATTAAAAAACAATCTATTGTTGCTAAAAATAAATTCTTTTGGCTAAATTGAAAATAACTGAACGCTTGATTGCAGATATAATTTAAAAGAAATAGGAACCAATATAGTTTTTGATGAAGCCCATACCTGTTATAAATAATTGTAATTGATAATGCAATAAGCCCATATAAAAAAAACCAAACAATTCCGATTATCATACCAGAAGGAGTCCAAGGTGGTTTTTGCAGGGCATCATACCAAACACGATCGATAGGGAATAAAATACTGGAAAGATAAAATAAACCATATGTGAGTAAGAATATCATGATACTAGATTTTTTCATAAACATTCTCCTTATTATATAGAAGATTACAGAACTCTATACAATAGTATGTCCTTCCAACAAATACAATTATTATATTCAATATGTACATAGGTATTTTTGTTGAAATTATTTAGCATTAGGATCTACAGAGAAAAGAGGCTGGAGGATATAATTGCAAAGGATGTTGTATTTAAAAGGTTTAGTAATAGAAGAAATAAAAAAGTGCTAACAAGTTTGCAAACGAACTTGCTAACACCTATACAAAATAGACTTAACCAAGTAGACAGTACTAATATGCAATATTCATGAAAGCATCTATGTTATACATGATTATAGTAGAAACTTTATGTTTTTAATAATATTGGTTATATATTTTCAGCATTTGCCACGTTTATCCACTCTTCATAAAATACTTTAACTGATTCATATCGTTCAGCTCGGCTTTCATTTACAGCACGATACGCTATTTCATATAAATCCCTACTTGCTTCCCATTTTGTAAAGGAACGATCTTTTCCACCTCCTAAAATTTCGAAAGCCATCGCCCCCATATTAAATACATTTGTTCTTGCATCAATCATAGCGTTTAGCTCAAATTCTTCAGGAGACATAAAACGCGAGGAACCCCATAATCTTCCCATTTTATTCACGTATGGTTTTTTAGAATATAAATCAATATCACAAATCTTCGTCTTATTTGTATGAAAATTATATAAAATACTACCGTCATAAAAATCTATTGCTACATAGTTTTCCTTTTCGACATATGTATGGAAAGAAAACATAGAATTTAAGGATTGAATTCGCTCCAAAACAGATAAATGCTTATATTTATAATAAGGAGAGTTTGGATTTTTATATTTCTCAGGAGGCGGGAAACTCCAATGTGAATGAAGACATTCGCCATCAAACCAATCAAAAATTAAGACATATCCAGATTGAACGGGAAAATGTTCAATTAATTGTATAAGTGATTCATGCTTTAATTCTTCATATAAGGAAACTGAATTTTTTAATCTATCAATTGCATCGCCGGTCTTTCCGTTATATGCAATTGTATGTGCCCCTGCATATTTAATAAATTTCTTATGCCCATCTTTTACTACACCAAAAGATAGATTTCCTGAATCTTGCTGGTCAAAAACCGCAAATACGGTTCCTAATTTCATAAGCCAATCAAAATTATGATATTTTTTTAATTGGAATGTTACTTGATTTAATTGAATTTCAACTGGAATATCTTTCATAATATACCTCACATTTATTATAATTAAGTTGTATATTTCAGTATTCGACATATTTTGTAAAAATCCTATGTTAATTACATTAAATTTTATAAATATAATAATAAATACTTATAAAAGGGTGAACAATATGGAACAACAAATCGTTATTAAACCATATCAAAAAGATTGGTATGAAGAGTATTTAATAGAAAAGGAGAAATTTATTTCATTATTTGGAGGAGAATGTATTGCTATTGAATACATAGGGAGCACATCTGTACAAGGATTAGGAGCGAAACCTCTAATTGATATGATGATTGGCGTAACGGATTTACAAATTACTGAAAAGAGGATTGAAGATTTGTTAAAAATTGGATATGAGTATGTTCCAAAAGAAACACCTAATCGACGTTTTTTTAGAAAAGGAAAATGGAGAGCTGGTACCCATCATTTGCATGTTTATATTTATAATAGTGACGAATGGAAAAACAATCTTTTATTTCGAGACTTTCTAATAAAACATGAATGGGCACGTAAAGAATATAGAGAATTAAAAGAGAAACTTGCAGCTACATATCCTTTTGATCGTGTTTCATATACAAAGGAAAAGGCACCGTTTATTCAAAGAATTTTAGAATTGGCCAAAACTCAAAAAAACTAAAATTACAGATTCTTATCTAAAAAATTTTAAAAACCCCTTCCTACGTTATTTATAGGGAGGAATTTTTTCTTTTGTCATAACGATATACATTATTTCTAATTATTGGAGACGGATTATTTTATTTATTTCGATATTTCTAGTACATTGAAAATATTAAGGGGGAATTAAACAATGAAAGCTATTGTACATCAATATAAAAAAGGGATAGAAGGATTAGAATATAAATTTTCATCTGAAACAAATCCTAATGCTGGTGAAGTAAAAGTAAAGTTAAAAGCTGCAGGATTAAATCATAGGGATTTATTTATTATAAACAATAGAAAAGAAATGGAGCTGCCGTTAGTAATAGGGTCAGATGGTTCAGGAATTGTTATAGAAATCGGAGAAGGTGTTTCAAATAATTTATTAAATAGCGAGGTTATTATAAATCCTAGCATTGGATGGGATAATATTGCTGAAATACCTGAGTTACCAGAGGTGTTAGGTGGACCGAAAGATGGTACGTTTGCTGAATATGTGATTGTACCAGCTGAAAATGTAGTGGCAAAACCGTCATATCTTACTTGGGATGAGGCTGGAGTTTTATCTTTATCGGCATTAACAGCATATAGAGCGCTTTTTACAAAAGGTAGATTGAAGTGTGGAGAACATGTTTTAATTCCGGGAATAGGCGGCGGTGTAGCGACATTTTCCATGTTATTTGCGAAAGCAATTGGTGCAAAAGTGATTGTTACTTCAAGGGTAGCGACTAAAAGACAGCTTGCTGAAAAATATGGCGCAGACATTTCTTTTAATAGTTCTGGAAATTGGGAAGAGAGTTTACGCGGAGAGAAAGTAGATTTAATAATTGATAGTATAGGTCCAGCAACATTTTTACAATATTTTGATGTATTAAAACCAAATGGGAGAATTGTTAATTTTGGTGCTAGCTCAGGAGATAAAATTGAATTACCTTTACGAGCATTATTTTATAATCAAATCGATATTATGGGGACATCTATGGGTAGCCGTGAGGAATTTAATGAAATGATTAAGTTTATAGAGAAATGTAAAATTAAACCAATTATTGATAAAGTTTATTCGTTAGAAGAAGCCATTCAAGCGTTAAGCCGTATGGAACAGGGCGAACAGTTCGGTAATATCGCTCTACGTATGGAATAAAAATATGATTTAATAACCTATGTTTTTATATGAATATGTTATGTAATATATACACTTATAGTTTGTGAATCATTTGATTTAAAAGGTTTTTCCACCCTATATATTTTTAATACATGTAAATAGTTACATAATTGTCAAATGAAAAATAGTAAAATGAATAAATTGAAAATCTAAATGTGTGTAAATATTGTATACTGTGTAAATCAAGTAAACTTGTAACTTAATTTCAAGTAAAACAAGAAATTGTAAGGAGAGAGTAATGTGAATTACACAGTATTTCAATGGATAAACAATTTAGCAGGTACATCTGCGCTCTTAGATAAGGCAATGATTGCTATTACAAATAGCGCTGCATATGTGGCTATTCTATTCATGTTTATCTTATGGTTTCATAACGGAAAGAAAGAGAATGCGATAAGAAAACAATATACAGTGTTGTATACGACACTTTCAGTAATAATTGCATTACTAGTAAATGTTTTTATTCATGTAGTATATTATCATCCACGTCCTTTTGTATCATATGAAGTGAATCAATTAGTACCTCATGCAGAAAACTCATCATTTGTTAGTGATCATTCTGTACTTGTATTATCGATTGCATTCACTTTTATGCTTAGAGGAGAAAAGTTAAGATATATTGCATTTTTATGGGCGGTTTTAGTTTGTATATCTCGTTTGTATGTAGGTGTTCATTTTCCTTTAGATGTAATGGGTGCAGCTGTAATAACGATTATAACAAGCAGTTTATTATTGCAGAAAAAACGTATATTTGAACCAATCGCAAAACTTGTTTTCAAAATGTATGCACTCGTAGCGAAACGAATTCCTTTTCTAAAGAAATATAACCATGTAGCTTAAATTTCATAATTAATCTTATAGATTAGGCAAAAAAGCCTCCTTTGGAAATCCAGAGGAGGATTTTTTGTTGTATACAAGTGAATAGATTACTTCCAACAAAATTAAAAGAATGAATATTCTTGAATTTCACGTACTGTATTTTAAGTATGTAAATAAAATTACAATAACAACAACTAGTTTTGCATTGTTTTAAAGGAATTAAAAAGAAAACTTCGAAACATATAGTATCGAAAACAAAAATCACATATTTTAAAGCGAATCTTTGTATGTATCAATTAATAGAGAAAGGAGATAAACATGCATAAACTTCAAACGAATAAAGGCGCGCGGTATTTTATGGTTGCTTTTATTGTTTTGTTTCTTATTATGCTTTTGCGTTTTTTCTATATTCAGGCAGTAGGAGTCCTGCATAATGTGGATGTAAAGGATCTAGCAAATGAACAACATAATAAAAATGGTGTATTGGAAGCAAATCGTGGCACGATTTATGATCAAACTGGAAAAGTGCTAGTCCAAGATTCCACAACGTATCGTGTTGTTGTGAATTTAAAAGGAAAAGAAAACGTGAAAAATAAAGATGAAACCGCAGAACAATTAGCTGCCGCGCTTGAAATTGATAAAGAGGACGTACTAAAAAATTTTCACGAGGGACGTACGCAAGTTGAAATTGGAAAAGTTGGTCGGAATTTATCTAGAGAAGTGAAGGAAAAAATAAAACAATTAAAAATCCCTGGTGTATCCTTTATGTCAGAGAAAGCCAGAGTATATCCAAATGAAGATTTTGCATCCTATATACTTGGTTTTGCTAGACCAGATGATAAAGGAAATACAGAAGGGAAATTTGGACTTGAAAAAAGTCTAGATAAATATTTGCGCTCTACAAATGGGAAAATAGAATATGTGGGCACGCAAGGGGGGATTCCGCTTACGAATGATATAGGAAAAGTAGAAGCCGCTAAAAATGGAAATAACGTATACCTTACGCTTGATAAACAAATTAATGGTTTTTTAGAAGAAGCAATGAACAAGGCACAAGAACACTATGATCCTTCTATGTTAGTAGGAATCATAGCGGATCCAAAGACAGGCAAAGTTTTAGCGATGTCTAGTAAACCTAGTTTTAACCCCAATAAAGGTGATATCGAGTACTTTTTAAATGATCCAATCGCAAATGCATACGAACCCGGTTCAACAATGAAAATATTTACGTTAGCTGCTGCAATAAATGAAGGGGTATATAACGGGAAAGAATATTTCCAATCTGGAAAATATTCAGTTGGTTCATCTGATATAAAAGATCATAACGGTGGGTTTGGATGGGGATCTATTACATTTGATGAAGGCTTCGAAAGATCATCCAACGTAGCTTTTTCTATTTTAGAAGATCAGTTATTGAAACCGGATAAATTTAAGCAATATATGAATAAATTTGGATTCAACCAAAAAACCGGAATAGATTTACCTGGCGAAAGTAAAAACACATTATTATTAAATACACAAATTCAACAAGTCACAACTTCTTTCGGACAAGGTTCTACAGTAACTCCCATCCAATTAATCCAAGCAGCTACTGCTATAGCAAATGACGGAAAAATGATGCAACCATATATCGTTGACAAAGTTGTAAATCCAACAAACAAACAAGTTATTATGGAAAATCAACCGAAAGAAATTGGGAATCCGATAAAAAAAGAGACAGCGGACAAAGTAAGAGACTTAATGGAGCGTGTTATTACGTCTTCAAAAGGTACTGGTACAATGTATAAAGTGGATGATTATCCAATAGGAGGTAAGACCGGAACAGCGCAAATTCCGAATCCTGAAAATGGACGATATATGGAAGGGAAAGAAAATTATATTTTTTCATTTTTAGGTATGGCTCCGATTGATGACCCAGAGTTAATTGTATACTTAGCTATTAAACACCCAAAGTTAAAGGGAGACGAGTATGGAGCTCAGCCGCTTGCTGAAATATTTAAACCAGTTGTGAAAAATAGCCTTGAATATTTAAAGGTGAAACCATATACAGAAAAACAAATGGTAGATGCAACGAAACGATCCCAATTAAAAGTACAAAACTATGTCAATCAATCAATGGATACAGTAGAGAATAGTGTAAAAAAAGAGAAGCTTCAACCGATAATTTTAGGCGAAGGAAAAATAATAAAACAATATCCGCAATCTGGTGAAGTAATGAGTGAAGGGGATCGTATATTTTTATTAGGGAAGAACGCAATAATGCCAAATTTACAAGGTTGGTCAATGCGTGATGTTATGTATTTCTCTAAATTATTAAAATTAGATTTAAAAACTACAGGTACGGGCTATGTAACGAGTCAGAGCATTGAAAAGGGAGAAGATATACAAGAAGGCGATGCATTAATCCTAGAATTGGAACCACCGTTACAACCGTTAGCAGAGGCGAATACAAACTGATTCGGACAAAGTGAAGGGTCTATATACAATAGGCTCTTTTTTTTATAGATTTAAGTAATTTCACGCACCGTAATTTATTTAAAAAATAATAAATGAGAGAATCAACAGTGACACTTCGTAAATATCTGATTATTTTATATTTACAGTTAACGTAACTTGTGATATTATGGAAAAAATTAAATGTAGTGAAGAGAAGAGTAGATAAAATGAATTTTTCACAGAGAGCTCTATTTAGCTGAAAAGGAGCAAAAATTCTTTATTGAACCAAGCCTCTGAGCAGCACATCGGAACCTTTTATTAGGGGATAGTGTGACGGGAGCTCCCGTTATAGGGCTATGGTATAAGCATGTAATAGAATGCAGTACCTGATAAGGTTAATATGGCGACATATTAACAAACTAGGGTGGCACCGCGATGATAAATCTCGTCCCTAAGACTAAAAGTCTTGGGGGTGGGATTTTTTTATTGTTTTAAAACAATTTGGAAAGCGGGGGCCTAAAATGAAAAACACACTTAAAGATTGGAAATATCCTTTATTACTACTGTCTGGAGTTGGTATTGCGAATTTAGGGGCATGGATTTACTTAATAGCACTAAATGTACTTGTCTATAATATGGGGGGATCAGCCTTAGCTGTTGCTACTTTATATGTAATTAAACCATTAGCCGCTTTATTTACAAACGCTTGGTCAGGAAGTATGATTGATCGTTTAAATAAACGGAAGTTAATGATTCATCTCGATATATATCGTGCGGTATTTATCGCTATTTTACCTCTACTTCCATCACTTTGGTTTGTTTATGTATTCGTATTCTTTATAAGTATGGCCAGTGCGATTTATGAGCCAACTGCTATGACGTATATGACAAAATTAATTCCCGTGGAGCAAAGACAACGTTTTAACTCATTACGTAGTTTAATAGGGTCTGGTGCATTTTTAATTGGTCCAGCGATAGCGGGAGTATTGTTAATAGCAAGTACACCGGAGTTTGCTATATATATAAATGCTATAGCATTTCTCATATCAGGAGTAATTACATTGCTGTTACCTAATCTTGATAAAAAATCCGATATTCATACGTCAAATGACAAGCTATCTCTAGCTGTACTAAAAAAAGATTGGAACATCGTTTTAAATTTTAGTAAAAAATCTTTATATATCGTTTTTGTCTACTTCTTATTTCAAGGAATGATGGTTTTAGTTGCCGCAAATGATTCACTTGAATTATCATTTGCGAAAGAAGTTTTATTGTTAACAGATAGTGAATATGGCTTTTTAGTTAGTATCGCTGGAGCTGGGTTTATTTTAGGAGCCATAACAAATACAATTTTATCAAAAAAATTAACACCATCATTTTTAATTGGAATAGGATCATTATTCATTGCAATCGGTTATTTAATTTATGCTTTTTCAAATGAATTTTTAATAGCGACTATCGGATTCTTTATTTTATCTTTCTCTATGGCATATGCAAATACGGGATTTTATACTTTTTATCAAAATAATATACCTGTCCATATCATGGGACGGATTGGGAGTATATATGGACTTGTGATTGCGGGCATCACCATTTTAATTACGATATTGTTCGGAGTTGCCACTCAATTTATTTCTATACAACTTGTGGTTATTGTAGGCTCATTAGTAATGTTACTTATAACTATCATATTGTGTGTGTTTACTTTATTGCCATCACAGTCTAAGATGTATTCCTCTGAGTCAATCAATTCGAAATAGTTCTCTTGGTTTTGATTTATGGTATTCAATAGGAGGGTTCACCCTCCTATATATGAAAATATAAGAAAGGTGAACAATATTGATAAACAAGGGTGGTTTTTGTAATGAAAACAAAAGATCAAATTTGCACCTGGAAGTAAGTTTCACTACAACAATGCAGGTTTTATCATACTGGGATTAATAATCGAAGAACAGACAGACAGGACTTGAATTTACGGAATATATAGAAAAAACATATTCAATCCAATTAGTATGAAAAGAACGGATTTGTAAACGTAGATTCATATTTACACGTATACTCGGATCATAAAGACGAGATAAAAGGTGTCATGAAAAGTAATATAGATCAGCTATATCCAGTTCAAACATTTGCTCATTATACAGGTGAAAATAAAGAAGACATAAGAAAACAATTTAAACGAGTTCATGATTGTTTTTGTTTCGAAAAGTATTTTAACTAACAGTTCATACAGGTTAATAGATATGTTTGTTTTGAATAAAGATGCTAACAGATGTACGAGTCAAACGTACGTCTGTTTATTTTTATTAATAATGCTTACGACTATTACATTGTGTACCGTAATAAATAGATGATAGTATAATCGAAAAATATATAATGAATTAACAAAAAAATTGTAAATACATTCATCCTTTGTTTATCAATGCTGTGAACGGTAATACTAAATAACATTGAACTTTTACAACAAGGAATGATAATATGATATTTATTTACACAGATTTCGGCGGAACACATTCAACTTCACTTGCTGCAGCTTATCATTTAAATAAATTACCAACGGATCGTAAGTTAACGAAAGAAGAAATTTTGAATGTAGATTACTTTAATAAATTGAAAACAGAGGATATGGGGAAAATTATTTTTCATGGAATAGACGAGAATGGTAATCCGGTTTATACAATTGGATGCGGCGCATCAAAAGTTGTTGTACCTGCGATGAAGCATTTAGGAGAGATTCTGCAAAAACATTATCAAAGTCATGAAAAGATTATTTTTTCTAATACATCACCAACAGTACCTATACCAATGACTTTCGGTGGTCTGTTTTCTAGAAGGTTCCACATTGACTTTATCGGTGTACCGTTACTTGTATGGGGAGCAAAACTTTGCTGTGATAACATACAAAGACTTGTTAGTTATACGAAAGAAGCTGGCCAATTGACGAACGATTATGTTGTAATTTTAGATAATGAAACTTTTAAATAATGTATGATAAGAAGAAAATCGGGCAAATACTTCGATTTTCTTCTTTTTTTGGTGAAAATGACAAAAAATATTCACATTTAATATCCATCTACTATAGCCAAAACAATAAAGTCCTGTTACTATTACAGGGATATTCTCTTTTCGTAACGTAAATATATAGAAAAGTCAGAAAAGAGGAATTGAATTAAGGGAGGAACAACATGAAGCGTGTTGCTTGGATTACTGATAGTACAACTGCGAGTTTTAAAACAGAAGGAGATAACTTTGTTATCCCAATTGAAGTTATTATTGATGGTGTGTCGTACAAAGATTGTGAAGAAGGTGTGCGTGAGCGCGTTTATAATGCTTTGAACGAAGGTAAAACTGTCACTACATCACAGCCTAACATAGGGGAAATGGTAGATTTATTTTCGAAATGCAAAGAAGAATATGAAGAGGGATTTGCAGTTGCTATTAGCGGAAAAGTAAGTGGAACTTATCAAAACATGAAGTTAGCTGCAGACATGGCAGGTTTCCCATTAACGGTATTGGATAGTGAAACAACAAGTTATCCAATGGATGAACTAATTAGAAAAGCGAAATCGTTATACAATGATGGTATGACGTTACAAGATATACACAAAACATTAGTAAATGAAAAAAGAAGACCTTTCCACGTATTCCCGAAAAGTTTAAAAGGCCTTTACGCAAGTGGACGTGTAAAGGGAGTTCAATTTTTACTTGGAAGTTTATTAAGTGTTAACTTAATATTAGAAGTAAAAGGTGGAGAACTTTTACTTGAAAAGAAAGTTCGCAAAATCCAAAAATGTCGAGAATACATTAAAAATGAGCTTGAAAAAGAATTACCAAAAGTACTTCATATGTTCCATGCTAACGATAAAGATGGAGCTGAAGAATGGATTTCAGATATTAGACAAGCATTCCCTGAAATGGACTTTAAATTATATCCATTACCAATTTCATTTGCGGTTCATGCAGGTGAAGGTACAATAGCAATTAGTTATTAAGATGAAAACCCGTGAATGATTCGCGGGTTTTTTATTTAATTAAATTGAAATTGGAGGCATATTACATCGCTATCAAGCAAAAAAGATCATTTTATCATTTTTGGGAGCAACCAATCCCTCAATTTGATTTGAAATTAAAAATATAAACCTTTGCCTACTGGCTGAACAGTTTCTAGCACAGTATTGACCATTTCTTCATTGATTAGGTTCCTTATAATCCAAGCTGAGAGATCTTGAGCTGCAAAACAGCCTGCAGCAGTCGAAATATTTCCTTCGTTCACGAAACTTTGTTCAATAACGTCCACATCAAATTCTTTAAGCTGTTCTACTGCGGATGGATATGTAGTGGCTTTTTTACCTGTTAGCAATTTTTTAGCTCCTAGTAGTAATGAACCAGAACACATAGATCCTATTAATTGTCTTTGAGGATTTACATGAATACTATTAAGATACTCTTGATTTGTATATAAATTTTGTACACCCTTACCACTTGCAAATATTACAGCGTCAGCAGACGGAATATCAGATATGCTTCCTGTCATGGGAATACGTAAGCCAGACATGGATATATGAGTTTTTCCCGTTCCTAATAGTTGAACGTCCCAATCAGAAATACCGCCAACTAAACGTACACGATTTAATAAATCCCATGGTAGAAAAACATCTATATCAGTAAAGTTATCAAAACAGACTATTGCAATTTTCATTTTCTAATCCACCCCTTACTGTTGTTACCAGTGCCAATTAACTTTTCTAATAAAACAATTCCTTTAACATTTGATTCTAATTCCATAAGTATATCCCCTTATTTACAAGATGAACTTCTCCTGTTTATGTTCTATATTAAGTTATAAATCCCTATATATTCCATGCATTTGAAAAAGGTGTTAGCAATTTTTTAACTCACCCAAACATATAAATCAATTAAATCTTCTGCTTAGTTTCTACCGATTCGTTCTACAAAACCAACATTTTTAGCAATAACTTTGTAAGGTATTTGGAAATGAGAATCTTTAACTTTCTCGAGCAAGTTGGTGTAATTCATCACATACAGAAATAGAAATAATAGTGTCATCAGAATAGTAGTCCTGCTCCACGGGTTAAATAAAGGAGAAGTGATGATATCCGTTTACATGTATATTTTATTAAATAAAAAATTATATACTTACAAAATATGTGGCATTGAAATATCCTATACATACCTTAAATTTTGTTGTATAGAGAGATAAAAGGATTTTTAAAGATAAAAATAGAAATCTATATAAAAATATATACAAATGGTAGGGATGTTATGAAAATTGGTAAGTTTGGAGAAGTAAATAACATAAGTATTGATACAATTAGACATTATATGGATCTTGGCCTCATTATTCCTGAAAAAAAGGGCGGTCACAATTTTTTTGACGAGTATTGTCAAACAGATTTAGAGCTTATATTACATTACAAAGAGCTAGGTTTTAGCTTGAATGAAATTAAAGAACTATTTTTTTATAAAAATTTAGCGAAATCTATGAATTACAAAAAAGATACTTTTTACCAATCTTTATTTAAATTGAAATATGACCAGATGGAACAGGAAATAGAACTTTTGGAGAAGAGACGGGATAAATTAAAGGAAGTGTTACATGATTTATTATTAACAAATGAAACTTCGAATTCAATTATAGGGATAGATTTAAACGTACTTCATTTGCTTACATGTTCTAAGTGTAGCAAAAAACTAATTCTTCAAGATGGAATTATTAATAACAATCAAATTACTGAGGGGAGGTTACTTTGTAATTGTGGTGAAGAATACATTATTACTTCAGGAATTATAAATGCTGGTAAATCATTTAAAGCAAATGAGCGAACGTCACTTGAAGATACTATTTCGGATTATATTCATGAAACTGATAATGCGTATTTGGAAAATATGCATAGGGAAGGGGAATGGGCGAAAAAGAAACTAATACATTTAAATTTAAATAACAAATTAATACTGGATTTAGGATCGGGACTTGGATTCTTTTTGAGAAACATTTATGAAGAACTTCCCGAAGATTGCCTATACATTGCAGTGGATCGAGATTTAAATAAACTTTTATTTTTAAAAGATGTATTAGCGAGAAGAAATCCGAAAAGAAACATCCTCTTTATCTGTGCTGATTTTTTGAATATCCCTATTCAGAATCAGTCAGTTGATATTGTAATTGATCATTCTGGTACGAGCAATTATAGTTTTGAGCATGAGGATTTTTTACTTCGCGAATTAAATCCACTCTTTAAAACGGATTGTTATTTAGTAAGTTTATTTATTTTATTTAAAAATTTCAGCTCAAATAGCCAAATTACAAATAACTTTCGAGAAAATTTTACACTTTCAAAAGTAACGAAAGAAATCCAAAATCTACACTTTCAATCCATCGATGAAAGTACTTCAAATTATTTGAAACGAGGAGGAAAGTACGAGGATTTCTTTGTTCAAGGAGAAGAAATTTATACATATTCATTTTTCGGAAAAAGATGGGGTTAACCCCATCTTTTATTTATTTTCCCTGAAAACTTTTCAAATAGTACATATTGCTATTGGGTTGACCCAAGAACTTACAATGTACGTAACACAAAATTAGGCAGGGGGAAAAGTGATGGGAAGTTTACGATTACATATAGAAAATAAAAAAAGAAACCAAGAACTAAGAAATATTTGTTTATATTCAATTGCAAAAACAGTATCAATATTCGGTAGCTCTATGTATAGTTTCGCACTAGGATTATATGTTTTACACATAACTGGATCTGCGTTAAATTTCGCAATTACGCTCATATTAGGAACGATTCCAATGATTGTTATGAATCCATTTGCTGGTGTAATCGCTGATAAGGTTGATAAAAAGAAACTAGTTGTTTGTATGGATTTACTAAGTGGGTGCTTATTAGTAACTGTTTATATATTAAGCAGCTATTATGGATTAAACTTATTCATCATTTATACTACTACCTTTCTAATGACGGTCTTTACAACCTTTTTTGGAATAGGATTAGAGGCTGCAAAACCAAATATCGTCTCTAAAAAGAGGCTTATGAGTATTAATTCAATAAGTAAAATTATCGATTCTGTATCTTTAATACTAGGCCCTATGCTAGGGGGGATTGTTTTTGCAGTCTTTGATATTAAAACATTTATCATTATAAACGGTATTTCATTTATTCTTTCGGGTATATCCATATTATTTATTAACTTTAAATTGTTCGAGCAAAACATAAACGAGGAATGTTCTATGGGAGAAATTAATTTTATTAAAGATATAAAAGAGGGATACTCTTACTTAATTGAGAGGAAAAGCTTAAAGAATACGTTTAATATATTAATTTCCCTTAATTTTTTCTTAGGTTTTGCTGTAACTGTTCCATTACCATACATTATTAATACAGTTCTCAATCTGAGTCCTAAACAATTTGGTATAATTCAAGGGACTTTTCCAATAGGTATGATAGTGGGTGCAATATTAGTAAAAAAGATAACTGATCGTTTTTCTTATTCCTATCTATTGAAAAAAATAAGTTTTATGTTGGCGATTTTTATGATAGTTTCAGGTATCCCTGTTTTATTCAAAAGTATTGAAGTAAGTAATATTGTATTTGTTACTATGTATTGCGCTATTATGTTCTTTGTAGGGCTAACGATAGCATTAATCGATATCCCTTTAATTTATTTTATGCAAAAAGAGATTCCAGATGAATATAGGGGTAGAGTGCTTAGTATTGGATTAAGTATAGGTAAAATGATGCAGCCGATAGCGCTGGTATTATCAGGTCTATTATTAAATCATATTCCAGCCTACACGATTCCAATTGGAGGGGGCATCGTATTTCTTATTTTGAATAAAGTTTATTCAAATAAGTTGAATTTAGAAATTCATTCAAAAGAGTATAGTGTTGAACGTAATTAAATAATATCGAAAAAGCGCTGGATCATCATCTTGCGCTTTTCTATCGTAATTCCGTTGTTATTCCACTTATACACTTATCAATATTATCTTCTTCAATACCAATAAATAATCCTCATACTTTTAAATCGAGATTGTAGAAATATTGTTAGTTGTAGCATGTCTCTTCACTGAATACTTAGACAAAAAGGATCTTAAACGTTGAAAAATACATTAGGGAGAGTATTGAAAAAGCATACGGTGGGGGGGATTATCTACAACTATAATACATGTTATTATATGTTCATATTATTAAAAACCTAAATTTTCCATTAGAGAACAGGAAAGGAACTATTATTTACTTTATGCTAGTCAAATACAACACCTTTAAATAAGTTATAAATAAGAAAAGATGCAACTCTAATTTATATAACGTCTTAAGGTGCAATAAACAATATTCATAGAGTGAATAAATTAGGAAGACTAAAGAAAGAGTTGGAAGAAACGTAGATATAGTTTAAACAAAGGGGTAAATATTAATGAAACGTAAAATATTAACAGTAGTTTTACCAATTACATTAGCATTAGGAGTAGGTTGCAGTAAGGATGTCTCCGAAACAAAGAAAACTGATAGTATAAAAGTAGCAGAAGAAAAGCAAGATGATGGTAGATTAAAAAACGCACATGATTACAAAGAAAAGGTTAATGATGTAGCAAAAGAGTGGGTAAACCAGTATCAAGTTATATCAGATGTAATAGCAAAAGACCCTTCATTTGCTACTACAGAAAATGAGTTTAAAACAGAAATAGGTAATTTTAAGGTTGTAACACAGAAAATGAAAGAGATAAAACCACCTAAGAAATATGATGATTTACAAAAAGAGTTGTCTGATGCAATGTTAATGTACGAAGACTCTTTAACAGAAATGGTAGAAGGTTTAGATAAAGGTAAACCCGAAACAGTCACACAGTCTTCTAAACATATGGATGATGCTTTAAAGAAGATAAAGAAAACAATACAGACAATAAAAGAACTAAACGATAAATAGTAGTAATTAGGATATAGATTTCTATGAGATACAAAATTCTAACTATATCTACAAGGGATTCTTTTGCATAGTGATCAAGATTTCCGGGATATTCCAAGCTAATATAATGATTCCCTACAAAAAATAAGACAGTACACAATATTGATTTAAAGTAAAACTCAAATTATAAAAAGCGCAGGATAATCATCCTGCGCTTATCTATCGTAGTTCAGCTGTTTTTCTAATAACAATCTTATCAATATCATCTTCTTCATCACCGATAAATAAACCGCGTTCTTGTAAATACGCCTCAAAATATAAATCCGCTTCTGCACGTTCATCATATGGTTTTACAGATAGAACGAAACCTAATTTGTTTTGTTCCTCTAAATGAGAAGTGGAGATGTAGGCCGGTACATTGTGGCGTAAAAAGAGTTCTTTAACCGGAATAATCATATCTTTCATTAATTTCGTTAACATACCCATTTCAAACTCGAAATTAAAGCGATCTATGCTACATAAATCAGCGAATACTACACCGATAAAACCTGTATTAAATACTTCTTGATATTCTACTTCTTCGTTACCGTAAAAATTCTTTTCGATTAAATAATTTATAAAGTAAGAAACACCGTCACTTTGTTCAAATGGTTTCGTTGAAAGAACAAAGCCGATTTTCTTTTGTTTATGTAAATACACACATGACATGTATGCTGAAATGTTATGTTCTTTAAATAGAGAACTTGTTGCTCCAGAGAGGCCATCAAGTACGTGATGAACAATTTGAAGTTTTTTACGAGCGAAATAATAGGATTTCTTTTGTAACTCCAATGTATCAATAAAGACAGAGCCAATAAAGCCTGTATTTGAAATAATAGGTGTTTGCTTTTTTCTTCCTCTGCGCTTTGCTTGAGCCATTGTAAAAATCATCCCTTCATGTACAATTAAAATAAAAAAGAACGTTTGTTCGTATATTTATATTTTACTATTAAAACACTCTAAAGTAAAGGGTTTTTGATGAAAAAATAACAAAAAAGACACCTGTAAAAGGTGCCTTAAACGCTGTAGGGAAGAGGGTTCATCCCAACTATTTATATTATGATACAGAAACGATCTCTTCTGTATCTTCTACATCTAAATGACAGTCCATAGTACGAACATCTTGATCTTCATGACTTCCGAAATAAATAGTAATTTTCATATGTATCGCTCCTTTATTCTAGGAATACCTAAAATAATTACTAGTAATGTTACTGTTTATTATATACCACTTTTTTCATTCCGACAACGTTATATCATTTTTAATTCTTTTAGAGGAAAAAAGAGTAATGTATAGAGATATTTTTATAGAAATAGATACATTTCTTATGTGTTATATTTAATACTGAAGAATTCGAAAACGAATTTTTATGAAAGGAGAAAAAAGAATGAATTATAAACAGTTACTAATAGATAACTTCACATATAAAACCTCATATATTGCGCGGCAGTTACATGGAATGAATGTAAAAGAAACGAAGGACTACATTGCTGTCGAATGTGGTTTACCGGCAGATACATTTAATATCATTACTATACTAAACAATAATTTAACGGAAGGTATTGAGAAACTATATAAAGTGGTAAACAACTATAATCAAAAGAAACTTCCAATGAGTGTTTGGTTTTGGGATGATAGGCATGAGCAGACTATAAAAAGCGTATTAATAAAACTTGGCTTAAAAGAAGCAGAACAAAATATCGCGATGGTAGCAGACTTAAAAACAATTCATCCAACAATAAACATGCCAGAAGGTTTTACGATACAAAAATCATCTTCGTCAGGACAAATTAAAAAGTTTGGGGAAACATTAGCTAATCTATTTGGTACATCAGAGGAAGGTACACATGTTCAAGCGTTCTACAATCAAACTGCTTCTTTCGATTTATGGAATAGTGAACAAATGAAACTGTACTTAGGATTTTATAAAGAAGAAGTCGTATCGGTTGGTTCATTAGTATGTACAAAAGATAGTATTGGTATTTATGATATAGCAACTAAAGAAGAATTGAGAGGGAAAGGGTTCGGCTCTGCTATGTTTAATTACTTGCTGCAAGAAGCAAAGGAATTGAAAGTTGCTCAATGCGTATTACAAGCTTCACCTGATGGCATTAATATTTATAAAAAGACTGGTTTTCAATCTGTAGGACAAATGACTGTTTTTGAAAATCGACATTTAATGGAATAAATCATCCAAGTCAAATTGCTTTCATGTAGGAGTTAAAACATCATTATGAAGAAGATATATATCGTTACAATCATTTGCACCTTTATGGTAATAGGTACTTTTGTTTTTCATAAAGCAAATGAACTTAAGTACACGAAAGCTATTAATCAATTAAATCATATAAAAAACATTGCACATAGAGGCGCTTCTGCGTATGCGCCGGAACATACAATAGCAGCGTATAAATTAGGGCAACAATTGAGAGGAGATTATATAGAAATTGATCTCCAAATGACAAAAGACGGACATTTAGTAGCTATGCATGATGAAACAGTAAACCGCACTACAAACGGTACGGGGCTAGTTAAGGAACATACATTAGAAGAAATAAAGCAACTTAATGCAGGTTCTTTTTTTAATGAAAAGCATCCAAGTTTAGCGAAGAAAGAATTTGAAGATGTTAAAGTTCCAACACTAGAAGAAATTATTGAAACGTTTGGGCATAATGCTAATTATTACATTGAAACAAAATCGCCAGATGAATATCCTGGTATGGAAGAAAAGCTATTAGAAATTATAAAGCACTACGAAATAAGTGATAAAATTATTATTCAATCATTTAGTGAAGAAAGTCTGCAAAAGATTCATAGTTTAGATGTTAATATACCGCTAGTACAATTACTATCTTACAAAAAGGCAGCTCATTTAACTGAATTAGAGATAAAAAAGTATAAAACATACTGTATCGGTCTTGGGATGAACTATAAATATATTGATTCAGCTTATGTAAAGAGTATAAAGAAAAACGGATTAGAAGTTCATCCATTTACTGTAGATAATGAAACAGATATGAAAAAGTTACTTTTATGGGGAGTTGACGGGATGTTTACGAATTACCCGGATCGTTTACATTCGTTAGTTAAACTATAATAGTGTAATTATCACTGAACCAATAAAACAAGTACCCACAAGTATACAAAGATAGTTTATGGTTCAAATGGTAACATCATTGAATACATAGCGCCGATATTGAAATGAAATCCGAAAAAGAATCCAATATTTTTATTGGATTCTTTTTATTTAGCTCTAAGTGACGAACTTAAAGCAATATGAATTTGTTAATAAAATATTACATTGGGTATGATTTTTTGTAATTACCATCAGAAAGTAACGGAATTGTAATGAATTTTAACTACGCTTTTTATATTTTTTTGATACACTGGCTACGAGAGGAATACCGATTAATGTAGGTAAAAACCAAAACCATATAGGTGGCAGTAAATTTATTAAGGGAATATGAATACCGACGTTTACTAAAAGTGCAGTTACCGCACCTATATAAGAACCTAACATACCTCTAATATGGTGATGTAGCCAATTTCTCCAACGTTTTTTTCGTGCCAGGTAGCCATAAATCGCAAATGAATAAGAGAAAATTGCTACATAAAATAAATATGCGATTTGATCCCAGTTTATAATGGATAATATAATTGCAGTAAGGGTGATGACAACGTAGGATGCATGATATATTTCACCCCATTCCGTATGTTTTCCTTTCTTCTTTTGGGCAACCATCGCTACAATACCAGTGATTAAGCATATTGTTCCAAATAATATATGGATGGTTAAAAGAATGTTGAAAATGCTCATAATAATTCCTCCTTTTTTATTTTTATAGTATTGCAGTATAGGAGAAAAGTTGAAACATATTTTTTATCGACCTTAATATATTGAAATAAAGGTACTCCTAGAACAAATTTAAACGGACAAATTTTTCTTGGATATAGTGAGACACGTACTACGTGAAATGAAGGAGAGACTTCCATGTTTACATCTATTACATATTTACAATCAGGGAATGAAAAGCAACAAAAAGTGTATGATGTTTTGAATAAACTTAACATTATGGAGGATTTAACTTTGTATAGTCCGGTTCTTTGCGGGACAATTCCTATTAGAATTGATACTCTTCAATCTGACTTAGATATAGTAATGGAAGTACATAACTTTGATGTTTTTGAACAGGAAATGAGATCTTTATACGGTTCTTATAAAGGATTCAAAATAAAAAAGAAAAAAATTAAAACTACAGAATCGATAAAGGTAAATTTTGAGTTTGAAGGTTTTGAATTTGAATTATTTGCTCAGCCTAAGCCAGTACGTAACCAAAATGCATATAGACATATGATAGTAGAGCACATGTTATTAATGCAGCATCCCCATCTAAGGGAAGAAATACTTCACTTAAAAGAGAACGGTTTAAAAACAGAACCTGCTTTTGCTCAAGTATTAAATATTGATGGGGATCCTTATGAGGAACTTATTTTGTTAGGGCAGGAAATGAGATTGTGGTAAATAAGATACATAAAAACTCCTCTATAGTAAAGAGGAGTTTTTGTTATGACATTAGCTTACGGATTAATTCACTCAACAATTTAATCCCGTTAGTCATTTGCTCTGGTGAAGCATATCCATATGATAAGCGAATGTACCGATCTGATTCTTCTTCATAAATACGTCCTGGGTTTAAAAGAATTCCATTTGATAGTGCCTCTGAAAATAATTTCTTCATCGGAATGCTAGGTACAACCTTTAGCCATATAAATAATCCACCACTTGGAATATCCCACGATGCAATGTCTGCACAATATTTATTTAAAGCTTGTATCATTATTCGTCTTCGTTCTTTTAGTTGAATTCTTACGTTTGCAACATGCTCCTCATAATAACCTTTATGTATCCATTCAGCAGCGACTCTTTGAGATAATGAACTCGATCCATAGTCTGTTTGCATTTTTATATCTGACAATCTATCAATAACTGGTTCGGGTCCAATGATCCATCCAATTCTAAGTCCTGGGCTAAGTGTTTTAGAAAGACTACCAACATATAATACATGTCCATGTTTATCTATCGACTTTAAAGGAGCTGGAGGTGGTTCATCAATCCATAATTCTCGGTAAATATCATCTTCAATTATAGGTAACTGTTCCTTTTCACATATTTTTATTATTTCTTTTCTTCGTTCTTGAGACATTAATGCCCCTGTTGGGTTTTGAAAACTAGGGATAGAATATAAAATGTTTTTCTTTTGACTGTATTTAATGCGTTTTAATAATTCGTTAGGTAAAATACCGTGATGATCCATACATATACCAGATAGATTTATATTTGCTGATTGAAATACATGAAGTGAATATAAGTAAGAAGGTTGTTCAAGTAAAACGGTTGATTCTCTATGCAAAAGACCAATTGATATTAATTGGAGTGCTTGTAATGCACCAGAGACGATTAATATAGAACTGGCTGATGCATATATTCCGAATGATTTTACGTATTTACTAATTGCTTCACGTAACGGCAAAAAACCTTTTTGTTCTTCGTATCCAAAATAATCTATTTCGTCACTTACGCTTTTCATAATGGACTGCATAGTTTCTAACGGGAAAAGTTGAGGCGCAAGTTCACCTTTACTAAGATGGATAAGTTTTTTATTTGCTTCTGCTTCATTTATTTCTCGTACCATTAACTTGCTAGGCTTGTGAATACCAGCTTTTACATATTCACTCCAATCAGGCGGGGGATTCGTCGCTAATAATGACCATGTATTATTCGTTACAATTGTTCCTGCTCCAATTTTCCCTTGAATCAATCCATCTGCCATAAGTTCATCTAGCGCAGTTATTACAGTACTTCGATTTACATGAAATAATTTGGCTAACTGCCGTTGACTAGGAATCTTACTTCCGATAGGCCATTCTCCGTTTTCGATTTTTTCTTTCATATAATCTACTATCTGCCGATACTTAGGCAGTTTTTTATTAGTTGTCATAAAAAAACTCCCTCGTTCACTTTAAAAATGCCAAGTGGTTGGTTTTTACGATAAATAACTGGTTGAAGACATTGTAACAACTATTAAATATGATGAAAAGAAATAATTGGTAATTTGAAAATGGTTGGTTTATTAGGGAGGGAGAAACAACATGCAAAATAAAAGATGGGATTTACGCATTATATATGCTCACGCTTTTACGATTCTTATATGGGGAACTGCTTTTCCTGCAATTCGTATGGGGCTTGAATCTTATACACCTGAGCATCTTACTTTACTACGTTTATTAATCGCTTCATTTATACTTCTGTTATTTTCTTTTGTTTACAAGTTACGGTTACCGGATTTAAAGGATATCCCAGCAATTTTTATGTTCGGTGCTTTAGGATTCACTTTTTATCACATTGCATTAAACTACGGCGAAAAAACAGTAAATGCTGGATCTGCAAGTTTAATTGTTTCAGTCACACCTATAGTAACGGCAATTTTTGCTTCTGTTTTTTTGAACGAAAAAATGAAATTAAATGGTTGGATTGGTGGTGTAATTAGTTTTATAGGAATTGCTTTCATATCATTTAGTCAAGGAGATGCTATTCAATTGAATAGTGGAGGATTATTTATATTATTAGCAGCGATTTCAGAAAGCTTATTTTTCGTTTTCCAAATTTCTTACTTAAAAAAGTATGGTTTCTTGCCACTTACCATATATACAATTTTGTCTAGTACTGTATGTATGCTTATTTTCTTACCCGGAGTTTATCAAGAAATACTAGCAGCTCCTCTTGAAGTGAATATGAGTGTTATATTTTTAGGTTTATTTCCAACAGTACTCCCATATATCGCATTGGCATATATCATATCTCATTCTGGTGCTGCTGAGGCAACAAGTTCTCTATATTTAACGCCAGTAACTGCATGTTTTGTTGCTTGGATATGGTTAGGAGAAGTGCCAACTTTTGTTTCGATAATTGGCGGAGGGATTACTATACTTGGAATTGTGATTGCTCATATACCAGTATTAAGAAAAGAAAAACATAGGAATTTAGCAAATAAACAATCCGTATAATGTAATTCAATAATAATTTTATGATACTTTTTTATGTAATTTCCTTCTTATGTTGATAAATATAATATTTTGTATTTCAGTTAAATATTGTATGTTACATTTTATATAGTAAGCATTTTAAAAGGAGATGACAACATAATGAATGGAAAAAGAAAAATTTTCACATGTATTTCTATTATAGGAATTGGACTAGCTAGTTTTTCTAATTCTAGTTTCGCAGCAAATGTAATGGACAATTCAGTACAAACTTCTATTCCCATAGTTAATCAACAAGTAGCTGCTGTAAAAGAAATGAAACCATTTCCCCAGCAAGTTAATTATGCAGGTGTTATAAAACCAAATCATGTTACACAGGAAAGTTTAAATGCTTCTGTAAGAAGTTACTACGATAATTGGAAAAAGAAATATTTGAAAAATGATTTATCTTCTTTACCTGGTGGTTATTACGTAAAAGGAGAGATTACGGGTGATGCTGATGGGTTTAAGCCACTTGGAACTTCAGAAGGTCAAGGGTATGGGATGATAATTACAGTATTAATGACTGGTTATGATTCGAATGCTCAAAAAATCTATGACGGTTTATTAAAAACAGCAAGAACTTTTAAAAGCTCTCAAAATCCTAATTTAATGGGATGGGTTGTCGCAGATAGTAAAAAAGCACAAGGTCATTTTGATTCTGCTACTGATGGGGATTTAGATATTGCGTATTCTCTTCTTCTTGCTCATAAGCAGTGGGGATCACATGGAACGGTTAATTATTTGAAAGAAGCACAAGACATGATTACAAAAGGTATTAAAGCTAGTAATGTTACAAATAATAACCGACTAAATTTGGGAGATTGGGATTCTAAAAATTCATTTGATACGAGACCATCTGATTGGATGATGTCACACCTTAGAGCATTTTATGAATTTACAGGTGATAAAACTTGGCTTACTGTTATTAATAATTTGTACGATGTTTATACGCAATTTAGTAATAAGTACTCTCAAAATACAGGACTTATTTCAGATTTCGTTGTGAAAAACCCACCACAACCCGCACCTAAAGACTTCTTAGATGAGTCAGAATATACAAATGCATATTATTACAATGCTAGTCGGGTACCATTGAGAATTGTAATGGACTATGCGATGTACAGCGAGAAAAGAAGTAAACTCATTTCTGATAAAGTCTCTTCATGGATTCAAAATAAAACGAATGGAAATCCTTCTAAAATTGTGGATGGTTATCAATTAAACGGATCCAATATTGGTAGTTATCCAACTGCTGTATTTGTTTCACCGTTTATTGCTGCAAGTATAACGGATAGCAATAATCAAAAGTGGGTAAATAGCGGTTGGGATTGGATGAAGAATAAGAGAGAAAGCTATTTTAGTGATAGTTATAATTTATTAACTATGTTATTTATTACAGGAAATTGGTGGAAACCTGTACCTGAAGATAAAAAGACACAAAATCAAATAAATGCTGCAATTTATGAAGGATACGATAATTAATTAAATTTGAGAATGGTTACTTAAGAAAGGAATTAGCATACGCTAGTTCCTTTTTAATATTTTGTAAAACATTATCCGTTCTAAAATTTGCATAGATATACTTACTTTTTTCATATACATAGTTATTAATGACTCAATTTTTTATGAGGGGAGGGTATTTCTTGGAAAAAGTATTATTTTTCGGAGACCCAGGTATTGATGACTCATTTGCTATTATGTATGGTTTATTGCATCCCGAAATTGAAATTGTCGGTATTGTAACCGGATACGGAAATGTTGAGCATATACATGCTGCACATAATGCAGCGTATATTTTACAGTTAGCAAATAGACAAGACATTCCTGTCATTAGTGGTGCAACAAAACCACTTACAGAAGAAATTACTATGTACTACCCTGAAATTCACGGAGCAGAAGGATTAGGGCCCATCCATGTTCCAGAAAGCGTATTATCTATTCCAATATACAATTTTGGCAGTATTGCTGCGATTCTTGTAAAGTACGGGAAAGATTTAACAATTGTCGATGTAGGAAGATCTACCTCGTTAGCGATTGCTTTTAATTTATGGAATGATTTAATGCTGAATGTAAAAGGAATCTATTTCATGGGTGGTGTTTTTTTAGAAGTAGGAAACGTTACGCCATTAGCAGAGGCAAACGTGTATGGAGATCCTATAGCAAGTAAAATTATTTTTCAGCAAGCAAAGAATTTATTTATATTCCCTTTAAATGTAACAAATAAAGCTGTGTTAACTCCAAATGTATTTAACTATATCCAAGCTAATGCAAAAAATCCATTTCATACGATAATGAAACCGATGTATGATTACTATTTATCTGCATACCAAAAACTTAATCCATCTATCGAAGGGCCTTTGCTACATGATGTGGTTGCTATAAGTGGATTAGTTAACCCAAGTTTTTTAAAATTTGCGCTTCGTACAGTGAATGTAGATACATACGGAGATACGAAAGGACAAACATTCGCTGATTTTCGCCCTAGCTCTATATCTAAAGGTTCCCGTATAGCGTTAGAAATTGATGAACAACAATTCATTCAAGATTTTATAAAAATCATGTTATAAGTTGTTGTCGAAAAAGGGATATATTTCACTACGTTGAATATATAAATACATTCTTTTTATAAAGGAGCTTACAATATTGAATGTCCAGTTAAAAGTTGTTACGAGAGAGAATTGGGAAGATGCATTAAAGTTACAAGTTAAAGAAGAGCAAATAAAATTTGTTCCATCTGTAGCAGTTTCACTTGCTAAAGTGTATATAAAACCAGATGGAGACAATGTAGAGTATATACCATTTGCGATATATGACGGCAATCTAATGGTTGGTTTTATTATGCATGCTGTTGTAAGAGAAACAACTGATATGTATTGGATAAATGGATTTATTATTGATCAAATGCAGCAAGGTAATGGGTATGGTAAAGCGGCATTACAAGAAAGTATTTACTTAATAAAAAATACATGTAAGGCGTGTAAAGAAATTAGATTAACAGTACATAAAGATAATGTCTTTGCAAAGAAACTGTATGAACTTTACGGTTTTCAACCATTGGGACATGAATATGATGGTGAGCAAGTATATCGTTTGTTCGTTTAAGTAATACGAAGTAAAGATGTGAAATGAAAGATGAAATTAAATAACTGGGAGGAATAGCAATTGAAAAATAAATTTCACCATATTGTACGCGCTGTTATGATAAAGGATAAAAAATTGTTAATGGCTGAATATATTGGCCATCATTATTTTTTACCAGGTGGTCATGTTGAAGTTGGCGAATCAGCTGAGAATGCATTAATAAGAGAACTACGAGAAGAACTCGGAGTAAACTGTAGTATAAAAAACTTTTTAGGAGTCATAGAAAACCAATGGGAAGACCGAGAAGTTATTCATCATGAAATCAATCACATTTTTGAAGTAGATTCGCAAGAGTTACATATTGATTTCATACCACAATCTAAAGAATCTCATTTAGCGTTTCACTGGATAGATTATAATCAAGAAGCTTTACATACGTATAAAATCATGCCAGTGCCTTCAGTTAAAGAGTTACTAGAAAGAAAATTAAGTGATGAACTACTCAACTGTTGGATTAGTAATTTTTAAGCACCTCTATTAATAGTAAATACGTTCACTGAAAGGAGATTAAGAAAATAGGCTATAAAACAAGGTACATCACCTAGTGTAAGTTCATATTTTGTTGATGTACGCATTTAGTCTATAGTCTGATTTCTACTTTGTTTGCAAAAATAGATAAACTGTAACATTTGGACGGAATTTATTTGTATAAATGGAGGGTTTCGTAATGAATCAGTTTCAACAAGAATTACAATCATTAAACCTTAATGATTATCAATCTGGTAATGTTGTGTATTGGGATCAACTACAACAAAATCAATATCCATACTATTACATTCAAGACGAAGCGCGTCGTTGTGGCGGATGTGGAGGTTGTGGTGGACGCTGTGGTGGATGTGGCGGCGGAAGATGCGGAGGTTGTGCAGGACGTTGTGGCGGATGCGTAGGTTGCGCTGGATGTTTCAGCTGCTTTAATTGCTGGAACTGGTGGATCATTTAAGTATAGAACATCAATAATATTTCACATGAAAGAAAGGTGTAAATACTATTTTATACTTTTCTTTCATGTTGTAATTTTTTATTCATGGTAAGGGGGATTTATTTGTATACGTACGATAAATTGATTTCTTGGGTTGAGAATATAAAAGAAGAAAATCATAGTTCTGCAACAGCACTGTGCATTATAAAAGATAATAAAATTGTACTAGAGCATTATAGTGGTCATCATTCAAATATATCTACAAGTAAAAAAATAACAGCATCTTCACAATTTAATGTTGCTTCTGCGAGAAAAAGTTATTTAGGATTAATGGTAGCATATGCGCTTTACGAGGGGAAAATAAATTCTATTGATGACGAGGCGATAAAGTACTTTAATGATTTCGACCCTGTATTACTTGGTAAAACAACGATAAGACATTTAGTAACCCATTCGCACGGTTTAGGAGAAACGAATGACGGGACAATTTTTCGTGAATTTGAACCTGGACAAGCATGGGCGTATAGAGATATTAATGTAAGAATGGTAACACGTCTTATTTATCAGCTATATAACAAAAGTTTTCCTGAATTGTTAAAGGAGCGTGTTTTTGATCTAGCTAACTTCAAAGAAACAGGTTGGAGAATTCAGCAAGATGAAAACTTAGTTAAAGTTGTTGATAATCCAAATGAAGACGCAATTAGTGAAATTGGTACGGTAGATGATGGTACTGAAAAAAATCTGTTTGTCTCAGCTAGAGAATTTGCTTATTGGGGCAATCTTCATTTAAATCAAGGTGTGATAAATGGTAAGAAAATTATTCCAAAAGAAGTGATAGAAATTGCAACAGGTTTGCAGAGTCCAACATTTACAAACAATGAACTACCACAAAACGGGTTGTTTTGGTATGTTCAAAATGAACCTGCGCTTTCAAGTGAACTTGGTGAACGAGTGCCGAAAGGATCGTATCAAATATTAGGAATTACAGGACCGACTCTTTTAGTAATACCTGAATGTAATGTAGTTGTTGCGAAAATGTACAATAAAAGATATAACTACGGCGGTGATAATTATTTATATTATTTACGTGAATTTAGCAATTTAGTCGCTGATACATTTCGTAACGGTAATAGGGCATAATTACACCTATAATGAAAAGGAGTGAAAGAAAATGAAAGATAAAATGAATAAAAACAAAAAACAAAATATTAAAGATGTGAATACAGAACAAAATGCAATTTATAGCGATCCTAAAGATGCTGCTAATATGCAAACGGTACCGCAGCCGAAGGATTTTGATGAAATTGAATACTAATTTTTCGTTCATCGGACTATATGATGAATGAAAAATACATCTTAAGTCCCATCACATAACAAAAATCTTTTGGTATCCTATATACATAAGCATTCGAAAATGTCTTATCTTAACAAAGATTTCTTTAAGTAAATCTAATATAACCTGCAAAAAGACACTTCATTATGAAGTGTCTTTTTGTGTATATGAACTTAATTTCCATTTTCCACACAGTATCTTGCATTTTATGATGGTTATACTAACTGTGAAAAATCATGTCAAAATAAAAGAAGGGGACAGTTAGTATGAAACAAACTTCTATAAATCCGTTACTAATTGTTCTAGGTACAATTATTGTTCAAATTGGCCTTGGAACAATTTATACATGGAGTTTATTTAATCAACCCCTTGTTAGTAAGTTTGGATGGAACCTCAATTCCGTAGCGATAACTTTCTCCATAACAAGTTTTTCATTATCATTCTCAACCTTATTTGCAGGAAAGTTGCAGCAAAAATTAGGACTTCGTAAACTCATCGCTACTGCAGGGATTGTTTTGGGGCTCGGTTTAATACTTAGTTCACAAGTTTCTTCCTTACCATTACTATATTTATTAGCTGGTGTCGTTGTTGGTTATGCAGATGGAACTGCTTATATTACATCACTATCTAATTTAATTAAATGGTTTCCAAATCGAAAAGGACTTATTTCTGGTATATCTGTTTCGGCATATGGAATGGGCAGCTTAATCTTTAGATATATAAACGGAAGTCTTATCGATAGTCTTGGTGTATCACAAGCATTTTTATATTGGGGTATCATCGTTTTACTTTTAGTATTAACCGGATCGTTCTTCTTACGTGAAGCAATAGTGAGTAATACTGTAACTGAGACATTACACAATGATTATACGCCTCGTGAAATGATGCGAACGAAACAAGTATATCTTTTGTTTTTTATGCTATTCACATCGTGTATGGGCGGTCTATATTTAATCGGTATGGTGAAAGATATTGGGGTACAGCTCGTTGGACTTAGTGCAGCAACCGCCGCTAACGCCGTTGCAATGATTGCAATTTTTAATACGGTAGGTAGAATCGTTCTTGGAACGTTATCAGATAAAATTGGCCGAATGAAAATTGTCTCTGCAACGTTTATTATTATTGGATTGTCAGTCTTTACTTTAAGTTTCATTCCACTAAATTACGGTATTTATTTCGCTTGTGTAGCAAGTGTTGCCTTTTGCTTTGGTGGTAATATCACAATCTTCCCAGCAATTGTTGGAGATTTCTTCGGATTAAAAAACCATAGTACAAATTACGGGATTGTATATCAAGGTTTCGGGTTTGGTGCACTTGCAGGAGCGTTCATTGGAGCATTACTTGGTGGATTTCAACCGACCTTTATTATAATCGGTGTTTTAAGTGTTATTTCCTTCATTATTTCGATTTTAATTCGTCCACCAAAAGCAGAAAAGAATAAAGAAACACAACATTTGTATCGGAAGATAGCTTAATTATAAAAAGAGTCCTTATATAGGGCTCTTTTTATATTGCAAAATATTTGATTTTCCGTTTTTACTACTCGTGTAGTAAGAAAAGAATTACTTAATTCTAAGTAAAATGATTTGAAAAGTAATAAAATGATTTATTTCTCAACGAACTAAGTAGCAGATTAGTAAAATATTCATATGGTTTTATAAACGGAACTGAAATGTTATTTTAAACCTACATTAACCAATTTTTTTATTAGACATGAAATTCATTTATATACCAGTATTTTATTATAAAGGTAATTGGCTTATATTGGTTACAACCATAATTTCTTCTTTTATGGCATTCACTTCAACAAATATTGATGACATTTTTATACTCCTTGTTTTATTTTCACAAGTAAAGACAGGAGTAATTAAGAAAGAAGGTAGAGCTGTCCGGGAAAAAACTAAGATGAAAGAACTTTATATTGTTGTTGGACAATATTTAGGGTTTAGTGTAATTATTTTCCTAAGTATCATTGGTTCTTTAAGCTCTTTTTTCATTCCTATATCGTGGATTGGGTTATTAGGATTCGTGCCAATGTATATGGGGGTAAAAGTACTATTGTCACTTCGTTCTTATAAAAGGAATGAAGTCATTGATAACGCTTCTAGCTCATTATTTAAAGTAGCCTCGATTACATTAGCTAATGGAGCTGATAATATTTCAATTTATATACCCATGTTCGCTAGTCAAAATCTTAAAACTAATATTGTTACATTAGTTATCTTTTTTTGTATGATAGCAATATGGTGTTTTATTAGCTACACATTGTTAAGAGCTCCTATTTTAGCTAAAGTACTTGAGAGAAATTGTCATATTATCGTTCCAATTGTTCTAATTGGCTTAGGAATGTTCATTCTTTTTCGCAGTAATACAATTGAATTATTGTACTAATATGTTAAAACTAACGGAAGTTTTAATTAAAAAGAATCAAACGCCGTATAAAGCCGTACTACAGATAAAATGTAGTACGGCTTTTCTTTATTTTAGTGAAATGAAACAGTGCTCTACGACTATTAAGTTAGACAGGATATTACGATTATTAAATTGAATATATACTTTAAAAGGAGTGTGCTACTTAAAATGAAAATAGTAAAACAATGGGTCCAAGAAGATAGTGATTACATAAGAGAAAAAGTAATTGAATATAACCAAAAACATATTTCGGATGAAGAGAAAAAGCCTTCAGAAAAAATTAGTTTTATAGTGAGAAATGAAAAGGAAGAAATTGTAGGCGGAATAACTGCAATTACATTTTGGCACCACGTACATGTCGATTTCCTTTGGGTTTCTGATGAGTATAGACACGAAGGCTACGGAAGCAAGTTATTAAAACTTATTGAAGAATTTGCAATTGAAAATGAATGTAGGCTAATCAATTTAGATACTTTTAGCTTTCAAGCTCCTGATTTTTATAAAAAGCATGGATATAAGGTGATTGGAGTAAGTGAAGACCACCCTAAAGGGCACAATCGATATTATTTAGAAAAAAGATTAGAAAATATATAGAATCCCAAAATAAAGCATAAAGAGCGTACGTTGAATATTTACTTTCAAAATACGTTCTTTTTTATTTAGTAATGAAGGTTTATCGATTATTACTTTTACTAAGAGCAGATAAATGAACTACTCTATTAACTTTTTTATATTTTAAAACGATTAAATGGTAGAATGTAACAAAGGCAGAAAATTCTCGTTATTAAAGGTGGACTTAGATGAAAAAAGTAAATGTTACATATGCACTTTTATACGATAATACAAACGAAAAGATCTTAATGGTAAAAAACAAAGGAAAGAACGGTTCTTATTACACGCTACCAGGTGGCGCAGTTAAATTGGGAGAAACGTTAGAAGAGGCAGTAACTCGGGAAGTGAAAGAAGAAACAGGGTTACATATAACTGTAAACGGTATTTGTTCTATTAGCGAAGCTTTTTTCGAAGAGAGAGGTCACCATGCAATTTTCTTTAATTTTTTAGGCGAAATAATTGGCGGAGAGACATATATATCAAGGCCAAAAGAAATTGAAGAGATTACTTGGATGGAATTACATAGAGCAGCACCGCATTTACGTATACCAGAACACTTATTAAATACATTACAAAGGAAAGAAACAGTACCTTACTTCTTTAACGGAACAATCATTCATCAATCTTCATAAAATTATCATTTCATGTAAGGCGGGGAAAAAATGGAGTTTATCGTTAATCATAAACATTTCACTCAAGCACTTTCAGAAGTAAGTAAAGCTATATCTACCAAAGCTATAATCCCTATACTATCCGGTATAAAAATAATTGCAGATCAATCTGGAATTACTTTAATCGCAAGTAATTCAAATATTTTCATCGAAAGATTCATCCCTAGTTCTAACGAAGACGACCAAATTACAACTATATTAAAAGTAGGGACTATTGTAGTACCTGCAAAATATTTCATTGAAATTATAAAGAAAATGCCAAGCAATGTAACAATAAAAAGTAAGGATGAGCAAATTATTGCGATACAGTCAGAAGAAATTACATTAAACTTAAATGGACTTCCAACATATGAGTTTCCGAATGTACCACTTATAGACGATCATGCAAAAGTACAAGTAGAAACGGAACAATTGATTGAAGTGTTTAAACAAACAGCCTTTGCAGTAGCTAAAAATGAATCTAGACCTGTTCTTACTGGTGTTCATTTAGAGTTAGATTATACTAAGTTAATTTGCGTAGCAACTGATTCACATAGACTTGCTATACGCGAAACGAAAATATCTACAGATGTGAAAGCAAGTTGTATCGTACCAAGTGCAACTATTAGTGAACTGCTAAAATTAATGAATAGTAATTCAGAATTCGTATACATCTATCTTTCAGAAAGTCACATTATTTTTACATTCGGTACAACTACATTATATTCAAGATTAATTGAAGGAAAATATCCTAATATATCTAGTTTAATTCCAAATGAATTTCAAACAGTCATTAACGTAGATAGAAAAAGGATTTTACAAGGTGTAGATCGATCAAACTTATTAGCAAGCGAATGGGCAAATAACAATGTCAACTTAGAAATCATAAACGAATCAACAATTAAAATTTCTTCTAATGCTTCTCAGATTGGAAAAATATCCGAGACACAACAGATAGATAAGATTCAAGGTGAAAAACAATTAAATATATCTTTTGATGGACGATTTATGATGGATGCGTTAAAGGCAATAAAAGAAGAAACGGTTACTTTAAGTTTCAGTGGTTCTATGAGACCGATATTAATTGAAGCAGGGACACAATCTGCAGCAGTACATCTTATATCTCCAGTAAGAGCTTATTAATAACAAAGGAAGGAATCACATTATGTACAAGCACACTTTATGTTTTATAAAGAGAAATGAAGAGATACTTATGTTAAATAGAGAATATGACCCTGTAAAAGGATTATGGAACGGGGTAGGTGGAAAGATAGAAAAGGGAGAAACACCTTTAGAAAATGCGATTCGTGAAATAAAAGAAGAGACTAATATAGAAGTTAAGCATGATCAAATTCAATTTAAAGGCATTATTAAATGGGAGGATTCTTCATATTCTGGCGGTATGTATATTTATCTAGTAGAGCTACTTAGTGAATTTACATATCAAACTCCCAAAAAAGCATCAGAAGGAATTTTAGATTGGAAAGAGATTTCTTGGATTTTAAGTGACTATAATTACGGCGTAGGAGAGATGATACCTAAATTTTTATCTAAAATACTCCACAATGAATTAATATTAGAACACAACTTTGTTTTATCTAATCATAAATTAATAGATTATAGGAATGAAGAATTGGCTAAGTAGGACAGTTCTATAGATAATATAGTTCAATTATAAAAAGCAGGAATTGTAATCTATAATACACAGCACAATCATTATAACCTAAATATAAAAGCCATAGATTATTCGAAGAGTAGCCAAGGAGAAAACTTATATGAGGATGAGTGTAATGAAGAAAATAATTATTTTACTCATAGCTGTAGTTCTAATTACTTTTGCTTTTTATCAATTCAATAAAAAAGATAGTTTAGCTAAAAATGATAAGGTGTATGTAGAAGACTTTAAAGGTAAAAATGATTCAAACAAAATACAATCTGCTATTAATAAAGCAGAGGCTAGTACAATTAAAACAGTATTGCTTGAGGATAAGAAATATAAAATTACGTCACCAATCGTAGTGAAAAAAGGTGTAAAATTATTATTCGGTTATGGAACACAGTTTGTTGTTGAAGGTAATTTTAGAGTTCTAGAATTAGAAAAAAACGCTTCTATCGAAGGAGCTTATATAGCGATAGACGATCCTACATTTAATTCTGAAGTTATATATTTAGACGGAAAAAATAAGTATTATAACACTTGGCACAAAACACAAATAAAAGATATAAATATTATTAATTGGACAGAAACGAATAAAGGTACCGGAATTTCATTGTATGCTGGTGGGAAAGAAAATGAAATTTCATTTATTAACTTTGAAAATATAAAAGTTGTAGGAATGGAAACTGGGCTGAAATTAGTAGCAAAGAAACCGCAATCTGGTTATGCTTGGATAAATGCCAACCGTTTTATGAACTTCTCACTTGAAGATTGTGTAAATATGATTTATATGGATAGTAATGTAACTACACCAAATGAAATTAGTGGGAACCAATTTACAAATCTACAAATACAACCATCAAGTAAAACGAAAAATATAGTAAGAGTAAGTGGACAGCATAACGAGTTCAATGGAATGGTGTGGGATTTACAGAAAATCAATCACGAAAACGAACTCATTGAACTAACTGATAAAAGTATGAATACGGTTATTAATATTACCTCTGTACAAACAAATAGAGTTTTAGATAGCGGGAAAGCAAACATAGTGAAATAAGTTTACATACAGAAAAAGAGCGAATTCCTTATAAAAGGGTTCACTCTTTTTTATTTATAATTAAATTTCTCTCCACCAGGCTGATGACGGATAGTCTGTAGATTTTAACGTAGTCGATTCACCAATTTGCGGCGTTGCGATTTTAACTCCTAAACGTTGTGCTTCATTCGTAACTCGTTCAATCGGATCACTCCATTCATGTAATGCTAATGTAAAAGCACCCCAATGAATCGGAAGAAGTAATTCTCCTTTTACATCAATATGAGCTTGTACCGTTTCTTCAGGCAACATATGAATCGCAGGCCATCTCGGATCATATTGCCCGCATTCCATCAATGTAAGATCAAATGGACCGTATTTATCACCAATTTCCTTAAAGTGAGGAGCATAGCCGCTATCACCACTAAAGAAAACCTTAGTCTCTTGACCAAGAATAAGCCATGAACACCATAACGAACAATCTCTATCTGTCATACTTCGTCCTGAGAAATGCCTTGCAGGTGCACAAACTAATTTTATATTATCAAACGCAATTTCGTCCCACCAATTATGCTCACTAATTTTACTAGGTGAAACGCCCCATTTCATTAAATATTGCGCAACTCCAGTTGGAACATAAAAATGTTTTGCACGATCTTTTAACTGCATAATACTCTTGTAATTCAAATGGTCATAGTGATTATGTGAAATGATAATCGCATCAATTTCTTGAAGCTCTTCACGTTCTAAAGAAAAAACACCACTATAACGTTTACTATTAAACAGAGGAAATGGGGAAGAGGCATCTCCAAACATCGGGTCTAATAACAATGTTTTACCTTCTATTTTTAAAAGAGAAGCAGAGTGCCCAAACCATGTCAGACTCTCTAAAGATTCATTATTTTTATTCGATAAAACAGTAGGTAAATTCTTTACAGGACGCAGCTTTGTTTTCATTTTAAAGTAATCCGTCATTAAACCTATAATATCTTTCGGTTTAAAACTTACATCAGTATGAATTTGATTTATATATTTCTTTTTCATTCGTTCTCCTTTTTACGTTTAACAATATACGTATGTTGTTATTGTAGCTAATTGTAGTTTAAACGAAATCATTTTACCTTTCATCTTTAATGCAGTACATTTCATAAATTTGTAAAATTCATTATTCTTATATATAAAATACAAATCATATAGCAGCAGATAAAACCAATATAAAGTAAATGTAAATTGTTTTAATTTAGTAAATACCTTCTTATACGCAACGAAGAACATACGTTTCATTGTATGTTATAGAAGTAAATACGCCTTTAAATAATAAAAGGAAGGAGAATTAATAAATGCAAGTAAATAGAAAAAAGTACTCAAAATGTAAACTATCAAAATCTGAAATAACGCAGCTATATGCAGAAGGGAAGAGCACCTCAGAAATCGCTACACTTGCTAATGTTTCTGCTAGGTATATTCGTATGGTGTTAACAGAGAATAACGTTCCAAGTCGCACTATAGGGAGTTGGAAGAGAAAGTATGACATAACAGAAGATTATTTTAAAACGTGGTCAAATAACACAGCTTATATTTTAGGGTTTATAGCAGCAGATGGTATCATACAGAAAGAAAATCAATACAACTATTTTCAAATTGGATTTATAAAGACAAAGATATTTATTTGCATAGAAAATATGAAGTGTTTCAGAAAGAAAGTCTAAGTTTAGACCAAGTACAAGATCGAAAACTAAAACAAACTCAAACTGCCGTTAAACAAAGAAAACAAAATTTCCTTAAAGAATATGTGAAAAATAAATGCAATGCTACAACTTGTTCAAATTTAGAAATAAGCGAATCGACTTTTAAACGTTGGTTAAAAAATGATAATCAATTTAAAAGAGAGTATGAAGAGATTAATTTGACAAGTTCCACTAGCGATAACTAAATATAAAACTCTAGAAAACCTTAGTATAGGTATGAAGATAGCTATACTAAGGTTTTTAATTTGAAATCATTAAAGGATTCTTAGTTTTATTTATGGAACATAATAAATACATGGATTTTACAATTAATTTACTAAAAAAGGAGAGAGACACCATGCAAAAGAAATTTATCAATCCAGAAACGATGCCACCAACTTTTGGATACTCGCATGTAGTCGAAATTAGTAACGCAAAACGAACAATTTACATATCTGGGCAAGTAGCAATAAATACTGATGGTCAAATAGTTGGTGTTGGTGATTTAGCTACACAAACGCAACAAGTATTCGAAAATATTAAAAGTGTATTAGAAACTTCGGAATTACAATTTAATGATGTAGTAAAATTAACATTTTTCTTAACAGATATTTCTCAAATGGCCATTGTTAGAGATATACGAGATCAATACATAGATACTAAAAATCCACCAGCAAGTTCAGCTGTAGAAGTTAGAAAGTTAATTACCGATAACTTATTAATTGAAATTGAAGCAATTGCTGTAGCAAACTAATTTTAAAAACTTATTATTAATAATTTATCCATGCAATTCGTTTAATGCGTTCATTTAAAACGAATTGCATTTTTTATTGTCTTAAATATAATTTATACTTGAAGACATTATCATCAAGAACTTATAAAACAAATAACTAAACAATCCATCACACAGAATGATTTAAAAGAAAAAGGGGAGGCTAACCACTAAAACTAACTTATAATAAGTTTATTACTTTTTACTAGTTAACATAATATATATTATAGGAAGTTATAGAACCAAAGCAATTACAGGTATCAAAAGCCAAGTAAACTATACTTAATGAGACGAAGCAGAGATTTTTAGTGAGATTCACATAAAATCGTACCTAAACGAATTTCTACAGTTTTTATCATTCTTTTTGTTATAAATCCATCACAGCAAATTCAAATCAATAATCCGTTAAGAATTATCGAATCAAAATCATTTTTGTTTGGCAAGAAATTTTTATACAAAAAAATATTTCTATACAAAATATAAATTAGTAATTTTATTTTATGTTTTACTTAATGAATTTATTGCTATTTGCACACGTTTTACAACTTTACATTATTTGTTGTTGTTTTTGTTATTTACGCTTGACTTTCATTACACTCATTGTTCTAGTTAACATAACGTTTATTTTTAACATAAAAAAATCTCCCTCACCTTTAGGAAGATTTTTTAGCTTGCTAGTATTTCATTTATATATTTTTAATAACAATCCCAATTGTAAATAACATTGGAAAAATCTAGATTTAATAAATCTTCTTTCTTTATAAAGAAATTAGCAACACCAGAATCTCCCCACATAATATTTAATGAATCATCTGTATCAATTTGCAACAATAACATGTCATGTTGCTGGTATTTTTCTTCCCATTCCCTTGGATCTGTCTGTGTGAAAAATGGATAACCACCAATTTTATGCCCTTGATCTTTACATAAATCATCATACAGTTCGCCTAATTCTGTATGATTTTCTTCATCAACAATTTCTTCCCAATCAATTTCCTCACTAAACATCTTTTCAAATCGATAATCCCTTGATGTTACGGGTTGATAACCCAATTCAAACTTTAATTTCGCTGCTTCAGGTATGATAAAGTCCTCTAATTCTGAAGTGTTTAAATAACTAAAATCAGTAATAACCTTATTTAAATCTTCTATAACTGTAGAATAATAAATAATTCGAAAGTCTTTTTGGATTGTTGGATGATCAAAATCTGCTCCATAAAGTTCATCTTCAGCACTTACGAAAAACTGTAACATTCCCTTTTGAGGCATATATTCAACATGCGGCATTTCTTCAAAGTTTAACTGCGCAAGTAACATCATAGGTTGTCCATTTGAATCTTTAGGATGCTCTTGATCTATAGGTAAATACGGATAACCACCAAACTTACTATCAAAAAGCGTTGTCTCTGCTTTCGCTCCAGACACTTTAATATACGGCTTCACACTTTCTTCTAAAATACTACGATACTGCTCTAGTTCTTTCGGAATTTGAAGTTGATACGTATTCTTCATTACATTTGCCTCCCTTTAATAATGAATTGAAAATGCCTTACTTAATTATATAGCAAGAGATAGCTGCATTGAAAATCGTTAAATATCCGTTTTCATCCTCGTTTTTTGCGCACTTGGTGGACAAAGTAAATTATGTTCTAAAACTTTTTTATTAATAGTTCGAATTAAATCAGCTGCTTCTGCAGTATTTGTATTTTCTTTTATTCTCTCTTTTAAATCATCAATTTCTTTTGAAAGCTCAATCCACCTAGGTAAAACATGATTATTCTTTAGCGTTCTATACAGTTGCTTTTCAGGATTGTAAGAAAGATCATTATCAAGATTAAGAGGCTTCCCTTTACCGGGTAAATTATCAAAAGACCCTTTCTTTTCTGCTTCTTTAACGATAGAACTAATATGGTCCTCATACGTAAAGGACCAAACTTTCTCATCTTTTACTAATATCTCTTGCTTTTTTAGTTTTTTATCTAGTTCTTCTTGATTCATAGACTCTCTCTCCTTTTTAATTTAGGGTGTCGTTTTTGTAAGTTTTGATGCTTTCAATCCATCAAACAACTTTTCTCGCCACCAAACACCGTCATGTCCGCCTTGAAACTCTTCATAAGTAATTTGGTATCCTTTTTCTTTTAAAGCTTTATACAGGCGTCTATTAGCCGTTAAAAGAGGTTTGTTTTCAAGTTCTCCTGCTGCTATGTAAAAATGAGGTTGACTCGTATTAGAATCTATAGATGAAATTTGATTTTCAATCCAAGGAATTTGATTTTCATAACCATCCTTTTTCCAATGCACGGATCCAGACATTGACAACACGTTTCCGAAAACATGTGGATTTTGAAGCGCTGCATAAAAAGCTGCTAAGCCACCAAGACTGAAACCAGCAATTGTTGTATGATTCTTTTCTTGATATACGTGATACCTAGCTTGAATCCATGGAAGTAGTTCCTCCGTTAAAAATGTATTCATTTTATCGTTATAAGTTAGCTCTTCTAGTCGATCAACGGGTTCTATTGCAACAGCAATACAAGATGGGATTTCTTTTTCGTATATTAAATAATTGAGTGTTCTTGCGATTGAAAGGTTATTAATGAATGAATTCCCATCAAACACAATGAGAAGTTCTTGAAGATGTGAAGTGTGAGAATAGTCATGAGGCGTATAAATATAAATTTTACGTGTGTCATTTAAAATCGTACTATGAAAAGAATATGTTTCAATTTTTCCAGATGGATAATGATCTGAAGGAAAACAACTGCTATACTGTACTTCCATTCCTATGTTTAACACAGACGCTTTATTGGCATCTTCTCCAAATGTATTTTTATTAAATCGATCTAGTTGGTACTTTTCACTGCGCTTTATCCAATCATTTTCGAAAAAATCGTTTACTGAAAAATAGTACGTTGAAATAAAACTCTCATCCGTCCTAAACGTTACATACCAAATATCTTTCTGTAACAACCGTTGTAGTTGATTTACAGACAGATCCCAACCAGGAAAACTACCGAATACATAAACGTTTTCAGTTTTTTGATCCCCTAACCATATATACGTTATAAGCTTATACTGATTTTCTACAGGACATTGTTCTATTAGTGGCGTATTATTTGACTTTATTTCATGCAAAAAAGTATAAATTGCTTTCTCGTTTCCTTTTTTTAATTGATTATTAAGCTCCTCTAACTTAGGACTAATTATTGAAGTCACCCATCTGCCTCCTTTGTATTTCTTTCTTTTCACTAGATTGCTTTTATAAAATTTAGGATTAGTATGTTATGTATTTAGATGAGTTATTTATTTAGAAGGTTTATCAATTGCCTGAATAGAAAGTTCCAACGCTTTTATTCTTCTTTCTAAAAGTGTTCTTTGAGGACTACCAGCCTTAGACTTATCATAGGCTCTCTCAATTGATGGAAGCAAACCAGCAAGGATATTACGAGCTTCTGCTAACTCTTCTTGGCTATACCGATGACTTTCTTGATTCCACACGTTCTCTAACACTGCTAGCCCTATACAAACGGCTTTAAGCCTTTTTTTCACTAAGGTAGTATTTGCTCCCTTTTGAGTCATCTGTGAAAAAGCATTTTCAAGTTTACGAATTGTCGATTGTAAAGATTTTATTGATTCCAATTTATCTATATTTGACACGTTTTCCATGTTACTATTGTTCCTCCTGGCTTAACTTATTTAATACTGGATATAATAAGTACTTGATTTCACTCGAAATATTTTATCATAAATAACTTACTATATTCGAATTGGATAATGGATTAAAGGAAAACGGTATCTAAACGCCTCTCCCTCCTTTACATCATTCTATATGTACTTCTTTCTTCGTATTAGAATCCCTATATAAACAAGGTATTAAAATTGTATTTTTTATGAACAAAAAAACGCACAAGCAGCATAACTTGTACGTTTTTATTTTTATTCAGTAAGATAATACAGTAATAGTTTCCGGGCCTTCTCATAATTCATGAAATCTCTATACAAAATGGGATACTTCACAATTTCTGTTTCTATAAAACGATATTGCGGAAACCATTCAAAAAACGATTTCTTTAGCCACTTTATTTGATCAAACACAATCTCCTTTTCGTTGTTATTAAGTATGTAACTTAAAGTACCTGCTGTATGCATCCAATAATAATTTAAATCAGCGCTTATGCAATCATCTTCTGTAAACATATTATTAAAATCTTTTCGTATTTTTCGAAGGTCACAATTCGGAAACGGTTTAAGCAGCGGACTATGCATTTTCTGCAATTCATTAAAAATAACCTTTTTACCTAATAGCAACTTTCCACCCCTTTATTTCTCTATCCAATTTAATAATTTTTCATAATGATATTGAGCATCTGTATAGCCGAGATTATATAGGTTAACAAGTTTCTCTTTATTTCTTTCTATTCCGCTTATAGGAAGCTGTGCGCTTGGCTGAATTACATAAAAATTATCTTTGTGTTCGTTGTGATTCATATAAGATACAGTTTCATTATAAAAACGATAATGTTCTACTAAATGCTCTGCGATTTTTGGATATCTTCTATATAAAATTTTAGCTAGTCCAGAAAATTTATTACGCTGCTTCTCGTATCCTTCTGGCTTTGTCATTATAACAACGTTTTTTAAATAACCATCATTTTGCGCTTTAAGAACTGGAATAGGATCTATAATCCCTCCATCTAACAATTTTCGATTATCATATTCTACAGCAGGTGCTATAAACGGCACAGAGCTTGATGCACGAATAATTTTTAAAATATCATTTCCATGTTCTGTTTTATTATAATAAACTGCCTGTCCTGATTCACAATCAGTCGTTCCGATTACAAACTGTTCATTTGAATTTAGGAATGTTTGAAAATCAAACGGTACAATTTTGTTTGGTACTTCATCAAATAAAAAATCCATTCCAAATAATTCACGTTTTTGAATTAAGTTTCGATAAGATATATACCTGTGATCTGCTACTAGCTCTGTATTCACTTTTTTATTTCTTCCTTTTTGACGTGACAAATATGTTGCTCCCATACACGCTCCGGCGGATACACCGACTACATACGGAAAGAATAATTCCCTTTCCATAAAATATTCGAGTACTCCTGCAGTATATAATCCTTTCATTCCGCCGCCTTCTAATACTAAACCGATATTTTTCATGCTATATCCCTCTACTTCTGTTTTCTTAATTATATGTTAGCACAAGATTTTAGGATGAGGTTATATAAATTGGTTGCAATAATAACAAAAAACTATTGAAGCAATGTCATAATCTATTAGCCATTCGCATGGTACAATATAAGAAACTCATTCCACATATTATAAAGGAGGAATTTCATATGGGTTTATTTAGTGGTATTTTAGGAAATGCATCAAGTGCGAGTACAGAAAGCGTTGAACGTGATTTAGAAAAGATTATGCTAGACGATGAGAAAGTTGAGCATGCTTATAAATTAATTCGTGATTTAATCGTATTTACAAATCGTCGTCTTATTTTAGTAGATAAACAAGGAATATCAGGTAAAAAAACAGAGTATCATTCTATTCCTTATAAAAGCATTACACAATTTAGCATTGAAACAGCTGGGCATTTTGATTTAGATGCAGAGCTTAAAATTTGGGTATCTAGTATGGATGATCCAATTACGAAAGAATTTAAAGGTGACGATAGTATTTTAAGCATTCAAAAAGCGTTAGTAACATATACGACGAAATAACGCCTTTCCGCATATTTATTCATTATCGAAATTACTAACCCGAGTATTTCGGAAGAATATGCGTTGTTTTTGTATATTTAATCTAAAATAACATAAAAAGGTAAAGCGTATTTCAAATGCTTTTTTCTTTTTTGTAATAAATAAGTGTAGTTTTATCATTTAATTTCTTTATTACTTCTGTTCTTTTATACCCCATTTTTTCGTATAGAAAACAATTTCTTTCTTCTTCTAAAATCGTAGCAAGTTCAAAACTCCGTGCTTCTGGAAACATCTCTTCAATTAAAATAAGTACCTTCTGAGCGATTCCTTTCCCTTGATAGTTTGGATGAATAAACATTGGACTGATCCAAAATTTATAAGGTATTTCTTTTTGGGATATACAAATCGCTCCAACAAGTTTCGAATCTATTATCATCTTATAAAAATTACTGCTGGGATTATTTATTCTTAAAATAGTTTTTTCAATAGATTCATTTGCTGGATTTGTTTCATAGTCTTTATATTTATTTAATAAAGGACTAAATGAGTCTATTTGCATTTGAAATAAAACTGCTGCATCATTTTCTGTCGCTTTCTCTAATGTAATCTCCATGTTACCAATTTAGTCGCTTTCTTAATGAAGTTATATGCGCTGTATGATGACGTCCGTGCCATGCATAGAGTCCAATTGCAGCAGCAAGTTTTGTTTCACCAGTTTCCGGATGATTAAATGTCTTTTCTAGATGTTGTAGTTCTAGAGAATATAATAGGTTAACCCATCTTTTATGTAACGAATCTAACATTACTAGTGAAACGTCTACTGGTAATTTAGAATCAGGTAGTTCGGCCCACTTCTCTTCTTTATATGGTTTAATAGTTGGATTCTTTTCTGTTAGTGCTAATTTAAAGCGTATGTAGCTATTCATATGGCTATCAACAACGTGATGGACTACTTGACGAACTGTCCATCCACCAACTCGATACGGTGTGTCTAACTGCTTCTGATCTAAATCTTTAATTGCTTTTGCTAGTTCATTAGGTAAATCTTCAATTTCTTGAATCCATGTATCAATCATTTCTTCAGTTATAGGACGTTTGTATGTAAATTGCCCAATTGGATAACGTAAATCATTCATGTATAAGTCCCCCCTTATTATAAGCGTGAAGTATTTCTCCATATATAATGTACAAACTTCACATGTTCCCCGTTTAATTCTACAGATGTTGTATCTGCTTCGTTATGATAAGAAGAAAATCCGCTTTTTTCTAGTACAATTTGTGATGCGAGATTATTAATAGTTGTTTTAGCATGAATCTCATTAATTTCATTATTTTTCGCTACGTCTAAAACTAATTTTACAGCTGCTGTTGCAACTCCTTTTTTAGTAAACTTTTCTCCGACTCGATAACCTAACGAACTGCTCCGGAATTCCATATCTATATCTACTAAATTTATTCGTCCTACAATTTCTTTTTCTTCATTACGAATTAAATAAAAATAAGAATCTCCATCCGCTTGTTCTATTAATAAATCGTCTAATAGCTTTTGAAAATATTCAAAATCAAAATATTGCGAGCCACGATTTGGTACCATTGTTTCAAAAAAAGATTTATTCGTAAGTTCAAACGTAAATAAATCCTTCGCATCGTGTTTCTTTAATTGTTCTATGTATATTTTCATCTCGCTTACTCCTTCTATATATACTAACTGTTATATATTCTTTTTTAATCGATTATTTTCCTGCTATTTTTACGCTTCAGTAACACAGCAAGTAGTACTTTCGGATGAAATAGATGCAATGGACTACGAATTAAATTCATCACTCTTACTAATCGAATATAAACGTCAGAGTCAGTTGCAGATAGTTGATATATTTGTTTCGTATACCATAGCTGAAATTTTTGCTTTATCGTTAATTCTCTTTTTAGCTGAGGATGACGTGATATTTCCGTTGTAGTCATTTCCCAAGGGGTTTGTATGATATGAGCAGTCTCTTTATAAAACTGCTTTGTAAATGCTTTATCAAGCTTTTGTTTCCTTTGTAAAAGTAACTGCAATTGGTGAGCTTCTATAGCTGCAACTGAAACACCTTGCCCAAAAACAGGATCGAAACGACAATGTGCATCCCCAACTACTAACAATCTTTCGGGTAGATGATTCACTAAATCAAATCGCCTACGTACTTGATATGGAATTTTGTACGTTTTGATATTTGAAATTGCCTCAGCTTTATTTAGAAAATCTGTCACATTAGAAATTGATAAGTTTTCAGCAAAATCATAAAATCCATCATCTGTTTGTGGTGCTTTCTCATTTGCATATCCGCTGAAAGTAACAAAATAACGATTATCCTCAATCGTTTGAATAAGTACGCCATACGGATTGTCAGGGAAGCTTGGAGACATTAGCATATTACAGCAGTCTAATTTCTCATTTTCTTTAAGTTTAAACATTCTAGTTGCGTAAAATAAATCAATACGCACTTTCTCTTCTTGCACTTCAATATTGTATTCACGTAACCAAGCTATACTTTTTGAACCGAATCCACTCGCATCAACAACAATATCTGCTTGAATGTTTTCTTGTGTGCCAGTCTCTAAACATTTAGTTTTTACTGCACATACTTTGTTAAGCTTCCTATCTACTAATAACCCTTCAACTAATGTTCCAAATTTAATAGTAATATTTGAAATTTGATGTATTCGTTTTTGAATATGCCATTCAAGCAAATGCCTACTTTGTTGAATCATATGTACTTCTCCTGTGAATGGTTGTTTCCATAAACCAAATTGATGCCATTTTAAGTCACGAGTAAAGTTATTTATGATACTACCCGCTTCAATTAATTCATTAGTGATAGTAGGAAACAATTCCTCAATCGCTTTTTCTCCACCTTTCAATAACACATGAGGATGATTACTTTGTGGAACTCTTTTTCTTGAAGACTTTCCATCCCAGCTTTCACCAACTTCTATAATGATTACTTCTTTAAAAGTAGATGATAATGCTTTTGCTGCGAGTTTTCCTGCTATACTTCCTCCGATAACGATAGCCTTATTAAACATATTTGCCCCCTTAATGAAAAAAGACCCTGCCTTGTATGAATGAAACAGGATCTGTTACTAAATTAAAACACATGAGTATATTGCAACGTTAAAATTATAATGCCTAACCCCCATACGTAATACGCGAATACTTTTAATGAGTGACGTTTTAAATATTGAATCATCCATGAAACGGCTATGTAACCGAAAAACGCCGCTGATAACGTTCCGACAATTAAAGATGTACTAGAAATAGATTCTGCTTTCCCTTGATAAACATCTGCTAATTGCAAAATAATGGCTCCGACAATGGCTGGCGTTGATAATAAAAAAGAAAAGTAAGCAGCTGTTTCGCGGTCTAACTGCCTCCATAATGCAGCGACGATTGTCATACCAGAACGAGAAATCGCTGGGAAAATAGCAGCAGCTTGAAAGGAACCGATAATTAATGCATCTTTATATGTAATGTCATCCATTTTTTTACGACCATTTTTTTGTCTATCTGCCATGTAGAGAAAGAACCCTGTCACTAAAAACTCCCAACCAATCGTAATACCTGTTTTTGAAATATCCTCAAAGAAGTCTTTAAATAACAATCCGATTACAACTGCGGGTATCGTCCCAACAATAAGTAGTAACATTAGTTTTGAAAATGGATTTTTAATTAAATATATAAATTCTTTTTTGTAATAAATAAACACTGCAAGTAAAGTCCCAATATGCAGCATCGTATCTAAAAACAATCCTGCTTCATCTAATTGAAACAAATGCCTTCCTAAATAAAGATGACCTGTACTACTTATCGGTAAAAACTCTGTTAAACCTTGTATGATCCCTAATATAAAAGCTTCTAACCAATTCATGATGGTCCCCTTTCTCGTTTGCTTGTACCAATATATGAAGGTTAAATTTTCGATATGAAAAAAACTATATTTCTCTATGAATTTACTTTTATTTTATGGATATATATGTAAAAAGGAGTGAGGAGGGTTACTATGTGGCAACATACGAAATTCGGTAATGTATTACTGTGGGCAGGACCTATCCTTGTGTTTATAGGGTTATGTATGACAAATGTTATTTCTGATATTCCATTCTTTGAGGGAAAACATAAATCAATTGGAATTGTACTTATATGTATAGGTGTATGCTGTTTTATTGTTGCTAATCATTTAAAAAAAGGAGAAAAATATGAGGACTAAATTTAAATAAAAAAACAATCCCAGTATATGCGCTAGGATTGTTTTTTTGTTACTTATTTATAGAACACTTTATCAACGTTATATTTTGCTTTGTATTCATTAATGATATATGTTTCGTAAATTTCTCTTTCTGTTGGATCTTCTACGATACATGCATCGATGCGGTATACTTCATCACGGTGATTTTTAATTGGTGAAACATTGTCTTCAAAATGCTTCTTAATACGTTGTCTAATTTTACGAGCTTTACCTACGAAAAGAAGTTCGTCATTAATATTGTAAAACATAAAAATGCCGCCTTTATCTCTAGGGAACAAGTGGAAATCGATAAAACCATTAATTGGAGTGATTATTGGCTCGTCTCCTTTAATAACTTGTTTACGTTCAGTAATTGAAACATCAGCTTCAGGAATATTAATTTTAATCAAGTTCATTCACGTCCTCTTTTATTATAAAGATAAATAATAGCATACATATGTAAGAAAAGCTACGTTCAGAGGCATATTTCATTTTATAATTCAAATATTAAAGGTGTATCATGTAAACTCTTCTTCCAAATCATATGATCACTTGATTCTCCCCAATAATCCTTCAGTACATAACAAGGTTCTCCAAACTTCTTCGTCCATATACTTTGTGCTTTTTTGTATCCACTATCTAAACAGTATTCAGTTATTCCTCTGCTAAGTAACGTAATATACATAGCATTTAGTAATAAATTACCTATGCCCTTTCGTTGATATTCATGTCGTACAAATACAGTTCCTATTTCATATAAATCTTTAAACACACCACCTGTACAACTATGAATCAATGTACTTGCTGGACCGATTTCAATTGTTCCAATGATTTTATCGTTACTTGTATCAATTGCTAATAAAAAGTAACGACTTTCTCCATTACTCTCCAAATCATTTTTCAAATACTGTTTTTTCGTGTTAATTTCATTTTCTATGTCATCTAATAACTGTGATAACCCTTCATATTTAAATGTATCAGTAATAACAAGACGAAAAAACATATTCAGTTCATCTACATCATCCGAATTTGGTCTTCTAATTTTAACGTTATACACGACGTGAATCTCCAATCTTTAAAAATATATAAGAAATTGTTAAGACCATACTTTATATACTCTATTCAACATTATTCTACAAATGCCTGCATAGATCCAACAGTATAGAAAGCTCAGAATACATATTGATAGAATAATTTTCATATCAAAAGTTGTATGAACAGTAGGACCTAATACAGGAAATCGAAACACATTAAGAACAATCATAATTCCAATAACAAGACATAACGCGGAAAAGGAAACAATCCAAATCCTTCTCTTGAATTGTATAAAGGATACTCCTAACGCTATACCTAATAAACCTGTAGTAAAAGGAAAGACAATTAGTTCGCTTGGCTCAATAATAAATAATAGGAGAATAGTAAGAATGTAAGAAAGTATTCCCGTGCGAGTAGAATAACAAATAGCGAAAAATATAGGCAACGTCGCAAAAGGACTAATAAATAAGCCGATACCAGGGATTAAGTTCCCGGCAGATTGAAAAATAGCAGCAAGTGAACCAAGTAACGCTGTAATGACTAACCTCTTTGCTGGCGTCACCTTTCTTTTATGAACAAAATTCGCATCATGCGCGATCATCAGTTGATACCAATAGTTGCTAAAGTGATTCATCAAAATCCCCCTAAAGATATCTAATTATGCAATGGACGATTATATAATGAATGATTCTGAGAGTATGTATCATATTAAGGAACGATTTCAAAAATAGTACCTTTGTTAAAGTCTGTTACTTTCATAGAACCGTAAACTCCTAAATATAATCTAGTCTGATCTAAATTTGTTCCTAAACTCATATAATAAGCTGCCTGATCACCGAAATCATAATGGGTTTCAATAACATGAAAGTCAGTATTTTTACCATGCGTACCAGCTCTAGAATAAGCTAACGCACCCTTTACTGGAGACTGAGATTCTTCTTTCTTAGCAAGATCAGTAAACACGATACTACCCGTTAAACTAGGTATTGCAGTTCCCATATATGGCTGGACTCCTGTAAGTGAAGTTCCTCCAAATTTATCTGGTCTGGAATCTTTATGAAAATAACTGATTAGAGGCTGGATACGCTTCGCGGTTGTTTCTATTGTTTCATTATAATAAGCCATTGTTCTCTCTTCTAAAGTAGGATTCTCAGAACAGTGCCTTATAAAAGAAGTAGGTAATTCTCCTTCCCATCCTCTCCAACCGAAATTAATAAATCCATATTGATCAGGAGTATCTCTCATTAAATTGGTTTGAACAAGTTCGGTAACTGGTATTGGTTTGTATTGAACAAATGAAAAAATAGACTCTACTATATCTTGCCCGACGTTTCCGGCATATTTGATATATTGATTATAAAACCTTTGAAATGAAATACCTGTTATATTACGTACGCCTTTTGCAATTAATGTAAGAGTTTCTCGAATAGATAGAGGAAGTTCATTAAAACGTGTAACTACTGGAGGATTATTTATGGACGTATTTTTACTTACATCGATTTCAATTATTTTACCTGCTATTTCTAAATCATCCTGGCTTAATCTAAACGGATCATAGCCAGAACCACCATCTCCATTAGTAAAAACAAGTTTTCCAGTCTCAGGTGAAAAGTTTAAGCTATTTACGCCGTTATGATTAAAAAATGGCCTTTTTATATTAAGTAAAGTTCGTCGCTTTTGAGGTTGACCGTTTGATTGTAAAATCCATTCTTCAACTGTATCAATATGATCATATTGAGTATCTCTATTTGTCCACTTTAAATTTAAAGTTTTCGGATCACACGGATTGGGTTTAAATTGTTCTGAAAGCGCACCAGGTCCTTGAGTCCCGGCCATAGAATAATGAAGATAAAATAAGCCGTTATGATTAAATTGCGGATGAAACGCTAATCCCAGCAATCCGCGTTCATCATAACCGCTACTAGAAACACCTTCTTCAAATGTGCCTAATTTAATAATTCGGTGACGAATATTTAAAAATGCCTTTATAGCTCCGTCTCCTATGTAAAAAACCTCTCCTAATTGAGTTGCGATAAATAGCCTTTCAGTCGATTGACCTGGAAGTATTGCTGTTTTTATTACAGTTGGTAAATTTACTTTATGAACGATGGGCCGTAAACGAACCTTAACTTTTGTCAATTAACTGTACACCCCTTTTTATTCTTTTTAATAGAAGAATATGATTAGAGTAGTTCAATTAGTATCAAAACTATAGACGTGAAGTCGTAATATCTCTGTTCATACAAGTCTGTTTTCTACTTAGCATCAATTAACTTATATTCCTCTTTATTACATTTCTCGGTATAATATAAGTAGAAAATATAAATTAGGGGGACAATCCGTGGCAATCTTACTACAAATCATCGTACCACTTATATGTGCAATATACTTATTTACCCTCTATCGTAATAGTACTATTGGAAAAGCCACTTTTCTCTTAGCAGTCATAATAGGCATTTTCGGTATAGAAAATATTTTTCAATATGCTAGTTTAACAGATCATGCTGTTTATCCATATTGGGGGAGTTTGAAGGCCGTAATCTTTATTTTATCAGTTGTATTTTTATTCAAAAGAACACCCACTCCATATAATAATTAAAAATTATTCATGTTTATTTAAAGCTTATTTTCGGGAAGAGGTTATGCAATGAGAGCGCCATATCAAGTATTAATATTTCCTTATATAATAACTGATGATTCTATTCAATATGCTATTTTTAACCGAAGTGATTACGGTTATTGGCAAGGAATAGCTGGTGGTGGAGAAGATGGTGAGACTCCTATTGAATCAGCAAAACGAGAATCTTTTGAAGAGGCTGGTATTTTAAGAGAATATCCCTATATAAAATTAGATTCTGTTTCTTCACTACCAGTAGAGGATGTAGTTGGAGGATTTATTTGGGGAGAAGATGTTTATGTAATAAAAGAATTTACTTTTGGAGTTAAAGTTCCTACAAAAAACATTGCATTATCCAAAGAACACTTCAATTATAAATGGTTATGCTTTGAGGAAGCAGTAATGCTGTTGAAATGGGATAGTAACAAAACAGCATTATGGGAATTAAACAAAAGGTTATTAAAAGAATTAAAGTATTAGCTAACAAAGCCGTTAGTGCAACAAGAATTAAACAACTTCAAAAACCTTGCTGCATTGGGGGTATTTCCGAATTCTTAGGTTAATAGGCATGTGGCGGAACCCCAATTAGAATTTCTGAAAGTAGTTAATTTATCGCAACGAAAGATAAAAGCAATAAAAATGTAGGGGTTTGTGTAGCAATGGAACCAAATCACGCAATAAGCATTAGCGGACATTGTTTATGCATAAAAATCACCTTACCACTATTTTGTGAAAACTATATTCTAAGACATTTTTCAAACCAAAAACCCTTGATTTTCTACTCAACGTAGATAAATCAAGGGTTTCATTTATATTCTTTTGATTTATCTATTTTCATATAGATTATTGTTATCTGATCAGATATAAAGAGACTGATATAGTCAGTTGTATAAAATTTAGTTGTTTCACAGTTTCTTTGTATTATGAAACAAACTCACATTTCAAGGTATTTCGATTTACTATAATATATTTACCTGTTGATTTATTCATTACTTGAGACACTTCCTTGGTATGTGTTACCTCAAACCAATCATTTTGTATATCCACCAATAATTTTATTTCCACATCACTTTTTCCATATTTTAAACCACTATAAGATACTTTCGTCATTGTGATCGTCCCTTTCTTAATGATTATAATCATTTCGTCGTTTGTTAACTTCAATCGTAATGAACTCCGGCAAATAGCTGGGAGTACATCCTTTTGCTACTATTACATCTTTGTAAAGACCTGTTTTCTCACCAAGTTTAATACAACGTGCACGATTCTTTTCATCATAAACGCCTATCCAGCCTGCGGTGAAGTTCATAGCCCATTGAACTTCCGGTTCTTCCTGCGTAATATTAGCTTCTAATGCAGATAGCAAGTCTGCGGTGTTATCAGGCGGTGTTTGTCCAGTCCATCTCAATCGCCCTTGATAATACCAAAAAGCTCGCCTTTGAAGAGCAGAAGGACTACTTTCCCATGACTCCATTAATGCAATTTTCTTCTTGTCTTTGGTGAGCTGATTAGCCATTAACCAATCCATTAAGTTATTTCGCTCATCAAAAGTGTGAGTCTGCATATCCTTATCAAGCTTATTTAGCACATCTTGTGAAAGAAGTTTTTTGTCCATAATTAAGATTGCTAATAGCCTGGGCAAAAACTCTTCGGTTGACCAAAGTTCCATAGCTATTACGTGATCTTTTTTAATGTCCTTCGCGATTTTTCGTAAGTCGCCTAGCTTAGTTTTACTATTGATCTGAGATAGAATGTTTTCTGCTTTTGAAGAGCGTTTTATTTCTGTATCTTTTTTTTCATTCATTTTATACAACTCCTTTATTTAAGCACTGTTTCATAATATATCCTTGACGGGATATATCAAGAACTTAATTTCATCATAAGTCTTATTGCAAACGTTTTTCCATTTTTCAGGAAAATCGTCTCCTTAATTTGATGACGATGTATGGTGACCCCTAATAATTAAGAAAAAGCTGATTTTATATATGGAAATAAATATAAGTCTATGACCTATTTTTACACGTATCTCGGCTGTACCCAATTATATTATCTCGCCCACTTTTTCATCTAAATATTTCAAAGACTCTTCCATTTTATCTTTTTTATATAAATTTCGCGATTAAAATCAATTGTCTTCAATTAACATAACCATCTTATCTGTAGTCAACGATGCATAATTTTTTTATGGGAGTAATTAAAAATATTAGCTTGATGGGTATGTCGTGCTACCCCAAATAAAAAAGATTAGGAGCGAATCCTAATCTTTTTTTATTATTCAATTGCACCCGCAACGTCATAATCGTTTAAATCTAATTCAATTGTTTGTCCGAGTGCTAGTTTAGCTAACTCTGACCCTAAATATGGACCGGCAGTTAAACCTGAAGCACCTAATCCGTTCGCAATGAGAATACCTTCAAAGTTAGGCAGTGGTCCAATAACAGGTAAGAATCCTGGTGTAAATGGTCTAAATCCAACTCTCGTTTCAAGCATAGTACCATCTTCTAAACCAGGCGCAACTGTTAATGCTTTATGAAATACTTCATGTAAACCACCTGCTGTTACACGATGATCGAAGCCAGTTTCGTTTTCATGGGTAGCTCCAATTACGACATGACCATTGTCAAATGTTAAAATGTATTGATCGTTTGGCGGCATAACAACTGGCATATTTTCTGTTGCTGTATTTTCAATTTGTAAATGAACAATTTGTCCTTTTTGGAATGTAACTAAGAAATTAATTCCTAATGGATTCAAGATTTCATTCGCCCATGCGCCTGCAGTTACAATTACCTTTTCTGCTACAATTGTTTCGTCGTTTACTGTAACTCCAGTAATACGATTCCCTTCACGAACTAATATAGCATCTCCTTTTATAAACGTAGCACCATGTTTTTTCGCAGCACTTATTAATGCGTTACGTAATGATCTTCCGTTTACTCGTGCAGCGCCACTAATATGAACAGAACTGTATTCTTCTGATAATGCTGGGAATAATTTTTTCGTTTCTTCAGCTGATAAACGTGTAATTTCTCCAATCTCTGGTGCATCTTCACGTCGTTTATAAGCGCGTTCTTCCATTTGATCTAGTTTTTTCTCGTCAGTATGTAAACTAATTGCACCTACACGGTTGTAACCTGTATCCGTTTCACCGTCTTCTTCTAATTGTTGGATTAACGAAGAATAGTAACGTGCACCGCCTTTAACGATTTTATACCATGCTTTATTACGACGCTGTGAAAGCCAAGGACATACAATACCAGCCGCTGCATCAGTTGCTTGACCTAATTGTTGGCGATCCACGATAGTAACGTTCGCACCTGCTTTAGCAAGATGATAAGCAGTAGACGCTCCTAAAATCCCAGCTCCAACTACAATATACGATTTCATTTCAAACACCTTTTCTCTTTTGCTAATTATTTAAATATAAGAACATACTTTAGTATACTGAAAGGAATTCTTTTTTCAATGTGCTAAGTGTAATTAATTGTTGCATCATTGTGACTTTCCTTATCGTTATTGTTTCTTCTTACGGAATAATTCAATTGTTTTATAGCCTTGTGAAAGGATTTCAATCATTTTCTCAAGACGTTTATCGCGTGTTTTTTCTTGTTTTACAGAAAACAAATTACGTGCCCAATCTTTTTGATATCCAGGTGTTAAACTTTGATAAAACGTAAGTTCATTTGGATGATTAGCCAATAATGCTTCAACATCTTTAATACGATCTGCATAATCGGCAACACATTGACTCATAGTAGGCGTTTTCTTCTCTTTTTTCTTTTCACGCTTTAAGCCTACAACAGTAAAGACATCGTCCATACTTACCATTCGTGCAAATTTAATATCACTCTGTCCTACATACCCATCTTCGCCAACGCTTAATGCAGGAAACATCTCATCACGGTGAATAAACGTACTGTAACGAGAATTACCTTTTTTCGGATATGCGAAGAATATGTAGCCTTTTTCAATTAGTAATTCTTCATTATTAATAATATAATTCGTTTGTTTCACCATCTCATCAAGTGTTTCTACAAAAATAAAAATAGCATCGTGTTCTTTTGAAAATGCAGTTTCTTTCCCTGTAAAAATGTCATAATCACTAGGTTCATGAATTACGACCATATTTGTATACTTATTAAGTTTCAATTTATCAATAATTGACATGAAAATCTTCCTTTACATTCAAAATCATTATTTATAATTTTCCATACTGTTCTAGTGTATTATATCTAATTAGAAAATCAAACTTTAATAGTAGTTTTAAAATAAAGTTAATAAAATAGCCGATTCTGTGTAAGAACCGGCTAGCTATTCGTTTCATGACAACTGAATAGCAAATAAAGTATTTAATAGCTCTCTATATTGTTCTTCTGTAATTTCACGTTTCGTTTTTTCCCCATGAATCATTTCAGTTAAACTAGTATTCGTTAAAGAAACATGGCCAAAGTCCGTCAATTTAACTGCAATTGGTCCTTTATTGAAAATAGATTTCTCATCTTCTATTACTCTTCTTTGAACCTCATTTACTACTGCCTCATCAATGATACAATTATAAAAAGCATGACAAACTTTCCACTCTCTGTTCGTATCTTTTCTTTCTAGAATGTAATTTCCTTTACTCGTATCTTTTTGTCTCACTCGATACGTACCATTTTTAGAGGAAATAGACTCACCGGTAAAAGGTACAGGGACCAGAGGTACTAAAGAAGCAATACCTACATCAATTAAGTATCGTTCGTTAGCATACTTTAGAATAATCGTTATATGTCCATCCTCAAGTGCCCATGCGTTGATTTCATTTTTATATACGGTTCCAAGTGCAAGTTGTACATCATAACCACAATCTTTTAAAAAGTAGTAAAACAGAGTATTTAATTCATAACAAAGCCCGCCGCGGGATGTAGTTAAAATTTTATTCTGTAAATTTTCCATAGTAATTGTATTCGCATTACGTGCTATAACATCTAAATTCTCAAATGGTATAGTGTGTGCAAATGCAAAGAGAATTGTATTTAATTCTTCAAACTTTACTTCCGCACGTTTTTCAAGGTTCAATCTTGTAAAAAGCTGATCTTGTAATCTTGTCATATACAGCACCCCTAAATAAGTTATAAGTTAAAATAGTATATGCTGATTGTAATTTTGATGGGGTACTGAAACAATGTACATTTCGTTTAACTGTACCGGTACAAAAAAAATCATAAGATAACTGAATATGAGAATTCAAATAAAAGACATCATACTTTGGGATACGGCAACAAATTCACATACAAAACTAAAAGCTACGAATACAAAGTTAATAGTTTGTCTATAGGTAAATTATTAGGATTGCTTAAATCAACAAAATATTGAAGTTGCCACATTTGGCTCTTTTTCGCTTGATTGCTAACAGGAGTATCCCAAAGCGGATAAATCCTCATAGCCATCTTTCCTTTTTGACTTTGCGTTTTCAATATTTTTTCTTTAAGTAGAATTTCTTTAGGGAAAATAAATTGCCCTAGTTTATTATCATTAATACAAGTGATAACTAATAAGTCAGGAGCAGCGTCATAAGAGAACGCTTGATTTTGCATATTTGCATCTTTTTCCCAAAAAGAAACAAATTGACCAATTTTATTAGGCGTAATTTTTGATACTCTAAAACGGATAGTTTTCTTATTTAAGTGAAATAAACATCCTACATATTCTGCGTTTTGCTTTTCTTCTATTAGATCCGTAATCATTAAATTGTTAGGTTTGTAAACTAAGTTGTTTAAATTTCGGATTGTGTCATTAAAATTGTTCAAGAAAATTCCCCCTTTATTCACCTCTTAGTTTATCACAAACATCAGTTCTTATATGCTGTAGATAATATGTGACGTGAAAAAGAGGGATATTTTACTGAGGTATTATTGCTTTAATGTACTTAGTTTTTCAATTGCTTGTTGTTCAGTTGCTAAGTAAAAAATATCTTTACCTTTATTACATTCATAAATAAAATCCTTTAAGCTTTTACTAGTATACATAGAGAAATCTCCAATGATAGCAATCTTTACCTTGTAGTTTATAAACTTTTGAAGAATATCACCCGCAAGCCGTGTTTTTAAGTCAAAGAAGCTTTCGCTTATTAATGATTTGTCGATAATAATATGTTTCGCATCGACCTCATATTGAACTGTTGCCATAAAATCCAATGCCGTTTGAACATCGGATATTAGTACTTTTTCATTTCTTATGACCGCAATGTTTATTCCGTCAATTACTACTTTCTTTATTTCCATAGTATCACTCCTCCATAATTTTCATATCATGCTTTGTTAGTTCATTTGAAAATACTAATATTGGTAGCGGAAAGAGATTTAAGTGTCTGTGTCTGTTTATTTTTATTTTTTATATTACGGTGAATGAAATCCTTTTAATGATCACTCCATAGCATTTTCACTTATTATAAAAATATTGTGGAGTAATGTAACTTAATAAACTATCAAAAGTATCAATCTCAGAATACGGTTTTATTTCAGTCCTATTTGTGATTCTATGAGGATTAAACCATATTCCATTTATATTTGCATTTTGACAACCAGCAATATCCTTTTCTAAGTCATCCCCAACAAATAAAGTATTTTTCGGCTGTACATTTAGCTTATTTAACGCTAGTTCGAATATACGTTTATCAGGTTTACTCAATCCTACTTCTTCAAAAATAATAATCGTATCAAAGTAATTGTTTAAATTCGTGTTAATTATTTTAGCTTTTTGTCTATGCGTTGAGCCATTTGTTATAATTCCAATTTTAAAGTGCCTCTTTATATGATTTAAGAAATGAATAGTATTTTGGTCTATTGAAAAACATTTAGGGAAATTTTCATTCCAAAAATCTTGGATATAATTGTGTGGCAATCTATATTTCGGCGCGAATTCATTAAATAATGATTCTAAAACTATCGTTTTATCACTAATGCCGTATTCCCTTTTATCGTATTCTTTGAATTTCTGTAACATATTGTTTTTGACTGTATCACTAACATCCTCATAACACTTTTCTAAAACAAATAAAAACAATTTATCTACTGCCTTATCCCTATCAAGTAACGTATCATCTAAATCAAACAGCATCGCTTTATAACCCATCAAATAATTTCACAACCTTTCTCACATGATTTAATAATCCCTTGTTCGCACCTTGGGCCTTTACTAAATTAGCAAAAAAACTACAAAGTTTGTGGCGTACGCTCTAGAATTTCGCTGGCTTCTTTTATATTTAAATTCATCTCCCTTTCTCCTTCTAGTAAAGTATCGAAAGTATATTTTCAAACAGTTAAAAAACTACATACAATTTACATTATTATACATTAGTTTTTTTGTAAATATTATCGTTCAGCTTTTTATATGATAAGTTTTTTCAAGCACGCAAATATTTCTCCATAAAAAAGGAATATGGGTAATAATACTTTTTTATGGAGAATACAGAATCTTGAAAATGGAGTTAATACGTTAAACGTCCTATGAAGTTTCCTACTGTATCTCCACATAAACTACAGATAGTACGGCTATAATGACTACCAGAGGTGATATTATGAAAAACTATCATATCCTCGTGGTTGAGGACGATCAAGAAATTCAGGAATTAATTAAACAATTTTTAATGACACAACAGTATACAGTGGTAGTTGCTTCAGATGGACTAGAGGGTATGACACAATTTAATAAGCAATCCTTTGATTTAGTTCTTCTAGATGTAATGATGCCCAATCTTAATGGATTTGAAGTTGCTAAAATGATTCGAAGTCAGTCAAACATACCAATTATTATGCTAACTGCGTTAGAAGAAGAGGAAGATCAAATGAAAGGGTTCGATCTTGGGATTGATGATTATATAACAAAACCCTTTTCGTTTCATGTTTTGATTAGACGAGTCGAAGCTGTACTTAGAAGAAGTTATGATAAAAATGTAAATAATCATTTGGTATTTAAAGAAGTGCGCATTGATGTTGATGCATATAGAGTATATGTAACTGATGTTGAAATTTTGTTAACGACAAAAGAGTTCGAAATTCTACAACTACTATTTCAAAATGAAAGAAAAGTACTTACAAGAGAAAATATCGTAGAAAAAGTTTGGGGATACGATTATTTTGGAGAAACACGAATAATAGATACGCATATTAAAAATCTACGTAAAAAACTAGCCATCCCCTATATTAAAACAATAAAGGGTATTGGGTATAAAATTGATGAATAGCATTGTAAAAATCATGAAGATGAAGCAAATTACTTATAAACTCTTTATGACTACATCTCTCATTTTGTTATCCTTTGCAGTGTTGATTTATTTAACTTTATATTTCTTTCTCCCTACGTTTTATGAGCAATACAAAACAGATCAACTTCAAACAGGGATAAAAGAAATAATTGATAAGTCCAAAGATCTTACGTTTCAAGATGCGATACCACTTTTTGATGAATACGCAAAAAAAAATAACGCGATGCTTTCGCTTCAAAATAAAGAAGGAATAATTATTTACTCGCCTTCATTTTCTTTTATTCAAAGTGGTACACAAACAACAGTAGTTACTAAAGCAGCACGATTTGAGAATGCAGGTACCATTAGCAATTCATATAATGTTACGGAACCAATTCAATTCCAAGATGGTAGTTTAACGCTTGTAGTGTTCGCAACATTTCAACCGATTGATGAAGCTTCGCAAGTATTAGTGCGTTTTCTCCCCTATATTAGTATCATTGTGATCGTAATTGGTATAGGGAGTGCTTATTTCTATTCCAGGTTTATTACAAAGCCACTTATTTATATTAATGAGGGTGCACAAAAGATGGCAAATTTAGATTTCTCCGAAAAAATTGAGGTTCGTTCTACAGATGAGTTAGGAGAATTATCTAATAGTTTGAATGACATGTCTATTAACTTACAACAAGCTATGTTTGATTTAAAAAAAGCAAATGAACAATTAAAAAATGATATTGAAAAAGAAAGAGAAATAGAAACAAAACGCAGAGAGTTTTTTGCAATTGTAGCACATGAATTAAAGTCCCCTCTTACTGTAATGAAAGGATACTTAGAAGGGATGATATACAATATTGGCCCTTATCAAAATCGTGATCAATATTTAAAGAAAAATCATCAAATTATTGAAAGTATGGAACAACTAGTTCGTGAAATTTTAAGTATGTCAAAGTTAGAACAACACACTTTTAAACTAAAAATAGAAGAAATTAATCTTTCAAAGTTAATAGGTACAATCACAAAAGATCTCGAATTTTTCGCTTCTCAAAAAAGCATCCAAATAATAAAAGAAATTGACTCTGACCTTTCTGTTTATACAGATCGTGTTCTTTTTGAAAAAGCATGTAAAAATATTATCCATAATGCAGTTATGTATTCACCACATAATGAAAAAGTCTATATAAAGTTAAGTAAGGATTCTAAACAAGGTCAAATTAAAATGCAAATTATAAATACAGGTATCAATATTAAAGATGAAGATATACAACAAATTTTCAAACCATTTTATCGAATTGAAAAATCTCGGAATCGAAATACCGGAGGAAGTGGTTTAGGTCTATATATTGTTAAACAAATTCTTGAAAGACTAGATATAAAGTATTCAATAAAAAATATGGAACATAGTGTGCAATTTAGCATGCGTATTCCATTATCTAAACACAAAAACAAACAAACTCGTCCTATTTAAAGGAGAGTTTGTTTGTTTTTGTAGTAAGTATAAACTTATTAACAGGCTTTTGATTTAATGATATATGCTACTTCTTAAATTGCGATTGTCATAAGTAGTGACAAACTGTATCCAACTTAAATATTCACCTTCTACTATAACAGCAAAAAAACAAAATTCCGCTTAGCAGCAAATTAGATTCTCTTATTTGAGATGCATTTCATCTATGCAACTGAAAAGGAAGATGAAAAATGCATATTTGCCTCCATTTTTCAGATTAATTTGGAATTCTTTTATGATAAGCTATATGTAAAGATTAAATATAAAACATAAAGGATGATTCGTATGCAAATAAGACCAAAGGTCATACATCATTGCTGGTCATGAGCTTCATCATCTTCAAATTATAAAAGAACGCTATCTTGGTTCTAATGCATATCCAGCAAGTTAATACTTGAAGAAACATAATCTTATTTATGTAGGGCTCTTTTTCAGTATTTATAAAATTCACCACATAATATTAAGTTATCCCCTTGTATTCTGTACATAATTTTCTTCAGGCTGATATACTATAAACACAATAGTTCTGGAAAGGTTATGATGTTATGTATGAACAACAAAATAATAGAGATAGAGATCAAAAAATGATGTTTTCTATGCAGGGAGTTCCCTCAAATAAAATTAACATGAATCAATTACCTAAATGGATTAGAATTTTTGGCTATTGTGCGTTTGGTTGGATAATAGTATTTAGTTTAATTATGATTGTAGGTTTAATTCTGCAATAACTATACAGATACACAGTTAAACGGGACAGCATTTAGATTATATATCTAGGTAATGTCCCGTTTTTTATGTGTGATTATCCCATGATATAGGTAACCAATTATAAGAAAAAGAACTTGTAGAATATCCTACAAGTTCTTTTTCAAATATTATTAAAAAGGGAACAACAAACTATTTTAACATTCAGTACAGGGAGACCATTTTGATTATGGCTTGATTTTATTATAAATCAAATATAAGCTTTTGAACGAGCTAAATTTTGAAAATTATGTGAATTGAACAGCTACGATGTTTATATTAGATTTCATTTACGACCAACTTCTTCTTACTTAAATACACTGCACGATCTGATTTTTTAGCAACTTCCTGTGAGTGCGTCACAACAATAATGCATTTATTCTCTTTATGTGCAAGTTCTTGAAACAGTTCTATTATATCCATTGTGGTTTCCTCGTCGAGGTTTCCTGTCGGCTCATCTGCAATCAGTAAATCAACATTACAAGATAGTGCTCGAGCAATTGCTACACGCTGTTGTTGCCCACCACTTAGTTGCAGGACATTTCGTTTCGCTTCAGCTTCTGTGAGTCCTACTTTCTCTAATAACTCTAATGCCCTTACCGTCTTATTTTTCACTTTAACACCTGTAATTTCCATTGCTGTTAAGACGTTTTGAAGAGCTGTCATATAGGTAATTAAGTTATAAGATTGGAAAATTACAGATACATTTTGATTACGGTATCGATCCAAACCAATTTTTCTAATATCTTTGCCATTATACAGTACATAACCATTTTTAGGGACATCTAGTCCACAACCTAAACTTAGCGTTGTGGTTTTACCAGATCCAGATGGTCCTAAAATCGTGTAGAAATGCCCTTTTTGAAAAGAAAAGTTAACATTCTCTAGTATCGCTACATTTTTTCCATTACTTTCATAATAATAATCCAAATTTTTAAATTGTAAAATCGTTTCCATATTATGCCTCCTTATTCATCTTTTAAAAGAATTTGTTTTGGATTTAAACGTAGAATTGATAATGCTGGAAGAAGCGTTGCTATTATAGCAATAGCTAGTCCAACCCCCCCCATTTTCCCTACATCTTCTCCTGTTACACTTACATCAATTTTATCAATTGGATCTTCTTTTTGATTTTGTAGCGTACCACCAGGTCCAGACATCATTACAGTACTATTATTTCGCATGGTGTCCGTTTCTTCGCTTGTTGTAGCGATTTCACTCGAAAGTAAATTATCCCCGATATATTGAGAAACCTTAGCTCCTGTTGTTATGGATAATCCAAATGCTAAAATAGCGACACATACTACTTCTACTACGAACTGCGCCATCAGTTTCCATTTTTTCTCTCCAATAGATAACAGTATTCCCATTTCCTTACGACGTCCTTTAATTGATAGCATAATGATTAACCCTAATATAATCGCACCTGCAATTGATACAATATAAATAATCATTTGAGAAGTAGAAGAAATATTTTCGATAGGACCAATCATTTGTTTGTACAATGAATCATGTGCATCTAATTTATAATAATTAAAATCAATATTAGATTTTTTTGCTTCTTTTTTAAATGCATCAATATATTTTGGATCATTCAAGAAATACACGACTTGAACACTACTTATACCTTGGTCTACTTCTAATTTTTTCATAGTTGAATGCGGCATATATAGTTTATTAGCTGGATCCATAATAGGAGGAGCCTGTTGACCCATTGCTTGCTCATTCGTTTCGTAAATACCGATAATTTCAATCTCGAGGGTTTCCTTCTTATCCCCTGATTGCACTTTAACTTTGTCTCCTACTTTCAAATTGTTTAATTCCGCTAATCGTTTTTCCATTAAAGCTACATTCTGATCCTTCATTTGCTCTGTAATTGGTTTTCCATCAATGATTTTACTTTTTCCGTTTTTAAAGCTTTCTTGTAATGCAGTCTTGCGGACCCCCTCAATCATAAAAGAAGCATTCATATCTATTTCTGTACCAGAGCTTGAACCGCCTCGCACAGCCGCCATTCCCACTTTACCTTTTCCTTCTTCTTCTCCTTCTGAAGCTCCTACTAGTTTAAGTCCATCAGAAATACCGAAAGTGTTAGCTATGTAATTATAGTCTTTTACATACTTGGATTTCGCTAATTGATCTGTTTCTTTTGTTTTAAGCTTCGGTGGATTAGGCATCTCTCCAGTTTCTCGAGCTTGTTGACCTAATTTGTCAAAATCAAGACTTAAAGTAACATCTGCACCTAGTTTTTTTCTTGCTGCATCCGCAGCTTTTTTTGATGCATTTTGGATTGTGAACCCTGAAAGAACCAAATTTGTAACAATCAGAAAAACTGCCATCAAAATTAATGATGTTCCTATCCTTTTTTTCATACTGAGAATTGCACGTTTCATAAAATTCATTTTTTCTTACCTCCTTGATAACTTGTATTCTATATAGGTTATCTAGAGTCTATATGGAGCTAATCGGTAGTTTATCTAGAGATATAAGGAGTTTATGTGTAGTTATTCAATGACCTGGTCAAGAAAAACCGGAACACGAATCCAAAAACGTAATCGTTTTTGAATATTGGCAAGGAGGTTTTGGCCTTAGCTAGCATTGAATGAAAGCATACAAATCCATGCTTGAATCTACTCCTTTTTTAGCCAAATAAAAGGATTTTTTTTAAACAGTTATTTTAATTTGTACTGTTCTCCTATATTAATGCCTGCCCATGAGTATTTCCCTGAATTATATATTAAGGAATGAAAATGTATTAATTCATTCCGAGTATGAATTCAAATAGGTATCACTTGCAATATGTCATTAAAATAAAAGGATTATCACTTGGTTTAATTAGAAAACTAAGTGTACATAAATACAACGACATGAAAACACTTTGCTCCTAGATCCACTACTTGTATTATTGGTTACTTGAAACTCCTTCTTGAGAAAGGTTTTAATTTCCTAATATTCTGTTGACTGTTATCGCATATCCAATTTACAATTTAATTGTGATGTTCTTTCACAATTAAACTACTTAGAACACACTTCATTTATTTGAAAACAATTACAAATAGAGGTGTTAAAATGAAAACAAGAGTAAATCCAGAGTTATTACAAGGGTTAGAGATGTTTCCAGATCTCGATTTACGCCCGGAAAACTTGCAAGCAATCAGAGAAGGAATAGCTCAAATGAGACCACCTACCGTTGTTGATGACTCCCTTTCGTTAACAGATGAAGTCATTGTTGGACCAGATGCTAATTCGTTACCATTAAGAATTTATCGCCCAAAATCAAATCATGAATCTTTACCTGTCTTATTATGGATACATGGTGGTGGTTATATCTTAGGGTCTATAGATGATAACGATGATACTTGTATGAGGTTTGCAAAAGAAGCTGGCTGTGTGGTCGTATCTGTAGACTACCGCTTAGCTCCTGAACATCCTTACCCAGCACCAATTGAAGATTGTTATTCAGCTTTAAAATGGATTGCTGATAATGCAGAGTCATTAAACATTGATTCGAATCGAATTGGGGTTGCAGGAGTAAGCGCTGGAGGTGGACTAACAGCAGCATTATCATTATTAGCCCGAGATCGAAAATATCCTTCGATTTGTTTACAAATGCCACTCTATCCAATGATTGATGATCGAAATAATACACCTTCAGCCAATGAAATTAAAGAGGGATTTGTTTGGAATCAGAAGGCAAATGAAGCTGGTTGGAAAATGTATTTAGGAGAAATGTATGGAGCGGATCATATCCCTGCCTATGCAGCACCTTCTCGAGCAGAGGATTATAGTGATTTGCCATATACTTATACATTTGTTGGTCAATTAGATCCATTCCGTAGTGAAACATTGACCTATGTAAGCAAACTAGCGCAAGCTGGTGTTGATGTCGAATTTCATTTATATCCAAATTCTTATCACTGGTTTGAAGGATTAAATCCAAATGCCGATGTATCTATTTACGCTGTGAACGAAATGGTACAAGCAGTAAGGACTGGTTTCAAAAGAGTATCTAAGGTTGAGGCCTAATCCCTTTACAAGAAAAACACTCCGTAAATATAATAGCCGATTCTCATTTAGAATCGGCTATTAATATGTAAAATTCACCTAATATATCAAGGTTGAGAAACAGATATAAGATGTTTAGGCGATGTGTTTATTTCCTCTGCCAACGCCTTAATGCTCATCATGATTTGAAGTATTTCTTCTAATGTTGTCCTCGGGTTGATAGAGCAAAGTCGAATTACTACTTTTTCTTTTAATTTAGTCGTACTTAGCATAGCAAATCCTCTTTGATTAATTTCTTCCACCAGTTTTTTGTTTATTTCATGAATTGTTTCTGTAGACGTTCGCTTACAAGGAATATAACGAAAAGTAACAATTCCTAATTGGGCAGGTGTTACTACTTCCCAATCTTTTTCTTTCCTTAAAAACTCTTCAACTTGTTCAGCCAACATAATACCATGATCAATTGCCTCACGAAAAGCTGTGACTCCAAATGCTTTAAAAGAAAGCCATACCTTTAATGCCCTAAATCTACGAGAAAGTTCAATTCCACGCTCCCCAAAATTCACTTTTTCTTCTATATTAGTTTCCGTATCCTTAATATACTCTGGGATCATACGGAACGTTTCACTTAAATATTGGCTATTTCGAATAAGTACACAACCAACATCATAAGGCTGAAAAAGCCATTTATGCGGGTCTAATGTCAAAGAATCAGCACGATGAATTCCTCTTAATAACTCCCTTCCTTTTTCACTGAGAATTGCTGCAGCCCCATAAGCACCATCCGCGTGTAGCCATACATCTTCATCACCACATAGATCAGCCAATTCATCGAGGGAGTCCACCGCTCCGCAATTCGTTGTCCCTGCATTAGCAATAACACAAAATGGTTTTTTCCCTTTTAATCGATCTTCTTTTATTTGCTTTCTTAAAGTACTAACTGAAATTCTTAAATCTTCATCTGTTTCAATTCGGCAAATTTGATGATGTTTAAAACCTAATACTTTAAGTGCTCGATCTACAGAAAAATGAGTTTGGTTAGAAAAATACACAATGGCATTTTCTATGTCATTATTCAGCTTGACCTGTCTCGCTACAGTAAGTGCAGTCAAATTAGCCATGGAACCGCCACTGACAAATAGCCCTTCAGCTGAATCAGGGAATCCTAGCATTGATTTTAACCAGTTGATTGTCGTTAATTCAATTTGTTCAGCACCTGCACCTACTATCCAAGCTGTAGGAAATACATTAAACCCACTTGCTAAAAAATCTGCTACTACACCAACATAATTATTAGGACCTGGCACAAAAGCCATAAAATGAGGATGATCCACATGAGTAATTTGATTAAACACATTGTTATTAAGAAAATGAAGTAACTCTTTTGGATTGGATCCGTTTTCTGGAATCGTTTCAATTAGCTTGTCTCTAAAAATATTACTATCAATCGTTTCCGAAACTGGTTTACTTTTTAAATGATTCATATGATCAACAATCAAGTCCACCGCTTGATATCCTAACTGACGCATCTCTTCGGCTGATAACTGCAAGTTTTTTGTCATTTGGTTTACTCCTATTCTATTTAAAAAGGCGAGTTCTTGCTCGCCTTTTCATTTTTTATAATTTGTAATCACCGATTGCCTGTATTGGATTTTGAAGAATCCTATTGATTAACTGATGGATGTGATTCAATATTTCCTGTATTTTCTCCGCTTCATATACGGATTGATCATATCCAAACTTTATTGTAAGTTTCTCTTCAGGGAAGCACATAATTCCATACTTTACATGAGGCTCATCAACAACTTCGTAATCTGTGATGGCAAAATTTCTGTTTTCATTTGAAGAAAAGATAGCTGAGTTAGTCGGATAGTTTTCAAAAACCCAAAGATGGTCAGTCAACTCAGTTTTTAATTCACTTTGTTTTTGTATATCAACATATGAATAGTATGCATACTCATTACATTTCAATGTTTCTAGTTGTACTTTTTGCAGGAAGTCCACAAAAGATTGCGTTTCTGTCCATGCTAGTCGGATAGGCAAAACATTTGTGAACAGACCGAACATATTTTCAATCCCTTCTACTTCGGGAGGTCTGACTGATACTAGATTAGGTAATACTACTTCTCTCATTCCGTTGTATTTGCCAAGCAATATTCCCCATACAGCTAGTAATGCCGAATTCATAGTTATATTGTTTTTAGTTACAAATGTCTGTAACTGATTAGTCAAATCCTTATCTAATATTAAATCCATAAATGTGAAATTTAACCCTTCACTTTGAGTTGATACTTTCTTTTTAGGAATACTAATTTTTCGATTGTATCCTGATAAATAATCCCGCCAAAAATGACGTGCTTTCTCATGATCTCGTGCTACAGTCCAATCTATGAATGTCTCAAAAGGTTTCACCATAGGTAACTCTGCCGTAGTTCCCGCATTTATTAATTCATAGAGCTGGAATAATTCGTCTATCAAAATGCTGACGCTCCAACCATCACATAATAGATGATGGGAACTCCAAACCACCTTATGCTCGTTATTTCCTAGCTGGAATATACAGAGACGGGTCATGAGTTCATCTTTTTTGAATCCTTGACTTGAATTTTCATTCATCCACTGGTCTAGGAATTCTTGCTGTTCTTGTTTCGTCATCTCAATCAAGTTTTTTATCTCTGAAATCATTTGAACATCGTGTAAAACAGCTTGCCAAGGTTGTGCTTGTTCATCTTGCACAATTATCGTCCTTAAAGAATCATGACGATCAACTAATTGTTGGAAACACTGAATAAAGAGATTAATATCCAGCTCCCCCTCAAGCGCCCAAATTGTTTGTTCGAAATATGCATTTGTATCAGGTTCAGTCGCAGCATGTTCATAAATAACTTCCTGGAAAGGTGCCAATGGGTAAATACGTTCTATTTTTATTTCTGGCATTTTTTCTTGTATTTTGATAAGTGTATGTTGATTAAGTTGTTTGTTTTTAACATTTAGTGATGTAATTTTATTATCATTCATTTTGTTTACATCACTTGTTTGCGAATTTGGAAGATGATCAAGCTTTTTAACAAATTGAACCATGTCTCCTAATATAGGAAATGAAAATAAATTTTTTGGCTCTAGCTCAAATCCTTGTCTATACAGTCTGACGGAAACTTGAATCGCTTTTATCGAATCTCCACCTAAGGAAAAGAAATGATCGTTTACTCCAATCCGATCTACTTTGAGTACTTCTTGCCAAACACTAGTTAATATTTTTTCCATTTCAGTTTTTGGAGCAATAAATACTTCATTTGTTTGTTTCTCCGGAGTAGGGAGCGCTTTTCTATCTAATTTCCCGTTTGGAGTCAAGGGCAATTGTTCCAAATAAACAAAATAAGAAGGAATCATGTAATCTGGCAAGTGATCTCGCAAATGCTTTCGTAGTTCTGTTGTGCTAATATTTTGCTCAGTTACCACATATGCGACTAAAAATTTTATACCATACTCATCTGTCTGATCAATCACTGCTGCATGTTCGACTTGTTTGTAAGTGAGAAGACAATGTGCGATTTCTTCTAACTCTACTCGATATCCTTGAATTTTAACTTGATAATCTTGGCGGCCTAAAAATTCAATATATCCCTCAGGATGCATTTTTCCACAGTCTCCTGTCTTATAAATAAGACCAAAATCAGAATGTGATACAAATGCTTCATTTGTTTTCTGTTCATCATTTAAATATCCTTTAGCAAGGCCCACTCCCCCAATATATAAATCTCCAATTACACCAACAGGGCACATTTTCTTTTCATAGTTCAACACATAATACGTTTGGTTTGCCAAAGGTATCCCGTATGGAATACTCTTCCAATTCGATTCCACCTGTTTGACCGGATAATAAATTGACCAAATCGATGCTTCTGTTGCTCCTCCGAGTGAAACTACTTCCGCAATCGGAAAATGTCGTTTTATTTTTTCTGGTAAAGAAAGTGGAATCCAATCTCCACTATGTAAAACTAAACGCAAGGAAGAATGTTCAAAATGAGAACCTACTTGATCTAATGCCAAATCCATAATTGCAGGTACTGTATTCCAAATTGTAATTCCTCTACGTTCGACAGTACGGATTAATTCTTGCATGTCTCTTGGGTCACGAATCATTACCAACATTGCACCTGTGCTTAACGTTCCGAAAATATCGTATACAGATAAGTCAAAACACATAGAAGAAATACCAATAATACGATCATCTTCATTTACCTGATATTTTTGATTAATATCTTGAATGGTATTTGTAACCGCTTGGTGAGTAATAATTACTCCTTTCGGTTTTCCTGTACTTCCTGAAGTGTAGATAATATAGGCAAGATCTTCCGGACCAGCAATAGCAGGCATATCTTCTGTTGTATATAATGACAAGCGGTTTTCTGCATAAAGACTAGATTCTAATAAAAGTTTGCATGAGCTATTTTCTAAAATATATGTTTGGCGATCTGAAGGATGGTCGGGATCAATTGGAACATAAGCGGCACCTGCTTTTAAAATACCTATCATATTAGCAATTGTGTCAACTCGTCTTAGTGCTAAAAGACCAACTTTGTCACCTAGACCAATTCCTTGTTCTTTTAAAAAGTGCGCAACTTGATTGGAGCGCTTATGAAGCTCGGAGTATGTTAAGTAGTCCTGTTCAAAAACTACTGCTACTTCATCCGGTGTACGTTTTACTTGGTCTGTAAATAATTGATATAAAGTAGTCGACGGTATTTTTTCTGTTGTCTCATTGTATTGCTCAATTAAAGCATGGTCTGACTCTTTCATCTGCAAAGATGTTACGTCACTTTGTTTCACTAATTGTTCCAATAAGTCAACAAATTGGTGAAACATCGCTTCTATCACATCAACATCAAACAATTCTTCAACATAGTTCCAGCTAATTAATAACTCTCCATTTTTTTCAATTACCACATTATCCAAATACACTTGTGGAGTCCGAGCATGAATATGGCGAAGTGAACCAAGCTGTTCCCAAGCAAAAGCCCCCGCACCTGCTAACATCGAGGTGAAAACAATTGGCATAACTGCTTTTGGCGTCATTTGATGATATCGAGTAAAATCTCGAATGAAATTAACTCCATCGTAATGGCGATGTTCGAGACCATTTAATAAAGTAGATTGCGTTTCTTTTACTCTAGTAAAGAAAGATTGATCTGGATTCACATCAACATCCAACAAGATGAGTGAAGTGAAATCTCCCACAATTTGCTCTACTTCTTCATGAACAGGATAACGGTTAAATACAGTCAAATTAATTGCCAATCGACGTTGATTACTCCAATATGCCAATACATCACCATATATTGTACAAAGCAGAGCCGAAGGAGTTACTTCTTTCTCTTGTGCTAACTTTCGTAGCTTTTTCCATATTTCATTGTCCAGGATCTTAGTAAGTGATTGAAACTTAGGAGTAGCAATCTCTGCCGGATCCTTTTTTAACAGCAAAGAAGGCGCAAACGGAAAGGCAGGAAGCTTACTTGTCCAATAATCTTTTGCTGTTTTATATTCTGTACTTTGTTCCAGTTCATCATAGATAAACATGTAATCTTGAAAATCAAAAGATAGAGGTTCTAACCTTTGCTCTGGTTTATAATAATAATGAAACAAATCCTGTCCAACAATGTTCATACTAGCTCCATCCATTAATAAAGCATCGTATCGAAAACATAATAAATACGTGTCTTCTTTTACAAGAAAGGCTTTTAATTCAAACAAAGGCCATTGCCCCAAAGGGAATACATGGTTAGTCATTCGAGAACGTTCTTCTCGCAAGCGAGCATTTTGTTTCCCATCATCTAAATCTATGAGGCTCACTATTTCAATCTCGTAATCAGGAATATTTTCTAATATTTGCTGTTTTCCCTCTGGTAAAATTACAGCTCGCAACATTGGATGACGATAAATTACCTTTTGAAGACTTTTTGAAAGACGATTGATATCCAATTCTGTTTCATATTCAAAATATGTTTGAGGTGAAATACCACTTAATTCAAACTGTGAATTCCTTCCTAACATATACGCTGTCTGAACTTCTGTTAAGGGAAATGGCTTAGACAAATTTTTAACATGAGTTGGTCTATTTTCAAACCTTTCCTCTTTATGCTCTACCTCTATACAAGAACTAAGTTGAGCAATCGTAGGGTGCTTAAAAAAATCTGTTGTACTTATTTTCAAACAGTCTTTTCTTAATAAATTTATTACCTGTAATGCTTTAATCGATTCTCCTTTTAGTGCGAAAAAATTATCATGAATACCAATTCCCTCAATCTCCATAACTTTTTCCCATGCATGCACCAATTTTTGTTCAATTTCATTGCGCGGGGCAACGTATGGAATTGATACATAATCTGTTTGTGTTATCTCTAATAACCTTTTCCTATCTACTTTCCCATTTGGATTCAACGGAATCTCTTCCACCTGAATCATTTTTTCAGGAATCATAAACTCAGGTAATTTATCACTTAAATATTTTCTGATTTCATCAAAAGAGACCTTATTATCCGATACATAGTACGCAGCTAATAATTTCCTATTTCCATATACTTGATCAACAACGATAGCTTGGTTTATTTCTGGATATTCCCTTAACTGGCTTTCGATTTCTCTTAATTCAATCCGATATCCCCGAATTTTTACTTGATGATCCATTCGACCTAGATATTCAAGTTCTCCATTAGGCAACCAACGAACGAGATCACCCGTATGATACATCATTTCTCCTGCTGTAAAAGGACTCGGTACAAACTTTTCATCTGTCAGTTTAGATTTCCCAAGATACCCTCGTGCTACCGCCACGCCACCAATGCAGAGTTCACCCGGAATTCCAAATGGTTTTAATTGACCATACTTATTCAATATATAGGAATGATAATTCGGGTTGGGACTTCCAATCGTAACTTCTTTGGCAGAGCTCAAATCCTTTACTGTTGCACAAATGGTTGTTTCTGTAGGACCATAAATATTTAAAATTGTCGCTTCACTGATGCATCGGATTTTTTCAACCAAATCAATGGAAAATGCTTCTCCTGCTAACAAAATAGATTTTAAATCTTTTAGAAAACTTGCCCCTTCTGGATCACTCAAAATCACTTCCATTCGCGATGGCGTTGATTCCCATAAATCCACCTTATGTTCTTTGACCAAATAAGCTAATTCTTTTGTTGCGAACTGATCCTCTGTAGCAATAACTACTTTCGAACCTTGTGTTAAAGGCAGACATATTTCTAACAAGGAGATATCAAAAGATACACTAGCAAGAAACAAGAATGACTGATTATCTTTTACTTTTTCTCTCATTACACTTAAAAAATGGACAAGCGATTTCTGTTCCACCATTACTCCTTTTGGATTTCCTGTCGATCCTGATGTGTAAATAACATAAGCCAAATCATTAGGATGACTTTCTCGAACTAAATTACTTTCTTCACCTTGGAAGAAATGCCCCTCATCAAGATACAGCACTTCACCCGCAAATTGTGGCAATTCTACTTCTGTTCGCTTGCTCAGTAAACATTTTGCTTGACTATCTTGTAACATATATTCAATTCGTTCAGTTGGATAGTTAGGATCGATAGGTAAGTAAGCTGCTCCTGCTTTTAAAATCCCCACCATGCCAATGATCATTTCCAATGAACGATCTACCATAACCCCAATAATACTTTCTTTCGAAACACCTTTACTTTGAAGAATAGAAGCCAATTGATTTGCTTTCTTATTCAATTCTCTATATGTCAAAGATTGATTATTACAAACAACAGCAATTTGATCTGGGGTTTTTAACACTTGCTCCTCAAACAAATCTTGAAATGATTGAGACGATTCTATGTCCGCCTGACCTTGATTCAATTCTTCTAGCAATTCTTTCTCTTCTTCTGAAATGATACAAATATCTTTCACAGCCAAATTCGAATTTGTTGACACTTGCTTTAAAACATAAAGATATGAATTTGCAAACTGTTGCAAAGAAGAAAATGAATGAGACTTGAAAGAAATTTGAATTTCAAATTCATTATGTATTTCATTCCATTTTCTTTGTATCCAGATGGCTAAATTATTCTCTGCATATTCTTCTAGCAAATTTTCGTTATGTAATCCTTCCATCCCAATAACAATTTGAAAAGGAGTTAAATTGTGTTTAATTAATAATTCAGAGAGCGGATACTCCTGATTTTCATACCCGAATAAAGTCTTTTGTTCAATCTGATTTACTACTTGTTTAAAGCTGTGATGCGGATGGATTTCATTTCCTAAAGGAATCAATTTATTAAGATTCTCGCTTTGTTCAATATTCTTTTCAATTACAGGAATACCAATAGTAATCCTTTCTTGATCTGTATAGTGTGCCAAACAAATCCTTAACGCGGCCTGTAACCAGCTAAATAATAATAAATCTTGAGACTTAATTATTTTTTGTATACTTTTACTAAACTCTACATTCATTATGACTTGAACGTGCTCGCAAGGATTTTCTTTATTTAGTTGGTAACCGCTATTAAATACAGAAAAATCGAGAACCTCGGAAGATAACTGCTCCTTCCAAAACGCCTCTACCCCTTTATTTTCATGAATCGAACTTCGATCTTTAATGTGCATTTTTATCTTTATCCCCCTAATATTCATTTCATCTATTCGTTAATCTTCAGACCAATTTCAAGCCCATGGAGAAATACTTGATGATTATCCAAACATAAAAACTGCTGAATCTCTTCAAATTTCATATGACCAACTGAACAAACGCCTAAATTCAATGTCTCAGCCACCATATTTAAGGTAGCAGTGATAATACCAGACTCAATACAAGCAAATAAATATCCATCTGAACCGTATTTCGGGATGGAAGCGTTCGCATTATAGACCAAATAAACTGAAAAGGCAGACTGAGTAAATAAATCTTGGTTAATTAACTCATGATCACTTTTGATTACTTGATCAATATTATTTACAATCACAAGACAGTTTTTTGATGGGTTATAATAATAAAACCCAGCTTTCATACCTTCTATACGTTTGGGTTTTATATAAACAAAGATATCAATAGGGTAGAGTCCGCCTGCACTTGCGTAATGATAGTATATATTTTCTTTCCTAACCTGTTTTAGAGTTGATATGAATTGGGAAAATTCTAAAAAACTAATATGTTTTTTCATATCAAATTGGCGACAAGACCTACGTTCCTTGATTATAGTGGGTAGATCATTTGTTGTTTCAAGTTGAATTTCGGTTGACCGCACAGCATGGTGCGTTCGATTCAATTGTTCACTCATATACTTATCTAAATCTTCTTTAGAAAAGCGAATCTGGTTGCTATATGGATTTGGAAAAATCTTTTCTTGTGTGGAAAATACTTCTCTTGGCGGTAATATGTTACTTACTAACACACGATTTTTTATCATAAGCTCTATTGTTTTTTGTGTCTCTTCTACATTTCCTAAAGAAAAGCGTTCTACTAGTTCACTAATTTTCACACCTTTTTGAGTCAAAAAATAAAACTCAGGAAACCACTCAGACAGAACGCCTGTAAATCTCATTTCCCCTATCAAAACTTCATTATGCAACTTCTCCCAATGTTTAATAGGAGACCAATAATAAATTTTCTCGCTCATATAACCCTCCATAAACTTTTAACTTAATTTTTAAATACACTTTTCTAATCTACAAAAATAATTTTTAGATTCTTCCTCTTGTCTCGAAGTGATTATAAATACATGTACTTCAATAAAGCTTGAGAATAATAAAATAACTTTTTCTTCATTAAAATTTTTTATTTCATCATAAAAAATATTTTTTTATTAGACATTTCACATCCTTTCCCATAGTAATCCTATAAGGTATAAACCATTTAGAACATTGGGAATATTCGTGTATTTCCAATGTGAAATTATTGTAATGGATTGGAAAGCAGATGGATATAGTTATTAAACACAATAATATTGAGAAAGTTTTATTTGTTATAGCGATAAAATTTTCTAATGAGATTTATTACATATAGATTAAGAAAAGAATTTAATATTTTTCTTTTGAAGTTAGTGTGAAAATGCAACTTACTTTTACATACAAGTTAATTACTAACATATCGTATTTAAAATAGAGAAAAGACACCTTAAATGGTGTCTTTTCTCTATTTTAATTCCATATACTTTTTCATCTTTGCTATTTTTTAAACGATTTGTAGGAATTAATACAAAGATATCTTCTCCTCCTACTGTTACAATAGAAATAATTTCTTGTCTATTTCCTTTATTAAATTGTAATATAATTACAGTATGTGAAATTATATTAATTTAATTTTAAAAGCGAAGTGAAAATAACCGTCACTTCGCTTTTTGCATGTACAATCCTTATTACATGTACTCAATTCAGTATATACTTCCACATGACTTGCTTTTATTTAATCGGTTTCGCTGTTTTTAAAACGAATGAACTTAATGCAGGAACTTTAATTTTATTATTATGGACAACATAAAGTGTTTTACTATCTGCCTGCTTACCATCTACTAGTACTTTCCAAGGACCTTTCGATGGCAAAGTTATGTCAACGGATTCTCTATTTGCATTGTGAGCCACCATAAAGTTTTCATTTTTATTCCCATTCCCCTTTCCATCTATTGAATAAGCTATAACATTTTTGGGAGCATCTATAAATGATATATGCTTTTTAATTTGCTCAGGAGATGTCATTCGAAAAGCTGAATACTTTTGGCGTAAATCTATTAAGCCCTTCATATATTCTACCTCATTATTAAATGCTGCACGGCGCAACCAATCCATTTGGTTAATTGGATCAGGAGATTTGTAACTGTTATGATCACCATACTTCGTGCGCATAAACTCTTGTCCTGCATGTAAGAATGGAATACCTTGTGATGTTAATAAAATCGAAGAAGACAATTTGTGCATTTGTTTTCGCACTTCTTCACTGTCACCTGGATTAGTCAACTCAAGTTTGTCCCATAATGTATGATTATCATGTGCTTCCACATAAGTTAGCACTTGCTCAGGATCTTGATAAGTAGACGAATTTATATCGTAGTCAATGCCTGCCGTAATCCCTTTTTTAATGCGGTCTTCCATGTTGTCCTTTCCATTTACAAATCCATTTTCCTTCTCCTCAAATACACTACCTTTCAATCCATCTCGTATATTATCGTTAAAATGAGCAATCCCTTTCATTTTCTCCGCATTTTTTTGATTTGCTTTCAACTCAGCTGCAAGAGGTGTATTTAAATCCCACCCTTCTCCATGCAGTATAATAGAAGGATCAATTTGATTAACAGCTTTACGTATTTCATTCATCGTTTCATAATCATGAATACCCATTAAATCAAAACGGAATCCGTCTAAATTGTATTCTTTTGCCCAGTATGTCACCGAATCCACCATAAATTTTCTCATCATTTTTCGTTCTGAAGCTGTATCATTTCCTACTCCGGTTCCATTTGCAAATGTTCCATCTTCATTGTAACGGTAATAATAACCTGGAACTAACTTATGAAAATTAGATTCAGCAGCATTATACATGTGGTTATATACTACATCCATTACAACACGAAGATTATTATCATGCAGTGTTTGAATCATTTGCTTTAATTCAGTTATTCGAACAGTTGGCTCATATGGATTTGTAGAATAGGATCCTTCTGGAACATTGAAATTTTTCGGATCATATCCCCAGTTATATTGTGGTTCATTTAAACTCTCTTCATTTACTGATGCATAATCAAATATCGGTAAAAGCTGCACGTGCGTAACACCAAGATCTTTCATATGATCAAGGCCTGTTTTCACACCTTCAGGACCTCTTGTTCCTTTTTCTGTTACCCCTAAATATTTTCCTTTCTGTTTAATACCACTTTCGGGCTGAATAGAAAGATCACGTACATGCAATTCATAAATAATAGCATCTTCCGGATTTTTAAATTTTGGTTTTTTGTTTGCTTTCCATTTTTTCGGATTTGTTTCTTCTAAATCAACAACTGCACCTTTATCTCCATTTACTGCAGCAGCACGTGCATACGGATCAACTGCTTCAGTCCACTTATCACCAATTTTCACCTTATACGTATAATAGAGCCCTTTTTGGTTCCCTTTAAGTTCTGCTTTCCAAGTTCCTTTTTCACCTTGTTTCATGTTTATTTCAGTACCTATTTTATCGTTCCATTTTTTATATGTAACTAACTTCGCTTCACTCGCAGTAGGAGCCCATACACGGAACTTAGTGTGTTGCGGCGTATATATATTACCTAAATCGTTACCAGCATAATAAAATGAATGATCAAATTCCTCACTACGAATGACTTTACCGATTTCAGTATTCGTATCAGCTACGTTTTCGATTTTAACTTTGTATGTCTGTTTTAAATCAATTTTCTGCTCCGTAATTATTTTAACCTTATTAGTAACATTTCCACTGTTTATATCATAAGGACTAATATCCTTAATTTTAATGCCTTCAATTTCAATATTCCGTTCCTTAATATGAAACGGCACATTAGTCGTTACAGTAATTTCATTGAAACTATCAATAGTTGCTTTTTGAATTGATAGATCCGAAGAAGGCTTAGAGTTATATACTTTTTCATCACCAGAAAGAATCCATACTTCAGCACGACCGTCCTTTATATTTTCAATCCAACGATCGCCACCATCTTTTTCCCACTCATTCGTACGAATGATAAATCCTACACGTTCATAGTCATCATCTATATTAATCTTAGCGTACTTTCCAAATTCATCTTCACCAGTAAATTCATATGATTTACCATTCGCATTTTCTCCCCATAACCAAAGGTTCCAATCCTTTGTATTTCCAGACTGTTCTTTGTAATGAATGATAACTTCAGTTGTTTTCGAATTTGAAACTGCCTTTACACTTTGAAAAGAGAAAACAGAAGATAACATAACGATTATAGTAAGTAATAAAACTGATTTGTTAATTAATTTTTTTAACATTTGCACCACATACACCCTTTCTTTAAATAGTACGCACAATTTAATATGTTCGTACTAAATTACACTACTTAAATTAATCTAGAAATCTCTTTTATTTCACCCCCCATATTGGCAATTTTCACATATGGATTTCCATGATCTTTTTAATACGAAAACGTTTGCATTAATGTTTAAAAAAATAGATTTATTTATGTCTACATATATTTGTAAATACTAAAAGATCAGGGAAATCATTTTAAAGCAATCGTTTGTTATCGCTTTCATTCTATAGCACTTTCTATTAAGAGGTCAATATATTATTAATTTTCTGTTTTTATATACTTTAAACCTTATATATGTGTCGTAAATTCAGAAAGATAGACAACCTAATTATTGCTTATTAAGTGTATTTTCAATCATACATTGCTGTATAAAAAACAGCTACTATCTTTAAAATGACAGTAGCTGTTTTTTCATAATGTAATAATATATGAATGAAAACTATATTTCTAACTTACTTAATTTTCGCTGCATCAAATGCCTTTTGAACTGCTTGAACTTCAGCAGTATTTGCTCCATATTTATTAGTTGCCACTCGAATACATGCTGATCTCAATTCTTTGAAATTAGAAGTCATGTTTAACTCATCTGTATTTGCATAATAGAAGATATCAAACATTTTATCTTCACCAATTCCTTTAACAGTTACACCGTTATGAGTTCCACCTTTTGCAATGAGATACGCCACTTTATTAATAATACTTGAATTAAAATGAACGCCACCTTGATCCCATCCATTAAAATCGTTAAATTCACTGTAATCATCTGGATAAGGTACTCCAAGTGAAGATGGAACAGAAGCCGGGTTTTCCATATCACGGAAAACAGATCCAGTTTGTTCTCCCATCGTCCAGTTAAAGCTTCCATTATTTACGTATTTCTCAATAGATGTTCCCATAATATCAGAAAGCGCCTCATTAATCGCACCAGATTCACCGTAATATTCAAGATTAGATTCGCTAGAAGTAACTGCATGTGTAAATTCATGGCCAGCTACGTCGTATGCCTTGACGATAGGATCTCCGTATACAAGCATACTTCCATTATTCGCACTTAATGCATTCTGCCAATTTTTCGGATCATTCGTATCTCCAGAATCCCAAGCATGTACAACTGAAACTACCTTTTGTCCCTTATTATCAAAGCTATTACGCTTGTATTTATCTTTATAAAAATCAAATACTTTTGTTGCTAAGTAATGAGCACTTACTGCTTTTGGATCGTTAAATGTTGTTGAAGTACTAGTTGCTAATGTACCAGGATAATAGCTTTCTTCTTTAGTAATGTCTCTATAATTCACATCATATGTTTCAATTCCTTGCCCTCTTGTATAATCAGCAAGAGCATATTTTCCATTACCTTGTTGAGAGATTCCAAATGTACGTGATATACCTAAATCATCTTTTCCTGTTCCAGTTAATGATGTAAGATTGCTTTTTTTACTCTTCTTTAATGCTCCAACTAGTTTTTCACTTGCTTTTAAGTTAGATTCTTGTACCATATTTTTTAACATATCACCATTTTGTGCATTTACTAAATAAGTTCCAGAAACATATTTTGGTGTTGCAGCTTCAAATGTAACCTGGTATGCATTGCTAGCTTGTCCATTATTTTCATCAACAAAAATAACTTCTTTAACTTCTGGCTCAGAAATAAAATTGATATCGTTCCCGTACTTCGTATAAATATATTGTTTTGCTTCATCTTTTGATAGATTAATAGGTTTTTTCAATTCTTCTTGTTTTAAATTTTGCGCACTATCGCCTGAAATACTTTTAATAACACCGTTATTATCTACGTGTGCAGTTAATTGATGGCCATATACTTCTTTTCCTTCGTATGTTTGCTGAATACGTACAAGTGTAGTCCCATCATATGAACCACGTTTTTGAAGAACTTTATAATCTACTCCAGTTTCTCCATTTACTTGCTTTGGAGAAAGAGCTTGTTCTGTTTTCTCCTTAAGAGCATCTTTTACTACATTTTCGGGTGCCTTTTGTGACGGTTGTGTAAGTTCACCCGAACGGAACGATTCTTCCTGAATTTGAACTTGTAGTTGTTCTGTTTCCTCTGCATAACCTACTCCGTATGGTGCTACAGCTGTTAAAGCTAAGCCTGTTGTTAATGCTACCTTAGTTAATGTCTTTTTGTTTTTCATTTTTTTCACCTCGTATAATTTTTGAAATAGAAAGCTTGTACAAAGTATACTGTCTATTTCTGTCGGAAAAAAGAGAAAATACAAAATTCATGTAACATTATGCAAAATTACATATATGTGGTCGATGATATAAATAAAGAACGACACATATATGTATATTAATTTCAATAAAAAAGAGCTCTTTTAGGCGCTCATCCAATTGGTTAGTTGTCAATTATCTATATTCATTCTAATCAAAGTACCCTTACATCTAAATAACAACATAAAAACCCACTCTTTACTATTTTAAGAGTAGGTTTAATGCTATTAAAATAACAATTATTATAGGACATCTTATAATTTATATTACTTATTTAAACTTATATTTCGGACATGAAGTTGATTTAGGATAAAGATGGATCAAATGAATACTAATGACCTTGATAAACAAGAAGAAGAAAGTGCGTGTTTTGTTTTATGATATATATAGTATATAAATACTTTAGTGAGGCAGCGCATCTACAATTTAGATTTTTTAATATAATGTTGTTATGTATGTCTATAGCTGCATGGATTGTAACATTATGAGATAGCTGAAGTCTCATATGAGTTTCAGGCTTTTTTATTTTGTCAAAAATATCTTTAATTTGTCTCCCATTAAAATATAGTAAAAGACACATCTATTGCATGTTATTAGCTCAAGGTATGTTCTTTTAAAGCATATTATAAATATGCATAGTAAGAAATAAAACCAAAATTATTCAAATAAAAAATCCCCCGGATTTGTTTAATAATCCAGGGGATTTTTTATCGTTGATTCTTTATATTTCCATACCAATCACAAACTTTTTTTAGGATAATGGTATGTCCAAGTTTAATAGTTTTTTGCACGAAAGCTATCTATTTTATATTTATTTAATTATCCTACTAAGTTTTTTGTAAAATTCTCCTTTTCTTTTTACATGATTAAACTGATTTGGATTAATATTAGCTTTTTGTGAGAGTGCTACAATCTCTTCTTTTGTAATTGAATCTTTAGTATTTATAGATGCTATATTTGTATATTTTCCATCTTCAGTTTTTGGAATTTCTAAAATCCCTTTATTTACAAGATCCACTACAGCCCTATGCTCTGAAGAATGTGTATTCACGCCAGTAATTTTCCAATTATGCATAACTTTTGGTGTGTATACACCATTCTTTACCTCTTTTAAATATGTAATAGCAAGGTTACGAATGGTTCCACCAGTTTCTCCGAATGCATTCTCTTGTTTAGATGACCAAGTTTGTTCAAATTTCCGTCCCTCTAAAGCTCCCCCTTTTGCCTGAAGAGCCTCCATTCTATACGCATTCATTCCTAGCGTCATAACATCACTCATTTTGATTGGTTTATTTGTACGAATAGAACGTAAATTTGTAATTCTACTTCCATATGGTTTTGTTAAGTCAATTTCATATTTTACGCCTCCAAAGAAATCATTCGTACTGTATTTAGAAGCACGACGGGTTTTATCAAAACTAACTGTTACATCTCCGGCACGAGATGAGTTAAAGTACCCTGCCGCCCATTCCATATAGTCTTTTAAGTCTTTCCCAGTTACCTTATAGACCGTAATTTCTCCCAAAGCATATTGATAATTATACGCAATATCTTTTTTCTTAATAGGACCTACATCCAAACGAGCATTATCGTTATCAATTTGATGGGCTACTACATCTGCTTTGCTGTAGTAGAGCATGACTTCATGAAAGAAATCTGATAAAGGTGTCTCTTGAATCTGCACACTTGGAATACCCTTTATTTCATTTTCAGGAACAAGGTTTCTACCCTTTAATTGAGCGACAACAACATTTGCATCTCCTCTCGCATACTCGTGAAAAGGTGTCAGTGTGTCTTCAAGTGTGGGATCAGATACTATTGTTGTTCCATCAGTATTTTTTACAGGTATAGCGGTAGCATTTTTATTTTTTAGAACCATCTTTCCATCTTGCTTTGTAAAAGTAAGATCAATACGTGAAATATGTGTTCCATATTTATCTGGTTCTGTAATAATAACGCCATTTACAACTTCTTTTTTAACAAGTTTATGCATATGAGCTGCAAAAATAGCACTTAGTTCCGGACAAGCATTCGCAATATCTTGAACACCAGTACCTGGGATTCCATTCTCATTTTCTAGTCCCATATGCATAACCCCTACCATTACATCTACTTTACCTTCTAATTCTTTAATTGCCTTTTTTGTCTCTTCTACTGGATTTTTCACTACCAATCCATCCAAATGATCTGTCCCTTTTTCGAAATCACTAATCATTGGTGTATTCATACCAATTATCCCGACTTTAATTCCACCTTTTTCAACAATCGTATATGCAGGAAGAAAACGCTCTCCATTTTCCTTATAAATATTTCCTGCTAACGTCTTTCCCTTATATTGCTCACTAACTTTTTTCAATGTATCTAATCCAAAGTTGAATTCATGATTTCCAAATGCCCAGGCGTCATATCCCATTGTATTCATCGCTACCATCATTGGCGATTGTGGCTTATCATTGAATAATTCTACTGAGTTTCCTTGAATTGTATCCCCAGCATCTACTAATATGGTATTTGGATTTTCTTGACGTACCTTCTTTATAACCGTATAAAGCTGTGTTAAACTTCCGCTCGTATTTGCTCCATCAAGTGCATAATCCCAAGGCATAAATCTACCATGAATATCTGCAGTACCTAACAATGTAATATTAACATCAGATTCCTCAGCTTTTGAGATAGATGGCTTGACTATTACTGCTGTTCCAAGAAGTATAAAAATAACAAAATAACATAAATAGGTCTTCCATTTCATTTTTTGCATAATAACAATATTTCTCCCCTTTTTGTACTGCTATAAAGTTGCTTGAACTTTAAAAATGTAACTTATTATTCGGAAAAATTCAACTGCAAAAGATAATTTTGGAGGTGGTTCTGCTGTGAAAATATAGAGAATAAAATACATATCCCCCCTAGCAGAATCGTATTTTCTTCTTCCTCTAACGTGTGAAGAGCGCTAAACCAACGGTAGATGTATATGTACTGTCAAAATTATGGACATATAACTCATTTCCGGAAATCATTATAACTTAAAGATATAGTGTGTAATGCTGGTTACATTTTCGGATTTCATTGCTAATTTATTTCCTTCTAAATAAAAATGCTGAGATCACTTCCAAAAATAATAACCCCGTTCTTCATTTAAGACGGGGTTACACTTATACAGCAATTCGGATTCAGTTTTTTTGAATGTTCGTTTCCTATTCAAGAGAAAGATCTGCTAGTTTCGTATTTTCTTCTGCTTATTGGTTGCTTTCAACTAAATTCATCATAATTTTAATCAAGACTTGTATTTTATCACTCAAACCCTTGATGCTATCCTAAATCGCTCAATAAATAGATAATAATTTTTACTTTTCAACTTCACAAAGCAATTTGACCTCTTTGATTTGTTCTATATGACGCTGTTCATGCAAATAGATTAATTCTATCCACTGATCAAGAAATAATTCTCCAAGAGCTGGATGCATCACTGATTTTTTTACCAATTTAGATTCATCTTCTATTGTACTCAGAAAACGCATCAATTCTTTTCTAGAGTCGTTTAACAAATCAACCATTTGCAGCACTTCAAATGGTTCTATACTTGGTTCAATCATTTCTGGTGCTATAAATTTTATCGATCTATCTAATACAATAGTATGAATTTCTTTACGCTCATTTTGGAAACTATCCATCTTTTTTAATCCTGACGAAATAACCGTTATAACTCTCTCATCTAATAAAACTAAGTGATGACAAATTTGTGCTATACTCCATTTATCCTTATCTGATTTTCTATTAAATTGAGCATCATTTAACAAAGTAATTTCCTCAAATAATTGATTTCTCGTTTCATAAAACTTGTCCTTTACAAATGTATTCATGTGAATTCTCCTTTCATTAGAACCTATATACTTAGATTCCTGCGTTAGAAATATTCTCTATAGAAGAAAGATTTTCCTTCACTACTATTTTATTCAAATCTTTTCTTGCTTTAATAGTTTCTCTAATTCACGACTAAATATATGAGTTTTCTCAATATCCTCGAAGATTTCCTTGAGGTTATCATGTGCTACAGCTACACCATAATACTTTCCACGGAATCCTTTCAATACAACTACATAAAACGTTCCTAATTATCAATCTAGCATTACATAAATGTAAAAAATGCCCCTATTCATTCATTTTTCATGCGTATGTATGTACATTTGTTAATTTATTCGATATATTATGTGTATTGAATGATTACGAAAAGCTTATTGGTCGCTAAAAAACACCTTATATTTTTATATCCGAGAAAACTACAAAATGTATAAAATTCCATTTGTCAAATGAATTTAATGCGGAAGGAGGTTTGTGGTTACTTCATCGGGATATAATAATCAGTTTTGAACTGATAAAAATATAGGAGGCGACATAATGTTTCGTACGATTTCAAATTTCATGAGAGTAGCTGAGATAAGAAACAAAATTCTTTTTACACTAGCGATGCTAATTGTTTTTCGAATTGGCACGTTTATTCCAGTTCCTCATACTAACGCAGAGGTATTAAAAGTACAAGATCAAGCTAACGTTTTAGGTATGCTAAACGTATTTGGCGGAGGAGCATTGCAACACTTCTCAATCTTTGCTGTAGGTATTACACCATATATTACAGCTTCCATCATAGTACAATTACTACAAATGGACGTTATACCTAAATTTTCGGAATGGGCAAAGCAAGGAGAAATGGGCCGTAAGAAATCAGCTCAATTCACTCGATACTTTACAATCATTCTCGCATTCATACAAGCCATTGGGATGTCTTATGGTTTTAATAATATAGCAGGTGGACAATTAATTACAGATCAAAGCTGGACTACATACTTATTTATTGCGACAGTTTTAACTGCAGGTACTGCATTTTTACTTTGGTTAGGTGAACAAATTACCGCTAATGGCGTTGGTAATGGTATTTCGATGATTATCTTCGCAGGACTTGTTGCGGCAATTCCAAATGTTGCGAACCAAATTTATTTGCAACAATTTCAAAATGCAGGCGATCAATTATTCATGCACATCATAAAGATGATCTTAATTGGTCTCGTAATTTTAGCGATAGTTGTTGGCGTTATTTACATTCAACAAGCTGTACGTAAAATACCGATTCAATATGCAAAAGCTGTTTCAGGAAACAATCAATACCAAGGAGCAAAAAACACTCATTTACCTCTTAAAGTAAATAGTGCTGGTGTAATTCCAGTTATCTTTGCTTCCGCATTTTTAATGACGCCGCGTACAATCGCGCAGCTCTTCCCTGATTCAAGCGTATCGCAATGGTTAGTTGCAAATCTTGATTTCGCACATCCAATTGGAATGACGCTTTATGTCGGTCTGATCGTTGCTTTCACATACTTCTACGCATTTATTCAAGTAAACCCTGAACAAATGGCTGAGAATTTGAAAAAGCAAAATGGCTATGTGCCTGGTATTCGTCCTGGTAAATCAACAGAACAATATGTAACTAAAATTTTATACCGTTTAACATTTATCGGGGCAATTTTCTTAGGGGCGATTTCAATTTTACCGCTCTTATTCACGAAAATTGCTACATTACCACCTTCTGCACAAATCGGTGGTACAAGCTTACTTATCATCGTCGGTGTAGCGCTTGAAACAATGAAGACTTTAGAAAGTCAGCTTGTAAAACGTCATTATAAAGGGTTTATCAATAAAGCGAATTAAGTAAAAAACACAGTTGGTTATTTTTCCAACTGTGTTTTTAATTCTACTACCTCTAATTTTCCCACTAATGTATCTATTACATTTTCCAACTTCACTATTTTTCCTTCTAAAGCTTGAATACGTTTATCGCTATCTTCTATATCATTACTTTTTAAATTATCAGTAGTGACTTTGAGGTGCTTCTCTAATTTGGAAATAATATTATCAATAGTTGATTTTGATTTTTCACCATTATTGCTTGCAATTGTATTTGATTTTAATTCAAATTGAAGCTCATATGTATTTTCAGTTAACTCTTTTGCTATATGCAAAATTAAATCTTTATAAGACTTTTCAACCCACTCTTGTTGGAATTCGTTTTTAAAATAAATAGTCAATGAATTTTCATTTAAACTGGCTGTAGTTTCTTTGATCCATGTTTCATATGAAGGTCTTGAAATTGTTACTTGTACTTTATCTTTTATTTGATTCCAAATTATTTTTGATTCCTCTTGTCCGTAAGTGAGTTGCTTATTTTGCATATGATGAATTTGTGCTATTGAAGCGGCGTTTGATCCTATTTCGAACCAAATTTGATATTCTTCATTAGTAATTTTCTGTACGGTACTTGAAATTATATTTTTATACTCCCCTTCAAGTAAATCACGATGAAACGCATTTTCACAAAAAATTATTAATTTATTATCTTCTATAGTAGCATTTGTATTTCTAATCCATGTCATAAATGTGTTCTCTGCTAATTTTGGCCTTAACGCTTTCTTTACTTCATCCCAGCTATTACGTTTTTCTTTTTGAACATCTTTCCACTTAGATGGTTCGCCATTACTAGGATGGTTTTGAAATTTGCGGTCGAATTTTTTCCTTTACTTCAGTCCAGTTTATTTTCATAATAACTCCCCCTCTTTTTGTGGTTCTCTTTCATATAGCTTAATAATATTACGACTTTCCAATAAATAAAGTCAATCCGTATCATGAATAAAATTCAAGCATCCCTGTTTTATACAGGGCTGCTTCTTTATACAACTACATTTCCTTCTCAAATAATTTCCCTTGTTTGAAATAGCTCCGGAGTGTCGATCGATTAGCTAAAAATACACCAACCAAAATAAAACAAGCACCTATTCCCATTGTAGGGTTTAAAGGTTCTCCTAATATGATATATCCTACAATAATAGCAATTAACGGTGATACATATAACCACGTTGACGGGAATACAGGATTCGTTTTTGATAAGAGCCAGTAATATAATCCGTGCCCACCAATTGATCCGATAAAGATGAGATATAAAATAGGCCACTGTACACTCCATGAAGCTAATACAGTTACATTCGGTTGTTCTACTATGACGGATACGATTAGTAATAAAACTCCTCCGTAAAACATTTGAATACCATTAATGAGAAATGGTGATACACTTTGTAAATCCGAAAGTATTTCTTTTGAGCGGATAGAGCCTATTCCGTAAAATAACTCTCCTATTATTAAAACAAAACAAGCGATACTCCATATGAAACTTACTTCTTGTTGCATTCCTGGTAAAGAAACAAAAACAACACCTATTAGTGCAATAATTAATGCTACGAGTTGCTCTTTTTGTAATTTTGCCTTATTTCTCTTTGCCTGTAATAATAAAATCATCATCGGCCCCGTAGCAGAAAGTACAGCAGCTAACCCTGAAGAAATATATTGTTCCGCCCAGTACAAAGTTGCGAATGTCATAAACGTTAAGCAAAAACCAGCATATATAATACGTTTTGAAAATACATGTGGCATAATTTCTTTTCGCTTTAACTTAAATATAATCATCAGAATTACGCCTGCTAACAAGAAACGAATTCCTGCTGAAAATAATGGGGGCGCTCCTGCTTCAATTCCGATTTTTATCGTTAAAAATGTTGTTCCGAAAATAATACATACTAAAATATAATTGAAAATGACCATTTTTCTTCCTCCTTTTTACTCTTAACATGAGTATAGAAGGTATGGTGTATAACAGTGTATCTATGTATATAACAGTTACTTAAAATTGTAGTTGATTCCCTTTATATTTTTCGCTTTAATAAAATAAAAACGAAAAAGGTGAAACCATGAAAATTGTCCTTCGTAAAGAATCCAACATACCGTATTACCAGCAAATATATATGCAAATCGTTGAAAGAGTACAAAGTGGCATGCTTTCACATGGTGACTCACTTCCATCTTTACGCTCTATGGCCGAAGATTTGCAGATTAGCCTATTAACTGTTCGTAAGGCATATAAGCAATTAGAAAAGAAAGAATATATACGCATTGAGCAAGGAAAAGGTGCTTATATACATAAACATGTAAAGAAAGATTTCAAACCAATTCCGTACAAATGGCAACAAACGAAAACGATTAATGTTATGCGATCTCAATATGCAATGAATCAGCACCGAAAATATTACGATTTTTCACAAGCGATTTTGTATCCACGTTTATTGCCAAATCCATTCTTAGCAGACGAAATGCATAAAATACTCAATAAAGACCAGATGATCCTAGCAACTTATGGGCCAGTACAGGGTGATTATGAACTGCGAGTTGAAATAGCAAATTACTTAAGTGAACACCAGAATTTAGTGACCGATCCATCTCAATTATTAATTACAAGCGGCGCACAACAAGGAATTGATTTAATTGCTCAAACATTATTAAAGCCTGGTGATATTGTATTAGTGGAAAGTCCTTGTTATAGTGCTGCGCTTGATATTTTCATCAATAAAGGTGCTCAAATTATACCTATTTCTCTTGATAATCATGGAGTTCGCTCCGACTTAATCGATGATATTTGTCAAAGTAAAAATCCTGTTTTATTGTATACGAATCCAACTTTCCAGAATCCAACAGGTACAGTAATGAGTAAAGAACGGAGAATGGAACTTATAGAACTAGCAGAGTTATATGAGTTTTTTATAATTGAAGATGATTCTTTCGGAGAAATATATTTTGAGGGTGCGACTGTTCCCCCTCCTATCAAAAAATTTGATATAAACGGCCACGTAATATATATAAAAGGATTTAGTAAAACGTTAGCACCAGGATTGCGTATCGCATCTCTTATTGCCGATGGGCCTATTTTTGAATGGTTATATGCTGTAAAAGGTTCAATGGATATCGGTAGTCCTTTATTAACGCAAAAAGCACTCCTTCCTTTTTTACGTGCAGAACGTATGAAAAACCATTTAGAAAAATTACGTACTGCTTTACAAATTAGACGTGATATAACGATTGACTTGTTATCACCACTTAAAGAATTACGATTTGAAATACCAAATGGTGGCTTTAATTTATGGATTACACTTCCGGATTCGATAGATCCCTTTACCTTATTACAAAAAGCAAATGAAGTAGATGTCTCTTTTTTACCAGGAACAGCTTGTCTATTAAATACCGATATAAATAATAACAAATTACGGATTAGCTATTCAATGTTAAATGAAAAAGATATGTTGATTGGTTTAGAGAAATTACATGATACAATACGAAACTGTATATTATAGAGATAACATTACATGTCCAATAATAAACACTATCCCAAAATGAAAATGTGAATTTTGGGATAGTATTTATTTCTAAGTTTTTTTCTGGTTCAAATTCACTTTCTCTACAAGCCACTATCTTCATTATCATCCGACTTTCATTACAATCTTACCTCTAACATGTTGACCTTCACTCAAAATATGAGCTTCTCTAGCCCCCTCTTCATTAAATGGCACAACTTTACTTATAATTGGTTTTATTTTTCCGTGTACAATTAAACCTGATAATTGTTCTAGTTGTTTTCCGTTTGGTTTTAGCCATAGAAATCCTGATTTTATCCCTTTTACTTTTTGAATTGGCTCATGAACAATCGAAACTAAAACACCACCAGATTTTATAATTTGAAAGCTTTTTTCTTGTACTTCGCCACCTATTGTATCTAATACAATATCGAAATCTGATAGTAATTCTTCAAATTTATCTTTTTTATAATCAATAACGAGATCTGCTCCTAAAGACTTTAAAAACTCTTCATTCTTACTACTTGCAGTTGTCGCAACAAAAGCTCCAAATGATTTTGCGATTTGGATTGCCAAACTTCCAACTCCACCAGCTCCAGCATGAATGAGTACTCGGTCATGTTCTTTTATTTTTGCGTAATCTACAAGACTTTGCCACGCTGTAAGTCCTGCCAGAGGAATAGAAGCTGCCTCTTCATAACTTAGATTAGTAGGCATATAGGATACTAAATCCGATTTTACTGTAATGAATTCAGCATAAGAGCCCTTCCCTATATTTTCAGGTTTCGTAAATACTTTATCTCCTACTTTGAAGCACTCTACCTCTTCCCCAACTTCTTCAATAACACCAGCTACATCTAACCCTAAAATAATTGGAAATGAAAATCGTAACTGTTCTTGTAAGTCTCCTTTTCTTATTTTCCAATCAACAGGATTAATAGATGTTGCGAGAATGCGTATTAATACCTCGTTATCTTTAACAACCGGTTTTAAAACTTGTCTTTCTTTTAATTCTTCAACATTACCATATTGATCTATAACAATTGCTTTCATTTCCATTCCTCCTTGCTATTTATTTTAATAACATACAAATATTTCTCAAAATTTTTTGCCTTGAATGGCTATATACTTATTTTTAGGGGTTATTGCACTATTAATTCCAAAACGAAACTTACATACACCTTAGAATCACTCAACATTGTATTTTTAATGAAATTCAAAAGAAATGGGGAGAACTCTATGACTGAAAAGATATTTAAAATAAACGGGATTGATATATGTACAGAAAGCTTTGGGAACCCTAAAAACCCAGCTATTTTATTAATTATGGGTGCTACGTGTTCAATGGTGTATTGGGATGAAGAGTTTTGTGAACAGTTGGCTAACACAGGGAAATTTGTTATTCGTTTTGATAACCGGGATGTGGGACGCTCTGTTACATATGAACCTGGAACTTCCAATTATACAGTTACAAATATGGCTGAAGATGCAATTGGGGTACTAGATGCTTATCAAATTGATAAAGCACATCTATTTGGTATGTCTTTAGGTGGTATGATAGCTCAAATTGCTGCTGTAAAATATCCTGAAAGAATATCGTCGTTAACATTACTAGCTACAAGTGTAATAGGCTCTGACGATAACACGCGCGATTTACCCCCGATGGATGAAAGGATTTTAACACATCACGCAAATGGCACGCATTTAGATTGGACAAATGATAAAGTTGTAGCAGAATATTTAGTTTCTGGATCTCGCCTATTATGTGGATCCAAACGAACATTTGATAAAAAAAGAGTCTATACTCAAGTAAAACAAGAAATAGAACGCGCAAACAATCTATTAAGTATGTTTAATCACGCTTTACTTCAAGGTGATGATGCTTATGAAGGTGTGCTTCACTCCATACAAGCACCTACATTAGTTATTCACGGAACAGACGATACAGCGCTCCCTTTTGAACATGGTCTCGCACTTATTGATGAAATTCCTAACTCAGTCCTACTAACCCTTGATGGCGCAGGACATGAAAATCATCCTGATGACTGGGCAGACATCATTCATGCAGTTACTGAACATACATCTAAAATATAGATAAATAACGAATAGAAGGGGCACACCACAATTTGTGCCCCTTCTATTCGTTACATGTAAAAAAGCCCATCACTGTATCAGTATGTATAGTGATGGGCAATACTTATTTTTTCTATGTTTAAAAAAACGGACAATCTAATTGATCAACAGATTCCCATGATTTTTTTTTTATATTATCGGTGGATTTATTAGCTTCTAGTGGCACGTTTTTAAAGGGATTTACTTCGACCTTTAATAAAGATGATGGCTCCACGTATAATGAGAAAACATGGCTACTAGGTATAGCTTTTGACACATCAATATCTCCTACTTGTTTAAAGAGTTGCTGCGCTGCAAAGAAAAAGAAATTGGTTGGGTTTGATTGTTTATTCAGCCATGCAATCATTTCAGGTGATACTGATTTATGAATATTGATTTTTACTCGATCACCATGTTTATATCGCCTAGATCGCATACTTCCACCAACTAACTTATCGTTAAGTTTGTAAATCCTAACTCTTTTTGCTTATGCTCTCTATATTTTGGCGAACAAGTGTAGACTAATAATCCACGTGCATTTGTAAATAACGGATTATCTACAAAGATTACATTTGTTAGTCGTCCTTTTTGTTTTAAAATCATTTTTAAACTGTTTTTAATAATTACTGCGCCCCCACCATAAATAAATACGTATGGATCGTCTTTCATATCATCAATTTTGTTTATGATATCCGTTGCGACACGCGCTGCTAAACCTAATAATGCTGGCTGTGATTCTTCAACTAGTAACGCATTTCTTGGGTGCTTTTCATTTAAATAAATTTGGTTAAATTCTGTAATACTATCAATCGTCTTTGTTGGATACTTCCGGTTCCATCTTGTAATAATTTGTAGTAACGTTTCTTTCACACCGTATGATAAGCCCTTACTTAGTTGTGGTCTAAAGTTCACACCTAGTGAAACTACTTCTTCTGTCGTCCCTGCACCAATATCAAAAGACAATAAAGTTTTATCAACAAAATCAATTTCTGAAACTTGATTTTGTTCACATTCTATTTTATGTTTCACAACATTTCCTTCTTCATCATATACAATGCCCCACGTCCCAGAAGCGCCCTCAGGTAGGCATTTACAATATTCGATTGAAATATTAATTGTCACATCACGTCCGTTTGGATAATGGAACACAACTTTATGATTGCCCATATAACGTTTCGCATTTTCCGCAGCTATTTCTTGTGTAATAAGTTGCATAGGAAGAGCCACAGATAAATCATAACGAATATTAATATGACTAGAAGTTGGGCTTTGACGCATAGCACTTACCGCTAAACCAGATAGAATTGTAATAACCATTAACTCATCAGTTGACTTATTTGATTTCTTCTCAACCTCAGTACCTTTTAATTGATCTTGAATGACTTTTTCCCCAACGATATACCGCACGTTATTTAACATTAGCGATGGAGAACTAATGGTCACATCAATGTGATTTTCTAATTCAGATAATGAAACATCACTCTCATCTAACAATCCTGTAGGCTCTCCTATATATAAAGAATATATACTCGGAATAAAAATAGGGTCTTGCCCTTTCACCATTAACTTCAAACCGTTATTTCCTGCATCAGCACCAGCTTTTAATAGAATAGACATAACTACCCCCTAAATTAATCTGACATCCCTTCCAAATATATGCGAGCCCATTCTTTTACATTCAAATGTAATGTAATTTTTTATAAATCGTAAAAACAAAATACCATATTATTGCACCATTTATGTAAAAAGTATTTGACATTAAACTTTTCCAATTTTATACTATGGATGTAAAGAGTTTTTTACATCACTGGAGGTGTCATTTCTAAATTGAATCATAAAAAATTTATTTTCATAATTATCGTTTTATCATTAATTGGAGTCCTCATACATGGCGCATATAAATATGTAACGGAAGGTTCGATTTTTGGAGGGACAATATTCGCTTTTTCGTTAATACTTGGTAATTTAATTAATCAAATTACTTGGGGAGATCCAAACGGAGTATCGGAAGAAAGCAAAGATGAAATGGGACAACAAATTAAATATAAAAGCTTTAAAATTGCTTATTTTGCACTTATATGCCTTATGTTTTTTATTGTAATATTATCAGAAGGATTTTCATTCCTATTACTCGATGAAATAAAGAATCTTCCTCTTTTTATCGCACTTTGTTCTTCGTTCTTTATTTATCCTATCGTCGAACTTATAGTCGCAAAACAATATAAATAAAAAGATGAGATTTTGTAAAGTGATAATAATGTTATTTAATTTTGATTAAAAAATATAAGAGCCTCGCTACAAATCATATTGTAGTAAGGCTCTTTAAAGTTGTTTAATTTCTAACCTTTTAAATGAGTTTGTAGACAAATTATTGGGATTCTTCTTCTAGAAAATTAAAATCACCATTAATAAGATTCTGTAAATACTCATCAAAGCTGTTTGCAATCACTTCATATTCATCAGGGTCGTGCAAAAAACGAATGATTTGACCACATACACCTTCATCAGAAGGGTTAAAATCAATATAGAGTCTTGATGTTCCACCATTGTTCATACAGTCTGAAAAATGAATATAAGTGCCAGGGAGAAGTCCTTTTGGATTTATCTTAGAATCAACAGCATCCTCGTCATCTTGGTATTCTAAAAGATAGGATACGTCTTCTTCTTCTTTTGAACTTTCGAGCATCTGCTGTGTAGAAAGCAAATAATATGGATACTCTTCAACATCTGAGCCTAAAATACATACCGCAACTTTGTTTTCTCCATATTTCCGCCAATATGTACCATCAATATTTTCAAGAAAAGAGATTAGTGATTCTGGACAATTTGGATATTCTAGCCTTAATGTATCAATATCCTCTTTTGTAGCACCGCACGCTTTATTTAGTGTTTCGAGATCATCTGTTGATAATGCTGCTCTCAAGCCGTTTAAAAATTTGTTTACCAAATCCATTACTTCGTCCTCCCAATAATAAAATATAAAAATTTTTTATTAATCTATATACCTAACATAAATAAGATTTGACTTTTAACTGTTTTCACATCTAATTTAATTTGTACCATTACACTCTATTCCTTCTCGATTAAAGTATTGTTCTAGTAATTCTTTACCTGTTTTGATTGTAGTATAGTACTCTCCACCATACAGTTTCCCTTCTGATGGATTGTGAAAATCTTCGTATTTCTTGAAGTCTTCATTTTCTTCAAATGATTTCTTTGCAAGTTCCATGTCTGTTGTTTCAATCGCACCAAAAACTCTACCAATATCAAAAACCCCTTCTTCATCAAAACTCTCTTCTAAAAAATAGTGTTTATCCTCTTCTATAGACGTTATCTTACCTTTTGTAACTGAGTATAGGTGCTTCGTTTCTTCTACTTGTACCATGATAAAAATCCAACCAACTCTTATAACTGTACATGGTGCTAACCCCTCTAATGTAAATGCAACTACCTTTTGGTCTTTCACAAATTTCCCCATCTTACCTACCTCTTAATTCGTTTTATTTTATACTATAACCATAGTCTCTTAAACATTTATCTACCCTAAGTAATACGTCTCTAAGAGTTTTCTTTTCTGTAGATGTTAATCTATTGTCAATCGTATTCCAATATACTTTACCGTATTTCTTTACATCCCCTCAACTATCGCTTTTAATTTATTCACAGTCCGCCAATTTCTTACTGTAGCTGGTGTCTGTAACTTCTGAAACTGGTTCATTAATTTAGAATTTCGGATGCTATTTTTGAAAAATAAATACACAAATTTTTCATGAATATAGCAATCTTCAGTCTCATTTTTTTGCATAAGCAGCTGATCTTTTTCTTTTTCAGAAAGTTCATTTGCTAAGAAAGCAACATGTATACTCTCACCTTCTAGCAATGAATCAGCTTCATAGGGGCATCTTTTTATCATATTTATAAATTCATCATGTGTACTTAACATGACAGAAACATCAAAATCAAAAACGTTTTTAATTTCAAATTGTATTCGTTCCTTTAGAAATATTATATCTTCCTCAGATTGGAACACAATATTACCGCTTTGAATATATGTTTTTACTTGTTTTAACCCTATGGATTCAAACATTTCTTTTAAATCTGCCATTTTCATTACCTTATGCCCGCCTACATTGATTCCTCTTAGTAATGCAATATAAATTGTCATATCATTTCTCCTCGTTTAAATGTGTTTCAAAGTTGATGTAAAGATATTTAATACGCTATAAGAACCTTACTACATTTTATTGTAGTAAGGTTCTTATAGCGGTTTAATTTTATTCAACGAAAGCACCTGTTTTTTAAATAAAAAGTGCTTTTGTTATAGAGCCGTTGACTTTTTAAACAAAGGTATGTACCCTCCACTAGGCCCATAAGCAACTCCAATTTTTTCCCATCCATATTTTTCATAATAGTCTTTAAGATCTGAAGTAAGATAAAGAAATTGGTACCCTCTCTTTGCAGCTTCTAGCAATCCATGATTCAACAATTTTGCTCCTACAGAATTACCCCTAAATTTTTCGTTTACAAACAAACATGCTAGCCAAGGGCTCAAATCTTGACGACTATTTAAATCATTGCGAATTAATGCATACGTTCCGATGATCTCATCATCTACTTTTGCAATGTAAAAACTCGGTATGCCATTTGGATCAGTTAAAGCATTAATCATACAATCTTCATAGAATGCGCGCCCACCTTCCTCACCCCATTCTTTCCAAAAAACATCTATGGCCTTATTAAATAAGTCATCCTTCTTTAGCAATTGAATGATTTCCATAAAGCTACGCCTCCCAAAAGTATGAATTAATGATTGTATAACTATAAAGAATAAATGTACTTCAAGTATCTATATTTTTTATGTGACTATCTATAATTTTTTTACTCTTAAATTTAGCCTATTAATATGTATTCTTTGATTGTCTACATAAAAAAACTTACTACTTTGTTATGCAAGAGTAAGTTTTTTTCTCGTTATTTCATGATAGGTAAATGCATAATAATTTGTTGACCAATTGGTCCCATTTTTCTAAAGCCTTTATTTTGGAAGCCGACTTTTTCATATAAATTTTGTGCCGGAATATTTTTTTCATTCACTGCAAGTACAACTTCATTTTTTATCGGAAAATAACGTTTTACAAACTCTTGTAATAAAGCCAATGACTTTTTATCATATCCTTTTTTTTGTCTATCTTGATTTATAGAAAACGAAGTTAAAAGTAAAGCGTTTTCATTATTTGTGAATTCCTGTACTCTATCTCCCGTTTGCAATGCGAAAAGACCAACAGGTACCCCATTGTAATCTAAAATAACAATGACATTTTTTGTTCGATCACTTTTTGCTTTCTCCAGTAATTCACCTGGGTCTGATGTGAATTGAACTTGTTCACTTGGTAAAGTAAATGTTTGTATAATTTCTTTATATTTCTCTTTATACGGAACTAATTGAATTTCCCCTGTATGTATGTTCATGCGAAACTCTCCCATTTTTCAACATATTAACTTAAACCTTGCTGCGCTTTTGAATGCACTTTTCCATCTAAAAAGGTAATTTCAACTAATGAAGTTGGATCACTTCCCTTCCAAGAAAAAATTTGTTTAATTTGTGTAGAATCTTCTACACCTTCTTCTATAAGTAAATTACCATCAAAACCAATTACATCTTTCACTTCTGTATAAGTCATTCCTTCATTTATGTTCGAGAAATGATTTAAATTGATAGAATCTTTCTTCTCACTTTCCAACACAGTAGAAGAAGTCGCTGTTTGTTTTTTCATTTCCTTCTTCTGTTCACACGCTGTCATACTGAAACCTAAGCATAAACTACATACTATTAATGCGCTTTTTTTCATCATAACAGTTGTCCCTCCCATCATAATTAAACCATATATTCCCTTAAAAATAAACTGAATATTAAATATTATATTGAAAATCCCCGTACATTTTAGTACGGGGTTCGTTTTATTTATTCAAATGATTATTTGATTGGTCATTCTGTTCTTTTCTTAGTTCTTGTTCTTCATCGTTTGGTAATTGTTTATCATTATCTTTAATTGGATTCGTTTCTCGATTTTCAATCATGTCATTTGGAACTTGTGGCATTACTCGGCCAACAATTGCTGCTAACTCATCAAGTATACCTTCACCTGTTTTTCCTTTTTTAATTTGCTTTCCAATTTGTTTGAGTCGTTCATACGTATCAACATCCGCTACAACGACTGCATTTGCACCATCCGGATCGTTTTTTAAACTTTCTGCTACAGAGTATTTAATGGACTCCACGCGAGTTCGATCGAGTTTCGCTTTTACATCAATACCTACAATAGCATATTTGCCGACTACTACGGCTGTTGCATCATTCACACCTGGCACACTTGCGGCTAAAGATGCTAAATGGTCCGCCGCTTTTTCATTTGGCTTATTTGATTTGTTCGTATAATTAACATTTTTCGTCGAAACATTTTTTTGCTCTGGTTTTTCGTTTGGATTGTCCTTTTTTCCAATACTGCATCCAGTTATAAACAAGCAAAGCATTAACATATATATTAGGATTTTCATTATTCTCACCACTTTACTATTAAAGTTTAATCATAAATTTTTTCAACAGCTTGCATTTTCTTCACTTTTTCCTCTGCTCCACTATTTGCATTAATGAAAATTTGGTACGTATCTTTCCCTAAAGTACCTACAAATTCATAGCAAAGTACTTCATTATGCAAATCATTTACTACGACAGCTTTGCGCTCTTCCATAACTTTAACATCTGGATTGATTTTCTTTCTTGCTTCTGCTGCAGTTAGCTTTGCTGATGGAACTGTTCGTTTTTGGTGTGATGCTAAATATTCTTTTGCGGAAAATCCAACGATGGAACCGTCATCTAAAGCGATTTTCATTTGGATTGCCTCTGGGTAAATTCGTACGCCGTTCTCATTTACTACATACGTAAATATTCCAACGTTATCATATTGTGAGCTATCATAAAGCTCCATATTATTAAACTTATGGTCCTTTAAGAATGTCAAACCTTTATTTCCTGCATCGTTTAAACTAATTTTCTGTTCCTTGATTTCTCGATTATTCATAACCCAAATTGGATATCCGCCTTTTCCGGTAATATCCATATAAAACTCATTATTCGTTGCGGAATCTTTAATTTTCACACTATAGAAAGATTCTTTTGCACCTTTTCCGCTTTTCTCAACATCTACTTTTTCATTTCCTTTTAAATTTAAAAATGATTTTGCAATTTTTGCCGCTTCATCTTTAGAAATTGCTTTTCCTTCTGCTTCAAATCCGCCTTTTTTATTTTTTTGCGCACTTGTAAAGGTCGGTCCGAAGTTTGTAGACGAATACGATGTTACGTTTTTCTCCACTGTTTTTAATCCGTCAATAATTGTATTGTCTGCAGGATCACGATTTGATGCAAGTGCCATCTCAACATCCATCCAGCGTAAATTATTTTTCAAAACAAGATGTTGTACTTTTCGTAGTTCATCTTGAATGTTACCTGCGTTTGAATATAACGTTTGCAATGTTTTATATTCTTGATCATTTAGCGGCTCTTTTTCTAAATCACGAATGGCCGCACGGTAACTAAAATCACCGATATTTGCTAAGAATTCTTCCGTTTTATTAAATGGCATCAACGTTAATGGTAATTGCCCTACATCCGATCGCGCTTCTGATGTTAATCGCCATACATCTGCTAATGCTGGTGATAAAGATGCACGTGAATTCATCGCCAGCGTTGTTCCAATTTTATCGTGCAATAAATCAACTTCGTATGCTAAATCATGAAACGCACGTTGATAACTATTTTCCGCTCGAATTAATACAGCATTCTTCTCTTGGTGCTCTTTATAGCCCCAGTATCCAGTTCCAACTACACCGACTGTTAATAATACGATTATAATACCTCGTAACATAGTTCCACCTCCGCTCTATTTACAGAAAATATGTTTCCCAATCTTTTTAATTTGTGGACGAGTCCAAATCCATTTACTCGTTGCAGTATCTGGATTGAAATAATACAATGCATTTCCTGTTGGATCCCATCCATTAATTGCATCTAATACAGCTTTTTTCGCTGTTTCATTTGGCGTTAAATATATTTGTCCGTCTGCTACCGCTGTAAATGCTCTTGGCTCAAAGATGACACCCGAAACGGTATTTGGGAACGATGCACTTGTAACCCGATTTAAAATAACTGCAGCTACTGCAACTTGCCCTAAGTACGGTTCACCACGAGATTCTCCATATACTGCGTTTGCCATAAGCTGAATGTCATTTTGAGAATAACCGTTTGGAACATTTGTCCCTTTATTTTGAGATGGTTTATTTCCTTGTGCAGTACCACCACTATTTCCTTTATTAGCAGTTGACTTGTCATACTTCGTTGCCTTTACGAGCATTTGCTTCGTTTTAGCTCCCGCTAAACCATCAACAGGTAGTCCGAATTTCTCTTGAAAATTTCGAAGTGCCCAGTATGTACCCCATCCGAAAACACCATCCACTTTTCCCGTATAAAATCCGTTATATTTCAAACGAGATTGTAGTTCAATGACATCTTCACCAGATGCTCCTCTTTGAATGACTTGATTAGAAAAAGCTTCTACATTCTTTAGTTGTATACTACTGACCATCAAAGATAGTCCTATGAACACAAGTAAAACTGCTATTTTAAAAATAGCTTTTTGACGCATAATTTTCCCTCCTTAATTACGGAAATGATTTCTTGGTTATGTTTTGTAAAAGCCTCGCTTTTATGTAAAGAAGACAAAAAAATCCAAACTCATATCGTTGAAAAAATATGTAAACAATATGAAAAAAGATAAAAGGAGTTCATCATGAAGAAATTGTTAAAGCGTATCGCACTCGTCATTCTGTTCATAACAACATGTTCAAATGTATATACTGGCCCATCAATTGTTCATGCGCAGCCACCGTATGCCAAATGGGGGAAACTTGCTGTAGAAAAGACGAAAGAACAATACCCAAAAGCGGAAATTATTGATTACCTTCATATAGGTAGAAAACCGAAAACCGTTCAAATAACAGTTGAAAAATTTAAATTGTGGCTACGTGAAAATGGAAAAGAATATGGTGTTTTTGTTGATGTAGAATTTGAAACGAAGACAGATAAATTTATAAAAATGTCGTTTCAGAAGACGAGTAGATAAAATGAAAACCCCACTGTTAAAATGTTAACAGTGGGGTTTTCATTTCTAAAATTTTTTCCTAAAATCTCGGTTCCCTAAAAATCTTACCAATATACAAATAGCACCAATTACAACTGCTATCCCTATACTGTATATAAGTACTCTACCATATCCACCTATTCTCGGATCTAAAAACGGATATGGATACCAATTTACGATTGGACCACGAATTAAGCTGTACACAACGTAAAAAAACGGGAATAAGAGCCAACTTGCAGCTTGTTTCCAAGTGATTTTCTTACTAGGTGGATTTAAAATCCAATCTAAAAGCATGGCAATTGGCATGATATAATGTAGCACCGTATTCACCCATGGTATTGCGGTTTGAAGTGATTCTTCTAATCCTCTTAATAGCAAAAAATAAATGAGTCCTGTCGTAAGTATATATACAGTTGCGGCACCACGAAGTATACTAAACTGCTCTGATCGACCAAATGTAGCTGTTCCAATGCTACTTAAAAGGAGAATACATGCAACTAAGATGTTACTTTCAATCGTAAAGAAACTAAAAAAGTTAACTGGATTGAACGGTTTCACTTGTGCCCTTATTATAAATTGCGTAATAATGGCGCTACATGCTAGAAGACTTAAACATAGTCTAAATAAAGCTAATGTTTTTACACCTCTCATACATTCTCTCCTCTTCTTATATCAACTTATCATTCTCTTGTACATGCTCAATAAATAATTTCAATGGAACGAGTCCGCGTTTTGGCATATGGCTACTAATAACTGCTACCAGTTCTAACTGTGGAATGATAACGATGTATTGTCCGCCGTATCCCATAGCAAAATACATACAATACGGTATGTGAAATCTTTCGTTATTCAATACCCACCAGTGATATCCATATGCCCCGACATGTTCATACGTTTCAAATAGAGGTGTACTTGATTCTTCTAACCATTTCGAGGATACAATTTCATTACCCTGCCAATATCCATTCTGCAAACATAATATTCCGAGTTTTAATAAATCTTTAGATTTCATTTTCATACCAAATCCACCAACATATATGCTTTGAGGATCTTGCTGCCACTCATATTCGGTAATTTCTAACGGATCAAATAAATATCTTTTTGCAAATTGTTCTGTCGACATTCCAGTAGCTTCTTGAATAATATAACTAAGCAAATGCGAAGACCCTGAGTTATAATTCATTTTTGTAACGGGTTCTTCAATTATTGGTTTTTCTAATATGTATTGCACCCAGTTTTCTGATTCTACAAAATCATTTGGGAACACTACTCCATTTCCGAACTCTTTCCAATCTTCACCTGTAGTCATCGTTAATAGATGATAAATTGTTAATTCGTTTTTTTCTTCTGGTATATTTGGAATCCATTTTGTAATCGGTGTATGTATATCATTTATATAGCCTTTATCGATTGCAATACCAATTAATATAGATACAATGCTTTTTGTAATCGAATTTATTTTAAATAGATTATTTTCACACTCTAACGTTTTATAATACTCACTTGTTAACTCACCTTTTTGATAAACGAGAAATGTATTTACTTTTTTCTTTTCAAATTTATTTTCTAGTGGCTTGAAATCCAAAACTTTACCTCCAATTAATTCATTACCTAATTTATTATATCTTGTAACTTTCATTAAAACATAATTGCGTTCAAATAAAAAACAAACCTGCCAGTAATGAACTGACAGGTTTGTTTTTTATAATTTCGTGCGAACATTCCAAAGCTCTGGGAAGAAACATTGATCAAGTACCCTTTTCAAATAAGATACGCCAGAAGAGCCACCTGTTCCCATTTTATGACCAATAATTCGTTCTACCGTTTTCATATGACGGAAACGCCATTGTTGTAGCCAGTCTTCAATATCGATTAATTTCTCTGCAAGCTGATATAAATCCCAATATTTCTGCACGTCCGCATATACTTCTATCCAAGCCGCTTCTACAGTTGCATCCTCTTCGTAAGGCTGCGTAATATCACGATTTAACACATCTTTATGAATTGGGAATCCTTCTTTAACAAGCGCTTGTATCGCCACATCATACAAACTTGGTGTATGAAGTGCTTTATGAAGACGAGCATGTAATTCTGGGTCCTTTTCATAAATCTTTAATGCATGTGGTGTTTTATAGCCAAGTGCATACTCAATCATACGATATTGATACGATTGAAACCCTGAGGCTTGACCGAGTGAGTCACGGAATTCAATGTACTCTGATGGTGTTAATGTCGCAAGAATATCCCAAGATTGAATAATTTGCGACTGAATTTTTGATACACGTGCTAACATTTTAAAAGCTGGTTGTAATTTATCATTTTTAATAGATTCGATTGCTGCATTTAACTCATGTAAAATTAATTTCATCCAAAGCTCGCTTGCTTGGTGAATCACGATGAATAACATTTCATCATGATGATCTGATAATCTCTTTTGAGAAGATAGTAAACTATCTAATTGTAAATACTCCCCGTACGTCATATTCTCTTTAAAGTCCGTATGAATTCCTTTTTCCATAATTACCTTTTCGTTTTCTTTCATATTAGCCAAACGCCCCTTATATATATTTCTACTTATATTGGTCTAATAACTGCTCGAACTGGACTTCCATCTGCATCTGTTAAGGCAAGTGGTAATGCGATTAATTCATAATCACCGTCTGCTACATGATCTAGTACGACATTTTCTAAAATGTGTATGCCATGTTTAAACAATTGATGGTGCGCCGCTAATTCTTTATCATCTAATGGATCAACTGATGGTACATCCACGCCAATTAAACGAATTCCCTTTTCAGAAAGAAATGGTGCGATATCAGCACGTAAATGCGGGATTACATCTGGGAATTCATTCACTTTACCATGTGAAGATGTGCGTAACAACAAGCGTTCTACGCCTTCTAAATGAAAGTTCTCTAATTCCTTTTTCCCGATACTTTCAAGATTAGAAACATCAATGACCCGTGCTGGACCGACATAAACTTGAACATCTAAATCTATTACTTTCTTTCCATCATTATCAAAATGAAACGGTGCGTCAATATGAGTACCTGTATGAATACTCATCATTAACTTTCCGACATTGACTGAGCCACTTTCTTCTTTTGACCATGAAACTTCATACGAGAACGGTGTATCTCCTGGCCAAGTGGCAATATCATTATTTAGCGGTTGTGAAATATCAATCCACTCTGATGATTTCATATTTATGCCACAACCTCTCGCTTATTTTCAAACTGCTTATATTCTTCATCTTTCATGATTTTCTTTAAAATTTGAACAGAATTCCATACTTCTTCGTATGTATTATATAAAGCAACTGGCGCAAGTCTTACTCCATTAGGTGCACGGAAATCAGGGATAACTCCATTTACTTTTAGCGCTTTACATATGCGTGCTGCTTCTGCATGTTCTAAATAAATGTGCCCGCCTCGTTTTTCATCCTCTAATGGATTTCCAATTATAAATCCGAAATCTTTTAATTCATGATCAATTAAATCCAGCATGTATCTTGTAATATGTAGCGATTTTTCGCGTAAACGTTCTATACCAGCATCTTTAAATATTTCAAGAGAACCAATTAAAGGTGCAGTACTTAATACGTGCGGTGTACCAATTTGATAAGCACCTGCATGATCAGCAGCTGTTAATATATGTTCCATATCGAACTGCTTATCTTTTCTAGAACTAAACCAACCTGATAATCCTGGAATTCTATTAAAATGCTTTTTATTTATATAAAGACCCCCAACTCCACCTGGTCCTGCATTTAAATATTTATAATTACACCAAATAGCGAAATCAACATCCCATTCTTTGAAATGATGCGGAATAGAACCGATTGAATGACATAAATCGAATCCGATATGAATACCACGCTTATGTGCTTCGGCTGTTAAACGTTTCATATCAAGAATTTGGCCACTTCTATATAGTACAGAAGGTAATAAAATTAACGCGATATCATCTGTCATTTCCCGAATAATATCATCTTCAAAAAGTGTTCTACCATCTCGGCTCTTCACTCGTACTAAATGCTCATCTGGATCTAATCCTTTTAAACGAATTTGACTTTGAAGTGCATATATATCTGACGGGAATGTTAATTCATCCGCAAGAATTTTTGTACGTATTCCTTTCGGCTCATAAAATGTCGCAATCACTTGGTGTATATTCGTCGTTGTGGAACCGGTTACAATAACTTCTTCCGGTAAAGCTCCAATAAGAGGCGCTGTCAATTCACCTAATTTCTCCGAAAGGAAAAACCATGGATGCTCTCCTTCAGTCCAGCCGTCAATTCCATACTCCTTCCATGAATCGAGCAACGTAAGTAACGATTTCTCTGCTCTTTTTGAAAGTAGTCCTAATGAGTTTCCATCTAAATATATTGTTCCTTCTTTTTTATAGAATTCAGTTTGAAAATCTTTCAGTTCATCATGTTTATCACATTCAAGCGCATATTCATAAGTTGATTGAAATGGTTCTTTATACATGGTGTCACCTTCTTTTAATTTTCTTTTTATTCTAACTAATTGAAATATATCACCATAGTTGATATAACGTCAATGATATTATGTCAGTTGACTTTATATATGAATTTCTTTTACAATATAGTTATATTTTCAGATATTTCAGTATAAAGAGGTGATTCTTTGAAAAACAATACTCTTTCATCAAGAAAACACCGCTCCATAGAGACAAAGAAGAAACTATTACACGCTGGTTACACTATTTTTATACAGAACGGATTTCAAAAAACGACAATTACACAAATTATTAAACATGCAGAAACCGGTTATGGAACGGCATATGTATACTTTAAAAACAAAGATGATCTCCTCATCGTTTTAATGGAAGATGTTATGAATCAATTTTATGATATTGCTGAGCGCTCCTTTTCGCCTCAAACGAAAGAAGAAGCACATAAAATGATTCAAAATCAAGTTAGAGCATTCCTACAACTAGCAGAAAAAGAACGAGCTATATTGCAAGTTGTTCAAGAAGCTATAGGATTATCAAAAGAGATACGTCAAAAATGGGACGAGATACGGGAACGCTTTATAAACAGTATTGCGCAGGATATTACATACTCTCAAGAAGGTGGCTTAGCACAGCCTGAATTAAATAAAGAAATTGTAGCACGTGCTTGGTTCGCAATGAATGAGATGTTTCTTTGGACGATTGTGAAAAATGATAAAAAATTAGAATTAGAAGTGATAGTACATACATTGACGGAAATGTATACGACTGGGCTATATAAATAGCACACTCATTTATATAAGTGTGCTATTATATGGTCTATATGTGGGTATGGTTATGCTAAAAGTGTTGTTTTAAATAACAGGAATGTTTTAGCAATATTTCCAAGGTAAGAAAAAAGAATGTATTCTCACCTCTTTTGAACTTACTTATTGGATAACAGAAAGATTTTGTATTGTTAAAAAAATGTACAAAACAGCTACTAGAATTTTAATGAGAAAACTTAAAAAAATAAACTGTTACTCGATATGTTGAGTAACAGTTTATTTTAAATATTTTATTAAAGATACAATGATACAAAATAACGATGTAAGTAAAAGCAACAGTCCCATATTCTTATTCTTTTTTTCATCCTTCTTAACATTTTGTATCCCCATACTAGCAAGCATAAAACCTAATAATAATTGCAAAATAAGCATGCTTTGCTTCGAATCATCATTCCAACTGTAAATAGAATAGCCCATTACAATAAAAGCGAGTATGAATGTGGTAATTCTAATCATAAAAACACCCCTATTTAATTCTATTGTTTTAACCTACTTACGATTCCAACAATAAACTTATATTCAGCTCTACTTTTTCTTGCGTTCTTAAACCCTTCTTTCGTATCAAAGATAAAACACGTTTTCCGAAACCAAATTCGTACATATAAAGACTCAAAATAAATAGGTTTTATAATTCCTTGTTCCTCAAATTCAGTTCCATCTTTATTTTCAGTTTCCGTTCGAACGAACCACCTATTTCCGATGCCAATTTCAATATACTTCACATATTCCACCTTCCGAAAATTATTTTCTAACTATTCTATTATTTCCCCGGCAAGCGCACATTCCGACAGAACATGAGCCCACAAAGAAAAAGTAGATTACAAAAATCTACTTTATAGCTTATATTTTTGCATTCGCTTATAAAATGTACTTCGAGGTACATCTAACAATTTTGCAGCTAATGAAACATTTCCGTTCGTCTTTTCTAGCGCTTCAATCATGCTATCACGCTGTATTTTTTCACGGAAATTTAATGTATGCTCCGTTTTATTTTCTACTTGCAATGCAAGTTGATGTTGATTTCCCATCATGGTTTGTAATAAAAAAGAAATTTGTTTTTCGCATATTTCCTGACCTTGCGACAAAATGTAAATACGTTCTAATACATTTAATAACTCTCGAATATTTCCGCGCCATGTATGCTGAGAAAATTGATTACAAATACTTTTTGGAAATACAACCTTCCAATCTTTTTGTTCACAAAAATGTTGTATGAAGTATGGAATATCCTCTTTTCTTTCCATTAACGATGGAACATATAGCGGATATACATGTAAACGATAATATAAATCTTGACGGAATTTCCCTTCTTCTACTAATCTCAGTAAATCTTTATGTGTCGCAGTAATAATACGAATATTTACTGGTACCTCTTTTGAACTACCAATTGGGGTTACTGTTCGTTCTTGTAAAACACGCAATAATGCGACTTGCATCTCTGGCGGTACTTCACCAATTTCGTCTAAAAATATTGTCCCTCCGTCTGCTTGTTCGAATTTCCCTTTATATCCTTGGCGCCGTGCACCTGTAAACGCTCCTTCAACATAACCGAACAATTCACTTTCCATTAATTCTTTCGGCAATGAACCACAGTTAACAGCTATAAAAGGACCATTTTTTCTTGGACTATTTTCATGAATCGCTCTCGCTACATATTCTTTCCCTACACCTGTTTCACCACAAACATATACACTAGCGTCAGTTGGAGATACAAGCTTAATTTCTTCTAAAGTATGTTGAAATGCATTGCTTGTCCCAATAACTCCAGGGAAAGTAATTCCGTTTATAAATGGAGAAGTTGAAAATACATTTCCTTGTTTATTTTCCTTTACATAAATACATTTCCCGATCATTCTTTCATTACTATATACTGGTACTTCTAATTTAGATTTCAATCCATATTGCATTAAAACTTTAAGTTTCATTCGTGACCAATTAGAAACACGTTCCCGAATCCTCTTACTAGCAGAAACGATAACATCACGATGATTACATATAACAACCTGTTCATCACTGTCAATTACATCTAAAAAACGATGGATTAAGTGTAGTTCGTTTTGATGCACTCGAATACTACATTCACGTTCAATCGCATGTGCAATCGAAGTTACCATCCCTAGCATATATGGATGTGAAAATTCAATTGGACAGGAGAAATCTAGAACTCCAATTAATTTCCCATCATCATTATGAATGGGAGCGGCCGCACAGCTCCAGCTATGAGATGCGATAGAATAATGCTCTGTACCACTTATCATAATAGCCTCTTCAATCTGTAATGCGGTTCCTATCGCATTTGTACCAACAGCTGCTTCCGTCCATTTCACACCTTCAATGAAATTAATATGTTTCGCTCGTTTTAACGTTTGTTGATTTCCACTTAACGATAGAACGTAACCGTCTGGATCAATTAATAATGCCATCATTTGCAGCTCATCAATGGTTTTCCTCATATTTTGTAATTGAGGTATTGCTATATCAAGGAAGATTTCACTCTTTTTCTTTTGATCTTGAAAAACATTAGAAGACAAAATTTTCTGACCTTTATTCATATGAGGATTCACATTTGCTTGTTTACATCGATGCCATGACTCTGAAATTCTTTCGTTCATACGGTTCGAATCAAGGATTCCTTCATCAACAAACTTTTTCCATGTATGTAAGTAAAACGGTGAAGCTAACATTGTATCATCTCCCTATTCATTATTTTGGAGATTTGTAAAAACATACTTTTATTATAAAACTGAATAAAAGCGTTTTCAATAAAACTAGAAAGACGACACAAATATGTTAATAATTTGAATATCTTAATGCACTTCTTTATTCTTTTTTAGTAAAACTATATTTTGTATAATAGACGCAAAGAAAATACATAACCAAAACCACTTTTGTGGAGTATCATTTATAAAGAAAACTATGACCGTTATTGCAAATAAAATGGTAGAAGCTAAACTAGAATATAATTTTGTTTTAATTCTCATAATCTCTCACTCCTCTATCACTTTACAGTACATACTAACTCTTCATTTTTTAACTCTAATATGTACTTCTGAAAAACATATTCTCTTCCGCCATGTTTTTCATACCAATCATGTATTCTTTTAATATGCATCTCGTCGCTTCTAATTTTCGATTCAATTTCTTTATACTGTTTATAACTATCATATTCCCATATGGCGAATATTTCAGTTGTACCATCATTATTATCTTTCATCCAGCGTCCTATTAGCCTGGAACCATGCTTTAACTGGTTAGGTAAGTTTGTGTTAGTAAAATGCTCATTAAATATTTCTACAAATTCATTTTTTACTATATAGTACTTTCTTCTGTAAAACATCCCACTACACCTCTTTTATGAATCTTCCCATTACAACCGTATTATAATACTTCCCATCCGACAGCTTTTTGTCATTTTTCAAAATACCTTCTACTTCAAAACCTAATTTTTTATAAAGTTGAATAGCTTTTTCATTTGTCTCTAGCACTTGTAATGATATCTTTTTTACTTCATTTTCATCAGCCCACTGAATAGATTGTTGCAAGAGACTCTTACCAATTCTATATCCCCAAAACTCTCTTAAAATACAAACACCAAATTCTACTTTATGAGTTAATCTCTTCAAATTTGATCCTTCACATCTTGAAAATCCCACGATTCGCTTGTCCACTTCTGCAACTAAAAAGAGATTTTTCGTCTCTTCACTATCTGTTTTTATTATTTTTTGAAAACCTATCTTATCTATAAATCCCTCTCCAGCTTCTCTATCCATATTTTCAGTTTCGCCATCGATCTGAGCTCTAATTTCCGATAACTGCTCAGCATCCGTTTCAGCTGTAGAACGAATTGTAAAAGTTAATCCATTTATATGAAACTCTTGTCCTTTTATAATCATTTCAAACTCCTTTTAAATGGGGGTTATTGACGCTATTATAATTTCTTTACCTTGTTTCTCAAATTGTTGAATCGTTTCTTTACTAGCCTCTTCATCTGTTATTATAAGGTCAATTTCTATTAGTGACTCTCCTTTAATAAAGCAGTCTATTCCGAGTTTATTATGAGGAGCTAAACAAATGTTTCTTCTAGCAATTTTACTTACTGTTTTTCCAAAATAAGCAACTTCCGGCGTTGCAGTACTTATACCATTCAATGAAATGCCCCCACCTGTAGAGAAATAAAGATCAATAGATAATCTACTTATCATTTCAGAGGCAATTGTATCTGTCATATTCCCTGATGGTTTCACCTTTCCACCAATTAAGTATGTATCAATGTTCTTATATTCCCGTAAGGTACTAGCAATTTCTAAAGAATTCGTAATCACTGTAAATGACATTTCAGGTAAGTATTTTAACATAGCATAATGAGTAGAAGCCCCGCCAATAAAAACGGAATCGCCTTCTTGTATGTAGGATACAGCAACTTTCGCAATCGCATCTTCCTCTATTGAACTATCACGATAACGTTTCGTTGGTTCGGCAGCTAAGTTTCTCACTCGCGTAAGTTCGATTGCACCTCCATGTGTTCTTTTTAACAAGCCATCCTTCTCCATAATAGACAAATCTCTTCTTATAGAATCAATAGACATATCGAAACTTTCCGCAAGATCTTTAGCAATTACCCTTCCACCTTTCTTAAGTAACTCCAAAATTTTCTCTCTACGCTCTTCAGTAAACATATACCCACCGCCGTTATTGAAGATTCTGAAATCTCATCCTTATTTTAATTATATGCATGTCTCTTCCGTTTTACAATATTTTCAATTCTTATTCACTCCGTTTTATTCAGCTTTTTCCCTCTTTCTATACCATTAACTTTATAACGAAATAAATGTATATTTGTATATTTCACAAACATACTTCCATTTAACTTCCTATTGATGTAAAATTATTCCTATGTTTTACTTTTTAACACAGAAAGGAATTATTATGAAATCTATAATTAAAGTAACTTGTACAGCATTATTATTTACAGGAATAATGGTAGGATGTAATGGTAGTACTACACCAAAACAAGAAAAGAGCGCTCTTGAAAAGGATGCAATGCATTATGGGGAAATATATAAAAATGAATACTATAGAGCAACTGTTGAAAATGCTAAATTCGAAAAAATAGACAAAGAGTGGCGTCTCACAGCTCGTGTTACTATGAATAATGCTCGTGCTGACGGACAAACGATAGATCTTTCAGAAATAAAATATTTCATAAAAGATGAAAAAACAGGTGAAAGACACGAAGGTGAAGTTATACAAAATGAAAATGCTAAAAAGGTTCCTTCTGAGTTTTCTTTAACTACCGACATTGTATTTAATATGAAAGCTTCTCCAAAAGATTTAAATAATATGTATTTATACATAGATAGCAAAGCTGCGCCGTTAACAGATACTTATTGGAAACTTGATAATTTAGCATCTAAATAAAAAACAGTCTTATAAGACTGTTTTTTTGTTTGTAAAGTTATAAAGTTTACTAGTTACCTATCTCAAGCAATACGTCTTTTGCACAAATTGTCACTTCTTCAAATGGGCAATCAAATAAAACACCCAATTCGAACCCTTCATTAGTAAGATCTATTTCATGACATAACCACCAAGCACCTTCAAAATCTTCCGGAATAGAACATTTCGTTACCCCTATAAAAGTTACTTGCAGTTTATCAAATTCACTGAAAGTACCACTGCAATCTAAAGTTATTATTAGCTTATCTTCTGACCTTCTTTCTACTGATTTGACTACACTGTCATGTAGTGAGTATTCATGTAGTTGAACGACATTCTGCGCAAGCTTTTCTTTTATAGTATTATAATTATCTAAATACGCTTGTTCTAAATCACTCATTCTTTTCTCATAATCTACTGTCCACTCAAGCGTAAGTTTCTTTAATTTTTCCGATGGGTATTCTGAATTAATTGTATTTTCATGAATGTATGGATGTAATGACTTAGGTAGACACTTTAATAGATTTTCTTTCTTTTCTTCCACGTCTTCTCTTAAACCTTGCTTGTAATCCATTCCTATCTTTTTGCTCTCTCGCAACAACTCTTCCCATTCTTCTACTGTTTCTGGGAAAATTAAAAATCCAGATACTTGCATTTCTTTATACCAATCTTTATTGAAATACTTCAATCGCTTCCCTCCTAAAACATTTTAACATCCAACAAAAGCAATACATCTATTTATTATATCATTCCAATAACTATTTTTTCTAAAGAAAAAATGCAAAACTGTAAATATTCCGCCTTTTATTTCTAAAACTTCAGAATATTTACAATAGTTAATAATTAGAATACATTTTACTAGTACAAAGTTTCACCTGTACAAAATCTAAACAAAAAGGGATGGTTATATGTTGAAGAAATTAGTAGCAGGTACACTAGTAGCGGGATTTGCATTCACTGGAGGACTAGGAGTAGCAAGTGCTGAAGAAAAAAGTAATGTAATTAAATCATTTGATTATTTAAAAGTTGATGAACAAAATGTTACTTCTTTTGCAAAATTAAGCGAGCAGGAGAAAAAAGACATCCAAATTACTATGGTCCTACCTGAGCAAAATGAAAATGGAGATTGGTTAGCTTACGGGTTTACTAGTAGAGAAACATTGGATGCTTATGTTGAAAAGGATAAAAAAGCGCTTAAAAATAAAATTAATCCTTTAGGTAGCGGTGCTGGTAGTACTGATTTTTATGAACATAAAGATAAAGGTGGCCAATATATTTACTGGAGCAGCGGTTTTAAAAACTTGCCTTCTAGCTGGAATGACAGAATTTCTTCTGTAAGTACAGCATCGCCTTCAGCAAGTTATTCAACGACACTTTGGGAGCATACTTCAACACAAGGATATGGAAAAGGTGTTGTATTCAAACATGCTGATTGGTACGGTAAAACTGCTAATTTAGCTGCTGATTGGAACGATATTACTTCAGCGATTGACGTTAAAAAGTAAAAAGTTATTTAATTTCTTCTATAAAAACCCAAACCACTATTCTCTCATTCATTTAGAGAATAGTGGTTTATTATATTTTCATTTAAGCATGTACAGCATGTCCTATAGCTTGTAATAACGCTTCATGAATCGCTTCAGATAAAGTTGGATGTGCTGCAATATAATCTCTCATAATATCAGCGGTAACTTCTGTATGAATCATTACAGTTCCTTGTCCGATTAGTTCCGTTGCACGAGGACCGATAATAGAAATCCCAACAATTTCTTGATATTTAGGTTCCACAATAACTTTTACTTTACCCGTTTGTTCTCCAATAATAAGCGCTTTTCCGTTCGCTGTAAAAGGAAATTCTCCGATAAGAATATCACCATATTGTTCTCTTGCATCTTTTTCGCTTAAACCAACACTTGCGATTTCTGGGGATGTGTATATACATCGAGGTACTGCATGATAGTTAACTTTTACATCTTCTCCGCTCGCATGTAATGCTGCTGTCATCCCTTCATGGAAGGCAACGTGAGCAAGTTGTATTCCACCAATCACATCACCTGCTGCGTAAATATGTGATCTGTTTGTTTGCATATGTTCATTCACAGAAATTCCTTTATTTGAAAATTGAATACCTGCTTTTTCTAAACCTAATTCTTCTACACGTGGTTTTCGGCCGACAGAAACGATAACATATTCCGGATTGGCTTCTTGGATACTTCCTTCATATTCAAATGAAGCTTGCTTCTTATAAGTATTTAATCCTTTTAAAGCAGCTCCTGTAAATATTTCTGCGCCATCATTTTCTAGTTTATCTCTTAAAATATTTGCGATATCTTCATCTTCACCAGGTAATAATTGCGATGCCCTTTCAACAATCGTAACTTTTGTTCCAAGACGACTATAAATACTTGCAAACTCGCAACCTATTACACCACCGCCAACGATTAGTAATGATTTTGGTATACTTTCTAGGGACATTGCATGGCTACTATTTAAAATCCACTTCCCATCAAATGGAGCAAAAGGTAATTCAGTCGGTTCTGATCCTGCCGCTATAATGAACTGTTCTCCATCTACTACATCCTCTTTATTATCGTTTGTAACTCGTACTCGGTGATCCGTTTCAAAATTCGCTTTACCTTGTATAACTTTTATTTTATTTTTCTTCATTAAATATTGAATTCCTTGGACGAGCTGCGTTACGATTTGTGATTTCCTCGCCTGTATTTGCTTCCAATCAATTGATATACTTCCATTGTTAAGTGCAATTCCATAATGATTCGCTTTTCTCACAATGTCATGCACTTCTGCACTTTCTAACAATGATTTCGTAGGCATACAACCAACATTTAAACAAGTCCCGCCAAGATCCGCTTCATCAATAAGAGTGACATCTTTCCCATTTTGAGCCGCGGTAATTGCTGCTACATAGCCAGCAGGTCCGCCTCCAATAACGACTAATTTACTCATTCTCTCACCTTCTCTTTATAAAAGAATTGTTACAGATTCTTCTAAATAACGTTTAATTGTGCGTAAAAATGCAGCTGCTGGTGCACCGTCTAGTACACGATGATCGAATGTTAAACTTAAAGGTAACATACTTCCTTTTCTTAATTTTTTCCCTTTATATACAGGGACATGTTCAATTGCACCAACACCTAAAATACCAGTCTCAGGTGTATTTAATACCGGCGTAAAATATTCAATACCGAAGCTACCTAAATTACTAATTGTAAAGGTTGTTCCTTGCATATCATCACTATTTAAACTGCCTGCTCGTGCCTTTTGTGCCACATTTTTAATTTCTTTAGATAACTCTACTAAAGATAAATGATTAGCAAAGCGAATAGCCGGAACGACTAATCCTTTTTCTAACGCGACTGCCATGCCTAAATGAACATGTTCAAATTGATGAATTGCATCATCTATATAAGCGCTGTTCATTTCTTTATGCTCCGCAAGTGCTAATACAACAGCGCGAGAAACGAAATCCGTAATGGTTAGTTTGTTATCGTATCGTTTTTGTACAACTTCCGCTATGTCTTTATGTAAAGCAACTAAATCTGTCACATCTACTTTCATCGTTAATGTTAATTGCGCACTATTTTGTAAGCTTGTATGCATACGGTTTGCGATTGCTTTCCGCATACCAGTAACAGGAATGACTTTACTTCCCTCTTGTTCAAGTACTTCTGGAATTGTAACTCTTTCCTCAAGTGCCTTTAAAACATCTACCTTTGTAATTCTTCCGCCAGGACCTGTACCAATTAATGATCTAATATCAAGATTTTCAGTTTTTGCAATTTTCTTCGCAACAGGAGATATTTTGACTCTTTGCTTCGTCACATCTATCGCATATTGTTCTGCATGTTGTAAAATTTTAGGTTCTGGATTCGGTGTTTTCTCTTCTTCAACATTTGTACTTTCATAGACATCTACTTTTTCGCTCGGTTTACCGATATAGCAAATTACAGTGCCAGGTGGAACTCCCTCATCTTCACTTACAGCTATGTCAAGAACAGTTCCATCAGCTGGTGCTTCTATTTCCGTTTCGATTTTTTCTGAGTTAATACTAGCAATTAGTTCACCTTTTTCTACATTATCACCTGCTTTAATATTCCAGCTCGTAATAATACCTTCTTTCATCGCCATACCTAACTTTGGCATTACAACTTCTACAGCCATAGTTCTCTCTCCCTTCTAATCGTTTCATTACACATGTAATAAAGATTGGTCTCCGATCATTTCTGATACAGTTTCAATTACTTTCTCCGGCGTTGGTAAATATAACTTTTCAAGTGGTGGTGAGAACGGAACTGGTGTATGTGGTGCTGTAATTCGTTTAATTGGTGCATCTAACAAATCGAATCCTTTATCCGCTACAATTGCTGCAATATCTGTTGCGATACTACATCTTGGATTTGCTTCGTCAATAACAATCAGGCGATTCGTTTTTTCAACAGATGCTAAAATCGTATCTTCATCCAGCGGTGATAAAGAACGTGGATCGATTACTTCTACTTCGAGTCCCTTTTTCGATAATTGCTTTGCAGCTGCAAGTGCTGTATGAACTTGTTTTCCAATTGCGACGATTGTTACATCAGAACCTTCACGTTTAATATCTGCTTTTCCTAAAGGAATTGTATAGTACCCTTCTGGCACTTCACCTTTCATATTGTAAAGTGTTTTATCTTCAAAGAAGATTACTGGATCATCATCTTCAATTGCCGCCAATAATAAGCCTTTTGCGTCATACGGAGTAGAAGGAACGACGACTTTTATACCTGGAATGCTCGTAAATAAAGCATATAAACTTTGTGAATGCTGCGCTGCTGCACTAAAACCAGCACCATGCATCGTACGTACTGTAACTGGTACTTTCGCTTTACCACCGAACATATAACGGAATTTTGCACCTTGGTTTAATATTTGATCAAGACAACTACCGATAAAGTCATTAAACATTAATTCAGCAATCGGACGTAATCCTGTTGCCGCAGCTGCCATCGCTGCTCCCATATAACCAGCTTCAGAAATTGGAGTATCTAAAATACGATTTCGGCCAAATTCTTGTACAAGTCCTTTCGTAACACCAAGAACACCGCCCCATGCTTCATCATCTTGCAAGTGATCAACTTGTGCACCTCCTGCAACGTCTTCTCCTATCAAAATTACATTTTCATCACGACGCATTGAAATTTTCATCGCTTCATTAATTGCAGTTGACATACTTACTGTTCTAGTCATTATTTTTCACCCTCCTCTTATTTGTAAGAAACGTATACATCTTTTAATAATTCTTCATCCTCTGGATATGGACTATTTTCACTAAATTCAATCGATCTTTGCACTGCTTCATCTACTGCCTTTTCCATATCCACAAGTTCGGATTCCGTTAATAAAGCTTCATGAATTAAATGCTTGCGGAAATGCACAATCGCATCTTTTTCATTTAAATGTTCTTCTTTTTCTTCCGCTGTTTTATACGTTTGTGCTTCTCCTTCAAAATGACCGTAATTACGATATGTCATGCATTCAATTAAAGTTGGGCCACCGCCATTACGTGCACGCTCAACAGCCTCTTCCGCCGCTTTATATACTGCTAATAGATCTTTTCCATCTACTTGAACACCCGGAATGTTATATGCTTTTGCACGATCAGCAATAGAGTTACAACTAGAAGCATATTCAAATGTCGTTGCTTCACCGTAACCGTTATTTTCTGCGATAAAAATAACTGGTAACTTCCAAATCGCTGCTAAATTAACCCCTTCATGGAATGTTCCTTCATTATTTGCTCCGTCACCGAAGAAGCAAACACTTACATCTTTCGTTCCTTTATATTTAGCTGTTAATGCTGAGCCGCAAGCAAGTGGAAAACCTCCGCCTACAATCCCATTTGCACCAAGCATTCCTTTATTTAAATCGGCAATATGCATGGAACCGCCTTTACCTTTACATAACCCTGTCACTTTCCCGAAAAGTTCAGCCATCATCCCGTTTAAATCACAGCCTTTTGCGATACAATGTCCATGTCCTCTATGCGTACTTGTAATACTGTCACTATCTGTTAAGTGGGCACATACACCAACTGCTACTGCTTCTTCACCAGCGTATAAATGAACGAAACCTGGCAGAACGCCTTGCGCGAACAATTCATGCACCTTGTCTTCAAACTTACGAATCTCTAACATTTTTTCATACATCCAACGAGCTTGTTCTTTCGTAATTTCATTCCCTTTACTTTCAGTTGTTTTTAACATGTCCAGCCCTCCTATTTTCTTGTTCATCTTTTATATTGCAAGTACTGTGCCAAATTCTAATCCTTGATTTCATGGGTTTTCTCATTTCTTTCATAATAAAAAAGTGGACAAAATGAGACATATGTCTCGTTTTGTCCACTTTTGTTCACCTAATTTGAGAATTATTATCTTATTCATTCTCAAAACTCTTCTGTAACTTCCGGATGTAAATAATTTGACCAATATGATAAGCATTATGAGTTGTTACATTCGCCAATATTTCCCACCACTTTGCGGAAACAGAAAATCCAACTACATCACTTTCCACCTTCTCTTCATTTATAAGCTTTTGCCATTGTAACAGTTTCTCTAGTAGTTTTTCTCTCAACTCATCGAAGGTTTGATTATTTGAAAGCATAAAACTTTTGTTATTATCACCAATAGCGGGCACGGCATCCACATTCGATTCTTTGTACCTAGTTTGCCACGTTGAATTCCAATACAGTAGATGTTGTACAATTTCAGCTATACTATTACTCTCTTCATTCGGTTTCCAGAAAGCTTCTCTCTCAGGTAGATCTTTCACTGCATCTGAAAATGGAATATACCAACTAGGATCGTTTGCATTCGCTAATAATTGATCTGCTAATACATCTTTCACATGTACCACTTTACGTCCTCCCTTTAAAAAGATTCATTTCATGACAATACTCACTTCTCTAAATACGCTGAGTTTGTAAGATTTCCTCTTTTTAAACGCAATCCCATACATATACATATAAAGAAACCGAACGCACCTAATCCATAAGCAGCTGTATAACCACTTGTTTCAATAATCCAGCCTGCAAGTCCTGGTCCAATCATTTGACCAACTGCATAAAAAACAGATATAAAACTAATTGCCATCGATACATACTTTTGGGATACTTGCTTTGATGCTGCAACTTGTATTAATAAAAGGATACCACCGAGGCTAGAACCCCAAATTATTGCCGATACGATAAAACCCATTATGTTTTCAAAAAGGATTGGCACCACATCACCTATTACAGCTAATATAAGTGCAATACATAACGTTTTCTTTATGCCAATCCGATCTGAAATCAATCCCCAGATAGGAGCTCCTACTATTGAAAACATACCGGCAATTGCATAAATAGTTCCTGACATCGCTGCCGAAATACCACTATCAATCATAAAACTAGTTTGATATAAATTCGGAATTAAGTAAACAATGCCCACAATAAAATACATCCATGCAATAACATATAGTTCTTTTGTTTTCCATAAAAACGATTTATAATTCCCTTTTTCCTCATCTTCGGTTACATCAGGATTTTTCAAAATAATTGAAGCGATACATACTACGATACATGTAATAACCCCAAACAAAAACCATACACCACGCCAACTGTACGCAGGAAATGTACGTACTACATAAGGAACAATTATTCCACTAAATAACATACCTATGCCAGCACCGCTTAATAACAGCCCCATTACAGTTCCTCTTTTGTCCGGAAACCATCCTACCGTTATTGACATGAGTGGTGTATATACTAAAGCACTACCAGCTCCAGCACATAGCATACAAATAGCGACTAGCCAAAATGAATAAACAAAGGCTAATCCCAATAAGCTTACAACAACAAGCCAACTCCCTATTAATAAAACGGATTTTGCGCCGAAACGGATAGTAAATATTCCAGATGTTCCTACAGTTAATAAATATCCTAAAAAAAGTATTGTTCCTAACATACCTGATTGAGCTGTAGATAAATGAAGTCCCTCTTGCATAAATGGCAATATAATTCCATATGCCATACGTGCAAAACCGGTTGTTGTTATAATAAGAAACATCCCTGTTAATACAAATAGCCAAAAATGACTTTCATTCCGCTCTTTCATTTAAATTCCTCCATAAAAAATTATTTCCAATTGGATGTTGTTTGTAATTATAATGACCATTACAAAAAGCAACTACCAAATAACGGAGGAATTTACGGTATAGCGGATTATTCCTGTTTTACGTTAATAAATACGTAAAAGTTTTGATGGATTCATTCCATACTTTTTACGAAATAACTCTGAAAAATGACTGACATTATTGTACCCAACTGCAAATGCCGTTTCGGTCACATTACTATTTCCCGAACGTAGTAAATCTATCGCATGTTCCATACGTTTTTCTCGTAAATATGCAAATGTGGACATCCCAAATAATTCTTTAAATCCAATTTTTAATTTATAATCATTTAATCCTACTATTTTAGCCAATTCTAATAATGATGGGGGTGATTCCATTCGTTGAAGTAAAATTTCTTCAGCCTGTTTTATTTTATTCAAATCCTTTTTTGATAATTGACTCCTTTTATTTGCGTCACAATCATTAAGCAACACTCTCCCAAAATGTATAGAAAGCAATTCGAGCGCTTTACTTTCTAATTCTAGTTGACTAATACGATCCTTTTGGGGAGGCTCTATCATTTTCTTAATAAGATTAGATGTTATAGAATCAATTGGATTTTGAAACTTTTTAAAAGATTGATTTCCTAATATAGAATGAAAATCAAGACTTTTTTCAATAGCATTATTCATCATGAAATGATTAAATAATTGTACAGGAATCCCAATTGCTAATGAATATAGAGGCCTTTCTTTTTCATATTCAAATAACACATCAAAATCATTCATAAAATATAAATAACTATTTCCAGTCATTAATTCATACGCGGAATGACCAACTTGCACTTCTCCGAACCCTTGTAAACAAAAATTAAGCTCAACCATTGCTGCATCAGATGCAAACTGGATGCGATAATTTTTATGAAATTGATAATTTGATAACACAATTTCCATTCCTGAAAATGAAGTCCATCTTCGTATTTCACCCTTACCTATTGTTTTGGGCATATTCATATGCCTTTCCTCTACAACTTGTAAACCATGAAAGTATTTATGAAAAATATCATGAAAACCGTTAGTCTCCATGAAATCCACACTCCTTTTATGTGAAAACTAAATTTAATTGATAACCATTTTCAATTATAACAAATATCTTTATACAATAAATAGATTTTATCCCCATAACTCGTTATGATAAAAGAAAAAGAAAGCTGGCGGAAAATGGATAAAAAAATCGCAGTTATAACTGGGGCTTCAAGTGGTTTCGGTCTTTTAACAACACTTGAGCTTGCGAAAAAAGACTATTTAGTCATAGCTACAATGCGAAACCTTAATAAACGAGAAGTTTTAATATCTCAAGCTACTCAACTCAACTTACAACAAAACATAACAGTTCAACAATTAGATGTAACCAATCAAAATTCTATACATAACTTTCAATTATATTTAAAAGAAATAAACAGAGTAGACCTACTGATTAATAATGCAGGATATGCAAATGGGGGCTTTGTAGAAGAAATTCCAGTAGAGGAATACCGTAAACAATTTGAAACGAACCTTTTTGGAGCTGTATCAATTACTCAACTTGTATTACCTTATATGAGAGTACAAAAAAGTGGGAAAATCATTAATATAAGCAGCATTAGTGGTCAAGTTGGATTCCCTGGTCTATCCCCTTACGTTTCTTCAAAATATGCGTTAGAAGGCTGGAGTGAATCACTTCGTTTAGAAGTAAAACCGTTCGGAATAGATGTTGCTTTAATTGAACCTGGTTCTTATAACACAAATATTTGGGAAGTTGGTAAACAACTAGCTACAAACCAATCTGATAGACCTTCTCCTTACAAAGAATATATGGTTAAAATACAAAAACATATTAATAGCGGCAGTGATACATTTGGTAATCCGATAGATGTTGCTAATAAAATTGTAGAGATTGCTGAATCTAAGCGTACGAAATTACGATATCCGATTGGAAAAGGTGTAAAATTTATGATCTTTGCGAAGAAGATTCTTCCTTGGAGATTGTGGGAATACCTTGTTTTGAGAAGCTTTAAGAAAATGTAGTTTACTTTTTTGATAACATTTTGAAAGAGGTGCTAATCAAATGTTAGGTTTACCGTTTGGAAAAGTGTTTTTAGTTCCATGGACTGAAGAATGGCAAATTGAGTTTATGAAAGAAAAACAACTCATTGAAGAACAAATTGGCAAACATATTTTAGCGATACACCATATTGGTAGTACCTCTATTCCACATTTAAGTGCAAAGCCAATTATTGATATTGCAATCGAACTAGAAAATTATACGGACGGTTTAACATGTATAAAAAAGTTAGAACTACTAAACTATAAATACAGAAAAGATGTACTGCCTGAACGATATTATTTTAATAAAGGAGAACCACGAACTCATCAAATTCATATATATGAACAAGGCAATACATATTTAATAGAACAATTACAATTCAGAGATTACTTAATTGACAATAAAACTTCTCGTATACAGTATGAACAGTTAAAGGTTCAACTTTCACAAGCTAATCCTAATGAAAAACATCAATATGCAGAGGATAAAACAAATTTCGTTACATCCATTTTAGCTAAAATAAATGATAAATTTAAATAAGAAACCATTTACTACTCAATGGTTTCTTATTAATTAGTTAACTCTTGATTTGTACCATTAATAATCACCTTATTATGCAGCAGGTGGAACGAAATAAACTAGTATTGAGAGCATCAATATAAATGCAACCATTCCCGTTATTGAAAGTATATATTCTTTTGATTCTCTATCATACTTCCATTCCATCCATGCTCTTAAAGTCAATGATATCCCTAAATAAGTGAACATAACATAAGCCATTTTAGAGTTTTCAAATTTAAACATATAATAACAACTACCTATTATATAAATAATCATAAGCCCTATTTCCAATTTTACATGTAAACTATTCACATGCTTATATCCAAATAATCCTCTTTTTTCCGCATTCAACTTTCTTCTTAAAAACTGTTCTAAAAAGTAACCACCTATAGGCAGTCCAATAATAATAATCAAAATTGTAGAGGTACTCATTGTTGTTCCCCTCCTATTACTTTATTTATTTTTAGAAATAAAGTGGACTATATTTCGGTTATTCTCTTCTAAATAACTTACAATCCCTTCAGGATATGTGGGCTTCTCCTTTAATTCATTTATACTTTTCCAAGTTAATATAATATCCTCATATTCTTTATGTCTTATTTCATTTGTTATTCTCTCTTTAACAGATCCCCAATGCATCAATGTGCAATGATGTCCTTTTTCGTTATTCCACTTGAAAATATCCTCATTTACAACGGCTAACTCTTGAACATCAATCTTCAAATCGTATTCTTCTATTAATTCTCGTATTATTGCTTCTTTTGATGTTTCACCAAATTCAATAGAACCGCCTGGAAAACGATAAAATGTTCCCCTTAAATCACATTGAACAAGCACTTTAGAATGGTCTTCATTTAAAATCATTACTTCAGCACGTAATTTAGGATTTTTCATTTGTCTCCCCATTCATTCCACATATGATTAAATCCAATAGTTATAAAAGAATAGATTAATCATAATTCCTGTTATTATTAATAATGGAACTGTTCCTAAAGAAATGACATATTCCCTCGACTCTTTATCATATTTCCACTCCATATATGATTGAAAGCAGTATAAAGTTATTAAAAATAATATGGGTAAATTACTAATATAAATAGGATTTAAAGTGGCACATATCATCGTTACTATTATATAAGAAATGATAAGAGCCCTAATGCCCCATTTATGAGCGTTGTTTACATATTTACTATTCCAGTCAGTTTGTTTCGGTATATTTAATTTTTTTCTCACTACTTTTTCCAAAATAACTAATAATATGATCCATAATACTAATAAAATCCCTTTAACTAAAAGCAGTGATGTCTCCTCCTTTACCTTTTATCCGGTTGATCACTCGGATAAGTAGCATTCTCTTTGTTTTCAACGTCCCAACTAATAATTGTCGCACTATCTCGTCCGAATTGATGATGAACTTGCTCTAATACATGATGAACACTTTCTTCAAGTTCTATATTATTTCTATTCATATCATTATACAGATTCAATGGTGTTTCATAATGACGTTCCCCGCATTCTAATACCCCATCTGTAACCATTACAATTCGATTCTTTCCAGCACGTAATTCACGAATTCCTGTTGAATAGCAAGGGACTGGTAAATGAAATGTATTTACATTTCCAATCCATTCGTAAAAATGGCGTTGATTTAATGCATATTGTCCTAACTTATGTAACTCTTCATGAAATACATAAACTAAACAATCACCAATAGATAACCACCATATGTAGTTTTCTTTTCTTACACATATTAAGCACGCTGTTTCACCTTTTACTTTTTTGCACTTTTCTTTAAATGAGGGGGATTTAAAGATTGTAAGTAGATGATTTTCAACCGATCGAAATACTGTATCAATCGATTCATTCAACATTGCTTTTATATGTTCATATTCTTTTTGGATTGTATTTACTACTAAATCAACACTTTCCGCACTATTATGTCCATCTAAAATAGCTGCAAATTCCCAATCACCATTCGACCAAACTAACGCACCATCTTCATTCTTTTTTGCTCCAGCACTTATATTCCCGCCATATGCACCGAGTACGATATCACCATATTGTTTTACTGAAACTTCGTCTAAACACATCTTCTTATTTCCAACCCATGAACATTGTCTATTATTTGTTGTATGCATATTCACTCACCATATACTTTCGTATTCTTTCGCATAGTTTTTTGATTTTTTCTGCGTCACCATATGGTGCACCAGTCCATTTCGCTACTTCAGTCGGTGACCAAAACTCTTTGGGTGTATTTGGATAACGCGGTATAATGTGCATATGCGTATGTGGTACACCATTCCCTGAAACAAAAGTGTAAATATGTTCTGCACCTTCACTTTCTTTTAGCGCTTTACTTACTCTACTTGTTATAAGTCCGAACGCTTTCGCTTCTTCATCTGTTAGTTCAGCAAGACCAGGTACATGTCTTTTTATATCTATCATTACATAACCAAGGTATGTTTCTTCACTATCCCAGTGGACATGTCCTACGTAAACGAGTTCATCTTCGTATATAGCTCCACCTGGAACTATTATGTTTCCTCTATGTTTTTCGCAAATAAAGCAGTTTTGTTCTACTTGATTGTTTGTTGACATATCCATCACCATCCTTTTTATTTATAATATCATAAAAAAAGGAAAAACAGGATTTATATTCCGAAAATCCATTTAACGGGGTAATTTTTGAAATGATTTTAATACTCACTTTTTCTTCAAAAATGCAACGCCAATTACGATTCCTATCACAATTCCGATTACCAAATTATTAGTAAAAAACCCTTGAAACACACCGATTACAACCCCTATACCGATACCTATTGCCAAGGCTTCATTTCTTTTATTATTTTTAGCCAAAATTGCATCTCCTCCCATCATTTCTCCCTAAATAACATACATTTACTTGAATGTATTAATATATTCACTACCTCACTTGAATATTTCCAAAAAATGTACCTTAACTTCACATAATAATATTTTCCATTTTCTGTACATACTCCTTTTATCATAATAAAATTTCAAGTAACCATTAATTATACATAGGCATTTACTATAAAAAAGCTTCGTAATTTATTGAAGGAGGAAAGGTTTAAATGCATCCTCACTGGAATCCAAATATAAATCAACAATATGTGTATTCCCCACATCCCGTAAGAAATACACTGCATCATGATTCACAATATATGATGCAGCGTATCGCAAGTCTTGAAAGTCAATTAGCGAAATTAATCTCATTAATCGAAGAGAATAATCATTTAATTAAATCAATGGAACAACAACAAAACCATGTTTGTGCACCAGCTGGTAGTTCTGTTATCGTTCGTATGTAATTTTTCCGAACAAAAAACACACTTTGTATAATAAAGTGTGTTTTCCTTTTATCTTCTTTTTTGATGAAATCCTTGTGTAATACGGTCTAGTATAATTGCAATGACAACAATAGCTAGTCCGGCTTCAAATCCCATTCCGATATTAACTTGTGTGACAGAGCGGTATACATCAACTCCAAGACCTGGCGCTCCTACAAGAGATGCTGTTACTACCATCGATAAAGAAAGCATAATACTTTGGTTCACACCAGCCATGATTGTTCCAGTTGCGAGTGGTAATTGTACTTTAAATAATTTTTGTGATGCAGTAGAGCCAAACGCATTCGCTGCTTCAATTAAATCTTCTGGAACTTGTCTAATTCCTAAGTCAGTAAAACGAATTGTCGGTGGCATTGCAAAGATTACGGATGCGATAATCCCAGGCACTACACCTACTCCGAAAAATGTAATTGCAGGAATAAGATATACGAAAGCCGGCATTGTTTGCATAAAGTCTAATGTCGGTTTTAAAAATTTTGAGAAGCGTTCATTTTGAGAAGCTAAAATTCCGATTGGGATTCCTAAAATAATTGAAATAATAACAGACGTAAGTACAAGTGCTAATGTTTGCATCGTCTGTGCCCAGTAGTTAATATTTAAAATAAATAATAAACCGATGAGTGTAAAAATAATTAAAGATACCTTTCTCGTTGTGTACCAAATGAGGAAACAAAGGATAATAATCATCAATATGGCCGGTATTATTGTTAAAAAATTAGTGAGTAAATCAACGAATCCACCGATAATATAAGAGAATCCTCGGAATAAGCCTTCAAGATGCTCATATAAACTTGCAACAAATGAATCGACCCATTCCCCTAATGGAATACGTGGTATACTACTCATCGTCTTTCACCTCTTCCTCAATATTACCTGCAAGAGCTTGAATGACACTTTCGCGTTTAATAATTCCTCTTAGCCTTTTCTTCTCATCAATTACGGGTAACGGATATTTCATCTCCGCCATTTTTGCATATGTTTCTTCCAGTAAAGTATCTAAATACACGTGCGGAATATCGTTTAGTAATAAATCAGCAATTGGCCATTGTTTTTGAACGGCTTTACTCGCATCATCCGCAGTTAATATACCTAAAAACTCATATTTTTTGTTAACAACATATACAGTTGAAACACCTGCATTTCTCATAATCTGAAGTGCTACACGTGGTCCACGATCAATTAATAAAGTCTCTGGTCGTTTTAATATAGATTCCGCCGTAATTACTTTTCCTAAATTTACGTCCGCAACAAACTTCTCAACAAATTCATTCGCTGGACTCATCATAATTTCTTCCGGCGTTCCAATTTGAACAATCTCTCCATCTTTCATTAACGCAATCCGATCGCCAATTCGAAGCGCTTCATCTAAATCATGCGTAATAAATATAATTGTTTTCTCCATTTTATCTTGTAGCTCTAACAATTCATCTTGCATTTCTTTGCGAATCAGTGGATCTAATGCACTAAATGACTCATCCATTAACAATACATCTGGATTATTTGTTAATGCCCTTGCGATTCCAACACGCTGCTGCATACCGCCACTAAGTTGACTCGGATAATTATCTTTATGATGATCGAGTCCTACTAACTGTAGCGATTCTAATGCTTTATTTTCTCGTTCCTCTACTGGAACTCCTTGAATTTCTAACCCGTACGCAACATTTTGTATCACTGTACGGTGAGGGAATAAAGCGAATTTTTGAAACACCATGCTCATCTTCGTTCTTCTCACTCTTCGCAACTCTTCTTTTCCCATCGTTGCGATATCTTCACCATCTATGTATATATGCCCCGCCGTTGGTCTAATTAATTGGTTTAACATACGGACCAACGTAGATTTTCCGCTACCAGACAAACCCATAATTACAAAAATTTCTCCCGTGTATACTTCAAACGTTGCCTTTTTCACACCAACGTTCATTCCTGTCTCTTTTAAAATTTCCGATTTGCTTTTTCCTTCTTTTAATAAAGACAGCGCTCTTTGCGGGTGTTTCCCAAATACTTTTGTTACGTTTTCAACACGCACCTTTGTATTATCCATGTCACTACTCCTTTTCTACCCATCTATTCATATAGTGTTGCGATTTTACAAAGAAATATTACATAAAAATGACATTCATAAGATTTCTTTAAAATTCGCGTTTCCGTTCATAATAAGAATGCTTACTTATACATTTATTTAAAAAGGCAAAAGTTTCTTAGGAGGGTTTCGATGAAAAAGAAAATATGGCTTATATGCCTTGCATTATTTATTACTATGATTTTCTCTTCATGTAATGCAACAAATGCAAATTCGAAAGGAAAAATTAAACTTGGTGTAACAAGTTGGAAAGAAAACATTGCAACTGCAAACATGTGGAAAGTTCTATTAGAACAAAAAGGCTATAAAGTTGAACTCATGTATTTAGAAAAAGCTGCGATTTGGACTGGCGTTGCTCGTGGTGATGTGGATGCGAATTTAGAAGTATGGCTACCCGTTACGGATAAACCGCTAAATGCTCGTTATAAAGATGATATTGTCTTAAAATCCAAATGGTATGAGGGTACTGGGCTAGGCTTAGTCGTCCCTTCTTATGTGAAAAACATAAACAGTATCGAAGATTTAAATGCTCATAAAGATGAGCTAGATAACAAAATTGTCGGTATCGAACCCGGTAGTAGTCTTATGAATTTAACAAATAAAGCAATGAAGGAATATGATATAAAACTAAAGCTTGTCCAATCTTCTGAAGCTGCGATGATGAGTGAACTAAAGAAAGCATATAAGAAAAAGAAACCAATCGCTGTTACGCTTTGGAATCCGCATTGGGGCTTTTCAGAATTTGACTTAAAATATTTAAAAGACCCTAAGAAAGTATATGGTGAAAAAGATGACATTTATTACTCTGTTCGTAAAGGTTTCGAAAAAGATCATCCGGATATCGTGAAATACTTTGACAAATGGAAAATGAATGATGAGCAGCTTGGCACATTAATGGTCACGTTAAATAAAACGAAAGATCCCGAAGAAGCTGCACGAAAATGGATTGAAAAAAATCAAGCACTAGTTGATGAATGGGTAAAAGATTAATAAAACAGGCTAGAGGATTAGCATATCCTCTAGCCTGTTTTTATCTTATTTTTTTGTAACAACATCATCTACAATCCCATACTCCTTTGCCTCTTCAGCAGTCATAAAATAATCTCTTTCTGTATCATGTGCTACTCTTTCAATCGATTGCCCCGTTTTTTCTGCAATCATTTTATTAATATCACGCTTTAACTTTAGTATTCTTTTCGCTGTTATTTCAATTTCTGTTGCCTGTCCTTGCGCACCACCAAGTGGCTGATGAATCATAATTTCACTGTTAGGGAGTGCAAATCGTTTTCCTTTTGCACCTGATAATAATAACAATGCACCAAATGATGCTGCAAATCCCATACAAAGTGTTTGCACATCTGGTTTGATTAGATTCATCGTATCTAATATGGCAAAACCTGCTGTCGTTGAACCACCTGGGCTGTTGATGTATAAATATATATCTTTCTCTGCATCTTCCGCTTCTAAAAATAATAATTGAGCTACGACACTACTCGCTACTTGATCATTAATTTCTGAACCGATAATAATAATGCGGTCTTTTAATAACCTTGAATATATATCATAGGAACGTTCTCCTAATTTCGTTTGTTCTACCACATATGGAATTGCATTCATTTTAAATCCCTCCAATAATTGTTATGCCGCTAAAAGCATACAACTGTAAGAAGAAGGTTTTTTCGCATTAAATAATAAGACTGGCTGTTTAGATGGTAACTTAGTAAAATCTATTGTCGGAAGAAGCTTAGTTAACAATTCCGGCCTTTCTTCCCGAATAGACGTTACTACAACTTCAATATCATCTGTGAATTCGACTATCTCAATCCCTTCTTCACTTACAGTTTTCAGCCTATTTCTACTCCGAAATAAAGAAGCTTTCACTGCACCTTCTGATACGGAACATACTTTAGCAATATCAGCTATACTATATTGAAACACATCTTTTAATAGTAAAATTGCGGATTGCTGTACATTTAATGACGATAATACTTTCCCTACCATTTCATGCAAATCTGCAATGTTCTCTTGTGGGGCATCAAAAATAATTTGTTTCTTTATTTTTTCATGAACTGATTTTGATTTCATCTGGTCTATCCAGCGATTTCTAGCTATTTTATATACAAGCGTCATACAAATATCTTTCTTACTATATTTTTGAAGAACTTTACAAACCGTTTCTTGGGCAAGATCTTCGCCGTCCCATTTATTTTTCGTTAAAAATGTACAATACCTTTTCAACTCTCCGTATTGCTCAATTAAAAAGTTTATATTTGAATGATTTATATCGATATGATTCTTTAAAATATGAGTTACTTTTGTGCACAAAATAACCACTCCTTTTCAGCGCTTACTTAATTAACGATTCAACAAATAAAAAAGTTACGGGGCATATAAAAAAATTATGTTTATGTTCAATAATTCGCGGTCATAAATATGTTATGTACAATTTTACTTGAGGAGGAATAAATTTGCCAAAATTAACAATTGAAGGTGCGGGAACTTTCGATGTGAAAGAAGGCACAAAGTTAGTATTAGCGATCGAAGATAACGGTGTACACATTCTCCATCGCTGCGGCGGGAAAGCCCGCTGTACAACTTGTAGAGTAGAAATTATAGCAGGTGAGTTTTGTGAAGCCAGTTCTAATGAAAAAAATGCGATTACAGAAAAAGGAATTGAAGATCACTTACGTTTATCATGCCAAATGCACGTACATAAAGATATAGTCGTTCGTCCTATACTTACAGTAGAAAATTCAGGTCTTGATGCAGGCCCACGTCCAGCAGAATGATATGCTAAATTTCAAACAGCTCGCTGGTGAATATGCTGCTAACTTTGTAAAAGATGGGATGAAAGTTGGACTTGGTACAGGTTCTACTGTATATTGGACGATACAAAAATTAGGTGAGCGTGTAAAAGAAGGATTATCATTTCAAGCTGTACCAACGTCAAAAGAAACGGAATTATTAGCTAAACAACTAAATATCTCTCTAATTTCGTTAAACGACGTACAAAGTCTTGATCTTACAATTGATGGAGCGGATGAAATTGATGCTAATTTACAGCTTATAAAAGGTGGTGGTGGCGCATTACTTCGCGAGAAAATTGTTGCCACTTCCTCCAAAGAACTAATTATTATTGCTGATGAATCGAAACTTGTAACACATTTAGGTACTTTCCCATTACCTGTTGAAATTATACCTTTTTCATGGAAACAAACCGAAAGGAAAATTCAATCTTTAGGTTGTCAAACAACGTTACGTTTAAAAAATAATGAAACGTTTTTTACCGATAACAATAACATGATTATTGATTGTATATTCCCTCATAACATAACTAATCCTGCCAATTTACACACTCAATTAAAAATGATTACAGGTGTAGTTGAAACAGGGTTGTTTGTTAATATGACTAGTAAGGCGATTATTGGAACAAAAAATGGGATAAAGGAATTATAATGAAAGCTGACTCTTACAGTCAGCTTTTTATATTTTCTCTTTATTGCGTATCATTATGATATACTATGAAAACAAAAGCACATCACACTAGAAAGGGCTGAACAATTTGCACTCCAAACTCATAACAGAACTTACAGATTTAGAAACTGCCTTTCATATTCGAAAAGAAGTATTTGTAAAGGAACAAAATGTACCTCTTGAAGATGAATTCGATACATTCGATGAAATCGGTGAGGAATGTAAACATATTTTAGTTTATTATAACGAGCTTCCTGTAGGTACAGGTCGTATACGATTTGTTGAGGGCGCAGGAAAATTAGAACGTATTTGTATTTTAAAAGACTATCGTAAATACGGATTAGGTAAAGTCATCATTCAAATGTTAGAAGAAATTGCTCGTAATGAACAAGCTACAAAAGTGAAATTACACGGGCAAACACAAGCTGAAGGATTTTATAGGAAATTAGGCTACGAAACTTCTTCTGATATATTTATGGAAGATGGTATTCCACATATACTTATGATGAAAGTGTTATCATAATAGAAAGATGGCTATATTGTTTATTCATATAGTCACCTTTCTGTATCTTATTCACTTGAAAGCAAAGAACCTAGCATACATAGTCTTAAAAGAACCTTAATGAATTGGCGTTCTCTAGTTTTCTATTCGCACTATATTCTGTTTGCTTTCACTTTAAAAAGATTATTTTATTAAACTCACTATGAATTGTTATCTACTATCTCTTGTCTTTCTTCTCTTATTTGACCGATTAATGAAACTACAGAACCAACTGCTTGAATCCAGCTCCCCGTAATTACTATAATCTGTCCATCCTCCTCATTGCCTTCCGAAATCCCCTCCACTTTATCCCGACTAGCTTTCAATTCATCAATTCCACCTATTGCCTGTAATGAATTTCCGGTCGCTTGTAACACATTCCCGGCAATGTTATACGATTCATCTATATCGGAACTATCCTCTAATTCTCCACCTATTGCTGTAATACCACCTAATGCTTGTATCCAATTCCCTGCAATCACTACTTTTTTTTGTGTATTATCTTCAAATTCTATAATGAGTCCTGTTAAAACCGTTACATTACCAATTGATTGGATTTCATTACCGATTTTTTCAAGAGATATTTCCCCTTGTCCATCAGCTTCCAGACCGTTCCCTGTTGCCTGTAATACATTCCCCCATATGTTTAAATCTCTTCTTAATTCGTCGTTCAATTTTTTAAAAGGTGTACTACCAACCGCAGCAATAATTGTCCCTACTGCAACAAACCAAGCACCAACTATCTCCTTAATCGGATCATCCATTTTCAATCTATCCCGTCATTAATTTACTACTTACAGGATATGAATTTATGCATCTCCATGTTAATAGCCTACTTCTCTCCATTTGAATAAAACTCGATATTTCGTTAATACTATAAATACATCAAGTGTGACATCCTTGTTTGGAGCAGTTAGCTTTTGCTAATCGCTCTTTTATTTCGTTCTTGCTTCTCGAAGAATTCTTTAAATACGTTTCCCAATACGTACACATTCTGTATTCCCCCTCGAATACAATACATAACTCAATATAATATCTATGTATCTAGATTACTACCCCTGTATTGATTAGTTAAAGTTGGCTAACCGCTTCATTATTTGCAATGAAATTAAATTTCTGATTTTTTTAAAAATCCATCTCGATATTCATAATTCCAAACATCTAAAATCAAAAAATATAATTGTATCATCACAGGAAAATTTTCCGAATAACTTTTTTGTTAAAAAGTTTTCACCTTAAAATTAGACAAGCATATGTTATTGAATGGAGATTCTCCATTCATAAGATTCTTACCTTTCTTATCTAGAGCACACTTTAATGTGTGCTTATTTTTAGTTAGAAACTACAACATCCTCAAATATATTTCTTTTTTTACAAAAGCGGATATTATTCTTTTGTACAAGCACTCTTTCCTTTTAATTAATAATATATATTGATATTACAAAGAAAGGAGAGCAAAATATTTATGGCTAATTATTTTTATAAAGATGGTAAAAAATATTATAAAAATCAATCGCATTCGAACGATCAAAAAATAACTGTTTTATTGAAACTCATACGATAACTGGTTCTGCAGAAAATGCAAATGGAAATATACCTTTATCTGTTTTCCTTGAAACCACCGCGCCACAAATTGTATTTGAGGATTTCACAAACAATCATAATAAAACATTAATTCAGTTATTCGTTGTCGGGATGAGTGCACCCGTTCAAGTAACTATTCTAACAAGAAAATCTAGCCGCCCAATTACTGCAACATTACAACCTGTTCAAACAAAAATATTTCAAGTTGAAGATTTTCAAAGTCTTACTTTTACCAAACAGGAGGGTCCTACTAGTATAGTTAGTTTATTTGTGCAAAAAACATTTTGTATTTGCTGTAACGATAATAAGGATTCGTGTGATGAATATTATCAAGATTGTAATTAATAGATTAACGCAGCAAAAGAAACCGTTTTATACAGGGTTCTTTTTATTTCGCTCCATACATTTTCAAAAACATTTTAGAATCATACACTATGATTTTTCTTTAATTCTCTCCTTCCCCGTTATTTTATAAAAATAACACTTTAGTTTAATTACGGGACTTATCATCATTTAATGAAGGAAAGTAAAATTTAGAAAAAAAGACGACGTATTCAACGTCGTCTTTTTTATAAACAGAAAAGTGAATTCTCAAGATTTCCTTTTACGTCAAAGCCCATCATCTCTTAGTTCATACCTAGGTAAAGCTTACACTGTTTTCCATAATGATAAGGCATAAATCCAGTTTGGATCCCCATTTCCTTGATAGCTCTGGACTGCTTCATATACTTTTCCTTCGTGTAGAACTCTATCTCCCTTTTCATATGCTTTCTTTGCATCCCAACCTTCATATGAAGCGCTTTCAGTTTTTGTAGTAATTGTGAATATATCACTCTGTACAGATTCATTTCCAGCTACATCAACAGCTTTCACTACATATTTATAAGTAGTATTAGAGAGTAAATTTTTATCCATATAAGAAGTCGTATTAGATGTTGCAATCTTTTTCATTGATCCTTCTGTTTCTCTATAAATATCGTAATGGTCTACACTAATATTATCGTCAGATGGACTCCACATTAAATCAACACTTGATGCTGTCGTTCCCATACTATGTAATCCTTTTGGCTGTGTTGGTGCTTCTGTATCAGGAGCCTCAACTGTTGTTTTTACTGTAAGCGCTGCACTTTCTTTCGAGACATTTCCAGCTACGTCAATTGCTTTTACAGTATAAGAGTATTCTGTACTTGGTTGTAATTTTTTATCAATAAAATGAGTTCCTGGTACTGTATCAATCATCTCTCCGTTACGGAAGATTTGATACCCTTTTACCCCTACATTATCCGTAGAAGCGTTCCATGCTAGTTCTATACTATTCGCTGTTACTTTTTGTGCCTGAATTCCATTTGGAATACTTGGAGCTTCTGTATCTAGTTTTACGTCATTGATAAGATTAACATCGATTACATTATAGAATGCATTTGCTGTATCAGCTACATCCCATACTGCTAAAATCACATGATATCCACTACGATCAGTAGGTACATTGATTTTGTGAGTTAAATGATTTGAGGCTGCAGAACCATCATGTTGTACAGTTCCAATTGGTTCAAAATCTGCTCTTGTGAGCGCTTTATTTGGATTCCATCCTTTTTTTGTAATATAGTAATGCCATTTGCTCGTTAAGTGAGGCGCTGTATACTTCCAAGTAAATGTATTTTCTCCACCAGTGATTGTATTTTTAAACCAACGATTTGCTGTTTGTTGATCTAAAATACCACCAAATTTACCACCTGCAGAAGCGATTTGTCCATCAAGTGGGCCACCTTGCGGGAATCCTTTTGGTGCTTCTAAGCTTTGCGGTTCATACATAACACTTCCGCAGTTTACATTTAGTGCACCATAAGTTGGACTACATAAAGCAGATCGACTGCCAGGCTTTTCAACAAAACCGTGCGCGTATGCGTTTTGAGGAATAAGTGTCGTGCCAATAATTCCGGCTGTTAATGCAACAGCTCCTAGACTTTTTTTGTTCATTTTCATGTTTTGTAGTTGTTTTAAAAATCGATTATTCATGTTTCTGTCCCCTTCTTGTTATACTTCGTAGTGTAATGTGGGCTTTGATGTAAAAGAATAACAAGAGACAATCTTGTATCGATGTATGTGTTAGTAATTCATACACCATAGCGAGAATATATTTCGTTTCTTGTGAAATATTTCACTTAATGAATATATCATGACATAGAAATTACCAAAACATGTGCAAAAGTTGTGCAGAAACTGTGAAATCATTAGTAACACGTAAAACTATCACCTAAATTTATAATGCAGGATATTCAACCTTTCAAAACAATCGATTCTTCGCTCCATATAACAGAAGAGTGCCTATATCCTTTCATATAGACACTCTTCTCATGTTTAATTTTCTATTTATTACTGACCAGCAAATGTAGTAATTTCATCAACAGCTTGCTTATATCCACCAGACTTCCGGAAAGACTCCTTCAAATTCAAAGCAGATTCTTTATATGAAGGATTATTTAATACAAGTTCTACACTTTCACGTAGTTGTTCCTCAGTCAATTCTTTCATGTGCAACTTAACCCCAGCTCGGAGATTCTCCACTTGCTTCGCGATAACTGGCTGATCTGCACTTTGCGGAATTACAATAAGCGGAATCCCGTTATATAATCCTTCATGTGTACTGTTCATTCCGCCATGTGTAATAAATAACTTTGTATATGTAAGTAGTTTCGTTTGTGGTACATAGTTTTTTACAATGAAGTTTTTAGGAATTTCACCTAAATCACTTATTCTCGTTTTATTACCAATAGACATCACAATTGTATGATTACTATTCTCGAACGCTTTAAAACAAAGTTTATAAAAATTAAGTGCTTCATTAAAAACAGTACCTAGTGAAATGTAAATCGGGCTTTTCCCTTCAATTGTAGTAAAATCAAACTCTTCATTTTTTGCTTGTGTAGAGATAGATGGACCTACAAATGTAAATGTTTCATCAAACATGTCTCCAAAAGGTTGGAACTCCTTTATTGTATACACAATAGTAAATGGCGCTGGATTACAAAAAACTTCATACGGTGAGTTTATTTCAACACCATATTTTTCCGTGATTCCCTTTGTTAATCTTTCAAAATCATTATGTATCCTATTATGAACTTCCACTGGGATATTTTTAGACAAGTGGTCTAACATTTGTTCAAATGATTTTTCATCCTGTGCAAACGATGTGCAGGAATTTATTGCTGGAAGCTTTAAAATTTGAGCAATTATATGTCCACAACCAAACATTGAATCATGAATGATGTAATCAAAATGTTCCCCTTCAATTTGTTCAAGAACATTTGGTATAATAACATCTGCCGTATGTAAAAGACCATTTATTCTCTCTGATAAATAATTTCGACCACCAGAAAGAAAAGCTTTTAAAAACTTTTGCTCTTCAATTGTTCGTACAGTAGCACCCGTTCTCTCAATACGATCTCTAAAAGATTCAATTGAAAAATAAACTACCTCTTCCCCGCGTGAAACTAATTCTTCTACAACTTGCAACGTTGGATTTATATGTCCTTCTGATCCAGTATTAATGAATAAAACACGTGCCACTTTAAACACTCCTTAATTTAAATCTTGTCTATGTTGCCATTAGTATTATAGGTATTTTGTCTTATTCTTCTAAATGGACCTAGCAAGCCTAAACCCAAGGTCATCTATATGAAATGTAGGATGACTACGGCGACGACAAGTCGCACCGCAACCTCTAGCTGCTTCAGCCCAGCTACCGCCGCGGAAAATTCGGTATGATCCGTACACTTGTTCATCATATAAATCATAGCACCATTCCCAAACGTTTCCTAACATATCGTAAAGTCCCCATGCATTCGGTTCTTTTTTTCCGACCTCATGAATATATCCACTTGAATTTTCATTGTACCAAGCAATCTCTTTCAGTTCTCCATATATGTATCCCGTAGTTCCTGCCTTACACGCATATTGCCACTCTGCTTCAAAAGGTAATCGGTAGCCATTTGAATCTAAATTACAACTAACAATTAGACCATCTTCACTAATAGAATAATATTCTTTTAATCCCGCTTTTTTGGAAAGTAAATTACAAAATATAATGGCATCATTCCATGAAATATTTACAACTGGTTTATTTTTATCTTTCAATAAACTTGGTTTGTTATTCGCAATCGCATCATATAATTCCATCGTTACAACATATTTTGCAAGAAGAAATGGTTTTATTTGTACTTGCCATTGTTTTTTTATTCGATCATCTCTTAATTCTACTTTTCCTGCTGGAATTTTCACCATATTAGAATCAACGGAGCCAATGAATCTATTCAATGCTATTCCCCCATTTGACTTCTTTTTATAATCTAACAATTTAAGTGATCGTACTTCTCTAAAAATAATCTTACTTCATTTGAAGATTTTAAAATAATAACATCTTTATCTTTACTCAATTGATTTAACCTCTTTAAAATTGAAGGTCGTTTCGTTTTAGGATATTCCCATATCCATTTAAAAAATTGCAAATCAAACCTTTCTTCACATCCAGCACCCATATCCGGTCTTGTTTTATTCCGATATTGTACAACCCTTTTAAAAGCACGATAAACACATATTGTTCTATGAATATCAAGAAAGATGATTGTATCAGCTGCGTTAATTCTTATGTCCATTGTCCCGCCATAATTCCCATCAATAATCCACTCATCTTCTTTAACTAATTCATTTTGAACCGTTCTTTGCTCCTCTTTGGAAACCCCCTCCCAATTTGGTTTCCAAAATAGTGCATCAAGATGATGCACCTTAATATTTAGTTTGTTTCCTAATTGTCTTGCTAATGTAGATTTTCCTGAACCACCAGAACCTATTAATATTATTTTTTTCATAAATACCCCTTCTTACATCTATTATTTCTTCCGTAACATAAACTCACAAAACATTCCAATCCCAACACCAATTGTATAAGCAACTAAATCACTCCACAAACATCCGTAACCTAATACGAGTCCGCCTAAAGTCGTTGCACGAATGCTATCTATCCATCCGGCATGATACAATTGGCTCACTTCAATCCCATAACAAAACAGCAAACTTATAAAAGCCAATTTCATCGTGTTTATTTTAGGAAATAAAAATCCGCATCCAGTAAAAATCATACATGCCCATAAAGCATCACCTAAGTACTCGTTTAATAGATGAGGTAACGCAAAAGCTAACTTTCTTGAGCTAAGACCTAAAATAATTATAACGATAGTAAATAGCGCATATAATAATCTACTTCGTTTCTTATTCATCTCAAAATCTCCTAATATGTAATTTAAAACTGTAAATAGCTAGTAAAATATAATTATTTTACTAGCTATTTTTTAATCGCTTTCATAATAAGAAAATGTGGATTTGTATTTAGATAATGATATGATTTTTCGTTTACTTCTCTCATTTTTTCAACTGGCCTCGGTTCCTCTATTTTATCTAACACAAAATAATTTGTTGTTTCATTAATTATATCTTGGAGTGATCTTCTAAAAAAACTAACTTCTATTGTAATATTTGGTTTAACCCAAGTATCTACTAATAATTGTTTTTCGAAATAATTTTCACAAGGAAACTTTGTAAAGTCCATAAAAGGATGATGAATGGAGTATATAAATTCGCCATCTGGCTTCAATACGCGATGAAACTCCTGAAATACTTTATTCCAATTTTCTAAGTAATGAAGCGTTAACGAACTTACAATAACATCAAAAGTATTATCTTCAAATGGTAATACTTCTTGCAAATCATGACAAAGAAACGTTGCTTTATTACCCGTACTTTCCTTTGCAGCTTTTACCATTTCAGAACTTACGTCAATTGCAGTAACATTTGCTCCTCTTTCTAAAAATTGAGAAGTATACCATCCAGCTGCACATCCAGCATCTAGTATACTCTTCCCTTCTAAATTCTTTGGAATCATCTCCATCATCGCTGGTCTTTCGTAATAGCTATTATATGGATTTGCCACATCTAGGTTTTCTTTATATGTACTCGCTAATTTATCATATGTACCTTTAATCGTGTCTTTCAATACTGCCACCCCTTATACATATTAATTTAATAACTCTTGCTGCTTTTTCTTTGAAAATGATTGTAGAACTAAATCATATGACCAATCAATCATCTTATTAATTTGCTCTTGCTCTATATCTTTATGTATATACACTGTATTCCAATGCTTTTTATTCATATGATACCCCGGAATGATTGCTTCTGGATACTCTTCTCTTAATCTTAATGCAAGTTCTGGATCACATTTTAAAGTAATCGCAGCTTTTTCTCCTTCTTCATGGTTTACTATCGCAAATATTTTATTATTAAGCCTCATACATGTTGCATTCCAACCATCAGGAGAATCTTCTGTTGCTTTTCTTTTTGATAAACAATATGTTCTTGTTGTATTCATTCTCATTGGCACCTCTTATTCTTTCACTATTTGATTACGATGCATCACAATTTGCTTTGTCGCTTGAAATTTCTGTTCACCATAAAACTTTATTAATTTCTCTCCACAAAATAGACTAACAATATGAACATGAGATATTTCTTGAAGTAATATTGTAAGCATCTTCTCTCCAATACCTTTATTTCTTACATTCTCATGTACGACAACATCTTCTATGTACGCTCGAAAAACGCCATCAGAAACAACTCTAGCAAATCCAATTAATTCATTTTCTTCCCATACCCCAATTGCTATACTATGCTTTAACATTTTTTGAATATCGATTTCTTTTCTTTCTGGCCACCAACCGACAGAGTCATAAAGTTTTTTTATTTTTTCTACGCAAATTGGTTGTTCATTTTGCAATTTATATGTGTACATTTTCCTTCTCCCATCAAATTGCTCATTATATATAATTTGTCTTACTTTACTTCTTTCCATATAAAACTATAGAATCCAACCTGTTACAAAAAACCTTCATAAAATAAATTTATTATATCGATTTTACAATTGCAATCGTTACTCTCATCCTTTCATATTAATTATACCAAATATACAAAATAAGAGAAAATCAATGAATATAACACCAAAAGTATTTCTATTATAATATTTACCTATTAAAACTTGAATTTATTGAAAAAAATGGTAAAGTTAATTAGGTAAAAAATACATAAAGTGAGGCGATCTTTTGAAAAAGTTTAGTTTATTATTAACAGCATTTGTCATAATCTTATCATTATTCATCCCTAATTTTACAAGTGCTAAATCTTTCCCTGATGTCCAATCTAATCATTGGGCAATTAAAGAAATTAACTATTTATCGGATAAAGGTATCATTAAAGGTACGCCAGAAGGAACTTTTAAACCGAGTGATGATGTAACTCGTGGACAAATGGCCTTAATGCTAGATTTATCATTAAAATTAGAAAAACCATCTAGCTATAATCATATTTTTTCCGATGTAGCCAAAGGTATCTATTACTATGATTCTGTACATAAGTTAGCACATAATAACATTGTACAACGTGAAACAAACTATTTCCCTGACCGCTCATTAACTCGTGCAGAAATGGCAGTAGTTTTAGTTAAAACTTTTAATTTGAAGTCTACAGGTGCAGACGTCAATTTCCCTGATGTTCCATCTAATCACTGGGGTTACAATTATGTCAAAATTTTAGCACAAAATAATATTACTACTGGATTGCCTGATGGTACATTTGGTCCAGGTGTAAAAGTAACTCGTGAGCAATTCGCTGCATTTTTGGCTCGTGTATTAGAACCAAATTTCCGTCCAGCTCTTCCTAAGCCAAAAGGTAACTTAGAGGTACATTATATTGATGTCGGACAAGGTGATGCTACTTTTATTAAATCTCCAAGTGGAGAAACGATCCTTATTGACGCTGGTAACAACGGCAAAGGTAAAGTAGTAGCAAATTATTTAAAAGGATTAGGATTCCAAACTATTGATTATATGATTGCCACTCATCCTGATGCTGATCATGTAGGCGGATTAGATGAAGTGCTTTATGCTATGAATGTAAAAAACGTTTATGCCCCTAAAGTAAGTCATACGACACAAACGTTCAAAGACTTCCTAACTGCAGTAGCTAACAAAGGATTAACAATTAAAGAAGCGAAATCTGGAGTAACTTTACCAATCAACGGTTTAAACTCACAATTTTTAGCTCCCGTGAAAGAATACGGTAACGATCTAAATGAGTGGAGTGCGGTATTAAAAGTAACACACGGTAGCAAATCTTTCTTATTTACTGGTGATGCTGAATCTAAAAGCGAAAAAGATATGGTTCTAGCACATGGTTCTAACCTAAAATCTGATGTATTAAAACCTGGTCATCATGGAAGTAAGACATCTTCTTCTCAGCCATTTTTAGATGCAGTGAAACCAAGTATCGCTCTGATCAGTGCCGGTGCAGGTAACCGCTATGGCCATCCTACACAGGAAACTTTGGCAAAGTTAAATGCAATGTCTGTTAATGTATATAGAACAGATTTAAATGGAACTGTAGTTATTAATAGTGATGGTTCAAAAATTTCTGTAAGAACGGAGAGATAATTATGAAAAGAGGTATTATTGACCGTTTTGAAGGCGAACTAGCAGTTATTGAAGTAAATAACGTAACAATTGATGTACCTAAATCAAAACTCCCTTCTACTGCAAAAGAAGGTGATATTCTTATAATCGAGGATGATACGTATACAATTGATAAGAACGAAACAGATAAAAGAAGACGTGAAATCCAGAATTTAATGGATAAATTATTTGAATAGCAAGATTCAATAATAATTTGAGAAGAGCCGTCCTGTTGGATGGCTCTTCTTTTTTCACATATAGGAGCTATTTAACTTCATACCACCAACCTTTTTGATCAAGCCAGCCTTTCATAGCATTTAATTGCGTATCACTGGTAGGTTCAGTAACAAAATACGTTAAACCATCCGATTGTAAAATGAAGGTAGCAGTCATTTTTAAAGAAGTTAATGCTCCCATAACATCTGGAGTTTCATAAGGTGAAAAGGCTCCAGATTGGATAATATTTTGTTTAGAAACTTGTGCCTGTATATTTTCTTGTTTTGGTACTGATTCAGTAAACCAGAAAAGTGGCTTATTTCCTATTAATTGATTTAAATCACATTTTCCAATACCTGGTACATCACCTGTCTCGGTGTATTGCCAAATATCACAAGGATATGCTGGTTTATTACCTCCATATCTAGGAATCCATACAAAATCACTTTTTACGTTCGCCATACCGAATGGTTCATATACATGATGACCAACATATAAGCCAACTTTCTTAGCTCCTAGTCGGCGTAATTCATCGATAAAAGCTTGTGTACCGGCTCTCATATCATCCATTGTTTTTACTTCTACATCAGCCGCCCAAACTGTAGCGCTCTTATCACCGCGATTCCAAAAATCTTGCGCTTCCTTCTTCGCATCAGAAATTGAAATAAATCGGCAAAATGCATAATTACCGAAAGGAATATTTCTTATTTTCATTGCTTGAGCGTAATTTTTATATAAAGGGTCTACGTAATTCGAACCATCTTGTACCCTAGCGATTACGAAATCTAATTGTGGAGCTGCTACATCCCAGTTAATGTTACCGTTCCATTTCGAAATATCTACAATATAACCCATTGCTTAACACCTCCTTTATCATTATTATATTCAGAGCTCGTCTTATTGCTCTTCCTCTCCTAAAAATTCAATAGTATTTATTAGTACATATAGTAAATACGACAAGTGTCTTTTACAAAGACAGTAACTCATTTACAGTAAAAAAGAAAATCATAGCTATACGAATCGTACTATTTGTCCCCATAATTACATCAGCTTGAGTAGTTGCTATAAATTAAAAATAGCATCACCTTGTTTGGTGATGCTTTTAAAATCCACTTTCCTTCTAGAACACGAATACTATTACTATAACCGCTTCTCTAAAAAGTGTTGACTATGTCCTTTAGGATGATCTTCAACTACACCATATTCTCGGTATCCGTGCTTTTTATAAAATTCTGGTGCTTGAAAACTAAATGAATCTAATAATATTAATCTACAACGTTTTTCCTTCGCAATGTCTTCAATTTTATGTAACAGTTGACTACCATAACCATCATGACGAACTGATTCATCAACCCACAAAAAATCTATATGAAGGTGATAAAAATACATCGTTCCTGTTACCCCGCCAAAGATTTTTCCACCCTCATCTTTCACTACGAAACTTACTTGTTCCATCGGCTGTTTTGCTTCATCTGTTAAAATAGACATGTTATATTGAATTACTTTATTTTTTATGTATTCTCCTTCAGCGCGAGTCCCATTCTCTAAGTGTTTCATATATTTCTTCCTTTCAATTTAGTTAGCTACCTTTAATTTTTCCTTTTCCTTTTTAAAATACTAATAAACACGAATCCACCATAAGTAACAAAACATGAAAAACCAATTATCCCTGGCACAGAGACATAGCCTATTCTTATATAACTTATAACGGCAAAACAAGCGATAGATAATAAAATAGATGGCCAAAATATAAGTGCTGTTTTTCTTCGTCTCTGTTTCGATGTACTTTCTTTCTCTTCAGAAACACGTGTGCCAAAAAGCAATACAATACAAATGAGGATTGCTGCAAAGTAAATTGTATCTAATGACAGATTATGATCGTAAATCGCGATTCCAACTTCCATAGCGATAATCGTTAAAATTAATATGATGATTGTTGAAGTTTTTAAGTTTCTTTTCAATCACTCACCCCTAGTATGCCTTTGCTATACTTTTTGTAAATGCATATCCATACCTCTTTTTATATTGTTTTATCATCTTCTCACAATTCGATATAGAATATAAAAAACCTTTTTTATTACATGTTATTTATCCATACAATAAAAAAGATAGCATGAAATTTTCCCATACTATCTTTCTAAAATACATAATTCGCATAACGCAAACATTTACTCTTCCGTAGGCTTTTTAGGACCATTAAGCTCCAATTGATAAAAAGCTAAATCTAACCACCTGTTAAACTTATAACCAGCCTTCTTAATTGTCCCCGCATGAACAAATCCATAGTTTTCATGTAAGGCAATGCTTTTCTCATTTTCTGCATCAATTCCAGCAATTAAGGTCATATATTCCCTTTCTTTTGCAACTGTAATCAATGCTTTCATTAAAGAAGTTCCTATCCCATTTTTTCTATATTCCTTATGAACGTACACAGAATGCTCAATTGAATATTTATAGGCAGGCCAAGCTCTAAACGGGCCAAATGTCGCAAATCCTACTATTTTATTATCTAATTCACATACTAAAATCGGATAGCCGTTAGCCTTTTTTTGTTCATACCAATCTATTCTATTTTCAAGGGTTACAGGTTTATACGTATAGACGGCTGTTGTATTCAATATAGCATCATTATAAATATCTAACATGTATGTTACATCTTGTTTCCTTGCTTCCCTTATCATTGCTTTCTTCCTTTCATAAAGTATATCTTCTTTCCTTTCACTACTACATACGAATACGAGCTTTTCGGAAACCATCAAATATATTTAATACCGCAGATAAAATATAAATGATAATACCTCCACCAATTAACCACTTTTTAAATTCCTCTGGAGAAGTAGTAAACACATTTGCCACATACGTAATAAATCCTTCGTTAAATAAATGTGGATTTACTACAATTACAATGAATACTATTGTTCCAGCTATTTGAAGTATAGCATTCCCGATTGCTAATCTTCGCGTCCATTGTCCCTGTACTAACTTATAAAGAGATATACCTATTTCAAATACAATCATAATAGCAACGATTGGACAATACTGAATTAATACATCTTGATTAAACGTCGGCGCAATAAACTTCAATCCATTTTCCGTACCGTGGTATACGCCAACGAGATGATTCGCATAAAAGTAAAGTGTCGCCCATATTGCCGTCCACATTAGACCTCCAAACACTTCGAACTTTGAGATCGACTTTTTCTTTGGAACATACGAAGTATTTTTCAAATCATCAGGCGTCCATTTTTTTAAACTTGTCGTCAACGGTTGAGTACCTTTGTCTTTATCTGTTCTTTCTAAAATTGCAAATACAAGTGTCAACCAGAAAAATACATGGAGGCCTACTTCGACAATTTCCCCAATTCCTTTACCTATCAAATTTAAAATAACATTTAATACCGCTTGCTCACCATTATATCCTACAAAATTTTCTGCAACCATTGCAATAAGTGCGATTACAGCTGCTATTGGTATGATCATTTTTAACAATGTCGTATATACATCAAAATAACGTGGTCCAATTAAATGCATCGGTCTATCCAGATAGCCATTAGCCAATGAAACTGGGCTTCCCAATTTTTCAAGGACACTCTTTACATCTTCCTCATTATACTCATCAGGTAACATATCCTCGATAGTTGACCGTAGTTCAAGAATAATATCTTCACGATTTTTTTCAGGTAATCTCTTCGCTACTTCTTCGACATAAATATCAATCAAATTCATTCTTGTCCTCCTCCTTTAATAAGTTATAAAGTTCTTTCGAATCCTTTATCCATTCCTTTTTTAACTGCAAAAATATCTCTAATCCGTATTCACTTAAAACGTAATACTTACGAGGCCTACTCTCCGTTTTATCCCAACTACTCGTCACTAGCTCTTGCTTTTCTAATCGGCGAAGTAGTGGATATAAAGTACTTTGATCGATTGTGATCCCTGATTGCTCCAATAATTGGACAAGTGAATACCCATACTGCGGTGTTCTTAACTGGCTTAAAACCGCTAATGTTAATGTCCCTCTTCTTAGTTCAGTAATTAACGAATTTAATAAAGCATCCATTCACTCACCTCATTTCCATTACTATATGTCATACAGTATATGTTTTATACTATGTATCGTACAGTATTAGTGTGATAAAAACAATGCGTATTTACAAAAAATAGATAATAAAAAAGCACAAACTATATAATTTGTGCTTTTCTTGTTAATTTAAACGGCTATTACAACCTTAATTTTGTACCTCTTGTAATATAAACTCTCCTTTTTCTTTAGTAAATGGGGTAACACCTACAATTGCCTCAATATTAATTACTCCATATACATGCGGATATTCTTGACCGTTAGAAGCAAGTTCATATTTTATTTCTGCTTTTATTAAGGATGGATCGATTGTCAGTAATAAAACATCTTCTTCATGACTAAAATATTTTTCAACAACTTTTAAAGCTTGCTGTAAAAATGAACAATGAATAAATCCCTCTTCTTTAAGTGAAGCTTCATTAACTTCTCCATCTACCTTTGCGATTTCCCAATTTCTTTTTGTTATTACTTTTGTTATCATAGTTATCCTCTCTCCATGTCTTTATATAGAAAAACAAGAGGTTCTTCTTTTTGTTACTAGAAAATCCTCTTGTATGTAATATTTATTTTAATCCATTAATTAAAGGCGATATTTCTCCGCTATGGAAAATCCATAAATCATGAAGTGACCTTGTACATCCGACATATAGTAACTTTGCATCATGTTTCGTATTTTTATAATGTTCTTCATCAACATCGATTAATAGAACAGCATCAAATTCTAGCCCTTTTGCCAAGTATACAGGTACTACTGAAATACCACCTTCATATTTACTTTGATCTGCTTCAATGACGTTTACGGCCAATCCTGCTTTTGTTAATTTTCCATATATATCGCGGCATTCATCGTCTGTTCTTCCTATTACCGCAATGGTTTTCACATCTTCGTTTTGTAGATGTTTTAACGTCTTCATAATCTCATTAAATTGATCTTCTGCATGGATTACCTTAACATCTTCACCACTGCGAAAAACTGGTGTTGCGAGCCCAACTGGAATCTCTGCATTTTTAATTATTTCGTTCGCAAATTCTATAATTTCTTTTGTAGAACGATAACTTCTCGTCAGTTCATAATAACCTGTTTCTTGGAATACTTCTTTAAAAGCACTCCAATCTTCAATCCCTTGATAATCATAAATTGCTTGAGATAAATCACCTAATATAGTAAAAGAATTACCTAGTGTAATTTCTTTTACTACATAAACTTGGAATGGCGAGAAATCTTGCGCTTCATCAATAACGACGTGATGGAATTTCTGTCCGATTTCAATACCTGTTATGCGGTGATGTATGTAAATTAAAGCTGGTAAATCTTCTACATACACTTCTTTTTTACGACAACTCTTTTCAGTTTCTTTCACAAGTTCTTCAGGCAATACTTCGAGTATTTCTTTACTTTTCAATATTGAACTATATAGTGAAAGTGCACTCATTTTCGGCCAAAACTTCATATATGTGTTCAATCTCTTTGTCGCTTCTTTTTTTAGTAATTTCTTCTCGTTTGTTTCTCCATACTTTTTCAGTTCAATTTCAATCCAGCGCTTCATTCTGCCGACTAATCTTTCTCTTCTTTTCTTTAATGGATAATGTTTATATTCAACTTGCATCCATTTTTTTATGTCTTCTACCGGAATAATAGCTTTGTCCCATGCCTCAAAATTACTTGTTGGTACTAATTCATTTTCAAATTGAATCATTCTCTCTTCAATAAAGGACTTAAATTCCAGTGTACCTTTCAATTTACCGAGCATAACCTTTTCTTCATCACGATTAATAGAAAAGGCTTCTTTCAATTTTTCTTCTGTCTGCTTCAATTTCACCGAATCATCTAACGTACGTAATGCCCAATCTGGAAATGTTGTTTGACTAATATTCCCTACACCTAATTCAGGAAGTACACTCGAAATATAGTCTAAAAACAGACTATTCGGAGCGAATACAATCATTCTCTCAGCTTCTAGCTGCTCACGATATTCATAAATTAAAAAAGCAAGGCGATGTAAAGCAATCGTTGTTTTTCCGCTTCCCGCAACCCCTTGAATCAATAATGGTAAGTTTCTTTCCGCACGAATAATATCATTTTGCTCCGATTGTATCGTTGAAACAATATCTTTTAGTTTATTATCTTTATTTTCACCTAATCGATATAGAAGAAAATCATCGGCATGAGATACATCTTCATTTCCTTTTACATATGTATCAACAACACGTTCTAGTTCTCTTTTTCGGATAGAGATATTTCGCTTTAAATAAACATCACCTTCTACTAATCCGTCTGGCGATTGATAAAACGCTAATTCATCTCCCCCGGTAAATGAATAAAACATACTTGCGACAGGTGCCCGCCAATCAATTACAATTGGTTTCATCGTATCTTTATGTGAAACACCTACTTTACCGATGTAAATCGGCATAACATCTTCCTTACCATCCTCCTGAAAATCTAATCTTCCAAAGTATGGCTCCTGCACACCAATACGTAAGTTTTGTCTATTAGACTCCCTCATACTTTCAAGAATTTGCTCTTTAAAATCTTCTCCATAATAAACTGGAATTTTTTCAAGTTGTTCTAATTGATCCTCCATCGTACATAACGTATCTTTCATTTTTTGTAACTCTTCGTCAAAAATGCTGTTCATTTGATGATTCCCTCCTGTCCGTTCTAATTTTTCAGTCGAGATACAATTGTATTAAAAATCCATTTATAAAGTCAATAGATTTAGCAAGAATTTTCTAAATCAAAAAAGAATAGAGATTAATCCCTACTCTTCCTTACTTTAATTCGATATGCCAAACATTCATTTAATGTTGCTAATTCTTTATATTTTCGTTTTTCAAAATCATATGCTCCGCCTGGGAAGAACCCTACAATACTTAATCCAGCTTCAGCACATAGATTGCTAATCTCATCTACCGTATAACATCGTAAAGACTGTGTAACTATATCATTGGGATTATTAGGGTGCCACCAATGATCTAACATTCTTTCATTTATACTATCATATTCGTATTTTCGCATAGCTGCACTTAAGGTCATTTCTTGTCCACTTACTTTTTTCCAATACAATGGTTGATACATATCAATAAGTGCACATCCATCATCCTTCATCCAGTTTTTAATGCGTTTTAATAGAATCAATTGCTCATCATCTGTTCCTACACCAAATCCATCAAAATAACTAACAACATCAAACTTTTCTTCAAAATTAATTTTATAAAAATCAGCGCAATGAATATCTATATCATTAGTAGAATGTTCTTTTGCAAACATAACTAACTCTGGAACAAGCTCAACAGTAGTCATCTTTACACGTAACTTAGACATCGCCCTTGCAAATCCACCATTTCCTGCACCTAGTTCTAACATCGACTGAAATGGATGTCCAATTTGCTCTTTAACTTCTTTCGCAACTTGATTTAACCAGCTTTCTGTATTGATATCGTAATTGGATAGTTTAAATTGTTTTTCGTAAAATTCTCTCACATTTAATTCATTCATTATTATTCTCCTCCTGCAATAGATTTTTCTTCTACAGGTGAAAAACTAAATTTCTGACACCCATGAAAAAATCATTATTATTCCCTATATTTACAATTTATCAAAATAATAAGAAAATTAAAAGTATAAATATTAAAAGCAGATAATGGATGATACCACTATCTGCTCTATGGCTGCTATTATTTTTCTTGTTGATACTCTACCCAATCACCAGAAATGATAACTTTCTTTAGCATCCTTATATCTTGAGCAACATACACAAATGCACGTATTTCTCTATCACCTAAATAAACCGTTTCGGTGATTCGGTCATATAAATCACTTTCTGCATTACCTGTATATTCTTCAAGTTCATCTAATTTTTGCAGAACAACCTCATTTACTTCATAAACTTCTCCGTATACTTTGTCCTCATTTGAACAAATCATTGCCGGATACCCTTCGTTTGTATCAAATAATTTACCATACGTCCATGCTCCGTCTGCGATGCATATTGCCCCTTGCATAAAATGAGCATTCGTTTGCTCTTTTCTTAATGTGCCATACACGAAAACGTGATGCATATATCCCTATCCCCTTTTTATATATCTACTTTCTAAATTGTAAATATGCACGAATCATAAAGTAACTCACTTCATTTGGAAGTTGTTCCTTAATTGATTTCAGACCACCCTCTGCATTTTGCACGGCAGTTTCAATCAGTGATTCATATTCTGCAGGAACAAAACTGTTCCAGTCTATTTCCATTCCATCTTCAAAAGAGCGAATTAAATGATTTTCAATTGTTTGTCTTGATAAGCCACGTTCTTTCGCAATTTCATCTAGATCAATGCCTTGTTTATACATTTCATACGTTTCTAAATGAGAATTTGCTGAAGCTTTCCCTGACTTTTTCCGCTCTGTCACTACTTCTGTTTTAACTGTTTCGGCATAGTTTGGATTGTCCTTAATAAAGTGCTGAACTGCTTGTAAGAAGTGAGAACCATACTTCACAAGTTTATGTTCGCCGATCCCTTTCACAGTTAAAAGTTCAGAGTCACTTTGCGGCATTTTTGCACACATATCTTTCAACGTTTGATCAGAGAAAATAACGAATGGAGGTACACCTTCTCCTTGCGCAATTTCTTTACGTACTTCGCGAAGCACTTCAAATAAAGGATGATCTTGAACAATTTGTCTTGTCTCTACTCGTTCTTTACGTAAAACATTCTCTTTACCTAATAATACTTCTTTCCCTTTTTCCGTAACTTTTAATGTTGGATACGTACCATGTTCAACTGCAATTAACTCATCTGAAATTAGAAACTCAATAAATTCACTGACTTCTTTGACGCTTCGATTTGATAGTAATCCGTATGTTGGTAAAGTATGAAAATTAAATTCAATAACTTTCTTATTTTTAGATCCAGTTAGTACTTGTGCAATCATTTGTTTTCCAAATCGCTGGTTCGTCCTAATCATGCAAGATAGAACCATTTGTGATTCTCTCGTCACATCGATACTTTCGCGGTCGTCCGTACAATTACCGCAGCGGCCGCAATCTTCTTTCGGTTCTTCTCCAAAGTATTGCAAAATAAATGATTGTAAACATTGTTCTGTATGACAGTAATCAGTCATATTTTGCAGTTTTTCAAGTTCATTTGAAAAACGAGATTCTCCTGTCGATTGGTCAATTAAAAAGCGCTGTACTTGCACATCTTGAGAAGAATATAACAATATACATGCACTATCTAATCCATCACGGCCAGCACGTCCTGCTTCTTGATAATAACTTTCCATGTTTTTTGGCAGTTGATAATGGATAACGTAACGAATATTCGATTTATCAATTCCCATCCCAAATGCAGATGTCGCTACCATTACACTCACTTCATCACGTAAAAAGAGTTCTTGCTGCTCATTTCGATCTGTATCACTCATACCAGCATGGTATTTTGATACAGAAACTCCTGCTTTCATTAAATCTTCATACAACTGATCAACTACTTTTCTAGTAGCTGCATATATAATCCCAGATTCTTTTTGATTTTGACGAATATAATCCGCTAAATATGCATTACGATCTTGTCCTTTAATAACAGAAAATGATAAGTTCTCGCGCTCAAACGTTGTCATAATCGTATTTTCTTGATTAATTCCAAGCGTGTTGCAAATATCTTCACGAACTTGTGGTGTTGCCGTCGCAGTTAATGCTAGGACAAGCGGTTTTTCTGGAAGATAATCTAATATGCGATGTATATGTAAATAACTCGGACGGAAATCATGTCCCCACTGCGAAATACAGTGCGCCTCATCAATTGCAATCATCGGGATTTTCATATCGATAAGTTGGTCAACAAATTCCATTGAATCAAGACGCTCCGGCGCCACATAAAGTAACTTATAATGTCCTTGTTTTGCTAATTGAATTCGTTGATTCGCTTCCGCAATCGAAATAGAACTATTAATATAAGTAGCTGAAATACCGTTTTGTACTAATGTATCTACTTGGTCTTTCATAAGTGAAATCAAAGGTGAAATAACTAATGTCGTTCCTTCGAATACTAATGCGGGAATTTGATAACAAATTGACTTACCACCGCCCGTAGGCATGATACAGACTGTATCTTTCCCATCTAATACATTTTTAATTGTTTCATCTTGCCCTCTTCGGAATGACGAATAACCGAAATAAGACGCTAAAAGTTCTTGTGCTTTTGTAAACAAAAAAGAGTCACCTGCTTTTCTTTATCTTTCATCTATTACTATTATATCATCACTTATGTGTCATGAAAGTGATGAATACAAGACTAACAGCTTGCTTTTTCATTATTTTATGCTTCTCTACGTTTTAGAGGTTGTTTAGCAACGGTGTTTTAATGGCTATTTATAAATTTTAAAACATAAATAAAGCACATATAAAATGAATTACAAAATAAATATACATTTTATTAATCTTCCTTGAATACTACTAATCTTATACATATGAATTCAGGAGGTTACTATATGAAACAGCAGAATATTAGTTCCACCAAGCAGAAAACAGTACCGAATCAACTCCAATTCTCGAATCATGATGCGTGGAAATATGAAGCATATTATAAATACCAGCCATTATTTTCTTATAAAAAGCTTTTTCATTTTCTTTCTCAACTTTTTAAACGTTAATACGTGTGCGAAATATATCCATTCACAAAACTTTTCTCAATATAAACCTTATAGACTTAATACAATACAGTTGATATCATATGACATATTCTGTTGGATAAAACCCCTTAATTTGACCTGCTTATATAAGCAGGTCTTTTTTGACTATTATATATTTCATTACGCTTTTAGATGCTTGCAAGTCTTTTCTCCATTTTATAACCATACTTCACTTACAACAAATGATTATATTAACCAGAAGTAAAATATAAGTTCTTAACATTTAATGAAGTAATTCTTTTTTTCTCAATACACAAAACGATTTTTACTTGTTACTATAAAAGTACTCTAGATGAGTTTTTGCTCATCAACATTATCTAGTTAAAGGGATCTGCTGCGGGAAGCGGATCCCTTTAACTTTATTAAAGATCCACTTTTATTTGGACACATTTACCAGGTTTTTTTAATAGAATTTTATGATAACATTACTTAGTCGAGTCCGACATCTCGGCAATACCCTTTTGAGGCTCTGCAACTTCCCTTGCAGAGCCTTGTTTATTTTTATATTCATTTTATTTATATATACCACAATAAAATCCTTCATCTTTTTCCATATCAATTTCTGAAATTAATCTAGGACACGTAACTAAAAATAAATTCCCATCATACTTTGAGTTATACATGTTCAAAGGAGTGTTACCGTTTATGTATTCTTATTGGCAATCGTATTACTCCCCCTATCATAACCCTTATGTACACTTTGATACATCTGTACGTAATTACCGAATTAGTAAAAACGAGAACTTTTTAAAAGGTTATATGCGTTCTTTATGGGAACAACATGTCGCTTGGACGAGATTAGCTATTATAAGTATTGTCTTTAATTTACCAGACGTTAACGTGACAGTTGGGCGTCTTCTTCAAAATGCAACACATATGGGACTATCACTTGAACCATTCTATGGTGAGGATGCTGTAAAAAAATATAGTGCATTAATTAAAGACCACTTAGTCATTGCTGCGGATCTAGTTAAAGCCGCAAAAGCTGGTGATCAAAATGCAGCTGCCGCTATAGAGAAAAAATGGTACGCTAATGGTGATGAAATTGTGGCGTTTCTTGCTAGCATCAACCCTTATATAGAAAAAGAAGAATTCAGAAAAATGTTTTATGAACATTTAGCACTTACGAAAGCAGAAGCGCTTGCCTTCCTAAATAAAGATTTTGAAGCAAGCGTAAAACTATATGATAAAATTGAAAAAGAAGCATTAGAAATGGCTGATATGATAACAAACGCAATCGTAAAACAATTCCCGCAAGTGTTTCAATAATAATAAGCCGATTTGAAAACACAAATCGGCTTATTAAACTTTCTATCAATGAAATTTCACCTCTCCTCTTTACATTTAACGTATATCGATATATTTTATTAATATCCGTTTTTTATAGGAGGAAATAGTTTGATTAACGCCATTGGTCTCGTATTTATCCTCACAAATAAACACGAGAAAAAGAAGAAAGTTTATCTAAATGAAAAATTCGCATTAATAGACATTATTGATTCTAAAGAAGTAATTGATGAAGAAGGGAACTCACTAGTAGAACTAACATGTAAATACAGTATTTATCTAGATGAAAAATATTACTGTAAATCTCTCGATGATTATACTGGACAAGTATTTCCGTTCTTGAGCGCTAAAATAGGAAAAGGTCTTCTTAGAAACTTAAATTACTATTTCTCTTACGTTGATGCCTATGATAAAAAACCACCCGTTAAAGAAATTAGACCACTTATGAAACAAGTAACGAACAGATAGCGAAATATACGCAAAAAAGAAAGCATCTAACTTCGGATGCTTTCTTTTTTGAATCAAGCACTCGTTAACTTCTATCTTTCTTCTAAAAATATGTATCTAGGCATACTTTAAATTAAAAACATTGGAGGATTAAACTGGATGAAATACTCAGAAACAATTGTTAGTAAACGGCTTCGAACACTTAAAATATTTACTATGTTTATCATGCTAGTTTTAATCGCATGGCTTGGATATACAAAATTAATTTTTGAAAACGGATTTCTTCAAGAAAAGAAACTTTCAGTTGAAGTAATGAATACTAGTATTACAGGTGAAATCGAACAAAGTTTCCATGTGAATTTACAAGGTTACCGTAAAATAGACGTTGATACTATTATAGATGCAAGTAAAACCGATCCGAGCGAACTATCATTAATCGAGCTAATTAATACATCTTGTTCGCGAGATTGCATAAGTGAACCATTGACATATGTGGACGAAAACAATGGATATATCTTTTATAAGGAATCTACCGGAACTAATGTAGCTATCAAGATTAAAAAACAAGACACGTGGGAAATTGTAAAAAAATCTGTTCAAGATGGAATATAACCTTAAAAAATTAAAGAGTACTTAGCGTACTCTTTTTTATTATTAATACCCTTCATGTTTACAATGACATTTCGGTTTCTCTTTACAATTGCATTTTTCACAATCACACTTCGATTTCTCCTTGCAGCGACACTCGTCACAATCACATTTCGGTTTCTCTTTGCAACGACATTCGTGACAATCACATTTCGGTTTCTCTTTGCAACGACATTCGTGACAATCACATTTCGGTTTCTCTTTGCAACGACATTCGTGACAATCCCTGCATTTACATCCACATCTTCCGAACATTAAATCATCCCAAAATGAACGCCTGCAATTACAATGATTCCCCATAAATATTCCTCCTCCTAAATAGAATTCATCATATTCTATGATGAAAAGTAGAAAGAGGTTTGTTTACTAGTCTACATTCTAGATTTATAAGTATAGTTATAAATGTTATAATTTTCTATTAGTTGTACCTAATATATTTAAAGAGATTACTACAAAGAAAAAAGCCCAATATTTGAGCTTTAAATTAATATGTATTTTCTATTTTTTTGCTCACAATATATATAACTAAAAAGCTCTTACAACAAGTTGGCTATAGTTCCTTTCCTTCCCCCACAGCCCCTTTCAACCTCTGTAACATATATCCAATTCCTTTACATCCTGCTAACGGATACGTAATGTTTTCTTCTGGATATAATTGTGTCACTACTTTCTTATGCTTCTTGCCTGCAAGTAAAACAATTTCATCAAACTGAAGCAAGTCTTTTTCAATCATCTGTTGTTTTAATTGTTCCACGCTAATAATCTCATCGCTTTTTGAATCAAATGCAAGGTCATAGTTTTCTAGAACAATATCATTTGGTCTTAAAAATCCATGCTTCGCCGATAAGATAACCCAATTCTCGAAAAACAGAGTTGCATACGCCTGACATGCTTTTCCGAACGGGCTAATATATACATCTTTTGCCTCCATCGGTCCGAAATCTGGATACTTATCCCAAATCTTCTTTTTTCCGCATGGAATTATGCATAACCTTTTCATCTTTATTTCTTACCTCACTTCTAACTTTTTAAATATAAAAATATAGAATTCTCTTCTTCTTCATACTCAGCTTCTATATCACCAACACCCACTACGTTCCAACCATTATTTGTTACTATCGGCTTTTCATTCATTATAATATGAACTTGTGTCATATTTTTAAAATTTTCTTCAAAAGATGCTAAAACAGGTTGATTTATCATATATGTTTTATTATGTATACATACACTTAAAAAGGTTTTATGTAACGCTTTATTTTTGTTTAATTTTACATTCATTGGATTAAACGAATTTAATTTTATATTCCCTACAATATACAGATGATACCCTTCTTCTTTATAAAATTGCATAAAATCCTTATCCCTTTCGTTTTGTACAAAATGAAGGATTTGCTTCGTTTCTTTACTTATTGCAAATTCATTATTTAAACTTAAAACAACATTAATGTTTTGTTTTAAAAAAGCATATAATGATTTATCACTATTAAAGAAGCTCGTTCTCCATTCAGAATGCATCTCATCTAATAATAAACATAAAAGCATTCCTGAGCTATAGCAACTCTTCCTAATGTTACAATTAGCATCATATATATCTAAAATAAGTCCGCTATATTTTCGTAATGTTTCACTTTCATCATTTTTACATACTGCAATGTGGGCGTTCATTTCAACATACCAAGCAGGCCCCTCTATACTTTCAACCATACACTCATAAGTGATAAACTCTTCTTTCATAAAACTAGTTCTTTGCTCTCTTAGTTCAATAAATTGCTTAATATAATTATATTTCTCAGCTTGTGACTTACAATGCACAGCATCATATAAACACATTCGTTCTTTATTTCGCAATTCTATATTTCCCTCTATTATAGGATATTGAAATCCTAAAGTTTCATTTGGAAATCTACTTTCTTTATTCAAATATTGATAGCAATGAAAAAGTTCGTGCACCACAACTGCAAGTAAACTTTCATAATCTCTATGCCTATTCATATTCACGATGGCAGTCGGATAATCTTTTAATAGGATAAATGTATCAGCCTTAAATTGTTCATCCCGCTTTAAAATGGCATACTCACCATCATCTTTCAAAAATAATGGATGATGAAATACATACACATGCTCATCATTATATAGTGCAAATGCAGCCCTATTAAAACCAGGCCATAGTGTATTCAATAATTCTATACTTACATCTTTCTTTATTCGATTTAATATATTGTTCATTATATGTAACACCCCTATATCATTCTACATACACCTATTCTATTCCACTTAATAACAACCCTTTTATTTACATAAATGTTAGAAAAACATATATCTTTTCTCAAACTATAATGTATTATACAAATATACATGTGATAATTTTATGAAAAGGAGGTGAACAAATGAAAAATATAATCCCTGCACTAGTACTCTATATTATTGTTTGCATAATCGCTATGATTGCTCCAGCATCTGAAGGTTATAATCATATTGGCTGGAAGTTGTTTGTTGGGCAAGCGTATGCCATACCTATTTTCATCATTGCGGCTATTATTCCATTTTATATAAACAAGAAAAAATCTACGAACAAACAGTTATAAGGATAGCAAATGCTATCCTTATTTTAATTCATTAATTAGATCAAAAATTACACTTGCAGTACTTTCTATCCTTTCTTCCGAAAAGTCAAACGTGATACCTGTTTTTTCATATATTTCTTGCATGGATAAATTCCAATCTGCACTCGCACCTTCTTTAAAGAAAGCAATCGCTTTTTCTGGGTCTTCTCGATAAATTTGAAACAATTGCATTGCTCCTATTTGTGCAATTGCATATTCAATTTTATAAAAAGGAAACTGAATAAAATGAAATGATTCTAACCAACTTGAACTAATTTCATCTTCTAATCCAGCAATATCGACTGATGAATATTGATACCTTTCGCATAGTTCCATATATTTCTTATCACGTTCTCCTGGAGTATGGTTTGGATTTGAATACAGCCAGTGCTGAAATACATCTCCTGCAATTGACGACATTAACAGTGAGAAAGCACGATATAATTGTACGCGCTGTACTTCTTTATATTCATCCTCTTGCTTATAAAAGATATCCAGCTTATCCATTACTAGCAACTCAAGACTGAGAGAATAAAGCTCAGCCACTTCTTCGCGAAGATATTTTTCTTGCATACTACTATCATTGTTAAATTGTTTATAAAAATGAAAGGCATGCCCTACTTCATGTATAAGTGCATTAATTGCATAAAATGATGGACTAAAATTAGAATACACAAAAACCTCTTTACTATGAGGCAAGGTAAAACAAGCGGCTCCTGGCGCTTTATTTTCACGTTCTTCTACGTCAATGAATCCAGCTTTCCTTATATGAATAAATTTCTCATAAAAATATAAATCAGTCTTCCGAAACACTTCTTCCACCCCATACAATAAATCAACGGTATTTTGAAATGGGACTTTTAGTAAATTACAAGGCGTTAGATCCCACGGGCGATACGTTTTTACACCGAGATTCTTTTTAGAAAGACTTCCCAACTGTTTCCAAATTGGTACAACATACTTTTCTATAGATTCATGAAGTTTATAACACTCTTCAATACTATAATCTCTATTTTTTTGTTTAAAAGCATATTCACTATAATTATTAAATCCTGCATGTAAAGCTGTCTCATTCCGCAATTGTACGAGTTCATTCATAATACAATCTATTTCTATTTTCACTACACTTCTTGCTTCACATAAAGCGTACCAAGCTTTTTCACGAATAGCTCTATTAGGGTTATCTAGCTTTGCTTTTACATATGCATACGTCTTTTGCTCGCCTTCCCAATTAATAGATATGTTAGACATTATTTCTCTATATTTCGTAATAAGCTCTTGCTCTTTAATGGTAAGAGCAATGTTCTTGTCATTAAACATTTTACTTTTTATCAATCTTGCTTTTGTCATAAAACCGTATTTCTGCTCATCTAATAAGTCGGAAAACGGAGACTCTATAAATTTCTGGTCAAATTTTGCATTGTATCTTTTTAAAAGTGGTTGAATTGTATTTTGATTATACATATGTAAATTACGTTTATTTCTGTCATTTGTATCTCTATACGTGGCGATTAAACTACTTGTTATCTCCTCTTCTATTTCAGCAGTTACACTCTGTTCATCCAAAAGCCAATTCTCTAATTCTGAAACAGAAGTAATATTTCGCTCTAAAAGTGACTGTAATTTACTCTCCAAATCATTAAGCATACACAATCCTCCTGTTTTAAAATTTTAATTTTCTGTTTTTTAGAGATAGAAAAGGACAAATAGCCAATCCGACTACTTGTCCTTGCTGTTTATCTGTACTTAATAAAATTAAGCTTGGAATGCTTCTGTTAATACTGGTACGATTTGTTTTTTACGAGATACAACACCTTTTAATGTAGCAGTGTTGTTTTCTAGAGATACGTTGTATGCTTTCTCAACAACGTTTGCTGCTTTACCGATCGCAAGACCGACAGAATCGTTAGTTAAGATATCAGTTACAACGAATAAGAATAGGTCTAAACCTTTTTCTTCTACTACTGCAGAGATAACTTTTTCAAGTTCCCCTTGGTGTACAAGAACGTCGTTTGTATCAACAGCGTTTACTTGTGCGATTTCAACTTTCGCATTACCCATTTGGAATTCTTTAGCGTCAAGAGAGATTAATTGCTCCATTGTTTTTCCGCTTAAGTCAGCACCAGCTTTTAACATTTCTAAGCCGTAGCTATCAGCATCTACACCAGCGATTTCCGCTAATTCACGAGCTGCTGCTACGTCTTGCTCTGTGCAAGTTGGAGATTTGAATAGTAAAGAATCTGAAATGATTGCAGATAACATTAAGCCTGCAACTTCTTTACGAATTGTAACGCCATTTTCTTTGTACATTTTGTTTAAGATTGTAGCTGTACAACCAACTGGCTCACAACGGTAGTAAATAGGATCGCTTGTTTCAAAGTTAGCAATACGGTGATGGTCAATAACTTCTAACACACGAACAGATTCGATATCGTTAGCACTTTGTTGACGCTCGTTATGATCAACTAAAATAACGTTGTCCACTTCGCTTGCAACTGTCTCAACAAAACGCGGTCCTTCTACTTTAAAATGATCTAACGCAAATTGAGTTTCACCGCTGATTTCACCTAAACGTACAGGCTCAGCATTCATTCCTAATTCTTTTTTCAATTCTGCATAAGCAATTGCAGAACAAATTGCATCTGTATCTGGGTTTTTATGCCCGAAAACTAGTACTTTTTCCATGTTTTCCACCTCTTCATGAAAAGGATATCTTAAAGAAGCAAATATGACAATATTTAAAGCCCATTTTTTTATAAATAATTGCACTTTCTTCTATATTTTTCATCGTTTTTCGGAAAAAAGATCATCTAAAATGAATTAGATGATCGAAATGTATATTTTATTTAAAATAAGGTAGGAGCCTGCACTACATGATTTAGCGCGAAATTTGATGCTAAACCGTTATTTACAAGGTTAACATCTATAACTTGATAAAATGCATTCCCAGTATCTGCAATTTCCCAAACAGCTAAAATAAGGTGATATCCATTTCTATCAGTAGGTACATTTGCTTCATGTGTTACTGAAGTTCCTGGTCTAGTTCCTCCATCATTTTTCACATAGAATGGCACTAAATCTAAATCAGACCTTGTTAACGGCTTATTTGGATTCCAATCTTTTTTCGTAATATAGTATTTCCATTCTTTCGTACTATGAGGTGCCGTTAGTTTCCACTTGAATGTATTCGTCCCGCCGTTTAACGTAACTTTCTTCCACCTATCAACTGTTTGAACGTCTAAAGCAGGAAAATGGCCAGCTCCGGCAATTTGTCCATCAGAAGGTCCTAATTGCGGGAATCCACCTATTCCTTCTACACTTTGTGGCTCATATTGAATCGGTCCGCAATTCACATTTACCCCTTGCTTACATAAATAAGAACGGCTTGCTGGTGATTCAACATATCCATGAGCTGAAGCTTTCTCTGAAAAACCGAAAGTTAACAATCCCGTAAGTAATATGCTACCACTTAACATAACTTTCTTCACCTTCTGTAAACCTTTCGTTTTCATCCCGACATCCCCTTTCGCATAATAAAGCGAAAACAACTATAGTTGCCTAGTCATCTCCTCTACATTCATTATAAGATGAGAGACTATACAAACATAACCCTCTAAAAACTTTCTCAAATTCAATTAGTACATTAAATTAATTTTATTGATACATTCAAATAACACCGCTAGAGAAATATAGGCGGTGTTAAAAATCGGAGTTTATTATTTTTAGCATAATAGCTTTTTAATCATAACTTATAAAACTTTATAATAAATAACTGTAGCATCTAAATCACCACTCGGAGAAATTGCGTATTCTGGTATTTTTCCAACTTCTTTATAGTCTAATGATTTATACAATCTATTAGAAGGGTCTCCTTCTCTCGTATCTAGTACAATAAGAGACCTTTTTTCTTGCTTTGCTCGCTCCTCTGCTTTTTGCATAAGTAAACGCCCAATGCCATTACGTCTAAAGTTTGGATGAGTCATTAACTTACAAATTTCAGCTCTATGAATCCCATTAAGTTTTGTAACTAAATGTAATTGAATACTCCCGGCCACTTCATTATTTATTTTAGCGACATATAAGATTACTTCTGGTGCTAATACAGTTTCCCAATACTTCGCTGATTCTTTCCGTTCCAGTGGAGGTAAAAAACCAATTGACGCCCCATCATTTACAACCGTTTTCAAAAGTTTAGAAAGCTCTTCCACATCATCTTTTATTTGCTTAATTTCTTCAATTACTACATTTTGCATTACTAATCCCCCTTTTATGTCATTGTACCAAGTTTTAAGGAAGGAAAAATGAATTACTAAGATGAAATTATTTAAAGTACAATTTTTTAGAGAAAGGATACCTATATGAAGTATATATTAGATAGGACATATGCAAGAGAATTACTCGAGTGGGCATATAAACAAAGCCCAGGTCCGTGGTTCGAACATTCATGTAATGTTGCCCTTGCAACTGAAAAGATAGTTGTAGAACTTATTAATAATGGGTATGACCTAAATGCTGACATAGCATATAATGCTGCTCTGCTACATGATATAGGAAGGTATAAAGGTTTTACTAAATCTGTTATTCATTCCTATGATGGTTATATGTATATGAATGATTTAGGGTATACAGGAAACGCAATTATTTGCGTGACACACTCTTTCCCGTGCAAAAATGAGCATTTAAATATCGCAGCGGAGTGGAGCCTTGTTCCTGATTATATGAAAAGCCAATTAATTGAAATATTAAATGAAAATAGTGACTACGACTTATACAGTAAGGTCATTACCCTTTGTGACGCACTTGCTGATGCGGAAGGCTTTACTACTCTTGAAAAAAGATTGATTTCAGTTGGTTTACGACATGGAACAACCCCTCATTCCTCTTTACATTGGAAAGGTTTCTACACAATTAAAAACGAATTAGAATCTTTAATCAGTAAGAGTATATACAGAGTTCTTCCTGACGTAGAGAAATCGATTTATAAAAATATGGAATATTAAATTACATACAACTTAATAACGATAGAATTTGTATGTAAACAAAAGAACAAAACAAAAGCTATTGATTATATGAAACAATTAAAACTTTTTAGAAAATCTTAAAACTAAATAAATAATTGTGCTTTCACATTCCCACAAATTTAAAAACCTTACTTTATTACATCACATACCAGATAATTTTTATACTCAAATTTAATCTCACGTAAAAGAACGTTTTAAACATAAAGTTTAAAACGTTCTTTTATATTCAATGCTTTTGATTTTTCAGTTCACTTAAACACTCTTGTACTAATGTTACTGCTTGACTCATTGCAGCTCCGCCAGCAAATGCTGCTGAAACACCGCATGCTTCCAGAATTTCTTTATCTGAACACCCTTGATCAAGACAACCTTTTGTATGATAAATGGTACAGTACTCATCTTGCGTTGCTAGACTAATTCCTAATGCAATAAGTTGTTTTTCTCTTTTTGTTAAAGAACCCTCTTGAAAACAAGCTTGCGTGAATGCATTATATGTTTCAGCAATTTCAGGGATTTGGTTAGTAAAACTACCGATACCTTCTTTATAATGATGTAGAACATCATTTACTGAACTATGTTGTTCGTGTTCCATCTTATTATTACCCCCATTCAAATTATGTGTACCTATTGTAGTATGTGATGAAAAGAAGGCAATATACCTCATTTAAAAGAATGAATATTCAGTTTATTCAAGTTACAATTTCAGACTATCATCTACTACAGATTGTTCCTTATAGTTTTTCCTTTCAATCTCTTTACTTCTCTCTTCCCAAAAAACTAATCCTTCAATCCCAACATTTTTAGGATTAAATACTGGATCTTTCCCTTCTTTTTTCTGTGCTTCATAATCTTTTAACACTTTTAATGCGATTTTACTTAATAGTAGAATCGCAATTAAGTTTAACCATGCCATACTACCGATTCCTAAATCTCCAAGATTCCATAAAAGCGACGCTGATTCAACGCTACCGATGTAAACCATAATTAAAAATCCAATTTTTAAAACTGGTTTTAACCAGCTATGTTTAAGATCACGATCTAAATAAGTAAGCGTCGTTTCAGCAATATAGTAGTATGCGAGTAATGTTGTAAATGCGAAGAAGAAAATTGCGATTGAAATAAATAATGGACCAAACCCTGTCATAACAGTTTCAACTGCTTGTTGTGTATATATCGGACCTGCATCAACATTCCCTATGTTCTTTACAATAGCGCTTTTCCCTTCCGGTATAACATTATACATACCTGTTATTAAAATCATAAGAGCTGTCGCTGTACATACAACAATAGTATCGATATATACAGAAAATGCTTGAACTAATCCTTGTTTTGCAGGATGGGATACTTCAGCAGCAGCGGAGCTATACGTCGCTTCTCCAACACCTGCAACATTTGAAAATACAGCGCGCTTTACGCCCCATGCAATTGCTGCACCGACGATTCCGCCAAACATTTCATTTACACCAAAAGCACTAGAGAAAATTAAAGCGAACATACTTGGAATTTCTGTTACATTCGCAATTAATACGATACATGTAACAATTACATAACCAATTGCCATAAATGGAACAAGCATTTGCGAAACGCCCGCAATTCTCCTTACGCCACCAAAAATGATTGATGCTAATAAAATAACTAATAATATTCCAGTTATATATTTGCTAATGCCATTAGAGTTTTCAAATCCAACTGCGATACTACTAGACTGAATACCTGGTAATAAAACGCCATATGAAAGTGTTACAACAACCGCTACAATGACTGCAAACCATTTCATTTTCAGGCCTTTTTCAATGAAATATGGTGTACCACCGCGGTATTCATTTCCGACTTTACTTTTATATACTTGAGATAATGTTGATTCAACAAATGCACTCGCTGCTCCTAAAAGAGCCATTACCCACATCCAAAACACGGCTCCCGGTCCGCCAAAAGCGATAGCTGTCGCGACCCCTGCGATATTACCTATTCCAACCCTACCTGATAAGGCTAAACAAAATGCTTGAAAGGATGAAATTCCCGTCTCCGAGCTCTTCCCTTCAAATAATAGTTTAATCATCTCTTTAAAATAACGAATTTGCAGAAAACGAGTGGCAATTGTAAAATACACACCTGCCCCTAATGCAAAAACAACTAACCCAATACTCCATACTTGCCCTACTAACCACTCTACTAATTGCTCCATCCAAATCCCCCTTAACATTCTTTTGAAAACTATTTTATATATAAGAAAACGGACAACTATTATTAAACCTTCCAGTTGTCCGCAGCTCTTATTATTGCACCCCTCTATTTATTAACAGTTAGATTCTCTATTACTTTATATTTACCCAAACGCTTTTCACTTCTGTATAGTTATCAAGCGCATATGAACCTAACTCACGACCGATACCAGATTGTTTAAAGCCACCAAATGGTGCAGCTGCATTTTCTAAATTATAATCATTAATCCATACTGTTCCTGCTTTTAATTTATTAGCAACTTGATGTCCTGTTTTAATATTTTGTGTCCATACGCCCGCTGCGAGTCCGTATGAAGAGCGATTTGCTCTTTCGATTACCTCTTCTGTTGAATCAAATGGAAGTACAACGACAACTGGTCCAAAAATTTCTTCTTTCACAATTGTCATATCATCAGTAACATTTGTGAATACTGTCGGCTGTACAAAATATCCTTTTTCAAATGCCCGTTCACCACCAGCAGCAACAGTAGCACCTTCTGCCTTTCCTTGTTCAATGTAATGTAGAACACGCTCTTGTTGCTTTTTAGATACAAGTGGACCCATTTCCGTTTCCTTCTCCATACCTGCTCCAAGCTTCACGTTATTCGCCATTTTCACTAGTTCATTTACGACTGTTTCGTAATGTTTTCGGTGAACGAATACGCGAGATCCGGCACTACAATTTTGGCCGTGATTATACATAATGCCGTGGAATGCACCGTTAATCGCTTCTTCTAAATCAGCATCTTCTAAAATGATATTTGGTGATTTACCACCAAGTTCTAACGTTACATGTTTAATTGTTTCTGCAGATTGACGCATAATATATTTTCCTGTAACTGTTGAACCTGTGAAGGCTACTTTATCAATATCATGATGGTTTACGATTGCAGCTCCTGCTTCTGGGCCAAAACCTGGAACAAAGTTTACAACACCGTTTGGAAAACCTGCTTCTTTAAAGAGCTTCGCTGTATATAATAACGATAAAGGCGTTTGCTCTGCTGGTTTTAATACGATTGTACAACCTGTTGCTAGTGCAGCTCCCATTTTCCAAGAAGACATAACGAGTGGAAAATTCCAAGGAATAATTTGACCTACAACGCCAACAGGTTCATGGCGTGTGTAATTTAAGTAATCTTTTGAAATCGGAATCGTTTGCCCGATAATTTTTGTAGCCCATCCTGCATAATAGCGATAATTTTCTACAGTCGCTGCAATATCATCATCCAGTGCTACTTGATATGGTTTCCCATTATCTAAAGCTTCTAACTGCGCTAATTCTTCTCCATGCTCTTCAATTAAGTCTGCTAATTTATAAATAAGGTGCGCTCTTTCAGCGGTAGTCATTTCTGCCCAAGGTCCTGATTCAAATGCAGATCTTGCCGCTTTTACAGCGACATCAATATCATCTTCTTGCGCTTCACATACGACAGCCAGAACATCTTCTGTTGCTGGATTGTATGTCTCAAATGTCTTCCCGCTAATGGAAGGAACAAATTCACCATTAATAAACATTTTAATTTCTTCATTTAAAAACGCTTTCACTTTTGGTCTCAGCTCAATGTTTGTCGCTAACATATATGATCTCCTCCTTATTTAAACAGCTGCATGAGCTGCAATTTTTGAAATAATCGTTTGAAGTTTTTGATCTTCTTCTTCAGTTAATCCGAGTCTCGGATAACGAGAAGGCCCCCCCGCTTGTCCGTGTAATTCCATTGAGCGTTTAACGATTTGTACATATTTTCCTGATCCTTCAAGAAACTCGCAAAGAGGTAAAATAGCATCGTTTATTTCCCAGGCTTTTTCTAATTCACCATTTTGGAAATGCTCATGCATTTTCGTAACAAGTCCCGGTACAATATTTCCTGCTACTGAAACCCATCCCGTTGCACCTACTAAATAAGATTCCATAACTAAATCTTCAGATCCACAGAATACTTGAAAAGCACCTTCGCCTTGTCTTACTAAATCTCTTGCTTTACGAATATCTCCGCTAGATTCTTTAATATGTGTAACATTTTCACATTCTTTTCCAATACGTAGCATGAGCTCTGTACTCATATTGATACCAGATGTAAACGGATTATTGTATAACATAATTGGTATATTTACAGCGTTTGAGATTTCTTTAAAATGAAAATAAATTTCCTCTTCTTTCGGCTTACAATAGTACGAGTTAATAATTAATGCGCAATCCGCTCCGTGTGCTTCTGCATGTTTCGTATATTCAATCGTTTCTTTCGTCGTTTCTGCTGCAGTTCCTACAATAACTGGAATACGGCCATCAACTTCTTTTAATACTGTTTCTACCATTTTAAATCGTTCTTCTTTTGATAAACTAACAAACTCACCTGTGCTTCCATTAATAATAATGCCAGCTACCTTTTGATCGATAAAATAGTTTACGTTTTGTTTTACACCGTTCCAATTAATTTCTTGAAACTCATCCATCGGTGTGATCAATACTGGAAATGCCCCTTTAATTTTTTTCATATTTATCTCTCCCTTTACTATTTTATTTTAATAAAAATCCTGTCGGAAATGGATCTGTAGGGTCTAATAGAAACGTCTGCATCCCTGTAATAAATCCTCTACTTTCAAAACTGAAAATGTAACCCGTTTCTTCCTTCTTCACTTTTTCAACTGTTATAAAGCTATTAAATATACTTTCATTTATAAAAGGTTTATCCGCCAAATAATCATTTTTAAATAACGCATGAACATAAGATACAATAGTAGAAACAAAACCTGGCGAACGTACGATAAAGTTATCTTCATGAAATGTAATCGACTTTATATAGTTCTTATCTTTCTGCGAAGAATCTACTAAAATAAGCCTTTTTATTAACGACTGTTTTTGTATAGCTTGTAGTGTAGCTTCTCCCCATTTTTTCAATTCAGAAATGTTTTCAATACGAATGTCTGGTGAATACGTATCTTTTTCTACAACTGCATATACTTTATCTGCTTGAATGAGAGAGTAACTTATATTACCCACTTGTAAATTTTTCTCAATCCTATAACATAGTTTACTTTCAAACGAAACTGATACAACTTCATCATTCTCTACATACGCATGGATTGAAAATATACCAGATAGCGTTTCGATTTTGTATTGGTTCGTCTCTCTCTTTTTTAAATACCCGCTTTCTAGTAACATCGTTATTACTGCGACAATGCCTCCATAATGAAGCGGCATGGATCCTTCATGATTAAAAAATAATACAGCGGCATCGACTTCCATATGAATAGAAGGAACGACAATACATCCATTTAATCCGATAAAACCACGTGGCTCATTTAATAAAAGCTTCATTCCTTCTGCTAATTCACCTGAAATTTGTTCGTTTAATTGCTCTAAACTGTAGTAGTATTTGCATGGTACATCTTTCATTACACGAAATGCTTCACCATTTACATGTACGTCTACTGTTGTATACATTTTTTGAATGTTCATTTTACATCCTCCGTTTCATGTTCCATCGGCGGAATTAGCAAAAAGCCTTCTTTCAGTGGGTCCTTTTCATTATAAAAAAATCTATGCATCCCCATAAGCCAAGCTGAACCTGTAATTTTCGTTACGACAGCTTCAATATTTTCTACAGATGTTGTATTTATGACGCACCCTTTAAATAAAGAGCCAACGATACTCTCATGAATAAACTCTTCATCCACTTCAATTTTTTGATTTGCGTATAATACAGCTAACTTCGCTGATGTTCCTGTACCACATGGAGAACGATCAATTCCTCCTGGCGGAACGACAACTGTATTTTTCACATGAGCACTTTCATGAGTAGGATCTGTATAAAATTCAATATGGGTTAACCCTCTAATAAACGAGTACTGCGGATGAATGATTTCAAATTCCTCATTAATGATATTTCTAATATGAATTGCCTTATCGATAATTGTAGATGCATTTTCCGGTACTAACTCTAAACCTACTGACTTCGCATCGATAATGGCATAAAAATTCCCTCCATACGCAATATCTGCTTCTACAGTTCCAATTCCTTCAACTTGTACAGTAATATGTTTCAGTAAAAAAGCTGGTATGTTACAGAAAGAGACTTCTTTCGCTTTTCCATCTTGAACAAAGATATCAACTTCAACTAAGCCCGCTGGCGTGTCTAACTTTAACAAAGTAATCGGTTCAACTACCGGAATTAAACCTGATTCAATTAAAGCTGTACATACACCAATTGTATCGTGACCACACATTGGTAAATATCCACCTGTCTCTATGTATATAACACCAATATCTGCTTCAGGATGACATGGATCTGTTAATAATGCTCCTGACATTACATCATGACCACGCGGTTCATTCATTAACAATTTGCGAATCCAGTCATACTCCTTTTTCATATGTAACATCTTCTCTGCCATCGTCTCTCCAATTAACTTTGGAAGTCCGCTTATCAATGTCCTCGTCGGATTCCCGCCCGTATGTGTATCAATCGTCGTAAAGACTCTTTGTGACCTCATCCGTTTAACACCCTTTCTGTAAAACGACTCAAACGAAGTGGTTCAATAGGAATGATTGTTTCTTTTTCATTTAACAACTCTTCAATCACTTTCCCTGTAACTGCTGCCAGGCTAATGCCATCCCCTTCATGCCCCGCGGCGATAAAGTAGTTCGGGATATGTTCCACGCGTGAAATGATTGGCAAATGATCTTCTGTCCACGGGCGTAATCCAGCATATGAACGAATCACCATCATATCCGCCATTTTCGGATAAAAACGAATTGCTCTGTTTGCAATACATTTAATAACCTCGTTGTTTATCTTCGTATGAAAGCCTACAAACTCTCTACTACTACCAATTAAAAAATTTTGGCTTTCTGTCGGCTCAAACACAAGAGCTATCCCATATTTCTCAGTTAAAGCATCCACTTTTCGTTTTCCGCCAAATTTAGAAATTAAATAACCAAATTCCATTACTTTACGGCAACCAACGTGTTGTTGCCTTGAAGCTACAATAATATGTCCTTTTCTCGGTTCAATTGGGATATTTACATCCAACATTTCTCCGATTTTTGGAGCCCACACACCAGCTGCGTTCACCACTTGCTTCGCGGTAAACGTCCCGTTAGTCGTTTCTACAATAAAGGAACCGTCTATATCTCTTTTCATTTCTTTTACTTCCGTATAATTAAAAGCTTTCGCACCCATTTTTTTCGACTCTGCTAAAAGTGAAAATGCAAGGAGATATGGATTTACAGTAGAATCCGTTGCGCATTCTAAACCACCCAATAAATCGTCCGCAAAAAATGGCGATTCCGCTCTTATATCTTGCCTATCAAGCATTCGGAACGGTAACCCAACTTCTTTTTGACGATTCACCCATTGCTGTGCTGCTGCCATTTCTTCATCTGATTCACATACGAGAATACTTCCTGGCGCCCTATATTCAAATGAGTGCTCTAACTCTTCACTTAAATCATTTACTAATTTTTGACTTACTAACGACATTTGACTATCAAATCCTGGGTCTTTATCAATAGCCAAAATATTCCCGTCACACCGTGAAGACGTCCCACTGACAAATTCTCCTTTTTCAATGATTGTTACGTCTCTTCCATATTTTGATGTGTAATAAGCGATAGAACAGCCTATAATTCCACCACCTATTATTAAAACGTCACAGTGCCTCACGTAGCACCCCTCCCTTCTTTTTAATTCCTCACTTTCTTTCATGCAATTGACGTGCCAACTATACATATATACACTTTTTATAAAAAATATTTTTATTTGTAAAAATATTTCAAATTTATCGTAAATAGGTGTATTATTTTTTTATCACTGTCAAAATTTTTATACATAACAGGAGGACAATATGGCATTCTCATTTCCCACAATAAAAGAATTTCTAAAAATTTTATCCATCGATCATACATACAGCATGCAACCTACCCAGCAAGTTAACGAAAAATTTTATTACCGCCCTTCTACTACAGAAGAATATAACTGCGCAGTTATATATGAAGATGACTCATTCACTGCTTTAATTGACGCGTTTTCTAATGAAATGGCCGTTATCGTAATGAACAAAAATAAAGAGCCTATATGCTGTATAACGTCTCAGCAAATCATTCCGTTTCTTATTAAGTCTTACAATGAACTACAATCTTTTTATAACACCGTAATACAAACAACGGATTCTTCTGTTACAGTTATCGATGATAAAGAATGTGTTCGCACTTGGACAGATGGCGCCGAAAAGATTTTTTCAGTCAACTATACTGAAATTATTGGACAACCTATCACTCGTTTTTTTGACTATAAAGATTTGGAAATCTTGCAATCATTACATGACGGAAAAAGCATAATTGCTCAGTTCCATCAGCCTCGTCCAGATTTGTTCGTATTAATTAATTCAAATCCAGTGTATTGTAACGATGAAATTATCGGAGCTGTCGTTTCAGAAACTGATGTAACAAATCAAGTCGCTTTAAATGAAAAACTATTTAATATGTCACATGAAATGCACCGTTTAGAACAAGAGGTTGCAAAGTACAAAGATGAACCCGACCCTTTCCTTGCGATGAATGGAAAAAGCCCTGTTATACAAAGAACGATACAATTAGCTAGAAAAGTTTGTTCGGTGAAATCAACTGTTTTAATACTCGGCGAAAGTGGTGTTGGAAAAGAAGTATTTGCAAAAGCGATTCATGAAGCAAGTGAATCAGCTAAGGCACCTTTCATTTCAATTAACTGTGGCGCCATTCCAGAAGCGTTATTTGAAAGTGAATTATTTGGGTATGAACGCGGGGCGTTTTCTGGTGCAAGTAGTAAAGGCAAAAAGGGTAAAATAGAGCTCGCGCAAGGCGGTACTTTATTTCTAGATGAAATAGGAGAAATGCCGCTCGATATGCAAGTAAAACTATTGCGTGTACTACAAGAACGAAAATATTACCGAGTTGGTGGAGAAAAAGAGATTCATATTAATTTCCGCATTATCGCGGCTACAAATCGTGATTTACAAGAAGAAATGAGAAAAGGTACGTTCCGAGAAGATTTATACTATCGCCTAAATGTAGTTAGCTTGCATATTCCACCGCTGCGAGAAAGACGCGAGGATATTATTGAATTAACTTATTCTTTCTTAAACGATTTTTCAATCAACTACAACAGACCAATTCGTGACTTACCTTCTAGCATTATGCATGAACTGCTTCATTACAATTGGCCAGGTAATATTCGCGAGCTTCGTAACGTCGTTGAAAGACTTGTCGTATTTGCGACTGACGGGATTATAAAACAAGAATATTTACCATTTCATACAACTGAAACGTTAGACAATCATACGGCTCATTCCGTATTACTCAGCAACAATCATACAATCCTCTCCTTACAAGAAGAGATGGATGAACATGAGAAAAAAGTCATCGAGAGGGCTTTACGCATTTTAAATGGGAATAAATTAGAATGCGCGAAACAGCTCGGTGTTACGAGGGCCACTTTATATAACCGCCTAAAAAAACTCGGGTTACAATAAACCTTCCTTCTCTATTTTGGCATAGTTTTTGCATAATAATTTGTGCAAACCGAACTAGAGGAGGAATACATATGACGAATAAAGATCACTTAATTGTTTGTCGATGTGAAGAAGTTACATACGGACAACTTCAATCGACAATTGCTGCATATAAATGCTCGGCAAGAGAATTAAAACTAAGAACACGTGCTGGCATGGGATTTTGCAGTGGCCGCACATGTAGAATGATGATAGATCGAATGATTGAAAGTGCAAATCCCGACGTAAACACTAATGAAATTCCATTAAAATATCAACCACCAGTTCGCGCAGTTACCTTTGGAGCGGTAGGTGAAAATCAATGAATAGAATTACACATCACCCTATTTTAGGAAGTTTAAATAGTAGGAAGCGCATCACTTTCCAATTTAACGGGCAACAGTATGAAGCCTATGAACATGAAACGATTGGGGCGGCTTTACTTGCAAACGGAATAAGAACTTTAAGAGTGCATGAAGATAGCGGAACACCGCGAGGTATTTACTGTAATATCGGGCATTGTTCTGAATGCCGCGTGACAGTAAACAATCAAACGAACGTACGAGCATGCTTAACTGTTGTTGAAAAAGATATGGTAGTTGATAGCGGCAAACAGCATCCAAATATCGTGAGAGAGATGGTGAAAAAGCGATGAACGATGTCATTATTATCGGAGCTGGACCAGCAGGTTTGTCAGCCTCCATCTCTTGTGCTCATTTTGGACTAAATGTACTTGTTATTGATGAATTTATGAAGCCTGGCGGAAGGTTGCTCGGACAATTACATCAAGAACCTACTGGAGAATGGTGGAACGGAATAGAAGAATCAAAACGCCTTCACGAAGAAGCAAAATCACTTTCAGTTGATATTCGATGCGGCATTTCCGTCTATAATTTAGATAAAGATGAAAGTTCTTGGTTCGTACATACGAATATCGGTACGTTAGAAGCACCGTTCGTTTTACTTGCTACTGGCGCTGCTGAATACTCCATTCCCCTTCCTGGTTGGACACTTCCAGGAGTCATGTCAATCGGGGCAGCCCAAGTAATGACAAATGTACATCGCGTTCAAGTTGGGCGAAAAGGAGTAATCATTGGTGCTAACATTTTGTCCTTCGCTATTTTAAATGAATTACAATTAGCAGGTATTAAAGTGGAACATATCGTACTTCCTGAAAAAAGTGAATTAAGTCAAAAGGCTGGTGAACCAGAAGAAGTTTTAAACTCTCTATTACATGCTGCACACCTTGCCCCTTCGCCTTTATTACGTATAGGTAGTCGATTGATGAAATATAATTGGGCGAAACAAGCTGGATTAAACTTCTATCCAAATAACGGTATGAAAATAAATGGCACACCGCTTCACCTTCGAAAAGCAGCTCTTGAAATTATCGGTACAGATCAAGTTAAAGGTGTACGCGTTGCTACTATTGATACGAAAGGAAACATCATAACTGGATCGGAACAAATATATGAGGCAGACTTCGTTTGTATTGCCGGTGGCTTATACCCTCTTGCTGAGCTAGCCGCTGTAGCTGGTTGTCCTTTCCGTTACATTCCGGAATTAGGCGGGCACGTTCCTCTCCATTCCGAAACGATGGAAACCCCTCTTACCGGTTTATTTGTAGCCGGCAATATAGCTGGCATTGAAAGCGGAAAAATCGCTATGGCACAAGGAACTGTTGCTGGATATTCAATCGTAAAACAAGCAAATACAAAATCCCATTCGGTTGAACTACACTTGCAACAGGCGATCCAACATGTACATACCGTACGACAACAAGCTGCCATTCAATTTAACCCGATGATTGATGTCGGTAGACGGAAAATGAATGAAATTTGGCGTGATTATTCCCTAGCATATGCACATACTAAAAAGAGCTGCTGAGATTACTCTCAACAGCTCTTTTTTCTACTCATTTGAGTTATTAAAACTTTGCTAATGCGTAAATGCCTTCTTCATCGTCTAATTCAAGTTGTAACCTTGCTGCAAATGAATTGACATTATATTCTCTATCAAGCAATAAGCGTAGTGCTTCGATTAAGTTCGCTTGAATTAAAATTTGTTTGCGACCATTTACCTCTACTTCAGCAGAGAAACCATAGTCATCGTCATACATTAATTCAACTAAAACTTCTTCTGGACCGACTTGTCTTTTTTCAGCGATATATACGCAAAGTGCATTTATTAATTCTTGTTCAGAAATTTTTATTGTTTCCATGCTACTTCATCTGCCTTTTTCTTACGTTGATCTTTGAAGTATTTAAATGCACGAACTGCTAACATTACGATACCAGCCATTACTAACATATTTACCATAAACGCTAATACAGAACCAAGAGCTCCCATATTTGCAAATAAGCTACCCATTAGTAAACCACCAAGACCACCTAGTAATAAACCTTTCATAAAGCTTCCTTTATTACTTTTTGGTGCTGTGTTTGTTGCTTTGTTTTTTGAATCTGTTGTTGTTTTTTGTGAATTCACGTTAGTATCTTTTTTGTTCAAATCAACTTTTGACTTTTGACCAGAACTTGGTGTGTATGATTTTTTACCAGATTTGTAACTCTTCGCTGCTGCGTGATCTACAAACATGAAGCTACTAGCTCCAAAGATAACCATGAATGCTGTCATGACTGCTACAAGTTTTTTCAACATATTATATCCATTCTCCTTTTATATAGATATATGTGAAATCTACCTTTCTAGTAAATTCAGAATGATAGATTTGTTTTTAAAAACATTTTAAAGGTTCTTATGAACTTATTATATGAACTTTTGTCGAAATATGCAAGCTTTATTTACTTACAACAGTTTGGTGACAAAGGAAAAATTAAGCAAAACAGAATTGACTTTAAATAAAACAAAACATATTATAGGTTCATAAGAACTTTTTAATATTTTTGGAGGTGAAAAGATGGAAACATTTCATCTCACACGAAACGAAATGGCTACCCTTCTTCTATCTTTAAGAGGATGGAATACGAAAAAGCCTCTCGGTATTTTACAAGAAGCGTGGGCAAAGTCACATAAAAAAGATATTGAAAGCGGACAAAGCGTAACTGCTTTTATTACTACCGCACTTTCACCTATTTTTGAAAAACTGATTAAAATTGATGATACAGACGTCGGTTTTTCATTAAATGAAATAGTTGCGCTTGGAAATCAGATTGAAAATACAAGTTTCTCAGTAACGGCCATGCAAAACTGGGTAAAACGAGATATTAAAGAAATGATTGGCTCCCCTCAAAAAGGGAAAAAATATTCAATTGAACAAGCAGCCTTACTATTCATTGTCGAAGATTTAAAAACAGCACTTGATTTTGAATCCATTCGTAAGCTATTACGCCTTATCGTAAATGACCCAGCCGATCGAAGTGATGACTTAATCAATCCTGTTCATTTATATGGAGCATACTCTTCCCTATTTGAAGAACTCAATCAAGGGAATTGCTTACAACTAAATGCAACAGATACAGTTCATACAATTGAAAACATCGTAAAAGAAAAAGCTGATAAAATCGCAAGCAAGTTCGATCAGGTTAACAACGAACAACGTGAAGCAATTCGTAACGCTATTATTATTGCGACACTTTCTGTACATACCGCTTATGTACAAATGTTAGCGAAACGTTACGTAACAGCAACTTTATTTTTACAAAATTTAGAAGTGAAACCGTAAAAAAATAGGAGCAGCAATGCTTCTATTTTTTATGAGAAATTTTTAATAATTTTTTCATTATCTCTTCATGAAAACTGGGCTTATATCCTTCACTATAATACTTATGAGAGACATAAAAGAATTGAAATAGCAATCCCCTATATAAATAAGGTATAATCTACATATAGTGAACCTTTTACATTGTTAAATAAAGGGACATTTATTCAAAAATACATAAACTAGAAGGTGCAACAATGGTAAGTAGTTTTATTCATTCAGTATTAACATTTTTTGAAGGATTAGGTTATTGGGGCATTATGCTTGGTCTAATGATTGAGATTATTCCAAGTGAAATCGTCCTTGCTTATGCGGGATTCTTAGTATTCAATGGTAGTATCTCATTTGTAGGCGCCGTTGTATTCGGTACAATTGGCGGCGTTATTGCTCAAATCTTTATTTATTGGCTTGGACGATACGGTGGACGACCTATATTAGAACGATACGGAAAATATATTTTCATTCATAAAAAACATATAGATGCAGCTGAAGATTGGTTTAACCGTTACGGGACTGGTGTAATTTTCACTGCACGCTTTATTCCAGTAGTACGTCATGCGATTTCAATTCCTGCTGGTATTACAAAAATGCCATTATTACGTTTCACTACATTAACAGCACTTGCAATCATCCCTTGGTCTATCATTTTCATTTATTTAGGTGAAAAACTAGGTCAAAATTGGGAGAATATTAATGATATTGCTGGGCCATATGTGAAATCATTCGCAATTGGCGGTGTCATACTCGTTCTTTTATACTTCATCATTAAAAAATGGACAAAAAAACGTAAAAATCTTGCTTAAGATAATAAATAAAAACCGCTATATATTCATTACGAACTATAGCGGTTTTTTATGTTTAAATTGACTAATCTTGAGAAATCACAAGAAAACCCCTCAGTTTAACATTTACATGGATAAGCAACAATTCACTCGTCCATTTCGTATATTATCTCAAAAAGGAGTGATTTCCCTATGCATTGGCAACAAAAAATACAATACTTAATCGGACGCCCTATCGGTATTTCTTTCATAAATGGGCAAGGAACTTCTGGTGTATTATGTTCAGCACATGATGGTCAATTATATGTGTATGAATACCTTTATCAAGCTCAATTCGCAATGAAGCATTATGATTTTAGACAAATTCAAGATATACATGCCTTTCCGAATTGCCCACATCAAAATCCTCTGTACTAAAAAAAGGAACAGCTTATAGCCGTTCCTTTTTCTCCACACTTATTTTTCAGTATAAAAGTTATGCACTGCTTCATCAAAGTAAATCCAGCCTTTCCAACCTAAATGAATTGTATCTTTTAAGAAATACTTATCATATTCATGGCCAGAAAAATCAACTACTGGGTATCCTGCTTTCTCAACTTGTTCCCGAACTTTTTTATAATACACTTCGCGGCGTTCTTTAGGGAAACCAGCGTAATCATACCACGGTCCATTTACAGGTACAGAAATGAATAGTGGCTTAACATTTTTCTCTTTAAATATATTTAAAACAATTTGTAAGTCATCATATTCTGGTGATTCTTCATATGATTCATTTGCTCTAAAGTTTTTTAAACCTTTTAATTTTTTCTTCAAATTATGTTTATAGTAATACGGATTTTCAATTCCGAATGTGTTTGTAGTAGATTCCAATTTCCCTTCTTCCTCCGCATGTTTACGTGCATCTACCCAAGAAATTGAACGTAGTCCTATATTTGTTTTTTCTTTCATCGGTTCAATCTTAAATAAAGAGTTAAATACATCTCTATGATCTAAAATATTTCGATGCATATAAGCAAGCGGTTTGACTAAACCTGCTTTTATGTTATGTTTCGTATCATTATATACAATACCTTCTAATGAATTTTTTAATATATCATCTTTTTGAACAACTTTATAGTCTAATAGTCGTTTCGCAATTTGCTTCTTCATTTCAGTATTTATTTCATCATTAAAAATAAAATGATATGCTTGTTGTTTAGAGAAATTGTTAGTGAAATCCCCCTGTGATACCCCTGTCTTTGTAAACCATTGTGGCGATAAAACAAAGACTACTTTTTTACCTTCTAATCCATCCATCGTAGACGTCATATTCAATATATGAGCTAAACTTTGCGTACCGCCAATTCCCATTAAATATGGCGTAAAACCTGCGGGATTTACTTTAAAGTAATTAGACGGATGATATGCATCCATTCGTAAAAATTCAGATGAACCATACATCGGTAAATACTGCGAATTCTCTAACATTTTTTGCTGCAAGAAAACACTTTGCAATTTTTCTTTTTGTAAGGAAGTTGCCGCATCTTCTACCTTTTTATCACTAATAAGTGATACTAAACTTTTCGATGGAATGAGTATGATAATGAAAAAAAGCACACACGCTAAAATTATGGGACCAAAAGCATGCTTCATTTTCATCGTCTCTTCCTCTTTCTATCGCTATTAAATTGTAACCCTTGTTTTTGACACGCCATCATTTCTCTCCTTTTTCTCTTTACATGTTCCATTCTATTTATCTATTATATACATGTATGTATTTCTTTCCTTGTTCTATTAAGTCCTATATAAATAGCACAAGAAAATGTTTCCATAGAAACACGTTAATTATACAAGATTCTACATAAATTTCACACTGGAATTTTACTAATAATTTTATTTTTAAGACATGAAAAAATATATAAAATGTCTATACATTTGAAACTGTACAAAAAAACAGACAATCACATACGTGAAGTCTGTTTCTCCATAATTTTATTTCTGCACATCTGCCCATTTTAAACTTGTAGCTGGACCGAATTGATGTACATATAAATCTTTCACATGCGGCTTTTGTAAGTATGATAATCCGCGCTGGAATACCGGTGCAATTACTGCATCATCGAGTAATATTTTCTCAGCATCTTGCATTGCTTTCCAACGAGCTTTTTCATCATTACCTAATTCTGTTTTAATCTTCTTAATTAACGCATCGTAATCTGGGTTTGCATATTCTGTATTGTTCACACTGCTTCCAGAAAGGAATACTTCTAAATAAGTCATTGGATCTGGATAATCTGGTAACCAGCGTGATAATGACATTTCGTATTCCTTCTTCTTCTCTAACGCCAGTTTTTGCGTATGTGGTTGTAATTTTACATTTACCTTTAAGCCTGGTAAGTTTTTCTCTAGCTCTTCTTTAATGTATTCTCCTACTTTTTTGAAGTTTTCTAAGTCATAGTTTAATAACTCAAGCGTCACTTCATTTGTACCAGTCTCTTGCTTCGCCTTTTCCCAATATTCTTTCGCCTGTTTTACATCAGTTTTATTAAACTCACCTGCTGTACTTCTAAAATCTTTTTTATCTGTACCTTTTAAAAATCCTTTTGGTACATAATAGTTAGCAGCAACCGAACCATCATTTAAAAATGAATTCGCAAGTCCTTTCTTATCAAACACTGTACTTAGCGCAAGCCTTGCGTTTTTATTTTTAAGAATAGGTACATTTTCATTGAATCGGAAGAAGTACATAACCGGATCTGTATATTGTTTTAGCTCTTTATTATTTTTATATTTATCGACGAATTCTGTAGAAATGACAGCTCTATCCACTTTATCTGTTTCATATAAATTTACCGCAGTTGAAATTTCCTTTACAATTTGATAGTTTATTTCATCTAGCTTCACTTCTTTTTTATCCCAATACTTATCGTTTTTCTTCATTGTAAAACTCGCTTCATGCTTCCACTCCGATAATGTAAATGGCCCGTTATATACCGCTTTATTTGCTTCTAATCCGTATTTATCACCTTGTTCTTTCGCATATTTTTCGTTAATTGGATAGAAGGACGGTAAAATAAGTAGTTTTGTAAAATACGGTACAGGATGTTCTAACTCTACAACGAACGTTTTATCATCCTTTGCTTTTACTCCTAATTCCTCTAACCCTAGTTGTTTTTTATTTATTTTCTCCGCATTTTTCACATCGTACGCAATGTATGCATATTGAGAAGCTGTATCTGGATTAATAAGCTGCTTCCAAGCGTATACGTAATCTTGTGCTGTTACTGGATCTCCGTTAGACCATTTCGCATCACGTAAGTGGAATGTATATGTTTTCCCATCTTGACTCACTTCATATTTTTGTGCTCCAGCTTCAATCACTTCATCATTTTTCGATAAACGGAATAATCCTTCCATTACGTTATTTAAAACGTTAAACGATACCGCATCTGTTACTTTCCCTGAATGTAAAGACAGAATTTCACCTGTTTCTAATAACTGTAATACTTTTTTCTCATCTTTCGGCTTTGTCGTTGTTTTTTCTTTTGCGCAGCCAACTAAAAATGAAGAGGCTAATAAAGTACTAACTAATGAGTAACGAACAACTTTTTTCATTTGAAAACCCCCTCTACTTTTTATGGTAAGTAACGACGAGCACCAGCGTATTCTTCTATATATCCTGGTGTATTAAGCGGTATAATCTCTACTGATCTTTCAGCTCTCGGCGAGTGAATCATATTTCCGTCACCAATATACATCCCCACATGATGAACACTGCCTTTTCCTTGATCATGTGCAAAGAAGATTAAATCTCCTTTTTGTAAATGTTCTTTATCAACTGCAACTCCATTTCTCGATTGCGGACCTGAATCTCGCGGAATTGTAATACCGTGCGATTTATAAATCGTATGTGTAAATCCAGAGCAATCAAATCCGAAACCACTTGTACCAGCCCATATATACGGTAATCCTAAAAACATTTTCCCTGTGTTTATTAAATCATCGGCCGCCGGAGTTGGAATATCATTTTGAGAACGGTAAACCGTTCCATCATTTTTTCGTAGCCAAGCTTTCTGTCCGTTTGGTAACAACACGCGATATGAAATCGTATCTTCACTAAGTAGCGGCAGTCGCGTATTATAACTCACTTCAAGCGATTTATGTTTTTCAGAAGGATTTATATATAAAATGGCTGTCGGTTTCGTTACTAATACGAAAGGTTCATTTGTTTTATCTGCAAATTCTTGATTATATGTTAACTGTTTTTCAGGCATCCACCCTGGGTAGCCTTCTTCATTTCGCGGTGTTGGCTGACCGTGGACTAGCACTTTCACCCAGTCCCCTTTTTTATCAACAACCGTTACTTCTTGACCTAATAGCGCTTGCGTTTCTAATTTATTTGCATTTGTTAACCAAAGTTTCTCATCAAGCGTCATCGATTTCGTCCACTTCCACAAATCAACTGGATTTGTAGCACTCGGTGCATCAATTGGTCGTAATGAATCAGGTGCAGTCCAAAGTGTTGCGGCAGATACATCGATAAACGCCTTACTATCTTTCTTTTCTTCAGCATGTACTGATGTAAACGATGAAAATATAAATAAAGTTGTTAAAAATGCAGTTCCTACTTTTTTCATACATATCCCCCTTAAAAGATAGTTTACTTGTCTCTTCTCCTAAGATTTACTATTCACTGTTGATTGAAGGTTTACCTTTGATCCCGCATAAGTCATTCCTTCCGGTTCTTCCATTAACCAAAGTGGTGCATCCAAATCGAAGTAATGAATATTAGGATGTGCAGCAGCTAAATGGGCTACAGCACTAACAGAAAGTGAGGATTCCATCATACTTCCGACCATACATTTCACACCAGCTGTTTCAGCAATATCGGCAATACGCCACGCTTCACGTATACCACCACATTTCATTAATTTAATATTGATTAAGTCTGCATATCCTCCTTGAACAATTTTCAATGCATCACTCGCTGAAAATATGCTTTCATCTGCCATAATGGGCGTTTGCACATGATCTTTGACGTACTTTAATCCATCCCAATCTTTCGCATGAACAGGTTGTTCAATAAATTCAATATTTAAATTGCGATTTTCCATCTCTTTAATGATCGTAACCGCTTCTTTTGGATTCCACCCTTGATTTGCATCTAATCGTAACGTCGTATTTTTTGGTACGCTATTTCGAATCGCTTCAATACGTTCTAAGTCTAAAGGAGCAGATTTTCCCACTTTAATTTTTAAAGTTTGAAATCCTTTTTCTACATGTTGCTTTGCCTCTTTCGCCATAATAAAAGGCTCATCTACACTCACCGTAATATCTGTATGAATATCTTTCTTCCCGCCTAATAATGCGTAAAGTGGAACGTTTTGGTGTTGACAATACACATCATATAAAGCAATATCTACCGCCGCTTTCGCACTTGGGTTTCCAATACAACTCATCTGAATGTGCTGTAGTAACTGCTGAAATTGAATGATATCTTGACCAATTAAACAGGAACGCATCGGCCCAATTATTGCTTCTTCAATCCCGTTAGCGAAATCACCTGTAATAACGGGTGTTGCGGTTGCAGCCCCCTTGCCAACAATTCCTTCATCAGTATGAATATATACATCTAAACTTTCTATTTCAGTTACGGTACGAAGCGCTGTTTTAAACGGTGTGTGAAGATTAACACGTCTACGATTTACTTTTACATCAGTGATTTTCATATTGTTCATCCTTTCGTTGTCTAACAAAGTGGAACCTTACTATTTAAAAATAAATTATGTTTTTACGTACAATTCATCTCCTCCTTTGCTTGCTTTTCATGTAGGAGGTTAATGTGAAATAAAAAAATCCAGCCATAAGAAGATTCTTACGGCTGGATTTTGTCTAGGAATGTGTAGACAAAGCAGCGATTTGATTATATTTTTTCTGCGCATCTTTTAACGCTACAAGTAGTGCTTTTTGAGACGAACCGAAGTATCTATTTTTTATTTCTGTTACTAATAGTGGGTCATTAATATTTTTATGTAGAAACAAATATTTAACGAATTGAGATGTTAATGCAATTGTCGCTGAGCAATCTGCATCTACAATTTCCCCAGTCTCCTTAACAAGTACAAACGCTACAAAATAGCTTTTAAACTTTTCGGTAATGGGATTATTTTGAGGTGCTTTCGCATCCCCTACGACATAAATTGTATTTGAAGCGTACACAGCTATCTTCCTTTCTAATACGGGATAACGGTTTTCTTAATAGTCGCATGAGTGATAAACTCAACGTTGATTAAAAAATGTATCCGCTTACCTTGTATTATAATATAATTAACAGAATTTTAACAACATTTATTTCGGTATATATTCCATAACTATAAAAACAGCTCAAACTCTTCATGTTTACAATATGTGATTGTTTCTTGTACCATGCCATTCATACATGAAAAAACAGTTAGCTATCGCTAACTGTTCTATTACACTACTTCGGCAACACAAATATAGTTTCATTTGACTTAGAAAACTGATATTCTTTTCTCGCAAACTTCAAAATTTCTTCCTCATCGTCTGTTAAATTTTCTATGTTAGTCTTTAAAGAAGCCTGATTTTTCTTTAAAGAAACCAATTGTTTTTTTTGATTCGTTATTGTATCTTTTTTTTCTACGATTATTTCTTGTTGTTTCGTTAAAATAAATTGAAGGTACAAAGTAGCCGCCGCAATAAATATAAACATGAATATAAATCGTCTTAGTTTTTTCTTATTAATTGCTCGCTTCTCATTAGGCTGTGATAGTTGCTCTTCTATATTAGGAACATTTATTCGCTTGAGTTTCCTCATTATGAAATCCCCCTAACACATATATTTTCACTACCCTCGGCATAATCCCTTACTAACTTTAATTCTATTCTTATAAAATAAGCTCCTTCACAAAAATATCTCACAAATTAACCAATTAAAGATAGCATTCGACGACATTTCCATATTTACATTGCATTTTTTTATGTATGCTGCCATAAAATAGTAGTTTCTGTTATTCTTTTTCTACTATTGTAGAAGAGTTTTTTCACACACAAAATTTCTCCTTGTTATAACATGCTTACAAGGAGGGAAAAGATAAATTATCGTATATTCGATAAAACTGGAATTACTGTTTTAGAACTAAGACTTTGAGTATAGATCACCTGTTAAGAAACTTTACTAAATAAAAAAGCCCCAATTGGGCTTTTTTATTTTACAATTCAATTTCATATTCCATGCTTTTTGCCGTATTCTCAGCATTCTCCTCACCTAACAAATTTTTCACGATATGAAATGACATGTTAATACCAGCTGAAATACCTGCAGATGTAATAATGTGTCCTTCATCTACAAATTTCACATTCTCCATTACTTCTACATTCGGAAAATCTTTTTTGAAGGTTTGAATACTAGCCCAATGCGTTGTTGCTTTTAAGCCTTCCAGTAAACCGGCTTTCGCAAGTAATAGCGCACCCGTACAAACTGAAGTCATTAGCTTTACTTCTTTCATTTGCTGACGGACCCAATTTATTATAATATCATTTTTCACTTCATTTTCCCGAACTCCTTTACCACCTGGAATGATTAAAATATCAACTGGTGGTAAATCTTCAATACTATAATCCGGCAGTACCTTTAATCCGTTTCTTGCTGTAATCATTTCTCCATTTTGGCTAACTGTATAGACAGTAAATGGTTTTTCTTCATCCGCTTCGGTTACAGAAAAAACTTCAAATGGCCCAGCAAAGTCTAACACTTCTACCTCGTTAAATAAAAATATGCCTACACTCCATTTATTTATCATACGTTCACTTCCTGTTTTAAATAATGTAAAAGGTGATCATGTCCTTTTGCTAATGCAATATGAAATGCTGTTCCCCCATCTTTCAAAATATTTAAGTATCCCTTCTTCTATATGTTCTATTGATTATGATATTTTCCTGTTAAAACTAAAGTTTACATAATAATATTATCTATCTAATTCCTATCTTTTGTTTTAAATATTAAAATTTTCTGTCAAAATAACTATGATCATGTTTAATACGGAGGATAACATATGATATGTTACAAGTAATGCATTTAAATAATGAAGACTATGATTTAATTACAGCTGCTAAAAAAGTAATTGAAAAAAAATATAAATATGGCCGTCATCATATCGGTTCAGCTGTAAGAACTAAAACAGGTAATATTTATGCAGCAGTGCATGTTGAAGCGAATGTTGGAAGGATAACAGTATGTGGTGAAGCAATGGCGATTGGAAAATCTATTTCAGAAGGCGATTATGAATTTGATACCATTGTAGCAGTTGCTCACCCGCACCCTCATAAAGACATAGAAAAATGTTGGGTTGTTGCTCCATGTGGTATGTGTCGAGAATTAATAAGTGATTACGGAAAAAATACGAACGTTATACTTTCTTATAATGGTGAACTTGTAAAATGTAACGTAATGGAATTATTACCTGAAAAGTATACAAGTGAAGTAGAATAATCATTCATACTTTCAACATATCAAATAATATTATTCCAATAAAAAACAATCCATTTTAAAAACGGATTGTTTTTTTTCTTTTTTATGCAGTTTATTTTATTTTTCTATTTTCGATAATTATGAAATTAACATTAACAAAAATGAAATACAAATATTTAAGTACGTATTGCGGTTCGTTTTTCATTTGAAAGTAAAAATATAATTTCTCCTTACATTTGAAAAAAATCAATATGGACCCTCTAAAATCAGCAGTCTTATCATACCAATCTATAACAATTCTGTCTTCTTCCCTTACCAGTTTCCTTTAACACATATGATTTTAAAACAAGGGCCGTTAATGAATCTGTTAATGTTTTATATGATAAATTAGATAATGCCAATAGATCGTTCGTATATAACATTCTATGCTTCTCTAATAATAATAGTACTAATCGTTCAGACGGTTTTAATGCCTCATCACTTTCTAGTATAAAGTCTATATTTTTCATTTCTCTAATTGTTACTCCTTATATAAAAAAATACTTGCACAACTAATTTAATATAAAAATAATACACAACAAGATTTGAAGTATATTAAAATAACATCATTTCGAAACACTATTATACTATAACATAGAAAAAGCATTTCCCGAAATAGGAAATACTTTTTAAAATTTCTTATATATTTCTTCCAAACTTACATTATATTTCGAATTCTTATCCGTACAATTTCCTCCTAATTTTTGCTGGTCATACAGATGTATTTGTATTAAATTAACCTATTCTAAATTGATTTAAATAAATAAAAAACGGTTAGTCTATTATGCTCTAAACATGAATGACTAACCGTTTTCCAGCTTCTTCTCAATTATCATGTTCTACCTTAAATATTTCTTGCAATATGCGGCTTACTGTAATGACTTGTACCACCGCCACCTACTACTACTTTACCGCCTTTTTCAAAAATCAGTAATTTACTTGAACCATCTGCAAGAAGTACTATTACTTCAGCATTGTTACTTGTTGCTACATAAATTACATAACCACTTTTTGATATACACGTTTCCCAATTCGCATCAAATTCTGATCTTAATACACGATTGGAATACACTTGATTTTCAACTCTATCTTGTGCTTCGTTTCCCAAAATTTATCCCCCTAATTCTCCAAAATATCATTTACAAAAAATAACGATTCTATTTAAAATAGTAACTGTCTTTAATATAAATAGTATATGTAGGTAGTAGAAAAATGCTTGGACAATGAAAACGTAATAACATGTAAGTAATATACAATTGAAATAAGGCAATCGATACAGTATCGATTGCCTTATTTTCATAAATAATTCTTTATTTTTCATTTCGCATAGCTTCAAAAGTAAACATTTGATTTGCATTTGACGGTTCATTTTCATAAACATAGTCAGCCGAGCAAGTAATGTTAGAGAAACCTATACTTTCTAACAGAAGTTTAAACTCGTCTATTCCATACCAGCGCACCGCAAAGCGTTGCAGTTCTGATTGTACTAACTGTCCCTTACTCCATTTTTCATATTTTAAATATGATAGAGTAATTTGGTTCAACCAATCTATTTCAATTGATTTATTTTCTAATGTAATTCCGTCTCCGCTTGGCAAAGAAAAGGTCGATGTATGAATCTCTCCAGTCTTCCAGTCATGCGGAAGCATAATATCTACGATTAAACGCCCGCCTGGATTAAGGTGTTCATAAAAACATTTCAATGCGTTTATAGAATCCGCACGATTTTCAATTAAACAAAAGGATCCAGTAGGAATGATAATTGCCTCATATTTATGCGGCAGTGAAAATTGTTGTAAACTTCCTTCATACAAATGAGGATGTAAGCCTCTCTCATTACATCGTATACGGCACGATTCTAGCATTTCAGGTGAATAGTCAATCCCATCCACTTTAAAACCAGCTTCAAGAAGTGGGATGATAACACGCCCTGATCCGACTGCCGCTTCGAGAATTCTTCCTCTACCATTTTTTAAACGTTCTTCGTAATACTCAATATCACCATTTAAAGAATACCCGACAGGCTTTGTGTAATCATAAAGTTCCGTGCAAAGTGTACTATAAAAACTAAACATTTATTTTCTCCTCCGTTTTATACGTACGGAAGATTTTAACTCAATTAATCTTCCTGCACCTTTATTTTTAATAAAAATTCGAAAGAGCTGACTGTCATAATATATCACTCGCTTTCCATACAATATAATTATATTGTATAATATTCCATTCAAAATGAACATATGAAAATTCAGAATTATATTGAAAGGAGGATATGATGAATTCATTAATTGGATTTATTTTTCTTCTTATCACTTTTAATACACTGATTTTCTTTATAGCAAAGAAATATCAACGAATATGGAAAATAGCCAGTGGTATTTTCATACTTTCTTCTCCCGTTGTTTTCTTCGCCACTTTGCACGTAATTGGTGAAAAAGTAGGAGATGGATTCGCTGGAGGTTTTGCTGGGCTTACCTTTAGTGGTCTATTGATCATGAATGCAATTTTTTTATTTGTTGTAAGCATTTTTGTATCTACTAATAAAAATTCATAATAAACTCCCCATTTCAAAGTTTAAAGAGCTTACTATGCAGTAAGCTCTTTATTCATAACTATTTATTTCACAATCGGCAATGTTACTTCACTTAATTTTACTGTAAGCTTCGTGCCCGCTTTCGGTCTAATTGTATAATCATAGTCACTAGCGATTAAAATGACCCCTATTTGATGCCCCGCTTTAAATACATAATCATCAGGCTGCATATCCCATGTAAATGTATAATCTTTGCCCGGTTGAATCGCTGTTGAATTTTCTATACTCTTTAAGTTTTGTGGATCCATCCAGCCTCTCGTTACAATTTCCGGCTTTGCTCCACCATAATCAACAAGTAAAGCAGTTAAATTTGATACAGATCGATCAATATTTCCTCTAATTGAAATCTTTGGTGTACCGCTTATACGCGTATCTTTTTGAAGTACAGGCATTGTATACACTAATCGATTGGCTACTTCTAATTCTGGGTTTGCTATTAATTGATTTGATTTCATTTTTGCATCATCTACGAATGAGAAAACTTTATTTGCAGAGCCCATACTTAATGGCAAATTAACTGCTTTGTTACTTAAATACATACGAACTTTTGACGGTACAGCTGCTGGATCCGGCCAATTTTTTATTTTATCCCAAGTTTTATTTTCACGTTGAACATCAACCATTGGTTCATTCATAATTCCATTTTCAATTCCATACAACCAATAATCGAGCCATTTATTTTGTGTTCTTTGCCAGTCATTCGTTGATGTTCCACCATGTCCACCCTGATGTAACCACATTTTACGAGGAACATTATTTTCTCCAAGTGCATCCCACCATTGCGCGAACTGCTTCGTCTTTACATTCCAATCATTTAAACCATGAACAACAAATACGCTTGCTTTTACATTTTTAGCATCTTTTACATAATTACGTTTATCCCAAAAATCATTATAATTACCAGTTTTTCGGTCTTGTCCAGCTGTTAACTCTTTTATTACTTGTCCGCAAACTTCAGGATTTTCTCTTGTTAGAACTGCTTCTGCCATATTATCAGTATCTTCTCCTTGGTATCCACCTGGCGCAATGACTGCACCGTTTGCACGATAATAATCATACCAACTACTAATCGCTGCGATTGGAATAATTGTTTTTAAACCTTCAACACCAGTCGTCGCTACAGCATTCGGTAACGTACCATTATAAGAAACTCCTGTCATACCTACATTTCCTGTAGACCAATCAGCCTTAACTTCCTCACCATTTTCTGTATACGCTTTCGCACGTCCATTCGCCCAATCAATGACCGATTTCGTCCCTAATATTTCTTGCTCATCCCCAGTAGTCGGACATCCATCTGATTTACCAGTTCCAATACTTTCACCTAAAATGACTGCATAGCCTCTTGGCACATAATAATTTCCGTATGAACCAAGATTAACAGCTCCATACGGTTTCCCTTCATACGCATACAATTCTTCATCTACATTATATACAGGAACATCTTTTAAGCCAGATCGATATGGACTCATTTCATAAATAACGGGAACTTTCACATTCGAATCAGTTTTTGGACGCATAACTTTTACTGATACACGATCCTTTTTTCCATCTCGATCACTATCAACTTCTGTTTCTACAAATAAATTTTCAATAATTGCTTCATCAAGCGAATAAATCGGTTTTGTCATTCCATTTTCTAATTCTATCTTCGTGTTTGAACGTACCGCTTCTGAAACATTTCCATTTAACTTCACATCATTCTCATTTATGTAGTTTGTTTCTTTACTGTCTGCATACGCAGTCATACTAGAAACTCCTGACGTAATTGATAAAGATAATATTGCTGATAGTGCTGCTATTTTCTTTTTCCCCATACCCTTCCCTCCCCATATATTTCTCCTTTTACTATACACTAAAATTACAGAAAATTCAGTTTATATTTTATGCAACAACTTGAAAAATTTGTATAACACTCTTCAAACGAGCTTTCGAGTTTATATTTTATGATTTACTGCTCTCATATAATCAATAAAAAACATCGCCTAATAATAGACGATGCTTCTAATAGTATTGAATTAAACATTCTTCATATCAATATAAAATCGTATTTCTCCATCTATAGTAGATACTCCATAGTCAAAACCATGTCTTTCTAAAATGCTTTTTACGATCGCTAAACCTAATCCTGTACCTGAATGGTCTTTACTGCGAGAAGATTCTAAGACGTAAAAAGGTTCCCAAATTTTATCGATATCTTTCATTTGCTCAGTGTTCATACCATTTTGAATTTGAAAATATATATTTTCATTTCGATTTTCTAAAGTAATTTTTATATTTTGATTTGCTGTATATTTTATCGCATTAGATATTAAATTTTGAAACACCATTCTCATTTTATTTACATCAGCATAAACAACTGCATCGCCAACATTATAGTTCACATGCAAATTAATTTCTTTCGATTCCAGTTCAATCTTATGCTTATCTAATATACTTTGTACTAGTGATTTAATATCGAATTCTTCTTTTTCTAAAACATCTCTTTCTAGTTTAGAAAATCGTAATAACTCTTCAATTAGGTTTGAGATGTGATCAGTTTGTTTTATGATTGTATCTATGTATGTACCATCATCTAAACCATCTTTTATTCCCATAGAATATGCTTTCACTAATGCGATTGGAGTTTTTAATTCATGCGTCACATCACCCATAAATCGTTTTAAATGTTCATTTCGATCTGTTAAATCTTCATGCGCTTCATGTAGTTTCTCACTCATAATATTAATACTATTAGCTAAGTCCCCTATTTCATCATTTGTTTTCACTTTCGCTCGTTCAAATTTCAAATTTGAAATATCTTCTGCAACATTACTTAATTCTTTCAATGGTCTGGTGATTGTTGTTGAAAGTATCCATACAAGTACGATAATGAGAAAAATCGTAATGCCAAAAATATAAAAATAAAATGAATTTAACGTTTTTATTACTTCATTAGAATTTGCGATCGAAACTCCTACCAAAATTAACATATCGTCTTTCGCAATGTATTTCACAAAAAAACTAGATTTAATCTTTTCTTGATCATATATTTTATTCGCTTGCCCGAAGTTCTTTACTTTCATTACTTCTTCTTTTGTAATCCAAAGTTTATTAAGGGCAACCCTTTTCCTTGTAAGTTGCATACGTAACTCATCATTAATTTGATCTTCCGAATTGTTAATCAATGTATACGCAATCGTAACATTTCCTTTATTTTCAATACTAGTAATTGCTTCATCCAGTTGTTTGCTCGGTATGGACTGTATTTGTGCTGTAATACCTTCTAAACTTTCTCGCGTTTTGTAAATATTATATTTCGGTAAAAGATAGTTAATTAATAATAAAGAGATTGTAAAAATAAGAATAACAGTTAAAGAAATGCTGAGAAATAGCTTTTTTCCAAGTTTATTCACTCTGCTCCTCCAAACTATATCCTAAACCACGATGCGTCTTTATAATATTTTCTCCTACTTTTTTACGTAATCTTCTTACATGTGTATCAACAGTTCGCTCTTCTCCAAAATAGTCAAATCCCCATACGATATCTAACAATTTTTTACGAGTTAAAATCATGCCTTTATGATTTAAAAAACATTTTATTAATTCTAGCTCTGTTTTTGTAATATCTAACTCTTTGTCATTTTTATAAACTTTATTTTTAGTGAAATCTATTTTCAAATCTTGAACTTGAATGACATCATTATGCTGTATAAGCTTTTTCGCCCTAGTTATTAATACGCCTGGATGAAATGGTTTTTTTACGTACTCATCTGCACCACTTTGAAGCGCCGCTAATTCGTCTTCGCTTTCACTTTTCGCCGTAAGCATTAATACTTTAACGCTTGAGTTCTTTTTTATTTCCTGACAAACAGTAATACCACTATGTTTCGGCATCATCCAGTCTAAAACAGCTAAATCAATTTTTTCATCATAAAATATTTGAAGTGCTTCTTCTCCATCTTTCGCTAATAAAACTTCGAAGCCTTCTTTCTCGAAATAAGCTTTTAAAATCCTTAACATATCTTGTTCATCATCTGCTATTAATACTTTCATACATTATCCTCCATTGCTTTTAAACAAAAACCAATTGTATTATATAACTTCTTTGTTACATAAATGTGACAGAAAAATATTTAAACTTTTTAAGGGTATAGTAAAGACGAGGTGTTGTACTATGATTAAAAAAATCGGGTTCATTACTCTTCTTTGTTTCTTATTATCAACAAATGTGTTCGCAAATACAAATCAACAAATTGAAGTGTTTGATTGTCAAAAAGAAATGGTCGTTCAAAAACAATCTTTAGATCCAGCTATCCAAAAAGAAGCTGTTCAATATGCTAAATCCATTACTGGCCCGTTCAAAAACTTAAACGTCGTTCCAAAAGATGGTCACATGATAAAGATCCCTTTATCTAAACCAGTTTCTATTACAAATCAATGGTTACATACAACAATTGATGAAGTACTAATTCTTCTACCGCTTAATCAAAAGCCTTATATTATGCTTTACGATGATGAAAACAACCCGCATTTTTATTATGTGAAAGGTGATCCTGTATTACTATTGAAACAAATGAATGTTAAAACATAATTGATTAGCAAAAAGAGACTTCATAAGCTTATTTTTCGAAGCTGGGGTCTCTTTTTTACTAATATAATACTTTATAGTGACTAAATCCTTTATATACTTCCCCCTTCACAAATCCATTTACAGTATAAAACGCATCGCCTTGCTTTGTATCTGTATGTAAAACAACCACTTTAAAATACTTTTCCGAATGAGATAATAGCCGGTTTAATAACAAGTTCCCTAGCCCTACACGACGATTGTCCTTTGAAATATAAAATCTCCTTACCCTACCAATCTTATTGTTTTCTGTATATGGATCCTCATTTAGCCCTCCTATTCCAATTAACTTTTCCCCTTGAAAAATCCCAAATAAGCATTCACCATTTTTATTAAATGTGTTTATTTTATTTTCATATTCACTTATTAGTTTTATTAGGAAATAAAACCCTTCGTCTTTGCTTTCTTGAACAAGGTAATCGTGTTCGTATATCATTAAATCTTCTATTTGTTGAATATGTATATCTTTCAAGTGATTTCCCCCTTAATTTGAAAATACATAAAAATGCTCAAGAATCATTTATTCTGAGCATTTTTATGGTTGTTACTTTATTCAATTCGTAACATGCGTATTCTTCACTTCAGATGTAAATCGATAATATAGTTGTTTTATTTTATTATGAAAATATAAGAGCCTTGCTACACTCTAGTGTGTGGTAAAGCTCTTTAAAGTTATTTAATTTCTATACATATAAAGATATTTGTACTCAAAAAATCATTAATAAAGTTGTTTAATTCTTATTGAACTAAGGCAATTGTTTGTTTAAGTGAATACTTTTACATTTATAATGTCTCTCAAATATAATATTAGTTTATATATTCACTATTCTTCTCTAACAGGTTCATGATAAATTATAATTTGTTAATCGATATGTTTGTGTAACCACTGTTCAAATATCTTGAACTGTTCTTCAGTATGAAAATAATGTTCACCTGTCTCCATGACTTCTAATTTACAACGATGTTTTTTTGTAAAATAGTTAATAGTTTCAAATTCGCACAGTTCATCCTTGGATCCGTACATAATATATGTATCTGTATTCCATGTATTAATAGGATGTTCTTTTACATAACATAAATAATCCCAATATAACTTTTGACCAATCGGTGTCTCTATAGTCATTTCTTTTTGCAAAAGCTCTGGTGTTACATTAAACCATTTCATCATATTTTCGATAATTCGTTCCATATTAACTACTGGTGATAAAAATAATGCCTTTTCTATCACATCATTTTGATAAGCTAAAAGGCTAAAATAAGCTCCTATACTACATGCAAACACGCTTACTTCTTTCCAATGTTCTTTTGCGTAATTCATAATTATAGATAATTCACTAACACAAAACTGTACTTTGCAAGGAGTATTATCATTTTTTCTGTCTCCATGCTCAGGTAAATCAAAGCTTAATACTTGATAACCTTTTTGATTAGCTTCTTCAGCTAATATTTGAATAACTGCATCTTCCTTATTTGATATATTTCCATGTACTGCAATAAAAACTCTTTCACTTTTATCTCCCCACAAAACCGCGGGAATATTACTAATGTTAAAATTATCTTTCAGCATATTTCCTCCGTGGAATAAGATATATAGGAATTGGCAAAAAACTGCACACACTTAATAATCCTCTACTCAGTTTTTAAAAAAATCAAACTATTACTAATTTATCACAAATGATTCTACTCCGTTCGTGGAAGAAGGATTTTTAAAATATTATATGATTTGTTAAATGACTTTATAATCTCTGCACAGTAGGCAATATCCCCTTTAGCTCCATTAAATCATCTATTACTAAATCCGCCTGCGCAAGTTCATCTTCTTGTGCAAAATCAAAATTACATCCAATCGCAATCAAGCCATTATCTTTAGCTGCATTTATATCAGATAAACGGTCCCCAACTACCGCTGCTTCTTTTATCTCATATTTGTTCAAAATACTTTTTACTAAGTCACTTTTATTAAGTGAGTTTATTTGTTCAATACTAAACGTTTCAGTAACCCACTGGTCTAAAGAATAATAAGATACGATTGCTCGTAAATATTCAGTTAAACCATTACTAGCAATATATATTGAACAATTATTTTCTTTTATGTATGTAAAAACTTCTTTTACGTTCGGATATAAAGCACCTTTTCCACTCTTAATGTTTTCAATTAGTCTTTCTAAAAAATATGCATCTGTTTGTTCTCTTACTTTAAGAGAATGATGCGGTAATAAAGCTTCCCAAACTTTCGGTAATGGCACACCCATAATTTCACGATATTTTTCAATAGGTGTTACCGTATCCCATAACTGTAATGATCTTAAGTGATCAAATGTATCATCTAACGATAATTCTAAAATTTTATCTGTCTGAAATAACGTTCCGTCCATATCAAAAATTAATGCTTGTAACATGTCATTCTCTCCTTTTGAACTATAAGTATTACTCGATATATTTTTCAGCATCTCCACGATAATTTCTGAACAATAATTTGCGGCAGTTTTCGCGAAGTCATCATAGGAAACTTGCGCTTCATCGTCTGCACTGTCAGAAATACATCTTATAACGAGAAACGGTACTTCATTTATGTAAGCAACATGTCCAATTGCTGCACCTTCCATTTCTGTACAATGCGGCGCATATTCGTCTATTAATTTCGCTTTTAGTTTTGAATCTTCAACAAAACATTCACCGCTGACAATTCTTCCTTCATGAACCTCTATATGTAAACTACTACTATTGCATGCTGTACGTGCTAACTCTATTAATTCCTTACTTGCATTAAATTCTTCTTGGAACGGGAATAAGTTTTTCATTTGAGTTTTACTTACATCATGATGGGTAACATTCGTTGAAATAACTACATCACCAACTTTTACACCCGGGTGTAATCCGCCAGCAATACCCGTATTGATAATAGCATCTACATGAAATTTATGAATTAATGTTTGCGTACATGCGGCTGCATTTACTTTTCCTACACCACATCTTGTAATAATCACTTCAGTTCCCATGAATTCGCCAATGTAAAAAGGCATTCCCGCAATCGTCTGTTCCTCTTGTATAGCTAGTTTTTCTAAAAGTAAGTCTATTTCAATTTGCATTGCTCCGATAATGCCGATTCTGTTCATGTATCTTGTCCCCTTTTTCACTCTAAATAAGCCTCAAATATTCATCAATATCTTTAGAAATTTGTCTAAAAGCTTTATCCCAGAACGCATAACCTGTTATATCTATTTCAAAATGTTTTTTCATAAGCTCTTCCACTGGAGCTTTTCCTGTTTCTCGTAAAAACTCTTTATATTTCGAATGAAAAGTACTTTTACTTTCTTGAGCTATTTCTAATAAACTAAAACTAGCTAAATACCCAAATGTGTATGGATAATTATAAAAAGGAACATCTACAATATAAAATTGAACATATTTCATCCAAACAAACGGCTGATATTCTGATAATGCATTCCCGTATGCTTTTTCTTGCGCTGCTATAGATAATCTCTCGATTTCATCAGCACTTAAAGGACCTTCTTTACATTTTTCATAAAAATTCTTCTCAAATTCAAATGATGCTCGAATTGCCATTACATAATTACAACAGTTTCTTATTTTCCAACTAAGCAATGACTTTTTCATATCTATACTATCTGTTGTTTGAATTAGATAGTTTATAAGCACGGTTTCAAAGAATATAGACGCCGATTCAGCCGTACTCATTGGCAAATAATCATCTAAAAAAGAAGAGGATTGCTCAAAACTCATATTATAAAAGTGCCAAGCATGTCCTAGTTCGTGTGCAAGTACTCTTACACTATCAATACTTCCGTCATAACGCATAGAGATCCGTGATTCTTTTTCACCGAAGAAAGGAGCACAAAAGCCACCTGGTGGTTTATTCTCTCTCGGTTCCGCATCTACCCATCCATTCTCTATTGCATTCCGTGCAAATTCTGCTAATTCTTTATCTATATTTTCAAACGCATCGTATATGCTTTGAAGTGCTACTGAAAAAGGGATATTAACCTCATTATTTTCCTTTACTGTCATAAGTTCATGCCATGTAATTGAAGATTCCCCCTTCTTATACACGTTTAAAGCACTTACTAATGTATCAAGATTTTCTTCTGTCGCATTCCACATTTGTAATAATACAGTTTCAGAAATACCATTCGCATGTAGAGATTGAGTTAAAATCACTCTATCTTCTAATTCATTACTCTTTGTATTGCGTAATCTCCCTATTTGATTTAAGACAGTAGCGAAGATTTCTTTTTCCTTATGTAAGGCACTTGTTAATAACTCGAATACTTCTAATCTTTCCTTTTCATTATCACTATTCATTTCAATATTATTTGCTTGGCCAAATGATAATTGCTTATTATCGTGCTCTATTTCTATTTTATTCCTTAATTGTATGTACATATTTTCCCATGCGTTAAGTTCATCTTTTATTAACCTAGTATTAATATTATCGGAAGTTTCCACTTCACTTTTTTGTATTACTTGCTGCACTTCTCTTTTCAGATTTTTTACTGTAGCAGTCAATATGGTAAGATCAGATGAAACACTTTCTTCAGCTGATCGGCAATACAAAAAGTATTCTGCTTTTTCAATAGCTTGTATAAGTTTTGAAAGAATCGCTACATCTTTTGTCGCATAATATTGTTCTTTCAGCCCCAATATTGGAGTTAGAATATCCTCAATCGGATACAATCGATCTAAATCCCACTTAGCAATTTCATTCACTTTTATAGCCGCCTCCTATTTTTACAAATAGTTACAGATGTTTCTCCCCACACAATTATAAACGAAATGTAAAAATTTTAATATCTTTAAATATTTCGATTTATACAAACACATTCTTATTTATATTCTTTTCTTCTGCTACTGAAACGCACATAACATAAACATATGAATGCTACGGCTACTGGAATCAGTATTACTCCTCCAATAAAAGGATAAACTACTATACAACATGTAAAAGCTACTATAGAAAAAATTTTACCTAACCTATTCTTTATTAATTTCATTCCAGAAGCAGTACCTACTATGTATGTAACAATCCCTAACGAATTCGGTATTAAAACAATTTTATCTATACTAATATGGAAAACGAAACTTATTAACAAACCTATTATTGCAATACAACCTACAACTTTTACTGCATTTGTTGGTGTTTCTCTTTTTTTATTAATATGTGCTAAATAACGCGGTGCAACTTCTTCTTTTCCTAGTGAATAACCTAGGCGCCCCATACTTGCGATAAATGCATTTGTCGTCCCTAAACAAATGATAAAAGCTACAAATCCAATTATCCATGAAAATTGGCCGCCTAATGTTTGCTTGATTACAAGCACGAGAGCTGTCGTATTATCAGTATTTATATGATAAGATTTCGTTCCAATTACTGATAATGCAATACCAATATATAAAACTCCAATAATAACGATCGCAAATCCCGTAGATAAAATAATATTTCTTTTTCTAGGTGTTTTAAATTCTGGAGCCAAACTTGCAATGGCTTCCCAGCCGAAAAAAGACCAAAAAATTAATAAAGATGCATCTAAAATCGAATTTATTTTTTGCATAGAAATATATACATTTATATTTTTCATTTCAATATAAGGTAGTGAGCTAATAATCGTTACAATTAAAATAAAGAAAGTTAATACACCAATACACACTTGAAACCAACCACTCATTTTTAACCCGTATAAATTAAAACCAATTGAAATACTTAAAATAATAAGCGCTATAACGTAAGAGAAATATGGTGATAAAGCAAACACTCTCACTATATACATTCCACCAGTCATTGAGACTACGATTTGACCAACACTACCCGCAATAAAAAAACACCATCCTATAATAGCACCTATATTTTTACCGAAAGCTTTTTCTGCAAACGTGGCAATTCCACCTGCACTTGAGTACTCAATCGATAAAAAAGCGAACGTAAATGCAAGTGGAATACTAAGTAATATCATAACAAGCCAAGAAACAATCGCATTCCCTTCTGCTACACTCGCGGTCATACCAGGTAATATAAGGATTCCCGATCCTAAAACTGCTCCGACATATAAGGCTGTTCCCCTTTTAATAGAAATTGTTTCGTCAAAATGATTAGACATTACAAGCACCTCCATTTATATTTTAATTATAGAAAGTTATCAGTCTATTCAATATACAAAAGTGTATGTAATTTAACTTAAGGTTTTATATTATGTATTTGTTTAAGAAATTTACTTTCAATTTTGCAAAGGAGTATAATTCATGGATAAAATTGACAAGAAAATAACCCTATTGCTACAAGAAGATGCCAGAATGACAATTACAGAAATGACTGAGCACTTACACCTCAGCCGCCCTAGTGTTACCGAAAGACTAAAGAGATTACAAGATGCAGGAATAATTGAGAAATATACCGCACGGATATCATTAGATGCAGTTGGAAAATCAATTCAAGCATTTTTAAGAATTGAAAATCTAAAGATTCCTTGTAAAAAATTTGAGGAGAAAATCTACGAAGAATATAGAATACTCGAATGTCATCGAGTAACAGGTGAAAGTAGCTATTACTTAAAAGTAGCAGTTCACTCTATGAAAGAATTAGAGGAATTAATTGATATCGTTATTCCGTTTGGCACGGTGAAAACTTCGATGATATTATCTTCACCGATACCATATAGACCGATTATTACAGATTAATAAGAAAAAAGGATTGATCAAAAGACCAATCCTTTACTCTACCTCATTTAAGAAGAACAATGTTAACGCACCAGGTCCTGTATGCGCACCGATTGCTGCTCCAATTGTATTTACAATAAATACTTCACAACCAAATCTTTCCGTAATTAATGTTTTTAAAGCCTCAGCTGTTTCTAAGTCATCACCGTGAGTCATAGCGATTGTTTGACCTTTAAGGTCTTTTCCGCGCTCTTCCATAATATCTACAATTCGGCCAAGTACTTTCTTTTTCCCTCGTACTTTTTCAAGTGGTACAAGCTTTCCTTCTTCCACGTTTAAGATTGGCTTAATATTTAGTAAACCACCGATAAAACCAGCTACTTTACTTAAACGTCCACCTTTCACAAGGTACTGTAAATCAGCTACAGTGAAGATGTGCTCCATATGGTTCATTAGAAAATCAACACGTTTTAAAATATCTTCCTTTGATGCGCCGTCTTTTGCCATTTTAGCAGCTTCTAATACGACAAGCCCTTGACCAAGCGAAGCACATTTCGTATCGATAATTTCTAAATCTAAATCAGCATATGTTTCTTTCACTTCTTCTTTAATAACAACTGACGATTGATATGTACCAGACAGTTCAGATGAAAAAGCTAAATATATACAAGGATTACCTTCTTTTGCATAAGAAATAAATTTTTCTTGGAAAGTTTCAAGTGAAGGCAATGACGTTCTATAAACAGCGCCTTCTCTCATGTTTTGCAATAATGTAACTGACTCTAATGTAACTCCATCTAAATACTCTGTTTCTGCTTCATCATAAACACGGAGTGGAATTAAATCAATATCATATGCTTGCAGCAATTCTACCGGTAAATCCGCCGCACTATCCGTAATGATTTTAACACCCATTTTTAAACCTCTATTCTGTTATAAATATAAAAAATATAAAATAAAAATAGTACTTTTAAATTATATACGTAAAACTTAAATGAAGAAAGGAAAAGACTTTATATTGTATGCACTATTCTTCAAAACTTGAACTGTTATTAAAAATCATTCCATTTTAACCATTTTTTTATTGTTATTTTTTCTATAACACAAATAATTTTATGGGAATTTTACATAATTGCATTTAAATTATTTAATTTAGGATAATCTTTTCAAATTTATACTGTTTAAAATTTAAAAGCTAAATCCAATAAAGTAGTGCTTTGTTTTACTGAAAAGAGGTTGCGGAAACAACCGCCTATTTATTTGGAATAAAATAAATCTTTTATATAAAGGGTCCATAATTAAATACACTTAACTTCATATGATATATTGCATCCTTTCTTTTTAGAATGAGTAGTCATTACTGAAGGGCACTTTTCGAAGTGCTCTTATATTTAAATCCCTCTTCCTTTTCCCCTATTTCAAGAGGAGTTTTTGACCAAATCTTAATACGATTTGTATCACTCAGGCTGGCAATTACCACATTTCCTTAATAGTTTCAATTAATACAGTAGCTGCTAATTAAAATAACTCTATGATCTCTATACGCATAAACTAATTTTCATTTTGACTATGTAACACTAAATTCACAAGATTATTATCCTCTGTTTGGTGAAGCCATCATTTCAATACCAGTAAACCCATACCTTCAACTAATAACTTAAATAAATGTGCTATATCAAGGTTCTTTTGATATAGCATCTTATGTTTTATATAATGAAGATAGCGCTAATATTCCGAAGGAGGATGTATATGAGTATTCAATTGGCCACATCTAACGATTTAGAATGGATTAACAATCAATATGATTCAATAGGATTTGTACGAAGTGATTTAAAAAGTGATAAAGTTGCAATTATTACATACAACAACGAGTATGCAGGTATGGGTCGATTAGTCCAAATAGATGAAGATACTATAGAAATGGGCGGGATTTTTATTCTTCCTAAATTTAGAGGTCTACAATTAGCTAAGAAGCTCGTGTCATTCTTAATACAAACTGCGAAAACATTAGAAATACAAAACGTATATTGTCTTCCTTTTGAAGAACTCGAGAGTTTTTATAAAACATACGGCTTTACTGATGTTGATACAACGAAAGAAATTGTCCATCCAATTATTCTAAAAAAATATAATTGGTGTTTAGAAAATTATGATAAACATGTATTACTATTTAAATTGTGAGTCCTGTAAAAAAAGAAGTGAATACACTTTATTTTACACATCAGTTTATAACAAGTAATTATCAATGTTTTTTATTAAATTCTTAAATTAAACCACATATAATCCAAATTTTATATCTGTTTTTAATAAGTGTTAGTAAGTTTGTTTTCAAACATGTTAGCACTTATTTTTTCATAGACCTAAATAGATTCATATAATAAAGTAACTATCCCCGTTAGCAAAAATTAGTATTCATAAATATTACACTGAATTTATTGAGGAAAAACCATTTGTAGCATTTAGAGAATATATTCATTTTTATTTCATTCGTACTTGTACTTCCTGTTCTTGTATTACTTGAACGACTAATTCCAGTACAATATTTTGCATTAATTGATACATATTATTATGAAATGTACTTTGTTCTGATATGTATTCAATACATTGATAAATATAGCCTTCTACAAATAAGCTCCCTTTTTCAACTGTAAATGTATTTTGTCCATTTTTTATTACTTTTGGCACTAAGAATTCAGTTTTTGTCAAAACAATCTCCTGTTCCACCTCTTTTATTCCTATGACTTTTTCTTTAAATACAACTTTTTCTCGTAAAATAATTTCACCTTTATATTTTCCTATTTCTATTGGTAGCTTGGCTGTTATAACATTATTTATTTCTCCTTCATTTTCACCCTCTAATACTATGCTATGTATTGGGGTCCATGAAGATGTCTCTACCTTTTTCTCTTCAATATTCCCTATAACTTTTTTATTATATAATTCCATAAGCACTCTCTTTTCATGAAGATTAAAAGAAACTATTTCACAATAAGCCTCCGAATGATACTGTTGTACTGTAGTTAATAACTTAGAATCTAATTCACGCCTACCTACATCTTTTTCATTTTGAAAAACAAACGCTTCTTGATTTTTTATGTTTATTTTTGGAAATATTTTAAAACTTGACACTTCAGAAATAATAGAAAATGGTGTTTTCACTACCATTGAACGCACTGAAGATTCTAATTGTGATTCAGATGTTGCATTTTCTTTCTTTACTTCAGATACTTCTTCTTCTTTCTTTACTTCAGATACTTCCTCCTCTTTCTTTACTTCAGATACTTCCTCTTCTTTCTTTACTTCACATACTTCCTCTTCTTTCTTTACTTCAGATACTTCCTCTTCTTTCTTTACTTCACATACTTCCTCTTCTTTCTTTACTTCACATACTTCCTCTTCTTTCTTTACTTCAGATACTTCCTCTTCTTTCTTTACTTCACATACTTCCTCTTCTTTCTTTACTTCAGATACTTCCTCTTCTTTCTTTACTTCAGATACTTCCTCTTCTTTCTTTACTATTCTTTCTCGTGAATTATCTTGTTTATTTAGATCTTTATACTTGTGAATTTCATCCCATAGCACCTTACCAATCCATGGCTTATTCATCACCATCCCCCCATCTAATAAAATTCAGGAAAATATGTTATTTTACACGTATTCATTTTCATCATTATATATGTTTTATAATAATAAAAAAGACATTGTCTTTTTATTAAAGACAATGCTTTTTTAGTCTTATACTTGTACTTGTTGTACTTGTAAAACTTTTAAAGTAAGATCTAGTACAATTTTTTCACGAAGAGTTCCAAATGGCTCGTTTAATTCTGTTGGACAAGGTGAAAAGTCTAATTCGAAAAATTGTGCGCTTACTAATTCACAATATGGTTGTTCATTATAAAAAACTGTATTTTCGAAGAAGTATTTGTCTAAACGTGGTAAATCACCATTTTTAGGATTAATAAAGTGAGAAGTAGTATCTGAGGAAGCAGCTACTATAGCTAATGATAGAAAATCAGCTGCTGTTAAATCTGCAAAACCAGAAAATGGAACATTTGCAATACGATCATATAGCACTCCATTACACTCATCATTTGCATATTCAATATTTTTACGAATATATCCTTGTACAAATAATTTTGCTCTTGTAACTCGTCGGTAATTTGTACCTGGTACTGGAGTAAATGCTACAGGAACTAACTTACATTGTGTTAAAAATACATTTTTTAACACACGTTTAATCTCAGTTGCTGGAGGATCTAATGAAATATCAGATTCTACAACAATTTGAATTGTTCTTTCTGCTAATACAACTGGTATTTTTACAATCGGTGTTCCTGGAGTAAGAATTGGTGTTGCAGCTGCATCACTTAATGGCGTTTGAGTTTGTCCATCTACCTGACATGGTACATTAATTGGGCATTGTTCGCTCATATTTTATAATCTCCTTTATAAAAAAATTAGAGTTTTTTAACTCTCTTTACTGTATATGTATTTTTTCTATTAATGCGTGGGTTTGTATCATAGTCACTTTTATCATTTGCAAATAAAGATAGTATTCTATCTTTAATAGTCAAATACACACAGTTTAATATAATTAGTTTTTATGAATATTTACCTATTAAAAAAATTCTTAACTATTATCGCGGAAAAACACCATAATATGTTGATTAAGTTCAATAGTAAAAAGGATATCCATATTTTCGAAGAAACTTTCAAAAATCTATTCTTAAATTTATTAAGACAAATAAAATTAATTTTGTTAATTTCTTCATTCCATAATATCTATGCAACAGCAAATTAATATTGGATGCACCTTATTGTTAAAAAATAAAAACCGACTTTTTCAAGTCGATTTTTATACCCAATTTGTAATTTAAAAAAAGAGTAATTAACACGAATTTTATAGGATTTTCTAGACTTTTTCTGTTGTACAATTGTACAAATTCATTCATTTACCTATTATCCACAAAATAAGCATCATACGCCTTATCAAAAACATATCCTAGCTTTTCTGCTAGTTTAGCAGACGTAGTATTCGCTGCATCCCAATTTGGATATATCCCTTTTTCTAGACACTCCAAGATTAACGCCGCACTAACTATAGTTGCCAACCCTTTTCTTCTATGATTGTGATCAGTCGCCACTTCAATTTCAATGCCATTATCATAAATACTATACGATGATGCACCACATACAACTTCATCTTTATATAAAATGCTATAACCTATACCTCGGTTTATATAATCTTCCACCGTTTGAAATTGACTTGTAAAATCTTCAGAGACCTTATGTAATGTGGGAATATTTACGATATGTTCATCTATTTTTCGTAACTCGTATCCTTTTGGAAGCGCTGATATAAAAGATTGTAATTTTGAATGATTAAAAACTTCCGCATTCCGTTTGAACTTATAGCGTAAAAACTTATCTATTTTTCTTTCGTAAAATGTTTCTAAACGCTTTTTCCACTCTTCACTATTTGCGATTACTAACATTCTATCAGGAATGTTACGTACTAATTCTTCAGTTTCTTTCGCATTCGAATCACCAGCGTAAAATGTAAAGATCCCTACCTTAACTTGCGCTACTGTTGGGTTTTCAAGATTATTTACCCAAGCAGTACCCATATGTCCTTGTAAATAAGAAAGTAAAACAACGTTATTGAAATCCTCGAACATAGTAACTAATTTTTCTCTCGTATGTATACTCGCTTCATATATCATGTACATTCCCGCTTTCTTTGGAATCAGTTTAACTCTACTTTTCATATATAAACAAAAGTTTATTAAACTATATATAATCGTAAAATATTCGTAAATATAAAATTATTATAACATCTAATGAATAGTAAGCGACTGTCCTGTATAAAGGTTAACAGTAAATATACTTAATAATAATTGCAATCTACATGTAACCGATTATCATCTTTTATTATGTAATACCCCTCAATACTCGTTTGAGGGTTCATTTAAATACGTATGTTATAACTCCTTCTTATAAATAAATGATTCTGTTCCTCCGTTTTTATATACTTTAGTCACTTTAACAACAGATGTGTACGTATTATCGACATTCGATATCATCTTTTTCATCTCTTCTATCTCAGCATTACCAGTTCCACTCTCGATTTTCAAGCAGTTCGAAATGTTGAGGTATCCACTCGATGCGAAAAGAATAATAAACGTAAGATCAGGGAAATTAATGAACAGTATTCCAAACTTTAAAGGATTCGTAGCCGTATAAGATAAAACTAATCGAAAGTTTAATAGTTCCGGCACTTGAACAAAATCTTTAGAAACAATCGCTTCACCTATTATAGTAATTTGCTTTACGACATTCCCCAGCTCATCTATAAATTCAGTACAACTAGGTGCATCAATTGTTTTTGCTTGTAGTGATATATTCAATTCTGGATTGTCAAAATCAAAAAAGAGTGTACTTCCCTCTGTTAAACATTGCGGACAAACATTTCCAAGTAGACTAAAATCCTCTTCAATAAATTTAACTTTCGTTTTACAACTACAAACTTTTCCTATTCGGATTGCATCAATCCTAGAGCAATCTACAAAAATAACCTCATTGTCCTCTTGTACGAAGGATACGATACCATTCCTCTTATTAAATGATAGAAAATAAGATACATAAATTTCGTTTCCAGCTATTTCAATACTCTCAACTTTTGTAAAAGGCTCTAGACTTCGCAAAAATTCACAAATACTATTTTGGCAGCATTGATAATTTCGTTTCGGCTCACAACCCACTTACACTCCATCCCTTCCCTATATGTTTTATCTAATACATATAATATGAACGGAGCATAAAAAAGCTTGGACAATATAACTTTAACTCAGGAATATAGGTACTTACTTATCACATTAATAATGAAATTACGCCAATAATGAGTAATAACACATAAATTTCCCTATAAATACATATAACAATTTCATCTTTCATGAAAAAAACGTTATAATAAGGTGTAGCCTCTACGATTACGTTATAAAGGAGAATAAAACAATGGCTAAAATTAAAGTATACCAAGCAAAAGAAGAAAATATGGATGCAGTAAAGAACATCATTGATGTTGAGGAACAAAACCCAACTGCTGAAAACTTACAAAATCTATATGCATGTGTATTAGAAACAGAAGATATGGCATTGCCTGAATCATACATTGAAGAAGATATCTTAATTGATTCTATGGAAGTTATGGTTAACGCTTCTCAAAACAAACTAAGAGACTTAGGTGCATACGATGTAATCGAAGTTCAAAACAAAGGTAAGAAGACACAAATTTTATTATTAGCAGACGAAGAATACGAAATTATCGAAGGCTAATCTAAATCCGTACATACGAAAAAGCTCCTTTCCAATTGGAAAGGAGCTTTTTCATTACGCTTTTGATGTTTCACTCTTTTTATTCGTTTGTTTTTTCTTAATTACCATACGCTCATTTCCCATAAAGAAAATAAATATGAATGCTAGACCTGCTGGTACCAATGCCCACATAAATGTTTGAACAATGGAGCTAGAAAGAGCGTCAATAATTTTCTCTAATATTTGCGGCGGGATTTGAGATCTTGCCGATTCTGATAGAATAGCTCTTGAATCTCCTAAAGCGTTTGTATTCATTCCTCCGCTCATACCTTTAAAAGCTTCTTCTAATTGATCTTGGAAACCTGTTCTTTGAATCATTCCGAAGATTGTAATACCAAGTGTCATTCCTAGTGAACGAATGAAATTACTCGTTGAAGTTGCAGATCCACGCTGTTCTATACCGAAGTTGTGAATAGCTGCCATACTTAGTACAGAGAATGAGAAACCTACTCCAAATCCAATAATAATCATATAAACCGTTAATAATATACGACTTGTTTCTGGCGTTAATGTGCTTAATAAGAATAGTCCAATTAGCATAATAACAGCAGAAATAATCATAATGTTTCGGTAGCTAAGCTTCGTCGTTAAAAATCCACCTAATTGAGCTGTTACGACTGATCCTAACATCATCGGTAAAAGTAATAATCCTGAGTTTGTTGCGCTACCACCGTATACACCTTGAATGAATAACGGTATGTATACAGTTGCTGACATGAACGCAGCACCGTAACATAATGCAATAATGGTACTCATTCCGAATAAACGTTGTTTAAACATTTCAAATGAAATGATCGGTTCTTCTACTTTACGTTCAATAAAAATAAATGCAATAATTAAAATAGCGAATCCGCCAAATAAACTTAAAATAAAGTTAGAATCCCAATCATACTTTTGTCCACCTAGTTCTAAAGCAAACATTAGCGAAACTACTGCACCAACTAAAGTAATTGCGCCAAACCAATCAATTTTTTGCTTTCTATGAACTCGTGATTCTTTATAAAAGAATGTAATAAAAATAAGTGCTAAAACGCCAAGCGGTAAGTTAATGTAAAATACCCAGTGCCAGCTTATGTAATCTGTAATATACGCACCAAGCAGCGGACCAAAAATACTTGATAAACCAAATACTGCTCCGAATAATCCACCCATTTTCCCGCGCTTTTCAGGAGGGAAAATATCAAAAACGATAGTAAACGCGATCGGCACTAATGCCCCGCCGCCAATACCTTGAATGGCACGATAAATACCTAACTGTGTAATATTTTCAGCAGTACCACAAAGTGCCGAACCAATCATAAAGACGATTAAACCGAAAATAAAGAATCTCTTTCTACCATACATATCTGATAGTTTTCCGAATATCGGCATACCTGCCATTTCTGCGACCATATAGGCAGAAACGACCCATACAAAGTTTTCAAGGCCTCCTAAGTCACCAACAATCGTTCCCATCGCCGTTACGACAATGGTATTATCCATTGATGCCATTAAAATACCTAGCAATAAGCCCGCCACAACAAAGCCGAGCTTATTATTCTTCTCAACCATAACCTTGCTCTCCCTCGTACTACTTATATTTGTTTATGTTCTTTTACGACTGCATTACCTTTTTGGTTAAAACTAGTATGATATTCTACAACACTAATTTCACATCCTGGACCAATGGTAACGTTGTTTCCTCTTACAACTTCAGCAATCGTATGCTCTAAATAAATTTCATCTCCTTCAATGATAGACGTTTGGAGGCTTCCAGCATGACTTGTAAATGGAATAAATCTCGCTTTTTTATGAACGGTAATCTTCTTACCGCCAATCTCTCTCACTTTACTTCCTTCATAACGAAGTGAAATATCAATATTTTCAGCATTAAGTAATCCATCACTTTCAAGGCCACCAGTTAGTGATAGTTCTTCAACTTCAATATCTCCTTTCACATTTAAAGCGCCTTTCACATCTACGAAATCACCAGTAAACTTCCCTTTAACTTCTATCATACCTCTTACTTTCGTTTTTTCAATATGGGCATCACTATTCATTTGTGTATTTCCGTATACTTTTACATATTCAGCAGTTACATTTCCTTGTACTTCACTATCTCCATACACGACATAATTTTTCACTTTCATATTACCGCGCACTTCACTCGTTCCGTACGTTTTAAATTCATTACAGCTCATATCATTAGAAATCGTTCCTTCACCGCGAATCTTCACTTTGTTATAATCCCCGCCTGCTGAACTACCAGAACCATTAACAGTAAGACTATGTTGATGTTCCATATTACTTTCTCCCTTCCATTAAATCTGCTTCATTTCTTTTACATTTGCGCTTTTATCAACAGTAAGAACACCCGTATATTCGATCAGTTCAATCTCACAGTTCGCTCCTACTGTAACATTGTTTCCTCTTACCGTTTTTATGTGAGCATAATCAATATCGATATTGTCACCTTCTAATAGTTCAGCCTCTAATTGCATACCAAATACTGATTTAAACAGTCTACTAAAAGTACTTAGTCTATGTTTTACTTTAATCGTTTGACCACCAATTTCTTTTGCTCGACATGTACCGTGAATATTAATATTTATTTCATCGGCGCTTAATAATCCACCAATTGTAAATTGTCCTTCTGAAGAAAAAGTATCCACTTCACAATTCCCATCAATCGTTGCTTGACCGTTGATTTTAAATTTTTCACCAGTTACATTTCCACCTACTGTACCTTTTCCTGCAATTTTTAAACTGTTCGCCTTCACATCTTGCGTAATTGTTGCTTTCCCATCAATTCGCATCGTTTCCGCAATAACTGTACCATCGACTTTACCCGATCCACTAATTCTTGCATTGCTACTTTTCAAATTTCCAGTAACAGCACCGTAACCGTTACATTCAAATTGATCACATTCAACATTTCCATTAACAGTCCCTTTTCCATTTAATTGCACTTTAAGAAACTCGCCGCCATTCGATGAACCGTAACCATTTATAATCAAATTATCTGTACGCATACTTTCTCCTCCACTACAACAGTTTCGTTTTTAATGCTTCGGTATATTTCATAATCGCTTCGCGTAAAACTATTTTGGTACCTTTTTCAAAAATTAAATCGTCCACGTTTGAAACTAAGAAACATGTAGAAATCCCTAACTTTCGGACGATGATTAAGTCACAAGCTTTATGCTTAATCGCCTCATAATTTTCACGTAAAACTTGCAAGACCATTTTTCCTTCTTCTAAACTAATCTCTCCCGATTGTAGTAATTCTTCTAACATATACACATAAAGAATATCTACAAATTGAAACTCTGTTGTTTTATTCGTTTGTTCTATGAAGAATTGTAAAACTGGCTCTGATGCAATTCCTTTACGTAAGACGTCTTCCTTTGTTAAAAGGATTTCTCTTACACTCGGTGAAAACATATTTGCTAGTTCATCAAGTGATAAATCTTCTTTCATCGTTTGGATTTTATCAATACGCTCTAATATCTTTTCTTTCGGAAAAAATGTCTCTTGACCCGTGAATGTTGACTTTCGTACAAACCAATCTTCCGGTATTAAATTTTTTCTTTTCCACCTATATAACTGTCCGTATGAAATACCAGTTAGTTCTAATAAATCTTTTTTTGAAATTAAATCTGTACTCAACTGTATAACACTCCTTCCTGATAACAATGTAACATAACACTGTTACGCTGTAAATAGACTTTTATCATAGGTAGCGTAACAATGTGTAAAACAACCCTCTTTCACACAAAAAAATAAGGTTCTCACGCATCCTATAAAATGCGTAAAAACCCTTATATATCAGCATGTAAACCATATTTCATAAAAATCAATCCACCCTTGTGAATTAATCATTATATTTTGTACTTTTTCGTGAGAAGTTACTTGTTGTTTGTTACGATATAAAGGAATAATATGAATGTGACGCAACAAAGTGTCCTCAATATTGCGTAACAATGTAACTCTATTCTCTAAATGTTCTTCTTTAAAATACGGGGACAACATTTTATGAAAGTTCATGCTGCTTTGCCCATGAATAAAGCTATTTTTTGTAAGAAACATATATAGCAGACTATCTTCAATACGTTCACTAATAGTTGCACTATCATGCATCATATCAGCCTTTTGTATCGTACTGATTTCCAATAACTCTTCAACTTCAAGAAATTTATTTTCTACACGAATCCCATACTTCGCACACTCTTTCTGAATCCATTGTGCATCTTCTACGTGATCTTGTCCTGTAAATGTGTAGAGTTGTAGCACTTCATAATGGTACGTACTCCTTTTAATTAAACTAGCTATATCTTCCTCAATCTCTACTATGCTTTCATTTGCTAATATTAGTTTCTTTGCCACTTCTCCACGTTCGCCGCAGAGCTCTTGAACAATTTTATCGCCATGAATAATTTTATAAAGCGCCTTTCGAAACAACTCATCTTGCATTGGCCCTTCTTTTACAAGATTGCACGTTACATATGTCACGTTCGATTCAAGCCGAGACAACTCTTTATTGGGCTTTTCTTTATCTTTATACTGCGTCTTTACTAATACATCATACGTATTTACATTTTGCTCTACATTCATTAGTTCAATTCGGTCAAGAAAAGGTCTTTCACGATAATATAAATCATGCACTTCTAATACAAATAACTGTGCATTTTTCTCACGTAATATAAAAGGACCTGTACCAATAAAGTTTCCTGCTTCATCTTCATTTACGATAGAACACTGTTCTGCACTTAGTATATGTAAAAACATCCTATTTTCCGTATGTAATTGAATTTCAACAACAAATTCATCCACTGCACGGACATTTTTAACATGTTGCAACATCCATGCGTGTGGGTTGTTTTCCGCTTTCATAAATCGATTTAATGAATGTATAACATCATGTGCGGTAAGTCGTTTTCTATTATGAAGATGAACGCCTTTTCTTAAATAAAATGTCCAAACCTTTTCAGCGTCATTATATTGCCAGTGAAAAGCAAGTCTTGGCTCTATACAATTTGTTTCCTCATTCACATATACGAGTGTATCAAAAATATGTTTAACCATATGACATTCTGAGCGCATCGTAGCGTATACCGGATCTAAAGCGATGTCTAGATTCATTTGTACTTGCAACCGAAGTACATCTTTTCTTCCTTCAGGTGTCCTTTCTATTTTATGACCAAATATTGAATCTACCCAAGCTTCATATTCTTTCTTTACTGATGGAAATTGTGAGCTGTAGCGTTCCACAAATGAGATTCCACTTTTCACATCCCCTTTTTTCGTTAGTTCTTTTCCTCTGTCTAAAATCAATGTCATCGGTTGCTTTTGAAATATTAATTTAGAACGATTCCCTCTTCCGCGCCCTGGAAACCAAGCGATCCAATTTAACTCTTCTAATTTTTTTATTATTAATTTACTATTACGCTCCGTACAAAATAATGTTTCTGCTATCATTTGTACGGTTACTTCTAATTGTTCTCCTTCTTGTCTCCCTTTACCATAGGTACACCATAGTGCAATATACTGATCTAAAATAAACATCATAATCCCCCTAAAAGGTGAAAAATAACCTCTTTTGTTTCTACCCTTTTTCCACTTCTCCTTTCATCTTATCATTTCAATATAGAAAGGAGGATTTAATATTGAACAATCTCTTACTACGTTATAATAAACCAATTATTATAAGACTGTGCGGCGAATTATTAACCCGAACAACCGAATCCATGTTAGCTCTTATTATGATTATTTACGTTAATAAAATGTTAAACGGTAATATAATAATAACTATGCTCATCTTTGGACTACAACCACTATCAGACATTGTATTTACACTTATTGCTGGGGGAATTACTGATAAATATGGGCGAAAGAAAATTATGTTACTCGGCTTATTGCTACAAGGCGTTGCAATCGGTAGCTTCATCTTTGCTCAATCTGTTTTTATATTTGCTTTGCTTTACGTCATAAATGGGGTTGGCCGTTCCCTATATATTCCCGCTCAACGTGCACAAATTGCTGATTTAACAAAACAAAAACAACAAGCAGAAATTTTTGCTCTTTTGCATACGATGGCTGCAATTGGTTCCGTAATCGGTCCAATAATTGGTGCTATCTTTTATCGTACTCACCCTGAATATTTATTTATAATGCAAAGCATTACACTTATGGTATATGCAGTAGTTGTATGGACGCAGCTTCCAGAAACCGCTCCAGTATTTATAAAGCCAAAGCAAAAAGTTGAAGTATCATCTTCAAAACAATTTGTAAGCAAGCATTACGCCGTTTTAGGACTTATGATTACTACACTCCCTATTAGCTTTTTTTATGCTCAAACTGAGACAAATTATCGCATTTTCGCTAAAGATATATTTCCAGATTTCGTATTCATGCTCGCTTTTATTTCAACATGCAAGGCTATAATGGAAATCTTCCTGCAAGTTTTCCTTGTGAAATGGTCTGAACGATTTTCTATGGCGAAAATTATTCTTATTTCTTATACCTGCTATACAATAGCTGCAATTGGCTACGGGATTTCAGCAACAATCACGTCACTATTCTTCACTTTACTTTTTTTAGTCATTGGGGAAAGTATTGCCTTAAACCATTTACTTCGATTCGTTTCAGAAATCGCTCCTACAGATAAGCGTGGATTGTATTTTTCAATTTACGGGTTACATTGGGATATATCTCGTACGTGCGGTCCTGTACTTGGTGCGGTTTTATTAAGTAAACTAAACGGTAGCATGCTATTTTATATTTGCGCTTGTTTCTTAATAATGGGAGGGATTATTCAAGCACTGTTTATTCATAATGTAGAACGTAATAAAATAAATAAAGACGTTTCGGAGCATACCCCTCATATTTTATAGGATGCTTTCTTTATAAAAAGAAGGATGTCACAAAAGTCTCGAGACTTTTGTGACACCCTTTTTTATTACCCTGCCATTTTATTAATACTATCTTCTGGTGAAAATACCGAAATATGATTTACCTTACCAGTCGATTTTGGAATAATGAATTTTAACTCAAACTGATTGTTTACTTTATATACGTATATTTTATCTTCCCCATTTACTTTAACTGAAGCTGGTTTTCCTAATGCTTTCTCTATTTCTTGTAATGTAATTAATTTTAGCTCTGCATGATAGGAGCGTACATCAAAAACTTGTGATCCTTTATTAAAACCGAAGGAAACATTTTTATTTGTAAAGGTAGCGTACATTCCGTTGCCTGCTTGTTCCGTTTTATCTGCTTTACCCCAATCTTTTTCTATTTCTTCAATATCACCTGTATGTGCTGCGAACGGAACATTAGGTACTTTTCCTTCTTTCGCTAGTTCAAACAAATCTTTAATGTGGTTAATTGATTTTTGATTTATAACTGTATCTTTCGTGCTTGAATCTGTCTTTGTTTTTTCTGATCCTTCATTATTTGATTTTACTTCGGGCTCTTTCTTTTCTTCAGAAGAATTATTTTGTCCGTTTTTACTATTTTCCGAGGTTGGGTTTGTTTCCTTTTTTTCGTCTGTCCCTTTACATGCTACTAATGCAAATATGCATGTAAAAGCGAGAAATAACATAGCTATCTTTACATACACTTTCATACATTTCAGCCCCCCTATTATAATCTTATTCCTTTCGATAACCAATCCATGACACCGCTTTTCAAATTGTGTTTGTTCCAAAAAGTAAATGCTTCACTCTCTCCCAATACTTGTACAACATATTCTACAAAAGCTGTTCCTAAAAAATAACCGAGTCGGTTGTATCCAAAATACTGTCCTCCAGATAACCGAAACCACTCTTTCTCTTTTTCAAACGTCCATCCTTCTATATAATCTTCCAAAAAACGATTCTTTATTTGTTCTTCATTTTCTATATAGCATTGTAACCAACGTTCGCCATCATTGTTATATGAGTAGTACACTGATTCATTTAAACCTCTCATAATTTGCTTTGATAAATATGTTGCAACACCTTCACGATACAAATTAACTGATCCGTCAGTCCAATCGGCTTTCCCCCAATCCATTCCATCATTGTGTAACATAACATTATGATATATATGTCCTATTTCGTGAGCGACAATAACACGAAGGTGATTTACATCTGGAGATAATTTTTCTGCCGCAAAAAATATGTCTCCAATAATTTCCTTTTCTACAAATGCATTAGAGCCAAAAGCTCCAACAAATAGATGAAAATTCATATTTACATCAAAGTTATATTTATAATGATATTCATTCGTTATTTCTTGAATAATAGTCGGTAATGTTTCTGCAATGATACGAATTTCTTCTATTTTTGCGGGATATTGTTTAATGGCATTAGAAACTCGTTCTCTCGTATGTGGACAATGATACTTAAAGTATTCTTCAAATATCTCTGGATACGAAGTAAAGTATTGGTTGAGGACTGCTAATTCTACATCGTTACTTTCCCATAATTTTAAAAAACTTGGAATTGTATTATTTATCATTTTTTCCATCTCCTTATATATCCCTTCTCGCCATTTACACTGCAATCCTTCCTGAAACGTAGAAAAAGCAACAAAGATGAGTCTTCTTTGTTGCTTTTTCTGTTTAATCAAACCATTTATCACCATCAGAAATCCATTTACCATTATGCAAATCATAACATTTATTATAATAATAAAAAAAGCTGCCCAAAAAGGACAGCTTTACATATGTATTTTTACACTTCGATTGACTTACCATCTTCAACAATATGATAAAGTAAGTGAGCTAAATGATGAATTGGGCCATACTCTTCCTCTTCCTCATCTGTTTCACCGTGGAATTCAAGATCATTTAAGTATAGTGCTAAAAATTGATAGTATAATTTTAAATCAAATCCGTAGCACGCAGTTGGCTCTTCATGATCCCCTTCGTATTGTAACATTAAGTATTGATCATTACCTTCTGCATCTTCTGCATCAAAGAATACGAAGAATCCAACGTTTGTATCTAAATCAAATAGATGACGAGTGCCTTTTTCTGTTGCTTTATTGAAGTCCTCTTCACTTAATTTATGTACTGTTGTCGCTTTAGCATTATCTTCTTGATGGAAATTTACTGTAAATGTTTTCAATGCTGACACCTCCTGATTGTATAATACTAGCATAACATATAAAAAGGACTGCTTACAAATGTAAACAGTCCGTACATTCATTTCCGCATTGCTCGTAATAAAAAGCTTACGATGAAAATTAAAATAATCGCACCGATTAAAGCTGGAATAATTGCAAACCCGCCTATTACAGGGCCAAAACTACCAAGTAATTTCGTACCAACCCAAGAACCGATAATACCAGCAATAATATTACCAATTACACCACCTGGTACGTCTCTTCCAGTAATTAAGCTTGCAAACCATCCTAATAAACCACCAACGATTAAAGACCAAATCATATGATAACCTCCTTTATATTTCACCAATCAAAATATAATTAGAAACAATTGCTTACCATTAGTTATGTTACATTTTCCATAAGTTATTCATACAGCTTAACCACTAAGTTAGTTCAAAACAGTGAACGATCTTTTTTGAACTGACAATTTATACAGTTCCACATATTAAGGACAATCAGGCTTTAATATCGTTCGCATAAATTCTTCTTTAAAAGCCAGATAGTTAAAACCAACTGCAATTTTTTGGATAGGCCTATTATCAAACGTTGTCGGCTCAGCTATTTTTCTAAAGTCTGCCACACTTTGTCCTCTTGTTACGTCATTTGTCGTACTAATCCAAACTGCAGATTTTTTATATTCAAAAATATCATCATTTATAAAAGAAATGAACGGAAGTAAATCGTGAATTGGACTTCCAGCAATACCCGGGTATTCTTTTTTATAAAAGTTCTCATAATAAAAATCGATCATTGGTTTAATGAGTTTTGCCTGCCCTGTTCCTTCTTTATTAATCATATCCAACATTTCAGGAGTAATTAGAGCGTCTTGTGTTACATTTAACGGATAAATAGTCGCATTCTTTGCGTACTTCATAACAATATTTGCGGCGATTGGATCTCCATAAAAATTCGCTTCTGATACAGGAGTAACGTTACCAGGAAATAAAAAAGCACCACCCATAATATAATACGAACATACCTTATCCATGACATTTGGATATAATAAAAATAACGTTGCCAATGTTGTTAATCGTCCTGTCGCTACAATAATGATATCTTCTGGACAAGGCTCAATTAATTTAATTAATTCACAAAAATTTTCCCGTTTACAAATCCTCATATCAGGTGGAATAATTGGACCTAAACCGTGATCTCCATGAATTTCAGGAAAGAATAAAGGTTCTTCTGCTGTCATCGGTCTTGCTGCACCCTCAATGATTTTTACTTCTGTAGCATAGTATCTTTCTAAAAAATACACATTTTCCGTTACAATCTCTCGCGATACATTCCCATATTCAGCAACAATACCTATAATATCTAATTTACATGTTTTATTTGCATAAATTAACGCCACAGCATCGTCAATACCAAAGTCTCCAAAAAAGATGATTTTCTTATTAACTATCCTCACCCCTCTTCAGCATAGTCTACTACTATTATTATGTGAAAAAGACAAGGCTGTGAAACGGTACAAACTAAAAAAGCCACCTATTTATTGGCGACTTCAATCTTTTTATAAGATAAATATGCTAGTACATTTTTACTTGAATCGTATTTTGGATTATTTCCTTTTCTCGGTTCTCTCATATGTGTTTTTTCAAATCCAGGAATATCTGGCATTTTCTCCATAAATTCAAGCATTTCTTCTTCAGTTCCTTCAATACGTACGCGAATCATTATTATATTTCCTCAATTCTCATTTTCTCTGTACTAAGTATAACGTACTTTGAAAAGACTGCAAGAAATTTATCTTTTTAATGTCGCGCTTTTTTTGCATACAAACAATGCCATTTCAGTATAAAACGAATTTATTTTATTATTTTCAATTTGAATATTAAAGAATTCTTGCATTTCAACTGGTGTTTTCATCATACATTCTGTTAATTTCATACGTTTCTGCAAAGGTACATTCATCATATCGCACCACCAGTCAAATTCAAATTTCTTGTCAAAAGTAAGGCATGATTGCATTTGCAAACCGTTTTTTTCTAACATGGTAATCCATTCTGTTTTTTTCAGCGCTCGTTCATGACTCGGATCTCGCTTTTTTTCTATAAAATTATAAAATGTATCAAATTCATTATTTTCCGGTGAAACATTATCTATCAAAATAAACAATCCATTATGTTCTAACGTACGATTTACTTCATAAATAAACTGAGCTGGATTCGTAAAATGATGTGCTGCAATTCGGCATGTAATCGTATCAAAAGAACTATCGGCAAACGGTAAACTTTCAGCGTTTCCAGCGACAAAAGATACATTTTCATATCCATTACTTATAATAAAGTTTTTTGCATTCTCTAACATTTTTTCTGTTAAGTCTAAGGCAACTACTTCTTTAAACAATGGAGCTAATACATTCGCAACATGTCCACCGCCAGTAGCAATATCAAGAAGACGATTATTATGACGAGACTCTACTTGTTGAACTACATATTGTAAATCGGGTCCTTTTGAATGAATTTTACTTTTTACATACTTTTCCGCATTATTACCAAACTGTTGTTTTACAAGCTCTTCTTTACTCATTTTATCATCTTCTTTCTATTGTTACTTACATATAAGATTCATGTAATAATTAAAGTTCTCTTTATGTATTTTCAAATCCTCTTTTCAGCTTACTTCTTATCATGCTGTCCTATCATCGATATAATATTAATGTTACGTTTTATTACTAAACAAAAAAGGCTACGGGAACTTGTCCCCTAACCTGACTAAATATTTATTACATTTTTACTTTTTCATATACATCTATATAATATAAATCCTCTTTCAACTTCATAATAACGTCTACTTCGTTATAAGTAGCCTCACGAGCATGTAAACCAAATTGATCCATACCAATCCATATCCATCCAGGTGTATGCTGTAGAACATCTATGTTAAAATAATCTAATTTAATAAGCTCCGATTTAATAAAATTATCTTTATTAGCGATTTGTTTATCTATTAAACCATATTCTTTTCCATTTTCAAGTAGCGATATAATTTTCCCTAAAATCGGATGTTCACGTATAATAAAATGATATTCCCTTTCGTCTACATTCGCCATAATTAAACAAGAATTAGATAAATCAGATCCTAAATTCGACATCTTTATTTATTCACCTCCTTTATGAGTTTCACAAACATAATAACAAATGAATATTCAAATAAAATTAATATAATGTAAAAAATAAAAAAGCTGACTCCCTTTTAGAAATCAACCTTTATATTTGGATCATCTGTATACTTTTACAAACTATTATAATGTTTCTTTTTCCTCATCATTCCCGGAAACTAAATTCCCAATAGCATCTGCCGTTACTTCAACTACAAATTCACAAATACCTGCTACAACTTCTCCAATTACTTCATCCATCTTTTTACCCCCTTATTTTATGTAACTTATTTGTAGTATAGAAGAGATTGGTTATTTTTAACTATCGGAAAACGTGACAAAAACATTACAATTTTGTAATGTTTTGTAATTTGTTTAGTTCCTATCCTTTGAAACTCCAAGTATGATTAACAAGCATATAGGCCATCATAATATCAATTAAGTTCCAATTATGCTAGAGGAGGCGTGTAAAATATACTACGTAAAATTAATTAAAGGTCAATCATTCTATGCTTTTGATCATCGTTTCTTAATGTCTGAAGAAGAAAAGGTTTCCGAGAAAGTTTATAATTACTTACGTCGTAATGAATTTTTCGAAGTACGTAAAGAAGAATATTCAGCCTGATGTATTAAAAGCATCAAGAAAAATATCATTTAATTGTGATATTTTCTTGATGCTTTTATTTTATTTATCCTTAATTTCAATGAATATGTAATCATTGGTTGTATGCATTTTGACTTACTTGTTTCATCTATTAACACATCAAATTTTTGACAAATCAAAAAGATTGAAATCCACTCATGAAACACGTAATATAGACTCTGACTCTAAAAAAGTTCGTTATAAATTATACATAAAATAAGGAGGTTTTATATACGAGTTTTTCATTTTAAAAGACGGAGAGGTTTTACATTATGTGGCGTAATAAAAATGTTTGGATTGTGTTAATTGGGGAGTTTATTGCTGGTCTAGGGCTATGGCTTGGTATTCTTGGCAACCTTGAATTTATGCAAAAATATGTCCCTTCTGATTTCATGAAATCAGTTATATTATTCATCGGACTATTAGCTGGTGTACTAGTTGGTCCTATGGCCGGTCGTATTATCGATCAATATGAAAAGAAAAAAGTTCTTCTTTATGCTGGGTTCGGTCGCGTTATTAGTGTTATTTTTATGTTTTTCGCTATCCAATTTGAAAGTATTGCCTTTATGATTGCATTTATGGTTGCTCTTCAAATTTCTGCAGCATTTTACTTCCCTGCATTACAATCTGTAATTCCACTCATCGTACGTGAGCATGAGTTATTACAGATGAACGGTGTACATATGAATGTAGGTACAATCGCTCGTATTGCAGGTACTTCACTAGGTGGAATTCTTTTAGTTGTAATGAGTTTACAGTATATGTATGCCTTCTCAATGGCAGCATACGCTTTATTATTCCTCTCAACTTTCTTCCTACAATTCGAAGATAAGAAATCAACAACACCAAGTAAACAAGCTGCGAAAGATAATAGCTTTATGGAAGTCTTTCGTATTTTAAAAGGAATTCCTATTGCTTTTACAGCACTTATATTAAGTATTATCCCTCTATTATTTATAGCCGGATTTAATTTAATGGTAATCAACATTAGTGAAATGCAACATGATCCAACGATTAAAGGCTTTATATATACCATTGAAGGTGTAGCATTTATGTTAGGGGCCTTCGTTATTAAACGTTTATCTGACCATTTCAAACCTGAAAAATTATTATATTTCTTCGCTGTTTGTACCGCTTTTGCACATCTTTCCTTGTTCTTTAGCGATATAAAATGGATGTCTCTTACATCATTTGGTTTATTTGGTTTTAGTGTTGGTTGCTTCTTCCCTATTATGTCGACAATTTTCCAAACGAAAGTGGAAAAAAGCTATCATGGTCGTCTCTTCTCATTCCGTAATATGTTTGAGAGAGTTATGTTCCAAATTGTCTTACTCGGCACAGGCTTCTTCTTAGATACGATCGGATTGCAATATATGGTTCTCATTTTCGGTGTGATTTCATTATTAATTATTTTCATTTCATTATCTAAACAGAAACAATATGAAAAACAACCTTCGCAATCTGCGAATTTATAACATAAACAAAGACGCATGGATCATATTTGATTAATCCATGCGTCTTTGTTATATAAAGCCTTATTTATTACGTTTATTGTAATTATTTAAAGGAGTACCCTCTTTCGCTTTCGAATACAGTATACTAACATGATATATACAGGAGGTGCGAAATTGTCTGATGGTATGCAGTTATTTAGTATCTTTATTTTTGTATTAGCTCTGTTTAGCATCATAAACTTTTTAGCTATTTCCTTATCTGGACATAACTTTAAAAGAAGAATTATCGCAGGTTTCATATTTTTACTGATAACTCCTATTGTTTTTTTTGCTACCTTAGCATTCGCTTCTATATTTGATAAAGCTGGATTTGGCGCAGGTGGGCTAGCCTTCATTGTTGCAATTATATATATTTAAAATGGAATAATGATCCTACTTTCCTCATTATTTTTCCTCAAAAGAGACATAACATAGGCTATAGTACTCTGCATGAATCTGACTTTATACTAGATTCATGCTTTTTCAATTCTCCCAAAATTTTTATGTGAAATTAAATAATTCTTTATAAAAATTTAAACTTTATTTATTACAATATTTGTATCGTATTCGCACGTTTATTGAAAATGAAAAGAAAGGAGTACAAAATGAAAAAGATTCTATTAATTATTCCAATATTCATCGTTCTACTTAGCGGATGTAGCAATAATGATATATACGGTTCTTGGGAAGTCGTTGACAACAAAAATGGTCTTTGCCCTGCATCTTATAAATTTGAAACAGTTGTAAAAGAAGAAAAGAAAGAAAAAATTGTTCAATATTTAGTTGAGATGCAAACATCAAAGGAAAAAGAAGATTTATACAAAGGCTCATTTGTAAAGAATTCTAATGTATATCACATTGATTATGGTAACTCATTTACATCGGATCAAACTTTAAAAGTTGTCGATGGCAAATTAAATGTATACTTTTATGCAGTGGAAAAGTTATGTACATATAAAAAGAAATGATTACACTTCATATAAGACGCAGAAAATATTTTCTGCGTTATTTTTAATTTACAAAACCTCCCCAAAAACATTTCCCTCTTTTAAATCTTTAAATTTAAATGTAGTATTATATAATAACAATATTTTAATGCGAGGTGCTTTTTTTGAGAAGTTTAAGTTCATTAATTGTATCAACAATCTGTTCCATTATCCTAATCCTATGGAGTGCACTTTCATTTTATGAAAGATTCTCGACAGGAAATTCATACTATTGGCTTAGTGGTATATTAGGCCTCGTTTTCATGTTCTTTTTCATCCAAAATATGCGGGATATACTTAATAAAAACTATAAAACATCCTAAACCGTATAGAAATATATAATAAACAATTCAGTTAACCAATCCTTATTTACAACGCCCTTTCAAAAAAGACTAATCCTCCCTCTAAATTTGTCAATCGTTTTAATTTTCATAAAAAAATGATAAAATGTAAACATGTGTTTTCAGAATAATTAAAAACGCAGAAAGAAAACACTGTTTTTAGGAGGGGTTTTGATGACTTACACGTTAGCAACTAGAATGAAAGCATTCCAATCTTCTATATTTAGTGAATTAGGGGCTTATAAAAAAGAAAAAATTGCAGCAGGTCACAAAATGATTGATTTAAGTATCGGGAATCCTGATATGCCGCCTGCTGACTTCGTAAGAGAAGAAATGGTACATACAGCAAGTAAAAAAGAAAGCTACGGATACACATTAAGTGGTATTCAAGAATTTCACGAAGCTGTAACTGAATATTACAACAACACTCATAACGTTAAATTAAATGCCAATAAAGAAGTTTTATTATTAATGGGTTCACAGGACGGACTCGTTCACTTACCTATGGTTTATGCAAATCCGGGAGATATTATATTAGTTCCGGATCCAGGATATACAGCTTATGAAACTGGAATTCAAATGGCTGGTGCAACATCTTACTACATGCCATTAAAGAAAGAAAATGAATTCTTACCTAATTTAGCAGCTATCCCCGAAGATATTGCTGATCAAGCAAAGATGATGATTTTAAACTTCCCAGGGAATCCAGTTCCAGCAATGGCTCATGCAGATTTCTTTAAAGAGGTAATCGCATTTGCGAAAAAGCATAACATTATTGTTGTCCATGATTTTGCTTATGCTGAATTTTATTTTGATGGCAATAAACCAATTAGCTTCCTCTCTGTACCTGGTGCTAAAGAAGTTGGAGTAGAAATCAACTCTTTATCAAAAAGTTATAGTTTAGCAGGTAGCCGTATTGGATATATGATTGGAAACGAAAAAATTGTTCGTGCACTTACTCAATTTAAATCAAATACAGATTATGGTGTGTTTTTACCAATTCAAAAAGCGGCATCAGCGGCACTAAGAAATGGCGCTGCGTTTTGTGAGAAAAATCGCGGTATTTATCAAGAACGTAGAGATACTTTAGTTGATGGATTCCGAACATTTGGTTGGAATGTTGATAAACCAGCTGGTAGTATGTTCGTCTGGGCCGAAATTCCGAAAGGCTGGACTTCTATAGATTTCGCTTATGCATTAATGGATCGTGCGAATGTCGTTGTTACACCCGGTCATGCATTTGGACCTCATGGAGAAGGCTTTGTACGTATTGCACTTGTTCAAGATAAAGAAGTGTTACAACAAGTTGTTGAAAACATTAGAAATAGCGGTATTTTTTCTCTTGAAAAAATAAATGAATTAGTTAAAAATTAATGATAACTCCCCTGCTTAACTGTAGCAGGGGTATTATTTATTGGAGGTACTTTCATATGCATATTAAAGACACTCTTCCTCATCGTTATCCTTTTTTAATGATTGATAAAGTAACAAATATAATCCATAGTCAATCCGTTACGGGATATAAACTCATTTCAAATAATGAGTGGTTTATAAATGATAATCAAAAACATATGCCTCATATGTTAATTGTAGAAGCACTTGCTCAGCTTAGTCCATTTGTACATACAAGTGACTCTGAAGGGCTAGGCTTCCTCTCCTCATTAGATGGGGTTGAATTCCATGGAAACGCATTTCCCGGTGATAAGCTTGATTTACATTATGAGCTAACTCGTAATCGACGAGGTTTTATTCTCGGTAAAGGTACTGCAACTGTTAACGATCAGCCGATTGTAACTATAGAAAAACTATTAATATATCAAGCAGAATAGAGATGATGTAATTCGTCGGGATATCTCACTCCTACAAATTCGTTTCACTAATATGAACAGAGTAAATAAATTACTTGGTTAGGGGCATGAAAATGGAAAGTACTATCGGTATCGATGCCGGAGGAACATTAACGAAAATTGCTTATTTGAACGAACAAAAGCAATTAGCTTTTGAAAAATTTTATTCAAATGAACAAGATAAAATAATAAATTGGCTTAAGAAAAACACTCGTATAAAACAAATATGTATTACAGGTGGTAAAGCAAAACAATTACAGCAACTACTTTCACACTCATATAAAATAGTAGAACGAAACGAATTTGAAGCTACTCTAATAGGTGTCCAATACATATTAAAAAAAGAAAAATATGATATAAATAACTTTATATTAACAAATATCGGTACAGGTACTTCCATTCATTACGTTTATAATGACCAATATATTCGCGCTGGTGGAACCGGTGTTGGCGGTGGTACTATTATGGGGCTTTCAAAATTGTTAACAAATATAGACTATTTTGAAGATGTGATTCCTTTAACAAAAGTAGGTTCTAGAAAAGAACTAGATATTACGGTTGGAGATATTTATGGTGGCATTCTCTCTCCTATTGATAATAGCTTAACTGCAAGCAATTTCGGAAAAGCTACCAAAACAGATTCAAATTTTAGTAGTGCTGATATACTAGCAACTGTGCAAGGGCTTGTAGGTGAAGTCGTTACTGCATTAAGCCTTCAATTCGCCGAAACAAAAAACATTGACCATATTATTTATATTGGTTCCACTCTATGTAATAACGTACACCTTCAAAATATTATTAGTAACTACACAAAATATCAAAATAAAACACCAATCTTTTTACGAGATGGTGGTAATAGCGGTGCGATTGGTGCTTTACTTCATGTTACGAATAAAAAAAGCTGACTTTTGTCAGCTTTTTTGCAACGGTACTTCAAATTCAATAATCGATTTCCCGTTTTCTCCAATTCGCTTTACACTAATTCTATCAATTACACATTGTAACTTTTCAGGGAAACTCTTAATTTCCTTAGCTACTTCAGCAGCTAACTCAGTACTTTCTTTTCTCCCGACTGTTACATGCGGTATGTACGAAATATCTTCTTTCAAAAATTGTAATAAAGCGCCTGTATACAGCATATCATGAAGTTCTTCTATTTGTTTTTGCCCCTTTCCAACTCGTAAAAATAAATATTCCCCTTCACTCGTAATTTGATTCGCAAATTCAATTTCTACCTCCTGTATCCCTTTTGATAATTTTAAAATATGTAATTTCAGCTCATCATTTGAAGTCGAGCTTTCAAATGGGAATACAATTGTAATATGCGGTGGGATTAAACCGAATAAAGGATCATGTTGTTTCCTAATGTCCTCTATTTCATTAATAGACATGTCGTTTAGAAAAAGTAAAATTGTACGCATTTTTATATCCCCTACTTTCTCTTTTTTATATTCATCATATTGTATGGTAGCTTGCACTTCAACAAATGATTTCAATTACATATAAAAAGAAAAAACTTCTCAAAAGAAAAGTTTTTTCTTATAAAGCATGATTACTATTTTCCCGCCAAACTTTCCTAAACTTTATATAACTAGCTATTCTCCAAGGGATAATATACGATACTGCAATAACATAAAATAATAAACCAATCGTTTGTTGATCTAAGTCAACAATATATTGTCTTGAACCGTATCTTAAAACGACAAGTGCAATAAAAGTAATTAAAAAGGCTGCACTTTTTTTCGTATAAATATTCCCATCATCTCTTCGCTCATAATTTGTTAAAACTATAAGTGGTACGGCGAAAAGAACCCCAATGAATGCTGCTATTATACCTTGTAAAATAGCTGGATGTACGGGACCAAAAAACCATAAAACACCAGGTGTTAAAAATAGTAATGGCCACAAAATACGTATCCCACTGCCCTTTATTGGCTTATACATAGAACGATAACGACGCCAGAGTATTAGTAGTGCAATGCATAAAAAGACTGTAACGAGTGAAGATGTATCTCTCATTTGTTTTTCCTACTCTCCCAAAATATTTACTTAATTACACTTTAAATTGTTTGCTCAAATGATACTTTTTGAATAAATATACCGCTAGTCACGATATAGACGATAGTTAATATAATTGAAATGACAATAAAGTATGGGATATCTATTAAAGATAGATTAGATGTAGAATTTAAATCCTGTATTCCTACGTCTGCATAAAGCACACTATTCAATGATATAAAAAATGTTCCGCCTATCATAAGACCAATCCACTTAAAACGTTTCTTAATCACTACTGCTACTTGAAAGAAAGTTGCTATTGTAACATACAATAATAGTTGTACAATAAACTGTTTAACTGAGTGTTCTCCTAACCTTTTGCATTTGGTACTAAAATCGCTAGATAAATAACGTTAAAGAGAAAATTCTTCTCCATCGTATCCTTACCATCAAACCAATATGTCTCAACCATATCTTCTGTAAAGGCTCCATTCCCTCTTGCACCATAGTTTACCTTTATACTTTCATTCTCTAAACTTATACTTTGAAATGTTTCACCACCGGGTAAATGATTAAGAATTGCAACCACATCTGAGTTATTATCAAACATATGTCCCAGCATATTTCTTAAAAGCACCAGGTTCAATATCAGATATTTCTTTTATTCTTTCTCCGCTAGAACAAGCAGAAATAAGTAAAAAAATTGTTAGCATAACAACCACATTACGATGCATATATTTCATTTAGCATCCCCCATTATTATCGATATTTCGTTCATTACAATACTTCTTCTCAAAACCCTTTAAAATATACGCATTTTAATCAAAATTAAAAATTTTCGATTTTTATGTTTACAATTATCCATTAATTGTATATACTTACTAACGTAAGAAAAAATTCTAAAAGGAGGTCGAAGGAAATGATGAAATTACAATTACATGCTTTAACTTTAGCGTTAACTGCACCTTTGTTTTTCGGACAATTAAATATGAATTCGACCACCCTAATGGAGAATTGAAAATCGCACTTTATTTCTATTAATTCATAAATTCGCCACAGGAGGTCGTATACTTTCCTGTGGCTTTTTGACGCCCAGCCGTAGGAGAACTATATCTTCCTGTGGCTTTTTTGTGCGATTTTTTAGCCTCTTATATTATTTTTTAAAGAAAGGAGCAACATTCGATGACTATTAGCGTATTGTTTTTAAGTATTACGATTCAAAGAAATACAATTTCCAAAGATGAAATTTTTCATAACGAGCAAATTGAAAAAGCTATGAATGATGTTAAGGAGCGCCAAGCGCTTTATTGTGATCACCTGTAATTCCTTTTCGAGAGGAGGAATTCATTTATGGCTTTTCATATTTTCTTTTTTACAACTGTACTTCAGAAAAAGACTTTATCTGAAGATGAAATCATTCGTAAACAACAATTAAAGCAACTGACTGATAAAATGACTGACATTAAAAGTTCATACTATACGCAAATGTATTAAAAATATATTTTTAAGGAGCAATACCTTCATGAAATTTAAAGCATTCTTTTTAACAATCACCATTCAAAAACGTAAGCTTTCTCAAAGTGAGATTTTGCGTGAGCAACACATTCAAACTATTATGGACGAAGTGAAAGAGCACCAAGCTTCTTATTACAGCCGTCTTTTCTAAATAACTTTTAAAGGAGCAATACCTTCATGAAATTCAAAGCATTCTTTTTAACAATCACCATTCAAAAACGTAAGCTTTCTCAAAGTGAGATTTTGCGTGAGCAACACATTCAAACTATTATGGGTGAAGTGAAAGAGCGTCAAGCTTCTTATTACAGCCGTCTTTTCTAAATAACTTTTAAAGGAGAAATATCCTAATGAAATTTAAAGCATTCTTTTTAACGATTACCATTCAAAAGCGTAAGCTTTCACAGCAAGAAATTTTGCGTGAGCAACACATTCAAACTATTATGGGCGAAGTGAAAGAGCGTCAAGCTTCTTATTACAGTCGCCTTTTCTAAATAACTTTTAAAGGGGAAAAAACATATGAAATTTAAAGTATTCTTTTTAACGATCACCATTCAAAAAACTAAGTTCTCAGACAGTGAGATATTGCATGACCATCAAATTAATAAAGCTATGGAGGATGTAAAAGAACGTCAAAGTCACTACTGTAGCCATCTATAATTCCTTTCGAAAGGAGGAATGTATCATGAAGTTTCACCTTTTCTTTTTAACAATTACAATTCAGAAAAAAAACTATTCTGATGCGGAATTAAAACAAGAACAACAATATAAACAGGTTATAGACGAAATTCGAGATCGTAGAAGCAAATACTACTCTCACCTATAAATCTTTAAAATATAAAAATTGAAAGGAGTCGATTATGATGTTGATAGCACGTTCTAAAGAAATGATTTGGATAGTTCAGAGGGATTCCACATAGTTTTATAGACATACTATCACACAAGTATATCGTTATATTTGATGTGTAATAAATATATAATAAAATTACACCCGTACACTTTTAATGTTGAGTAATAAACAAAAGATACACCACTTAAAAAGCGGTGTATCTTTCTCAATTTATACTATTTCCGATTATTTCGTTTCGTCTTAAACAATCTCACTAAGTTCGAAACAACTGTTTTCGTTACTGCATAAACTGGCACTGCTAAAATCATTCCGATAATTCCCGCAAAGTTACCTACCCCTAAAATTAAAATAATAATTGTTAAAGGGTGGATATTTAATTTTGAACTCATAATACGCGGTGAAATGATGTTACTTTCAAACTGTTGTACAATTGTTACGATAATAATTACGTACAACGCTTGCATCGGAGATACGAACAGACCTACAATAACAGCTGGTGCTGCACCAATAAATGGACCTAAGTTAGGAATGATATTTGTAAATGCTGCTATAATTCCTAAAACGAAAGCGTACGGTAAATCGATAATTAAATAACCGATAAAAGTAAAAGCACCTACAAATATACAAACGAGCGCTTGCCCTTGAATATACGCAGATAATGTTTCGTTCGTTTCCTTAATGATACGAAGTCCTTCTTCACGGTAAGACACAGGTAATAGACTAACTGCTTTCCCTGGAAACGCATGTCCATCTTTAAACATATAAAATAAAATAAACGGTACTGTGAAGATAACTAATGCAACGTTTGTGATAATACCAAATAAAGCCGTTGCACTCGACGTAATCGTGTTTGGTATATCCTTTAAGTATTCAATCGCGTTTTTCTCAATTGTTTCAATGGAAACGTAGTTTTGTGTAGATAACCATTCAAATAATCTGTGATGGGATAAATCTTGTATGTATAGTTTTCCCTCTTTAATATAACCTGGCATATTTTTTACTAAATCCATTAACTGTTGTGAGATCGTTGGAACAACTACCCCAACTCCAACTGCAGTTAATGTTATAATAAAAAGATATAACAGTAAAATCGCTAAATTTCTAGGTACTTTTTTTTTCTCCAAAAAGACTAACAATGGGTTAAATATGAAGTATAAAAATAACGCGATTAAGATTGGGAAAAACAACGTAGATATGAAGATACCAATCGGTTGAAATAGAAACGATATTTTTGTGCAAATAAATATGATCGCTACAACCATTAGCACTTCTAATGTCCAAAAGTGCACTTTCGATTTCAAAAAAACGTCCTCCTTTAAACTAGCACTTCTCTTCATTGTACCAAAATAAGCAAGAATTTCACATAATATTTTCCTTTACAATATTCCAAAATACCAATAAATACACTACAATGAGATTACATACAAATTTGCAGGTAAAGGTGATAAAAATGACACAATGCATCATATGCAGAAAAGATACGAAAGAACTTAGTGAACAATATGTCATCCCCGAAATATTATGTGGATATTATTTCACAAACTCAATTTGTGATACTTGCCATGAACAAATGACAACAAATATTGATCGTCCCTTAATTCGGCATAAATTAAGTCAATTTAAGATTGAACAAATGAAAAAACAAATTGATTCCCCGCTCTATACGAATGAACATGGTGAGGAACTTGCGGCTGCTGAGACAGATGTTGTTGAAGTAAGTGATGAAATACTTTATTCCAATACATTAATTATGAAACTATGTAAAAAGCACGATATTTCACTACATAATGAAATTTGGAAAGAAGAACGTGTAACGAAAGTAGCTAGCTCTATTCAACGTGAATTACTTTTAGATAACCGTAAATACAAAATGAGTGTATTAAAAATGGCTTATACTTTCGCTGTACAAGCTGTTGATGGCTATTTTGAAGATCCAGATGCGATTGATATTTCTAACATTCTATCAAATGCCGATTTTATGGAATTAAAAGAAAAAAGTATAGTTCGCGATTTAAGTAAAAGTTCTTTATGGAATACATTAAATACAAATAGCGAGAACCATTACTTTATTTTATTAAGTGATAAAGATGGCCTGTTCTGTTTCATTCGTCTATTTGATATATTTGACGTTGTCGTTCACTTATCAGAAAAGAGATATGAACTTTCATCTCCAATTGTCGGCGTAAATGATGTAAATAGACAGGAATTTTATATCCAAACTTTAAAACAGTATATGGATGGGCTATTTAAAGAAAAAAAACCTTCTATTTAATCGAAATCAGAACATACGGTCTCCTTTCTTGACGAAAAGACACTGTGTTATAATAAGTATGAAAAGAACAATACAATCACATAAACCAATTATTAATTGTAAATAAATAAAAAAGACCAGTGTGCGGCTACACACTAGTCCACGTAACTTAGCAGATTGGATTGTTCATTTATCCTATTTGTTTCTTACAAACAAAACAACCCACATTCTATTGGCATAGGTGGGTTGTTATTTTTTGAGCTTGTCTATTAAAACGACGACGAACGTTAACAATGCAACGAGAAACAGTCCACCCTGCAGTAACAACGCTATTTCACTCACGTATTATCACCCCCCTCCTATTCGGAGAAGTGATAATTGAACAACCAACCGTACCTTAAGTTACTATTTAATTTTACCATATTTTCTAATAGTTTACGATGAAAACCCGCAAGTGAAATACTTGCGAGTTTTTTATCCCGTATTAACAGGCAATAAACAAAATGTAGCAAAACATAGGTGAAACTGCCTGCAAATGCCCGATTGGTTCAACTAATAATCCTTTGGGACAATTCACCCAAAGGATTAAAGTTTCATTTTATTTCTCACTATTTTTTTAATGCATATGCATCAGCGATCATTTCCCCAACAATTTTATTTTCTTGTTTCTTCTCGTCTTTCAATAAAGGAAATAACATTTCTGCCACTTCATATGCCTCTTCTAAATGGGGGTATCCTGATAATACAAACGTATCAATTCCTAACGCTTCATATTCTTTTATTCTTTCTGCTACTGTATGCGGATCTCCAACAAGCGCAGTACCCGCACCACCTCTTACAAGCCCAATTCCAGCCCATAAGTTAGGACTTATCTCTAACGACTCTCTCGTACCTTTATTTAAGTGTGTCATTCGTTTTTGTCCGACTGAATCATATCTTGCAAATGTTTTTTGAGCGAGCTCAATTGTTTCATTATCTACATATTGAATTAACCTTTCAGCTTCTTCCCATGCTTCTTCTTCTGTCTCTCTTACAATTACGTGTAGTCTAATACCAAATTTTACGTTACGCCCCTTCTCTTCCGCAAGTTTTTTTACTTCATCTATTTTCTCTTTCACTTGCTCTGGTGGCTCGCCCCACGTTAAATATACATCACTATGTTCAGCTGCAACTTCTTTACCTGCAGCGGACGATCCGCCAAAATAAATTGGTGGATACGGTGTTTGAACCGGAGGAAATACAACTTTACTCTCCGTAACTTTAATATGTTTTCCTTCTAAAGAGATTGTTTCACCTTGTAATACTGACTTCCAAACTTTTAAAAATTCATCCGCTGCTTCATATCTTTCATCATGTTCAAGATATAATCCATCGCCATGCAATTCAACAGGATCTCCTCCAGCTACTACATTAATAAGTAACCTCCCATCTGAAATTCTATCAAATGTAGATGCCATCCTCGCTGCAACTGTCGGTGACATTAGTCCTGGTCTAACTGCTACTAAAAATTTTAATTTCTCTGTCTCAGCTGCAAGTGCCGATGCTAATACCCATGGATCTTCACACCCTTGACCAGTTGGAAGTAATACACCCGAATATCCTAAATAATCAGCTGCAGCTGCAACTTGTTTATAATAACCATACTCAGCTGCTCTTCCTCTTTTTGTCGTTCCTAAATATCGACCATCTCCATAAGCCGGAATAAACCATAATAATTCCATACCTTTACACACCCCTTATTTATTTTGAAACGCATACTAACATACTCTATATAAATTACCCCTAATAATTTACCCCGCTATTTGCGGGCAGTAAGATCCCCACCTTAAAATTCAGCGAAAGCAAAGAAGTTAGGTGGGGGATGACCCTCCCCACTGATTAAAGTTTCACTTTATATGTTAATTCCCTGTCTCTCCTTTAAAATTATCTCGCCATCTTAAAAACTTCACTTCTAGTAAACGTACGAGTGAATCAGAAAACTTTCCAACGAATGCAAAAATAATAATGCCGACAAATACGATATCTGTATTTGAAAATTGCCTTGCATCCATAATCATATAGCCGATACCTTCTGTAGACCCCATAAGTTCTGCTACTACTAAACTCACCCATGCAACTCCTAAAGATAACCTTGCTCCCAGTAATAGATTTGGCAATGCGGCAGGTAAAATTAATTTTGTAATTAATTTTCTTTTACTAAACTCTAACACTCTCGCAACATCGAATAGTTTTGAATCTACACCTCGTATCCCTAAAAACGCGTTTACGTATAAAGGAAAAAATGCACCGTCCGCAATTAATAATACTTTCGATGTTTCTCCAAAACCGAACCATAATACGAAAAGCGGTGCAACAGCTAAATGAGGTACAGTTCTTAACATTTGTACAGATGGATCTAAATATTGCTCACTTCTCGTTGAAAATCCAACAATCGTTCCTAAAATAATTCCTAAACTCCCGCCGATAAAGAAACCAGCCGCAGCCCTGAATACACTGAAACTTAAATGACCGAATAACTCTCCTGTTTTTATAAGTTCTTGAAAAGCTAGTAATATATCTAATGGTGTTGGTAAAACTGTTTTAGAAACTAAATCGAATACGCCGGCTAACTGCCAAATAATTAATACGATAATCGGTATAGTAATCGTTCTTACTAGCACTTTTACATTCGTCTTTCGCACTTTCTTTACATTATTTTTGCCAATCGTTATACCCGTTGGTTTCATAACAGCTTTCGTATTCTCCAATTTACAAAACCTCTTTTCATTTCGCCTTTAATGCTTTTTCTACGAAAGAATTGTCTACTACTTTATCTGTCTTAATTTCTTTCTTTATAGAGCCTAGCTTATATTGAAAATCCGCTGTCTTTTGCTGTTCCGCTATTATTTCTTTCGTTACTGGAACTAAAATTGGTTTGTCGTGATTAAACACTTCTTTTACAATTTCGGCATCTATTTTCTTTGCAGAAGTATATATTTTTATCGCTTCATCTAAGTTTGACTCTTGCCATACACGTGCTTTTTCATAAACTTTAAGGAATTTCTCAACTAATTCTGGGTGCTCCTTCGCAAATTTTGTTCTCGCAATTAAAAATTCTGGAGAAGAAACATTTAATAGTTCACCATCTGCAATAACTTTTGCCCCTTTATTTAACGTATGTAGCGAGATGAATGGATCCCATATCGCCCATACATCTACTGATCCGGATTCAAATGCCGGCTGTGCTTCATCTGGTTGTAACTGAATAACATTTACATCTTTCGCATTGATACCTTCTTTTTCTAAGGCTCGATACAATAAATTAAACGCGCTACTCCCTTTTGCTACCGCAATTTTTTTACCTTTTAAATCTTTTACACTCGTAATCTTACTATCTTTTTGTACAAGAATCCCTGTTCCTTTTCTCGCATAACTTGTATTAGCAATTTCGGTAAATTCAATACCTGCTGCTTGCGCTGAAATAACTGGGGAGTTCCCCACTTCACCAAAGTCTAATCGATTTGATGCAATCGCTTCAAAATAAGGAGGTCCGCTTTGAAACTCTGTCCATTTCACCTTAACCCCTTCTTTTTTAAACTCCTCTTCAAACCATCCTTTTTTCTGTGCTAATAATAGCGGGCTTAATCCTTGCTGTATACCAATTTGTACTGTTACATCTTCCTTCTTACTACTTGCTGTGCTTTTTTCACATCCAAATAAAAATAAAGAAATAGCTACTGCAAAAGAAAGAACTTTAATTTTTTTATACATATACTCACTCTTTCCCTATATACTTGTTTGAATTAATCCCCCGTGTTCAAACTGCTGTAATACTTTCTTTCGAATTTCTTGGAATGACTCCGAAGTTTTACTACGCGGATAAGATAAATTATTTTCAATCACTTTATGTATTTTTCCAGGCTTTGCACTCATGATGACAATTCGGTTCGAAAGATATATTGCTTCGTCTATATCATGTGTAACGAATATCATTGTCGTCTTTTTTTGTTCCCAAATGTTGAGCAGTACTTCTTGCAAATGACTTCGGGTAAATGCATCCAGTGCTCCAAATGGTTCATCAAGCAATAATACATTGGGATCCCTTAACAACGCTCTTGCAATCGCAACACGTTGTGACATCCCGCCTGATATTTCTTTCGGATATGATTTTTCAAAACCGTCTAATCGAACAATTTCAACCCATTCCTTTACCTTATCCTTCACATACTTATCTTTTAATGACAAATCAGCTGCAATATTTTCTTCCACTGTTAGCCATGGAAACAATCGATGCTCTTGAAATATAAATCCTTGCTTCTTACTCGGTTTTGTTATACGCTCCCCGTCAATAATGATTTCTCCTTCAAAATCGCTGTCTAAACCTGCAATAATTTTTAATAGTGTACTTTTTCCGCAACCACTCGGACCAATTACTGTAACAAAATCCCCTTTCTCTAATTGAAAATTAATATTCTCTAATACTTGAACCGTAGCATTTTGTTTCGAAAAATATTTTGATACTCCATCAATTGAAACAGTCACTTCTTCGCCTCCTTGAAATGATTCATCTAAATGAACAGATTCAGTATTTATGCAATAAAAAAACCAAAGGCATTTTATCAATAGATAAAATGCCTTTGGTTTCTCCAATCAGCAATACGTAATAGAATTAAGTACATATTATACAAATATTTCCGATAAGTCAACTGGGTTTTGTTTAAAAATACATATGATTCGTTTGAACATCCTTATTGTTATTTATTTAAAAATTATTTTTTATGGTTCTTAATCCACTGTAACCAATAAGAAAACTCACATGCCAAATGCATTTGATGCGATTTAATAAGGCTATTAGGACAAAGTGCCGGAAACTCTACAACTAGACTTACTTCTATACCAGTATCTGTATCTTTGAATTGATGTCGAACTCCACCAATAGTAGTACCGTCTTTCATACGTGCAACACCTGTTGATTGGTATTGATAAGACTTATCTCGAGGTGTCTTCAATCCCGTTTCGTCACCAAAAACAATAAAAAATTGAACTGGAAATGGAGAATTACCAGTAGTTTCGATAACCTCTAATTCATTTTCCCCAAAGGGTCTTAGTACGTAGTGATCTGGACAGGCTGATAAATTCACTTGATCATTTTCATCTGATTGTTCAAGCATAAAACTATCAATTCCATTTATCGCTTCTTCTGCTGTAATCCCATCTAAATAGATACTTGTTTTTGAAAATTTTCGTCTATCACCAGATAAAACAGTACAAATACGCATACCCATTTCACTTAATTTCAGTTTAATTTTCAACTTATCATACATTTCATTGTATGAATGATTTAACTTTAGTTCCGTTAGTTTTTTTTCATAACGTCTGTATCATTTAATTCCGGTTCTTTATGTCCTAATGTATTTAAAACTTTTTTAATACGTTCTCTTTTCCACTTTGTAAGTTGTTCATTCGAAATATTGTTTCCATCAATAATAATTTTCATATACATTCTCCTTCGATTTGATCGTATCGTATTGTATTTAATACTAAATTAATCATTTCTTGCTTCGTGTCTAGATTCAAATTCACCTCTGAATGAGCAATACTGCTAAGACCGTATAAAATAAATCCTGATGCTAATAATGAGTTACTAGTATTAAAAATCCCAGTTTTCACCCCTTCTTCGATTACTTGTCGAATTAATGGCTGCATTCGCGTAAATAATTTCTGTTCCAGTTGAAAATGTTGTTCCGTCTGAAACGAACTCACATTTTTATAGGGTGCTAATTTTTCGATAAATGTCCAAAATATATTTAGAGAATCTTTCAGCTTTTGCATGACAGACCGTTCATTAGAAATAAGTATTTCTTCAATTAACTCCATATTTTTCACAATAAAATCATTTAATACTTCATCAACAAAATTCTCTTTAGACTTGAAGTAATAATAAAATAAGCCCGTTGCTACACCTGCATGATTCACAACATCTTTTATGCTAAATCCTTTCATACCATTTTTCATATATAGTTCAAAACCAATATCCATCAACTCTTGCCTTCTAACATCTGGTTCTTTTGATATTCTTTTCATAGGTCATCTCCTACTATGTTTTACCTTCGACTGAATCTGATTCAATCATAAACGACTGAACTATATTCAGTCAATATTAGTTTCCACAAAAAAAGAGTAATCTCAAGAAATATACATCTAACCTTAGACTTATCAAAAAGTTAGATCATATAACTTAAGACTACTCAATTTCATTAAACACATATTTTCTTTTCAAATCGCTTTAGTTTAACCACACCATTTCTGTCTCTACAATCATTTGAGGAAGCGTATTTTGAATTATTTCCTCTAATGCTTCATTCACATCCCCCCCTCAAAACCCTCTAAAGGCTCAGGTAACTCATCCTCATCTAAAATAAAATATTCTCCACTTGGAAGTACCAATATATCAATAATTAAGTCTTCAAATGACACTAATTCGTCTGTTATTTGCGTATTTTTTACAACATTAAAATAAGAGCCTAAATACATTCCATTTTTATCTCTCCATATGTATAAATTGTACGGACGATTTTCCCAGTAGTATGCAATGGTGTAACTTCCTTTTGGGATTGTTAAACTCGCACGATGTGCAGTCATTGTAAATGAATACTGAACCTCATGAAATAACACGATACTTTGCAACTGCTTTTCAAGTAATAAGCAAGTGTGATCTACTACGGTCGAGTCATACCGAATTTTTCTTTCTATAATTTTACTTTTTGGTGTTAGTAATTTATTCATTCTTTGTTTCCCCTTATGCTATTTCTAATCTTAATTATATCCATTTATATAGTGATAAAGAAGTGTTTGGTCTCCAAATACACAATAAAAACTCCCTCTTATTTTAGAAGGAGTTTTTCACTGTCCATGTTTCATATTTTTTCACTTCTAATGGAAGCTCATTCGTTTTCAACCACTTCACTGCACTACATACAAGTGGAGATGAATTGTCTTCTGTAATGCTTTCTATAGAAACCCATCTCGCTCCTAAAGAATCTTGACCTTCAAATTGTTTTGGTACTATGATTTTCCCTGCACTCTTTTCAACATCATACAAAACTGCAATATGGTGTACATGTGTATAATCTTTAAACTTTGAAGGGTATTGAAAATCAACCGTACCTACTTGCTTTATAACCTTTACTTCTAATCCAGTTTCTTCTTTATATTCCCTATGGAGTGCCGATAACAACGACTCCTCTTCATTAAAGCTCCCACCAGGTAGATCATATCTGTTCTTATATGGACCTTTTGATTTATCAATTACTAATATATTATTATTTTCGATACAAATACCATACACACCAAGCGCACGATAAAAATTAGTAGCATTATTCATGGTTCAATTTCTCCACCATCACATCATAAAATTTTCGTTCCTCATCAACATTTAAGTAAACACGACTTACTGTTTTAGAAAATCCATATAATAATTGTGCTTTCATTGGCTCTTTGAGTATTATTTCAAATATTGGAGGTTCCTTTATAAATTCCATCACCGTTGCGTCAAGAACCTCTTTCTCTTTTTTTAAAAGTTCCCCTTTATAAAACGTAATCTTATCAATTTGTGTAAACGGTATAATGATTTTCTTCCCTAATCCAATTTGAATAATTACCTGTTCTTCCGTAACAATAATTGGATTTTTACGCATTGCTTGAATTTCAGCTAAAAAATAAAACATTGCATATACATTTAAAATAAGTAACACCCATGCTACAACTGGATTCCATTGATGAAACAAATAATGAAAACCGATACTTTCTATTAAGGTCGCATGGATGATCATAATATATACACCTATTGCACCAGTCTTTTTGTGATATGAGTATACGTATTCACCTTCTGGTACTTTTTCACGCCACGATAAAAATGCATAATAAATTAGCTTACACTCTGTTACAATGATATCTATTAATTTATTTCTTTTCATAGTGGCGTCAAACGCAGCATCAATTGCATAAGAAAATGAAGAATACTGACTTTTATATTCTTTATATTTTTTTATTATGTTAGGAAGCTTTCTAACAATTTTATATAGAAGGAATAACTCTAAACATACAAAAGCAATTTCTCCTGCAACTATACTATAAGAAACGTATGAAAAAGCTTGTAAATAGTCGCTTGGAATAATAAATCTTGCAAATATATAACCAGCTATTACAACAGAAAATATATACGTTAACGAGTATCTTTTTCGAATAATAAAGAAATACGTAATGACTGGAATTACAAACATGCAATCTAATAATGATCCAAGAACAACTTCTTTCGGAGTAGCTGGTACAATCGGAAGAGCATACAATAAATAGTTTGATAACAAGATTAAAGATACGAGTCCAATCCAGATACCTTTTCGCCTTCGCGAAAGTGCGACACTCATACTTTCACTCCTCTATTTAAAAACCTCATTTAAATGGTCTTTATAAAATGAAATAGCACGTTCAAATTCTTTAACTTCTTCTACTTTTACGACTGTTTCAAGTAATAATTTCATAGCGGATTCATGATCGTTTACGTTATATTTCGCTAATGACAAAAATACTTTCATCACATCATTATCTGGAAACTGCTGCAAACCTGTTTCTAAAACAGTAATTGCTTTGTCATACTCACCTATACAACGATATGTACTGCCAAGACCGATAAATGCACCGCAAAGCGACTCCCCATCAAGACCATTTGCAATTGCCTGTTCATAATACGGCACAGCCTCTGTTTCAAGCCCCATTACATCATGTATCCAGGCACATTGAAAAAGCACTTCTGCGTCTCGCGTAAAATTGGTTAACCCCATAAGTATCTCTCTAGATTGCGCATATTTCTTTTCATTTCTTAGTTTAATCGCTTGCTTTAATAAATGTTCCATAGAATCCACTCCTCACCAATTATTTTATGTATCCATCTTGAATGGTTAACATTTGTGTAAAAGTAAAATTCCCATAAATTAAAGTTTCGCTTACCTATATATACTATGCGGATTCACTCTTATCCAAATACTTAAAATTATAAAGCAATAATGTGATTACATAGTACTTCTAACCTTTTGACAATTTCTTTCGCCGTTTCATCTTTCCCATTACATAACTTTCCTTTACCGTCCTGTCCAATTACGTAGTGCACCGCTCCGCATGAATATAAAGAATGCGGTGAATTTGCAATCATTACATTTGCCTTAGATTCTTTCATTCTATTTTTCGTTCTTTCAAACAATTCTTCTTCATTTACATCACTTTCAAGTTTAAAGCCAACGAGTACGGTTTCTGGATCCCACTCTTTTATTTGCTTTAATACTTTTGGAGCCTTTTGAAAATGAATAATTGGCGCTATATCACTTGAGATTTTCCCATTCATATCAAGAACATTACCATCTTGATCACAAATTTTGTCTACAACCCAATCTGATCCAGCCGCTGCCATAATGACCGCATCGACCTTTTCATGCGTAATGATACTTTTCATTTTATCTTGCAAATCAACAATTCCTTCAAACGGGTGTAATTCTAATTGATTATTTACATCGTTCGGTTTCTCAGCGAAATAACCGTGTAAATATATAACATGTGCTCCTTTACTTATAAGCTCTTCCGCGATTATTCTTCCAATTGTACCTTTTGCCATATTCGTATGCCCACGTACTTGGTCCCATTTCTCTAAACAACCACCACTCGTAATTAATACCTTTTTCCCCTTCATTGTAACCATCCCTTACTGATTTTTCTTACGAAACCATTCTGTTCCAAAGTCAACGATATCTCGTTGCTTCATAAGACGGCACGTTGCATTTCCTATTTTTCCATTTGTTACTGTTCCTTTTCGCTCAAACTCTACACCGATTTCTACAAACTTATCAGAATCGTAATCCATATCAACAAACTCTTTCCATACTCTTTCACCATTTTCTAAAATAGGTGCGCCTACTTTTATTAACTCACATGCACCAGTACGTACTTCAGATAAATGTACAGACGTATTGGAATCATATCCAACACCAATTAATAATATGTATCCGTCTAAATCATATATTTTTCTTAATGGAGATTCCTCTCCTAAACTCATTGATAGCGACTGATTCATCGTTATTTCTTCTGCATGTTTTCCCCATGCAGCAAAACTTCCTAATGGATGGTTGCTGCGTACTACATCCGGATATGTACGAAAACATTCAACTACTTTTCCCATTGCCCTTGTTGGTGTTATATGTGGTTCAAACGCCGGGACGTTATCTCGAATGATTTGCCACCATTCTTCAGGTACAGGTGGTCTTGACCAATGTTTCGGATCAGATAAATCCGAAGATTGTGTTGGCATAATAATTGTTCCCTCTTCCGTAATAACTTTCATTAACGCCTCTACTACCGCAACTGCTCCGCCAGATACCCAGCCAATAGAACTTAGCGAAGAATGCACAATAACCGTCATTCCTTTTTCTAACCCTAATTCTCTTAAATCATTTGTAATTGTTTTGATTGTATTTGGCAATTGTGTACTTGCCACTATGTCATTCATTTTCACGATTGTTCCCCCATTTTTTAAAACTAATACATACATATATTATCATATTTTTCTTAATTTTTAACTTAATCATTTTTCATATTTATAAAATAGCGAACTATAAAAACAAATTGTTTTTTAATATATATAGCAAGGACGTTTAACATTTCTTACAAACATGTAGTTTTTATCAATAAACAAAAATATTTTTCAAATCAATTACAAATATAACACCGAAAAAAAGAATCACATATTATGTTAGTGATTCTTTTTTTATAAGAGAACGACGCCCCATTCCAACCGAAAAATGGCATATTTAATTTTAAAATGTGTTTCTTATAAAAAGTTTTCAATTTATGTATTTAAATCTCGAACTTCAGGAACATTTGAACTTATTTTTGCCCTTGTAGTTGCTCTACTATAGTTTTTGCCTGTGTATCAAGTCTCTGGGCCGCTTCACCAATACCATTGAATTCATGAACTGCTTGTTCTATACATGAGTAACTTTCAGTAACTCTCTTTTCTGATTGAAGGGTCCCTGCACTAATCTTTTGTACCTGTTTGGTTATATTCTCTACATTAAAGTGTACATCTTTCGTTACGGCTTTAACTTTATTTGCTAAATTACGAACTTCATTTGCAACAACATTAAAACCACTACCATAGGTACCTGCATGGGCGGCCTGAATTCCAGCATTTAAGGCCAATAAATTAGTTTGTGTGGCAATTTCATTAATCGTTTTCACCATGTCGCGTATCATATTAGTTTGTACGTTAAGCTCTTGTAATAACTTCATATTGTCATTAGTTTGTTCGACTATTTGTTTAATAGCCGCGGAAACCATATGACTACGCTTAATCCCTTCTTGCACACGTTCCTTTAGATTTTCCGCCATCTCTTGCAATTCAAATGTTACCTTAGCCGTCCCATTCTCACGCGCAGTAATATCTGTAGCGACTTTAATAACCGCTTGAATTTTTCCATTCTTATCTACAACAGGGGTATATGTCGCTTCTAGCCATATAATTTTCCCTTGTTTAGTAATTCTCTGTATTTTCCTTTGAAATGAGACTCCATTCCGAAAATTTCTCCAAAAGATATCATATTCTGGACTTTGAGCAAACTGTGAAGTACAAAACTGACGATGATGACTGTTTAATAGTTCATCCACTTCATAGCCCATTGCATATGCAAAATTATGATTTGCCCATATTACTTTTCCATAGGGATCAAACTCAATCATAGCTAGTGAACGTTCTAATGCAGCAAGTACCTCCCCTTGATTTAATACTTGTGTACTAAGTGAAGTAGTTTTTGAAATATGATCACTCTTCATATGCTTTTCCCCATTTCAAAAAAATTAAATATCATAGCATCTCGCATTAAATATACCACTATCGAATTATACTAATATTTATATAATTTGTCCCACTTTAATTTATATATATCAACGATCTTTAATAATATTTTTTTCAAAATAAAAAGAGCACTTTTAATTTCAAAGTGCTCTACCATTAATGCTTTTTTTCATATATTTCTTATCCTTCAATTGTAACCCCAGTAAACATCGATAAGTTTCCCGTAATTTTCTCGCCTACACGTAAAAATAACCCAGCGGCTCTCCCACTAATACAGTGTGAGCCAATTAATAGTTTACCAGTATACGGACCATCCCATGTGTCAATTGTATAGTCAGGCATTTCTATGTATTGCTGATATATTTTTCGTTGTTCAAAGTAATACTCCGTTTTATCTTCAGCTAATAGTTCGTCATTTTCGTATATAGATACCCCTCCGCCTTCACGGCCGTATAAAGGTTTAGAAACATATGATTCATTTCTTTCTATGAACGGTTTATTTGTAAAATATGTTGGTAAGAAGTAGTTCTGAATGTTTTCTCGCTCTTCTTTCTCAAAGAAAACTCCCTCTTCGAACAGTTGCCAAATTAATGCGAGTACACTTTTATTTTGCATAAGGAAAGCAGCAGGTGGATTAATGATTTTCACTCTTCCTTGCGCTATATGATCTAAAAATTGAAGTCCAATTCTTTTCCCATTTTTATCAGTATCTGAAACTAAATATTCAATTGGATATAATCTATATAAATAATGAATTCGTTCACCATTCGGCGTATATATACCATCATCTGCAACGACGATATCTTGTATACCTAAATAGTCCGTTGATTGATCTAAGCAATAGCTTCTTAAAAATTGAACTGTTTGATGATCTTCATCGTGCCAATCATAACTAGTAAAATATATCGTCTCTATAGGACTTATATTATAGTCATGTTTAATTTGTTCCCACGCCTGTACAATATGCTCTTCTATATGATTCGGATGGTTCACATCGTGATAACGGCACAACACTTCATTCGCGACAGACGGCTCTAAATAACCTGTTGGTGTATCACAATTTACTTCTATTAATTTAATATCTTCACCATTTACGATAAAATCAAACCTTGTAAAATATGAAAACAATCCAGTATGTTTCATTCTCGCAATTTCCCACGTTTCAGCTGGAAATCCTAGTTTTTGAAAATCTTCTGTCGTATTTACAATATATTGATACGTTCTATATAACACGTACATAATTTCCTCTGTCGCTTTTGAAATAGCAGTATAAGTTTTTACTGGCATACGATACATACTTGTTGCCATATATTGATTCCATTCTTCCTTCTCTAAAAGACTCGGCCACGTAAATCCATTTCGACCAACCTCTTCCGCAAGTGAAAACCATACTTTCATATACTCTTTCTGCTCTTGTTCTGTATACATGATCCTATTATCCTTTCGTATTATGATCCGGCTGGCGCTTTTGCGTTTCCAATTCCACTTGAACCAGAATTCACTTTCGGCGTTTGAGTAGTAGATGATTTCGGCGTATTTGTATCTGGCGTCACTTTATTTGATGTACTCGGCTGTTGTTTGTTTAAATCTACTTTATTGGAAGAATTATTGTTGTTACTGTTAGTTCCACCGTAGTATCCTCCACCACCGCTGCCACCAGTTCTACTTTGGTCTTTTTCACGATATGGAATAATATTATTTGCATACGGTTTCTTCATTACATTGGGTTTTGCTGTATAATTCATATTTGAAGTTCTGCTTGCTAATAAATATCCTGCTACGAATGGCAGTATCGGTAAATGTGAGTTTTCATTATACGATGAAAACGATGGATTAATTTCCTTGCATAACTCATCATTTTCTACATTTTCATTGGTAGGAGTTTTATCATCACAATGTAAAGCTTCTTGTTCATTGCCTTGCTTTGCACCATCTGTTTTAACAGCGGTACTTTCTTTCTGTGCAGTTTCTTCTTCATAATCACCACACCCAGTTAATAAAAATGATGACACCCCAATTGAAGTAGCAATTTTTATAAATTTACTCTTATCCATTCTCATGTGTTATACACCTAATTTCTTTTATCTATATTTTTCCAGATACCTTTATTATATAATGTATCTGTTAATTTTTTCAAACTAAAGCCTATATGCACATTTGCATATTTTATGCTTTTTATTCCATAAATAAAAACAAACTAACATTAGATTATAATTTTGTTTATAGACTAAAATAAATTGAAAGACGACCTAATACCCAGGTCGTCTTTCAATTATTTTATTTTTATATATTAAACGTCTCAATAAAATCTCTAATGGTCCATTCAGATTGTTTTTTTCCATTATTGTAGCTAATAGGACAGACAATATCCAAATACTTATAGCTATCAATGCAGCAAAAGCGTTACTTACATGCCCTCCTAAATCAAATGCTACAGGTGATAAAAGTATAACAAGCAGTGCCTCATTCAAAACAAAAAATGTTAATGAACGCTTTCCTAGAGCAATTAATGAACAGCTAAAGTACCCTAGATTTTTTAATCTACTCCCTATTATACCGAAACCCGTTGCATATGCTAATCCTCCAACAATTCCAGTTAAAATATGGATTCCATTTATCATTCCAGCTGTAAATACACTTGGATACCATATAGTCCCTATAAAAGATAGAGGCAAAGCACCTATTAAGGAAATTGCTAATCCTATAATTGTTATATAATATAATTTTTTCAAATGTTGCTCTGGTTTTATTAATAACTGATATCTAGCAATCCACAAACCAAGAATTACCGAAGGAAGAATTGGGAACATAAAATGGATGAGAACAGGTATAACAGGAAAGAAAAGTAATCGTAACATTATAGTACTTAGATACGTGTCTTTTGCTGAAACATCTGGTGAAAAACCGTAATCACCTATTGCTTGCATATTAAATCCCCATATTATTGGAATAAAAATGATATACAATATAGTGATAATCGTAAATGTTCGAATTAATGTTTTCATTTTACACTTTAATAGCGGGCTAACAAGAAGCCCCGCTACGCCATAGGCCATAAGAATATCTTGCCCTCCAATTAAGACTGCTAACACAACCCCAAACAGTATTAAATACAAAGAGCGTCTTCTTACAATTTTCACAGCATGATTTTCATTTTTCCCTTTTGATATTTGCCCTTCAAGTGCTAGAACCAAACCGTAGCCTAATAATACGGCAAACATCGCTCTAGCACGGTTATCAATTATGAATATACCAAAAAAGTTTACAATTTGATCAAAGAAACTTCCGCTTTCCACCCTATGCATAATTCCAGGATCTGCAGCATACAAGTAAAGCGGTGCATGGGCAAGTACGATTAATAGTAACATAGTACCTCTTGCTAAATCTAATGAGACTGCACGCTTCTTCTCAATTGCGCCATTATTTATTGATTTACTCATATTTTACTTCCTTAGCACCAACTAACCTTTTTTACATTTTTGTCAAAAACTAATAACTAGTTGCTATTAAAATTAGAAAAAATAAAGTGAAACTTTAATCAGTGGAGCTTTTGTTCATCCACGCACTGATTATTATCCCCGTACCAATTGGCGTTTACTGGCTTCAGGGCTTCCACCTAGCTTCCTTACTCCAGCCGAATTTTGAGGTGGGAGTTTTACTGTCCACAAATAGCAGGATACATATAAAACGAACTATTTCTTCAAATCCTATTCCGGATATTATATTCTAAGATGATTTTAATATGTTTTATTTTTAAAATACAAATGAAATCTTTCAATCCCCGGATATCTTTCTCCTAAACTTTTAACCTGAAAACCAATTTTTTCATAAAATTCTACTGCCTCATTGTCTGTCTCTGCTTCTATATAAGTTAATTGAAGCATTTTTACTACTTCTTTTATCATTTGCAACGCAATTCCTTTATTACGATATTGTGGAGCGACTGCTATGTGACATATTCTCGCTTTATTTGCTCCGATTATTTCAATACCTATACAAGCCTTTTCTTCATATCTGTACAAAGTCCCTTTACTACTTTCATAATATAAAACTGCTTTCTTTAAGCTAGTTTCACTTGGCCCGACTGCATACTGTAACACATTTAAAATTGGATTTTTCTCAATTTGTTCCACGCGTTGCAAATTCATTTCTACATCCCTTTCCATGAAAAAAGACTAGCTCTTTCTATAAAGAGCTAGTCTCATTACGCCGTTATTTTTTCTTCTTTTTTCACAACGACCGCTACATAACTATGTAGTATCATTCCGACAATAACAAGACTCATTCCGATCCAAGATAAAGATGACGGAATTGGCGCAGATAGCAAGATGAGCTCTCCTACTAGCGCAAATAAAACTTCACCGGACTGTGTTGCTTCGACTGTTGCTAGTTTTTGTGGATCATCTTTTACAAGATCTGTCGCAAAGAAGAATAGTACTGTCGCGATTAAACCAGAACTAACTGCTACAATAAAACATTGGAAAACTTGGCCACTTGACGGTAATCCGCCTGTTGATACTTCATAACCTGATAGTAAAAACCAAAATGGTAAACTTGCTAATGTCATACCAAGAACTCGCTGGAATACATCTAATTCGCCTTTACAAACTTGCATCATTTTTCGATTTCCAAGAGGATACGCAAACGCTGCAATAAGTACAGAAACTACACATAAAACAGTTTCTCGAATTCCTAATGAAGAAGCATGTTCTACTTGCATGAGTACAACACCGCATAAAATAACCCCAGACATAACTAATTCCTTCATTGGAAGTTTTTTATGTAATGGATCTGCTGCAAAAAATGGTGTTAACAAAATTCCTGCGACAATCGTAATTTGCCATGTTGATGCAACAAGCCAACCAGGTCCAAAAGCTCCGGCAAAACTAAGTGGTGCATAGAAGAGACCAAACCCAACGATACTCCACACTAACCATTCTTTCGGATTATTTTTCATATATTGAAAGAGTTGCTTTAAGTTCCCTCTATACATGACAATAAGTAAAAGCATTGGAACCATAAAGTAGTACCGTAATGAAGCACTCCAAATCCAGCTTCCACCTTCTAAGTCCATCGCCCGGTTTAAAACAAAGGTAAAGGCAAAGAAAAATGATGCCAATATCCCTACTGCAATAGCTTTCATTATAAAACCCCTTGTTTAGTTTCTTCTTATACTATACAACAAATTAAATATAATTAAAATTCGAAATCTTCATCTCGCATCTATTCTAGCTCTATATAGTTTTCTTAACTGACTAATATGAGCTTGATGGTACCGATTATGATCGGCTATATGCCATATTCCCCACCTTATAGTCGCAGTTTCTCCCTTCTCATAAAAAACTTCCCTTGTTAAATCATTTTCTGTTAGTTCCATACACTCCTCATAAAACATATGTTGCACCGCTTCATAGTCTTGCATTAATTCTTGTAATTTATACTTTCTTAAACTAGGCAATCCTCCCATTTCATTCAACATTGGTCCATATTTATTTTCAAGTGTCGGTGGAACTTCCTCTCCTTTTAAACGGTACACCCAGTGTAAATCGACTATTGCTAAATGCTGAAGTAGTTGCCCAATACTATTTTCATTATTTTCTGACCCTTTGAAGGACAGTTCTTTCACATCAGTACCTTCTACTAACTTTTGCAATCGTTTAAATGTATCAGTAACCGTCGCATACAAAATCGCTACTTGCGGGTTCATATTTTTTTCTAAATGGAGATCTTTCATACTAAACTCCCCCCATTAAAAGAACAACACCATATGTTCATCATCACTATACACACCATTCATTTTTATAGCTCTCTTTTCAATCCCATACGTTTTAAAGCCCATTAATTCATACAATTTTTTTGCTGGTTCGTTTGTGGACACAACACCTAATGTTAATTGTTCCAAGTTCAGTTCTCTTGCTCTTTCAATTGCCTTACGTATTAACTCACGTGCAAAACCACTTCTTCGATTGTCAGCATCTACATACATCGCAACGATATGACCTTTATGTTTATACGCCTCTTTCTCTTCTGTTAGTAAAGTGACAACTCCAACTAATTGATAATCCTCATTAAAAGCACCAAATGTACAGCTAGTAGTAGCTGTTAAATTACTTTCCACTCGTTTAATAGGATTTTCCTGACGAATCGCCTCTTCATAAGTTGTTACAAATGCCTCTGGATTTATTTGTAATGCTTGTAAACGTAAATCCCAATATTTTTTCGCATCTTCTTTCGTAAGTAATCGAATCATATTTCTCCAGCCCCTTTTAGTTAACATAACATTTTTATAAGCTACCATTTAAAGATTCGTATTCTTCTCTTAACATACTATAACGATAACGATGAATGAACTTCCCTTGACGTAATCGATCATTTCTCATTAATCCTTCACAAATAAAACCAGCCTTTTCATAACTCTTTCTAGCTTGAAAATTATCTTCATCTACACGTAGCCAAACTTTCTCTAATTCAAATTCAATGAATGCTAGATGTAACATACTATATAAACCTGCTAATCCATATCCTTTACCCCAATACTCTTTATCACCAATCGCGATTCCCAGTTCTGCATTTTTATTTGTTTTATCAAAGTTTTTAAGGTCTACCCATCCAATATGTATGCCGTTCTCTGTTACTATAGCTCTTTGTTCATAACCATTTTTTCGATTTATACATGCTTCAATCCACTTTTTCGTATCATCACGAGTGAACGGTGGATATTGATCTGGTACAACTAAATGATTTGTCACTTCTTTATCTAATGACCATTGATATCGCTCTTCTACATCATCTAGTGTCAGTTCTCTTAATTGAACGTATGGTACATTCATTGCGTTATCCCCTTTTTATTTTCCTATAGAAAACCCTTCAAACATTCTTCCTCCGTACTGTTCTAGCGTTTTTTCTACAAAAGTAATTAATTTTCTTTTCTCTCCCGTTGTATAAAAATGATCGAACGCCGCTACAAATTGGTCTGCATATTGTTCATCATATTTTCTAAGTACCTTTATAAACCATTTTGAATTTCCAAGCCATTTACCATTTACTCTTAATACATATTCATGTAATAAATCAGCTAATAAATTCGCGATAAACAATTCTTCTTCTCTTTTTGATGCACCAATAAAATCGTCCAAAGTATCCGTAATAAAATACCGTTTCTGCTTCATCATTTCTTCCGTCCATTTAGCTGGCCCTTTATTTAGTAAATCATTTGCTTCACTTTTTAATTTCTCAACAATTTCATTTTCCCCTTTCAATACAATACCCTCTGAAACTAATTGTGGTAACGAAGGTCTCCCTCGGTCACAATCCATTTTAAAAAAGGTTTTACACGTTTCAAAATTATGTACAAAGACTTCAACAGGCCATCCATTACTATAGAAAGATTCTCTATAACAAGACGTTAAATTTTGATCAACTATAACAATGTCCAGATCAGATGTTTTTGTCGCTTCTCCTCGTACAACGCTTCCTCCCAGTAAAGCTACATCACAATTCGGAAATTGTGATGTAATTATGCTTTGTGCCGCTTCCATTGGTTTCATAACCGTTCCCCATTTCTTATTTCACTTTCTTTTTTTCAGCTCTTTCTCTCGCTTTTTTTATATACGGCTCTGCGTCTGGTGTTTTGCATGATGTTGCCCCGTGATCAACTTGTACTTTTCCAATTTCACGTGCAATTACAATCGCCTTTCCCTCTAAGTCTTCATTACGAATTCCTATCGCGATTAAAGCACTATTCATCGCTTCTTTTTTTCTATTTTTTTCATTATGTATATTTGTTTTAACCTCTTCTAAATACGGAGAGAAGAAATCATCATGTAACGTTTTATTTTTAATCGCTATATTTGCTAATAAAGACCAGCCAGCTCTTCCAATCCATTCATCATCAGACTTTGTCCATTCTTCCATTCTTTCTATCGCGATTGGCGACGTACAAATAGCCGTCATCAAAACGTCCATTAAACAATAATAATCAACTTCCTGTACCCATTTATTAAGCTGTTCTGTCGTAACTTTCTTTGGATCTAAAATCATTGTTGCTAAAGTCATTGCATCCATATTTTTTGTTTTCCATAATGAAATTGCTAAATCATGATCTTTTTTTATCTTCTTTTTTAACAATTTTAAATTAGCAAAACTAACTCCGAATAGTGGTTCTTTCGCTCCGTGGTTTTTATACGTTTTACGATTTTGTTCTGTTCCATATTCCTCTAGTTGTTGCATTACTTCTTCAAGTAACATATGCCCACCTCTTTATCTTTTATGTTGACTTCATATATATATGTACGATATATTCTACATTACTTTTTGGTTTTCCCATATGTATTTTTTAAATACGGTATGTGAAATTTTATAGTTGCTATATATAACTAAAACAACCACGAAAAACCTGTACATTTTACATATACAGGTTTTCATTTCTTCAATTTCTCATATTGTAAGAAATAGAATATGATAGAACTTTTATTGGTCTGATTTTCTCTATATTTGTTGTAAGCTCTTTACATCTGACCACTCTTCTATAGACCCGGCGTCCGGAAAAACTGTAACTACATTAAAATTCGCACCTTTTTCTTTTCCAATTTGTTTAGCAGCTAATAAATTCGCTGCCGCAGACGTTCCTATTTTCATACCAGTTTCATTATAAAAACGTGCCATTTCATACAAGGTTTCTTCATATGAATATGTCCATTGTTTTTCTATCAAATTGTCTTCCTGTTCTATGAAATGTTGTTTCCTTCCTAGGCCGAATCCACCTGATCCTGCATATTTCTTTAAATCATTTGGTGGTTGTTCGGAACCATAAGGCAATTCAGCAGGCATTACTAAATGTAGCTCAGCTTTTTTTGTATAATTCTTTACTACTTTATAGACCCCCATTAGAGTTCCACCAGTACCAGCAGATGCTACCCATGCGTGTATTGGCTTTCCATTCATTTGTGTAATAATTTCTCGTCCTGTTCCTTCTATATGACTTAATAGATTTGCATTATTATAATGTTGGAATAAAAAGTATAACTCTGGTTTTTGTTTGCTAATCTCAATTGTCTTTTCAATTACTGCATAAAAACCCATACATTTATCAACTAAAATCACATTAGCTCCATAATGTTTAAGTTCATTTAGTAGTGATTTACCAGTTCCAGAACTTAAAACTAACGTGCATTGAACTCCTAAACAATAACAAATATAGCCAATTGATCTCGCTAAGCTTCCACCGCTATACTCTAAAATAGGTTGTTTTTTGTCCGCTTCTTGTAAATATTTATTAATCATTCCAAGTGCGGCTCTATCCTTAATCGATCCTGTAGGGTTGTGCCATTCACATTTAGCATAAACAGAAAGATCCTTCGTTTTTTCGCATTCTAATTTAATGAGAGGTGTATTCCCAACATTTTTAGCGAACTCATTAAAATGCTTTAATGTCATACTTCTATTCCTCCTACATAAATCATATTTATTTTTAGCTAAAATACTTTCTACATTTTCATAACTCTCTTGGCTAAATCTTTTTATATAAAAATCCCTACAAATGCTGTAGGGATTTATGACTAAATCATTTTGTTACACTCCATTACATACGAAAAGAGCTTCTTTATTCAAATGCGTTCATAAGCACAATTCTCCAACCATCTGGATCCTCTATTGTGGTCCCTTTCTCTATCCAATACGGATTTTCTGGTTCCACCTCATGATAGCCCATATTACTTAATCGATTCACTATTTTTTCAATTTCATCTTTATTTGGCATATAAAATACTAATAAATTATCTTTTGTCGGTGCCGGACATGGACTTCCATTAACGTGCGTTGTAAACTCTAAATGATACTCGGCATCCGGTACTCCAAACATAACCCCATCATATCCTTCATGATTGTGAAATTCTCCTATACGCTTTAACCCTAACCCTGTCTCATAAAAACCTATAACTTCTTCAAATTTATCTGTTGGTCTTGCAATTCTAAATTGAACCCAATTCTTCATGCAAATCTCCTCCTTTTCATTTTCCAAAGCTTTATAGTAATTATTATAAGTTACATATATTTCCTTTCATATCCCTCATTAGTGTGAGAACTACCTAAGTTGAAAGACCTATTAGTTTATAAATAGTAGGACTTTAGTATTAAATTCATATAAAAGTAGTTATATAAATATTGAGATGAAATAAATAGTTCTTCCTTATATTTTATTACGTATGAAAAAGTTCTCCTTGCAGGGCCTTTATATACCGATCAGCAGATCTTTGTACAGCCTTATTCGCATCTTCCACCACACCTTGAAATGCATTATATAGTCGACTAAACTGGATATCTTTTACTTTCTCTGCCATATCTCTAACTTTATTCGCTGGTAATGGGATGAGATTTGGATAACTATACATAAAACTTACCCATTTTTGATCGGAAACTACTTGTATAATATCACCTGATAACAAAATTCCTTTCCCTTCGTTACCTTCTTTCCAATGCATAACAGTCCCGCCCTTAAAATGGCCTCCTAAACGATGCAATGTAAGTTCTTCCGATAATATCAAATGTTCCCCAGACCAAAATTTAATTTGTTTACTCGGGCGAACTACCCACTCTTTATCATCTTCATGAATATAGATAGGTACATTGAATGTTTCCGCCCATTTTACTTGTGTAGAGTAATAATGTGGATGAGAAAGTGCTATTGCTTGAATACCACCTAAATCATATATACTCTTGATCGTTTTATGATCTAAATAGCTAATGCAATCCCACATAACATGTAGAGTTTTACTTTGTATTAAAAATGCTGTTTGTCCAATTGCAAATTTAGGTTTTGTAGTAATGCTATACAAACCACTTTCTTCTTTTATTATTTCATTTTTGTATAAATTGCTATTTTGCATAGTTTCTAATGTTGTCCATGACTGCCCAATTGGATTCACATATTGCCTTTCCTCATTGCAAATATTACAACGGGAAGGTGCTTCTTCATTTTCGGGATACTGTACTCCACATGTAGTGCAAATATAATTAACCATATTCCCACTCCCTTTTTAAATTTAATTGTTCTTATACCAATATTTTAATAGAAAACAAAAATATTCGAATCAATAATTGGAATGAAAATGAAGTAATACGAAAGTATGATTAGCCCCCTTCCTTTTAACACTTTAGTCTAATTTCTTAAATTTTTTATTTGCTGCTTCCAAGAAAATAGAGTTTTTAATATATTAAAACTTCCTAATATACTTAACCCTTTAATCGTTAAAAGAAAGAGCACATCTTCATAAAATAAATGAAGCAATTGAAAGATTTTGTTACAACTTTATCACTATAATACTTACTAATACACATCAGGGGGATAGTAGATTTAAATTAAGGAGAGAGTATAATAAAAATTGTAATTATACTGTACGAAGGATGTAATACAGAAAGCAGTAGCAACATAAAGTTTGTTGATAAAACTATCGGGTGAATTTAATTTGATGATTGAAGAGTTTGTAAAGATAAATGAATATTGATTTCAAGCTTCATTTTAGGGGAAATAAACATCACAAACTACATGAATTAAAAAGTAGCCTTAAGACAAAATTTAAATCCATGAAATATTTAAATGCATATGCAATTTTATACAACCACTTTTTTTATAAAGTAAGAAAAGTGGTTGTATGTTTTAGAAAGTATTCTTTGTTACAAAATCACGTTACATATTTCATTAATCTAGACCTACTCATTTTCTTTTTTCTTCTTTTGTTCCTCAGATGGCTCTTCTGTTGGATCTGGTTCTTGTTCATCCTTTTTGTTTAACTCATTATTTTTTTCTTTAGCAGGATCTTGTTTTTCATTTTTTTCCTCCTGTCTTTGTTCAGAAGGTTCCTCCGTTGGATCTGGCTCCTTTTCGTCTTTTGGAGCTGGATTACAGCCAATTAATAATCCTACTGTAAATATGCTTGTCATAAATATTGAAAGCATTTTTTTATAATTCAATTAAAGCACCTCCTAAAATTAATATCCCTTGTATTGTTTCCAACTCATAATTAAAATTATCCAATTATTTGTGACGTTTCTTTCAAAATGACATCCCTTTAAAATCTTGCATATTTTCGAACAAACTTTTTTGCACTTGTAAAAAAGTTTTTTTGCAATTACCTCCCTATAATTGCTAATATAGTAGAGTAGAACTTTTATAGAGAGAAGGAAAATTATGCACAATGGAATTCGAATGACAACTTTAGTAAAAAGGGCTATGTTGATTTGCGCGGGGGTATTATTTACATACGAAGCGGCTTTAGGATCAGCACATATTGCTCTAGCAAGCACAGAGGATGAAGCAAAATCTGTTCAACTTGTAAGTGAAATTCAATCATCTCTTGCACCGAAAGAAGCTCCAAAACAATATAATGGGCAAGTTAGAAAAGTAGCTTACTTAACATTTGATGATGGTCCTGGAAAATACACAGCTGAGCTTTTAGATATGTTAAAGAAAGAAAATGCAAAAGCAACATTTTTCCTAATTGGTTCAAACGTAAAAGCTTTCCCTGACCTTGTAAAACGTGAAGATGCTGAAGGCCACTATGTTGGGATGCATAGTATGACTCATAACTACAAGAAACTTTACACAGAAGGTCGTTATGTAGATGAAATGAAGGAAGATCAAGGCTTAATCGCTGGTGTTCTAGGTAAATCACCAGTATTAACTCGTCCATCTTACGGCTCAATGCCAGGATTAAATGAAGCTCTTCGTAACAAAGTTGTTGAAAATGGGTTGAAAGTTTGGGATTGGACAATTGATTCTTTAGACTGGACATACAGCAAAATGCCTGTTGATGCTGCATCAGCTAAAATTGTACAAAACGTTGTAAATGGAGCTAACAAGCCAACAGAAGTAATTCTAATGCACGATATTCATCCACAATCCGTTAAAGCAGTACCAGGAATTATTAAAGGGCTGAAAGAAAAAGGATATGAATTAGAAAGTTATAGTGAGAACGAACACTTCCCATTAAACTTCTGGCACGATAATCGTATGTAATGAAAAAGACTCTATTTCCTCTAGTAGGTTATTGAGTCTTTTTTTATCGTTTTTGAAATTTCTTCTCGTATATTCGATTTCCCCCTCTTCCTTTATATCAATAGAAAATATAAATCACATTAATTTAGTAACATCACATGTTATTCTAAAAACGACTAGTACGAAATTAAAACATATATCAAAATACAGTAAGAAATTATAGATTGAATATACAAATTCAATCCTATTTTTATATTATCAACACTTTAGCACATATTACTCTTAAGGAGTGATGTGTATATGGATTTTCTTTCAGCTGAATATTTGTCAGCCTTACTTGCCATCATTGTAATTGATTTAGTGTTAGCCGGTGATAATGCTATTGTAATTGGATTAGCAGCAAGACGATTACCGAAAGATCAACAAAAGAAAGTTATTATATGGGGAACTATCGGGGCAATCGCGATTAGAGCCCTCGCTACTTTAGTTGTCGTTTGGTTGTTAAAAATACCAGGGCTACTTCTAATTGGTGGTGTACTCCTTATATGGATCGCTTACAAATTAATTGCTGAAGGCAAAGATCATGACATTAAGGCAGAAGAAGGATTTTGGTCTGCTATTAAAACCATTATTATAGCTGATGCGTTAATGGGAATTGATAATGTTCTCGCTGTTGCCGGAGCTGCGCATGGCAATTTTTCTTTAGTCATCATCGGGCTATTAGTGTCCATTCCAGTAGTAGTATGGGGTAGTACATTAATTTTAAAATGGGTGGACCGATTCCCTGTCATCATTACAATTGGAGCAGCTGTTTTAGCTTATACTGCCGCGAAAATGATTGTAGATGAGAAATGGTTCGCTGGATTTTTCGAAAGTAATCCTTTCATAAAATGGGCATTTATCATTATTATCATTGCCGGTGTAGTATTCTTTGGAAAGATGAAACAAAAAACGAAAGATAATTCTATATAATGACAACGTTATATGTACAAACAAAAGCGCTACTCATAGGAGTAGCGCTCTTTAATATTTATTTCGTTTCCCCGTCTTCAGTCGTCTTTACCTTCGTTTTATTTTTATCACGATGGTTATAGTTATACTTTGAACGATCGACCGGTGTAAATCCTTCCGGTGTGTAGAATCGTAATAAGTCACCATTTACGACTTGGTCAGAGTATTTTAGTGATTTTTGAACCATTTGTTCATTTTGTTTTATTTCGTCTGTTAATTCTACAGCGTTACCAGTAGCTGTATCATAGTATTTTCCATTCAATGCAGTAACTGTTGGACTTACGAAGTTTCCGTTACGGAATGGAACAACTTGTTTATGCTCTGGTGATAGTAAATCAGATCCGAACTGGACATAATTTTTCGTATCTGTACCTAGTAAGTGTAATAGTGTCGGAAGAACATCAATTTCTCCGCCGTATTGATGTTGTACGCCACCCTTCATTCCTGGAACACGAATGATTAATGGTACACGTTGCAGTTGTGCATTTTCAAATGAGTTCATTTCTTTACCCATTATTTGAGACATTGCTGCGCCATGATTATCTGAAATACCGTAATGGTCACCGTACATAACGATAATTGAGTTATCGTATAAACCAGATTGTTTCAAGTAATCCATGAATCCTTTTACAGATTCATCTAAATAACGCGCTGTTTGGAAATACGTATCTACTGAAGAGTCACCTGTTTTAGCTGGTTCAATCGTCGCTTCCTCTTTATCAATTGGATAAGGGAAATGGTTCGATAACGTAATGAACTTCGTATAGAACGGTTGTTTCAGTGTTTGTAATAACGGAATTGATTCATTAAAGAACGGTTTATCTTTTAATCCATAGTTTACTACATCTTTTTCATTCATATCATAGTATGACGCATCAAAGAATTTATTGAAACCAAATGATTTATAAATATCGTCACGGTTCCAGAACGTTTTGTAATTACCGTGGAATACAGCTGATGTGTATCCTTGTTGACCTAAAATAGCTGGTGCTGATTGATACGTGTTATGAGCTTTATTTGTAAAAACAGATCCTTGTGGTAATCCAAACATTGAGTTTTCTAACATGAACTCCGCATCAGATGTTTTACCTTGTCCTGTTTGATGGAAGAAGTTATCAAAGTATAACGTATTCGCATCTTTTGTAAATGAGTTTAAGAACGGTGTAACTTCTTGCCCATTTAATTTATAATCAATTAAAAAGTTTTGGAATGATTCTAAATGAATATAAATTACGTTCATTCCTTTTCCTTTACCAAAGTACTCAGGATTTGGACTTGCATATGTTGATGCAAGATAATTTCTAACCTCTGTCATATTATCTCCATCAGCTAACGCTCGTTCTGTTGATGCTTTCGCACTTTGAATGCCATCATAAATCGTATAGTTGTATGCCCCTAAATATTTCACAATATAATTACGGTCAAATGTTCTTGTTAATAATTCAGGACGATCGGATTCTGCAAGACCTAAATTAATGCTGAATAATAAAATACCTGCTACAAATACTAGTGATAATTTATGTTTCGCAACACGAATTGGTTTTGGACTTGCAAATTTTGTTGCGACTAAAGCAATTAAAATGATTGTATCTAAGAAATATAGTGGATCATAGACGTGTAGCAATGCAAAAATACTACCACCTAAATCTCCAAAGTTATTCGTTTGTGTTAATGTCGGGAACGTAATAAAGTCACTGAAAAAGCGATAATATACTACGTTTGCGTATAACAGTATAGACATTAACAAATTAATAACAATTAACCAAATGTAAGCACGTTTCCCCTTTGCGAATAATGCGAGCCCTAAAAATAAAACTGCTGAGCTTAACGGGTTGAAAAACAGTAAAAACTTTTGGATTGTGTTGGATATCCCTAAATTAAATTCTGTCACATATGCTGCGTATGTTTTTAACCAGAATAAAATAATGGCAAACACGAAAAATCCAAAGTGATTGCTTAACACTCGCTTACTCTTTAATAGTAATTGTTTCATCTCTCCACCTCTTTTGATCATCCAAGGCTTATTTTTTTATAAGTCTGTCTCTATTCAATTTTTATCTTCAAATAGATTTTGTTTGTTTAACTAAATGAAGAATATTAGTAATTATAATTTGAAGCTAGTATTTATTCAACTATTTCTTTCTAGACATTTTGACCTTGGTTTCTATTTAATAAAATAAATTTGTAACATTTTCTGTTTTCTCCCATGTCCCATCCACTAATTATGACACCACATACTATAAACTTTTATTCACTGCTTCGCAAATAAATATGTCTCCAGTTCTGGAACATTAATGTAATATAATGAATTTAACAATAGATAGCATTAGTTTTTTTGGTGTATATTACATCCCTTCATGAATTTCATAGTTTATTCATGCTGTAGCCATTTCTCTATATGCAACATCAAAATAACTTTCCACCGCTAAAGTTATTTCTGTATAATTATTCACAATTCATAAAAACAATGATTATAAAAAAACCTCGCTCTCATAAAGAGAGCGAGGTTTTTCATCATTTATTATTGACCTTTGTACATTGCATCTACTTGTTTTTGAAGTTCTTCATTTTCTAAGAACTCATCGTAAGTAGCCTCTTTATCAATTACACCGTTTGGCGTTACTTCGATAATGCGGTTTGCAATTGTTTGTACGAACTGATGGTCATGAGATGTGAATAACATTGTACCTTTGAATGCGATTAAACCGTTGTTTAATGCAGTGATAGACTCAAGGTCTAAGTGGTTCGTTGGATCATCAAGTGTGATTACGTTCGCACCACTTAACATCATTTTAGATAGCATACAACGAACTTTTTCGCCTCCAGATAATACAGAAACGTTCTTCTTAACTTCTTCACCTGAGAATAACATACGGCCTAAGAAACCACGTAAGAAGCTTTCTGACTCATCTTGTGGAGAGAATTGGCGTAACCAATCAACTAAGTTGGAGTCACTGTTCTCAAAGTATTTAGAGTTATCTCTTGGGAAGTAAGATTGAGATGTTGTAACGCCCCATTTGAATGAACCGCTATCTGGCTCCATTTCACCCATAAGGATTTTAAATAATGTTGTCATCGCAATATCGTTACGACCGATAAATGCAACTTTATCACCTTTATTTAAAGTGAAGTACACATTATCTAACACTTTTTCACCATCAATTGTTTTAGAAAGACCTTCAACAGTTAATAAGTCATTTCCTATTTCACGCTCAGGTGTAAAGCCAACAAATGGGTAACGACGTGACGATGGTCTAATATCATCTAATGTAATTTTATCTAATAATTTTTTACGAGAAGTTGCTTGTTTCGCTTTAGATGCGTTTGAGCTAAAGCGTGCAATGAAGTTTTGTAACTCTTTTACTTTCTCTTCTTTTTTCTTATTAGCATCTTGTGTTAATTTTAAAGCTAATTGGCTTGACTCATACCAGAAGTCATAGTTACCAACATAAAGTTGAATTTTACCGAAATCAAGATCAGCCATGTGCGTACAAACTTTATTTAAGAAGTGACGGTCATGGGATACAACGATTACTGTATTTTCAAAGTTCATTAAGAAGTTTTCTAACCATTGAATCGCTTTTAAGTCCAAGTGGTTGGTAGGCTCATCTAGTAATAGAATGTCAGGTTTACCAAATAATGCTTGAGCAAGTAATACTTTTACTTTCTCTGCACCAGTTAATTCTGACAATTTCTTATCATGAACATCTTCACCAATACCTAAACCTTTAAGAAGGATTGCAGCTTCTGATTCTGCTTCCCAACCGTTAAGCTCAGCGAACTCACCTTCAAGTTCAGCAGCACGCATACCATCTTCATCACTAAAGTCTTCTTTCATGTAAATGGCATTTTTCTCTTGCATTACTTTGTAAAGTTGCGTGTGACCCATAATTACTGTTTCTAATACTGGGAACTCTTCATATTCGAAGTGATTCTGTTTTAATACTGCTAGACGCTCACCTGGCGTAATATGTATATCACCTGTTGATTGTTCGATTTCACCAGATAAAATCTTTAGAAATGTTGATTTACCCGCACCGTTTGCTCCGATTAAACCGTAGCAGTTACCTGGCGTGAATTTTATGTTAACATCTTCAAATAATTTGCGATCCGCAAAACGCAAACTAACGTTACTTACTGTAATCATTTGTGTCCTCCTACTAATACCGCTTATTTCAGCGTTTTCTCACCGATTGTCTTAAAAAATCGCATATTACGACTCAATTATTGTAGACTATAGCTATTATATAGTAGAAGATGGATGAATAGCAACGGTTGATTGCTATTCATCCCTTTTCTACCTTGAATAAAAAGAAAGAAGACCTAGAAAAAGTTAAGAAATATTATGATGAATTAGGAAATTCTGCTCCTATGTTATTCTCTCATACACACGCAAAAGGCAATTTTCTTTTACAAATGAATGGAGATATGAAAGATGAAGAATTTGCAAAATATATAGACGTGATGGACAAGTTTATTAAATAAGAAAAATCCCCTTTTAAAAGGGGATTCTTTTATTTTCTTTTACTTAATTTCTTCGTATAATGCTTCATTTTACTCGTTAACCCTATTAATGCAGGTAACAATATTGGCATCACAATGATAGCTAATAGTAACAGTGCAACACCAACAACAGATGCTACTTGTATAAGTGTCAATACACCTGAAGGGATTAATGCAGCAAATGTACCACCTAAAATAAGTGCCGCTGATAATACGACTCCTCCTATGTGACGAGATGCATTTACAATTTTCGTTGCGGGGTCCCCTTCTAGCTCATTGTATCGCATCATTACAAAAATGCTATAATCCACACCTAAAGCGACAATCATAATAAAACTAAAGAATGGTACATTCCAGCTTAATGACTCTACATTTAGTAAGTGTGCACTAATTTGTTCACTTATGCCAAGTGATGCAAAATAAGCTAATATTAAAGATCCAATAATGAAGATTGTATTTAAAAATGACCGTGTAATAATGAGTAATACAATCGCAATTCCAATTAACATAATTGTAGCTGTACGTAAGAAATCTTGGCCTGTTACTTCTTTTAAATCAACATTTCTAGCTGTTGTGCCGCCGATTGCTTTTTTCACCGATTTTAATTCTGTACCATTTAACGTACCGTCTATCGTTTTATTAATTTCTTCAATGATTGGCATTGCTTCTTTTGAATACGGATTTACGTCTAAAATGATTGTCATTTTAGCAGTCTTTCTATCTTGTGACATGTACGTATTCAATGCTTTTTGGAAATCTTCCCCCTCTAAAACTTCTTTTGGTATATAAAATTTCGCAGAGCTTTTTGATTCATTTAGTTCTCCTAAATATTTTTGAGCATCTCCTAGTCCGTTACTTACCTTTTCAAGCCCTTCTGTACTTTTAGATAATCCTGATTGTAATTGCCCCATCTGTTCTTGCAAGTCTTTCAGCCCGGTTAATAACTGGCCTTGCCCATCATTTATTTTTGTTAATCCGGTTTGTAACTCAGATGACTTGTTCGCAATTTGTTTTGAGCCTGAAGCACCTTCATTTAATCCATTTTTAAGATCAGCTGCTCCTTTTTGTAACTTAGTAACTCCATCGCTCATTTCTTTTAAGCCGTTATCCACTTTCGATAACGATTGATTTGCTTCTTTAAATGAACCCATCGCCGCTTTATGTTGCGTTGCTAATTGGTTTAATTCATTTGAAAGCCCACCTAATTGCTTTTGAGCCTCTTTAGCGATCCCTATCGTTTGCAGTATGTTCGGATCATTTGCTAATTCTGGTTTCGTTTGAATGAAATTGGTCATTAATATGTCAATTTGTTCATAGCCTTTTTTCGCCCCATCAATCGCTTGAGAAATACTTCCGAAGTATTGATCGTAGGAACTTAAACCTTTTTCTAACTGCGAATAACCAGCATGAAGTTGTGACGTTGCATTAGATAGAACATTTATATTTTCATTTACTGAGGTTAATCCACTCTCAATTCGCTGCGCACCTTGTGCTCCGTTGTTTATACCACTTGAAAGTTGATTTAAAGCTGTTCCTAATGCTGTTACACCATTTTTCGCTTCCGTTGTTCCATCAATTAATTTTTGAACGTTTGCAAGACTATTTGAATCTTTACTACCCATTTTATCTTTTGCAGTAGTTAATCCATCATTAATTTCATTTATACCACCATTCGCATCTCCTAAACCTGTATTCAGTTCTCCCGCTTGTTTATTTATATATAGTTCTTTTATCCTTTCACCGGTTGGACGCGTCGGTGAATATACTTCTGAAACACCTTTCACTTTCAAAATCTTATCAGTTAGTTCGTCTAAAGTTTGCAGCGAACTCGCCTCATCTAACTTGTTATCTGATTGAATGACTAACGTACTTGGTGAAGAGAAACCAGGTGGAAAATGCTCTTCTATTACGTTAATCCCCATTTTCGACTCATATTTATTATCTACTTCAAATAAATCATTGTAATTTAATGTGTTAGAGTATTTCATTACGAAAGGAATCGATATCACAAATACGATGATTAAAGCTGCGAATGGTCTTACTACTGAGTTTTTCGCAAGAAATCCCCATAAACGACTATCCTCATGACCTTTAAATGTTTTAACTGGATAAAACATTCCTTTTCCTAAAAGCACCATAAAAAATGGATTTAACGTAGTTAATACGAGTAATAATACTGCGACACCAATTGCTACCGCTGAAGTAGATTGATATAATTTAAAACTCGCTAAAGCAAGAGATGCAAAACCAATTAGTACTGCTATCCCACTATATAAAACGGTTTTCCCTGCTGATTTAAACGTTTCTTTCGTAGCCAAAAATGAATTCTCTTGTTTACTTAATTCTTCTTTAAATCTTGTATATAATAAAATGTTATAGTCTGTTCCAACCCCAAACAGGACAACGACTACAAACACTTGTGTAAAGTTAGAAAACGGAAAATTAAATTGATCTACTAAATGGGCAATAATCCCCATTGAAACTAAATATGATACACCAACAGTAAGAAGAGAAACAATCGGAACAATTGGCGAACGAAATACAATGATTAATACAACTAGAATGAAAATGATAGAAATAACTTCTGTCTTCTTCACTCCCTCTTGAGAGGAAGTAAGAAAATCACCAGCTATTAAATCACTTCCTGTTAAGTACGTTTTTACCCCTTTCGTTTGCACTTTTTTATGAAGCCCATTTGCAACTTTTGATATTTCACCATTTTTTTTATCTACTGAGATTTGCGTTAAAATGGTCGTATTGTCTTTAGATATCAACTGTTTTTCCAAATCTTTATTATCTAAATGTGAAACAACTTCCTTAATTCCTAATTGCTCTTTTTCATTTTGTAAAGCATGGATTGTTTTTACGATTTCCTCTTTTTGCTCAGTTGTTAAAGCTGTTTTACTTCCACTATTAAAAACAGCTATAATTTCATACTTTTCAGTCCCGTCTTTATCCATCTCTTTTATCATCTTGTCAGCAATACTACTTTGTTCTGTATTAGGAATCGTAATGTGCCCTTTTTCTTTCACTAATTTATCCATATTAGGCATCGTTACGATCATTGCAATAGTAATAACTATCCATAATAGAAAAGATAAACTTCTCCAATTTTTCAGCTTACTCATTTTAATCATCTCCCATTTTGAAAATTAAAAGGGAATGAATATTCATTCCTATCCTTTTAAAAATACTTTTTTCGGAATGAACGTTCATTCCTATCATTATATTACATTATTTTTTAAACTTTATTAAACTACCTTTTCCGGAATGAATGTTCATTCCTGTTGTTACACAAATATCCTCTCCTACTCTCATGTTTTAAATCTATTCAGGAATGAATATTCATTCCTATACTTATTAGCTATAGAATCAAATGATTCTAATAGCGTTCCAAGAACTTTCTTCCAATTCTTTTACTAATTCTTTTGAGTATTCTAATTGCCCTGTTGCAATTACCTTCGTTAGTTTTTCTAGCGGTTGATATACAATAATAATTAAAGCAACTGGAGGCAATGGACGAAGAAAACCTTTTGCGATTCCATCTTCAATAATATTCATAAAGAAGCCTATAAAATCTTCAAATATTTTCTTACTTTGTTCATCAAGAAAATAACTATCACAGTGAGAATTTGTAAATAAAAAAGCATCCACATTGTTTCTCGCAAATTCAAATAAACGGTTGTACGTATGACTAAACTGTTCACGAATATTTGCTTCAACAGGAAAATCCGTTTTTATCATTTCAGAAAGCTCTAACATACTTTTTGAAAATAATGAGTTAACAAGTGCCTCTTTATTTTCAAAATAGCGATAAATAGTACCCGCACCGACTTTTGCCTTTTCAGCAATCATTGGAATTGTCGTACCATCGTAACCACGCTCTGCGAAAAGTTTCATCGCAGCATCAAAAATATCCTCTTGTTTGTTTTTAGCCATTTTTTCCACCTCTATTTTCAGGAATGAAAATTCATTCCGTTTTTAATTATAAATTACATGGATTAAAAGTCAAGTGCGTGACCAGTATCGGTTCGGTTTTTAATCCCTTGTTTGTGAAAAAATTATATCAGCGATTTTCAAGATATATCGATTTACCGACAAAAACTGACAGTGTAATTTGAAGCCGTCCCAAAATTTTATTTGGGACAGCTCAATTTCCTATTTATAACTTAAAAGAAATCATAAATAAATGCTTTACGTACTGGAACTATATTCTCAAACGCTCGTATTTCCTCTTCACTTCCGCTAATTAATTCTAGTTCATTAAGTTGTAACGGACGTTTGTATCCAAACATTATTGTAGATAATGCATTTATATCTAGACTAATTCCTTTATCCTTTATTTCTTCTTCTATAATTGTTATTTCATGATTTGCAAGCCTCACTGTAACGTTATTCCACGGTGCAAATGAATCTGTAATATGTAAAATCACTTCTTGCTGTGCATTGTTCCAATTCAACTCATATTGTTTTAAGAACTGCTCCACATCTACAATTCTGCCCATAAAATATGGCTTTATTTCTGCTTTCACGCGTGGCTCTTGCAGTGTATATAATAACGGTTCGTTTTCAATTACTGTCATTTCAAGTTCTTTAATCATAGAATCATGCTGACAAATAAAGTTCCACAGACCATTTCGCGCTTCATTATGCAGTGGAACAAATTCTTCTACTGTCATTTTATAGTTTTCTATTTTATATAGCATGTAGCCAGCTGCCGTTTTATTTTTATCGTAATAAATCGCTAATGTTAAATCATCATAAACAGCTTGTAACCACCATTTTTCATCGCGAACTAGCATACCGGAAAAATGTTCTGCAAATGTTTCATAAATCTTTTCGACCTCTTCTGGGTGATTTTCTTTATTGAAACGTTTCACAGTACCATTTACTTGTTTTTTCATAACTAAATCACTCTTTGTCATATGACATACAAAGAGATTCGCACAAAGTTCCCAGCCGTATTTACGGTAAAATGAAACAGCAAATGGATGTAGCATTGATACTGTATATCCGTCATTTTTCATCGTTTGAAGTGAGTGTTGAAGTAATTCTTTTACATATCCGCTTCTTCTATACTCTGGATACGTCGCTACCCCTGCAACGCCTCCCATTTTAAATTTCTCTTTGCCTATGTATATATGAAACGGAATAAGATGCAGTTTTGCTGCTACATCTTCACCTTCCATAATACCGTATATTTCATGACTTTCTTTCATCTTTGTAAGTTGTTGCTGCAATCGTTCCCCATCAACTTTATATTGAAAAGCGTATTCCGATAAGCGTAATGCTTCTCTAAATCTATCTTCTTTTAATTGTATAACGTTCATCTATTTCTCCTCCATTCCTTGTTTGAATTGTACCATAATTCTCAATATTCTGGTGCGGTGAATGAAATTATATGGACTTAACGACACGAATCCAATATAAAAAGCAGATACATCCGGTATCTGCTTTTTATTACTTTATTTTGCTAACTTTCGAAGTTCTTCGAAGAATGTAGGATATGATACGCCTACTGCTTCTGCGTCTTCAATTGTTGTTTTTCCTTCTGCTAGACAGCCCGCAATTGCAAGCATCATTCCAATGCGGTGATCACCGTAACTATTTACTGTATTGCCTTTTAGTGCTGATTTCCCGTAAATAATCATGCCGTCATCAGTTGCTTCTATGCGAGCTCCTAGTTTCGTTAACTCCGCAACGACTGTATCGATACGGTTTGTTTCTTTTACTTTTAATTCGTGCGCATCTTTAATTACTGTAATTCCTTCTGCTTGCGTTGCTGCTAAGGCGATAACAGGAATTTCATCGATTAATCTTGGGATAATATCTCCGCCAATTTCGATTCCTTTTAATGAAGATGTTTCAATTGTAATATTTGCAGCTGGTTCTGATGCTCCTTCGTTAATTGGCTCTACAGTGAACGTAGCACCCATTTCCTCTAAAACATCAATGATCCCTGTACGAGTTGGATTCATCCCTACATTTTGTAATACTAGTTTACTATTTGGAATGGTTGCGCCCGCTACTAAGAAGAATGCTGCTGACGATACGTCACCTGGCACTTGAACGTCTGTTGCTGTTAACTTTTGTCCACCTGCAAGTTTCACTGTTTTTCCCTCACGAATTACTTTAACTCCAAAGGCTTCAAGCATTCTTTCCGTATGATCGCGTGAAATATGTGGTTCTGTAACAGCTGTTACACCTTCTGCTCGAAGTCCTGCAAGTAAAATAGCTGACTTTACTTGCGCACTTGCTACAGGTGAAGTGTATTCAATTGCTTTTAAATCTCCACCACGTATTGTTAACGGTGTAAACGTCCCTTCTTCGCGGCCATCAATGTTTGCACCCATTTGTTTTAATGGATTTGTAACACGTTTCATCGGTCTTTTTGCGATAGATGCATCACCTTGTACGCAAGAGAAAAATGGTGTATTTGCCAAAATTCCTGACATTAAACGTATTGTTGTACCAGAATTACCAACATCTAATACAGCTTTCGGTTCTTGTAAGCCTTCTAATCCTTTACCAACTACAGTGACTTCATCACCGTTTTGCACGATTTCTACTCCCATTTCTTTAAAGCAAGAAATTGTACTTAAACAGTCTGCACCGGGCAAGAAACCTTTAATCGTTGTTTTTCCTTCTGCAATCGCGCCGAACATGACAGCGCGGTGTGAAATGGATTTATCTCCTGGAATTGTAATAATACCATTTAATCCGTTATTAACAGGTTCTATTGTTCTTTCCTTCATGTTTTCACCTTCTCATTTAAATTGTTTCATAAGTTTGGTATTTTTCTTCTCCAAGCGCTAGCTTTGCTTTCATACGATCTTCTTCTCTTTGGAAGCTAATACGTAATACCCCAAGCAACCCTTCACGCGCTTCTAATATTTGCAAGTTCGTAATACTAATTTCTTCGCGTGCCAAAATACTCGTAATATGAGCCAATGCCCCTACTTTATCTAAAACATCGACGTATAAGTCGTGATAGGCAGGAATTGCCCCTCTCTTTCGTACTGGTAAAGAGTCACGGTATTCTTTCGCGTCTGCAAAATAGGTTTGAATCTCGCCTGCATCTCCAGTAGAAACTGTGTCATATAAATCTTCCATTTCAGAGATCCACTCTTTTAATAATACCATTAAATGCTCGCGATTTTGCTTAACAATATCACTCCACATTTTTGGGCTACTAGATGCGATACGTGTAATATCTTTAAACCCTCCCGCAGCTAGTTGATGAATGAGCGGATTATCTCCTGCATGTTTCTCCACTTGCTTTACTAATCCAGCTGCGATAAGATGCGGAAAATGACTAACGATCCCTGTTACATAATCATGTTCCTCTGTATTTAGAACGAGAAAATGAGATCCTGTTCCTTGTAACCAACGCTTTAGTTCTTCCACATGTTCATTTGGCACATGATTCATCGGCGTTAAAATATAAAATGCATTTTCAAATAAATGTGCTTTTGCACTTTCAACTCCCGTTTTATGAGAACCTGCCATCGGATGTCCACCAATGAAAGAAACTTCCTTTGAAAATAAAGCTTCCGCTTCATTCATGATCGTCCCTTTTGTACTACCAACATCTGTTACAATAACATCTTCCCGTAAATGAAATGACGCTAATTTGTGTAATAACTTCTTCGTTTCTTCAACTGGAGAAGCAAACACAATTAAATGTGCCTCTTCACATGCATGCTGTAAATCTACTGCTACTTCATCTACTACGTGTAATTCTTTTGCACGCTCTACTTGTTCTTGAAATATATCATAACCTGTTATCGTTACATCGTGCTCTTTCTTAATTGCTAATGCGAGAGAGCCTCCTATTAAACCTGTTCCAATTAATACTACCTTTTTACGCATTTGCCTCATCTCGAGACTTTCTTTTTTTATTTTCAAAGTGTTGTTTTAACACTGAAATCACTCCTTCATTTTGCTCCCTTGTTCCGACTGTAATACGGACACCATTCTGGAACGGACGTATAATAAACCCTGCGTGTGCACAAGCTTCATAAATCTCTCCAGCATTCTCAACTGGCAAGAAGATGAAATTGGTTTGCGATGGATAAAATGGAATTTCATTTTCCTTACAAAAGCTCTCGTATTTTTGTAATCCCTCTGTATTCACACGAACTATTTCTTCAATAAACTCATTATCACCAAAAGCAATCGTCGCTGCTTTTTGCGCTAATGAAGATACGTTAAATGGCAAACGTACGACATTTAATTTCTCGATTAACTCTTCTTGTCCAATCGCATATCCAACGCGGAAAGAAGCTAATCCGTACGCTTTAGAAAATGTTCTAAGTACAAGAATATTTTTATGTTTTTCTAAAAGCGGTAATGTCTCCGGGAAATCTTTTGCTGTTACGTATTCATAGTACGCTTCATCAATGACAATTAACGTATTTTCACTAATACCTTCAATAAATCGAGTCAAATTTCGATCATTCACATATGTGCCTGTCGGGTTGTTCGGATTACAAATCCATACGATTTTCGTATTATTATTTATTGCTGACGAAATTTCGTCTAAATCGTATACACCGTTATTTAAAGGGATTTCTTTCACTTCACAACCTTCAATAATTGCATGATGACGGTACTGCGGGAATGTTGCACCAGCCGTTACGATGTTATCTCCTGCTTTAAGTACTGCACGGCTTATTATTTGAATGACTTCGTCTAAACCACTACCGCAAAGTATTTGTTCCATTTGGACATGTAACTTATCTGCAATTGTTTGACGGAGCGTTGTAGCACCTCCGTCAGGATATAAAGCATGTTCCAACCACGATTTTTGCAACTCATCTAAAACACGTGGTGAACAGCCGAACGGATTTTCATTTGATGCTAATTTCACAAATGAATGATCTCCGTATACTTCTTTCATTTGTTCAGGTGATTTACCTGGTTTATATGGTTGTAATGATGATAGCTGATCTTTTACTTGCATGTTAAAACCACCTTTTTATTAAAATTCTTTTGCGTATTTGTTATGTTGCGTAATGTTTTGCTGAATTAAATCCATACGATCTTTTCCGAATTGTTCGACTAGTGCATGTGCAAGTTCCCATGCTACAACAGATTCAGCTACTACACCTGCTGCTGGTACTGCACAACTATCAGATCTTTCAATACTCGCTTGGAATGCTTCTTTCGTATCAATGTCAACACTTGCTAACGGTTTATATAATGTAGGTATTGGCTTCATAACACCTCTTACGACAATTGGCATTCCTGTTGTCATACCGCCTTCTAAACCACCGGCATTATTCGTTTTTCTCGTGTATCCATTTTCTTCATCCCATAATATTTCATCGTGCACTTTACTTCCTGGCTGTCTTGCTGCTTCAAAACCAACGCCAATTTCAGCACCTTTAAATGCATTAATACTCATAATTGCACCAGCAAGTTTTGCATCTAATTTACGATCGTAATGAACGTAACTACCAACGCCAATTGGCATACCTTCTGCAATGACTTCAACAATACCGCCGATTGAATCCCCACTACTTTTAGCGTTATCTATCGCATCCATCATCTCTTGTTCTACTTCTTTATCTAAACATCGAACTGGTGAATTTTCAGTAATCGTTTGAATTTCTTCTATTGGTAAGTTTGAAATTCGTTTCGCTTGTACCCCACCAATTTCAAGAACATGCCCTGCAATTTCTACGCCTAATTCTTTCAAAATTTGTTTCGCAACTGCACCAGCAGCTACACGAACTGTTGTTTCTCTTGCAGATGAGCGCTCTAGTACGTTTCTTATATCACGATGTCCATATTTAATTGCGCCGTTTAAATCCGCATGTCCTGGACGTGGTTTTGTAATTGTACGTTTCATATCTTTACTTTCTTTTTCCGAAATTGGCTCTGCACCCATTACTTTCGTCCAATGTTTGAAATCATCATTTTTAACGATTAACGTTATTGGTGAGCCAAGTGTCATCCCATGACGAACACCACTTACAATTTCAACTGTATCAGTTTCTATTTGCATGCGTCTTCCGCGTCCGTGCCCTTTTTGTCTTCTTAATAATTCTTTATTAATATGTTCCGCTGTTAATGTTAAACCTGCTGGTACACCTTCTAAAATAACTGTTAACTGCGGTCCATGTGATTCTCCAGCTGTAATGTATCTCATTTCTCTTGCCCCTTTACTATTTTTTTGTACAAAAAAGTCCCTACTGAGCGCTCAGTAGGGACGATGTTTATCGCGGTACCACCCTAGTTGTAGACAACTATCGTCTACCTCTCTTCTTCTGTAACGATCGTTTGACCGTCTTTCCCTCCAAAAGTTGGCGGAAAAGATGCTCCAAGGCTGTAATTCATGCTTATCTTTGTACTGATTCACACCGACCATCAGCTCTCTTTAACAGTGAGATAAGCACTACTGTTTCCTCTTCAGCGCATATATGATATGGAATTAAGATAATTTATTTTTGAAACCTTTTAACTCATCCATGAATCTATGGAATTCTGGAATATCCATTTGTTGTGCAGAATCTGATAATGCAACCGCTGGGTCTGGGTGTACTTCAGCCATTACTGCATCTGCGCCAATTGCAAGTGCTGCTTTCGCTGTTGGTAATAATAAATCTCTGCGTCCAGTTGAATGCGTTACGTCAACGATTACTGGTAAATGTGTTTCTTTCTTTAAAATCGGTACTGCTGAAATGTCTAATGTGTTACGTGTCGCTCTTTCGTATGTGCGGATACCACGCTCACATAGAATAATTTGGTCGTTACCTTGTGCAATGATGTACTCAGCTGCGTTAATGAACTCATCAATTGTTGCTGCTAATCCACGTTTTAGTAATACTGGCTTGTTAACTTTACCTACAGCTCGTAATAAATCGAAGTTTTGCATGTTACGTGCGCCAACTTGAATGACATCAACGTAGTCTAGCGCCATTTCAACATCGTTCGGATTTAAGATTTCACTAATGATCGCTAAGTCGAACTCATCTGCTACTTGGCGTAAAATTTGTAATCCTTCTACTCCTAAACCTTGGAAATCGTATGGAGATGTTCTCGGTTTGAAAGCACCACCGCGCATTAATTTTAGACCTTGGTCTTTCATCGCTTGCCCTACTTGGCGAACTTGCTCTAAGCTTTCTACCGCACAAGGTCCCATGATGAACGTTTGTGTTCCATTTCCAATCAATTCACCTTTTACATTAACGATTGTGTTTTCTTGTTTCTTTTTACGTGATACTAGTAATGCTTTACGGTTATCATCTTCTTGTAATTCTAAGCTAGCTTTGAAGATTGTTTTGAAAATGTGTTGAACTGTTGACGTTTCGAATGGTCCTTCGTTATGCTCTGCGATCATGTCAAGTACTTCACGCTCACGTACTGGATCAAAACGTTTCGTACCTTGTACTTGCTTCTGTTCCCCAATTTTTTGAACGATTTCACCACGTTTGTTTAAAAGGTGTAATAGTTGTAAGTTAATTTCATCTACCTGTTTACGTAATTGATCTAATTCATGATTTGCCATTTGGAAATCCTCCTCTAATGTTTTAAAAGTATAGTAAGAGAATGAAAAATTCTCTATTTTCTGAACTGATAAATTATACAAATTTTAAGTGGAATCGATACCTCTTCTTATTTTAAACGAATATTTACTATAAGGACACTATCGACTAGATAAAAACCCACTTTTTTGTACAAAAAATCCCTACTGATCCAATCAGTAGGGACGATATTTATCGCGGTACCACCCTAGTTGTAGACTTCTTTCGTCTACCTCTCTTCATTGTTAACGATCATCTGACCGTCTTTCCCTTCATAAAGACAATACTATCTTTATTACGAAAAAGATGCTCTAGGACTGTAATTCGCTCTTGTTTTTGTACTGGTTCACACCAACCACCAGCTCTCTGTTACAGGGAAACAACAACTACTGCTTTTCCTTTCAACGCATATATATTTAATTTTCAAGTTGGACCACTAAAATACAAAAAGTCCCTACTGAATAAATCAGTAGGGACGATATTTATCGCGGTACCACCCTAGTTGTAGACTAACTTTCCGTCTACCTCTCTTCACTGTTAACGATCAATTGACCGCTTTTTCTTCATAAAGACAATACTATCTTTACTACGAAAAAGATGCTCCAAGACTGTAATTCATGATTATCCCTGTACTGGTTCACACCAACCACCAGCTCTCTGTTACAGTAAGACTAACCACTACTGTGATCTCTTCATTGCACTTTGTTTATTCAAATGTTTTTGAAATTGAATAAGTATGATTCGTATTATAGAACGCTTTTCAAAACACTGTCAACAACTTTTTATATTTTTTTTAAAATTCCACTTCCGTCCTACATTTCTTCTTGTAAATTCTCCATAACAATTCCGATGCGAATTATCTCATTATCTATTGCATTTAATACATATTTTTCTACTCCATACTGGATTAATATTTCTTTTATTTGAATAATTTCAGTTTCAAGTAAATCAGCTTCCTGAAGCGTTTGTAGTAAAGTGAAAAATACATTTGCATACAATTCTTTATACATTTTTATACTCTCTGTCTTTTCAAGTATTTCATTAAACAACTGTTTTAACTCCGTTTGATTCCCTTTTCCAAGCACATCTGAAAATGTTTTTATTATAGATAATCCTCTTTCTACTATTTCATCCATAAATAAAATAATACGCAAAAGCATTACATATTCTCTAGCTGTGATTTCACCCATTTTCGGTCGCTCCCGCAAAAATACACTGAGCCAAGATGCCCAAAATTTTTGTTGTTCTTTTGCACTTAGCGTTTTTACGTAATAGCATAAAAACTGCATAAATTTAATTTTATTTTCTTCATTTTCTTGTATAAGTAACGGGTATAACCAATCTGTTTTTTGCTCCCAATACAGTACACATTTAATAAATACAAAACTGAGCCATTTCAAGAAAGATTCCCTCGTATGCGGATGTAATACTTCCAAATGTTCTACTGCATACTTAATAAATCGTTTCATTTCTGTAAATAAAGGTAAATTGATTTGCGTGTAACATAAGCCTGCCCATGCATATTTCGTAATCTCATTTTCTTTCTTTAAATCTAAGCACGGTAACAAATATTTTCGGCACCATTGCTTCTCAATATGATAAAGAAATGTAATATCTGCTACTAAACGAGCTAACATAAAATTTGTCCGTTCTTTACTAACTCTTACTTGTTCTTCAAATAAAAATAAATATTCATATACATTACGATCGTATAAATGATCATATGATAACAATTTTAATAATACAGCTGTCATTTTCCCAACAGGATGCTGGATGGATTCATTGTAAAAGTCTTGTTTTCCAAGCTTAAAATCTGTATCACTTTTCATTACTTGAGGGAATACCGAAAAAGCAAAACGTTTCACACTGCGTATACTAGTTTCCTCTAACTCTTCTAATCGATTACTAATTTCATATAGAAAGCTACTAATTAACCAATGAAAAGCAGTATTTCTAACAAATTTCTGTAATAGCGGAATTACTTTTTGGATTTGTTCATTTGTCAATCCTCGGTTATTTCGCCACTCTCTAATACAAACAAACCATACTTCATTACTTATTTCGTGCATACCAACTAATTGATAGGCAAATGAAATACTCCATTCTGTATTCAACTTACATGCTTTCGATAACATCTCTAAAAAATGGCGTTGTTCAAAAACACCATCTTGAGAAAATTGACGAACTTGCTTCATAATTTCATCGTCTTTCAACTGCAATAATCCATCAGCAGTTACATTACAAGTAATACTTTGATCTACCGTCTCTTTCTTTTGTACACTATATCGATCAGAATGAAAGTGAGGATGTTTTTGCTGCATTAACTCATAACCTTTTGCTGTAGATGGACTATTCGAATCACAAGTGAATAATAAATCTAAAACTAAACAAGCATCAAATGCTCTCTCCTCTGCAAGGTCCTTCAATACAATTTGAATAACCTCTTCCTTTGTTTTTTCTAAAGAGAGTGCGAAATAATTTTTTATAAGTTGAAAAACTTCGTGTTTATACGTGACATCTAAAAGAAGTCCTTCCTGTAACAACCATTTCATTTTGGCATCGGCACTAACGAATATATTTTTATTCATCGCATCAATTGCAATTCGGTTCTGAAGCATGCTGTTTGCTTCTATCATTTCTGTAATATAATAATTTGCTTTTTTTTCATTATTTTCACACAAATAGGCTAAACACTCTTTTACAATTTGAATTAAAAATGCAAGATCATTTTGCTGAAACTCTTTTTCAACATTTTCCTTATCCTTTTTTTTCAGTGCCGTTTGTCGTAGTGATAACATTCGCATCTTCTCTATTCCCATCGTCATAATTGGTACGGCGTAATAGGAAATATGAGGTTTCATCTTCTCATTCCAAATTTGCTCCACATAAGAAAATGTAGACACTGGTAAACGACTCGATTCCTCAAGTTCTATTGATTCTTGTGTATCATTTCCCCATTTTCTCTCCCGCTTTAACTTAAGCTTTCCATCCAAAATAAACGTTAGTAATAATAAAGCAATCTCTTTATGCTCAGGAAAAGAACATTTTTGGAGTAAGTAAGAAATTTTTTCAATTGATTTACTATCTTTTTCAGCTGTTTCTAGTAAAAGAAGTGTCCATCTTGCAAACAACAACGGGTCCATTTTAATTTTCGTTTCGTTTAAGTAGCTACAAATTGTTCTCCATAATAACGGAGATAGTTTAGAATGATTTTTAAAAATTAATTGAAATAATTCTTTTTGATGACTAAAAAGAAATTGTTCCACCAACCATTCTGCAAGTAATTCATCTACCTCATTATCGTTTGATGTAACTAAAAATAAATTTTGTAATTTCCCTTCTGCTTCAAGCCATTCCACCCATTCATAATCATGAGTAAATTCAACAAAGTAGCGGACTGTTTCAATTTTTTTTATGGATTGTTTTATGTATGATAATTGTTCCTGCTCTACTGACGGTGGAACTGTTACTATGTCACGAATCCGCATTCGTTTTGTAATATAATTATCTCCCATTAATTCCGCCCATCGCTTCACTGCTTTAACAAGAGATTGATGATTATTACCTTTATTCGGGTATACAATCGGCCGTATTCCTAAGTGCTCCCAATGGTACGTATTTTCCCCTTGCGCAACAAATGCATAACGCCTTGTACTTGGTGGTAAACCAGTTGCTAAATATTTCATTACTGGATCATTATGGCTATATCCAACGAATAAAACGGTATAATTCGAGAATAAATCAACTAAAAATCTTCTTGCCCATCCTTCCGTCAAGTAAGCCCTTCCAAAATCACCATCTGTTAATATTAATGCTTCTTTCTCTTGTTCTATATTGCCATGTATGTAGGCGAGTCCTTTAAACGCTCTACCTGTAGGTAACGCAGGTGCGTAATATACGTTTAATTCTCTATTCATTTCTTTCATCGCAGTTGTAAAATGCCGATCAAAATTTGTCGTTACAATGCGGACTTCCGTATCTAAAGGAAACAATCTCGGAATCGCATAATGAAGAGGATTCGGCTTTGATTTTTCAATATGAACTAAATCTCTTGCAACTTGATGTATATCTTTTGTTTTCGCAATTTTACCAAGATAATAATCATGAGGTTCTGTTATTTCACGCGTTTCTACATATAACGTTTTCGCAATCTCATCAACTAGATCATCAAAATTCGGTAAGTTTGATTTCCCTTTCATAGAAACTCCCGCTCCAACAAATAGTACTAACTTTCCTTGTTCAAGATGATCAATTAACTCCTCTGGAATTTCTACTTCTGAAGTAATCCACATCATGGATTCCCCCTTACCTAAAAATGTCATATACTCTCATTTTACTATAACATTTTTTCTTTGTTTTTTTAATATTTAGACAAAAATCGAACATGAAAAAGTTTTATGTAAATATATTTGTTACAATGTATGAACTCCTAAATTTATTGTAAAACTATGTATAAATCGGAGGTGTAAATATTGAATGGTTTTACTGTAGTTCTTATTAAGTTTATATCGTGCATTATCGCATTTAGTATCGGACTCGCTTTATTTTTCCCTGCAACGTTCGTCCAAATTATTTCATTTAGTCTCTTTGTTACAATCGTATCCTATATGTTCGTCGATAAAATCATATTAAACCGAATAGGCAATACCGGTGCCATTATGTCGGATTTCTTACTAACGTATTTAAGCGTATGGATTTTCGGTAATATTTTATTAGACAATTACATGCAAATTGCATGGGGTAGTTTCCTTTCCGCTACTGTCTTTACATTATCTGAAGTAATCGTTCATCGCTTTTCTAACTCACACACAAGGCACCAAAATGATAACATTCATATTAATCGCCGCTTTGCATATGGTACGGAATTTGCTGAAGAGCAGAATATATTGGATAAAGATAAGAATAAGAAGAAATGACATTTTGATGCAGGAGCGCCCTTTTTAATTATGTGGTGCTCCTTTTTTATGTATTCATTATGGTACGTGAAATTATAAGAACGATGTTTTCAAGATATCGTTCTTATAATAAAAAACTGCCTCTTATTTAGAGGCAGTCACTTTCAAATCTTTTAACGCAACAACATTAGCAAACGCTCCAAACACTACATTATGATGCTTTACAATGTCTTCCGCACGTAACACGTCTGTATGAAACGTACTATGTGCATCACTCACTAACGTTACTTTATACCCTTCACTAAACGCTCTTCGCGTTGTCGTATCCACACAGTACTCTGTTTGCATTCCTGAAATAATAACGTGTTCAATGCCTTTTTCTTGTAATACTTCATTTAAGTTCGTCTTATAGAATGAATCTGGCGTCGTCTTTTCAATGATACTGTCCCCTTCTTGCGGGGCAATTACCTCATGCACTTTCCAACCAGCTGTACCTTTTTCTAACGGATGATCTTTTGGCCCGTTATGCTGTACAAAAATAACTGGAATATCATTTGAACGACATTCCCCAATAAGCTCTTGCAATATTTCTAAAAACTTTTCCCCATTATGTACTGGCATTCCTGCTGTATACATACCTGCTTGCACATCAATTACTATTAAAGCTTTTTTCATTTCGCGCAGCTCCCTTTGTTTGTATTCTATCATCCAACAATCTTCTAATTTCCCCTCATGCAGCTCATGTTCCTTTAATATCTTCACTTTTTTAAAGCCGCATTTTTCATAACATTTTATCGCACGTCCATTATTTACTTTCGGATCCATCGCGATTGCTTCTGCTCCCGTGTTCTCCATAATATAAGTAATTGCTGCCTGAACGAGTTTCGTTCCAATTCCTTTTCCCCAATAATTCGGTTCTCCGATAAATTGATCCATTCCCCATACATTTTGTGATTCTTCATAGCCATATAATGTTTTCCACTCAGAATCAACTGGATACATTTGAATATAACCGATTGGCATATCATCAAACTCTATTAAGCATCTTTTTTCATGACTATTTGGATTATGTATAAAATGATCCAGTACCATTTCTACAGATTGCGGATTATCTCGCCCTTCGTAATACTGTAGAACTTTTGGGTCTGTTAACCATTTTGAAATGATTGGTGCATCCTCTTCTATTACGTATCTAATCGATATATTATCTTTTTGAAATAGCATATAGTACCTCTTTTTAATTATTTATATTTTTTCTTTTTTTAAAATCTTTCATTGCACCTATTAGTACGTATGGTAACAATGTAATCATAAAAAGAGCAGTAAACAAATTAAAATGAGGGATTTCATATGGAGTGAACCATTCCGTAAAAAATTTGGAATGTAAAATTCTACTTAAAAATTCCCCACTTGGTTTAAAATTTGGTGCCCATCCAGTAACCTCACAAATAATAAACAACAATTGAACAATAATAAATGCCCCTAGATAGCGAAACCATGTCCGTTTCAAAATCGGCTGCGCCTTATTTAATTTATGTTCCATCTAGCTCCCACCTTTTTACTTCCATCCTATTAATTATACACTTTTCACGGTTTATTTGTTAAAATTTTCTATATAATCATTCGTGCTGGGGGAATACATTATGTCTAATCCTATCCTTAAATCAACATTAATCATTCTTAGAGGAAACTCCGCAAGTGGTAAAACAACAATCGCAAAGCAACTACAAGAACATTTCGGAAAAGGTACACTTTTCGTATCACAAGATGTTGTACGTAGAGATATGCTTAGGGTACATGATACGATGGGTAATTTATCACATGATTTACTATTTGAAATTACAAAATACGGAAAAGGAAAATGTGAATTTGTTATTTTAGAAGGCATTTTAAACAGTCGTAGATACGGTGAAATGTTGAAAGAATTAATACATTTTTTTGAAGGAAACGTCTATACATATTACTTTGATTTATCGTTAAAAGAAACGATTCGACGACATACTACAAGGGACAAACGGCATGAATTTGGTGAGGATTCCCTACAAAAATGGTATAATCCGCACGATACAATTGAAGTTACTAGAGAAACTATTTTTACAGATAACTTCACGCAAAAAGATATATTTGATGCAATTCTTACTGATGTTGCAATCAAAAAACAAGACTAACATAATCTGTTAGTCTTATTTTCTTTATGCACTTTGTATTTTACTTTCACAAAAATAAAAGCCAGTCTCAATAAAGAGAACTGACTTCTATCTAGATAACTATATCGATTAAAGAATTTTAACTTTAACAGTTTGTCTTCCCCAATTCATAGCTTTACTTTTTGAACCCATTAAAACATCAATACGATTTCCTTTAATAGCACTTCCAGTATCACCAGCAATTGCTTCGCCATAACCTTCTACCCATACTTTAGATCCTAATGGGATTACTTTCGGATCTACTGCGATAATTCTCATATTCGGATTAGCCGTTAAATCATGCCCCATCGCAGTTAAAACGCGTCCACCATATGTACCATTTTCACTTGGATCCGCAGTATATGCAGTCGCTACTACCGTTAATTCACGCTTAGCAGCCTGCGTGTTATTTTTAGACTCTTCTCTTGCTTTCGCTTCTTCCTTAGCCTTGGCTATTTCTCTTGCTTTTGCCTCTTCCTTAGCCCTTGCTATCTCTTGGGCTTTTGCTTCTTCCTTAGCCTTCGCTATTTCTTGGGCTTTCTCTTCTTCTTTAGCCTTCGCTATTTCTTGGGCTTTCTCTTCTTCTTTAGCCTTCGCTATTTCTTGGGCTTTCTCTTCTTCCTTAGCCTTCGCTATTTCTTGGGCTTTCTCTTCTTCCTTAGCCTTCGCTATTTCTTGGGCTTTCTCTTCTTCCTTAGCCTTCGCTATTTCTTGGGCTTTCTCTTCTTCCTTAGCCTTCGCTATTTCTTGGGCTTTCTCTTCTTCCTTAGCCTTCGCTATTTCTTGGGCTTTCTCTTCTTCTTTAGGCTTTACTACTTCTTGTACTTTCACTTCTTCTTTAGGCTTTACTACTTCTTGTACTTTCGCTTCTTCCTTAGGCTTTACTACTTCTTGTACTTTTACTTCTTCCTTAGGCTTTACTACTTCTTGTATTTTCGCTTCTTCCTTAGGCTTTACTACTTCTTGTACTTTCACTTCTTCCTTAGGCTTTACTACTTCTTGTACTTTCACTTCTTCCTTAGGCTTTACTATCTTTTGTGTTTTAACTTCTTCTTTAGCTTTAACCGTTTTTTGTACTTTCGCTACTTTCTTCGTTTTCTCTTCAGCTTTTTTTTCAACTGGGGCTGTACTTGATAGGAAAGAAACATTTGCATAGGCTGTTTTTCCTTTATACTCAAATTGCAGCCATCCGTCTTTTACTTGATGCGTTGATTCAATAACATCATCTTTTTTCAGTCTGCCAAGAATTTCTGATTCTGTATTCGCATCAGAACGAACATTTAACAAATTCGCTGTTACATGATACACATCTTTTGTAAACTCCGAACTAACAAACACTTCTTTACCGTTTAAATCAATTTTGGACCATCCATCTTCGGTATTTATTACTTTTAACTCTTGTCCCTCCTTTACTTTTTCGACAACTTTTGATTCCGTAGTCGGTTTTTCACGTACATTGAGTACATCTGCTGTTACGATCGTTTCTGCGATAGCAGTTGTGGTAAAAGCCCCCAATCCAAAAACAGTTGCTGTTGCTGCGCCAATTACTTTTTTCATATTAGCCTCCATTACGTTTTTTGTATTCTATGAAAAATTTCCATAAAATCAGGAAATTTCACAGTGTATCAAAACATTTGCAATAGTATATTATTACCGCTTAATATACTGTTTTTAAAACTTCCTACTTCAATATTATCAAATTCTCAATTCTAATTCTATACATTATCAATCTCCTCATCTTTTATAAACTTTTCATACTAAATAGTTGTCGCAATTCCCGCCAAAAATAAACTTACAATTGCTAATAATTTTGTTCCGACTATAGCCCCTCTTAAATGAAACTTATAATCTTTATAACCCTTCATCCCTTCTGTACTAGGAATAACAACAAATCTCGGGGTAATCCAGCAAAAGATTAGCCAATCAATTATAAACAAATCTACTAAATTGAAAATCATTAAAATACCAAAAGTATGTAAATAGGCATCAACATATAATAATTTTTCATGTTTATGTAGTATATATGTAGAAACGACAGGCGTACCGAAAAGAATAGCATTATATGCAATATTAAAGTAGATTGTTTGCTTCTTTTCATAAATCGATTTTGGAAAAACTACCTTTTGAATATCTTTCGGATATTCAGTTAAAGAAAGACGGGGATTATAATATAAAGATCCTAAAATCATTACGGATAGTACAATAGACATAATGACACCAACGTACATCATTTGCTCAAATGGATTCATATGCTTCATTCACCCTTTTCTGCATTCACTCCATAGTGCACGCACTTAATTACACATTGTATGTACGTTACTAACCAAAAATTAATAATTACCTTTAATAATCTTTTATAATTGAAATTATGATTTACGTATCATTAAACTTTTCTGAAGAACATTAAAAATTAGTTTGGAGGAGTTATTATGAAGAAACTATATTTTAATAAATTTGAACCAACAGATTTCAATTTATATTTCCAGCTCGTTTCAAATGAAGAAGTAATGGCGCAAATTACCGAACGCGCTATTCCGTTAGATGAAGCAAAAAATGACTTTACAAAGCTGTTAAAGTGCAATGAAAACCATCAACTATTCGGCTCTTATAAAGTATATGATTCTATTACAAATGAATATATTGGTCTTGGACATGTTACGGTAAACGAGGATAATGTTAAAGAAGCTGAAATTGGATATATGATTTTGCCAGAGCACTGGGGAAAAAGATATGGTAGTCCAATCGCAAAAGAATTAATGCATAATGCGGAACAGACAGATGTAATCGTTCTAAAAGCAATTATCGATCCAAATAACATCCCCTCTCGAAAAATTTTACTAAATGTCGGTTTTACATCTGAGAAAGTTTGTGAGATTGATGGATTGCCTGGGGAGATTTTTAGTACATATATTTAACAAAATAAGAAATGCTACTCTTAAACTAAAAGTAGCATCTCTTTACATATTACGTCCTATTCAATCATCGAAAGTAAAACTTTCTCAAGCTCTTTTTTAGAGAACATACTACCATTTATACAGCCATTCTCTTAATTGTACTTCATCCAAAATTACATTCTCCTCTCATAACCTTTCACACTATATTCGCCCGTTTTCTGCAAAAAGTTCATTTTACATAAAAATTTATTTATTACAATAAGAATATAATATATATTAAAAAAAGAGGTGAATTTCAAAAATGAATAAAGAGGATAAATGTCACGCTGAAAAAGCGTTAAAAAATCTCTTCATCGGATCACAAGTTGATGGATTACAATTTGGAATTTCTCCAGGCGCTATAAAGATTCATTTCACAAACTTTCACGACCCTGTTGAGTATGACGGACAATTATATATTAATATCGAATCAAAATGGTGTTTATTTAATAAACCTCAAAAAAGATACCCATTAAATGAAGATGAATTTGAGGATTATTCTGAGGAAGAAGAATATAAGAGAATATTTGAGATAAGAAGACAAAAAAAATCACTTTAACAAAACGTTTCTTTCCCAAGCTTCCAACTAAACCATCTCCCATGCCCTTCTGTTTCCCCAACCGTTTCACGATATTCGTTACCGTTAATATAATAATCAATATGAAGGTCACGATCCCACATGTTGTTATAAAGGTGGAATACATCACGTTTTGCGCCGATTTCTTGCACTTGTTTTTCTAATTTATGTTTTACTTGTTCAGGTATTTGATTTGCGACGTGTGTATGGAAAATACAGATTACAGCATCATCACTTATTTGTTCAATAATAGATGGCAATAGCTCCACACCGTCTCCTTCTATCAATTGGACAGATTCATTTTTCACTAAAGATGCTGCTTGGTCAAACATTTCAAGTCTTTCTTTATGTTCTGGCCAAATGAGTGCACGTAGCCATAAATAATCTTCATCACTATGTAAATCATTTACATGTAAGTCTAGTCCGATTCTTTCAACGACAGTTGGACTGTCTTTTAGAAAATGAGGCGCATTTTCCCCTCTTATTTCAGAAGTTACATGTACATTTGAATTTATATTTCCGTATGTTTCATCTGTTCCGTACGAATAGCTATATTGGTCCCAGAACAGTTGTAATCCAGAACTTGTCCCAATTTCAATTAACGCTAATGGCTTTTTCACTTTATTAAATATGTAACAGAAACTTGGGTATAAGTACGCACATCGCCTTACTTCATTCGTTTGAACAAGTTTTGTTTGTAACAAAGTAATGATTTCTTCTCGGTACGTTTTACAGAAATCTTTAAAATGATCAAAAGCTTGATCTAAATCCGTATTAGCATTTTCAACTAAGCTACTATAATACGTTTTTACATGATGTTCTTTCCCTGTTAGTAATAAATAATGTACGGCTCCTAATAGTAAGTTTGGGACTGGTTGACCTGCTTGAGCATAGGAAGATAGTGTTAGTACTTCCTCATCTTCAGCAATTTTTATTGATAAGTATTCATATAAGTCACTTGACCCTTTACATTCCTTTATTGAAAAATTTCAAAATAAGTTTGCGATTTGTTCTTGTGTACGCATTGGTATCACTCCTTTTTATTTCACAGAATAATCATACTATTATTAGGGGATAAAATTCCATAATAAGGTATCCTTTCTACCCATTATACGATACGTAAGCTTTTTCGAGATAATTTCGAACTGTGATTTTTTTCTATTTATCACCTTAAAAGAGCTTGTTAAATAAGATTTTTGGCGAATAAAACGTTAAATAGTTTAAAATTATCAGATAACACTAGATATTTTAGTCTATTAATTATTATAATAGAGTATGAGATGGTTATATAATTGAGACAAAAAAGGTATACACCTAGGTGGGGCCTAGGCGGTGTTTTCAATTTACGGCTTAGATAAAAAAACACCTACTCTTTTTTGCCAATATAGGGGATGGAGAGATTATCATGAGCAACATGCAGCAAAAAACAGACGTTATCTTAATTGGTGCAGGAATTATGAGTGCAACGTTAGGCTCATTACTAAAAGAATTAGCACCTGAATGGAAAATTAAAGTTTTTGAAAAACTCGCAAGTGCCGGGGAAGAAAGCTCTAATGAATGGAATAATGCAGGTACAGGGCATTCTGCGCTATGCGAACTGAACTATACTTCCGAAAAATCTGACGGATCTATAGATATTAGTAAGGCTGTAAAAGTGAATGAGCAATTCCAGCTTTCAAGACAATTTTGGGCATATCTTGTAAAAAGCAAATTAATTCGTAATCCACAAGATTTTATTATGCCTCTACCTCATATGAGTTTAGTACAAGGCGAAAAAAATGTTGAGTTTCTAAAAAACCGTTTTGAAGCGCTTTCAAAAAATCCACTGTTTCAAGGAATGGAATTTTCCGATGCTCCTGAAACATTAAAAAAATGGCTTCCACTCATTATGGAAGGACGTACACCTAACGAACCAATGGCTGCAACGAAGATTGACTCTGGAACAGACGTTAACTTCGGTGCATTAACTCGTATGTTGTTTGATTACTTACAAACGAAAAATGTCGAGCTAAACTACAAACATAGTGTCGAAAATATTAAACGTACGAAGAATGGTTTGTGGGAAGTGAAAGTACACGATATGAATAGTGGTAAAATTGAGCATCATACTGCAAAATTCGTCTTTATCGGCGGCGGTGGTGGTAGTCTACCTCTACTTCAAAAGACTGGCATTCCTGAATCAAAACATATCGGTGGATTCCCAGTAAGCGGACTATTTATGGTATGTAAAAACCAAAAAGTTGTAGAGCAACATCATGCAAAAGTATACGGTAAAGCTAAGGTTGGCGCTCCGCCAATGTCTGTTCCTCACCTTGATACGAGATATATAGACAATAAAAAAGCTTTACTATTTGGACCGTTCGCAGGGTTCTCTCCTAAGTTCTTAAAAACTGGCTCAAACCTTGACTTAATTGGCTCTGTAAAACCAAATAACGTCTTAACGATGTTAGCAGCTGGTGTAAAAGAAATGGGACTAACAAAATACTTAATTCAGCAAGTTATGTTATCGCACGAAAAACGTATGGAAGAATTACGCGAATTCATTCCGAACGCGAAAAGTGATGACTGGGATATTGTAGTTGCTGGGCAACGTGTGCAAGTAATTAAAGACACTGATGCTGGCGGTAAAGGCACACTTCAATTCGGTACAGAAGTTGTAAGTGCAGCTGACGGTTCAATCGCTGCATTACTAGGCGCTTCACCAGGTGCTTCTACTGCTGTTCACGTCATGCTTGAAGTATTAGAAAAATGTTTCCCAAGTCGTATGGTAGAATGGGAAGGAAAAATAAAAGAAATGATCCCTTCTTACGGCATTTCACTAACTGAAAATCCAAGATTGTTCCAAGACCTTCACACTTCTACTGGTCGTACGCTTGGATTAAATGAAAAAGAAACGGTTCATAATTAAAGAAGAAATTAAAAAACGTCCGATATATTCGGACGTTTTTTTGTTACTAAAAATTATATTTATCAATATTCTCTTTCGTAAATACAACTCGTTCTGGCAATACAATAATTCCATTTCCTTCTGCTTCATAATCATAACCTTGGATGGAATTTGGCTCTACTTTCACTGTTCCGATTCCTTTTACTTCAAAGCTATCCCCTACTTTTAACTTCTTCCCTTTTACAACGATTTCATTTGCAACATACGTAGCGAGTGCGCCTTGCTGTTTTACATCCCATAATCCAAATTGTTGTACCGTTCCTCGTTTTACGTAATCACGCATAACGTTTGGTGTAGAGAAGCCAGTTACGGCTACTTTTTTATCCATTTTTAAGTTTTCAGCTGCTTGTGCCATTGCCGGAAGTGCTGTTGCATCTGGGCAAATAACCGCATTAATATCAGGATACGTTTTTAATATGTTTTCCCCTACTGATAAAGATTTTTGCGCATTATTTTCACCGTACTGCGTCGTTACAATTTCCCAGTTTGGATATTTCTTTTTAATAATTTCTTTCGCTTTCGTTACCCATTGGTTTTGATCCGTTACAGTCGGGCTAGAATAAAAGAATGCTACTTTTCCTTTATCACCAATTTGTTTGGAAGTCATTTCAATTAATAAATTAGCAAGTTGGTCTGGTGTACCTTGGCTTATATAAAATGAACGGTCTTTCGGATTCACATCTGAGTCCCATGTTAACACCGTCATCCCTTTTTCCTTAGCACGTTGCAGTGATTGTGATAGTCCATCTACTGAAGTAGAAGAGACCATAAGTGCATCATAGTTTTGGTTAATAAAATTGTTTATATATTTCACTTGGCCTGATACGCTTGCTTCAGACGGCCCATCATATTTCACTTGTACGCCTAGCTTATCTCCCATCTCTTTTGCTCCTTCACCGCCCGATGTAAAGAAGCCAACTCCAGTTAGTTTCGGAATGAATGCAAATTTCACATCATCTGCTTTTTTCTTATCTGCCGTTTGGCTAGAACAAGCTATTAAACCGATTAAACAAATGCATACAATGAATACAATCCCTAGTTTTCTCTTCATGACATTTCCCCCTTATGCAAGTTCTTTCTTTTCCACGGTGTGAATTGATGTAATTTGAAATGTCTCATAATTACTGAAAGAATAAGAATAATACCAATTACTACGTTGGATTGTTCATTTGTTAAACCCGTCATTTGCAAGCCATACTGCATTACCCCTATAAAAATACTCGCCAGTACGGTACCGATAATGCTTCCTTTTCCCCCTGTAATAAGTGTCCCGCCTAATAAGACTGCTGTAATAATTGGTAAAATCGTTTCACTCCCCATATCTGCACGTGCGGAACCGAAATATGCAGTTAAGAAGGTGCCACCTAATCCACCTCCTAATCCGGAAAGTATGTAAGCGATGATAACTACTTTTTTCGTTTTGATCCCGGTGTATTTTGCTGCGTTTTCGTTCGCTCCTGTTAATTTTACGTGGCGCCCATATACAGTTCGGTGAAATAATAAAGTACATAAAACTGTTAATACGATTAGTATCCATAATAAATTCGGTATCCCTATAAAACTACCATTTGCCAGTTGTACAAATGCTTCAGGTATACCACTTATCCCTTCATATCCTGAAGTACCTGCCCCTCCTGAAATAACGAGTGCAATTCCGCCGTATAAAAACATCGTTCCGAGTGTAACGACAAGTGGCTCTACATCTGTCCTTTTTATAATAATTCCGTTTAAAGCTCCTGCTAAGCAACTAATTATTAGGGCTATTATGACAGCAAACAAAATAGGTATTCCGTTCATCCAAAGCACACCGATCAAGATTGAAGTAAGCCCCATTATTGAGCCAACCGATACGTCAATTCCTCCTGTTACAATAACGAAAGTCATTGGTATCGCCGCGATTGCTATAAATAGGAAATCATTTGTACTAAAAAGGAGATTACTAATATTTAAGAAATCACTACTTACAAAACTAAAGAGAATGAATTCTATAAGAAGTAATACAATTAGAACACCTTCCCATCTGTATAAATACTTCATAGATTCATCCTCCTTTCTGCCTTCCACTTTTTCATAACACTATCTAATATGACGATTAGTAATAATAAAAAACCTGAAATAGCATTATTCCAAAATGCTGGTATTTTTAAAAAGACGAGTGAACTACTTATCACCTCTAAAAATAAAGCTCCTAATGCAGCTCCAACTATAGAACCCGTTCCTCCTTTTAAATGAATTCCTCCAAGTACCGCAGCTGCGATAACCTGTAATTCTATCCCTGTTCCTGTTTGATTTGGAACGAACCCGATATTCATAACAAATATACAACCAGCGAGTGCAGCGCTTATACCCGATATAATAAACGCATATATCTTTACTTTATTAACAGGTATACCAATGAGTCTCGCGCCATCTTCATTATCACCTACCGCATAAAAGTATCTTCCGAATGGCACTTTCCTTAAAAAAAAGTATAGTAGTAGTAAAATAATAAGAACAACCCATACAATTATCGGCAAACCAAGTATGACGATAGATGACAGTTGCTTAAAATCGTTTGGTATATCTTCAATCCACTTTCCGCCTGTGAAAATTAACATCGCACCTCTAATGACCCCTAACATACCTAATGTCATGATAATAGCTGGTACCCGAAACTTTGCAACGCCAATCCCGTTTGCGAACCCGATAATAGCTCCAAGTAAAATAGCAGCTGTAATAGACAAGAATGCATTATATCCATCCGATAACAACATCCCGCAAACCGCTGCGCTTAATCCCATAATTGAACCAACTGATACGTCTATATTTTTCGTAAATAAGACGAACGATTGGCCAATTGCTAGCACGACTAAAATAACGCTTGATTTCATCATTAAAGATAACGAGTTAAGCTGAACGAAACTTGGATTTATCATTCCGACAATGGCAATGTAAATTAGTAATAACAGTATGATAGAGGTTTCGTGCATTTTATACATACGTTTCATTCCGTTACACCTCCATATGCTAGACGTGTAACTTCTTCTACATTTATTTGTTCTTTCTCCAGATGAGAAACAAATTGTCCATTTCGCATTACATATACACGGTTTACTAATTGAACAATTTCTTCAATATCTGAAGAGATTAATAATATTGCGAGTCCTTCCCTTTTCATTTTTTCTATCGTTTCATATACTTCAAGCCTTGCTTTCGCATCAATTCCGCGAGTCGGTTCATCAAGAATAATAATTTTCGGATTACACGCAAGATATTTTGCAAGCACGACTTTTTGCTGATTACCTCCTGATAAAGATGCTAGTACTTCATCCATACTTCGTGCAACAATTCGAAACTGTTCTATATACGACTTCACTAAAGCGCTTTCTTTTTCTTGGTTAATGAAAAAACGACTATTTTGATGTAAACTTGCTGCAGTCATATTTTCTTTAACCGATGCAATTGAAAAAATACCATTTCTTGCTCTATCCTCTGGCACATAAACTAGTCCTTCGCTTAGTCTTTTATGCAAAGAGTATGAATCAATTGATTTTCCTTCTAATAAAATAGAACCTGATTTTATAGATTTCAATCCAAAAATCGCTTCTGCTAATTCAGTTCTACCTGATCCAACAATGCCAGCAATACCTACAATCTCACCAGTATGTACAGTGAATGAAATGTTTTCGAATGCATGACTCGTTACATCAGTTACTTCTAATATTTTTTTCGTTTCTTTTGACTTTCGCACTATTTCTCTTTTCTCTTCTTGTTTATACCCTTTTGGCAATAATCCCTCCATCAACATGTCATATGTATAGTCACATACATCCCCTTGGCTTACAATCATTCCATCTCGTAATATCGCCACTTTATTAGCAATTTCAAAGATTTCTGGAAAGCGATGCGTAATATATATCATCCCAATTCCTTTTTCTTGCAAACTTTTCATCAGCACAAAAAGATTCTTCATTTCGTGAGTTGTTAATGTCGATGTTGGCTCATCTAAAATCAGAATCTCGGCTTCTCTTATTAATCCCCTAACGATTTCTACTAATTGTTGCTGCGCAACGGATAGTGATCCCCCTAGTTCTTTAAGATCAATCCCCCATCCTAAACTGTTAATCAATTGCTTGATTTTTACTTTTAATTCCTTTTTCTTTCCTTTTAGTCCGATACATATATTTTCTTCAATGGTCATATGCGGGAAAATGAGCGGTTCTTGTGGTATTAAATACATACTATTTCGGTGTGCTTCTGATGGATTTGAAAACTGTTTCCTCATTCCTTTTACATACATTTCTCCACTATCATACGAATATAAACCCGTTAATATTTTCATTAATGTTGATTTTCCAGCACCATTTCCCCCAACTAAAGCGTATATATCTCCACACTCTACTTGTAAATTCACTTCTTTTAGTACAAGTTGATTTGAAAACGACTTACTCATTTTTTTTACTTGTAATAAGGGCACTTTCTCCACATGATGTCACCTGCCTTTATGCAGAACATTTTTTGAGAAAATGATTATTTGTTCTACTTGTTTTGTAGCATTGTATATTCCTTTTTTCATATCTAGAACACTTTTTTCACCAGACTATTCATCGTTTCAACTGGAATAAACAAAATATACGGCACATATGTTTAAGCAGTGGTCAATTGTTGAAAGGGATGAAGAGTATGACACAGCTGAACTTTGAAGAGAATTTATTAACGAAAGTAGCTTGGTACTATTATAAAGATCAATTAACACAACAGGAGATCGCTTCACTTCTTCATATTTCAAGAAATAAAGTCGTCCGGTTATTAGATAAGGCGCGCAGTGAAGGTATCGTTACATTTCACGTAAAAGGGACTGGTTTTCACTGTTTAAGTATTGAACGTGACTTAATGAAAAAATTCCATTTAAAAGATGCTTTCATTATCCCTACTCCAATAGACAATTATCACGCTTCTCTCGGAAATGCTGCTGCACAGTATTTAGAAAATCAGCTCCAACAAGGCGATTTACTCGGCATTGGATGGGGTGAAACAATTAGCAAAATGCTAGAAAACATTCATTTTGAAACTTCCATTAATCTTTCAATCGTAACGCTAACAGGCGGAGTAAATCACTATCTCCCGAGAAAACAAAACTATTTACACTACATGCAAGGCGATCTTCATATTATCCCTACACCGTTTCTAGCATCTACAACCGAAATGGCACAAAGTATTCTATCAGAACCGAGTGTCAAAGATATGCTTCATGTCGCTTCACTTGCTCATACAGCTATTGTTGGTATTGGAGGATTATCTCAAGACGCTACGATTGTAAAAGAAGAAAAATTAACGCTACGTGAAATGACATATATTCGTAGCCAACACGGCGCTGGTGATATTTTAGGACAGTTTTATAATACGAATGGTGATTTATTACATCTTCCGCATCACAACCGCCTAATTGGTACGCCACTCTCTATCCTTCGCAAAATGAAGCATGTCGTTGGTGTTGCTGGTGGTACAGAAAAAATAGACGCCATTTACGGAGCTTTAAAGGGGAGATTTATTCATACATTAATTACCGATGAGGAAACTGCCCTCTCCTTATTACGAAAGGATGGTGAGTGTTAATGTCTCATTTATTAGCTTTCGATGCTGGTACAGGAAGCATTCGAGCTGTTCTTTTTGATTTACTAGGTAATCAAATTGCGGTCAGTCAAAAAGAATGGGTTCATAAAACGGATCCTCGTTATCCAGGCTCTATGAATTTTGATGTAAAAGAAAACTGGCACCTTGTACAACAATGTACGAAAGAAGTTTTACAAAGAAGTAATGTCTCTCCCTCTTCTATTCAAGCTATTAGCGCTACTAGTATGCGAGAAGGTTTTGTTTTATATGATAAAGGTGGGCAAGAAATATGGGCTTGTGCAAATGTTGATGGGCGCGCATCTGCTGAAGTTAGTGAACTAAAAGAAATTCGGTCACATCTGGAAGAAGATTTATATACAAGATCTGGGCAAACTTTTTCATTAGGTGCTTTACCTCGCCTACTTTGGATTAAAAAACATGAACCAGACGTCTATAGCAATATTCATTCTTTTACGATGTTAAACGATTGGATTTTATATAAATTAAGCGGCGTACTGCAAATCGACCCCTCAAACGGTTGTACGTCCGGTATTTTTAACTTACAAAATAGAGTGTGGGATAACGATGTCGCTAAAGAATGCGGTCTAGCTTTACCATTTTCACCAACAGTAAATGAAGCTGGTACAGTAATTGGCACCGTCACAAAAGAGTGTGCAGCATTAACTGGATTACGTGAAGGAATTCCTGTCGTCGCCGGGGGCGGAGATGCACAAATGGCATCACTTGGAACAGGAGTCGTGAAACCTTATCAAACGTTAGTATGCGGAGGCAGTTTTTGGCAGCAAGAAGTGAATGTTACAGAACCAATAACGGATCCATATGCTGCGATTCGGGTAAATTGTCACGTCGCACCTAACCTATGGCAATATGAAACGATTGCCTTTTTCCCAGGCCTTGTTATGCGATGGTTTCGAGACGCTTTTTGCCAAGAGGAAAAGAAACTTGCTGACAAACTTGGTGTAGATGCTTATGAATTATTAGAAGAACAAGCGAAAGACGTACCTGTCGGTTCACATGGCATTATCCCTACTTTTTCAAACGTTATGAACTATATTTCTTGGCGTCATGCCGCACCTTCTTTTTTAAATTTAAGTTTAGACGCTGACAAATGCGGCAAAAAAGAACTGTTCCGTGCTATTGAGGAAAATGCTGCCTTCGTTACACTTGGTAACTTAAAATTAATAGAAAATCTCACAGGGACATTCCCTTCTGAAGTCGTGTTTGCTGGCGGTGCCGCTAAAGGAAAACTATGGCCACAAATTCTATCAGACGTACTCGGTATCCCAGTAAAAGTACCAGTTGTAAAAGAAGCAGCTGCTTTAGGAACTGCGATTGCTGCCGGAGTTGGTGCTGGCATATATTCATCTATGGCAGAAACTGCCGAACAGTTTGTACAGTGGGAGCACACATTCGAACCAATTACTGAAAATCACGAACTATATAAAGAGTTCTATGAAACATGGAAAACTGTATATGACAGTCAGCTTGCTTTAGCTGATATAGGGCTCACCTCACATATGTGGATTGCGCCTGGTGCACTGTAACAGATTACATTACATAAAGGAGTGAAATGTATGTTAAAAGTGAATGAAAATGATTTCTCCTATCGCTTCGGTGATAACGGGCCGAAATATTTAATACAAGGTCCGAATATTGATCTTGGCCTTGTTGTCATTCAGCCTGGGCAGGAGTTTCAAAATCACTTTCATACGACGTGCGAGGAAGTCTTTTATGCATTAGAAGGTGAAATTGATTTCTATGTGAATAACGAAAGAGTTCCGATTAAACAAGGCGATGTATTGCAAGTTCGTCCTCATGAATCTCACTATCTTATTAACCATTCTGATAAACCTTTTAAAGCAGTTTTTATAAAGTCACCACATTTACCAAATAAAGATACGGTACAAACGGAAAATCCAACATTAACGAAGGAGTGATTTCAAATGACTTGGGGATTTAAAAATCGATTAAACACAATCTTACCTGATGGCAGAGCGGTTATGTTAGCGATAGATCACGGCTACTTTTTAGGACCAATTCACGGCCTAGAACAACCGCTGGAAACGGTTAAAAACTTACTTCCTTATACAGATTCCCTCTTTTTGACGCGTGGTGTACTTAGCTCTTGTATTCCTGAAAACTGTAGCACACCGATGGTTATGCGTGTTTCAGGTGGAGCTACTGTCGTCGGTAAAGATTTAGCGAATGAAACAATTGTTACACCTGTAAAAGAAGCAGTAAAACAAAATGCAATTGGCGTCGGCGTTTCAGTTTTCGTCGGATCCGACTATGAAACACAAACAGTTTCAAATCTCGCAAATGTAGTTTCAGAAGCTCACGATTACGGTCTGCCAGTACTCGGCATTACCGCTGTTGCAAAAGAACTACAAAAACGTGAAGCTCGCTTTCTAGCACTTGCTTCCCGCGTATGCGTTGAAATGGGAGCTGACATTATTAAAACGTATTACTGCGAAGGATTCGAAAAAATTACAAGCACTTGCCCTGCCCCAGTCGTCATCGCTGGCGGACCAAAATTAGACTCAATTGAAGACGCATTAAACATTACGTACAATGCACTGCAAGAAGGTGCAATCGGAGTAGACATGGGCCGAAATATTTGGCAATCTGAACATCCTGCTGCGATGATTCAAGCAATTCATGGTATCGTGAAGAATGGATTGAATGTGAAAGAGGCACTCCAATTATACGAAGATGTAAAAAATTAAAATAAACGACAGACTATTACACTTAAATATATACAAAATCAATACTTACTATAAGAAAAAGCCTCTATGTTAGATTACTAAGTAACCTAACATAGAGGCTTTCTTTTACATTTTTTTGTTCCTGATTTGGTCAGATTTCTACAAATCGCGTACGTTCCAAACAATCTCACCGCGCTCCCCCCACGTACTGTGATGCCGATGAAACCCTATCTTTTCTAATACCCGGAAAGACGCCGTATTCCAAGCGCCTACAGTTGACCAAAGTCTTTGGCGCCCCGTAGTAATCGCAGCCTCTAGCACTGCTGATGCTGCCTCTGTCGCATAACCATTACGATGAGCACTTTGGAACAATTCGTATGCAATTTCCGGCTCTTCAAGCGTGGAACGACCGATGATTAAGCCACAGTATCCGATAAAATCCCCTTCTTCTCGCCTACGTATAGTAAGAAGAGAAATACCATTTTCAGTTGCTTTCTTGCGCATTTCAATAAGGGCGCTACGAACAGATTCAACAGTTGGCATATCCACACCACGTTCACCAATTAATTTTCTAAGCCAGACTGCATCGGATTCCTCCCACATATTCAGATCGAGTCGTTCTGTTTTCAGCTGGAACGCCATATCTTTAAAAACAGCTGTCATAGCCGTAACCTCCTATTCATATCACTGCACTACTTATAATAGTTTCGTACTTTACCATATGGAAAACCTGCTTCATTCTCTAAATTTTCTTGCATCAGCATACAAAATTGTTATTTTATACATAAGCAATTCCGCTGCTAAATAGACCTTGTAATGAAACTTCATTTTAAGTCTACAATATTTGATTTATGAATGATTTTAGATTTACACTTAATATTTACATTTAAAAATGTATCGTCATTTCGCTGACTAAAATCCGTTTATTTTTACTTTTATGTCCCTTAAAATAATCAAGCCCCTTTCCAAACTGGATAAGGGGCTTGATTGACATCTTCAAACAATTACTCTTGTTAATCGCTATTGAACTTTCTTACCGTCTTTATAGTCAAGGCAGGACACTTCAATTAACAATCCATTAAACATTGAAAAATAAAAACCATAACTACTACCTCTCATAGAATACGGTGCCTTTTCTATTTCAATGCCTCCAGCTACTAATCGATTATATGCTTGATCAACTTCACTTGAAGTATCGACTAAAAAACCAATATGAAAAGCTTCGGGATACATCACTTCCTTATTCCCCTTAAATGCTTTTGGATCGCTTAACACAAGTATAAATCCACTCCCATCACTCATTACTACTAGCGCCTTTCCCTTTTGCTCTAAAAATTGAAAATCAAAAAATGTTTCAAAGAAATGTCTCGCTTCTAATAAATCATCAGCACATAGATTCAAGTGATTCAACTTCATTCGCTCATCTCCTTTTAAGCAGAGGGTATATAGACTCATTTTCATAACATTTAAATATGTAAGGAAAGATATTCAAGCGTTCCGTCTAAGACTATGCTTTATAGTCTAATACTTTTTTCTATAGTCTAGAACGTTTTTTAAGACTGCAATTCCATAAACCGTTCGACGTGAAATACTATTTTACCTATATAAAATAGCCACATTATTTATTTTTCAAATTGTGTAAAACCCAATCAATCAAGAAAATTGCTGAAGAGATACGCTCTGTCGTATCCCCTAAAAATAATTTATGAAGTAATGTCTCCAATTGAATTGGTTTATTAGGCAACACTTGAATATACCTTAAAACAGATCCCGCTGGCGGTGTAGGTTTGTTATTAATAGCCCATATCCCTTCTAACAATGTCCAAGTTGACGTATGAACAATGTATGAAGCTTTTAACTCATCATGTGCTTTCATAGCAGACTGAATTTTAATGAGCGAACTACGCAACCAATGAGAAATACCTTTCACTTTGTCACTAGAAACACGATAGTTTTCAAATTCATATGCAGCTATTTCCTTTAACTTTTTCAACTCATTGCTTCTATCAAACAAAATTTCCCCTTCTAAAGATGTGTATAGTTCCATCGGGTTGTTTTTTAAGTTTACTAGTATTTGATTAACATCTGCATACTTATATTCAACTAAAATACCTTCTCTCGTTTCAGAATGAAATTTTTTCTTTTGTCCTTCTTCTAAAAGAATATAGAAATCTAAATCCGAATCAGGATATGCATCGCCTCTTGCGACAGATCCGATAAGCATACATCCAGTTACCTTATCTATTGATAAGATTTCAGCTACTATTGTTTGCACTAATTTTTTATGTTGTTCATGTTTAATAGATGTTTGTGTTTCTAACATTTGTAACCTCCAAACATATTATTATGGAGTTATTCCTCCCCTAAATATATTGTACTTTTCTTATAATCTCCTACATACTTATTCAACGATTGTCAGTTCATATACAATTGCGTCTTCACTACTTTTTGTTTGATCTTGAATCGTAACAATATCTCTAGCTTTTATTTTCGAAGCATTCACTACTTTTACCATCTCTGGCGGAACATATCCTCCATTGTTCTCTTTATTTAGTGGTAACCACTTTACTGATTTATCAGTCGCTTCTAAAATTTTATATTTAATTGTACCATCATATTTTATTTCACCAACAAGATCTTTTACTAATGTTGGTGTATATTTACCCTCTTCTTTTTTCAAAGAGATATGATCACCTATATCTAGGATACCGTTTCTTTTAGGCGCCTTCCATTTTGTTGGGTTTAAATCATTTAAACTTACTTTCACACTATCTTCTTTATTTGAACTATCATCTTTTAGAAATATTTCATTATAATTCTTATCAAGAATAATATACTCCTTCTGCTCTACTATTTTTGCACTGCTTTCACGTTTTTCTTCCTCATTCTTAGATACTTCTTCTTTCACATCATTATTACTACACGCTGATAATAACGTTGTCGCTAAAGCTGTCATTAGTAACATATTCTTCACTTCATTTACCTCCATTTATAACGAAACAATAAATCATATATCACATCCATATTTTACTATACATCAAAAAAAGAGGATATTTGTTTATTACTAAACAAATATCCTCTACTTTTATATATATTACGACTGTTGATAAGCCGCTTTCGATGATTTTACATAATAAACTGCGTGATCAACGTTAATGATATGATCTGGTTTTGGTTTGCCACGGCTCGCTCTATGTCCTGCTAAATGTTCTTCACTTGTTTCCCAGTTTTTCCATGCTTCTTCAGATTCCCAGCGAATCATAACGACAACTTCTTCATCGCCGCGTCTTACTTTTTTCACAAGAACACTTAAGTCGATGAACCCTTGAAATTTTTCAATAATACCTTCTCCAGTGAAACGTTCTACAACTATATTTGATGTACCTTCTTTTACTGTAAATGTTTTCGTTTCAATAAACATATAATCCACTCCCTCTTCTTATTACGAATACTAGTATTCTTCTATTATAGTTGATTATGATAATTATTTTCAATTAAAAAGTTTTAATTGTTTGAATTAAGCTGTTTTCTCTTCAACAGCTTCATCTAAAAATTTGAAATAAGGAAGGAATAATCCTATTAAAGAAGTAACACATATAATCGCACCGATAATAAAGTATAGTGCTCTTATTCCCCACATTTCACTTAATATGCCTCCTAATAACACACCTAATGGCATAGAAGATCGTATGAAAAATAAACGCACTGAAAATATTTGTCCTATCATATTGTTTGGTACTGTTTGTTGGCAAATTGTTGTGTTATGAACATTGAAAAATGAAATACAAATACCTGCAACTACTTCAATGAACACCGCAATTACTATACTATGATTGAACCCTAGAGAAATGTATGTAAGTCCTCCTATAAACAATCCACCAAGCATAAGTATACGCCGGCTTTTACACGTTACTTTTCCGACTAGTATAGATCCAACTACATAGCCAAACGGGAAACCAGCCATAAAATAACCAAACTCCGCATATCCCGCTGACAGCTCATCTTTTATATAAGGAAGATTTGTAACCAACGTTACCCCAACCCCAAATTGCACGAAAGTAAGAAAAATACCTAGCCAAACGATAACTGGTTTTGTGAAAAAATATGTAAAACCGTGCAGAAACTGTTCTAACCACGTTTTCCGAATGGGTTGTGTTGTTCTCCTCTCTTTTATATTAAGTAATAATGCACCACTAACAAATAGACAAATACATACGCAAGATAATGTAAGTTCTGTTCCAATCAAATGAATGATTACTCCGCCTAATACCGGCCCAAGAAACATCATCAGACGAGCCATTCCATCAATAGACGCATTTGCGTCTTGAAGCTGTTCTTTACATACAATGCTCGATGTAATTGCTTGACTTGCAGGTGTATACAGCGGCGTAATAAGTCCAATTATTATTTGGACGGCATATACGTGCCAAACTTCTATACTACTAGTAAGTAACATGACTAACGGCAGTAAGAAGATCGAAGCTCGCACCCATTGCGAAAATATCATAATCCACTTCCGGCTCCATTTATCAATAAATGGGCCACTTATTAGTTGTAGTATGAGTGACGGGATAAAGTATAGTAACCACATACTACTTAATGCTGTTTTTGACCCTGTTAATTCATAAACAAGAATCGAATTACATAACGTTCCGAAAGCCCCGCCTAACTCTGAAATTGCACTGCCAATCCACATATAAAAGAACGAACGGTTTTTCAATACATTTTTCAATTTCATACACCAACTTTTCTACTAGATTCCTCCCTCTATGTGCATTCTAGTTGCATATTATCTATTTAAAAACGCGTCTAATTCTTTCGCTAACGACTGTACTGCTTTCTTTCTCAATACATATTTCCCCTCATGTATATCAACTAACTTCGCTGCACGTAACAATTTCAAATGGTGATGTACAGTCGATTTACCGAGTTGCAGTCTTTCTGTAATTTCCTGCAATGTTCGTTCTTTTTCAAACAACATTTTTACAATGCGTAATCTCGCCTCATCTCCAAGAACTTTATGCTTTTGAACTAAAAAATAATTCGGTTCATATAGATCTTCAGGATGGATGCTTTCGTTTGCGACTGGGTAATGAAATACTTTCGTATCTTCAATATCCGCCTCAATATTCCACGGTCTGTACGTCATTTGCGGGATAAGAAGTACATTATGAACACTTGGTTCTGGCATATAGTTCACACCGCCAGTCGCCCACTCGACAAACTCTTCTGATTTCATCTTTTTATTCATTTCATTTTTCGCTTCATAATCTCGTTTTAATATAGATAGTATTTGCTCTTCCTCTTTCTGAATAACACTCTCATACCAACCTGTCATAACAGCGATTAAATGAGATTTCAGCACTTGTACATGAACATCACATATAAAACGAATATACGTAGAGAAAAACGGATGATCTTGTGTCAGTTCCTCTAGTTCATGTATTGCAGTTACGTCCCCACTTGCTGCTAAATGTCTTTGCCCTTCATACTTCTCACCTAAAAACGGTAAACATATATACTTCAAATCTACTTCTGAAAGCAAATCGATTTTAGCATGAAACTGTGATAAGTCCTGAAACTCTCCCTTATACAACAACTGAAGCAACGCTTTCCACGTATTATGTTCTTCTACAAACTGTAAGTGCTCTCTCATTTCTTCTGTTAATGATTCCTTAATTTCTTCCCATTCATTTTGACTCTTTTCAAGAGTATCGATTAACCTTTTATGAGTAATTGCCGCAATGCCAAGCCCGCATTCGAAAAGTATCGAATATTTTACTTGAACGTTATAAGTTTCCCTCTTTCTACTCGTTATGTGATAGACCTCCATTTTTATCCCCTCCTTGTTTGCTATATATCAAATTCTACTTTTATCGAATTTCACCTTCTATATTTTTAGAATTAACAAAATTTAAGTTAAAATACATTTATTCTAAATTAAGAAGAATAGGAGCTTTTTTATATACAAATAATAACTTTCAAGGAGTTGTTGACATGCATTTCATATTGAATATGTTAGGGATTTTCATTGTAATCTTATTCGTTTTCCTCTGTTCGCCTAATAAAAAACAAATAAAATGGAGACCAATCGTTATTCTAATCATATTGGAGCTCTTTATTACGTGGTTTATGTTAGGCACGAAGCTCGGCAGTATTATCATTAATAAAATCGCGTCATTTTTCAGTTGGCTACTAGCATGCGCGAATGAAGGTATTCGGTTTGCCTTTCCTTCAGCTATGGAAAATCAAACCGTTGATTTCTTCTTTAGTGCATTACTTCCTATCATTTTTGTTATCACGTTCTTTGATATTCTTTCGTACTTCGGAATCTTAACTTGGATTATTGATAAAGTAGGTGCAATTATTTCAAAGATTTCTCGTTTACCAAAGTTAGAAAGCTTCTTTTCGATTCAAATGATGTTTTTAGGAAACACTGAAGCACTTGCGGTTGTTCGTGATCAATTATCCGTTTTAAAAGAAAATCGTTTATTAACTTTTGGAATTATGAGTATGAGTAGCGTTAGCGGATCCATTCTTGGCGCTTATTTATCAATGGTTCCGGCAACATATATTTTCAGCGCAATCCCTTTAAACTGTATTAACGCATTAATTTTAGCCAATGTATTAAATCCTGTGGAAGTTTCAAAAGAAGAAGATGTCGTATATACACCTGCAAAAGATGAAAAAAAGGATTTCTTTTCTACTATTTCAAACAGTATGTTAGTTGGAATGAATATGGTTATCGTTATTTTAGCTATGGTAATTGGTTATGTAGCATTAACTGCATGTTTAAATGGGATTTTGGGCTTTTTTGTAACAGGTTTAACAATTGAAAAAATCTTCTCCATTATCTTTAGTCCTTTTGCTTTTTTACTCGGTTTATCTGGCAAGGATGCTATGTATGTAGCTGAATTAATGGGGATCAAAATAACGACGAATGAATTTGTTGCAATGATGGATTTAAAATCGAACCTAAAGTCGTTACAGCCACATACGATTGCGGTTGCAACTACATTTCTAGCTTCTTTTGCTAACTTTAGTACAGTAGGTATGATCTACGGAACTTACAATTCATTATTTGGCGGAGAAAAATCATCCATAATCGGTAAAAATGTTTGGAAGCTTCTTGTTAGCGGGATGGCAGTTTCCTTATTAAGCGCTATGCTCGTTGGGCTTTTTGTATGGTAAATAATCTTTAAAATAAAAGACACCCAAGCTAATTGAGTGTCTTTTATTTTTATTTTCGAATCTGACCATTTCCACGAATCACATATTTTGTAGAAGTTAATGCAGGAAGTCCCATTGGTCCCCTTACATGTAGCTTTTGTGTACTTATACCAATCTCTGCTCCAAATCCGAATTCAGATCCATCAGTAAAACGAGTGGATGCATTATGATACAGTGCCGCCGCATCAACAGATGTGAAGAACTTATTGACGTTTTCCTCGTCCTCTGTAATAATCGCTTCGGAATGCATAGATCCATACGTATTTATGTGATGAATCGCTTCTTCTATAGAAGAAACTACTTTCACTGCCAGCGTGAGTGATAAAAATTCTGTACCCCAGTCTTCTTCTGAAGCAAGTACAGTTGAAGAATCAATTGCCAGTGCATTCTGATCTCCACGTAACTCCACGCCTTTTTCCTTCAAAGATGAAAACAACTCGCTACCAAATTGCTGCGCCCACTTCTCATGAAGTACAATCGTTTCAATGGCATTACATACAGATGGACGCTGCGTTTTTGCATTTATAATAATATCAATTGCCATTTGTTTATCCGCTGTTTCATCAATCAAAATATGACAATTTCCTGCACCCGTTTCAAGTACTGGAACAGATGCTTCTCTCACTACCGTATCAATTAATTGTTTGCCGCCTCTTGGAATAAGAACGTCTAGGTAATCATTCATTGTAAACAACTGCTTTGCGCTATCCCGCGTTGTATCTTCTATAAGTTGTACACTTTCTGGAGGCAAACTTGTTTGTTTGAGCGCTCGGTGAATAACGGCAACGATGGCTTTGTTAGAATTGATAGCAGAAGAACTACCACGTAATATAACTGCGTTTCCTGTTTTTAAACAAATTGTAGCAGCATCTACCGTTACATTTGGCCTTGCCTCGTAAATCATCCCAACAACACCAAGTGGTACACGCATCTCCTGAATAGATAATCCATTTGGTCGCTCCCATTTACTTACACATTCTCCAACAGGATCACGTAATTCAATTAACTGCTTAATTCCCTCTGCCATATCAATAATACGCTGCTCATTCAGCATAAGACGATCAAGGAGAGAATCGGAAAATCCTTTCGCCTTACCTTCTTCAATATCCCGTTTGTTTTCCTCTAAAATATAAGCTGTTTCTACTATTAACTGATCCGCAATAGCAGCAAGTGCTTCATTTTTTTGACTTGTAGATTTTAGTACAAGTTCTCTAGCAATTTCTTTCGCTTTTTTTCCCTTTTCCAACACTTCATTCATCTTTTTTTCCCCCTTTTTAACATCACTATTCTTAAAGTGAAACCCAATAATCTCTATGAATGACTTCATAATTATGCCTATCGCCTCTTGCTTGAATATCTTGGCTTTGCATACCTTTTACATCTCTTAGTTCCTCAGCACTATATGTGCATTGCCCTTTTCCGATGACGCGCCCTTGTTGCGTCATTACTTCTACGACATCGCCAACTTTGAAAAATCCTGACACATTCGTAACGCCAGCAGGAAGAAGACTCTTACCATGTTGAATGATAGCAGTAGCTGCTCCGGCGTCTATTTCAATTTGTCCGCTAACAAGTGAATGCAAGGCGATCCATTGCTTGTTCATCTTCATTTCTTTTTGAGGAGCATTACCGATATACGTTCCATCACCTTTTCCCTTCAAAACATCTACAAATTTCTCTTGTCCACGTCCAGTTCCGATAAATACACTTACGCCGAGAGAAAGTGCTGTCTTCGCAGCATCAATTTTTGATTTCATACCGCCAGTCCCAAGTTTTGAACCAGCATCTCCTGCAAGAGAAGCGATTTCTTCCGTAACTTCAGGAAGGAAATAATATTTTTTCGCATCCTCATTTTTCTGAGGATTTTTGTCATATAGACCGTTCACATCCGTAAAAATCATAAGCGAATCCGCCGAAACAAGTCCGCTAACTAAAGCTGACAGCATATCATTATCACCGAACGTTAGCTCTTCTAAAGAGATGGAATCATTTTCATTTATGATTGGAAGAGCGGAACGGTTTAGTAACTCTCCTAAAGTAGCGTAAGCATTACTATATTGTTCTTTTCTAGAAAAATCACTTCTCGTCAGCAATAATTGCGCAGTAACGATACCATATTTACGAAATTCCTCCGTGTACGCCTGCATTAACAAACTTTGTCCGACAGCTGCAGCAGCCTGTTTTCCTTTAATTGTCACAGGTCTGCTAGGATATCCTAGAGCCGAAAAACCTGCAGCGACAGCCCCAGATGTAATTAACAAAACTTCATGCCCTTCATCTTTCAATCGAGCCAATGCGGCAACGTGATCTGAAAGTTGTTCTTTAGAAATGCCTCCGTGACTATCTGCCAAGGAACTACTCCCAATCTTTACAACAATTCGTTGTTTTTTCACTTTTTTATCCCCCAAGTCTAAAATCAAAGTTTTTTATAAATTACACTTCTATTTATACAGCTTGCAGCGATTCTATTCTTTTCAATGCTGCGCCTAGCCTATTTAAGAGCAAAATAAAAATGACCGCTTCGCCCTTAATAAAATAAAAAGGACGAAACGGTCATTGTTCCGCGGTACCACCTTAATTGATATACATAGATATCCACTTGGCGCCTATAACGCAGGCGAACGCCTAAACTTTCATTTAAGACTCAGGGATAGGTTCGATATATTCTATACGAGGAATCTTTCAGCCGGTGAATTCCACTCTCTTTCGCAAGAAGACATATGTACTATTTCCCTTCAACGATTTTCGGTTTAATTTTTTATATTATGCGATATAGTTTGATTTGGTGTCAAGAAGTATTTTTAAAAATAAATAGAGCGGCAAGTTACTTGCATGAAATTATTGATCTACTGAATGAAAATATAAATCGATATAAGTTTAACTCATATTCATAAACATAATACCTTAAATTATAGTGTATATATTTACAGAATGTCGAATATAATTGTTTTTTATCTTTTAGTGTTGCAAAAAGGAATATATTCTCTTAGAATGTTTCTTTATATTGCATGGAGATGTCATTGTTATTTTAAGATAACAATTTCAAAAGAATATAATTTATTATAAAAGGAGCAAGATTGAGTTATTATGGATAAACAAATTGGATTCATCGGTTGCGGAAATATGGGAATGGCTATGATTGGTGGGATGCTAAACAAAAAGATAGTGTCTGCAAATAATATTATTTGTTCGGATTTAAACAATACGAATTTAAAAAATGCTAGTGAAAAATATGGGCTAACTACAACTACTGACAACAATGAAGTAGCTAAAAATGCTGATATTTTAATTTTATCAATTAAACCAGACCTATACGCATCAATCATTAACGAAATAAAAGAAGTAATCAAAAATGATGTTATCGTCGTAACGATCGCTGCCGGGAAAAACATTAAAAGTACTGAAGAAGCTTTTGCTAAAAAATTAAAGGTTGTAAGAGTAATGCCTAACACCCCTGCTCTTGTTGGAGAAGGTATGTCTGCGCTATGCCCTAATGAAGTGGTGACAGAAAAAGATTTAGAAGATGTGCTAAACATTTTCAATAGCTTTGGTCAAACAGAGATCGTAAGCGAAAAATTAATGGACGTTGTAACATCTGTAAGTGGTTCGTCGCCAGCATACGTATATATGATTATAGAGGCGATGGCAGATGCTGCTGTACTAGATGGTATGCCTAGAAATCAAGCATATAAATTCGCAGCTCAAGCTGTATTGGGCTCTGCAAAAATGGTACTAGAAACAGGCATACATCCAGGTGAATTGAAAGATATGGTGTGTTCTCCTGGCGGAACAACGATAGAAGCTGTAGCAACATTAGAGGAAAAAGGATTACGAACTGCAATTATTTCAGCAATGCAGCGCTGTACACAAAAGTCTGTTGAACTATCTGGTCAAACGAAAAAGTAAAACGATAAAAGAGATTACGTTAGCTATAAATTCACATGAGTTCAACTAGAAAATAGTGGATTACATACTCTCCGGTTTTCACTAAATAATAAATGGACAAACTCATAGATGCTTGAGTTTGTCCGTTCTTTTGATTATACTACAATAATTTTATTTATATCTTCTTTTGAAATTTTAGTTTTACCCCTTCCTTATTCCCTACTATGATTGTGTAATTTTATTAGAAACTAATAATTTTTCAATGCATTTCGGTAACATATCTAATAGCGTTTCAAATGCGTAATTTACATCTAAACGTTCTGTCCATTGATGTGCATCTTTTCCTACCGGTCCCATATTTAATACTGGAACGTCAAACTCTTCCAATTCCTGAAGCGGAATCGAGTAACCTTTATCCCATAATGGCATATTGTCTACAAGTGAACTCATTGAATCTAGTGGATTCTGTAAGCCCACATAGCTCAAATCTGAAATTCCTCCAAAATAGTTTTGGTTTTTAAATGTAATGTTATGATTGTAGTGAGCATACTTTTCCATTTCTGCAACTACTTCTTTAATTAACAAGTTGTTGCGTGAACTTACAGCTGGATAATATGGCGGAGCAAAGAAAAGTACAATCATCGGAGCCTTTTCTTTACATAAAATAGCTAGTTTATCTACTAAATCAATTGTTACCGCACGATCATCTTGATCTTCTCTATTTTTTATTATACTAGATTGAATATCATCTATTTTCTCTTGCCCATGTTGTTCAATTGCATAAGCGATAAGCTCTTCATACGTTAAAACATTTACTTTCATATTAGGCGGTATAAACGGATTATATTTAGAAAAACGATATGCTTGCTTTTCATATGATTCTTCTATTTTCTCTGCTACTTTCGTTACTTTTTGACGTAACAATGTAACGACATCTGTCATCGTTTTTTCTAGTAAAAACAAATTGAACAATGTGACGGCACGATGCGGAATTTGTACAGAATAATCCTCCTTTAAGTCCCGTTGAAGTAAGTTAGTTGGCGGAGGACTCGCTTCTCCTTCTACAACATCACAAAGGTCCGTATTCAATTCTAATTCAGCCGTTAATAAAGCAGCCATATAACTCCCATTTAAACCTGCAAATGGTTCACCTACATGAGTTTCTTTGCCATAGCAAAGAAATCCAGGTAACACTTTACCAATAGAACCAGTATAAATATACTTATTTCGGTCACCAGGATGTCGTGAAAACATAGGCTCTGAATTTAATACCGTTTTATAATCTAAATCGTGTTCTCTTGCTAACTCTAATAATCTTGGAACAGCAGCCCTCATCCCCACCGAGTTCACTTCTTCATCTGGAACAGCTAATAAAAGAACATTTCCGTCAAATCTTCCTACACAAGCTTGCTCAATCATTGCCATTTGTAATGCGAGGCCGCATTTCATGTCCATTGTTCCTCTACCAAATAGCCAATCCCCTTGTTCTATATCTTCACGTACTTGATCTGGTAGTTCATCTTTATGAGAATAAAACATAGACGTTAACTTTTTAGGATTGAATGCATTTTCTTTCCACACTCCGTAATCTTGTACATCTACAACATCAAAGTGACTAACTAGAATTACTGTATTTTTCGTACTATCGCTTTTCTTTACTAGGGCTGTAACAAAAAATCGTCCGTCCCCCGTCGGATTTTTTTGCAAATGATGTGGGTTTTCTTTGAAGTACTGTAAATCAGATAATTGCTCCACAACAAAGTCTGGCAATATCACTTCGGCTTCTGTACCTGTAATACTAGGAATTTCAACAAGACTGCTTAATAATTGAATCAATTGTTCTTTTGATTGCCACTTTGACATGTAACCCCCTCCTATTTTTCCGCATTATGAAAATGAATTCCAGTATATGAATAAAAAATGACGACAGTTATCAAAATTATAGTTCTGATGTACTGCCGATTTTTATTGATATTTCATGAGCTGCTTGTTTTACCTTACTAATAAGAAAAGATAGTCGATCATCATTTATGCGATGACTAATTAACCCAACACTTAATGCTCCTACTACTTTATGATTAAATCCGATAATAGGTGCAGCTACTGAAGCTGTCCCTTCTGTTTTTTCACCATAACTTACCGCATATCCTTCAGTTTTTATTTGCTTTATTTGATCTAAAAGAATGTGCTTTTGTTCTGGTAATGAAGAAAGTAAATGTTCTACAATATGTGCCATTTCATTCGTTTTCATATTGGCAAGCATCGTTTTATTTGCGGCACCAATTGAAAGTGGAATTTGTTCCCCTAAGTTATCAATAACTCGAATTTTTAAAGGGCTATCCATTCTTTCAATGATAATAGAATGTGTGCCATTTGGAATGTTCAAATAAACACTTTCTTCCACTTCAGAGGCTAACCGCTTCATCACTTCTCTTGCAACCGATCTGTAGTCTACCTTCTCCAGTTGACGTAATCCTATTTCCATCCACATTGGCCCAATTTTGTACTGTTTCGTTTCTGAAATTTGCGTAACTAACCCATGCTCGATTAAAGAGTTAAGTAATCTATGTACTGTACTAACGGGGAGATGTGTTCTGTCCGCAATATCAGAAATAGCCCAATACTCTTTTTCATTTGTAGAATTTAACAACTTTATAATACTTATCGCTCTATCAATGGACTGTACCATAACTCACCTCAACTTGACTTGTAATATATTAGTACGCTCAATTACCTATCAATTTAACAAAAATTTAAAATGAAATCAATCTGTTTATTCAATTTTCTAAAAATAAAAATATACTAACGACAATAATTTGAAAGCTTAATCAAAAAAATATTGACTTTTCTTTTTTAATTACCTGAAAATTAAACTATGGCTGTGATTAAACTCCAATTAGGATTTGAACTCCCCTCATAAAAACTATTATTTAAATAAAAACTCTCCTTAAATAAAAAGAATTAAGGAGAGTCTTTTATAAACGATAAAATTATAGTTCAGATTTCACCCGAACAGAAACATTATTTTTAATTATATTTTTGACTTCTTTAAAGCTAACAAAATTGTTACTTTTCTCATCCCAAAGACGGAAGCGAAGTGAACGTAAGCTTGTAAAATGAAGTGGCTCCTGCCTTTCTAAAGAAATTCTCATCACGAGGAATCCCTTTAAACGCTTTAATTATGACGATCGCTATTTCTGCTTTTTCTCTTTTGACGAGCGTTGTGGCTGCCGAAATAGTTTACTTATGGTTAATTTCCATTTCTGGCGTCATAACTATAATTGTTTGGATGTCAATTTGTGTTTCTCAATTCTTTTTCCGTAAACATTATTTAGCCGAAGGTGGAAAATTACAAGACTTAAAATTCAAAACTCCACTTTATCCTCTCGTACCAATTCTTGGATTTGGATTGTATGGCATTATATTAATCAGTCTTATCTTTATCCCTGAACAACGACTTGGAATCTATTGCACTGTACCATTTATCATCTTTTGCTACACCTACTATCACTTTAAAGTTAAGAAAAGAATTCCTGCTAATACTCATAGTGAAACTAAAATTAGTGAGACTATGTAATACTATACTTATATATAAAAGACCGCACATGGCTTTCAATTCATATGCGGTCTTTTATCTTTTATCATTTTCACTTTTTCTTTCGTTCCTTCATTTCCCTTTACTTTTGGAAGACAAGTCAGTATTTCTATACTCTTTTTCTTTGATTTCAAGTTATGCGAAGAATGATGTCTGTATCATTTCAACAGTCCATACTACTAGCAATTTTGATTTCTTACTGTTTATAAGTTAATAATTTTCCTTACTATCACTGATTTGATATATTGAATATATAAAGCCAAAAAATTCAAAAATAGTCAGGGGTTATCTACGATGATAAAAGGTTTCGGGGGAATATTTTGGAGAACTAAAAATATTGATGTTATAAAAAAATGGTACAGCGAAGTGTTGAAAATTGAAATAGACAATTGGAATGGGACTGTGATTAAACCGCAATTAGGAAATGAAACTATTCTTTCTTTCTTTCTTTACCGAAGATGATAATTATTTTCCAACAGAACAGCAAGTGATGTTAAATTTCCAAGTACATAATATGAATGAGACTATTCAGCATCTTGAACATATTGGCGTACCGCTTGAAAAGAAAGAAGAAATTAGTGAATTCGGAAAGTTTATTTGGATTAAAGATCCTGAAGGTCGTCTAATTGAGCTTTGGGAGAAATAATAGCTTTTAATCTTTTACTATTAAATTAACAGCTACTTTAATTCCAGGTAGTAAATAAAAGCTTCTTATCTTTGTGAATTCTTATGTTTCAGATTCTATCCCATGCTCATCAAACTAAGGACATTTACAAAAAAGCTATTCTTACAAAAGAATAGCTTTTTGCCTTTTTTTCAAATATTATTCTATAAGTATTTTCTACTATCCCCCTTTGCTATTAATTATCGGCGGATGTATGAACAGTCATAATAATATAAAATAATTCATAACTCCCCAAATTGTTAACATAATATATTTACGGTTACCTTATATTTTTGCCTAAGTACGAGCATTTCCTAACCCTCTTCGATTACATTTTAAATTATTTAAGTTTTCTTCTTATCAGACATCTTTTATTTAAACAAAAACTCCCCTTAAATCGAAAATGATTAAGGAGAGTTTTTTATATACGATGAAATTATAGTTCAGATTTCACTCGAACAGAAACATTGTTTTTAATTATTTTTTTGAATTCTTTAAAGGTAACAAAATTGTTACTTTTCTCATCCCAAAGACGAAAACGAAGTGATCGTAAGCTTGTAGCAAGTGTAATCGTTGGTACATTTTTTAACGGAAGCGTATTATTGTGTGCCTCTTCTAGTTTATAGTTAGGTACTCTTGGACTTAAATGGTGAACATGATGGAATCCAATATTACCAGTTAGAAATTGCAAGATTTTTGGAAGTTTATAAAATGAACTTCCTTCCACTGCCGCTTTCACATATTCCCAATCTTTATCCTCTTCAAAATAAGAATCCTCGAATGTGTGCTGTACGTAAAACAGCCAAATTCCTACTGAACCTGCTATTAAGAATATAGTGCCATGCACTAACAGAAACGATTGCCACCCAATTGCCCAGCAAAGTATAGCTATTAAAGCAACGATTATAATATTCGTCAAATAAGTATTCATACGTTCTTTCTGTCTAGCACCTTTTCGGTTAAATCTATTTTTAAGTAAGAAAACATAAATCGGACCTAATCCAAACATAACGAATGGATTGCGATATAAGCGATATGCTAAACGAAGTCTAAATGGCGCAGCTAAATATTCATCCACTGTAAGCGTCCAAATATCTCCTGTACCTCTCTTATCCAAATTACCACTTGTAGCGTGATGAATAGAATGCTCATGCCCCCATTGATCAAACGGGAATAAAGTTAACACACCCATACATGTCCCTACTATTCTATTCGCACGACGACTTTTAAAGAATGAATAATGGGTACAATCATGAAAAATAATGAAAATCCGTGTCATAAAACCGGCGGCTAACAGAGATGGAACTAACGATAACCAATAAGAAACGGACAAACTTTTATAAGCAAGGTACCATAAAATAATGAATGGCACGATTGTGTTAATAAGTTGCCACACACTTTTTTTAATCGTTGATTTTTCATAAGGAGCAACTTGTTTTTTTAAATTTTTAGTATTTTCTAATGTCATTGGTCTAATTCCTTTCCTTTATGTTGCTAATTCACATTATAGCATACTATTAGTATCAGGTGTTAAAAGTAGCTGTAATAAATATTATATAATATAAAAATCTCTTTTTTCTTACTCATTACTTACAAATTACTTACGGTCAAAAAAGCTTATATAATCGGACTGATGGAGCATTTCAATTATAAAAGAAACATCTATTTTTTCCAATAAATATATAAAAAAGCAGAGGACTTTTTCACTTCTGCACATCTTTTCATTTTTTTAAATGGTAATTTTTTCGATTTGTATTTATGTAACAGTTTTTTCTCACAAGAAGAAAAGAGCTGCCATAAGTCAGGTTTCACCGACTTATGGCAGCTCCTTTTCATTTTATTTTAGCGATGGATCCAAACTGCACCTGCAGACTTGTCTTCAGCTTGACCTACTACTTCAAACTTCAATCCAAGCTTCGGCAACTTACGCCCGGCATCTGGAATAACACTGTTGATGTATTGCTTAGAATCATCAAATTTTGCAACGCCTGGCAATCCTTTATAATCAAAGATACCGCGGGTTGGCGAATTTACTTTCCATGCTGGCGTTTGATCAAATGAGAATGCCGCATCGGCAATTTGATAACGCGTACTGCTCTTCACAGTTGGTTGTCCATTTAATGTTCCTACGATTGCCTCTGGATGAGAATCAACTACCCCAAGGAATCCTTCGCCTGGATGAACGCCTACCCAGTTATCTGTAAAGCTTTGATCCGCATACCATACAACCATTCCTGTATTAAATACTGGACCACGTGCATGTTGTAGCGCCGTGTCAGACCCAGCGTAATTTCGCCACTCGATATAGTAGTTATGTTTTTTCTGTTCAAATCCGTTAGACACAGTAAATCCTTTTAGCGTCATTGCTGGCTGGCCTTCTGCGTCATCAGAGAAAACAACTTTTCCATCTACAGTTAATGCTGCATTGTCTAACGCAAATCCTTTATAAGCTACTGCAATATCTGTTACATACTCAAATTGCAGTTTTACTTTCTTCCCTTTAAATTGGCTTAAATCATATGATTTATCAACCCACTTACCATCTGTTGTATCTACGCCGCCTTTTACATCTTTTTCGCCCATTCTATCAATACGTGTCTTCGTTCCATCTTCTGCAATCGCATTTACGTCAAGGAAATCATACTTCGCTTCCAATTCATAAAATGCCTTATAATCAAACTTAGCATCCGTTGCAGTCGTTAAGTCAAATACTGGTGTCTCTAGTGTTGTATGAATGTCATTTCCTTTTGTGCTGTAATAAAACTTCTTACCAAATGCTGATTCGATGTTTTTTATATCTTTGTCTGGCAAGTTAACACGAACGATTCCTGGTCGTTTTGATTTTGTAACACTTTGATCTAAAAATGTTGCAGTACCGATTCCTGTGCGCAGTTTATCATAATCTACCTCAACGATATTCGCCCAGTTACCCTTCATATTCTTTTGGAAAAACTCTTTATTTTGTGGCGAGAAACTTGTTGGCTCTGTTCCCGCAATTTTTCCAGCCCAGCTACCGCCGCTCATAAGGGACCATGATTCAACAGGTTCACCTTGCCCTGAATACTTTGTATCATATTCATCTGGTAAGCCTAAATCATGACCATACTCATGTGCAAACACACCAACTGCTCCGTCTTCAGGCTCGATTGTATAATCATATGCCGCCATCTTTCCGCCCCAATTTGAAACAGAAGATTTCGTACCATCTATCGCATATGGTTTTGATCCTAGTTTTGAACGATGAGACCAAATCGCATCATCTTTCAATTTACCACCGCCAGCTTCTTGACCTACGCCCGCATGTACAACCATTAGGTGGTCAATAATTCCATCTGGCTCGTTTTTATTTCCATCACCATCTTGATCGTATTGATCAAATTGATCATAATCAGCTAAATTAATGCCTTTTGCTACAGCTGCTTTTAATGCTTCTTTCACAAAATCGCGTGGCCCTAAAGGACCTTTATTATCATGACCAGTTCCCGCATCCGCACCATAATCTGAAGCTTTTCCTGGAACAGTAAGCCATTCGGTTACAGTGCCATCAACTGTGTAGCTTCCGCCAGATTGCTCCTCATAATATTGTTTAAAAGTGTTAATCTTCGATCCATCAAATAACGTAAATTGCTCATCACCAAATAACATTTTTTGATAATGTTCACGATTAAAGTCCTTAGAATACATGTAACCCGGTTCTTGATCAATATTATTATGCTTAAAATCGCTAAATTCTACGAGTAAAACAAGCACTTTATCTTTTCGAACAGCTCCATTGTACTCTTCTTGCTTCGCTGGTGTAGTAGGTACTTTTCCATTTAGTTTTCTAGAATTCAAACCTGCATCTTGTCCAGCCACTGGTCCTACTTCAGGTTGCTGCGCCTGTTCATTTTCCTTCATTTTTGTATCTTTTACTTTTTTCATAAAATCAGAAGCTTCTTGCGTAAGACTATCTCCTGTCAAGATTTCTTTCCCAGGGTTTTCCCCTTTCTTTTTCTCAACATAATTCTCGACAGCCTTTGATGTCTCAGCTTGTGATGCAGATTGATCAATTACTCCTCGTTGTTTCAGCGCTTCTGCCAAACGCTCTTCAGGTATTAAATGCTCATCAATTGGTAGAGATGGTGGCGTATCAGCATACGCTGCATAACTTCCAAAAGCAAAACTACTACTTAGTACTGCTGCTGTTGCTAAAACTGATAATGGTTTTAACTTCTTATTCTTATTCTTTTTCAATGCATTTCCTCCCCAGTGTCTGCGAATTATCGTTTTTTTTGCCGATAGCAACATAATATTCGTTATAATACGAATATTCAATCTTTTTAGAAGACTAAAATGTTGAGAAATATTTTTGGAGGGTGAAAAACATACAATAGGTATATTTACAGGAAGTCTACTCTAGAAGTTATGATTCTCTTTCCTCTTTTTTTCGAGTAAAATCTCATTAAAAAAAAGCCAATTCCTAAGTACTAGCTAAGGAATTGGCTTTTTTTAATGAGAATATTTTATGAATAAATGGATTGCTTCTTCTGGTATATAGAACTTGCCATTGCTTTCTACAATGACACTACTTAATTCATATTCTTTATTCTTAATACGAATTATATTTTTATTTACAAAGAATTGAGCTTTTACATTATTACGTTTTACTATGAGCACCGGGTTTTCTGCATCAGTATTATCTATTGTTACTGTTGCACCTTTTCGTTTAAAGGCAAATTCACTCTCTACAAATAATTTGTTTGTTACTTCTTCTAAGTTAAAGTCCATTGCTTTCGCCATCGTCTTCGCAACGTCTGTGTTTTGAATCAAACCGTATGGCTTTTGAGGACCGTAAGAATATAAAAACACATCCTCACCTGTATGCCCTCCTGTTGTGAAGCCAATGTTCGCACGATTGGCTAATAATGTAGTAAGTATTGGACCCATATCCGATTTCTTTTTTGCTGCTTTTACTCTTTCTTTTTCATCATAAGTTAAATCGTCCAAACCGTATAATTTAGCTACATCTTCTACATTTGATAAATCAGATTTTAGTTTATTTGTAGCACCTTCAAGTGTCATTTTCGACTTTTTTAATGGACCAATGTATGCAGAGACTGGCGTAATATTATAGCCTTTTGTCGTATTCGCATTCCCAATAGAAATACCGCTGTTACCATGATCAGTTACAGCTATTAACATCGTATTACCGTCTTTTTTTGCAAATTCCAATGCTTCTGCAACTGCGTTATCAAATGCTAATACATCACTAATCATCCCTATTGGATCGTTCACATGAGCTGCCCAGTCTGGCTTACTTCCCTCTACAAATAAAAAGAAACCATCTTTTTCTTTTGATAGTGTTTGAATTGCTTTTTCCGTCATTTGAGAAAGTGTTGGTTGCTCCGGATTTGTTGCTTCACGATCCATATCAAACGCAAGAGCATTATGTGAGAAAGAGCCCCAAATTTTCTTAGATTTAGAGTTCAATAATGCATCTTTCGTTTCAACAAAGTCGTATCCTTTGTCTTGAATCACCTTTACTAAATCTTCACCATCTTTTCTTTTTATAGGTAGCAGTGCCTCTTTTCCCCCACCTAATACGACATCTATATTTTGATACACTTGCTGCTCCGCAATTACGTCAAAACGCTTACGGTTAATATGGTGAGCAGAAAATCCAGCGGGAGTAGCATGCTGAATTTCAGCTGTAGCAACTATTCCAGTTGCGCGACCAGTGCGTTTAGCACCTTCTAGAACATTGGCAACTGGACGTAACTTGTCCTCTTCTTTTATTGATTTTAAGCCAGGTGAACTTACAATAGAAGGTAATATACCTACATATCCTGAATTCGATTTATTCCCCGTCGCTAAAGCTGTAGCTGCTGGGGCTGAGTCTGTTATAGCCGATTCCGCCGAATAGGTACGAACTCCTCCTGTTACCATTTCATCTAATGCAAGTGGTTTCCCTTTATACAAGCGAGCTAATGTCGTTGCTGAAGAACTCGTTCCGTCCATAACCATTATGATTACATTTTTCGGTTGCCGTTCTACTTGTTTCACCTTAGCTTCCACCGTATGATAATTCATCATGCTTTTCGTACATAACATACTTAGTGTGGTTCCTACTAACAGTAACCTCTTCATCAATAAACCCAAATTCACCATTGTTGTTCCTCCGTATGTTTCACATTCATTTATATACAAAAAGATTTCCACAACCTATATATGTTTTATTAGTCCCCAATTTTCATGAAGCTAACAATCATTACCTTCACTTTCTTTTATTAGTAAAGCAACGAACGGTACATATCATAGCTTTTTATGTTCAAATAACTAGAGACCACACCTTTTTTATAAAAACGTCTTATCATTCTCTTCACTAAAATTTGTTTCTCAATAAAAATCCGATTGAAATAAATAATAATTTATTGTTAAACGATAAAATTTATGTTAAATTAAAATGATAATTTAAAAATGAGGTGCTTTATATGAAACAAGGATCAACACTCTTTTTAAAGACAGCAATTATCCTTATCGGTATTCCTGTTTTTGCTTTGTGTATATTTTTAATTCCTAATATCGGGAATTATGCAGCGGAATTGTACCCGGATATTGCATATATAAAATATCTTATTTTAATTAATCTATATGCAACGGTGATACCTTTTTATTTTGCTCTATATCAAGCCTTTAAACTTGTAAGCTACATTGACAAAGGTAACGCCTTCTCGAAATTATCTGTTAGAGCTTTAAAGAAGATTAAACAATGCGCTGTTACAATTAGTGTATTATATGTAATAGGTATGCCACTCTTCTATCTCATAGCGGAGAAAGATGACGCACCAGGTATTATTATAATAGGCATGCTCCTAATCTTTGCTTCAATGGTAATCGCAGTCTTTGCTGCCGTTCTCCAAAGACTTTTAAAAGATGCGATAGATATAAAATCAGAAAATGATTTAACGGTCTGAGGTGAATAACATGGCAATAATAATTAATGTTGATGTAATGTTAGCGAAACGAAAAATGAGTGTAACTGAACTTTCGGAGAAGGTTGGAATTACAATGGCTAACCTTTCTATATTAAAAAATGGAAAAGCAAAAGCAATTAGAATTACAACTTTAGATGCTATTTGTAAAGCGTTAGAATGCCAACCAGGGGATATTTTAGAATATCAACCAGAAGAAAGTGAATAAAAAGAGTCCTTCTCGTATGAAGGACTCTTTTTATTCGGTATTATGGCGCAAAACTAACTCGACCAGTCAAAACTAAAATAATCGCGATAATCCAAAATATAAAGAAGGATAAGGACAGTATTAATGAAAGAATAGCAATTCCCTTCTTCTCTGTTTTTTTCGTCATCGTAATGACAGAAAGTATGATACCTGCAACAGTGAGGGCAACTGTAATATAATCTCCCACTATATTACCTGCATTCGCTATCCTTGTCGGAGTTACAAAAACGAGCAGAAAACATAAAATACCGATGAGTAAAGATATATAGCTTATTATGCTGTACTTCTTTTTAGGAACTATTTCAGTTTTCATACTAACCCACCCCTTCTCTATAGCTATGTGTTTATATTAGCATGAATAACCATAATTTGGTTAAAACAAAAAAACAGATAAAGTGGACACAACCACCTTATCTGCCATTACATTTCTACCTAATTACTAACCCAGCTATTTCTTCTTTATCGTTATAAGTTACGATAAAGGTACGTTGTTCTTTACTATACTTTGCTACAAGAATAACAGTATATAAACCATCTTTTTCTTCAATCGATTTTTTCTCAATTTTTTCGAATGTACCAGCTTTTTCAATTATAGGAGTAAGTTCTTTCATTTGCTCTTCTGATAAAGCTGATTTCATTTTACTATCAAATTTTTCATGTACTTCTTTATACTTTGCTTCATTTAATAATGATACAATTTCTTCCGCCTTCGGAATAAAGTTTTTTGATGTACTTTGATCTACTTTATTACCGGTACATGCTGCAAGTGCGAACGCCGCGATAGCACTTATAATAATAAGTAACATTCTTCTCATTTTCATACACCCTTTCTTTTTAAAATAAAACTATAGCTAAAAACGACTAAAGTACAAATTGCTATTGAAACTTCTGACATAATGATCCCGTTTTTCCCTGGTACATATAGCGATATAATGCCAGCTAATGCATTTGCGGTCCCATGGATGAGAATTGCATATACAACATAACGGAATTTCTTTTGGACGACAGCTTGTAATACAATGAAGGAAAGTCCAATATGCAATATCATCGCGAAGATGCGCTCAATACCGCCGAAATAGTAACTGTCACCATTTTGAATGACTGTTTGTGACAATAATAGAGATATTACCGGGATACCAACTATCAACACTGCCTCAATACCACCATGCCCTGCTCCAAATAAAAAACCAGACTGCCAATCTCGTTGCTTCATAAAATAACGCATTGCAATAAAACGAGCTATCTCTTCAAAAATTCCAGCTGATAAACTAAGCAAAATTACAAATAATACAGGCTGCATTACTGAAAATATTTGAAAATCTGTGCTAGTTCCATTTACATAATTCAGTATTGGTATGCGGATCAATATTTGTGATACAACAAAAGCCAATACACCTAACATATAAGGAATATAGCGTTTCTTCCAAACAGCATATAATAGTGCTACAAGCGGTAAACCAAAACTAATCATTGTTGTAAAAATAAGACCATTCATCTCGCTTCACCTCTTACTTGAAGTGTATAAAAATAAGTGAAGGAAGTATGTAGTTATTTCCTATTCGGTTTCATTTTCATCATAGATGGTCATTTCATCTCTTTTAGTATGAATGTTTGCGTGAAATAAGGACTTACATAAGTTGTTTCTAACGTCGCGTTATTTGTTTTATTTATAATCCGTTTTAACGAGAATAGCCCGTATCCTCGAGCTCCTTCTTTACTTGAATGGTTTTTCTCATAAATTTTTTGCAAATTAATCGCTTCACTCTTTGAACTATTACGCACGATAAAATATTGTCGTGAATCCATTTCAAAAAATGCGATTTGCAAAATCTTTTCCTCACTATGTACTGCTTCTTCAATTGCATTGTCTACTAAAACTGAAATGATGCGAATAAATGAAATGATCGTCATTGAAACACTTTCAATGTTCTCTGGTATATCGAGCAGTACTTTTATTTGTTGTTGCTGGGCAGTGCCAACTTTCGCCCTTAATACACTTCTCACTTCAGGAATATGTATACGAGATAATTTCGCAATATCAAGTTCATGATCATTTATTGTTTTTAACGTAGGAGCTACAACGTCATAATACACTTGCTCAATTTCTTTCACATTTTTTGTACGTATTCCCTCTTCTAACGATAGTAATACATTCATATAATCATGACGGAAACTAGCAAGCTCATCATGCATATCCTCTAATTTCTCCACATAATCTAATAACTCTTTATCTAAACGTTTTTCATGCTCTTCTCGTAACTTTTCTTTCGATAAGTGTGAGCTTATTAGTACAATGATTAGTAATAATAAAAATACAATAATAGCTGAAATATAACTTACTTCACTGTATTGTTGATTTAATTGTGCTAAAAACGCAGTAGAAGGCTGAGTTAAAATTAGTTCAATAATAAATCCGGCAATTAATAATATATAAGTTACATAGTATAGCGGACTACCTACTATATATTGAGCAATGTTTTGGATTCTTTTACGAGCTACTAAAATACCGATAAAAGTAAGTGTCGATACGATAAGATGAATAACGCTACCTGTCCATAAATATAAATTAAAAGCTGTTAACATAAAGATTTTCATTCCTAAATCAAGTAGCAACATTTTCACTAACGTAATAATTACCATACTCACTAGTGCAAAATATACATTATGCTTAAATTTCAATTCATTTTGCATTAATCCTAAACTTATTAAAAACAACACAATCGTACTATTCAATTCTGGATATCTCGTTACTGTTACGACAATAGCCAGTAAAATAATGAATACTGCACTTAAAGCTATTAACATTCTAACTGACAATCTATTGTACCGGATTAATTGAATGTATAAAAACGTATGGCTTATACTAGTAAGCAGTATTGCAAATATATCATAAATATACATTACATCTCACCCTTTAACATGTTACGTACTTTACTCACTAAACGACGTGATACTGGAATACGTTTCCCGCTTTTTAAAACTATCATTTTTTGCTTCGCATCATAAGAAGACATTTGCTTCGTATTTACGATATATGATTGATGACAACGAAATAAACGTTCATCTATTATTTCAATCTCCTTTAAAGTTCCGTAAAAATAAACGATCCGATTTAACGTCACTAATGCTAAACGGTGTGGTTCATCGGTCATAACATATTCAACTACAAGGAACGGAACTCGCACAGTCGCATTACTATTTTCAACGATAAAGTCATCGGACGGAATAATTCGCTTATTACGCGCTTCATACTGTAGTAAACATTGTTCAAAAACGTTACGCCTCTCCTCGTATGGCAACCCTTTATCAATAAATGTTAAAGCTGATACCATATATTGATATGAAATAGGTGCAAATTCAGAATGCGTCGTTACAAACACAATAATTCCTTGCGTATCATACTTTCGTATCTCTTGTGCCACTTGTAACCCTTTACGCTCTTCTCTTTTTATCTCTATATCTAAAAAATAGATTGGGATATACTTCGCCTTAGGAATGTTCGTAATAATGTTTTCACTTTTACTAGTTACCTCTATAAAATCAAAAGGCAACATATACTCCTCACAAATCTCTTCAACTAGCCGCTTCATTTGCTGTGCTTGTATGACATCATCTTCTAAAATGAAAATACTCATGTGATCACTCGCTTTATTGAAATCTTTTCATCTATAGATTTATCTATAACTATATAATTCAAATCGTTATACCAATCTCCTCCTAATTACTAGAAAGTATTAATTTTCTATAGTTTTTATAAAGCATAGAAAATAACCTCTACTTTCAAGCAAAAAGTAAAGGTTTTATTTGAATTATTTATAAAATAACCTCTCTATCAATCACTACGTTAAAAAATTCCGAGTAATGCGATAAAGAATAATTCGCTACATCACAGTTCCCTTGAAACATACATGTTGAAATACCTAATTCTTTTGCAGGTAATAAATCTAATTCTCTATCACCAATAGCTAAATCAATATTGTGCTTTTTATGCAAATGATCATAAGATAAAGCGTTCGGTTTTCGGGGGAAACCATCGTCAATTGTAACCATGTCTACGAAGTATTTGTTCCAGCCGTAATGATTTAATATAGATAATACCCCCGCTCTATCTTTATGAGTCATAATGACATTTTTATCGGCAAACTTTAATACCTCTTCCACTTTTTCAAATGGTTTTATATCTTCTATCATAATACGACTCTCTAATACATCAATTTCATTTAATTGTTTTTTAGATATTTTATAATAATCAATTACGTGAGAAAATGAAACCTTTAACTTTGTATAGATTTCCTCTTCACTTATTTCCTTCCCTAAAACTTGAGAAAGAATTTTTGTATAAACTGGATACGTATCAAATAACGTCCCATCAAAATCCCATAAAATATTCATTCTGTTCTCCTTCTATTTTCCAATCATTGTATGACTAAATCCGCCCGATCCTTCGGCAATTCCGTTTCTAAGTAAAAACCCTCTGCTTTCCAATACCTATTCTCAAACTTTGAAAGATTCTTCTGCGTTTCCGGACTCTCCCGAAGAAAACGTGTCTCTCTTGGACAATCTAAATACACCATATAATGAAAGAAATCTCTCCACTCTTTTCGCTGTAGAAAAACACCTTCAATTACAATTACACCTACTATGGGTATCTGTACTTTTTTCATCTCACTTGAATCTGTCTCATTATTATAGAACGGTAATTTCAGTTTTGTTTCATTTTGTAACTTCTGAAAAAACTTCTGCCGAAGCGACTCAATATCCCATTGCAAATAATAATACTCATACCATTCTTCATAGCCAGTATGATATCGTTTATTACGCTCTACTATATGATCATCAATATGAAAAATATGAAACGGGATGCTTTCTTGTTTCATATTTTCCTTTAAGTTTGTTACAAATGTTGTCTTTCCCGATCGACTTAAACCATCTATACCTAAAATGAATCTATTTTCTTTATGCTTCTTCATAATATTTATAAGCTCGTTTGTATTCATTACTTCTTCCACTCTTCTTTTAATAACGAGTATAAAATTGTATCATGAGCAACTCCATTTTGAATCATATGTTTTCGAAGTAATCCTTCTTCTTGAAACCATGCTTTACTTAATAATTTTTGAGAAGCTTTATTTTCTACATATACAACAGCTGCAATTCTTATAAGTTGTAACGTTTCAAACCCGTAACCTAAAATCGCCTGTAACGCTTCCGTTGCATACCCTTGTCCCCAATATGTATCGTCTAATTCATAACCAATTTCAGCTCGCTTATGATGCTTGTTTATTAAATGAAATCCGCACGTTCCGATTAATTGGCCCGTACCCTTCTTCTCAATTCCCCAGCGAAATACTGTTCCCTCTTCATAACGATTTTTAAACGTTTGAATAGTCGTTTTTGCTTGCTCAATATTTTCGAAAGAATCCATCCCGAAATAACGTATAACAGATTCTTTTGAAAAATAACGGAACATAGTTTCTGCATCGAGTAGTGTAAGTTCTCTTAATTGTAAACGTTCTGTTTCTAGTTTCGGAAACCCCATCTCTTTTTCTCCTTCTATTCTAATGAACTGCAAATTTCAATATAATTCCCATCTGGATCGGCAATGTATGCAATTGTTTGTCCCCACGGTTTCACAATTGGTTCAACTAAGATCTTAATTCCTTGCTCTCTAAATTGTTCGATTGTTTCTTGTACATGATCAACAACGAATCCCAATTCAAAATGAGAAGATTGTAACTCGCCTTCTGTAAGTGGTAGTCCTGTTAATTCTTTCACATCTTGCCTCGTGTTCATCGCTAAAATTGTAGAACCAGTATTAAACTCAATATATGTACCATGCTCTGCTTTTATAGGTAACTGTAAAATATCTTTATAAAATCTTAAACATTCTTCAAACTTTTCTACATATAAAATGATGTACTTCATTTTTAAATTCATTTTACATCCTCCTTTATATCCATCCCTAAAATTTCGACAAATGTCTCATAAAAACCTTGTTCCTTATAGCAACGAGCACAAAAAAATGAGGCCGATTTCTCGGCCCCCCAGCTTATTGGCATAAAACAGGAGATTTGGTTTGGACATAACCAGTTCGTACTTTTATTATATTTTATTTTTTCTGAATTTTGAATACTTTAAATACCCATTTATATTGAGAAAGTTTTTTTGCTTGCATAAAATTAATGAGTTTAAGAAATGCTACAAATGGAGGTGTATACATATGGAACCAATGCTATGTCCAAGCTGTAAAACGAACCGTACTCGCTTTAATATTCTTGAGCAACAAGTAAAACCAGTCAAGTTAAATCCACAAACTGGTCAAGTAGAAGAGGAATACACAAATGAAAATATGAATGCTTTTCATATGGCTTATCAAGGACCAACATACAGAGTCCAATGCGCTGTATGCGGACTCGTTGAAAATCCAGAACAATTTATTAAACCTGCTCAAAATCAGTCTTTTTCTTAAACATTTTTATTACCCCCTACCAATTTTCTGTAGGGGGTTTTTCGATTTAATATGTTAATCAAAAAATGTTTTTCTTCCTTATTATAAGTTACACCCCACACCTCTTTAGTCATCTTTTATTTTTTTGATCTTCGATATGAATCATTTTTTCTTCATTTATTATTTTTGGGTTATTTGTGGTTCTTCGTAACTGTTAATTCTGTGCCTTTATATAGATTTTTATTATATAAAAAAGAGTGAACAAAAATACAATTATATAGAAACAAAAGAAGTTAATCCCGGTATTTCCCTACAACATCAACTTCTTTTTAACTCTACTTTTTATTATAATATTTCACTTTTTAATTTCTTAATTTTCCAAGTGAGTCTTATAAAGAAGTATATCCACATACAACCTGTAAGACCCGTCATAGCTTTCGCCCACATTGGCACTCTTGATTCCATCGGGCTTATAAATAGATTGTACATTGATGGTAATATAGCTGCTAACATAATAACAAAGAATACTAATAACTCATTTAGTTTTTGTATCCTCGTCTCCTTTTCTGAGTAAATATCAGGCAATTCATTTACTTCTTCTACTTCTTTACAAAAATAATTCCATCTTGTGAAACTTGTTACACGTTCCCAACCTGACATTTCATATATTTCAAAATACTCTTGTTGTTGTTCTTTCGAATCTCTATAAACTAATCTAAAATCAGCTTTGTATATTACATCTTTTGGCTCAGTTTTCTTAAACGTATACATTAAATTATATTTTTGTAATGCCCAACCTTGCTGATGCATCTTTCGTAAAAAAGCTTCTTCTTTTTCTAAATTCCATGCCGTAAAAAACTTAAATACCCTTTTAGTCTCCATCTTCCATTCACTCCCCTAAAATACTATTCCCATTCCTTACAGATCTCTGCAACCTGTTATACTCTAGCTCTAATACTTCTTTACCAAGTAGCGTTAACTCATAGCACTTCTTTCTATCTGTAGAGGCCACTTCAACTATTAACTTCTCTTTTAGTAACTTTGTCGTATTCCCATATAAAGTACCTGGACCGAGCTTTACTTCTCCATTTGTCATCTCTTCTACCATTTGCATAATTCCGTAACCATGCATTGGTTTCACTAGTGATAACAATATGTAATATGTCGCCTCTGTTAACGGAATATATTTTTTCGCTTTCGCATTCATTATAACCACCTCCGATACATCGTTACCTGATATATCGACTAACGATACATCGTATATCGATATTATATAATCATATTCCAAAATATGCAAGGTAATTTAATAACTTAATATCTATTTCTTTAAATTAAAAAATCATATCAATTTTCTGAATAATTTGTTAAAATATAGAAATATCCGCTTATATTTTGAAAGGAATGATACATATGATAAATAAATTGAAAGAAAACATAGGATCCGTTTTTGTCGGTAAAGAAAATGTTATTGATCTATTACTCGTTTCATTGCTTGCTGATGGACATGTACTGCTTGAGGATGTGCCTGGTACGGGGAAAACGTTACTTGCGAAAACACTTTCTAAAAGTATAGGTGGTAATTTTTCTCGCGTCCAATTTACACCGGATGTACTTCCGAGTGATGTAACAGGTATTGAATATTTCAATCCGAAAACGAGCGAATTCGAGTTAAGACTTGGACCAGTCATGACCAACATTTTGCTTGCGGATGAAATTAATCGCGCTATGCCTAGAACACAGTCTAGTTTATTAGAATCGATGGAAGAACGACAAGTAACGCTTGAAAAGCAATCTACTCCTCTTCCGAAACCGTTCTTTGTTATTGCAACGCAAAATCCAATTGAATCACAAGGAACGTTCCCTCTACCAGATGCACAGCTTGATCGTTTTTTAATGACGATTTCAATTGGTTATTCGTCTCCAGAGGATGAACTACAAATGATGCGACGTTTTCGTAGCGATGTACCACTAGAAAGTATCACATCTGTTATTTCTTTAGATGATATTTTAGAAGCACAGAAACGAGTAAAAGAAATTTTCGTATCAGAACCGTTAGAACATTACATTATTAAACTTGCTCACGCTACAAGAAATCATGATTACATCGCCAATGGTGTAAGCCCGCGTGCCACATTAGCTTTAGTACGCGCAGTTCAAGCACTAGCCTTTTTACGCGACAGAGAATATTGCACGCCTGAAGATATACAATTTTTAGTTCCTTCTGTTTGGAATCACCGTATCGTCTTATCAATGGAAGGTGCATTACGTACGACAAAAAATGAAATTATGCAAAGGATTTTAAAAGAAGTTGACGTACCGGTGGAGATTGAACAAACATGAATGGACAGCGTGTTGTAACTGTACCTTTATTTTTCCAACTTCATATTATTCAACTAACTGTCCCAGGCGCTATACTATTTACATTTTTTATGCCACAACGAATCATTATGTTTCTCTTTTTCTTCTATTATTTATTTGCGATTTTCATTTATAAATATGTCGCTTACATAGAGAAAACATTTGAAGTCGTAAATGGGAAACAAACTACTCGGCTTTTTCCTAATGAATCTGGGCAGTTTTTTATTCATTTAAAAAATGGAGCAAATATACCACTCGTTAACGGTGTTTGTTATTTTCATTTAAATCCGTCACTACTACCACAAAATGAGCAAGGAATTGAACAAATATCAAAAACACTATTCTCTTTCCCGTTTTCACAACCTGCTCATTCGGCGCAAAAGTGGGATTTAACATTAACTGCAACGAAACGTGGTGTGTTTCAAATTGAACAGTTCGAATGTGTCTTGAAAGATCCTTTTCATCTTTTAACTGTGCATTTGCCCATTTTTGATAAATTAAGGACTGAAATTATTGTGTACCCTTCTCCTAAAGAAGTAGCAGGCCTACAAGAACTACAGCAACTTTTAAACGGATCTTATCGAACGAATTTTTCTTTTTACAATGATGAAACATCTATTATTGGAGTTAAACGATATGAACGTGAGTCTTTCCGTTCTATTCATTGGAAAGCATCTGCTAAAATGCAATCATTACAGGCGAAGCAATATGAGCCTGTAAAAAATTATAGTTGGACGATTTGTCTTTCATTAGCTGCTGATCGCGGATTTGGTTGGAAAGATAATATAGAAGACCTTATTTCATTTGCAACATACATTTGTCAATACGCAACGAAGCATCAAATACCGTTTGAACTATTTATTAGTGTATTAGTTGAAGGTGGACCTCTGCACTTACCATTAAACGAAGGGCAAACCCATTACGGGATATCTTTAGAGGAATTAGCGCGTATTTCAGATGATAGTACGTTACTTCCGAAACAAGGATTTCTTCATTATGTAACGAGAAAAAGAGAACGATCGTCTACAATGATATACATTGGTTTACAGAGAAATGAACTCCCTCTTCTCTCTCAGCCTACGTTTCTCATTAATAACGAAGGGATGGTGGAAAAGCTTGAAAACTTGGCTTTATCACATTAATGACTTTATTCTGCTGCTCCTCCTTTCGTTATTAACGGAAAGAGATGAACTCATCGGTATTGCTATATTTTTAGCAACAGGCTATATGGGAGTATTTCTTATCCATAAACTAATGAAGAAAAAAACAACAGGTTTTGTCATACTGTTAATTACTCAAATAATCGGTTGTTCTCTCTTTCTCTCTTTCTCTCTATTTGGCACAATAATGTTACCACTTTTCTTCTTTATCGTATATGTAGTCGGACCAGGATATCCAGTTCAAAAATCATTAAGCGGTATTGTTTGGTTTGGTGTTTCAGCTATATTTTATGCGCCCTTTCCACCTTTGTGGAAACTGTTACTGTTAGTCTTACACATAATGATTACATTTTGGTTAACTGGGGCTAATCGTAATCAGCAGTTATTACGTTTCGCTTCTCTTATTACGATTGGAATAATTAGTGCTTTCCTCATTCCTATTTTCCCATACATTCGGCTTCTTTTTTCTTATGCCGTACAAGTAGTTGCTTTAGGATTTGGATACGCCATTAATCCGTTATTTTCGGCAGCTGAATCAAAAGAAACTGACGATTTTTGGTCGAATAAAGGGAATTTAAAGGATCCTCAAATTAAGGATGACTTTGGACAGCGTTCTTTTGATCCAACTCTCATAAATAGCATTACAATAATAGTATGTACAACCATTGCTATTTACGTCGTTTGGAAAATAATAAAAAAACGAAAATATTTAAGTTTGCCAAATATGCCTGCCTTCGAATCTACTATCATCACTGACAAAGAAGGAATGAGTTTAAAACAATTTAAACGAAACAAACCACCACATAACGAAATTCGAAAAGAAATTTTTAAGCTGGAGAGTAAATTAACTCCTCCTTTAAATAGAAAACGAGGAGAAACTGTTGAAGCATGGTTAGAAAGAATAAATAGTGAAGAAGATGTAAATATTGAGAGTCATATTATTGTAAATGCTTATAATACAGTACGTTATTCAAATAGTGAGGATATGATGCTACTTCAGGAATTTAAGGAAGAGATTCATAAACTTTACTTGTATCAGAAGAGTTTGAAGAAAAGGAAGAAATAACATAACAAAAAAGACTCCTATTTTCATAGGAGTCTTTTTATACTTCTACATTACTTTTTAAATTGAAGCGTTTTTCCCTGCTTCAATTTCTAACGACTCTTCATGCCACCAAAGTGTTTCTTCAGGGTCTTCTTTAGCGATTAGATGTGCTTCCTTTTTCGTTTCAACTGTAGGATATGAACCTTTAAGTGCACGTCCTGAAGTTGTAACGAATAATACACTAAATACGACTAATCCAATAATACTTACACCTGCTAAATAAAATGCCGGTGCAAGCGGGTTACCGGTTGCATGAACTAAGTATGAACATACGAGCGGTGTTGTTCCACCGAATATCGATACAGAAATATTAAATGAGATCGAAAGTGCTCGATAACGTACATCGGTGAAAAAGAGTGATGGTAATAATGAAGGTAGCGTTCCTTCATATACACTTAGGAAGAATCCTAAAATGAAAATACCTGCAAATATAGCTGCAATATGTCCATTACCTATTAGTAAAAATGCTGGAATTGCAAATACTGCTAAACCAAGTAAACCAATTTGCACGACACGTTTATTACCAATTTTATCACTTAATTTACCGAAATAAAGTGCCAGTGGAATCATAAGTGCCATCGTAATAGAAATAATTAATAAGCCAGTTGTTTCTTTGACTTTAAGTACTTGAGTTAGATAAGAAGGAATATACGAAAGAATCATATAATTTGTAATGTTAAAGAAGGCGACAATAACTGTGCTTAATAAGAAGTCTTTTTTGTGATATTTTAATATATCCATAAACGAAAATTGTTCGTTGTCTTCAGATTCCTCTTGTGCTTTTTCCATCTCTTCAAAGATGGGAGATTCATCTAAATGACGGCGTAAATATAAACCGACCAAACCAATTGGTGCAGCTATTAAGAAAGGAATACGCCAGCCCCAGCTGAGCATTTGTTCATCTGTTAACAATAACGTCAAAATGGTAACAATTACCGATGCAGCAATGTAACCTGAGAGTGTGCCAATTTCAAGACCACTACCGAGTATACCACGCTTTTTATCTGGAGAAGATTCTGCGATATAAACCATTGCTCCTGAATATTCGCCGCCTGTAGAGAAGCCTTGAATCATTCGGGCAACTAAAAGTAGTATTGGTGCCCATACACCAATTTGTTCATAGGTTGGTAGTAATGCGATGAATAATGTAGAAAGTGCCATTAAAATAATAGTAGTACTTAACACGATTTTTCGGCCGTACTTATCTCCTATTCTACCAAAGAATACACCTCCGATTGGTCGAACGAGAAAGGCTGCTGCAAATGTACCGAATGTAAGTACAAGTTGCAATCCACTATTATCAACACCTGAGAAGAATAATTGACTTAAAATAACCGCTAAATACGCGTATAATCCGAAGTCAAACCACTCCATTGCATTCCCTATACCAGTAGCAATTACTGCTTTCCTGGCTTGTTTAGAGTTGACAATATTAACGTCTTGAGGTTCAAAATTTAAATCATTATTTTGTTGCATATAATAAAACAGCTCCTTGTTTAATTTAACTTCTTTAAGCACACCTTCTCTTATTGAATAAATTAATTCGAAGCACTTAAGGAAAATTAATGTCTCCTTATCTGTTATTATTGTTTCACATAATTAATTATTTGTCCAATGAGATGCTCTTTAAGTTAAGTAATTTTAGTATTATAAAAAGCTGAAGAAGGCGCTATATGAGTACCTTTTTCAGCTTTTTATTTTTTTACGTAAATTTATTTTTTTACCACTATTTTCTTCCTATTTGCATTAAAAATAAGGTGATTTTTCATTAAAGTTTTTAAACACTTGTAGCTGCTAAACTATGCATACAAGAGATAAACTCATTAACAAATGTATCGATTTCTTCTTTTGTAATTATATATGGCGGAAGTAAACGGATGATGTTCCCTTGTGTAACGTCAACTAACATCCCTTTCTCCATTAGCTTTACCTGTAATTTCTTCACATTTTCATTCGTATCATTCAAACTAATTCCAAACATCATACCAGCATGACGTACTTCACCAATATAATAAGAATTTTCTTTCTGAATTTCTTGCAATTTATCATTTAGATAGTGTGACATTTCATACGCTTCTTGCATTAAACCATCGTCAATCAATGTATTTAAAACCGTTAATCCTAAAGCCGTTCCCATTGAAGAATGAGCAAACGTTGTGCCGTGATCTCCTGGTGCAAATACATCACATAACTTTTCACCTACAATAATTCCGCCAAGCGGTATCCCGCCTCCTGCCCCCTTACCAATTTGAATAATATCCGGAGTAATATTGAAATTTTGATAAGCGAATAGTTTACCAGTTCTCCCCATACCACTTTGAACTTCATCAACGATAAGAATGACATTATATTTATCACATAAGTTTTGAACACCATGTAAATATTCACTTGATAAAGGGTATATCCCCCCGCTTCCTAATACAGGCTCTAGCATAATCGCAATTGGATTTTCTTTAACGATTGTTTCTTCTAATTGCTCTATATTCTCACGCTCTACTTCATATGCTGGTATAGATGTTTTAGGGAAATTTTGATATACACTTTCTTGTCTCGTAAAATGAAGTGCTCCTAACGTACGTCCGTGGAAACTATTTTTCAACACTACGATTCCTTCACGTTCTACACCCGTATTAGCTCTATATTTATCAATTAATTTCAACGTCGTTTCTGTCGCTTCCGTACCAGAGTTTGTAAAAAAGACTTTTCCATTTTTTAAAGAGCAATCTACTAATTTCTTTGCATACTCAATCGCAACTGGGTTTAAAAAATGAAATGGAAGATGCAATGATTTTGTAACTTGTTCCATTGTCGTTTGCACAATTTTCGGGTGATTATATCCTAATACGTTCACTCCGACACCAGAAAATAAGTCTACATACTCTTTACCATCCACATCATAAAGCTTGCACCCTTCTCCTCTTTCTATCGCAACCTTCGTACGACAGTATGTAGGCATCATATATTCTTTATCTAATTGAAACCAATCCGACATTTTAAATTCCTCCTAGTTATTTTCCTTGTTTATTTATGTTCATTCTCTATAAATTCATGTATAAATTCATTTTTAAGATTAATATTTTAATAGTAATTTTCTTCCCGATATTCATTTTTCCATAATTTCTTCTATTTCAACAGGTCCACTACATGTGCATTTTTTTCATCTAGCGGTCTGTTACCATTTTGGACTTTGCGTGTCATACATAATCAAGGCTATGAAATCATATTTAGTAACAATGGACAAAAAAGATTTGGAGGCTATATCGATGGATGAAAACTATGATAAACAGGGGCAATCTATACTAGGGAAAGGCTTTAATGAAAATGGAGAACGTAATGAACAAGCTACACTTCACTCACAAACAGTTGGTTCACGTGGACCAGTTCTAGAGCAAGATAGTGTACTTCACGAGACGTTACAAGAATTTATTCACGAAAAAATTTTAGAAAGACCTGTTCATGTAAAAGGATTTGGTGCGTTCGGTTATTTTCAAACAATCTATCCAATGTCTGAACATACAAAGTTAAGTTTTCTACAACATTCTAATGAGAAAGTTCCTGTTATGGTTCGATTTTCATTAGCTGTTAGTACGAAAGGAACACCTGACACTTCTAGAAATGTGCGCGGTTTTTCTACAAAGTTTTATACAAAGGAAGGCATTTTCGATCTTTTATGTAATCACATTCCTGTCTTTTCTGTTCGTGATCCGATGCGTTTCCCTGAAACGATTCAAGCGTTGTTACCTTCACCTATAAATAACTTAATAGACCCTAATAAATTCTGGAGCTTTGTCGCTAGCGCACCTGAATCCATTCATTTCGTTGTCCATTTATACTCTGATGCTGGTACAGCCAAAAGTCTGCGCCACATCCCAGGACATAGTGTTAATACATATGTTTGGAGAAATGAAGAAGGTTACCGCAAGTATGTAAAGTATCATTGGTACCCATTTGAAGGTGTACAATTCATTACTAATGAGGAAGCGAATAAACTGGCTGCTGAAAACCCTGATTATAGCGGGAAAGATTTATATGATGCAATTGCAAATGGTAAACCAGTGGAATACGGGTTATATGTCCAGCTCATGGATCCGAAAGATGAATCACATCTTTCTTATGACCCTTTAGATGATACAAAAGTATGGGATGAAAAGTCATACCCTCTTATACCAGTAGGCAAAATGGTATTAAACAAAAACCCTGGAAATTATATGGAAGAAGTAGAAAAAGTCGCCTTCTCTCCTTCTAATTTACTAGACGGTGCAGAACTATCAGATGATAAAATGCTGCAAGGACGCGCTAACATTTATAGTGATTCTCAAAGAAGAAGAATTGGTTCCGAATTTCGCAAATTGACCATTAACCAACAACAAAATTGGACACCTGCTAATCAAATAACGAGCGGTGACGGAAGATACGTTGAAGGTAAACTTGAAAGAACTTCTATTACGAAACAGGATGACTTTACGCAGCCTAGTGAATTTTATGCGAAGTTAAAACCGATTGAAAAAGAACATCTTGCTAAAAACTTAGCTAGTGATTTGAAAGTTATATCCGATGATATTAGTAAGGTCGTTTTAGGGTATTTCCATAAAGTGTCTGCTGATTTAGTGAAGAGAATTGAGAGTGCGATGCAAAAGATTTAATGATATAAAAAAACGTCATTTTAAACATTAAAATGACGTTTTTTTATGGCGAAATTACTAGTAATTTCTACCGCCTCATTTACAATTCTTAACGGAATTTTACCCCTTCAAAATTTCCGTTATTTCATTTTAGATTATGTTACTCATTTCTCTTTTTCAAATAATCTTTTTCACATTGTAACGGCTTGAATTTCACTTTTTTCCCTTTCTTCTTTTTCGTTTCTATAACGATCCATTCCCCTTTTTCAATATCTAGATTTAAGTGTTTCATTACATTGATATTATCTTTTTCTTTATAAAGTAAAAATGCTTCTTGCACTGCCACAAATAAACTAGGCTGCTCTCTAAATCCACCACTATTATAAATTTTAGTTAGCGAATTATAATAAGAATCATTTTCTCTTCCGCCATACATTAAATGTGCAGCATCCAGGTCTCTTTGGCTCACTTCCCAAAAACTGTGTTCATCAATATTTAAATCAAACGTAGATTGAATGTCCCTCATAATATTTTTCACATACTTCTCATCTCGAATTTTCCTTTTTTCAAGACAATCAGAAGATAGCTCTGGTGCATCTGTTTGAGAATGTACAACTTGTTGAATAGATACACATAATATAAATACACTTAAAATATACAATATTTTTTTCATACTTACGTTTCACCTCAAGTAATTTAGATACTATATTATTTGAGGCTCACAATATTCTTATGCTAACAATGTGAAAGGCCCTATAAATGGGACTTTTATAGGGCCTTTCATATTAACATTGCTTTATTAAATTCACCGGTGAAGCCACTACCTTACTATTTTTCACATCATATATTCCTATAGGCGTTACTCTTATAAAAGGCAAGTGCGTCGCGGAAAAGAATAAAATGGTAAATGCCGGATCATCATACGCGTAGCCACGCTCTTGCAATAATTTCACCAACCGTTTCTCTTCCTGTATTAATTCATTCATTTTTAACTTAGACATAATCCCGAGCAATGGTAATGCGATTTCGTGTAATACTTCATTCTTTTCAGCTATTACCATTCCCCCACCAATCTCTTTCACTCTATGAAAAGCTGTAAGCATATCTTCTTTATTCTTCCCAATAAGAATGATGTCACCGGTACCAGAATAAGAGCTAGCAAGGCCTCCTAATTTATTTGCAAAGCCTTTTACAACTGTATTCACTCGCCACGTACCATCACGAGCAATCATCATAAGGAAACACTCATCATGATTTAGAGAAAGTTCATCACGGTTTAAATCCATTTCACTCGTGTATGGTTTAGTTATAACGTTATTCAATAAATGTATACCCATTTTATGAGAAAAAATCATATCCTCTTTTTCTATGGACCAGTTTAATAATAATGAAGTTACTTTAAATTTACTCCAGTCTATTTGTACTGATTCACTTTTGTTTATTCCGTCACGCTTCACCCATTTTCCTTTTGCAATTACACTTATTGGAACCGGGTTTTCTTTACTTTCCAAAATATTAATATTAGCTATTCTACCTGTCGCAATTGAACCATGTAGATGTTCCATATTATAATAACGAGCGATATTATAGCTTGCCATATGATAAGCATCTATTATTGGCACTCCTTGTTTTATCGCGGTAGCTATCATTACGTTCGTCATTCCATTTTCATAAAACGAAGGATGTGAGCCGTCTGTAGTAAGAATGAATCTATCAAACTGCTTTACTCCTAGTTCTAGCAATTCTTTTAGTAACACTTCTAAATCTGGACGGATTGAAGAATTTCTTAGTGAAACCGTGTAACCTTGCATAAGACGAATGAAAGCTTCCTGCCCTGTCATCGCTTCATGATCACAATCTGTACCTAACAATTTTAATTTCGCTAAAGTCGTTTCAGATGCTCCTGGAAAATGTCCTTCCACTTTTTTATGTAATCGTTTCGTTTCCTGCACCCAATATAACATTTCATCATCGCCATGTAATAACTTTGGCCACGCTGTTAGCTCGCCACCTTGAAGAACTGCTTTATGCTTAAGCCACTCTATTATTTCTTCACGATTAAATAAAGATTCCCCTTTTTGCAATTCAGTTTGCCCATCAAAACGACACCACCAATACATACTTGCTGGAATCTTTTCAAATTCATCTAATAAACGAAATGCTTCTTCACGTTGTAATGTGAAAAATAAAGTTAAATTATCATTAATAAAAGTCGTTGTCCCAAACTGCATCGCATAATTCGCTAACGTTTCAGGATTATATAATTGATATGGATGTGCATGCGGTTCTATGTAACTTGGAACTACGTACTTTCCATTACAATCAATGACTTCACATTCATGCAGTTGCGCTGGCAGCTTTTCTCCTACATAAACAATCCGGTCATCATAGATCCAAATATTTGCTTGCACCCACTCGCGCATATAGGAATTTAAATAAGTTGCGTTCTTACATAAAATGTGCGGATTTCTTTTGCCATCTATTACTTCAACATGTTCTCTTAATTGCTTGTTACTCCATCTAAACTGATTTTCTCCCAATGAATTTCACTCCAAATCAATTTACTTTTATTTATTAAAATAAAAACAATTAACAAACTAAAGTATTCTCCATTCATAACTCTCTTGTACAACCCCTATACCCTTTATTATATGTAATAATTGCAAAAATAACAATTTTCAAAATTTAAAGTATACCTCTTTGGTCCTCAATAAAAAAGGATGTCGTGTAACTGACATCCTTTTTTTATACTAAACTATACGATTGAATTACACTTGATGTCATACTATGAATGCTAATACTGTCCTTTAAAGCAGGATCCCATTCACATTCTTTTCATTTATTTCTTAAATTCAATTTGCATCATTTTATTAAACTGTGTAAGAATATCAACCGGACCTAAAGAGTTAACATTGACAGCAAATGTATGCTTGCCTCCAATTACTCCACCAGCAAAAGTCATAAACCCAGGAATTGATCCTCCGTGACCCCAAACGGAAATACCATTTGGAAGTTTAGTCTCATAGATCCCAAGGCCATATCCATCACCAACACCTTTTCCTTCTATAGGAACTGTAGTAAGCATTTCTTTTAGCTCACGTTCTTTCAGTAACTTACCACCAAGTAAAAATGAAAAGAATTTATTTAGATCGTCCGCATTAGAAATCATATCTCCAGCTGAATTAGCTAAACTCGGATTATAATACGTCATATCTTTCAGCTCACTTTTTTCATCAATTTTCATATATCCACGAGCATGATTCTTACCTGGAATTACGGGTGAATTCCCTGGTAAAAACGTATTTGACAGATCCAAAGGTTCAATAATTCGCTTTTCAATTTCTTCCGCATAACTATTTCCAGTTATTTTTTCAATAAGCATTCCCAATATTACGTATCCTGTGTTTGAATACAGCCATCCCTTACCTGGTGAAAAATCTGGAGGTAGAGAAAGTCCTATTTTCACTATTTCTTCTGCTGTATACGTTTTTTTCGAATTCATAATATCAGCGTCTTTTGACTTTAAGTATTCAGCTATACCACTCGTATGATTCAAAAGTTGACGTATCGTAATTTGATTGCCATCATACCCATTTCCTTGAATGAGACCCGGTAGCCACTTTTCAATTGGATCGTCAAGTTGCACGCGATTTTCTCCTACTAATTGAAGAACAGTCGTAGCGGTAAAAGTCTTCGTCACACTCCCAATCCGAAAGCGATATTCCGATTTCATTGGTTTCTTACTATTTAAATCCGCGACACCAGCAGTATAACTACTAATTTTTCCGTTATTAGATGTCTTAGCTAATACCCCTGGCGCTCCAACTTGGATTGTTTCCTGCATGACTCGTTTCCAACCATTCCGATTCTTTTGGTCATGTGCTTCTGACGAATTAGAAATATTTTGAGTAGACTCTGCTTTTACAGTAAAACCTGGTGTGAATAAAGTAGTACCCGCTAATAAAACTGCTAAACTCGCTAACTTAATTGAATAACATTTTTTCATAAGGCTTTCTCTCCTCTATTTATATCGTATTGATTTAAGCTATACTTTCATCCTAAATGATAAAACTCTCTTTTTTCTTATCCATTCCTTACGAAATACTTACTTTCAAAATTTGGCGACCAGATGAGAAAAAGTTCTGTAAGAAAATAAAAAAGAACGTGTCTTCATTTTATGAAAACACGTTCTCTTACATACTTTAAACCCTATATTAACTTATTATTCTATTCACTTCTTTAAACTACTAATCTTCATTCACTTTTACCATCCTGCACTAGCGTTCATACCATTTCCTATAATAGTAAGAAGTAGTGGCCACAGTACTGGTCCTAGCGTAAGAAATAGATTAATCAATATAAGTATTCTATATCTACCAGGAATATTATAATTTTTACGATTAACAAATACTACAAAAACTAATAATATTATAGTCGTTGAAAATAAAAGTAACACTAACAACCAATACCAAACCATTAAACTGAGACTCCATGGCTGTAATAGCTCGTGTACAATACCAAAGATGATTCCCAATACCGCAAAACTAAAGGTAGTAACTGTTGCTTTAATAAACAATTTACTTAATTTTTTATCGTATGTATACTTACAATATAAATCTATTATCGTGTATAAAGATAAAAATGCCATTAATACACCTAACCAAGACAATAACCAATCTCCGCCTCCTCTAACTAACAGAAACAGAAACCAACACATCCCTACTGCAGAAAAAACAAAGGAAAGAAGTATGTTTTTCAATACCGGTTTCATTCTATTTTCACACCCTTACAAAAATTTAAAAATAAATTATAATTTTTTATTTACATGCTACTCGTTATTGGTTAAACCCTATTACATCTCTTATTCATTCTATATTAATGAAACAAATATAATCTCATGAAGAATTTAACGAGAAATACTCTACTAAGGCAACCTTTTTTCCATTGGTTAAGATATAAAAAAAGTAAGTATACATTACCACGTAATTAAATATAAGTAAATAAAATTAATTTACAGTTAATTTCATTCACTTATATTAATGTCACCTTTTCCCGTCCCAGGTACATCTTCTAATAACATATGCCTCCTTGCTATGAGAGCTATGGCTGCAAGTTCAATCGATTCATCTTTTCCTATAATAACCTTCGAAATATTGTTAATAATTTTCTTTAATGTACTCATATATTTATCTCCCACCTATAATAATTCAGAAAATTAAGAAATATCATTCCCGAATTATAACACATTACGTTAGAAGTAAATATATTCCTATCAAAATAAAAAAGATGACCTCAGCCATACGCTAAAGTCATTTTTTTCTACTAATTATTTTACTAGTTCACCACTATAAACTTTTATATCAAGTGGCGCAGTTAAAAATTGTCGTGCTTTGCTAACGAAAGATGTGAAGTGTTCACTCGTATTATGACTCGCAACTGCCTCTTCATCTTTCCATACTTCTACCATCGTATATACATTTTCTTTTTCTGTATCTTTATATAAGTCATAAGATACATTTCCACTTTCTTCTCTTGAGCCATGAAGTAGTGGCTGAATTTCTTCTAAAAATGATTGTTGTTTTGCTGGATCTACTTGAAATATTGCGTGAATAATAATCATGGTGTTTCCCCTCTCATATCTCACTTATTTCTGTATTTATAAAATTACTTCCACTCAGCAACTTTTTCAATTGGAAGGCGTACTGATTGGTAACCACTGTCAGCAGCTTTTCCGATAGAAATTAACATTACTGGTACGTGACGTTCTTTATCTAATCCGAAAGCTTCTGCGATTTGATCTTTTTCAAATCCGCCAATTGGACAAGTGTCATAACCATGAGCACGAGCTGCTAACATAAATTGCATCGCTACAAGACCACCGTCAATTAGTACAGTATCTTTCATTACTTCTGGTGTAACCATTGAGAAGTAACCTGAAAGTTTTTTCATTTGATCTTCTTTTACTTCTGCTGGCATTAAACCGCGCTCTACTGCTGTACCGTAAATTTCTTCTGCGTTATCAAAGTTGTTTAAGTCACCAAACACAGCGATCATTGCTGAAGATGTTTCTACTTGAGATTGATTGAATTTCGCAAGTGGCGCAAGTGTTGCTTTCGCTTCGTCACTTTCAATCACTAAAAATCTCCATGGTTGCATGTTCACAGATGATGGTGCAAGTGTTGCTGTTGTAAGAATTTCTGTCATTTCTTCTTTACTAATTTTCACTGAAGGATCGTACTTACGAATTGAACGGCGTCCTGTTAAAATTTCGTTAAAATCATTTGTTTGTACTGAGTTAGTCATAGTTGAATTCTCCCTTTTTTAAAGTTCTTTTATATTTTCTTGAATGCGGTCTAACATTGCTAAAAGATTATCGCGCTGTTCTTCACTTAATCCTTTAAATGCAGATGCTGCAAAACGTTCTTTTTCCTCCTGATACACTTGAATTTTATTTCGTCCCTCTTCAGTTAGAGAAACTAACGTAATTCTGTTATCATCTGGATTTTTACGTCTTGTAATCATTCCATTTGCTTCTAGCTGTTTTAAATGCCTTGTAATTGCGGCATTATCAATATTCACTTCTTGCTGAAGTGCTTTTTGACTAATTTCACCTACTTCATATAACTGAAGTATAAGCTCTAATCGAGACTGGCTCATACCCGTACACCCTTCGAATTTTGAACTTACTTCTTTATTTAGAAAGTGTAATTTATATAAAATAATCGCTTCTTTCGAGCATGAACTTGTCAAAATACCCCTCCTTTACATGCAAAATAAAAATGTTTGATGTATCAATAGTTGATATGTCAATTAATATAATCTATATCGATTTAGAATGCAAGCATTTTGTTTTCATTTATATTTTTCCAAATTAAGACGCTTTGTCGCGTTACAAAAAATGTTAATTGCACTATAATAGTACTAATTTAAATGACTGGAGAGTGATTGTAATGCGGCAATACACAAATAGAAATGAGGAGATAAAAATGGAAAATGAAATGAGGATATTCACATATGACAACAATAAATATAGGGATTGTCGCGCACGTAGACGCTGGCAAGACGAGTTTGACTGAGCGTATTCTTTATGAAACGAATGTAATTAAAGAAATTGGCAGAGTTGATAGTGGAAGTACGCAAACTGACTCAATGGAATTAGAGAGACAACGCGGAATTACGATTAAAGCATCTGTTGTATCTTTCTTTATTGATGATGTAAAAGTAAATGTCATTGATACACCTGGACACGCTGATTTTATCGCTGAAGTAGAGCGATCATTCCGCGTTTTAGACGGTGCAATTTTAGTTATTTCTGCTGTTGAAGGTGTGCAAGCACAAACAAAAATTTTAATGCGGACATTGCAGAAACTAAACATACCAACAATATTATTCGTAAATAAAATTGATCGTAATGGCGCAAATACTGAAAAAGTTATGAAACAAATAAAAGAGGTTCTTTCAAATGAAGCATTCCCTTTCTACTCTGTAGAAAACGAAGGAACAAAGGAAGCACGAATTATTAAATACAAATCATATGACGACTGTATGGAACTGTTAGCACCATATAATGAATCATTACTTGAGTCATATGTAAATAATGAAATCGTACCGGGCACACTATTAAGAGAGGAACTCATTAAACAAATAGCGCAAGCAAATGTGTACCCGATCTTTTTCGGTTCAGCCATGACAGGTATGGGTGTAACTGAACTGCTCGAAAATATTTCAGCCTTATTTCCAGCTAAAAAGTCGGCAGAAAATGAAACATTATCCGGTGTTGTGTTTAAAATTGAACGTGAACCTTCTGGGGAAAAGATTGCATATGTAAGAGTTTTTTCTGGTCGTTTACACGTTAGAAAATATGTTGATATACAGCGCGGGGAAGCTCTGGCACATAAAGAAAAGATTAAGAAAATATGCATGTTTCATAACGGAAATGCTGTTCAAGTTTCTACCGTTTCTAGCGGAGAATTTTGCAAAGTGTGGGGACTGAGTGATATTAAAATTGGTGATATTATCGGTGAACGAACGGATTATATAAAAGACATTCACTTTGCCGAACCACAAATGGAAGCTGCTATTGAAGCAGTACCAAAAGAACGAATTCATGATCTATACGCTGCACTTATGGATCTATGTGAAGAAGATCCGCTCATTAAAGTGTGGAAAGACGATATTCATAATGAACTATATATTCGCCTTTTCGGTGAAGTACAAAAAGAAGTAATTGAAACAACACTTTATGAGAAATATAATTTGCAGGTTACTTTCTCAAATACGCGAGTTGTATGTATTGAGAAACCACTTGGCGTAGGGAATAGCGTTGAAGTAATGGGTGAAAAAGCGAATCCATTTTACGCAACAATTGGTTTTAAAATCGAACGTGGTGAGCTTAACTCTGGCATAACATATAAGTTAGGTGTTGAACTTGGATCATTGCCTTTAGCATTTCATAAAGCAATTGAAGATACTGTATTTCAAACGTTAAAACAAGGTTTATACGGATGGGAGGTTACGGACGTTATCGTCACGTTAACCCATACTGGTTATGCTAGTCCTGTTACAACAGCAAGTGACTTTAGAAATTTAACACCACTCGTTTTAATGGATGCTTTAAAGCAAGCTGACACATTTGTATATGAACCAGTTAACGAATTTGAATTGACTGTACCAGAACATGCAATTAGTACCGCGATGTATAAGCTTGCTGCTATTCCAGCCACTTTTGCAGAGCCTATATTCATTAATGATTCTTACCAGTTAACTGGGTCATTACCTGTCACGAAGACAGAGAATTTTAAGCGAATGCTTCATTCATTTACAGAAGGAGAAGGTATATTTACAACGAAGCCATCTGGTTATACAAAACTAAAGGCTCCCTTTCCTACTCGAAAACGTGTTGATTATAATCCTCTGAATCGTAAGGATTATTTGCTTCATGTGTTGAGGGCTTATTAAGTAAAAAAAGAGGTGCAATTTGCACCTCTTTTTGCATGTATTGATAGGTTAGTTTGTCCTAACAACTTCTTTAAGTTTTCCTATTATTTTTGCTATCGCTTCAATTGAATTCTCTGTTTCCAATCCCCCAACATTTACAGAATGATTTGCGTTTTTGACAACTTCAATTTGTAAATTCGTTTTATGTAACTGATCGATTTGATCTGCATTATATTGGTGATCTTTATCTCCAATTACTAATAGCCCTTCATGATGACTATGTAGGATCGAATCAAAAATGGAATCAAAAGTTAGTAAAGGTGTAAGTAGTATCATTTTTGACTGTAAAAACTCTTCCCTCTTCATTAAATCATTTGCAATCGGAATCGTTCCGAGTGACTTCCCTAAAAACATTGTATGATTGTATTGCTCACCTTTTAATACTTTTTTCATTACAGGATTAATATCATCCATCATTATTTTCGTTACTTCTTCGATTGGTTTATTCATTACTTGTTCGTCATAAGAATAATGAATATGTACTACATCTATTTTATTTTCGAGCATAAGCATCGTCGCATAATAAAATAACGGTTTATCGTAATTGTATCCTGAACCTGAGAACATAAAGCAAACCGTACTAGAACCTTTTTCGATATGTGTGTAACGAATTACCTTGTCATTTATATGTACCTCTTTTTTAGTCCCCTTCACCGTTTTCTCCTCCGAATACGTTTACTTTTGTAAAACGATATGTTCTGTATGAACTGCGATATCCTTTATTTTCTCTTTTATAAATGCTGGCTGTAAGTTATATGCATGTAACTCTTCTACCGGCACCCACTTAAATAGATATGTTCCACCCTCTTCTTCCAAAATATATTGATCCGCTCCATTTGCAGGTAACTCCTGTAGCTCTACTTCATAATAAAAACTAATCTCATGAAACTTCCTCTCAGAAAGTGTAAAGAAATTTTCTACTGACCATATTAATCTCTTCCCTTTAATAGGAACAGCTAGTTCTTCTGCAAATTCTCGTTGTAACGCATCTTCACTATTTTCTAGCATTTTCACTCTTCCGCCTGGTACGTACCAAAAATCTTCACCGTCACCTTGCAGAATGAGTATTTTATTATCATGTTTACAAATTGCTCCGACCCGATAATTAAAACATGTTTCTTCAACTTTAAATGTTAGATCCATACCGATTGCCCCCTATACTTTATTTGAAAATCGCTATAAAACTATTATGTATGTGCTGTACAAATAAGATTACTAAATTTTTCTATTTCATTCAATAGTTTTTGAATCTTCTGATTTTTTATCATTACAGGGATATAGTTACTTTACACTTTATCCTGTCTTATCTAATGAAAAATTCGACGATATAGATATCGAGTTTGACTGGAATGAAGATGACGAAAAAGGTTTGAAAAAGATGTTTCCTAGGTTATGGGAAATGTATGGGGAAGAACCGAGAGAAATATTAGGACTCTGTTTAACCAATAGACAGAGTCCTGTTTTCATAGAATCCTTATTTACACTCTCTTTGTTTCATTCCACTTATCTAACAGCTCCTTTTCTCTTTCAATTGAAATACCTGCTTTTAATTCCCATTCGTCCACACTCTTCATCCACTCATACACATCTGTAACTGTATGTTCTAATTTCCTAAAAGTAAGTCCTTCTTTAACAGCTCTCTCAATACTAATATAAAAACCACCTTTCCAAGGCTTTGTCTCACCTTCTAATAAAAAAGTTTCAGGAAGCCATAGTGGCATCTCTGTCCAAGGCTGCACTTTATGTTCATTCATAAACGATTCATCTATCCAAACGAATGCGGCATCACTATTCGTAACCTTTTTGCACGTATTTAATAGCTCTTCCATCGTCAATTCATAATTTGGACCTGTAACATTGAATGTACCTGCTTTATTATTTTCTGCCATGTTGAGTCCAAAGCTCGCGACATCTTTTATATCAACGAATTGCACTGGACGATTTTTTCTGCCTGGTACTAACACTTTACCTCCTTTTGCTACACGCTGAATCCAGTATGTTAGTCGATCTGTATAATCAAACATTCCTGAAAGAAGTCCTGCTCTTACGTGTAAAACACGCCCTGGCCAATATTTATCTGCTTCTTTTTCGCATAATACTTTCAGTGCACCATAATGCTCATAAGGAGATATTTCACCATTCTCTACAGCCTTTATTTGCTCTTCCATTGGTTCAGGTTGTAATATATAGTCTTCTTTTATGTCATGCGGAATCCAATCTTTATATACGGAAAGGCTAGAGATGAATATATAGTGTTCAATATTATCTTTCAGTACTTCTCCAACATTTCTAATGTGATGCGGAGAAAACCCACACGTATCCACGACAACATCCCATTTTCGATTTTCTAAACTTGATACATCATCACTTCTGTCACCGATAAGCTGCTCCACTTCAGGAAAAACTTCTTTGTTTGTTCCGCGGTTAAATAATGTAACTTCATGCCTTCTGTTCAAAGCCTCTTTTACAACAGCTCTTCCCAAAAATCGTGTACCACCTAGTATTAAAATCTTCATGGTTCTCCCCCATTTGTGATTAAAAATCCTTTCTTTTGTTAAACGATTTTTTGTGCTGGAAAGTTACGGGGAATTTGTTATTTTACTTTAATTCTACAAATAAACAAGAATCCATTTTGAAAAATTAATCAATACGGATTCTTAAATTAGATATAATTATTTTACTGTATATTTGTTGAATTACTAACTCTGCACAATTTCCCCATCAACTAACTCAATAATTCTATTACACTTATTCGCTACTTCCATATCATGCGTTACAATAATAATTGTTCGTCCTTCTTCATTCAGTTGTAATAGCAAGCTCATAATTTCTTCTCCTGTTTTTCTATCTAAATTTCCAGTCGGTTCATCAGCCAATATTAATTCTGGTTCGCCTACTAACGCTCTAGCAATTGCGACGCGCTGCTGTTGTCCACCTGATAACTCGTCCGGTGTTTTATGCATATGTTCTTTTAAACCTACTTTTTCTAAATAGAACTTCGCCTTATTTTCTCTTTCTCGTTTCCTTAGCTTTCTATACGTGAGTGGTAGTGCTACATTATCCAGTACAGTATGTTCTTTTAACAATGCAAAATATTGAAAAATAAATCCAATCATTTCATTTCTTGTTTTATGAACTTTATTCGCTCTAATTTCATTTAATGGTTTTCCATTTAACGTATATTCACCCTCATTTGGCATATCAATTAACCCTATAACATTTAATAGTGTACTTTTCCCTGAGCCTGATCGCCCCATTATTGCTATAATTTCGCCCTTATTTATTGTTAAGTTTATACCGTTTAAGGCGAACGTATTGTGATTCTTGTTACTATACACCTTTTTAATATCTATTAGTTCAATTAAACCCATTATTCCATCCCACCTATTAATGTTTTCGGTTCGAGTTTTCTAATAAATAAGAAGACAATTACATTCGAGACAATGATGATCAATAATAAGAAAAGAAATACTAAAAATAATATAGGCATGTCCAATTTAAAGTCTAATGCCGATACTGCTTTAAAATCCTTTGACATTTGCAGCAGCTTCCCATACCTCCATGAAAAGTAAGCTATTGACATTCCTAAGCCCACTATTGCTACAATAATGTTTTCTAAAACAATTTGAATAAACATTCCAAATTTACTTTCGCCAAAAACTATTTTTATACCAAATTCCCTCTTTCTCATTAAGATAGAAACGATGGTTGTTACCGCCATTCCGACGATCGAGAATAGAATGAATAAGATTCCTACTATAAGTTGAGGTAATTCAGAATAGCTGTTAAGAGTAACATCTATATTTATTTCATCACCTAAATTTTTCAAATGAAACGTTCCACCGTTTCCTTTAAGTTGAATTGATTCTTCTAGTTTCTTTACATCTGCATCTTTTCGTAAATGTAAAACTGTACTTTGATGCAGTCTTAAAAACATTCCTTCATAATTTTCATATCTATTAGATGACATAGGCATTATCATTGCGTAATCCAACTTCAAATAAACGTTCGTTGTATTATTATCTACGATAAATTTATTCTCTGGTAAAAAGCCTATAATTGTATATTGATTATTAATTGTATCCCCAACTTGAAAATATTTCTTAAAGTAAGAACCCATTAATACTTTTGTTTTTTCTTCACTATTTTTTGGAAAATCTTCATGCAAGAAACCCTCTTTAGGTTTTAAATGTAAACCTAATAATTTATAGTAATTTTCATCTACAACAATTGTTTGAACAGTAGGTCTTTCATCGTGAAACGTTTTATGTTTCAAATCAGCAATCATATTGTTTTGAAGTGGTCTATTACTTGATTCTATTTCAATTAAACTCTCCTCGTATGTACCATACGAAATCACGTCTTTATTTTGATGAATTGTATTATAAACCGCTTTAATTTGCTCTTTATTAAATTGATTGCTTTGTAACCTATCTGTCGTCCTTTCAAAAGTAACTAAATATGTTTTATCCACATTTAATGCTGAGCTGGATTTATCGTTTAGATGGTGTAAATTATAAAATACATTAATTGAACTCGTTATAGTTGCTAATCCAAATGTAATCTGTATTAGAAGAAGTACCGAAAATAGAAATCTCTTTTTTAATGCTATGAACGCACTTTTTATTCTCATCATTTTTACTCCTTTAATGCTTTAGCAGGTTCACTTTTAAGCACATATACAAATGGTATAACAGAGAGGATAAAAGCTATATTAAGTGAAAGAAATACACACATTACAATATGAGTAGGCTGTAAACTAATGCTATAGCTTGTAGACTCTATAATACTTTCACTCAAAGTGCTAAAAATCCATTGTATGCATATCGCACAGGCTGATGCGATGATTGCACATAAAAATAATTGACTAAATATAAAAATAAAAAGATTTACATTACTTGCTCCCAAAGATTTCCTTAGCGAAAGACTTTTTTTCTTCGTATAAATCCAATAATAACTTACTATTATACTGGTAATTAAAGCTATACAAAAAAGCCTAAATGGAAAACTTAATAACTCTTTCACAGCTTTACTTGAGTTTTTTTCTTTCTCAAAATTCTCTTTTTCACTTATCACTTTGGCATTTATATCTTTATTGTTCTGGTTTATATGCTGTATGAAAGTGTTTATTTCCTTTATAGGGTTTTCGTTAGAACGAACGATCATTTGGAATGTATTTTCATTTTGGATCATTTTTTTCACTTCATCTGGCATATCATATAAAGCGACGTAAATTTTAATATTATACTCATATCCAGTATTTGCTCCAGCTACACCTTTAACTGTATATTCCTTATTAAATAGTTTTATTGTTTCCGTATCCTTATAAATCTTCTTCCCGACTATTACACTATTTTCTTCATTTTGTTCCATCTGAGAACCTTTTAGCAAAGGTGGAGACCAATTTTTATTAAGGAGACCATTCATTGTTGCTCGGCCGATACCCGGAATAGTAATACGAATATCATTTGTAATAACACTAGCATTTTTAAAATCAGTCTCTACTAACGTCTGGAATTGTTTGAAATTTAATTCCCCTATATTAGTAAGTTGAACGGAATAGTAATAATTAAAATAACCATTTTTTCTATCATAAAATTTCTCATCATAATAATCTTTCGTCGACATTGCTATAAGTATCAGCCATATTGTCAATACAAACGCAATAAATAACATAATGAATATTGCTTTGTTTACCACTATTTCTTTTAATACTAAATTCATATATCCTCCTCATTTTAAAAACCGCGAAAAAGGTATTTATCCTTTTTCACGGTTTTTGTTGATTGTTATCTAATTACCATTTCCTTAGAGGTGTAGGCACTATCCCCTTTCATTACCCATTCATGACCCGAATAACCAGTGGTAATTGGCCCTCTGGATGAAACTTTAACGTTCACACGATCTGTAATTTTAGCATTATTCTTTTCTACCTCTTTAGAAGACCCATCATCAAAGCTAGCCCTTACAGTCATCTTGTAAAAATGAGGTTCATTTGTTTGCGCAGTGTAGGCGTGTCCGGTAGCCTTTCCTCCGCTCCCTTCCCATTTCCCATAAGAATCCCAACTAATCGAAGCAAATGAAACGGAAGAAACCATACCTAATAAACAAGCAGTTAGCCCTGTAGTAGCTAGAGTTTTTTGAAGTAAGTTTTTCATATAAACTCAATCTCCCTTGTTTAAAATATTCACTTAAATATTTAAGTATTTTCAGGCCTTGTCCTCATTATACATAAAAAAAATAATCTCATATTAAAAAATCCTAATTTTTACATTTTCCACACAACCCTTACATTGCTCTGAACTTTCCGTCATAAAAGAAAAAGATGGTATGAAACTCCCATTCACACCATCTTTTTGCTTCCGTTATTTATTTGATCCTGTATAAGGAAGAATATATTTCACAATCAATTCCCATCTATCCCGTACATTCGGCATAACTTCAGAAGCAATTACTACAACCAAATCCTTCTTCGGAATACAACAAATCAAATTCCCACCATCGCCCATTGCACAGTATGAAAAGATTCCAGCCTCTTCTCGTAACCACCATAAGTAACCATATTGATTTTGGTTCATTTCTGTCGATTCTTTTATCCATGATTTTGATAGTATTTGTTTTCCATTATGAATACCTTCATTCAAAAACATCTGTCCAAACTTAGCCATATCTTTAACTGTTAACGTTAGTCCCCAGCCGCCTGTCGAAATACCATTTGGATCATGAACCCATCCTTTTACATCTTTTCCGAATAAGTCATCGAATCCAAATGCTTTCATATTGTAGTTTGGGATTTTTCTCATGCCGAGTGGTTGAAATAAGTACTCATTCGCAAATTCACGCGCACTTTTTCCTGTTACGTTCGTTATAATCGCTGATAGTATATGAGCTCCTGCAGATGAGTATTTAAAAGATCCGATTTCTCCGCCATTCCCCATTCTATTAAGTGTATACTGTATCCAATCCTCTTGTGTACATAGTTCTTCTAACGGTTCCTGCCAGTCTACGAAAGGATGTGGAGCTTTCATCATAAGAAGATGTCGTACTGTTATTTCAGATGAATTAACGTTATATTCCGGGAAAAATTCTATTACTCTTTGATCAACGCTTTTTATATAGCCTTTATCTACACATAGTCCAATTAACGCAGAAATAATCGTTTTTGTGACTGACGCTATATGAAATGCATCATCTGGACCGTGACCGTTATAATATTTTTCAAAAATAACATCACCTTTTTGTACTACTAACATACCATTCATATTTTCATATTCTTCTTTTATAATCTGATCTAACTTTTCAGCAGTTTGCATTGTTCTTCCCCCTTAATCAATGATTAAAAAGGTTCGATAGGTACATATATATCAACTATATGTTTATTTTCCGGGTGCTGCTTTGGGTCATTTTTATACATTTCAAAAGGATACGAATTTCTCGGTTTATATCCGCTATTTGGTAGCCACTCGCCGTATAAGAAATCCCATGCTCCTTTATATTCGTTTTGGAATATTTCAAAATGGCCTATCGCATACTTGCCTGAAGGTATTACCATTATTCCAATGTCACTCGTTTCTACTGCGGATTCATTCGGAATTGTTATACAAAGACTCGTTCTTAAATGATTGTCTTCTGTAAATTCATGATGATCATGATAAATGGTTAATACTTTCGTATCCTCGAATACATGGTAGTTTTGCTTCGATGCGTAATAAAATAGTTTCTCTATCATTTTTGGAAAAGCAATCGTTAACTCTTCATATGTACCGATATGCCTTATGTATGCGACGTTTATATCGTCTGCTGATACAATTTCAACATTTCCTCGAACCTTCTTACACTCATTGTATTGAGAAGTTCCGCTTACGTCTTTGCAATTCTTGCTATTGTGGTTTCGATATTGAGACGGACTTACTCCGTAATAATTTTTAAATGTGCGGGAGAAAACTGCTGAATCTGTAAAACCAAAATGGTAAGCGATATCCGTAATCGTCATATCTGTGCGATATGTAAGTAGATTCGTTGCCCTTTCTAACTTCAATCGGTTTACATACCGTGATAATGGCTCGTCTACGATCCCCTTAAAAATCCGATGAAAATGAAACTTTGAAAATCCTGCTACATCCGCTAGCTCTTCAATTGAAATTGAATCATTTATGTTTGATTCTATATAATCTTGTACCTTATAAATGCGTCTTAAGTACTCATTTCTACTTTGTTTACTCTCCATACTTTTATCTCCTCACAACAAAAAGGCTAACGTTAAGCTAGCCTACTTTTATACATTTTTCAAAAACAAAACTCTACTACCGCCATTCCCATCATAATTTGTATGTACCGATACACCCTCTATCTCATCATCCCCGGCATCAATTCGAAAACCGATTTCTTGATGAAACTGTATCGACTTTTTGTTAATTGGTGACGTAATTGCTTTTACAACTTTACGATTATTTGCACGAGCGATATCAAAGAAATAAGAATACAATGTCGATGCAATTCCTCTTCTTCTATACTTCGGATTGACACCGATAAAATGAACATATGCTTCATCTTTATATGTTTGTGAAAAGAATCCACATAAGAAACCTAACGTTTCGCCATCTTCTTCAATGATAAAACTCGTTTCTTGAAAATGAACGAAGAACAGTTTTGGCAACATAGCAGCCATATCTCTACCGCCCCACCAATCATTTAAAACAGAATGAATCTTTACATAATCTTCCCCTTGGATGTTTCTTACTTGCATATGTTTCTCCCTTTCACTCACTTCATTTTTTCATAAATTTTAATAACCGTTTCTACTAAAAGGATGAATACCCATATTCCACAAAATACAAGAACAGACTGAAATATCGATCCAATTATCATAACACCAACTGCACCTGTTATTGAAAAAGATATTCCACCAAGCCCTGGATCCTGTATAAATGCTCCAGCAGAAAAAGCGGTTATAATTGATACTATTAAATAAATAACACTCATTATTTTTAATATTTTTATAGAAAGATACGAAGTTTGTTCTTTCTCCACTTGTGATAATTCGATTTCCCCGCTCGCAATTCCTTTTTGCAAACAGTCCTCACATAAAAATTCTTCCTTAATTTTTTTACCCCCATGTATTGTACCCGTTATCTCTTTACACCTTGAACATTTTCGATTTATCATGTTGTTACCACTCCAATCTATTAAGATTATACTTATATCATTCTGCATTTACCTTAATATCCCTTTTATGTATTTTATAGAGAAAGGTCGTGTTTTATGATTTCAAAACTTACGTTTAGCTCGAAAAAGCGTACCGTTCATTATGTATTAAGACCTAGTTGTTATGCAGTTATTTTCCATTCATCTTCTTCAATGATTGCTGTTATCCAAAAAGCAGACCGTTACTTTTTACCTGGTGGTGGTATGGAAGGTAATGAAACAAAAGAAGAGTGTTTGCACCGTGAACTACTAGAGGAATTAGGATGGGCAATTGAAATTGATCAATATATCGGTAATGCGGCTCGATATTTTTATGCAGAAAAGGAAGATATATATTATTTAAATGACGGGTTCTTTTATATTGCGAACATGGTGCAGAAACAAACTGAAAACTGTGAGGATGATCATGTTCTAAGGTGGATGTCTCCTTTACTTGCTGTAGAGCTTCTCATTCATGATCATCAAAAATGGGCCGTTGAGCAAGCTCTTTTATTACGAAAACAAAAGGGATCTCCTTCTATATGAAAGAGATCCTTTTTACTACTAACTTACTTTTTTCAAATTAAGTGCAGGCTTTTTGATTCCGCCTTTTTTTACAACATATAAACCGATAAAGATAATAAGACCGCCAACGAGCTGCATCATATTAATTTGCTCTCCAATTGTAACTGCCGCAAAGATAACTGCGAACAATGGTACGAGATACATATAAACCATTACTTTCGTTGAGCCTATTTGACTAATACCGACATACCACATTGCTAGTCCGAAGATGGTCGCAAAGATGATTGAATATGCTAGTGAACCCCAGCTTGGCGTATCTACTGGCCATGTTAAAGAGTTTACATTGAATAAACAGTATATAACTAGTGGTACAATTCCAATTAAAGTAGACCATGATGTAACTCTCATTGCGGAGTACTTTGTAATAAGAGGTTGCGCTAATATTGGATACCATCCCCACGCAATTGCTGCGACTAATCCAATTACATTTCCGAGCCACGCATATTCGTAAGTAGCTCCTCCTATATGTCCTGTTAATAAAACGAATGCTGCACCAATAAACGCTATTATTGAACCTATTTGTACTTTCATCGAAAAACGTTCTTGTTTGTGCAATACTGCTAATATCCCTGTAAAAATAGGTGACATCGCAATTAATAATGAGGCGTTCGTTGCTGAAGTATATTTCACAGATAGCATAAACATCGTTTGATACATTGCCGTACCAACGATACCGACTGCTACTAGTCGTAACCAATCTTTTCTTTCAATACGTAATGAGCGTTCCATTAAAAATGTAATAAGTAATAATACCGGAGATGCTACTAAAAATCGTAAACTATTAAATTGAATGGATGACATATATGCCACGCCATACTTTCCAATTGTATAATTTGCTCCCCATACTAATGCTACTGATACTAGGAGCCACTCCATTTGCCATCGTTTCATCCGAATCTCCCCTTCCATATTTAGCATAGTAAAATTGGCTGGATATAGCACCGTCCAATTGGCTGTTTTTTTCCCCAGCCAATTTGTTATACTTAATGTATATAAGAGATGCGGAGGCGTTTGTATGGAATGGAAGCTAGATAACGACAGTAAAATCCCAATTTATCAGCAAGTAGTTGACTTTATTGAGAAACGTATTACATACGGAGAACTTCCTCCTGGAAGCTTCCTCCCTTCCGAACGGAAATTAGCTACGCAGTTAAATGTAAACCGAAGTACGGTAACGACTGCTTATAATGAACTACGTGCTATGGGGATTGTGGAAAGTACGACTGGTAAAGGGACACGTGTAAGTACACATATGTGGGGCGTTTCTCCAACATTAACTCCGAATTGGAGAAATTTCGTAGAAGGTGGTACTTTTTTACCAAACTTACCGTTACTTCGCCATATTCGGGCAGAAGTACAACAAAATGAAAATATCATTGATTTCGCAAACGGCGAGCTCGGTTGTAACCTTTATCCTCACGATCAACTACAGACAATTTTACGAGAACAACCGTTAACGCATTCATTAAGTTATGATCATCCGCAAGGCTATCTCCCGCTAAGACAAGCGGTCGTAAAATATATGAAAGAATATTTAAAAGTTGAAGCGACTGAACAATCCATAATGATTACATCTGGCGCACAGCAAGCACTTCACCTTATCGTACAATGTTTATTAAATCCAGGTGATGCAGTTGCTTTCGAAAGTCCTTCACACTGCTATTCCTTACCGTTATTCCAATCAGCAGGTATTCGTATTTTCCCATTACCTGTCGATGAACACGGTATTAACCCAGACGATGTGCAAGAGTTATATAGAAAGCACCGTATTAAAATGATATTTTTAAATCCAAACTTCCAAAATCCTACGGGCACAATGCTTCATCCAAACCGTAGAAAAAAACTGTTATCACTTTGCGCAGACTTACGAATTGCGATTGTGGAAGATGATCCGTCCAGCTTACTTACGTTAGAAAAGAAACAACCTTGCCCTACTTTAAAATCGATTGATGAAAACGGAACTGTCATTTATGTACATTCCTTATCTAAAATGATTGCACCAGGTTTACGAGTTGGCTGGCTTGTCGCTCCGCAGTCTGTAGTAGAAAGGTTATCTGACGCAAGGCACCAAATGGAATTAGGTATGAGCATTTTCCCGCAGTGGCTTATGCAACAATTTTTCGAAACTGTACCATTTCAGTCTCATATCGTACCGTTACGAAAACAATTAGCAGAAAAAAGAGACGTTATCGTTCGCGCCCTAAATGAGCAACTTCACGATAAAATCTCTTTTTCAAACCCGACTGGCGGTATATACATATGGGGAAAATTAAAAGAACCGATAAACGAAAAACAACTCATTATGCAAAGTTTAAAACAAGAAATCGCCTTTATGCCCGGTAGTATTTTCGGTGCGAAAGATGGTTATATTCGTTTATCTTATGGAAAAGTGAATATTAATCAAATTGAGGAAGGTATTTCTCGTTTGCGAGAAGCTATTTTAGTTTGTGGAAAATGACTTTACATAAAGCTTTATCGTTTGACAAAAGAAAAATCTACCATTATTATCAACACGAACCTAGTTATAGGAGTGATAAAAATGAAAATTTACGTTGATGCAGATGCTTGTCCTGTAAAAGATGTAATTATTTTAGAGGCTACGAATGCAGAAATCCCTGTAACCCTCGTTACTAGTTTTTCTCATTATTCTAATGCAGAACAACCAAAAGGTGTGGAAACAATTTATGTTGATTCCGGAGCAGATGCTGCGGATTACCGCATAATGCAGTTAGCAAAAAAAGAAGATTTAATCGTAACGCAAGATTACGGTCTTGCTTCGCTTGCTTTAGCAAAAGGCTGTATCGTGCTACATCATAAAGGCTATAAGTATACGAATGATAACATTGAACAATTGTTACAAACACGATATTTAAGTGCAATGGTTCGAAAAAGTGGTAAACGTACAAAGGGACCGAAACCATTTACAGCAGAAGATAAAGAGAAATTTAGAGAGCTCTTTAAAAGTATGATCGCACTTTAAAAATGAATCGTCTATTTGCTAGGAAAACTTCGCAAAACAAAGAAGAGAATATCCAAATGAACATTCTCTTCTTGAAGTTTACCCTTTTAAAATGAAGGTAAATTATCTAAGTTATTTTCTTTTATTCCATCCGGTTCATTACGTATAATATCTCTACCATACTTATGAAATACGTCCACATGAGCTAACTTCCCCGATTTTGCTTCACTAAGAGCAGTCATATAATCTAACTCTCTCCCGCTACTTGTTTTAAACGCTATTAAATCACCATCATCATTTTTACGAACGGCAACAATTTGTTCTGCTCCTGAATTGACTTCATGGTCTACTTCAAATTGAGCTTGTTCTTCTCCTTGATGTAAGTAATCATTATAAACTTTTTCAAAGTCTTTTTTATCCATAACATTCACCTCCAACACATTTTATTAGTATGGTTGGGAGGGGGTGATTTTATGTAATTTGCTCTAAACTTTTGTATTTTCAAATGAAAACATAGTACCCTCACTATTTGATTGTAAAGTGTATTTTATATCGAACATCTTTGATATATCTTCAATATTTTTCAAACCAAGTCCCGTACCTTTACTATTTATATCAAACCCAATCCCATTATCTCTAAAGGAAACCATATCTTCATCTATAATAATTTTGATTTTTTTAGCTTTTGAATGTTTAAGGACATTTTGAAAAATATTATCAAATAACCTTTGAATCCATAACTCATTACTATTCCATATCAACTCTTTATCTTGTGGATTATATACTAATTCAATTTTATGAATGCTATACAAATAGCTCCATTTTTTAATCATATTTTCTATTAAATTATGTATATTAACTTCATCATTCACAATATAAGTATTCTCTAAGGTCTCTGTAGATTGAATATTAAATTCGTTAGTTAAATCACTTATATATTGTATCTGCTCATACATTGATTCAAGTACTGGTGCTTGTTCCTTGTACTCACCTTCTAAATAATATAATTGTAATCTGACCGCTGTTAAGGGTGTATTAATATCATGCCGTAATTTATTTAATAGTTCCTTTTTTATTTGTTCCTGCTGTTGTAGTTCTAATTCTCTATAAGTTGTTCTTTCTATAAGCAAGTTCACTGATTTAATCAGCTCTCCCATTTCATCATCGCTTTTAACATTTATTATATTAGGGATTTTCTTATCACTAGCTAAATCTCGAATCGTTTGATTTAATACATTAATTTTATTTAATACTGTGTTAATCGATTTTGAAAATACAAAAGCTAATATTAATAGTGATAATAAAAATATTATTAACATCGTAGGATATGCATAGGATTCGTGAAAAGGAATGTTCTGATTTTTAATTTTAAAGACAACATTATAAATAACTGATGCAAAGATACTAATTGACAACAATAATAGTGGTACGCTAATAATAGCGGAGAATAATAGTAACTGATATTTTTTCTTTAAGTTCATTTCTTCATATAGGTATTTAATCTATACCCTTCTCCATATATGTTCTGAATAATATCACCTGTTTTATCATCAATTTTGGTTCTAATTTTCTTTATATATACGTTCATGATATTTTGATTTCTATCTTCGAGTTGCCATAGGTAATCATAGAAGTGTTCTTTAGATAAAATTCTATCTCTATTTTCATATAAATAGAAGAATATTTTTCGTTCAATTGCTGTAAAAGCAACTTCATTACGCAAATCATTCATAAAAACTCTTTTATATTCTGCATCTATAAATAAATGGTTAATTTGCGTGAACGTACCATATTGATTATCTAACATTTTCTGAATCCTTAACAACAACTCTCTAGGATCAAAAGGTTTTATCATGTATTCTTCTCCAATGGTCAAACCTTTTAGTTTACTATCCATATCATTCCTAGCTGATAGAAATATAATTGGAATATTTAATCCTAGATTTTTTATTTTCTTTGTAATTTGATAACCATCTTCGCCTGGTAACATAACATCCATTATGACTAAATCTATTACATGAATTATATCAAGAACTTTCCTTCCCTCTTTCTCCCAACACACATTATACTTCTCACGCTGTAAAATTTTTTGTAATAAATCTCCTATAATCAAATCGTCTTCAACAATTAATATGTTATATACTTTCATTATGTAGACCTTTCATCGCTAAAATAACAATTGCTTTGTTCTTCACTACTTTATTCTTAATAAAATCCATAGCAATTTTGTATATTTCATCAGGAGCATATAAATAAATACTATGTGTACCTTCAATTATTTTTACATCAGCTAATAATAACTTGCTAGCAAACTCCTTATAATCTTCGTTTTTTTGCTTTGTATACTTCGAATCTTTATATTGCCTAGCAATCGCATCTATAAATAACATAGGTGTTTCTTTTGGGATCGATAAAGAATTTGATTTTTTACCGTTATTGTAGCTTTGTAAAAGTTCTTGCTTCATATCATCATTAAAAGCCCTCTTATACGTAAGCGCTTTATAAATATCTTTTTCCTGTTCGTTTAAAAAGGACTGACGAATGACTTCGGGATTATAAGTAATAGAGGGAGCTAATCTCTGAAAACCAATTTTCGTTAAAATATTCATCCCTTTTATTTTTAATGAATCAACCATACCTATTTTATTAGTCACGTACTGTTTAGGTAAACCAATATCTAACGCAATAATCCCTTTTACTTCACTTGGATATTTTTGTGCCCAATAAATAGCCTCTATACCCGATAGAGAGTGTGGTACTAAAATGTAAGGTGGTTTATTTCCACTTCGAATAAGCGCTTCTCTCGTTTGTTCTAATATCGTATCAATATCTCTATCATCTTGAAAAACATCACTGTATCCATAACCCGCTCTCTCAATTACAGAAATCTTGTTTTCTTTCGAAAATTTACTATATAAGCCTTTCAATTCATAAACAGGAGCGGCAATTCCAGATCCGGCCATAAATACAAACGTATCCTCCCCGCTCCCCTCATTATAAACATTCACTTTTTTATTGTCGAAATTAACAAGTTCGCCTTCATTGTTCATTAATTTCGATTCCATTTTTAATTGATAGTTATGATATATAAATACAGCGCCTGTTCCAAAGAAAATCATACTAACACACATTAAAAATATTATTTTCACTGACTTTAATAATTTTTTCATTTGACACCCCTTTCAAACTATATTGAAAGGGTACAATATAAAAATAAATTTCTTATAAATTTTCAAAATTAATATCTATTCATTGTTTCTAAGGATGGACCATTTTTAATACCTACGCAAACCCTTCAAAGTCTCCAATATATCATCTGTAAAGGCTGTACTACCTTCTGCCTCTAAAACTCTAAAATAATAACTTCTTAAAAAAGTTCTAATATTTTGTACTAAAATAGCATGCTGCGGATGTCGGATGTCTTCAACAGTTGCTATACTATGTAGCCAATTGCTCCACTCTTCTCCAATTAAAATATTTTGGTTACGTAACGACATAATTGGCGCTACTAATCTTTCATCCTCAAAGTGTACATATACGTAATCACTCAATCGAACCTTCTGACGAACAGCAGCTAGTATTGCATATGAAAACTCACGATTTTGTATTGTACGTGCTAACGCATCTAGTGCATCAGCCGCATGCGCCGTAGAGTGTGCCCAGCCTTTTCCTTCTACGTATCCTCTTACATCTTCTTCTAAATATACATATTCCAGCACTTGTTCTGCCACACTGTATAGTTGTTCTTCAGATAACAGTGGTTCTCTTTCATGAACAGATAAAATAAGTGGCGGAATTAATACGGAGAATGCACGTTTAAATACAGAGTCTGTGCCCTTTTCACCAATTTTATAAAATAAATAATCAGGACTAATCGCTTGTAGCATTAACCCTCTTAATTCTTTTTGTCTAAACACATCATTTGTAATCCATGTGTGAAGCGTACTATAAATTAAATCATCACGTAATTCAGCATCAGGTGAACCGATATAATCTAGCATCCACTGCGCATATGGATATGCATCTACGTCTTCTGGTACAGCATAATTATTATTTTTAATTTGTAGTAGTTCTTCTTTTAATTCTAGTACTTCATTCATTATATTTCCTGTCCCCTTTTTACTTTATTAACTTATTTCCGCCTTATCCCCTGTAATTGCCTATCCTTATATGAACTTGATTCAATTATATATAATTTATCCTGATAAATAAAAGGAAATACTTTAGAACATCGCAGTCTCTCACCTTATTTACATGCATTTCATGTAAGTTTAATTTATAAAATAAAGGATGTTTTTTCTTTTGTATTCAAACGTAGTTACAATCAAAGGTTGCATCATTTTAGAACTTGCTTAATAAATTCTGTTTTAGCTTTTGTGTAAGCTTCTCTATCTTGGTTAAATCTTTTAGCTAAATCTTGTTTAAGATTTGAATAATCATAAACTAATTGTGGATTTTCTCGTAAGCGGTTACGAAATAAAAGTTGATGCTCCCATTGCTCAGTTCCTTTAACCATTAAATGAAGGTGAGCTACACGCCTATTATTCTTAACTTTCACAAAGAACCTTCTCCAAGGTTTTTCATCCAATTCTGGGCTTACATAATGCCAATTATATACGGCCAATTCCGCTAAAATATCTAGTACTCTATTAAATGATTCTATTTCAGCCATTAGATCAATGATAGGTTTTGCAGGTAAACCAGGTATGGATGTACTTCCTATATGTATTACTTTGCTTATACCGAGAGGAGCAAGCAGTTCATATAGTTGCTGCTCTTCACATCTGCCTTTATCTTGCCAATCAGGATTTGCATTAACTATCTCTACTGACTCATTCGCCCATACAGGCCAATTGTTCGGATTCTCTTTTGTATCCATCCAAAACATCTCCTTTCACGAATTTTTTGCTGTATAAACAATATTAAATTTCTTTAAACACAACTACTGGATCATCAAAGTTATTATTCCGAAATATAACATCCGCACAACTTTTCGGATTATACTCATCTATATACATCTTACAGGCCGCATGATATCTGTTTAAAAACATTTTCTCTGCTTCTTCATAACTTCCAAAAGCTTCTGTTTCCCGCTTTGTACCACGTTTTCTCGCAATCTCAAAATCTGTATTTAAGAAAATTTTATAGTCAAATAAATGCTCTACGTCTTTTTTCAATAGAAACGTTCCATCTACTATTAATATCATATTTTGCTTGGCCACTTGTGGCTTATTATGTACAGGCATATCCGTTATTAAGTTATGAGAAATCGTTTCATACTGTAAATTCCCGTTAAGCTCTAAAGGCTTTAATAATCTTTCTTTAAAAGCTGTATAATCGTGTGCATCTTCGTAATACCCTCTTGCAGATTCTTTTCCTTTTGCATAGCGAACCGCTCTCGGGTTATGAAAATCATCAATGCTGGCGCGTGTTACTGGTAATCCTCGTTTTTTTATTTCTTCAGCTATTTCGTTTGCAAGTGTTGTTTTTCCTGAAGCTGTAATACCACTTACTCCAACTCTTGTTGGATGGGTTAAGTTTAATTTTAAAATATGATCTACAATTTCTTTCATGCGTTGTATTCGGTTCAAGATATTTCCTCCTACAATCAGTTTACATAATATAATTATAGGTAACAATTCGTTTCATTATTTGTCGGTAAGTCGATATCCTATTTCGAATCGTTGATATATTATGATTGGCTTACTTTCCCTTAAACCCTCGATACAATGCAGTCCGTAATTCTTGTTTGTATTCTTCAATTTCTGGCATATCGAGTTCTTCTGCTAGTCTGATAGCTAATTCAATATCATACGGTACACGTACGAGTTGAATGGAAAAGCTCGCTGCTTCTTTTTCATTGTAAGTTCCTTCGAATATTAAATAAGAAGCTTGTGTAATTTCCAGAGGATTACCTACGCTACCAGCATTACATAACGTTTTCCCTCTGAAATTTTGAACGAATGCTTGGTGAACGTCACCGTAGCAAACGACATCTGGTTTTCTTTCCCCTTCTATATTCTCTGTGAGCTCACTATTTTCGAACATACTAATACGCTCTTCTCTTGAGGCATGTGGTTGAATTCTTTCATATAAACTTCTCGGTGAAGCGTGGAACATACGAATCAGTTTGCCGCTCATAAAAAATTCGATTGAAAATGGTAAGCTTCTTAAATAGTCATTTTGTTCTTCCAATAATTGTTTTTGATGCCATTTTAACGCTTCAAATTCAGTCGGTTTTGTAATGAAATCATCCCAGTTCCCCATTACAACTCCTTCACATTCTTTACGAACGATTTCAATTACTTCGCTAGAATGCGGACCTTTTCCTACTAAATCTCCAAGACAAATAATACGTTCAATTCCTCTTAATTTAATATCTTTCAGTACTGATTCTAATGCCGGAATATTACCATGTATATCTGAAATTACCGCAATTTTATCCAAATGAATCCCTCCGTTATTTATTGTTTATTATATCCTCATGTTGTGATTGATACCATTTTGGAATATAAGATGAAAAATGATTATGATCTTCTATAATTCGGTTCAATCTTTCTTTCATATCCTCTACTAAATGTGGTGTAGTTCGGTTTGTCCATACGATATCCGCTGGGAATGTCATCGCTGCATATAATGAATACAGTTTCCAAAAGTGGATTGACGGATCGCCTCCGCAATAACCGTGAACTTGTCCAACCGCAAATGGTTTACTTATTCTTGTAGTAAAAATCGCTACGTTATAAAAATCGTGTATTGGGTCACCAAAATCATATCCTCCAAAATCGATAACGATAAATTTCTTATTATGAATCATACTATTTGCTGGATGGAAGTCATCGTGTAAAAAGGTAATAGGGCGATTTTTCAATAATTGTTTATGCTCCCCTACAAAACTTAATACTGGCTTCAAATTAAGGAAGTCTATTTCATAGTTTGCTAACGCTTCTACGTATCTTTCGTATTTATTCCATCGAACCGTTTCCCATTTATTACTTGCACTTTCTCTTCCAATTGAGTGGATCCTCTTTAGTACTTCTCCTGCTTTTCTTCCTGCATTATACTGTTCTTCCACCGATAGCTTCCCTAAACCTTCTTCACCATTTACACCTTGGGCCCATTCAAATACTTGTACACATTTATTTAATTCCTCAAGTTTTATGAAATGAATTAACTTGGGCGTTGGAATATGTAATAACTCTAATTGTTTCATATACGTATATTCTTCTTGTTTACGTTCAAAATGAACAGCATCACATACTTTCACAAAATAAGTTTCTTCGTTCTTTAATTCAACTTTATATTTTTCTTCATGTGAAAAACCTTTTGAAATAGCTGTACACTTTACAATACGAGGCCATTCTAGTTGTCTCTCTATCTCTCTAAGCATTTCCTTCACAACGTTCACCTCTATCAATATATGTACAAACTACCTAACACTTCATGCTCTCGTTTATTTTCACCTTTAAACTCCACTGCAAATGGATATTCGCCATGACGCTTCAAACGTTCTAGTACTAACCCTTCTCCTATTGGTTCACAAAACTGCACATGAACATCACCAAATGATACGCTTTGACACTCCGCATTCCATTCTTCATTCTTTGTGATTGAGCTTGCAGTTAGCCCCATTACTTCTTTCCATTTCCGTACTGTTTCTCGAACATTTTTCACTGCGTAATGAATCGTTTCAATTTGTTGTACTTTATTTTTATGTTCAGTGATCGTCCCTATGTTACGTAAATCGTTTCTTCTTTCTTCGTCCGTTTCATTCCATTCTATAAAGAAAGGTAATTTCGGTCCGTTTTCCTCTTGCTTTACAAATAACATTTTCCACTCTAAAAGACGGCCATCTTTTCTTATACGTTTTCCTTCAAATGGTCCTATCGTATGTAAACCGTGCTTACTAAAATTATTTGCTAGGTCTTCAATGGCATCTGTTCGAATTGCGATTTGTAGCATTCCTTCTCCGTCTTCTAATTTCACTACTGTTTCTTGTACTAATGGATTGTCTGCTTTCTTCGCTTTTTCTTCATGCTGCACTGCTAAAAATTCGATATATGATAAATCAAAATAACATAAACTATTCCAAGTACCCCAAGTAATATGCTCTCCGCCTACTGCAGTATGAAATCCATGCTCCTGCATTTGTTTTGCCGCTTCCTCCGGTGTACCATGTACCGCGTGTACGAGATGATCGAATCGTAACATGTCTTTCTCCCCTTTCTCTCCATCCTTTTATTGTATATTTTATTTTTCTTTCATTCAATTCAAAAAACTTTAAAACCTAGTTGATTTATACGATTAATATGTATTATAATGAAACAAATTTAATTATTGCTGATTGGAAAAACCAAAGGCACTTTTCTCATACGGGAAAAGTGCCTTTTTCATTTATTATTACAGGGGGATTATTTATGCAGAAATTAATTGTCTTTGCTATTATTGGATTTTTCGCTCAATTGATTGATGGGGCACTTGGAATGGCGTACGGGGTAACATCTACCTCACTATTATTAATGTTTGGTATCGCACCGGCTGTAGCTTCCGCATCTGTTCACTTAGCTGAAGTCGTTACAACCGCCGCTTCTGGTGCATCTCACATCAAATTTGGAAACGTTGATAAATATACCGTTTCCAGGCTTACATTACCAGGAGCAATTGGCGCATTTATTGGAGCATGTTTTTTAAGCAATTTACCTGGGGATGTAATTAAGCCGTACATTTCCGTATTTTTATTTACTTTAGGGGTTTATATTTTATTACGATTCCTCATTCAAAAACAAATTGTCACTTCAAAAAAACGTATGTCTGCAAAACAACTTGTTCCGCTTGGTTTATTTGCTGGATTCGTTGATTCAACTGGTGGTGGTGGCTGGGGCCCGATTACGACACCTGTGCTTCTAGCAAGAGGAAATGAAGCTAGAAAAGTTATCGGATCTGTAGATACGAGCGAGTTTCCGGTTTCACTCGCTGCAACAATCGGATTCTTCATTTCACTTGGCTGGGAACAAGTAAGTTGGGTTTGGGTATTTTCTCTCATGCTCGGTGGTATCGTTGCGGCACCAATCGCTGCATGGCTAGTACGCATCGTTCCTTCTCATTTACTTGGCGTATTAGTTGGTGGCCTTATTATCTTTACAAACATTCGTACACTGCTTACTACATTTAAAGTGGACCCTACTATTATTTCACTTTCTTACGTGGCAGTTGGTCTTGTCGTTATTATTTCTATTTTCATTGCTGTTCGCAATCATTCCAAGCGTTCTAACGCATCGACAACCGGATATCCGAATGATCAAAAACAAATGCTACCATAACGATAAAAATACCGCCCGATATACTTCGAGCGGTATTTTTTATTTTTCTATTTTCCAATTAATCATCGTTTCTGTAGTGCTAATTCTCTTCATATGTAATTTCTCTAATACACGAATCGAGCTTTCATTTTCAAGAAGTGTCTCCGCAATAATCGTTTCTACTTCTCCTGTTTGAAAAGCCCAATTTATTAATTCTCTTACAGCTTCTGTCGCATACCCTTTATTCCAATATTTCTCAATAAATCCGTAACCAATTTCTACTGTATGTTCCTCATTTGGTTTCCCTTTAAATCCTATATCACCTAGAACGATGTCATCTTCTTTGCGAATGACATACCACGCGCCCCAAGGTAATAAAACCTTATTTTGTTTTACATTTTCTACATGCCCTACAATATGCGGACCACTGTTATATCCTTGCTCGTTAGCAACTTGCATACTCTCTTCTGTACACGGTACTATATAGAGTCTTTCTGTTTCTAATTTCATGTTAATTTCCCCTTTTTTGCTTAAACGTTATTTTAATTATAACAAAAAATATGACCTTATTATGAATGTCGAATTATATTTTCAGAATTTTCTTTTAGTTTTAAAGGGTTTTTCAATATTTTTTGCGAAACATTTGTATAACAATTTCTTTATTTGTTTTTTGTTACATAACAGTAGGTTCGGGTGGAGTTTTGCAAGCGTTTCCTATACAATAACCGATATTTTTTGACTTTTTCTAACAAAATATCTTGCAATATATTCAGAAAGTCATTACAATTGCCATATATTAAAAATCTTAGCAATATATCAAATCCTCATCAATCCGATGAGGTAGAGGTTGCGACTTTTATGAGTAAAACGGACGAGACACAGAGAATGTCACCAACTCCGTTTGAAAGGAAAAGTTGCCGAAGTTTATATTTCTTCTCTGGAAATATGAGCTGGGGCTGTCTCCGAAAGGAACAGAACTGTCACGTTTACAAAATTACCGTGTAAACGTGGGGTGCTATCTTAACGGAAGGGTATGATGGGGTGGTTATTTGTGAAACGTTCCGCCTAATTCCTTTGGCGGTTTTTTGTATTTTTCTCCCCCGCTCCTTCCTAACCTACAAGAAAAGGAGTGTTGAACATGAATAGCGCAGCAAATCAATCTACCTCTAAAACGCAAACTACACAAGGACAAGGTGAATTAAAACGCGGATTAAAATCTCGTCACCTTACGATGATTTCTCTCGGTGGTACAATCGGTACCGGACTATTTCTTGCCAGCGGTGGTGTCATCCATACAGCTGGTCCTGGCGGTGCACTAGTCGCATACGCCGCAATTGGAATTATGGTTTACTTTTTAATGACAAGCTTAGCTGAACTCGCGGCTTACATGCCTGTTACCGGATCTTTTAGCACGTATGCAACAAAATTTGTTGATCCATCACTTGGCTTTGCACTTGGATGGAACTATTGGTATAACTGGGCCATTACAATTGCCGCTGAACTCGCGGCTGTAACATTAATTATGAAATTTTGGTTCCCAGATACCCCTTCTCTTATTTGGAGTGGATTATGTTTAGCTATTATTTTCCTTTTAAACTATTTATCTGTTAAAGGGTTTGGTGAATCTGAATATTGGTTCGCACTTATTAAAGTAGTTACTATTATTATCTTTTTAATTGTCGGCTTTATGATGATTTTCGGAATTATGGGCGGCGAATCTGTTGGCTTTAAAAACTTCACTGTTGCAGATGCACCATTTAATGGCGGCATTATGGCAATTATCGGTGTATTTATGGCTGCTGGGTTCTCATTCCAAGGAACTGAATTATTAGGTGTAGCTGCTGGTGAAACTGCTGATCCAGAGCGTAACATTCCAAAAGCAATTCGTTCTATCTTTTGGCGTATTCTTTTATTCTATATCCTTGCGATTCTCGTTATCGGTTTATTAATTCCTTATACGACTGAAAGCCTTGCTGCAAGCGATGTAACAGTAAGTCCATTTACACTTATTTTTGAAAAAGCGGGCGTTGCCTTTGCTGCTTCTGTTATGAACGCTGTTATTTTAACGGCAGTATTGTCTGCTGGTAACTCTGGTATGTATGCATCAACTCGTATGCTTTGGGACTTAGCTCGCCAAGGAAAAGCACCAAAGTTTCTTGGTAAATTAGATAGCCGCGGTGTACCTGTTAACGCATTAATCGTAACGTCAATTGTCGGTAGTATCGCTTTCATTGCCTCTTTATTCGGTGACGGTGTTGTATACATTTGGTTATTAAACGCATCTGGAATGTCTGGCTTTATCGCATGGGTCGGAATTGCAATTAGTCATTACCGTTTCCGTAAAGCATATATCGCACAAGGAAAAGATTTGAAAGACTTACCATATAGAGCAAAATGGTTCCCGTTCGGTCCAATTTTCGCATTTGCACTTTGTGTCATCGTAATTTTAGGTCAAAACTACGGCGCATTTATGGGCGAATCAATCGATTGGAACGGTGTACTCGTTTCTTACATCGGTTTACCACTCTTCTTAGTACTATGGTTAGGATATAAATTTACGAAGAAAACGAAAGTGATTCCGCTCGATAAATGTGAATTGAAATAAAGTGAAACGAGCAAACAAATATGTTTGCTCGTTTTTTATTCCAATGCTTCTCCCTTTATTATTGCTCCTGTTTTTGCAATAATAAAGGAAATATAAATAAAGGTTGGGATACGATGAACATTCGCATTACTGATGAAGCAAAAGCAGCTATACATAGATTAGAACGTGAAGACAAAAAGATTATTCGCATTAGAGGGACAATGACAAACTCTTGTAGTATTTTCGTTGATGTGGATTTAATTTGGGATACATATAATGCAGATGACGTTGTATATGAAGATGCTGATTTTACCGTACAAATGGATTCATTTACGAAAGACTATACTGGTGATACGGTGAAACTTGATTATAAGACGACTGGTTTTAGTATTACGACTCCGAGTGAGACTTTAGTTTATGGGCTGTCGATTAAAAAATAAAAATTGTTTTTAACTGATCAATGAGGTGAAAACATGGGTAAATATGTTCCGTTAAAATTTTTATTTAATGAAGAATTAGCAGAAAGTATGGCTGATTCTATTTATAAACACGATCCTACTTTCTCTAAAAGCATCTTTGTAGATTCTGTAACATGTAAAGTTGAAAATTTAGAGTTAAAGCAACGTATTGAAGTAATAGCAGATGAATTACACAATGTATTACAAAAAGATTTTAATGAAGCAATACATATTTTACTGAAAACATTGGGACCAGAAAATACAACAGAAGTAGGTACTTTTACAAACGGATATATGTACATGCCTATTGCAAAATACGTTGAAAAATATGGACTTAACCATTTTGAAGCCTCATGTAACGCCATGTATGAAATAACAAAAAGAAATACTGCTGAATATGCCATTCGGCCTTTTCTCGAAACATACCATGAAGACACACTACACATATTACAACAGTGGATTCATGACGAAAACAGCCATATTAGAAGATTAGTTTCCGAAGGTACAAGACCAAGACTTCCTTGGGCTAAAAAAATGGGAGCTCTAAAGGGTGACTTTAAGAACAATTTACAACTTCTTGAACCATTAATGAATGATCCTTCTAAATATGTCCAAAAATCTGTAGCCAATCATATTAACGATATTACGAAAGAAGATAAAGAACTCGTTTTTCAATGGTTACAGCAATTACGTGATAAACAACATCCTGTTAACCCTTGGATTATAAAACATGGGTTACGAACGATTATTAAAAATGGTACTTTGCCAAAAGATTTTTGTTTTTGAGTATTTTAAACAAAACCGCTTATGCTTCAAGAATGAAGTATAAGCGGTTTTCACTTTCAAATATTATCCTTGTCTTAAAATATTTCGAAAAATTTCCGGCTTATTTCGTTCAAAGCTTTCTATAAGCTCTTTTCCAAATTTGATCGTCCTCTTTGTCTGTAAACTCCATCCAATTTTCCATTAAACAACTGCCTTCCCTTATAACTTCAAAGGATTTCCACTCGATTATCCCGAATATACAAATAACCACTCTAACAAGGAGCGAATTTATATGAATCTATTCGAACATGAAACGTAAAACCGTTCCACTTTAATAAGAGGTCCTCCTTTTTTCTTTTCTCATCATATCATTTACTTACAAAATAGGAGGATATAATTATGAAACGTGATTTATTATTTTTAACTTTATTAGAAAGTGCTAATACAAATTTTAGCGGTTGGGATTTTTCTTTTATTTCAGAAACTGGTCGAATGAAGAGCGAGCCTTTATCATGGCCATACGGCAGCACTGCTTTTCAACTTATGCAGCGTGCAGAATCAATGCTCGATATGGGTACTGGCGGCGGAGAGTTTTTATCTATGTTACAACCGTTCCCATCAACTATTTTTGCGACTGAGGGCTATGCTCCAAACGTGCCAATTGCTCGGAAGAAATTAGAACCTTTAGGGGTTACAGTTATAGAGGTAACAGATGATACTGCTTTACCATTTCAAGATGGTCAGTTTGATTTAATCATAAATCAACATGAATCATATGCTGCCTCTGAGGTAAACAGAATCCTTTCTCCTAATGGAATATTTCTTACACAACAAGTTGGTGGTCTCGATTGTGCGGAACTAAATGAACAGTTTAGCACACCGCTAAATAGCGAATTTGCAAGTTGGTCGCTTGAAACGGCATGTAGTGAGTTAAAGGAAAATGGATTTACTATTTTAGAAGCAAAAGAAGAGTTCCCTTTTCAACGCTTTTACGACATTGGCGCTATCGTCTATTATTTAAAAGCGATTCCGTGGCAAATTCCTGATTTTACTGTCGAAGGTTATTATGAGGAATTATATCGTATACATGAAATCATCTTACAAAAAGGTTATTTTGATGTGAAGCAACATCGTTTTATGATTAAGGCGATTCGCAGTTAATCATGGAGCATTTGAAAAAGAGATGGATCTACCATCTCTTTTTTTATTTTCACTCAATATTTTCTATATTTAAACACTTCGTTTCACAGTAATAGCCTTTGCCACCAACATAAACTTTTTCTATTTTATTCTCGCTATTGGTTGCTAATTTAACTAATATTTCGGAAGGCGAGTGTAAAGAATAACCTTGTTCAAATACATAGACTTCTTTTTGTAAGTAGCGCTGTTCATAAAGATAGCAAGCTAATGCACCGTTTGAAGTTCCAGTCGCTGCTTCTTCATTAATGTCGTATAGTGGAGCAAAATTTCTGCATATAATTCGATTGTCATTAAAAGTATATAGATGCATCCCGACAACATTATAATACTTGCTGATTTCTTTAATTTTTTCAAAATTAGGTTGTATTGTATGTAATTGTGTTTCGCTTTTTATAGGAACTAAAATATCTTTTAAGCCCGTGGAGACAATTTGAATTGGGTATGTATTGTCTATATCTTTAATGTCAAAGCAGTCGATAAACTCATTTGGAGATATAACATCATAGAATATCGGTTCGTTTTGTTCCATGAATATGATGTCATCTTTTATGGTAATAGCAAGAACACCGCTGTTCGTTTCAATCGTATAGCGATTCTTGAAAAGTTTATTTACATGCATCAGTATCGTGAAAGAGGCAATTGTCGCATGACCACATAAATCAACTTCCTCTTTTGGTGTAAAATACTCAATTTTATAATCAGCAATTTCAGATTCTGATATAAATGCGGTTTCCGCATAGCCCAGTTGTTTGGCTATTGCCATTTTTTGAGTAGTGGTCAATGTATTCTCTATAAATACCACTCCTGCTTTATTTCCGCCTTTATGATCCTTGCTAAATGCACTTGCAACATAAACAGATATTTTCATAAGATACCTTCCTCCCCTATAATAAATTGTAGCATAGAACGTACTACATATATATATTGTTGGATAAATTAGCCATAAAGCAAGAGACAAACTATTTTTTAGTATCTGAACTCTCCAAAAAATAGTTTGTCTAGAGCCTGAGAGTTGGATCTATCATCTCTTTTTTCCCGTTTATTTTTAAAAATTTTGTGGTGGCTTCTAGATTGTTAAGTACGTTCACGTCTCGCAATCGCATCAGCTAATGTAATAAGTTGCTTGCGCGTTATCTTTCCAGCTAACTTTTCTTTTATAACTTTTTCCATTTCTTTTGTAATAATCATACCTTCTATTGCTAGAGTCGCTTTAGCTGCCTCGAAAGCTTTATTCAGTTCTTCTTCACTTTTGAATGCCGTAATTTAAGTTATCTCCTTCACATCATTTTCATTTCCTTTTCTAATGAAGCAAATTGTGTACTTATACATACGTTCCTTTTCCCCTCATCTACATATTTAAATTGCATTTTGATTAGACCTTGCTGAATTAAGTTTTTTATTATACAAAAAATTGGTTTTTAATGAGGTATTTTGCTCATTTTTATTAAAAAACATTCTCCTTATAATTATATTTCACATAATATATTGTACAACTTTCGTTTCAGAAAGGAGTGTTCAAAATCGATAACATAAGTAGCGAATTTTTAAAACAATATTACGATAGTCGAGTCTGGTTATATGATACACATTGGCTTGGGGTCCCCATTCTCAAACTTCCCACTGATCTTTTTTTGTATCAAGAAATTATTTACGAATTAAAACCCGATTTAATTATTGAATGTGGTACTTGTTATGGTGGTAGTGCGTTGTATTTAGCTTCTATATTAGATCTAATTGGAAAAGGTCACGTTCTTACTATTGATATATTCCCACAACCAAATCGTCCATCTCATGACCGCATTACGTATGTAACATCTTCTTCTGTTTCTGTACAGGCCGTCCAAACCATTTTAAGTATGCGCAAACCTGATGATGTAATTTTAGTTATTTTAGATTCTGATCATAGTAAAGAGCATGTCTCAAAAGAACTTTTACTTTATAAGTCTATCGTTACTACTGGCAGTTATATTATTGTAGAGGATACATCTATTAATGGAAATCCTGTTTCGCCCGATTGGGGGGCAGGTCCAATGGAAGCTGTAGAAGAGTTTTTAACTAAAAATAACAATTTCATAATCGATGAATCTAAGCATAAGTTTTTCATCTCATTTAATCCAAAAGGTTTTTTAAAGAAGATAAAGTGAAACTTTAATAAGTGGGGTTGTGTATAACCCCACTTATTCTATAATCTTCATTTTTGAAAAAGGATAATATACAAATTCCACTTTGCCTATTATATTATCTTCTTCAATATATCCTAAGCCGTTTCGACTATCTCTACTAAGTTCACGATTATCTCCCATTACAAATAACTTATTTGGCGGGATTTTTGTCTTTTGAAAGTTGTAAAACACTTGCGTATTATTGAATAAATCTTTATTTGTATACGGTTCTTCTTGCTTTTTATCATTCACATATACTGATCCATTCGTTATGTTAATTACGTCACCAGGAAGTCCTATTACTCGTTTTACATAATATTTCGACTCATCCTCTTCCTTTATAATGACAATTTCTCCGTGCTCTATATTAGAAAAATGTACTGCTGCTTTATTTACAAATACGTAGTCTTCTTCATATAAAGTCGGTTGCATCGATTTCCCTTCCACTTTACATAAAGTAAAAGAATGATAGGCTACTACCAAAACAAACGCGAAGAGTATGTATTTCCCCCAGCCTCTTTTAATCTCCTGTTTCATATCCATTCCCACCTTATTTAAACGCTTTTTAACTCAAAAAATATATCACTGCACAATATGTCTCCATGCAGTGATACTATTTTTACTGGGCCTTGTTCGGCTGTTCTACTGGGACTGGATTTCCACTCGCTCTTTTCGTTTTCAATTCAAAATACGCATCCAAAATCTCTTTACCAATCGCGGAATTAACTCCTGATTTGTCATCATTCACCCAAGGTACAACAACTGAAAAAGCTACTTCCGGATCAGCATCATATGGTGCATAACCGGCAAGAGTTAAATTATAACATTTTTTTCGGTTATTGTTTTCATCTCTTCCAATATCACTTTCTCCACCGTATACAGTTTCAGCTGTTCCTGTTTTTCCAGCTGGTTTATACGGTAATCCTTTAAACGTTGCCGTACCTGTTCCGTCAGTTTCTTGAAAAACTCTTCTAAATCCTTCTTTTACATGATTAATGTATGAAGTGTCCATATCCACTCGATTTAAAATAACTGGTTCAATAGACCGAACAACTTTTCCAACATCCTCTGGTCTATGTGGTTGCTCTCTCACTTCTTGTACAATTTGTGGTTTCATTCGGTAACCACCGTTTGCAATTGTTGACATATATTGAGCAAGTTGAAGCGGCGTATATGTATCATACTGTCCAATCGCGTAATCAAGTAAAAAGCCAGGTATGTTATCTGTTCTACCCATTTGACCAATCGATTCATTCGGTAAGTCAATTCCAGTCGGTACGCCTAAGCCAAACTGTCTAAAGTAGTAGCGTATTTTATTAAATGTTTCTTTTTTAATATCTAGCGGATTGTTTGGTACATAATTTACACCTGCCATTTTTAATGCTGTATTAAACATATAAACGTTTGATGAAACTTGTAAAGCTCTTAAATCATCAATATCACCAAAATCTTTCCACGATTTCTTTGGCTTGACACTTCCTTTAAAATACATTGGTGCATCGAAGAAATGCGTATACGGCTTTATTGTTTCAGTTTGATATCCGGCTAATAATGTAGCCCCTTTCACAGTTGACCCTAATTCATAAGAACTTGTCATCGTCCCTAAAGCGAAGTCTTCTATTTGCATGCCGCCATCTTTATTTACAATTTTCTTTCCTGCCATTGATAAAATTTGGCCATTTTTCGGGTTCATCATTACTACAAACGCACGATCCATCATCGGCTCTGCAGAATGAAATGCTCGTAAATTCTTTTCAAGACTTTCCTCTACTTTTTTCTGTAACTCCATATCAACAGTTAACATTAAATTATTTCCGCTTTTTCCTTCAGTCACTTTTTCCGTCCGAATAATATTTCCTGCTTTATCCGTAATGTTTTTAGACTGTTCTTTCGTTCCATGTAATGCATCTTCGTACTGTTTCTCGATGTAGCTCTTACCAATACGGTCATTTCGGTTATAATCACGCACTAAATAATAATCTAACTGTTCTCTCGGTAAGCCCTCATTTTCAGTAGAAACGCTACCAAGTATGGAACGAAGTATTTTATCATTTGGGTATTCACGTTCCCAATCCACTGTCGTATCCACTCCTGGCAAAATTGCCAATCTTTCACTTACGATTGCATATTCATTTTGGCTTACATCTTTTTTAACGATTTGCGGCGTCATTTTATATCCCGCATTCATCCTACTTTTAATTGCTAGTACTTCTAGATCCTCTTTTGATAGTTCGCTTAATTCTTCTTGCGTAATTCTTTCACGGCGCAACTCTTCAACTTTTTTATCTAATTCTTTCCCCTCTATCTCTTGCTTCCTAAATGTACTCTCATCTTCTTTCGTTACTTTTTCTGCTGCTCGTTTTTCATTTAACTGCATCCAAAAATCTTTTTTATCTGTTTCTGTTAACTTAGCTATATCTTCTGGCGACATTTCTATTAGCTGAGCTAACTGTCTCGCTACTTGTAAAACTTCTTTCGAATCTACTCCTTTCATTTTCGTATATGTAACGGTTCGTAGTGGTTTATTATTTACAATCACTTGACCTTGCCGATCAAACATTTTCCCTCTAGGAACAGGAGTGCTTACCGTTACATCTTCCTTTTTGTTCACTTCATTTCTATACGTTTCTCCATCAATGATTTGTACTTTACCTAATTGAATTATAATAGCTGAAAATAAAAGAAAGACGATAAAAAATAGTACATTTAATCGAAATGGAATGTGGGTCTTTTTCTTTTTCGATTGTTTCTTCTGCTCCTTTTTCTGTCTCATTTCGCTCCCTCGCTTCATTCTATTAACATTTCTACACAGAACCATTATGTATCAAATTTATTTATATGATATATATAGAATTTTATATTAATTACTAAAGAAATAAAAGATTTAATTTTCAGTATTTTAATTTTATACCCTATTTATTACCATTCCCTTATTAAGAAATAACATGAATGTTATTCTAAAAGAAAGTGTGTATACAATTGTTTTTTCATACCATTCATTTACATTTCTTTGTATACTAACAATAAAAGACACCACTAAGGAGAAAATGAAATGACAGATTCATTTACAATACATACTAATACGTCATATTGTTTAAACTTTATGATTTATATTCAAAATATTTATCTCAACCAAAAAGAGAATAAAGAAAATTTGCGGTTTCCTTACATAGCAAAACAAGTAAATTTTTCTACTGAATTTGAAGATAATTTCAAAGAATTATGGCATACACTCCGTAAACAAATTGCTAATGAGAGATATGATTTACAGATTTTTTATGAGGAAAACCATATCTTTTATGAGAAGCTCTTTGACACTCAATTATGTAATGAGGACTCCTTTCAAGAGTTAGTATGTAGTTTTAAAGTATGGTGGACTAGCATAGCAGGTCAGCTTTCATTAGAACATTCTGTAAGTGAGTATAGTGAGCAACTTTATAATGATTTGGTTTTATACGTAAAGCAACACCAAATAGAGCCTTTACAACATCTACATATTAGCTTACTTTATGACGACTGTGTATTCGTTAAAGGTAATACTACTTCTTACTCTGCTATTTTACCTACGAAACGCTTTTTTATTAATTATAGAGATGTGGTTACTACATTATCGAAGTGCTTTAAACTGTGATTATCCAAATAAAAAACTGAGGTGGATACCTCAGTTTTTTCGATAACTTATTTCATTGAGGCTAACCCTTCAACAAACTCACCAATCTTATTTTGAAAAACAAAATCAAAGTTATATTCTCGTCCTGTTAACTCTTCATTTACTAAAATTGTCGTTGCCCCTATCTCCCTCTTTGCGATTTCCGGGAATGAAGCGACAGGTTGTACTTTTAATGACGTTCCCATAACGATAAGCACATCTGTTTCATATAAACGTTGTATCGCATTTTGATATTGCGGCAATGTATCTCCGTATAAAACAACGTCTGGATTTAAAATGAAATTACACTTCTCGCAGCGAGGCACTTCATGATCAATCATATACTGCAAATCATATCCCGCTTTACACTTCGGACAGTGTGCTGTTTGAAGTGTTCCATGTAAATCAATGACATGTTTACTACCACCTAGTTGATGTAAACCATCAATATTTTGCGTTAAAATCGTAATATCTTTCCCTTGTTCTTCTAATTCAGCTAAAAAGCGATGCCCGCGATTTGGTTTATATTGATGAAACGTATTAATTTGAAAGATTTCTTTATAATGCTTCCAAAATTCTTTCGGACTTCTATTATAATATCCCCTTGATAAATACATCTCTACATTCGCATCAGCATACAATCCATTTGCTGAACGAAAATCTGGGATACCACTTTCCGTACTTGCTCCTGCACCTGTTAACACTGTAATTTTCTTCGCTTGCTCTAAAATTGAACGTACTTCTTCAAATTGTTGCACAAAAATCACCTCTATGTATATTGCTATACTTATTATACCAGTTGTTTACAGGAGGTGTTGTATGATTCGTTTTATTTAATGCGTCGTACCCCCAATTTCTACAATATCGACCTCAACTGTCGTCGTTACCTCTACTGCTGATTCTATCCCTTTACGAATAGTAGAAAGTGACATACTCGGTTGGCCTGGATAATTGCTCGCTTGTTCTGGTAAGAATGGAATATGAACAAATCCACCTTTTATTTTCTTACCATGTTTCTCTAATTCATGCATGAGACCGTAGAATAAATGATTACAAACGAATGTACCTGCTGTTTGTGAAACGGAAGCCGGTATGCCTTCTTCTTGAAGTCTTTTTACAATTGCTTTCATCGGAAGCGTAGACCAATAGGCAGCCGGTCCTTCTTCCACAACCGGTACATCTACCGGCTGGTTCCCTTCATTGTCGGCAATTCTTGCATCATCAATATTAATTGCGACACGCTCTATCGTAATATCTGGTCTGCCTCCAGCTTGTCCAATACATATAATCATTTCAGGGTTTAGTTCTTCTATATACTCTTTTAATACGCTGATTGATTTATGAAATACCGTTGGGACTTGTTTGCTAATAATCTTGTACTCTCCAATTGTTTTTTCATGTAAACTTTTTGCGACTTCCCAAGCTGGGTTGATGCTTTCTCCGCCGAACGGATCAAATCCTGTTAGTAATACTGTTTTCATAGTTTTCCCTCCTAATTAGAAACGATATACAAGGCCGTACATAATAAACATATTTATGATAAAGATTGAAAGAGCAATTGGTACTTGTGCTTTAATAACTGCATTTTTATCTTTTAGCTCTAAAAGCATCGCCGGAACGATATTAAAGTTTGCTGCCATTGGCGTAAGTAGCGTTCCGCAATATCCAGCAAACATACCGAGTGCTGCCATAATTGCTGGATTCCCACCATGCATTTGAACAATTAAAGGTAAACCAATTCCGCCAGTAATAACGGCAAACGCTGCGAATGCATTTCCCATTACGACTGTAAAAAGCATCATTCCTAAACAATACGCCATAACAGCTACGAACGGATACTCTGTCGGTAATACTTGACCGACTAAATCAGAAACGACTTGTCCAACGCCAGACTTTGCGAAAATACCGCCAAGTGCCGCTAACATCTGTGGTAAAATAACAGCCCAGCCGACAGCTTGTAATAGTCTGCTTCCTTCTTGTACAGGCGTTGTTATTTTCGATTTTGTAATACGCATCGCTGCAACGAATGCAAGTAATGCCCCTAGTGCTAATGCTACTAGCGTTACTTTATCTGGATCAACAAGGGAAACATTTCCCCATTTGATTTTCCCTAACGTTAACGTACCGATAATTGTAAAAATAGGAATTAATAGTGCAGGCATAAAAATTTTATTTTTTAATTTCTCAGCATGTTTCACACGTTCTTGTACAGGTACTTCTTTCTCTTCTGATTTTGTTACTTTATTTAGTGAAGCTAACACGACCATAGCGAGCACAATACAACCAACGTAAAACGAAGGGATTATATTTCCGAATAAAAACGTAACTGCAAATAATGCCCAAAATAAGCTAGAACCCCATCGATTTGGATGTTCACGATCAAATGCAATACGAACAGCGATAAAGGCAACGATTATACCTAATACGTAATAAATTGTATCCATTGTGATGATGTTCATTTTATATTGCCTCCTTCTCTTCTTTTTCTTTTGATGTCATCGTTTTCGCTATATATTTATCAAATCTTCTAAATCTGATCCAGCTGACAATAAGCGCAGATATTGCAGTTGGAATACCCCAAAGCGCCATATCCCACACACCGACATGCATACCTACTGAATCGAAGAATCCTTTCATTAATAAAATCGCACCAGTCGCGATAAATATATCCTCTCCGAAAAACCAAGCTGTATTTTCCGCAGCTGCTGCGTTTGCTTTAATCTTTTCTCTTAACTTTTCAGGTAACTTACCATATTTACCTTGCGCAGCCCCTTCTGCCATCGGTGCAACGAGTGGCCTTACTGTTTGTGCATGACCACCAATATTCAGTCCAAGTGCTGCTGATGATTCTCTTATCGTAAAATATGACATTAACACTCTTCCAGTTGTTGCGCCTTTTGATTTCGTTATAAGTGCTTCTGCTCTTTCTTTTAAACCGTAACGCTCTAAAATTCCGATTACCGGTAAAGTTAGTATAATCGGCATAGACATATATCTATTTTCTATGAAAAATTTACCGAACATGCTAATCACATCATAAAAGCTTAATCCTGAAACCATACCAGTAACAATACCTGCAACCATAACTACTAATAATGTATTTAATCTAAATAAAAAGCCCACTGCAACAAGTAGTATCCCGATTAATTTAATCATTCCAGCACTTCCCCCTATTTTTTATTTCGGTGCACAAATAGAAATACCATTAAATTCGAATGTTCTGTATATTTTTCTCGCAAATTGGACTGCTTTCTCTCCATCACCATGTAAACAAATTGTTTGTGCTTGAACTGCTACTTTCTCTCCGTTCACCGCGTTTACGTAGCCTTCTTTCACCATTTGAAGCACTTGCTTTATCGCTTCTTCTTCATTTTTTATAAGTGCATTTTCTTCTGTCCGGCTCGTTAACGTTCCATCTTGCTTATACGTACGATCAGCAAAAGCTTCTTGTACGAGAGTTATATTGTATTTTTCCGCAGCCTGTATAAACGCCTCGCTATTTGCTAATCCGTAAAGTAATAGCTTGGGATTACTATGATAAATTGCTTTTGCGATTGCATCTGCAATTTCCGGATTTGTCGCCGCCATATTATATAGGGCACCGTGCGGTTTTACATGATGCATGTTCCCGCCTGCCGCTTTCACAAAAGCATCTAATGCACCGATTTGATATAAAACGTAATCGTATACTTCACTCGCTGAAACATTCATGTTTCTTCTTCCAAATCCAATTAAATCAGGAAAACCAGGATGCGCGCCAATTGCTACGTTATGCTGCAGTGCCTTTTCGACCGTTTTCCTCATTACAGTCGGATCACCCGCATGAAAACCGCAAGCAACGTTTATAGAGGAAACGAACGGAAGAATTTCATCATCATTCCCCATTTTATAAGCTCCAAAACTTTCTCCTAAATCACAATTTAAATCGATTGTCGTCACGATATTCCCCTCCTAATGTCAGCTTCGTAAAGTGATGAATTTCTTTAATAGATTCATATTTACTTCTTGTTCTATGTACAATTGTTCCGCTTCTTCCAGCGTAATTTTCTCAAAAGAAACATAATCCCCCGGTTTTAACTGAGCAAGAAGTGGTAAATCTACTGAAATAATATTTCCCATTCTCGGATAGCCACCTGTCGTTTGCCTATCTGCCATTAATATAATCGGCTGTCCTCCATTAGGAACTTGAATGGTCCCAAATGTAACCGGACTCGATAAAATCTCTTTTTCTTCAATCCTATTTAAAACTTCTCCTTCAACTCTATAGCCCATACGATCAGCGTAATTAGATACTTTATACTCTTTCGTGAAAAATGCCCTTATACTTTCTTCTGTAAATTGATCATATTCAAAATCAGTTATAACGCGAAGCTTAGGATATTTCTTATACTTTGGCAGTACGCCGCTGCTAATTGCCCATTTCGTTTTGACTCGCTCATCCTTTTGTAAGTCTTGAATGAAACGCCTTGCCATTTCTGTGTGTGTACCAATTTGAAAATAATCTCCTTTTTTCAGCATTCTTCCTTCAATACCACCAATCGCAGCACGTATGTAAGTACTTTTGCTTCCCATTGTACGATCAATCTGTATACCACCTGCAAAAGTCACATACGCTCTGCAACCACTTTTCACTTTCCCAAAACAAAGCATGCTACCTTCTTCCGCTAAAATGGGACGCCATAATGGAATACGCTCTCCATTCAATAACGGCTCCATATTTGCTCCGCCAATCGCAAGTAAAGTCGTTTTCTTTATTAACAATTTAGGTCCCATAATTGTCATTTCAAGTCCCGCTTCATTCTCTTCATTACCGACTAACATATTAATCATCCGAAGTGCACTTTGATCCATGGCCCCGCCAACTGGTACACCGTATTGTTGATAATGAGATCGCCCTAAATCTTGGACTGTTGTAAACATTCCCGCATGCAAAACCTCTACATCCATTCTTTAGCCCCCTCAAGTGATACATACTCTTCCTTCGTTATTGGGATAAATCGTAAATACATACCACTTTGAATATATGTCGGTGTTTCTTCTTCTGTATTAAATAATGAAATAGGAGTTCGGCCAATAATATTCCATCCTCCTGGTGTTTCAAGTGGATATATACCTGTTTGATTTCCACCAATACCTACCGAACCAGCAGGTATTTGTAACCGTGGTGTTTCTTTTCTAGGTGTTTCTAGTTCTTTTGATAGTCCTCCTAAATACGGGAACCCTGGTGTAAAACCTAACATATACACAAAATATGTTGTCTCGCTATGTATGCGAATCACATCCTCCGCTCGTAATCCTCTACAATGCGCGACCTCTTCTAAATCAGGTCCATATTCTCCCCCGTAGCAAACAGGTATAGAAATATATTTCACATCTTGGTTCACTTCTTCTTTATACGAATTACACAGCTCTTTTATATATTGGCAAACGTAATGATATGATCCTTCACTTCTCTCATTTCGCTTCCATACTTCGTATACATTGTAGTAGACCGCTAATGAAGTGAAAGATGGTACACACTCAACCATTCCTGTAAACGGGTGCCGTCTCAACGCTTGAAATAATCGCTGCACTTTTTCGTATGTCTCCATCCCAATTTCTTCACCAAATGTAACAATCATTGCTTGATCTCCTAATGCAGAAAATTTCATCCCACTCCCTCTTTCTATGCCAAAAAGCCAAGTTCTTTCGAAATGCGATGTGCTGTTTCTTTCACCTTCGCAATAAAATATGAAATGTTACTTTCGCTATACTCAATTGCTAAACCTGAAATACTAATACCCGCTATAACTGTTCCATCGCTTGCAAAAATGGGCGCTGCTATAGCCGCTGTATGATTTTCTAACTCCGAGTAGCTAATTGTGTGACCTTCCTTTTTCGCCATTTGTAACACTTCTAACAATTGCTCCTTATCCACGATTGTTCCATCTGCAAACTGTTTTAAATCCGTTTCCTCTATGTACTTCCATGTCTCTTTCTCAGAGAAATACGATAGTAAAATTCTCGGACATGCACCAGCATAAAGCGGTGCTCTTCTTCCAACCGCGGTATACACGCGTACAGGCTGAACGCCTTCCATCTTTTCCACATAAATCGCGTCATTACCATCTTGAATAATTAAATTAACTGCCTGCCCTAAACTATTTCTAAGCTCTTTCATATATGGAATCGCAATATTTCTTACGGATAATCTTTGTGAAACAAGTTGACCGAACCGTAAAAAAACGACTCCGAGACGATATTTCCCCTTTTCGTTTTTTTGTAAAAACTCCATTTCTTCTAACGAGCCAATTAAACGATAAACAGATGTTTTCGGCATACTCGTAAGCTGAACCATCTCTGTTAAACTTAGCTCTTCATGCTCATAAAACAACTCTAAAATATCCATTGTCTTAACTGCCGTTTTATTTATACTCATTCTATCTCCCTCTCATTCCGAATTTCGGAACTTAAATTCCGTTTTTCGAAACAAACATATAATTTAAAATTATAAAATATTCTTTCAATTCTATCAATATTTTTTTAAGTATGTGACCTGATATATTTTGTCAGTAATTTTAAAAACGTAAACAATTAAATGCATTTGTAAATTTTTACATCAAACTATTACATCTCCACTATATTTCTATTATTATAATATATGCAAAACAAAATGTAAGGAGTGTTTCTTTTGAAAAAGCTGCTAGTGATTCCTGCTATTATGTTGTCTTTTTGTATAGGTTATAAGGTAACATTTGCGACAAATGAAGATACTCATTCAACCGCTAAAATTGCCCAACATCATAAAATAGCGAACGAAGAAATTCATTTTTTCGGATCAAGTATTTCTGGCTTTAACTATTCTCATGGAGATGAATTAAGTGTTCTTGTAAAAAATATAGGTGATTCTCCTTTTAGTTACACTTTATATAATGCTAAAGATTCTTGGATGATTGACGGAACTTTAAAACCTGGGGAACAAGCGATCAATGAATTTAGTATAAATTGGAGTGATTGGCTTCCTGAAGGTGAATACAAGATAAAATTTAGAAATAATGATGGTTCTCTTTCAAAAGTTCAAGTTATAGCAAAACCTAACATATAAATAAGGCACAAAAAAAGTATGGAAGAATATTTCTTCCATACTTTTTGTTTTATAACGCTCTTACTTGTTTCAACGGCCAGAAAACAGCTTGTCCTTTTCCGACAATCTCATCTTCTGAAATGAATCCGAACATACGACCATCTTTCGAAACTTCACGATTATCTCCTAAAACAAACACTTGGCCTTCTGGCACTTTCGTTTTTCCTGTGATTTGTTCTAACGTAAAGTCTGGAGTTAATACACGGCCTGCTGCTTTTTCTTTAAACTCGTTTAAATATGGTTCTTCCATCGCTTTTCCGTTTACATATAAAACATCGTTTTTATACTCAACTGTATCGCCTGGTAAACCAATTACTCGTTTTACTAAATCGTACCCTTCTTTTCCGTGGAAGACGATAATATCAAAGCGATCTAATCCACTTATACTATAACCGATCTTATTCACAAGAACTCGTTCGTTATTTTCTAAAGTGGGCATCATCGATTCACCTTGTACTAATGAGGGTGTAAATAAAACACCGCGAATAATAGCAATTAGGACAAGGGTAAATCCTATCGTTTTAGCCCATGAGAATAATTCTTTCTTCGTATTTTCCTTCATCGTTTCTCCTCTTTCTTATGTGCTTATTTTATTATTTGAACTAATTCTTGTACTAAATTCGGATCAATTTCAGAAAAACATGATTTCCCTTCTCTTACCGCTGTACCGACATGAGCTTGCGTGATTCCAGTTTCATCTAGCAATTGCTTTATATTTTCTTTCGTCACGCCAGCTCCAACTACAAGCTGAATTTGACCATCGCTTACCTTTTTCATTTCTGTAAGCACCGGTATATTCTCTACTATATTTCCTTGTCCACCTGAAGTTAAAACGTGAGTCACTTTATGAAACTTCTTTAAAGTTTCCATCGCTTCTACTGGATTTTCTATATCATCTATTGCACGGTGGTACGTTACATTTATTCCATCTACAACAGATAGTAAATCCGCTAATTTCTCGTCATCCACTTCATTTCGTTCGTTTAATACGCCTAATACAACACCAGCTGCACCTAACTTCTGTGCGATGATTATATCTTCCTTCATCATTTCAATTTCTTCTTCCGTATATGTAAAAGACTTCGCATGCGGACGAATCATAACGTGAATCGGTATATGTACCGCTTCTACCGCTTTTTTAATAAATGCATAACTCGGCGTTAAACCGCCTTCTGTATAAGATGTAATTAATTCAATTCGCTTCCCGCCAGCTCGTTCAATTCGTTTCACATCTTCTAAACATGTTGCAATAACCTCTAGCATGAGATGACCTCTTTTCGTGCTTTTTTCTTATTATAACATTAGTAAAAATAAGAAACCTAGCTTTCTCCTATAAAACTGTAAAAAGAAGAATGAAAAGAAAGATTTTTTTATTGATTGCGTTTATTGGTAATTTTATATTCTACAAAAAAAAGGAGCGATACCTAGCACTTCGGACTAGGTATCGCTCCTTTTTTTAGTTATTTTTCTTAGTTACTTCATTATAATAGTGGCTAAATGCTTCTACTAATGCGTCAACTGACGCATACAATTCTTCTGGTGTATTATCTACCCCTCCCATTTCAATAAGTAATGCATTCGGAGAAAGGTCTTGATTATATACTCCGTTCCCGCTTTTACGATCTTTAATAAAAATCCCTCGGCTTAAACCGTAATACTTCTCATCTAAATATGAATTTATTGTCGTTACTATTTTTTTATTTTTTTCATAGTTAGGATTTTCTCGTCCTAAAATAAAATAGAGCCTAGCATAATTCTTTCCGTTAATATTTTTTGTTGTAATATTTTTTCGGGCATCATCTCTATGAAGGTCCATTGGGAACATAATATTTTTATCTTGTGCTAATTTATCTTGTAATATTTGACGGGATCCTTTGTAAGATTGGGCCCAATTTAATTTTTTATTTCGCAGAAAATCCCTCATATTTGTCGTATCATGTGAAACACCTATTCCTTTTTCTTCTAACTTTTGTTTTAAATAGTTTCCAACAAACGTAATATTCACTTCATTATTTGTACTGGAAGCATCATCAGGTATCGTAGCACCTGGAATAAGAGGAATAAACGCTTCCCAACTATGTGTATGATAAATAAAAACTTTATTTTGTGTATTTGAATTTTCACCAGTAGAATTGTTTTCTTTCCCACTCTTTGGGTGTTCAATAGCAGTACCTTTATCTTTAATGTTATCTAAAGGAATACTGGATTCTTCAGGAATGTTCGTATAATCTGTTCCTTCCCCAGCAATTAATATTTCCGAATAAAATTGATTCATATTAGGAAGTTCCCGGGTTAATAAACTTCGGAGATCATTTACATTAATGTTTGTAGAAAGTGATAGTAAAAAAGATTCTAAAGACGCTCGTCCTTTTTCTTTATGAAATTCTTCTGCAAAATAACGATTTTCACTTCCTATCATATACATAAGTCCTTTAGTAGAATTCGTTCCTAATAACTGATTTATATAAAATGATTTAAATACGCTTGAATTACTAGAAATGAAGAATGAAGTGAGGATACATATAATAGTGAATAAAATACATATCACTATATACCTTACATTTAATACTTTCAGTTTCACTTTATTCATTTTATATCTCCCTTCATTTACTATATTCTTACGCATAATTTTTAAGTAATATGATTAATAATTTAATAGAACTGCCTCAACTACTATGTTTTCATTTAACCTCTTTCTGTAAAGTGAATGAGCTTAAAGTTGCTGTACGCAAATATCATCAAAGGTTTTAAAAGAAATTAAATAACCTGAGTCTATATAAATATAGAACTCAGGTTATTTAATACTATCTATTTGACCGGAGGCATTGCATTTTGATTGACTTTTTTATTTTCCATGTCAATGTCTAATTGATCTTTCAATAGCTTCACACCTTTTTTTGTAAGATGGACAGCCCGACTCTTATCCGTTTTTGTAATCCATTCCTGTTCAAAAAATAGTTTTGCTATTGCAGATCCTAACCAACCAGAAATATGGTAGCGTCGTTCACTCCAATCAAGACAAGGTTTTGCAAATACTCTCCTTTTTATCTCTGCCGTTTCAATATTTATTCCAAAGTTCAGAAACCACCCCTTACCTTGTTCCGTTACAATGTATTCTCCTTCCTTTAAAATTATAAATTCCCTATGTAGTAATTTTTCAGTTATCTCTACACCGAGTCTGCCTGCAAGATGATCATAGCAAGTTCGCGCATAACGAATTTGTTTTAGCTGATCCGATTGTTTTAAAGACCGAACTTGGACTGTTGGTGCAATTGTTCCTAACTTTTCAAGAACTTCTGCTACCTCTTGATTAGCAAGTCGATAGTAACGATGTCTACCATGTTGTTCAACTGTAAGTAGATTTCCCTCTACTAATTTAGAAAGATGAGAACTAATCGTTGGATGTGACACCTTTGCCATATAAGCCAATTCGCTAGCAGGTAGTGCCTGATTATTCATTAGACAATCTAAGATAATTGCTCTTGTAGGTTCAGCAATTAGTTTAGCTATATATGAGATATTCGGATATACATTCATATTTCGATGATACCCTAACTATTAAACTGATACAATTATTTTAAGTTTAATAGTAAAGGAGAATGTATTATGAATGCAATTGATCTTAGTATATTAAATTTGAAAGAAACGAGAAGGCGCTCAGAAAAATTATGGAATTCTCTTCCCGATAATTTTCTTAATTGGAAGCCTGATCATGAAGCTATGTCCTTTGGTGAGATGATTCGTCATGTATGGAGCTCAACTTTTTATTATCATATGATTTTAAAAAACAACGGCTCAATAAATGACATACGTATCCCGTATGATGACGAGCCAATTACTTGTGTAAAAAAAGAAATTGAATTGGCACAAGTATACTTTACTGACTTTATAGAATATGTACAATCCATAAACAAAGCTGAGCTAGATTCAACTCTTATTGATCGAAGCGATGTTGGCTATCAACGATATTTAGGGGACATGCTATTACGAATTGCCTATCATGATGCGGTCCATACAGGTCAATTTTTACAATATTTACGAATGGTAAACTTGGAAAGACCTTTAATTTGGGATTAAAAGTTGTCAAACTAACATTGCAATACATATTCATTCAGCCAATAACAATCCAAAATCATGATAACCATTTATACTAAAAATCTACATCTCAATCTGATACGTCGCACACATAAAAAGCACGTGTTCGATTATTAATCAAACACGTGCTTTCAAAACAACTATATTGTCCATAAACAATAAAATATAAGTTAAAAAAACTACGATTGAAACGCCGCATCCGCTAATATAGATAGTGTTGCATCATCCATCGGCGGATTGTGTAATCCTGCTCTGACGTTTAAATAGTAACGATGAAGTGGATTTTTTTCTGATAAACTTTTTGCTCCTACTATGCGCATTGCTTTATCTACAATTGATATTGCCGCATTCGTTACGGCATATTTCACTGCTGCTAATTCGGCTTGCAATGATAGTTTATCCTCTGCTTCATCGTACTTTTTCGCAATTTGATATAAAAAGACGCGAGCTTGCATAAGCTCAAGTTCTAATTCTCCAACTAATCTTCTAACATTCGGCAATAAACTAATAGAATGATTTAAACTATTTGGCTTGTATGATCCCGCAAACTGAACTGCATAATTTCTTGCTGATTGTGCAATTCCTAAATAACATGCTGGTATATGTAGCAACCAGCCAATACCCTTTTGTTTCACTTTCCCGCCCTTTACATCTGTAAAAAAGCGACTTTCTATCTCTACATTTTGTAAGACAAGGTCATGACTAGCAGTCCCTCGCATCGCAACGCTATCCCACGTTTCTTCAATGGATACACCGAGCGTATTTCTCAGAATGACAAACTCACCAACTTCTTCTCGGCCTTCAATACTCGCTGAAATAATAAAATAATCAAGTATTGGCGCCATCGTTGTAAAAGTTTTTCTTCCATTTATAATCCACTTCTCGCCTTGTTGAACCGCTATTGTTTCTGGTTTACCGCCACGCGTCGGACTCCCTGTTTTTGGTTCTGTTGCTGCCCGGTTAAAGAGTGCACCGTTACGCACTTCTTCGCAAAACCATTTGAACATCTCATCATTCCAAGAGTGATTTTCCGCTAGCTCTTTCACAATGCCAATATGCCAGCCAATTGATAATGCAGTAGCTCCGCAGCCTTCCGCGATTTTCTCTTGAAATAAAACGAAGTCATATAAAGAAATCGCACTACCACCAAATTCCTTTGGTAACGTTAATTTCGTATATCCGATATCTTTCAAATCACTCATATTTTCATACGGAAATGACCCTAATTCACTTAGTTGATGCTCCCTTTCCATGAACTTTGGAAGCAATTTATTTATTTGTGCAATAATGAAAGATTGTTCTTCTGTTTCAACAAATGAGAGTGCCATACTATAATCTCCTTTATGCTCGATTCATCAACCGCTCACTTTTTCATTATGATTATATGAAGCTACCTCTCTATTGTTTCACTATTCCGATAAAAATACAATGTTTTTGACTAATAAGAAAAGTTCCTATTTAAAGATAGGTTCTTTTCTTATATTAGTCTCCCTTCAATGCCTTTAATGGCAAAGAGGTTACATATCCAATGTACGAGAATAATTCTTTAAAGAAGAATGGAATTTCTGTATCTAACGTTTTATATGCTGATGTCGGCGTTGGTGAAGCATACGCTTCAATATTAATATGTTTTGCGATTCTCATTGCGCGTTTCATATGAAGTGGATCACTTACAATCGTGTATGTGCGTATTCCGTTCTCTATTCCAACTTCCTTCGCATTCTTTAAGTTTTCTTCTGTGAAAAGGGATTTTGTTTCAATTAAAATATCTTCCTCTTTTACACCTTGTTTCATTGCATATACTCTTGCAGTACGCGCTTCCTCAAGTTCTGCCTCGAACTTTGTACCACCTGTAAAAATAATCTTTTTAATATCTCCGTTCTTATATAAAGAAATCGCATGATTAATTCTTTCTTTAAATACAGGAGATGGTTTTCCGTTCCAAGAAGCTGCTCCTAGTACGATACCAGCATCCGTTTTCACGCCATCATTTGTTTTAAAACGATAACTCCAAATATCGTAAGCTGCATAACTTACATATAAAATAGCAGAACAAATCATTAGTAAAAATACTTGAAAGATTCGTCTTTTCTTACTCTTCTTATTTTCTTTCATTTGTAATTGCCTCCGTACATCATCCATACTTCTATAAAAAAACATTTATATCAAATCGTTTCGTTTGAGTTTATTTAAAAGAAGGAACTTTACTTGTTATTTATGTATAAAAGGGTTTTCATTTAAAATTGAGGATTATCAATTCATTTTTATTTGCGGTTTTCATTACATGTTTTAAATTCATAAGTTTATTACCATACAACTACATTGTAACGAATTTTTTCTCAGAAGGGAACGATGAAACAAAAGGAATTAAAATAAAGTAGCATTTTGTAAGAAAAAAGGTATATTTTTCATACATCACGAACAATATACCTTTCAAAACACGAATTATAACTTTTCTTTATACAACTCTAAATTTTCTAATAAACGTGCTTTCACAACTGGCCATTCGCTTACGATAATACTATACACAACCGCATCTCTCACATGTCCACTTGGCAATTTCCTTTCATTTCTAAGCACACCTTCTTTAACTGCACCTAACCTTTCAATTGCTCGTTGTGCATTTTCGTTTCTTGCATCTGTCTTAATTTGTACCCTCAGCATACGCAGTTTTTCAAAAGCATACTGGAGAAGCATATACTTACACTCTGTATTGATACTCGTACGTTGCACACTTGGATGATACCACGTTTGTCCTAACTCGACTGTTTTATCTTCTACTGAAATATTATATAGACGTGTACTTCCTACAATCGTATTCGTCTGTTGATCCACTACAACGAAAGGTATTTGAGTACCCTTCCCATAACCCTGTATCGCTTTTTGAACGTATTGTTGCATATCTTGCACATTATCCATTTTAGAAATTAAATACGCCCAAATATCCCGATTTCCTTCTACAATCGAAAACAAAGTTTCGACATCATCACTATCTATTATCCGTAACTTTGCTCTTTCGTGAATGATTTCCATTTGTAAGCCCCCTTTGTTGTTACTATATCATACGAAACAAAAACGCTTTATAAGAATAATAGAATTTTTTTAAAAGAATTCCTTTTCAGATATAATCTTCTCGTATAAGGTAGGAAGGCTCATCAATAACCTTTAAAAAGGAAAATTTTGATAATTCCCAATAAATTCTATATAATGATAAACGGGAGGGGATAAAAATGCTAGATCAAATTACTTGGGGAACGCCAGGCAGCTTATTATGCTTAGGTTTCTTTTTTGCAGGACTAGGAATCTTCTTAAGAAGCATGACGTCATATTCAAAAAATAAATAAAAACATCACAAAAACAGAAAATAGTATATTTTCACGTTTTAGGATATTTGATTTTCTTAGCTTGATAGTAATGTGGGAGTAGCCCGCTTTTAAACAAAAGAAGCCTTCTGTAAAAAGGCTTCTTTATTTATAGCTTTATCTGTTAAAAACTTTAAAGCAACAAATAAGCAATCGGTGTAATAATAAGTAACGTTAAAATCGTTCTTTGTACGTAGAGAATAATAAGTTCTGATACTTTTAACGGAATGTCTGTCGATAAAATACAAGGAATGGAAGCTGAGAAGAACAATATAGATGATACCGAAACAACCGCAATGACAAACTTTGTCACAAGTGGTGCACTTACAACTAAAAGAGAAGGTAAAAACATTTCTGCGATACCAACGGATGCCGCTTTAGCAGCTAGTTCTGCTTCTGGTAATTGTAATAGCCATGTAAATGGATAGAAAATATAACTGATCCAATCAAATATTGGCGTGAATTTCGCTAAGACGATACCAATTAATCCTACTGACATAATGGATGGTAAAATTCCCATCGTCATAATAAATCCATCTTTTAAATTCACTGCGATATTTTTCATAATACTCGGTGCAGACTTTGATACTTCTAACGCATCTTCCCAAGCACGTTCTAGCATTTTCTCTTTATAAACAGGTTCTGGAAACCCTTCTTCCGTTACATATGTATCTGGTTTTCTACTAAGAGGCGGGATTCTTACGGTGATAGCAGTTACGATGAATGTTACAACGAGAGTAGTCCAAAAATAAACATTCCATAAATGCATAATGTCTAATGTTTTTGCGATGATGATCATAAATGTTGCGGATACTGTAGAAAAACCTGTAGCGATAATCGCTGCTTCTTTTGTCGTATACTTTCCTTCTTTATACACGCGGTTCGTGATAAGAAGTGCAAGCGAATAACTCCCCACAAATGAAGCGACCGCATCGATTGCTGATCGTCCTGGTGTTTTCCATAACGGTCTCATAATCGGACGGCAAAATGTACCGATAAATTCAAGTAATCCGTACCCGACTAATAACGCTAAAAAAGCCGAGCCAATTGGAACGAGTAAACTTACCGATATTACTAGTTTTTCATACAAAAACGGCCCTACATCTTGTGCAAAGAACCAAGCTGGTCCTACTTTCAAGCAATATAATACACCAAAGACAACACCAATTACTTTTAAAATAGAAAAACAAATGTCTACGATAGATGCATTCCATTTTTTCGTATAAAATGGATAAATCGCACCCATTATCATAACAAGTAGTGCGTAATAAGGTACGACGCTCGGAACAGAAGTCCTGATCCATGAAACGATATGATCAATCATAATGGACGAAGCACCGTTTATCGTAACTGGTACGAAAAACATAAACACCCCAACTAGACTAGCGAGTATAAACCGAAGAATAGTCCCCTTCTCACTCCCTGTCTTAATTACATTCCTTTTTAATTCAATTTCACTCAAAATTCGACACCTCCCACTATCTAAATATTCTGTATATTTTCGTTAGATTCCTTCTATTGATTTTGAATATTTAATTATAAAGACTCCAAGTATAACAATATAAAAACTCCTTGCTAAATTTATATAATAAGTATATAAATTCAACGAAGGAGTTATTTTATGTAACACAATTAAACATTATTAAAAAATATAGGTATTTATATTCATTTGTCATTTTCTGTAACCGTATAAAAATACTTGAGTAATAATAATCGAATACATGTCCCAAGGAACATTACAGAATAAATAATAGAAAAATAAACCATTACACTTCCGCCTATTAAAAAGGATATATAACTAAATTGCAACTTTGTAAAAGAAGCTATATATGTTATCAAGCATACAATAATAGTCGACCCAGTTGACGCCCCATACCCATCAACTTAAAAATATTAATTAACTTCAAGTGTAAAAAAACGGTATTTTTATCTGTTAGTTTGATGGACATGTGGCTGAACCCCATCGCTATCAAGCTAAGAAAAGCAAATACCCCAAAACGAAAAAATTGGCATCCTCAGGTGAAAATGTACATTTTTTATTTTGGGGGTACTTCAAAATGTTGGGTTGATGGGCATTTGATACTATTTTTTATTATGCATCTCTAAATTTTAGAGAATGTTTACTGCTGTAATTTTGCAGGTTGAAATAGCAAACCTAACGATTGTAGTTGGATTTATAGGTAAAGTACCTAGAACTATACCAAGACCTGTTTGTTCCACGTTAAAATCTACTGCAGTAGAACCAGTACTTGCTAAAAGATTCACTGTAGAACCAATAAGCGTATCTAGTAATTCCCTAATTGGTCGTTCGCGACAATCACATTCACATCCTAAGTCTACAGGTGGAAGTAATGTTATAGATGGCCCCGGCGGTAAAAAACCTACCCCTGTTACATCAGAAATATTGACTACAAAGGATGTGGAACCATCTGTAACTGTAACTAAAAAATCATTTACAGAAGTAATAGTAAATAAAAAGAAAAGTGGTGGAGCGTTTGGTGCATCTGCAATAGTGCCAAGAAGCACTGTTTCCCCAATAAGTTGTTGTAAAACATTCTGCATAGGTAAAACACAGCAATCACAAAGGCAACCTTCAGTTGCTCCTGTTGGACCTGTTGAACCTGTTACTCCTGTTGCTCCTGTTGCTCCTGTTGAACCTGTTACTCCTGTTGAACCTGTTACTCCTGTTGGACCTGTTGAACCTGTTACTCCTGTTGCTCCCGTTGGACCTGTTGAACCTGTTACTCCTGTTGCTCCCGTTGGACCTGTTGAACCTGTTACTCCTGTTGCTCCTGTAGGGCCTGTCCCTCCCGTTGGGCCTGTTGGTAGAGTAAATGGTGGAATTGGTGGAAGTGTAGGACCAATTAAATTTGAATTAAATGCATTAGCTTGAAGTATTTTGTTTTTATCAAACATGTAACTACCTCCTACAGATATACTTTATTATAGGAATATATACAATTAGCCTCCATAAAATTTATTTATCACTATATAATATGCTACATCTTTACTATTGTGTGTTTTGTGATGATCCAATGATAGTATTTGTGTATTAATAGTAAATTTGGTTCTGACGCAAAGAGTGCACCCATTCGAAAGAGGTATATAGAATTTTAATGAAGCCTGTTCTTGTGGGCATTTCACAACATGCCTATCAAATTAAGCGATTTTAATAGCCCTAAGTAGAAAAAATACGCTATTCTTTCTGTAGAATCATAGGAAAGGATGGCGTTTTTTATCTCCAAATACCTTACGGGATCTTGCAAAAGATGTTGGCTTTGTACAACGAACCAGTAAGTACCAAGCAAAAGATTTAGTAGCTTTATGTGTATGGTTGAGCCAAAATATAGCTATGACTTCTTTAACTCAGTTATCTAGCTGTTTAGAAGCATCAACAGAAGTACTCATCAGTCCTGAGGGACTGAATCAACGGTTTAATAAGGCGGCCGTCCAACTTTTACAACACCTACTAGCCGAACTACTAAGCAAAAAATTGGCCGCATCTATGCAGATTTCTTCTCCATACACTTCTGTTTTCAAGCGTATTCGTATTTTTGATTCAACTGCATTTCAACTTCCGGATATATTTTCATCGGTTTATCCAGGTGCAGGAGGATGCAGCCATACAGCTGGGATAAAAATTTAACTTGAGTATGATTTGTTAAGTGGACAATTTCTACATATTCATACAGGTCCAGGTAAACAACATGATCGCACTTACGGCTCTCTGTGTGCCCCAACTGTGACAGCGAATGATTTATGTATCCGAGATTTAGGTTATTTTCATTTAAAAGACCTTCAATATATACAAGATAAAGAGGCCTACTATATCTCTCGTATCAAGTCGAATACACGTATTTATCAAAAAAATCCTAACCCTGATTATTTTCAAGACGGAAGAATTAAGAAAGGTACAGAGTATATACAGATAGATATGGAGACGTTAATGAGCTCCCTTCAACCAGGACAAACATGTGAAATAGCTGATGCTTATGTAGGAATGACTGATAAAGTCCCAACTCGTGTGATTGTTCATCGACTAACAAAAGAACAACAAAGAAACGATTACAAGATCAAGTTGTAAGAGAAAAAAAGAAAGGAATGAAGTATTCTCCTCGTAGTAAACGACTCAGTGGTATCAATGTATATATGACCAACACCCCTACAGATATTGTCCCGATGGGACAGGTACATAATTGGTATTCTTTGCGTTGGCAAATCGAAATTTTATTTAAAACGTGGAAGTCATTCTTTCAAATCCATCATTGTAAAAAGATAAAACCAGAACGATTGGAGTGCTATTTATATGGTCAATTGATTGCCATTCTACTCTGTTCTTCTATCATGTTTCAAATGCGCCAATTGCTCCTCATGAAGAAAAAACGAGAGCTTAGTGAGTATAAAGCCATATATATGATTAAAGACTATTTTCTTCTATTCCAAACTATACAAAAAAACACCCAAGAGCTATCAAAGGTGTTACTTCGCCTGTTCAATCTCCTACAGCAAAACGGGCGAAAATCCCATAGGTATGAGAAGAAAACAGTTTTTGATATATTAGGTGTCGTTTATAATTGTACCATGTCTGATAACCAAGCAGCTTAATTCAAAAAAGGAAACCCGTTAGGGTTTATTTCGTATGCAAATCTTTAAAGCATCTACGTATAGACTTTCGAAAAAAAGAAACAATCTTGCTTATCATTGACGTAACACGGGCTTAGCTTGATAGCGATGTGGCTGAACCCCTAATACTTTACTTTAATAATGACTCTTTTCATGAAATAAAATCCAGTTATCAATCTAAAACGTTTTTTAGATTTAACAATAATAGGCGTACATTTTTACCTTTCAGATAGTCTCTTTTATTCTAATTTCTTCATTTCTTTCAGCCGTTCTATATCCTTTTCTAAAGCATTTTCTATTTTATACAGTTCATAGCTACCCTTTATCTCATTTATCACTGCAAATTCAATTTCATTCCGAACATAGCTTTTCATTTTTCCTTTTTTATAACCAATAACATTATCTAATATAGTTTCCCCACTATCTTTTTTATATAAATTATAGCTAACAGGTGGACGACCAATTACATACTTATTATCAGAAAATCCGACTATATCATCCCTTCCTAATCCTGTCGAAACACTCCAGACAAACATAATCTGAAATATAGAAAAAACAACAATACCAAATAAGAAAAAAAATAGGATCAATTTAAAAAATAACTTTAAAAGTATCCTGCCCAAAAACATTCCCTCCCATTTCATCTCGAGGTAGCAAGAACAAAACGCGAATTTTGTATGCTAAGGAACCGGATTTTTTAGATTGTTGAACTCAATCCCCCGTTAGTGCCATAAGAAAAAGAGTTACCGCAGTAACCCTATTGTTTATAATACACGTCACTAGGAAAAGCTACGGATGAATAAAGTCAATCTATTCAATTTCCCACAATCTTTTAATCTCCACCAATTCCTGTCCATTGAATTCCATTCCGTATATATCTGGTTTTGATGTCTGTAGTAAAAAATTCAAACCATACTTACTATCATAATACCCCAACATCAAAGTCATAACAGCTCCATGGGTTCCTAATACTACTTTCTGTCCTCGATAGGTGTTTAATAATTCTTTTAAGACTTTTATAGCACGCTTCTGACAGTCGTCATTAGACTCTCCTCCCGTTAAAGCAAAGTCGGGTTCTAAAAATGACTTTGTTATTAAAGGGAATAATTCTTTATCCGACATTCGTTCCTCTTCAGCAATAAAGATTCTCTCTTTTAAGTCTTCAAATACTAAAACTTCTTGTCCTATTTGCTTCGCTAACTGCTGAACAGTTAGAATTGAACGATTGTATGGACTTGAGATAACAACATCGATTCCCTCACCTTGTAATATATCTGTTATTCGTTGAACATCTAACTTTCCTTTTTCAGTTAATCCTCTTGTTTTTTCTTTTCCAGATTTCGGTGAATCCCCATGTCTCACCATATATATGAAAGTTTTCATAATTCCCTCCATTTTTCCAGGTTCCTTTACAATTCCTTTCTCATATTAGCATATATATCCAATTCAGTCCCCTTAAAAATAACAGAAAACTGTGAATTTGAAATAAAGTCACGATATTTGTAAGAAAGACGCGAAATTTTCACTATCCTCTGGTATAAAAAAGCATTATTCTTTCTAAACAAGCTAGATTAGAAAAGATGATGTTTTTTATGAATCTTTGGATTCAAAGTGAACTCCAATTATTTGCTGAAGAATTATATGAACATCTTACTCCTTAATTTCTGGAAAACCTCGCTAAAGAACTAGGGTTTGTACAACGGAATAGATAAAATTAATACACTCTTATCGGTTGGTTCTACTGCTAAAGATTTATTTGTCCCTCTATTCAACCTGTTAATCAAATAGTATAAATTTAAAACCACCTCTAGAGAAAATCAAGCACATACTAGCAAGCAAATTCTAGTAGGAATAACCCCAAAATAAATAGCATAAAGCTGCAAACATCTCCCTTTCTAAAAAACAGTGCATATTTACAGAAATGAACACTTTTATAATAAATAATTCTAAGTATCAATTAATAGAAAAGGCCTCTTTTGAATCCTACAAACAAAAGAGGCTTTTTCTATTAATCCCCATAATCATCCACAATCACTTGAATGACACGATACGATTCTTCTGCCACTATCTTATTACTTGCCTTATTCGCATCATATGTAATTAACGCTTTCCAAAGTGCCCATCCTCTTGCTCTATTCCACGTTTCTTCATCTATTTGTAATACTTCTTTAAATATTTTTCTACTACTTTTATCAAAAAACGTCCATGCCATCGCTGCATCACAAGCTGGATCTCCTACTCCTAAAATACCAAAATCAATTACGGCGCAAAGCTTTCCGTCCTTAACGAGTAAATTTCCTGGTGCAACATCCCCATGAACCCAAACTGGCTTGCGCTCCCACGTTGATTTAAGTGCTAAATCCCAAAGATGCTTTAATACTGTTTCATCAAAAACATCCTTATTATTTTCGATAGCACCTCTCGCCTCTTCGTCATATACAGATATAAGCCCACCTCGGTAAAAATTATGCGCTCCAGCGATCGGTCCGTTACTCGCATCAATGGATTGCAATTCTCCTAAAAATGATCCTAAGTCCGTTGCAAATTCATTTAAATCACGAACATTTTGTTTCGTAACGGTTTCTCCCTCTATCCATTTATTAACAGACCAAGGCCATGGATACGATTCAGATGGATTACCTTTCGCAACTGGTGTAGAAATCGGTAAAGAAAGCTCCTTACTTAATATAGGTAGCCACTTATTTTCTTTCTCTACTTGCGGTGCATACGCTGCATCACTTGGTAATCTGACACTCATCTCATCCCCTAGGTGAAACGTTCTATTATCATGCCCACTAAACTTTACAGGCTTCACGTCTAAATATGCCCATTCAGGAAACTGTTCCCCTATCAACCTTTTAACTAAATCAGTATGAATTTGATTCATTCACTACCCTCTTCTCTTTTGAAACTTACTATGTCCATCCTTACTACCGATATATTCAAAACCATTTTTCTTATAAAAGTCATTCAATGTACGGTTATGTCCAACACAATCTAACTTCAAATACTGTTTATCACTTTGCATATTCTCATCTATCCACTGTAAAATGTGTTCTCCTATTCCATTCCCCTTATACTCTCTTTTCACCGCAAATCTATGAATATATAACGAATTAGAAACTTCCTCTTTACCAAAGATATGTTCATCCCAATCATTTTGTTTAGGAGATACTGTAATCGTACCGACAATTTCCTCTTCTTTCATAACAACATACGTATACTTCTCTCTTATGCCTTCTAATATTTCAACTGTAGCTTCTCCTCCTAAAAGATACTGCCATTGATTCACTTCTTTATGTTGTAGCCACTGTGCTACTTCTTTTAATAGAGTGATGATACTATTGCTTTCCTCTTCAGTAGCAGTTCGAATTGTATATTCTTTAACTGTATTTCTCTCCATATTTCTGTTCTCCTTTCATATGCTTACTTCTCTCTTTATTAATTTTCGTTTTATACATTATATACCAAGATTAACCACTACACCTTCAAAGATATCTATTTTACAACTTGTATTCCATCAAAAAAACCGCCCACTACTAGTGAAACGGTTTTAATTCCTTAAACATTCACTTCGACTTCACAAAATAATATAAAAACCACACCGCATGATTTTGTTCATCGGCAGCTATTCTGCGCAACAACTCTTTCAGATGTGCATCCGATGTCTCATCTGAAATTTCCAAATAGAAATCAACTGTCTTCTGTTCATCTTCTATTGCGAATTCTAATCCTTGTAAGTACGTATTCGGACATTCTTCCGTAATTTGTGGTTTCGGCTGCTGGCCAGTTACATTTGTATAGATTTGTACAAACTGATGAAAATGCTTTATTTCATCGTTTCGAATTTCAAGAATTTGATTTCGTTCCGCCACATTTGGAGCCATCTTAGCTAATTTCGCATAGCAATTTATAGCACTAAACTCTCCATTAATCGCTTTCTCAATATCACGAATCAGCTTATCATTTTGCCTATACGAATCATAATAATTCGAATTATACATCGTATCCCCTCCATTATTTCGCATAACATTTTATGCAATTTGAAATAGCAGGAGCATGTATATAAAATGATACCGCATCTTCTATTCCCTATAAAATATAGAAAAACCTGTCCTACTTGATTTCCCTATAAGTTTATAAAAATCAAACAACGCTTCACTCCTAGTGAAACGTTGTTTGATTTTACGCATTTACTTCCGTTTTATGTTCCTTCACTACACTACGTTTGAAAGCAGTCGCTAAAATAATCATCATACTTACCACACCAATCCAAACGAGCACAGTAAGGGGTGTACTCCAGCTTAACCCTTTTCCAAAGAAGAATATTTCTCTAAGTCCTTCAATCATAAATCGCATTGGCAACCATGCGTACACCCAGTCTTGATAAAATGGTGACAACATTTCCGGTGCTAACGATAATAACGGTGCCCCAAAGAAAAGTAAGAGTGCGAATACACCAATTCCTTTTAACCCAACTATTGAAAGTACGGCCGATATCATTAAGAAGAAACTAAAGGACGTAATAGTTAAAAACAGTGCCGTATCAGTGAAATTAGAAATATTTAATCCTACCATTCCATCCGCAATCCATGTAAGGCCAAATCCAATTACAAGTGCCGCGACAGCTCCTGTTATTATTTGTTTTAGTTTTAATACGAAGTTTTCTTTTCTTGTACCTACTGGCATTTTACTTATCGCAATAAAGATAATTGCTGAGCTCGCTAAACTTGCAATCCATAACGGCTGGAATAAAGACATTGGCGAGTTACCGTTCGCACTATTTTTGCCGACTTCATTCACATTTGTCACTTTCTTTGCAATCGGTGTGACTACATTTGAAACTTGATCTGCTGTTAACGTAGTTCCTTTTGCTTTCAATCCTTCTAATAGTTGTGTACGAACAGTATTGTTCATATTATCAACTACCCCATTTAATATTTGCCCTGCCATAGTTGATGCCGCTGTATTCATTCCTTGGTTTATGAATATTTCTATCTCTGGCGAAGATGGCTGTGGTGTTCGTAATGATGCTTGTTTTGTGCTAAAGTCTTTCGGAATAACTAATGCTGCGTAATACTCTTGATTATTTAAGCCTTTTTGAACTGCTTCTTTATTTTTCACTTCTACCCACTTCACCGCAGGTTCTTCCTCTGATTTTGATGTCTTTTTCATATTATCAACAATCGTTTGCCCCATATTCATCTTCGATTGATTCGGAATTTCTACTCCTTGATCCTCATTTACAATTGCGATTGGCAAATTTTTCGGCTGAGGTTGAACGGTTGGAAATAACGTTAATGAAAAAATAAAAACTACAAGTAGTGCAATAACCGGTGATAATAATAAAAGTTTATTTTTAAACATTTTCTTTTCTCCTCCTATAATTTGATTTATAATAACCAACAACGTGTTGTTTATTTATATTTGAATTATATGTTCGAGTTGAACCTTATACAATAATCAAAAATCGTGAATGTGTCGGTTATAAGACACATCTTTGAAATGTGTTGGCTAAAAAGAAGGAGGGACATACTTTGCGTGATAGTAATTTAGATTTACGCGTTATTCGTACGAAAACTGCGATACGAAATGCATTGGTCGAATTAATTGAAGAAAAAGGTTTTGACGCCATTACAGTGAAAGATATTACAACGAAAGCAAACATGAATCGCGGTACTTTCTATGCGCATTATCAAGATAAATTTGATTTAATGACGAAATGCCAAGAAGAAATTATGTATGAGTTTTCTAGCATTGCCAAACAGAGATTACCTGAAGTTATTGCTGATCTTGGGTCAAATCCTTCCCCAACAATGCCGTTTATACTTATCACTTCTATTCTTGAATTTCTAAATGAAAATAGTGATTTTATGAAAGCTGTATTAAGTCCAAAAGGTGATTTATCTTTCCAAACAAAACTGAAAGACTTTATGTGGAAAACACTATTTGAAGATACAAATGGTGCTCTCATTAATAAGGAGAATTTACTTGTCCCAAGCCAATATTTAGCTTCTTATATGGCATCTGCTCATATAGGTGTCATTCAGCAATGGTTAAATACCGGGCAAAAAGAAACACCTGAGGAAATTGCTCGTATTTTATCAACAATCGCAGTTCATGGACCTTTTTATGCAGCTGGTTTAAAGAAATAAGTCAGCTATATAATAAAAGATCATCCACTATAATAGCGGATGATCTTTTGTTTCATTACAACACTTCAATATACCCTTCTGTTCCATGTACACGAATTCGTTGACCGTCTTTTATTAATTTCGTAGCATTCTCTACTCCAACGACTGCTGGTAATCCGTATTCACGTGCAATCACTGCCCCGTGCGTCATGAGCCCGCCAACTTCGGTAACTAATCCTTTTATAGACACAAATAACGGTGTCCAGCCCGGGTCAGTAAAAGCAGTAACTAATATATCTCCATCTTCTAAATTCGCATCTTCCATGTTTAAAATAACGCGAGCTCTTCCCTCTATAACTCCTGAAGAAACAGGCAAACCTACAATCGCGTCAGCTGGGAGGTTTTCTCGTTTATATTTACCTGTAATGATTTCTCCATCAGACGTCATCACACGCGGAGGCGTTAGTTTTTCATATAATTTGTAATCATTTTTTTGCTTATGAATAAGCTCATAATCTAGTTTATTCGTGCGAACGACTTCGTGAAGTTCTTCAAAAGTTAGATAATATATATCTTCTATTTCATTAATAACGTTATTTTGCACAAGTTGCTCCGCTTCTTTCAGTAATGCCTGCTTATATATAAAATAACGATTAATCATGCCGTATTTTGGATATTCACGATAACCGATACAATTACGGATGTTACGAATCATACGCTTTGTCTCTTCTACTTTTTGTTTTCCATCCGGCAAGTGCTGTAATCGATCTAATAACTCTTCTTCTTTTTCCAAAGCTTCCTGCAGTCCCTCTTCAAACTTCCGCTTACTCGCACCAACTTCAAAGTCTCTTATATTATTTAAAATTATTGGGATCATGGTTGTTGGCTTTTCACTCCAGCGCGTTTTCGTAATATCGATTTCTCCGCTACATCTCATTCCGTATTTATTTAGAAAAGTTAGAATGGCATCTCGAGCTTTTTCTCCGCCTTTAAATTGAACTAATTCATCTAAAAAGTTATCATTTTCTACATGTTGTAAATACGCAATAACTTCTGGATATGGCCGAATCACATCAGCAACATCGAGTAATGCTAGCCCCATTTCAGACGTAATATTATTTTGTACGGATTGAGAAAGTGTGTCTGCTGCATTCTTTTCGCCTAGCCATTGCTCCATTTTTTCATTGATCCATGTTGAAGCATCCATACCTGCCATAATGACAGCCATACTTTGTGGATGAAATAATATTTTCTTTAATTGCTGAATATCTTCCAAAATAAAATCAAGTACATCCACTCCTGATTTCGTTTGCATGTTTCGTTTTAACTCTTCGATTGATGCTTGATTCCTCTTTATTAAATCCGTAACGATTGCTGGATTGTTTTCGACTTGTGGTTGCGAACTTGCAGGTGGTCCACTTTTACCAACACTCTTTTCTTTTTCATCATCTCGTAACAATGTAATAAAATCATCTCGCTCGACTACAGTCGTTAATGCATCTTTAATAAGTGGTTCCGAATTCCCTATCATATTTAATAAAAGTTCTCTACTAGTAGGCGAAGCCAATCTTTGTGCAACATCTACAAACAACCTTCCTCCAGCTTGAAACCTCTGTCCAAAAGATGTTAACTGGAATAAAGACATTCCTAATGGCTTCAAAGGATCGGTCATCATTTGCTGGTGACCAACCGATACATACACATGATTTTCCCCATCATTTACTTCTGGTATTGGATATAAAGTCGTGATTGGGCGACTTTGGACAATATAAAATGTATCATCCACTAAACACCATTCAATATCTTGTGGACAACCAAAATAGGCTTCAATCTGTCTTCCGATCTGTGCTAGTTGTAAAATTTGTTGTTCAGACAATGTTTGAATTTTTTGCTGAGCCGGATCAATCTGTTTCGTCTCCGTTCCGCCCTCTTTTAAAGCATAAATAGCTAATTTTTTAGTCGCTATCATCTTTCCGGTAATTTCGCCTTCTTTTACTTTATAATTATCGGCAGAAACCAGTCCTGATACTAACGCCTCACCAAGTCCAAAACTGGCATCAATGGATAACACCTTTCGGTTAGAGGTAACCGGATCAGCCGTAAATAAAATACCCGAAGCCTTAGGGAAAACCATTTTTTGAACGACAACACATATAGAAACTTGATTATGTTCAAAACCATTTTGCATGCGGTACATAACTGCTCGCTCTGTAAATAAAGAAGCCCAGCACTTTCTTACATGCTGCAAAATCGCTTCTTCTCCGATAATATTTAAATACGTATCTTGTTGACCAGCAAACGAGGCATACGGTAAATCTTCAGCCGTAGCACTAGAACGCACCGCATACGCATGTTCATTTCCAAAACGTGAGAGATAATGAGCTACTGATTCCACTACATCAACTGGAATTTCCACTGCCATAATGCTTTCTCTAATTTCCTTACTGATTTCACCAATTTGAGCTCGCTCTTCACGTTTCAACTTTGTTAGCTGCTGCAACAAAGTTTGAAGCTCTTCATTTTGCTCGATGGCCTTTTCATATCCTACCGTTGTAACACAAAATCCTTCTGGCACTTGTATCCCTTGAATTTTGGATAACTCCCCTAAATTTAATCCTTTTCCACCAACGAGTGAAAGCTGCGCGTTTTTTATTTCCTGAAAATCGAGAACGAAAGAACTCATTTACCATCTCTCCTTACTATGCATGTGTTCTTGATTGTAGCAGTAGTAAATACGAATAAACAGTCTATTTCGAACTTGATTTACATGATATAATTAAGTTAGGAAGAGATTAATAAGAAGCCCCAGTTGAACAACAGCAACTGGGGCTTCTTATTTCCGCTCAATTTTAAATTATAATTTATTCACAACTAACTTCAATGTATTTCTGCTTTTTCCCCTTTATATATAGAAACGCCATTCATTATCACACACAATTCTTACCTCAACAAATGGTATCTAACCCGAAATATGCTTTATTTTATCCTCCTGTGAGCCTTTTCACAGGAGTTTTTATACATACATATATTATTTATAATGAATCAGTTCTCCTATTTTTCAAAAGCATGTTCGGTGTCATAATAATGCTTTTTAGAATTTATATATACCTACTAATTTTTCTGAAAAAGGATGATTGTATTGGAAATGAAAAAGCTTCAAGGAATTTATGATGATGTTATTAGTTTAGGAGAAAATTGTTATACTGCTATTCATCTAAAAAAATATAGGTTGCGGAAATATTCAGGTCCTCTAGATTGGTTTGTATCACCGAATCTTTCTTCTATCAACGAATTATTGAAAAATAATTTTATAGACTTTATGGAGTTAAAAAACATGCACGCAATGCCGGATCAAAATGTTGTGTTTAATGATGGCGTGATACAACCTGTTTTTTCTCATATTATAAAAGATACAAAATATAACGTGACATCTTATCATGATTTCCCTGTTATTCCAAATGAAGATTGGTTCATCACATACCATGATTTTAAACAAAAATTAGATCGAAGAATTGATAATCTTTACAAAAAAATGCATAATTCACAATCCATTTTATTTGTTAGATGGGGCGGAAACTTGACTGAAGCGCTAGAATTACAAACAGTTTTATCAAATATTGTTAAAAATAATTTTAAGATCCTTTTCCTCTATCCAACAGGACTTGAAAATGAAATAAACGAATTAGAATGGGGGCTTGATCATGTTTTTCCCATTCAAGTTTCAAGTAATTATCTAAATAAAAGAACTTGGTATATCCTCTTAAAAGATATACACCTAAACTCAAAATAATAAGTAGCTAATAATATAGCTTAAATAATGAACAGTGGGGCTATCGCTTTTCACACGCTTAAGGAAAAAATTTATTTCGGTACATTCATTAAAAATAAGATTATTAACCTTTCTCTAAGAACATACAAATGCATAACATTCCATATTTCCCCACCAGAACGATTGGTAGATGAACGAATCGTTCTAGGCATAAGCTTAAAGATGAGCCTGTTACCTAAAAACATACTTTAATCAATCTCAATTATATCACCAAACTTTAATATCCTTTGATTACGAAAAGCATCGGTACAAGTAATCGACTCATTTAATGGATTTATATCAACTACAGTTATGTAATTTTTATATAAGTAGCCACCACTATACTATGTATTGTAAAACCTCCTCCTCACCTAAATACAAAATTAACAGCTTATTTTCAATCATTTCTTTTGCATCTTGCGTTAAGATTGGACGCGGGACTTTCATTTGCTCATGTATCATTTCTTTAATACAGGCGAACTGCTCTGGCATACTAGCAACGATAAAAAAGTAGGCATGCTAAATAAGCCTATTAAGTTTGTTTAAAAAATCGCTTTACTGCATTTATACAACGATATTATACAAAAGTTATGGCACCCTTCTGAATTACCATTAATTAGGGATAATATATGTTATTATATATTTGTAATTAATGAAATAATAAGAAAGAAGGGGTTGTTGTGGAAACAAAGATTATAGAAACAAAAAAGAAAATTGATTCAAAATCTCTTTTGGCTTTAGGATTATTAATTATTTCAGGAATTGTATATCAATGTATTGCACTTATAGTAGGTAATATACCTGAATTATTAGAAATGATTCTTGAAGCTTCATGGAATCTTGTATTATGTGGAATTATAGGATACTATTTTTTAGGAAAAATATCTTTAGAGCAATTCAAACATTTTAAATTTAAAACATTACTCTGGGGTGTACCTTTAACAATCATAGTGGGCATGGGTTCAGGCACACTATATAGCTATATTTTTGAACCTCCAACTACAAATTCTGTTGCTCAAGTAATAAGCGTTTCGATGATTTTGACCCGTGTACCATTCATGTTAATGGGTGAAGAATTGCTATGTACTAACATAATCATCGCATTACAGAAATTAGGATTAAAATTTGGTACAGCATCAATAATATGTAGCGTTCTGTTTGCCTTGTGGCATATTCCTGCTTATGGTTTCGTGCCAATGCAATTATTGATAACTATAGTCCCTGTTAGGTTATTACTGAATTATATATGGAAAAATTCAAAGAGTGTTTGGGTAAGTTGGATTTGCCACCTTGCTTTCGACATTATTGGATTTTTACCAATGCTTTTTAAATAAAAAATTACATTGTACTTATAAGTAACAAACAATAACATAAAAACAAAAAGAACCTTAGGGTTCTTTTTTACTTAACAGAAAATATTACTTAGAATATAGATAAAATACCCATTCATTTCAGGGACAGGTACATGAGAAATATATATATTTTTACACCTATAAAAGGACTCTTCAATGTTTGACACAAACTATATTGACTTCGAAAATTTTCAAATAGGCATTCAAAATATGAATTCGTATTTTGAATGCCTATTTAGTAGTGATCATTCTTATTTTTTAGGTTCTTTAAGTTTTAATATATTAGTCGGAAGTACGTGTTTTATAACTTGAAAACCCATGGTACTTACACTTTATATTATGAACTTCTTTTGTAACTTTGGGTTTTGCATAAAAATAGAAATAACACTTGAAGTAAATGAGCATTTCTTTGTAAATAGTACAAAAATACATCAGCTAAAAAGTTCTAATCAATTTCAATTACATCACCAAACTTAAAAATCTTCTTATTACAAAAAGCATCCGTGCAAGTAATCAACCCATTCAAGGGATTTATATCAACTACAGTTATGTAATTTTTATATAAGTATCCACCTCTATAATATGTAAGTAAAATCTCTTCCTCACCTAAATATGAGATTAACAGCTTGTTTTCAATCATTTCTTTTGCATCTTGCGTTAAGATGGGACGCGTGACTTTTGTTTGCCCCTGTATCATTTCTTTAATACAGGCGAACTGCTCTGGCATACTAGCAAACGGTTGCCACTTTACCATTCCTCTTCCTTTTGGCATATTAGCATTCTTCACGATTTGTGCCCTCCTAATAATGTGTTTCTATATCTTGCTGTTGCGACGCTTGTGTAGGAAATTCCACGTAAAATACTGTTCTTACCAAATCGTGTTCGAATTTCGTCCATAACCTTCGTTAATCTCATTTCTTTTTCTCTTTGTATAATGTTATCGAAAAGCGAAATTTGCTCTTCTCCTTCATGTATTAAATTTGTTAAGGAAAGACTTATCGAGCGAATCGGCTCTCCTGTATGCCGTTCGTATAAAAAATATGTACAAACGTTGTAAATGTCCATCGTTAAATTTGTTGCTCTGTTTAACGTATGTGCTTTTTTTATTCCTCCTCCGTATTCCCTACTATACCCAACTGAAAAATGAATCGTTTGCGCGTATTTCTTTTCTCGTCTCAATCTGTAACAAACTTCTTCTACATGCTCTAATAAAATAACGATGAACTCTTCTATTGAATAATCACGAAATAATATTTGGCTTTTCGCTATAGATGTTGTCGCTGGAACATATTTCTCTGCTATTCTGCTCAAATCAATCCCGTTACTATGCAAGTGTAATTCTTCTCCTATTACACCAAATGATTGTTTTAAATACTTCAATGGGTACTGCGCTAAATCCCCAATCATATGTATACCTTTTTGATTTAATTTCATTTCCGTTTTATACGATATACCCCAAAATTTACTGAGCGGTCTAATACTCCATAACTTCTCGGGTATATCGTCATACGTCCACTGCGCTATTCCATCTTTATTCTTTTTTGCTTCCACATCCATCGCTACTTTACTCAATAATAAATTTGGCCCAATACCAATCGTACTTTCGATCCGTGTACGTTCATATATTTCTCGCTTGAACTTTAATGCAAACTCACACGGATTACTCGCAAACAAATGAATACTTGCGGTCATGTCCATAAAAAACTCATCGATACTATATTGATGAAAATCTTCCGGTGCAACATACTGTAAAGCTAAACCTGTTATATAAGTTGAACACTTCATATACGTATGCATAATTGGATTCACAATAATAATATCTGGTCGCTTCGGTATTTCATACAATCTTGCCATCTTCTTTATTCCTAACGCTTTTAATGGTGGTGTTGCTGCCAATACGATCGATCCACTCCGGTGTACGTCTCCTACAACAGCCAATTTTGTATATCGTGGATCCAGTCCTTTTTTAATACATGATACGCTTGCATAAAAGCTACGAAGATCTACACAAAGAATAATACGATTCGGTAAAAGAGAATAATCATACAAGGTTATCACTCCTAACAAAAGAACATTTGTTCTTATTATATACGAACTAACGTTCTTTTTAAAGGTATTTTCATGAAAATTTTGGTTAAAATAACCGTCATATCTATGCGCTATCAATTAAGGCAAGAAAAACTATGTATACAAAACCGCTATAATTTCCAATTAACTCATAAGTATAAAACTACTAAAACAAACCAATTAAACCTTTATTCTCAAAACATACTTTATATAAATTCCTTTGTTTCTTATATGTGTGAAGATGATAAAATAAAAAGCAAAGATTTTTATTTTACTTCAGCTTTCTTGCCTCTCATGCATATATTCTTCTAATTTTAATTTTTTCTTGTATATTTTTTCAGCAAAATCTCCTATATAGCGCATGTACCAAGATTCATCCGCATAGCTAGTTACATCCTCCTTTTTTCTATTGTTAATAGCTTCACAATAAAAACTGTTAAACGGAAAAAGTGCGAAGTCTTAAATTAGACTTCGCACCTTATATAAATTTACAATTAGTTACAATACCTATACAAATACAATAGTATATAAAATAATCACTCATTATATGTGTTGCTCTTTTAATCGACCAATGTATAAACCAATCCTTTTACTTAGCCATCTCTTATAGTTGGTTTGATTGTTTCTATATACTTAATTCCCTCTATACTCATTTCAAGCGGTAATCCATTCCGATTGGAATTATAAATGACAAAATTTATCCGTTTTTCCTTTTTGCCTACTTGCTAAATTCAGCAAGTAAAATATCTTTAAAAAATTCCGGATTATGAATGTTTAAACTGTTCGCATTGATAGCAAATGTATGTTTCCCTCCAAGTGTTCCACCAACAAAAGTGGAAAACCCTGGAACAGCACCCCTGTGTCCCCATACCGAAACACCGTTCGGAAGCTTAATTTCAAGGATTCCAAGGCCATATCTAGTTCCCTCTCTTTCTGTAGGAACTGTAGTAAGCATTTGTTTTAGTTGCTGTTCCTTCAGTAGTTTGCCACTGAGTAAATAAGAGAAGAATTTGTTTAAGTCGTCAGCATTAGAAATCATATCTCCATCCGAGCTACCTGGGTTAATATAAGTAACGTCTTTTAGCTCACTTGCTCCGTCTAGTTGCAAATAGCCACGTGCATGCTTGGTGCCTGGAATCACGTTTGAATTGCCAGGTAGGAATGTATTTGACAAATCAAGCGGTTCAATAATCCGATTTTCAACCTCTTCCGCATAGCTGTTTCCTGTTACTTTTTCAATAAGGATCCCCAGTATTACGTATCCTGTGTTTGAATAAGACCACCCCTTCCCTGGAGCAAAGTTTGGAGGAAGGGAAATCCCCATCTTTACAAATTCTTCAGCCGTATACGATTTTTTTATATCCGTAATATCAAAGTCTTTTGAATTTATATAGTCAGCAATACCACTTGTATGATTCAATAGTTGCCGGATCGTAATCTGGTTACCATCATATCCGTTTCCTTGAATGACACCAGGCAACCATTTTTCAATAGAGTCGTCTAGATTCAAACGGTTCTCTCCAGATAATTGAAGTAGAACTGTTGCAATGAACGTTTTCGTCACACTGCCAATGCGAAAGCGAAAATCTTCTTTCATTGGTTTCTTAGTTCTCAGATCCGCTACCCCAGCAGTATAACTCCAAGTTTTCCCCCCCTTAGAAATTTGAGCGAGTATTCCCGGGTATCCAAGTTGCAGTGTATCCCGCATTGCTTTCTTAACGGAAGTACGATCGCTTTGAGTATTTGTATGTAACGAACTAGATACATTTTGCACGGGTTCTGCTTTTACAATTGAGGCTGGTGGTATGTATAACAGGGAACTTCCAGCTATTAAAAGTGCTAGACTTGCACATGTAATTTTACTGCGTGTTTTCATAAAGTATTCCTCTCTTCTATTAAAATTGTATAGATAGTTGATAGCAGTGTCATATACGAACCACACAGCTATCCATTCTCCCAATGATAAAAAGCAACAATACATTTGCAATCATTGTACTCATTATTTTCACAAAACACTCTTGTTACTAATTATTTTATATGTAGGCCGTACTTATCCCCCCTTCACGCCTCCTTATATTTTTATCCTACACAATGAAAATCTCTTTTTCCTTACCTATCCCTTACGAATTCCTTACATTCGAAATCGTTTCTATAATGATAGGATTGAAGTAGTATCTGTGCCCGAAAGCGCAAAAAAATAGATTACCTGCACACGAAAAATTATAGCGTACAGGTAATCTATTTGTTTTTGAGATTAATAAAAAACTAATTTATCTTTTGAATTCTTCCATCAATAATAGACTGAATTGGTTCTTTTGATTTCTTTATATAATCTACTAATGCTTCAAAATCAGTCGGTCCTGTTTCAGCATCTTTACCGTTTTTAAAGGATACAAATCCATCTCCACCTGAAGCTAAAAATGCGTTAGCAACGACGCTGTAAGTTTTAGAAGGAATGATTTCTTCTCCATTTGTTAAGCGAATACTTGTTACTTTTTCTCCATTAGGCTTGTTCGCATCCCAAGTGTATTGGATCCCTGAAATTTGAAGCATTCTTGTTATGTCTTTTTGCCATTGTTGATTTAAAATATCACGAATGTCTTGGCCTGTTAAATTTACTTTTATTAATTGATTTCCGAATGGTTGAATACCATATATCTCTCCCCATGTAATATCACCAGCATCTAAGTCATTACGAATACCACCAGGATTCATAAGTGCAATTTGAGATTGCATTGTTGTACGCTGGGCATCAGCAACTAAATTTCCGAGAGTAGATTCACCAGCCGTATTGAGTTTGCGATCTAGTGGAGCAATAGACTTACCTACAACTTCATTGACAAGAGGTGCGATTTTCGCTTGATATTTCTCCATCTTCTTCTTTATTTTTTTATCAGGCTCCATGCCTTCATGGTAAGTTGTAACAATTTCTGCTTTTTTCTCAACAATATCTTGTGTTTTACGATCAATCTTTACATCAACATCAGCAAAAGCCATACCATAAGAATTTGCTTGTACGACAAGTTTATTATTAACAGTTCCATTTACATAAGTGTGGCTATGCCCACCAAAAATAACATCCACTTCTGGATCAGTCTCATTTGCTAATCGGACGATATCACCATTTGTTACGCCGTTCCCATCTGTTGTACCTCCGTTATGCGCAAGAACAACGATAGATTTAACGCCTAGTTTTTTTAATTGCTTTACGGATTTGTTAATAGCTTCAACTTCATCTGTAATTTCTACATTCTTTAGCATAGTAGGCATAACAAGGTTAGGAACATCCGTTGTTACGACTCCTATAAATCCAACAGGAACTCCTTGTACCTTTTTTATAGTGAATGGTGGTAAAAATAAGCGACCGGTGGATTTATTATAGAAATTTGCAGCAACATATGGGAATTTTGCTCCTTTAAAATTCCCTGTTTTCTCATGGTACCCACCATAAATAAGGCGGTTCATTTCTGCAACACCTTCATCAAATTCATGATTTCCTATAGTTCCAACATCGAATTTCAAATCATTTAGAAATTCAATCGTAGGTTCGTCTTGTAATAATGCTGAAACAGGAGTACTTGCTCCAACAACATCGCCAGCATGTACCTTTAATGTATTCGGATTTTGTTTTTCACGATCACGTAAATAAGCTCCTAAGTACTCAATTCCCCCTGCATCTTTATTGTTAATTTTTTTTACAGTGTCTAGTTGCCCATGAAAATCGTTAATACCGAGCATTTGCACATCTATGTAGCGGTTTGGTCCTGTACTTGCTTGGGCTGAAGGCGCAGCAAATACACTAGTAAAAGTAACTGTACTTAGTGCTAAAGCAACTGGAATAATTTTTTTCAACATAAAATTTCTCTCCCCTAATTAAAATCTGACATAATACAATGTTATTTTAATATATTAAGAGGATTATTTCTATAAAAATTCTACCAATTATAAAAATTAATAAGATTTTATTGTTTTCCGACAAAGTACTTCTTCCTCAAAACGTGAAGGTGTAAAACGACAATTTTAAATGGAACTTTGTTAACGTACCGAAAAAACAGTTTTTAACTTAGTAATTCTTTAGCGTACGAAATTCGCGTTATGTTGGCGAGACCCCATGCCCATCAAGCTAAGGTTGGGTTTTCTATGAACTTCCGTTCTTGTCGCCTACATGCTTGATATTTTGTTTATTTGTTTTTAAAATACGCATACCAAATAAACCTTGATTAGATAATAGCCCACTCCAATTTATGTATCACCTGTTGCAAATTATATGCAGTTTGTTAGGAGAAGAATGTTTAATTTTAGTTCCATCTATCCTGGGGATATACTTTTTGAAAAAACAAGGGGTATGCGAAAAATGGTCGATGATTCTTATAACACTTGTTGGTGTATTTTTGTTTGGTATGGCGCATTACTCTACCTATGAGGGGAATTTAATTCAAATTCTTTTTGTAACTTGGTCTAGGAAGATTGCCCTTCAACTGGATTGCATTTAAAGCCAATTCTATATGGGCAAGCGTAATTGCTCATGTTTTTTATGATCTACCACTGCTCCTGGTTGCATTGTTAGTTGTCCCTGCATAACGTTAATAAAGCTGTTTATTAACTAGATATATTTAAATGTAGACAAAGTATACGGATTGATGCGATTAAAACGCATTTAGATGCTTTAATGAAAGTTAAAGGAGGTATCTACTCACCTAAAATTGCAGACTACGCCACCTATATCCGAGATCAAAAAATGGCACAAAATTTTGCATGGCTCACCGAAATGCAGTATAAAAACAAAAAAATTATTGTGTGAGGGCATAATTATCATATTCGAAAACAAAATTCAAAAATGATATTAGACTTTACGAAGGTGCAGCAATACAATTATGTTGGCCCAAATATGATGGATTATCTTCCGCAACGCATCAAAGACCAAATGTACACGATTGGTGTATTTGCGTATAGTGGAAGCAGTTGGGATGATGGTAATGAAGATATTATTCCTGTACATAATGAACATGAAGAACAAAGCGTTGAAAAAATTATCAGCACGGTGGGAAGTCCCCATGTTTTTATTAACCTAAAGGGAGAAAGTAACCTACCAGAAACTTCATGGATGTTTACTCCTACTGCAGCAAGTTATTGGGGAATAAAAGATAAAGAAGAAATCATGATTCCCACAGAAAAATATGATGGCATTCTTTGGTTAGAAAAGACGACGCCTTCTGTACTGAAGTAAATACAAAAGCATCCTTACAATATAAGGATGCTTTTACTTATATTTTTATACACTCTTTTTCTATGAATACATTTTTGTATATATGCGTTTTAAATAGTGATTTCTAATAATAAGGAAGTAAATAATTTGAATACAAATAAAGCTTATTAATACAACAATTGAACTTTGAATAACGGACATTTCTTTACTTACTGTTTGTCCTAATTGATGAAACGTTAGAAATGCAAAACTACTATGAACCATAGCCACTATAATCGGTAAGAAAAATAGTAGCATCATTTGTCTTGTCACGATTTGCTTTAACTCACTTTGGCTTAATCCTAATTTTGAAATCATTTGATATTGCTCTTGATCACGTTCTAAATCAGTAAATAGACGGAAATATAAAAAGCTTAGCGTAAATACGAAAAATACAATCCCCACCATTATACTTGAGATAGAAAGTAATCCGTTTTGTTGTTTCAATTCAAGCCATCTTAAATATAAAGATGAAAACATATAATAATCCTCTTGATTCTTACCAATAATCTTCATAAGTTTAGTAGAAACTTCATTCGTTTCAGACCAATTTTTAACGATAAAACCGTATATGGTGTAATCTCGGAGTACGTTTTCTTGTTGAGCATTTTTGACCTTATTATAAACATCATCAGAGACAATAATAGGCTTTTCGATTAACGATAATTCTGGGATATAAATTGTTTTTTGCACAGAGAGTGGGACCTCTATTTCACCATGTATTATTTCAAAAGTTTTTATATCCTCCGCGCTTTTCTCGTTCTTATTTTGTCGTATAGCAATACTATCATTTTCATTTGTTAATTTCTCTATTTCATACCCTAATTGTTTTGCATATTCATTATACGTAGATACATTAATTAACGCCAATCCGTTTAGTGTCCTTTTAAATTCTGTTGCAACAAGTTTATAAGAAAATCCATATTCTTTTAATTGCTTCTTTATCTCTTCAATATGGGCTTTTTCTTGTATATTCCCCTTATCCGATCGATACGTAAATGCATATGGGGTCTCATGTTTTGCTAGTTCTGGATTTCCAATAGCTGTACAAACTCCAATTGCTGTAAAAGAAACAGCAGATATAATTGTAACGATAAAGAATGTTCTCGCATTATCTTTCATTCGATACATCAATTCTGAAATAACAAGAAGATTGGTTCTTTTAAAGAATGTAGTTTCTCTATTTTTTAAAGTATATAACACATATACACACAATTGATTAAAGAAAAAATAGGTTCCAAAAACAATTAATAAGACACCTACCCCTACAAGTAGTAATAATTGATCTAAATCCATGTAATTCACTGCAACGATACTGTGGTGAACACAGGAGTAACCTGCCCCAAATAAAATTAGGACCAACATGGATATCCAGACGGAAACTTTCGGCTCAGCTTTTGGTTTTTCCTCTGATTTTATGAGTTCTACAAGCTCATTTATTTTCATCATTTTCGATGTAAATAATGAAATAAGTAGAAATAGAACAAAAAAGGAGATAGCTGTTATTCCCATAGCCTTTAATGGAAAGTAAAATGCTAACCTATGCCCTACTCCCAATAAGGACCCAGTAACTAGTAAGAACAATTTAGAAAAAACTACCCCAAGCCCAATTCCTACTAGTATAGAAGGAATTCCAATCAACATATTTTCGAAAAAAATTAATTGATGAAGCTGCCGATGAGACATTCCATGTAACATTAATAATCCAAACTCTTTTTTTCTATTTTTTAAAAAGGCACTAACTGAATAGAAAATAAATAAGAATGAAAAGACAAAGATTAAGTAATACGATAGTTGAAATCCTATCTTCCCAAACGTACTCAATATGGTGCTTACATGAGTCAGCTCGCCTTGTAGGTTTGGATGAAAGACAAGTAAGCCATAAGTGAAGAAAATCATTACCGCAAATGTGCTACTAAAAAAATGCCCAAGATATATTCGTTTATTCCGTATAACATTATTAAATGCGAGCTGTCGAAATGTCATTTTTATTACCTCCTAACCTAGAAAGACTGTCCACAATATTTTTATAAAATAGTGGGCGATCACCGTTGCAGCAAACTTCATTGTATAACTGTCCATCTTTAATAAATATAATGCGCTCACAGTAACTAGCAGCAACTGGATCGTGCGTTACTAACATCATTGTTGCCTTTTCTTCTTTATTTAATAGTGTTAATATCTCCATTACATCTTGAGAGGATTTAGAGTCTAAGTTCCCTGTCGGTTCATCGGCAAGAACTAATTTAGGAGAGTGAATGAGTGCACGGGCTATCGCTGTTCGCTGCGCTTGTCCTCCTGATATTTCATATGTTCGTTTATTTAAAATTTCGTTAATACCTAATTTTTCCGAAATAGATTCTACTCGTTTATTTATTCTTTTCACATTCATGCCATCTAATACAAGCGGAAGAACCATATTCTCTTTTACTGTTAATGTATGCAGCAGGTTAAAGGATTGAAAGACGAACCCTAATTCCTGTCTGCGAAATAAGGCCAAATCATTGACCGAAAGCTGATATGGATTTTTACTATTAATAAATACATTACCTGATGTTGGCGAGTCAATAGTAGATATCATATTCAATAACGTTGTTTTTCCACTACCCGAAGGACCCATGACCCCAACAAATTCTCCCTCTGTTATTGTTAAATTAATATTTGAAAGTGCCGTGTGTGAAACATTTCCTGTGTATTCTTTACTAAGTTCTTTTACTTCTACTATTTTCATATGAGAAATTCCCTCCATTTTTATTTACTAAGAATGAGATTTGATAACTATTGCCTTCCTACATTTTGATTTATTTAAAATACGATTAATGTACTACTCATTAATAATTTGTTTCAGCTTTTATTATTTAAGGCTGTCATACTTGGTCGAATGTATTAAGCGCTAAAATAACTTGCTATCGTACTTCAGGATTTTTAAACATGTTTCTGTTTTTCATTGTAGTAGTATGGTTGGTTTTCTCATATTGAATTATCTTTCATTTTTCTTACACACTTGAAATGTTTCTGAAAATACAGTCTATTAGGCCGAGAAACATAATTTTTTTGAGAGATAGCATTGAGGAATTTTTCATATGCACTGGACTATTTGCTACTAGATTTCCGTATAGATTTCATTTGCAATTCATCGTATTTTCTTTACCATTCAACAAGTTCTTCCTATTCTTAAAATGGAACAAATTTATTATTTAGAGTGTCTATTACGTGTATTCCTAAAAATATGAAAGGACATATTATTACCAAAAGTAAAGTGATGTAAAAAAGTGTATATTGAAATACTGTATTTAAATGTTACGAGTTTAATACTTTCACAGGTGAACGATTACAAGTGTAATTAAAAAAAGAAACAATCCAAACAACGTCTGTTCATTCGTCTGAATATTTGAATTCTTCTTAACCTATTAAAATTCAACTTCAAAAGTATTGTTATCCTATACACACTTTAAATAACATCGGTATTTAAAATACCAAAACAAAAACCATATATTCTTGAAAGAGGTTGAAAATTTATGTTCGTTTTAAACAAGTTCTTTACCATTTCACATTACAAAAAGATTGCACCTGTGGTATTACTTTCATGCGTTACATTAATAGGCTGTTCTAATAGTAATACTCCATCTGAATCACCTAAACAAACAAATCAAATTAAACAAGAAAATACTGGTAATGATTCTTTTACTAAACTTGAAAAAGAATATAACGCTAAGCTTGGTATTTATGCACTGGACACAGGTACGAATCAAACCGTTGCTTACCATGCAAATGATCGCTTTGCATTTGCCTCTACATCTAAATCATTAGCAGCGGGAGCTCTTTTACGTCAGAACTCAATAGAAGCTCTTGATGAAAGGATTACGTATAAGCGAGAAGACCTTTCTAATTATAATCCAATTACTGAAAAGCATTTGGATACAGGAATGACGTTAAAAGAACTTGCAGATGCTTCTGTTCGATATAGTGATAGTACGGCACATAATTTAATTCTTAAAAAGTTAGGTGGTCCATCCGCATTTGAAAAAATATTGAGGGAAATTGGTGATACTGTTACTAATTCCGAGAGATTTGAACCTGAATTAAATGAAGTAAATCCAGGAGAAACACATGATACGAGTACACCAGAAGCAATCGCTAAGACGCTTCAATCTTTTACATTAGGAACTGTACTACCATCTGAGAAACGTGAACTATTAGTAGATTGGATGAAGAGAAACACAACTGGGGATAAATTAATTCGTGCAGGCGTACCAAAAGGATGGGATGTAGCTGATAAAACTGGTGCAGGGTCTTATGGGACAAGGAATGATATTGCAATTATTTGGCCACCAAATAAAAAGCCAATTGTTCTTGCCATCCTTTCTAATCATGATAAAGAAGATGCAGAATACGATGATAAACTTATTGCAGACACAACCAAAGTCGTGTTAGATACTTTAAAAGCTACGAATAAATAATCATCGATTATTGGAGAGTGTAATATAAACCGTGTAAATAACCTACTATCCTAGATAGAGGGGCGCTTCACGGTTTTTCTTTTTCTAAAATTTCTATGAGGAAATGGTTACACTTATTGTTAGATAGAAAAGAGATCCAAAATCCGTAAATTTAGCTCAATCAATTTTTAAAGCTTACCAATCGGAAACTGTTGAAGATATGTAAGAGGCTTTGAAAGACGTTGTTGGACCTATGTTTGAGGCAATGGTTCAAGGCGAAATGAATCACCTTCTTGGTTTAGATTTAAACTCAAAAAGTGAAAAGAACAGGAAAATCGTCGTAATGGATATCCACACTTTGGATACCTAAAGTACCACAAACCTTGCGGTTATTTAGTAGCACTCCGTATCCAACCTCACTTTCATCCCATGCCTAAAGGCGATGGGCTTTTTCGTTGGAGAAGGACTGTAAAAGAACCCCAAAACAAATGGAATGGCAGTCATATTCCCCAATTGGCCAATGGTATTGAATCAACTTATGGTTAACATTAAAATTGCCAAACTTATTAAAAAATACAGTATTTATCTACCGTGATTTAAATCCGTCCTTTGTTCGATAAGAAACTTTGATATATCTGTGTTGGTGCCATTCCGCAAGAGGAATTCCACTAAATCTTGTTTTTGAAGAACAGGATTAATAACTGCTACATCTAACTGACTCAGAATCTGAACGATGCCATGATGTGAAACACTCTTGATTGTTTTAAAAAGTTCTGCATCACGTTTCTTTCGTTCGGCGGATTCTTGAGGATACCCAGTATTGAACGGTTCTTCAAAAAGTTTCTCAAGCGTGAAGCGAAGATTTAGTTCGCCCGCCCAACCGAAATTCAATCCAAGTGGCAGTGATGCACAGTTTCCGTTATTTATCCTACCAAACAGAAACGCATCTGTTGGAGTTGGCAGATAACCACTAATGACATTCGGAAGTATATTACAGGCAATCGACATACCAACACCGCTACTACATCCAGTGACGACAAAATCAACTGCACCTGAGTTTAAAAGTAGACCAACAGCTAAGGACACTTGGATATAGCTTAACTCCGATTCCTCAATAGTAACGCCGAAATTCAACACTTCATATCCATGCTTCGCCACAGCCCTTTTTGTTTCTTCAAATATCAGTTCATTTTTGCTAGTTTGGGTACTTGCTTGTATCACAGCTATCTTCATTCTTTCACGACCTTTCGATTTAATTATTACACAAGCCGAAAGTCAAAAGTCAAAAGAAGATAAATAAGATAAAACTAATCTTAATATTTGCTATTCTATTTGTTCATTTCAAAAACTTACACATATTTTTTGACAATTCCGGTTATTATTTTCTATTTTTCCATCACAGTATTGTGATGCTTTTTATGTATTTTGAGAAGTATTGGCCATTTGATGTTACAGAAACTGTTATTCTTCCATTTCTATAGAAAAAGTTGGGGATTCCCCCAACTTTTTTATACATCTATTTTCTTATTAATCCTGTGGATGTGACCTGATATGTTCTTTTCTTACCTATATATTCCTGTTTTCCATTCTCAAGGTTAGTTAAAGTCGCTCGCGTTTTTTCCTTTGCTGCTTCCCCTTCTATATGAGTAAATTCTATATAATCTCCCACTTTTATAGGTACTGTTTGGGTTTCAGCATTTTGTTGTCTATTTCCCATGATTTCCTTATTGTACATAACGCTACCGGATGAGCCTTGGACTTTAATACTTGCATATGTACTATTAAAGTAAGAATGCGGTACGCCAGCTTCTAATTTGATTTTCAGCTCTTCTGCTGTTTTATTATAATCTACTTTTGCAATTTCTCGATCACTATATCCTTTTAATGACCATGCAAATTGTTTTCCATCTAGAATTGTTGTCTCTGGCATTTTTTCAACTTTCTTTAATCCCTCTTTAGTAACCAGATACCTTGCTGTCTTTCCAATAGTCTCATTTTTGTTATTTTCAAGATTCGTTAATGTTGCGCGTGTCTTTTCCTTTACTGCGTCTCCTTCTAGATGAGTTAATTCAATGTAATCCCCCACTTTTACAGACACAGTTTGGCTTTCGGTATTTTGTTGTCTATTCCCCACGATTTCCTTATTGTATAATACGCTACCAGATGAGTTTTGGACCTTAATACTTGCATATGTGCTATTGAAGTAAGAATGCGGTACACCAGCTTCTAATTTAATTTTCAACTCTTCTGCCGCCTTATTATAATCTACTTTTGCAATTTCTCGATCACTATATCCTTTTAGGGACCATGCAAATTGGTTCCCTACTAAAATATCAGAATTTCCATTTGTAATTCCTACTTTTTTCTCTACAGTTCGATCAAATATGTCTGTTAATGTAATTTTGGCAAAAGCCGTTTGAGGTAATTGCATAGTTTGACTTATCTCAGTTTCGTAGGACTTAATATTATCAATTACTTTCAAAGGTTGTCCCATTAACTTTTCATTGTCATAGATTTCAATTTTCCCTTTAAATTGTGGAGTACTTTGTTCTTTCAATTTCCAAGAAACATTTAATTTCTCATCTTCAAAGCGAATATTTTGAATATCAAAATCTAAAATTCCCATTTCTGGTTGACTAGGCTGATTTAGATTGAAACTTTTTCCAGTACCAATAGTTGATTGAGTATTTCCTCCTGCCTTAACCCAGAGATATTCTGAAGTTGCACCTCCATCGTATTGATAGGACGTATCATGTTGCCCAGAGATACGCTGATTATTCCAAGAATTCCATTGTTGATCTGAAACTTTTCTGCTGTATCCATTTTTAAGGCGTGCTTCTCTTACATCTTGTCCATTACCAGCCCAGTCCTCTTGAAACATCGATAGACCATAGTTAAATGCAACATTTGCAACTGGATGATCCATAATAGCAACTAACTTCCATTGATTTAATTTATTATCTTTTATCCATTGGCCAAACTTTGTATGGCCATCTTCTTGCCAAGAACGTAGAGTCATTCGATACCATTCACTATCTTTCCAATTATAAGTTGTTTGTACCTTCAGACCTGTTCCTTCTCCACCAAATCTACCGGCTTCTGAAGTCGGCGATAAATATTCAGCTTTTATTGCTTGGTTTGATGCTATTGGATCCCAAAGCGCAAAATGAAGAGTACGTTTACCGGTTTGATCAAAGCCACTTTGTTGTTGGAAGCCAGCATAACCACCACCCTCTCCCCCCTGATTCCAGTTATGCACAGCCCAATACGTATAAGGTGCTGTTTGGACTGGTGACCAGTCTATGCTAATGATATCTGAAGCAGCAGTATTTTGTGGTGTTACATAAACCGATGGAGCATGAGATCGGATTGCTGCCTCTGTACTAGAAATTGGTGCTCCATACATTGACATCATGGTGCAAGCCGCAGTAATTATAACAATCTTTTTTAGTCTTCTATTTGTTTGTTCTTTAAACATAACTTCCTATCTCCTTTTAAATTATTTTAGTTACATTGAATAATAACGATGTACATACTATTAAACAAATTATGTAAAAAAATAACATTAGCTATACTACCTAGTTATGTTTAATGTTTTTTTCACTACTATTACTAATTAAATTATAGTATTTAGTAAGAAAATCGTATGATTTGTGACTAAATGTTGGCTAAAAATATTATAAAAATTCATAAATATATAGTTTTAGATTTTTATGCTGAAAGACTCCTTTGATATTTCATGATTTTTCAATAGATTTATTTCCTTAATTACTCGCGCTATTAACTATAAATTTGTTTACGGAAATAACATTATGTAAACATACATCGTGATAATTAGATAAAATAGCTTATCAATTTGCACGTGTCTTTTCAATAGATTAAAAGAGCCCACAAAAAACGTAGACTCCTTTAATTACCTAAACATTAAATATTGCAACCGACCAAAAATTAACATTAAATTCTTCTGTTAGCTTATTTAATATTTAATGAAGTAGATAATGTATTCCAAGGTGTATTTGTAGATGTGTTTTGATATTTGAATTGTCCATTTTGTTGTCCCGAAGCATCCCATTTATATTCCCATCCATCAACTGTTCTATCACCATTAATATCAATCATCTTAGAATCTACTTTTTTTAGTTTTTGACCACTCATTTGAGCAATCGGATTTCTACCATATCCCATTTCATTTGTATAAATGTATAAATAGCTTCCTCCATGATCTTTAACTGTACTAAAATTGTTTGGACCGATAAATTCAACTCCGCCTAATTGAGATTCAACTTTTACTACATTTAATGATGTTAATGGTGGTGCAGGTGCCGCAGATACATCTGTCGCTATGCCAACTGTTGCCCCCACTACTAATGACGAAACCCCTAGGATCATCCTTTTTAGCATACAATCATCCCCTTTATATTTAATACAAATTGATTCTATCATACTAATTTCATATACTTTCTTCCCTGTGAAAGAGTTAACAAAAAGTACCTATTTATATATGAAATTGTGCATATTCATTGCATTTTTACTATTTGCACTTATCATTAATCCTACTACAGCATAATTGGTTCTCTACCTTTATGGACTTTCAACACTTGGACTCGTTTCAAGGTGGCTTTTGTAAGAGCTAATAAATGGTGCGTAGTTCGGTTATTTAGCAAATAAAAAATAAAGTTGCAAATCCAACTCTATTTAAGCCGGCTTTTCTTCTAGCATTATAAGCAAGATCCACCACTTGCATCGATTAACTCACCAGTTATCCAACGGCTGTCTGATGAAGAAAGAAAACCTACAATATCAGCTATATCATTAGGTTCTCCCCACCTATTAAAAGTCGATAAACCTACAGCATATTTTTGGCCATCTTTATTCCTCAATGTCTCAGCGTTCATTTCTGTATTAATTATACCCGGGAGAATTGCATTTACTGTAATACCACGAGCACCAAGTTGTTGTGCTAAAGTATGAGTGAGTGTATTAATTGCCCCCTTAGATATACTGTAGGCAAAAACACTTGGGGTGGCTACTCGTGTAACAAATGATGAAATATTGATAATCCTTCCTCCATCTTTTAAACGTGGCAAAGCCTTTTGAATAATGAAAAATGGAGCCTTCACATTAATATTCATAACCTCATCAAAAGACTCCTCTGTAGATTCCTCTAACGTTAAAATCTGCCCAATTCCAGCATTGTTTACAAGAATATCAAATGTAGTATTACCTATATGTTTTTGAAGAGATTGATCCATCATTAAATACAAGTTATTAATGCCGTTAAAAGTACTTAAATCTGCACTGATTGCAAATGCGGCACCGCCATCTTGTTTAATTTTATCCACTATACTTTCTGCTTCTTCTTTTCTTTTACTATAGTGAACTACAACTAACGCACCAGCCTGTGCCAAATGTAAGGCAATACTTCGTCCTATTCCCCTACTAGCCCCTGTTACTAATGCAACTTTCCCCTTCAATTTATTCATCTCATCATCCCCTTGTTTAAAATTCTACTTAGTTATATCACAGGATACTCTTTGAAATGTTGCTCTCTAATTTGGTTTCCTTAAAGGACCAAGATTGTATTGATACTAATTTTATTTAATACTAAACAGCTAATTTTCTTTTTATGCTATAGTGCACCCATATCCGTTAAGCTAGGAAAAGTGAATACCACCAACAAAGAAAAGTATTATTTTTAGATTGTAGTACCTGAAAAATATCTAGTTTCTAAACCTTTGTTAAGTAGCCTCGATGAGCAATTATACAAAACCAATAATGAAAAAAGGATCTGATATGAATATCAAATCCTTTTTTACTATGTATAATTATTTCACCGCTTCTCTTAATTTTTTTCAGCTTTAAATGCCGGTACTTTAGAATCAACAATTCACATTTCTGCAACATTATTATATAGGGTTTTAACGAATTATATGTTAGACTTATTATATTCCAAGAAGTCCTTTACTTTTAGAATCGACAATTCTTGAATACCCTTAGACTTGCCCTACGTCCTCTGTAGGGCTTTTTCGATTAACAAACGTATTTACTTCTTGTACGCTCCCTGAATTTTATCTCCACTATTATGTATCCACTCAATCTAAAATTTTTTTAAAAATAAAAGTTTAAAAAAAGAGTATGAAATAATATATATTAAATCAAACGGATAATATGCTATATTTGCAAAAAGCTGATACATAATTTCTTTAGATTTGAAAAAACAAATCCCTATCTGCCCATTTTTGGATCGTCTTATAATGTCTTTTTTTCAAAAGAACGTACACAATTCATACATAAAAAACAAAAAGTATATGGGCTCTATTTTCAAATCCATTATACTTATTCCTTTCTTAATTAACCCTTTTTAGTGTTAATTTCGGATCTTGCTTTTGAGTTCTAAACCCTAATGCAATAGCAGCTCCAATACAGCTAGAAAAACAACCAACAAACAAATACGGGGATGGATCTGACTCACCGATTAAAACGGAAGCTATTCCTCCAATTACAGGGAATAGCGCCACCATATACCCACTTCGAGCTCCTCCGATTTTTTCTACAAGCTTCAAATAGAATAACCATGCTACAAAAGAAGCAAACAGAGTTAAATATAGCAACATACATACATATGAAAACGATGTGGGAAACGTAAATTTTTCCCCTTGAAATAATACAATTCCCCCCATCAATATACTACCTACTGTAAATCCAATTGTATTTGCATAGATAGGATTCACCTTGTGTTTTGCATTTCGTGCCGAGCTCGCATCACCTATTGCTGTAAGAAGCGTACCTAAGATTGCGACCATAATTCCTTTTATATCATTAAAACCTTGAAAATTATTTAAATTCGGATAGATGAGAATGCATACTCCTAATACACCTAAAATTCCTCCAACCAAAACGCGTGAATGTAACTTTTCTTTTAAAAAAATTCGAAGAGCGATTGGGGTCAAAATCACCTTTAATGAAAAAATTAACGTTACAATTGCCGCAGAACTTAAAATTGTAGCGTAATAAAGGCATAAATAGCTTAATGCAAAGTTACATACACCAAAAATCATTATAAATGGAATATCTTTTTTTGTTGGCATCCCTCTTGGGCGAAGGAACCAAATAAGAATCAAAAATAAAAAAGCTGTCATAACCAAACGATAAGTTAAGGATAGTTCTAAGCTGACAGGAGTTCCTTGAATTTTTACCGCAATAAAGTTGATTCCCCATACAATCAAACAAAATATGTACATAAATATTGTCATAAACTTTCTCCTAGATTAAATTTTGTATGAATTCATTATTTATTTATACTGTCATTTCTAAAAGGGACAGTTTACAATAAATACAAATGACAGATGAGGTGTTCCAATAATGAAGGAACTAATATTTAATATAAATCGAAAAAGTGAAAATCCTATGTATCAACAAGTTTATCAATATATACGAACTCAGATTTTATCTGGAAAATTAGAAAAAGGTAAAAAGTTGCCATCAATTAGACAACTTGCTATCCAATTAGAGGTCAGCAGAAACACAACTCAGGTTGCCTATGAACAATTACAATCAGAAGGATATATTCGAAGTGAGAACAAAAAAGGATTTTTTGTAGAGGCTATTATATCGGATGAAACACTAAATTTTCAACCTATCAGAGAACCGCATCATGAAACAAAGCATACTGCCATGAAAACTATTGATTTTAAGATTGGGACAGTGGATCAAGAAAACTTCCCTTTGAAAAAATGGAGAATGATTACTAACAAAATTATTAAAGACTCTAGCATGTTTTCATACGGAGAAAAGCAAGGCGACATTAAATTAAGGAAAGCACTAGCAGATTACTTATTTCAATCAAGAGGAGTTAATACTTCTACAGAACAAATTATTATTGGTAGTAGCACACAACATTTGTTATTACTTTTGTCACTGATGTTAAAGCAAGACTATAATTATCTGGCCGTAGAAGACCCTGGATATAACATGGCAAGGGAACTTTTTTTTCTTCAATCATTTATTATTGATCCAATTCCTGTAAAAGAACGAGGTATCCAAGTCGATCTACTTTTAAAATCGCCTTCTAGACTTTTATATGTGACTCCTACTCATCACTTTCCGTATGGGGTGACTATCCCTGTCAATGAAAGACTAAAGTTAATTGAATGGGCCAAAAAGATGGAAGGCTATATTATCGAGGATGATTATGATAGTGAATTTCGATATATCCATCAACCTATACCGTCTCTTCAAAGTTTGGATTCTAATGATAGGGTGGTTTATTTAGGAACTTTTTCAAAGGCACTCCTCCCCTCTGTCCGTGTCAGTTATATGGTTTTGCCTAAGCGGCTAATTAATGAATATAAAAAGATACTCCCTTTACTTGAACAAACATCCTCATCTATTCATCAGCAAACATTGGCAACTTTTATGGATGAAGGATATTGGTACTCGCACTTAAGAAAGATGAAAGCTTTGTATAAACGTAAAATGAATCTATTAAATAAGGAATTATCAAAGCACTTTAAGGAATATGTCAAGATTAAAGGTGGTAGCTCCGGTATTTTCGTTATTATTGAAGTGAAAACAAAAATGAGTGAAAAAATGCTAATTGAAAGAGCACATAATCACGGCATTATAGTATATCCTTGTTCAAAATATTTCTCAGAATATTCACCAGAATATCCGCATATTCAACTTGGATTTGGTAATTTATCTGAGGAAGAGATAATAAAAGGAGTATCTCAATTAGCAAAAATTTGGTTCTAATAGGAAAAGAGATAGAACAATTAATGAATGATTTTATTTAATTACGAATAGAAATCCCTCTAGTATTTTGAAATTTTTACACAAAGTGATATTTTACTTTTATATATATAAAAAAGACACCTTTAAGGTGTCTTCCTCCAAATTAATAACCGAATGTTATATCATAAACTTTCTCAATTATTATGAATTTAAACATTACTTTTAAATATATCCTTTTAACATATTTTTTGAGAAACGATTAGGATATAGAGCAATAAGCATTTCATATGGACTTCCTTTCCAATAGCGTTTTAACGGTGTCCATAATTTTTGTTTTATTAGCCATTTTTGATTAAATACTTTTAATAGCTGTTTTTCATCCAATTTTTCTTTTTCTTCAATAGTCCACCTTAACGCCTCTAATGCTTTACGTTTAGACCAATATCCAACAGGAGTAACTTTAAATTCCCATTCTTTAAAACGGTCTCTATACAAATCATTAATCATTCTGAACGGACTATTCCCCCAAAACATTTGACATACTGATGCTAATCCATGGGTTTTTAACCACTTTATATTGTATATATCAAGCAATTGTTTAGGAGTTAATCTCTCTTTTTCTTCAATGGTCCATTTCAATGCTTCTAATGCTTTTTCTTTAGTCCAGAAGTTATTAGGAGTCATACCAAATTCCCATTCTTTAAAACGCCTTGGATAAAGATCATTAATCATTGCATACGGGCTACTATTCCAATACATAGCCAGAGGTGCACTAAGCTTATTTTGTTTCAACCATTTTTTCCCGTATACTCCTAAAATCTTTTCTTGTGAAAGGCCCTCTTTTTCCTCAATAATCCATTTCAAAATTGTTAATGCTTTTTCTTTAGTCCAAAAATTTAAAGGAGTCATACCAAATTCCCATTCTTTGAACTGATTTGGATACAAATCATTAATTGCTTTAAACGGGCTATTTTCATACCTATGTTTGAGTAATCCTCGTAGCCTATACTTTACAAGTAATTTAGTGTTCCATTTTATTCTTATGTCTTCCTTATTCCATTTTAAAATACTGTAAAGCAAATATGTTATTACCCTCCGCGCCATTTTATTATCTTTATCTTCTTTCCATGTATTTGGAGGGAATTTATTTCTTTTTCCATCTAATATTTCCTGATAAATATCTTCTATAGCAACTTCTTTCATTAACAATATATAAATCCTCCTACATTTTGTATTAATATTTATACACTATCATCATTTTCAATCAATATATCTATATTAAATAATATAATTAAAACCCAAATTAAAATCAACACAAAATTTGTTTTTTGTAAAAATTCTAATAATTAAATAAGTAAATTTTTATTTTAATTTTCTAATTATTAGTTTATACTAATTTAGTATTGTTATATTTAAATATAAGGAGTGCATTCGTATGGAGAAGCTTAGTAAAAGTGATATTATTCGTACTGTTCCGCAAAGCGGTTTTTTCGGACACCCTAAGGGGCTGTTTACCCTATTCTTTACAGAGTTTTGGGAGCGATTCTCTTACTATGGGATGAGAGCAATATTACTTTACTATATGTATTATTCAATCTCACAAGGTGGTTTAGGGATGGATCATGCGACCGCAGCGTCAATTATGGCCATCTATGGATCTCTCGTTTACATGTCTGGCATTATTGGTGGCTGGATTGCAGATCGTCTATTAGGTTCAAGTAGAACGATTTTTTGGGGTGGAGTTTTAATTATGATAGGTCACCTGATTTTAGCACTACCAGGGACTATAAGTACTTTATTCATATCTATGGTGTTTTTAGTACTTGGTACAGGTTTATTAAAACCTAATGTATCTAGCATTGTTGGTGATTTATATAGTGAAACAGATACTCGACGTGACTCAGGTTTCAGTATTTTCTATATGGGTATTAATTTAGGAGCTCTTTTATCTCCTTTTATTATAGGGACACTTGGTCAAAAGTATAACTTCCACCTAGGTTTTGGTGTTGCTGCAATTGGTATGCTATTAGGCTTAATTATTTTCGTTCTTACAAAAAAGAAAAATCTTGGTTTAGCAGGAACACAAGTACCAAATCCTTTAACAGACATCGAAAGAAAAAAAGTTATTATACAGTTTAGTATTGGTACAATAGCTATAGTACTATTTTGTATTTTAACGATACCAACAGGTATTTTAACTATTAATAGATTCACTTTATTAGTAAGTATCTTAGGTATTCTCATTCCAACTGGTTACTTTATTTTTATGTATCGTAGCCCGAAAACTACAAAAATTGAAAAGTCTCGTTTAATTGCTTACATACCATTATTTATAGCTGCTACAATGTTTTGGGCCATTCAAGAACAAGGAGCTATCATTTTAGCTTCTTATGCTGATCAGCGTACTCAATTAAAATTGGCCGGGATTGAACTTCAATCTTCATGGTTTCAATCATTAAACCCAATTTATATTGTTTTGTTAGCACCAGTATTTGCTTGGTTATGGATAAAGCTTAATTCACGTCAACCAAGTACGGCTAATAAATTTGCTATTGGTTTACTATTTGCTGGTTTATCCTTCTTAGTTATGATTATCCCTGCATATATCCATGGTACAGAATCCCTTGTAAGCCCTATGTGGTTAGCGATTAGCTTCCTATTAGTAGTAATCGGGGAACTTTGTTTATCACCTGTAGGTCTATCAATTACAACCAAATTAGCACCAGCTGCCTTCTCTGCTCAAACAATGAGTCTGTGGTTCTTAACTAGTGCAGCTGCACAAGCTATAAATGCTCAAATAGTTCGATTATATAATCCTGAAACAGAAATTATTTATTTCGGTGCAATTGGTGGCCTTTCAATCATTTTAAGTGTAATTTTATATTTTATGGCCCCAAAGATTCAAGTTTTAATGAAAGGCATAAAATAAAAAAAACTGTGCTAAAAACTTGTTATAATGCGGGTTTTTATGCACAGTTTTTTTGAATGACTATTTAGATTTTTCTATATGTAACATTCCAAAATATTTATCGTTTAAATTAACCCCCGCATAATGTAAAATTAATTCCACTTTTCAGTGCTCCGTCCTATCGAAATGTGTGCTTTTCATGCTTTATATTCTACTAGCAATGTATTTTTGTATTTAATCGTCGATTATAGTTTGTAAAATGCGGACATTTTTTACTGAGCCGATTTTTACGCCTTCCTTGTAAATAGTGTTGAATATATAAATGCTTACTTCTTTTGGTGTTTTGATTTTTCTTCAACAGGAATCTGCATATTCATAATTATCTGTCCTTCTGAATAAAACAGATTCAATTCATGTAAATCTGATTCAATTACATTACATGATCTAAACTGTAAACCATTTCTCTCTATATAGTCTGTAATATTTGTATATATTTGATGTCGTACTTCATCGATATGCTCTTCTGTACATACGTAATCAACACAAAGATAATTACCTGCAGGTATACTAAGAATATCAACATGCTCTATCTCTGTATCATTCAAAACAGGATAATAAACTGATAGTCCCAGATCATCATTGAATAAATTCTTAATAGGACACATTGTTATAAATTGTTCTTGAAAAAATTCACCTTGCTTAAAAATAGAACGGAATTTATCAAAAAAGGATTTTACACTATTAAAATTTTCTCCTTTGATGTGATAATATTTTCTTTCCTCAAAATAGACACTCTGAATTTCATTGAAGTTTTTACTTCTATTTTGTAGGAGATCGAGGATCCTAGTAATTTTCTTTTGCATTTCCATATATCGATAAATTTCAGTTTCAATTTCATCTTTTTTGTTCTGTAAGATATTTATATTGTTTATTATTTCTCTCTTATTTATTACTAAATCAATTTCTTCAATTGAAAAACCTATATCTTTACAAAAGAAGATTTGGCTAATTCTCTGTAGTTCTTCATTTCCATAAAGCCTATACTTATTTTTACCTACCTTTGGCTGAACTAATCCTTTTTCTTCATAGAATCGAAGTGTTTCTTTCGTTGTATTAAAAATCTTAATTACATCACTTTTAGTTAACTTATAGCTATCCATCTAATTATATTGCCTCCTATTAAGGAATAATATTTATACTATAAACTATGTGGTTACTTCATAGTCAATAAATAAAAAGAAATTCTTTTCACACCAAAAATGGTCGTTTAAGGAACCCTCCTAACTCGCGGTAAACTTAAGTTTTTCAACTTAGAAAATCCTTAGCGTACGAAATTCGCGTTATGTTGGTGGGACCCTATGCCCATCAACATAAGGTTATATACGTTTAATTTCAGGTGAGATTGTTTCTATTTTTAAATTTATAGTAAGAATTTTCAAATAATTAATATTAAATTTTTAGAAAACAGAAAAAAGGTCTAGTTTAATTGATTTTTATTTAATCTTAGCTTGATAGTGATGGGGTCCTGCCACATCGCTATCAAGCTAGTGAAAAAAACACCTCAAAAACAGTAAAATTGATATTTCTGGGTAAAAATGTACAAAAATCTTATTTGGGGTCGTAAAAAACTTTTTAAGTTGATGGATGTGGGGTTCTACATTTTATGCCGCACTAAAACGATCTTCAATAATCAAAATTAGGTTACACAGTTTTTTCTTTTATCATCTCAACAAATCTCTGTAAAGCAGCAGAAAAAAATACATCTTTTCTCATAATATAATAAGTTGGTACTTTAGAATATTTCTCAGGTAAATCAGTCATGGTTAAAGATTGCTCATGGTCTTTCAAAATTGATTTGACCATGACAGCAATGCCCATTCTAGCCTTCACACAACCATTAATCGCTTCAATTGTACCGAATTCTATCACTCGCTTTGGATAAATGCCTGCTTCTTTTAACCACTTATCTACTCTATTTCGAAAGAAACAGCCTCTACTATAATTAACATTGAATGAGCTTAGCTTAATAGTGATGTGGCGGTACCCCTGGTACTATCCTAATACGTTAAAACTTTTTTATAAAAGGTTTTAACGTCCTACGTTTTTGACCATTCTGTACAACGATAACTTTGGTTTATTAATTTCACTTGTAATCTGGTAGCCTAACCTCTGATACAATTTAATAGCAAGTTGGTTCTCTTTCTTTACCGTCAGAGAGCATTTGGAAAAGCCTTGCAGGGAAGCCTGTTCCTCGGCAAACTCAAGTAGTCTGGTACCTATCCCCAGTCCACGACTTTCGGGCAATAAAGCGATTGTTCCGATGTGAAACTCGTCATCTTCTCCCTCCTTCAAGGTAATCATGGAATAAAGCATTTTGATATTCCGAATGTTATAAACAACAAAATCCAACTTTCGGAATGAAAGCAGCTGTTTAAAAGTGGGCCAGGCAAGACGATTTAAAACGGGTACGGGATAGCAAGTAATCATCCCTAAAGTTTTCCCGTCCATTTGAGCTTCATAAGCGTATTGATGACTAAAACGGTTGTTCCCCTGCCACCATAGCTTACAAAAAGTCCCTTCGACTGTGTTCTTCTCCTCAGATCCTGCAAGTGCAAATGCCATGTATTCCAATGCCATTACATTTAGCTGGGCACCGACCATAGATTGATGAACAGCCTTTACAATAGATATTTTATTCATTTCCCAGTACTCCTTTTCGCTTTCTATATTATTGATGTTAATTATCATGGATTTGTATCATTTCACTTCCCTCTCGACTCATCCTTAGCTTTGAAACCATAATAAAATGTATTTAAAACAAGCTCTGCAGCAGATTTTTTAGCCACATTTCCTTCATGTACCTGTTCCCAAGTATGGAAAAGCAGAGCATAAAGCGTATTCAAAATCCATTCGCTGCTAACTGTTTGCTGAAAGTAACCTTTTTGTTGTAACAGCTCAATAACGCGTCGTAAGGGTTCCCTCAGCTTCTCTTCGGCTTCACCTAATTCTTTATTGTTAAATACAGATGCATCATGACCTAGAAAATAGATTTTGTCACCTAAAGGGATTAACGATTCAATGAGTTCTGGAATATAGTTCTCGCTTCTATCCTCATCCAGTGGAATCTGGTTTACGGTATCACTTACCAATTGTATAGCTCGATGGCCCAAGAATAGCATCAATCTCTCTCTGCTTTCGACGTAGCGATGGAGTGTAGCAATGCCAATTCCCGCATATTCCGCAATTTCATTCATCGAAGCAGTAGGATTTTCAACAAGCAATATAGTAGCCGAATCAAGAATTGCGTTAAATCTCGCTTCCTTTAACGTTGATAAGTCTTTCTTCATCGTCAATCTCTCCCTTTTTATATATAAAGTCGTCATTTTTTGATAGATAAATATATCATTTGATATTATGATAAACAATCTCAAACAAAGTGTCCAGCTGCTGAATGTAGCTTTCCAAAAGAATTATATTACTGAAACTGATAGTACTTTGAATGTTTCATTTTTAGCATTTCATTATTTAGATGCCGATGAAGAAATTAATTTTTTGATGTAATAAATACAAAAGCCAAAGGAAATGGTACGAGTCGCTTTCTTAGTAGAGAAAATGATCACATTAGCTGGGTTTCTTAAGCTATTTATCACGATGTTCCCTTGTGATATTTTATTTTTTCACTAATACAGTTATCCTTCTCGCTAATTTTTCCAGCATTTTTTCATGAAGAATTAATAATTACATTAATTTTTCTACTTATATTAAATCTATTTGCACTTCATTTAATTACTGAATATTTTATAATGAAGGTACTTTCTGCATAAAGTTATCGGTTTACTTTAAAATTCACTTCCGGGTATTTGGTCATCAGCCTTTTAAGGGTTGAGCCATCATCCTTCTGTTTGACATACTGGTCAAAAAATGCCAGGCTGAATTCGTTGATAATACGATGAACTTCCTTTGGATTTTCACCTGGGCTCTGCAACAGTGGGGAGAACAAATGTAAATCAGTGAAGCTTGTATGATCTGTATGAGGAATGACCATTGACATACCACCGCCAGCTAACCCACGCCCATATCGCTCCGTCACTTTATCGGGATCTGCCTCATCAGGCTCTACGGCACTCATGAGCAGAAATGGTTTTCCAATCCCACTTTCAGGTAAAATTTCGCCATACAAAGCGCCATCCATATTGATAGCTGCTTTGACACGAGAATCTTTTGCAAGTATTTGTGCTGCGGTAGCTCCACCGTAAGAGTGCCCAAACATTCCAATTCGCGAGGTATCAAGCCTTCCTGTAAAGAAGCCGGTCTCATCGTTTTGGTTAAGTTTCTCTATCTGATTAAGCACAAAGGTGACATCTTCCTCCCATAATTTTATGTGGCTATCCCCTGCGTCATCAGTTAAATTGAAGGGCTGTACGTAAGCAACTCGACCATCTGGAAAGACGGTAGCTGCAGTATCAAAGGTATGATCGATACTTAGAACAATATAGCCTTGACTAGCCAACTCCTCAACTTCAAACGTGTTTTGATTACGAAAACCATTAAAACCATGAGAGAAAAGTAATATAGGATATTGATTCTCTGAGTCTGAGAGTTGTAAATCCATAAACGAATGAGATTTTACCAATTCTAAGTGGCTGAATGCAAATGCAGGAATGGACAATGTTTTTTCCAATCCCTTAGAGAGTTCATTTATGTTACGAATATAAGGTTCTTGATCCCCCTTGCTTTTTTCAGCTGCAGGATACCAAATTTGCACCATCAATTCGCGTCGATCTGTTGGATTTTTCGAATATGGTTCATGTCTTTGATGATCAACCCAATGATATAGCTTCGTACCGACCCTATGTGGGCCAGTAGGTTCTTGAAATGAAAATACTGGCATAAGTAAAGGTAGTGCAACTGCTACAGACAAATAGATGCACAACAACAAAGTTTTAACTATGAATATACCCCGGCTTCTAAAGCCCTTTTTCCGCCCAGCTAATAAATAGCATAAAATCAAGATAACTGGGGATGCATATGCCGGAATCATCTGCCATCTAAAACCTTCTACCAATAGCTGAACTGTAACCATTACAACAGCAAGCAAAGTAGCTAATTTAGACCACTTTTTCGTTTCTCTACCTACTAACAGTATCCAACTTAAAAGACTAAAATTCACAACTATCAAAACGATTTCCCAGAAATTCATTGGCCTATCTCCTTTGAATGCATTTTACATCTAATTAAAGAGGTAATTTTCAATCTGAGCAAAAACAGATGAAACGCCTATATAGTTGCACCAATTATCCTTAATAATTGTTTCATATACTCCTTTCTTCAAATTAAAAACTTAAAATGCCCAGCTACCTTTACGGAAAATTGGCTCTACAGTTCCATCTGGTAAAATACCATCGATGTCCATCTCACTGCTGCCAATCATAAAGTCCTCATGTGTTACTGAAATATTTGCACCTAACGTTTCGAGTTGATCGTTTTCTAAATCCCTTCCATCCTCTAAGCAAGTTGGATAAGCTTTACCAATCGCTAAATGGTTCGATGCATTTTCATCAAACAATGTATTAAAATATAAAATCCCCGATGCTGAAATTGGCGATTCATGTGGTACAAGTGCTATCTCACCTAAATAGCAAGAGCCTTCATCCACATTAATAAGCTCCTGTAATAAATCATGTCCTATCTGTGCTTCAGCTTTAATAATTTTTCCTTCTTCAAATGTCAGTTTAAAGCCGTCGATAATATTCCCTTGATAAACTAATGGTTTTGTATTGCTTACATAGCCATTTACACCTTGTTTCATCGGTAACGTATAAACCTCTTCCGTCGGCATATTAGCTATAAAGATAGTATCATCTGGCGTTTTACCACCTCCAGTAATCCATTTATGCTGTGGTGCTAATGCAATTGTTAAATCAGTACCTGACGCTGTATAGTGAAGCATCGCATATTTTTTATTGTTTAATATGACCGCACGAGACTCTAAATTTGTTACATGTTCACGCCATTTTTCAACCGCATTTCCTTCACCGATACGAACAGCTTTAAAAATAGCATCCCATAATGCTGGTACTTGATCCTCAGCTGCTAAATTTGGGAACACCTTCGATGCCCACTTTGATGAAGGAACTGCTACCATCGACCAAGCTATTAAATCCTTCATTACGGCGTTGCGATTGTTTCCTAGAGCAGCTCCTGATACCTTTTGATAGGTAGCTAGACGACCAGCTGAAATACCTGTAAATTTATCAGGGTCTGTAGCATCTATTATTAATAGTGCGCCTTTACGTTCAATCAGCTCATCATTCATTTTGACTATCCATTCTGGGAAACGATTAAATTCCTCATCTGAGGCATAATCAAAGTAAGCACGATCCATTTCCTCATCAGAAAAATTAACATGAACACGCCCTGCCCCAGCCTTATAGGCCTCTTTCACAACTAAACGAACGAAATCCAATGCATCCACTGATGTATTGACTAATAAGTATTGTCCTGGTTGAATATTGACACCAATTTTCACCGTAAGTTCTGCATATGCTTGTAATTTTTCTTCAAAAGTCATATTATTTACCTCGCTTTTATCCAATAATTTTTGAATTCCCCTTACTAGCTTGCCTTCATACCATACTTTGTGAATAGGTTTTTCAGGATTTTCTCTTGTCTATTTTTACGTTTTTCATCAAGACTCGATAACAACTAATGGATTTTTTCAATTCATTAGTTATCTCTTAAAATTAATTTAGTTACTAGACGAGAAAATATTTCAATGAGTTTCGATGTTTTTACCAAATAATCCAATTCAAGGGTATCAAGCACTACTTAAATTTATAGCGTTCTTTATTGTATAAGCTCACTCATTTCTTCCCAATCTTTTCAATGCTGCTGCACCTAAAGGCTTTCCACCAATGAGGCGTTTAACAATTTCAATCACACCTTTCTCTGTATAAAGTCATTTTTTGATAGATAATACTATCATTCAATACAAATATAAATCATTTAACTTTAATTATCAAGCCGTTAAACTTTTTTTAAAAATTATTGGTAGAAAACTAAGTGAAACTGAATTCTATCTAAGTGGGCGATAACGGAAAGATCTTTATGCACACAGTACGAAATTACTGCTAAATATTCACGAGCCGATGTACTCTTAACTGAGTAAAAATCGGCTTTTTTGTTTCAAAATTTGCTTAGCATATATTTTGGTTAAAATGTGAGCGGTACCCCATGCCCATCAAGCTAAAATTTTCTTTCTCTACAGTTAGTTACTTTATGTAAGAAGTCAGCTGTTTTTTCATTTATTATATAAAGGTATTTTTGAATCATAAGAATAATCAGATGTTTATTTATCAAATTCTGAATATGTAATGATTTAACATAATATATTAATGTTTAAACGTATGTAAAATACCAATATTAGGAGGATTTGTAATGTTCAAAAAAATAATTTTATCTAGTACTATTCTTTTGGGAACTTTAGGTATAACAACTTTGTCTTTTCCAGAATTAAGTTTAACAAAAGCAGAAGCTGCAATTAATGATGCGAAGATTCAAAAGGTTACGGTTGCGTATAACGATTCTTTCTAACATAAAAATACATCACTATTTAATAGTGATGTATTTTTATGTTAGATATTAGAATAGGAATACGGGCGAATTAATAAGGAAAAGGTTACTGCATAATATTTCTATAATAGGGTATCAATTAAAGATGCATGCTTTATTCCATAATAGAGCATTTAAATCCTAACTTCTCAATTTTATCTACACTTTCTTATCTGCCAACGAAACATTAGATACAATTATCAATCCATTTCCCTTTTAGGCTCTACCAACATGATGTGGGATTCCTTTTCAGTGAAAGGTTTATGCTCAACGCCTCTCGGGACAATAAACATCTCGCCCTTAGAAATTTTCACCTGTCCATCACGAAAATCGATGAACATCTCCCCTTCAAGCACGATAAATAGCTTATCCGTATTAGGATGCTCATGCCATATAAAATCTCCATTGGCCTTAAAAAGCTGAATTTGATCATCATTCATTTCACCAATCACTCGTGGATACCAATAATCGTTAATTTTAGATAACTCGTCATTTAGTTTAATAGGTTGGTAATGGATAATAATCCCTCCTCACTTTTAACTTCCACTATATTACAGTAATCTAAGTGAAAAAGTCGTCATTACGCTTAAAAAGAAAATGCTCAGGCCAGAACTTTTCATTCAGATAGTTCAAAAGAGTGATTTCAATGAAAGTTCTTTCAATCCAATGTTTCCTTTAACTCTCCATAAGTATAGAACAGTGATTTTCAAATAAGAATGGACCCCTGTTGACATTAGTATGGATTATTGATGAACTTCTCGCGATATTTAGTAGGCGAAATGCCAACTCGCTTCTTGAAAACTCTACTAAAATAAAAAGGGTCTGCGATTCCAACAGCCTGCGCAATTTGTTGTACAGGCACACCACTTGTACATAACATTTTTTGAGCCATCTTTATACGATAGTTCAATAAATATTCTGCTGGCCCCATACCTGCATGCTTTCTAAACACGTAAGAAAGACGATTTCGATTAATATTATTTTGTTCTGTAAGCTCGAGTATTGTAATATCTTTATAATATCATTTATGAACGTAACTAGATATTCGTTCGAATAAAGTATGCGACTCATGGTTGTTTTCTCTATTGACAACACTTAATAAAGCTTCATTCAACGCTTCGCGAAACAGCATTTCTGTCTGAAACATCGAAATGCCTCCACGCTGATTAGACACATCCCAAAGACGCATAAGTAATTCGACAAGACGAGGAGATTGTCCTGTTAATAATTCAAAATGCTGATGAGTAAAGCCAGAGTCTTCTCGTTCTGAATTGCTTATCCGATATAAAACAAGAATATATTCCCAGTTTATTTCACCAAGCATTTTATGGGCTAATGTCATTTTTGCACCCCCATGTATAACTTTTCCTGGGGAAAGGGTATACGGCGTACCATTAAATTGAAATTGCGTCTTCCCTTTAAGCGGAAATACAAATCCGGGGAAATAATCTGTAGACTCAGCATAAGGCACACCTGGATTTTTAGCATAACGATATACTCCTTCTACTCGGAAAGGAGTATTGGCAAGATACTCTGCTAACTCATTCACGTCCAACTTCACAATGCACGCCTCATTTCAATAATAGTTTTCTTGTAATTCGCGAGATTAATTGGTGTACATTCTGGGCAACGCTAAACTAAAAATAGGACATACGACTTAACAAGATCTGGTTACTAACCTATAAATATATTGTTTTTCATTTATTTAGTCTACAGTTAAGCAGCTTTATTGAAAGTTAGAAATTCAACCTTCTTCTCCTAATTATACCATTCGTAAGAATAATTTGTTATGATCTGTGAGTGTATATTCTATTCATATCGAGTCGACATAATGTCCTATTATCAGTAGTAAGGACAAGGAGGAATCTTCCCCTTACAAGGGAACCTCCTTTCTTTTTCTATCGATCTATGCATTTTTTATACATTCCTATCCTGGCACGGTTTTATGGTTCTTTTTTGTTGTTGGATCAATAAAAAAACTGTATTAAATCTTGTATACTCCTAGAGGTCACTATATATGAACGCTACGTATTTGACTTTCTCAATGACCAACATTACTTAACGTGGTAAAATAGTATTCGGATGGGAATCCAATGTTATTAAAATTAAAGTGGTTATCAAGTCGGAGGAAGGCATCTTAGGGTGTCTTTTCTTTTTAAAATATATAAGCGTACCATCCCTTTCCTAATAGAGGCCTCCCCTCATGCCTCCTTACAGGGAGAATGATAAGGCTTTTTTTATTTACCCAATTACCGAGCTCTCAAATATTTTAAATAGTTACAATACATGTATTGTTTCAATAACATATGATTATTCTTAAGAATGTCATTGAAATGTACCAATAGATGTTAGTACAGCAAAATAAATTGTGTTATGATGTGAGCAAATATAAAGCTATCTAACGGAGGGATTTACATGCCGCATGTTGTGTTTCGTGGAATTACTACTGAACAATTAAAACGCATAAGCAAGCCATTAGTAGAAGAGCTCGCAGAGATCTGTGAGTGTGGTACGGATAATTTTACGTTGGAACTACCAAGTTCTACGTTTGTATTCAATGGAGAAGAAATAGAAGCGTTTCCTCTTATTGAAGTGAAATGGTTCGAGCGTGGACAGGAAATTCGTGATCGATTTGCCAAGGCCATTACTACATATGTAATGGATTTTGGACTTCCAGAAGTAGAGGTTGTATTTACGGTTTTCACAGAATCAGCGTATTATATTAACGGGAAGCATTGTGCAAGTTAGAGCTATTTGAAGGATTTTTGTAACATTTATAAGAGGTAGAACCACATTGCCATCAAGCTAAGAAAAGCAAATATCCAAAAACAAAATAATGACCTCAATTCTCATAGACAACTATCTGTGAAGAGATAAAATTTTTGTTTTGGTGGACATCAAAATATTAGCTTGGTGGATATATGGCACTACCCCAATTAATAAATATTACTAACCATATATCTAGGTTAATATCTATCATATTTTTTAAAAACAGGACTAATTAGATTTAAAAAAAGATTTCTTTTTCTTTACTCGTAATAAATCACCTGTCCATCCTTTGACTTTCATATATAAATACATACCCCCTGTTGTGAAAATAATAAATAAGAGAGCGATTAAATAGCTATATTTCCATTCTAGTTCAGGCATGTATTTAAAATTCATACCCCACAATGCTCCTAAGGCTGTCAAAGGCGTACTCACAGCAGTTAATACAGTAAGAGCTTTCATAATTTCATTCCCACGATGAGAAGAAACCACTTCTTGTAAATGAATCATCGTGTCTAATTCTTCTTGATACTCTTTAACAAGTTGTAATCCACGCTCTAATTTCAAGTGTGTTTGTTTATAACAAAGAGTTTTTGTTATATTTTCTAACCAAGCTTCCTCCAAGCCTTGTAATACCTCTTGTATTAAACGAAACACATGTGTGTTCATAAATAATTCATGACGAATATGATAAATTTTTTCTAAAACTGCTATGTTATTATGATGATAAAAATCCCATAATACATTTCTAAAATGGTTTTCAAAATAGTCAACCTCTCGCAAATAGTGAGATATAAACATTGATAAGATGGCACATAATCCTTCAGCGGAACTATTACAATTTTTTGTACCCATAGGGAAATTATGTATTAACTTTTGGAAATCCTCTTCCTCTTTTTCCTGGACTGTTATCAATATTCCATGAGCTACGAAATAATGAAGAAATTTTTGAATTTTGGCGTCCTTTTTATCTTGATCATATAAAAACGAACCATATACACAAGTTTGACTTGGTGATAACGTATAAACATATAATCCATTTTCACAAGGAGAACTTATTTTCTTTACAAATTGAGAGAAATAAGATGTTACATCACGAGGGATTATAGAAGAAAGTTTTTCAAGCTCACTAGTTTTCACATGATACCAATTCCATTTCGGCATTTTTATGCATTCCATATTATTCTTCCTTTCTGAATAGTTTTATGTTTGATCGAATAATATCCGTAATATGAAATTTGTATGTAGGTATTCATGTCTTCGAGGAAAATTTTTTAGATCATCTAAATTACAAACTAATATATAGGAGGTCTTATTCTGTTACAAGGAAGACCCCCTATATATTAGTTATTTGTATTCTAAATTTTAAACATTTCCTCTATACAAGCACTTTTTATCTTTTCTTATTTATATGTGGAAAAGAAGCCACATAATTTGGCACGTCTATTCAACGAACTCCATTTTGGTCGTTATTACAATTTGGATTCATATGCAGATTGATTGGTGATGTCGTCAAATACTTGACTTCCAATCATATAGTATCCATGAAGTGCAGCCTCTTTCGAAGCGTCTACCATACGGAAAGAAGAAATTTCACCTTGCATTTTTTCAATTCGTTTTTTGTGGATATCTACTATTCCTCCTGTCCAAATAATAGTTTCATACTGGTCTAACTTAAATTGTTCTTGTAATACACGCATAACGTCTTGGAAGTGTGTATCCAACTCTTTTTGAATCAAAGTATCAACCTGACTTGTCTGAGGATTTTCTTCTCGACCTCCATATCCTTTTTCTAATATTTTTGGCATGTCGTTAATATGCAAGTGATTAATTTCCCCCGCATGATTCTGCAGGATATTCTTAATATTTTTCAAAGGCTTGCTACATCCTAGTTCCGTCTCATAATGATTTAAAATGACATTCTGTTTCATATCTGTCATTTCTAATGTACGAAATCCACCATCAATAATTAAGATACGATCTTGTTCCTGAATGATTCCCTCTTTTAAGAAATAGGCATGTAAAGCGACCGGTTGCTGAAGAATCAAAGCATTTTCCACCGTAATATTAATAAATTTCCCATCAATTTGCACGGAAGTTTCTTTTTTTAATACATTTTGTAATTGCTCATGCTGACTACCAAAACAAGTAACGGGAAGCCCGGTAACAACTAAAGGTAACACGACATTTTCTTTATAATCCTTTGCAATGCAACCAAATATTTGTTGTTTAAACTGTTCGCTTTCATAATAATTTTCTATTTCTTCGTCAAATGGAGGAAGAAATGAAGCGTCAGATTGATGTGCTTCATTTCCCATGTAGTATGCAAAGTCTAAGTCTATAAAACTTACCTTTGTTAAATCTTCACTTTCAGCATGATTAGGTACACGGGCTAGTGTGGAAGCTTCACTCTTAATCGTCACCTCAGAATCTACATCCTTTCGATATGCCCGTTTGGTAAAGCCAATTCCTACATCAATTGCATACAGAGATTTCATACTTTTTTCCTCACTTTCTCTTTTTAGAATTAAATCTAAGCACTCTCTTCTTTCCCTTCTTTCATATATTTCTTTTCATTTTTCTTTTTTTCACCGTCTATGTCCTTACTATTTTGATTGATTTCGTAATTCTTTTCATCTTTTTTCTTTTTGTCATTTTCGTTTTCTGTTAAATCTTTAATAGTAGAAATGACAACTGGTGTGGCTGTAAGCAGTTGTGGTAATGTTTGTTTTGCAACATTAGCTGCAGTTACAGAGAATTGTTTACTTGTCTCAGTTACCTTCCCCAATGTTTCCTTTATGCTTCCTTCTTGTAGTTTGTCTTTTACGCTTTTTCCTTTTGTTTGTATAGCTTTCCGATTTTCTTTTTTTAATAGAGAGACCATAACTCCGGTCGTAATCCCAATCACAGCATATTTAAATATTGTATGTTTCATTTTTCTCACCCTTCTCTACTTTTATTTTCTTCCATGCTACACCCTAAAATAATTAACTTATCTATTTATCAGATGTTGCAATCTATTAGAGAGAATGATAATTTTGTGGCTGCCTATCACTCGCCGTTGGTGTTTCAGCTGTTACTAGGAGTAAAATTCTCCCTTGATCTAATTTTTCTTCATATAAGTTAGCTTCCTCCTTCGACAACCCCATTTCCTCCATTTGATTTCGAAGTTCGTCCCCTTTTTTGGAGAAAAAGTTGATAATACTTGTGCCCATTCCTTGTTCTTTTACTCCAATCGTATTTATGTTTGTATCATCTGCAATCTTTTTTGTTAGATGTTTTTCATGTGCCAAGACATAAATGTCATCTTGGCGAATCCCTTGCAATTCTAGCTCTTTTACTTTCATAACTACTTCCTGTTCATTTTGATATTCATGAACCACCGGTTTTCTTTCATTCTTATGCATTGTATTTTTCCTCCTTTAGATTTTTTATTTAGTTGTTATGTAATATGTAATACACCTATTTTAAAGATGTTAAACCTAAATTTTCAAAAAACTTCATGCAATAGGTTATTAATATTTTTGAATATCAAAGAGATGTCATAAGAACTTTGCTTTGATAACAGTGTTACAAATAACAATTTGTTTGGAAGGCAAGCCTCTTTTTTATCATTGGGTTTTCCAATGACATAGAAGCACAGCGCTGCATTACATGTAACTGCCCCATTGGATTCTCTATTCCAAAAGAAAAAGCACCCCACTAGATGCTTTCTTTAATTGTTCTCACTATAATTTATTTAGATAATTCTCTTATTACTGTAAGATACATTTATTCTAGTTCCTAAATCTCACTTATTTCTCAATTCACTCATACCAATATAAAACCAAATAACCTACCATCAAAAAATAAAGAAAACAGGTTATTTGGCTATTCATTCCGTAAGCTTAATACTCAAGTTAATCTTTTTTCACACGGTTAAACTTTATTAAGAAAACCTTAAGAAATTCCCCTCTATATTTATAAGAATTTTTTTCTATACTCAAAAATGTAAATACAATAAGAGGAGAAACAATCATGAAGAAATTTGTACTTTGCATAATAGGATTAGGCCTACCGATATATTTATTACCTTTCATATTACGCGGGGATTTGGATAGATTTAATCCGATTGCTGAAGAAAAAAATGTATATGCCATTGCGAAAGGATATGGTGTTCCAGATTATCATCATAAAGGACGAGCTATGTACGCCCTAAAAGGTGTAGATGAAGCAAGGAATGAGAAAGAATATACAGTAGGCACTAGCACCCCTAATGATTTTATAAAAAAAACTTACTTAAAAATTCATGTAAAAGGAAAGTATGTGTATTCTTACGACGTTATTTCAGAAAAAGATATACCAGGGAAAGTAAAGGGACAATTGGAGATAGCAGATAAATAAAAAGAGCCTACTCGTATGAGCTGGCTCTTGATCACCTCTCCCACCTACCATTGGGCTATCTTAAGGAAGAAGAATTCTTTCAGTAAATTTATTAAATTCCTTATCATTGTTTCACTAACCATTGTTCAATTACTTTCACTGTTTCATCTCGTTGTGCTTTTGATGTAATTAAGCTCGCATTATCACCTTTTTGCTCACCATACATGCCAAAATGAGCATGGTTTCCCCCTTTTATCATGTGCATAGTTGTATTCTTTGACATTAACTTTTTATTGTTCTCTATTTTTTCTACTGTTGCTAAAGCATCTACTTCTCCATAAATTGATAACATCGGAATCGATTTCGTAGAGAAGTCATCTGCAGGATACGAACCTAAGAAAATGATCCCGTCTACCTTGTCTTCATTGTGAAAGGCATATTTAGAAATCATAGCTCCCCCCATTGAATGTCCAGCAACGTACCATTTTTGAACTTCCGGATACTGTTCAATTACAATGTCTACCTCATTGATTCCGAGTATCGCTAAGTTTAGTGGTAACTTAGGCATTACTACAAAATGACCATCTTTTGCAAGAGCTTCCCCTAAGTAACTATAAGCCTCTACTTCTACTTTAGCTCCTTGATAAAAAATAATCCCTACCTTAGCATCCTTCTGTCCAAATACTATATTATCTTCATCTTTTTTATCATCTACTAACGACAAAGCCTCTTTCGTTGGTTTGTAAGTAAATTGGGACCAAGTAAAAAAAGTAATGCTCCCCATAAGTAAAATACCTAATAAAGAGTACAAAATAATTTTCATCCATTTCTTCATATGTATGACCTCCCTGAGATGTGTATATTCTATATTTTAGATTATCATTAATCAACATAAAAACTCGAGCATTTTTATTATGCTCAAGTTTTCATTTACGTCTTTAATTTATACTATATTTTCTAGGATAAGTACGTAGCAAATACAGCCCATATAATTCTGATTGTCATACTAGAAGGTTTCCAAGACCGTTTTTCTAACGCATCATACTAAATACGATCAATAGTGATTAAATTACTCCAAACATAAAACATACTATGAAACTGGATTTTTCATAAACACTCCCTTTTTTCAATAGAAAGTCTTAGAAATTCTATATGGTTCGCATGTTCTTTCAATGCATAAATAACGAAATAGCCTACGCTTGTGAGCAGACTATTTCTCCTTTTATTTTAGTCAAAAAACGAAGCATATCTTCATTCGAACATATTACCGATTGGATTTATGCATATTTCCTTCGAATTTTGCCAACCACCAATAACAGTAAGGGAATTCCTAGTTCATAGATAGGAAATGCAATAGGAATTACGAAAAATATGTAGTAATAATGAGTAAATGTCTGGATATTTTTAACCGACACAGCTATGATGAACGAAATAGGAGCAAGAACCAAAGCTACTTTTCGCCAATCCTTCAAATGAAACATTTGTGCTGTTCCATAACAAGCGAGAAACATGTATAACGCCAGTTTAACAAAAATACTAAAAAACCAAATAATAACAATCAGAATATCTACATTTTGAATGAATTCCATGACGGATATGTACCGACTCAAATCGTAAACCGGATACAAAAAACTTGAAGGCAAATTCGGACCGAATGTTAAAATGACCGCTAATGTTCCAATCGTTACCATAAAAACAGCCAGTCCTACTCCCCACATCGCCCGTGATGGCGCTTGTTCGGGTTTGTCCATAAAGAAAACAAACATTGTCATCATGACAGCCTCTCCAAAAAACGCGGCTACAGGAGTATAGGAACCTTTAAGGATGGGAAACCATCCAGAATCATGATAAATAGGAAGCATATAATCCAAATTCATATTGCCAACATTCAAAATGATTACAAACGTTATCATTAAAAGTACCATTGGCCCAATGATTTCACTTAAGCGCCCAATACCTTCCACCCCACCTTGATAAATGATAAAAATGAGCAATAACATAGCAGTAAAGACAATAATCCACAAAGGTGTATTATGAAACAAAGCGATACTAATGAACTCACCAAATTCACGGACCGTTATCCAAATTATCATGTACCATCCAAAGAAGTAAGGAATCATCAGTAGTTTTCCTAGCCATTTGCCAAGAATGGTTTGACTAAATTCAATTAGGGTTTGCTTCGGATAAAGCGAGCCAAGTGTAGTTGCCAAAAAAGTAAGAGCAATCCCTACACACCCTGCAATAAAGAGCGAGATCCAAGCATCTTGTTTGGCAGTGCGAATCGTCGCTGGAATAACTAGAAGGAGTGATTGGCCCACTTCAAATGTGAACATCATCCAAAAGATTTGTCTGCCAGAGATTTTCATCGAATTTCTCACACGCTATATTCCTCCTTATTTTTTTATTTCATTTTTCTTTAACTGCAACGGCTGTCCAGTCAGTCCTACTCGCCGAATAGTAAGCTTTGCATGAACAGAAACCTGCACTTTTCGAAACTGCTTACTCCAATTCTTTTTTAGCTCTTTCCATTCGGATGGATATTTTTGATGAATAGCTTCTCCAAATCCAAAGATATCGGTTCCGTATTGTTTTTGAACCTTTTTAATAGTTTGGAGAGCTTGTTTTTCAGATTGTTTTTCCATTACACGTTCTAAAAAAGTAAGATTTTTTGGCTGCGAAAGATCTAAATTCGTATTGTTCTCCTGAATCGTTCCTTCACCTAAAAAAACAACGTCACACTTAATTGTGGCCCCTTTTATAGTCGGTATAATTTTTCTTTTGATTTTTGTCATATATAAACTCGTACTACCATTCCCTTTAGAGGCAGTTGCTGTAATCGTCTGTTTACTTAAACGATTCACTATCCAAAGAGTAGCTAACCATTCCTGCATATTTAAGTATCCTACCAACTTAAGATCGTTGTTAAATATAGCACCTCCTACAATTTGAAACCCTTTGACCTCGTTTTCACCTTTTTTATGAGACATATTTAGTTTAATAACTGGCAAGATTGGGGTGATTCCATCACTCGTACCAGCAATAAGAAAATTTAATAACGATGTATCTCCCAATGCCTCTATTTGCATATGCTCTTTAAGTGCCCCAAGTGCCGGGATAGCCTCTAAAGGGATAGATGCTTTCAGGAACTCTTTTGCAGTATTTCCCTTTACTACTAACGCATCTGCTCGTAACCGAATATCAGGATCGCGACTATATGCATCCAAAACTGGAGCGAGACCATTTTTAGCTAATTTTTCTCCAATTAATATTACACGCTGATGCCCTCGAAAGATTTCCCTCGACATTTTTGTTTGCATCATTTGTACAGCTTCATGTGTATCCTTTCCAGTTCCTGATTCAAGAAAAACTGATTTTCCTGCATTACTTCTTCCGCTCTGTCCCATTCCCATTTTTGAAGGGATAATAAACTGGGCGCTAATTTCAACCTTATTATTCTTCGCTTGATCAAGTCCCCATCCTAATTCTATTGCCAGATCATTTAACTCTGTACGATCCCAGCATCCCGTCAAGAAACATAAAGAAACTACTAGTATCATACAAAGTGCCTTGTGTAGGCTCATTCTGTTTCCCCTCCCCCTTTTGCACCTGGTTGTTGTCCATCTGGAAAACGGACTTTCTCCTTACCAGATACCATTATAGGACGATGTGTCATGTTCCAACGAGGTGTTCGAAGCAAAACATCCTTTAAATCACGCGGAGTCTGAGGCGCAACCGGACTTAAATACGGAACGCCGAATGAACGTATGTTTGTTAAATGAATTAAAATCGCAAGGGTACTTATAGCAATACCATACAGCCCAAGCATCCCTGCCAATAGTAGCATCGGAAAGCGCAGCATCCGGTAAGCTGTTCCTAAGTTATAGCGCGGGAACGCAAACGAAGCAATTCCGGTTGTCGCCACAACAATAACCAATGGTGCTGAAATAATACCTGCTTGCACCGCAGCTTGTCCGATAACAAGTGCCCCTACAATGCTAACTGCTGATCCAACGGGTTTTGGTAACCGAACGCCCGCTTCCCTCAAACCTTCAAATAAAAATTCCATCATCAGCGCTTCTATAACAGCTGGGAAAGGAATACCTTCTCTTGCAGCTGCAATACTAATAAGCAAATTTGTTGGGATTAGTTTCGGATGAAAGGTTGTAATAGCGACATAGAGAGAAGGGAGAAATAATGAAATATTGATTAATATTAAACGTATCCATCTAACAAAAGTTGTGTAGATGGATCGTTCATAATAATCCTCTGCTGCCTGGAGACCAGTCCAAAATGTCATAGGAACGATTAAAACGAAAGGTGTGTTATCCACTAAAATTGCCACTTTCCCTTCTAATAAACTTGCACACACCGCATCTGGTCGCTCAGTATTTTGAATTTGTGGAAAAGGAGAAAAAGGTTGGTCCTCAATAAACTCTTCAATAAAAGCTGACTCTAACACCCCATCAATTTGAATTCGCTGTACCCTTTGGCGAACTTCATCTAAAACCGAATCGGGAGCAATTCCTTCAATATAGGTAATCACCACATCTGTCTGTGACAATTCCCCAATCGAATAAGGTTCCATTTTTAGTTTTTGGCTCCGAATTCTTCGGCGAATAAGGCTCGTATTGACCCTTAAAGTTTCCGTAAACCCGTCCCGAGGGCCACGAACAGAAATCTCGGCAGCTGGCTCTTCAATACTCCGTTTTTCAAACCCTTTTAAGTCAGCGACCAGAGCTTGACTCTCTCCTTCTGTCAAAATGACGATATTCGCTTTCAATACTGCTTCTATAACCTCACGAACTTTAGAAATCGTCTTTACTTGAGAAACTGCAATAAGCTGATTTTGTATAATTTCTCCTACTGAATCCATAACCTTTAGTCCACTAGGCATCCCCTCGAACATCATTGGTTTCAAAACAACTTGTTCCACAATACCGGTGTTTACCAATCCATCTATATAAATAAAAAGAATTTTAATTTGGCTATTTATAAATATTGGACGAAAAACAATATCGGAACAATTCTCAAAAACTTGTTTCAAAACTTCTTCATTCGCAGATACACTCTGATCAAGCTCACGATCTTGATTAGAGTGTATCTGCATACTTGCATTCTCAAGTTCCTGAATATCTTTTCTCAAATGTTTTCTACTAAGTTTTTTCATCACACTACCCCATTTATCGAATGGTTTATGTTTTATACTTGGAGCTAAGTGTTAGTGATTTCTTGACAGAAAATCTTTACAAACCGTTCCACTAAGTAGTTTCTGGCTAAGTAATCATTTATCTAAAAAACAACAGGAAAATATACCCTCGACATCCTTCTTAAAATCTCCCTCCACATGAAAATTATTCAATTTTTTCTATAAGTTATTTATTCTAAAATGAGATTAGGACAAATAATAAGAGCTCTACATGCATAATCAATCTTTTAATTGTTGTAGGTGTAATTTTTCATTTCTCCTTTGATATCTCTACAAGATAAAGTTAAATTCCTAAACAAATAAAAAGAAAAAGCAAATGACCTCCATATTAGATCACTTGCTTTTTCTCTCATCATATACTTTCTAAACAACTCTATAAACTATTCTAATTATGTGCTTCACTTTCAAATTTTTGAGTTGCCACTTTTTTAGGCATAAAACATGCAAAGATTAATGCTACGAAAGATAAGAATAACATAAATAGATACGCATCACTTGAGCCGAAAATAGAAGATAACTTCGCTAGTTGAATAGCTGTAATGTTTCCTTTTTCCAAAGATAACTCTGCAGCATGTGAAGTTGCTTGAGTCGTATATATAGTAATAACAACTGCTGTTCCAATAGCACCGGCTAATTGACGAATCGTATTATTTACCGCTGAACCATGTGAACCTAATTCTCTAGGTAAAGCATTTAGTCCTGCTGTATTTAATGGCATCGAAATAAAGCTTAACCCAATTCGTAAAATAATAGTGCGCACCATTACATACATATACGTTGTGGATTCAGCTAAATCAATTACACCCCACATCGAAATAATATATTAACCCTGTAATAAAGAGTGGTTTTGCTCCGTATTTATCATACATTTTACCTGTAATAGGTGATAAGAATGCATTAATAACAGCTCCAGATAATAGAAGTAAACCTGATTCAAATGCGGTAAAGCCTCTTCCGTTTTGTAAGTATATCGGTAAAAGAATTAAATCAGCATACATAATCATCGTGATGAGTACGTTTATCATTGATGTAAGAGTAAAAATTTTATACTTAAATACGGATAAATTTAATAGTGGATCGTTACACTTTATTTGGCGTAAGCAAAATAAAGTGTAACAAGTACCCCGGTAATAATTGTTGTAATAACAATCGGATGATCCCATCCCTTACTTCCTGCACTACTAAATTCAAATAAAATACAACCAAAATCAATCGTTGATAAAATGACACTTACAAATATCCAATCTTGCTTTTGTCGTATCTGCAACGTTCATTAAATATTTCAGTGCAAGAATAATGACGATTAATACAAATGGAGCTAAATAAATAACTATCTAGCATTTAAGTCCTATTTCGCTACGTATATTGGGATAGTACCAGATGACTATCAACTTAAGAACGGAAGCTTATGTTTGAACATAATATCAAATTTAGATGAGCAAGACTATTTCAAGTGAATAGAATGTACTCTTTCAGAATACATAAAATATATATAGACAGGCTTAGCCTGATTACTTCATCATTAGTGAAAGTAGGATTATATAAATTTTGGAGGAAAAGTTATGCAAAAAAAGGTTCTCCTGTTTACAGATTTGGGGATTGACGATGCGTTTGCTATACTGTACACCTTTTTTCGTAAAGATATTCAACTTGTAGGAATTGTAGCCGATTATGGAAATGTATCAAGAGAAAATGTAATAAGAAATATTAACTATTTGAAATACATTGCGGGAAGAGAAGAGATACCTGTATTCCTTGGTGCTTCTGTACCATTGACAGGTATCTTGATTCAGTATTTCCCTGAGGTACATGGAAAAGTTGGATTAGGGCCTATTATTCCACCTGAAATTTCATATCCAGTTTATCCTTTAAATGATATCTATCAAGTTATAGAATCAAATTTGGAAGATCTTACAATTATCAATTTAGGAAGACTTTCTTCGCTAGCTACGACTTTTGTATTGAATTTAGAAATAATGCGAAACGTAAGAGAATGCATTTGCATGGGGGGAGCTTTTTTCTATCCAGGTAACGTAACTGCTGTAGCTGAAGCTAACTTTTACGCCGACCCTTATGCAGCAAACTTAATTCTGCAGCATGCACAGAATTTGACAATTATCCCTTTAAATGTGACTCAACATGCGATTGTTACACCCGAAATGGTCCAACAAATCGATGCATTTCATCGAAATACACAGGATCTTGCAGGGCTCATCCTCAAACCTATGTTAGACTATTATTATAATTTCTATTCCAAGTCTAATCCTGGTATAAGTGGAAGCCCTATGCATGATTTTGTAACAGTGTGGTATTTGCTGAATCAAGAGGCTGTTGGTCTTTCAAGAGTACCCATTAAAGTAATTCCTGATCAAGGAGAAGGATTTGGTCAAAGTATTGCAGACTTTCGTTTTGTTACTAATCCAGGCTATAAAACGCATAATGTAGCTTTTCAGTTTGATTATGAAAGATTCAAGAAGGATATTATGGAAACGTTCTTAAAGAAGAGAGTGTAATAGACTTTATTAACTTCAGATAATACGGATTATGTGAATGAAATGCCACTTCACTTAACGTACAGGAAATCTACTTTTTATATTTCTCATTCAATTAAAGTAACTATATCTAAAAAAATCATAAAGTATCCTATAGCACTGATTTATAATTTTAACCCTCTTTTTCATCACCTTTGCCATTTACTGAGAATCAGGATTTTTTTCGCTTGCAATTTATCAACGATATTAGAATAATCTTTCTCCTTACGATTCTGGCTTAAATTATATGCAGCTTGAACTTCTTGCACTTTAATTTTAAATCCAACAATTCCTTTTACTTCTCGTTCTAATAACTAAGGAGAAAGTTCATCCCATAAAACTATATTTTCACGATTTTCTTCATACTTTTTTAGCATCATTGCTAGTTCTTCTATTAATTCATCTATCTCTAAAATGCTTGCTGTACCCTATACATGAATGGCCTGATAATTCCATGTTGGAACTTCTTCCTTTCTATACCGAAAAGAGGAAATATAAGCGTGTGGTCCTTGAAACACACCAAGCACATCTCCATGATCCCCGAATATTTCCAACCGATTATTTCCATAGGCCATATGCCCAATAATATAGTAATCATCACCTTTTTTATTTAACCCCAAAGGCAAATGAATGGCAATTGGTTTCCCTTGTTCTGTTATGACAATCGTACCAAAAGAGTTTTTTAAAAAAATCTCATCAAAATCTCTGATCTTAAATTTTTTTGGAATATACCCCCTTTTAACAAAGTTATTTAAGTGTTTTAGTCATTATAAAGTCTATTTGTTCTTCATCACCCATATAAAAAGAGTGGGCTCCAACTTGGACAAACCCCATTTTCTTATAAAAAGCAATAGCATTTTCATTCTTTTCCCAAACGCCTAGCCAGATTTTCTTTTTATTATGTTCAATTGCAATTTCAATCGCTCTATTTAATAGATGTTTACCAAGCCCATGTTTTTGAAACGTGCTTTTTATATAGATCCTCTCGATTTCAAGTGATTCATCACCCATTTCTTCAGACTGAGCGTCATTCGTATTTACCTTTACATATCCAGCGACTTCATTATTAAAATACATAAAATAGAATTGCGAAGAAAGATTGGCTAATTCTTTTTCTAATTGTTTTAAGTTTAATGCCTTTTCTAAATAGGCATTCATATTTTCGGGTGAATTTTGATGCTTAAATGTCTCATCGAATGTTTCATAACTAATTTCTTGAAGCTTATGTAAATCTTCAAGAGTACACTTTTTTATAGTCATCTACATATGTCACTCCTTTATATAATCAATAAATTCTCTTGTTCCCCTTTTTTACAAAATCCCAGTCTTTTTCTACATTTCCTCTTACTCTTTGAAGAAACTTGAAAATAGTTTCTACTTCTTTTTCGGAAAATCCCTCCAATGCAACGGCATTGGAATAATCATTTTCTCTTTTTATAAAGGGATACACATTTTCCCCTTTCTCAGTTGGAAAGAGTTTTTTTATTTTTTTGTTATGTTCATCTTCTTTCTTTTCAATAAAACCATTCATTTCAAGTTTTTTTATAGCACGAGATGCTGTTGTTCGATCCACTTTTATCATCTCAGATAGCTTTTCTTGAATGACACCTGGGTTTTCACATATTCGTACAAGGTACAAATACTGCCCTTTTGTCAGCTCATATTCTTTAAATTCTATATTACTTATAGAATTTAAAGCCCTTGCTATCATTCCAATTTCGCGAAGAATTCCCTTCATAAGTAGCTCCTTATTACGTATTTTTGTTGCAAATGCAATATTTAACGTTACATTTAATATAAATCGTTTTTATTGCAAATACAATAAAAACGATAAAAAACCCATCCATTTTGAAAAAAGATTAAACAAAATGGATGGGTTTCTTTTATGGAAGAATTCATTGTTTCCTAAAAAACATATTAATGAATATTTTAAACTATCCGGATTAAAATAACACCCGTGATCATAACAGTTAAACCAAATATTTGTAATTGTTTTGTTCAAAATACCTTCTTCGTTTTTGTATACTCATTGTATTTTATACAGAAATTTAATTACTTTTCAATTCCCGATTGAATTAACTTTTTATTCAATACATCTATAAAAATTATGATGGCTTTATACCTTTAATATACCTTTGTATTATCATCTACATTCTCAATCCTAATAAATTCAAACTCAGCTTCATATCCCTCTCCTTGTGGACTGCAAGTATAAATACCAACTTTCATATAATCTTTTTCCTCAAAAAGGTGAGTCATTCTTATTTGTTTCCATGAAACGCCGTCTATTGAATAATCAACATAGTAATTATTACCCTTTCTTGTTATTCGATAGTAAAGGGAATTCAAATCTTCCAAAAATTCCTGACTAGACCAATCAGAGTATCCATTTTTTGTTACAACAACACCTAATTTACTATTGTCATCCGGTATATACTCAACAGATGTCTTCAACCACGTATCTTTTGAAAATCGAACCATTATACCTGCTTGATCATATCTGTTTGCTGGTTTAGAGTTTACTTTCGTGATCAATCTAAAATCTCTATTTAGTTCATAGTATAAAAAATGACCATTATCAAATTGAAATTCATAGTGTGTTTTTTGCCAGAAATCTGTCTCTTTATCAGGTTTGATTATTAACTTCGATTTATTCCTATTAATCTCCCAATCTTTAGGTGGAGAAAACCATTTTAAACTTTTATCAAATTCTACATTATTAAATTCCTCTATTAATCTATATCGATTGCACATTAACAATATCTCCTTAACCTTTTATATTTATTATGAAAAAGTATTTACACAGTAAAATTATTTAATCTTGATATGTGACCTTCTAAAAAAATCTCTTCCCGGCTTCATCATCTTAAATAATTCTTTATTCCCCAAAACTTTTATAAGCTATTAAACTTCATCTCAAATCAATGTCTTTCTCATTTAATAATTTCTATTCCTCTCATGTATGGACGCAATACTTCTGGAACTATAACAGAGCCATCTTCTTGTTGGTAGTTTTCTAAAATAGCTGCTACTGTACGTCCAATAGCCAATCCAGAGCCATTTAGTGTGTGCACCAATTCTGGTTTAGCTCCATTTGTACGACGCGCTTGGAAATCTTCACAATTTGAGCAAGAAGAAATTTCACGATATACGCCATAGCTTGGTAACCAAACTTCAATGTCATAAGTTTTTGCAGCTGGAAATGCCATATCAGCAGTACATAATACGATTACACGATAAGGTAACTGTAACAATTGCAGAACCTTTTCGGCATTTGTTGTTAATTTTTCTAACTCATCGTATGAATCTTCAGGTTTTGTATATTTAACCATTTCAACTTTACTAAATTGGTGCTGACGAATTAACCCTCTCGTATCGCGTCCTGCACTACCGGCTTCAGAACGGAAACATGGAGTATTCGCCGTAAAATTAATAGGTAACTCTTCACCTTTTAAAATTTCATCACGATAATAGTTTGCTAATGGTACTTCCGCCGTTGGAATTAAAGAATAATTTGTGTCTTTTAAGGTGAATACATCTTCTTTAAATTTTGGGAACTGTCCTGTTCCTAATAAACTATCGCTATTTACGATAAATGGCGGAATCACTTCTGTATATCCGTGTTCTTCAACATGTAAATCTAACATAAAGTTGGCTACCGCTCGCTCTAAACGTGCTCCCAATCCATTGTAATAGACGAAGCGGCTTCCCGTTACTTTTGCTGCACGCTCAAAATCTAGTAATCCTAATTTTTCAGCAACTTCCCAATGTGGTTTTGCTTCAAATGAAAATTCACTTATTTCTCCCCACTTACGTATTTCAACATTATCATCTTCTGATTCCCCAACAGGCACTGTTTCATGAGGTAGATTTGGTAATGCTAACAATATTGTATTTACCTCTTCTTCTACATAACGCAATTCATCATCTAACGATTTAATATTGTCTCCCACTTCACGCATTTCACTAATAAGTTCATCGGCATCTTGTTTTTCACGCTTTAAATTCGCAATACGTTCAGATATTTCATTACGTTTACTTTTTAACTCTTCTGCTCCTATTAACAATTCACGACGCTTTAGATCTAATTCTTCAAATTTATTTAATTCAAGAAACTCTCCACCACGAGTAATTAATTTTTTCTTTACCCCTTCTACATTTGTACGTAATACTTTTACATCTAACATGGCTTATCTCTCCTCTAATTAAGTAACTAATCTTTTTAAAATTAGGTTGTGTACTACAAAAACACAAAAAACTCCCGTCCCTATAAAAGGGACGAGAGTTAACCCGCGTTGCCACCCTAGTTGAAAGCACAAAAATATATGCTCTCCACTTAAATTATTAACGGCTTTTATCCGGAAACGATTATTAACTTCACATTGAAGTGTTCCACATTTCGCTCAAGGACGGATTCACAAGTTCCTTCTATCGGTTTACACCACCCACCGACTCTCTAAAAGAAAAAATACTTGTTACTATTTCCTTTCATCGCTTTCAAACAATATACATTTTAATTATCACTACTTTACAATAATTCTGTTTATTTATCAAGGGATTATTTTCAGTGAATAAAATATATTCATAATTAATTTACACACTTATATTTCCCAATATTCTTACGATATTATTTCTGAAGGGGATATTCCGGAAGAAATAATAGGACAATTGAAGATAGTAAATTAAAAATAAGTTGATTCAATCAGCTTATTTTTTTCATTCCTTTATCTTCTCCAGTCCAAAGGGTGGTCTTTGTTTCAGCATCAGCGATAAGATATTTTATCTCTAAAATCTTTTTCCGTTTTTGTCCATGATGCTATTAAGTAAATTTATCCATTAAACATCTGGGCATACATAAAAAATAATAGCAACTACTAAAAATAGAGCCGATTTCTTTATCTTATAGGAAATCGGCTCTATTTTTAGTTATTGATTTAGTAATAGAAAACACCTTTTAAGATAACTATGTTTATACTATAGACGTTGATCTTTCTGGAAGTTTAAACGAAAATGATCTTCATCATTATATACCCCAAATTCATACCCTTGCTCTTTATAAAATTTAATAATTTCAGGAAGAGCTTGTAATGTTTGCGCCTTTTCATGCATTAAAACAACTTCTACTTCTTCTGTTGTTTGTTTCTTTACATTTTCGATAATCTGAGTTGGATTATCTTTTAATTTCCAATCATTTGAGTCTATTGTCCAATCCCAAACTTTTATTGCTGCTTCTACAATTTGATTACGAATTTCCTCACCCTTTAATCCTGGTGCAGATCCATATGGCGGACGAACTAGTTTAGGAGTTGTACCCGTAATATTATGGATAAGAGCTAACGTTTCTTTCATCTCCGGTACAAATTGTCCTTTTTTGTATAGCTTATCACTGTTATGTGTCATACTATGAGCACCAATATAATGTCCTTCTTTTACCGCTCTTTTTACATTTTCCTGAAAACCTGTATTTTGTAAATTGCTACCTTGCATAAAAAATGTAGAGGCAACATTTTGTTCTTTTAGTACATCTAAAAATTTCCCAGTTAATTCGCTAGGACCATCATCAAATGTTAAATAAACAACTTTTCCTACCGGTTTTCCATCAGGTCTTTTTTGTTTTGTCGGTGGTGTTTCCTTTTTCTTTTCTTGTTGTTGCGTATTAACTTGTTTCATATTTTCCTTAGCTACTCCCTTCGCTGAGATAGAGTTCCATTCCCCTATTAAAAAGAATGTGAAAAAGGTCGTTGCTAAAACAACTCCTAGAGATATTATTACCTTAGTTAATCGACTTGTTTTTTTCTTACTTTGTGATTCTTTCATTATTTTTCGATCCTTTCCCTATTAATTTTCATATTCATTATTTAAAAGGTTGAGCCTTTACTCGACTGAATCATTCGTTTCAACCGGTATTTACAATAAATAGATTAATAGAGACGGATAAAGATAAAATGCAGATAATGTCGAAATCAGTTAAAGAATAGCGTATTGCATTCACTCTTTAGAAAAATATTTGTTTCTAATTTGAAAAATGGATATACACCCAAAATAAAAAATACTACTCTTCCTAATTAAGATTTAGAAAGAATAGTAATTTTCTATTTGCCTATTTTATTACATAATAAAATAATTAATAATGCCGTCCACAATACCTTTTTGCGATTGCGCTTGGAATTCTTCTGAATTCATTCTTTTTTCATCACTCGCATTAGATGTAAATCCTAATTCAATTAAGATAGATGGAGAAGGATTTTCTCGTAAGACAAGAAAATCACTGCCATGAACGCCTCTATCTCGGCTGTCTATATTTTGATCAAAAATGGCTTCTTGTACGATCTTAGCTAATTTTTTATCTTTCCTTTTATTAGATCCATAATGAGTTGTTATTCCTTTTACATTTGTATCCTCAAAAGCATCATGATGAATGCTAATATAAAGATCCGCCGCATATTCTTTCGCTACTTTGACACGAGCTTGCAATTCTTCCCTTTGTTTTGTTTCTGGAAGTAAACTCGTATCTTTTTCACGTGTTAATATAACTTTTGCATCCGTTCTTTCTTCTAATTCTTTCTTTATATTTTGTGCTACTTTTAAATTAAGTTCTTTTTCAATCGTTCCAAATTTCTTTCCTTTCGTCCCTCTATCTCCTCCACCGTGTCCCGGATCAATTACAATTGTTTTTCCTTTTAATCGTAGATTCTCTTTTGATATATTTTTGTACCCTTTAGCATGTATGAAACTAACGCCTGTACCCATTATTATTATAATAAGCAAAAGCAATATCACTCTTTTTTTCATTTTAATAATCTCCTTATCAGCTTTTCATTCCGTTTCTAATGAAAATAGTAATGAATGCTAATAAAGATAAAATGCAGATAATGTCGATTTTGTTTAAAAATGATAAAAACGTGTAGAACGGAAATTCTACACGTTTTTATTCAAATAGAAGAAAAATAATACGCCATCTTCTGTATTCAAAACACCATATCCCGCACCATGTAGCTCTAAAATATTCTTTGAAATAGCAAGGCCTAATCCTGTTCCACCTTTTGAACGTTGACGTGACGTATCTCCTCGATAAAAACGATCCCATATTTTTTCTAAATGTTCTAGTTCAATATGTGCTCCTTTATTTTCTACACATACTTTTACACGTTCATTCTCTTCTATTGTAGAAATAATGATAGTCTCCTGTTCTGGTGTGTAACGAATTGCATTCGTAATAAAGTTAGTTATAACTTGTTCTATGCGATGTTGGTTTGCAACAACTTCAATTTTAGAAAGTTCTTTATAAACATGTAATTGCTTAGCTGTTATATCCGGGCTTAATTGTTCACATATATAATCAATCATCTCATCAATATAGAAAACATCCATTTCCATTTTATACGTACCAGATTCGAATTTTGCTAACTCCAGCATATCAATGATGAGCATATCCATTTTATCTACTTCTTTTGACATTGCTTTAAAGTAATACTCCTTTTTATTACTAGCAACACCATCCTCCAAAATTGAAATACAGCTCTTCATAATACTTAAAGGTGTTTTTAACTCATGTGAAACACCCGCGATAAATTCTTTACGTGTATTTTCTAATTGCTTTTCTTTCTCTATATCTTGCTGTAATTGATGAATATACGAATGCAAAGCTTTAGAAAGTGTGTTAATATTTTGTGATAAATCACCTATCTCATCCCTTGTAGTAATAGATATCGTCTCTGAGAAATCTAAACCCGCAATTTTTTTTGTAGTATCATTTATTTGTAATAATGGCTTGGCGATTTTTTTTGAGTAATAGAACGATATTAAAACAATTAAAATCAGTACAAAGATAATTAAATATACGTAATAATCCTTTATCATTTGCACTGCTTCATCAACTGGTTGCAATGATGTCATAGCAAATATATAGTTTATCTTACCCTCTGCGTCTTTTGTCGGCTTGATTAATAGTTTATATTTAATATCATTTTCTTCGTAATCCATTATTTCTATAGAAGTAACATCATTAAATTTTTGATCCAATAATAAATCAACCTGAAATTGTTTTATTCTATCTATAAGCACACGATTTCCATATATAAAATTCGTTCCTACAGTCCCCTCCGGTAATTGCACGTTTTGAATGATTCCTGCTAAATATAATTGTGAACTTTCTTTTGAAGATACAGCTTTTGGCCCATACAATCTTTCTGACAGTTGCTTGTTCTCTAGCCCGACATTCTTCTCTTTTATTGTTAACATCGCAGGGACTACTATATCCCCCTTCTGTACTCCATCGATAATAATATGACTCCCTTGTTCTAAACTATATTTCATCCTTTGTATATCTTCTAAATTGATAAAACTATACAACGGTATGTGAATGGAACGTTCAGAAAATCTCTTATTTTCGTTAGGGTCTAATTGAATTTCTATAGAAAAATCATTTGCATATTTTATATTACCTACACGATCTAACGTTGTAATCCATGTCGCATTCTCTTGATAGAAATTTTGTTCCAATTCTTGAATTGCTTTCGCATCATCTCCAGCTTTTACATATGCTTTTTCAAAGGATTGAATATTTGTTTTAATATCATTAACTTTTCGATTTGCGTAGTATTGCTTAAAAAATATAGTTTGTCCAATAAAAATAGTTACTAAAATAAGTGTGCATAATGCTGTTGTTAAAATAAATAACTTTAATACAATTCCTTTTTTCATACTTGTCCCTCAAATTTATTACCAGCACGCACAACAGTTACAATACAAGCTGCTTTTTGTCCTAATTTATGACAAAAATTACGAATATGACTATTAATAGTGCGATCATCTGCTCCTAGTTCAAATCCGAGTTGAGTATCATCCTCATCTATCCGAGCCTTTAACATAATAATAGGTACATTAGATTTCTTCCGAATTCGCCGACAGACCGCCCAACCATCTAATTCTGGTAACATAATGTCTAGAATAATTAAATGTACCTCATGCTCTTCAAATATAGATAATGCTTCTTTCCCATCAATCGCCTCTAAGACGTTATACCCTTCGTTTAATAAGTAATCCTTCATAATCTCACGTAAAATATCTTCATCTTCTACAATTAATATTGTTTTTTGCATCCTTTATCTTCTCCACGATTCATTTTATGGTTAGGAAGAAATAGTTCATTTTATATGTTAACCAATTAGAAATCTTTCACTATTTCCGTCACTACTACATACAACATAGTTATATCTAGATAATAGCATGACGGTATAAAGATAAAATGCAGAGATAGCCTTACTATTGAAATTCCATTATAATTTTGTAATTGGAATAAATTTGAATCACATAAAGAGCCAGAAAAAATAATATGATTTGGAGGTATCACGATGAGCCTTTTAATTAGAAAGTTAGAAACAAATGATTTAGACAATCACCCAGAGATTGATGACAGTTTTATAGTGAATGCTCGGTTAATTCTTTCTCTTTCAAAAGTAAGTAGACGCATAGAATATACAGTAGAAGACGTTCCGAGTTATGAAAAAAGTTATTTACAAAATGATAATGAAGAACTGGCGTACAATGAATATATAAATAAGCCCAATCAAGTAATTTACATAGCACTGTTACATAACCAAATCATCGGATTAATAGTATTGAAAAAGAATTGGAATCACTATGCTTACATAGAAGATATAACGGTGGATAAAAAACATCGTACACTCGGGGTTGGTAAAAGATTAGTTGATCAAGCAAAGCAATGGGCAAAAGAAGGCAACATGCCCGGTATCATGCTTGAAACGCAAAATAATAATGTCGCAGCATGTAAGTTCTATGAAAAATGTGGATTTGTAATAGGCGGATTTGATTTTCTTGTTTATAAAGGTTTGGATATGACAAGTGATGAAATTGCAATTTATTGGTATATGCATTTCAAATGAGAATAGTTTATAACGTTAAAAAACTCAAAATAAAACCCCAATCTCTCCATATTAAAATTGAGAAATTGGGGTTAAGTTATTTAACAATAGTTTTCATTTAAAACAAGTAGCTAATTAATAATCCTGCTGATAATAAGAAGCCGAAAATCGTATTTGTCATCGCTGTTGATTTCATTGCGATGCGCATATACCCGGGATCTTTTGCTCCTTTTTGGAAGCTTTGAATAGCAGAGATTGGCTTTCTCAAACCTAGGAACATAACTAATGCCCAAGGGCTTATATAACCCATCAATACAATCACCGCGATCCATAAATAAGCAATGAAAAAGGCTACAGCTAGTGTTACTATTGCTTTTTCTCTCCCGAGGAGGATTACTAATGTCTTTCTTCCACCTTTAATATCTTCTTCGATATCTCGGATGTTATTAGACATGTTAATTGCACCGACTAAAATTCCAATTGGAATGGAAATCAATACACTTTCAATCGTTATCGTATTCGTTTGAATAAAGAAAGCAATGAGTACAAAACATGTCCCCATTAACAATCCAGAAACTAATTCTCCAAACGGAGTGTACGCAATTGGTAATGGACCACCTGTATATAAGTAGCCAACCGCCATCCCAATTAAACCAATAACGACTAACCACCAGCTGCTATTCATACAAATATAAACTCCAATAAGTGCTGCTACTACATACAATAAAAGCGCAACTGTTAACACATTTTTTGGTTTCAATCCATGACGGACAATTCCACCACCGATGCCAACAGAATCAGCGGTATCTAATCCACGTTTGAAATCATAGTACTCATTAAATAAGTTCGTTGCTATTTGCAATGCTAAACATGCAACCATCATCGCAATAAATAAAAGCCAATGAATGTCTGTAACATACAGTGATGCTACTGTTCCTAAAATTACAGGAGAAAACGTCGCCGTTAATGTATGCGGGCGCGTCATCTTCCATATTAATTTAGCGGAACTAATTTCTTTTTCATTCCCCATAACGCTGTTCAATCTCCCTACCTTTTAAGTATAAATGACTAGCAGTATCTTTCTATCTATTTTCTGCTTCACATCTATTATATCAAAAAAAGAATTGGCGATAGAACTTTAATGCTCTTGCCTGCACCATAACTTTGCATCAAAATATCATTTTTTCTAATATGGGGTGGTACCCCTAATACCCCAGAAGAAAAAGAAGAGTTTGAACCCTTTAACGTACAGGGCGTTCCATATATCATTGTAAAAGATCATGAAAATAACATTCAAAAATTTATTCTTGGATTCAGCACTCAATCATTAGAAGAGGCTAGTTTATAATAATCATCCCAAAAAAAGAAACGAACAAAAATGTTCGTTTCTTTTTTATGGTGTTTAATGCTCAAGAAAACTTATAACCGCATAAGTATATAGAACGACTAGAGCAAAGGCACATATTCCCATAATTATAATCGCTAGTGCGCTTTTCTCTTGTCTAAACCCTATAATGCCAAGAATAAATGCACTCAACATTGTTACCTTAAGCATTGTAGAAAGGTTGGGAATTGAATATCCACTCAACCAGGTAGAGAAACTTACAATTACAGAAAAAGAGAACAAAGTTAGAACAATAGATAATATATTAATGTGCTTCCCATACTTCAGTTGCATTTCGCTAGCCTCTTTTCATTAGTGAATAATAGGTAGGTGATTATATTTTTTTATTTTATTCTAAATTTTCTTGAAAATCTACAACAAAAAGAAGAGGTTGTCCCAAAAGTCGCTGAGTAGTTACTTTTAGGCAACCTCTTTTCTTTATTTTTTACTTTCCTCTAGTTTAGAGATACTTGTTTCTTTTTCAGGTAACGTATCAAGAAAATCCTTTTGAGATTTTAATAGGTCAGATTGTTGTATCCAAGCCATAAGATCATCTAAAGATTTACGGGCTTCTTTTACATCGCCAGTAATATCATTCATGTTCAACTTATTAAATGTAGCTAAAAATTCTTGTTGAATCTCACCTTGCAATGCATTGGCTTGCTTTGTTAATTCTTTATTTTCATCACTTTTTTCCTTTTGAACTTATAACTAGTTTTTATTATGTCTATTCACAAGGAACTGATTATGACAACTACATTAAATTTTTCAAAAGAAAATCCGTTGCTCAAATTCGAACAACGGACCTCCTTTATATGAACCAATGTAAAACATCCTCGGCAATCTCTTCCGGTCTATCCCAATGCATTAGGTGCCCTGTATCTGTATAAAGCTTAGTCGTAATATCAATATGCTTCCTAAATTCCGCAATCTGCAATTCTCTTATTTCTAAATAATTATGTGGAAGATCACAATACAATAGTAAAATATCGCTTTTAATTTTATGAGATTTCAATGTCTTATACACTGTATATTGAAACTTAATTACACTTCTAGCGGTATCGCCAGTAGCATGCCATTTCACTTTATTATCTTCTTCTCTCATTAAATCATAAACCGCACGCTCTATTAATGGCGACCATCTAGTGTAAACCATTTTTTCTGATTGGATGAACGCTTCTTTACTGTCAAAAATATATTCATCAAAATCTTTCTCATAATGGGTGATTTCTTCTTCTAATGACCGAGGTGGGCACTCTCCTTCTTTCGCACCTTTATATAGCTCCGCAAAATAATTTGCATTCATTTTACCATGATGATAACCACCATCTAACAAAACCATTTTATTCACTTTGTCTGTACATTCTGTTGCATAGTGAAGCGCAACGCTTGCTCCCCATGAATGCGCTACTATATGAAATGTTTCTTTTCCTATTTGCTCAAGTAATGCTACTACCCAATTTGTTAAATGAGATGCACCGTAATCTTCATCCTTCCCAAAACTTCGTGTTTTCCCATGTCCAGGTAGATCAAACGATACAATATGATATTTATCCTGTAAAAGTTCCGCTATTTCTATAAAACTTAATTTTGTACTTCCTAAACCATGAAAACAAATGATTTGAGGATTACTTTTATCTCCCCATTCACAAACACTTGCTTCATACTCACCAAATTCTACAAAAAAGTGATTCATTTTAATCTCCTCTAATTATCAGATGTAAATTAGTTTGATTGCAAAATTGTTTTTTCTAAATGAATAAATTCAGCAAAATTATCCAAATCCCTTTTTCGTAAATGATTTTATAGAATCCGAGAGTTAACTCTCGTTGAAAGCACGAAACGCTTATCATTTCAGTTAATGGTTAAACTACATCTTCACGCCTATGAAATTAATATAGTTTAATAGTTGTAATATGCGTTTATCATATGTGTGATTTTTTAAAGTTCTATCCAGTCCATTTTTTGCAATTTGTTTTCTTTCTTGTACATGTTCCAAATAATACTCTGCTTTTTGTATAAAATCTGGTGCACTGTAAAAGGTTTCTATTTCAACACCTGGTATGTAATGCTTTGCTACATCTGGGCGTATATCAGTTAATTGAAAAGAACCTACAGCATTAATTTCAAACGTCCTATTGTTTACTGAATATGCTTGGATGTTTGCAGCATTACAATTCAATTCCTGATCATTTGGTGAACGGTGTAAATTTATATTGATTTTAGTTGATACGTAAAATTGTAATGCATCTTCATACTTTGCAAGTGGCAAGATTTGTATTTTATTCTTTAACCTTTCATAATTCTTTAACTTCTCCCAACCAAATCCCACAATTTTTATGTTTTTTTCTACTAAATACTCTGAAATAGAATCAACAAAGTTAATTCTATTTTCAAATGCTGTACCTATAAAACTAAGATCATACTTATATGTATCTTCTTTCTGAGAAGGCTTAAACACATCTTGATTTGCTGCTAACGGGAGATGAAACACATTATTACATCCTAACCCCCTATAAAACTTGATACAATTTAAATCTTGCGTAAATATGTAATCATAATACGGAACAAGATTTTGTGTTACATCCGTATAATACGGATCATCTGTCAACCAAAGTCCAGTAGTAAAACCTGCACTCTTTAGGACTGGCATGACACTAATACATCCCTCGTTTAAACCACTAAGTACCAAAATAAAATCCGGTTTCATTTTTAATGCAGTTTCTACCGCTCGTTCTGGGTTCACCATAATTGTATTACTGTTTACCTTTTGTAAACTATTCAAAATTGCTTCTTCGATCATTGGGTAATAAAAAGGAATTCCTGATTGGATAAATAAAATTTTTTTAGGCGTATTATCTTTCATGTCATCCCCCCTATTTCTACATAATCAAAGTGCGCAAAAATTAGCAGTCTTTATTCATTTTATGACATCTTACTTTACATGTATAAGCAACGTTTATGTCCATTATGTTGAACTCCTCTCATTTTGGAAGCTGGCACGAAGGGAATAAAACTAGGTCATATTCAGTCCAATTATTAATAAAACATGGTACATAAAAAAAGAGCCAATTCACATGAGTTGGCTCTTTCTTATCGTATAAAACTTCAATAGTTACACTAGCTAAGTTTTACTTTTGTAACCCTTTAATAATGGTATCTGTATTCCATTTCATCATTTTCAAGTAAGTATCTCCATCCTCACCTGATTTACCTAGTGAATCTGTAAAAATTGTACCTGCAATTGGTACGTTTGTTTCTTTTGAAACAGTTTCCATGCTACGTCGATCTACACTTGTTTCAACAAATAAAGCTGGCACTTTGTTTGTTTGAATTACACTTACAACATCTCTAATTTGATCTGGTGTACCTTGATTTTCTGAGTTGATTTCCCAAATGTATCCCGTCTTAATGCCATATGCTTTTCCAAAATATTTAAATGCACCTTCACTAGAAATTAAGAAACGTTTTTCTTCAGGGATTTGATGAATTCTGTTGACTGTCTCATCATGTAATTTTTGAAGTTCCGCTACATACTTGTCGGCATTTTTAGTATAGAACTCTTTATTTTTAGGATCTTCTTTAATTAATGCCTTCTTCACATTTTCAGCGTATACAATACCATTTTTAATATTCATCCAAGCATGTGGATCTGGTTCTTTTTCTAATCCTTTTGTTTCTAAATAAATAGCTTCTACACCTTCACTTACTTTATAAACAGGTGCATCTTTCTCTGATTTATTTGCCGTTTTTAATAGTTTTTTAAACCATGCTCCGCCCTCTTCTAGGTTTAACCCATTGTAAAACACCATATCTGCATCTGTCATTTTCATAACATCTTTTGGTAGTGGATCATATTCATGTGGGTTAGCTCCAATTGGAACAAGACTATGAATCTCAACTTTATCTCCACCAATTTGCTTCACCATATCATATATAATGGAGTATGTAGTTACAACTTTTAATTTCCCACTTTTCTCTTCTTTCCCATTTGTGTTACTAGAACACGCTGTTAATGCAAATACGAAAATACAAAGTATTGATAATAAAACATTTTTGAATTTCATCTTTATCCTCCAATCAATTATGACAACTCTGCTCTATTTTTTCTAATTTTGATAACTCTCCAAAACAAACCTTGTGACGGTGAGAAAAAGAATGCCAATGCGAATAAGAATGTTGCAACAAGAACAATCGTTGCACCTGAAGCAAGATTATAAGAGAAACTAAAATATAGCCCTACTACAGATGAAAGTGCACCAATACCTGCCGCTAAATAAATCATGACCCATAAACGGTTTGTTAATAAATACGCTGTAGCCGCCGGTGTAATAAGCATAGCGACAACTAGAATAATTCCTACAGTTTGAAGTGAAGCAACTGTAACCATTGTAAGAAGAATCATTAAGCCGTAATGAATCCACTTATTTGGCAACCCATAACTTTGCGCCATCGTTGGATCAAAAGTAGATACGAGTAGTTCTTTATAAAACAAAATCACAAGACCAATAATGACAACTCCAATAATAAGTGTCATCCACATATCAGAAGAACGAACTGATAGAACATTCCCAAATAAAATATGATACAAATCCGAACTACTCTTCATAAAGGTAATTAAAATAATCCCTACAGCGAAAACAGATGTAAACATAATCCCTATCGCCATATCATGTTTAATTCGACTATTTTGACTTACAAACCCAATTCCGACTGCAGTAATAACTCCTGTTAAAACGGCTCCTATAAAATAGTTCATACCGATCATATAAGAAAGTGCTACCCCTGGAAGAACAGCATGTGAAATGGCATCCCCCATTAAAGCCATACCTCGTAAAATAATAAAACAGCCAATTACGCCGCAAATCACTCCTACCATCACGGAAGTTAATAACGCCTTCTGCAGAAAACCGTACTGCATTAATGCATCTATAAATTCTATAATCTTCATGATGAATGTACCTCCGCTGCATTATTAAACAATATGCCGTGATTTACATACGCTTTTGACATAACAGTTGGTTCTAGTACTTGCCTTACTTCTCCGTAATGAATTAAGCTCTTATTCAATAATAGCAATTTATCAAAATACGATTCTGCTTTACTTAAATCGTGATGTACTACGACAATTGTTTTCCCTTCTTTGCGTAATTCTCTAAGGATTTTAATAATTGTCTCTTCACTTGTTACATCAATTCCTACAAATGGTTCATCTAGGAAAAATATTTCTGCCTTTTGTGCTAATGCTCTCGCTAAAAAGACCCGTTGTTGTTGTCCACCTGAAAGCTCACCAATTTGACGATTTTTAAATTCCTCCATACCGACTTTTTTTAGACATTCAAAAGCCCAATCTCGATGCTCTTGCTTCGGTCTTTTCATCATCCCTAAAGATGGATACGTTCCGATTAGTACCACATCTAAAACTGTAATCGGGAAATCCCAATCTATATCACTTCTTTGTGGTACATAAGCAACATGCTTTCTAGCACTTCGAATATCCTCTCCAAGGACTTGAACATATCCCTTATCACTTGGAATTAGATCTAAAACAGCTTTCATTAAAGTAGATTTCCCCGCACCGTTTGGACCAATAATTCCAACGAGCTTCCCTTTTTCAATATCGAAGGAAACATTTTGAACTACTTGATTCCCTTGATAAGATACAAACAAATCTTTGACAATTATAGCCTCATCCATTTTTTGTGCATTCCCCTTTCTTTTTTTCATCTATATAATTATTTTGCACTAAGGAAACTTTCAAACAAAAAAATATAATGCGAATGTAAATTCACACCAAAGTTTCCTTAAGGAAACTTTTTTATATGAGTCAAATTATATAATCTAGATGCAAATTTGTAAACTTCTTTTTATTACTTTATGAATATATTGTGAAAACTTGCCTCTAAAAAACAAAAATATCAAACTTTTCTCAATTCATTTTGACACACATATTAGTCAATGCTAATATGAATAAAGAATAACATATTAGTAATTACTAATACGAATGGAGAGGATACAATTGTGCAACACAAATGATTCAGATGTAAAAGCCAAGTTCATCCGTGGCTTTGCTGATAAAACAAGATTACAAATTCTTCAATGTATGATGGATGGTGAAAAAACAGTATCTGAAATTGTGGAAATCACGCAAGGAAATCAGTCAAATATATCTCAGCACTTAAACTGTTTAAAAGGATGCGGAATCATCCTAGGTAGACAGGAAGGAAAATACGTCCACTATTCCTTACGCAATAAGCAAATTGAACAGTTACTCACTATGTTTGATGTCGTTTTTCATGAAGTACAAAATGAAGTAGCATCATGTGATAAAAACGATGCTTGTTTATCTCAAAAAGGAGAAAACTGTCATGACAAATAAGAACGAGAAGGAAAAACAAACTTCGTCATGTTGTTCTTCAAAAAAAGAGATTCCAGTTGTTTCTATTGCTAAGAAAACTTCTTGTTGTAGTACTGAAAACAAAACTATAAAAGAAGAGATTCCAAAAGAACCTTCATCATGTTGCTCCTCTAATAAAGAGATTCCAGTTGTTCCTATCACGAAGGAAACCTCTTGTTGCAGTAGTAACAATGATTCTATAAAAACAGAAAATAGTTCTTCCTGCTGTTCATCTGAATTAGCTCTAGAAAAAGAACAAACGACATCAAAGTCTTCTTGCTGTAGTGACAACTCATGCGAAGATGCATCTCCTCCTCGTGCTACTCAGAAAATAGTAGGAGACAGTGTACAAACATACGTAGTGGACGGAATGGATTGCGGGGCATGTGCCTTAACAATCGAAAAACATCTACAAAATGTTTCAGGCGTAGAAGAAGTTCGAGTAAACTTTGCTACTGGAAAAATGCATATTCGTCATGACCGCGATGTGGATGACATTATAAAAGAAGTGTCTAATGCAGGGTTTGGGGCTTCCTTAGCAGGAGCCCGCAGAGGGTCCGCTCCTGTTCAAAAAGCTAAAAATACAACTTTAATTCTTTCAGGATTATTTTTAGCTTTAGGGTTTGGAGGAAGTTTTACAAACATATCACCTCTTCTTATTACACTTCTCTATGCGGCGAGTATCGGTATCGGTGGTTATAAACCTGCTAAAAGCGCCTTTTATGCAATTAGAAGTAAATCACTTGATATGAATGTTCTTATGATATCAGCTGCAATTGGTGCTGCATTAATTGGTCAATGGCTAGAAGGTGCAACCGTTGTTTGGCTATTTGCATTAGGTGCAACTTTGCAAAATAAATCAATTGAACGTACACGAGAATCTATTCGCGGATTAATTGATTTAGCACCGTCAGAAGCTTGGATAAAAGTTGGAACTGAACTTATAAAAAAATCTGTAGATGATATTGCAGTGCATACAACAATTGTTGTAAAACCTGGTGAAAAGATCCCATTAGACGGCACAGTTACAGGCGGCACTTCTACTGTAAACCAAGCTCCGATAACTGGTGAATCTATCCCAATTGATAAACAAATTGGTGATTCCGTATATGCGGGGACGATTAATGAGGAAGGTTCACTTGAGATTACAGTAACTAAACTCGTTGAGGATACTACGTTATCTCGAATTATCCACCTTGTAGAGGAAGCCCAGGAAAAGAAAGCACCGACAGAAGCATTTGTGGAGCGTTTCGCAAAAATCTATACACCTATCGTTTTTGTATTAGCAATCGGTGTCATGATCATCCCTCCCCTTCTTGGTATGGGTGAATGGATGGAATGGATTTATAAAGGGTTAGAACTTCTTGTTGTTGCGTGTCCTTGTGCTTTAGTTATCTCAACTCCTGTTGCAATCGTATCTGCAATAGGAAATGCCGCAAGAAACGGTGTACTCATTAAAGGTGGTACTGCACTAGAAATTGCAGGTGCATTAAATGCTATTGCATTTGATAAAACAGGTACATTGACTGAAGGAAAACCAAAAGTAATGCATGTGCGAAGCTTAGATTGTACGGAAGATGAATTACTATCCATTGCCGCAACAATTGAAGAATATTCTAATCATCCCATTGCAAAAGCCATTACAACATATGTGAAAGAACATCAAACTTCTCTTCAAAGCGGAACAGATTTCCGCGCCATTGTAGGAAAAGGTGCACAGGTCACGATAGATGGCAAGACCTATTACGCTGGAAATAAAGTATTATATGAAGATTTTGGTGTTTCACTTCAAATGTGGAACGAACCAATCGAAGAAATGCAAAGAATTGGTCAAACCGTAATACTTGTTGGAACGAACAAAGTGATTTTAGGAATGATTTCAGTAGCAGATTCCATTCGCTCTACGACTTATGAAACGATTCAAGAATTAAAACAAGCAGGTATTCAGGAAACTGTTATGTTAACAGGAGACAATGAAGGAACAGCTGAACATATTGCACAGAAAGCAAAAGTAGATCGTTATTTTGCTAACTTACTTCCAGAAGATAAAGTGCATGCTGTAAAACAACTTCAATCTGAAGGAAAAACAGTAGCTATGATTGGAGATGGTATTAATGATGCCCCCGCCCTCGCTACTGCAAATCTAGGAATTGCTATGGGCGGTGCTGGAACTGATACAGCAATGGAAACCGCAGATATTGTATTAATGGCAGATAATCTTGAAAAACTTCCGTTTACGATGAAACTTAGCCGGAAAGCATTGTACATTATTAAACAAAATATATGGTTCTCATTGATTATTAAATTTATTGCCCTTGCCTTTATCTTCCCAGGCTGGCTTACTCTTTGGATGGCTGTACTAAGTGATACAGGCGCTGCGCTTATTGTAATCCTAAACAGTATGCGTTTATTACGAAACAAATAATAAGATGCGGGGCTACCTAGTAGCTCCGTACCTTAAATAAATTTTGAAAGGATGTACATATGAAAAAAATGCGTGTCATTACATTACTCATACTTATTTCTATCATTACGATTTTAGGAGCATGTAGTGATAGTAAATTAAGAGATTCACTCAATTGGGATGTAGAAAAGTTTACTTTTACAGATCAAAATGGAAAAAAGTTTGGTTCATCTGAATTGAAGGATAAAGTTTGGGTAGCCGATTTTATTTTTACAAGTTGTGAAACCGTTTGCCCTCCTATGACAGCTAATATGGAAAAACTTCAAAACATGTTGCAAAAAGAAGGTATTAAAGATGTAGAGTTTGTATCGTTTAGTGTAGATCCTGAAGTGGACACACCTGAAAAAATAACAGAGTTTATGAAAGTATATGAAATGGATGCGAAGCGAACTCATTTTTTAACAGGGTATACACGACCAGAAATTGAAAAGTTTGCAAAAAATAACTTCCAAACACTTGTAACGAAACCAGAAAACAATACACAAGTTATACATGGTACAAGCTTTTATCTTGTAGATAAAGACGGGAAAGTTGTGAAGAAGTATTCAGGTATTCAAAACACGCCATATGAAGATATGATCCGTGATATTAAAAAAATACGTTAACTAAAAACTACTTATTATGTTTCTATTAACTAAAAAATCCGAGGTGTTTATATGAAAAAAAAGCAAAACTCTCACATCAAATTATTATTCATTGCCACATTAATCATTTTCGTTGCTGTTACAGCTTTCGTCGTTTTAAATAAAGAAGATAAAGTTGCGACAAATAAAGTAATAAAAGATTTACCCCCTATCGGCAAACAACCTACTTTAGGAAAAGAAGATGCACCAGTCTCTATTATTGAGTTTGGCGACTTTAAGTGTCCTGCTTGTAAAGCATGGGGTGAGCGTATCTTCCCTCAGCTTCAAAAAGACTATATCGATACAGGAAAAGTTAAATTTTCATATGTAAATGTTTTATTCCACGGAACAGAATCTAAATTGTCTGCTTTAGCTGCTGAATCTGTTTATAAACAAGACCCACAAGCATATTGGAGCTTCCATAAAGAATTATTTAACGCACAGCCAGCAAATCACGATGATCCATGGATTACTCCTGAAAAACTATTAGAAATTGCGAAAACATATACACCAAGTATTAATACTGTTCAACTTGAAGAAGATTTGAAAAAACAAACAGCGCAAGAAGAAGTAAATAAAGATGAAAAACTAACGCAAGATTACGGTGTAGAACAAACACCGAGCATTGTCATAAATGGAACGATGTTGTCTGACCCTTATGATTATGAACAAATCAAAAATTTAATTGAAAAAGCATTAAAGGACAAGAAATGATGAGTACAACAAATACGCATTTTGAATGGCGTAATTACACTTTATATTTTGCATGGATTGTATCAATGATAGCGACACTAGGTAGTCTATTTTTCAGTGAGATTCTTGGGTTCATACCGTGTGAATTGTGTTGGTACCAACGAATTATGATGTATCCGCTCTGTATTATTTTAGGCATTGCAACGTTCTGTAATGAAAAAAACATAAAAAAATATGTATTAACAATTTCTATTATCGGCGGGAGTATTTCACTTTATCACTATGCAATACAAAAAATCCCTGGCGTTTCAGAGATTAACCCGTGCGTGCAAGGTGTCCCTTGTAATGTCGATTATATTAATTGGTTAGGTTTTATAACGATCCCCTTCTTAGCGTTAATTGCTTTTTCTTTCATTACTTTGTTTATGTTGTTAACGAGATCGAATTAATATGGTAATGGTAGAAAAAGAAATCGAGCTTTTAAATCGCATTCCTTGTTACTGTGAGTATAATGAAAACCCCGACTGTAAGAACAATAGTTTTATAGACGAAAAAAGCAGGAAATCACTCGTGATCTCCTGCTTTTTTTATATTTTAGGTCCTTGATAAGTGAATCCACATATGGCTACCATTTACTCATACACGATAACTGGATTAGGACTTGCCATTTCCATAAATATTTTAGATTTACATGACGTATTATTTTTATTATGACTCCCTACTAACAACCCCTCGCCTCTCGTATTCCATTCTATATTCAACAGCAGCCGCAATTTTAGGACTTGCAAATCTCTCCGTGATCCAAAGTCCTAAATCAAGCCCTGAAGTAACTCCTCTTGCGGTAATACTATCGCCTTGATCCACAATTCTGTAAGGAAGAAATTCTGCCCCATATGTAGGAATTTCACTCTGCGCCAAATGATGCATTGTTGCCTTTTTATCATTCAATATACCGGATGCAGCTAGTAACATACCTCCAGTACAAACTCCAGCAACAATCGTTCCTTCATTGTGCATCTCTCTAATTATTTTAGTCAAAGTACCAAGCTCAGCTTGCTTTCGCGCCCCGTGTTTAGCTTTATGATTCCAGCCACCACCAGGTACAATTAACAAATCTGGACGATTATCCATTCGTAAAAAATCATGTAGTTTAATCGTAACTCCAAACGAAGTAGTAATTTCTTGTTTTCGTTCACTTGATACGAGTTCAACCGTAAATGGAGCCCCTTCTTCTATCGCTCTTTTCAGTACTTCAAAAGGTGCAAAGGAGACAAGTTCTCCGAAACCGTCAAACAATACAATTTGTATTTTCATTTTTCGAACACCTCATCGTTAAAAATCACTTTATCGGTTATTTACGAGCTATAGGCAGAAAATATAACTTTATATAATATTTTAGATAAGAAGTTTTAAATTCCTATAACAAATAAGTAAAATGCATCAAATATAAAAGTAGACATACAAAAACGCTATTCTACAGAAAGAATAGCGTTTTTTTTTAGATTTGTTAGCCTATCTTTATTTATAACTCAACCAAGCATCTCCCCAGTCCGCATGATCATTTCCATTACCGTTACCTGCATCGTCAACTACTAGTTTTAATTCTTTCTTACCTGTAAGATCAACATCAACAAATTTGGCCGGGGTATTATAATACATTGTGCCGCTATTAAATACTTCCACTCCATCAAGTAGTACTTTAAATACGACCGAACCGCCTTTACCGCCAGGTTCTTGATCAATTCCTACATAGGAATTAAATTGTTTGTACGTTGCATTTGATATATCATAGGTAACTTCTGATTTTGCATGCGTTCCGATCCATTTTTTATACATAACCGGGCCTGTCGTTCCGAGTAATGAAATTGGGTTTCCGTCAGTACTTTTATCTTTTTGAACTGTTGCCCATCCAGCAGTTGCTTTTACCCATGGAATATCACTAAGATAAATACCACCAGAAGCAACTTGCACTTTCGTTGAAGTCACGACCGAATTCCCCAATTTTACGGAGACACCAATTTCTTTTATTCCTTTAAACTGAGTTGGTGGAGTGATAACAAACGAATATGTTTCCTCTCCTCCTGCCGGTAATTGAAAGTCCGTTGTTGATGGCTGTGAATTCCAGCCGTCTGGTAATTGCAACTCAATTTTGCCAGGCGTCACTTTTTCCTTTATTTCATTTTGAACCTTTACTTTTAATGTAGTAGAACCACCTTCAGCGCTAATTGGATTTTGTTCTACTTTTGCCGAAATGAGCTTTACTGCTGGAGTTACTTCTATTTGATTCGATTTACTAACCGTCCCACTATCTGTGTTTACTTCCGCTTCAATGGCGTAATTGTTAGCGGCTATATCGATAGGAACAGGTAAATCCGCCTCAATTGTTTTAGATCCTCCTGGTTCAATACCTTCAAAAGCTACTTGAATCGGTTTCACATTCCAGCTCTCAGGAGCCTTTACAACCACTTCTCCAGAAGAAGATTTCAATGTACCAAAGTTTGATAAATGAGCTTTTACCTTCACTGTATTTCCTGCAGTTACACTGTTCGTAGATTCTAAATCGAAACTAAGCATAGACTCAATTTTATAAGATTTACCTTGTTCCGTTTTAAAGAAAATCGTATCGCCATCCTTCGTAAATGGCACTGATGTATTCGTGCCAACTCTTGTTAAAGTAAATGGTGTATTGAACATTGGACTTTTTAAATTTACATCGTTTCCATGATCAGAAGTCACCTGAATAACTGTAGGAACACCATTTTTCCAGTCCGCATTAATTGTAAATGCACCGCGTGCTCTTAGTCCTTTATAAGAACCGTCCTTCCAAGCTTTCGGAAGTGCAGGCAATAGTTGAATGGAGTCGGTATGGCTTTGAATTAACATTTCAGCAATTCCCGATGTCGCACCAAAGTTTCCATCAATTTGAAACGGTGGATGCGTATCAAATAAGTTGCTGAGCGTACTTCCTGTAAGCTGCCCTTGCAAAATTTTATAAGCATGGTCACCATCTAACAAACGTGCCCATAAGTTAATTTTATTCGCTTTACTCCAGCCTGTTCCCTCATCACCACGATGGTTTAGAGTAACTATTTTCGGTATTCCTTTTAGCATTTCTATCCCCCTTCCGATTTTTATCTGAACGAAAATCATTATTTCTAATCGTTTTAAATACTTACACTTTGTGCATCTATTAGTAATTTCGGTGTAAATATTTCATTAAAAGGACCTTCTTCATTGTTTAAACGCTTTAGTAAAATATCACCTACTCTTTCTCCCATTTCATATGGTTTGTGAGCTACTGATATAATCCCAGGTGCTCGTAATAATTGTGCTGCTTCCACATCACCAAATGAAGCGATCACTATGTCCTCTGGTACTGAGTATCCTCTCCTCGTTAATTCAAGAAGAACACCGAATGCCATTTCATTGTTCAAGGTTAGAATAGCTGACGGTTTCTCAGTAAAATTAAGAAAATAATCAACTGCTTTCATTCCACCCTCTCTAGTGAAAGTGCTATTAAACGTATAGTTTTCATCTTCCTGAATACCAAACTCCTCCAAAGCTTTTTGAAATCCTTCATAACGCTCTTTACCTGTACTTACGTTCAACAATCCATTCACAAGACCAATTGATTTATGCCCCTGTTTTAAAAGATAGCTCGTTAATGTATAAGCACTTTCAAAATTACTTTCTATAACCGAATCTAATTTTGAATCTCCAATCTCAACAGTCCGATCAACTAAAACAATTGGTACACCGGCTTGATGAATACTTCTTACTCTTTCTTCACAACCTCCAGCAGTCGCCAACACAATCGCATCTACCTGTTGCTCCACTAGTAGTTGCAACAATTTATCCTCTTTTTTAGGATTTTCATGACTACTACAAAAAATAAGGTTATACCCCTTTTGCTGTACAATATCTTCAATCGCCTTTGAAATCGTCATGTAATATTGGTTTGTGATATCAGGAATCACAACACCAATCGTGTATGTTTTATCTTGCTTTAAACTTCTAGCAATCGCATTCGGTTGATAATTAAGTTTTTTCACAGCTAAATAAACACGATTTTTAATGTCGTCACTTACAAATCCACTTGCATTTAACACCCGAGATACTGTAGCTGTAGACACATTCGCTTCCATTGCAACATCTTTAATTGTAGACTTAGCCATTTCATCACTCTTTCTAAGTTTTCAAGAAATCGTTTACTTCAGTTTCGTTTAAAGCTTTATTCCATCCATGTAAACGATTACTTAGTAGTTTACATGGATGGAATGATTTAATTTTCAAAATATTTCAACGCTTTTTAAAAAAATACAACTATACATCAGATAACCCGTAAAGTGTGAATGGGGTCATTTTTTTATGATTACATGGGCGTTTTTTAGGCTTATATTTTATGGGAGGAATGCCGCAGCATCGTACTATTACGAAGATTCGTAGTACATAAAAAGAAAGAGCCTACTCGTGTGAGTTGGCTCTTTCTCTACTTACTAATACAGATAGATTTTCTCCTCTTATCACCTAATTGACAATAACATCACAATTTTTTAGAATTATGCATGTTTGTATTTGAAATCATTCGAAATACTTTTACATAGAAAACCGCACTAACAAGGGCACAAAGTAATATAATGCCAAACACAACAATTGGAGATAACCATGTAGAAAATACAATCATAATGGGTGCAATAAAGCGCCCAATGGTAAATTGTAAATTGGATGCTGCCATATATTGTCCTCTAGCATTTTCAGGTGCATATTTACTGACAAAACTATGTACAACTGGTGAACGGATCAATTCACCAATTGTTAATATTGCCATAAACCCGAACAATAGCCATATATTCGTTGTGAGTCCTATTAAAAACATACCCGTTCCAAATAAAACATTAGAGATAATTAAAACGTTTCGGTCGCTCCAACTCTCAAAGTATTTTGCAACAGGTAGAGAACATAAAACAAATAGAATCCCATTCAACCCCATCATCCATCCGAAAATTTCAGTATTACTTAGAGAGAATGAACCAGTACTCCATGAGAAAAGAGATTGTGTTGGTACAAATTCTTTTACATATAACGCAAGGTAAAGATCGAGTTGCATGAAAGCTATCATAATGAATATTCCAGCAACTATATAAAGAGCGAAAATTTTATCACTAAAGATTTTCGTATAATTATTCCATTGTTCTTTAAAGATTTTTGATATTGGATTGTTGTCCCCATCATTTTTAGAAGCTTCTGGAAACGTTTCTCTAATTATGAAATAGATTGCTATAAAATAAATAAATATAACAATTGTACAAGTCCATAACAATTCACTTCGATAATGAAAGAAGAAAAATGAACCTAACACCGGTCCAAATACAGCACCGATATTATTGGCTGTAACAAAAGTGGCAAAGACGACCCTTCTATCCTTTTCTGGTACTATATCAGCTATCATTGCAGAACTTGCTGGACTGTAGATTGCCCCGCTAATCCCAATACCAATATAGGCTAAATAATTAATCCAATGTGAATGAGATAAAGCAAAAACTCCAAACATTGCTACCTGTATGATTGTGCCTAATAGCATGACAGGGCGGCGTCCTAAGCGATCCGCTAAATATCCACCTAATAAATTACCTATTATGCCCACAAGAGGTATAATTGCCATTAAAATTCCGCCAATTGTTTTACCAAAAGCATCACTATAATATATGGCCATAAAAGGAAAATACATCCAAAATAATGTATTGAAAAGAGTCTCGCCAATTAACCTAGTTTTTAAATTTCTATCCCATGATAACCATTTCAACGTAATACATCCCCTATTTTAACTTGTAAAATATTTACTATACATTTTATAAACTTTTAATCCAAGGAAAATATAATAACATAAAGGGAATTTATTTTACAAATTAATATAGGAATCTAAACTTTGCGCGCGAGAAAACCTGTTTCATGTCCCGCTATATTGTGCTGCAGTTGGAAACTAGCACTCCTACCAATAAACTCAACGTTCTTAATGCGTAAAACTCTTGGTTATCAAACCCGGATAGATAAAAACAGGCATATGATAATGGGCCAATGAAGTCTTTTAAGGAACTATTAAGTGCGAGAAATATTACTTACATAAATACGATACGTTTGAGGAACTAAATCAAGCAATAGACGAGTACATTCAGTTTTATAATTACGACATTCCAAAAACAACTAAACGGCCTCATCCCCATGGAATATAGAACTAAAGCCGCTTAGGGGGTTTTATTAGTTCCCTTGTCTACTTGACAGGGGGCTGTTCAGAATTGACTCTTCCTCTACTTACTAATACAGATAGATTTTCTCCCCTTATTTTATAAACTCTCAAATGTTCTACTAATTCACTCTCGTCATCTACTAGACTCATCTTCTTTTTAACAAAGTTCCAATTTAAACTGCCGGATAACCATAGCAATGAAGAAAGTCTTTTATAATCATTTGAAGTTAAAATGTTATTAGCTCCATACCCTTCTAAAAATGCTCTAGCAACTTCCGAACATACTTTATGCGACTGTATTCCTTCTATCCGGGAATACCATTTTATTAAAAAGGCTAATCCTTCAACGCGATCTACATATCCAATCGATTCAAAATCTATAATTCCTTTTACACATTGATTTGTATCCCATAGGACATTTAAAGGATTTAAATCTGTTTGTACTATAAACTCCAAATCACTCGTATGTGCGCATTCTATATGATACTTAGCTAAATCCATATACCTCTGCAATTCCTTGCATGTACCACCTTTATTTTCTAACAACTTTATAAACTCACCATATCCATCTAAATGAGATTTCTTTTGAAAAGTCGAGCTTTGAAACGTACTAGAAATATCATGTATCTTTCTTGCTTCCTTTCCAAAAACCTCTGCCATCGTTTCTGTACAATAAGTAACATGCTCCCCTTCACTCCAAGTAGACAATACAAACCGGTACTGTTCGTCATTCCAAGTGAGTAATGTAAAGCAATCCCCCGCCATATTCTCCTTAATCTGCATAAACGGAATTCCATGCTCTCGTAAATAATACGTAAACCGTACTTGCTCTTTCAATTCTTCATTTGATAACGTCCCAAAAGCTGGATTGATTGTTCGGTCGCTATTTATAAACCGTGCGGAATACCGATTCCCATTCACCATGATTTTATAGTGTAGATCTGTATGCCAACTATTCTTATGTAATTCTTCTTCAACTAGTAGTGAATGAATTTCTTTAAAATAATTTATTAATATGTCTTTTATTATTTGTTTCATCCTTTTTTCCTTTCATATGAAAAAATTATTATTACATACTATTTTTTATGATTACTATCTCGATTACTCTAAAAACCAAAATTCTATTCATCATTAATTATCAATAGTATTATATATGTAAATTTAATAGAGTCGGACTACTATTCTAACTATATCATTCTTACATAACATTCTACATTCGTTGAGATAGTTGTTGTAAACCAATGCAGTAGTGACCATGTATAGAAAAAGAACCAATCCCCTATACGATAGAAGATTGGCTCTTTCCTTTATTTACTCCCCTGTTTCAGAAAATCTCTTTATACGTTTTCCAATTTCATCGCGAACACGTTGAAATTCAGACCACTCTTTTCCTGCCGGGTCATCAAATCCCCAGTGAACACGATTTACGTGCGGAGGTGTCGAAGGACAAACCGAATCCGCATGACTACAAAGGGTAACAACTAAATCCGCACTATTTAAAATGTTTGTATCAATTATATCCGATGTTTGATTCGTTATGTCGATATTTACTTCTTTCATCGCTTTAATAGCATTTGGATTTACTCCGTGTGCTTCGATTCCTGCAGAATATACATTCCACTTATCTCCTACATATTGTTTGCCCCATGCTTCTGCTATTTGGCTTCGGCATGAATTTCCTGTGCATAAAAAATAAATTGTCTTTTTGTTTTCCATGTTGTTTTCCGCCTTTGTTTTTAAATTATACTGGTTGATCATTAAAATATTTACGCTTAAACCCAAAAGCGACATTTACAAGTGCAATCATTACAGGTACTTCCACTAATGGTCCGATAACAGCTGCAAATGCTGCGCCTGAATGAATACCAAACACACCCACTGCTACAGCAATCGCTAACTCAAAGTTATTACTACCTGCTGTAAATGCTAACGTTGTAGTCACCGGATAGTTTGCACCAATTTTTCTTCCCATAAAGAAAGAAACAAAAAACATCACAATAAAATAGATTAATAACGGAATCGCTATTCTTACTACATCTAATGGTACGCTAACAATCATTTCCCCTTTTAAAGAGAACATAACAATGATTGTAAATAGTAATGCAAGTAATGTAAGTGGACCAATCTTCGGTATAAACACCTTTTCATACCACTGTCTTCCTTTTAACTTAACGAGTACAAAACGTGTCAACATACCTGCTATAAAAGGAATTCCTAAATAGATAAATACTGATTTCGCTACTTCTACCATTGTAATATCGACAATAGCCCCTTCAATCCCTAACCATTCTGGAATGACTGTTACAAACACGTATGCATAAACGGAGAAAAATAACATTTGGAATACGGAGTTAAAAGCCACTAAACCTGCCGCATACTCTTTATCCCCATCTGCAAGGTCGTTCCAAACAATCACCATTGCAATGCAGCGTGCTAAACCAATCATAATGAGTCCGACCATGTATTCTGGCTTATCAGGAAGAAAAATAATTGCTAAAACAAACATAAGTACAGGCCCAATAATCCAGTTTTGTACTAAAGATAAAACCAATACTTTTACGTCTTTAAATACTCGGCCCATTTCCTCGTAACGAACTTTCGCTAATGGTGGATACATCATGACAATTAAACCGACAGCGAGCGGGATAGACGTTGTTCCAACTTGTAATGTATTTAGTCCGTCTACCACACTAGGAAACACAAACCCTAAACCAATCCCTACAGCCATAGCTAGAAAAATCCATAGTGTTAAATATCGATCTAGAAAAGATAACCGTTTCATTTTATTTTCCATCTCCTATTAACAACAAGAATTTTTTTCTACTACGTTAGAAGTCGTGCAAAAAGATGAATCTTCAATTTTATGAACATCACTATGTGCTTTTGTATAAAAGAATTCCCACTCGTTCCCATCAGGATCTGTTACCCAAAACTTATCTTGAACTGCATAGCAACAAGTCGTATCCATCTCATCACGCGCAAAGAAACCTTCTTTTTCTAATCTTTCTTTATGTAATGTAATTTCTTCAGCAGTATCCACTTGGAAACCGAAATGATTTACCTGATTTCCCTTAACTTCATCTCTTACGTTCAGCGTGAAGTTAAGTCCTGGCGTCTCTAATAAAAATTTTGCATAATCTACTTTCACCTTAACTGGTGACACACCAAATACCTTTTCGTAAAATTCGATAGACTTCTCTAAATTCGTAACATTTATACCAACGTGAACATATCTCATAGCTTATTCCTCCTCTTTATATGTTATTAATCAATTTTTTTTGATTAATAACATATAATTTTAACAACAGCTACCTTTGCCTGTTTTTCTAAATATACAGCACAATTCTTCTGATAATAAATTATTTACTTCCGCATCATTTAAATCATAATAACTCCACGTACCTTTTGTTTCTTTTACAATTAAACCTGCATCTAATAAAATCTTTAAATGATATGACAACTTAGATTGCGTCATTTCAAAAATCTCTGTTAGATCACACACACAAGTCTGGCCTCGCTGACAAAGTTCATACATAATCTCTAACCGCTTCTGATCAGCCAACGCTTTAAATTTTTTCTCATAGAGCTGAAAATCTTGTGCCACTGTAGTTCACTTCCCTTCATCAACTTTTTTTGATATTTATAGTATATACGCTGATTAATTTATTATGCAACTAATTCATCAAGTTTTTTTGATTTATAAAAAAACTTCCTCGCATCATATCTTTGTTACAATTAAAAAAGACCATAGTCTTTTCAAAAATGAAAAACTATGGTTCTTTTTACAACTTAATAGTTACAATATTTCGGAGGAATGGAGTCTCTATAACTGTTTTAAATTTTAATTTGACCATTATAGAGTAGTGCCCCATCAACATCAAGCTAAGAAAAACAAATACCCCCAAATGAAAAAATCGATATAACTCTTCGGCAAATAAAGATAACTCTTGTTTTTCGTGCATATTCATAAAAAGCACGTCACCCTTTCTCATTAACATAAGAGAATAATAATGTGCTTTTAATTTCAAAAATAGTCTAAATCCTTAAGTTGATGGTTGTGGGACGGGACCCCAATAAGAACGGTATCTAAGTGTTAGTTCCATTCCAAAGGCCTCAGCGGACGATTAACTCAAGTACCGATTTCGGATGACCCCCATGTGATGAAGTTCGTGTCCTGCGATGCCGTACGCGAGGGCGCGCGCCGTAATGCTTAGGTTGTTGGCTGTGCCCTTGCGGGTCCACGCCTCAGCCGGTAGCCCGCGTAGCAATGTGATCGTTGATTGCCGTACGGCCCGGTAGTCTTCGGCCAATTGCGCGGTTGTCCAGCTTCCAAAAGGAGGCATGAACAATTCCTGATCGAAACCAGTCAGAGGCGTCTGATCCCCTCTTGCGAACCGGAGCAGACGGTAGGTCATGACGCGTTCCGAGTCTGCAATGTGGCCCACGACTTCTTTCAGCGTCCATTTTCCCTCAGCATACCGATACGCGTACTGGCTTTCGGTCAACGATGCCAGGAGCTCGGTCATTTGCTTTTCCTGGGCGAGCAGAATATCGATGATGTTACCGTCCGGTACCAAACGGATATATTCGCCGGAGTTCCCGGCGTATTCTTCTTCTGACGGTCTTTGATTCATGCGTAGTCACCTCTTATATGTAGATATAGAAAATTATAGCACTCGTCTATGTCTAATAAATTCTCGAAATGATAGAGCTTTCCTTCTAATAATTGAGGATAAGCAACTATTTACTTGATTAGCTTGATGGGTATGAAGTAGTGCCCCTATAAACAAAATCCTCCAGAAACATCTAAAATTTGCCCTGTTACCCAGCGGCTATCAGAAGAAGCAAGGAATGCTACTACATCTGCAATATCTTCAACTTGCCCTATTCGTCCGAACACAGATGAATTCGTAGCAAAATTTCGTATTTCCGGATTATCTAGCAATTTCGCATTTATATCTGTCTTCGTATATCCAGGCATAATTGTATTCACTGTTATACCTCTTTCTCCAAGATGTTTAGCTAGAGGAAGTGTCATCGTATTTAGTGCACCTTTACTTAAACCGTATGCAATGGACCCTGCAAAACCAAGTCTTACTTCAGCTGATGAAATGTTAATAACTCGCCCCTCCGCTCGTAATAACGGTAATGTTTGCTGAATTAAGAAGAACGGTGCTTTAATATTTACAGACATAATTTCATCAAAAACTTCTTCTGTCGTATTTTCAATTGTTCCTTGTGTACCTATCCCTGCATTGTTTACTAAAATATCAATCTCTGATGTACCAACTCTTATTTGTAATTCATTCTTCAATTGTTCTACTATCTTTTTGACACCATCAATTGAATTGAAATCTGCTTCAATTAAGAATGCCTTTCCTCCATTAGATTCAATCTCACTAATTGTTTCATCTGCAGCTGTTTTATTTCGGCCGTAGTGAACTGCAACTAATGCACCGTCGTTTGCCAATCTCATCGCAATCGCACGACCAATACCGCGACTCGCCCCTGTTACTAACGCTACTTTCCCATCAAGATTCTTCATTTTTTCCACCCTTCCTACATTTTCGTTTACTAAATCCTATACTTATATTTTTAAGCAAATACTAATAATTTTAAATATAGATTTATAGGTAATTTAGTTCCTTCACTTATGATATTATAGTTATAATTTACGATTTACTTTAGAAAATAAAAAAGGGGGCTATTCAATGAAAAACGAAGTAAAACTAGATGAAATTGACCATAAAATTATGAACTTGTTGCATGAAAATGCGAGAATTTCTGTTTCAGAAATAGGACGTATTATATCCATGACGCAGCCCGCTGTAAAAGAACGCATTAACAAACTTGAAGATCAAGGCATTATAGCTGCATACCGAACAAAATTTGAGCCTTCTAAAATTAATAAGAACATTCAAGCATTCATCATGTTTAAAACGAGTCAATGCTCTGATTTCATCCAATTTTGTAATGCCGCTCCCGAAGTAACTGATTTATATCGAATTAGCGGGGAGTTTAATTATATGATGAAGGTCATGAGCGATTCGATGGATTCCCTCGCTGCATTTTTAGACTCTTTAATGCAATTTGGATTATCGTCTCCTTTAATTGTTTTAAAGAGTGAGTTTGAGGAGAAATTGTCTTTCTGATAAGAGGATACTAAGATAAAGATACCGAGTTTATGTGAAAAAATTCTTATATAATAAAACCAGCCATAGGCTGGTTCTTTTCCATTCAATTTCCTACTGAGATACTTCTCCTTCTCACCTATCCCTGATTCCTCTGCGCCTCTCTAAACTCTTCCTTCACCTTCTCTAACAGCCCTTCTTCCGTAATTAATCGATATGCTGTATTTGCTAGTGCTTTTGCCGATGTAACTAGCGCTTTATCTCCAAGTTCTGAACGGGCTGCTTCTCTAAATTCATTCGTATGTGCAATTAAGTCATCTGGGCCGATTTTAATGTACGGGTGAATGGTCGGTACGACTTGGCTTACGTTTCCTGCGTCTGTTGAGCCGATGCCAAATCTTTCTTTCCGATTTACGTCTTCACCTTGTAATTCTAGTTCTTCGGCTACGACGTCATTAAATGTTTTTGTTACGAGTAGTTCATCGATTTCATTTTGGAATTGATGAATTTTCACTTTTGTGCCTGTTGCTAATGCTGCTCCCTCTGCGATATTTCTTACTTTCTCTGTTACTTCCGCACATCTTTTTCGCGTTGCTGCGCGGATGAAGAACCTTGCTGCGGCGTAGTCAGGAATAATGTTAGGTGCTTTTCCGCCTTCAGTAATAACACCATGAATTTTCACATCTGACGGAAGTTGTTGGCGAAGTGCGTTGATGCTGTTATACAGCTGAATAATTGCATCTAATGCGTTAATACCTTCTTCCGGTGAAGCTGCGGCATGCGCTGTTTTTCCGTAAAAATGAAAATCAAGTGGATCGACTGCTAGTGAAGGGCTCGTTGGCGCTGTCTTTCCGCTCGGATGAATCATAAGTGCCGCATCAATATCTTTAAATAACCCCGCTTTTACATAACTCGCTTTCGCACTACCGTTTGGCCCTCCTTCTTCAGCCGGAGTACCAAACACGACAACTTCTCCGCCGATTTCCTCAAGCGTTTCTGATAACGCGATCGCTGCTGCAACGCTAATTGTGCCAATTAAATTGTGACCACATGCATGACCGAGTCCTGGTAAAGCGTCATACTCAGCTAAAAATGCGATGACTGGTCCTTGTTTCCCTGAACTTTTTCGCGCGATAAATCCTGTTTCATGCCCAGCTATATTGTGCTGCAACTGAAATCCTGCGCTTCCTAACAACAAACTTAACGTTCTTGATGCGTAAAATTCTTGGTTACCAATCTCCGGATTCGCATGAATATTATGACTTGTTTCTATGTACTTTTCCTTATTTCTTTCTATACTCTCTTCAATTGTTTTTCTTTGTGACGTTACTCCTGTCGCTCCCATTTTTCTTCCTCCTTTTATTTTCACGTAAAAAAGCCTCTTTCTAAAAGATAGAAAGAGGCTTCTGTATATACAGTCAAAATGAGCTTCTTTCTTATCTTTCAAGTTACCTTGCTGGAATTGGCACAGTATTCATAAAGAATCCGCTGCCGAGGTGTCATAGGGCCAGTCCCTCAACCTCTCGTGATAAGAATTTTCATAAAATTGTATTAAATTATTTTCATTCTAAGTTCATTCCAGGCAAAAGTCAAGGAATTCCTATCCGAATTTACCGAATATCTAAAAACCCTTTTAACACACCAATTGTTTCTGGTGCTTGCAGTCTTGCACATACGTACGGAAATTCCGTACTACCTTCAAACATCATTTGAGATGTGAGCGGTGCCCCTGCCCAAAAGATTTCATCATCGATTACGATAAACGGGAATGCTTTGTTTTGCCTTTGTAACTTTACATTTTTCAATGGAACTGGTCCATCACTATACACCGTTATTTGCGCATTTGTACGCATTAACGCTTGCCATACTCGCTTATCCACTTGTTTTGTGCTTGGAAGTGAAATAATAATTTTTCGTTTTGCAGCTAAAATATCTTTCAATAGCCCTTTTGGTTCTTCAAGATTCATTTCCATAAACCAGCGTAAACGTTTCGAAATTTTTCGTTCCCACAATTGTCTTGATGTCGTACGATCATACACATCTCCGTGACGTTCTATATGAGCCGTTAATTGTGATAACGCTTGTTTTCTCGAAAGGTTTTTACGCATATAATGGCAATCTGATAATTGAATGAACTTCCCTCTCGCTCTCGTTACGGCTACATTGACGAGGCGATGGTTTTTATGGTCAAAGAATAACACACCAGGTCGTTCTTGCGGATAACTATCCACCGTATCAAATATCATCATATCTCTTTCAGAACCTTGAAACTTATGAACCGTTGCTGCTAAAACTGGTATGTTTTGATATTTCGTTCTCTGCAACATTTCTCTAATACACGTTGATAAAAAGCGGGATTGTGCCCTGTAAGGTGTAACAACACCGATCGATTGAACACCATCTAACAGTCCAATTAACATCATTTGCATCGCTACTAAACCAGACATAATGTTAAAACGAGAACCTGAAGCAGCGTCTTTTAACGAAAAGGCTCCCATTAAGCTCGTATCAAATAAAACACTTGCCTCATTTGCGAACGGTTGTAGCTGTGCAAGTTCTTTACGCTCTGAAACAGACGGATGATCATATACTCTATTTTTATAAATAAATGAATTTGTAAACTTCGATATATCCGCATGCATACGTCTTTGTTCCTGCAGCATAAAGAGGTTCGGATGTGCTTCTGATTTATTGACAGACTCAACAATCCCGGCATGGTAAAACATATCTTCCCCGAGCCATTTTCGAACGAGTTCATGGTTCGCCATCGCGATTGGAGGTAACTGTAAAAAGTCACCACAAACGACAATACGTTTTCCAAGTGAAGCAGCTAATGCAATTTGCGGAACATATGCCATACTCACTTCATCTACGACAACTAAATCAAATGTACGCTCATAAATAAGTGAATCAATGGCACATTTCGATAAAGTTGCGCCGATTACTTTCGCGTTTTCAATGTATTCTTTTTCTACTTCTTTAATTTTCGCTTTTTGCTTTCGAAGATCATTTTCAATCTCTTGTATACGCTTCTTATCAGCAGAAGTCGCTTTATATGATAAAATCTTTTCACGAAGATCTTGTCGTGTCTCTTCTAAATAGAGTCTTTCTTCTCCCCAAGATCCGTTCGTCGTTTCAACTAGCTTCGACGTAAGTAATGTTTCATGATTTCGTATATGTTCATGTTGACTATAACCGTAACGAACAATTTCGCCAGGTGTCCATTTCTTTTTCTTCTCAATTTGCTTCGTTACTTCGCTCATTAATACGTCTACTGCCGCATTACTATGAGCTAATACAAGTACCGATTTTCCTTTTTGATAATGAGCCGAAATAATACGTGATAAATTGTAAGACTTCCCTGTTCCAGGCGGTCCCCACACGTACGTTGTCGGATTGTAAAACGAACGATACGCCAATTCATTTTTCGGATTTTTCATCTTCTCAATATGTTTCGGACTGCTCGTCCCATCAACAAGACGCTTTATACGATTACGTTTTAACTTATCTTTATGTGCCTCTTTCAATCGCTCTTGTAGTTGCTCTAACAATTGCCACGGTTCACTGTATAAAACAGCTTCTCGTATTTCACCTTGTATATAATCATTTAATTTCAGTTCTATTTCTAATCCATGTACAGATAATACTTCTCCTGTCGCTTCCTCACCATCAAACTCAATTCGAATTGGTGAACCTTCAGGTAAGCTTACTTCCGAAATAAGCTGAAATACGTATACTGTACTTTCATAATCTGTATATAAAAAACGACCGTTCATAATAGAAATTTTACTACCACCTATCGTTTTCCAATGTTTAATTTCATACGCTAATGCATAATGCCACTCTTTCATCGTTGCCGATAATGAAGGAGTTTGAGTAGGTGTATTCATCGTATAATCTCCTTCCTTCTCCCCAAACATACTTTCTCACTATACCATATAACAAGCTAAAATTTGTAAGGTTTTTATCTTGCTTATTTTCTTAATTTTCAATAACATATTGTATATAATTTTCAGAAAGAAGGGATCTACATGCCAGTTAGAAGAATCGAACACGTCGGTCTTATGGTCGCAAACTTAGAAACATCTATTTCATTTTATGAAGAAGTAGTTGGCTTACAACTCATTAAACGTATGGGTCACCCGAATCCAGACTTAAAACTCGCTTTTTTAGGTGTGGAAGAATCGAAGGAAACGATACTCGAACTTATTGAAGGTTATAACTCTTCTCTTCCGGCAGAAGGAAAAGTACATCATATTTGTTTTAAAGTAGATTCATTAGAAGATGAAATTGAAAGAATACAGAAACACGGCGTAACCTTTCTATTAGGAGAAGAAATTGAAACATTACCAGATGGAACACGTTACATATTCTTCGCTGGTCCTGATGGAGAATGGATTGAGTTTTTTGAAACGGAGAGATAAAGTGAGACTTTAGTCAGCCTACAATTAGCGGGATAATAAATTTATTATCAACATAAGGAGTAGAAACTGATGAATACAGTTTTTATTATCGTTTTTTGGATACTTATGCTCTTTCCAATCCTTTACGTAATCAAGATAAAGCATTGGAATTTAAAAGTAGCTGCCTTATTTGTTGGAAGAATTCTATTAAGTATTATCTTTTTCATAAATGGAATTGTGTTAGGACTGCAACGAAATTGGGCAGAGCCTCCCTATGGAACAGAATGGGATGTCTTTATAAATTCTTTATTACACGGTAAAACTGATGCACTTATACACTTATTACTTCTAATTATTATTGTCACATTCGACTTAATAATCTTATTTTATTATAGAAATAAAAAAATTAGGGTGTTTCCCTATTTCTTTCATCTTGGCTCATATTAATGCGTGGGAAACAACATAATTGATTATATGCCAAAACAAAGACAAAAACGGACCTGTTATCAGGTCTTTTCTTGCTTTTTCTGTTACACTCCTTTAAAAACAACATAAGTCAAACAAAATTCGCTATACATGTTACAAAATTATATTTTCTTTCATATTTTGCAACATGTATAGACAGATATAATAGAACTTTATCAATTTTATTGGATAAACATGGGCAGATAAATAAGCCACACTATTAAATTCGAATACGAATAATTATATTAAGTTTCAAAAAAGGAGATGAATTATTTTGAGGTCATATTTCCCAAAATCATTTTCAACCTCAAAGCAGAAAAGAGACTGCCGTAGAATTTTCCCTGCTTTTCCAGCTTAATTCCCTCCTGTTCTCCATATAATATATCTACCTTGATTCAATTTATGTTTTAAATTGTTATTTTTCATATAATCTTTCTCCACCTCGATCAAGCTAACAAAAGTACATTTCATCTTACTTTCTCATTATATAGACTATACCAATTTCTCTTCTCACTTAATGGTTTCGTTTATGTTAAAAAAATAGAGCCTCAGGGACGAAATCCTGAGACTCTATTTTTATTTTAAAAAGGACAGCATGATTTTCTCTGTTTCTTCTTTACTTAAATCACCTGCAAGAATTAAGACTTGATAAGCGCTATTCTTTCCTTTTGCAGGAACAATCATTTGCATTACTTTATAGGTTTCCTCTGTATCAAGACTTTCAACTAAGGTTATTTTTGTACCTTCTAATTCATAATTTGTTACCTTTTCATTATACTCCGCTCTTTTATTCGAGAATTCTTTTCCCTCATCAGTAACTGCAGATTGGTGCACAATATATACATTATCTTTACTTTGATTTTGATATTCATAAATAAAATCGGGATTCATTTTTCCAGTAGTCTTCGGTGTTGTAACACCTTCTCCAGTTAATTTAAACCCTTTTACCACATAACTTGGGGCATTAATTGGAAAATCAACATATTTCTGTGCTTCCTTTTTAGTTAATCTAAATTCCGAAGTAATTTTCTGTCTAAATGGTCCAATTTCTTCACTGTTTTTCTGATATTTTTTTTGTTCTTCTGAATCTAACTTTTCAGGACTTCCTACTAACTTTACTTTTTTACCCAAAGTATATGCTTCTGTTTCTAAATCAATAAATCGTTCAAATTCTTCTTTTGTAAACAGATTTCGTGCCAAACCAACTTCTTTAAGTAAAGTATTATACTCTCCCTCTGAAACAAAAAATTCTGCATCTGCCCGTTCTTTTGTACCAATCATTTTTTCTACAATTTTCTGTATAGGAATATCGGTTTGTGTTTTTAATTCTTTCATATTATTTTTCACTTCTATTTGTTGTTTCTCAGGGTTAGTCGGCTTATCAGCACGGGCGTTTAATAAGGATACAGATGAAACTGCAATAACTGCCACAGCCCCTATCGCAGACCAACGATATGATTTTTTTTGGAATTTTTTAATCATTAGAATTCTCCTTTTTAACGCTCTCTTGTTTTTACTAAAATTTGCTATACTTGGTACTTGATAATAACTTGAGTAGTGTTCCAATAGACTAATAATAGTATGTCCATACGCAATTCGCTCCTCTGCATCTATACATGTAAGAGCTAATGCATCGCATGCTAGTTCTTGATCTTCCCGCATACATGAGTAGGCATACCATAGAATGGGATTAAACCAATTTAAAATTAGTAAGCCATGCATAAGCCAGTTCACACCAACATCTCTTCGCTTGATGTGAGCTAATTCATGATGAAAAATATATCGTAACTGTTGCTCATCTAATATTTTCATATGTACAGTTGACAATAGCAACTTGGGACGAATAAATCCAAACACTGTTGGACTGGAAACCTTTCCAGATACAAATAGAGGGATATTCCGTTGAATAGACATAGATTGCTTACACTTTTCAAAAAGCTGGACAATCTTCTCGTCTGTAATAACAGGTTGTTTTTTTATGTAAAGTAATAAACGCCTGTTCATTATAAAAGTAGCAACACTTAAAAGGATAACACCAGTAAGCCAAATGTATATACAAATTGTATAGAACGGAATTGGCTCACCATCCTGCTTTTCATTCATGCCTGTTTGTGTCTTATTTGTCTGAACAGTTTTTGTTGAACTTGAGGTATAAGTATCTTCTTTTGTGAGAACCTTTGTATCGTCTATACCTTTTAATTCTTGCGTACTCTCTTTTGTAAGAAACTTAGCTACAGGATTTCCCCTAGAAATGAATGCATCATCATTCTTATAAGTAAGAACAGAATAGATACTATAGGAACTATCTGGCGACCAAGGTAATACAAGTCTTATAATTAATATGATCCATAGCATATATTGCCAACGTGGCGTTAACTTATTTCTAAACAAGACCTTGATACACAAGATTAGGCCCACTAATATACTAGCCATAATGGAAGTCTCAATCATCCAATCAAAAAAAGCAGGTAGATAGATATTTACAAATTTTTCTATCACTATAATCTATCCTTCCTCTGATTTTCCTCAGTTTTCTCATCCAGAATACGTTTAAGTTCGTTAATATCTTCTGAAGACAGCTTTTCTTCTTTTAAGAAATTTACAAGTAAAGGTTTAAATGCTGCACCATAGAAACGTTTAAGCAAAGATTTTGTTTCTACTTGTAAATAACTATCTTGCGATACCAAAGGATAATAAGCGTACATACGCCCTTTATCTTGATGGTAAGCAACTGCTTCTTTGTGAACTAATCGATTAATTAGTGTTCGAATCGTTTTGGGTTTCCAATCCATTTTCTTCTCTAACTCTTCAATCACTTCATTTGCGGTTTGTGGAGATTTTGACCACAGTACTTTCATTACTTCTAACTCAGCTTCTGAAATTTTAGGTAATTCTTTCATTAGTTTAAATTACACCTCCATTGGATTACATTTGTAATCCGTACCTGAATATTACACTTGTAATCTTGTATTGTCAATCTTATTTTATATTTTGAAATCCTTTCCTATGCCCATCAACATAAGGACGAAAAAAATTAAAATAAGTATAGAACTTCATGTCCTCCTAATGAGACAAAAAAGTAGATGCTTCATAAATATTTTTTGTTACTAATATAAAATTGAATTTTAATTTCACACTTAATTAGTATATTCCGTTTTTAAAAAAGCACCCATTTTCTTGTCCATATATCGAGACAAGAAAATGGGTACTAAATGCAATGTATCTGTAGATAATTCAGCATTTTACACTATAAAATAAGTTCCTACTTTCATGTCTTTTTACTCCCCTTTTTTGTTGTACAAGGACATGAAACTCCAAACTATTTAGACTAGAAATTCTAAAATAAAATCAGCGTTTTTAAATATAAAAGACCCAAAACAATAACAATTAGTTTTAGGTCTTTTTAAGTATTTCTGATCCAATTCTTAAATTATTAAGTCGAAAATATTGAACGATCTATAGTTAAAAATTATATACTTATTACTTCTCTTTCGGAAGTACAATTCTTTTATATAATTGAACTGTAATCAAGTAGTAAATCGAGTAAATCACTACAAAAATAACAAGTGGTAACCAAATGCGAGAGTACGGATCGATTAAAAGAGGGCTAAACATGTTCATACCAACTAATATATGAGTAATCCCCACAATTGCTGGGAATAAGAATATGAAGAATAACTCTTTATAAATTGATTTTGTTAATAATTCTCGGCGGACACCAATTTTATGAAGCATTTGATAACGTGTTACATCTTTTGATGCTCCCGACAGAACTTTAAACATTAAACAACTTGCCATCATTGCTAAGAATGCAATTCCAACGAAGAAACCCATAAACATTATTCCGCTGGCAAAACCATGACTCATATTATATGTTTGATACTTACTATGCAATTCTTCTGCGTTCACATTTTTATATTTCGCTATCTGTAATTCATCAAGTTTTTTCCATTCTTTTATGTATGCTCCAAAATCATCTGTTTTCCCAATGAACACAGTACTTTCTTTACCCTTCATACCATCGTATATTTTTTGGTCTACAATTTTTATTTCATAATCAGGATTCACATATTCTGGCTGAATCGTTCTGAAAGCCTGGATCCATTGTTTTGTGTCCGTCTCTCCTTTAACCGATTTTATTGAAAAGGCACCAATTGGTAATCCCTCTGAAACTTTCTCTTTTTTCAAACCTTGTATAAAAGGGCGATTTTTCTCTAAATCTTCTTTTAGATAATAAACATACTTATCATCCACTTTGTAATGATATTCAAGTTTTTCTTGAAATAAGATACCACCCAAAATTGTCTTTTCTTCCGCTGTTGGATTATGAATGACTGAATCGTAAATTCTTATTTGATCTGTCATTTTTAGGATGTTGTTTTTAAATGCCATACCACAAGCAATTCCACCAGCACCAAGAGCCACTAAGATTGCTACTGTTGCAAGCACATTTGTTAGACCATTAATGCGGAAATTTAATTGTGCAAAAGTAAAAGCATTGAGGCCTTTTTCACTACGTTTTTTATTACTCTTTAGCTTGTTAATCATAACTGGGAGAAGTGATCCAAATATTAGGTAAGTACCAACGGTTGCTGAGATTAATCCAACGGCCATTAATCCCAAAACAATTAGCGAATTTGCATATGACATATAAATCAGTGATGCATAACCAATACCTAATAAAAGAATACCAAGGAATGCAATTACAACGGTCATTTTTCCTTTTATGGCAACACGTTCTGTTTGTTCATCTGCATGTACAAGTTGCAGTACAGAAATACGAGATAATTTAATACTATTCATAATTGCCGATAATACAAATAGTGCAAAGAAGAAGACGCAAGTAATAGCTATAGATGGCAGATAAAGTGCTTTATAACCTTCGCCAGCAAACTCGAGTTGTTTCATTAATAGCTGACCGATACCTTCTGCAAGTCCAACACCAATTGTAATTCCAATCAAAAGAGATGTGGCACCTAATATAATTGTTTCGATAAACATAAGTAAGGTAACTTTATGCTTTTTTGCTCCTAACATCATATACATACCAAATTCTTTTTGACGAAGAGCTGATAAGAAAGAGTTTGCATATAAAATATAGAAAAATGTGATAACCGCTAACAAAAAGGAACCAATTTTAAATACAGACACAATATCCCTAATAGAAGAGTTAGATTCAAGGAACGTTTTATTGGATGCTAGCGTTTGAAACATATAAAAAGTTGAAATAGAGACAATAAGACCAACAAGTAAAACAATGTAATCTTGCAACTTACTTTTTAGGCCTGACATAGAAAGCTTAAATAACATGATTGAACTTCCTTCCTTACGCTTTTTGTGTGCCCAAGTTTGCAAGCACGTCTAAAATTTCTTTATAGAATTCTTCACGGGTACCACCGCGATGAAGTTCTTTATATAACTCACCATCTTGAATGAATAAAATACGCTGGCAGTAACTTGCGCTGTAAGGATCATGCGTAACCATCATTATGGATACACCTTGCTCTTTATTTAGGCTTGTCATGGCATCAAGTAAACTCGTTGCATTTTTGGAATCTAGAGCTCCAGTTGGCTCGTCCCCTAAAATAATAGCAGGTTCATGCACTAACGCACGTGCTGCTGCAGAACGCTGCTTTTGTCCACCAGATACTTCAGAAGGATACTTTTGAAGTATTGCTGTAATGCCTAACATATCAGCTACTTTTTCTACTTTCTTTCCAATATTACGAGAAGAAACACCTTGAAGGGAAAGTGGTAGTGCGATATTTTCATATATAGATAAATTCTCTAATAAGTTAAAGTCCTGGAAAATGAATCCTAATTTTTGCGAACGGAAATCAGAAAGCTCACCTTGCTTCATTTTCGTAATATCCGTACCTGCAATTTCAACAATACCGCCCGTTGCTGTATCTAACGTTGAAATTACATTTAATAATGTTGTTTTACCAGAACCAGAAGGCCCCATAATACCAACAAACTCTCCCTCTTGAATCGAGAATGATACACCTTTTAACGCGTGTGATTGATTCTCACCTTTTACCGTACAATTTTTGAATGTTTTTTACATCTACAACTGGTTTTATCATATATATCCTCCTACGTTTGTTTTTTCTATTTCATTACAATAAGCTACTATTTTTATTTGCTACTAACAAAATAGTTATGTTGCATCCACCCTTATGCTACTATGAAAACTTTCGTCTTATCTTCTTCACTCACCCCATCACCTTGAATACACCCATGATAAACTATGAAAATTAGGAAACACCCCATAAAATCCTTAAGATTTCTTAAGTTTTTATAAAAAAAGCTTATGGAATCTATAATTCCATAAGCCATTCTATTTTATTGGATGTTCAACAATAAAGGACATCCAGCCGTCTTTAAATTCTGCATGTATATTACCATGATGAAGTTCAACAATTCTTTTGAGATAGCAAGCCCCAGACCATTTCCCTGGTCATCTTTTCTTGCCTTGTCCCCCTGAAAAACCTTTCAAACAATTTATTTGGATCACTAACTGGCGGTTTCTCGACTTTATTTGACACTTTCAAAATTGCTTTGTTATCCATTAATTCAAGACATACGGATAATTCGGATGGTTTCATGCTGTACTTTATCGCATTCATAAACAGATTTTCATATACACGTACCATTTTTTCTACATCTATGAAGATAGGTATTGTTTCTTGTGTAATTGATTTTTGAACGATTAAGCTTTCCTTTTCAAATATAGGAATGTATTCTCCAACTATTTGCTCCAACAAACCTGATAAATCAACTTCATTAAGATTTAACTTAGCATCTACGCCTGATAAACGAGTATATTCAAACAGCTCATCAATTAAATATTTCAGTCTCTGTGACTTTGAATAAGTGGTTTCAAGGTATTCCTGTAATTGTGTTTTACTGTTGTATTGCCCTCTTTTAATAAATCTATATAGCCAATAATAGATGTTAACGGTGTGCGTAAGTCATGAGATACATTGGTGATAAGTTCATTTTTTGTACGTTCCAATCGTCTTTCTTGTTCAAATGTATTTTCCAATTCCTTGGACATAAAGTTGATATTTTGAGCAAGTTGGGTCAATTCGTCCTTCCCCTTAATCCCAATTGTCAAACCCAGTTTTCCATTTGCAATATCATTTACATTATCCGAAATGAGCTTCAAATATGCTATTTTCTTTCGAACCAATATCAAAAAAATTATTATAAAGTTAAAGATTGCGAACGCGAATAAGAACAACAATACCAAATTGAATTCAAACATACCAAATTCTTCGTGTTTTATAAATAATGGATCTATAACGTATGCCAAAATGAGGATTGTTAAACCAAATGAAATAAAAAAACTAACTGCAACAGCACCAAGAAGTTTTATAATGATCTTATTTCTAAAACTAACATTCTTCATATTTTATATCCAATTCCCCAAACAGTTTTAATATAAATAGGATGTTTAGAGTCCTCTTCAATTTTGTCTCTTATTTTTGTAATATGCACCATGACGGTATTATCTGATTTATAAAAAACCTCTTTCCAAACTGCTTCATATATTTTTGCAACACTCAGGACAATCCCTTTGTTGCGGGCAAGTAATTCGAGAATAGCAAACTCTTTTGGAGTTAACCTTGTTTCTTTTCCTCTTACCCATACTTGACATGTATCTGTATTTACGGTTAAGTCACCAATTTCTAGAATGCTTTTATTATGCTCTATTGGCGTATTGTATTTTTTAAATCTTCTTAATTGGGATTTCACTCTAGCGATTAATTCTAATGGGTTAAACGGCTTTGATAAATAATCGTCTGCGCCAGAGGCTAGACCTTGAATTTTGTCTATATCCTCAGATTTTGCAGATAGCATAATGATAGGCATATTACGATCTTCCCTAATTTTCATACATGCTTCAATGCCATCCATATTCGGCATCATAATATCTAAAATAATCAAATCAAATTCCTTTTCTTCTAACAGTTGTAAAGCTTGTATAGCATCTTCTGCCTTTTGAGTTTTTAGGCCTTCATTTTCCAGGTATACAGAGATAAGATTTCTAATTTCTTTATCATCATCAACAATAAGAATTTTTGACTCCATTTTATTCCTCCACATTAAATGCAATAAGTATCCAATAAAGCATATATTTGTTGTTAATTAATTAATAAACTTAATAGAGATTGTTTCTATCTTTTTTCTTTACTTAAGACGATTCTTTGTAAAATACACAAAAAGACCGTCACAGTATTGTGACGGAAAAACAGGAAAATTTCAATAACTAATTACTATTATTATTTATTTTTAGCTTTTAAGGCATCTAACGCTATTTTGGTTGCTTCTGCAATAAGCTTATCATCGTATTTAGCATCCTCTTTATCATGATTAGAAAGTATCGCAAGAACAATTGGCTTTTTATTTGGTGGCCAAATAATTGCGATATCATTTCTGGTTCCATAAGATCCCGAGCCAGTCTTATCAGCTACTTCCCATCCTCCTGGAACTCCAGCACGAATTAAGTTGTCTCCCGTAGTATTCCTTTTCATCCAATCTATTAATAAATCCCGTTTCTCAGTTGAAAGTACATCTCCTAGCGTAAAAGCCTGAAGACTAGTAGCTAATGCCTTTGGGGTACTAGTATCATGGGCGTCTCCTGGATACACTTCGTTTAACTCTGGTTCAAAACGTTCAGGATTTGTAACGGTATCCCCTATTTCTCTCAGTGATTTTTTGAATTCACTAGGTCCACCTAATTGTTTAAGAATAAGATTTTGTGCAGTATTATCACTATATCGAAGGGAAGCATCTGCAAGCTCTTTCAGAGTCATACCTGTATCAACATACTTTTCTGTAATTGGATTGTAATTAACAAGATCTTCACGAGTATACAAAACTCTTTGATTTAGATCTTCTATTGATTTCTTTTGTAAAAGTACTCCCACAGCTAAAGCTTTGTGGGTAGATGCGTATGCAAACCGTTCATCTGATTGATAAGTAACGGTTTGATTCGTATCAGTGTCCAATGCATAAATACCGAGTTTAGCATCAAATTCTTTTTCAAGTTTAGCAAAAGAATCATTACCAGTAGTTTCTTGTTTGATTTGATTTGTTTGTTTCGTTTGTTTAGGTGATTCAGATGGAGTATTACTATCAGAACAGCCTATAAGCGTTGCACATGAAAGAAATACTACAGGTACTATCTTTTTGTAATGTAACATGTTAAAAAACTTGTTTAAGACTATCATACATTTTCAACCTCTTTCAAGAATATATGGTTTTTCTAGGTGTTTACATACCGATACAATTAAAGCGTGTATCGGATATCACTCTTCTTGCGTCTCACTTTTCATAAAATGAGCGAACTATCATGAACACCTGTTTTATACGTATACTTAATAGACAACCTAAGTAACAATTTTGTTCCATAAATAAGAATCTTGAAAAAGAACTGATAGAATCCTCTATTACGATTCCCTTATACTATGATACACGTCAAATTCCTTTTTCATCAGATTTAACGAATATTAAGATGAAATATTTTGGGTATGTGGATTTTTCTCAACTTTGGATAAGACCTTTAATTTAAAATTCACAAGAAACCTAATCCACTTGTAATAATTATCACCCTATTTAATTTCATAGAAGGTATACCTAATTTGATACATTCCTCCAGCGATTTGACACTATGCTAAAAACTGTTCAGCCAGTGTGCAAAAGTTTATTTTAAATTTCAAATTTCGTCAAGAAATTGGTTAACACCTTGCCCATCAAGCTAAGATTATATAGCTTTGATTTCATATGAGATTTTTTCTTTCTCTACGGTATCAGTCCCGCTTATTAAAAATAAGAAAATCCCGTATTCAATAAAAATACGGGATTTTTTTATTTTTAATTAACACTTATTCGAAAGAAGTTCATTCGTTACATATTACTTATCTAATTAAGAAAAATTCATATACCAGCCCAAACATCTTTTCCATATCGCCCTTCTTCTTGCACACGATCCAACCAATTCCTTGCTTCTTGTTCACTGACTTCATGAATTTCTTGATATGCTTGACAAAGGGTGTCTTCTACGTCAGGAGCCATTTTACTTCCATCACCACATATATAAAGATGAGCCCCATTATCTAATAACGAAATTAAATTGATTCTATCTTGTTTTATTAAATGCTGTACATATGTTTTAGGATATCCTTCTAAGCGAGAAAAAGCTGTGTGTAAAGAGATTAATCCATCTCTTTCATCATTTTCTAGTTCTGTACGATAGAGATAATCCTTTTCAGGATGACGACAACCAAAATATAGATGTGCTTGTCCTAAGTTAATACCTTTTTGCTTTTGAACACGACGCGCTTGCAAGAATCCACGGAATGGTGCAATTCCAGTACCTGGTCCAACCATGATAATTGGTGTTTCTGGATTTTCAGGTAATTGAAAGTTTGATTGTGGCGTTCGAATGAAACAGATAATCTCGTCTTTATTATGACGCTGAGCTAAATAATTAGAAGCGACTCCTTCATATGTCCCTACCCCACTCCATGCAGGTGCATTAACAACACCAACCGTAATGCTCAGACGATCCTGTGCAACGAGTGGAGAGCTTGAAATAGAATAGTAACGCGGTTTGAGCGCAGGAAGAAGTTCTAAAAAGCGTTCAAATCGGATTTCACAAGCCTCATACTTTTCAAGAAGATCCAACATTGACATACGTTTCTTTAATATTTGTTCATGATAAACTCCCTCTTCCAATAATGATTCCAATTCCTTTTTATGAGGAGGGCATGCTGTAAATGTCACCATTTCTCGTATTTGTGCTCGAGTAGCTGCTTCTTGAATTTCTACACTATAACTAAGAAGGTCAAATAAACTAACAGGACTGTCTAAAGGTATGTGATTTACACTTCGTCCACTTGCACTCAATATGACTTGATCCTTCCCATTTAATCCAAAGCGTTTTAAAATTCGGTTGACATTTTTCTCACTATTAATTGGCAGCACCCCAAGGTGGTCACCTTCTTGATACGTAGCACCTACTGGCAAGGATATCTCAATATGTCGCGTGCTTCTTTCACTGCTAGATGATTGAAGTTCACGATTTTCTAGTATAGATGCATAAACTGCTTCATATGTTCGTGCAAGAGGAGATCCTCCAAGACGACTAACAAATTGTAAACTTAATGTACTACGTTCTTTCTCAATGTTTTTGTTAAGTTCCAATCCAAATGCCTTCATCGCATCAGACCACATACTTTGTTTCCATTGCTCAAGTTGTTCCTCGAAATCACCACTTGCATCCGCTTCTCCACGTGTAGAAAATCTTGTTGCTCCTTTTTGAGCCATTTGCTCATCAATGTATCTTGGAATCCGCTGATAAGTACTAGCCCAATTATGATCTCCACAACCAAAAACTGCGTATTGAACACCTTTTAGCTCATCCGGTTTTAATTCCTCCAACCATTGCACAAACTGCCCTGCATTACTTGGTGGTTTTCCATTATAAGAAGAAGTTACAATAAGAATCGCCCCTTCTTTTGGCAGACTTCCAATTCGATCGTTAAGAGCTACCACTTCCGTTTGAACACCTTCTAAACTAGCTGTATCTGCTAGTTCTCTTGCAATACCTTCCGCTACCCCTGTATCCGATCCATACAGAACAAGAAGCGAAAGATTATCGGCTCCAATAATAGAAGGAGTTTTCTGAACTTGCTGTTCGATTTCATGGTTTTTCAGTTTCTCCTCGATAGGCGCAAGAACAGTAGTATGGCTAATAGTTTGTTTTCGTGGTAGAATCCTAATTTTAAAATCACCAGGCTTTAGCGTTAATGTTTGTTTTACGTCCAGCTGATAGTCTTGATAATCGATGAATTCAAAATGTTGAAGAAGCATTCCCATTACGAGTGTGGCTTCATGAAGTGCAAACTGCATACCGATACATGCTCGTTGACCATTTCCAAATGGCTTATAAGCATGATGGGGAATCTTATCCAGCTCTTCAAATCGTTCAGGTTGGAATTCTTCCACATTGTCTCCCCACGCGTCTTTATCCCTATGTAGCTGTGGAATAAGAACAGAAATACGATCTTCTCCTTTCTTAATAGGATATTTCCCACCAATCACTGTATCCTCTTTTGCATAGAGACTGAATGCTGGAGCAGTAGGCCATAGACGTAGCGATTCATTTAAAATCATCCGGATATACTTTAATTTCATAACTTGTTGGTATGTTGGAGTGGGATCTGTTAAAACCCGATCTACTTCTTCATAAGCTTTTTTCAATTTATCTGGATTCTTTAATAAAAAATAGATTGCAAAAGATAATAATCCACTTGTTGTTTCATGCCCAGCTATTAAAAAAGTGATAATTTGGAAACGAATATTTTCATCATCTAATTTTTCACCAGTTTCCGGATCCTGCACATTTAACATACGGGAAAGTAAATCATTTTCTTCCTGATTTCCATTACTTTTACGTTCAGCAATAATATTATCTACTAAAGAAAACATAGATTGAATATCATGCTGAAATTGACGTTTCGTTCTCCACATGAGTTTATCTTCTATATCCAGCCGCTGTAATTGGTGCATTGCCTCATCTAGAGCACGGCTCATGCTAGTAATAAAAGGATGAGGGGTCTCACGATAATAGCTATTAAATCGATAATTAAAACCACATAGACCAATTGTATCCAATGTAAGGCGAGTCATATCCTCCGGAACATCTACGTTTTCATTCGGATTAAGCCGTGCCCATTTTTGAACGAGTTGTACGGCAATATCGACCATCATAGCATGATAATCTTTCATTGCTCGTTGGCTGAATGTAGGCATCAAAATATTATGAGCTTTTTTCCAGTTAGGCTCTTGAGTCTCGCTTGTAAATAATCCATCTCCAGCAAAGGCACGAACTTTTGCTAAAGCACCCTCTATACTTTTATCGAACCGTGTTTCGTCACAGACTTCTGCTACCAGTTCATGTCCAGAAACGACAATGATGGTATCACTTAAAGTTTGAATTTGAAAAATGGGACCATACTCTTCCGCTATCTTGATAAAGGATAGGGTCGGTTTATCTTTATCGATTAGTGGGAGATTCCCCAGCAATCCATATGTTTTCGGTTGAGGAATGGCAGATACTTTTTTTTCCATTAAAAACACCCTTTCAAAAAAACATGAAATAAAATATCCCATTCAATAAAAAGAAGATAGCAATGAATCGCCTGGGATAAAGATATGTAATTGATTACCTTATTTTATCTTTTCCCTAACTATTCACGATTATGATATTGCTTATAAAGTTGGTAATCTAAATTGTTTGTTGCTATTACATTTATAACTTGCAGAGAAAATACTAAATTAAAATGAAGCGTATTATTATAATGTTTATCAGAAATTGAGAGCTAAAGATTGTAGTATTGGGAAAACCAGTAGTTTCTAATGTCAATTCAAACAAATACGATAAGTAAGTATACTGTGTTGCTAATGAAAAAGGATCTGATATGAATATCAGATCCCTTTTACTATATATAATTATTTCACTGATTCTTTTCCAGATTTAAATACCAGCGCCTTAGCGGCAGAAATTTGCATTTCTTCATAGTCTAACTAAACAGTAAAAACTTAGAGGAATCATGATCTAAAGTTTTATTTTACTCTACCGATTTAACCTCTCGACAGCTTCCGCGCTTGTATCTACACGTTTAACGAAAAAAACTAATAGTAGTGCAACAATATTCATGCCAAGCGCTACATAAAATGAATATTGAATTCCAGATAATAAAGCCTTCTGAGTTAACATTGCCTTCGTAGCTTCTGTGAAGGTTGTTGGATCTACATCAGCCATTAGACTTTCAGCTTTTGTTTTTGTTACCGAATTCATAATCGTAACAAGGATAGCAGTACCAATCGAACCGGACACTTGTTGAGCTGTATTATTAACAGCTGTACCGTGCGGATTTAAGCGAGTTGGCAATTGATTAAGGCCGTTTGTCATAAGTGGCATCATCACCATCGCCATCCCAAACATCCGCAGTGTGTAAATAAGAATAATATGTGTGTGACTAGAGTCGAGTTGCAGGTTTGCTAGCATATAAGTTGAAACAGCTGTAATGGAAAGTCCTACTATACCAAGAATCCGAGGGCCGTATTTATCAAATAGTTTACCTGTAATTGGTGACATAACCCCCATTATTACCGCACCTGGAAGCATCATCAGCCCAGAGCTCAGCGGCGAAATACCGCGGACGTTTTGTACATAAGCTGGTGTTAAAATCATACCCGAAAACATGGCCACTGCGTTAACAATCGCAATTACAGACGCAAGTGCAAACATTGGGTACTTGTAAACACGTAAATCCAATAACGGTTCATTCATTTTTAATTGACGGATAATGAAAGCGATTAGGGAAATAGCGCCTATGATTAAGGTTGTTAAAACAACTTTATTCGTCCAACCATCGGAACTTGCAGAACTGAATCCATATAACAAACCGCCAAAACCGATAGAAGATAATAGTAATGAGAGATAATCAAGTTTTGCATTTTTGTTTTGTCTCATGACATTCTCTGATTTCCAAATCCCTAACAGTAAGCTAATGATTGCTAACGGTAAAATCATTTCAAAAAGCAAACGCCAGTCATAATACTCTACAATATAACCCGATAGTGTCGGTCCAATTGCTGGTGCCGTAATCATAACTAATCCAAAAATCCCCATCGCTGTTCCCCTTTTTTCTCTTGGAAAGCTTACTAGCATAATATTCATTAACAAAGGCCCCATGACTGAAGAACCTGCTGCTTGAACCATCCGACCAGTAAGTAATAAACTAAAGTTCGGCGCTAAAGCCGCTAAGGCCGTACCAAGAATAAAAATTAACATAGATGTAATAAATAAGCTCCTATTGGAGAAGCGGGTTATTAAAAATGCTGAGGCCGGAATTAATATACCACTTACAAGCATATACCCTGTAGAAAGCCACTGGATCGTCGAATAATCTTTAATGTCTAAATCCTTCATTATTGATGGCAAAGCAACATTTAAAAGCGAGTTATTTAGAAATGAAACAAATGCTCCAATAAAAAGGATTACAAGCATTAAATATGGTGGCTTTCTTTTATGTAATGTTTCACTCATATATTCATTTGCCCCTTCATTATAAATTCCATTGATTCGTTTAAATCGTTTGTATATCTGCATAAGAATACATTATCCTTTCAGTATTTTGCCGAACTCTTTGAATGGATATTCTCTTTTTAGTAATTCTACTTGCTCGACATAACATGTTAAATTTTTTTTGTTGATTAAACCTTTATAAACGCGTTTGTTAACCAAAATTAAATTAGGCTGAATTAAACAAAAGGAGCGACTGAAAATACCCTTCTAAAATAAAGTGACACTTGAATCAGTGGTTCTTTTACAGGCAGCCGCTTTCACTTAATTTTGAGGTGGTGTCTTATGCCCACAAATAGCGGGATAAATATGACCACACACCCATTCCTTTCAATACAGGCTTGTAAATCTAGATATGTAACCATCCATAAAAAGGAATATTACATAGGCTAAGTCTAACATTACATTTTTAAAGTGAGGGGAATAAGCTTATGCACCAATATTGGTATTTGAATTCAAATGGAAACGGGGAGCAATATAATAACCAAATTTCAATGTCATCATTATATTCACAACCTCAAATAATTAAAGCTCAGGGAATGGATGGTCTGAAGGTTCCTGAGAATTGGAGTTGTCGAGTCTATCCATTTGGTTGGGATTCACCAGCCAATTATACGGGTTTCAATCCCGAGCCCCCTCCCTTCTCTTTAGGTCAGCCAATCCATTATGCAGGGATGATGCCCCATGGATATCCTGCTAATTGGGCTCCATTACAAGGTCATGCAGGTTTTAATTTTCAAAAACCTCCCCTCCCCTGGGCTCAACCATTCAATCATACAGGGATGTTCGCACAAGGTCATCTTGCCGCTTTACTATCGCCGCCAGCCAAGCCTTTTCATTTTAATACCAATAATAACTGGGGTATTTTGGGGAATTCTCCAGGATGGGGAGGACAGATAAGTCCCATGGGATGGGGGAATAACGGAGGTAACGGTCAGCCAGGAATGCTTGGAAACTTATTGACAGTAGGAAAAGGCACCATGAATGGAATCGGGATGCTTAGTAGTCTAATCGGTATGGGAAAATTCTTCTTTTAGTTAATTAGAACGGGAGGATAGGTCCATAGCTCAAACATGCCCCCTCAATGTATTTATTGTACGCTTCCCATACTCCCTCCAAGTTCGTTCCCTCTCCTTTCAAATTATAAAAACATCTATTACCTTGTATGTGATAACTTGATAGAGGTGTGGTGACATCAACAAAACGCAAATTTCATCCGATAAGCAAAACGCTACAAAAAAAACCGGTTCCTTTACGAAAGAACCGGTTTTTTGTAGCGTTTATTTATTTGAAAAGTATTCAAATCTTTTTTCACTAGTTAACACTTTGAACACGGCCAATTTGTCCATCTTGTAATCGAACTTTAATTCCGTACGGATGTGTTTCACTATGCGTCAAAATGTCTTTCACAACACCACTTACAGTTTTACTATAGTCATTATCCAATTGAATAACTACATGTGAACCAACTGAAATTTGTGATCTTGTTGGTTTCCCACCTGTTGCTTGTGTTGTTTTTTCTTGTTTTTGTGTTCTCTCTTGTTGTATAGACTGTTGTTGCTGAGTCTTCTGCTTTTCTTGTTTACGTTTTTCTTCTACTCTTTGTTGCTCTTCTTGCTTACGTTTTTCTTCCTCTGCTCTTTGTTGCTCTTCTTGCTTACGTTTTTCTTCCTCTGCTCTTTGTTGCTCTTCTTGCTTACGCTTCTCTTCTTCTACTCTTTGTTGTTCTTCTTGTTTACGCTTTTCTTCCTCTACTCTTTGTTGTTCCTCTTGTTTACGCTTTTCTTCCTCTGCTCTTTGTTGCTCTTCTTGCTTACGTTTTTCTTCCTCCGCTACTTTTTTATCTTCATCTATTTTTTGCTCATCCTCTGCTACTTTTAATTTTTCTTCATCACCTTTACAAGCACTTAAAGCCATTACACACAAGCTCATAAGTACACATAATAACAATTTCTTTAACATTAAAAAAATCCTCCTATATATACATTACAAATTAATAACTTTCATAGCATAACAAAAATATATGTATTTATTTGTCAAAATTTGTCGTAAATATTTAATTTCTACTAAAAGACTGACACTACAATAAAAGCGGAAATTATTATATCGATTCGTGCACAGGAATTACGTTCGTTTGCTAGTCAATTAAACTTAATTAATGAAATACAAAGAAAAACCTTCATCTTATGTATAAAAGGATCTTTCAATTAAAGATCCTTTTATATCGCTCATTCAACTAAATAAATTGGTTAATTGCATAACGCTTTTCTAACTTTCCTTGCGAAGCTTAGCGGATCATCAACGTCTTCGATATTAACGTAAATTAAATTCGGCTCATCACATAACCACTCATTGTGTATAGACGAAACGATTATTCCTTGTTTAATAATTGTAGCAACAAACCCATTGACTTCTCTTTGCAAGAGCGCTACCCTGCCTAAACATAATGCTCGTCCAGTTTTATTATCTCGTGATTCGAATGAGAAGGAAGTTGTTACTCTAAAACGTTTTCCTAAGATAGTTGCTTGTATTTCATCCCGATTTATTGTAGCCACGCATTTTCCACCGGCGAACCCTTCTTGGCCACCTATAATTCTCGCAAACTGTTGACAGATTAATTCATCATAAAACGCCATACCTTGAATCATCCCCCCTTTTACTGTTAGGTTATGAATGAATACTTAGGTCTGAAACGGTAATGAATCTATTCTATTACAAAAAATATTATCGAAATCTAACGAAGTCTATTATATGGTAAGGCATTTTTAGAGAGCACAAAAAAACACCCTAAGGTGCCATCCTCCGACTTGAGAATCATATCTATGTATGGAGAAATTTAGAAAAGAGAAGGTTCTAACTATAATTTATAGAGCTCTTATACCATGAATTACTTACATACATATTTCCTTATTTACTCGAAGAAGAATCCCGTTATATTACTTTCTGATCAGTCTCGTTAAAGCCATCCCAATAAATCCAGCACCCATCCCTATTAGCCATCCAGCATGAGTATCACCTAATATAGATCCCACTCCTCCGCCAAGAAACATGCAGCCAACAAATACTAATCCTCCAATTCCCCAATTCGGCCTTTCCATAATTCAATCACATCCTTTCAATAAAACATATGCTTTTAGCTATCTAAACTTTCTTGCATAGGATGGTTAATTTTTTTGCTTAAGTTTAGTACTTTCAGGGAATTCATAAGATGCGAAGATTGAACCCTTTGAATGAATTACAGAAGGAGAATTTCATTTTTTCATATTAAATAACTTAAGAATGTGTTCCACAATTTATGACTCACCCCACCGCCATCCAGCTCAGAAAAGAAAGCAAAAACGAAAATTATATGCATCATTGACTACTGTTAATGAGACGTTATGTTAACCTCACATGAAGATCCTATTCATCCAAATTTACACAAAGTTGTCCTTGCTGATGGTACAATTAAAATTATGGAGGGATATTATGGGAATTTTTTTGTAATAACACTACTTCTTATAAACGGCACTGCAATATTCTTATTTTTCTTGTCTGTTTCACCAAAAATTAAGGCTAAAAACCTATCTTCAATAATGATCTGTTTAGGGATAAATCTAATCATAAGTCCAGCGGCTTTTCTTATAGGTGGGATAGCTGATTATGCAGGTGTAGCGGCTAATTATGGGGCTTATTTTGCGGGTGAGTCGGCAACAGCCCCTCCTCTAGTTAGTCGTGCACTTTATTTTTTGGGAGGATTTCTCTTTATTCAGGGAATTCCACTGCTCATACTACTTGCAGCTTTTTGGAAGTTTGCTAGAGCAAAGAAAATAAAACAAGTATAGAAGGATGAGTGGATGCTTTTTAGAGTAGGGATCCGCTTTTTTTTCGCTACCAATAATAGGATTTCATGTCATACAATGGAGTTAATATTAGAAAACTGTGAGGATGATTAACGTTGATGAAATTTGTAATTAGTTATGCTGCAAGTCTGTTTGCTTTTATTTTTGGATGGTTCTTGATTTCATATATTTCTCATCCTAGCTTTATTCACCCGAACGTTGTATTAGGATTCATTAAAACGATCGTCACTTATGGTAGTATACCGGCTCTTGTAGCCTGTCTAATTGGGGAAGTGTTATATAGGAAAATCAAACGATGTAGAGAATTTCAATTTGGAATTCCTGTATTTATAGGACAAGCAGTTATCTATACACTTATACCATTTCTTTTTCTTTTTCCTTTTAATTTTCCCCATTTCTTTGATTTCGTTGCACCTGTTATTATGGGGGCCTTATCTTTTTATTTAGTACGTAGAAAAATATAATTAACTTCAAGAGTGTGACAGAAAGAAGCCGGAGTGAGTAAAACCACACTGTATAACCATACAGAACTCAAAGAACGCATCAATTCTTGCGAAATCAACAAGAAAAATTATTTGTGGACTCTAGGTTTAAATAAAACGAGAACAATCAAAATGCCTTCATTGCTTCTCTTAAAAGAAGAATTGAAAAGAGAGAGAAAAAAGAATAAAGGGCTTGAAGAAAAAAATAAGTAATTGCGTGAAAAAGAAAATGTAAAACTTACTGATTACTTCATGAAGTTATAAAATTAGGACCGTACATATTAGACATATCTAAAATGTACGGTCCTTTTGTTTACTAGTCGTTCACTTATCTAACCTAAAGATAAGTATGTGGTCCTTTTACAAATTGAATTTCTTTTTAAGCTTCTTATATTTTCTATACGAACGTCTAACAATGTTTAACATAAAATACGGTATTTTAATAGGGAAAGGAAAATTATAAATGAAAGGCAAATAAAATATAAAATATGCCTTTTCTAGGTCTCTCCACTTACTATCTTCTTTTGTTTTTAAGAAATCAGATACATCGACTACATATCCCCTTCCGTTTTCCATCATCACATTTTTCCCGTGAACGTCACAAGGAGTTAATCCTTGTTCCCTTGCATACTCTAAAGCTTCATTGATATCAAAGATCACCTGCTTAGGAATTTTAATCCCCTTATGAAGGGCATCGTATAAAGTAATTTCTTTTAAACGTTTCAATACTATGAAATTTTCTCCTTTATATATAAGCTTCGAATAAGAAGGATGGTTTCCAATTCTTCGGTATACTTCTGATTCTTTTTCAATTCCTTCTCCTTCTCGTGCGTAAACTTTCACTACCCAATCTTTGTATTCTTTGTGCATAAATACTGCGGCATAATTACCTATCCCTAAACACTTCCAAAGTCTAGGAATATCTTTAACTACTACAGGCTCAAATTCATCCTCACTTCTTATGCTTACCTCTTTTAATAATTCATCCTTTATCAATCTCACAAAACTGTTTATACTCATCATTTCCACTCCGGTTTTGCTAAAAGGGGCCCACCCACATTTTAACGAAAATATACACTAAGTGAATTTTAGCATAAAATGAGTCATCTTTTTTCTTAAAATAAAAAGATGACTCGTTTTATTTGAACTGTTGAATACTTAATATTTATTCCACTATTCATAGCCAAAAACCGTACAACATAAAAATATCCCCAACTATTTTTACGTATTTTCATTTTTTCAGAGGCAGCCGTATAAGAGCTTTTCTTAGTGCAAGTTCTCTTCGTTCATTGGTCATGCAAATCCATGTTTCCCCATAAGCATAACCTAACTTTTCATCTGGATCGGCAAAACAAAATGATCCTCCTGCGCCTGGGTGACAAAAAGAATTTTCACTTCCATAAAAATTATGATTCAGGGATGTCTGCTTTCAAATCGGATGCTTAGTACTCTATTTTATAATCTAAAACATTGTTTATGTTGTTAACACCACATGTCTATAAACCTAACAAAAAAGGTTTCCTCAAAACGTTAAAAATGAACCTCGGTGCTGTACAAAACACAAAATTATCGTTCTGGGGGTATTTACTTTTCTTAGCTTGATAGCGATATGGTAGGGCCCTATATTTGACTCTTTTTCTACACCTAGATATTCTAGAGTTCGTTCTAACATAAGTGCAGCCTGTTGACGTGTGAGTGTGCCATATGGCGTAAACTTAGTAGCTGAAACACCTCCGATAATTCCTGTATCGTATAGGGCTTGTACATCATAATACCGGCTGCGAACGTATTTACATCAAGAAGATTAATGGAGCAAATGATGATTGCCCTGAATTAGTATGATAGCTGTTTTTGCAGAGTTTGAGCGTGATATTATTCGTTGAAATTCTCTTCTTAAAGATAATACGTAAATACAAACAAAACCAGCAAAACACCGTTCCTATGTCGTACTGGTTTTGTTGAAGTCCATCTTGAATTGTAGCTAGTTCAACGTAATTGCAAATTCTGAATTCGGTGCCCCAGCAATTACAACCGTTCCATTCTTCGGCAGTTTTACTTTGTTATTGCCGCTCACGATGGTAAAGTTGACGCATACTCCATTCTCATCATACACCGCGAACGCACCCTTCGATGGCAATGTCACGGTCATCATTTTTCCTACTGCCGCTTGCGGGATCGTAAACCATTTAGCATGCCCATTTGCTTGCAGCGTAACTTTGGATGATTGGCCAGCATCGAGTGGTTTTACGTTGGCTCCACTTACGTATAACAACCCGGCCATTTCCATATATTCATTACCGCCTTCTGTATAGAAATGCGTTTCCATCGTATCACGGCCATTCATCACGGGGATCTGGAGCTGATGCGTCGCGATGTTCGGACCTGTAATTTTTCTGCCCTCCCAATAGCCCGCCAGGCCTTCCTTACGAGTAATTTGTGTGGTAATAAGTTTCGGTTGTACGAGATATTCAATAGAACTAAATTTCTCATTCACCAGATAGAACTTGACACCTTCCCGCTTCGCCCATGCGGCAGCGGTTTTCTTCGATAGCACATTGTCTTCTAGTTTCTCGGCTAAATAGTGAGTCATCGCACCTTGCCCTAAGTCTGGTGTCGATTTATATGTGCTCTCCCTCAAATAAGTTCTTCCATTCTTCTCGGTGACAAAGTTGAGCTTAGAAGTACCCTTCTCATTAATAAAGCTTCCATCCGCAGTATATACATATTTTTCTTCTCGATTAGATGGTAAGAACAGTTCTCCATTCTTCGTAATTTCAATTTTGAAATGAGTTTCGCTATTGCCATAAAAGCCCGCTTTCTTTGCCACGTCTTGAGGCATCTTGACCTTGACCGGCTTGCCAAAAGATTTGTTCGGCTTGATGTTCTTAATTGTACCCTTCTCTTTAAGCACGGCGAGCAGCAATTCTGTTGCCAGCAGTTGATTTGTAGAGCTTCGTCCACCGGATGACAACACAGCCGCTGCCATTTTCTGTTCTGGAAGCACAACCAGTATAGCATGTTGCAGTGCCGTGTCGCCGCCTTTAGCCAAGCCTCTTATCCCATATTCACTGAATGGGTATAGTTTCACACTATCCCAGCCAAGACCATAGTTAAAAATATTATCTCCATCCCCCGGCCACATTCCTTTTTTATATTCCTCTTGCTCCATCGCCTTGACTACCTTATCAGAGAGGATCCCTTTTCCCTGTCCCATAAATAATTGTGAGAATCGTACCATATCTTCTGCTGTGGAAGAGACCCCTCCCGTACCAATCACATTCACCGATTCAATTGGAAGCTGCCCTTGGTACGCCGGAAAATAAAGTCCAGCCCGCTTTTCGTCTCTCCATTTGTCCTGTGGCGTTTTTGTATGATTCATCTTTAAGGGTTCTGTAAACCGTTGATGTAGAAATTCGGTAAAGCTCATACCGCTGACTCTTTCCACCAAAATTTCGGCCAGCGTAAAGCCATCGTTGCAGTATACCGAGAACGCACCAGGGTCTGCTTTCAGGCTCTGGTTGGACAATTGCTGCAACAAGAAATCATGGGAATAGGTATCATTATCGTTAAATAAAAATGCATTACTTAACGTGGAACCTTGCAAGCCGGAGGAGTGATTCAACAACATACGCGGAGTAATGCGTTTGTACCGCCCATCTTTCATCTTAAAATCAGGAACATATTTGACCACAGGAGCATCCAAATCGACTTTTCCTTCGTCGACCAATTTCATTACAGCCGCTGTTGCATACATTTTACTGACTGAACCAATCCCGTATAGAGTATCTTTGGTTAGTGGCTGTTCCCCTTCCATATCGTTCTTTCCAGCCTGCCCCGACAAAGTAAGCTTGCCATTATCAATTAGCGCATACTGCACGCTAGTCGTCCCATGGGACTTCGTGAGTAGCGCAGCCTTCTCTGCTGCAAATTTCTTCAGCTCTTGGCTAGCTACTTCTGCGTTAGATACAACTGTAGTCTTACTGTCAGAAAATGCTTTCGCCCCTGTTGGTAGAATCATAGTTAGCGCTAATGTAGCGGCTAATACACCAGTTAGTTTATTTTTCATGAGGGAATTGCCTCCTTAGATAAGTAATCAATTTCATCATTTATTTGTTTAACTATGAAAATATGATAAAAATTATCCGTTCTTTCTTTTGGCCTACTTGCTAAATTCAGCAAGTAAAATATTTTTAAAAGGATCAGGACTATCAGCTTTAAGGCTGTTCAAATTCACGGCCAATGTATGCTTGCCTCCAAGTGTGCCCCCAGCAAAAGTTAAAAATCCAGGAATGGTTCCTCCATGCCCCCATATCGATACACCATTTGAAAGCTTCATTTTGAAAATTCCAAGCCCGGAATCGCCAAGTTCATCTATTCCTGTAGGGACTGTTGTAAGCATTTGCTTTAGTTCCTGTTCTTTCAGTAATTTACCCCCAAGTAAATAAGAGAAGAATTTGTTTAAATCATCAGCTGTAGAAATCATATCTCCGGCCGAGCTCCCCATACTTGGGTTATAATCAGTAACATCTTTTGGCTCACTTGCTCTGTCTAATTGGATATATCCACGGGCATGTTTGGTTCCTGGAATAACGCTTGAATTTCCGGGTAAGAATGTATTCGATAATTCAAGTGGTTCAATAATTCGATTTTCAATTTCTTCCGCATAGCTGTTACCAGTTACTTTTTCAATAAGAATCCCTAGTAATACGTATCCTGTATTTGAATACGACCAGCTCTTTCCTGGAGCAAAATCTGGAGGCATGGATATTCCCATCTTTACTAATTCTTCAGCAGTATAAGATTTTTTTGTATCCATGATATTAAAATCCTTTGACCCTGTGTAATTAGCGATACCACTTGTGTGGTTCAATAATTGCCGGATAGTAATCTGTTTATCATCATATCCATTTCCTTGAATGACACTAGGCAACCATTTTTCAATAGAATCGTCTAGATTCAAGCGGTTTTCTCCTGCTAATTGAAGTATAACTGTTGCAGTGAACGTCTTTGTCAAGCTGCCAATTCGGAATCGAAAATCTGTTTTCATTGGTTTCTTGGTACTTAGATCCGCTACCCCAGCTGCATAACTCCATGTTTTTCCACCCTTAGAAACTTTAGCAAGTATCCCTGGATATCCAAGTTTCAATGTATCCCACATTGCCTCTTTGACGGAATTTTGATCTCTTTGGTTGCTTGTTTGTAACGAACTAGATACATTTTGAATAGACTCCGCTTTTACACTTGAGGTTGGTGTTGTATAAAACAGGGAACCTCCAGCTACTAAAAGGGCAAGACTTGCAAATGTAATTTGACTACGTGTTTTCATTGGGCATTCCTCTCCTCTATTCATATTGTATAGGTGGTTTCTTGCTATTTCGTATTAACCACACAGCTATCATCTCCACCAAAGAAAAAAAGTCAACATTGAATTCGTAATCATCTTCATAATTATTATTTTTACAAACGCCATTCTGTCCTGGATAAATCCCTCTTTTTCTACATATATGTTAACCACATAAATTACTTCTTTTCCTTGAAACAGTCTTGTTACTGGTCTGTTTTTCATATATAAGTCATATCTGTTCCGCCTTTCACGCCTCTTTATATTTTTATCATACACAATGAAAATTTCTTTTTTCTTACCCATTTCTTACAAATTACTTACTTTCAAAATCGCTTTTATAATAGGATAGAAGGAGCATCTGTGCCGGAAAGTTCAGTAAATATATTAATCAAAAAGAAACACAGAAGTTTTTACTTCTGTGTTTCTTTTTTCCATCCTTTTAAATATTAAGATTCGATTTACCCTTAACAGGATGTATTCTGGCTCTTTTCTAATGTAATTTTTCTTCTTGCAATACAAAACAAATGACATTGTGCTGCATGAAACACTCCTAACGTTGTTAAAATCACTTGTTTTTAAGTCAAAATTTATTTAACTTAGGGCGGATACTCCATATCCATCAGCTTAAGAAAAATAAACTACCTTCTCAAAGTAACTACCTGTAGAAAAAGAAAATGTTCATTTAGGAGATATATTAATACCTTAGCTTGATAGTAATGTGGTGCTACCCCACATCCATCAACTTAAGGAGAATAAACGCCACCAAAACAAAAAAGCCCCAAATTTGTCTTGAAAATAAGTTGGGGCTTTTGAACCAGAAAAGTATATTTTTAACTATGAAAACTACGATAAATTTCTTCCTTTTTTCCTACTTGCTAAATTCAGCAAGTAAAATATTTTTAAAAGGATTAGGACTATCAGTTCTACCCAAACTATTCCAATTGACGACCAACGTATGCTTGCCTCCAAGTTTACCTCCAACAAGAGTAGTAAATCCTAGAATGCCACCTGTGTGTCCCCATATCGAGACACCGCTTGGAAGCTTAGTTTCATAGATTCCAAGACCATATCCATCGATTCCTTCTTTTCCTGTAGGAACTGTAGTAAGCATTTGTTTTAGTTGCTGTTCTTTCAGTAATTTGCCACCGAGCAAGTAAGAGAAGAATTTGTTTAAGTCGTCAGCAGTAGAAATCATATCTCCAGCAGAGCTACCTGCACTTGGGTTATAATAAGTAACGTCTTTTAGCTCACTTGCTCTGTCTGGTTGGTCATATCCACGGGCATGGTTGGTGCCTGGAATAACACTTGAATTCCCAGGTAGGAATGTATTCGACAATTCAAGTGGCTCAATAATCCGATTTTCAATCTCTTCCGCATAGCTGTTTTTGGTTACTTTTTCAATAAGCATACCCAGTAATACGTATCCTGTGTTTGAATAAGACCAGCCCTTTCCTGGTTCAAAGTCTGGGGGGAGAGAAATCCCCATCTTCACTAACTCTTCAGCCGTATACGATTTTTTTGTATCCGTAAAATCAGCGTCTTTTGACCTTGAGTATTCAGCGATACCACTTGTATGGTTCAATATATGCCGGATAGTAATCTTGTTACCATCATATCCATTTCCTTGAATGACACCAGGCAACCAGTCTTCGATGTAGTCGTTTAGATTCAGGCGATTCTCTCCAGCTAATTGAAGTACAACTGTTGCAGTGAACGTCTTCGTCACACTCCCAATGCGAAAGCGAAAATCTGTTTTCATCGGTTTCTTGGTTCTCAGATCCGCTATTCCAGCGGCATACCCCCACGTTTTTCCACCCTCAGAAGTTTTAGCAAGTATCCCTGGGTATCCAAGTTGCAATGTATCCCGCATTGCTTGCTTGACGGAAGTACGATCTCGTTGAGTATTTGTTTGTAACGAACTAGATACATTTTGCGTGGGCTCTGCTTTTACAATTGAGGTTGGTGTTGTATATAACAGGGAACTTCCAGCTATTAAAAGGGCCAGACTTGCACATGTAATTTGACTACGTATTTTCATAAGGCATTCCTCTCCTCTATTCATATTGTATAAGTGTTTGCCTACTGTTCCTTACTTCCTGACAAGACTTAGGGAAAGGCCCTCACGCATATAGATAAAGCCCCAGTACAAAGGTATCTATCAATACCAACAATTTGAGCCATTTAAATCTCCATCCCTCCTATAACAAAATTATTCAAAGGTATGAAAGCATATTATGTACCCTTAGTTATTGTTAGGATTAACACAACATGAGACATAACCCCAAACCATATTTTACTTTATTTATCCATAATATGTATTGAGAAAGAATGTAATTTCGAATCCTTTCCGTAACCCAACTATTGATCGTTTTTTCACCTATTATAATTAGTTATTTAGAATTTCATAATAAAAAACTGTAAAAAAATAACGAGTCCCTTAACGTACAGGAAGCGGTTGAAAAATATGTCTATACGCACAATTTTCTTTTTTTGATATGGTGACCCCATCGCAATCAAGCTAAGGTTTTGAAGTACCTACTAAATGAAATTTTTCTTTCTCTACAGTTAGTTATTCTGAGAAGTCAGTTCATTTTTTTGTTTTAGGGGTGTTTACTTTTCTTAAGTTGATGGGTATGGGTGGGACCCCAAACAGTGCAATTTTATTTCAAAGACACAACGATCTTACTACACACTTTTTATTTATCCCACACTCTCATCTGCTAGTATTACTATTTTTTATTACTAATGTTGCCGTTTCACTCGGATGGCTAAGAGGAAAATGATGGCCATATGGAACAAAATCAACCTTACCAAGATGCGATGGAGCAGAATAGCCTCTGTCATAATCCCCCCAAATAATGTGAAGATTATACTTTGTTATTTCATTGAAATCACCTTGATCGTTTTTAAGTAGTAAACTGTTAAGCTGAACCGTAGTATTTAAAATTCTAGGAGAAGTAAAACTGTTAATTATTTTTTCAATATAATGTCCAGGGATGCTCTCCGTACTTTCAAACAAACCATTACTTAATAAATAACGCTCTATCAAATTAGCAGTTGCCAATTTTAATGTCCATTTGTTCATAAATCGAGGAACATTTAGCGATTTAGCATTTTTTTTAGCAACAGGTGGCTGAAGTAAAGTGATTGAATATTTCTTATCTATGTACTCTTGTACCAATGCTTCCAGAAGAATAAACGCACCGAATGAATGGCCAATTAGATGTGCACCATTAGTAGCTTTCTCCAATAACTTTTTCACTACATTCAAATAGATATCTAGAAGATTTTTCTCTCGTTTAAAAGGAGAACGTCCCAAACCTGGAAGATCCAAGATCCATACAGGTTGACCAGTTTTTTCATGAAGCTCTTGTGCTAAAGGAAATAAATCCTCTCCATCACTCAATAAACCATGTAATAAAATAAACGGTTTACCCTCTCCTTGTAATTGGTAAAGGGTAGTGTTATCGCATAATGTTCGTTTAAATAAATGATTATGCTGGCCATTTTGATACATCATTCGATAATCCAGATCAGCTACTACGGCAGGGAAAAATTTCATTACACTCGTCTTCTTAAACCAATCTCCTCCCATAATTTTTTTCGCTGAAACATTTGAAAATTTTCGTTTTGTAATAAAATTTAGTCCATCAGAAGGAATTTTTGTTATTTTACTTACTCCACTATTCATAATTGCTTTCATAAGTGGCATTGGGACAGAGATTTTTGGTGCCCTCATATTCATACTTTCCGACATAATACTTAATAATTCAGCAATGTTCTGATCGTGCTGTTTGTCTTCAACAAGTGTAAATGTTTGAATAGTCGGTTGCTCCAATCTGAAAACCTGCACAATAAACTTCGCAAGCTCATCGTTTGAAATAAGTGGTAACCTATATCCCTTACCTCCAGGAATCACTGGCATGAGCCCTCTTCGCATACTCATCACAAGCAAACCTAATCCTGCTATCTGCTCTGTACTCCCTGTTTTACTACTACCTACTACAGTTGGCGGATTAATTACAGAAAGCGGATAACCTACTGCTGATGCCTGGTGACGGATATAAAGATCTGCTAAAAATTTTGTTCTCTCATATGGATTTTTTATTTTCAAATAATTGTTTCCTTCTTTAAACACATCAATTGCAATCTTGCTATTTTTATCATCAAAGGGACTCATATAACCTACAACATGAATAAATTGTTGCAAGCCCTTCAATTGATGAATACTTTTAGCTAATTCACTAATATGTTTGGCACCATTTAAAAATACGGACGCTGCATCTTTACTTGTCACTTGAATATCCATGGGGCCTCCTGCGTGAATAATCACATCCGTTTTCAATATCCTCTCCTTATCTTCAGCACTTAGGCCTAAATCTATTTTCGTCAAATCACCTTCAATAAAGTGCATAACTGCCTTTTTTAAGATGCCTCTTTCTTGAAAAATGCGTGTTGCTTTACTTTTCGACCTCACTAAAAGAAGAATTTTAACATCCTCTTTGGCTAATTCTTTCACTAATTGCTTTCCAATAAAGCCTGTTCCACCAATTAAAAATACTGTTCTCATATAAAATCTCCTTTTTAGTACTATTTAGTACTAATTTGATGTAAAAAAAAAGCTTCTTTTATCGAAGCAAGTTTAAAAAATCATCTGCTGTTTTCGTGATTACAGTTGCATCCTTCAATGTTTCTGAAATAAATAACGCTCCTTCAAGATTTGTAATAAAAAGTGATGCAACCTCATCAATATTAATCGTATTTCTGAATTCCCCATTCTCTACCCCTTGTTTAATTAATAGAGAAACTTTCTTTTGTAATTCTGTAAAAAAAAGACCTATTTTTTCTTTTATTTGCGTGGCCTGTGTAGGACTTTGAATATAAAGAGTAATAAATGGACAGCTCCCCTTATACTCTCTCGACTGAACTCCTTGTGATAATTGCTTTAAAAACAGTTGGATACGATCTTCAACTAAAAATTGGTTCTGAGAAAGTACGTCATCAATTGCAGATTGATACATTTCAATCCAATAATCAACGACCCCTTCTAATAATACTTCCTTATTAGAAAAGTGATAATACACATTAGACTTTGAAACTTTGCTTACACGTACTAATTCATCCATACTTGTATAAGCAAACCCTTTTTCTAAAAATAATGTTGCAGCTACTTCAATCACACGTTTTTGATTCATTAATTTTACCTTTGTCATAACTAGAACTATATAGTACTAATTTAAATGTTGCAAGTATTTATGTTAATTTAGAAAAAAGTTTGATTAAAAAAGTTCCACTAACATTGATTTTACTGCAAAAAATTCTTATTTTGAATAAAGTTGAACTGAACCCCGAAATTGTTAATTCACTATCGTCTAATAGGGGGCACCATACATGCCCATCAACTTAAGAAAAAGAAATTCCCCCAAAACGAAAAAATGAGCTGCTTCTCAGAATAACTATCTGTAGAGATAGAAAATTTTAATTTAAGAGGATATGAAAATATTAGCTTGATGGTGATGGGGTACCGCCAGAATTTCGGAAAAAACAACACTAAGAGTATACAAGATTTTATACAGTTTTTTGGTTAATCCAATAACAGACAAGAAACCTAAAACCGCGGCAGGATAGAAATGTATAAGAAAATGCATAGATCCATAGAACAAAAAAAAGACGATTCCCTTGTGAAATTAGGGATTCGTCTTTTTCTTCGCTACCGATAACAAGTATTGTGTAAATAAGCTGTCCATATGGGCAGCTTATTTTATTTTTGCTTAGCCTGAATTTTTTCAAATATACGATATTTTATTTGTCGATATTTTTTTAATCTTCTTTATCGATTTCTATTGTACCTGTTCTAGCACTAACCTTTAAAATATTTAACAAATTATCAGGTGTCTTAATTTCCATTTCATATTCAAATGTAGATTGTGCTAAGTTGTCATCTTCTAATTCGAATTCTTTTTTCACATTAATAATTTCTCCCTTTGTATGAGCTAAAGAAATTTCACGAACTTGTTTCTCTGTGTAGTTTTCATTCTTTTTCGCATAATTGTAACCCATACCATAATATCCACCAACAATAGCAATACCACTTACTAAAATAGCAATTACACTTATCATTATTTTCTTTTTATGTTTTAACATTTTCATCCACTCCTTCATGATTAATCATCTATTCCAAATCTTGTTTCAAGTGCATTTTCTGCTTGCTCTAATTGATCTTCCAATATATCGTGTTCTCTTTCTTGCGTTTCATATTGTTCAACAGTTATCGTTCCAGCGTGATAATCTGCTTCTAGCTGATTATCAGATAGATCTATCTTGTCATCTAATTGATCAATTTCTTTTTTTGCTGCTAAGTACGTATTTAAGTTTTCTTCTTTTGCTCCAACTGGTTTCGTGTTATTTGCCTTTTCAACGATAGATGTGACTTCGTTTTTGAAATCTTGTATTTGCTTCGTGTCATTCGTAGCAGGCCCTGTTTTGTTTGGTTCTTGTTGTAGTTGAGCACTTTCTTTTTGCAATGTATCATTTTCCACTTTCAGTTGTTGTACTTCTGTATTGTTATCAGCTTGAGTAGAACAAGCTGTTAAGAATAAACAAGACATTGCTCCAATCAACATCCACTTTCTCATTCTGTTTTCCTCCCTTTACATGTGCACCTTATCCTTGCCTTTATATTACTGAACAAACATTAAAGGAAGATTAATGTACAAAAAAATAAAATGATATAATTAAATAGTTTCTAATCTTTCTTTAATGTTTTGGAATTATACTGATACATATTAATAAGAAGAAAAGGAGAATGTTAATGCGAGTTCTTATTGTCGAAGATGAACAAGACTTACAAAATATATTAGTAAAACGATTAAATGCAGAACATTATAGTGTCGATGCATGCGGGAATGGCGAAGATGCCTTGGATTATATAAATATGGCTACGTACGATTTGATTGTGCTTGACATTATGATTCCTGGAATAGATGGTTTACAAGTATTACAAAGATTACGCGCGGATAATCATACAACTCCTGTCTTGCTTCTTACAGCTAAAGATACAATTGATGATCGCGTAACAGGACTCGACTTAGGTGCGGATGATTATTTAGTAAAGCCGTTTGCTTTTGATGAACTGTTAGCAAGAATTCGAGTGTTAATGCGAAGAAATACAGGAAACACATCTAATGTGTTTGAAATCGCTGACCTAGTGGTAGATTGCAATATGCATAAAGTAACAAGAGGAGATCAGATTATCACTCTTTCCAGTAAAGAATTTGCTATTTTAGAATATATGATTCGTAATAAAGAAGTTGTGCTCACACGAGATAAAATTGAGCAACATGTGTGGAATTACGACTATGAAGGTGGCTCGAATATTATTGATGTTTACGTCCGCTATCTTCGTAAAAAAATTGATAGCCAGTTTGAAACGAAGTTAATTCATACAGTACGAGGAACTGGTTACGTATTGCGAGTAGAATCATGAAAAGACTATCAATCAAAATGAGAGTAACCCTGTGGTATACAGGGCTAATTGTAATTATTATGGCACTCGTGTTAGCTTTTATTTTAACTTCTTCAGATAAAGTTTTGCTTTTTAATATGAAAGATCAATTGAAGAGTACAGTAAAAGAAAGTATTGAAGATATCGAATATAAGCATGGACAATTAAAGATGGACGATGATTTTGAACCCATAGAAGATGGAGTAAATATCATCATTTATAATAAACAAGGTGAGCTGCTGGCAGGAAATAGTCCAACAAGCTTTAATAAAAAGATATCGCTTAAATCCGATGAAATACAAACCATTAAAGACGGTAATAAAGAATGGATAGTCTATGATTTTCTCCATAATGCAGGCGGCGATGAGCAAGTCTGGGTTCGTGGAATAATGACTATGAACCAATTATCATCAACGATGAATACGCTTATTGTGGTAACACTCATCTCATTTCCATTACTTATTCTCATTGCCGCAGTGGGAGGATATTTTATTACGCAAAGAGCGTTTCGACCTGTACAACAAATGAGTGATTCAGCTAGTAAAATTGGTGATGGTAAAGACCTTTCGAAGAGAATTCATTTACAAGGTTCACCGAAAGACGAAATGTATCATTTAGCACAAACCTTTGACAAAATGTTTGAGCGATTAGAGACATCATTTGAAAGTGAAAAACAATTTACATCTGACGCATCTCATGAATTAAGAACACCAACATCTGTTATTATTTCGCAATGCGAATACGCTTTATCACAGAGGAATAATCCGAAAGAAATGGAAGAATCGTTAGAAGTAATTTTAAAGCAATCACGTAAAATGTCCACGCTTCTATCCCAACTCTTATTATTAGCAAGAGCTGACCAAGGAAACCATAATACTTTCCAATTTGAATGTATCAATATGAGTGAATTAACGGAAATCGTTGTAGAAGAGCTTTCATTAATGGTTCAAGAAGCTTCGATTGATATCACAACTCATATAGAGGAAGACTTGTTTATGAAAGCAGATCAAACATTGATGATGCGTTTATTAATGAATTTACTAACGAATGCGATTGCTTATAGCAAAGCGAACGGCACTGTGCATATGCAACTGTTCCGTGATGAAACCAACATAATAGGTAAAGTCTCCGATAATGGCATAGGCATCAGCGAGCAACATATTACGAAAATATGGGACCGCTTCTATCGAGTTGACGCGGCACGAACATCTTCAAACATCGGAAATACAGGTTTAGGATTGTCGATGGTAAAATGGATTGTCGAACTACACGGAGGAGAAATTACAGTTGAAAGTAAATTAGGAGAAGGCAGTACTTTTACCTTTAAACTACCAATTGAAAAACGAGCATAATGTATGAATGTTTATAGCTCCAGAATAAAGATTCTTCAATCCTTATATAAAAGTAACCGACGCATTTTAAACAGCATTGATTTTATCATTTTTGACAACCCGTTCTGTTAAGTTGATATGCATATGGAAAAGATATCGAAATAAAACCCCAGAAATCCAAAGGTCTCTGGGGTTTTATTATATATTTAGCTCTTTTTGCTTTTTGTTTTGTTTATGTTTATGCAGCAATTTTCGGCTTATGAGAGAAATCAGTAATAAGATCAGTATTAGTACGAAAAGTTGCATAAATGATAAATCAAAATATTTAGCACCTGTAACAATTAAAAGTGTAGAAATCGTACCTTTTACAATGAAAAAAATAATAATCCATAATCCGCCTTTTTTCCAGTTCATTTTTATATTACCCTTTCCTACGTTTAAATTCTTAAATGGGACACCTTATTAAAAATCTATTATATTAATAAAAAAGTCATGTCTAATTAAATGCAATGATTACATAATAAGTGAAAATGATATTCAATGTCAATTTTATTGACTGTTTGAATATCTGTTTCTTCACTTCAACCTCTTCCTACTTTGTTTCTTACAGGCAATGAACTCTTGTTTCCAAACAAAAAACACCTCCATTGAATTTACATACTTCGCATGCGAATTCAAGAGGTGTTTTTTCATATACCATCAAGTAAAATTTCCTGCCTTATTTCTTGATACGTACCTATTTTCTAGTACACAATAACTGGATCATACGTGTTCAAACTATCATATACAGTTTTTGCAACGTTAGGCAGAAGGTTTACACACCCACCTGATCCCCCTGTTAAATAAGCATTATTTCCCCAGTCTTTTCGCCAGCCTGCATCATGGAATCCTTGACCACTATTTGTGAATGGAACCCAGTAATCTACTTTAACTGCATAATCAGCTTTCCCTACTGCGCTTCCTTTCAGCGTGTATGGTGTTCGTTTATATAGAACGTACCACACACCTGGTGATGTATCTTCACTCGTGCTATGTTTACCCGTTACTACATTTGTTGTGACGACTAATTTCCCATCTTTATAAATCCAAATTTGCTGATCTGCAATGGAAACTTCTGCATATGTATCTCCGATGCCATTATTCGATGTTGTTTTATAGCCGATTCCTTCCTTCTCCCAACCATTCCCGTGAATATTAGAAGCAGAAAGCGATTTTTCGCCTTTCTCAAAGGCTTGTTGAACTTGTTTTGTTTCTTTTTCCACATCTAGTGCCCAGCCGTATCCTTGTCCTTTTACTGATATAACCGAACCCGAATGTGTTTTAAAAGCGAAGTCTTTATGTAATGTAGATTTAGCCTTATTAATTTCAGCAACCTTATTTTTAATGTCGCTCGCATCGATTGTCACTTTCATATCCTTTGACATAGAGGCATTTTGAATTAAATCTTTCGCTTTTAATGAGTACACTTCATCCTGCACTTTATAATCAACAGACTGCTGAAGAAGATTTTGTAATGCTTTCTCTTCTTTTTTGATAATCGGATCGTCTTCTTTAATAGGCTGTATGTATGTAGACTTTAGATGAATTTCGCTTTTATGCTTCTGCTTGTCGTAATCTTTTAGTAGATTCTTAACGTCATACTGTTTTCCATCAACGCTCTTCGAAATAACAACTTTTCCTTGTTCGAGCTTCGCCATAGCATCTTGAGGCGCTTTTAATTTTTCATTCATAGAAACAAGCTTTTCTTCTACAAGTTTTTTCATCGTTTCACTACGATACTGATCCGCTTCTTTCGGTAGCAATGAATAATCTTTGTCCTTTGCGGAAGGGAAAAATGTCCACTGGCTTTTTAATAGTTTCTTAACCTGTGGCAAATCGTTTTCTGTCAGTTCCGTTTTTGTATCTTGTTCATCTAAAATTTGTTGTTGATCAATATAGACTTTATTTGCTAGTCCCGATGTTTTTAACTTCTGTATTGCCTGATCAGCGCTCAAACCACCGACTTTTGTATCGTTAATCGTAACATTCGAATTGAAGTGAGTTGCCTGATAATAACTCATTCCTCCAATAAGAAGTGCAATTACACCGCCACCCGCAGCGATTAGCTTCCAATTTGTAAAACGTTTTCTCGATCTTACCCGTTTTTTCTCAACTTCTTCCACAGATTCATTTACTGTATTGTTGTTCATCAATCTTTCCCCCGTATACATAAACGTCAATTGATTTTAAACCAAAACCATTGATTAGTGTACCTTATTTTCCCTGAAATTTCATTGTTTTTTACCAGTTTCATCTAACTTTAATCGATTAAAGTTAGATTTTTTAATAGAAAGATATATAAAGATGGTAGATAAAGTGAAAAAAGGACCATATCAATCGAGTTATTACGCCCCCCTCGCATTTCCCTAATGTTAAAGGGTAATCCTCTCTATAAATATTTTAACCTAGTGAAATAATTTTGAGAAGTTTCAAGTTAGAGGAAGGCAACATAGAATGCCTTTTATTTGTGAATAATTTAATGTCGCATATTTTATAAATTTAAATGTAAACTATGCTTCCCACATTTCACCAGGTTTCACAACCTCTACTATCGGCCTAACGAATTTCACCTTATGACCTTATCATCAACAATTTCAAGTTTCTTTAAAACTATTATATATGTTTGTACCACGCTTTATTAATACGATTAATCTTTTCAGGTGTTGAATTTTCAGACTCATTCTTTGGTGTAATCCTAGTATTAGAACATCCTGCAATAGCGAGACAGTATGTAACCAATAAAACTAATAATATTAATTTCTTCAAATAGCCACTCCTATATAAGGAAAATATTATATTGAGAAAATTAAACATAACATCGAATCTTTGTAAAAACAATATATTTCCTAGTATTATTATGTAATGGCGGATTAATGCACACCTTAAGGTTCATTAATCCGCTTATAAGCGTAGAACCTCATGCTCATCAAGTAAATGTTCAATTTACATTTTATCCGATTCTCAATGTTTATTCCAATATAAAAAAATAGCTATTTTTGTTGAAAACTAAGTGTCTCCCAAAATGATAAATACGAATTGAATTCCTATAACCATATATATTTATTCAGCTAACTTCTCCCCTGTAACAATCCGAAATAAAGTAGCTGCATGTTTTCCTTCTAATTGAGCGTACAGATGATTCCCCGACTTAATTTCCAATTTCTCCTTATTAGTACTTACCCAAATTTGATACAACACAGCTTTCGCCTCTATTTTCGGATTTTTAAATTGAAAAATAAAGTGATAAGCCGCTGGATGAGACATTTCCACTTTTTTATTTTCAAAATTAATATCATTTAATATTTTCTTTACTTGCAACACTTCATTATTATCTGTCACTACCTTAAAATCTTTATATTCATTATCACCAATATGTTTTTGCACTTGAATTCTTTGATCTTCATTTCCTACTATATTTGAACAGCCGGTTACTATGAATATACATATGGTAATAAAAACTAGAGACAAATTTCTAACTCTCATATTCATCAACCTCTTTTCAATACAAAATATCTCACATTGTAAAATAAAGGTAATTATTTTGCGCTTAGAAATATAAATAATAAAGAGAAAGGAGTGTCGTTCTATGCAGTTACAAACATACACTTGGAAAAGTTATATGTTTCTCATTGTAAGTATATTCGTTACTATTAATCTCTTTCTCTTCGCACCTATTTTAGACAGAGTTGGAGTAGAATATGTCGTGCCTTTCGCCTACTTCATATTAGCTTCCGCTGTTATAGCGATCATCTCTTTTTGTAGCCGAGCTGAGAAGAAAATTTTAGCGATTATCGGTTTATGTTTTACTCTATTTAACACAGCGATCATTTTATTTTTCCTTTGGTTTGGTTACCACTTCACTTAAGTGAAATATAAATACACTCCATAAGTCACAAATAAAATTAGTAAAATAGCAATGCCGAGTACCGTGTATATAATCCATTGTAAGTTCGAACTCATATACTCCCTCCTCTTGCCTCCTAACAATTCCAGTATATAACAAAAAGCATTGGATACCCAATGCTTTTTCATACTTACGCAAATAAAGACGTATTCGCATATAAAGCTGGTGAACCACCTGAATGTACGAATAAAATGTTGTCTTCTTTATTAAATGTACCTTTTTTAATTAAGTCGATTAATCCCGCTACCGCTTTCCCTGTATACACTGGATCCAGTAAAATACCTTCTGTTTTCGCAAGTAATTGAACTGCTTCCACCATTTCTGGCGTTGGTAACGCGTAACCTGGTCCTACATATTCATCAAAGCATGTAACAGCTTCGCGCGGGATAAAGTTCGGAATACCAACGTGAGCTGAAGTTTCCTCTACAAGTTTTGCTACTTTCTCTTCTTGTACTGCTTTTCCTCTACTTACGTTGATTCCAATTACAGGAATGTGACTTTGTGTTCCAGCAAAACCAGTAATTAAACCAGCGTGCATACCAGCGCTACCGCTTACGCAAACGACTGTACTGAAATCAATTCCTTGGTCAAATGATTGTGCCATAATTTCTTGCGCACAAGCAACGTATCCCATTGCACCAGTAGGATTTGATCCACCAACTGGTATGACATATGGTGTATTACCTTTTTCACTAACTTCTTTCGCTACTTTATGCATCTCTTCCATAAGATCTGCCCCGTTTGGTACAACAATTACATTTTCAGCACCTAGTAAATGATATAAGAAATAGTTTCCGTTAAAGTCTGGCTTCTCTTCTGGCTCAAGCCCTTCTTCTAATACAAGGATACATTTCATTTTTTCTTTTACCGCAGCTGCCAGTGTTAGACGGCAATGGTTTGACTGAATACCACCAGCTGTAATTAACGTATCTGCACCTTTTGCCTGTGCATCCGCAACTAGAAACTCTAACTTTCTCGTCTTATTACCACCAGCTGTTAAACCAAGTAAATCATCTCGTTTAAAATAAATAGTCGGCCCACCAAGTGCTTCAGAAAAATTGTTTAATTTTTCAATTGGTGTATATGACTCTGTATATTTTTTTCTCGGGAATTTAGCTAAATTCATAAATAACGCTCCTTTTGTACTTTTTTCACAATGTATGTAACGATACTATTATTACATGTAAAAATGATGAAGTCATCTTTCCGGGTGAAAAATGTGTTGGAATTCGGTGTTGGTGAATGAAATTGTATTAACACTTCGGCTCTTAATACGATACATGAAATTTATATCGGCGCAACTCGAATTATATCAGCGATTTTTCAAATATATCAACTTACCGAAAAGAACAAACAACACCAAAAGGCACACTCGATGAAAAGTGGGCCCTCTTCCAATCACTTATTTGCCGAAAATCGAAGAAGCTGCGTTAATCCTGGTTCTACATTCATTTCGCCTTTATGGCGTACGTATACAGTCTTGTTCCCATCAAATTTTGGAGGGTTCGCTTTACTGTATGTGTACCACTCATTCGTTCCTTCTACATTGTACTCCATATACTCTGTTGCACCGACAATTACATTTTTACTATCATCAGCTGTTACATCTGGCGCCATTTGTGCAACTTTCGAATCACTAATTAATAATTTTTTTATATCCTTATCACGTTTGTAATCGTAAGCTGTTACCATTACATCGTTACCATATGCTTTCACTTGTAATCCTTGTTTAAATGAATAGCCATCAGGAGCAGTCTTCTCTCCGCCATTTGGCCCAGCCGACATCCAGCCCGTTTCAATCCCGCCTGTATTTACAACAGTAAATCCTTTATTATCTCCGCCTGTAATTTTCTTTTTACCGGCCCAGTCTGGTAGGTTTAAATCCCAATGCGTGTGGCTTGTGAAGAAAACAACTTGCGGATAGTCTTTTAATATATCGTACAACTTATCAACGTTTAAATAATCTTGTAAATACGGATTTTGTCTTGATCCAGATACTGTATCAGGTAAAACGTGATGAGAGAAAATGAAAATCGGCTTATTTTTATCTTTTTGGCTATATTCTTCTAAATTTTGTTTTAACCAACCTAATTGCTCATCACTCATAAATACTTCATCCCACATTTTTGAATCGTGGTATTTCATATATTTTTCAGTTCCTAAAAATAAAAGCGGATAACCGTCTAATTCTTTTTTATGATATACCTTTTCTTGCCCGCTAAATTGTAAGTAGCGGTTGAATAGCGTTTCTTCCGTTACACCATTTGGCCATGTACTTTGAGAGAGCTTCCCATCAGCTGTCCATTTACCAGCATAAAACTCATGATTCCCAACAGTTGACCATATATTCTCTGGATGCTTATTTTTGTTTAACACACGCTTCACATCATCATATTGTGACTGTTGTCCCGTTGGCGTTATATCCCCATTCATAATAAGCGCTCTAGAAAGTGGTGTCACTTTTTTCATATCTTTTAATACGTGATCAAAATCCCCCAAATCCCCTTGAATATCACTAATAACGTTAAAAGTGGTAGCTGATTTTCGAACTTGTTCTTTCCCTTCCGCATGTGCTGAAAACGTCGGTAATAATGCCGTCATAACTGCTAACGAAGCAACTGTCTTTTTCATACAAATTCTCCCCCTAATCATAGAATGTATAAACTGACATGTTCTGCTTTCTCTAAGGTGCTTGTCCAATTCACATTATAAGGAGGGATTGTAAAGATAGATGACGTTAAAAGTTAAGTGTTTCTTAAGAGATTTTGTCGTTTTTTGCAAACCACAATTAGCGATTCACGCCAATCTAGCTTTCTAGCCTTTAACATTACATACATGTAAATTTTGATGTTAAATCTTTTAGTCTCATACGTTGTTTTTTATTACTTCTAATTTTCGGGAAAAATCCACTAATTAATAATGTTATAATCCATACCATTATTAGAATAAAGTTTATTGTATTACCGGAATTCAAGCTGAAAACTCTCCACAAATAGGCAGCAGAAAAAACGAGAATAGCAGTAATAATAAGTAAAAATGTCCTAACTACTAATCCGATGTAGGGTTTCTTCTCTTGCTTAAAAATGAAAGTTCTTCTACCTTTGTACAATCTAATTACAAATAGCAGCAAATATACACTAAGTGTGGCTCCAATAACAATTGATGTAATGGAATTGCTTTTTCTCTGCTCAGCTAGAGAGAAGTAACTTTCAGGTAATTTTCCAGTTTCATATTCCATCCATGCGTGGTAAATATCCTGTCGTAAATCTATACCACCTTCACCATTTGTAAGGATTACCAATCCATCTTTTGTATTAGGAATGAAACCATAAAAAGAGTGCCAGCCTCGATTGTCACCAGAATGATAAATTAATTCCCATTGATTAGATATTTTTTTTTCAAATATACCTAAACCATTCTCCCCTAATACTGGCTTTTGCATTTCCTCAACACGTTCACTTTTGATGACACCATTCCCTTTATTATTTGCATCCATGCTTGCAAGTATTAATGTCATCATATCCGTAACATTTGTCTTGAGACCTGCAGCAGCTTGTTCAGTAAATTGGTAACTAGGAAGTTCCTCTCCAAAATATCCATAAGCTTTCGAAAGGTTATAGTTTTCAGGACGTTGTAAGAATGAACTAGATTTCATTCCTAAAGGTTTCATAATTTGTTCTTCCATATAACGATTAAACGGTATTCCGGTAACCTCTTCAATTACAAGTTGTAAAATTGTATATCCGCCACCAGAGTAAATTGTTTCTGAACCTGGTTTATTGGTAACCTCCACTGGTTCATTAAGCCATCCTTTTCCAGACAGAGACTCCTCGATAGAATTAAGATTTTTCACTGGTACAACCCCAAGGTATCCTTTATGTGCAGACAGTCCTGCTGTATGACTTAATAATCTTCTTATCGTAACTTCATTATTATTAAACTCTGAATTAGGTAATTTCCATTTGGTCAGATATTTTCCAACGGGATCATCTAGTGATAAACGACCTTCATCTACAAGATGTAGGATTCCCCACGCTGTAAGGCTTTTAGATATGGAACCAGCTTGAAACAAAGTATCATCACTCACCGCTTTTTTTGTCTTTTTATCTACATAACCGTAGTTTAGTGTATAAGCAATACGCCCCTCATGTACAATCCCTATTGCAATCCCTGGTACCTCATAATTCCCCTGCCATTTTGGTACCTGTTCATCCAACTTTTTTTTGAAATCCTCTATACTCCTATCAGTCAACATACCCGATTCTGCCCTCATCACATTTGTAAAACACGCTTCATTCGTAATAAATATGCAAATAATTAAACATAGAATACTTTTGCATATTATCGATGCTTTTTGCCTATTCTTCATTTGTTCCACCCCTTTTTTCAGAATATTCTACCCATCAATCAGAGTATCCCATTCTAATATCCCGTTCTATCGATTTTTATTACTTAACCTTACATAATTGTAATAAAAATCAAAGATTTACATGCTTAGGGGTTTTACTGTTCTTTATTCAAGGGCAGGAAATTTAATAAAAAAAGACACAGAGATTTCTCCCCATGCCTACTAATCCTCTACCTCTTCACCGCATGCACATAATGCACCGTCTCAAAAGCTTCTAAATAATCATTTCGTCCTTCAAAGTATAACTTATCAATATCCTCTGGTGATAAGTGCTCATAAATGAGTAAGCCCGCCTTCTCTAATAGTGCTTCCATTTCTGTATAAGAAAAACACGATTTCATCGGTTCTCCGCCTACTGCAGCAATTTTCACCATATTTTCAACTCGATTGGACAGTCCTTTTTCCGTAAATAAATTTTCATCCGGATAATCAAAAACGATAGAACTTCCCTCTGGAACCATCGCAAATAAACGTTCTATTAAACTAGATAGTTCCTCTTTCGTTAAATAGTACGTAACACCTAATAGGCTAAAAAACGTCTTTTTATTTTCAAATCCTTCATTTACTAATGTTTGCTTCGAGAAATCTTTAGTGAAATCCATCGAAACAAAATGAAGATTGTTTGGAATTTCATACTTTGCTTCTTTCACTCTTTGTATTTTAAACGCTTGCGTAGAAGGATGATCCACTTCAAATATTTCTATTTTATTCTCTAACTCTCGGTGTCTAAAACTAAATGTGTCTAAGCCAGCACCGAGTATGACGTGTTGTTTTGCGCCTAATGTAATTTCATGTAGTAATACTCTTTCACAATATGCCGCGCGTGCCAAAGGTGTTGGTGATAATTGAACTTGTGTAATCCATTTTAATATTTCTTGTGGATTGTCTTGAAACTGCTGTGCAATGTCTGTATTGAAAAAATGTATCCCTTGAACCATATTCGTTTCAATATCGTTACGTTCTTTTGGTGAAATGAAATCTTTAGCTACATAATCATCAAAGATTTTAGGACGATCAAATTCACTATGATACGCTCTTCCGAAAGCTGATACTAGCGACGTTACACTCGCTTCACCTTTTTTCACGCACATACACTCCTTCATTTTTACAACAAAAATAGGGTTCCCCTGGCCAGGAGAACCCTATTATACACTTTATTTATATATTGGTAAATTATAGCATAAATAAGTTTTTTTGTCAAGTTTCTAGCCTGCTATCAAACCAACAATTTGTATATTCTCTGGCAGGAAAATTGTCGATTCACACAGAATGTTCCAAATTATAACAATACATATGGAGGCCAATATGAAACGATTAGTCATTATTACCGTAGGAAAAACACACAGCGGAAAAACTACATTTGCTAAAGAACTAGAAAAAGAGTTACCCAACTCTTTCGTTATGGATCAAGATAACCAAGCTGAATTTATCAACACACATTACGAAAAATTACAGCCGGATGAAGGCACTAATACATTTAAGCACGGTCTTTCGAAATTCATTGTTGATTATGCAAAAGAACATACGAGTTTACACCTTATTATTTGCAACTCAAATAGAAGTCGAAACGGCAGGATGTATTTACTCAATGAATTGTTTCAGAAAGATGACTATGTACGCATACTCGTTCATTTTGATATTCCAGATGATGTCCTTTACGAAAGAGTAGCTCGAAGCACGCGAAGTACAAATATTTTTAGAGGTGATTATTCTAGTTTCAAAGAAGTACTCGATCGACAACATTCTGAATCACTTCACGAAGATGTGGTAGATCCTATAGAAAACGAGGCTGATTATTTGTTTGTTATTCGCAATAGCAAGGATATAAACTCTACTATAGAAGAAATTGTGCATCTTGCTAAAGATTTGTCCCCTACCCAAAAATAAGAGACTATAAAAATTACATAATCATAGATTATTATGCAAATACTTCCTCTAGACATCGTACATGGTATATAATGATAAGATAATCTACTTCTATATGCTCAATTTTACACAAAACAGCTCATGCATATGAAAGAAAAGAGGTACAATAATATGAAAACAAAACAAACAATTGCTGCGTCTACACTAGCTTTAGCAATGATTGCTGGCGCAAACTCTGCTCATGCGGAAGTAACTGATGCTACTCCTCAGCAAAGTACGGGAGATCGATTAGCTGAAATTAAGCAACATAGACAAGAGTTAGATGCGAAATTGCAGCAGCACAAAGAAAACGTGGATCAAACATTGAATGAACTTAACCAAGTTAAGGAAAATGTTGATACGAAGGTTAATGAACTACATGAGCGTAAACAAGTTGCTGATGAAAAAATTAACGAAATGAAACAACGTAAACAAGAGTTAGATGCAAAACTTCAGCAAGACAAGCAAATCGCCGAAGATAAAATCGCTGAAATTAAAGAGCATAAAAAACAAGTAGAAGACAAAGTTGCTGAAGTTAAAGAACATAAGCAAAATATCGATAATAAGGTTAATGAGATTAAAGAACATAAACAAACTGTCGATGAAAAAGTGAATGAAATTAAGCAACATAAAGAAAATATCGATCAAAAGGTTAATGAACTTAAGGAAGTTAAAAAACAGGTAGATGAAAAATTAGCTGAGTTAAAGAAAGCAAAACAAACTGCTGAGGACAAACTTGCTGAGCTAAAAGAAAATAAGCCGAATACTGGGAACACGTTAGAGGAACTTAAGAAAATTAAAGGCAATTTAGATAGTCTTTCCGCTAACTTAGAACTAGCTAAACAAGATGTAAAAAACAAACTTGCTGAATTACAAAAAGCTAGAGAAGATTTACTAAATAAAATTAACGAAATAAAACAAGCGAAACAAACTGTTTCAGACGATTTAACAAAGAAAAAACAAGACTTAGATATTAAAATCAACGACTTTAAACATACTGAGAAAAAAATTGATGACAAATTAGCTGAGGTACATACAACGAAGCAAAATGTCGATAACAAAATTAATGAAGTATCTCAATCGAAACAAACAGAAACAAAGACTGGTACTACAAATGTAGACAATAATACTAGAGAACTTCCTAACGCCGGTAGTGAGCAATCAAATAATATGGCTTTAGGTATGTTATCTGTATTAGGCGGCGTTTTATTAGTAACACGAAATAAAATTAAAGCGTTATTCTCAAAGTAAAGCAATTATACCTATTTTAAAATAATTATACGAAAGACAACCGCACATTTATGTGTGATTGTCTTTTTTCTTTATATTAACTTCCCATCTCTAAGCGTCAATATACGATCACATACATCAAGCATTCTTTCATCATGCGTAATCATAATTGCTGCTTTTTGGCTCTCTTTCACTTCACGTTTCATCATTTCAACGACTTCACGTGCGCGTTTTGAGTCTAAACTTGCTGTTGGTTCATCCGCTAATATTAAGTCGGGGTTGTTCATAAACGCACGAGCGATTGCTACCCTTTGTTTTTCCCCGCCAGATAGTTGATTTGGATAATGATTTTTTCTTTCTCCTAATCCAAATGCCGCTAATAAATGATCCGCACGCTTTTCTGAGTCTTGTTTGTTTTCTTTTTTTAGCTTTGCAATATAAAGCAATTGTTCTTTAACATTTAAATATGGAACAAGATTTGCAAACTGGAAAATGAAGCCGATTTTTTTCAAACGAATGTCTGTCATTTCCTTTTCTGATAACTGTGTAATATTTTGCTCACGAATGTAAATATCCCCTTTTGAAGGTGATAATAATGCACCCGCGATTGATAATAACGTACTTTTCCCTGATCCAGAAGGACCAACGATTCCGATAAATTCTCCAGCTTTCACATCAAGCGACATCGGATGAAGGGCTGTTACTTCCGTATTCCCTTCTCCGTACACTTTACTTACTTTGTCTAATTTCAATAATGAAGTCATTACATCCCGCCTCCAATTGCTTCTAATGCATCAACTTTTAATACTTGGTATAACGAAATAAGTGTTCCTAAAATACTAATTACGATAAAGATTGCTGCATATTGTGCAATCATCGGTGTTGTTAATAAGAACGGCATACCTGCTGGTAAAATTTGTTCTAATCCTTGTACAAGGACAATACTAATTACCATCGCAACGACTGATAAGAATAACGCCTGCACGACTAAGCTATTTGCTAAATAAGAATTCTTTGTACCGATTGCTTTTAATACACCTAATTGTTGTGTTTTTTGCAGTGTAATGACGTAGAAGAATACACCGATTAGTAACGCAGCGATAACAAGTAAGAACGCAATGATCATCGTTAATGTTCCTTGCTCTTCTTTAAATCCTGGAATACTTTGTAATACTTCTTTTTTGTCGATAACATGTGCATTTTTAATTTCTTTATCTGTATGCAGCGCAATTGCACTATAATCTTTTTGGTTTGGTTGTGAAATAGAGCCCCATACGTCTTCATTTACATACACGACTGGTGTATGGCTAAACATTTGGGCTTTCGTAAATCCAACGATTGTAAATTCTTTCTTTGAAACAGGATCAATAATTGTATCGCCAATATCGATTCCTTTTTCTTTAATTGATTCATCAGCAACCATTTCGTTATTTGCTGTACCTAATTTCTTACCTTTTACAATTTTCGGTTCTAAAAATGAATCACGTTCACTGGAGAAAATAGCAACATCCACTTTTTTCGAACTATCTTTCTTTTCATACGTTGAAACTTTCACACGAAACGGAACGGCCTCTTTCTCGCCTACTTGATTTACTACGTTATCTACATCATCTTTCTTAATTTGTGAACGAAGTAATTTATTTTCCGCATCATCTGCTAAAACAAACTTGTTTGTCTCCATATTTTGAATCGATGAAGCATTATCATATGATAGTCCATTTGCTAATCCTGAAATAACAAGAACTAAAAATGATAATAACACCATAATCAGTCCGATTAATCCGTATCTTAATTTTGATTGTTTCAATTCACGCAGAGCTAAAAACATTTCGCTCGCTCCTTCCTCTTTTTTTCTATGCACTAATCATAAAAAAGAAATATGAACGGAATATGAACAGAAGATTACAGAGGGAAAGATTTAATTTTCAGAAAGTATTGAAAATAACTAGAATCCTTGATACAATTCAGTCAAATAATCTTGACCGAGTAATTTTATTTAAGGAGTTGATCATTTTGAAGCCCATGTTAACACTCACTACTTATAGCCAACTAAAAGCAATAAGCGATCCACTACGTGTCGAAATGATGATGCGTCTATGCGAACGTCCTTATACAGGACAACTACTATCTGAGAAATTCGGCATTCCAAGGGCGAAAATTCATTATCATTTAAAAGAATTAGAAAAGAATGGTTTTATAGAAATTGTTTATACAGAAGAAAAGAATGGCATCATTCAAAAGTTTTATCAATCTGTCGCTAAAGGCTTCACCCCTGCCGCGAACCTATTACCTCATTTAGAAATATTAAGCGAATCCGGTCGCCAAATCTTTTTACAAATGACGGAAATGACGAAAAGCCATATTCTCGCTGCACCTGAAGAAGCTTTTACATTACGGAAAATCAGCGAAGATCCAGCTGAGTGGAATTACGTTTCATCTTGCTGGGAGTTTGATGCTACGCCAGAACAATTTCAAGTGTGGGTGAAAAAGTTTTATGAAGTGATGTCTGAATTAAACGAGATCACAAAAGATGCAGATAAGGATCCAAATAGTAAATCTTATTACATTTCTACTACTGCACTACAAATCGACGAACGAGCGATGCAGCGCTTTGTGAAAAAAGAAGAAAAATCGTAATACGATTTTTTTTACATAAACGGTCAAATTTATTTTACCGAATAAATTTATTATAAAGGAGTAGATTAAATGGACATATTGAAAAACCGGAATTTCCTCTTATTGTTTTTAGGGAGAATTTTTACAAACATAGGAGATAGTTTGTATTATGTAGCGGCGATGTGGCTCGTATATAAACTGAGTGGTAATCCTTTTTATTCTGGATTGGCTGGTTTCCTTACATTATTACCTTCTGCACTTCAATTTCTTACCGGTCCATTCGTTGATAGATGGTCAATCAAAAACACCCTCGTCATTACACAAGTTTTGCAATGTATTCTTATATTAATCATTCCTATTACACACTACTTCGACCTATTAACTGTTCAACTACTACTCATCATTATGCCCATCGTAGCCTTTATCGAACAATTCACCTATCCCGCACAATCAAAAGCTTTACCACTTCTATTGAATAAAACACAATTATTAAAAGGAAATTCACTCTTTTCATTTGCATATCAAGGCATTGATTTAATTTGCACGACGCTTTCTGGCATATTAGTAGCACTACTTGGCGCAATCACTTTATATGTAATCGACTCTTTCACATTCGCGATTACTGCCCTTTTGTTCTTTTCATTGAAAATGCCAAAGCAAGCGGAAAACAATACATCACTTTCAACTAAACAATATTTCTCTGATTTAAAAGAAGGCTTTTCGATCGTCTTCCGTTCATTAATGGGCGCCTTCTTAATCGGTTCAGTTGTCGCTAATTTTTCAATCGGTATGACAATGGCGATACTCCCTTCTTACGCTGATTCTGTTGGAGGCGTGAAATCATATGGCTTCTTCTTAGCTGCTATATCAGCAGGTAGTCTCATCGGTGCATTATTCAGTTCATGGGTTGGCAAACGTAATGTTGGCCGTGTCTCCATTATTAGCTTTGCGACTGGCGCTATCTTTTGGTTTCTCTCTACGATTGTACCGTTTCAATGGCTATCTATTCTCTTATTCGGCCTAGCTTGGATACCAATCGGTGCCACCAACATATTATTTGCGACAATTAGTCAAATTGCAATTCCAAATCAATATCTTGGACGCATTAACTCAGTCATGCGAAGTATGGGCACAATTGCTATGCCGTTCGGTTCTTTAATTGGCGGATACACCGCAAATGTATTTAGTAGCCAACTCATTTTTGCGCTCGCTAGCATCGGTATTTTATTTATTTCTCTCATATGGCTGCTTCATCCGAAATTACGAGCATTGCCGAAAGCTGATGAAATTACAGCGGATACTTTTGGAGTTCATTTTAGGGAAGAGCGCGGGAAAGGTACAGCTTTATAGCAGGAACAAACATAACCCCGTTCTAGATTTGGGACGGGGTTAAAATGTAGTTATTTAATTTTGGATGTAAAATACTTCACTAAAAATATAACAATAGCACCAACTAAAACGTTCAATTAACGATTTGATGGCCAAGACCCCTGCATTTTCCTTAATTGAATAATTTGGCCTGTATGATAAGCATTATGAAGCATGATGTCCAGTAATTTCTTCTCAAGTGAATTTTGTTCAAGCTCTTTTTCGGAAATTGCGCTCAATACCTGTCTTAAATTACGCTGAGCATTTTCAGAACGTTCAACGACTTCCTTCCATTCCGTGTCATCATTAGATTGCTTAGTAAGATAAAAAGTGTCATTACCGTCAAGATTATGTGTCCATTCACGGCCTTCCAAGTTTGCAGCAAGCCTCTCTTTGTAATAAATGAGATGATTAACGCTCTCCCAAATGGTATTCGTTGCCTCACCATATGGTTTCCACATAGCCTGTTCGGCTGTAAGTCCTTCTATAGCATGTTTAAACGGTGCATACCAACTCTCTTTATCGAATGTTGAATCTAGTACGTTTAATAACAAGTCAATTCGTTTCAAAGTAATTTCCTCCCTACACGGTTCAAGTTTTAATACAATCCTTATAACTCTGTAGAGATTCTACATGTTTAAATAAACTTCCTCCTGAGCTCACTCCACAAACTCGTCCGATTATGTAATGAAAATGACTCACATTTTTTCACTTTACACGTATACTAGAAACCAAAAAAGAAGAGGCCCTTCCGTAGCAGCCTCTTTCATCTATTTCGGAAGCTCCACCTGAACAGTAGTCCCTTCCCCTTTCGTACTATACACTGAAACGTTTCCGTTATGCAGTTCTACAATCTTCTGTACAATCGATAATCCTAAACCGCTACCTTCTACGTTTCTTGCTCTTGCTGTATCTACTTTGTAAAAACGATCAAATATACGATCCATTTCTTCTTTTTCCATACCAATTCCGTTGTCTGATATATAGATCATCACACTTGATTCTAATTCTTCTACAACAAATTCAATCGTTCCGCCGTCGTTTGAAAACTTAATACTATTCGTAAAGATGTTACTCCATACTTGATGAAGTAAGTTTTCATCGCCTTGTATTGTAATGTCTGGCACATCAAATTCAACAGCGATATCTTTTTCACGCCATTTCCATTCGAGCATAAAAATGACGTCTTTAATTTGCTTCTGCAGATTAAATTCTTTTATTTGCAATACTTTCTCTTCTTTGTCTAAAGAAGCGAGCGTAAGTAACTGTTTACATAAACTAGACATTCGCTTACTTTCGCCCTCAATAATTTGTAAGTAATGGTTTCTTTCTTCTTCACTCATCTTTTCTGTTTGCAATGTTTTCGAAAAACCTTGTATGGATGAAAGTGGCGATTGAAATTCATGTGAAACGTTCGAAACGAATTCTTGTCTCATTTCATCTAACTCTTTTATACTTTTCGTCATCTTTTGGAAGCTTGTAGATAACGTACCAATTTCATCTTTTCGTTTTACATCTAATTCAATTTCATATTTACCACTCGCAATTTTTTGCGTAGCCCTCGTGAACTTACGAATTGGGCGAATGATATACCCTGCTGCAATCGCAATAAAAATAATACTTAATAAAACGATAAACCCTAGTAATACCGCTAGAAAAATTCGCATCTCACCAAATTGTTGCTGAATGTCAGGACGAATGAATAAAGCGTACTGTTTATCACCATGTTTTACCGGCACACCGACACTATTAATTAATTCATTATCGAAAAACCCCGTAATAAAGAGGCGTGTTGGATATGTAGAAACGCCGTTAAACGTTTCCCCTTGCAATACTTTACGAACGGTGTCATCACTAATTGTCGTCTTACGAAACGCATTGCCAATACGCTTTCCGTTCTTTTGATCATCGACAATATAAATTTCATATCCTAATTTCGCGATAGACTGTAAGTACGCCTCTTGATTTTCTTCACTTTGCTTTTCATATAACGATTTTACTTCTTCCGCATACATTAAAATCTTTTCACTATTGTACGGTTTTAACTTCACTTGATAGTATACATTTGTTAATAAAAAACCGATAATACTGCTAAGTAGCATGATTCCAACCGTCATAAAAACAAATCTAGAGTATAATGATTTCATCTTATTTCAACTCCAACTTATAACCGAGTCCGCGTACTGTCGTAATTTGAAAATCATCCGTTCGTTTTGAGAAACGATCTCTCAGTCGCTTCACATGAACATCAACTGTTCGTTCGTCCCCTTCAAAATCCATTCCCCATACTAATTCAATTAATTCTTCTCTTGAAAATGTCCTTCCCGGATAACTAGCAAGTTGTGATAATAACTCAAATTCCTTTAATGGAAGCAGAATCGTTTGACCATTACACTTTACTTCGATACCTTTACGATCAATTGTTGTTCCATGAAGTGTAATAATATCAGCACTCAGCATTTGATAACGACGCAGTAATGCCTTCATACGGAAAATGACTTCAGCTGGTTCAAATGGCTTTACAATATAATCGTCCGTACCAGAAATGAATCCTTTTTCTTTATCAACTAACTGATCTTTCGCAGTTAATAAAATAACCGGTATATCATGATACTTCCGGATTTCTTCACATAACGTATAGCCATCAACAAACGGCATCATAATGTCTACTATCGCAAGGTGAATATTCTCTTTCTCTAATACGTCTTGTGCTACCTTTCCATCTTCTGCTTCAAAAACTTTAAACCCCTCTTTTTGCAAATGGTAATGTAACAATTCTCTAATATGCTTATCATCATCAGCTAATAAAATATGTATCATCTTCATTAAACCCTCTCTTGTTCATCCTTCTACATCCTTACCTTAAGAAACAATTGGATTTTTTGCAAGAAAAAGAAAAACAAACCAACATTTTAAGATAAATAAAAAGAATCTATTTTGAAAAAAGATTATTCAAAATAGATTCTTACGTTTTAGTATTAAGATTATTTTAATGAAAAGTAATTTCTATGCTTTAGAAATATCTACGAATCCTTCTCCAAATACGTCACGAACATCGTGTATAGCAATGAACGCAGCCGGATCTGTAGTTTGAACAATCCGTTTTAGCTTGACTACTTCTTGCTTATTAATAACAACATAAAGAATTTCCTTCGGAGTTTTCGTGTAATAGCCATGACCTGAGTACACAGTAACCCCTCTGCCCATTAAGGTAGTTACCTTCCCAGCAATTTCATTCGGGTTATCAGAAATAATCGTAATGGCTTTCTTCGGATTTAAACCTTCAATTACAAACTCCATCACTTTCGTTGCTACATATAGCATAATAATTGTTATCATCAGTTTTTCTGCACCAATGATGAAATAAGATGAAAACGCAACAATTAAATCGAAGAACAGTAGACCGTAGCTAATGCTCCATCCTAAATATTTATGCGTCATCCTTGCTAAAATGGTAGTACCTGCTGTTGTTCCGCCAACGCGAATAATAAGACCAATCCCGCACCCAATAAATATTCCTCCGAAAATGGCATTTACAAGCATTTCATCCGAAGCAATCGTCCAACCTCCTGTCAAATGAAGGAATAGCGAATTCGTAACTACAGCGATAATCGTATAAATTGTTGTAATCTTATTCAAAAATTTATAACCAGCTATTAACAAAATCGCATTTAAAATTAAGTTAACTAAGCCTGGTGACCATTCAAATAAATAATACGTAATAATCGTGATACCAGTTACTCCACCCTCACCAAACTCGTTCGGGATAACAAACAAATTGACACCTAACGCAAATAGAAATGCACCAATAATAATAAAAATAATGTCTGTCGTTCTTTTTTTCATACAGTACCTCACTTCTTATGTAAATATTTATTCTGTCATAAACTCTCACCATTATATCGTGGAATATTCAAATCGAACAGTGGTTTATTTTTATTTTAATATAGGATGATAAAACAACTTTATCCTATATCCACATGTAATTTAAAAAGTAAAACAACTGTATTTATTATGTACTACAAGTAAAGTTTTGATTTCACATGCAGTTGATGCTAAAAAATGAATATGAACACTCACTCGCACAAACTTCGAATACAAAACAAATAGGCGAAGCTATAGAATAGACTTCGCATCAAACATTTGATCCCAGAGATTTATATTCATACATTCCAGAAATAAATTTACTTATCTTTCTCCATATATTCTTTAATCTTTCGTTCTTCCCACTCTTTTCCGAATATCCCAACTGGAAAAGTTGTCAAACCGTGTATAACGATACCGATCCCCCAACCTGCAAGTGGATATACAAACCATAATTTACTTGAATCAGAGCTTATATTTATAATAAAAAGCATTAAGTTCACTAGTATATAGACCGTTAAATGAATATAAAACGCTTGTAAATTCTCTACCCTTTTTTTAGCTCGTAAATAAACCTCATCTCGCTCCACCCTTAAACACCTCTTTTCATATTGTTTTTTTCACCTTCGCTCCAGTATTAACATCATATTCTAATCAGAAATCCGTTATTCTCAAAAAAACATAAAACAAAAAAGTACCCATCGAATTATCATACATATGATGATTCGATGGATACTGCATGATACATTTGTTATTTACAAGCGTCTAATTAAGACCAAATCCAAACATCATCATTATTTTCAACGTCGCTCTTTACCTCATGAACTTTTTCAATGTTGTCCGTTGTGTTCCAGTTAATAGAACTTCCGCCCCATCCTACAAACTTCATATCAATTTTTACTTTCTCACCCGTATGAAATACTTGTCCCTTCGTTAAGAAAACATCAATAATAACTTTCTTCCCGTTTAGTGATGGATACTCAACTACGACATATTTAGTAGAACCTTCTCCTTCCTCTTCCCTCGTTCCTACTTTTGATACTTCCCCAATCACATAATCAGGAGAACCATCTTCTTTCATGTGCATACCTAATTTATGTGACGTATTTTCAACTGAATTTGCAATCATATATTCCGTGAAATTACGCATCATAGATCCAGTAACTTTTACTTCATCTCCTACTTTCACATTTGAAAGGGAATCCATATACACACTAACAGGTTCCTCATATTGCTTAGATTTTACGACAATTACACCGTTATCTACTTCTATTACTCGTCCTTCTAACGTCGAGAAATTGGATTCCATAGAAGCGGCACTCGCTTTTGACAGTTCTAATCCTGGTAAATTCGTTCCTGATAATGCTGCGATTCCTAAAGCACCTGCTAAAATTATTTTTTTCATACCCATATGTAACCTCTCCATTCATGATGATTATATTTTTTGATTGGATACGACCAACCTGTAACCATTATAGTTACAGGTTGTACAAAATAGCAACTATCTTTCTTATGCAATGTTGCATACTGTAACTTTTAAATATACTCAACACTAAGACTGAATTCTTAAATACTGGCAGGTAAACGGATTAATGATGAAGAAAATAATGTGATGCATCATATTTTTTCAATGCTACAGTTTGTATAATCGTAGTCCATTACATTATGTAGGAGCGGAGTTAATATGTTAAAGAAACCAAAGAGATTACAGGCAGGAGATATTGTGGCAACAGTAAGTCCTTCATGGGGAGGCGCAGGCGATTCTGAGATAAGATGGCGTTATGAACAAGGAGTAAAAAGATTAGAAGAAGTTTTCGGTCTTACGGTTATCCCAATGCCAAATAGTTTAAAAGGTAGCGAATTCATTTATAACAATCCACAGGCTCGTGCGGAAGATTTAATGACAGCTTTTAAGGATACGCGCGTGAAAGCAATTATTGCGAATATTGGCGGTGAAGATAGCATCCGCTTACTTCCTTATATAGATTTTAATGTAATACGTGAAAATCCGAAAATTTTTATGGGGTACTCTGACGTTACCGTTTCACACTTGTTTTGTCATAAAGCAGGAGTTTCCTCTTTTTACGGTCCAGCCATTTTAACTGATTTTGCCGAAAATGTAGAGATGGATCCATATACAGTTGAAATGGTAAATCGGACTCTCTTTTCAAATGAGACAATTGGCGAGATTCAACCAGCTCCTGAATGGACAAGTGAGCGTTTAGAATGGATAGAGGTAAATAAAGATACAAGGCGTACGATGCAACAAAACAATGGCTATGAACTACTTCAAGGCTCTACTACCGTACAAGGACGCTTAATTGGTGGTTGTATAGAAGTATTGGAATTTGCAAAAGGTACGGAGCTTTGGCCTGAGAAAAAATATTGGGAGAATCGTATCCTTTTCTTTGAAACTTCTGAAGACCATCCAGAACCAAGCTATATAAAGTATTGGTTACGAAATTATGCAGCACAAGGCATTCTGCAAAAAGCAAGGGGCATCATTTTTGGTAAACCAAAAGACGAAATGTATTATGAAGAATATAAACATGAAATACTGCAAGTTATGAAAGAACATAATTTAGAAGATTTGCCGATTCTTTATAATTTAAATTTCGGCCATACCGAGCCAAAGTTTATTTTACCTTACGGCGCAATGGCAGAAATTGATTGTGAAAATGGATCTTTCTCTATTTTAGAGAGTGGCGTGGAATAAAGGAAAACTTTAAATAAGTATAGCCATTTTCCTGATCCTACAGAAAAAATAGCGTGTTTTTTCATTTTAGAGAGTATTTTATTTTGGTTAGCTTGATAGCGCCATGAAAGGACCCCAATAAATAAAATCACTCCTATGAGATATAACTGTGAATTAATACTTTTTAAAAGTATATAATTGGAGGGAGATTACGTGTATGGAAGTAACATTTACAGTAAGTAAATGGGATGAAAAACTAATCGATGATACTAGAAAAGATTTCCCTATCAATATTGCCCATGTTGAATATGATATTGATGGTGAATTAAAAGGAAAAGCTTTTGTTGAATACTTGTTATATTATTTAGACTCAAATATAAATGATGGTCACTTGGCTACTGCTAAAATTTCTGGATTTTTACACTTTGAAGGAATTTATAAGGGGCAACAAGGGACATTTACAGCTATAGAGCAAGGAATATTTGATAAAGGAAATCTAGATTCCCCAGGAACAATTATTAAAGCTACTGGTAACTTAGAAAATCTGAGAGGGTCCTACCATTATCAGTTTACAGGTCAAACTAGTAAACTGATTTTAGAGTTTGAATTTTAGCAAAATATCCTATAATTTAGTGGAAAGGACATTTCTTGTAATACTAGGAATGTCCTTTTTTTGTTGACGAGCTTATTCAACTATTCTTCTATTAGTTAAGAAAAGAACAGAGTATATTACATAACGTCTTATTATCAGTATTCAACGATGCATAAAATTTTCGTTATGGTGGAATTAAAAATCTAAGCTCGAGAGGCATGTGGCCCCCACCTATTCATTACTTTTCCTACTAACTAAAGAATAATCCCAGAAAAACTCCCCTTCATAACTTCTTTTTCAAGTTGATTCCTACATACAAACATCGCAATAATCTTTGTACGATTTTTTTCATCAGGCTCAAATTGTTCAATGGTTACGTCACAACGAATCGTATCACCGCTAAACACAGGACGTAAAAATTCAAAATCCATCTTGCGAGCTAATACGTTATAATCACCGCCAATTTTTGTAGGCAATGTTGATGTTAACAGTCCTTGTACAACGAATCTCCCCTGCTCATCTGTTGTAACATGATGAACACCTTCATCTTTCGATACTTCCGTAAATAACGCAACATCTTCTTTTGTAAAAGCTCGTTCAAAGGTGATTTTTTCTCCTACTTTCAATTCCATCCATACCCCTCCTCAAAAACACTTTTAACATAAGAAAAACCGAAACTATAATCATTTCGGTTTTTCAATCTAACAAAGTCTATATTTACTTTAAAGAATGTACAAACAACCCACTACGCAGTTTCGGTTCAAACCACGTTGATTTCGGCGGCATAACTTCTCCAGCGTCTGCGATTGCTAATAAAGATTCCATTGATGTCGGATATAGTGAGAACGCTGCTTTATATTCACCGCTATTTACAAGGCGTTCTAGTTCTTCTAATCCGCGGATTCCTCCTACAAAATCGATACGTGAATCAGATCGCGGATCATGTATTTCAAGTACTTGGCTTAATAAATGATCTTGCAGAATAGATACATCTAAACCTTTCACGAGATCATTCGCATCAAATGTTTCCTCTTTCACATTGAGCTTATACCATTTCTCGTTTACATACATTCCAAATGTTTTTGGCTCATTTGGTTTATACGGAGAAACAGCTGCTTCTTCTACATAAAAGTATTGTGCAATTTGCTTTAAAAACTGTTCTTCTGATAAGCCGTTTAAATCTTTCACAACTCGGTTATAGTCCCAAATGGATAATTCATCGTGAGGGAATAATACAGATAGGAAGAAATTAAACTCTTCTTCTCCTGTGTAATTCGGATATTGTTCTCTTCGCATGATCCCTACTTTTGCAGCTGATGCAGAGCGGTGATGTCCATCTGCAATATAAAGATTAGAAATATCTTCAAATGCGTTTACTAAAGTAGCAATTACATCCTCATCAACTATTTTCCAGGCAACATGCTCCACGCCATCTTCTGCTGTAAATGTATAGATTGGCGCATGTTCTTCTTTCCAGCTGGCAATGAAACGCTTTATCTCTTCTTTTGTACGATACGTTAAAAAGATAGGACCCGTATTTGCATCACACACATCTACGTGACGAATACGATCTAGCTCTTTTTCATGACGCGTTCTCTCATGTTTTTTAATTGTATCATCTTCATACTCATCAATAGATGTACAAACGACAAGGCCTGACTGCGTTCTTCCCTGCATCGTCAGTTCATAAATGTATAACGCTGGCTCTTCGTCTTGAATGAACACTTCTTCTCGTATAAATCGATTTAAATTTTCACCCGCTTTTTCATATACACGATCATCGTACGGTGAAAGTGCTGGGTCTAAATCAATTTCTGCTTTATCAACGTGTAAGAAAGAATACGGATTCCCTTTTACAACCTCTCTTGCCTCTTTACTATTTAATACGTCATACGGTAAAGCTGCAACTTCCGCTGCTTTTTCTTCTACTGGACGAATGGCCCGAAACGGTCGGATTTTTGCCAAGTTTTCCTCTCTCCTTTACACAATCATTCGAACGGCTACAACACCTGTAATTTTGCTTATATTTTCCACAATATTCTCTTTTATTATATCATCAATTCCGTTATCAATATCAATCATTGTATACGCCCAAGAATGTTTACTACGATTAATCATATCCGCAATATTAATATGATGTTCTGCTAAACATCCTGTAATTTGTCCTACCATGTTCGGAACGTTTTGATGCATAATCGTAATTCGTTTTTTCCCGATATACGGCAGTTCGACGTTTGGATAGTTTACTGAATTACGAATATTTCCTGTCTCTAAATATTCACGTAATTGGCGCGCTGCCATGATCGCACAATTTTCTTCCGATTCAGACGTAGATGCACCAAGATGAGGCGTCGCTGTTACATTTTTCATCTTTATCACATTTTCATTCGGGAAGTCTGTTACGTAATGCGTAATAACATCTTCTTCTAACGCTTTTTGAAGAACATTTTCATCTACAAGTTCTCCTCTAGAGAAATTGAATAAACGCATACCTTTTTTCATCTTCTCTACAGCGTGTTCACCAATAATTCCCTTCGTTTGATTCGTAAGAGGAATATGAAGTGTAATATAATCACATGTTGCAAAAATTTCATCTAAACTAAATGCTCTTTGCACATGTGTTGAAAGGCGCCATGCAGTTTCAACTGAAATGTAAGGATCATATCCGACAACGTCCATTCCTAAAGCTAACGCATCGTTCGCAACTAAAGCACCGATTGCACCAAGGCCAATTACACCTAGACGTTTCCCTGCAATTTCTGATCCAACGAATTGTTTTTTTCCTGATTCAACAAGCTGCGGTACTTCTTCACCCTCTAAATTTTTCGTCCAGCTTACACCGTTAATAATGTTACGTGAAGACATAATAAGGCTGGCGATAATAAGTTCCTTTACTGCATTGGCATTCGCTCCTGGTGTATTAAATACTACAATCCCTTTTTCTGTACATCTCTCGACAGGAATATTATTTACACCAGCACCAGCTCTTGCAATCGCCTTTAAGTCTTTTGAAAATTCTTCTTGGTGTAAAGAATAGCTGCGAAGTAAAATACCGTCTGGGTGGTCCATTCTATCCCCTACTTCATAACGCTCTCCGTCAAGAACTTGCAAACCCTTTTTCGCAATTTGATTTAACGTTTGAACACGAAACATATCCCCATCTCCCTATCTATTCTCAAGCTCAAATTCCTTCATATAATTTACTAATTGCTGTACACCGTGTACTGGCATCGCATTGTAAATACTTGCACGCATACCACCGACTGAGCGATGTCCTTTTAACGTAACAAGGCCGTGTTCTTTCGCTTTTTGTAAAAACTCATTGTTCAGCTCTTCTGACTGTGTTGTAAACGGAATATTCATAAGTGATCGATACGTAGGATCAACTGGTGAAGTAAACAATTTTGATTCATCTAAGAAATTGTAAAGAAGTGAAGATTTCATTCTATTCTGTTCTTCAATCGCAGATACCCCGCCTTGCTCTTTCAACCACTCTAATACAAGTTTCGTTACGTAAATACTAAAGGACGGCGGTGTATTATATAAGGAGTTATTTTTGCTGTAAGTTTCATAGTTTAACATTGTAGGACAAGAGCGTTCTGCTCCCCCAATTAAATCTCTTTTTATAATAGCAATCGTTAAGCCCGCTGGCCCTAAATTCTTTTGCGCTCCCGCATATATAAGACCAAACTTCGTAACATCATATTGTTCTGATAAAATATTTGAGGACATATCCGCAACGAGCGGTACTGTATCTAAACGTGGAATGTCCACATATTTCGTACCCTCAATTGTATTGTTTGTTGTAATATGTACATAATCTAGTTTTTCATCGCCTAGTAAACCATCCAGTTTAGGAATTGTAGTAAACTTCTCTTTTTCAGAAGAAGCAAGCACTTGTACTTCTCCTACTTTTTCAGCTTCTTGCAGTGCCTTTTTAGACCATGAACCAGTCAATACGTACCCTGCTTTTTTGTACGTATTCATTACATTTAACGGTATCATAGAGAATTGTAATGACGCACCGCCTTGTAAAAACAGTACTTCATACTCATCAGGAATGTTCATTAATTCACGAAGTAGTTTACTCGCTTCATCTATAATACTTTGAAAATAAGAAGATCGATGACTCATTTCCATAATAGACATGCCTGTCCCGTTATAATTTACAAGCTCCTTTTGCACTTTCTCTAAAACTGGCAAAGGGAGTATTGATGGTCCAGCTGAAAAATTATATACTCTCTCCATCACCTTAATAACCTCCCTATTTCTCATTTTTATTAATTTTTAAACTTTCTGAATTATAACCCGAAATATAATACGTGGTCAATTTGTTTTCCACTATTACGGCGCAAGACGCAATGGAATCGCTTGCAATTGCAAACTATTTTTTATAAACATACAAAAAAGTGTTAAGTACATAATCGTACTTAACACTCTAGTAATAAAGTATAATTGCTAATTGTCCGTGAAGAACCTATCAAAAATTTGATAAATAGCAGAAAGACCAAAGAGCCAATAAATAGTGTCCACAAGCGCCGGCATAGAACCAAACCATTTCTCAACTACATTGTAATCTAACGCTACAAATAACCAATTCAAACCGCCAAGAATCACCAAAATTACTGTAAGGTAAGACAAAAATTTCATTATGATTGCCCCCTAGGTGATAAGATGGTGAAAGGCCTTTCTCTAGAAATATATGTGGTAAAATTCAAAACTTACCTATTTAATAAAAATTATTTTTGATACCAGCCATTAATAACCGTTTCGGCTTCTTTACTATGTATTTGATACGCATGTGTACTATCATTAGAGCCAATAAACCAAATAGAAAAACCTTTAAAATACGGTTTCGTTTCTAATACTTCTCGGTAAGCGCGCCATCCGTTTAATTGTACGTCCTTTGAAAACATATTAGAAACATCTGGATTCCACGGATTTTGTAATCCAAGCTCACGCGCCGGAACGTTAAATCCACCAAAATAAACGGGCTTTCCTGTTGCTTTATGTAATTGTTCCAATTGCTGCCCAACATTTTGCCCACGATTATACACTGTCGTCGCAAATAAACTTTGCTTTACTTCTTCGTATGTTGGATTTCTTTTTCCCGAAACTTCAAACCAACTATCGATACTTACAATATCAACCTTTTTTAAATACGGACGATTGATTTTCTCCTTAAACTTTGCTTCATACGAAAGATCAAAGCTTGCTGTTAACCACCAATTCATTTGATACAAAACATTTCCTTTATACTGCTTACGAACAAAATCAATCGTATCGTTCCAGTATCCTTCTGCATATTCCATGTTCACGAAATTAGAGGCAATCTTAAGTCCGTACACATTGTATTTACTCGTAATCGAATGAAAGATGTCTTGCAGAATAACCGTTTTCCAATTCCAGAAGAAATCATTAATATTACTCGGATTCCATTCCGTTTCCCCAACATTTCCTTGCTGAATATATGGGAACGGTTCCACAATAACTTGAATATTACGCTTTGATAATTCTTGAATTAAAATAATAGCCTGTTGCTTTTGCGCTTGATTAATTACCATGTTCGTAGAAGTCACGTTCGGAATATCTACCTGAATCGGTACATTTACTGTATTTAAATTTAAGCGCTCTACATCCGCTAACACTTTCGATACATTTCCAACTTCCCACACCGTTACGTTTCCTGACTTTATCTTTCCTGATTGAACAGTATTCACATCTGCCTGTACATTTCCTTGGAAACAAAAAGTAAACAACATCATACACACTCCTAAAAAACTTACTAAACTCTTATTTTTCTTCACAACTTTCCTCCTATAATTTTTGGCATTCTTGCTTATTCTATACAACGTTTCACATATATTCCATTAAAAAAAGAGTGGAATTTTCATCCATAAAAATGCTATTCATCCTTTATTCATACTAACCTCCTAAAAATAGTAAGGTAAATAAAAAGGAGCTTATTTCCGCTCCTTTTTTGTCCTTATACAATTGAAATTGTCGCCTTCCTTCTAACGGCCTAATTAAATTATATTTTTCATATAAATAAATTTTTATAATCATAAATGTATCAAAAAAATTTTATCTATATTCGCTTTTTATTTGTATTACTTTTATATTTACTTCATTCGTATTACTTTCATTTCTTTAAATATTCATGATTACACATTCATTATATTTATATATAACATCTGCCTAATTATGCTATTTGGTAAAATTCATTATTCGAGACATAATTATTGCAGTAATTAAGATAATACTAGCGGTTATCAAGCCAGATTCTCCAATCCAAATCTCAGTTTGATATCCTGTACTTGCACGTGCGAAAGGTCCTTGTATAATGGCATTCCAAGTGGTATGGATGATAACCGAAGGCCAAACGCTACCTGTGATAAGTCGTAAATAAGCTGTAATATAACTGAAGGGCACAATACAAAAATAGATGCCAAGTACTGAAAGTAGGATAGATGATCCCTCTACATATAGACCAGCAATAACAATTGGAACATGCCACGTTGCCCAAATCAATCCACTAATAAGGATAGGCCGTGAAAACTCTGCATCGACTAGCCTTGTGAGCATATAACCTCGCCAACCCATTTCTTCTCCTAAAACTGGGATTAAGTTAAGCAAACTTCCTAAAATGCCGCTCAATATTACTAGATAAATGAAACTGAATGGTTCCGGTAGATACTGAAGTCCAAGTATATTGTAGATCGGTTCTAACATACCACCTTCGGGATGCTGAAACTCCGCAATTCCGCTCAACCAGGCGATAGAATAAGTAATTCCACAAATAATCATAGGTATTAGCAGAGCAAACCCAATCCCCTTCCATATCTTTAAGTTACCGAGACTAAAAGATACATCTTTAAACCCTTCTTTCAGTATTATGCGAGTCAAAATAGAAGAAAATGCTGGGGTAAACATATATACCACAATAAGCGGCATACTTTTAGTAATTATTACTACTACATTTAAGATAATAGAAGTAATGATTAAGATACTCAGAAAGAGTTGAAGTCCTATTTTAGCACGTTGGATTTTATCTTTATTGTGAAACGATTTTGCGTGTAATATCATTGTAATCCGCCCTTCCCCTTTAATTCACTTGTTTATCGAATTTACTTCTTCTCATTTCCACAGACACAACTTAGCATAAAAATATTTTGGCATACAGATTCATTCATCTTTAAAATCCCTCCCAAATTTATAATCTAGTCTTACTTGCGACTCATCAATGTAATTATTATTTATAAGTTGTCATAGCCGATAGTACAAAAGTGTAATGATTAGTCTATGACCTGTGTCAATTAACCTTATGACAATATGTAACTAGAAAATATGATATGGGATAGATAACAATTGAATGAAGGCAATTGATACGTGCAAGTACATGAATCAATCTTGCTTTTAAAAATAATTCAATTGGGGTGGAAAAAAATGAATAAGAAAAGAATAATTGCAATGGTTAGTACAGCTTTATTAGTCACAGGATGTGGGGAAGTAGGAAACGCTCAAACGGTAGCAGTCGAAAATTCAGGTCAATCAATCCAAAAAAATATAGTTAAATCAATACAATCACAGGCTTATCCATTAAAAACGATAGAGCCGTCAAAATCATTTGAGGATTTAAAACCACTTAAGAAAATGATTGGGAGTGCACAATATGTAGGATTAGGAGAGAATACTCATGGAAGCTCTGAAATTTTCACTATGAAGTTTCGACTTGTGAAATATTTGGTTACTGAGATGGGTTTTACAAATTTTACAATGGAAGAAGATTGGGGAAACGGCTTAAAGCTAAATGAATATATCCAAACAGGAAAAGGAAACCCTAGGGAGTTTTTAAACTTGTTATATCCTACTGATGAAATTATAGCCATGATTGAGTGGATGAAAGATTATAATGCTGATTCATCCAATAAAAAAAAGATCCAATTTATTGGGCTCGACTTAAAAACGTTGGACCAAGGTAGCTTTAATAAAGTAATTGATTATGTAAGGGTACATCGACCAGATTTGCTGGCAGAAGTAGAAGAAAATTATAAAGAATTATCGTCTTTTACTGGAAGTGTACAGGAATATATGAAACTTACTCCTGAATTGAAAGAGCAGTTCAAAGCAAACGCTGAGAGAGTAGCCCGATTACTAAAAGATGAGAATGTGCAAGCCAACACAGAAATAGTTTCACCTGAGTACATCTGGGTTAAAGCAACGGCAAGTGCAATAGAGAAATTTACCACAATGCTACTGCCTAACGACTATCCAAGTATGATAAAGCTACATGAGCAATACTTGGCCGATCATGCAATGTGGGCACAAGAGACATTTGGTGGTAAAACGATGGTTTGGGCACACAATATTCATATTGCTAAAGGCATTATCGATGAGGAATTATACCCTGATGTTGCGGGGCAGTTTTTAAAGGAACGTTTAGACAATAATTACGTCACAATTGGTAGTACAACTACGGAGGGGAATTTCACCTTATACAGCGAATATAATCCTTCCACCGGGGGTAAGATTACAACGGATACGATTCCACAAAATGTAAATAGTTTTAACTATACCCTCGGAAAAGTACCATATAACATGTTTTTATTGGATAACCGTCACCTTAAAGGACAAGCAGAGAAATGGGTTAAAGCAAAAAGACCATTACTAAGTTTAGGGGGACAAATCCTCCCGAACAGTTCGTTATACTTTGATACTTCATTGCTTGAGCAATTTGATATTATTTTTCACATTCGAAAAACAAGTCCATCTCATATTAAATAAAAGTACAAAACAATCCCTTCTTGCATCTGCCAGAAGGGATTGTTTTATGGAGATTAATATAAGCATCTTTTTTAACCAGAAGTAGGTTACTCTCCCCTTTTTAGCATCATTTAGAACTGTCATATGACACTTTTACACTAGTGAGAATGACAAAAAAAGCAGTACAATTCGGTTATTACATAGATAGGAGCGATGAACTTTATGAAATCAAGATTCATCCAGAATGGTTATTTTTTATTGCTAACTTTCGTTACAGGCTTGTTTTATTTTTGTTTTTATCTAATAGCTCTGCTATTCAGCTTCACCCTTTCATTCACGGTAATTGGGATTCCACTAGTTATACGCGTACTACAGACTACTACACCTTTTATCCAATTCGAGCGCATACAGACGAAAATTTATACAGACATTTCAACAGACTCTTACGATAGAAGGATAACAATGGATACATCGAACTGGGCTCAGATGAAATTAGTGCTTACAGATCGTCGCACTTGGTCTGCTGTCTATTGGTTAATGCAGAAATTTGCGATTGGCATTATTAGTCTCATTAGTGCAACCATTTTTTATGTAATGCCACTTATGTTGCTGTTGGCACCACTACTGTATCGATACATCGAAATGAACATTATATTCATACAGATAGATACTTTTACCAAGTCACTCTTTGTAATGTTTATGGGTATAGTATGTATCGCCATAAGTATTAGAATAGTAGATGGTTTGACAAAGAAAATTGGAGGCTATACACGTAGTATGATTCGGCAACTAAATCAATAGAAATTTGCAGTCTGTGAGTAGTATCGCCGTTTTAAAATAAAAAGTATAATAAGGCAGGAAGGATTAAATTATAATATAGGAAGTAAAAAGGTAGGCTATTTAGGGGGTAAATGACTTGTTTGATATGGTTAAATATTGGTTTTGGTATGATTGGATTATGTTAGGAATCCGTCTACTTGCTAGTGTGTCTATCATTCTAGCTACATTAAATTTTCAGGATGGTTTAACATTACCACTTTGGATTATTATTCTTTGGGAAATTATTGCCTTCTCTGTTCCATGGGTAGCCTTACTATTCAATTATAAATATTATTTATTCACAGAAATATTGCTTTATGGTGGACTATGTATATATTTAACCTCTTTATTTCCAGAGGCTTACAATATTTTTCTTATATCAGTGTTTCTTATCGCAGCAAATAGTAAGCATTTGTCCTATTATTGGACAGCTCCAACAACAGTTTTTATAACAACTGGAATTTTCTATGCGGTTGCGCCAAGTAATAGCTATTGGGTTATGGTCATCTATTATGGATTCGCTTATGTAATGGGATTCGCCTTTCATTTATTAATTGTCAATCATAAGCAAAATGAAGCAATTCGTAAACAAAACGCGGTACTTGAGCAGTATATGTCTCAGATTGAACGCATTACACTGGCAGAGGAACGAAACAGACTGTCGAATGAGCTTCATGATACAGTTGGTCACGCTTATACTTCTATTATTATGGGAATGGAAACGTTGCGTACCGAAATTTCTACTGAAATGGGTATACAGAGGCTAGACTCTCTGCTTGAAATGGGACGGAAAAGCATCGAGGACGTGAGAGGTTACCTACATCAAATGGATTCTCCGTGTCAATCGCCTTCCTTGATTCAATCTCTACAAAATCTTGGAGCCGAATTTCAGGAGCACGCCCAGGTAAATGTAAGTTTTCGGACATTCGGAGAGGAATATCAATTGTCTCGGCAAGCGAAGATCGCATTCATTCGTTGCTTACAAGAGTCTCTTACGAATGCAGTACGTCATGGTCAGGGAACTGAAATTATAGTTTCATTGCAGTTTGAACAACAATATACGAGGTTAGAAGTTCAAGATAATGGAAAAGGAAATGTAGAATGGCAGGAAGGCTTCGGTATGAATGCGATGAAAGAGCGGGCAATGAACTTGCAAGGTCAATTGTCTGTATATACAAAGCCAGAGGAAGGAATGCTTGTTACATGTACCATACCACGACAAACTGAAATAAAAGATGGACTTATTCGTTTGTTAATTGTAGACGATCAGCCATTTGTTCGAGAAAGTTTGAGGACATTACTCGATAGATATGAAGATTTAAATGTAGTCGGTTTGGCTGAGGATGGCAATCAAGCCATCGATTTGTGTGGGCGCCTTCAACCCCATGTTATACTTATGGATTTAGATATGCAGCACATGGATGGAATCAAAGCAACCAAAAAGATTAAGCAACAATGGCCACATATCCGCGTATTGATTTTTACAACGTTTCAAGATACCGAACAGGCGTTGGAATCGCTTCGCAACGGTGCGGATGGTTTTTTACTCAAATCTATTGAAACGTTGGAGCTAGCTAATACGATCCGACTTATTCACAAAGGTGGGACACTAATTGATCAGGAAATGTCTCACAAAATATTTGAGAAGTTTGATGAGCAAAAAGAGACACCACAATCAAAAGCAACCGCTTATGAGCTAACAGCTAGGGAGATAGAAATATTGCAGCTAGTAGCAAAAGGACTTCGTTACACTACCATAGCATCAAGGTTATATTTATCGAATGGTACGGTCAGAAATTATGCTTCCACAGCTTATACAAAGCTAGGAGTTCGTAACAAAGAAGAAGCTGTTCAAAAGGCTCTAGAAATTGGAATTATTGAATAACAAAATGTTTTGCGGTGTATAAAAATGAGTAACAAAAAAAGAACGCTTTCTGTGGTTTCTTTTGTAACAGAGTAAATAAGGCCCGTTATCGTATAAGTAAATGTTAAAACACTTACTGTTTTGTCATAATAAAATCATTGAATCTTATCCTCTAAAATACAATAGCCTACTATCAATTTATCTGATAGTAGGCTTTTAAAATTATTTAAGAACTTGGTTATGTTCTAATTTAACAGTTTTCATCAGTGGAAATATTATCACTTCGGCTCTAAAGTTAACACCTTCCCCTCTATCCCCTCCGTATTCAATGAAGTCGTATGATACGTTCCGTTTACCCAATCATCTATTTGATCATGGTACCAATCGCTTCTAAAATGTCCCGATTGTCCTGGTCCTACGATATGATAACCGTTTGACATATCTTTCGTATCAATCACGAATCGCCAAGAAGCTCCGTGATTGACAATACCGTTTTCTCCGTAACTCGCTGCTTGAACGGTAACTTGGCTGCCGCCGATTGGAATTGGTTTTTCACGATTAAATGCAAGTAGTGCTAGCATACTAGATGATTTTGAAATTGGATGTGTGAACGCCAGTTGATGGTAATCGCCCCACTTCCACTCCGCAACATCAGGGCCATATTCCTTCTGTAATTTCTTCATTACATTTTCGTACGATGTATGCACAACTTTCGTGAAACCTCCGTACTTCGTAAACCAAGCGCTATTTTCTCCTGCCACTTCTTTTCGAATCAATTCATCAACTACTTGTGACTTCCCTTCAAATAACTCCATCACATCTTTCGGTATTTCTTTTGAAAATAACGTATTCGAAATCTCTTTCATTAATAAATGGAATAGTAATGGTGCTGCTTCATCTTTACTATCGTTAAAATTCCACTTTGTTAATTGTTTTACGCCTTCTTTCTCTACTTCATTTAAAGATGCTTTATTTAACTCTTTTAACAATATAGGAGCAAATTCTTTCCCGTATAAATTTTTTTGATCCATCTGTAGCTCTTCTAAATCTTTCACCGTATACTTTTCTTTCTCTTGTAAAAATTCTTGAATACGCATTTGTCTATATGGCTGCGCCCACGTATTACTAATATGGTACGGATAATTATCATCCACAATTTTATTATTTGCAGTTGAAATAAACCCTTGTTTTGGATTTATTACTTTTGGAAGTTGATTATATGGGATATACCCTTCCCATTCATATTCATCTGTCCACCCTGGCACTGGCAAACTCCCGTCACCTTTTTTACGCACTGGTATATTTCCATTCGCTTTATAAGCAATTGTGCCGTCATTTGATGCAAATACAAAGTTTTGAGTTGGTGTATGAAAGTCTTGAAGTGCCGTTTCAAACTCATTCCAATCTTTCGCTTTGTTCATATTTAATACGGCCTTTAATTCAGCAGAAGGCTCCAAAGCAGTCCATTTCAAAGCGAATACCGTTTTCGTTTTCTCTTTTCCTTTATCCGCAAACTCTGAAATAACTGGTCCATGCCTCGTAACCGTCACATTATACGGAACTGTTTTCCCGCCTTTTACTTTAATAGATTCATCAACAACAGTAGCTTTTTCCCACTTATCGTTATACAAAAATTCATTTTCATTATTAGGATTTCGCTTCTCAATATATAAATCTTGCACATCAGGACCAGTATTCGTAACACCCCATGCTATTTTGTCATTGTGACCTAAAATAACACCTGGTACTCCTGCGAAAATAACGCCACTCACATTCAAACCTTTCATTTCAAGTTTCGATTGATACCAAATAGAAGGCGTCGCAAGAGATAAATGAGGATCATCCGCTAAAATTGGCTTACCAGACGCACTCTTCTCACCGCTTATGACCCAATTATTACTACCATTAAACTCTGGCGGAATGACCGCTTTTGCAAAACTTTGTGCTACGTCCACATTTGTATTTTTCAGTTCAGCTAACAATCTAGGTGCATCTTTCGGATATGTAGGAAATAGCTCATTTGCTTGCTCTTTCGGTAAATTTTTTAGCGCCCAATATCGAAACGCCTGTCCGTGCCAATGTCCACCTAAGTCAAATGCCATATACTTTCCAATCGTTAACGTATCAACAATGGACCATTCAGTAGGCTCATAACCTAATATAGTAAACTCAACTGGCAATTTCTTTTCCTCTTTTGCCTCGCGTATAAAAGCGTTCACCCCATCAGCAAATGACTGCAGGGCATATTTCGATTCCCCATCATATTGACTAACAGACGCTTCGGCTGCTCGTCGTAAACCAAGTGTTCGAAACAATTTATCTCGATCAACAGCTGCTTCCCCTACAACTTCACTCAACATCCCAGAAGCTTGCCTTCTACTTAAATCCATTTGAAACAAACGATCTTGCGCTTGTACATACCCTTGCGAAAAATATAAATCATGTGCATTTTCCGCTTTAATATGCGGTACCCCTTTACTATCCCTCTTTACCTGAACAGCATATTGTAAATCCTCTAGCTTTATCGTTCCATCTATCTTTGGCACAGAACTAAGCGTATATATGTTCAAAAAAATCACTGTACAAATAACTAACAAAAGAACGATACTACTAGACCAAATGAAAATTTTCTTACCTCTAGTTCGTTTCTTCTTTATGACGACTTCCATATAACCCCTCCTTTCCCAAACTATTCGCTTCTATTTAATGAAGAACCTTTTAGAAAAGTTGAAAAACCCATACTTTCTCATACTACGGATCATACAAACTACATACCTCTCTCTTATGTACACCTTCCTTTCTTTCAATGAAATCTACTCGCCCTTTCTTACACCAATTCCTCAAAATCCCCTTCACATAAGCAAGCGTTCGCTTATTATGTTCAAACGCAATTTTAAGTGCCTTTCGTACTGTCTCTCCTGAAACCTTTTGTATCCACTCTTTCAATTCTTTCACGATATATGGAGATAGATTACTTATATGTCGTTCGTAAAACTTATAAACTTCACTATGCAACGTATCCTCTTCTATCTCTTCTTCCTTCTCCTCAACAACTTCTTGTAAACTACTATTATCCTCTTCTTTTGGCATACCAAAATGCTGCAATAACAATGGAATCTTCCATTCTTCTTCAAGACATTTACATAAAAACATATGTATGAACTCTTTATTTTTTACAGTCTTTAACTCACGTAACACACACTTCTCTACATTTGTATTTAAAATAGGGTTATAGTGTAGCCAATTTAGTATGTATAACTCTTTCGTTTCCGCATCGTATAAAATCTTTCCGTATTCAACAAATCTATTTAACAGCTTCTCAACAGTTTCCATACTGTAGCCTGTTTCCAGTTCTGCCACACGCTTCGGTAATACGTAAATTCCACATTGCTTCGTTTTCGTACCAGTTAACAAATATATGTAAAAATAACGCTCCTCTGGCGTTAAATCTAATATGAATTCATCTTGCCAAAAGCTCACCTGCACATTACGGTACACCGCCATATATTTACCTCCTCCTTTTATTCATAAAAAGGCAGAATTCAATCTTTCAATATACATATAGGAATAAGGGCTTTGTTTTTGCATTTGAATTCCAAACTTTTTTAACTACTACAACGCCGGTTTTATTTTTTCGCGCTTTGTTGTTCTTGTAGTTGTTTTTGTTTTTGTTTTGTTTTTTTAGTGATTTATTACTTGGTAGGTGCTTATGAGGGGCTTGGAAGGGGCTTCATAGGGGCTAAAATAAAAAGGAGCTGTTCCAAATTTTCATTTTGGATAGCTCCTTTACCATTCTTTCTATTTTTGACTTGCATCTAACATCTTCACTAAAAAGGCAGCTGCCTCACCACGAGTTGTTGTACCTTTAGGATTAAACTCATTATTTCCAACGCCAGTAACTACCTGCAAGCTGTATAATCGTTGAACAGGCTGTTTGTATGTGATCAAATGTGTATCCCTAAATGGTAATGCGACTAATTCACCTGTAACACCTTTATACTGTAATGCGTTATCAATCATAATCGATGCTTCTTCACGAATGATTGGTGCATTCGGGTCAAAAACCCCTCCGCCACGACCGCTAATAATCCCTGCACTTGCACTACGTTTAATACCGCTATGAAGTGATGAATGCGCTTTGTTAATATCTATAAATGACTTATTTCCTTCTGGTAGTTTAAGAGCATTTGCGATTAATGTCGCAAACTCAGCTCTCGTTACATTACGGTAAGGCGCAAATACACCATTTCCTTCCCCATGCATAATACCTAGACTGTGAAGTTTACGAATATGTCCCTCAAACCATCCACCTGTAATATCATCTTTTGGCTTTTGTACTTCTTCTTTTGGTACATTGTAGTTAATTTTAATCCAACTTGGATTATAAAAAATCCATTCTCCATTTCCTACTTTGTACCAACCGTCTTTAACTGCTAACACTTTGTAACGGTCTCCGTTTGAAGCTTTACGAACAGTTTGATGTTCAATTCCTGCACCGCTACGTACGTTTATACCGTCACCATTAACGACTAGCTCCATGCTAGGTTCCGCTGGATTAAATTCATTTGAATCAAATAACTCGTTTCTTTCTTGTAAAGGCGAGTCAATTTGCGCATTAACATTTGCATACCATTGAATACCTTGTACGAAGCCAGTCCAATTCCCACGAGAAATTAAAATATCAGGACATTTTTTTCCGCTCCATTGTTGATGCCTGTAAATGTGATCCGCGCTAATTCCTTCTTTATTCATTAAGTAACCTGCAAGTCGCTTCGCATTCTCTAACGCTTTATTGTAATCTCCGTCTTGGTTAACTGAAATTTCAATACCGATAGATTCTCTGTTTCCTGAGCCATCACCATCTCCTGCATGCCAACCATTTTCATTTGTTGGTAGGTGCTGATAGATTTGTTTATCGTCTACTGTAAAATGCCATGAAGCTGTTCGGAACGTACCTTCCGTTGCTTGTTTATACAAATATTTCGCATGATTTTCAGCATTCGCACCGCGAGCTGTGTTTGCAGTCTCATGAATTGTAATGTAACGTGCTTTCATCAGATTGGCCGGGCGAATATCAGGATTTCCTGCTGGAACAATCCACTCTACAAACGGGGCACCTGCAAGTGTTCCATATTTCTTTGTAGTCATCGATGCACTATACTGAATAGCTCTTGGCTTTTCAACCGGCTTCATTTCGCGAGGAGAACCATCATTTCGACCATCTACATGTTCAAATGCCTTTTCAATGTTTGAAATAGCTTCATCTTCTGCTACTTGACCTGTTTTAGCTTCTTTCATTTTATTTAGTTCTTCTGTTTCAGAATGTTTATGCTTATATTCTTCTAGAAGTATTTTCTCGTTTTCTGATACTTCTGTTTCGTTAATTTGCATGTGATCTGGGGTTTCTAGATTGAAATCAGAATAACTTAATCCGCTCGTTCCACTCTCCCCTTGTGCAATACGAAGTTGATCAGTTTGAAGGTTTTTACTCTCTTCTGCTGATATCACTAAAGGTGCGCTCCCTAACATTACTAAACTTGTTGATAGTGCAATTACTCTTTTTTTTATAATTGTATTCATTGCTATATGTAATATTTACACAGCTCGTGTAAATATCTTAACCTCCCTTTATCTTCTCATTAGTGAAAGACTATGAATCTACTATGTACTTCTAATATAACTTTTTCATCACTTATGTATGTATAAAAATATGTTTATTATATCCTTTTATAAATACTTTCTATCCTCAGCAGGCAAATCATAGTTTCTAAGTCAAATTTCTATAAAACCCCTTAACGAACATTATTTTACAACTAATTATAAGTACCGTCAAAAACACTCACAAAAGGGATAATTAATAAAGTAAACTTACATTTTTTCATTTTAACTTTTATTACAAATTCCCTTTAACGTTTTCGACAATCTCATTTATCGTATTTCGATCAAACTTATCACTAATTTCATATGGATCACGATCTCCTACTAGTTGTACGCCTACGATATCGTTGCGGTCCTTACCAAATTGCACTTCAATAATAGCTCCCCGCTCTACTTGTTTCCAAATGTAACTTGCTTCATCTTTATTATCTAAAATAATACAGTCCTCGATATTTTCATCAATCCCTATTAACTTGTTATCATCTATAAACCCAACCTCGTATTGTTGACGCTCTTTCGCTTTGCCACTTACTAATATACCTTTGCTACCATATGAATAATCCATATAGTCCTTTTTCTCAGATTGTACCACTTTCGGCTCTTTTGCTTTAGTTTTTTCATCGTTCTCACAACCCATAATGAAACTGATTGGCATCACCGTAGTTAGTACCACTCTAGTAAATTTCTTTATCATTTAGAATCGACCTCACATATTTAATATAAAACCCCATTTATTACCTTATTAAAGGATAACATGATACTACAGCAAACGCGTCAAAGAGAAAGCATTATTTACATCCCCTCACTATGCGGAGAGCCATACATCCATATTGTTTCTCCCCCCTTTTATCTTCATGTTGTATCTTCACAACAATAAACAACTAACTAAATTATCGATAAATTACACAAAGTGGACATCCTACTCACATAAGACTTAAAATTGAGATGTATGGAAGACATGATAAAAAATATAGGCTAGTTGTTCGCAGTTAAAATGGTCTTTATATTAAGGAAGGAAGTGCACAGCAATGGATTTTAATACAGTTATGCAAGAGCTTGAGGCCCTTGGTAAAGAAAGAACAAAAAAAATATACATATCTAACGGCGCACACGAGCCAGTTTTCGGCGTAGCCATAGGTGCTATGAAACCAATCGCTAAAAAAATAAAATTAAATCAAGAATTAGCTGAAGAACTTTATGCCACAGGCAACTACGATGCTATGTACTTTGCAGGCATTATTGCCGATCCAAAAGCTATGAGTGAATCGGATTTTAATCGGTGGATGGATGGGGCGTATTTTTATATGCTATCTGATTATGTTGTAGCAGTAACTTTATCAGAGTCAAATATGGCACAAGACGTTGCTGATACATGGATTGCAAGTGGAGACGAGCTACGAATGTCTGCAGGCTGGAGTTGCTACTGCTGGCTTTTAGGCAATCGTAAAGACAATGAATTTTCCGAAAGCAAAATTTCCAATATGCTTGAAATGGTGAAAAATACGATTCATGATTCGCCAGAACGAACAAAATCCGCTATGAATACTTTTCTAAACACAGTAGCGATTTCATATGTGCCACTACACGAAAAGGCAGTCGAAATCGCAAAAGAAGTTGGTATAGTCGAAGTAAAACGTGAAAATAAAAAGAGCAGTTTGCTAAATGCTACAGAAAGTATTCAGAAAGAACTTGATAGAGGAAGACTTGGTTTCAAACGTAAGTATGTTAGATGTTAAATGATCAAAAAGGTGTCAATCTAAGCAAGATTGACACCTTTTTGATGAGAAAAACGAATGAACTTCCCCTGGAAATTATTCATCCCCTCTTGTACACCTTATGCGTTAAACATTTCTTCATTCAATTTATAAACCCTATCTCTTTTCTCATCACTTTTGACAAAAATAAGCTTTCCTTCTTTAACAAAACCTTCTAATAGTAAGCATACTTCTCCATATGCTTTAGGCTTATTCGTTGTGAATCTTTCATCTGATATTTTTCCAGCTCGTATTAATTGTTCACATAGCTCAAGTGCACTTATTTCTTCAGAATCCATTAATTCCAATATATCTTTTTGCAGTGGTGATAAAGGTACTGGTATTTCAGTCACCTCCACCTTTCCTTTCTCGTTTTCTTCTTCAAATAAATCTTCAAATGAAATTTGATTCATTACTTCTTTTCCTTTCTAACGATCGATTTGTATAACATGAACTGAATCCTATAGCGTAGTTATTGTTATGTATTCCTTACTTTATTACATAAATATCAAACTCATGTACATCGTTTCATATAGTATGTTTTGATTATACCAAATATATGTTCTATCTTCTATCGTAGATTGAAAAAAGGAACGTTTTACTGTTCACAAATAGCGAAAAGGGATTTAAATAATTTCGTTGAATGGATTTATAGAAATAACTTCAAAATCAACTTTTATTGTATATTTTTGAGTTACTTTACATTTCACTCTATATACCATTTTTAAATAGAGATGAATATTTATAGATACTATGATTAAGTTTCATGCAGATTAGCAAAATAGATATTTATTCCATAGAAATTTATGGTAAACATTTATCATTTATATGTTATAATCTCGATGTAAACATTTAAGTATATTAAATGTTTACTAAGGTTATTCAATACGTTTACTTTAACAAGGGGGCACACAAATGAGCAGAAAAACAAGTAAAGTTAAAAAGTTTTTTGGATTCGTACTAACCGCAGCACTAGCAACTACAACGATGGTAGGCACAGTAAATGCAGAAACAACTACGAAAACAAATGGTAATGCAAATAGCTATAAGGTAGTTAGCAATAATGACACTGTATTTACAGATGTACCAAAGGACCACTGGTCAAAAATTGCTATTGATTACTTAGCATCAGCAGGGATTTATAAGGGATACGGAAATGGGAAATTTGGTTTTGGGGACAATGTTACTAGAGGACAGGTAGCTTCTTTAGTCAATCGACATTTAGGTTTAATAGCAGACGATAAACAGGCGAATATGTTTAGTGACATTACAAATCATATGTTTGAAAAGGATATTAAAGCCATTGCGCAAGCTGGAATTATGACAGGTGATGGATCAGGTACATTTCGTCCAGATGATGTATTAACTCGGTATGAGATGGCAGTAGTGTTACAAAAAGCATTTCATCTAGAATCAAAAGGACAAGGGAGCTTTAAAGATGTACCAAAAGGTCATTGGGCCTATGAATCTGTAAATGCAGTGCGTAGTAACCGTATAGCACAAGGTGACGAATCAGGTAATTTTAATGGCAACATGATTGTGAAGCGTGAGCAATACGCACAATTTTTCTATAATGCAATAGCCAAGAACAGATCTTATAATTTCAACATCAACTCAAAAGAAGAACTGAAACAAATGTTAACAACAGCTTTACAGAATGGGACGTTTGGTCCATTTAAATTAGATGCACTAGGTAAAGATATATCTGAGGTAAAAAAAGAATTTGGAGCGCCTGATGTTTGGAAGCAAGCACCATGTACAGAATGTGATGCCCCTAATACAGCGGTATACGGAGATTATAATATTGATATGTACCCTTCAGACGCTAGATATATATGGGTGAAAATGGATATCTCTATCAACGAATTAAAAGAGTGGTTTGGTGAACCAGATGGAATCGGTGAGGATATGACTAGTGAAGGCTTTATATATAATCGAGGAAGCTATTCTCTTTATTTCAGCTTCTCTGATGGTTATATTCAACGCGCTGAAATATCTAAAGCTGAAGATCGTTATTAAGTTACAAACAATATAAATATATAAAGTATAAAAAGATCCTTCAAGAACACGCTTTTTCTTGAGGGATCTTTTTGTATTCCTATCTATTTTACATAGTACAAATCTATAAAGCTCCCACTGATTAAACTTTATTTTTCTTGATGCTCAGCATCCCATTCACTTAAATACGTTGCATATTCTAATTCATCTGGATCATCATATAACATGGAAATAAACTCTAATTTATTTCCATCACAATCTAGAAAATATACGCTTGCAGCTGGCATCCATCTTTGGACAATCGGTTCTCGATTTCCTTTTCCCTGACTCCCTACTACCTTTATTCCACGTTTCTCTAACCATAATTTTGAAGCATTTAAAAACTCTAAATCTACACGAAAGGCGAAGTGTTTCGTCTCAAACTCTTCATTCGTATGCATTTCCCATAACCCGAGCATTTGCTCTTTACTTTCTCCTATCCAAAAGAATGCAACTCGTCTTTTCGATAGTCTTTTTGCTACTGTTAAGCCTAACTTATTTTGATAGAAATCTATCGCCTTTTCTAAATTCCTTGCATGTAAATGTGTTTCATATATGCTTTGTATCATTATATATTTCCCCCTCCCCTACATTCTGATTTTTAAAAATATGTTTTGTTTTTATCATACAAATTAATATATTTTTAAGCATCCTACTTTTGTATAATTGTTCTTTCCTACAAAGGTATAGATATCCAGCTTTCGCTAATATCCCAACACCGGAATTCAATACAATGAAACTAGTGAGGTTTTATTCCCACACACTAATCATGCTTTTATGGACAATTGGCTCTCACCTACTTTCCTCTCCTTAGAAGCTTTGCTGCCCACAAATAGCAGGATAAAAATTCTATTTACATTCATAAATTTTTATAATGTAATAAGATTAACATCTTAATAATAGAGGAGGAACCATTCTGGATAAAACCAAAGTTATGGCTTATTTTAGTGCAACGGGTGATATATTCCCTGTTGAAGCAATTACTGACGCCCTAAGTATCGAGCCTACAAGAACTTATAAAAAAGGTGATGTTGTTGCAAGACGTGATAATCCGAATCTTGTATCCACCAAAATCATATATAGAAAAGAGACGGATTGGACTTTAAGCACTGGATACGAAGAATCATACGATATAAATAATCAGTTGCATGTTATTCTAAAATCCCTTGAAAGAAAAACAGAACAATTAAAACATCTTAAGAAGAAATATAGTTTAGAGTTTCTTCTTATGATAGTAATTCAAGTGGAGAATAACGAATCACCCGCGATGTATTTACAAAAAGATATAATTGATTTTGCTAGTTCCATTCAAGCAGAAATTCATTTTGACCTATATATTTTGTAACAATAAAAAACGCTATTGATATTGGAATCAACAGCGTTTTTTATGTGACTATATGTTTTATCTTGCTTGTACCCAAATGCACATTCTTTTTATATAACTTATTACTTCAATTTTCCCTCAAAAACAATTTTCCTACCGCACGGTTCAACTTCTGTTTTGCCGTTTTTCTTCACTTCATGAAAGATTGGCTCTTCCATGCGACGTGATGGCGCATAGCCTTCTCGTTCCATACGTGCTAAGCAGTCTGTAATTGTTTCGTTTTCGAGTACTTCAAATTTCTTTTTATTAGGTTGTTTTGTCATGCCCTAACCTACTTTCTATTTTTCTTGATGCGAATTGATTCTTCATGTAGACCATATATACCATTGCGAGAATTCCCATTATAATCATAACCGCAATAAAAAAGCTTGTATACTGTATTTTTTCTATAAATACGCCTCCTAATACAGGTCCCATAATACTACCTAAACTAAAGGCGATTCCAGATAATATATTACCTGCTGGTAGTAAGTGCCTCGGTAATAAATCTGTCATAAATCCAAGACCTAATGAGAAACACGATCCAATGACCATACCAGCTAACAGCATACAGACAAAAACGATCCAGTAATATTGATCAAATACTGCTGTAAGTAGGAAAATTCCCGTACTTACGCTGAACGTCCACGTTAAAATACGATCTCTTCCGTATTTATCACTTAATATACCGAGTGGAATTTGTGTAATAATGCCCCCAACTGCGAACGCTGGTAATAAGAAGGATACATCTGAAACAGACCATCCTTTACGAAGTGCGTATACTGGTAAGTTACTATTTAACATCGCTTCCAGTACACCATATGCAAGCGGTCCTAGTAATGCAATCCATCCTAATCCAACAACTTGTTTATAACGAGAAAATGATGATTCACCCTTCACTTCTCTTTCATCTTGCGCCGGGAATGCATTTTTCGTTGGGAGTAATAAAAGCCAACCTATTAAGCAAAGTATCGTAGATATAATAAATGGCGTTGCAAGACCGTACTGCACAGTGCTTGCTAAATACGGACCAACCGCAAAACCAATTCCGAAGAATACACCGTATATCGATACTTGTCTACCAATTTTACTCGGGTCTGATGTTGTCGTAATCCATGTTTGTGTTCCGACATGAAGCATATGATCTCCGACTCCAACTAGAAATCTAAGAATAAACCATACCCAAAATGAAAAAGTTTGTGTAAAAAAGAATAATGAAATAATAACGAGAAACCCACCAATAACGATAATTGGCTTCATTCCAAACTTTTGCATCGGTTTTTCAAGAAACGGTGAAATAACTAATATCCCAATGTATAATGCCGTCGCATGAATACCGTTAATACTTGAACTAACCCCTTCTTGTTCAAAAATCATTGCAATGGCAGGTAAGAGCATCCCTTGTGACAAACCCGAGATTGCTACAATTCCAACCATAATCCAAAATGTAAAACGCATTGACATCCCTTTCCCTCTCCTTCTCACGCTGTCCACCTTTTATTATAAACTGTTTCTTCAAATGCGTGTACGAATATTCGCAATAAAAAAGAAGCTAAAAGAATGAATCTTTTAGCTTCTTATCCTTCCCATACTTGCGCTTTCACATTGTGGTGAAAGTGCTTGAAATATGGATTTCCATAAAATGATGAGCCATATAAGTATTGCTGTGCACTAGCAATTGGTGGCTGCGGGTATTGCATTTGTAATGGAACTACAGATGGTGAAACTTGCATATACATCGGATCAATAATAAATTTTATATGTTGGTGATGGTTATATGGAGAATGATATATTAAAAGCGGATTATGCATTGACTCTCTCCCCTTATACATACAAATGTTATAGTATATGCAACACTTCTCATTTCGGGGATTATTTCTATTCTAACCAATCTTCTACATGTTTTATAAATACATCTAAACAATCAATAAAAGGCGAATGACCGCAATCCTCTAACACTTTTAACTCTGCATTTGGCAAATGTTTTGCTAATTCCTCACCGACTACTTGCGGTACGACGTAATCTCTGTCACCTTGTATGACGAGTGTCGGAGCTTTAATATGATGAATTTCTTTATTTCCCTCTACAACTCCGTTATGTTCATCCGAAATATTAAATGTAATGAGCGCATAATTCACATCTACGAAATTACGCTGCGTTAACATATCGTCTAAATACTTGTCATAACGGTCCGGTTCAGGTTGATTATGTGTATATATTAATAGATTCCATACTGTACGGTAATATAATTTATTCATATTTTTTATCGCATCTAGCACTGGAGCAATTTGTACGGGATCTTGTGCAACCTCTTCTTTCGTCTTTACTAAACTTGATACGATTGGCTGCCCGTTTATATCTTTTTTAAAAATTGGATATCCCTTCATGCCTACTGATTCTACTAAAATTAACTTTTCAACAAATGTTGGATGATTCGCTGTAAATTGCATCGCAACACCACCGCCCATTGACCAGCCCATTAATGAAAATTTCTCTAGTTTTAATTGATCGATAAATAGTTTTACATCTCTTGCAAAGTCTTGTAATGAATCTATCGATTGATTATATGTTGATTGACCAAATCCTCTTAAATCAAGAGCGTAAATATGGTATCGATCTTGCAGCTTTTCAATTACTAAATCCCAATGTTGTGACGATGTCATGTTTCCGTGAATGAGTACAAGAATTTCTGTATTTTGCCTTCCAACTTCCTGATACGCAATCGTTTCTCCGTTCGATAGTGAAACAAACTCCATTGTTGCAGGCTTAATCATCACAAGTTCCCCCATTCTAATTAATAGAAAGAAAATTCTTTACTTACTTAAAGAATAACATACAGAATGTACGTTCTCAACATAAAGCCTATACGAAATTTTTACATAACTCAACATGTCTATTACTAGACAATTATAATAAAAAAGTATATAGTTAGCTAGGTAACTAATTTGAAAGGATCAAAATACATGGACGAAAAACAACATTTTTTTCACATTGTCAGCCAGACTTCTCGAAAATTCACAAAGAAATTTAATGAACGCGTATCTCCAACTGGGCTATTCAGTGCGCAATGGGCTGTTATTTTCCGCATTAATCAAACCGGTTCTTGTACGCAAACAGAATTGTGCCAATACTTAAATGTTGAATCACCAACGATGACTCGTACGTTAACACGTATGGAAACGATGGGTTGGATTATTCGTACAGAAGGAAAAGATCGTCGTGAGAAGCTCATTTCTTTATCAGAAACAGCGATAAAAATGATTCCGGTATGGCAAGAAGAAGTTGATACTTTCGAAGAAAAAACACTAGAAGATATTAACGAAGATGATTTACATCAAGCATTTGAAGTGTTACAAAAAATCATTAAAAATTTAGATTAAATTGGAGGGATGACGATGCAAAGTGAGAAACTTTGGACAAAGGATTTCCTCGGAACTTGTTTTAGTAGTCTATTTCTCTTCTTAACATTCTATATGCTTATGACTACTCTGCCTGTCTATGTAATAGACGGCCTAAAAGGAAAACCTGAGGAAATTGGTTTAGTTGCAACTGTTTTTCTTATTTCATCTGTTTTATGTAGACCATTTACAGGAAAATGGCTCGATGAATTAGGGAGAAAGAAAATTTTATTTATTTCACTTTCATTATTTTTAGCTGCTACCGTTATGTATTTCGGTGCACAAAGTTTATTTTTATTACTTGCCCTTCGCTTCTTACATGGTATTGGGTTCGGTATGGCAACAACAGCCACAGGAACAATTGTAACTGATGTTGCGCCAGCTCATAGACGAGGCGAAGCACTTGCATATTTCGGCGTATTCATGAGTCTGCCTATGGTAATTGGTCCTTTTTTAGGTTTAACAATTATTTCTCATTTTTCATTTACTGTACTATTTATCGTTTGTTCCGTATTTTCATTACTTGCATTTTTATTAGGACTACTTGTAAATATTCCGCATGAAGTACCAGTGAGCAAACAAAAACGAGAAAAAATGAAATGGAAAGACTTAATTGAACCATCCTCTATTCCGATTGCTCTGACAGGATTTGTTTTAGCCTTTTCTTATAGTGGTATTTTATCCTTTATTCCTATTTATGCGAAAGAAATCGGTTTAGGAGAAGTTGCTAGTTACTTCTTTATTGTATACGCACTCGTTGTTGTAATTTCTCGTCCATTTACAGGAAAGATTTTTGATCGCTTCGGTGAAAATGTACTTGTTTACCCAGCTATTATTATTTTCACAATTGGGATGTTCATTTTAAGTCAAGCACAAACTCCGTTTTGGTTCCTTGGCGCAGGTATGTTAATCGGTTTAGGTTACGGAACATTAATTCCAAGTTTCCAAACGATTGCGATCTCTGCCGCTGCAAACCATCGACGTGGTTCTGCGACAGCTACGTACTTCTCATTCTTTGATAGCGGTCTCGGTTTTGGTTCTTTCATTTTAGGTATCGTCGCAGCGAAATCAAGTTACCATAATATGTATTTTATCGCAGCTATTATCGTTGCTTTCACTTTACTTCTCTATTATGGATTACACGGACGAAAACAAAAATTCAAGAAACAACATACAGACGGAAAAGTTTCCGCTTAACACGAATAAGGAAAGTAAACGGGGAAGTTTACTTTCCTTATTTTGTATTTCTTTCACTAGAAGCGTATACTTATAATAATAGAAATAAAAAGGAGGGACCGATATGAAACTTAAAAAATCTCCCCTACACTTACTCATAATTACATTTATATTTGTAATTACAGGGCTCGGTTTTACATACTTCAAACATAATAAAACAATCCCATCGAAAAATAACGTGACGAAGAAAAATTGGTTAGATGATCCGTACTTACGTTGGTCGTACACACATATGAAAGAATTCACTTTAATTAACGAGGTAAAACATAACCCGGATCACGTTTCTAATTTCTCTACCACATCGCAAAACTTAGACGATTTTGCTGTGGAGCGTAGATTTGGAAATACAACTCCTCTAAAAAAACTTTTAGACGATAACAAAACGGATGCTTTTGTCGTGGTACACAATGGACAACTTGTTTATGAACGATATTTCAATGGATATAACGAGAGTGAACCTCATGGCATGGCATCATTAGCGAAGGTCTTTACTGGTGCAATTATACAATCTCTCGCTGAAGAAAATCGTATTGACTTAGAAAAAACAGCTGACGCATATATAAAAGAATTAAAAAATACACCGTTCGGTAATGCCACACTTCAGCAATTAATGGACATGCAAGTTTCTGTAGAATATCCTACTCACGGATACGAACATCCAGCGTTAGAAAATCAAGATGCACAACTATATTTAGCGAGCAATATTTTACCTAGAGGTAAAAACTACGACGGTCCGATGAAAATTTATGATATGTTACGAGAAGCAGAAGAAACTGCATCGCCTGGTTCCGATTTTTCTTACGATAACGGATCAGCGGAAACACTCGCTTGGGTTATTCGAACGATCACTGGTAAATCATTAGCGGATAATGTTAACGAGCGCATATGGTCTCAAATTGGTATGGAAGAAAATGCTTATTACGTCACCGATGAAACAAAAGTTGAACAAGCTAGCGCTGGTTTAAATGCAACTGCTAGAGATATGGCTAGATTCGGGCAATTACTATTAAACAACGGGGAATATAACGGAAAACAAATTCTCCCTTCTTCTATTACTGAAGATATAAAAAATGTCCAAGAAGGTGAACTTGCAGTTGGCCCTGGAGCTTCCATTTCTTATCATAATCAATGGTGGATTCCGCACAATGAACAAGGTGCTTTCGAAGTGTTAGGCAGTTACGGACAAACACTTTACATCGATCCGAAAGCAAATATGGTCATTGTCCACTTCTCTTCTAACGCTACGCCAAGTAATGAAATACATTCAGTTTACTCAAATATGTATATTGATATTGCACATCATTTAGAGAAGCTTCCACAGTAGTGGAAGCTTTTTCTTATTGGGGTGTTTATTTTAATAAATCTCCTCATCACGATTATTCTTTTCTTATTCATACGTGAATTTTTTATTAACAATCCAATAATTTGTTAAGAAGAGTGTCAATAAGATCCAAATAATCGTTAGTAGTACATTGACCACTGCGGTTGCATTCACTCCCCCCGTGACTAACATTTCCATTGCATGTTTACTCATACTGGCTGGATTAACCTGATCTATTATTGGATTCAAACCGACAATTATTCTACAAGCTAAAAGAAAAACAATTGAAATTAGCGCAATAATACCTTGAGTTTGAAAAATAGCACTTATCATTATTGTGAAAGATACGATAAAAAGAACCCAAATTAAATAAAATAGTAATCCAGTAATCATGTGCAAAAACGGAACAGCAGTAAAAAGGTAGTTTATATATAGATAAGAAGTAAAGTACCCAATCATTACACTGAACGCTACTATTACATAATTTGATACTATTTTCCCCGCTATATATGAAGTAACCGTAACAGGTCTTGTTAAAATAAAGGCCAACATACCGTTGGCTTTATCTGTTTGAATGGCACCCATCATAGAAATTACTAGAATCATAAGTCCGAGCTGATCAAACTGAGACCCCAAAGTACTTGCTAGTACTTCGCCTCCTTGTTGTGCTGTCATACTCGGATCGATGGTAATCCCCTGCCCTCCACCTAATGATCCTAAAATGGATGGCAAGTAATGCGTTACTATTGGCTGTGTTGCCCCTAAAAATATAAAAACAATTGGTAGCCAAATCATCTTAAAATCACGTATCATTTGAACACATTCTTTTTTTATCAACACCATTAGATTATTCATTTTTGCACCACCAATTTCAAGAAAATTTCTTCTAAAGTATCGTTGTTTATTTCAAATTTAACGATGTCCACTTTATGCTCGAGTGCATTTTGCAGTAACATATTTTTATTCATTTCGATACTTTCAACCTTCACTTTGACTTTAAGCCCAATCACTTCTACGTCCTTCACATAGGGCAACTTTTTTACAACGTCAATCCACTTTCGATCTTTAGCTGTGATTTCAATGATTAACTTATTTTCGCTATTACGGTGTAAAAGCTCAGTAATTGTTGTATCTTCTATTTTTGTACCATCTTTAATCATGACAAATCGTTCACAGATTTCTTCTGCATCACTTAATATATGGGTTGATAATAAAATGGTTGTATCTTTTTTTATTTCTTCAATGAGATTTAATACTTCCCTTCTGCCAATTGGATCTAATGCAGATACTGGTTCATCCATGACAATAAGCGAAGGCTTATGTAATAATGCTTGTGCAATACCAAGTCTCTGTTTCATTCCCCCAGAAAAGGTACTCACCTTTGAACCATCTGCCCCACTTAATCCAACTTTCTCCAAAATTTTTGGTATCGACTTTGACAATGCTTCTTTTTTCATCCCTGAAAGTTGCCCCATAAACATTAGGGTTTCTCGCGCCGTCATCCAATGAAAGAAATTAGGGTATTGCGGTAAGTAGCCAATTTCCCTTTTCATTTTTGATATTTTTATCCCATTCAATAACACTTCACCAACATCTGGATTAATAATATCCGAAATCACTTTTATTAATGTGGATTTCCCTGCTCCATTTGGTCCAATTAATCCTACACATTCCCCCGATTGCAGTTCCATCGAGAAATCATTGACAGCAATTTTTCCTTTAAATGATTTTGTTACATTTCTAATCTCTAATTTCATAACTTCTCACTGTCCTTTCTCCCTATAACAAAGTACAAAATAGGTCCCAATACGTTAACAAAAAGAATAATTAGCGTCCATACAAGTACATTTTTTCTTGTTTTTCTATGTCGGTATAAATCAATTAGTGCAATGAAAACTAAAATTGCCCCCACTGCAATAACCGGCAATATGATTGGGAGAAAAGCCATAATATCAACGTCTTTAAGATCATTCCATCCATAATGTAGTTGCATTTTTATCATTCCTTCCTAAACTCATTATCATTATTGATAATAATAATGATAAAACAAGAGCAGATGCATTGCAAACATTATTCTCATTATTTATAATGAGAATAAATAATGAATAAGGTGATATAGTGAGTAATAAAGTTGAAATTTTAATGCATCCGGTAAGAATGAAAATTTGCCAAGTGTTAATGAGAAATAAGGAAGATGGGCTAACACCATTAGAAATGGTAAAAATCATTAAAAATGTACCACAAGCAACACTATATAGACAGCTACAAACTATGGTTGATTCTGGTATCGTCCATGTAATTAACGAAAAAAAGGTGAAATCTGTTTCTGAAAAATATTACGCAATCAATGAAGAAGATGCAAAAATTGAAGGAAGTGAGTGGAAAGGATTATCTGATGATGACAAGTTAAACTACATTTCTTATTACCAGTTATCACTTATGACACAATATCAAAGTTACCTTAAGAAATTAGAGGAACAAAACAGTCAAGAAGATAAGGCTACTTTTTCTGTAGTAGAATTAAAGCTAGATGAGGAACACTTTGGAAAATTTCAAAACGAACTTAACGAATTAATGATTAAGTACTATAATAGCCAAAGTAAAGACAACGAAATAGAGGCTCCGGTTCGGACTGTCGCTATTACAATTATTCCAGAAACGTAAACTAACTCAATATAAATAATACAAGCCGATGTTTCCTATGTTAAGGAAACATCGGCTATCTTCATTTCAAAAATTGTTTAGCTTCTGTTTTAACTTCTGCTGTAAGGCTAGCGAAAAAACTGATTTAGAATTCGAATGTGCTTAAAGCCCTTGTCTTTCTTTTATTAAATGAACTCTTTTCTTTCTTTTTTCATGTTACTCTCTTACCATCCACACTCTCTCCAAACACTTTTAAAAAAGAAGCATGGGTAAACTAATAAATATAAATTAGGAATCCACCAAGAAATATCGGAATCTAAACGGATTGTCCAAAATGCTAGAGCTTGTAATCCTGAACAAAAAGTTAAAATTAATGATAAGAATGCAAAGTGACTCCAAATATGTTTTTGTTTAGAATGTAAATACATGAGCATAGCCCTGTTGTTCCCTCTTATTAAAGGAGGAACTATTATGGGATTTGGTGGTAGTTGCGATTTTACTGAAGGTTTTACTTTATTAGTTGTATTGTTTATTTTATTAATCATCGTCGGAGCTGCTTGCTTCTGCTAAAAAACTATAAGAAAAGACACTCTTATCATAGTGTCTTTTCTATTCTCTTTAAAGAATGTATATCGACCTCATAATTATTCCCATATGGTCTAAGCGCCGAAAGTTCTTCCTTTGGCCCATAAAATAATACTTTCAAATCATCATCTTTATACTGAACTACAAAGAAGTCATCAAATTGGTCAAATGTGTTTTGATTGATCGTGATAAACCCTTTTTCTTGGGCAGTTGTTTTAACACTTATTCTTCTCCCATCTTTAATGACATCATATCCATGCTGATTAGTCACTTTGGATAGCTCACCATTTGTGTAAAGAACAAAAAAAAATTCACCTAGACGACCTATAAGATGCCTTAATTCAGTCGCCTTACAACCAAGAACATTCATCTCAAATCGTAACATTTCAAAGTATGCCTCATATAACTTTTTGATTTGTGAGATTCCTATTTTATCCTTATCCTTATAAAAAAGAAGTTTACCATTATCCCACTCACCTACAACAGATTCACAATCTGCCCCTTTAGGTTTGTGAAAAACTAATCCTGTATAAGGATAATTTTCACCTACATATCTATAAGTTTTTTTATTTATATATATAAACAGATTTTTATTAAACACTCTCCCTTTGTTATAACGGTTATAACAATAATCAGCAGGATTAATACTCCCCGGTTTCGTATTAAATTTTGTTATTAATCTGTCCTTTATCTCTGCAAATGTTACAGTATCGCCTATTTTTTCTTTAAGAGCCTCTATAAATTGCTCATAAATAGTCAATGTAATCCTCTCCTCATGCTTATCAATATTTTTAGCCATAGTACAACCTTTACTCTATAATTTGACCCGATTGTAGAATAACGTAACCGATGTTTTTAACTTTTTTATATAACCATCTATATAAATTTTACATTTAATTACTTAAATTTCATAGCCTAATAGAGTAAAATATAAATTGGAGAATTTTATTAAAAATAAAGATAATACTCCATTAAGAGCTCTTTTTATTTAGGAAACGCGTCTTTTTTATATTGGCTTTTTAAATAAGGTAAACGTGAAGAAGCATTATAAAAAACAGGACAATAATATTAAATTGACTTCCATTCGAAGGAGTTTAAGCTTTGCATGTATGACTATTTGGTTGAGCAATCGATATGTTGTGCTGAAACGTCAATATATAAAAAAGGATCTCTCTTGATAAAGAGAGATCCTTTTTTTACTTCTTCTTCTTTTCTGTCGGTTGGCTTTGTTTAGCGAAATTAGATGAATCATCGAAATTCGGTTGCTTTTTACCAGCATTATTACTTCTACCTTTTCCCATATGTAATGCACCTCCTCTCATCCTTACTATTCCCTATAAAAAAATCCTCTTGCATCCAGGAGGATTTTTTTATTGTCTCTTATTAATCATACCCAACTGTTCTCGTAGTACTTCCAACACTCCCGGTTCTGCCATACCATTTTGGATAGTTTTAACCATAGCGTTGATGGTAATTATCATATTCAGCTTGATAAAGAACAGCTTACGAATGAATTTGATATTGGCCATGAATTAGCATGTATCATCCTTTCTAAAAAACAAAAAAAAACACTATCCCTCCTCATGTTTTTACAGAAAGAATAGCGTTTTTTTTCATTTTAATGGTATTACTTGATAGTAATGTATATCCCTATGAAAACTAATATAGAAATAACATCAATAAACTTGTAACAATCCCGACCCAAATGCAGAGAATGAAACAATAACCCATAATATCTTTAATTTTCAATCCCAGTACTCCTAAAAGAGGTAGTGCCCAGAACGGCTGAATTAAATTTGTCCATGCGTCCCCCCATCCTACCGCCATAGCGATAGTAGCCGGATCTACACCTAACTTCAATCCTGCAGGGACCTGCAGTGGCCCTTGCAAAGCCCATTGCCCCCCGCCAGATGGTGCCAATAAGTTCACCAATCCCGCTGACCAATATGTAAATATATCAAATGTATCCTTTGACGCAATAGATGCCATCCATTGAATGATTGAGCTCCCCAATCCTGAACTACCTAAAACAGCGATAATCCCCGCATAAAATGGAAACTGTAAGATAATTGGAGAAATGGATTGCGCAGATTCTTTGAATCCTTGCGCAAAGTTGCCAAGAGAACCATGCAAGAGTAAACCAAGTGATAAGAAAAACAAATTAATGATATTTAAATCTAAACTATGGCTGTTCATGAATTCATAAACACAATACAACGTGCCAATTCCGCCTAATAATATTCCTAGAACCGGTGTCCATTCCAGTTTTTCCGCAGCAGTTAAATTCTTTTGAGGAGGTTTTACAAAAGAATTTGTATCTGTTTCGATTGCTTTATAGCTGATAATCCCACTTTTTGGAGCCATAAGGACAATAATAATTGGCATCGTGATGAATAAAATGAAGAAAATAATTAAAGTAGAGTAACTAAAAATTGTTTGTGAGGTAGGAATAATTCCAATCATATCTACAAGAAAATGATCCTTTGTGGCAATTGTCAGGCCAATAGAACTGGAGAGACCTGCGCTATATAAGGCTGTCGGAGCGTAAGCAGCAGCTACAAGTAATGGAAAATGTGCATTCGGATTCTTTTTCGCTACTTCCTTCGCAATGATCGCTCCCACAACTACGGCTAGTCCCCAATTAATATAGTATGCAATTGCACTGATCAAAAATGTCATCGTATAAGCCTTTTGGGGTGTATCGGCTAACTTTGCAACGGACTGCAAGCCTCTATTAATAAAAGGGACAGAAGCTAGCGTCATCCCTGTAACCATTAATAATACCATTTGCATAGTAAACGTTAAATAAGTCCAAAACCCATCCCCCCAAGATTTTACGATTTTGTACGGATTTGAGGGATTCATCAATAAAGCTATAATGAAAGTAAATAAAGTTAGCAACACAGCAATAACAAAGGCATCTGGAACATATTTCTGAGACCATCTCGAAAATACAGTTGCACATCGTGTAAGCAATGATTCTTTCTTTCCTGGTTCTGGATTTGTCTCCAATAAAGAATGTTTCATAAATATTCTCCTTTCTAAACTTTAATAAGGTAAATATAAATAAGATTCCACAAAAGAAAATAAAATCCTTTTGCACTTGCTGCATACTAATCAACTAGAGTTACACTCAGATGCCGTTACTTTCACCCTCTCATTAACGATTGATTCCCACGGACGTGGTACCCTCGTATTAATAAATATCATTTTATGTTCATTTCCAATTAACTTTATAAACGAAACAAGTTGTTCAGTAGTAAAGGCTCCATTTGTATCTAATCCAACAATGAAATAGTTTCCTACATTCGCTTCATTTTTTAACTCTTTAACTACAGGAATTATTATTTTAAATCCACAGGAATAACCAATTTCAAAACAAAATTAACAATACTAGTTGGCGGACAACCATTTACAATTCTTCAGGGATGGTTGTCTATCGAAGTTAGCGCAAACGGACGTAACTTTCAGATAATCAATACGCATTTAGAGCCGTTTTCTCCCCCTGTTCAAGTTGCTCAAGGGAACGAATCACTAACAGGACCAGCCAATACAAATCTACCGCTAATCCTTCTAGAAAATTCAAATTCAAGTGCTAACGGAACCAGTTCACCAACATATAGAAATTTCATCACGATATTGTATTAATTCAGCTTTTTATCTTAATAAAAAAATGTATTTCAATTTATAATTTTAATAGAAGGCATAGATTAAGTAGGAGGAGGTACTTTGAGGATAGCGCCTTTTCTTTATAAAAACTCAAAATGCTGGCATTGTTAATATTTTCGTTCCATCTGGTGGCGGTCAATGGGCTGTGCAAGCACCAATTATGATTCCAGCTGGCGCTGAACTTGGTGTACCTGCTGCAAAAACAGCAATGGCCATTGCGTGGGGCGATGCTTGGACGAACTTGATTCAACCGTTCTGGGCATTACCGGCATTAGCGATAGCTGGTTTAGGTGCTCGTGATATTATGGGATTTTACGTCGTTAACTTACTATATGCAGGATTTATCATTGTCTATGTTTCTTATTTATTTAAAACAAAAAGCTAGTTTTATACTAGCTTTTTTACATAATAAATCACTTATTTCCCACGCAATTTATTACGGTCTCCCACTCCATCTCCGTAAGATGTAACGCCTCAAATGAAAAAAAGTCTTCACATACTTTTTCAATTACATGTGGATTTTTCTTAAGGAAATTCCACTGTAACGCTTTAGGAAGAAAATACGTTTCATATTCTTTACTTCCTCTTACTACCTCATCCACTTCTCTTTCACAAATTCCTCTTATTAAATAATCATTCCTTAATTGAATCTGTATTTGTTGAAACATTTCACTACATTTCTTCAATTGGATTAAACAATTAATATATGTACGAAAAAGTTCATTATCATACTGACAATACTTTATAATACGTTCCATTTCATTCATAATGAACGAGCCTTTTCTTCTATGTGTAATAACCACTTTTCCCGCTTCTCTACTTTACTCGTTTTCACAGATTGAAAAACAGATCGTTTTATATCGCGAATGCCGCAAAAACGTAACACACCTCGCTTCATCATAATCCAATCGGCTGATCGATATAATAGTGCGACGTACCATAATGGCGAGTCTAACGTATTAATTACCCATGCCTTCTTCCCTTTCAATAAGCCTTTCGGCAGGGCTCCTTCATATTTATAAGCAAATCCAGCTACGAAAATGCGATCAATAAACCCCTTTAAAATAGCAGGCATCCCCCACCACCATATCGGATATATAAAGAGAAGCATATCCGCTTCTTCCACTAACGTTCTGTACCGAGCTGTCTCTTCTTCATGTACTAAATCACGTCTTTTCTTCTCTTCATTAAATACAAGGACTGGATCAAATTGTTCCTTATATAAATCAAGTACCGTAACCGAATGATCTGTTTCTTGTAATCCTTTTTGTACATGCTTTAATATCGCCGCGTTAAAACTGGAAGGACTAGGATGAGCGTATACAATTAGTACGTTCACTACAAAACAACTCCCTCTATAAGTTACAGTTTCCCCTTCTTTAACATCTTTTCTACAATTTGCACGTTTTTCGAACTTTGTAATAAACGATTTAATAATGTAAGTAACTCTTCCTTTTCTAAATCTTTCAGTTTCTCTTTAAGCGTACTTTCACCAGCACCTTGAATATCATAAACAACTGCCGCCATATGCTTACAATAATTCTCATATGGACACTCGCAGCTACTTTCTGTAAAATTTTCAAGATCAATCATTACTTCATAGTTTCCTGCATTTCCAGTAACAAAAGCAAATATTTTCTTGTCTTGTATTTCAACATCTTCTACATGTCCTTCTTCATAATATTCATAACCTTTATCCATAATGTACTTAGGAATCCATTTCGTTATATCATTTAGTAAGTAAGCGTACATAACAACACCTCTTCCTTTAATTCCCTTTTGACTTCCAAAACCCTGCATGTTATTCTAATAACTGTCAAATAGCAAGTCTATATGACAAAACGACTGACACCTATTCGGCGGAGGTGTCTCTTTTCATTTGCAGCCGATATGAAGTGCCTCTTTCAGGCACATTCAATCTTTGACACTACACACTCAACACCATTCCCTTGTATCAGGCTGCTTAAGCAGTCTTTTACTCTACATACTTCAAAAAAAAGAGAGCTTAGCTCCCTTTTCCTGCCTTATAAAATACCCCTTTTTCAGTATAGAGATATTCATCAGCTAATGTAATTTTCCCATCCAGTTTCAGTTCATCTAATAGTCTTGATAAATAAAATTGATGTAACATCTTTTTCGTGAATTTTCCTTCATGATGCGAAACGATATGTTCTTGAATATCTAACAATGATATTGGCTTATCTTGCTCTATCATATATTCATAAACTGTACTACGCAGTTTTACGTATTTTTCGAGTGTCACAGTACTTCGCAACCCCTTTCTTCTTAATATAAATTTTCGTAATCGGTTTTTTTGCAACAAAAAAACCTCTCCGATAAGAAGAAGTTACGTATATATCTTCGTCTTATCTCCCAGAACAAATATGTTCTGCTGGAATTAGCACCTGCATCGCGGTTGCTGGGTTTCATCGGGCCAGTCCCTCCACCTCTCTGGATAAGAAAATATTCACTTAATTCCTACTATACGTAATTTCATTCTAATTGTCAAACAAATATAACAAATTATATTTTGTTCCTTACTGTTCATACTATACATATATGAATATGCAAGGAGGATTATGAAATGCACGAAAATGCTCGCGGATATGTCCAAAATTCTTTTCAATCATTACAAGAAGCAAAACATTGTTTAGAAGAAGCGCTACAGACTGTTGAAAAAGATTTTAATCGCGCTCGTATTGAACAATCACTTTATGCGATCGAACAAGCTATTCAACGCTGTGATTACACGGTTCATATTTTAGAACAAGATTGAAAAAGCTTCCCATCATAAGGTGGGAAGCTTTTTCAAATGGCATACTTCATAATTATTGCCGTTATAATTAAAAAATATACAGAATTAGCAATTTCTAAAACCCCTACTTTTATAATAGAAATTTTTTTGCCATACAACATAATTGCTCGAATGACACTCGGTATAAAAATAAGAGAACACCACGGATTCATTGAAAATACAATGATTGTTAATACAATATGATACCCCCATGATATAAGGCGATACTTCGGGTTATTTTTCTCGCGAATCATCGTTTTTACATAAAATGTACTTCCTAAAAAATATAAAAATGAAATAAGCGCAATAAATAATGCTGTTTTATCTATAAGTTTCATTGAAAAATAATAACTAACTAAACCACCAATACAAAAAACAATAATCGCACTAATGTCATTTAGTAACGCTCTTTCATTCTTTTGACGGGCGTAATACATATTTACTATAAATAATGGAATCATTACTGCTACGAATAAAAGAATGCGCCATTCATATAATAGAGAAATCATCCCAAATACGAAAGCGATGATAAAATATACAATTGCTGCATGTAAAAACTCTTTTTTTCGTTTTTGCTTTATGTACGTAAGAAATGGATACGTAGCTAAATAGATAAAGAACCAAGCTAAAAACAATGGAATATGATAAATAGTAGGTTTCCCAAGTATGACACTTAATAGAAATGGTATAACGAGCATGGCCCATGCACCATGTTGCTTCGGAATAACTAACTTCATTAACTATACACCTCCCTTTTGAAAATAGTTCTCACCTACTATTATACAAATAATTTTATATAGTAACGGATATATATTGGACTATTTTTTGACAATAAAAAATGCTCCTTACAATATGTAAGAAGCATGAAAGAGGCAAACGAATATGTAAGTCGCGACCCTACCTTATATGAGTATGCTTTTCTATGCCATGTTATGCTTATCTAATATGCCAAATTTCTTTTTGAATCTCGTAAGAATCGTAATCCAAGACGTACTAAATAATAGTAAGAAAACAACATTCGAAATCGCATGGCTCAAATCGAAATAAAAACTTGCGATATAATACGAAATGACAGCTTCCCACGTTGCCTCACGTATGAAACCGAGAAGCCCCCAGAAGTTCATAATCCAGCCAAATAAAAATCCAACAAACAATCCGTATAGAAGTCTTCCCCATAGCTTTCTCATTAAAAATGTATTACGTAATAATCCAGCTATAAAACCAATCATACCCCAGGAAAACATTTGCCACGGCGTCCACGGACCTTGCCCTAAAAAGATGTTAGATACGATAGCCGCTGTTGCACCGATCATAAAACCAGTTTCACTCCCAAACACAATTGCAGAAACGATAATGACAAATGAAGTCGGTTGTACACTTGGCAATATCGAAAATGGCACGCGGCTAACTGCTGCAATTGCCGCTAACACAGCAACGAGCACAATTTCACGTGAAACAAAAGCCTTTCTTTCAAAGCGGATATAGAAAGGTAACATAATAATAACTAATAAAAACAAACTACTTAACATGTAATAACCGTCCATGATAAGTGTAGTAAAGAGTAATGTGCCTATTATTACTGCAAAAATACATATTATGAATGCAACATATCGTTTGGACACGCTTCGTACACATCCTCCCACGTTAATGCATATGGCAATTCTTTTCGAATGAATCGATTGATAGATGTTGTATAAAAGAAGTTTCCACTAAAAAATTCCTTCGGTGCATCATTCATAATAACTGCTCCGTCAAATAACATCATGCATTGATCAACGTATTTCGCTGCAAACTCAATATCATGCGTTGCCATTACAATTGTTGTACCTTCTTTTTGTAGCTTTCTAAATAGCTCTCCTACTCTTTCTTTTTTCCACGGATCTAATCCCTTTGTCGGTTCATCAAGTAACAATAAAGTCGGCTTTGATAATAACGTTGTACATAACGCAAGTAGTTGTTGCTCTCCCCCGCTACAATCATGCGGATGGCGTTCTTTAAGCGAATGTAACCAAAACTGTTTTAGCATATCTTCTGCTATTTCTTTTCCTTGTTCTCCATATAACTCACGTGCACGTTCATACACTTCTTCCCACACTGTATCAAATGTAAAATGATAATACGGATGTTGTGATACATACCCGATCCTTTTAAATCGTTCTTTCGAATCAATTTTATGTATCACTTTCCCATTCCACTTTACTTTCCCTCTTCTCGCTTTTTGCAATCCCGCTAAAATCGTTAACAGTGTAGATTTACCTGTACCATTTTTCCCAACGAGAGCTACCCATTTTCCTTTTTCAATCGATACGGTTAAATCTCGTAAAATAAGCGGACTATTTTTTTCATATTGGAACGAAATATGCTCTGCGCTTAAAATGACTTCTCGCTTTTCACTTTGTGCTATTGGCTCATTCACATATGATATATCTGAAAAGTTATTCAGTTTCATTTGTGCTTCTCGCACTGTAAACGGAATATCTTCCACGTCCCATTCTAAAAACAATCTTGGAATTTGCGGAATAAATGGACGGAACTTTTCAACTTCCCACATGTTCGCTATAACCGTTTTAGGACTGCCATCATAAACGATGCGGCCGTTATCCATACAAATAACGCGTGTTGCAAGTGGTATCACTTCATCTAAACGATGTTCACTTAAAACGATCGTAATTCCAAGTTCTTCGTTAATACGTTTTAACAATCCTAAAAACTCTTTCGCAGCGATTGGATCTAACTGCGCCGTTGGTTCATCTAATAATAATAATTTCGGCTGCATAACTAATACCGCAGCTAAATTGACAAGCTGCTTTTGCCCGCCAGATAACGTATGAACAGATTGATGCAATAAATCTTGAAACCCTAAAAAGCTAATGAGCTCTGCTATTCGTTTTTGAATAATCTGTGATGGTAACCCGATATTTTCTAAAGAAAATGCTAATTCTTGAATGACCGTATCCATTACGAGCTGATTCTCTGGATTTTGAAATACCATACCAATTTCTTGCGCAGATAATAAATCCGGTACTTCCTCTAATAAAACGTCATCATAAAAAATTTCTCCTGAACGTGTACCAATTGGAAGTAATTCCTTTTTAAAATGTTTTAATAATGTCGTCTTTCCAGAACCTGACCCTCCAGCAAGTGCAATAAACTCTCCTTTTTGAATAGAAAGAGAAATATGCTGTAACGCATATTCGTTTTCATCAGCATATACAAATGATAAATTGTTTATTTCTGCATGCGCCACCATATCCATTCCCTTCCTTCCATTATAATTGGTAAACTAATAAACATCGTAAGTACGACAAACATCATTCCATCGTATTGCTGAAATAGAATAGACTCGACTTTTGGATAAATGATTAACTTTCCTCCGCCATACGTACTACATATAATAGCAATGATAAGTAGAATACTTAAATAACTGAGCATATACCAATCGCGTCTTTCCATTCTATACCGAATATATGTCGTACGCTTCGTTACACCAAACCCACGAGCTTGCATAGAATCTGCTGTTTGCAGCGCATCTTCTAATGAACAAATTAATAATACTTGCAGCAATTGCATACCGTTTTTCACCCGTTCAACAATTGAGCCTGCATCTACTTGTACACCTTTTGTCTTTTGGACGAGTGTTATTTTCTGTAATCGCCTCATAAACAAAGGAACAAACCTCACTGTAATCATCGTTAACAATACTACTTTCGGTGAAATTCTAGAAAATAAATATAAAAATTTATGACTCGAAATAATATCATTATACGAAGCAAACGTAAACATAATCGCAACTAATAATAACCCCATTACTACTCCATACATAATTGCCTCAAGCTTAATACGGCTATCCCCTAACCAAAATAACGTAGTTCGGCCTCTATGCGTTAATAATGAATTAAATAAAATGACCATAAAAAAGAAAACAATTGTGCTCGGTAACATCTTTCTTATCTTTTCGCTATTCCCTTGCATCACATTAATTATAACGATTAATAGAATTGCTCCAATTAAAAAAAGAGGATGAAGACACATCATACATAGTATCATCACCCCGATATAATAGAAAAAATTCACAAAAGGATGTAAAGAAGAAAAACTTATTTTCATAGCCCTTTACCGAATGCCTTTCTTATTTTAATACAAACACCCACTCAATTGTATCTCCTGGTTTAACCGTTACTACACCAGCACTATAGTTTGGAAAAGCACCATTCACACGATATTTCCACCCACTAGTAGTAGTAATATCTTTTTCATATAAATCATTAATACCTTTTACATAAATATCACCTTTAGAACCCATCACATCAAGCTCTAATCCTGTGTTCTTTAGCACATTATAGACCGTGTCACCTTCTTGTACATCAACCTTTTTCGCGCCTAATATGTATCCTTCATGTCCTTTTACGGAAATAGTAACTTGTTTTGCTTTAGGTTCTGGTGGTACTGGGTTTGGTGGTGGTACCGGTGTTGGCGGAGTTGGTACACTATTGTTCTCTTCTGGATTTTTCTTTTGCTCCTGCTTCGGTGTTTCTTTCGGCTGATTCACAACCTTCGCTTCTTCTTTTACTTCTGGTGCTTTCGGCTGTTGCTGTTGTTTCTCTTCTTGTGCTTTTTGTTGTTCTGGTTGCTTAGTAGCAGGCTGTTCCTTAGGTTTTTCTTCCTTTTTTATTTCTGGTTGTGCCTGCGTCTTTTCTTCTTTCGGCTTCTCTTCTACTTTTTGTTCTTGCTTCTCTTTCTGTTCTTCTTGCTTATTTTGCTCTTGTTCAGCTTGTTTTTCCTCCGGTTTTTCTTCATCTTTTTTCTCTTCTTGTTTTGCAACCTCTTCTTGCTTTGGTTCTACTTTCTTCTCAGGCTTAACAGCTGCCTCTTCACATCCGGCAAGTAGCCCAAGTGAAAGCATTAAAGAAATAAACCACTTCATCTTACTCATGTTGTCTCTCACCTTTCATAATAAAATTAGGAGCAAATGATTGCTCCTAATTTTTGTTAAGCTGCTTTACGTCTCCATAATACATATGCAGCAGCAATACATATTACACCCATACCTACTTCTGTAGCTGCACTATGAGAAGATGCTCCTGTTTTTGGTAACGTGCTACCATTTCCGGATTTTTTATTTTTAACCGGCTCATTATCGACAACAACTTTTAGCGTGTCATCTTTCGTTTCTTCTTGTACTTGCTTTTGTTCTTCTGGTTGTTCAGTAACTTCTTTTTCTACTACAACATTTTCTGAATCCACATTCGGTTTCTTATCGATTTCAGGAACAGATACATTTGACCAATCATAAATCGATTTTCCAAGATCCTCAAACTGAAGTAAAGCTAAAAATGCTTGCTCTGTAGCCATTCCGCTACCGTTTTGATCACTTGGTAACCATTTGAATTCACCATTTGGAAGTTGGTATGATAGTAGATTTTGCATTGCCTTATGTAGACGATTTTGATCTACATCTTTCACAAGTGATAGTCCAATAATTGCTTGCGCAGCACTATTAGAATTTTCTTGTCCATCAGCAGAAAAACCACCATTTTCTAACTGTTCATTATATAAGTAAGCAACAGCTTTTTCTACAGCTGGCTTCACATCTGGTCGATCTTGATAAGGAGCTAATGCTGATAAAACCATACCTGTTACATCAACGCTACTAGCACTGTCTTTACTGCTTGCACTATCGTAAGTCCAGCCGCCATCTGTATGTTGCGCGTTTAAAAGCGCATCTACTAAAGCAACTCGATTCCATTTTGAATTCACTGGAACTTCATATTTCTTCGTATCAAATGCAAGTAAAGCAAATGTATAACCTGTAACAGAATTCACTTTATCTGATTCGTACAATTTTTGAACTAAATTATGTTCGCCAACCTTTGTAGGGTCTGCTTGCATTGCATTCATCATAATAATCGTTCTAGCTAAATCTGTCGCTGAAAAACGGTTAATGCGCTTTTCTACTTTTTCAGTTACTGACTTAACATAATTTAATTTCGCCTCAATTGGAACATTCTTTCCAGAACGAGAAAGGCCTAAAGCTACCCAATCACTTTCAATTCCATCTTGTAACATCTTTTCAGATGTCTTAGAGATCGCGTCATTTACTTGCGCTGCTGGAACTTGAATGTTCTCTTGCTTTGGTTGCTCTGGTTTTTCTTGTTTTGGATCATCTGTTTTTGGTTCTTCTGGTTTTTCTTGTTTTGGATCATCCGTTTTTGGTTCTTCTGGTTTTTCTTGTTTTGGATCATCTGTCTTTGGTTCTTCTGGTTTTTCTTGTTTTGGATCATCTGTCTTTGGTTCTTCTGGTTTTTCTTGTTTTGGATCATCTGTCTTTGGTTCTTCTACAGTTTTACAAGTACCAAATTTATCTAATGTTTGCTGTAATGTTTCCTGGCTCATATTACTCCAGTCTGCAACAAAACGAAAGACAACAACATCTCCAGCATTTAATTTATAACTATCTGCTCCAACTTCTGCAGATTTATCATTTACATCATATAACCAGCCACTTGTGTCCCCAGCCATTAAACCGTCAATGCCTTTAACATACGTTCCAAAAGACATCGTCTCTGCTGTTACTTTGTCCCCCATGACTTTTTGCAGCAAACTTAAAGCTGTTTCCCCATCTTTAATTTGCTCTTCTTTCGGACATAACATAATACCCTTTTGTGATTCACCAATAATTGCAAGTTTTGCTGTATCTCCTTCAGCAAACGTAATATGTACTGTATTCGCAAAAGAAACAAATACAAGTGTAACTGCCATTAACGACGTAAGCAGCCATTTTTTTAACATTGCCATCCCAAAATTTCCTCCCTTACTACTATTTACACAAAAAAAGGCCCTTCAAGGGCGTGCAATTGACACTCTTTTTTTGTAAGTGTCGAACAAACTGTACAACACCTCCGACCCGCATCATTCGCGGCTATATTTGTATAGGAAAAATAATTTTGTTTATGAACGTATCATTGTGATAACATTCACTTTTCTAGGCACAACTGACTTCCATTCAAGTTATCGTAAAACGATAAACCTATACATTCTGTTAATTTTAAATTTCTGTATTATTTTACTATTGACAAAGAATTTTGTCCATGCTTTATCGGATTTATTTTCTAAGAATAGTAACTTACTAACCTTTAACGATGCAAACTCTTTTCACTAATAATGACGCCATCTTCATCCGCATACACATATTCATTCGGCTTCCATTCTACTTGTCCAAATTGCAATGAAATATTCCGCTCTCCTTTTCCTTCTTTTACACTTCTATTTGGCATCGTCCCTAACGCTAAAATACCAATATTAATATTCTTTAGTTCACTAGAATCACGAACATATCCATTTACAATAATCCCTGCCAGCTTCCTTTCCTCTGCAATAGCTGCCAAATTATCACCAAGTAACGCACAATTCGTAGATGCTCCGCCATCCACAACTAATATCGTTCCTTCTGGTAGTGTTTGCAATCCTTCCTTCACTAGTACATTATCATCCTTCACCTTTACCGTTGCAATTTTCCCGTGAAATTGTTCTTTCTTCCCAAAAGACCGAAATGACTGGCGACATATTTGTAATTCTTTTTCAAACTCATCACATAGATCCGTAGTTTTCCACATCTTTTTCCCCTCTTTTCCTTATTCCTTCTATATAACATATTCTTGGGTTATTTTCGTTTCCCTGTCTAACGTTTCAATAATTTGTATGTGCAGGAAAAGCATAGAAAAACTATTGCCTTAAGAAGCCACCTTTATTATAATCTATTTCACAGATAAATTTCAGAATATTAAAAATTAACCAAGTGAAAAAGGAGGGGTTTTATGCAATTACATACCGAGGCAAAAAAACAGCCGAGTAAACGAAAGTTTAAAATGCCTGACGCGTACGTACTACTATTTTTTATTGCTTTACTTTGTGCAATAGCTACATATTTCGTTCCTGCTGGAGAATTTAAAAGAGTTACAAACGGTACTGTTACAACGACAATACCAGGAAGTTATCATTCTGTTCCACAATCGCCAGTAGGGTTTGTTTCTTTTTTTACCGCTATTGAAAAAGGAATGACACTTGCTGCTCCGATCATCTTTTTAATTTTATTTACAGGTGGAGCCATCGCCATTCTTGAAAAGACAGGTGCCCTTGACGGTTTAATCTATCATGTTATTAATAAATTTCGCAATCAGCAATTACTCTTCATTTGTATTGTCGCTGCACTCTTTTCTATTCTCGGAACGACTGGTATTATCGTTAACTCAGTTATTGGCTTTATCCCCATCGGCATCATCGTTGCACGCACATTAAAATGGGACGCTATCGTCGGCGTAGCAATTATTTATTTAGGCACTTATGCTGGTTTTAATGCTACTATATTATCTCCCTCACCTTTAGGCATTTCACAAAAGATCGCAGAACTTCCGATGTTTTCAGGGATTGGTTTACGTACAGCAATCTATATCTCTTTTTTAATTGCTACCATTTTATATATTAATTGGTACGTAAAACGTTTGAAGAAATCGAATAAAGGAAGCATTCTCGGTGACAACTGGTTTCCAAGTAACGCTCTTTCAAACGAAAAAGAAATAAAGAAAACAGAAGTTCCTTGGACAATACGCGACAAATTAATTTTACTCGTTTCAGCTTTATCGTTAATTGCATTTTTAATAGGCGCTTTTCGTCTACATTGGACGGACGCAGAAATGACCGCTACTTTTATTTTCATAGCAATTACAGCGGGAATAATAGGTGGTATGAAAGCAAACGATATCGCTTCTACTTTTCTAGCAGGCTGCCAAAATCTCATATACGGTGCTTTGATCGTCGGAATGGCTCGTTGTATTTCAGTCATTTTAGAACAAGGGAAATTACTTGATACAATCGTTAACCAACTCGCACAGTCTCTCGAAGGGCATAGCCCTGTATTTGGCGTTATCGGTATGTATGTAAGTAGTGCAGCATTACATTTCCTCATTTCATCCGGGACAGGAGAATCTGTTATTTTCATTCCGATATTAGCTCCATTAGCCGATTTCATGCACATTACACGCCAAGTTACAGTACAAGCTGTTATGCTTGGAGAAGGTGTAGTGAACTGTCTCAACCCAACTTCCGGTGTTTTAATGGGCGTTCTCGCAGCGAGCGGCATTTCTTACGGAAAATGGATTCGATTTATGGCTCCACTTGCATTCATTTGGTTTATCATTGGACTTATTTTTCTTATTATTGGCGTGAATATTGAATGGGGACCGTATTAAAAGACTCATATTATACTTAACTTAATAAAATATCTATTCTATTCTCCAATCCTATAAAAATCATTTATTCTAGTATAGATATAAATAGGGATTGATCACTATGATCAATCCCTTCTCTCAAAGTAAAAATACCTTTAAATATTTTAATTCCAAATTTTATTTACCCATTCCGGATGATCAATAAAAGGATTACGGTTATGTTGATATTTCGTAAAAATCACTTCATTACGCTTTCGCTCTAAATCATCTACCGGGTCTTGTTCATTCCATTTTAGTAAAACGGATAGTTTGCCCATGTATGGATCTTTATTGTTATTCACCTTTTCATTTAATTCTAAGTCTATTTCCCCATTGTCTCCTTCATAACGAACAGCCATGTAAAATAGCATTCTAGCGATATCTCCTTTTACACTATCACGAGGTTCCCAAGAATCACTATCGTATTTACATTCTGTCGCTTCCGAATGATTCACACCACCATTATCAAAATCCAGATTTCCACGTGAACTATTTACAGATACATCCGTCGCTCTTAAATGATGCAAATCTGTTCCAGCTCCTGCAGTCGTTCCAAAATCACCGTGAGATTTTGCCCAAACATGCTCTCGGTTCCAATTATCAACTCCTGAACCATTCGTAAGTTTCCCTTGCGAACGCCCAGTATATAAGAGTATCACATTGTTTTTATTATTTGGATCTTCATCAGTATCTCTTAGTGCTCCCCAAACCGCACTGTATGATAACTTTGTATGATTATCAATAATATTATGAAGTTCCTTCTTTAATTCTAAACCCGTTTTTCCTATTGCATTATTATAATATGTATCGTCATAGCTTTTTACAGTAATCTCTTGTGGTGATGCAGAAGCTACTTCACCGTGTATGATATCTGTGAATGATAGAGATGCCGTACTTAAAATAAAAAATGAAGATAGTGTAACCATAGCAAGCTTTGTATTTCGAAACTTCATATACCCATTTCCCCTTTAACATATAATTTGAAGCTATTAACTAAAAAGTGCTTTCTAACCCCCAAAAACTTTTAGAAAGCCATACCCACCCTTTTCTTTTTATTTAATACAAAAACTCTATTGAGTCTGTATCATTTCCACACTTTTGGTTTATCTACTTTTCAAGCAATTTCACTTTTCACAAGGAATATCCTTCTCTAGTAAAGATTATTAAAATATTCCTTACAATTAAAAAGTAGTTTAATGTTAACTCATAAATTTCAATTTTTTTATGCAATTATGCATATTTGATAAATCGACTTTTCCTTTTTCTATAACTGTCTTTATTTTTTATGTAAAACCCTTCTTCCTCTGAAGAATAAGTACAAAAATAGATTGGATACCATGTAAGGCACCAACCTATTTTAATTAAAGAAACTGTGTCAATTCTGAGTTCACAACACGTTGTGCAGTAATGATAACACTTTCAGCTGTTAGTCCATAAACACTATATAGTCCACCAGGTTGATTAGGAACAATTTGAACTTCATATTCAAATGCTTGTCCAAAAGCAGGATGAACTAAACTTAGAGTTGCAAAAGTAGAAGCATTAGAATTCACATTGAAGTTTATCTGTTCAATTAATGCTAATGAACCGTCAAGTCTAAAAACTCTAGCTACTCCAGTAAGTGGGCCCGCAGTACGGTTAAGGATCTTCACCCTAACTCTATTTGCATTAGCAGGTTGATTTCCTACATTTTCAATTGGTCCTGTAGTAAGAGCCATATAACATCACCTCCATTATATTATTATGATATTCAACGATAAACATTGACGTTATAGTTTAATTACCCAATTTATTTTAAATAAAAAAGCTTGTTTCTTATATTTTTTATAAGAAACAAGCTTTTCTTTTTCAACTACCATTCCTAAGACAAGTTTATCCATCTCGAAAACATTTACAGTTACTTGACGTTTATACTGGGACAGAACTACTACTATTTACTTTGCATTGAATCTATATATTTTTTAACTACTTCATAAACATATTCTTGATTTGCCGCTGCTGTGTTTGGATTATATTTTCCGCCGTTTGTTTTATTGTTAGATAACACTCGAATTCCTAAAAATGGTACGTCATACGCTTTTGCGATTTGCGCTGCTGCAGCGCCTTCCATTTCCTCAACAAATGTACCGTATTTTGTATGGAACCATTTAATTCTATCAACTTCATTATTCCAAACATCTGCTGAACCAATCGTACCTTCCACTACTTTACCTTTTGTATATTTATCTTTTACCGCATTAGCTGCTGCAAGTAAATCCTTATCTCCCTCGTAGTATCGGATTTTCTCAGCATTTGGATCTTCTCCTGCACTTCCTTCCGAAGCCATTAAGTCCATAGAAATCCATTTTGTCGGCTCAATTCCTTGATTCTCATCCATATTTGTTGTTTTTAATGAACCTATGTTTGCTACTTGTTTTCCTAAAACAATATCAAATACGTTTAAATTTGGATCGTGTCCACCTGATGTTCCTTGGTTAATAATCGCCTTAGGCTTATATTTTTCAATAGCCACTGCTGTAGCGGCTGCTGTATTTTCCATTCCTTTACCTGTTTTCGCTACGATTACAGGATAATTGTCGACAGTGCCTTTATAAAATACGAAAGTTCCAGACTTTTCTTCTTTCACATTTTTTAATCTTTTTGCAAACTTCTCAGCCTCTATCGGCATTGGCCCTTGAATTAAAAGAGGTTGTTGATTACTTTTTGCCTCAACTTGTTTTGGACCCGCATTACATCCCGCAAGTATTGAGAATGACAATGCAACAGTAGTTACTAGGGCAGCACATTTTTTCAACGTATTCTTCTTCATAAATAATCTCCTCTTTCTCTTGTTGTTTTCTATACTCGATGCTTTTGGTCCAAACAAAAAAGTTCTAGAAATTGTAGAAGAATCTCTACTTTCTAGAACTACGGTAGTCAAAGTTAATTGAGCAAAAGATAAAACAAATGCCAAATTATAGACGGTAGCGCTCATAAAATAGCACGGCCGAATACTTTAACCCGTAGTCCAGTTCTTTCATTGGGAACTAGGTAGAAACGCTCGGACCATATTACCGAGTATATACGAGTGATGATGTGTAAAATTATTATATTGGTAATATATCAAACTTTTAGTGTGCACGCAATATATATATGAACATTTTTATCAGAATCATCCCTAACGTTCGTTTTTAAAGGTTAAAATAATAGTATTTTTCATTCATCAATGAATAACAACCAGAAAAAACTTACAATCCAAACTCTAAACTACATTCACCTACAACAACCGATCTTTTACCAACAATTAATCTTCCTCACTTTGAGCTATAAGTCTTATTCCCCTCATATAGTGAAATAAAATATGGATTTAAAGTCGACTTTCGTTAACAAAATCAACCGTTAGGAAGCATTCATCTAAAATAAAAAAAAGCTCCAAATTATATTATATTTAAGTCATAGATATTAAACTTAATAAAATTAAAGGCAGGAACATATTTGAAATGTTCCTGCCTTTTTATTGTGGGATACCGATACATAGCCATCTAGCTAAGATTTTGAAGTGCTGTAAAATCAAAAATTTCATCTCACCACAGTTTTCTATGAGAATCCAGTGATTAGCTTATTTACATCATTTTCGAAAGTGGAAGTTAAAAGTTTTTAGTTTCTTGCGCAATTAAAGCACTACATTAATCTAGAAATTTAAGTGATTCCAATTTTCCAATTATCATTGACTTATATTTGATAGCTTCATACTGTGAATTATCAATTTTTGTCTTTTTTATATTTAACATATCAAATATTTCTCTTTCAATATCTCTTCTTGCTTCTAAAACTTTAATTGTTCCGTCTAAACCGTGATAGCCTTTCATCTTCCCATACCCTTGATTTGTATAATACTCAATAAATCCAGCAGACCATTCTTTATCTCTTTCATTAAATACCTTTCTGAATGAGAATTCCAAATCATCTTGTTCTATATAAAACAATACTGGATTTAATTTCTCTATAATTTTCTCTAATGCATTAATATAACTTATAACTTTCTCTTTTTTTGCACCATATTTAACCATCCCGATTGTTAATGGATTTTGTATGAAGCAACATTCAAAAATATAAATTTTATTTTCGTTGTTGGCTATTTCAACAAAATCCCTCCATTTTTCAGTTATTAATTCAATATTCCTCTCTAGCGGTAATTCATATATATCATTTTTGAAAATGGCATTTAATAAATTTTCAGGAAAATTAGAGCTGTATTCATTTTTAATTTTTTTATATGGCAATAAATAATTGTTTTCTCGCTTCGTGACTCTATCACTAATTACTTCCTTAAAATTACCACTATTCACTAACAAACTTTCGAATTCACTTTTATCAAAACAAGATACCCCATCATAATCAGCAGGGTGGTCTGGATTCCCTTCAAGAAATAACTCAGCGTCAATATTTTTTTCAATTAGAATATCGTAAAGCAAGCTTGCAGTGGTGGATTTCCCAAAGCCAGGAAGCCCTTCTACTATGATTAATTTCGTATTCAAAAAATCTACACCTTTCAAAGACAAAACGGACTAATTATCCTATAAATCTTTATCTAAATTTAATAAAACTAGAACTTCTTTTCCTATGTATCATTATTTCGTTATTTCACCAAACTGCGCTCTCGTTACTTTCGCTAAGTCATCCACTTTCAGCTCGATTTGTATACCAATCTTCCCGCCGCTTACAATGATTGTTTCAAGCGATTGAGCAGTCGCATCAATGCATGTAGAAAATAACTTCTTCATTCCTACTGGTGAACAACCACCGCGAATGTATCCTGATACTTTCGTAATATCTTTTACAGGAATCATTTCAATCTTCTTTTCGCTGACCGCTTTTGCGGCAGCTTTTAAATTTAGTTCCTCATCTACCGGGATGATAAACACATGATAATTTTTACTATTCCCTTGAGCGATTAACGTTTTATATACTTCTCTCACTTCTCGTCCAATTTTCTCAGCTACTGATACGCCATCAATTTTTCCATCGTCCGGATCATATGACATCATCGAATATTCGATCTTTTCTTTATCTAATATTCGCATCGCATTTGTTTTATCTTTTTTCATGGGTTTCTCCTTAAAAGGTTATTTCATATTATTAAGTTTTATTATACACCTTTTTCCATTTATCCTACATAACTTCACCTATATTTCAAAACTAAAAATATTGATAATTCAAAAATCATCTGATATAATTTGGAAAAACTTATGTTAAGGAGAGATTTGTCATGCGAAATATTAATACTTCTTTCCAACTTCATCATCATACGTAATGCCGTGTATCCGAAGAAAAATTTTTCTTCGTGGGTACAGGGCTTTTCCTGTTGACCCACGAAGCGTTCATAAAGCTATGTGGGTATTTTTATACCTGCATAGCTTTTTTAAATTTAAAAAGGAGAGATTACAATGGAAATGAAAAATGTAAAAGGAACGAAAGACTATTTACCAGAGGAACAAGTGTTGCGAAATAAAATTAAAAGAGCTTGTGAAGATACGTTTGAACGATACGGATGTAAACCGTTAGAAACACCTACGTTAAATATGTATGAGCTTATGTCTTACAAGTACGGCGGTGGCGATGAAATTTTAAAAGAAATTTATACGCTTCAAGATCAAGGAAAACGTGACCTTGCCTTACGCTACGATTTAACCATTCCATTCGCAAAAGTCGTAGCGATGAATCCGAACATCCGCCTCCCTTTTAAACGGTATGAAATTGGGAAAGTATTTCGAGATGGTCCAATTAAACAAGGGCGATTTCGTGAGTTCATTCAATGTGATGTTGATATAGTCGGTGTAGAATCAGTCATGGCAGAAGCTGAACTTATGAGTATGGCGTTTGAGCTGTTCCGAACGTTAAACTTAGAAGTAACGATCCAATATAATAACCGAAAATTGTTAAACGGCATTCTCGAGTCCATTAACATCCCTACTGAACGAACGAGTGACGTCATTTTATCATTAGACAAAATCGAAAAGATTGGGATTGATGGTGTACGAAAAGATGTATTAGAGCGCGGAATTTCTGAAGAAATGGCTGATACGATATGTAATACCGTTTTATCTTGTCTAAAGCTTTCAATTGCTGACTTTAAAGACACTTTTAATAATCCACTCGTTGCCGATGGAGTAAACGAATTACAACAATTACAACAATATTTAATCGCTCTTGGAATAAATGAAAATGCTATATTCAATCCATTTTTAGCACGAGGACTTACAATGTATACAGGTACCGTGTATGAAATCTTTTTAAAAGATAGCTCGATTACATCCAGCATCGGTAGCGGTGGTCGATACGATAATATTATCGGAGCATTCCGTGGTGATAACATGAACTATCCAACAGTCGGTATTTCATTCGGTTTAGACGTTATTTATACAGCACTCTCACAGAAAGAAACGATATCATCTACAGCGGATGTATTTATCATCCCACTCGGGACAGAATTACAATGCTTACAAATTGCCCAGCAATTACGTTCTACAACTTCCTTAAAAGTCGAACTCGAACTAGCAGGCCGCAAATTAAAACGTGCCCTTAATTACGCAAATAAAGAGAATATCCCTTATGTGCTTATTATTGGTGAAGAAGAACTTAGTACAGAAACCGTTATGCTGCGGAATATGAAGGAAGGTAGTGAGGTGAAGGTTCCCCTTTCTTCTTTAAGTAGTTATTTATAATACGAATCACCCTCGTTTGGGTGGTTTTTCTATTTTATAGATAACGAAACAATTAGTTAACATAAAATAATTATATTCCACTAAAAACCACAAGTATTTAATATCCAATCACCTATTATTTTTGGTAATATATAGATATTGATTGTTTTAGGAGGATTTACTTTGAAAACTTACATACAAGCAATAAAGTGGACTACAGGAATCTATCATCTTTTATTACTTCCTTGCTATTATATATTTCCAAGTCTTGTTAACCTAGATGGGATACCTTTACTACTATTGATTGCTTTACATATCACTACTATTTTATTAGCTAAAAAAGCAGGCATGAATACGTACGCTCATTATATAGGTATTATCGTTACTCTAGTTGCCTTCTTTCCTTATATAAACATCGTTCTACATATTATAGCAGCCATTTTCCTTTTATTAGATGCTGCTTCCACAAATAAAAAAGAAGTGTATGATTCATAGCTGGATAATATAAAACTTTAATCAGTAAAGTTTTGAATTAGGTTAGCAAATCACAAAATCATCTCACAAACTAAGCTTATTACTAACACCCAAAAAGGATTTACTTTTTAAGTAAATCCTTTTTTATTTAAACTTGCATTTCTTACTCCAGACAAATAAAAGAATATTCTGTTTCATTTTTATAAAATTCTAAATATTTACAATAAACTCCGATTAACATACATTTTAGTTATGCAAAAAATCTAAGTTTAAAGGAGATGAATTCATGTTTAAAAAATTAATAGTAGGTGCAGCAGTAGCCATTACAGCATTAACTGGCGGAATGGGTTCAGTATCAGCTAGTACCGAAAAGGATTATTCGATTAGCTCTTTTGAATATGTAACTGTAGATGAAAAGACTGTAGATTCGTTTAACAAATTGGATGCTCCATCTAAGGAAGACGTAAAAATAACTGTAGTTCTACCGAAACAAAATCAAAATGGAGACTGGTTATCTTATGGATTTTCGAACAAAGAAAGTTTAGATTCTTTTATTGAAAAAGACAAACAAAGGTTGAATAATACAATCAATCCCCTTGGTGTTGGAGGGAGCGGACCTAATAGTACAGATTTCTATGAACATGCAAATAAAGGTGGCGAGTATTTTTCTCTTAGTAGCGGTTTTAAAAATTTGCCTCCTAATTGGCAAAATAGAATTTCTTCTGTAAGTACAGCATCCCCTACTGCTAGCTATTCGACAACGCTATGGGATCGTACTTCAACTGAAGAATATGGTAAAGGTATCGTCTTCAAACACTCTGATTGGTATGGTAAAACTGTAAACTTGAATGACTTTGCAATTTCAGCAGTTGAAGTTAAAAAGTAAAAAATATAGAAATAAAAGGTGTCTTCACCTATGGAAAACACCTTTTATTTCTACAACTCTTAACTATTATTTTTCGTATTCCTACTCTCCAAAACTTTCTCCATATTATGAGTTGCCCATTCCATCATTAATAGAATCATTGGACGTAGTGATTCACCAAGCTCAGTTAACGAATATTCTACTTTCGGAGGAACTTCACGGTATACTTCACGATGGATGATGCCATCTGCTTCAAGTTCTCTCAGCTGCAGTGTTAACATTCTTTGTGTGATATTAGGTTTTAATCTTTTTAATTCATTAAACCTCTTTGTACCATCTAATAAATGATACAAAATAACCCCTTTCCATTTTCCACCAATAACCTCAACCATAGCTTCAACTGGACAAGAATATTTATTTAGAAATGGGTAATTTATATTATTTTCATTCGAACAATCCATCATAACTCCCTTCCCTTACCAATAGTATCTTTTTTGATACTATAACACAAAAATGTGCGTACTTGTTTCTACGTTACTTCAAAAATATAATTTACTTACAAAAACAAATTAATGAAAAGAGGTACTTTTATGACAAATACAAAACAAATTACAAAAGAAAAAATTATGGAGGCTTTCCATTTCAGACATGCATGTAAAGAGTTTGATCCTATGCACAAAATTTCAGAAGAGGATTTTAAATTCATTTTAGAAACAGGCAGATTATCTCCTTCTTCTTTTGGTTATGAACCATGGAAATTTATTGTCGTACAAAATAAAGAAGTAAGAGAAAAACTACAACCGTATTCATGGGGCGCTGGTGGGCAACTTGCAACAGCAAGTCACTTTGTCATTGTTCTTTCAAGAAACATTAAAGATATGCATTATGATGCAGAGTATATTAAATATATGATGAACGATATTATTGGATTACCTGAAGACACTCAAAAAATTAGATATGAATTCTTCAAAAAGTTCCAGGAATCCGATTTTAACTTGTTACAATCGGATCGTGCTGTATTTGATTGGGCGTCTAAGCAATCTTATATTGCTTTAGGTAATATGATGACGAGTGCAGCTCAAATCGGCATTGATTCTTGTCCAATAGAAGGATTTGATAAAGAGAAAGTAGATTCTTTACTTCGTCAAGAAGGTATTATAAAAGATGATAATCTTGAAGTATCTGTTATGGTTGCCTTTGGTTACCGTAAAGAAGAGCCAAAGCGTGATAAAACAAGACAGACTATAGATACAATTGTTGAATGGATTTAGTAATATAGCACTCACAAATAAAACTTCTCCTAGCTAAATACTTATTCTATTGAAGAATCAGTTGTTTTTCTTATGTATGAAATTGATTTTTCATGGAAAGATATGTTAGTATGTATACAGTTTGAGCGCTCTATTTTTTAGAGTCGAACAGGAGGAGAATGGATATGTCTGATATTGAAGTTGGCGAAGTGTTTACTCTCAGTGATGAGAATAATGAGGATCAGGAAGTAGAAGTACTCGGAGCGATGGATGTCGAAGGCGCAGAATATATTGCGGTTGCCTTCGTAGAAGACATTCAAACAGAATCTGAGGAAGACATTGATATTTTCTTTTTAAAAGTAGAAGAAGATAATGAGTTTTCATACATTGAAAATGATGAAGAGTTTGATAAAGTATCTGCTGCTTTTGATAAAATTTTGGATGAGCAAGAGCAAGAATAATATGAATGAAAAACACGAGGGTGGATGCATATCCGCCCTCTTTTTATTTATCCCGCTATTCGCCGGGCAGTAAGAGCCCGATTGATGAGGGCTGATAATCAGTGGGGGGTGGACAAAACCCCCACTGATTAAAGTTTCACTTTATCACTCATCCAAAGACTTATGCAGCAATTCCAATACATCTTTCATCACAAAAGGACCGTCTTTTTTCACATGCTCAGCGAATTCAGAAACGAGACGTAATGTTTTTACACTTTCAATCGGATGCTCGCCTGATGCACTTTCAGCAGAAAGCATAACTGCATTCGTTCCGTCCAGTACAGCTTGAAACACATCAGTTACCTCAGCCCTTGTTGGAATAGAATGATCTACCATTGATTGAAGCATTTGTGTCGCTGTAATAACATATGTATTCGTTCGATTACATTCCTGAATCATCATTTTCTGCAAGAGCGGAATAAATTGATACGGCAACTCTACTCCTAAATCGCCCCTTGCAATCATAATTCCGTCTGCTTCTTTACATATATCTTGAAAATTCTCGATCGCTTCCATCGTTTCTATTTTGGCAATTACATTCAGTGAAGTTTCTTTGTACTGTTGTATAAAATCTCGTATTTCTTTTATATGACTAGGTTTTCTTACGAAAGAACATGCGATAAAATCAACATCCTCTTCTAGAAGAAACTGAATGTCTTTTTTATCTTTTTCTGTAATAGCTGGTAAACTAACGATTGCCCCTGGTAAGTTCACCCCTTTATGAGATGAGATATTACCACTTGTTTTCACCTTTGTTTCTATTTTATCCGTACTTATCTTTTCAACGATTAATTCAACTTCGCCATCATTAATTAAAATTCTACTGCCAACTTTCACGGCATTCGCGATTCCTGCATAATCAACACTTGCTTCTCTATTGCTCCCTGTAACTGGTTGCGTATGTAAAATAAAAGAATCTCCCGCCTGAAGTGTAATTTGTTCTCCTTTTATTTCACCTAACCTTATTTTAGGACCTTGTACATCGCCTAAAATTTTAATAGAATCGTCTAACGATTTTACTAAACGAATAATATCTTTATGACTTTCATGTGTGCCGTGTGATAAATTCAACCGCACTATTTTCATACCATTGTTTATTAACTGCGCTAACGTTTCTTTATTATTACTTGCTGGCCCAATTGTACAAACCCGATCGATTGTCATTTTTATCACCATCCTTTTTTAGATAAGTTTCCCATATAACCTTAAAAATAACAGAGATCATGAAATGAATAGATTAAAATTTACACGAATTTCATAAAGTTAAACCTGTTTCCCTTGCTGGCTAAGCATTAGAAGAGATATTCGATTTTTTACAAATGAAGAAATGTTGAATCAAAAGTAAAAGGTAAGTTAAGTATGGGACAAGTTATTGAGAGTTTCAAAATTTTCATATATTGTTTGAATTGAGTTCGAACTCAAAAATTTAAAAAGGTGGGAAAATTAGTGAATATGAAAAAATCTTTAGCGGTGACAACTTTAGGGTTAGCGGTTTTAGGTTTTGGTTTTACTAATAACGCAAGTGCCTCAGAGGTGGGTGCTGCAGACAGGCAGCCTGTTTTAGTTGACTATGATACAGTTCAATCAGCAAAAACATCTAGTGTTCCTAGTTTGACTGTTGCAGCTGCACCAAAGAATGACTCTAATATTAGCGTGTATACTCCCTTTTTTGGTAACCCATATGCAGTTGCTAAATCGAAATCAACTACGACCGAAGACTATATTTATGCAAAAGCAAGAACTTTCAATGGCGATGGCTCATTAGTGAATACGAAAAGTAATAGTACCAAAAAATCAACTTATGTAAGTGCTACAGCGACCCACACAAGTGTTTATTATGGAGATGATTACGCTATTGGTAATCATACCTATAAATTAAATGGTTATAATGATGTAAATCATGAAACAAAAGCTTCCTGGTAAGAAAGAGAAAAAAGATATGCATCTTGCATATCTTTTTTCTCTTATATTTTAAATATATTGAGGTGCTATTTATGAAACAAATGTATATTATTATCAGTGTTATACTTATTTCGTTAATTATCATTTATGTTTTGTTCCCTACTTCAATCATACAACCACATACATCTCCTACAGAAAATAAGCGAGAGCAACAAACCAATACTATTTCTTACGGATTGAAGAATACTAAAGGTCAACATATTAATAATGGTAGTGAAATTACTATGGAGAATAATAAAATAAATGTATCGTTATCATTCATACATAATGTTGATGAAGACCGAAAATATGGATTAATTGTCCTAGAAGATTACGAACAAAAGCCTTTTAAAATAGAAGAAGCTGCTAATGAAGTATTACACTATTCTTTTGATATGAAACCAAATAGTTCAATTACTACGAGAATCACTTTACACACTTCTCCTAATGCAAGTGAATTAACCTTTTTATAATTAAAAAACCTGAATATAAATTAAAAGATAATGACTTAAATAAAGCGGTTATATTAGAAGAGATTTTAAGTATGCGATACTCCATAAATTCCTCTCAGGAGAGAAGCAAAAAAATAAAACTCACCTTTATACAACCAAATGCTATTTTAAAAGATGGTCTTTATGAAGCATTATTTGTTACGAAAACTGAAGGAAAATTACAAACTGTCTTCTCTGAAAAAGAAGGCAGACAATTAACCTTATCAAACGGTAATGAAACAAAAGATGAAATGACTTACGCAATCGTGGCCTTTAAAGATTGGGAACAAGTTGAAATATTTAATGATAAAAAAATCGTTTATACTGCGGTCGCACCTGAAACGAGACAAATTTTCAATTTCACATTGCCTTCAGTGGATCAGGAAAGTAGTTTTCAGTTCGTCGCTTTTCCATTTCCTTATAAAACTAGTGAAGAAGATTATGTCAGTCAACAAGCATTCGGTTCATTTCGTATCGTAATTGAAAATAATTAGGCTTTTACAAAAAAATAAAAAAGCCTACTTCCACAGTAGGCTTTTGAAACTACGAAAGTTTCGTTATTAGCTGATTTAAATCTTTTTTCGTTTTCGTCGTTAAAGACTTCATTTTAGTAATATCTATCTTTTCTTTCTCCGCTCCTACAATTAACGGATACATACTTTGCCCAATTGTTTTATATTCAGCTGGATGTGATGCTTCTAACTCTTTCTCAATCACATCCCACTTTTCATTAATTTGTTTTCCAAGTTTATTTACTGTTTCTAATTTCGGATTCGCTGCTAATTGCTTGTCTAAGCTTTCAATTAATGCAGCAACTTCTTTTACATTTGTTTTCACGGCTACGCTTTTCTTCGGATCTTTCGTTGTTTTTCCGTTTGAGTTTGTACTTGTACTTTGATCTGTCGTTTTTCCGCTAGTCGTTTCGTCATTCGTTTTTCCTGTCGTCTCTTTTTCTTTTGTTTTTACATTCTCATTTTGAGATGACGTTTTACCGTTACTTTCTGTTCCTGATGATTCTTTCGTATTTTTTGCATCTTTATCGTTTTTTTCATTTGAAGAAGTATTTGTATCTTTTTCAGTATCTTTCGTTGTTTTTGACGTCTCATCTACACTTGTCGTTTTTGCTTCTCCTTCATTTTGCGCTGTTACTTGTTCTTTCTTTTCTGTCTCTTTCTCTGCTGAAGGACTACAAGCTGCCATAGTAAGCATTGTACCAATTGTTATCGATGCGATAGCGACCTTTTTCATTTTCATATAAATCCCCCTATGTTTACTTTATTTATCCTCCCCTTTACGATTCGATTTCCCCTTAAAAAATCCCTTTTCATACGAATCACCATCTTTCCGACAGTAATCTTCATAATAATACGTACAAAAACTGATAAACCAATTTGAATATTCGAGTTTCTTCTACTTCATTTTTCTTCTCTGTAGTAAAAGAAAAAGAGTATATTGTCACATGAAGAATTACTATCTTCATATGACAATGTACTCTCCTATCAAATTTTTATCTTTCTTGACATTTTATTTATACAAAAAAATAAAATTTTCTTTCATTTTTTGTTTCTCAATAATTGTTAACATAATATATTTATGAGTAACCACCGTTCGAATGAATGACTTGCCCCGTAATCCATTTTGCTTCTTCACTTACTAAAAAAGAAATTAAGCGCGCTGCATCTGACGGTTCTCCTACTTTACCTTGCGGGAACTTCCATGCTAAATGATGCTTCAGGTCCTCTGTAATCCATCCTGTATTCGTCGGCCCTGGATCAACTGCATTCACTGTAATCCCCTTCTCCATCGCAACTGGTGCTACTGATTTTGTAAATGCTTCAATTGCTCCTTTCGTTGCTGCGTATACTAATTCATCTGGCATCGGACCTAATGACTGTCCTGAAGTAAGATTAATAATACTGCCACTCGTTTTCAGTGCATAATGTTTTATAAATAATGAACTTAATAACATAGTAGCGCGAACATTCACTGTATAATGTTTATCTAACTGTTCTACATTTAATTCTTCAATTCTCGTATGAGTAGCATACGCTGCATTATTAATTAAAATAGATGGATCACCTAAACGTTCTGAGGCCATATAAAACAAACGATTTGGTGAATACGAATGCGATAAATTGATTTCTGCCATTTCACAGCGAACACCTAAACTTTCAATCTCCTCTTTCAACAAAAAGGGCTCTTTGTCATGCATTCCCCACGGCATCGCTTTATCATACTGAGACCAGTACGTGAAAAAAATGTCTATCCCTTCTTGAGCAAGCACCTTGCATACAGCTGCACCGATTCCATTCAGACGAGTTGCCCCTGTTACAATTGCTATTTTCTTCACCTTTTCTCCTCCATCTATGGATAAATCCCCTGCACGAATACAGAGGATCTATCTTTTTATTCAATATTTGACAATATGCGTTCTGCACCTAATTTTAAAATTTTAATGAAGATATAATTTACAATCGTAAACATTACAAATAAAACGATAAACATAACCCATAGTCCTACTTGAAGGAAGAAGTATAATAAACTTACTCCCGCTACAATAACTAAAGCTATAAAAATATTAGCTAAAAAATTCCACAAAGTTGTATATCGGCTCTTAAATAATTTCTGCTCTGTATCCCAATGTATATCTGCAGTTTGTGCATCCCAACGTGTACCGATTAAATTAATTAACAATAACCCGTTCGCACTTAGTAAAAACCACAGTAACATGAACACAGGAGAAATCCCTGCTACAACTGCCATCGTAATACCGAATACTGCTAAAATAATTACATTAATTAACCAAGCAGTGATTGCTTTCGCAAAAAAGATATCCGAAGCTTTTACTGGTAAATATCGATTCACAAACCATGAACTTCCATCTCGTGAAAATGACGTTGTTGCGATGACGTTACTTCCCATTAAAAATAACGATGCACAAAGACCAACGCCAATTGCAAGTCCTGCTGATTTTGGATTATCAATATACCCTGTGATCCACTTTAAATTCCCATCTTGCACGAATAAAACAAAGAATAACATAATCGGCATAACAAAAGTTTGTACGATACAATTTAAGAAAAATTGTGGTGTACGGAATAACGTTTTAAATTCTTTTTTCACATACGCTTTCAAATGTGAACTTTGTACCGTTGATTTCTGTAAACCTTCTGCTGAAATGACCTCTTTTTTTGCTGTACTCGTTGAAAGTCCAATAACCCCTTTTAAATATGTACGCTCTGCAATGTAATAAAACAACACAAAAAATACAAATGAAATAAGTGCAAAGATGATTACGTATAAAGGACCCTTCCAATTTGCATTTTCTACTAATGCCACTGCCCCAAAATATGTAGTTGGAAAATAATTTGTCATTTGTACTAGAAGAGAAGATTCGTTGTTCGCAAGATAATTCGTAAGTGCATCTTCAGAAAACGAACTTTTATTTTTCCACTGTAAAAACACATTAATTCCTACAATAAATAGTATACTTACGATTCCAATAAATATATTGCCTCGATCTTTATTTTTCGCTATATTTGTATACCTCATAATAACTGTCATTAGTAATGAAGCTAATACTAACGGCACAATCGGGAAGAGTAAGTAAATGAAAATCATGTATATGTAATATGTAATAAATGCACTACTTTTTAACCCGTACGTAATAAAGATTGGTAATAAAATAAATGAACTCATTACGTATTGTGTAATTAATACCGTTAAAAACTTTGCCGAAATAATCTGCGCTGGCTTCAATGGTAACGGCAATAACATTTCAATGTCATTACTATAGTAAAATACAGTTAAAATGTTCGTTATACTCATTAAAAATACCCATATACTCGCAATCGCAAGTCCCATTGCGATAATCATTCCTGGGTCTTGCCCTAAATGTTTCATCCCTTCATACAATCCGTGCGTCATCGAACCAAATATTAAAAAGCCAACAAATAAAATGGCTGCAAATGAAAATACATACGCCCATCGCTTCTTCTTATCTGTTATAAAATCTGCATAATTTAATTTTAATAATACTTTCGTTAACGTCCAAATTTTACTCATTGCCCGTCATCTCCAAGAACATTTTTTCAAGTGATTCATTGGATTTAAAATGATCTCTCATTTCACCTAAATTCCCTTTAAACTGAAGATTTCCCTTATTAATAATCGCGACGCGGTCACATATTTTTTCTGCCACCTCTAATACGTGTGTAGAGAAAAATACAATCTTTCCTTTATCCGCATGTTCTCTCATCATTTCTTTTAAAATATATGCAGATTTCGGATCAAGCCCCGTTAACGGTTCATCTAAAATCCATACATCTGGCTCATGCACGAGCACACCAATAATAACGATTTTTTGTCTCATACCGTGCGAGTAACTTTGAATTTGATCCGATAACGCATTGTAAAGATCAAATTTCTTCGCTAAAGACTCGATTCGCTCTTGTCGTACTTCTTTCGGCACTTCATACATATCTGCCATAAAGTTTAAATATTCAATTCCCTTTAATCGCAAAAACATATCTGGGCTATCTGGAACATAACCAAACGTCTTTTTCGCTTCCATCGGATTTTTCATAATATCTTTACCGTTAATCGTAATCGTCCCTTTGTCCACTCCATGAATACCAGTAATCATCTTAATTGTCGTTGATTTTCCCGCACCATTTGGCCCTAAAAATCCAAAAATTTCTCCGCTAGGCACAGATAAACTTAAATCTTTTACTGCATAGGTAGACCCATTATAACTTTTTGACACATTCGTAATTTCAATCATTCCATCCAATCCTTTCCTTAATTACCAAATAACTATATCAATATTATAGCATACTTCTATTTTTAGATTTTTATATTTTTTCAGTTTTTTTAGCCTTTAAAATATATATACACACCTAATCCAACGATTAAAAAGACAGCTAGTATAATATAAATCATTGTCAGCCGTTTAATATTCCCTTTTGTCGCTTTACTATAATTCGCATCACCATTCCGCCCAATTAACACCGTTGCCACTACAGTAATCACTACAAGTAATACAACGATCATGATCCAAGTTAGCATTCCTTCCTCCCCCTCCTTACAACCATTTTACAATATTATCCTCTTTATTTCGCATTATATTTCCTCTTTTTACTATTATTATGAAAAGAATTGGAAAACTATTATTACTATACATTTCCACATGTGATGTATTTATAACATAACGTGAATTATTTCTAACATTGTAAGGAGGACCTATTATGAAAACAACTTGGATAAAATATTTAGGATTTCTCGGTTTCTTCGGTTTCCTCGTTTTTTTTTATGAAAAAGGGTTGTTTACTATGTTCTGTTTCTTCTCCTTTTTCACAACGTATAGAACGGTTCAACACGATGAACTATTTGAACAAATCGTCAATAAATCATGCCGCAATGCCTTTATCGTTACATTACTAACTACCGCTGTCATTATGTTTATTGAAATGTTATTTCCAAACCCGGTGCTACAAGAGATTGATATCGCTCTTATTTTCAGCACACTCATTCTTACGTTCGGCTTCTCTATGTTCTTTTACGATAAACCAGTTGATGAATTGGAAGATGCACCATGGCGTTCGTAACGAAAATAAAAGAATACCGCGCCAAATCGAACATGACACAAGAAGATTTAGCGAAAACTGTTGGTGTACGCCGTGAAACAATTAGTCATCTCGAAAAAGGAAAATATAACCCTTCCTTACAGCTTGCTCACGATATTGCGAAGGCTCTTCATAGTACCATTGATGAAATTTTTATTTTTGAGGATTAATTGAGGACACAAAATCATATAAAAATACCGGCATTCTTTTCACAAAGAATACCGGTATTTTTCATTTATCACCCATACAAAACAGCATGAAATACGCCTAATAGTAAGTATTGATCCTCTATATACCCCTCATCATATACATTCATCTCAATGTAATACATATCTTCCTCAAGACGAATATTCCAATCTGCAATTACATAGCCGTTTCGTAATAACTTTCCAAGCCCAATTGTAGTTTTGTGAACAACATATTCTTCCGTCTTATATGTAAAGGTAAATAAGAAGTTTGCATCTAGTAACTTTCCGTCACATACAAGTATTTCATGCTCTGTATCATTATGATCGATGTACGTTACTAAAATCCTTCTTTGACGCTGCCTACTTACATCCTTTGCAATAACGCGAATATTGTCCTTACTATCCTTTATTTCATAAATGATATTACTACCGACTTTCGGAATAAAGTCTAGCACTCTCATCAACGTATTTTTATAATAGCCCCGTACTGCGCCTACTCCTTTGCTTCCATTGTAAACCTCTATCGAAGTCGTATCCGCTTTACTATCACACAGTCGTTTATAAGAAAGCTGCATCATTCGCTCTCCTCTTAAGTACTGATCAAACGTCACAGGATATTCTATCGCGCGCAGTTCCTTATTGAGCTCATTCAAATAACGTTGAACGCTCTCTACTAATGTTGTAGTTGATATACGCTCTTGAAGTTCAAATTGTTGCCAACTTGAAAAAACTCTCCACTGATCTTCCTCTTCATATACGAATCCGAGAATTACTTCCTCACGGTCACTCGTTTCATAATTCAATTGTTCTTTCTGCCCATGTTGCACTTGTTCCATCCACTGTCCTAAATAAATGCCAAGCTCTGCAACCTTCATGCATGGCTTCTGAAAAAATACGCTGTCACTCGCGCGAATTGTTAAATCCCCTTCAATAAAGCCATTTGCATAAGCGGCATACCGTGGCTCATCCTTCTGCGGAATACTCTTGTCTAACTCAAATAAAAACGTTAACATCTTTCACTCACCTCTAGTTATTACACCGATCTTACCTATAAATTGAACGCAACTCAAATTATATCGACGATTTTTCCAACATATCTACCGTAACTCAAAATATATCAACACGATTAAAATGAAACTACCTTTTCTTCCGCCACTTCCACAATTCCTAAAATTTGTAGCAGACTCTCCACCTCATAAGTCGGCTTAACACCTGTCATATTTTCTTTCAAACTCGGATTATACCAACACGTATCAATGCCGTAATCTTCTCCGCCTTTCATATCAGAAGTTAGCGAATCTCCAACCATTAATACACTTGATTTATCAGTAATTCCAAACTTCTCAAATGCATAATCAAAAATCTCACGTGCTGGTTTTTGATGACCAACCTCTTCTGAAATAATAATATGATCAAAGAAATTACATAAAGGCGAATTTCCAATTCTAGATTGTTGCACCTTCGTATATCCATTTGTAATAATACCTAACTTGCAATCTTGTAGATTCTCACATAATTGCACTGCACCTTCTATAAGGTGTACTTCTTTCCCTAAGTTTTCAAGGTATACATCACTAAATTGCTGCGCATCTACTTCTATATTATGAACGGCAAATAATTGTCTAAATCGATCTACTGCTAATTCACTTAGCGTAATCATTTTATTTTCTAAATCTCTCCATAATCCATTACTAATCTCTTTATAACTTGCAAGATAATCATTATACCCTGTAGGCATCCCGAACTGTACAAACGCGTTATACAAAGCATTTCTTTCCGTTTCAGGAAAATCTAATAATGTATCATCTACGTCGAATAATATAACTTTATATTTCATTATGCTCTCCTCAACTAGTACGTTATTTACAACTTGTATTTTCTCATTAATTGACTCTTAAGTCGAACTTTTTCCCTTTACAAATAGTATCTGTACAGAGAACTTAAAGTTGCTTTTAGGCACACGAGTTATGTTATTCAAAAATAATTAATTGTGAAAACACTATAAATTTGAGATAATTTGGATAATGAATCCAATTTTTAAAAGGGTAATACAGGAATAGAAAGGGGGCGGAACAACATAGTAAATTCATGGGGAAGACCGAAAATACAAATCCCAAAAACAAAAAGTGAATGGGTTGGAGATATCATTGGATATTCATTGTTCTTTGGATCAATCATTTTTTTGATTATTATTTGGGGAAGATTACCCGAGGAAGTACCCGCACATTATAACGCATATGGGGATGTAGATCGCTGGGGATCAAAGTGGCAACTTTTGCTTCTGCCATTAATAGGAGCTTTCATACTCCTATTAATGCAAACTTTAGAAAAGTTTCCAGAAGTTCATAACTACCCACAAAGATTGAATGAATCAAATGCTAAGCAGTTTTATTTGAATAGTAGAAAAATGCTAAATCAATTAAAAAATGTCTGTTTACTTATCTTTGCTTTCATCCAATTTGAAACAATTTCAATCGCTTTAAATTGGAGCGGCGGTTTTGGAAAATTATTTTTACCGATATTGTTAATTGGTACAGTTATTCCAATTGTAATAGGAATAATAAGGCAACGAAAAATTTCATAATAGAAACAGGAGGCTAATCCAATTAGCCTCCCTCCTCATTATTTATCTTCTAGCAATAATGCTTTCATTTCCTCTAACGACTCTTTCGTAAAGCCAAGTGCTTTTTCAGCATACGCTTCAACTGAACCGTATTGCTTTTTCACTTCATCAATCGCAGCTTGTAAATATTCAGCGCGCGCTTCAAACATCGCACCTAATATCGCTCTACTTTCATCGTTTTGAAGTTTTGCACCTAAAAAGGCCATCATTTTTTCATTTAACTTTTCACGGAAACCGTTACTTAGTAAATAGTCTTCCATTACTGTTTTTTCCGGTACACCTAGTAAAAGTAATAATAGTGCTGATCCGAATCCAGTACGGTCTTTTCCAGCTGTACAGTGGTTTACTAACGGTAAGTTTTCTGGGTTTTGCGCTAAGTTTAAGAAGCTCACGAATGCTTCATTACCACTTACGAAATCTTGATTCATTTTCACAAGGTACTCGCCTGGTTTCCCTAACATAGAAAGGTCACCAACTTGGAAAAATTCATTTATGTTCAAGTCTTTCGCCAAGTCTTGCATAACTGGTAAGCATACTTGACGAGCACCTGTAATTTCTGGATTCGGCTTATGCTTCACTTCAAAGTCTGTACGGTAGTCACAAATTAACTTTAAGCCAGACTTTTGTAAATAGTCTATATCCCACTCTATTAGTCCTGCTAATTCTTCAGAACGGTACAACTTGCCCCATTTTACTTTACGACCTTCAGTCGTTTCATATCCTCCCATATCACGGAAGTTAAACGCGCCTTTTAATGGTAATCTACGCTCAGCTACTGTCACTGCTTGTCCATTACTTCCAACTAGTCTAAAATATGGACGCTCATTTTCACTCGGGTTTACAATTGTATATGATGATTCTCCATTTACCGTTGCAAGTAATTCTCCATTTTCCTCAATATGCTCTGGTGAAGTACTCCAATAAATGCGAACTTCTTCTATATTATTTTCCCATTTTATATGTAACGTATTGTCTTCATTTCTTTCTACAGTTGCTTGTAACCAATTTCTTTGCTGCTCCATTCTTTCACCAACGCTTTCTCATATAATCGAATCTTTCTCTATTGTATTATAGGAATATCTATTTTGTCGTTCTCATTTTTCTTTTTATCTTACAAATAGGCAAGAAGTTCTTTTACTTGTTCATAAGTTGTACACGGATTCCCGCTAAATAAGTTCAAGATAGTACTCCTAAAACTTCCTCACATATCGCTCAGTGGAACTAAGCAGCTGACATCCATTCTTCCCAAAAACATCCTTCATCCACTCATTTTGTACATTTGTCTCGCCAATATAATAAGATGCACCTATTTCTTTTAAGACAAACATTGCCCCTGTAAAGAATGCTGCTTCATACCCTTTATTTCGCATATTTGGAGCCACTGCGAAATACATTAGTTTTCCTTCTTCTAACGTCCCCTTTTCAATATGCGGGATTACAATCCCTATCGGCTCTTCATCGATACTCGCTGTTAAACAATGTTCTTTCCATTGCTCACCAATTTCTTGTAGCATCATATTTACAAATTGATCATAAGTGACTTGTTCTTCTGTCATCTCGTTCCAAAGAGAATAAAAAGCTTCTTCTCCTACTTCTTCAATAAGCTTAAAATTAATATCACTTTCTACATCTTCTACTTCATATATATCCTTAAACACAATCATGTTTTCAGTAGCATATTCAAATGAATACGTTTCGAAACATTTCTTATACACATCATAATTTGGGCTTTTTGAAGAAATTTCAAAATGCAAGTTTTCTATTCCCTCTTTTTCAGCCTCAGCAACGCAATATTGCATGATTTCCTTTAATTTCTCTTCTGTAAAAGGCTCTGCATTATTTTCTTTTATTATTATAGAAGAAGCATTTCTTCTTATTTTAAAATGTTTTTCTAACTGTTCTATAGTCATCATATACTTCCCTCATCTATATCATACTAGAATTTCTACTTGTTCTCCTTGCATGAGCAGGATTGTCCTTGAATATATAGAATACTAGAAAACATTGCATCTTTAAAGTGCGGAGGAGGTTCTCCATTGGATATTACAGCATTGCAACAACAGTTAGAGCTTATACAACAAAATGACTATACGCAACTGCAACATATAGATTTGAATGAGTTAACGCTCAATATGCTTCAGTATATCGGAACAACTGATAGTTACGTTCGTTACCAACTTATATATAAATGTTTTGCACATTTCATTCATCATGAATTCCTTATGGATGATCAACTGAAATTACTTCTACAAACTTGTTTAAGTGATGAGTATTTATATTATGACATTTACTCCCCACATACAGATGGGGTTTTCACACGTTCTTACACTGTTTCATTAATTGCGCTAATACTCCAATTCGCTAACTCGCACTACTTTTTCACAGAGGAGGACATTGAAGAAATAAAAAACAAACTCATTTCATATACAAACTTAGAAACGGATTTTCGAGGCTATATTGAAAATAAAGGATGGGCTCATTGTATTGCCCACGTATCAGATGCCTTTACTGAAATTGTTCACAATTCCTATACGACCTTTGAGTGGTATGAAGAATTAATTCATTGTTTATTAAATAAAATTTTTATCCCATCGGATCTATTTCATAATAATGAAGATGAACGAATTGTTACACCGTTACTATCGATGCTATATCATGATTTTCCGCAAGATGAGTTAATTTCAATTATTTATAAAAAAATAAAAAGGCTTCCTCAAATTAGAAAACGCCTTTCACTTAATGAGTATTGTATATTATGTGCCAACATTAAAACCTTTTTACGCACATTATTTTTCAGAACGAAAGATGATCATAACTTAGCCTATACAGCACGTAAAACAGAAAGAATGTTAAAAGAACTTCCTAACTATTATTAAAAGCAAGGAGAAATAACATGGGTTATATTGAAGACATGAGAAATTTAGTAGGAAATCATCCACTTATTTTAATAGGTTCACACGCCATTATATTAAATGAGAACAATGAAATATTACTGCAGCTCCGTACAGATTTTAACCGCTGGGGTATTATTGGAGGAGCCTTAGAATATAACGAAACGTTAGAAGACGCTTTAAAGCGAGAAGTATATGAGGAAACTGAACTTTTCATCAAAAATCCAGAACTATTCCGTACATACTCAGGACCAGATTTCTTTCAAATCTATCCAAACGGCGATTAAGTACACGGTGTACTCGTTGTTTATATTTGCCGCGAATTCAATGGTGAACTTGTATGCGACCAAACAGAATCGAAAGAACTACGCTTCTTTCCGCTAGATGCGTTACCTAGTAATCTTCCTCCTGTTATTGATAGAATTATTAAGGAGTTTCAGCACTCCAATTAAAAAACATTACATAGTGTATATAGAAATAAAACAACCTCATTTCCCGTCATGATAACGCGAAATGAGGTTGTTATCGTTCACCGTAAATCCCTATTCCCCCAAAAATAACCAAATGATATTAACGTTCACTTTCTACAGCTGTATATCCCCTTACAAATAAGAGTGTTATATAAGAAGTAATGAATGAAAAAATAGTATACATGCCCACCCAAAAGAAAAATGATGGATCATACAATGTAACATTTAACATAAGAAAAATAAGAAATATTACCATTGGCATCACATAAAATGCACCTAATTTATATGTCCCAGCTATTGAAAAAATACAAATAAGCAATGGATATATACAGAAAATAAAAATGAATTCACTCACTGTTATGTCCCCCTTTCTGAAGAAATAATAGGTTTCTCGTAAACATTTGGGGGAACAACAAAGTTTTATTTTTTATCAGTTATTAATAAATATAATGTTAGATTGTTATCTCAATCTGGTTTCCTTCAAGGTCACTTACTACACTTTCATAGTAACCATCCCCTGTAGTACGCGGGCCATTTAACACAGCGTACCCTGCTTCACTTAATGTATTGGTTAATTCATTCACTTTTTCTTTACTACCTACAGAAAAAGCAATATGCGCATATCCTATTGTTTGTGTTTGTGTATTATCGTCTATCCCTACTTGCCTCATAAGTTCTAGACGCGCTCCACCTTCAAAAGTTATAAAATAAGATTCAAACTGCTTTTTCGGATTGTGATATAAGCTATTTTCTTCACCACCGAAGTACTGTTTATAGAAATCACGCATACCTTCTAAATCATTTACCCAAATTGCTACATGTTCAATTTTCATAATCGACACCTTTTCTTTCACAGGATTCAACCAACAATTTGATATTTAATTTTCTTTGCTTGCTCTTATAATCATCAGATCAAGTCCAAGGCTTTTTAATCCATATAAATAATCTTCTTTCCAATCGCTCACTGTTATTTTCGGAATATGTTCCGCTGGAATGTACTTCGGACAAGTTTTTACAATTTGATCTATTACAAATTGGTTCACTTCATCATCACAAAAGATAAAGGCATGCGGGTTAATAATAGCTATACATGTAGCTATTAAACGAGTAATAGCATCTATATTATATTGCTCTGGATTATTTGAATCTCTTACTGCATCTTCACTTCTCAAAGATTGTAAGAAGTTTTTATTATCATACTGTGGAACGAAAGATATCTCCCCTGAGAAAAAGGTACTCCCTCGTACCACATCTCCATTTATCATAATTCCCGCCCCTGGGCCGTTTTGACCTGAATACAAATATACAAGAGATGATTTATCATTATTTCCAGTATTTTTATAATAGCCAAGGACTGCGGCATTCATATCATTTTCTATTACTACAGGTATAGAAAACAGATTCTCCAAATGACTTTTCAAATTAAAATTTTGGAACTTTTCATAACCAGGTATATAAAAAATACGACCATTATCAACCGAACCAGGCACACCAATTGATATAGAGCTTATTTTCGGGAATGTAGCTATAAGACTTTCAATATGTTTAGATAATAGATTTATGCCAGTATCAATTAATACACTTGAAGTACTTCCTTGTTCTTTTACTTCCCCTAAACAGTTAAAAATGGTATAGTTTGTTTCATTTTTCTCTAAAAATATCGCTAATCCTAACATATATTCCGGATTATACGCATATCTTTTCGCTCTTCTTCCGCCACTTGAATCATCTAAACCGACTAAAGTGACTTCACCATCTTGTTTCATATTTTCTATAAATTTACTTATCGTTGGAAAACTAATTTCTAATGTATTACTAAGTTCAACTTTCGTCGCACTTCCTTGCTCTAGAAGAGCCGTACGAATGCCTCGAAGGATCGTCTCTTTAATCGATTTTTGAGTAACAAATTGTTCACTCAAATCGCTCACCACCTTAATCAACATACTTATTAAACACTTTTAATAAGTTGCGTTGACAATATATCATACATCATTTTCTAAAGCAATAGAGATGATATATTTCCGCTGCATGCAATCCTTATTTAGCTCGGTGTATTCTCTCTTGTAATAGACGATACAATTCCAGACAAAAGAACAAATAATAAAACAGCTAGCAAGGCATTACGTATTCCGAATGCTTCCCCAAGTATCCCTAAAAATGGTGGTCCGACTAAAAAGGCTGTATAACCAATGATAGAAACTGCAGCAACATTAGAAGTCGCATTTTCACGGTCATCTCCAGCAGCTGACAGACCAATTGGGAACCCTAGCGCTGCACCAATCCCCCACAGTACTACGCCAAATGCTAGAAAATACGAATTACTCCCAAATATTACGATTGAAATTCCTAGAATCGCCATCATAATAGTGGCACGTACGACAGCGACACGACCGAATCGATCAAGGAAATAGCTGCTACACATACGAGTTAACGTCATTGCTAATACAAAAATTGCGTACATAATAGAACCTGCCACTATACTTTGCTCATGTCCATCTACCATCACGATAGGTAGCCAATCATTTGCACTACCTTCTGCAAATGCCATTCCAAGCACAAAAAGACCAATTAAAAGCACCTTTTTTTCCATACGTAAGGAAGTACGCTTCTCTCTCCTTTTGTTCCGCGATTTCTCCTTCTTTCCTGTTCCGTGCGGAAGAAAACGATACACCATACATACAAGTAATAGAAACACGACCGAAATCACAAGAAACTGATACAGAATCGGGATGTGAAGCGACGCTGCGACAGAACCACTGAGCGCGCCTACTAAAGTTCCTACACTAAAAAAGCCATGGAATTTCGGAAGAAGAGTTGTTCCTAATTTCTGCTCAATGGAAGAACCTTCTACATTCAATGCGACTTCCGCCAATCCGTAGCCTACTCCAAATACTAGTAAGCTACTAAAAGCCCCCATACTAGAAACAAAATAAATATTTATACCTAAACAAATCAATCCAACAATCATAAAAAACATACTGCCTATAATAACGTCTCTAGCTCCCTTACAGTCAATGAAGCGGCTTGCACTCAGTAAACCAATTATTGAACCGACAGATAGTCCGAACAAAATCCAGCCCATTTCTGCATTTGACACTGCTAACATATCTCGAGTAGCTGCTGTTCTTGAAATCCATGTAGCAAACGCGACACCTGGCAAAGCAAATAAGAGAAAAAGAGCGTTTCGAGAGGCAAGTAATGTCTTTGTATGATTATCCGCACTATATTTCTCCATATGAAACACCTTTCACATTGTCTATACGATAAGACACCAGTTTATTCATATACCCGTAAAAAACGATTTCTATAAGTCTATCGTTTTAATAACTTTAGCTGGATTGCCACCAACTACTACATTATGAGGTACATCTTTTGTCACAACTGCCCCTGAGGCAATTACAGCGTTGTCTCCAATTGAAATACCAGGGTTAATTATAGCTCCCCCGCCAACCCAAACGTTGTTACCAATCTTTACAGGCTTTCCATATTCTTTACCAGAATTCCGTTCCACCGGATGTAAAGGATGAGTGGCCGTATAAATATGGACACCTGGTGCAAACATACAATTATCACCGATTCGTACTTCACAAACGTCCAAAATCACACAATTAAAATTTGCGAAAAAGCTCTTTCCAACATGGATATTGTAGCCGTAATCACAACGAAAATCAGGATTAATTTGGGCTTTCCCATCAGCTGAAGAACCTAAAAGCTGATTTAATAATGTAAAACGTTTTTCATCTCCTGTCTCCATCGCCTCGTTATAAAGGCGTGTTAAACGTTTTGCCTCCACCCTATCAGCCACTAATTCTTCATCCTCCGCAACATACATTTCTCCCGCTAACATCTTTTCTTTCTCTGTTTTCATACAATCCTCTCCCTCGTTATAGAATGAATCACACTTATTAAACTCGTTTAATAAGTAACCCTATATTAGCATACTTTTTAATATGTGCAACTAATAAGTTTTGAAAGGAAATGTGAATTCTTACTTCACCTAACGAAATAGGGAACGCTCAGCGTCCCCTCTCAAATCCAATCCGTTTTTTTATTTCGGCTAAATTTACCCTCGCGATTTTTCTTGCCCGCTCAGCACCTTTTTCTAACGCTTCATATAATAAATTTGGCTCATTCATATACATAGCGTATTTCTCCCGAGGTCCAGCTAATTCGCGGTCTACAACGCGAAACAACTCTTTTTTTACATCGCCCCATCCGATTCCAGTTTCATACTTTTCGCGCATCAACTGTATTTCATCTTCCGTCGCAAATTCTTTATATATCATAAATAACGTTTCTAGTTCTTTCGGTTCATTCGGAAGTGAGGAGTCTGTTTTGATTTTAAATATTAACTTTCGTAGTTTTTCTTGTTCTGCAAATAATGGGATCACATTTCCGTAACTTTTACTCATCTTCCTTCCATCAAGACCAGGTAAAATGGCACCTTCTTCTTGTATGACATAATCCGGAAGCGTAAATGTTATGCCGAATGTATGATTAAAATACGACGCAATATCACGGGCAATTTCAATATGTTGAATTTGGTCTTTCCCGACTGGTACATGAGTAGCTTGAAATAATAATATGTCAGCTGCCATTAAAATCGGGTACGTATATAATCCCATATTCACTCCAGCATCTACCTCTAACCCTGCTTCTTTATTTTGCTCTACTTTCGCTTTATACGCATGAGCACGGTTCATAAGACCTTTCGGAGTTAGACAAGCTAATATCCAAGCTAGTTCTAAAATCTCTGGCACTTCTGTTTGTCGGTAAAAAATAACATCTTCTCCAAGTCCGAGTGATAACCAAGTAGCTGCTACCTCTTTCGTATAACTACTGAACTTTTCTGAATCATGCACAGCATTTAACGCATGATAATCCGCTATAAAATACAATGCGTTTCCTTCATTATTCTTTGACATTTGCAGCGCAGGTTTAATCGCACCAATATAATTTCCTAAATGCGGATAACCAGTTGGCTTAATTCCTGTTAACATTATTTTTTCACTCACACTAACCCCTCCTTTCTCAAAATAAAAAAGCCCCCTCATCCTAAAAAAGGACGAGAGACTCCCGCGGTACCACCTTCATTAGCTATCATTAATAGCTCACTTCAACTTCTTAACGTGAAGTAACCGTCTTTACCTACTCATTTCAGTTAGAAGCTCCAGAGCCCATTCCATATTCATCCCTTACTGATTTCCACCACATATCAGCTCTCTGAAAAGTTTTGAATATGTACTCTTCTCTTTCATTGCTTTTTCGTTATTTTTTACAGTTTATCACATTCCCTTTCCAATTAAACCCTAATTTTCTGTTTTATATAGCAGGAATTTTCACCTTGATTGTCTAATAATATATAGGTTTGCAGAAATACTCGAAACAACTTTGGAGGTTTTTTCATGGTAAAATATATATCCATTTTAGGTTCAACGGGATCCATTGGCACATCTGCATTAGATGTCGTTTCCGCTCATCCTGAACATTTTAAAATCGTCGGTTTAACCGCAAATTATAATATCGATCTTCTCGAAAAGCAAATCGAATCGTTTCAGCCTCGTATTGTAAGCGTAGCGACAAGAGAATTAGCGGACACATTGCGTTCTCGTATTTCAACAAATACAAAAATTACATATGGAACTGATGGTTTAATTGAAGTATCTACCCATCCTGATACAAATCTTGTATTAAGTTCAGTTGTCGGTGTTTCAGGTTTACTCCCAACAATTGAAGCATTAAAGGCGAAGAAAGATATCGCCATCGCTAACAAAGAAACTTTAGTTGCAGCTGGACATATCGTAACCGAACTAGCGAAACAAAACGGATGCCGCCTAATTCCAGTCGATAGTGAACATTCAGCTATTTTCCAGTGTTTAAATGGGGAAAATAATAAGGAAATCGAAAAATTAATTGTTACAGCTTCTGGCGGCGCTTTTCGTGATAAAACACGTGAAGAAATGAAAACATTACAAGCGAAGGATGCTTTAAAACACCCAAACTGGTTAATGGGGGCAAAACTAACGATAGATTCTGCCACGTTAATGAATAAAGGGTTTGAAGTGATGGAAGCTAAGTGGCTATTCGATATTCCTTATGAAAAAATTAATGTTATGATTCATAAAGAAAGTATCATTCACTCTTTAGTAGAGTTTATTGATGGATCAGTCATGGCACAGCTCGGTGCCCCTGATATGAGAATGCCGATTCAATATGCATTTCACTACCCTACTCGACTACCTTCATCCTATGAAAAATTAAATTTATTAGAAATTGGTAGTTTGCATTTTGAAAAACCAAATTTAGAGAAGTTCCCCTGTCTACAATACGCATTTGAATGTGGCAAAATTGGCGGTACAACTCCAGCTGTATTAAATGCAGCGAACGAAATTGCAAATGCACTATTTCTTAAAAATGAAATTGCATTTTTCGATATCGAAAAAACAATTTACAATACAATTGAAGCTCATCATAATGTAAAAGATCCTTCACTCGATGCTATATTAGAAGCTGATCAATGGGCACGCCAATACGCAAATCAATTATTAATAAAAAAGAGCTAAAACAGTTTTATCTGTTTTAGCTTTTTTTTACGTATTCAACTTAACAAATCTATAACTATGCGTTACTAACACTTTTAATATCGCATATCCTGGAATTGCTAAAATAATCCCCATAATTCCAAATAAATTTCCGGCAGTTAAAATAATAAAAATGATAGTAATCGGGTGAATGTCTAGCTTTTTCCCCATAACTTGCGGAGAAATAAATTTACCTTCTGCTAATTGTACGACCATCATTACAATAATTACTTTTAACACCATTGATGGCGAGTCAATAAATGCGATAATTAATGCTGGTGTAATTGCAATGATTGGTCCTACGTACGGAACGATATTTACAATCATCGCTAAAATTGCAAGTAATACCGCATATTTGATACCAATAATAAGGTAACCGATTAATAGCATAATACCGATAAACAAGCTAACGATAATTTGCCCTCTAATATACGAGCTAATGGCATAATGCATATCATCTAGTATTCTCATCGCTGCTGGGTGTCTTTGTTCTGAAATAAACTTTAAAAAGTGATTCGGTAATTGTTCACCATCTTTTAAAAGATAGAACAATATAAATGGAACCATTACAAACGTTAAAACGACCTCTGTAACAGTACTTAAAAATCCAGTTACATTTCCAGTTACTGATGATAACGACTTCGTAAAATCAACTGTGTAGTCTTTTACCATACTCGCTACATCAATATTTAAATTCTCTTGAATTTTGCCTAGTAAATTACTTTCCCCGAATCTACGTGCCGCTCGCTCAATTTCATGACCGAAATACGGTAAGTTATCTATTAATGCATCAATTTGATCTTTAATAATCGGGATTACTGTTACAACTAAAAATACAAATAATCCTAGTACTATTATATATATAGAAGCTATTGATACGATTCTTGAAACACCTTTCTTTTCTAAAAGCGAAACGAATGGATGCAATATATAAAATAGCACACCCGCTAATAGTACGGGGAAGAAAATTGTTTTTAAAAAGACGATAAACGGAGTAAACACAAAAGAAATTTTCGTTAGCAATAATATGTTGATAAACAATAATGCAAATCCAAGTAGCACCGCTAAATAATTTTGTTCTCTAAAAAACTTTTTCAGCTTATCTCTTTTTCTTATATTTACTTTCTCCAACGAAACCACCTCTTCGAATGATGAAAAGCCCTTATTCAGGGCTTTTCGTCATGATCTATATCTTTATTTTTTTGCAGCTTTCACTACAAATGATACAATAAGAATTAATACGATTGCACCTAATAATGCTGGCACGACATGAATCCCACCAAAAGATGGCCCAAAAGATCCAAATAATCTACCACCTAACGAAGCACCTAATAAACCTGCGATAATATTTCCAAACATACCACCCGGAAAATTTTTACCCGTTATAGAACCTGCAATTGCACCTATAATAGCACCAACTATTAATGTGATAATCCATCCCATTTTTAGTCCTCCATTTCTATTATAGTGTATTTCTTTTTGATACTAAATTATTATGTAACTATTATAATTATTATATCCAATAAAGAAAAATCTTGTCAAATCTATGAAAATAAAGCTTACAAGGAGGTTTTACCGAGTGATTCAAAAATTAATAACAACTTCTCACAAAACCGCTACTTCTATTTTAAGCATTCAAATACCAGCTTATGAAATCGAGGCACAATATATAAATAGTACAGCTATCCCTCGCCTTTATGATACTGTAGCCGATATTCAATCATGTGATGAAATTTTCTACGGCTATTTTTATGAAGATACACTTGCCGGGTTTATTTCTTTTAAAATGGATGAAGAGGAAGTTGATATTCATCGTTTAGTAGTATCCCCCGATCATTTTCATAAAGGAATCGCTACAAAACTACTACTTTATGTATTTGACATGTTCTCCCCTTCACAAACATATATTGTACAAACAGGGAAAGAAAATACACCTGCTCTGTCTTTATATAAAAAATATGGATTTATTAAAATAAATGATATTATATTATCCGATGGAGTGGTTTTAACCTCACTAAAAAAATCAGAAAACAACAAATAGTTTGACTCATCAATTTATTTATGTTATCTTTTACTTTATAAAACCTTTTGCTGAGTCCAAAATTTGGAGCGGGGGAACCATTTTTGTAGCCATGCTACTTGGGGCGAATCTTTTTTAAGTAGGGAAACTCTCACTTCCCGAGTCCGACAGCTAACCTCGTAAGCGTAATGGGAGAGGAAGGTGCTTTTTGCCTATGTTACACAGTGTACCTCCTTAATTATAAATATGGGATCGATACCAATAGACACCTATATTTATAGAAAAGGAGACATGTATAATGTTACGTTTATCTGATCACGCAATAAAAATGATGGAGCAAAGACTTCGACTCGAACAACATCGCACATATCAAGCAAATAAAGTTGTAGATAACTTACATCACAAATACTTCTTTCAGCATATTTTTCAACCGAAAAGATAAAGAGAAAAACACAAGGAATGTCTATACAGACATTCCTTGTGTTTTTTATATTCCTTATAATATTCTCACTACATTTAAACTTGCCGTAATCGCACCTGCTATAGTGGTCACATGCCCTACACCTAATGGACCGTTTTGTAATATTAATGTTGAATTGGCACTCGTTACATTCACAAGAAGCGTATTTGAAATGGCAGGTTCGATTACTACAGTTACTGTCGTTACGTTTTGTATAAAACTCCCTGCTAGTTGCGTCCCATTTAATAGTAGTCTGACAGATACCGTCTCATTCCCACCAGTCGCGTCCCCTTGGAAATAATAGCTTACTAAATATATTCCTGGGGTGGATACTGTGACAGTTGTAGCACTAGTTAAAGATACTCCTGTTCCATATACTGTAGATCCTGAATTAATTGGAATGTTGGCATTGGCTGCAATTGTACTTGTTGAAGTAGAAAAGAAATAGCCGCCACCTGTTGATATTGCAGATGATCCAGTTGCTCCTGTTAAACCGGTTGGGCCCGTGACACCTGTTGGGCCTGTTACTCCCGTTCCCCCTGTTGCTCCTGTTATTCCTTGTATGCCTTGGATTCCTGTCGGTCCTGTTGCACCAGTCGCTCCAGTCGCTCCGGTTGCTCCGGTTGCTCCCGTCACACCTTGTGGACCTTGAATTCCTTGTATTCCTTGAGGACCTGTTATTCCCGTCACTCCAGTTGCTCCCGCCGGACCTACTATCCCTTGTGGACCTTGGATTCCTTGCACGCCTTGTGGACCGGTTGCTCCTGTCGGGCCAGTTGCTCCGGTTACTCCGGTTACCCCTTGTGGACCTTGGATTCCTTGAGGACCTTGAGGGCCCGTTACTCCCGTCGGTCCGGTTGCACCCGCCTGACCCGTTGGACCCGTCGAGCCAGTTATCCCTTGTATCCCTTGAGGTCCAGTTGGGCCCGTTGGACCAATCGGACCTTGGATTCCTTGGATTCCTTGAATGCCCTGTGGACCGGTTGGACCTTGTAAACCTTGTATCCCCTGAATTCCTTGTGGGCCTGTTGCCCCTGTTGGACCAGTCGGGCCCTGTGGACCTTGGATTCCTTGTATTCCAGTTGGACCTGTTGGACCTATAGCCCCTTGCGGCCCCTGTATGCCTTGTATTCCTTGAGGACCAGTTGGACCCGTTATACCACTTGGGCCTTGCACTCCTTGCAATCCTTGTGGACCTGTTGGACCGATTGGACCTTGAATTCCTTGAAGACCTTGTAAACCGGTTGGGCCGGTTGCTCCCATTACTCCTTGCTCACCTTGCATTCCTTGTATTCCTTGCGGGCCTGTTGGGCCGATTGGACCTTGTGCTCCTTGCACTCCTTGAAGACCGGTTGGACCTGTTGCTCCTACCGGTCCCTGTACGCCTTGTAAACCTTGTAAACCCGTTGGACCTGTTACTCCCATTACTCCTTGTGGACCTTGAATTCCTTGGTCACCTGTTGGACCTGTTACCCCCATTGGACCCTGTACGCCTTGCAAACCTGTTAAACCAGTTACCCCTGTCGGTCCCTGTATTCCTTGCACTCCTTGGATTCCAGTCGCTCCTGTTGCTCCGGTCGATCCAGTTGCCCCAGTTGCTCCAGTCGGACCTGTTGGACCTCCCGGTGATCCTGCCGGACCCGTTGGACCCGTTGGGCCTCCTGGCGGACCTGTTGGACCCGTTGCTCCTGTTGGACCTGTTGCAGATCCAGTTGGACCAGTTACTCCCGCCTGACCTGTCGAGCCGGTTGGACCGGGATCCCCTTGCAAGCCAGTTGCCCCTGTTGGGCCTATTACACCTTGCACCCCTTGTATCCCCTGAGAGCCGGTTGGACCGGTTAGCCCCATCTCACCTTGTGGACCTTGTAAACCTTGAACACCAGTTGCCCCTGTTGATCCTATTGGCCCTTGTTCTCCTTGTATTCCTTGAGAACCAGTTGGACCCGTCGGGCCCACCGGACCTTGAATTCCTTGTATACCTGTTACACCTTGTAAACCACTACTCCCTAAATTACCTTGAACACCTTGTATTCCCGTATTTCCTGTTGGGCCCGTCGGACCAATTTCACCTTGCACTCCTTGTATACCCTGTATTCCTGTTGGACCCGTCGGGCCGATTTCACCTTGTATTCCTTGTATACCTTGTATTCCTGTTGGACCTGTTTCTCCCATTGGCCCAGGTATACCTTGTATCCCTTGAATTCCAGTTGGGCCAATCGGACCCCTTTCGCCTTGAATTCCTTGAACACCTTGAATTCCTTGTGGACCTTGTTCCCCCATCGGCCCTTGACTACCTTGAGCACCCCGTGGTCCTGTTAAACCAGTTGGACCTGTTGGGCCAATCTCTCCCTGTACTCCTTGTACTCCTTGAATTCCTGTTGGACCAGTTGGGCCAATTGGTCCTTGTACGCCTTGTATTCCTTGCGGGCCAGTCGGTCCACCTAAAGACCCTGTCGGACCAGTTGGACCAGTTGGGCCCGTAATACCTGACGCCGGAAAAGGAATAGGTGATTGAAACTTACTACACTTATCTTGCTCCCTCACAAGCATCTCCCCCCGTTATAACTAACGTGTCAAACTATTTTTAATACATTTAAACTAGCAGTTATCACACCAGATAATGTCGTTACATGCCCAATAGATAATGGACCATTTTGCAAAGATAAAGTAGCATTTGAAGAAGCAACATTAATGACCATCGTATTAGAAATCGCTGGTTCTAATACAAAGGTACCTCCTGTAACATAAAAAATAAAACTCCCTGCGACTTGCGTTCCATTTAAAGTAAGCCTCACGGAAATCGTTTCATTCCCCCCATTTGGATCACCTTGAAAATAATAGCTGACTAAATATATTCCCGGTGTACTTAACGTTACAGTTGTTGCATTTGTTAAACTAACACCAGAACCAAAAGTTGTAGATCCTGAATTGATTGGTATTAACGCATTCGCTGCAATTACACTCGTTGAAGTAGAAAAGAAATAACCGCCTCCGCTAGGTAAGCCAGTCGCCCCTGTTGCACCTATTATTCCTATGGAACCTATAACCCCTATACTTCCAGTTGCGCCTGTTGGTCCCACAGCTCCAATCGATCCTTGACTACCTTGCGCTCCGGCTGGCCCGACACTACCGCTAACCCCTGTCATTCCACTTACTCCAGTTGGGCCTTGCAGACCTTGAATACCTTGAGAACCTTGTATCCCGGTTACTCCCGTTGCTCCTGTTGGTCCGGTCATTCCTGTACTTCCTTGTATCCCTATAATCCCTTGAACGCCTTGTATTCCTTGTGCACCTGTCGCCCCTGCTTCTCCTGTCGCTCCTGTTTCTCCAGTTACACCTGTTATTCCAACATTTCCTTGTGGTCCCTCAGCTCCTTGACTACCTTGTGCACCTTGCACTCCTTGGGGACCTGTTATCCCGTTTTCTCCTAAAACCCCTTGGGGACCTCTAATTCCTTGCGCTCCTGTCGGACCTGTTATTCCTTGTATTCCTTGCATACCTTGAGAGCCTTGCGCTCCTGTTGGGCCTACTATACCTTGTATTCCTGGAGACCCTTGCAAACCAATTGCTCCTGCCTGACCTGTTATTCCTTGAACTCCTTGCATACCTTGAGCACCTTGTGGACCAGTCAATCCATTTTCCCCTTGTATTCCTTGAGGTCCTTGTATCCCTTGAACGCCAGCTGCTCCTGTTTCTCCTCGTATTCCTTGAGGTCCTTGTATACCTTGTGCTCCAGCTGCTCCTGTTTCCCCTCGTATTCCTTGGGGACCTTGGGCTCCAGCCGCTCCTGTTGTGCCTGTGGGACCGATTATTCCTTGTAAGCCTTGTATACCTTGCGCTCCTGTTGGACCTGTTATCCCTTGTATTCCTTGCACACCTTTAGGGCCTTCTGCACCAGTTGGACCGATTTCTCCCTGTGGACCTTGAGTTCCTTGGGGACCTTCTGCGCCAGTTGCTCCTATTATTCCTTGATTACCTTGAGAACCTTGTGCACCTTGTACGCCAGCTACACCAATTACCCCTTGAGAACCTTGTGCTCCCCTTACACCTTGAGGGCCAGTGGGACCAGTTATACCTTGTAATCCTTGCACTCCTATTAGACCAGTTCCCCCTGTTACACCCCGCGTACCAGTTACACCAGTTGGACCTGTTGGCCCCCCAGGTGGACCGGGTGGACCAGATGGACCAGTCACTCCACTAGAGGGACCAATTGGACCGGTTGTTCCCGTCGGGGCACCCGGAGGTCCTTCTGGTCCTTGTATACCAATACTTCCAGTTGCTCCTGTTATCCCTCGTACTCCTTTTGCTCCTTGAAAACCTGTGGATCCGTTTATTCCTTGTATTCCTTGAACACCTTGTGGACCTTGGGGGCCTATTACACCTGTTACTCCCCTTATTCCGCTTATACCTTGAGGTCCTTGTATTCCAGTAGAACCAGTTGGACCTATTACACCTTGTATCCCTTGATCACCTTGGTGTCCTTGCTCTCCAGTAATTCCTTGTATTCCTTGGGGACCTTCTTCTCCTTGTATACCTGTAGTTCCATCCTCCCCTTGTATTCCTTGCGCTCCTTTGGGGCCTTGAGGACCTGTTACACCTGTAATACCAGCTTCACCTATAACTCCTTGCATTCCTTGGGCTCCCGTTTTTCCTCTTCCTCCAATTTCCCCTTGTATCCCCAGGGAACCTTGTAGACCTTGACTACCAGCAGGGCCTGTAATCCCTTGTATCCCTTCCAGTCCTTGTAATCCAATATCACCAACAGGACCTTGCTCTCCAATTAATCCTTGAGGACCTTGTAAACCAACCGGACCTGTAATTCCTTGCTCTCCAGTATCACCAATGGCACCTTGTATTCCTTGAGCTCCTGTTGTCCCTCGCGGACCTTGTATTCCCTCGATACCTTGGGGGCCTTGTGGACCCGTTGCTCCTCTAGGTCCAGTAATTCCCGGAGGGCCGACCGGACCTTCATGCCCTCCAGTTGGACCAGTTGAACCACTATTACCAGTAGGACCCGTTGCTCCTATAAGTGGAAGAGGCAGTGCCACTCCAAATTTTTTGCACTTTTTATGATGACGCACAACAATCCCCCTTCCCCAAAATAATTACACTTTTTATATGAAATGCATTTTCATATGAAAAGTACACCTCTAACTTCATTTTTTTAAAAATAAAGAAGCCCATCATTTCATGTATTTGAAATGACGGGCTTCTTTTTATAAAACACTTTACTTCCTCGCCTTAATAATAAAAGTAGTTGGCACCACTCTAGCTTTATATAATGAATAATATTTCGTAGACGGCTCAGCTAATTCTTCATCAAACGCGCTAGATGGTTCAGGTTCTTCTATTCTCTCAATTGTAAATCCCGCTCTATTTAACTCATTTATGTATGTACTTATTTTTCTCTTATATAATGTCGCTTGTACATTTTCTCCTTTAAATGTTTCAAACGTAATAGGAGTTTCCTCATGATAAGAAGACTTAAAAACAATTTCTTCTGTACCATACTGTAAATTTGAATATACTGGGTGCTCCCAACTAAAAATAAAACTTCCTCCTGGCTTTACATACGAATAAATTAGTTCCAACGTTTTTCGTAAATTTGAAGTCCAACCTAATGCATAAATGGAATATACAATATCGAAATACCCTTTCGGAATATCACCTTCCTCTTCCATTGCTCCGCATACTAACTTTGAATTCCAACTCTTCAACGTTTCATTCGCTGTTTTAATTTGTTCACTTGAAAGATCAAGACCCCATACTTCCTCTGCCCCATGTTCTGCCATATATTGCAGCGAATGCCCACTTCCACATCCAATATCAAGAACCTTTTTATTTCTAATTGAATCGAACAAATGAATCTCATCTTCAGACGCCGTATACGGACCATATTTCGGTAAACAATCCACTTGAAAGAAATATGGTGCAACTGTATCCCAACACTTTTTGTTTAAAGCTAACATTTGTGTACCTTTCATATTCTACATTCCCCCATCCTATTTTCTTTCCCTAATATAAATTACACATTATAACCTGATCTCCCTTTTCTCTTCTCCCGATAATTTTTCACTTTCGCAATCGTACCGCACGCTCTTCCTCCTTCTTCTCCAGCATACATACCGCACCATCTTTTACTTCCATTTCGCGAATGATCATAAAATACCCAGCGACAATCTGGGCATGCTTTTAACCTCCCCCACAAATTTTCTTGAATTGACATTAACACAATGCTTAATACTTTTGTATATACATTCTCTTCGTGCACAGGCTCATATGTAATACCTTTCATATCTTCCTTTACATGTACATGAAATGGGTATTTCTCTAACCACTTTTGCAATGATCCTTCGCCTTCAACCGTTAACCGAATATCTTCTCGAAAACTTTTTAATTCCTCTATCGTATGAAATGGAACCTCTTTATGAAAATATTTTTTCATAAAGAGGTTTATATCCTCTTCTGTTTGTAGCATATCAATTGGCTCTCTCGTATCGTTTGGTATTTTCCATGTATTTAAAAATTCCCGAATATATTCTAATTCATTTGGTGCATTTTGATTCAATTCCATCCACCTTCTTCTTAAAATTTACTTTTTTCTGACTTTATGTATAATTATAATATAAATTAGTTAACCATTAAATATTTTTACTGGTTACAATATCAGGAGGAGTTCTATGAAAAGTTTCTCAATACCGATACGTTTCATGCTTATTTCTTCATTTTTTATGTCTTTTGGGTATTTCGCAGTATACGCATTTTTAGCTATTTATCTATTAAGCTTTCTTCATTTTACTGCTGTTCAAGTAGGAACAGTGTTGACGGTTATGACAATCACATCACGAGTTATCCCATTATTCTCTGGATTAATTGCTGACAAAATAGGCTATATCATTATGATAATAGCCGGATTATTTTTAAGAGGAATCGGATTTATCGCTTTAGGAATATGCTCTGATTTTTATAAAATTTCTATTTCTTCTGCACTTATTGGCTTCGGAACTGCATTTTACGAACCTGCTGCGCGCGCCATATTCGGCTCACAACCAGCTCATATGAGAAAAAATTTATTTACATATTTAAACCTTAGTTTTAATTGCGGTGCAATAATCGGACCAATTGCAGGAGGGCTCTTACTCTTACTCGATCCAATCTATGCTTTTTCTCTAACAGGATCTCTTATGCTGTTATTCGCTTTTATCTTTTACTTACTTAAAAATCACTTCCAAGTCACTACTGAAAACACGTCTATTACATTAGGGATACAAGCTATCTCACAAAACAAATCTTTCCTTTTGTTTTCATTTATTATGATTTCCTTCTATATTATGTTTACTCAACTTACTGTCGCACTTCCACTTCATATGAAAAATATTAGTAATAGCAATCAGCTTGCTACACTAGTTATTACGATAAATGCAATAACAGGCGTCATATTTATGGTGTTATTCCGAAAACTATTTCATAAATACAACACACTTTCGATTATTAAATACGGTGTTTTATTAATGAGTATTTCCTTTTTACTTATCCCTTTATTTCAACACCCATATTGGCTATTTATTTGTGTAATTTTATTTACAATCGGTGAAACACTCGTATTACCTAACGCTGATATCGCTATTGCAAATTACAGTAACGAATCATATACAGCTACTTACTTCGGATTTTATCAACTATCACTCGCATTTGGTTTTATCATCGGTAATTATACCGGTACATCTTTTACATCCAATTTAAGCGGAATGTATACACCATGGCTTATTTTCGGCGGAATAGGAGTTATTGGTTTTATTTCACTCCATATTTTAAATATTAAAAAAGAGAGCTCTAAAGAGGATATATACCTATGTAATGAGACGAAACCTCTTTAACACATTACAATTGAGATGGTACCTTTAGACAAGCAACCTATAATAAAAAAATTCGACCATCACATGTGACAGTCGAATTTTTTTATTCTTCATATTCCAGATGATTATGTCTTTTACAACCAAATAAATAGCAACCCCCTAAATGATAAGTTTCAAATTCTAACTCTGGAACATATCCAGATTTGATACGTTCTATCATTTTTTTATAACAATTATTCTCTTCCGTATATTCCTCAATTAACTCTTTCTTATCTTTTTCTGTCCAGTTTTCTTCTACTTCTTCATTCTGAACATCTTCTATTTCTGCTGTTTTCGCTTCGATAGATTCCCGTATCACTTCATTTATACGCGTGAAATTATTAGCTTTATATAGAGCATAAACAAATCTACCAATCCAATTGGGACTTTTCCAGTATTCTTTGTATCCCTTTTCAAACCATTCAATTGCTTCGTTATAGCAATTCAACTCAACATATAAATCTGCTACATTAACTTCTCCTAAAAAATCATCAGATTTCCTGTTAAAAGCATCTAACTTCTCTTTCGCTTCTGTCGTTCTCCCTAAATCAATTAAACATTTTACATAGCTATACTTTATATAGTCCGAATCCCCTGCAACTCGCAAGAAAAATTCCGCAGCTTTTTCCAGCTCTCCAAGGTTATAATGCGCTACAGCTACATTGTGAAATGCTTCATTGGATGGCTGAATCGAAATAGAATTTTGTAATACTTCTTTCGCTTCTTCCCATCTTTCTTGTTTCGTGTAAATTTCCCCTAAGATGTTATAAGGAAAGTATGAGGAAGGATTCAACTTAATAACTTCTCTTATTAATTCAAGAGCTTTATCATCATCCTCTTCCTCATAAAAGTACATCCAAGCAAGATTATTGAGAGATTGTACACCTCTAGATTCATGTACCGCTCGTTGAAACAGTTCCATTGCTTCCTCATATTTATTTTGTTCAAACATTTCAATTGCCTTCTCGTTAATATTCAAGTAACTACCTCCGAAGTGAATGAATTCATCTATTCCATATCTTTATTTTAATATGTAAAAATTGTAATTTCCATAAAAAAATAAGTTATTTCTCCTATCTATATTTCATCATATATTTGGACATCCAATTCATAACGCTTTTAGCAACACCATTTTCTAAAGCAACTATATACCTACTGTAAAAGTACTAATTCTCAACAATAAGTAAACCTTTCAATTCTCCATAAATTGGATATATAACCTATTCCGCTTTACATATTATGGTACAATCAAAAAGAGTGCTAGCTAAACATTTACGTTCCACACTAGCAGTCTAGCAATACAAAAATCACTTGAAATTGGGGGATGTTATGAGAAAGAAATTAAGTGCTCTTCTATTCATCGGAATCATATTATCCGGATGTTCAACTATAGCGGAAAATTCTTTAGAAACCGGAAAAGGCAGTATTGAATTATTAACACCGACGATTACAACAAAAGATAACGAATTAGAAATTAAGACTGAAGGTATTGATGAAAATAAAGTGACGTTTATTTATGTTGCCAATAAAAAAGTATTGGAACAAAAAATTAATAATGGCGAATCCTACAAAGTTAACATTAAAGATATCGAGCACGCTCATAGGACAGATTACAAACCAAAAGTTCAACTTTTGCAAACGCAAGATGACCATAAAGATGGAGAGATGGTAACGTTTAAACAAGTTAGATATACAGTTAAAAAAAATTAATTTTATAGACATTTCATGATAAATGTAACGAACGAAAATTTACTTTTAACAGTGGGTAAATATAAGGGGTGCTAGCATGAAAAGTCGGTGGATTTCTTGGTGGATTGGTAACATATTTTAGATTATCATTTTTGGAATATGGGCCGCTATTATTCGGCTACGCGACGTTGATGATGCTGGGGTTACTCAAACACCCAAACTTAAACCCATTTCACTTATAGCTTTATTAATCGCGTTTATCATACCTGTATTTATTCAAGTTATATGGCTAATCATGAATTTGAGAATGAGTAGAAAAAATAATTATACGATTTAGTTTTTCAATTAACAGATAAATTTTTTTCAAAAAAAGAGAGGAATCTACATCAAATAGATTCCTCCCTTTTACATATGGACTTATACTGCACTTTTAATGCAGCACTACTCCCTTTTCTTTACGATACATGTTCATCTTTCTTCTTCATTAACGCTCTTTTCTTCATCGCCTTCGTTAAATATCCGCCTTTAAATGAACGGATTTCATAAGAAGACATAAACGCTTTCGGTGCAATTTCATTAATAATTTCTAACAGTTCTTTTTCTCTAGAACGCTTTGCAACGATATCTAAACGATAACGTATAGAATTAATACCTTCGCCTTCAAATACTGTAACGCCAAATCCTGAGTGACGTAATTCATCTACTAATTCATTACAACGGTCTAGTAAACTAACTTGATACGTAATATAACCAATTGCTAATTTGTTCTCTATATAACCGCCTAATAATAGTCCCGTACTAAAGCCAATGACATAGGCAATAATGTTCATCCAATTTGATAAATCTTGAAACACAATACCTAAACTGACAATGTAAATAGCTCCTTCTAACAATCCAACACCAGCAGCGGATCTTGTTTGATTCTTTACAAGCAAAATCGTACGGATTGTCAAAATTGGAACGTAAATAATTTGAAGCACAAAAATAAGTAACGCTTGTAACATTGGTATCCACCTCTTTCAAAAAGTCTTTTGTCATAATAACATACATAAGCTTTAGAAATCGATGGGTTTTTAAATTTTTTCACATTATTTTTCATACTATTGAAAAACGTAAAAAAGAAGCGTATTATATTTGTCGTAAATTTGATTCCTTTCATTAGCTCGCTTAAACACAAAAAAGGAACCCCATTAGGCCCCTTTCATCATAGCTTTATGTTTTTCGAAGCATGTTCCCTTTGCTTCTCTTCCTCTTTCACTAACTGCATATTCGCATAAACTAAATTTGCAATCATTAAAAAGTGACCACCTAAAATGCCTGTACCAAATGCCCACATTTCCATTTCATGCTCAATTTCATACATGATGATTGCTCCTAAAATGGCAGCTGCAAATCGGTTTAGAACTCCTAATCCAGGAGCCTTTTCCTTCATTACGATACTTTTCCCAAGTTTCTCCACTCTGCGAGCTAATAACCAAAGACAATAGGCACTTACAGCTAATCCGATACCAAACCCTGTTACTTGTTTTCCAAACGGAGTAATCGTCCACATAAGTAGTAAACCACTAAAGATCGCATACAATTGTAATCGATATACACGTAAGGCTGCTTGAATCAAAATATCCGCTCCTAATTTCGCATTTTTTATACGTTAGAAGAAAAGCAGCAACTTACACAGTTGCTGCTTTCTCTTCTTCTTGCTCTTGTTCCATTTTACGAATTTCAACACGTTTAATTTGGTAAGCGTCTTTTTCTAACACTTTAAATTCATAACCTTCCGCCTCAACATGTTGTCCTTCTTCAATTTCATGATTTTGCATCATAATCCAGCCACCGATTGTATCCACATCGTCTTCTTCAATGTGTAATCCAAACAAATCTTTTACTTCTGAAATAAGCACTTTTCCATCAACGATTTTATGGTGCTCATTCACATGCTGAATTGGTGGTGCTTCATCTTCATCATATTCGTCACGAATTTCGCCGACGATTTCCTCCAAGATATCTTCAAGCGTTACAATTCCTGCTGTTCCTCCGTACTCATCATATAAAACAGCCATCGGAATTCGCTTCTTCTGCATTTGAAGTAATAAATCGTGAATTGGAGTTGTTTCCATCACTTCAATAATCGGACGCATATACGTGCGAATCGATGATAAATCTTCTTTATCGTTGTTCATATATCGAATAAAGAAATCTTTTACATTGACCATGCCAATAATATCATCTTTATCTTCTCCAAAAATCGGATAACGTGTGTATCGTTCATTTTGGATTACTTTCATGTGTTCTTCTACTGAATCTTCCAGGTAGAAACCAATGATTTCTGTTCGCGGTACCATAATCTCTTTTGCAATACGATTATCAAATTCAAAAATGTTATTTACATACTTGTATTCAGCCTGATTAATTTCGCCACTTTCATAGCTATCTGAAAGGATAAGGCGTAATTCTTCCTCTGTATGAGCTACTTCATGTTCTGAAGCTGGTTTTAAACCGAATAAGCCAGTTACAACACGAGCTGAACCGTTTAATACCCAAATAAATGGATACATGACTTTATAGAACATCATTAACGGACCTGCCAATAACAATGTTACTTGTTCAGCCTTTTGAATTGCCATCGTTTTCGGAGCTAATTCCCCTACTACAACGTGTAAATACGTCATTAGCATAAAGGCAAGACCAAATGTTAATACTGATGAGATAGAAGGATTTATGTTCCATTTCTCAAATAACGGGTGTAATAACTTTTCAATTGTCGGTTCACCTAACCAACCTAATCCCATAGCTGTAACTGTAATACCTAATTGACAAGCAGATAAATATTCATCTAAATTTGTTGTTACCTTTTTCGCTGCTAAAGCACCGCGTTTCCCTTCCGCAACAAGCTGATCGATACGACTTGAACGTACTTTTACAATCGCAAACTCTGCTGCTACGAAAAATCCAGTAAATGCGATTAAAATCGCAACCATGACTAAATTAAATATTTCCAATGAATCCCCCTAGTTTAAAAAACTAAGGTGTCCACCTCCTGTATACTATAATGTTTTCTTATTTGTTCATTAGAAAACATAGCCCGATACAAAAATTAAAGAGGTCGGATTTCACTTTTTTCTATAATAATAGAGCAAGTGTCTGTATTAAAGCTGTCGTTTGACCAGATAAAGATTTCGATATTTTTTCACGTTGTGAATCAGTCAATCCATCTAAAAGCGGCTTTAACTCCGTTAACTCTGCTTCTAACCGATGAATATGGTCTGTCACTTCATTCACTTGTTTCGAAACGTGTTCATTGATACCGAGCAGCTTCTTCTTCTCCTCGATTTTCTCTTTAATCTCACAAAGCGGCATATGCATTTCTTTGCACTTCTCAATAAATTGTAATGTCTCAAATGCTGTTTCATCGTAATAGCGATAATTAGATTGAGATCGCTCCGCTTTTAAGATACCTAGATTCGTATAATAATCAATCGTGCGTTTCGACACGTGAGCCATGAGAGCCAACTGTCCGATTCGATACACCTTCCCAACGATCTTCCCCCCTTGTTTATATTACTAACATCATACAATACATGAACTGTACAGTCAAACGTGATGGTTTATTATTCATAATTTATACAATTTTTATCGTTTCATCTTATATAATCTAATCTATTAATTTAATTGTATAATAAAATACTTAAATATAAAAACCAAAACGAACGAAATATAACCATGAAATTGCCGGTTCCATTCTCATTTAAGTACATATCATAATAACATCGATATCAAATTCTTTTTATAAGTAGGAGGAAAAAATGAAAGCTGTTATTCTTGCAGGTGGATACGGAACAAGGATTGGGGAAGAAACTCATTTAAAACCAAAACCTATGATTGAAATTGGAACAAAGCCTATTTTATGGCACATTATGAGTTTATATAGCCATTACGGGATTACTGAATTTATTATTTGCTTAGGCTATAAAGGATATGCAATTAAAGAATTCTTTCTAAATTACCACTTACACATGTCCGATTTCACGATACATTTAAACGACAATACGATTACTAACCATTCTCATCGTATAGAACCATGGACAGTTACACTGATCGATACCGGTCTAAATACCGAAACAGGTGGACGAGTTAAAAAAATACAAAATTACATCGGGGACGAACCTTTCTGCCTCACTTATGGCGATGGATTAAGTAATGTAAATATAAAAGAACTCATTGCATTTCATAAAAAACACGGCAAAACGGCTACTGTTACAGCCGTACAACCTCCTGGTAGATTCGGTTCTCTCGTCTTAGATAAACAATCTGTCACATCCTTTCAAGAGAAGCCACTCGGGGATGGCGGATGGGTTAACGGTGGATTTTTCGTTTTAAATCCTGATGTTCTCAATTATATTAGAGGCGATAAGTCTGTTTTTGAAACAGACACATTAGTTCAGTTAGTAAACAAAAATGAACTAGCCGCATATCAACATACTGGCTTTTGGCATCCGATGGATACATTGCGCGATAAAAATAAATTAGTCGAGCTATGGGAAAGTAATAACGCTCCGTGGAAGGTTTGGTAATATGGCTTCATCATCTTTTTGGAATAAGAAAAAAGTATTTATCACGGGACATACTGGCTTTAAAGGCTCATGGCTCACCCTTTTTTTAACTTCTTTAGGCGCAGAAGTAGTTGGCTATTCTTCTCATCCCCCATCCATCCCTAACCTTTTTGAACAAGGTAACGTAGCAAATGAGTGCACATCAATGAATGGCGACATTACAGATTACGATTCTTTATTCCATGCCCTAAAACAACATAACCCTGACATACTATTTCATTTAGCAGCCCAGCCAATTGTCACCATTTCATACAAAAATCCTATCGAAACATTTAAAACGAATGTTTTAGGTACTGTTCACGTATTAGAAGCAGCAAAACATATAGAAAGTATACGTAGTATCATTAATGTTACAAGTGATAAATGTTATGAAAATGACGGGAGCGGTAACCGAGCATTCTTGGAAAGTGACCGATTAGGAGGTTTCGATCCTTATAGCGCTAGTAAAGCTTGCGCTGAACTAGTTGCAACGTCATATCAAAAATCATTCTTCCACACTAACACTCTGAGACTCGCCTCAGTCAGAGCAGGTAACGTCATCGGTGGTGGTGATTGGGCAAATGACCGACTATTCCCAGATGTCATTCGTGCATATTTACAAGATACTACGTTAAATATTAGAAACAAACACGCTATTCGCCCGTGGCAACACGTATTAGATCCTTTACACGGCTATATTCTTTTAGCTGAAAATCTTTGGCAAGACGCAGAATATGCAACAGCGTGGAATTTCGGCCCGATAAATGAACCTAACAGAACAGTTTATGATGTCATTCAATCTATAATGAAATTATGGAATCAACCATTAACAGTCCTTTCTCCTCATACAAATAACCCTTATGAATCGCCAATTTTAACACTTGATAGTACAAAAGCAGTAAATAAACTCGGTTGGACTCCTAAGTTATCAACAGATCATTCTATCACTTGGACTGTTGATTGGTACAAAAAATATGCATCTGGTGAAAATATGGAATCTTTCACGCGCCAACAAATCGATGCATTCAAAAATTTATAAGGGGGCTATAAAATGGAACAGAAAAAATGCCGTTTTTGCCACTCATTACTCACAAATACTTTTTTAGATTTAGGTGTTTCCCCTCTCGCTAACTCATTTGTAGCTCCTGAACACTCATATAAAATGGAACCATTTTATCCGCTCCACACATTTGTTTGTCACTCTTGTTTACTTGTACAATTAGATGAATTTGAATCTCCGCACAACATTTTTCATGACTATTTATACTTCAGCTCTTACTCCTCCAGTTGGCTACTACACGCTAAACAATATGTAGAAATGGCGGTTAAGCGTTTCAACTTAACAAATCATTCGAAAGTGATTGAAATCGCGAGTAACGACGGGTACTTATTACAATACTTTCAAAAAGAACATATCGAAACGTTAGGAATTGAACCAGCAAAAAATGTAGCAGAAATCGCTATTCAAAAAGGAATTCCTACTGAAGTGAATTTTTTCAGCAATGACTTAGCAAAAAAATTACCGCAAGCAGATTTAATCGTCGCAAATAACGTATTAGCACACGTACCGAACTTGCATGATTTTGTTGCCGGTTTAAAAACATTATTAAAACAAGACGGTACAATAACAATTGAATTCCCGCACTTATTAAACCTTATATCCTTTAAACAGTTTGATACTATATACCATGAGCACTTCTCCTACTTCTCACTTATAAGTCTTCAAAAAGTTTTAGCTCATCATCATTTACAAATTGTCGATGTAGAAGAACTTTCAACGCACGGTGGTTCCTTGCGTGTTTTTATAAACCATCACAGTGATTCATCCACTATCCACTCCAGTGTTACAAATATAATCCAAAAAGAAGTAGATCACGGGCTAGATACATTAGATTGCTATCTCCTTTTTTCTAAACACATTGAACAATTGAAAATAAATATTTTAAAGTTTTTTATCGAAGCAAAAGCTTCAAACAAACAAATTATCGGTTACGGTGCTCCAGCTAAAGGAAACACCCTTTTAAACTATTGCGGGATAGGAAAAGAATTTCTAGCTTATACCGTAGATAAAAACCCTCACAAACAAAATTTCCTTCTACCAGGAACCCGTATTCCAATAAAATCTCCAGAAGAAATACAACGTACAAAACCTGATTACATTCTCATACTTCCTTGGAATTTAAAAGACGAAATTATGAAAGAATGCTCTTTCATTCGTGAATGGGGCGGCAAATTTTTAGTAACGATACCAGAAATTGAGGTAATTGAGCCATGAAAAAAATTCTTGTAACAGGCGGTAGTGGATGGATTGGTAAATATGTTGTAAATTCTCTTATACAAAAGAGCTATGAAGTGCACGCCACTTATCATACAAATAAACCTTCTCACATCTCTTGCCACTGGCATAAAGTAAACTTACTTTGCGATGAAGAAGTAAAAAAACTCATTTACGACATGAAGCCTAGTCATCTCATTCATTTAGCTTGGGAAGCCGTACCGCCAGCGTGTTATGTATCTATTAATAATTACTATTGGCTTACATCCAGCATCTCATTGATTCAACACTTCACAACATGCGGCGGAAAGCGCGTCGTTGTTGCAGGTACTGGCGCAGAATATGAATGGTTTAATGGTGTACTATTTGAAGACTCACCACTTCTTTCCTATAAAACCCCGTATGCAGTATGTAAAAATACGCTACACTCCTGGCTACAAACGTACGCTGAACAAAACGACCTCAGCATGTGTTGGGGCCGCATTTTTCATATGTATGGCCCTCACGAACAAGGGAATCGGCTCGTTTCTAACATTATCACTTCCTTATTACAAAATGAGGAAGCACTATGTACACATGGAAAACAATCAAGAGATTTCCTCCATGTGAGCGACGTCGCTCATGCTCTCGTAACAGTATTAGAACACGACGTTACAGGCACAATCAATATCGCTTCTGGTCAATCTGTACAAATTAAAGAATTAGCTTCTATCATTGCTAAAAAGATTGGAAAAGAACATTTAATGAAACTAGGTGCGATCCCATTCTCTACAGATGAGCCTTTATTCGTCGGCGTTAATGTGGAACGTTTAAAAACTGAAGTAAACTGGAAACCAACATACGATCTAAATACTGGAATCGAAGAAACAATTTTATGGTGGGAATCATTTATAAAAAAGCATAACGATACGCATTACTAAAACGTAAATCCTTCGCCCCACTTGCTAAATCCTTATACCATTCTTCTAATTTTTCAGGTGTAATAATATGATGCGTGCCCATTCCACCTTGCTTACTAGCTTCAGAAAGAGTAGGACCAATTTGTAATTTCCTCTTTCTCATCGCATCGTTCCAAGGGCTGAAACCAAACCATGCAATACACGCAAGTGGCGGATAAACCATAGATTCATGTGCAGATAAATGTCTTCCAACCGTATAACTTCCGTGTTCATGATTATGAATAAATCTACCTCTTCTCCATAACCGCCAATCTTCTGGTAAATAACCGTGAAATCGCTGTTTCATTAAAGGTATTCCAAAGTTAAGGTCTGGATAATTATAGTTAAGATCATCGACCATAATAAGCCCTTCCAACCAATACATCCTCCCTCCCAATTCATTTAGTGATTTCCAAAATTGATTTTTATCTTGCACACAAAGGAACTCAGTCGTATTTAAAATCATTTTCCATCCCTTTACTTCTCGTTCTACCATCATCACTTCATCATCTGTCGCTAGTGCATCAAATTCTGGATTTAAAGAATCTCGCACTTCCCAATGCGGCGCGAATTTTTTACAAATTTTCACTGAACGATCTGTAGAACCTTTATTAATTAAAATGCCATGATCAAAAAGTTTCGTATGATGCATAAGCCACCACGGCAATAAATATTCTTCATTATAAAAATGAGAAATAACGGTTGTAGTTATAACAATCTCCTCCTCTTTCTCTATTAATCTACTTTTTCATCCTACTCTTACTATACTTATCAGTAATGTAATTGGTTTCTTTTATTTCAAAAATATGTTTTTCTACCATATACTATGCTTTCTTAGACAACCACCATTTCCATTTTCTAAAGAAACATCCCAATAAACTGAAAATTAAGTTATAATATCATTATAAAATTATGAAGGAGGAATGCATTCATGTACTACAACACTTCATTCGAAAACGATCAACCTGTAGGCCGTCTATAAACTAAGGCGGGCATTCATATAACACAAAACACTATGCCTCGTCTTAGGGAACTCATAATACCCTAAAAATAGACGGAGGTACTTTACATGAAACAAACAATTTTAGGAGCTATATGTTTATCACTAGCAGCTAGTATATGGGGCGGTATGTATGTTGTTAGCAAATACGTACTCGACTTTATCCCACCACTGACACTCGTTTGGCTACGCTTTATCATTGCTTTTGTTGTTTTATATGCAATTTTGAAAATAGCTGAGAAAAAGAAAAAAATAACCATACGCAAAAAAGATTGGCTATTATTCGCTTGGATTGGATTTATCGGATACTTCATTTCGATCACATGTCAATTTATCGGAACAAAATTATCTGACGCTCATACAGGCTCGTTAGTAACATCAGCCACCCCTGCATTTATGGTTATATTTGCAGCAATCATTTTAAAAGAAAAGCTAACCGCTCGTAGACTGCTGTCTACTATCATAGCGACAATCGGTGTCATTATCGTCATTGGATGGGATATTGAAATTGGTTCCTATTTTATCGGTACAATCATATTAGTCGGGGCCGCTATTACGTGGGCTTTACTATCCATTTACGTAAAAATCGCTTCAGCTCGATTTTCATCTTTAGTGATTACAACATATGCCATATTCTTTTCACTCTTTTTTATTACACCTTTTATGATATGGGAACTACAATCAAGTTCTATTGAACATACGAACATGTATGTATTATTAGGCGTACTTTATTTAGGAATCGTCTCAACAGCAGGTGCCTTTTTCCTTTGGAATAAAGGATTAGAATTAATGGACGCGAGCATCGGATCATTATTTTTCTTCTTCCAACCTATCGTTGGATCGTTGCTTGGTTGGTTACTATTAAATGAAACATTGAGTAGCAACTTTTTTATTGGTGGTATTCTTATTATATGTAGTGTTTTCATTACTACTTTTGAAAAGAAATGAAAAAACAGGCAGAGATTCTTAATCTCTGCCTGTTCCATACTCTTTACGCACTCCAATGCGATGGACGGGACAATATTTTCGGCAATTTCGTATGTTTGTCCCCTTTCGCTGCATTAATTTGAACTTGCGTCAGAAAAATACTATTTGTAAAATCAGCCCCACGAATATCTGCATCTCGTAAATCTGCTCCGATAAGATCTGCTCCTCTTAAGTTTGCTCCATTTAAGTTAGCCGCAATTAAATACGCTCCTCTTAAATTCGCTCCTTGCAAATCTTTCTTCTTCAAATTTGCTCCCATAAGATCTGCTCCGCGGTGACTCATTCGTTTCTTACGCGCGGCATTCATTTCCTTCCAAACTAGCTCACTCGTTTCTAAAAGTAATACATTTACTTCTGCACGATGTAATGGAATATTTACTTTCATTAACTCGTCCGCATTTAAATTTGAAAGGCGGTCCGTCTCTTCAATTGCTTTACTTAGTTCTTTATGAATCGGTTGTGTCGCCGTCAAAAGAATAGCCTCATTCAAATACCACAGTATTTCATGAAGCTGATGCATAATCGGAAAAGCATCATACATTTTTCTCGCATGCTTTGCATCTTTCCGCCAATCAATCCCGTTAAATGTAACTTGCGAAATCTTCTGCCCAGCACCGAAACACTCAAATACTGTACAACCTTTATAACCTTTTCCTCTAAGATTTTTATGTATGCTACATTTAAAATCTGATTGTAAGTTAGAACATGGCTTCCCGCCATCTTTATTCACCGCAAAATCTACCGATGCTGCGAACGGTAACGCTACACAACATAGACCGAAGCATTTTTCACAGTTTGCTTTTAAATGATCGTTATGATTAGTCAAAATATATACCCCCTGTTGTCTTTTGACTATTTCATAATATTCCAACTGCACTAAATAATCAATTTTAAAATAAAATAGACTCTTTCATTTCAAATCATAACTTTATCATTTGATTTCCTTTCAATTGAAAAAGACAGTTTCTATCTAATGAATTATAATTAAATTATAAATATTCAAACTAAAAGGAGACTTACTATGGCACTCGAAATGAAAACAAACTGTCAAATTTGCGACCAATCTCTCGAATCAAATTCCGAAGCATACATTTGCGTGTATGAATGTACATTTTGTGCACCATGTACAGAAGAAAGACAAAATGTTTGCCCAAACTGTGGCGGCGAATTAGTACGTAGACCGAAGAAGAAATAGAAAAAAGCAAAGCGATATCGCTTTGCTTTTTTATTGTTTTTGGGATATATAGAAATTCTACCAATCACAAATTAAACGTTTAAAAACTTCACACAAACAGGCTCTGGTACAACAACATCAGATTGTAGCAGTGTTAACTTCCCTGTCGTTTCATTTCTTGAAAATAGCACAAGGTTATGTGACTTTTCATTTGTCGCAATAAGAAACTTTTCAGTCGGATCTAATACAAAGTCCCTCGGCCAATTTCCTTCTGTAGATGTATGTGCAACAAATGTAAGCTGACCTGAATTTTGATCCACACTGAAAACAGCGATACTATTATGACCGCGATTACCTGCATATACAAAGTGGCCGTCAGAAGAAATATGAATCGCACTTCCTTGACTATTGTCATCAAATTTTTTTGGAACGGTAGAAATATACTGCAACTCTGTAAAGGACCCTTCTTCCGGATTATATGATAATGCAATAACTTCCGAACTCAGTTCAGTCATCACATAAGCGTATTTTCCGTTCGGGTGAAAAGCAATATGTCTAGGACCACTTCCTGGGTTCACAGACAAGCTATTCGCTTCTTTTAACTTACTATCTTTTATTTCATACGTAAGTATTTTATCAATTCCTAAATCAACACCTATCACATATTTTTCATCAGGAGTATATCCGGCGTAATGTGCATGTGGTTTTTCTTGTCTTTCTTTATTCGGACCTGAACCTTCATGTGTAATAATAGATGTGGCCGCATTTACAGTTCCAGCTTCTTCATTTACTACGAAAGACTCTATCGTTCCTTTATGGTAATTCGCTGTAACTACCGTACCATTTTCACTATCCACACTAATATGACAAGGAGAAGCCCCTTCTACTACTTGTCTGTTTTGTTCTGTTAGCTCTCCAGTATGACTATGAATCGAATAGGCAGCTACACCACCAGATTCGCCTTCCTTAACAACAGAATAGAGATATTGATTATTTTTGCTAATCGTTACATATGTAGGGTTATCCAGCTTGGCCGCAAGTGTTACATTACTAATTTTTTTTGCTTCCGTGTCTAAAGTAAACTTATATATTCCTTCACTATTTTCTTTCGTGTACGTTCCAACATATCCAATAAACTCTTTGTTATCCTTCATTTTCATAACCCTCTCCCTATAGTTTTTGTCCCTCATATTTTTTACAGAACAACCTTAAACTATTTTTTGAAAGAACATCTAAAAAAACTTGAGTACCTCTTTATAAGTTACCATATTTCCCTGCCAAATAGCCTCTAAACCCACTTTTTCTGAAAAGCCGCTATACTCTCATATTCTTCTTCCAGATGACGGGCCAGACGAATATAGATCGGTATTAATTCTTTATATTTCTCCACACTTTCCATGTTTGGCTCATGATAAAAATTGGCACCTACCATATGAGAAACTACATGTAATGTATCTATTTCACCTAAGCTATATAACCCGAGGATTGCCGCTCCTAAGCAAGAGCTTTCGAAACTTTCAGGAACATATACGTCTTGATGAAAAATATCCGCCATCATCTGTCTCCAAAGTTCCGATCTGGCAAAGCCACCTGTCGCTTGAATTTTTTTCGGTTCACCAATTAGCTCTTTTAAAGCAAGAAGAACTGTATACAAGTTATAAATGATTCCCTCTAAAACAGCACGGATAAGATGCTCTTTCTTATGATGTAGCCCAAGCCCAAAGAAAGATCCACGCGCATTCGCATTCCATAAAGGAGCTCTTTCTCCTGCTAAATACGGATGAAATAATAAACCATCCGATCCAGGATTCACTTTCGCTGCTATTTCAGTAAGCAATTCATAAGGATCTTTTCCTAAGCGCTTCCCATGTTCAACTTCTAACGCACATAATTGGTCACGAACCCACCTAAAAATCATACCACCGTTATTAACCGGTCCACCAATTACCCAAAGGTCCTCAGTTAACGCATAACAAAAAGTCCTACCTTTCGGATCCGTTACAGGCTGATTTGTTACAACTCGCACCGCACCGCTCGTACCAATTGTAATAGCAACTACTCCAGGTTCTATTGCATTTACACCTAAATTCGATAGTACCCCATCACTCGCACCGACTATAAAAGGAGTAGTAACAAGTATATTCATCTCTCTTGCAAATTCTTCATCTAATCCTATTAAGCTGTGCGTCGTTGGAACGAGTTTAGAAAGCTTTCCCTCCGAAATTCCTGCAACACGAAGAGCTTCTTCATCCCATTTTAAAGATTTCAAATTGAACATCCCTGTTGCTGATGCTATAGAATAATCAATTACATATTCATTAAATAACTTATAGAAAACATACTCTTTAATTGAGATGAATTTATAGCTTTTTGCAAATAACTCAGCATGTTCATTTTTAAACCAAACTAATTTTGAAAGTGGTGACATAGGATGGATTGGTGTTCCAGTACGAAGGTAAATTTCATGACCATTCATATCATTTTTTATTTTTTCTGCCCAGCTTGCACTTCTATTATCTGCCCAAGTAATACATCTCGTTAACGGCTTCCCTGCTTCGTCTACAGCAATGACACTATGCATTGCCGAACTAAAAGAAACACAAAGAATATCAACTGGCTGCACATTACTCGATTGTATAGTTTCTTTAATCGTATGTATGACCGCTTGAAAAATCTCTTCTGGATCTTGTTCTGCTGTTTCTGGTGCGGGAGAATATAAAGGGTATTCAATTCCATGACTTGTAATAACTGATCCCTCCACCGAAAACAAAACTGATTTTGTACTAGTTGTCCCAATATCTACACCAATCATATATTTCGAGCTCACTATGTAACCCCTTTCAAATTATTCCTATAACAAAAGAGCACCATGATGTATACAAAAAGACGCTCCCTTATGAGAGCTACGTTTTCATAAACTTCACTCTCCATAAGGGGATCCTTTTTATAACCATTGTGCTGTTTTGAAAATGCATGGTGTCTTTTTATATCGCTGCTTTCACGTAATAAGGTACCAAACTCAGGATTTATTTTACAGGATGAAGTTACATAAAGATTGGTCCTCTCGTGAAAAAGCAATTTGTGAAAACTTTACTCCCTTATAACTTAGGCGCTTTCGCCCAATCCGCAGCAAACTTTTCAATACCTTGATCTGTTAGCGGATGCATAGCAAGTTGTTCAATGACTTTATAAGGAATTGTTGCAATGTGAGCACCTGCCATCGCTACACGAGTTACATGGTCTGGGTGTCTAACAGAAGCCGCAATAATTTGTGTATCTAATAGATGAATATCGAATAATTCAGCGATTTTAGCAACTAATAGTACGCCATCTTCAGAAATATCATCTAAGCGACCTAAAAATGGAGAAACGTACGTTGCACCTGCTCGAGCAGCTAAAAGAGCTTGGTTCACAGTGAAAATAAGTGTAACGTTCGTTTTCACACCTTTTTCAGTAAGGTAACGACAAGCTTCTAATCCTGCTAGTGTCATCGGCAGTTTTATTGTAACTTTTTCATCGCCACCGTTAATTTTAATCAGTTCTTCTGCTTGAGCAATCATCTCTTCGGCTGTAACAGCATCTGGCGTTACTTCTGCCGAAACAGATTCAACGTTAGGCACTGCCTGACAAATTTCTGCAATACGGTCTTCAAACTTAATGCCCTCTTTCGCTACTAAAGAAGGATTCGTTGTAACGCCAGCTAAAACACCTAGTTTATATGCCTTTTTTATGTCCTCAAGATTTGCAGTATCAATAAAAAACTTCATAATTTATTCCCTCCATTTTTTAAACGTTAACGAGTTATACTTTTAAAATGTTTATTTCTTTTCTACTGCATGTCCGCCAAATTCATTGCGCAGTGCTGCTACAACTTTCCCTGTAAATGTATCATTATCTAATGAGCGGTAGCGCATTAATAGAGACATTGCGATAACAGGAGTTGCTGTTTGAAGGTCTAATGCTGTTTCTACTGTCCATTTCCCTTCACCAGAAGAATGCATAACGCCCTTAATTTCATCCAGTTTTGCATCTTTAGAAAATGCATTTTCAGTCAATTCCATTAACCATGAACGAATAACTGAACCGTTGTTCCATACTCTTGATACTTTTTCATAATCGTAATCAAATTCACTCTTCTCTAAAACCTCAAATCCTTCACCAATAGCAGCCATCATTCCGTATTCAATTCCGTTATGAATCATTTTTAAGAAGTGACCGCTACCAGCTTTCCCTGCATATAAGAATCCATTTTCTACAGCTGTATCTCGGAAAATAGGTTCAACGATGTCCCAAGCTTCTTGATCTCCTCCGATCATGTAACACGCACCATTACGAGCACCTTCCATTCCGCCAGAAGTTCCTGCATCCATAAAGTGAATACCATCTTTCTTTAATTGCTCATATCGGCGAATAGATTCTTTATAATGTGAATTCCCTGCTTCAATTAAAATATCTCCTTTTGATAACAGCGGTGTAACCTCATTAATAACAGAATCAACAACAGCGTGCGGAACCATTACCCAAAGAATTCTTGGTGATTCCAACGATTGAACTAGTTCGTTTAAACTAGATACACCTGTAGCACCATACTCTTTCATTTCTTCCACTGCACTCGTATTTAAATCAAATGCAGCTACTTCATGTTTATGATCCATTAAATTCTTCCCTAAATTTAATCCCATTTTACCTAAACCAATTAATCCTACTCTCATAATATAATTCCTCCTTGAATTACCTTTCATCATAAATACATGTTAATAAAATGATGAATATCTTTTTTCATATTGCTTTACTTATAAGAATGTACTTATTTTTTCAATCCCTCATCTAACCACCATTTAAATTCACTTTCTTGTAATAGAGCATGGGCAGCATCTGGACCGTACGAACCTGATTTATATTCATGAAGGGGTAACAAGTTTTCTTCGAACGCTTCAAGTATTGGCTGCACCCATTCCCATGACAATTCAACTTCTCTCCAGTGTGCAAAGAATGTAGAATCTCCACATATAGCATCATAAATGAGTCTTTCATAAGCTTCCGGTATTCCCACTCCTGTTTGCTCACAAGTAAAATGAATACGAATCGGTTCAAGCTCTCCATTGTTCAATGGATTTTTACTATTTAATTGGAGCGAAACATTTTCATTTGGGCTAATTTCAATGATTAACAAATTAGGCTCCGCATTTGGATTACTTTCTTGATATTGCTGTTTTAACGTATTTTTAAATTCAATTACAATACGAGTAGACTTTTCTTTCATTCTTTTTCCTGTTCGTATATAAAAAGGAACATCAGTCCAAAATGGGTTATCAATCCATAAGCGAGCCGCAACATATGTATCTGTTTGAGAAGAAGGATTTACTCCTGGCTCATCTCTATACGCTACAACTTCTTGGCCTTTTATCTCCCCTGAAGCATATTGTCCGCGAATGATATGGTTCTGAACGTCTTCTTTTTTCACTTTACGAAGAGTTTCCATTACCTTTCGTTTTTCCTCACGAATTTCACATGCATTTATCTTTTCCGGCAGATTCATAGCAGTCATCATTAATATTTGCAACATATGATTTTGAACCATATCGCGAATGGCTCCTGCATGATCATAATATGCTGCCCTTTCTTCCACCCCAACCGTTTCACTAGCTGTTATTTGTACATTCGCAATATGTTCTTTATTCCAAATCGATTGAAGAACAGGATTTGCAAATTCAAGTGCTTCAATATTTTGAACCATCGGCTTACCTAAATAATGATCAATACGGTATATTTCGTCTTCTTCAAACGTTCGACTAAGCCTATCATTCAGCTCTCGGGCAGATGTAAGATCATGACCAAATGGTTTCTCAATCATTAGGCGCTTCCATCCAGCCGTTTTATCAAGTCCACTTTCTTTAATATTTAAAGCAATGGTCTCAAAGAAGTCAGGAGTAACTGAAAGGTAGAACATTCTATTCCCTTGTATATTTTGTTCTTCTTCCCTTTCACGAACTACTTGCAATAACCTTTTATAATCTTCTGGCTTATTCACATCTAACGGACAATAACGAAAATACTCTAAAAAATCTTCTATTTTCGGAGTACCTTCATCTTTGCGACGAGAAAAAGTTTCTATTGATTCTTTTACTCTTTTTTGAAAATCTACATGAGATACTTCACGTCTTCCAAGCCCAATAACGGATATTTGCTTCGGAAGCTTTTGATCTCTATATAAGTTATATAGCGCAGGGTAAATTTTCCTTTTCGCTAAATCCCCTGTTGCTCCAAATAAAACAAAGGTCATTGATTCCAATTTCAGTCCCCCTCGTGATGTATAGTCATTGTCACCTTAGTAAAAATGCATTGTACAGAAGCTACTATTATTGTTGATCCAACCTTACTTCTTAACTTCTAATTTTTTATATTTGTCGCTTTCTAATTGTCCCCAATATTAATAGTGGCAATTCAAAGCATTTTCCCCACATCCTACTTACTCATTGTAACTTACATAAAATAACTTAATTATCAAAAGTAATTAAGTTATTTTATGTCTATCATATTAACTACATAGATTATTACCGTCAAGAAAAGTGTCTCGAATTAAAGATTTTTTATTCCGCAACATCTTATTAGAAACATGTTCATTACATAAAATGAATAATAAAAAGGAAAAAACCGAACATATTCTTGTTCGGTTTTTTCCTTTTTACTATTGCTTCAAATGGTTTTTAACTGCCCTTATAACTAATTCATGATCTTCTTCTGGTGGTAATCCTGAAACTGTTATCATTCCAATAACTCCTACGTCTTTTATTTGGACAGGAACGCAGCCACCAAACGCAGCATAATCCGACCTATCTAAAAGATATTTTTCATTATATGGAACGCCCGTTAGTTCACTTTGTATTTGCATATAATACGAACTATGATTATGCAAAGAAACAACCCGTTTTTTACGCTCAATCCATTGCATATTTTCCGCAGTTGTTCCTGTCATCTTGAAATGAAATAGTTGCACACCATTTTTCGCTATATCAACAGCAATCAATTTCCCTTCCTTTTTCGCTGTTTCAACGATAAATAAACCTATTTGCAGTGCATCTTCATTTGTAAAAGAGGAAAATTGAAGTGTTTCCTCTTCTATTAATATTTGCTTACTTATTTCATTCAAATTTGAAGTACTCATATCTTTATCCCCCTTACTCACTTTATGCCACATTGATATTTTTCAATTTCTGTGACTCTATCGTACGGCCTTTCCATATAACTAATACCGTAAAGCGCACTCTTTTCTTCTTAGTGCTATTATGAATTATATTTAACGCATTAAAAATGTATGTCCTCTAGCGCTAAACATTTCGTATAGAAGTTTTCTTTTGGATACTACTTACAAGCTAAAAAAACCAGTTGCTTAAGCAACTGGTTCACTAAAAGTTTTATATAGGATATTCATTCAACCAAAGGAATGCTTGTTCATAGTCATCGGAAAATTTTACAGATTCTTTTGTATTGGACTGTTGTAAATAATTCAGTATCTCCCCTTCTTCAAGGAGAAAAGCAATTGCCTTACTGTGATTCAAAATCGTTTCATTGAAAAACTTCTCTTTCCATGCTTTTTGAACAGAAAAATGATCTGGCGTATATCCTTTTCTATCTACCAGCAATTTGTATTTTCTTCCCTCGGAAATGAATTGCTGACAAACCTGCTCGAAGCCATTAAACCATTCATAAACATCATCTGTTTTAATCTTGCCGATAAGACGGGTAACAATTATATCTCCCGAAACTGTTGTGCTAATATTCAGCTTACTCAACCTAGAATCATCTCCCTTAGCTACAATTATGCGGAAATATCACATAAAATCAATCAGATAAAATTGTTTCGCATTAAAAAAGGACAGACCCTCCAAACGGAGAAGCCTGTCCCAAAATTGTTCTATTTTATATTAGAACTAACAATCGTGAATTAGAATAATGATTTAATACTTGCTAAAACAGTAAGTACACCTACAATAATAACAAATACGTTACTCATTTTCCCTTTGTATTTAGCTAGTACTGGTACTTTATTGATTGCATACATCGGTAATAGACATAAGATAGCAGCAACTAATGGACCACTTAGAGAATCAATAAGTCCAAGAATACTTGGATTTGTATAAGCAACAAACCAGCATGATAATACAACAAAAGTAAGGACGATTGTCTTAATCGTTTTTTCTTCAATTACTTTTCCACGTGATTTACCGAACTTAATAATCATGTCACGCATTACTTCAAATGCTCCAATATAATGGCCAAGGAAAGATTTTGTAATAGCCACAAAAGCAATAATTGGAGCTGCAATCGTGATTACAGGTGAATTAAGCTCATTCGCAAGATATGAAAGGATTGATAAGTTTTGCTCTTTTGCCATTTTTAAATCTTCTGGAGTCAAGCTTAATGTACTACTCCAAACGAAGAACATAACTACAGCGAATGTCATAATATAACAAACTTTTTGTATTTGCGCACATTTAGCATCAGTAGCTTCTATTCCATACGTAGCTCTCTGCTTCACAACAAATGATGAAATCATAGGTGAATGATTAAATGAGAATACGATAATTGGTAGAATCAACAATATCGTTCCAAAATATCCTGTTCCTGTTGAAGCAGTAGAAACAGCTGAAAAGCTAAGCATTGACGTATTCCACTGTGGAATTAAAGATATTGCGATAAACAGTAGAGAAGCTATGAAAGGATACACTAGCATACTCATGATTTTTACAGTAATATCTTGACCAAAATTCAGTATAGCGATAAGACCAAGAACTAATACAAGTGATAAAATAGCTCTTGGAGGTTCTGGCATGTGCAATTGATGCACGATAAAACTACTTGCAGTATTTGTAAGCGCAACCGAATACATTAGTACGATTGTATAAATTGAACCGAAATATACGATGTTAAAAATGATACTTGCTTTATTTCCGAAATACTCTCTAATTGTACCTGTGATCCCCTCATCAGCAGAATTAGAAGCGTATATCATTTTAGCAAGTGCCCTATGTGAGTAATACATAACTGGATATGCAAGCAATGTAATTAGTAGTAATGATAATAAACCACCTGAACCTGCATTAATCGGTAAAAAGAGCACCCCTGCTCCAATTGCAGTTCCAAATAGACTCAATGCCCATGTAGTATCCTGCTTATGCCACTTTTTCGGATCTGCATATTGCTCATTTTTTAGTGCGGTATTTTCAGCTTGAACTTCTATTTTCTTTGCAGTATTCCCGTTCATATAATAACTCCCCCTTGTATCTATTCCTGCGTCTCTCTTTATAGCTAACAAATATTTACCTTTTTGGATAATGAATTCCTTACAAGTTGCCCCACATTGTATGTCCTTCATCATAATGAATCCAAATTGAAACATTCGTTAGTTAGCGTCCTAACATAAATGTTAGCGTTCACAAAAAAGTTTACTCGTAATATCCGCTCTTTATATAAAGACCGCTTAAGAGAACAATATTGAATAGACTTCATAAATACGTTGCAACATTTCTAATAACAATGTATTACTTTAATGGTTTCTCTGAATTACTTGTAACAGTAATTTTAGTTAAACCGGCCTCTCTTCATTTATGAGGCATTTCTTTCTCAATTCTATACATCACTTTCATAACTTCGGCAGCATTTATGGTATTGATTACACAAGCCACTGAAGCACTTTACATACATTTCGCCTCTAACCACACACCTTTCTTACTAGTAATCGCATTTTTTATATTTTCTCCAGAGATAATAAAATTTCTCTCGACGCCCTCATTATAACGTGTATATTTATAAAATTAATATTTTTATATTTTCTGAAATATTAAATGGATATAATTTTACATGGATAATACTTTACAGTTAGCATGCAACCCTTGTTCCTATCACTTATAACGGAATTAATCAGCATAAAATACAGTAAAATATTGTTTATTTAAGCTACTCATTTTAAAAATATTTATATTCTTCTTTATCGAAAAATTTTATTTCAAACTAAAAAAGATATTCTAATAAATAATTAACGTGGTGAAAAAGAAATATCTTTTTAAATGTATAAACCAATTTTCAGGATATATATTATAGGCATTGCATTCATATACATTTTTAGGAAAATACATATTTTAACTTGATGGCAATGAGAGAACCGCTAATATTTCGCAAAACCTAAGCTAAACGAAAAAATAAGCTGCCCATATGGACAGCTTATTTACATCATTATTAGGATCGGGTAAACAAATCACTTCAATGTCATCTTAATTGTAGTTTTTTCAACTCTTCTTCAGGGATATTCCTATGTTTGTAATGAATTGGTTTTATTTCATTTCCTTTTAGATAATATTATTGATTATTGCACGATTCAACCGAATAATATAATACGTTAAAATCCCTCATTAACTAGCTCTTTTATCGAGTTTAATTTTGCAGAAAGCTCAATAAACCATTCTTCATCCCCTGTTAATAATGCAAGGTCTATAAGATAAAGGATTTGCTCCTTATTTATTATCTTTGATTCAGGGAGTTTGTTAACGTGTTTACTAAAGAGTAAAATCGCTTCGTTCATTGTGTACTTATCGTCACGTTTCACAATGCTAACTGTAACTACATCTTCCACTTCATCAAGTGATACAATGTAACCAACTATGAATTCACCCTCATTTGATATTCCACGAACCCAATCTCCCACTTTTAAAACATGATTATTATTTGACATCATACTTTTTCACCTTCTTATAAATATTTTTTGTAACGATAAACAATATATAAAAACTAACTTAAACTGTAAAATTTTTCATTACAGTTATTTTTTAAGAACTCACGGCTACATAATAATTAAGCCGCTTAACGTTCTTGATTAATAAGGTCAACAACTTCTTTCATTGTATAATTCTTTAAATATTCACCTAGATGTTCTTCCGCACCTAAGAAAATAGCAAAAAGAACTTTCCGCATGTTCGAACCTACAATACACTGATCATTTGATTCTGGACACTTCGGTTGCAATGCACCTTCAGAGGTTATTTGATACATATTCCAAAGATTAATTTCACTTAAATCACGGGCAAAAATAAATCCTCCACCCGTTCCCTCTTTTGATTGTATAAACTTATGTTTTTTTAACAAACTTAGCACTTTGCGAATGCGTACTGGATGAACACCTGCACTTTCTGAAATAGCATTACTTGTTGACATCCGATCTGGCTGTAAAGCTAAATAAGTTAAACTGTGAATGGCCAAAGTAAAGTCGCTGTTCATTGTTGTCCTCCTACGATAAAAAATATGATGTCTCGTTTAGTAACATACTGTAGCCATAAATATTACAGATAGGTTAGTCAAACGTTAAAATATATAAGAAGCATGCTTAGCATGAAAAATTAAATCCCTTTATATTCTATCAGAACTCCCCTATATCTCCTAACTTCATTTAGCTTTTTAAGTTGCAACTAAATTTAAACAGTCCACTGTTTCTTAACTTGTTCTTCTGCCAATTGTTTAATTTTTGTCCAAATCGTATCTTTACTCACAATAACATTTGTATGATAGTTTCTATCTTTATAATTAACTGTAACACATACTTCAATCACTTCTGTTTCCTCCTTTCAAAATATTACTTATTAATTAGCCATTTTTTGCAATTCAATATTCAAAAATGTTCGAACGCTACGCGGTAAAAATTTGCGAATTTCTTCCTCGTTAAAACCAACCTGTAATCTTTTTTCGTCCAGCATAATTGGACGACGTAACATTTGAGGATACTCAATTATTAATTTATAAAACTCATTAAGCGAAAGCGCCTCAATATTTATATTTAATTCCTGAAAAGTTTTAGATCTAGTTGAAATAATTTCAGTAGCACCATCTTCAGTTAAACGAAGAATGGATTTAAGTTCATCAACTGTAAGCGAATTTGATACGATATTTTTTTCGGTATAATCAATTTGATGTTCTTCAAGCCATGCTTTTGCTTTTCGGCATGAACTACAGCTTGCTGTCGTATATAAAATCACCATATTTTACACACTCCTTTACTTTTTAAAATTATTATATAGATTATTGAAATGTATTAAAAAAAATTACAGTTTAGAATGAAATACACGTTATATTATTTATTCGACAATATTTAATTTATCTGTTTTTTACAAACGATGGTAACTCACTTCTAAAAACTATACTGTAATTTTAAACTTTACAGTTTGATTAATCAACTGTTAAGTCTTGGATGCATTCCATTAGCGGACCAAATCATTTTCTTTTGTACGAATGTCTCATAGTTTTACGGCTAACCACCTCTTTAAAGTACATTTTATCCCACTATTTGAGTGCACCGCCTCAAAATTTGGCAAGAACAAAAAAGTTAGGTCGAAGTCAGGCTCCCCATAATAACTCGATTGGTGCGATCTACTTATATTTCACTTTATTCATTTCATTTTTACATGTGCTACTATGAAATATATTTAGCATATTAAACGCTACTGCATTGAACACAGCAGCATTGTAGGAGGAAATACGCGAGCAAAAAAGCAAAGCGCGCACACTTTGCTTCTTACAAAATCCCTTTTAACTTTTTACCAATTAACTCCGCTAAATATTCATAACCTTGTCGTCCAAAATGTAAACCGTCTTTTTCATCATCTTCTACAAATCTTTTATAATGAGGCTCTTGAATCATTTCAGCATATAAATTTAGAAAATAACTTCCTGTTTCCTTTGCCACTTCCTCTACTACGTCTGCATACTGACCAAGTACTTTATTGGTTCTATTATGCTGGCGTTCTTCATCAACTGGCGCAGGACTAATAAGTAATACTTTTTCTGGTGAAATCATACTTATAATCTTCTCTAGATTGTCTTTGTATACTTGTAATGGTACTGGATCAAATAATACCGAATCATTCGTACCAAGAAAAACTGTGACAAAATCTGGTTTATGTGATAGTACATCATCTTCAACCCTATGTAACGCATCGAACGTATTATCACCCGGAACCCCCGCATTTACCACCTTCCAATTTGGAAACATCTCTTGCAAACGCGGTGTTAATCTCGGCGTTCCATCAAAAAACGTTTCATCAGCTGTAATACTATCACCGAAGCATACTAACGTTTTCATAGAGCTAATTCTCCTTTTACGTACGAAATAACTTTCCTTCTACCGCCTTAATATATCTTTCAGCAGAACGTTCCACTGCCTCATTTGCATTTTCTTTCACTACTCCGTGAAAAGCATTATATAAACGATTAAATTGTAATGGCTTCACTCGATTCGCCATTTCTTCCACTTTTCTCGCCGGTAATGGAATTAAGTTCGGATAGCTGTACATGAAACTCACCCACTGCTGATCCGCTACAACTTGAATAATATCACCTGTTAATAAAATACCTTTCCCATCATTTCCTTCTTCCCAATGTAATACAGAACCGCCGCTAAAATGTCCTCCGAGACGATGAATAGTAATTCCGTCCGCTAATTGTAAAGACTCACCAGACCAGTAAATAATACGACTACTCGGGCGTACTACCCACTCTTTATCGTCTTCATGTATATAAATTGGTACATTAAACGTTTCTGCCCATTCTACTTGCGTTGAATAATAATGAGGATGAGATAGTGCGATCGCATCTAACCCGCCCCACTCTTTTATCTTCTCAATTGTCGTTTCATCTAAATAAGTAATGCAATCCCATAATAAACGATAGGAATCCGTTTTTACGACAAATGCTGTTTGACCGATCGCAAATTTCGGTTTTGTCGTAATGCTATAAAGTCTATGCTCTTCTTCTATCATTTCATTTTTATATGTATCAATCGTTCGCAAGTTTTCTAAAGTCGTCCAACACTGCCCTTTCAGATTCACATATTGTCGCTCCTCATCACAAATAACACAACTTACCGGTTCTTCCACACCCGCTGCATACTGTACGCCGCACGTTGTACAAACGAAATTTTTCATAATAATTCCCCCTATCCCTATATTTTTATTAAGCTGATTTTTGTTGATAATGATCTATTTTTTTATTTTCAATTACTAAACCTATTAGAGTTAGTAAGTAGACAACTGTAACTGACACTGGAATTACAGTAAATCCATTGTCAGCAAAAAGAATCCCGCAAACTGACGTTACGAATACGGTCCCTACTGACAGTAAACCATAACTTTTACTTTCATAAATCCATACGTACGGTACAAAATGAACACCTATTAACATCGCTACTACAAAAGGTAACCACTCTGGAAATTGAAAATAGGCAAGTAACACAAACGGAATATTTAATACATTTATCCCGCCAATTAATCCAGCTAAAGTCCCTAGCGGATTCCCCTTCGCAAACATGTCAATTTTTAATATGGCAGCTATCATTAAGCCACAAGGAAACACACAACCCATACCAATTAAATACACCCACACAACTTGCTTTTCTGAAAGAAAAACACCCGTTATACTCGCTATAACCCAAAATAAAATACCAGCTATTATAACTGGAAATCCTTTTTTCGTTCTTTGTGCTAAATCTCGTTTTGCTTCTGCTATGTTCATTTCACTATCTCCTCCAAACTATTTGTACTATAAAGCCGGCTCAATTTCGCCCATCCAATAACGCCAAGCTACTAAATAATCTTCTAAATCTTTCGGGTGGTGTCTTACACATGTATCTATACGCAAATATAATCCTATGACTATTTCTTCGTATAAATCTCGTTCTGTTTTATGAAATACACATTGTTTCATCACATAATCAATCGTTTCTTTTGTTATATCTTCTGGAGTTGAACAGAACGCGTAAATTAAATCATATAAAGGATCTCCTAAAACAGGTAACGGATCAATTACCCCATGTAACCTATTCTCTCGAAATATAAAATTATGAAATCCGAAATCACCATGTAATAAAAAGGGCTGATTTACTCCGGCACCCCTATTTGCTAGTTTTAGAACAATTCTATAATCTTCCTCACTTATGTAACGTCTTACATTTTCATAAGCTTCCATCACATTTGTCGTTAAAAATTCATTCCAAGTTTGAACCGGACTCTCTTTCCATCCCCAGCCTTCTGCCTCTGGAACCATTTTATACTTATTGATAACTTCTTTTACAAGTGTACGAAGCGTACTTCGTTTATATCCTTGTTCGCACGAAGTATTACCTTCAAGGAAAGAATACACGAAATATGTATGTAAAGGTTCCTTATACAAAAGCTTTGAAAATAAAGTATTCCCCTCATAAAAAGAAAGAAAATTAGCTTCTTCACGTATTACTTCCGCTTCATTCAGCTTTACTACATATTTTTCGTCCAACAAATATACAGTACTTGTCGTTCCTCCGTTCAACACTTTTACGCTATTTGGATCATGTGAAATAACTTTCTCCTTAACTAGTTGTGCAGCAATTATTGAAATGTCCATTCCCTCACCATTTAATTCCGAGGATTCCCTCAATTCAAAAGACAACTTTACTATTATTTGACAAACGGATAGGAAACCCCTTCCAAAATCTTAATATAACAAAAAATCATTTACTTTTATATTTCAAAAATAAGGAAATACTAACAACAACGTTACATACCTATTAGGAGGACAATATGAAACCTGAATTTTTAAAAGCAGTACATGATGCCATTGGAAATGTCGAACACATTCATATAGAAGAAAGCGGTGCTGACAGCTTACTTATCCATCATGATGATGCACAGCAGTTACAACAAGTCGCTAAAACATTAGAAAACAACAATTTCCGCTCTGCTTTAAGAACGACTGGAGATGCTTCGTATATTGAAGTGTTGAACAGATAACGTAAAGCCCTGGCTATATGCCGGGCTTTCTTCTTTTATATTGAAACTTCAAACTCATTCACATACACCGCTGTTCCAGCAATATCTATTTGTAATCTCTTATTTTCTCCATCTTTCGTTACATATACGGTTACACGACCATCTTTATTCATTTCCTGTCCTTGTTCAACGATTAACTCCATTTCATGGTCAAAATCTTTCTCCACATACATCGCATAGTACGCTCCCATCACACCTGAAGCCGTTCCTGTCACTGGATCTTCAATCGTTCCCGCATAAGCCAATGAGAAATGGCGCCCATGCATTTGTGCCTGCTCATCATAAGTTTCTAAACAAACTGGATGAATAGAAACGTTAGGTATTTCTTTTAATACCGATGGAAACACTTCATTGTTAGGCTTCATCTTCTCACATACATCTAGATTTTTCACCGGTACAATTACAGTCCAGTTCCCCGTACTTCCATATACAATCGGTAAACTTACATCTAAATCCTTTACGTCCAAACCAATGCTATGAGCTAATTCACCTTTTGAACCTGCAAAATCTTTAAACTGAGGTGCTGCCTGCCTCATTTTAATAAAGGCTTCTCCCTTATCATTTACATCTATTTGTATTGGTAAAATTCCTGCCTTCGTTTCAATCGTAAAATTTGTTTTCTCTTCTAATAAACCTCTTTCACGCAAGGCAAATATTGTCCCAACTGTCCCATGACCACATACATCCATTTCAAAACGAGGTGTAAAATAGCGCATTCTTATATCTGCTACTTTTGAAGAAAGAACGAAAGACGTTTCGTTAAATCCAACTTTTTCAGCAATATGCTGCATCTCCTCTTCCGTTAATCCATCTGCCTCTAATACAACACCTGCTGGATTACCCATATTTGGTCTATTCGTAAATGCGTCGTAATGAAATACGTTTATGTTCTTCATTTTCTTTTCTCCTAACCTTCTTTAAAAATTTTATAATAAAGCTCTATCTCCGTTTTCACCGAACAATTATTTCTCCAAAATATCTTCTGCATCTTTTCATTTGAAGTATGTGTGCTTCCGATGTAATAAGTAGCACCCATTTCCTTTAACATATGTAACGATTGAAGATGCAGTTGGGAAGAGATTCCTTTCCCACGATAATGAGGCATTACCCCAAAGTAAAATAATCGTCCTTCATTTTCCGTTCCAGACTCTATATGCGGTATGGACAAACCAATTGGATCATTTTCATTATAAAAAACAATGCATGACTTTTCCCAACCTTTACCTATCTCCGTTTGCACTGAATAAAAATGCTCATCAATATTTAAAATTGAAGTTTGATTTCCTGAATCCGCCATACATTGCTCCCAAATGTATTTAAATTCTTTTTCCGATAACGTCTCTTCTATTGAACCGTATGTAAATCGTTTGTTAAGCGCCTCTACATTGTCTAACCCTCTACACACTTCTATCTTTGCTGCATGTAAAGAAAAATCCGCATCAAGTAACACCCTCGCACTTGAGTTATAACTACTAAACCTTTTGTTTAATACAATACTCGCTCTTTTTAACTCCCAGTTAAAACAAATTTCTTCAAATCTACTTATCTTCTCTTTATAAGTTTGTACGTTATAAAAAATATCTTCTTCTATCTCTTCAATCGTTACTGCATTTGGTAAACCATTTAATACTTTTTTTGAAGGACCAAATAAACTTTGAACAACTGTAAGATCGTACTTCACCACTTCAATTCCCCTACACCCGGCTCAATAAACTTCCCTGAAACATCCTCATTTGAATCGATTACCCAATCAAATATATTTTGCGCTCCTTCAGCCGGAGTCATATTCGCATCAAAGGCACCAATGTCAGTCTTTAATTTCCCAGGATGAATTGCCGTTACACGAATTCCTTTATTCTCAAACTCTTGTTGTAAGCAGAGTGTTAACATATTTTGTGCAGCTTTAGCAATTCGATAGGAATATGAGAACTGACCTTGCGGAAATTCTTTGTTCGCCATTTTATGTAATGATCCTAATCGAGAGGACACATTTATTATTCTCGGATGATCCGATTTAGCTAAAGCCACATAGGTACCTTTTACAGCTCGAATTACACCTAAGCAATGAATATTAAATAAGTCTGTTAACTCTTCTGAATTCGTATGTAAAATCTCAGTCTCCTTTCCAGTAATTCCAGCGTTATTTATAACTAGATCAATATGCTCCGTATATTCCTTAAGCTGGTTCTTAATTCGCTCCGTACTCTCATCAATCGATAAGTCTGCCATTATAGGAAAACATCTACAACTAAACATTTGCTTCAATTGCGTAACCGCAACCTCAGTTCTAACTAACGGATAAACGATATGCCCATGTTCATGAAATACTTTTACTAACTGTAACTCTAATCCACGATTTCCACCTGTAATTAGAACTCTCATTTTTCCATCTCCTTATTTTTAAAATAAATAAGAAAATCCATCCACTTACCATTCTCTAAAGAAAACGCCTCTCTCTTGCATTCAAAAGAAAAACCTGCTCGTTCCGCAAGACGAATGGATGGCTCATTATCAACATGTATATGTAATTCAATTCTATGAAAATGAAGACTATTAAAAAATAACGATAACGCAGCTTTCACACTTTCCATGCCATATCCATTTTTCCAGTATTGATTATGTATGGAATAGCCCATCATCGCCCATTGATAGTCCATACGTAAAATTTTTATTAGCTCTAGCTTTCCAATATTAGCCCCATCTTCTTTACGAAAAATACCTAATACATACATCTCATCTCGATGCGCTGCTTCATCAAAACCTCTTATCCATTCCGTGAACCATTCTTTTGTTGAAGACGACATATCATGATAGCCATCATCGTATTTATACTGAGCTGGTAACCGCATTCGAAATCTATCTAACCAACTTTCATAATCATTTTTTTGGAACTGACGAATCATAAGTCTCTCTGTCTCTACTTGTAATAGCGGCAGCTTCATTTATATCTCTTCCTTTAATTAATGATTGAATATTCTTTATTATCTTACAAGAAATACAAAATCTAGTAAATTATTATGTTCTTTACAAGTAAAAATCCAGTCATGCTCACTGCATAACTGGATTTCTCATCATCTAATAACTTTTTATTTTACAAGTACATCTTCCCTTAATTCCCTCTTCAACACTTTCCCTAAAGCATTTTTCGGTAATTTTTCCATAAATACAACTTCGGGTATTTTATAACTTGCTAATTTTCCTTTACAATGCTGTATAATTTCTTCTTCCGTTAAAGACGTTTGCATGTCTTTTACAATGTACGCTGTCGGAATCTCTCCCCAAAAGTCATCTGAAACCCCAACTACTGCAACTTCTAAAACACCATGTATTTCATGAATAACATCTTCTACTTGATCTGGATATACGTTGTCACCACCGCGTATGATAACGTCTTTATATCTTCCCATAATATGCAGGAATCCGTCATCATCTATCATGCCAGCATCGCCCATGTTAAACCAACTATCTTTTACTACCTTCTTTGTCGCCTTTTCATTATTCCAATACCCTTTAAACATGTATGGACTTCTTACATGAATCTCTCCAATTTCATTTGTTGTTAGTTCATCACCTGTTTCTGGATGAACAATTTTCAGCTCTACATGTTTCAGTGTTTTCCCTACAGAAGACATCTTTTCTTTTCCCATCATTGGATGCCATGAAGTTACAACCCAACCTTCTGTACTCCCATATCCTTGCACCATATATATTCCTTTTTCCATATATTTTTGAATGAGGGTTTCTGGCACTTTTGTACCACCACTTTGCGCTACTTTAAAAGTTGAAATGTTTCGTTCCTTTTTATTTAGCTCATCCAGCATGTAGCTATAAACAGCTGGGAACGCAAGCATCGTCGTAATTTTCTCTTCTTCAATCTTATCCCAAATTAGAGTAGGATTCGAATCAGCTAAGAAAATCATCGTAACACCATGATAAATACAATTTAAAATAGAAAGCACGCCACTCATATGAAATAATGGATGCACGGATAAAAAGCGTTCACCTGCAGGAAATTCTCTTTGCCCCGCAATTTCAGTAAAATAATGATGTAAGTTTTTATGTCCAATTACACATGCTTTTGCCTGTCCAGTCGTTCCTGAAGTAAATAAGTAAATCGCATCATCATCTTCATGAACTTCTACGTTCGGCTCTGTACTTGGCTGTTCTTGTAATGTTAATTCAAACGAACCAAAACCTTCTTCTGTCGTTTTCATTACATAAGGAATTTCTTTAACAGCATCAATCTTTAATAAAACTTCACTAAATTCTTCATCAATAACTAACACTTTTAATTTCGCTTCTTTTACAATCGTTTCTAGTTCATAAACAGTAAGCTGATGATTTAGCGGAATACATACCGCTCCAATTTTTAAACTTGCCATCATAACGCTTGGAAACAGGTGATTATTTTTGCATAGTATTCCTATACGATCGCCTCTTTGCACACCATTATGTAACAAATAATGTGCAAGCTGATTTACTCGTTCATTATACTGCTGAAACGAATACCGTTTCTCTCCGCCTACAAGCGCTTCCAAATTTGGTGATTGCATTGCTCTTTTTTGTAATAATTTTTGCATCGTTCTCAAGTAAAACTCCCCTTTATATATGTTAGGTTTTTTATTTTACCAGATTAACTATTAATTTACTAAAGATTACACTTAGTGAATATAAATTCACTAAAAATAGCCATCTACTTAACAAGTAAATGGCTATTGCCTCTTATATATTAGAATACTCCTTATTCATCACATAGCGCACATACTCCGGTGCACTTTTATCAATCTCTTCATCACTTAATTTATATTCGGCACCATATAAATAAAATGAAGGTATAAATTTCATATCTGTATATAAGCAAGTAGCTTGAAATGGTTTCGTTAACTCATCCATTGTAATTCCGCTATTTTCATAGTCTTTTTCTAATCCACCTATAGAAATAGCTACACCAAACTCTTTTCCCTTCACTTTATCCCCTTTTGATCCGTACGCAAATCCATATGTTAATACATCGTCAAACCATTTTTTCAATAATGGTGGTGAGCTGTACCAGTAGAGTGGAAATTGAAATATATATCGGTCGTGTTCTACTAACAACTTTTGTTCCTCTTCCACATTAAACTCCCAATTCGGTGCCACTTTATACAATTCATGCACCGTAATTTCATCCGAATATTTCTCAATTTCTTCAATCCATCTTTTATTAATTTTTGATTTTTCAATATCAGGATGTGCTACAATTACAAGTGTTTTCATCATCTTCCATCCCCTTTATAAATTAATCAACCCTTTACGTATTAGTATGAATGAGTCACATATAATTGAAAAGTACGTACTTTAAAGTGCTATAGGAACCTTAAAGTACCTGTGGAGGTGTTATATGAATCAAAATGAAGACTGCCCAATTGCAACGACACTCGATGTAATCGGCGGAAAATGGAAAGTTCATATTTTATGTGTTTTGATGGATGGAAAAATGCGAACAAATGAAATCCGAAGAGAAATCTCAAACATTACGCAAAAAGTTCTGACTCAACAACTTCGGCAACTTGAAGCTGATGGGATTATCCATCGTACTGTATATCAAGAAGTACCACCAAAGGTTGAGTACACAATAAGCGAATACGGGAAATCTTTAATGCAAATTATGGATGAACTATGTGAATGGGGAAAAGATCATCAAATGAAAAGATTACATGACTAACAGAACATTACCATCTTTATTAAATCTGATACATTCATATTAGTAGTTCAATATTTCTATTGAAATTTTATATTAGAGGTACTCCAACAACTCGTAATTTAGAACCTCAAATCTTTCAAAAGTAAAAAACAATAACATTCATCTATAAATACTCTTTATAACAAAAGTATCCTATACTTTTTACCTTATATTTAACTCGGACACTTTTTATTAATTGAACCGCATCCTAGTTGTTAGACATACAGTCGACAATTTGAGATGTGGTTTTATTATGACTAGAAAAATACGGGTTATCTCATAGTCATAGTAAAACATCATCACTGCATTTAACACTATATATATATTGATCACCGCTAATCCTTTAAAATATCCCCTTATGAATGTATCCTTTTGCGAATTATAGCAATAACAAATATAAATTACCGGTATAATAATCTGAAGTGGAATATGCACAAATATCAGGACTTTCTACAATCCTAGTTCTACATGCTCCATATAATTAACAGCAATCATAAGTGATAGATGGACTACAATTGTGTCCTGTTTTCGGAATTCACTTCATATAAAGGAACATCTTGAATAATGATTATTTTAATACCACTCTTTTCTTAACTGTCGCTCTAGTAACTGGTCGATGGGGTTTCTTTTTTGGGAGCTTAATGGCTAGTTTTATTAGTCGGATAACAGCTCTCATCAACTTTAAAAATTATGACTGCAGACAAAATACTTTGCAAAGAGTGCCTGTACAAGACGTTTTTTTACATAGACTTACCAAATAGCGTTTTTATTAAAAAACTTCTCACATTTAAATTGGACAAGCATATTTTATTGTATGGGGACTCCCTACTCATAGAAAACTACCTTTCTATTCTAAGAGCACGCATATTTGTGTGCTCTTACATTATTTACAATAAAATAAAGAGTTTATTAATTTTCTTAATTCACTATCGGAAAAGTACCCATAATAATATCTTTATATTTATCTATTGTTTTTTGATTTTTATAAAACTATATTATTTTGGAGTTGGTTAATACGTTACAAAAAACTGGCCGTGTAATCATTATGGTCCCTCCATTTTCACAAGTGTTTGTTACATTTTACTCATCATCAGGAGAACTTCTTTCATCACAAGTCTTATCTAATACCTCTCCACATCCTGTATCAATGTATGCACTTAATGAAATTGAAAGCGAATTATTTGAAGTCGAGTTAAAACCACTACTACTTCATTAAAACTACGAATAGCGGAAAGACCTTTACAACTCCCACATGGAACTACAACAGTAGCATTTTTAGCAAAAATAGCACAAGCAGAAGAAGCTGCAGCTTTTAATGCAAACGCCATTACATATCAATGCTACCCAATGGCTACTGCTGTAGACACGCTATATAGCTTTAACTACACACTTACTATGTAGACTTCTCCTAGGAACTTCATTTTAGTTTCTAAGGAAACTAAAATGAAGTATACTTATATATGTACAATAGATAGCATTTATAAATCTATTTACAATTTTTCACATTAGCTCTTAAACAATTAAATAAATGGAGGGCATGATATGGACAATTATTATGATGTAGCGGTAGTTGGTGGTGGTCCAGTTGGACTTATGGCAGCATGTGAATTAGCTATCCAAGGCGTAAAAGTTGTTGTTTTAGAGAGAAGATTAGACAGGGTACGAAATTCTAGAGCACTCACACTACACCCCCGCTCCTTAGAATTGATGGCTATGAGAGGTATTGCAGATAGATTTTTAGCTAGAGGAAAGAAATTAAATACAAGTCATTTTGCTGCCTTAGATACAAGATTAAACTTTAAAAATTTAAATACTGATTTTCCATATACACTTTTTATTCCCCAATCTATTACAGAAGAAATATTAGAAGAACATGCATTAGAATTAGGTGTAATCATTAAACGCGGGCATACTCTGAAAGACTTAAAACAATATGAAACATTCGTACAACTAAAAATAGAACAAAGAGAAACAATATATAAAATAGAAGTTCCATATGTAATAGGAGCTGATGGAGCAAGAAGTATAGTTCGTGAATTATCAAATATACCGTTTAATGGAACAAACACAACAACTACTGCTATATTAGGTGATGTTATTTTAGAAGATATACCAGATACTCCATTTTTATCTACTTCTAATATAAATGGGATATTAATGATGGTACCTATTAAACCTGATGTATTTCGTTTTGCAATTGTTGATCCTAAAAATCAGACAATACCTGTTCATGTTGCTGTTACAGAAAAAGAGTTTATAGATAGTATTTATAGTATTACAGGTGAACATCTTCAAATTAAGAGCACAATATGGCTTTCTCGTTTTGGTAATGCAACCAAACTAGCAAATACTTATCAACATAAGCGTGTATTCTTAGCAGGGGATGCAGCACATATTCATTTCCCTGCTGGAGGACAAGGTTTAAATGTAGGTCTACAAGATGCTTTTAATATAGGCTGGAAATTAGGACTCGCAATAAAACAAAAAAAATATGAAAGCCTATTAGAAAGTTATCATATTGAAAGACATGTTGTGGGAAAACAATTTTTCAAGGAAGTACAAGCGCAAGAACAATTAATGATAAACTTTTCAAACGCAGGAATGGAATTAAGGGATTTATTTTCGCACCTACTTACATACCCCGAGATAAATCACGATTTATCTCGGGGTATGTAAGTGGCTTAGGGATAATGTATTCGTCGATGCACGATACAGAAAGGCATCCATTGATAGGAAAAAGATGTACAAATCTCACTATTTCTTCTCTAAATAAGAAAAGTTATAGACTCTTTGAATTAATGCAGGATGGTAAATTTATCTTATTAATACACCCTTCTTATATAGATAAGATAAATAAAATAAATATTGATTCACACATAAAGGTGATAGTAGGAGAAATACAAGATCCCAAGTTAAAAAATATAGATACCGTTTTGATTCGACCGGATGGTCACATAGCCGACATTGAGTATAACAAGGTAGATAATTGCGAATAGTCCAGAAAAATGATTATCAATTGTATTAGTGATATAAGATAAATTCACTTTTATAAAACGAAGAGAATCCTATTTATTTAGGACTCTCTTCGTTTTGCCCATCTCACTATTTATAAAAACATATCTACAGGGGAAGAAACACTACATTTACAGTTAACTATAAAATCCCGTTCCAAAGGACTACCCAAAACTCCCCACCTACATACTCTCATGATCATAAATATTTGTCTCTATTTCATATAAAGTATTATAAGCATCCATAAAGATAAAGCACCAAGGATAGCAAGCACTATACGAGTAGATAGTACCCTTACTTCGAAATCGGTTTTCTTGGATGGTTCAGGATATGCAATTACATAAATCCCTTTTAATAGTGCGAGCCATGCAATCAGTGTAATGAGTCCCTGCCAATTAAGTGTCCAAACATTATGCAGGATAACAGTACCTAATCCTAGGAAAATTGATAGAAAGCCATACATAATTCCAAATCCTCTGTCTTCTACCACTAATTTTTTCAGTTCACGTAGTACAGATGGTCGCACAAAAAGTATTCCTGTGATGATAACCGTTACCCATCCCCAAAAAAAACCTAAAAAAAGGCTTACCTCCATTGTTATTCCACTCCTTTCAATTACATTTATATTTCAGTTATTTTCCCTTTAGTATTAGATCTATAGATGAAAAAACTAAAAATGTAACTTTGGAGTAAAGTCGTACTCTTTATAAAATATTTCATGTGTACATAAATAATCCTTCACCTTACTAATTTTTAATAAAATAATATTAAATTTAACAAGGTGAAGATCATACAATATTATTAAATAAATAAAATAAGCTAATTAAGAAGTATAACAAATTAATAACCAGTCTACATACAACTTATGTTAGTAAGAAAATCACACACACTTATACATATTACTTTTGTATAAAATCTTAAAAATTGTAGTCATAAACTTACTTTAGCATCCTCTTCTTAATGTCTAGACAATCAGTATTTAAACTAAACATGCTAGTATTGATTTTGTGCGATTGTCAGTTACCTCATAATAAATTTCTAACCCTTTCCGAGTACCTGTAACGACTTTCGTAGCTTTTAGTTTAGATAAATGTTGACTAATTGTACTTTGAGGCATTTGTAACATTTCATACATTGTCGTTACGTTAATAGGACCTTTTGCAAGCATTATTTTTACTAATGATAAACGGACAGGATGTGCTAATACCTTCAATATTTCAGTGATTTCTTCATACATTTCTTTCATATTTTTTCTCCCCTTTTATATAAACATTAATGATATCCATATATATAATTCGAAAGGATATACGATTTTATGTCCGTCATTTTAAAAAAATGTTAAAAAATATCTTCAGATGGAAGGAATCTCTCCTCCGTTCAATATTCTATAGATTTTCTTTCACTAAATATTATGTGGTAGGAGCCTTCCTTACTGAGACCCTCTGCCATTCTTCTCTTGCTGATTTCCATTATTCCCTTGGGAACCTCTTCCGTTGTTCTCTTGCTGGTGTCCATTATTTCCTTGCGAACCTCTTCCGTTGTTCTCTTGCTGGTGTCCATTATTTCCTTGCGAACCTCTTCCGTTGTTCTCTTGCTGGTGTCCATTATTTCCTTGCGAACCTCTTCCGTTGTTCTCTTGCTGATTCACATTATTTCCTTGGGACCCTCTTCCGTTATTCTCTTGCTTATTTCCATTATTCCCTTGCGAGCCTCTCCCGTTATTCTCTTGCTGCTTCGCATTATTTCCTTGTGATCCTCTTCCGTTATTCCCTTGCTGCTTCGCATTATTTCCTTGTGATCCTCTTCCGTTATTCCCTTGCTGATTCACATTATTTCCTTGCGAACCTCTTCCGTTATTCTCTTGCTGATGCCCATTATTTCCTTGCGAACCTCTTCCGTTATTCTCTTGCTGGTGCCCATTATTTCCTTGCGAACCTCTTCCGTTATTCTCTTGCTGGTGCCCATTATTCCCTTGCGAGCCTCTTCCGTTATTCTCTTGCTGGTGCCTATTATTTCCTTTTATCTGCTTCGGTTGTTGTTCCTTAGATTGCTTTTGTTCTATATACTCTTTCTTCTCGTTACTTTCTTCTTTTACAGGAGATGCGTCCGATGATGCATCAGAAGACGACTTTTGTTGTTCTTGATTAGACGGCGTTTCAGATGGAGTAAGCGATTTTTTCTTCTCATTCTCTTGTTTTATATAAACGCCCGTTCCAACTCCTGCTTTCTCGGCATCCTCCCGCATTTGCATCGTACTGCTTTGATATTCGACTGTAACATGTTTTATCTCATACTCTTTCTTTAATTCCTGCATAACCTTTTGCAACTGTGGTTCTAGCAACTTGTCCTTTGCAACAGCTGTTAGCATAACTTGCTTATCATTCGTTAAATACTTATCCTCTTGACTTTGCTTTATAATCGTACGTATTACGTCTTGCAGATGTTTATTTTCCCATCTTTTCATTTCTTGTAAAATACGCCTTCCATCATCATTACGAGCCCGCAAATCTATAACACGAAGATCCTTCGTTACGCTCGCCTCTAAACTTGGATTTATATCAACTGAGACATAAGCAAACACTTTTTCTTCTGGTTGATTGTAAAAAAACAGCAATACGCATAGAAAACCAGCAACAATTACTGTTGTAGGCTTTAAGAAAGGTGGTATGGAAAAACGCGACGCTCTTTGTTCTTGTTTGTTAAACGAGATTTCCTCTCCTATCATGTATGGGTGCGCTTTTCTTTTAAATGTAATAAACTCTCCATTTGGAGTCAAAACAACTACGTTATGCTTTTTTATATCCATCACAATTCCTTTATTCATCATGCTTTTCCCCTCTTATATAATCAAGAATGTATGTATAGTTGTTTGCAAAAATAATACTCATCGCAATAATGTATTTTCTATGTCGTTCCAACGTTTTACGACTTACCCTAACAAGTGGTTCAATATGTTTTAGGGGTAATCTTTTCTTACGGAACAGCTCTTCCATCATTTCCTCTTCTTTTATAATAATCTTCACAATTTCTATTAGGTGCTCACGCGTATCACGATGCTTAGGAGATTCTTTAGCAAGCTCTGAAAATGTAATTTTAAACTCAGCTAACACACTTTGAAAATGAAGAATTTCCTCCTTACGGTTACTATTTTCGATTTCTTTCATATACTCCGTAAGCGATACTTGCATTTCTAACATTTCCTCTTGCTCATCTTCTTTTAAAAAGACAAAGTTATGCTTAGACTCCTTACGTATATAGTCAATTACATCTCTTTTTATAAGAAGATCAGCAAACGCTAGAAAAGATTTCCCTCTTTTATATGAATACTGTTCAATTGCTTCGTTAAACGCAAACAGTCCAATACTATATTCATCATCCTGTTCTGTAATATATCGGCGACAGACAGACGATATGGATTTTCTAATAAAAGGCTGATACTGTACGATAAATGCTTCCTTATCTCCTCCGTTGTTTTGTATGTTATATACGATATCTTCTATTTTCGGTTTTCTTAGGATCTTCATTACTAAACTCAACACTAGTAATCTTCCAGCCTCCTTCTGCTTCAAATAGCAAAATGACCACTAAACAAGTGACCATTTAACCACATTTTCTTAGTACTTTTCTTTGGGCTTGTCTACTTGCTATTACTCATATTTTTCGAGGCCGATTTTTTATATGACTATTTTTTCCACTTGTACTAAAGTGAAGTCTGTATTTTGTACTGCTTTCTTGTTTTCTTTTGCAATACCACTTGCTCTTTTCTATTTTAGCCGCAATCTTTGAATAACTCTTCGCTATATTTTTGGTAATTTTAGCTTTTTCTTTCATTTATTTTCTTCTACTTTACATATATTCGAAGGAACAAATAATTTTATGGGGGTCAAAAAATTTTTTTTTATAAAATAGTTATTTTTTCAAAAATAAAAACCATCAATTGGAAGAAAATCGTTATAACTCCTCCTTATGGTAATTCCTTTGTAAACCTTTTTATTTAAATGTATAACTGTATCTAAAGTCTAAATTTTCAGAATAACAGGACCGCGTCATGAAAAGTTTTGGTACGTTAGTAATCTCTACCGTCATTTCAGCAGGCTTAGTGTATTATAATATCGATTCCTTTTATAATACATTTACATCCGGGAATACATATTACTGGGTAAACGGTATCCTAGCTGCTGGATTCCTTATATCCTTAATTATCAACATAAAAGATATCATCAAGAAAAACTACACAACTTCTGAATCAAATTATGGAGCCTATTATGGTTCCTTTTTCTATGCAAAATAAAAAAGCAGCTGTTAAGCTACTTTGAATTCTTCTTATCCCCAAATGAAATGATATATATATTCTCCCGTTACACGTTCATTAATTCCAGCGATCCTAGCGAATCTCATTAAGTCCGCCCCTTGAAGAAAATACACCGAGATCGTAACTGGTACTTGTGACCACATGAATTGATAAAGCTCATTCATTCTCTGATTCGTCGAAACGATTAAATCATTTACAGGTCCATGATTCCATGCAGAGGTTTGAACTGAAGTGAACGGAAGGTCTTTCCCATTAACCACTATTCTTACCACACTTTGAGTTATGTCCATAACAATCCCCTCCACCATTACAGAATTTAGACCTGTTTCTATACTCATATTCTTGATTAATAATAAATGTTTAAGGCAACCCCCTATTTTCATTTCTACTCAAGAACAATTTATTTGATAAAATAAAAAAGCAGCGCATTCGCTACTTTAAAATGTCCATTTTGTTCAAATTCACGTTTAATGTGTACTAATTTATGTTTTTTCTTCTAAATAGACCAACGATATATTATAATCCTCTATATACCCAAGGAGGTTTACCATGCTTAATTTTCATAAAACATTCCCCATCTTAGGATTCTTTTGGTTTTTATACGGTTTCATTGGCCTCATCTTTTTATTACTATTCCTTAGCCTGTCGTAACAGCGCTTATAAATATATGTTTAATGTATAATTTCTATATAACAAAGAAAAAAGCATTCATGTCCCATTGTTATTCCTCGCTTTTTATTAAAAGGATTATTTTGTTAAAAAATTGATTCTAATTTATAACCTCTATCTTTTTCTTTTATTTCCCATTAATATTGAGTAAAACTATTTTGAAAACATAGGAGAAAGCTATGAAGCATAACCTCAATCTATGGTCCTTTATATGCTCTTTGATTTGCGTTGGACTATTCCGTTTATATTTTGAAATTCCACTTGAATTATTCAAATTTTTCACGGATTCATTACACATTCACCCTTTATTTATATTACTAGTTTTAACAATAGGAACTTTTTTTGCTGGCATTATAGGATTTTCTAAGATGAATAATTGGATTGCGATGCTTAGGAGTGTAGCAACAGTCTTACTAACATTGTTATTATCAGTGTTTTTAACACTAACTTTGATTGTGGGTTATGCATTAAGTTAAACGTAGTTTTTTATGAGTAAAACTCAATATTCCGTCAATAATATAGATGACATTAGATTTTTCTCTTTGTTCCCCCTTGGAGATGAGCAGTTAGTTTTTGCTAACTGCTCTTTTATTTATAACAAAGATAAGATTCTTTAGAATGATTCTTCTTTATTTCTCAATATAAGGAGCCTTGGATTTTCATTAAAACTCCTGTAGTATATGAACAAAGAGTAAGGTAAGAGTTACTCTTTGCCATTTTAGGAAAGGTTCTGTTGGAAACAACAGGACCTTTTTTTTGTAAAGAGATGGTTTTGTTAAATTTCTCACCACTAACCACAAAAAATATCTTATAATCATTATATAATAAATTAAAATAATTGATTAGGAGTAGATCAAATGCCAGTTACACTAGAACTTATTCTTTTCATTCTTCTAGCAATTAGCGCTATTGGCTATTTAGTAAAAGAATTTCAAAAAACTAGGAAAAGAACACTTGGAATTTCACTAGAATTCTTGGTTCTTTTCTGGTCAATATGGAGAATATCGACTATCATAATCTGATTTGTAAAACATGAATTCCTTCGAATAAAAATCAATATTATGTCCATAATGTTGATAGGCTGTATGCCAAAATCCATTTAGTTTTCTCTGTATCTCCTTGTATTGAGCAGTTAGTTTTTGCTAGCTGCTCTTTTATTTATGAAAAAAGATAAAATTTTTTATAATGATTCTTCTTTATTTTTCAATATAAGGAGCCTTGGATTTTCATTAGCACTCCTGTAGTATATGAACAAAGAGTAAGGTAAGAGTTACTCTTTGCCACTTTAGGAAAGGTTCTGTTGGAAACAGCGGAACCTTTTTTCGTGATTTTAAGGTACTAAGGCAAAATGAAATATTTACCACGAAGGTAATTGTTAAATATTTTACGCTTATACAGTATAATGGGATAGTTATTGTGTATTGGCATTAAGAGGAGCGTCCTGATTAAGCGCTTCTCTTTTTTTATAAAATAGCTCCAAATTACTTGGACACATTTACCAGTTTATTCAACACAAATATCATGTTAAAATCCCTTTTGAATACGACATAACTCAACTTGGTGAAGCCCTGTAATATTTCCTGTAGGGCTTCTTTTTTTACAAGCAGTTATTTCATTAAGCTGGCTACCTTGTTGTGCAAAATAACGATTTTGTTCACTTTTTTGATACATTTATAAAACATTCATATGTTATCTTCAGTAAGTTCTATTTCCTTTATAATATTGTGTGAAGTATACCAACGAACGAAGCCTAAAAAACTCTAATAAAGTAATGAAAAAAACTAATTTCTCTACAAAACATTGAGAAATTAGGCTTTTTAATAGAAAAAGTAGCATTCATAAACAATGAATACAGTTTAACTCTTCAATTCTATTTTCACAGATTCATATATTCTTCTAAAGTTAGTTTTTCTTTATATATATTTTTAGCAATATCTCCTACGTAGCGTACATGCCAAGGCTCATAAGCATATCCAGTAATATTCTCTTTACCTTTTGGATAACGGATGATAAATCCTGCACGATGTGCGTTATCTTTTAGCCATTTTCCTTCCTTCGTATTTGCAAAGGCTAGCTCTAGCTCATTGTTTGCACTTTTAGAAGAAACATCCATCGTTAATCCTGTTTGATGTTCACTATGCCCTGGCTTTGCAGAGAAGCGATCCGTATGCTCTTGCCCTTTCTTTTTAACATTGTTGGCATACAGGCCTTTTTGATACTCATAGGAACGAAATCCTGAAACAGCATTCAACTGGATCTCATCTTGCTTAGCTAAAAGGAATAGTTTTTCTAACGCTTCTGCTGCTTCTTTACGAAGATGACTCTTTTCTACCGTTCCACTAAATGAGAACGGTACATTTGGTACAACTAAATCCTCTGGCATATAGTCTTCGGGTAAACCATATTCCTTATTTACTACAGCCTGTACACTAGCAAAAGAACTTGCTATCTTATTTGAAGTCCTATTTTGCTTACTATTTTTTTCTTTATTTATGGAGTTTTCACTAGTTTCATAGTTTGTCTTATATGGTTCTTTACCAATAGATATATTGGTATAAATGATAAAGATACCTAACATTACTACTATACAAGTTAAGGTTCCTACTAATTTAAGTCTCATCATTCATTTCCTTCCTGCAACTGTTACTGTTACTGTTACTGTTACTGTTACTGTTACTGTTACTGTTACTGTTACTCATTCATCATACTTCAACCATATCAAATCCATATTAATTCCCTGTGAACTTTTCTTCATAACGTATTCCTTAATAGATTGATAGTATATCTTCCCGTTCTTTTGGCACCCTTAAAATATCCGCTCTATTCATACATGTAGAAATATAATCTAAAAATTTGTATAATAAGATAAGAAGTGTAGCATTCTATTATAGAAAGGTCTTGGTATAATGCTAGGTATTGATGTCAAAAAAAAAAAAGAAGAGTTAATTATTTCATGGCAATTTGCGGAGGTCACGATTCCATTACGTGATGTAATCGAGGTTGCCGAAGATGATACCTATGCGGGTGTTGAAGAACCAAGTGCAATCCGTATCGGAACAGCATATGGGACAACTGATCGTATATTAATTAGAACTGTAAAACAAAATTATGTATTATTTACTACAAACAAAGTGTCAATTTTAAAAGCTATTCTTGCTTAAATATGGTCATATAAATAGACTCAAACAAAGTTCGAATAAAGCAAAAGAGAGAAGTCATAGAATAGACTCCTCTCTTTTGCTTTATTCGAAATAAATTTTATAATCCATACTCACTTCAGTATAGATTTTACAACATAAGTACGTCTTACTGTTTCGATTCTAATATTACTAATCTTATTAAGACCAAATCCACACATCATCATTATTTTGAGTGCTATTGTTTATCTCATGCACTTTTTCGATATGATCAACTGTGTTGTAATTAATAGAAATGCCGCCCCAACCTACATACTTCATATCAATTTTCACTTTCTCACCCGTTTTAAATACTTGCCCCTTTGTTAAGAACACGTCAATAACATCTTTCTCCCCATTTTGTGATGGATACTCAACTACGACATATGTAGTCGCACTGTCTTCCATCGTACCTACTTCTGATACTTCACCAATCACATAATCAGGTGAGCCATTTTCTTTTAAATGCATACCTAATTTGTTTGTCGTATTCTCAACTTCTGTTGCAACCATATATTCCGTGAAGTTACGCATCATAGATCCAGTTGCTTTTACTTCGTCTCCTACTTTCACATTTGAAAGATTTTCTATATACACACTAACTGGTTCTTCGTATTGTTTAGATTTCACAACAATCACACCATGGTCCACTTCTACTACGCGTCCTTCTAACGTCGAGAAATTCGTTTCAATAGAAGCTGCACTCGCTTTTGTTGCTTCTAATCCTGGTAGATTTGTTCCTGATAATGCTGCGAATCCTAAAGCACCTGCTAAAATTAATTTTTTCATACCCATTCTATAACATCTCCATTCATGATAATTGTATTTGTTTGATTGGTATCGGCCAACCTGTAACTATTATAGTTACAGGTTGGCCAGAATTGCAACCATTTTATTGATGCAATCTTACATACTACATTTTCGCAATATATCTATGTAATTTTCTTATGCCTGCTTCTAACTAACAAAAAATAACTTGATAAGGTAATTAAAAGACCTTCTATTTACAATATAATCCTCGTTAGAACACAATAATGCAAACAAAAATATGCCCCCCAGATTTGTCCTCAGGTTTTGTTGAGTTTAAATTAAAGCCTACTTCTCCCTGATGTTTCCCCTTTTTATTAAGTACTTCAAATCTACCATGTTGTGTATCTAAAGCATAAAGATATTACATTGTCTAAAAAGGGCGTAGTACTGGTGTATTCAAAGGAAAGTTAATTAAAAACAGATGGATTCTAATGAATTGTGTACAGTTTAGCAGTATATTATGAACATTATCTTAAGGATAATGGTATCACTTTATTCAGTATGTTGTTTCTTGTTTTTTCGTTGGTAGGTTTACAATAAAGAGACGATAGACATGTCTCACCTGCATATGAACATAATCGGACCCTGTTTTACTGTAGAAGTTTAAACAGGCGAAGTAACACCCTCGAACAATCGCGGGTGTTTTTTTATATTGTATGAAATGGATAAAGAGCATAGCCTTTAATTAAATATACCAATACATTAATTGGCTAAATAATACAAACGGTATGAAAAGAATAGAATTTCTACTCTTTTCATACCGTTTTACATTTGTTCATAAGTATCATATGAGATTCGTGGGAAGATGGCAGCATTTCTTTATAAATAAGACTCAAAAGTTACCATACCTGATAAAGGAAATATTAATGTAACTCTAGTTCCTTTATTCATTTCAGATTCAATGCCAATTTTCAATCCTAATTTTGAACACAGTTTTTCGCATAGATACAAGCCCATTCCTGTACTTTTGCTAAATCTCCTTCCATTCTCTCCAGTAAATCCTTTTTCGAAAACTCTATTTATATCTTTAGGTATTATCCCTACTCCATTGTCCTCTATGGTTACTATTACTGAGTTAGCTTTCTTAATTGAATATATACGTATCATTGATTTTTTGTTATTTGAGTACTTTATGGAATTTCCTATTATTTGATTAATAATAAATTCAATCCATTTCCCATCACTATATACAATCTCATCAATATCCTGTATATCTAATTTTATTCTCTTATGAATAAAATCTCTATAATTTCTTTTAATTACAGTTCTTACTACATCATCAAGGTTGATTGGTTTTATAATATAGTCCTTACCGACATTATTGCTTCGAGAATAATACAGCACCTGTTCTACAAACCCTTCGATTCGATCCAATTGGGAGTCTATTTTATTAGTTACTTCATTTTGATTATTTTCAATTATTAGCTTTGTAGAAGCTATCGGCGTCTTAATTTCATGTACCCATGTTTCTATATATTCCCTATAATCCGATTGCATATCTCTATAATATTTTACATTTTCATGCATATCTCTACTTACTTCTTTCAGTATAGCGTTAAGCTTTTCCCCATGTATAAAGTTTGATTCCTTTACTACCTCTGGAAGTAGGTATTTTTTCTCCAACTTTTCTAATATGCCATTAATCTCATTATAATAATTTTTACATTTTATAAATTCTATAGCCATATATATAATCAATGGAAAAAACCAAATACAAAAGACAAAGAATATTATAATGAACTGAACATTCACAGTCAGCAATATACCTGCTAGTATAATAAATAACAGTACATTAAATAGTATTACTACCATTTTATCTTTAATAAATTCACCTATATTCATGGCATTATATACCCTAAGCTTCTTCTTGTTGCAATTGGATTTTCTATACCTATCTCTTCAAGCTTTTTTCTTAATCTATTTATATTAACAGTTAAGGTGCTATCATCCACAAAATAATCAGATTTCCATAAGGTTTCTATGAGTGAATCTCTTTTTACAATATATCCGCGATTATTTATTAAGCATGAGAGTATTTTAACTTCATTTTTAGTTAACTCTACAGACTTGTCTTGATAAGTAACTGTTGCATTTGAGAGATTTAAATTAAAATCTCTATAAATTAAGATATGATTCGTCTTTAAATCTCCAGATGTTCTTCTTAAAATGTTTGTTACTCTTGCTAATAGTATTTCTGTATTATAAGGCTTTGTTATAAAATCATCTGCTCCTAAATTCATACTTATTAGTTCATCTACATCACTATCTCTGCTTGTAACCATGATGATTGGAACATCTGAAGTTTTACGTATTTCTCTGCATATATAATAGCCATCGAACACAGGAAGATTTATGTCTAGTAATATAAGGTCTACATTCTCACTTTCTATATGTTTGATAATATGATTAAAATCTGTGGGAGCCTTTACTTCATATCCATACTTTATAAAAAAATGTTGTAATTCTTCTCTGATGATTTCGTCATCTTCAATCAGAATGATTTTTTTCATGACTTTTCCCTCCCTATACAGAATATAAGGCTATTACATCTTGAGAAACAAAGTGTAATAGCCCTAATAAGCATTATAAAATCAAGTATTACTTTTTACAATATTTTTATAACCGACATATGTCGTGTAGAAATATACTACATAAACTACAAGAAATACTAAGCCCGTCATCAATGCTGGTAAAATAATGTCTGTTTGTTGAAATCTGTTAATATAATAATTGACTACATAAATTCCAACTATAGAATGAATTATGGCAAGAAAAACTGGAAGACTAAAGTATACGAACGTTTGAATGAAAATCGTTTTGTCGATCATTGTTCCGTTTGAACCAATTCTCTTCAAAGATTTATATCGATCTATGCTATCACTGGCTTCTGATAATTGTTGAAGAGCTAATACAGCCATACTCGTTATTAAAAATACAATACCTATATATATCCCAATAAACAGTACGATAGTTTTCAATCCCTTACTTCCTGCACAAACTTCATCCTTTGATTTGCCTGCTATACGATTAATATTTAATTTCGGGCCATTTTCGTCATAAAAGCCCCGTGCAACGTTATCATATTTTTTATTATATTCTTCTCTATTTCCATCTAAATAATTTACATTAAGTACGGATTCAGTAATTTTGTAGCCTGATAAAAACTCATCATTTATAACGATTGTGAAGTAATTAGTTCGCACATCATAAGTGTAAAGATTCTCTTGTATAACTTTAGCGTTTTTTACCAAATATTCTTTTTCTTTAATATTCACCTTATTGCTATTTTTTAATCTTTCATTTGTCGAATTAGCCAACCGGCTTTCATTTGATAAAAGTAAAATTTCATTGTTATTTAAAGTGATTTCCTTTTCACCTTTAAGATTTAAAATTTTATTATAATCAGATACTTTAATGAAATCTATATCGTTATTATAATCTTTACCTTCTGGTACAAAGTCCACCACTTCCATCCCTGTTCGATATACATTATAAGATACATATTTTTCGTTATTACTTATTTTAAAATTAGCTTTATTTAATACTTCTTCTATAGTGTAACTTTCATCCTTATTCTCCAACGTAATACTGGCATCAAATGGTGTTATTTCTTTCGTTGTGGCGTCCATCATTCTGTTAAAGCTGATTCCTGTAGATAAAGCCACCATTGTAAGGAATAACATTAAACAAATTACAGACATGGATATAAAATTTGTATTAACCTTACTATTTATTTGTTTGATGATAAATATATTTAAACCTTTAAAATAGACTTTTTTATTCTTCTTTACAACATATAATATAAATCCAGATAAACTAAAGAAAAACAGCAATGTACCTAATATGCCAAGAATGATTGATACCACGAGCATAGGATTAGTAAAATTCAATCCGATTTTTAGTACAGTCACATATGCATATCCAAGTGATGCTACACACATAATAAATGTGATTACATAGATAAGAGGATTTCTAAATTTTACATCTTCGTTTTTTCTACCTGCTGTTAACAAATCAATTATTTTGTATTTAGAAACAACATATACATTAAATAACATAACAAGTAAAAACATGATTCCAAAGTATAATACGCTTTTACCTATAGCACCTGTTGAAATTGCAAATTTATATTTATTGATGGGCAAGTCAAATAGCTTTAATGCAAATGTAGATAACCCCTGCGATACTCCAATACCTATTATAAGTCCACTCACTAAAGATATAACGCCAACTAGAAATGTCTCTGTTACTAATATTCTGGATATGTTTCTTCTTCCCATACCTAAAGTCATGTATATTCCTAATTCTTTTTTACGTTTTTTAATTAAGAAATTATTTGCATACAATATTAAACCACCTAATATTACGGATACAAATACTGACACATTTGAGATAGCGTTCATTACTGTAGGCACATACTTTCTATCTGAAGCGTTAATTTCCATAAGTGCCTTTTGTGATTCTATTGAGTTAAAGCTATAAAATATACAAACAGCCAGTGTTAGTGTTAAGAAATATATTGCATAATCTTTAAAACTTTTCTTTACATTCCCAATAGCAATCTTAGAGTACATTATTATCGTCACCTCCAAGAAGGGTTATAACTTCGATAATTTTAGTAAAGAATTCTTTTCTAGAATCATTCCCTCTTACCAACTCAATAAATATTTTTCCATCTTTAATAAAAAGAATTCTACGAGCATAGCTTGCTGTAAATGCATCATGAGTAACCATAAGTATTGTAGCTTTTAAATCCCTATTAAGACTTTCAAATCTTTCGAGTAATAATCTAGCTGATTTAGAATCTAGCGATCCTGTTGGTTCATCTGCAAGTACTAAAGATGGATCTGTTACGATAGCTCTTGCCGAAGCAACCCTTTGTTTTTGTCCGCCTGATATTTGATAAGGGTATTTGCTTAATACTTGTTCAATGTCTAAATATTTTGCAACAGCTTGTATTTTGCCATCAATTTTTGAACTTTCCTCACCTTTTATAGTTAACGCTAGGGCAATATTTTCATAAGCAGTAAGGGTATCTAATAAATTAAAGTCCTGAAATACAAACCCTAATTCATTTTGTCTAAACTTATCTAGTGACTTTGATTTTAACCGAGTAATGTCACTATTATTGATTATTATTTTTCCCGTAGTAACATTATCAATAGTTGATATACAGTTAAGTAATGTAGTTTTTCCGCTTCCTGAGGGGCCCATTATCCCAACAAATTCTCCCTCATCTACCTTAAAACTAATATTATCTATAGCCTTTGTAACATTATCTTTATTACCATAATATTTTTCGATTTTTTCTACATTTAATATATTTCGCATTAATACTTCTCCTTTTTCATTATAAAAATTCTTTAACTCTCCTTCATTTTATATAATTTCATTAATAGTATCGGTGGAATTACATTTCATTAACATTACATTTTTGTTATATTGAGTGATACCTCTATATGTAAGTTATCAGGAATCGCAGTGGTATACATAAGGTTTATTCGATGCCTTACCAAATGGACAGATAAATATAGGGATATCGGTTCTGGTGCAAAAACGATAATCTTTATGTATGTCGAACAATTAAGATGGCTTCCTGCCATCCCTTGTTCGAAGCCAATTCATCTCCCACCTACTCACTGGGCTGTAACCCTTCACGCTCATTGAGAAAGGAGTTTTCTTGGCTAAAATGATAAAAAATAGTTACTAAAACATCTTTTTAAAATGTGTTTGCTCAATATAACATATAAGCTTTATGTATCCTTAAGTTCAATCATATCGAGAATTCAACTAGTCCTTTATAGAATAGAATGTTATGGAAGTTTTCCAAGTAATTTTGAAATCCCTGTCATTGCCATGTATTTCTGTAGCTTTGAAATAAAGTCTTATCAAAAATATTGAACAAGATCATATTTTACAGCATGAAAAAGGAATCTATTTTGACAAAAGATTAATCAAAACTCAATTGTTTTTTTGAAGTAATGCAATATCGCCACTTTTTTCAAAACCTCGCGTCTTTCTTAAAAACATCGTGACTTTATTTCAAACCCACAAATACTGTAAATAAGACTAAATTACTAACATAAAAAAGCACATCTTGTAAAAAACAGATGTGCTTTTTTAAAATTTTTATGCGTTTTTACGTTTTAAGAAAATAACTCCACCAACAATTAACAGTAATGCGCCTGCAGCCATAGAGATCCAACTTGTAAGGTCTGCACCTGTTTGCGGTAACCATCCAATTTTAGATTGAACTTCTTTCTTAGGTTGTGGTTGTTCTTTTGGTTGTTCTGTAGTTGGAGTATTTTTATCTTGATGCGGCTGTTCTGGTTTTGGTTGCTCCGGTTTTACTTCTTTAAATTTCACTGTCTGACCCTTATCTTCGATGTCAACGTGAATAGCTACCAAGACATTATCTTGATACAATTCTTCAAACACTACCACTTCTTTACCTTGTAATGCAGAAGCATTGAATGTGAAATCGAGTGTGATAGAACTATTCTTCTCTTTAGCAGTAAACTTAGATTCTACTGTTACTTCTTTACCACTTACTAATAATGGTTTTTTTGTTGCTTTATCCATTAGTTTACCTTTTACTACGTACTCTTTACCCACGATTAAGTCTTTGTATTCAACTTTATCTTGGATAGTTACTGTTTTAGAAGCGTCTAACTCTTTAGAACCATCAGCTTTATTTGTAGCTGTCGTTTTAATTGAAGGCTCTACAAATCGAACTGTTTGACCTACATCGTTAATGTCAGCGTGAGTTGCAATTACTTGCCCTTCATGCAATAAATCTTCGAACACAACTACTTCTCTTCCTTGCTGTTCAGCACCAACGAAAGTAAAATCTAATATTACAAAACCATTCTTTTCTTTTGCAATAAATTTAGTCTCAGCTGTTACTTCTTTACCATCAATTAATAATGGTTCGTTAATAGCTTTGTTCATTAATTTCCCTTTTACAGTGTACTCTTTACCAACAACTAAATTAGTGTACTCCACTTTATCCTGGATTGTGATAGAATCCTTTGAATGTATCTCTTTTCCACTATCAGCTTTGTTTGTAGCAGTTGTTTTTACTGATGGCTTAACGAACTTAACTGTTTGACCTTTATCATTGATATCAGCATGTGTAGTAACAACTTTTCCGTCTTTCAGTAACTCTTCGAATACTACTACTTCTTTTTCTTCTAAACCAGTTGCATCAAAAGTGAAATCTAGTGTAATAGAACCGTTTGCTTCTTTTGGTGTAAACTTAGTTTCAGCAGTTACTTCTATACCATTTACAACTAATGGTTTATTAGTCTCTTTATCCATTAATTTACCTTTTAAAGTGTACTCTTTACCTACTTGTAGGTCTTTGTATTCCACTTTATCTTGGATTGTTACAGACTTAGAAGTGTGCATTTCTTTTGTACCATCGGTTTTATCAGTAGCTGTTGTTTTTACTGATGGAATCTTTTCATCTTTGACAATATGTTTAATGATTTGACCATTCTCTTTGATCTCAAAAGAGAATATTTCTTCATTCAATACATAACCTTTTGGTGCAACAGTTTCTTTATATGTGTATTTTCCAAATGGTAACTTTTCAAACTTCGCGATACCTTTATCGTCTGTTTTCCCTTTAACTACTTCTTTTCCTGCTTCATTATAAATAGTAAACTCTGCATTCGGAAGCTTATTGTTTCCATCAGCTACATCAACTTTTGTAATTTCTAGATCACCTTTGATAAGATGATTAACTGCTAATAGCTCAATAATTTTTCCGTGTTCCTTTATTTCGAATACAATTGGTTCTGTAATAAGAACGTAACCATTTGGAGAAGCCTTTTCTACAAATGAATATTTACCATACGCTAAATCTTTGACGTTAACTTCACCATTTTTATCTGTCTTATATTCCCCAATTACTTTCCCGCTTGCATCTTTTAGCTCGAATACTGCACCTTCTAATTTTTTACTGATATCTTCATTATCTACTTTTAGTAATTTCACACTACCTTTCACTTCTGTATTTTCCACTGTAAAAGTAAGTGTTTTATTGTGCTCTTTAATTTCAAAAGGATACTTTGTTTTATTTCCAATATATCCATTAGGTGTTTTTGTCTCTAAGAAATAATATTTACCATACGTAAGACCATCAACATTTGCAATTCCATTTTCTTTTGTTACTACTTTTTTCACTTCTGTTCCATCTTCAGTAAAGACCGTGAATTCAACATTAGGTAACATCTTACCTGAATCACTAAGTTTTTTTATTTCGATGTTACCTTTTACTTTGTTGTTTACTACTTGAACAGCTCCTATTTCCCCTGTCTTAACTTCAATAGTTTGTGGTTTATCACCTGAAACATAACCTGTTGGTGCTTTAATTTCTTTTACTGTGTAGGTACCAATTGGTAGGTTATTTAATTCTGCAGTACCATCAGCACCCGTCGTGATTTTTCCAACTGATTCATTATTTGCATTAAAGACTTCAAATATTGCACCAGCTAATATTTCTCCATTTTCCCCAACCTTTTTAATTTTTAAAGAACCAGCAGCTTCCCAATTTACTGCAAGGTCACTACTAAGCTTTTCCTCATTTCTTTCTAGTAGCACTGTAGCATTCTGAACAGTATCAGTACCGCGATAAGCAATTGCTTGAACCTTAGTTAAATTTGCAGCAACACTTAGATTAAATTCACCTGTTTTTGTATCTTTAGGAATTTGGATACGGAATTTTTCCCCAAGTGAAAGCTGATCTTTCACTTCTCCATTTTCACTAACAATTTTAACTCCATTAGGTGCATTTTTCGCTACTACTTTATAAGAACCACTCTTAGCATTTGTTTGTACTGTGTATAGGTTTGTTTCAAAAAACTCACCCTTTAATTCTGCCTTTTGCTTTTCAGCAGGAATCACATTCATAAAAATATCCTGAGTATCTTCACTTGTATTTGCAGCATTAATAATTGTCTTAGCCGCTTTTTCAACATTTTTATTTTCATGCTTTAATTCATTTACATCAAGTTGACCTAATGCATTCCAAACCGCAAGCTGGGTTGCATAATGTGCTTCATTCTTATTAGCTACTCCCAGTTGTTCTATACTTTTTTGTGGGAAACCATTTAATAGAACCCTATATACTACATTATCTGTTTTCCCCATTTCAGGAAGATCTTCACCATTTGGTGATTTTAAGCCAAGAGTTAAACAATAAGCAATTTGACCGCTTGAATTTTTAATAATTTCAGTTCGGATATCCTTTCCTAAACTGTTGCTATAACTCCAGTTCATTGAATACTTTTCATGCGTCATAACCTCCGCATTTGCCTTCGGTAGAAACACATTCAAGAATAATGCTAGTACTGATAATAATGCAAAAACTCTTTTAACAACTCTTCTCCCCAATTTTAAAACCTCCCTAGATAAAATGAATCTGATGTATTATTCAAATATTTAAAATAATCACAACGAAGATATTTCATATTATAAGACATAAAGTTACAAATATTATATTATTTTTACAAATTATTTATTTTCTCAACATCCACTATAAATTATAATATTTAAATATTTAATTTCATAAAAGTAACGATATTAGGATACCTTAACAAAATAAGAAACTTGGTAAAATACTAGAATAACGGTAGTTGGAGTACGGAAACGATTCTTGGCATGAAGGACCACTACAAAGATATTTTAATATGTAAACAGATATTTTCAGATTGAATATATGTATTAATAATGAAATTTTATTGCATTTACACCTGCAATGTTTATATAAAAGATTGTAAATTATGTTTTTATAGGATTTTTTCTATTAGTTTACTGGAAATTTGCATTATTATGTGACAATAAATATCATTGTATTTAATATAAAATGATATAAAAAAAAGGGTATGCAAATAATTATCAGAACTTTCGATTAATTATTTATACTAAAATTAGTATTAAGAATATTAGCAAAAAAAGTAACAACGTTATTACAAAGTTCGAATATTGGTCTAAGTACCCTAGCATCTCAATGGTAACCTCTTGAATACTTTTACGTCTTTAAATAAATTAAAATAACAAAAAAATAATAATTTTTAATTTTTTCTTTGTAATTTAATAAGTTGCATGTTAATATGGCGAAGGTTATAAAATGGATTTCGCCATATACAATGTTTTTTCGGAATATTCACTCCAGAGAAATGTAGCTATTTTAGTAATTTGCTTCATCTTTTACCTATACACGGGCTACTCTCAATTTTTTTGTTCATAAGTAAAAGTAACTTTTTATTCTATATTCCTCATCAATTTTAATATAAATGGTAAAAAAGCACTTTTTCAAGTGCCCTTCCTTTTCTTTTTTTAAAGATAGAAAATCTAATAAAATCAAACACCTAGATTAAACACAGACATAATCCTACTTACAAACTCTCAGAGAGGTATAAACTATGGGAATTCCTACACTATTATTAAATACATTTATTATTATTATTTGTATCCTTAGTTACCAAGTATTTTGGCTAGAACATAAAGAAAAAATGGCATGTAATAATATATTAATTTCTGTACTTTCCTCCATTGCAATTATTTTTTGTATGACTTTTCCTTTTCATTTACACGCTGGGTTCATTTATGATTTACGTTTTATTCCCATTATATTAGTTTTTCTATATGGAAATACAAAGAGCATTATTTGTATTGGAGTTTTATATCTTTCTTATAGATTTTACTTAGGTGGAAGCGGGGTCTTCCCATCATTTATTATCTTTACTATTATTTCTGTTATTACAATCATGTTTCGTTACTTGTCACCTACTTATTTCAAGGAAAAGAAGATATTATTAAGTATTCTACTTATTTTGATATGTACAACTTCCCTTTCTATCTGCGGTATTGTAACGCAAATAGATACAGGTGGTAAAATTGACTCTACTCTCATTGAATTTTTATTCAATTATATAATCATAAATATTTTCACAGTATTATTATCAGTTTATTTAATAGAAGGAATGATCAAGAAATATAAAATAAAAGAAAGAATGCAAAGAGCAGAAAAATTTTATATAGCTAGCGAACTAGCTGCATCGATCGCGCATGAAATTCATAATCCACTGACCACGGTACGTGGATTCACTCAATTACTAAATGAAGATGAGAGTGCTAAGATGTCTCAAGATAAGTACTTAGAAATTATGTTACTTGAAATGCAGCAAATACAATCTACTATTAATAACTATTTATCTTTAACCAAACCACAAAATATTATAAAAGAGGAACTAGATATTAATTACATATTAAATCAAGTGAAAGATAATATTTCACCACTCGCGCTTTCATATAATGTTGAAATAAAACAGCATATTACAACAGATTCCCTTTACATAAATGCTAATCCTGAAAAATTAAAAATATGTCTAACCAACATCATACAAAATGGAATTGAGGCTATGAAAAATGGTGGCGTATTACAAATAAATATACAAAAAATAAAAGATAATATTGTAATTGATATCATTGATACAGGAATAGGAATGTCTTCCCAACAAATAAAACGTATTGCCTTGCCATTTTATTCAACAACAGAAAAAGGTACTGGGCTTGGTACTATGATTGCGTACAGTATTATTAAAGAATTAAACGGAGATATAGAGATAGAAAGTGAACTAGGAAAAGGAACACACTTTTCTATCACTATCCCCTGCTAATATAATAGAAGATTTATTTAAATGATATTATTTTGTAGCTAATATAACCATATAAAAAGAAGACGTAACTATTCGTCCTCTTTTTATATGGTTCTGGTGCAAAAATGTTAGTTAGAAATATAGAGTAGCAATTTCACAATTTATTCACAAGTACCGTTAAGCGCAAGTTTACGTTAAGTATGCTATTTGCATAATAATGTTTTCAAGAAAAAAGTAGCTGTACTTTTGTACAGCTACTTTTTTATGCAATAAATGCCCCTTTTATACTTTGAAATGTAATTTGCAAACTACAATTTGACATAATTCTAATAGTATGGGATGTATATTTTTCCATAAAGCAACTTATTTTTATCTCTTTTAAATAATTTATTATATTATTTTCATCTAATTAGGCACAGAAACGTTTTGCAAAATCTTACTACTTTTTAGGAAAAACGTTTTTAGGGTACATTTTAAAATAGCTCTTTTTCTTTGAAATGTTTCTGTGCTTAATATTTAAATTATCTTATGTCAAAATTTTCCGCAACTAATATGTTAAATGATTCATAATTATATATAATATGGAATATTTAATTTAAATATTTCGTATTATACTCTATTAAATATAGCGTATTTAATTTATTAGTAATTAATTTATTAGTCTAAGTATGAATTATAAAGTATGTTCGTTTAAAATTGTCACAATATAATTTTATATTCGACGTTTTTAATTACTCGTGAAACATTTGCAAATGTTTCAACCGTTATGTATAAGGTAAATATCCCCTCTAAATATAAGATTTACTTAATTTAGATTCTTTCTCTCATAGTCGTAATGTCGAAAAAAGTCGAATTTTTATATTTTTTCTTTATTTTCTAGTTGTAAACGTTTTATTTTCATGTTACCATCTTAATCAAACATTAGATGGTAATAAAACTTAAAGTATTTCTTTCCCTTAGAGACATATAAACGTTCGGTAATACCATGAAAATAAGGCCAAAGAAATATGAGTTACCTGATAAAAGATTTAATAGGATTTTTACCACATTAATTTTCTGTTAATTCAGAATGCAACATTTTGTCCCTAAACAAAATTTAAATTTTAGTGTGGTAAACTCAAAAAGCTAAATCACCCACCCAAATTAACAAATGATATATCCTGTTATATCTAGCGATCAGTCATGAGAAATAGATTTCTTCCTAAGAAAACTTAGCCCATTAATAAAAAGTGTCTAAATTTCTATCTTTATTACCATCTATTGTTGATAACGTATTTACCAACTATAAAAAAGAACCTATTGAAGGTTCTTTTTTATTATAATCATTAGCACTTCAATTATTGATAATCATTGGTATTGAATCTTTATTCTCTCACCTTATATAGTTTTTTTTTATTAACACTTGAAGACTTATTGAGGTACGGTTCTGATTTTAATTTTTTTTTTATTTTTAAGCGACTAATTTCCGAATGATGGGCCATCCACAGTTTTATATCTAATAAAGAAAGAATTATGTCTGTTTCAAGTGACATTTTGCTTACCTCCTTCTCTCTTATGGGTTATGTAGGTAATATATCACTTGAATCTGAAGCCTTTAGAACACATAATGGATACCCTAAAAAATAGACTTTATTTTATCTTTATCTTATCTTTACCTTATCTTTAAATTTTTCTATTAAACTTAGCATTTAGAAAAAAATTTTCGAGTCTAAAAAAGCTGGGAAATAGAGAATTATTGAATTTTTTTAATAACCAGCCACCATTGAAAATAGGGTTTCTTGTAAAAGGAGGAGTAATATTTGAAGAATAAGAGAAAAGTACAAACTATTATATTATTCTTTATTAGTATTTTAGGGTTAGGAACAATAATCGGGATACTATATTTTAATGACAAAACCAATACTCAAAAAAATAAAGCGTTTGCTACCGAGGAACGTTTATTGCAATATGAGCCCATCATGAAAAAAGAATTAGAAAAATATAATTTGGGAGAAAAAACAGCAATTTTACTAGGAATTATGTACCACGAGAGTAGGGGTGAGGGCAACGACCCTATGCAATCTTCCGAATCACTTGGATTAAAGCCAAATGAAATCCAAGAGATAAACTTGAGCATTAAACAAGGGGTAAAGCACTTTGTTCAAATGTATAGATATGGAGAAGAAAAAGGTGTTAGTATGGAGACAATTATTCAAAGCTATAATATGGGGCCAGGCTATATTGATTTTATTGCCAATCAAGAAGCTAAACAACACTCGGAAGATACAGCTAAACAGTTTTCTAAGTTGAAAGTTGATCAGAATCCAGCTACATACACTTGTGGTGGAAATAAACAAAATTTTAGATATCCATATTGTTACGGTGATTTCACATATACAACAAAAGTGAATGAAAAAGCAAAACTTATTGAAAAACGCCTCCAAAAAAATTAAAATTGTATATATTTGTTTGAAGGAGTTTTCCATTTACTTTTATATGGTTTTTCATCAACTTTTATCCCCTCTTACCATCTAAATGTATATATACAACTATCGTATCATATTTCAATTTAAATACGGCTCTAGTTACATATTTCGCAAAAAATCTATCCAAAATATAAATAAAATCACCATTTTACATGAAATAGTATCCACTTAGCGAATTCATTAGGCATAAAAATAAATGTAGATTCAATAAAAAGAGAGCACCCTCTCTATTGGTGCTCTCAATGTGAATTGGGGTTGATCCTGAGCATTGAATAGGACACGAAGAACTCATAATATTATGCTTGTCCATATTATAAATGTGCAATAAAAAAAGCACCCTCGCCCAGGCGCCAAGAGATACATATACGTTGAGGTAACTAACACGTTAGAAAAGGCCCTTCCATATCATTGTATGATTATCAATTATCTTTATACCTAGCAGACTCATTAAATACGTTTAATGTATCATTTCTATTAGTTTAACCATGCCTAATACCATCCAATTCATGGTTAGTATTTTAAATAGACCAACGATGTATTATAATCCTTTATATACCCAAGGAGGTTTACTATGCTTAATTTTCATAAAACATTCCCCATCTTAGGATTCTTTTGGTTTTTATATAGTTTTATCGGCATCATTTTTTTATTACTATTCCTTAGCGTGTAGTAACAAAGCGTATAAATATATGTTTAATGTGTGATTTCTATTATCGGCTTTGTTAACTAACACTTAAATTATTTTAACAGCCTTTTGTTTAATTCCCACAAAGCTGTTTTGTTACTATCCCATTTTAAAAGCGTTACGGCTTCCTCAAAGCACAACCATTTATACTTGAAGTGTTCTTTAGATAATTTAATATTTTTTGTAGGAACTTTAACTCCAAAAGAAAATTCTTTTATTACATAAACATCTTCTCCCCAAAGAAATTCACCGACTACATCCTCTACTGGTAGTGAAGACACAGAATCTAGTTTTATATAGGGACATTCTCTTATAATACCAGCCTCTTCAAACGTTTCCCGTTTTGCTGATTCAATAGGAGTCTCACCATCTTCTCCACCACCAGCTATTCCTTGCCAATAACCATAATCACTTCGATTAAAAATGCCATATTGAATGGAATCATCAGTTTTTATATAAGGAAATATCAATACTTGATATGGCGCTCTCATTATTTAACCTCTTCTCGAAAAAATATGAACAATTTATTCACTAACTTGCTATTTTAGTAAATAAAGAGCCAACATCGAAATTCTACACTAATGGTGCAGGTTTATGGTATCGGCTCTCCATTTTTTAAGAATTTTATTTTTCATAAATCGGTTTACTCTTAACGTGATAAAAACCTGCTTATTTCTTATTTAATTTGCTTAGCATGTTTTTTTCGAAATGCTGGCGGTATCACATGTTGACTAACCAGTCCAAATAGTCCCTAAAACGGTCATTTAAGGAACTTTATTTATATCTATCAAAACTGACTGAAATATGTTTAAAATTCAGTTCAAAAACTCATGACCAAAAACAAAGTTTTATATCAAACATCAAATACCGTTTATGAAACACTCTTAATGTACGGAAAACCAAGTTTTTCAAATAAAAAGTTCCTTAGCGTACGAAATTCGCGTTATGTTGGCGGGACCCCATTGCCATCAAGTTAAGGTTTTGAAGTACCCCCTAAACGAAAAAATTCTTTCTCTATAGGGGAACCATATCAAAAAAGAAAATTGTAAGTTTAGACACATTTCAGATACAAAATAACCGATTCCTTATACGTTAAGGGACCGGTTATTTTTTTTCCTACTTTTTAGGAAGGTTTTTCTTGTAATGGTCTTAAATGATTGATTTAAGGTTATAAACTTAAATCATAAATAAAAGATACAGTAAAAACTATATAAGAAATAAATGTAACGAAAACAAGAAAACATATAAACTGAGCATTAGATACATATTGTTCTATTCTTTTTTTCATTTTAATTAGTATTATTTTTCAGATGTGAAGTATCAATTTGAATTTCACCTTTCCAAGATCCAATTACTTTTCCAATTCTATTTATATTTACATCTAAAGTAAGGGGCTGTTTAAAATCGTCTTTTCCTCCAGTAACTATAACAAATGTAGCAACACCTTCGGGTTTATCATTATCACGAATGCCTACATCATTTAATTTTTTACCTGCTGCCATAAGTTCAAAAGGAAGACGGTCATCTGAATCATGGATAAATGATAGTCTCCCTTCATGTTTAATCTCAGGGTTTTCCTCTTGTTGCCCATTAATTTTACCATCACTTTCGAGCTCTAATCCTGATGTATCAAATTCAAATGGTACTAAACTTCCGTCAGCTTTTTCCATTCTATAATGAACTGATATACGTGAATCTGCGATATATAATTCTTTGAAATGTACAGTAATACCTTGATCTGTAATTTTTTCATCAATAGGAATATATTTACCATTCTTCATCATATCTTGTGTGACACCATTTTCATCTTGTATTCCTTCATTTACAACTTTATCATTTGTAATTGCATCAGAAAAATATGAGGCAACATTTGTAGCCGCTACTTGTACTTGTGGAATCATTGCAGTTGTGAAAAGTGCTGCTGCAGCTACTGCTGTATACATGAAACGTTTTGATTTTTTACTCATGTTTGTAAAGAGTCCCTTCTTCTGTTGTTTTTTGTGATTTATATTAGAAACATTGTCTAGCTTGGAACGACTTTCAAATGTTTTCCATGCTTGTTCTATATCAATTTTGATTTCTTGTGGTGAATTTGCAGATTCTTCATCTAGCATTACGCTTTCCCATTGATTTAATTTGCTGATTTCTACTAATAAATCTTGGCATGCTTCACATGTATCTAGGTGCTTTGTGAATTCCTTTCTTATATCATGAGAAAGTTCTCCATCAATATATGTTTGAATAAATCCGATATCATAACATTTCATTTGTTATGCCTCCTCCATTTGTTTATAAATCTTGCGAAACTTCATTTTGGCTCGGACCAATAATGTTCCAATAGAAGATATTTCAATTTGAAGTATTTCTGCAATTTCTTTATATTGAAAACCAGAGAATTTCATTAGTAAAAGGGTTCGTTCTCGATCATTCATTTTATTTAGTATCGTTTGTACCTTTGTAATTTCCTCTTTTCTTATCCAATCATCGTCTAATGATAAAATATTTTGTACTTCATGGTATTGTATTTCTTTATCAATCTTCGCTTGTTGCCTTTTTTCAGATCGCAAATGGTTATAAGCTACATAAGTAGAAGATTTAATCAACCATCCAGGTATGTTTTCAATTACTTTCCAGTCATTACGATATAATTGTAAAAATACTTCTTGTGCTAACTCTTCAGCGATAGATTGATCTTTAACAATCCATATAATCTGTTTCACAGCATAAGCATAGTACTGCTTAAATAAACCTTCAAAAGGCATATCAGAAGCATGACTTTCTTCATTTTTTATGGTTAACATGTTAGTTTAAACCTCACTTTCAATTTGATGCCTGTATTATAGAGAAACCAGAAAAACGGATTTTGTGACAGTTTTTCTGGTTATTTTTTTATTATGTACTAAAAAAACATTCATCTGATTAAAAGATAAATGCCAAAAGGGAAATAAAAACATAAAACTATAACTCTTGCAGTAGTTTTCTATTAATGGGGTACCGCCACATCGCTATCAAGCTAATAAAAAGAAATGCCCCCTAGAATGAAAAAAACGCCATCCTTTCCTATGATTCTACAGAAAGAATAACGTATTTTTTCATTTTAGTGGAACAATTAACCTCTTAAGTTGATGAGCATGCAGCAAGCCCCTTTAAAGGTAATATTGCGGTACCAGGCTGCCCTCTATACTGAAAAGGTAATATCACAACTCAAACTGCTATATTTATTTCCTGCCAAATACACTCTTTTTTATTAGCACGTTTCCATAAATATATGGTGTAGAAGAATAAAATTGCAATAATAACATATGCAAAAAGCGACGAGGCTTGAACATTCCCCATAAAATTAAAGAAATTATTAAAAGTGTGGAAAGTAATGTTCATAATAATTGATTGCTTATTTACGATAAGTAAGGACAGAACAAGTCCAATAAATTGTAATACCGGACTGGATGGCTTAGTAATAGTTTGATAGGCCCCGTTAAGCGTGTAAAAAATCATTAATAAAAATTCTAACCCAATAATTTTTAAAACAATATTCTGATTTACCTTCATCTAGAATTCTCCCCTATTTATCGATTTGAGCATTTTTCTTTTGGATTACTGCACTGTTACTATTTATAGATTAATAGTAACTTATTAATTCATCGAATAACTTACTGATATTTCAAAAAATATAGTATAAAACACTTTATTGTCCTCATGATAAGGTAAACAAATACCTCAAACGAGAAAATTGATCTCTTCAAATTGAAAATATATAAAATTCCTTTTTAGGGGTTATATATATTTTTTTAGTTGATGGCGATGTGATGAGACCCCATAAAGAAAAGACACCCTAAGGTGCCTTCCTCCGACTTGAACCACTTTAATTTAATAATATGTATTGGACATTAAGTAAACACGTCCTATAAAACAGAATCATTTATTTTCAACAGATTGTTAGTGTACAAATACAAGAGAATCAAGATCGTTTGTTTGGCTAGATTAAAGCAACGCCACACCTATATGGTTGAAATGTGTTACGCCTTCTAATCGGAGAATCAGCTTTATAGAACGTGTCCACAATTTATATTTTACTACATGTAATATTTATTTTATGTAGTTTTTACAAATATGTATAATTACATAAAATTCACGAGAAAAAGAGAGTATACTTTGATATTGTGTAATAAAGATAAGGCCCACCTACGGAAATAGGTGGGTTTTTTATTGGGCATTACTATCTCATTGCACAAAAGGGAATTTGCATTAAAATAATATCATATTCTTAGGGTTCTTATATTGAGAAAAAAGACACTCTTATGAGTGCCCCTTTTTTTAGTAACCGAATCCGCCGCTACCGCCGCCCCAACAACTACATCCTATAATGATTAACAGGATGAATAGAACGATCAGTAAAGCAAATCCGCCACCTAACTGTTTACGCTTAAAGACTAAAGTTACCTTTAGCCCTCCAAGACTCGCTACGAGCGAATGGCTAGTTCTTACTCGACGGGAATCCCACCCGTTATATGATACGACCTAGGCTCGGCCGCACACCTGCCTCGTTAGTTAATATGAAAATGCAACCCAATATCTTTCAGGCGAAAGTATAATCTTGGTTTGGAAATATACAACTGTTTGGACATAAAAAAGACCATCGAAATGATGGTCTTGCAGACTGTAGACAAATGCATAAAATAACGAATGAACCTTTCTCTGAACACTTACTTTACTTCTTTTATAAATAGTCTAACGTTTTCAGCGATTTCTTTGAATTTGGTATGGTGTAAATAATGTGATCCATCCATGGTTACTACTTTTCCATGTACCGAGTCTTTGATCTGCCCTTCATGCAGAGGTATCCATCCTGCTACATCTTCATTATTCGCTTGTACAAAGAGAAGAAGTGGAAGATTTTTAGGGAAGATTAAACCTTGAGCCCCTTTAAAATTAGACGAAATATGGTCCATCTCATTCAAGGTTGTGTCATTATACATGTTTTTATTCGAAATCATTTTCATTTGCTCTACGGTTTTTTCATCAAATGCCAGTCCAGCATAGGGGTCAGCACTAATTTTCATAGCCAATCTTAAGAGACCTGATTTTTTGAGATATGCAAACGTTTTTAATGGGAAATTGATATCCATACCCGGTTGTGTTGCAACACTGCTATCGATTCCGACAAATGCAGTCACCTCGTTTGGATATTTGTTCACATAATCAATTCCATAAATACCTGTAATGGAGTGGCCCATGAGCATGTATCTGTTAATATTAAGCTGCTGTAGAGCTTCATGAACTTCACTTACCATATTCTCCGTGGTTCGCTCTTTTACAGTTTCATCACTTAATCCATAACCGAAAGGCTCTACCGCAACAACTTTGTAAAATGGAGATAATTCATCGATAAGAAGCTTAAAATCAAGCCCTGGAGTAGCTGTTCCATAACCAGGCAGGAGCACGATTGTTTCCTCGCCCTCGCCTTGAATTAACACATTCATGTTTTTCCCGTCTACAGATACGTGCTGCCCGTAGGGCACTATTCGTTTTTGCTCCGAATGACTACTCATCACATTTACGATATAAACAATACCTAAAAAAAGTACAATGGCTAGAACGATTGCTCCTATGGTTTTAAGTAAGATGCTTCGCACTTTCTTTATTTTCATTCCACTCAGCGTTTTCTTTTCCTCTTGTTGTGTCACTGTCATCTTCTCCTGTCCTGATCTGTTTGCCTTCCTTTATGTGCCTGTAATGAAAACTTAATCAATGAAGATGTACTCACCATGACGACAATATGAACTGAATATGAACTGCAAAAAAAAATGCTACGACTCATATGCAAGTAAGCTTGCATATGAGTCGTAGCATAGAGAATGAATCTAACTAATCTGTTGGTGTAGTGATTGGCAAAGTGACAATGAAGGTCGTTCCTTGACCAAGTTCACTTTTCACTCGGATGTCACCTTGATGAAGCGACACGATCTGTTTAACGATAGCGAGTCCCATACCACTTCCGTCATACTTGCGACTGTGGGAACGATCAGCCTTAAAAAAACGCTCGAATATACGCTTCTGGTCGTCAAGGTGAATACCAATACCAGTGTCGGATATTAGGATTGTCACGTTTTTGGTATCTTGTTTGATGCTTACGTTAATCACGCCGGCATCCTCGGAAAATTTGATGCTATTTCTGAGGATATTCGTCCAAACCTGATTTAACAGGTCATGATCAGCCGTTACTTTAACTGTCTGTAAATCAAGCTCGAAATGTATATCGCGAGCAGACCATTGTGGCTGGAGCGCCACAATTATCCGTCGGATTTGTTCATCGAGGCTGAGCGTGACGAGCCGCAGTTGCTTTGACTGCGATTCAAGAAAACTCAGCTTTAGCAGGTTATCGCTCATTTTGGACATCCTTTTCGCTTCAGCGATGATAATATCAAGATAACGGCTTCGTTCGTATTCTGAGAGGTCAACTTGCTTAAGCACTAGAGCATAACCGGATATCGAAGTGAGCGGAGACTGAACCTCGTGCGACACGTTCGTTACGAATTCCCTGCGCATCTGCTCAAGTTGCTGCAGATCGTGCATCATTTCTTCGAAGCTGCGAGCCAAAGTACCCAGCTCACTCGTTTGCTTAATATTCAACTTGACGTTGAAATCTCCAGATGCTATCCGCCTGGTCGCTTTTGTCAGCTTTTTTATCGGTCTTACCAGGAATACAGAGGCAACTAGAATCAATAAGCTTCCTGCAATCAACGAACATGTTGCAAAGACCACTGCCCACTTTGTGACAAAAGAGGCTGAAGGAGGGGCGAGCGCTTCCAAAAATATCGCTTTCGTTCCCATTTCCGTTTTCAACGGTAGCCCTAAGAGGACCGTGGCAATACCATTAGGAGTGTCCTGAACAACACCTCCATCTAATACTTTCTTTAGTTGCTCCATCGTCACAGGCGCAGGTTTGTGTCCGTGAAGTTTACCGTAAGACTTGAACTGACCCGTTGCTTCGTAAATTCGAATATAATAAGAATCGAGCTGCTTCATTTCACTTACGAACAAGTCCGCTTCACGTAACGGAAAGGTCTTGTAAATCCGGACGATGTCTTGGCCAAAGTTACGTAAGTTGATTTGAGCGTTTTCGTTCAATTTATCCTCGAATATCCAAGTTGACACCAAAAAAGAAATGATCGTGCCCCCGATGATGGAGACTAAAAATGTCAGGACAACACGTATATATAAGGATCTGATCATTCATAAACCTCAAGCCGATACCCAAGCCCGCGCACCGTTTCGATCCGAAAATCGGGTGTTGTCGCGAACCGTTCACGCAGCCGTTTAATATGTACGTCTACCGTTCGATCATCTCCGGCGTAATTGATACCCCAAATCTGATCGATCAACTGCACGCGCGTATAGACTTGTCCGGGTGTTCCAGCGAGCTTATACAGCAATTCGAACTCCTTTAGCGGCAACGTAAGCGACTCCGTCCCTTTCATCACCTTATAGGTCTGTCGATCAAGGATGACGTTCCCTAAATGGATCGTCTGCGTGGAGCCAATCTTGTATCGTTTGAGTAGTGCCCTAACACGAACCGTCAACTCTAACGGATCGAATGGTTTGGTTAAATAATCGTCCGTCCCAAGTTCGAAACCTTTCACTTTCTCCCATGTTTCTCCTCTCGCAGTCAGCATAAGTAAAGGTAGATCAGGATTGGCTCTTCGGAGCTCCTTGCTTAACGTCCAACCATCCATAATCGGCATCATAATGTCAAGTACGACAAGATCGACATTCGTTGAGATGTAGACAGCCAGTGCTTCCTTGCCATCCGCTGCTTCAGCTGTTGCGAATCCGTCGTTGCGTAGAAATAAACAGACGAGTTCGCGAATGTTCGCATCGTCGTCAGCAACTAGTATAGTAGGCATCGTTTCCCTCTTTTCCCTGTTTTCCACCGCATTATTTCAAGCAATCATTATACTATAAATTAACACGTATGTTGATTAACCAAAGTAATACAGTTTCTTGATTTATCGACCTGTAGAATTCAAGTGTTTCTTTCAAACTAATTTTCCACTCAATTGACAAGGCTTCACAAAAAAACAGGCGTGTGAAACCTGCAAATGACAAGCGTTTATTTTGTCTTTTGGCCTTGTGCACGAAGAAATTTCAGCAAAGCATAGGCAATTATAGCTGTGAATAACTGATTGAACAACGCATTGGATGTTGTGCCAAACAATACGGAAACGTTCAAATTCAGCTAAATCCAGCGGAAAAATGATTCAATTTCCCAGCGCTATTTGTACATGGCGGCGATTCCTTCGGACAGATAGATTGGTAGAACACATATTCCCCAAACTACTCCAGTAATTACACCATCTGAAATAACACGTCCCATACCCACTAATTATTTTTCATCAAATGCGTAAATGCCGTGTCAACTTTGATTGCACATTCGTTCCAAATCATTATTTGTTAATTTAAGTGAACTATGGTCCTCCTCATGAATTTTATTCATGCCTCCATTATATTTCTTCGTTTTATTTAATGCCATTACCAACATACAATAAGTGCATGCTCTATTATATGACCCTTGACAAGGGATATATTTTTTATGGAAGGATAAAGTGAAATGCAAAAAATTTTAGTTACAAGTGCTGCAGGTAAGATTGGCCAAGATGTTACAAGATTCCTAGATAAGCAAGGGAATTACTAGTTACGGCTAGCAGATATTAACTTATCTGCTTTAGAAACTTTTAAAGATATAAATCATGAAATCATATATTTAGATATTTCTGATTTAGCTGCTTGTCAAGAATTTACGAAAGGGATAGATATAGTTATACACTTGGCAGGTAATCCTTCGCCAAATGCTGATTTTTATGGCTCCTTATTAGAAAATCATATAAAGGGAACCTATAATATTTTTAGAGCTGCTAGTGATAATAATGTATCCAAAGTGATAGTTGCTCCCAGTGCTCAAACAATTGAAGGCTATCCTTTGGATTATCAACCACATGCTTATTCACCCACGAGACCCAAAAATATGTACGGGGTAAGTAAGTGTTTCGCATAGGCTGTTGCTTCTTACTTTGCTTATGAAGAAGGGTTACAAAGTCTTGCTATTCGTATAATAATCCATACGGTAAACCACTAACAGCTAGAGATATGAGTACATACTTAAACCCAGAAGATTTTATGGACCTTCTCTTAAAGTCGATGACGGTAAAGAACTTACCTCCATTTTCAATTTTACATGGTGTATCTAACAACAGGTTTAAACGAATTAATATTGAAGGAACAAGAAAGTTAGTTGGTTATAGCCCTAGTTCTGATGCTTTTGTACTAAGTGGTATTAAGTTCTTTGATTCTTGATAAATGCATATCTAGAAAAGAGATTATATTATTGTTATTTAGCTTTTATTTGTTCTATTTTCAATAGATACAGTTTATACAATCGTAATATCACAATTCCTTTAGATAGGGCACACTATTCTTCTGTCTCATTTGTGGAACAACTCTATTGTCACCACTAGTTCCACAGATGTTCTTTTCCGTTTCAGCATAATGGGGTAGCACCATCAAAACGCGAATTTCGTACGCTAAGCAAAATTTCATAAGAAAAAGCCGATTTCCGGTACTCTAAGAGAATAATTGGCTTTTTACTGTTAAGTTGTTTGTAGTGATTGTAGGGAGTCTAATGATGCAATTTCTTTTATACTAAATCGGTATTTTCCTAGAATATTAATGTGTTCCCATTCTAATGGAGAAATATATTTCAATAATTCTTCATTAAGATGGGAATTAAATAACTCAACTTTCGCACCTATAAAATAAGCTGGGAGATTTAGCAATATTGAATTTAGAGTCTATCAATTGTGTACTGTACAACTTGATTAAAATGAAAAGCACCTCGATTCTTGTTATAGTGAGATTACCTAGAAATCACTACCACAGAAGAGGTGCCTTAACTACAATAGCTCAAAATAACCAATATCATCAACTACCAAAAGAACTTAATTCTATTTTTTCCGAGCTTGAAATGAAGATCCAGCTAAGGATGCAGTCTATCGCTTCTTATAAACGGTGCCAATGTTCAATTGGCGCCCTTTCCTGCTGCTGTTTAGTATGAATGCGATTAAAAAAGTAACTCGACTTACGAAAAAAAACGCTCCAAAGTGTTGATTGTGCTTATCATCGTAACTGCAGTAAAAAAGTTGAATTGCTAGCACACTATTTTGACACCTTGGTTAACTATTCCACCTTTGCAGTATTTCCTGTTTTTAATCAATGAGTAAGGGGCAAAATTTAAAGTATATGGTGGCACTATTTGTACTTCTTTCTGTAATCTCTACTCATCGAATAAATTTAGAGCTATCACTCATGCCTTCAGTTGAACACCCCGATGACTGAACTAAGATAAGTTATGAATGAAGCGCCCGTGCCATCGCATCAAAATAATTCTGACTGGCACGCTGACTCACTTCGGCTTCAGGCACAAGTACTTCAAAGCAATGGAAGCAGCCGGGGTAGAGATGAAATTCAACATCTACTCCTGCTTGTGCAAGTCGTGTTACATATTCAATAATTTCATCTCGGAATAAATCGAGTTGACCTACACATGTATAAGTTGGCGGTAGTCCCGCTAAGTTGTCTGCTCTCGAAGGTACGGCATAGGGAGATTGTTCGTTAGTATCGTTCTTCTTTCCTAAGTACATATTCCAAGCCGTTAAATTGTTTGATCTATTCCATGTTGCATTTTCTTCTATAATCTCATAGCTTGATGGTGTTATGTTGTGGCTATCAAGCATCGGATACAGCGGCATCTGAAAAATAATAGATGGACCTCCTTTATCACGAGCCATTAATGCAAGCGCTGCTGTTAGCCCACCGCCTCCACTTGCGCCGGCGATCGCAACTCGATTTACATCAATTCCAAGCGAGTCTGCCTCATTTGTCATCCAAACCAAGCCTGCATAACAATCTTCAATAGCCGCTGGATAAGGGTTTTCGGGCGCAAGTCGATAATTGACAGACACAACAACGCATTCAGCAGTCTGAACAAAGCGTTCACACAAAACATCGTCCATATCAGGGTGGCCCATTACGTATCCACCACCGTGAATCCACAGCATAGCTGGAAGTTTATCAAGATTTTTCTCAACGGGTTCATAAATTTTAACTAACATCTCACCGGCTGCGCCAGGAATCATTCGCTTGGTCATGTGTACAAGCTCTAATTTTTCCAAATGTGGATTCGACAAGAGACTTCGACTCACCTCTAAATCCCCCTCTAATTGAAAGCCTGGAAATTGTGAGAAAGCCTGTTTTAATTCTGGTAATACTCGACTGTCAATTTTCATATAAATTCCTCCAGTTAAATAATGAGACTTGATGCAATCCTTATCGAATAATTAGCGGAATAGATGTGTCTCCTGTTCTCCTTCAGCTTCCCATTTGGCAATTTCCTCTCTCACACGAGGGGCAACTTCTGTTCCAAGCAATTCTATGGCACGCATGACTTGATCATGTGGCATGGTACTTAATGGTACATACATCATAAAGCGTGTAATCCCTACATGCTTACGAAGATGGATGATTTTTTCGGCGACCGTATCTGGATCACCAACATACAACGCCCCTTCAAAACTTCGTGCAGTATCAAAGCTGGAACGATCATAATAAGGCCACCCCCGCTCTTTACCAAGTTTATTCATGCCTGCCTGAGTGGAAGGGAAAAATGTATCTGCTGCCAATTCCGTATTCTCTCCAACAAATCCAATCGAATGAGACCCCACCTGAAGTTTTGATACATCATGACCAGCGTGAGCCGCCGCTTTCTTATATAGTTGTACAATTCGTGCAAAGTGCATTGGGCTACCACCAATAATCGCCAGCATAAGTGGTAATCCCAGAAAACCGGCACGGATAGCAGATTCCTGATTCCCACCGCTACCAACCCATATCGGTAAAGGATTTTGAACAGGTCTTGGATACACACCTAAATTATTGATTGCCGGTCGATGTCTGCCTTCCCAAGTCACTTTTTCGGACTGACGTATTTTGAGCAGTAGGTCCAAATGTTCTTCAAACAGTTCATCATAGTCCTTCAATTCATAACCAAACAGTGGAAAAGATTCGATAAAGGAACCACGACCCGCCATAATCTCTGCACGTCCATTTGAAATGCCATCCAGTGTAGAGAAATCCTGAAAAACACGCACAGGATCAGCTGAAGAAAGCACGGTTACTGCACTCGCAAGCCGTATCTTTTTCGTTTGTGGTGCCGCCGCTGATAGAACCATCGCTGGAGAGGATGCTGCATAATCCTCCCTATGGTGCTCACCAACACCAAACACATCAAGTCCTACTTGATCAGCAAGAACGATTTCTTCAACAACTTCACGCAATCGCTGTGCGTGACTTATCACTTCACCACTATGAACATCTGGTTTCGTTTCTACAAAAGACGTAATACCTATTTCCATTTGTTATCTCTCCTAGTCTAATTAGATTTTAAGTCAAAAAAATTAATCATTTCCTTTATGGAAGTAACATGTTTCTCATATTGGCTAACACACGTTTATTTCATAAAATCTTAACTCGTCTGGTCATAGCCCAAAAAAGAAGAGCGAAAGCACTGACAGAGGCTCCGAGTAAGGAAACCCCTCCCCAGCCAAAGTGTGCGTATATTTGAGTCGATGCAATTGAACCACCAGCACTGCCGATAGAATAAAAAACCATATATCCAGCAGTAAGTCGACTCCGTGCTTCTGTATGCAATGGAAGAATCATGGTTTGATTCGTGACATGTATTGCTTGTACGGCCAAATCAAGTAGAATTATCCCTATCACTAATGCGATTAATGACTGCTCCATATAGCTGATGAACAACCATGAAATCAATAATAGAGCTAAAGCAATGCCTGTCGTTCGTTGTCCGTAACCTTGATCGGCCAATTTCCCTGCCCGTGCCGCAGCTAAGGCTCCAGCCACACCTACAAGACCGAATGCACCAATTGCACTATGAGATAGAGCAATTGGCGGTGTACTAAGTGGCAGTACTAGTGAAGTCCACAAAATGCTGAAATCAGCAAAAATCAGCATGGCTAGAACGGAGCGAACGCGTAACGTTCGTTCTTGAATAAATAAAGTAAGCACCGATCTAATCAACTGAGGGTAGGATAGCGATTTTACCTCGCGCTCAACATTGGGCAACATCTTTATAAACATAAAAACCATCAAAAGCATGAGCGCAGCAGAAAATAGATATACAGAACGCCATCCCACAACATCTGTTAATATACCAGCAAAAGTACGTGCAAGAAGTATACCAATAACAATTCCACTTGTTACAATGCCAACGACACGTCCTCTTTCTCTAGGGGAAGCGATGGTCGCTGCAAACGCCACGAGAGTCTGTGTCACAACTGCAAGCAGACCCACCAAAGCCATACCTGCGAAAAGTACCATGCTGGAGGAAGTAGTACCAACTATAACCAGAGCTGTTGTAGATAATAGCATCTGACCGACAATTAGATGTCGCTGGTTTAGCAAATCTCCAAGTGGTACGAGTAGCAGTAAGCCCACTCCATAAAAAATTTGTGTAACGGTAATAACAACACCAATAATGGAATGGTTAATACCAAACTCATTAGATAGTTGATCAAGCAACGGCTGTGCAAAGTAAATATTGGCAACAGACATTCCACAGGCAGCCGCAAACAATAATGCCAAAGCGTGAGACATGGATGGCTGTTGATTCAAATTAGGTTTTGTTATGGAAGATTTATGACTTATCTTAGTGTAGAGTGGATCATCTTCTATATTTGTCTCTGTTTTGAACATACCTTGACCTCCAATCACATTAGATTTTTAATCATAACATACCGTTCGGTACAATATGATTACTGGTAAATATAACTTAGCCTTATTCATTCTGTCAACGATTTTTACACTAAAGTTAATGTTACATTAACTTAATGGAGCTTAATTTGACATGAAGAATGGCTAATTATATAATAATTACATACTGTCTGGTAATTAAAAAAATAATTGTAATTACCTACACACCTATCCTAAAACAATTAATAAAATCAAAGTTTGAAGAGGAGAATTCTTAATGGCAAGAACCCGTGAATTTGATGAGGATCAAGTTTTAGATGCAGCAATGCAGTTATTTTGGGAGAAAGGATATGAGGCTACCTCATTAAGTGATCTTACTTCCAGAATGGGCATTCAACGTCCTAGTATTTATTCGACTTTTGGAGATAAGAAAGAATTATTTGAAGCCGCACTTCGCAGGTATACAATGTCTCGGGCCTCTGATATACGAAATAGGCTTCAAAGCCACTCCTCTGTAAAAGAGGCATTTTCTATTTTCTTTGCCGATGTCGTCAATGAAGAATACGCAGGGGATCTTAGTAAAGGTTGTTTTTGTATCAATACAATGGTTGAACTAGCACCTCATGATGAGAGATTTGAAATTTTGACCAGAGAACATCAAATGTACCTCGCCGTCATTTTTCAGGAGACGATCGAACGAGGAATCCAATCAGGTGAGCTGGAATTCAACACAGATGCAAAGTCTTTGGCACAGGCACTGATTGTAGCGTTAATCGGTCTAACGGTTATGATGAAATCTCGCCCCCAACGTTCATTTGTGGACAATGTAATAGCAGCGACGCTCACATTACTTAAGTGACATAATTGTATTTAAAAGTACGAAAACCATACCTTTATAGGGGGAACATCAAATCTCCATCAAGCTACAATTTTATAGTACCCCCAGAACGAAATTTTGTGCTAACTTGTAACAAAAATGCTCATTTTTTCATTTCGGGGTAATTCTGAATTCTTAAGTTGATGGGTATGAGGGAGCACCACATGCCCATCAACTCAAAATCTCATACCACCTCCAGAACGAAAATTTTATGCATGTTGCTCGTATTTATTGTTTGGGGATAAATCGTTCTTTAAGCTTGATGGCGATTTGGTGCCATCCCTAAAACATCTGGACTTTAATAGCCAACTAAAAAAACGCAAACAAAAAGACCTTTAATCAGTCGTTTTGTTTGCATTTCCTTTTTCTAAAACCACAGAAAAGATAAGTACTATAGTTAACACCATAATAAACCCAACTTCACTTCCATCACTTACAAAAAATGAATACAAAGTATAAATTAAAATTAATATTCCATAAATAACTTTGTGCAATGAACTCCCCCCTTTTTACCATATATATTTTAGTGTAAAAATTTAATTCAAGCCCTATATTAAAATGAAAATAAAAAGCACCTGTGATATACACGTGCTTTTCTCTTGTCAATTTATCTATTTTCTTTTTATAACTCAAATTTCTTCGAATCGTACTTTTCTAGAGTTTGTTACAATTCATTTTGTTCATACGGAATATGTTTTTCTGTCTGTACATCTTCAACATTTTCTCCACCTGTTAATAATCTCCTGTACTTAAAAGAGTGCCCTGTTAATACTGCTGTAATCATTTTGTATTGCCCTCCTTTTGTTTGATTACTTGTATCATAAAACAAGTATCTGAAGTTGATATGTAGTTTATCTAGAGTGTATGTAAATTTAAAAAATCTCTAATAAAATGTTTATGTTGTAACGTTACCATCAAAACTAGTGCTTCAAACACCCTGATTTGAAGAGACAGTAACCCATATTCTAGCTTAAATTTCCACTACAGTTCTATATTGAGTAAAACCAGTTGACCCCTATAATATAAAAAGAGCACCACTTTTTGGATGCTCTTCGTTATAACTATATAGTATTTAATTTCCTTCTTTTGTTGTTACCATTTTTCCTTCTTGAGAACCTGTACCTTCTGTTCTTTCAACAGTTTTTGCATCTCCATTAGGAGTTGCTGGCACTGCATCTTTAGGTACATCAAAGTTTTGTGAGAAAGACGTTGTTCCATCTGCACTCCGTGTAATTACTTGATTTGAACTATCTTCATTTGATTTTAAATTGTTCATTTTCGCATCATCTGCACCTACTGCACCCCCAGCTACCAATCCTGTACTTAAAAGTGCTCCTGCTAATAATGTTTTAATCATTTTTCATTACCTCCTTGTTTTGTTTGGAACTACATTTAGCATAAGACAAGAATCTATAGTTGATATGGACTGTATCTGGAGATTATGTAAAGAAAAACAGATGATCAGTTGTATATCCTAATGGGTGCTTAGGCAAGATTGAAACTTAATATGAGTTTGATAATTGAGTTACCCTTCGTTTTTGGGTGTAAGGTTTTTGGCTGGGGTGAAGTGAGGAGCTAACCTTTTCTAATTTGAAACATTTACAAATAAAGCGTGATAAAAATATGATGATTATCCCTTATGTTTACTCCTTGTACTTAAGATAATGCAAAAAAACAGAATCCTTGTAATAAGGATTCTGTAACAAGAAATGACAGATATATATCAATAAAAAGAGTTACTTATATTATAATTTAAAATGCAACAAACACATTGGTAACATTCAAAATAAATTGAATATTACCAATGTGTTTCTCATTCAATTTTTGTTCAAAACGCCAATGTTTTTTAAGACTTTCTCCACATCTTTAAACTGCAATTCTTCCGTAGAACCTTTCAACGCTGTCGTAGATGAAGTTCCACCCGTAATCACTTGTGCCACTTCGTCAAAGTAACCTGTTCCGACTTCGCGTTGATGACGCATAGCAAAATAACCATGCTCTTCTGCTGCAAATTCGGCCTGTTGTAATTCAGAATACGCTGCCATACCACGTTCTTTATAGCCGCGTGCTAATTTCTTGGTCCATAACATCTACTATTTAGTTGTAGGTAAAAAATTTCATTTTAATATGTGGTCTTCCATTATTATATTTAGTATCGTATTTATTCCGGGTTTCTCGTATATGTTGAAAAAGGGTCCAGATATACTTATTAATGATTAAACCAATAGTACTTATCGTAGGCGCTACCATGATCTGGTTGGCGTCTTGTTTGTTGTTAAGGAAAGATAACAAAACAAAATTTCCTTAATCACAAGGCTTTAAAAGTAACCTATCCATAGTGATACTACAGCAACTACTAACAAAGCAAAACAAATTGTGATATTTCGAACCCACTTTTGTATATTATCAAAATACCGTTCTATAAATATAGCGTAAATATAAACCATAAGAAATAGAACAACGAAAGTAAAGGAATCCAATTTATCGTTAAATTTTTCATTAGTAAATGTGCTTACATGAAGGAATAGGAATAGAAAAACAAACACTACTATGAATAACTCAAATATCCTTTTTTTATTCACCCCGCCACCACCTTACATTAATTTCCTTTTATTCCGTTTTATCAGAACATAATGTGTAGCAGCATATGAATAATTTATTTATGTCAAAAAGGCCAACAATTTAATATCGTTAGCCTCTACTTTCCATACTCGTACCTTTTATCACTTTACTTCCTAACAACTGGAATCCACATTTCACCAAATACTAAGCCGTCTCTCTGTCCCATCTCAACCGTTGTATTCGGTCCACCAACATAGGCAAAATCTTTTGCTTCTCGTAAAGCTTGACCGAAGGCGATGCCAGTCAGCTTATTACTTAGCTCTTCAGCCGTTTTGTCTTCCCCTCTCACTACTAAGTATTCTCCCTTCGGAAACTGGATCACTCTAGATTCTTCTTCTATTTGTGCTTCTGTCATGACACCAGCATAATACATCATCTTGTTATTCACCGCTTCGCTCACAGAAAAAATATATTCGTTTGTAGCTAAAGCTTTTAAAGTGTCCAACCTTCCATCTTCTTTAACAGCTGACCAAAAGTCTTCTTTTTCTTTATTTATTCCAGCAAAGTTTGTATAGTCACTCTTAATTTCAGTTCCAATACCTAACACAATAAAGCTATCTTTTTCTTCAATCGTATAATTTTTCATATTCAAAACCTTCCTTTTTTTAAAATGAATCAAACGATTTATCTTTTCATCTGATACGTTTATAATATCCTTAAATCATGTCAAAAAATGATACTGTTTAGGAGACTCCAATGAAAAAAGTTGAACGGATTAATACAATTATGCGGTATATCAACAATCGCTCCCACTTTACGATTACTGAAATTATGCGAGAATTTAACATATCACGATCGACAGCTATTAGAGACATTAGAGACATTGAAGCTATGGGCATGCCACTTGTCGCTGAAGTTGGGAGAACTGGTGGATATTATGTCATGCATAATTCTATCCTGCCCGTTGTTCGTTTTACTGATAATGAAGTCAAAGCTCTTTTTATTGCCTTTATGGCTACAAGAAATCAACAACTTCCCTATTTAAAAAGTCGTCAATCTTTAGCCGAAAAACTACTAGGACTCATTTCAGAAACCCAGCAAGATGACCTCGTTCTTTTAAATCAACTCTTACTTTTTGAAGGGACTAATCCTCATAATCCCGATCTACTTGAGCTTTCTGACCTCCCCCACCCTATGTTAGAAAAACTCATCCAAATCCTTCTTTTGGATAGTCATTTATTGATTACAACCAAAGAAGAAAAAGAAATCAAGTCTTATCCCATTTATCTATTACACCTTTATCAAGAAAAAAGCCATTGGATCATTGAAGGGTTCGACTTAAAAGAGGAAAAGAAGATGATGTTTCCTGTCGATGACCTCATCAATATCGAACCGTACACGACGAAAAAGAGGTTAAATAAGAAACAGATTTTAGAAAAACTCAATAAGAAGGACGAAGCAATTAACCTTGTACTTGAACTTGGTCCAAAAGCGATTGCCCAGTACAAAAAATACCATCCTTTAAAAATTTCAATTTCTTATACAAACCCTTACCAATCCACAGCCATTTTAAAAACATTTATCGATGTTAACAATTCCGATGAAGTGACAGAGATAACACATTGGCTACTTTTCCTAGGGAAAGATATTACAACCAGGGAAATGCCTGAAGAAATATTAAACGATTTACAAGAGCGGTTAGGTTTATATTCTCCATAAGCAGTGATCGGTTAAACCTCAAAATATTGAGTTTAATTCGTTACCTGTTGCCCATATTTTTTTACCATGAGAGCACAATACATAATAAAAGCACGGAAAATCTTCCCGTGCTTTTTCAAATATATATAATTTTGGATGACTTAATTCACTTACCCTAACTGACGTTTAAATGCTTTACTAGCGAAAAAGTAAGAGATGATCATGATACCCACGCACCAAGCGAGTGCAGTCCAAATATCGTTGCCAACAGTCCCTTCATATAATAGGGCACGAACCGCATTCACGATTGAAGTTACAGGCTGATTCTCAGCAAACACACGGACAATTTTAGGCATCGTTTCGGTAGGTACGAAGGCCGAACTAATAAATGGAAGAAAAACGAGTGGGTACGAGTACGCTGTCGCCCCTTCCATAGACTTCGCTTTCAGCCCTGGAATGATAGCTAGCCATGTTAGCGCTAACGTAAACATACCCAGTATTCCCGCTACCGCAAGCCAATCTAGCATATTTGCACTAGAACGAAAGCCCATTAAGAGCGCAACAAGAATAACCACCACGATAGTAAGTACATTAGCAACAAGAGAAGTTAAAACGTGAGCCCACAATATTGATGAGCGCTTAATAGGCATCGTAATGAAACGTGCCATCAGCCCACTCTTTACATCCGTAAACAATCGTACAGAAGTGTAAGCCACGCCGGATGCGATAGCCATTAACAAAATTCCCGGCAATAAATAATTAACGTAGTTATCCGTTCCAGTCTTTATAGCCCCGCCAAACACGTAGACAAACAATAACATCATCATAATCGGTGTAATTGCTACTGTAATAATTGTATCCGGACTACGCATAATATTACGCATTAAGCGCCCTAGTAATACCCCTGTTTTGCTTTTCATTTACATCTCCTCCTTTTTACCGATAATCGCAAGAAAAATTTCTTCCAACGTCGGCTGCTTCTCGATATACTCTACTTTTGCTGGCGGGAACATCTCTTTCAGTTCTGTAAGAGTACCTGTCGTTATGATTTTTCCGCCATGCAAAATAGCGATACGATCCGCCAGTTGTTCTGCTTCCTCCAAGTACTGAGTCGTAAGTAAGATCGTTGTGCCACTGCCGGCAAGTTCCTTGACTGTATCCCACACTTCGATCCGCGCTTCCGGATCAAGTCCAGTCGTTGGTTCGTCTAGAAAAATAACTGCTGGCGCCCCAATCAAACTCATCGCGATATCAAGTCGGCGCTTCATCCCGCCTGAATACTGGTCTGCCCTCTGGTTGGCCGCATCAGTCAGGCTAAATCTTACAAGTAGATTATCAGCAACTTGCGCGGGATTGGAAACACCACGTAACTTAGCAATCATTATCAAGTTTTCCCTTCCAGTAAGCATGCCGTCTAAAGCTGCGAACTGTCCTGTCAAACTGATGCTTTGACGAACATGATCTGATTGACGTTGGACGTCAAAACCGCAAATACTTACTTCACCATCATCTTGTTTCATTAGCGTTGAAAGGATGTTGACCGTTGTCGTCTTTCCCGCTCCATTTGAGCCTAGCAGCGCGAAAATTTCGCCACGCTGCACCTCAAAATCCACTCCCTTTAAGACTTCTTTATCTTTAAAAGATTTTTTTAACCCTTTTACAGAAATTGCTGCATTGCTCATACTTTTTCCCCCTTATTAAAATAGGTTACCTATAACCTCTATTTAGTATCACTGATAATCTGTATTACTTAGTAGCAGTTTAAAAATATAACTGAATAGCGATGGTGGCAATTTACATTTGTAACCAGCTAATCAGTCGGTATTACTAATTGCATTTATTTTTTTCTCAATTTCTTCATAATACTTTCATTCAAATCTTCACGATACTTAGAGACATACGTTTTAGCGTTTGCCACTAGTTCATCAGCAAAGGATGCTACGTCCTCCCCAGTAATGTCAAGCACTTGTCTACCTTCCGCTGCACCAGCTTCAAACAAATCGATTAATTCATACTGTATGTGCAGCATATCCATTCCATTACCCGCTGAGAAATTCCACATGTAGTTTTGAATTTTCTTAAACACAAACTGATAATCTTCCGGTAGTGCTCCAACACGTGCCATCATCATTTTGTACTCTTTTTTATCACCGATTAATTTTTTAAACATTTCCAACATCTTATTTTCCTCCTTTTTTATAAAGCAGAACAAGAAATTCTCCAAATATGAGCCGGAACATTTTATTTTATGAGGCTAGTTTGACTTCAAGACGTTAATTTTTGAAGAAACGAAATCCCATTTTTCCCAAAATAATTCAAGCTCCTGACGGCCATCATCATTTAATGAATAAAACTTACGAGGCGGTCCCATATCTGATGGTTTCTTTTCAATATTCACAAGCTTTTTCTTTTCTAATCGTACGAGGATAGTATAAACCGTCCCTTCCACAACCTCTGTAAACCCAAGATCATTCAGGTGGCGGGTAATCTCATAGCCATACGTTTCACGGCGACTAATGATTTCCAGCACACACCCTTCCAGTGAACCTTTTAGCATTTCAGTTAAATTTTCCATGTCCTGATCCTCCTTTACCCCCTATTCTGTCTGACTTATATTCAGTATCACAGAGTACTAAGGCGAATTTTTACTGAATAGCTTCTGAGTAAAACCACACTATTCAGTATTACTTATTACAACTACATTGTATGACTAAGTAGCTATAGATGTCAACTGATTTTCAAATTTTTTCTAAAATCCGCTATTACCTATTGTTTACTGAAAACATTTTGAGAAACAACACTACTCAGTATCACCTATTACTTCTACATTGTATGACTGAGTAGTTGTAAATGTCAACACGATTTTTATATTTTTCTAAAATCAACTATTGCCTATAAGATACAGCCGATTTTCTTTTTAAAGAAATTTCACCATATACCTATCCGGCCAAGAAAAGAAAATACCCCGAAACAAATATTCTACATTTTTGTTTTGGGGCGCTATAGGTTAGCTCTTCTTAATAAGACAGATCATCCTTTTGTTACGATAACATCATATCCATATCTTCCGCTGCAGTTGTAATTAGTTTTAAACCGAATGTTTCTTGTAATACATCAAGCACGCCAGGTGAAATAAATTCAGGTGCCTTTGGACCGATACGAATATCTTGAATTCCAAGACTAAATAGCCCAAGTAAAATAGCAACCGCTTTTTGTTCAAACCATGATAAGACAATACTTACTGGCAATTCATTCACTTCACATTGGAAAGCATCTGCTAAAGCGGCCGCTATTTTCACTGTAGAAATTGAATTATTGCATTGTCCTAAATCAATGTAACGCGGAATCTCCGTACCAGGTACAACACCATAACTCACATCATTAAAACGGAATTTCCCGCAAGAAGTTGTTAAAATAACCGTTTCTGGCGGAAGCGACGTTGCTAATTCACGATAATATTCTCCGCCTTTTCCCGGAGCATCACAACCTGCGATGACAAAGAAACGCTTAATCTTTCCTTCTTTTACTGCATTAATAATTTCCGGAGCTAATGATAATACTGTATTATGATGAAACCCTGTTACTAACTGCTCATCCGACTCCATATGTACTTTTGGAAGTTCAAGCGCTTTTTGAATCAATGGTGCAAAATCATCATTTTCAATTTTTTGTACACCCTCTAAACCGGCAATATCATATGAAAAGAATCGATCAGAGTATGACCCTTTAATTGGCATAACACAGTTCGTTGTCGCTAATATAGCACCTGTAAATTTTTCGAAAAGACGTCGTTGATCATACCATGCCTTACCGATGTTTCCTTTTAAATGTTTATATTTTTTTAGCTGCGGATAACCGTGTGCTGGTAACATTTCAGAATGCGTATAAATATTAATTTCTTTTCCTTCTGTTTGCTTTAATAACTCTTCTAACGCAAATAAATTATGACCAGTAACTACAATTGCTTTACCTTCTACATGGTTTTGTGTAATTTGAACGGGCTCTGGAACACCAAAGTGATTCGTATGCGCCCCATCTAACAACTCCATTACTCGTAAAGCCGATTTCCCTACTTTCATAGCCATATCAATATGTTCTTGTTCATTAAAGTTGGAATTTGTTAATGTCATATACAGTGCTTCTTGCGTCGTAGCATCTACAAATGCATCAGTATACCCTAGCTGAGCAGCATGCGTACGATAAGCTGCAATTCCTTTTAGCCCAAACACAATCGTATCTTGTAAACTTGCTATTGTTTCATTTTTACCGCAAACACCTATTACTTTACATCCGCCTGTTGGCGTTTGTTCACATTGATAACAAAACATGATCATCCCACCCTCTCCCAATCATTCCTTACAAATCAAGCATAATACCCATTAGAAAAAAAGGATGTGATATCAATCACAATACTAAGTATAAATTTGTGACAGTTCATATTGTTGACATAATATTTTTATTGACACCAAAAAACATTACATAATCATATTGTTCAGGTTTTCAAATATCTAAACTATTGCTGAATCACATATAAACTAGAAAGTTAACAGAAATAGACATACAAAAAAGCTATTCTTTCTTTTTATTATTCAACTGAAAGAATAGCTTTTTTTCATTTTGAAGAACTATCAATTTTTTGATTAAAGATTTTATGAAAAATCACTTTATTTACAATACATTTACACTATCTTAACATTACTTACATTATTTATATGATATATTTATATAGAAACTACTTAAGAAATTTCATGTACATTGTAATCTTTATAATCTCTTATCTAATTAATAAGAGATTATGTTATATTTTCATACCAGGGGTGAATGAGGATGACTGAAACTTTAAAAACACTTATAATGCTTGATATTACTTACGTTGTTATAGCAATTATGACGGTACTGGTATTTGTATACTTGGAATTAAAATCTCAGTAACGTATGCAGGCATAATTGATAGCTTCGCATTTAAATATAGTTAGAAGAAAGCGAGGAGAAAATTGTTTCTCCTCGCTTTTATATTCCCACAGTTTCTTATTTCAACAAATCCAATGTATGTAAAAGTAATCCTCTGTCCCCTACTTCTCCATGACCAGGCACTACTGCATTTATGTTTCCATATCGCTTCAGCACATTTTCAATCGATGTAGACCATTCATTTACATAAGCATCAGCAACGTTTCCTAAATCTTTAGCTTCCGCAGATTTCACTAAACAACCTCCAGCTAAAATGTTATATTGCGGTAACCATACGACAATATTATCTTCTGTATGTCCTTTCCCTGGATAGAACGTTTCTACTTTCATATTTCCAAACTTTAATTTCGTAATGGTTTGTAAGTCTCCAAGTGGTTCCTCATATCCATTTTTCTTTGCTAGTTCTGCAGTCAATGCCGTACTATGCGCTTTAATGCCTCTTTCTTTCAACGTTTTTATTCCGCCAATTCGATCAGCGTGCGCATGTGTAATAATGACATCCGTTACGCGCTTCTTAAATTTCTTTTCTACCATCTCTATTAATTCCTTCGTTAACTTATCATCCCAAGAAGAATCGACTAGTACTAACCCTTTAGAAGTAGTAAGAACTAGACCGTTCGAAGGAACTGCTTCTCCGTTAAAGTAACCTAACTCCGTATGAACCCATACATTTTTGTTTAACTGAGAAATTGAAATAGTTCCTGCCTCATTTTTTATTACTTTTTGCTCTAGCTTTTGTTCCGCTTTCACAGAAGAAATTGTACTAACAAATTGAGTTATTCCTAGTAAACTAACACATACCCCTAATTTTAATAATGTATTTTTCATTTTCTCCACCCTTTCTTTCAAACGAAATAGTTATTACCTATATTAGACAATTCATTTCAAATGTTTGTTCCATCTTTTCTTACATATTTTTCATACCATTAATAAAAAGCGCACAAAATTTTGTGCGCTTTAATTATATTTTGTTAAATTATAACATTCATACTATAATTTATTTATAACCCTTTAACGGAGGTGTTTTCAATGACTCTCTTCGCTTCCCCATCATTATTCATACTAGCAATCATTTCATTCGCACTAGCCTATTTCATCGGAGTTAAACAATACACTTGGCTCTTATCAGGATTCAATGAACGCCGTGTGTCAGATAAAATAAAGTTATCAAAAATAGTTGGTCTTTATAATTTAATTGCTGGTGTTATCGCTACAATTGGTAGCATCTTCCTTACTCCTAATGTAAAAATCGTATTTCCTATCATTATAATTGGACACTTTATAATCGCTGCCTATGTAAATACACGCATGGTGCAGTAAAAAAAGATCACCCAAATGGATGATCTTTTTTATAATTTATCAACATATTGCTTCGCTTCTAATAAGGAAAATCCAAAAGCTTCTCTTACTCTCTTAACTGCTGTAACTGTTTTTCCTTCTTCTAAGAGCTGACGCAACTCTTTATTAATTTCAGGTTCCCTATCTACAATTCCCATTTCTTTCGTAATTAGCTGTAATCTATCTTCCATCCTCTTTAAACGTGCATCCGTTTTCTTTTCGATTCTATTTAATTTTTCAACGATATAAATAAACCCAAAGACCGCTATCGGTATGATCATCCAAAATTCCATGACTATTCCTCCTCATTAGCTTTCATTTGTTTTATTTCACTAACTTATGTAAATTTTACCATTAAAAATATTTAATGTATAATAGTAATATACAACACTGTTGATAAAACCTTTTATTTTAGGGGGACACTTTATGAAAAGATTTTTTAAGACGTTACTACAATTTGTAGTTCTTTCCATTGCACTACATTTATTATTTGATATCGTTGGCTGGCTTGTTTTCAATGCGCCAATTAAAAATAAACAAATCATTATTTCCTTACTAACAACCTCATGGCTTATGTACATGTACCGAGATAAATTTTTCAAAGCATTCACTTCGAATTAACTAAAAAAACTTCATCGATAAAAGATGAAGTTTTTTCTTTTTCTCTCATTCTCTATATAACATTTTTCGCAACAATTTTTATATGTTCTGGTGCGATAATCTCCGTTATACTTTCTTGAAAATCTTCCTGCAACATTTCTTCAATATGTTCTAGCTGCACTTCAACATGTGTGCATTCTAAATTATGTATATTTAAAAGTGCATAATGATCTTTTTTCTTAACTACTAAATATTGATTTTCCTCTGTTACAAGTATAGAACCTAACCGTACTCCTAATAGGCGTTGATCATCAAACTTCACAACAATTTCCCCCTTCATCACTATGTAATAAAATAACATTTTATGTAATCTATTCTTCATAAACTATATCACAATTTATTAAAATATAAATATCATATCTCTTTTACTAAAAACCCCTATTCTTTTATATATTTCGATACAAAAAACTTTCTCAACATAAAATTAGAATTTTCAGTTTTTATCCTTATGAAAATCTATTATAATAAAGTTAATAAATGTTTGACCTCTCCTAATTCATGTACATATGGATGATCAGTAGTTGCTGTTGCTACTGATCTATTTTTTTGATTTCAGAAAGTAAATACGCTGCATCCTTTCCTACACCACAAATAAGTGCAGATCCCCTTTGAGATTGCCACGGCAAACCGATATAATATAATCCTTTTACTGGACTTATTCCTCTTACATGATTAGGAAATCCATTCTCATTCACTGCCTTTTCTATTTCAATCCATTTATAGTTCTGAATAAAACCAGTTGACCATATAATGCTTTCTGCACTATACGTGCCACCATTTTGAAACATAATATTATTTTCTGATGCACTAACCACTTTTTTCTCTAGTTTAATTACTCCATTACGAATAAGTTCCTTGCCTTCAAAACCAAAAATAGGATCCTTTCTCTTCTGAAACCATTTTCCCCTCTTAGTATTTACTTCGGCGTACAATAAACCCAATTTTTCTAGCCAATTAAAAATGCTTTTTCTAAAAAGATGTAACGGTAAAAATGTTAACGGATGACCGATAGACATTGTAACTTCATGAGTTTTTGCAAGTTCTACTGCAATTTGCATTCCGGAATTACCGCCACCTACTACTAGTACTTTTCCCTTAGGAATTTGTGATGGTGATTTATATTGTGATGAATGTATTTGAAAAACATGCGATGAAAGATGTTGTGAAAATGAGGGAATGTATGGTTGCTGAAAACCACCTGTTGCGATAACAACCTTTTTTGCTTGTAAAACTTCTGTAGGAGTATGTAATTCGAATATCTCTTTTTCTTTCTTTATTTTTAAAACTTTGGTTTGCAATTGGATTGGTAATGTAAAGTACCTTGCATATTCTTCTAAATATGTTGCCATTTCATCTTTACACGGAAATCCCTTTCCTTCTCCTTTTACTATCATACCTGGTAAACTACTATATTCCCTCGGTGTGAAGAGCTGTAAAGAATCATATCGATTTCTCCATGAATCCCCAATTCGGTTTCCTGCCTCAAGTAATAAAAAATTATAACCTTCTTGCTTCAAGTAATATCCCATTGTTAATCCAGTTTGACCAGCTCCAACGATAATTGCATCTAACATCCTTTTCCTCCTTCCTATTTCACATGAATATATGCTCATTTGTTCATATGTTTTATCATACGATTTATTTTTCAATAATTCAATCTGTTTAACAAAATGAAAAAGAGCAGTTCACTGCTTTATGAACTACTCTTCATTACATTTATTTAATACGCAATTACACTGCACTCTCTCTAAAAAATTTATATATTAATCCCTTCCTGCTCTATCATCTCTCCTCATAAAATACGATTCTATTTGAAAACGGATCAATTACAGTTAATTCGATTGTATCCCAAGGTGTTTTTTCTATATTTGGCTTCGAATAAGCATATTCTTTACTTAATAATATAGAATGATAATCCTTTACATTATCTATTTTGACCCGAATCGCACCGCCTGGCGAAGCATCCCCATGATGTTCTGATAAATGTATTACAGCATCATGTAACGAAATTTGTATATATAATGGCATATGTTCCTCATACCGATGTTCCCAATCCATTTTAAACCCTAAAAAATCTATGTAAAATAGCTTTGCTTTTTCAACATCAAAAATTCTAAATATAGGTGTAATCATTTATTATCTCCTCCTATTTATAAACATCTGCCGCCAATTCCCTCAAAACTTCAACATTCACTACTTCAAAGCAACCATTGTTCTTTTTTATAATCTCTTTATCACAAAAAACATTTAATGTACGTAATAGGTGTCGATAACTCGTTCCTAACAATTCAGCTGTCTCTGTTAAATTCCCACTAAATACAATTCGATTTCCGTGCTGCACCGCTCGTTCCCCTGCTGCTAACATGTAACTCGCAAGTCTATTTTCAAGTGGATATAGTAAATTAATTGTACTATTTTTTGAAAGTCGATTTAACTTATGTGCTAACGATCCACAAATACATCGTAAAAATTTCGCATCATGAAATAGTTGATTTCTCACTTTTCCTAAAGGTAAACCAACACAATATGAATCTGCCATTACTTGTACGTTTGAAGCAGTCTTTTGAGAATGAATTAACTCCACATCTCCTAACAGCTGCAAACTATCATAAAAGCATAATAATACAGATTTCCCGTTACTTAATGTATTAAACGCTTTTGCTTTTCCTTCAACGAAGAAAAATAAATAATCTATCTCTTCATTTTCTCTACAAATAAACTCATTCTTTTTAAAAAATATGAGTTCCATATACGGTTTCATATCATTACTAAAAAATGAATCAATATTATTTTGTTTCATATAATGTGCTAATTTAATTGAATTACATACTTTCTTCATAGTTCCCCCGCCTTTACAACTACTCCCCATTGTAATCAAAATTTTCTCCTTCCACTATGACATATGTCATAGTAATACACAATTTCAGCATGATACAGTCATTACAAATATGAAATACAAAGGGGATATTACATTGTATAACTTTCTTTCTGTCTTTATTGGTGTGCTCATCGCCGTTATGCTTCCATTGAATGGGATTTTATCTGAGTTAATTGGCAAGTACACAGCGAGCGTTGTCATCCACCTTGTCGGTTTAATTGCAGTTATCTTCATTTTAATCATTAACAAAAATAAAATTTATTTTGATAAAAGCATTCCACTTTTTTTATATAGCGCTGGTGCGATTGGAGTATTCACTGTTCTTTTTAATAATATAAGTTTCTCCGTCCTTGGTGCCTCTATTACGATCGCATTAAGTTTACTCGGTCAATCTATCGCTTCCATCGTTATTGACCATTTCGGCTTATTAGGAATGAAAGTTGCAAAGTTTGAAAAGAAAAAACTAATTGGATTATGTTTCATCTCTTCCGGAATTATAATCATGACAATTTATTAATGGAGGCAAGAAAATGTTATATATTACTATCGCTATTTTAGCTGGTGTTTCTATCGTTGTTGCTAGAATTATTAACGCGAATTTAGCAGCGAAGATTGGAAATTGGGAAGGCACGTTTTTTAATTATATTACTGGATTATTTTTCTCTATGTTATTTTTAATTTTCAGTTCAGATTCATTTTATATTCCTAGCCATACGTTGCAATCTATTCCTATCGCTGTTTACTTAGGCGGATTAGTAGGCGTTATCGTCATCTCGTTATCGAACTATATTACGCCTAAAATATCAGCATTTTATTTAACGTTACTCATCTTTATCGGACAATTATTTGCGGGGACTATCATTGATTTCATCTTGTCACACGAACTATCAATGGGAAAAGTTGTCGGTGGCATTTTCGTACTAATTGGGCTAACTTACAATTTACTCGTAGATCGCCCTGTTAAAACTGTGCAGAATAACCAAGTTCAACTATAATACTTTACGCTTACCTATCATATATTAATAGAAAAGCTCTTTATACGAAGTAATAGAGAGGAGAATATTCTATTAAGAAAATCATTTTACTGCTCGGTAGCGCATTGATTATTTTTGGTATCGTATGGTTTTTAAACTCAGGGAAATCTATTCAAGATTTCTATACAGCAAATAAACCAAAGAAGAAAGCTACTATCATTTCAACTCAAAGAGACCCAAATGAGCCCCCTGTCTTTTTAGGAAAACAGGAAATAAAAGATATACATGTCGAGTCAATTAAAACAAAAAAAGATATCTTTCTCACAAAAACAGATGAATTAAAAACATTCATTAACAGTATGGATACCGCCAAAAAAGGAAAATTAACATTAGATGAAGAAGGATCAGATTTAATAGATTGTGATATGTGGATTACTTTCGAGGATGGAACTTATAAAAAATATTTCATATGGGTAGTTGATCATCACAGTAGTGAAGTAATGATCGCTCAGCAAGATACTCTTGATGATGTAAACCTTACGTACTATCAATTAAATGAAGATAATTCAAAAAAAGTTTATAACTTATTTAAAAAAATTATTTAAACGAAAAAGTCATGAGCAAATGAGCTCATGACTTTTTGCACTATATATATTCAGGGAACACTTTACATCCCTTTTCCTGCTCTATATCATGCCCAAAGAAAACAATTGGCTTCTCTTTTATCACAACTTCTTTTAAATGTTTAATTGAAGATAAAGCTAATTCTGGATCAAATCCAGCAAATGGCACTTCATTTTCAAAATTCTCTTTCGTATACGATGCATCAATCGTTAATAATACAGGACCGGATTTTTCTGTCTCAATTAATAGCGATTGATGCCCTGGAGTATGGCCTGGTGTATGCAATACTTGAACTCCTGGTACGACTTCATAATCCCCTTCAATGATTTTGTAGTTTAAATTCGGCAATATACATTCTTTCAAATATTCTTCGCTATGCTGCGCCGCCTCATATTCAGCACGCTGTACAATGATTGGTGTATTTATAAAAGCGCCATTTCCTCCTGCATGATCAAAATGCAAGTGAGAACTAATAATATAAAGAAGGTCATCCGGCTCATAACCAACCCGTTTTAAAATATTCACGATTCTATCTTCTTCAGTCATTTTCGGTAAAACCTGTCCTTCGACAAATGTACCGTTAAAAAGACCTTCATTATTAACTGCACTTTCTGGCATACCTGTATCTACTAAAATAGGCCCCTCTTCTGTCTCCAAAAGATAACACCATACAGGTAAGTTCAATAAATTTCCCGGTGTGAGCGTACTATTAACAGAAGAATGATCTAACATACAACGACCTGCTGGGATGAAATAAAGCTTTTTTACTGACATTATGTATCCACCTTTACATTTAATTTAAGATAAAGTAACACAGTAAATAATTCTGCTTTTTAGAAATAAACTCCTTCCACACTTTCATACCAGCATAAATAAAAAAGAGTGTACTTTTTTACATAATGGCATTTCACCATCTATAATAAAAGAGTAAATGACTCTTACTTTAATGGAGGGAATATAAATGAAAGCAATTGGTTTACATGAATACTTACCTATTGAAGAAGAAAACAGTTTAATTGATATTGAAGTTGAAAGACCTGTTGCTACAGGAAGAGATATACTCGTTAAAATTAACGCTATTTCCGTTAACCCAGTTGATACAAAAGTTCGCTCTCCGAAAGATAAAAAAGAAGATGTAGCGAAAATACTTGGCTGGGATGCAAGTGGTATTGTCGTACAAACGGGCGAAGGTTGTACGTTATTTAAAGAAGGCGACGAAGTGTTTTACGCTGGAAGCATTACGAGACAAGGTACATATAGTGAATACCATTTAGTTGATGAAAGAATCGTTGGTAAAAAACCAAAAACGTTAAGTGATGCTGAATCTGCAGCACTTCCTTTAACAGCTATTACGGCTTGGGAAGGTTTATTCGAACGTTTGGGAATTGATTATAATAAGAAAGATACAAATACATTTAAAAACATTTTAATTATCGGTGGAGCTGGTGGTGTAGGTTCAATTGCAATTCAACTTGCGAAATGGGCTGGACTGAATGTAATCACAACTGCATCTCGTAATGAAACAATACACTGGGTTGAAAAATTCGGTGCCGATTATATCGTTAACCATCACCAACCTTTACAAGATCAAATATTAGAGTTTGGGCTAAAAGATGTAGATTATATTTTCTGCTTAAACAATACAGATCAACATTGGCAAGCAATATGTGAGCTCATTAAGCCACAAGGAAAAATTTGCTCTATCGTAGAAAATGAACACCCTCTTGAAATGGGTATTTTAAAAAGTAAAAGTGCTACATTCGTTTGGGAGTTTATGTTTACAAAAGCGATGTATGAAACTGGCGACATGATTACGCAGCACGAACTATTAAATAAAGTAAGCGAACTTTTAGATGAAGGTATTTTAAAGACTACTTTAAATGAAACATTCACACCAATTAACGCTGAAAACGTAAAGAAAGCACATACACTGCTTGAAAGCGGAAGTACGATTGGGAAAATCGTTTTAGAGAAATTTTAATAACAAAAAGTCCGATTTTCATATGAGAAATCGGACTTTTTACTATCTTTATTTACTTGAAATCTCTTGATCATTTTGAACGTCTAACGGAGGTCGTTTCCCTATTCCGAAAGCATAGAAACTAATTGTTACGATAGCTAAGAAAACAATACCTACAACTAGTGAAATGCGTGTATCATCGTTAAACCACATTCCGATTAATACCATAATTAAAAAGGCAATTGTCAAATAGTTTGTAACAGGAGCAAATGGCATTTTGAACGGATGATCTTTCATCTCTGCCCCTTTTGCTTTTCTAAAGTTAATTTGACTAATTAAAATGACGAACCATGGTACCATACCAGGAAGTACACTCGCACTATATACATACACGAATAAATTTTTCGGTGCAATATAACTTAATACAACACCAACTGCTAAACCGATAATTACGCCAACTGTACCGAATAAAGGTACGCCATTTCCAGAAAGTTTCGTGAAATATTTCGGCGCTTGTCCATTTACACCTAACGTATAAAGCATACGACCCGCACTATAAATACCACTATTACAACCAGACATTGCCGCTGTAATAACAACGAAGTTAATCAGTCCAGCTGCTGCCGTAATACCAACCTTCGCAAAAGTTGCTACGAACGGACTACCAATTGTACTTAATTGATCCCATGGATACACAGTTACAATAACGAAAATAGCACCGATATAGAATATTAAAATACGCCAAATTGTACTTTGAATCGCTCTTGTAAGTGTCTTCTTCGGATCCTTCGCTTCACCAGCAGTAATACCAATTAATTCTACACCTTGGTATGCGCCAACTACAAGTGATAATGCAAAGAAGAATCCTGAAAAACCACCTGTAAAGAAACCGCCATTTGACCAAAGATTAGATATGCCAATCGCTTCTCCGCCGTTACCAATTCCAAAGAAAATAAGTCCAAATCCCGCAATAATCATTAATAGAATCGTAACGATTTTAATCATCGCAAACCAAAATTCAAATTCACCAAATGACTTAACAGAAATTAAGTTAGCTGCGCCAAGAATAACCATTGCGATTACGCCTGGTATCCAAGCTGGTAATTCCGGGAACCAATATTTCATATATGCTCCAACCGCAATAATTTCTGACATCCCAACGATAACCCACTGGAACCAGTTACTCCACGCTGTCATATAGCCAGCTAGCGGATGAATATACTTATGACCGAACGTCGCAAATGAACCTGTACTCGGCTCCATATACAACATTTCACCCATCGCACGCATAATGAAGAAGATAAAAATACCTGCAATTGCATACGCAAGCATTACTGACGGACCTGTCCATTTAATCGTGCTGGCTGACCCCATAAACAAGCCAACACCAATCGTTCCGCCTAAAGCGATCATTTGAATATGACGTGCTTCTAAACCTCTTTTCAATTCTTTGTTTGCCACTTCACTTCCCCCTCTTAGATGATTCATAGCCGCATTTTAAAACAAGATACTTTCCCCTAATTCCTTTCGGCCCTGAAAATGATGAAGCAAACGTCATTTCAGACTAACTTTAAAGCTATCCTAAAATCGTTTTTTGCCTCTTACAAAATTCTCAAAACCTTTCATCTTCCAATATTCTATAAATCTTAAAATTACTTACCTTATATTAATTCATTTGTCTGAAAAGTTCAATTATTTTTTCGGTAAATCATTATACATAGTCTGATTAATTTTTAACTAAATTAACAATAAAATACATCTATTCAATATGATTCCGGTATGAATATTATTACAGTATAAATAACCGAGGAAGATAGGGTCTCCTCGGTTTCATACCGCATATACTTCACTAATTATAGTTTGCACTATAATTACTTTCACATGCAATTAACACATCACGCAAAAATTTAATATATTAGTAGAACTACATAGTAACTAGCTTCTCTATCCCATCTCCTACTTTAAGAAATACATCACTACACTTAAAACAATCAACAATACACCGGAAAGCGGAAAACTTTTCTCTTCAGCTTTTATCTTCCCCTCAACAATACCTTTAATTTTTGTTCGTATATCCACTAATCATCTTCATAAAATATAAAAGAGTCTCATTAAAAAATGAGACTCTTTTACCATTTCATATTTAAATCATTTTTGAAGTTTGTTTACCTAAAATAAACACTTTAGTAAACAACATCATGATAACTACTATAACCAGAAAATAAAGTGGCATCACCAGTAACGAGCCCGTATGCAGCTGGCTCATTCCCCAAATTGTCATTGTTACAATTACATAGTATCCTAAGCTAAACAATGCTCCGGCTGTACCAATGACATCTTGAAAATCTACTAATGCTAAACTTAAACAGTTAGGTAACGCTATCCCAATTCCTAATAGCAATATAAACATCGCTACTAAAAATCCAATCATATATATTATGTTTGGATTTGATCCCAGTGAAGTAATAACAGATAAAAGGATAGCTCCCCCAGTCATTACAAGACAACCGATATATATAATCTTCTCTGGTTTATATGTGGCAAGCAATCGTTTTGAAACTTTCGCTCCAATAATAGAAGCAGAAGCAACAACAATTCCTAGAAGTCCATACATACTAGGCGATAACTGAAAGTATTCAATAAAGATAAACGGCGCTTCTGCATAATAGCTAAATAAAACACCATTCGCTCCTCCAATTAATAACCCGTATGTTACTACTTTCGGATTTGTAATCAATCGTTTTAAAACAGAAAACACATTGATTTTATTCGTTATTGCGTTCGTCTTTGTTTCGGGAAGAGAAACAAACGTATACAGCAAAATTCCAATGCTCATAACTACTAAACTCAAAAATACGATTTTAAATCCAAACATTTGATCAAGAAAGCCACCAATTAATGGTCCTATCGCTGGAGTAAAAGCAATGACTGCCGAGATTTGAGCAAACATAACATGCCTCTTATGCCCTTCTACACTTTCACGAAGAATCGTTTGTGTAACAACAGAGCCAGCACTTGCTCCAAACGCTTGAATAAAACGACTTAGCAATAAAACTTCAATGGAATTTGCAATAAAGCATAAGAAACTACCTACACCATATATTACAATTCCAAATAACATTGCCGGGCGACGGCCAATTATATCCGATAACCATCCAATAAAAAATACACCTAAAGCAAATCCAGCGAAATACACACTAAGAGTTAACTGTACCTCATTATTACTTACATGTAGCGCCTTTGAAATGTCAGGTAAAGACGGTGTGTAAATCGTTTCACTAATTTGCGGAAATGCCACAAGAATAATCATTAACAAAATTGATGGTACTGAGACTTTTTTCATTTTTCATACCCTCCTATAACTTTGAAAATCTCAGAAATAAAAAGACTTTCCTAAGCTACGGAACAGGAGGGGCCATTATAGAAATTCGATCATAAAACAACAAAAAAAACACCTCAATTACGTATGTTAATACTTATAGGAGGGTAATATTAACATTAATTTTTAAATATACTTTTTCAATTATATTACATATTGCGGTTCTTTTTCTAGTGTTGAGTCTTGGAGGTTTTGTAAAAAAGACAACTTGATACCACTACCTTTTTATGGAATAATTATAAATAGTTTGAATTTACAGATCTGTTTATGAAACGATAAACTAGCATATTTTAATGTCGCAAAGCTTACAAACAGGAGGCCTTTCGTAATGATTGAAATTTTAAGGACAGTAATAAATTTCCTGATTGCTCTATTCTCAGGAGAATTACCAATTGTATATTATGTGTGGATTATTACCCTATTCCTAATTCAAATAAGCCAATCTACTCTGAATTATAAACTCTTTAATAAGAAAGATAATTTCAGCACTTATACATCGGAAGGATTACTTGCTTTTATTATTTTATTATTTGGAGGTATGTTAGTATCTAAGTTACTTGCTTACATAATAGACGATCCTACTATTAGTATGACAAATGTAACACATTATTTTATTTCTCTTATTATATTAACTATATTTGTCGTCATAAGCTGTCTTAAAGATTTTATAGAAACATCTATCAAAAATAAAAATTTGTCTCTTTTTAGCTTTTTAGTAGTTTCCTTAATAACAAGTATACTTTCATTCAAATTTTTATCACTTTTAATCGAAGGTTCTTTTTCTCTTTCTAAATCTTTTATAAACACTTTAATCATTCTTGTAACTATATCAATTCCTCTATTAATTGCCTTAGAGGAAAAGTATGCAGATGAAAAATAATTCTTGAATTTATAGTTTGAAATTGAGTGTCTATTCTTTTTTAACGGTATTACTATAAAAATAACAGTCATTGAATCGAAAATTAAGCAGAAATGAGGACTACAATTGAGCATTGAACAACAATTATATGAAGCAGTGAAAAATTTAATTGAACAAAGGTATCCGCATAATTGGGGCGGAGCTGCAGCAATCCGTGTAGAAGATGGATCCATTTATACAAGTGTGGCCCCTGACGTAATAAACGCTTCAACAGAACTTTGTATGGAAACAGGTGCAATTTTAGAAGCTCATAAATTTCATAAGAAAGTTACACATTCTATTTGTCTTGCAAGGGAAAATGAGCATTCTGAATTAAAAGTATTATCACCTTGTGGTGTATGCCAAGAACGTTTATTTTATTGGGGACCAGAAGTACTATGCGCCATTACAAATTCTAAACAAGATATTATTTTCAAACCGTTAAAAGAGTTGCAGCCATACCATTGGAGCGAAGCATATCATGATGAATTTACAAAAGAATGGAGTACACGATAAAGTGAAGGTTACTCTCAAATAGCGGAGAATAAAGATTATTCACTAAAAAAGCACCGTCACAAATGACGGTGCTTTTTCTATGTAAGAGCTACTAGAAGTTTCCTTCTAGCCTACTCCCATTTATAAGTCCAAAATTGTTCAAGTTGCAGCCATTTTAACGTTGCTGCATCTTTATTTTTGATTTTTGCATGTGTTTCTTCTAACATCGCTTCTGTTTGTGAACGATGCGCACCTAGTGCAGCTAATTTATGCTCGAATACTTCACTAATATTATTTACAACATCCGGCTCACCTAATACAGCTTCGCGATTTCTCGTAATCGCAACTGCATGAATGACTGGACGTTCTTCTTTTTGCATACGTGATACAGCACGAACGACTGCGCGGCCAAATGCATCATGATCTGGATGTACGCCGTGCTCTGGATAAAATGTAATAATTCGAGATGGATTTACTTCTTGAATGATTGCTTCAATTTTATCTGCAACGAAATCAACATCTTCAAATTCTAACGTTTTATCATGAAAACCAAGCATTCTTAAATCTTGAATTCCCATCGCTTCACATGCATCTTTTAATTCTTTTTCACGGATATTTGGAATCGTTTCACGGTTAGCGAATACATTTTTCCCCATGTTACGTCCCATTTGTCCTAAAGTACCACATGCATACGTTACAGGTACTCCTTGATCTGTTAATAAGCGAATTGTTCCTCCCGCCGCAAATGCTTCATCATCTGGATGCGGAAATACAACAAGTACATGTCTCTCCATAAGTTTCCCTCCTTCTTACTTAAATGGTGTTAAGCTTAACTCAAGTGCAACTGCTAAGCGGCCTTGGTTATCATGCCCTGCTAGTAATAAACGCTCTTTATCGTCTACTTCCCAGTGCGTAATACCTTCTGCATATACCCAGCCATGATCCATTTTCAAACCAACTCGGTATGGATTCGTTCCAGTAATCTTCCCGCGCTCAAAGCGAATAATTGCATTTCGAATGAATGCTCCAACTGTCATCATCTTTTCGTTAAAGTGTGACGCATACGCTCCGTTCGTTGTTTCTAAATGAATATATACATCTTTATTTACAAAACGTTCAATTTCATTTTGAATAAGAGAACTATCTTTTACTATTTCCATCGGAATTCACCTCTTTAAACCATTTTACGCAAAAATAATGTAAATTGCTATCTCTATATTAGAGGACAATGCTCACTTTTCCTAATAATTTGCACTGTGTTTTTTATATTTTTTATATGATATGTAAAAATCATATTTTTTCCTTCACTTTGTTAAATAGTTTTCTTTCTTTTTTGAATTTGCTACAATATATTTTATCCCGTATTAATAAAGCGAGATACATTTCGACAATTGAATACATACTTTAAAGAAGGTGACATGATTGGAACAATCAGCACATGAAGTAGCAAATTGGCAATATTATTTTGCAATTGCCGTATTTTTAATCACGTACGGATTTATTATTTCTGAGAAATTGAATCGTGCTGTAATCGCACTATTCGGCGCTGCTATTATGATTATTTTTGGAGTTGTAGATTTACATACCGCTTTCACATCACATATTCAATGGGAAACAATCACCCTTTTAATTGGGATGATGATTCTCGTACATATTACGAGTCAATCAGGCGTATTTGAATTTGTGGCTATTAAAGCAGCTAAGGCAGCTGGTGGAAAACCAATCCGCATTTTATTATTACTATCTTTATTAACCGCAGTTGGTTCTGCATTTTTGGACAACGTAACAACCGTCTTATTAATCGTACCTGTTACAATATCCATTACACGTATTTTAAAAGTAAACCCTGTTCCTTATTTGATTTCAGAAGTGCTATTTTCAAATATAGGCGGAACAGCAACATTAATCGGTGACCCACCGAACATTATGATTGGATCAGCAAATAAGCATTTAGACTTTAATGCCTTTTTACTAAACTTAGCTCCAATCGTAATTATTATTTCTATTGTTACACTTGGCATTATTTACTTTATGTATCGTAACAAACTAAAAACAACACCTGAGCAAATTAAAATATTAATGGCATTGAACGAAAAAGATTATATTAAAGATCAAAGCCTCCTTTTAAAATCCATTTCAATTTTAGGACTAACTATTTTAGGCTTTGTACTTCATTCGATTATTCATGTAGACGCTGCGGTTATCGCGATGACAGGCGCTACAATTCTTATGCTAATTGGCGTAAAAGAACATGATATTGAAGATGTATTTGCCCACGTTGAATGGGTAACCATTTTCTTCTTCGCTGGATTATTCGTTCTCGTTGGCGGGTTAATTGATATCGGGCTCATTTCTTCACTCGCTAAAGAAGTGCTCGACGTAACGAACGGTGATATCGGTTTCGCTGCGATACTTATCTTATGGGTATCAGGCATTGCATCTGCAACAATTGACAATATCCCATTTGTCGCAACGATGATACCACTTATTCAAGATTTAGCTACAGGACTCGGATTATCTGTCGACTCTCCGCAAATTGAAGTACTATGGTGGGCGTTATCACTTGGGGCTTGCTTAGGAGGAAACGGAACATTAATCGGAGCATCCGCAAACGTAGTCGTTGCTGGTATTGCAAAACGTGAAGGACATGCTTTCTCGTATATGGACTTCTTAAAAATTGGTTTACCGTTAACTATTATTGCATTATTACTATCACATGTTTATATATATTTACGTTATTTAATGTAATAGTTGTAGTGGGTGAAATTATATCGATGATTCTACAGAGAATATCGACTTACCGACAAATAACGAAAATGAAAAAGGTATGCAGCTAAATTGCATACCTTTTTTTCGTTCACCAAAATATACCGATAATTGCTAATCCACCTAAAATCATACCGCCAATTTGTCCAACGATTGCTGGCGATAATTGAACACCTTTTCTCACTTCAACAACCGGTCTTTCGTGCCTTAGTTGCTGCACTTCACTTTGAAGTTGATGTACACTTCCGTGTAATTCTTTAATTAGTTCCTTCAATTCAGCGACCTCTTCATTTACTGGTTTTGCTTTTTCTAAATTCATTTTGCATAACTCCTTATAAAATCAATCAGTGCACTGTAAAATTTCGCCAATTACTGGTATATCTCCTGCATACTACATATATAATATGGAATGTATTTTTAATCTTGCAGCTCTATCCATTCCTCCCGCAATATCCCCATAATGATACGATCAAAACATTTCCCATCTCTTTGCACCGCTTCTCTCATACAGCCTTCCATCTGAAAACCCATCTTTTTATATAACTTAATAGCAGCTTTGTTATAAGAAATAACATCAAGACCGACGCGGTGTAAATTCAATTCATAAAATGCATAATTTAATATAAGATTGATTGCTTCTCTTCCATATCCCTTCCCTCTATCATTTCCCTCTCCTATACCAATGGCTAATAAACCCATTCTGTTATTCCACTCTATGCCATGAATCGCCACAAAACCAATTAAGCGATCATCTTGAACTGTCCTTACCATGAAAGAAACACTATTCGATCTTCGTCCTTTTAATAGCCCATTACTTGCTATTTCTTGTATCGATTGCGGGAATGCTACATCTGTATCTACATTTCTTAAATACTCACTATCTTCTTGCCACATAGCCATTACTTCAGCATCCGCTTCTCTAATAGCTGATAATTTAATCGTTTTATTTTGAAAAAGATTCATTGTCATTTCAAACTCCCCCTTTATTAAATAACGGGGATACTTATTTCAGCCTATTTATCCCCTCGTTCTATAAACTGCTTTATACACGAGATACTTACAATAAGCGCTGACATTGGCACATCTCCTCTACATTAAATTACATTCATTGTATAATTTTTCATTTATTCTAACAATAAAAAAGACCCCCAAATTTAGAGGATCTTCCTAACAACGAATCGATATTATTTCGTAAACATTTTCTCCGCTTCATCCATTGCCATTTTGTTACCTAAAGCAGAATAGTCAAGCCATGGTTGGTCATTGATAATGTATACATGCTTGCCTTTAACAGCTTTTAAGTCTTTCCAAATTGGTGTTTCTTGAAGTTGCTTAAATGCAGCTTTTGCCTTATCATCTCTGTTTACAACAACGAAAATAGCATCTGCATCAAAGTCAGGTAATACTTCTTGTGAAATGACTTCAAAAGGACGGTTTCCATCAATTTTCTCTACACCATTTGCAGGCTGTAATCCTAAGTCTTGGAATAAAATTGGTCCCATCGGTCTTTTCGTACTAAATACACGTAATTCTTTTGCGGTAACGCGAATTGCCATTACTTTTTCATTATTACCTAGCTCTTTATCTATTAAATTTTTTACTCGTTTTGATTGCTCTTCGTAATCTTGAATATATGTATCCGCTTCTTTCTCACGGTTTACAAGTTTACCAACTTGTTTTAAATGATCTCTCCACGTACCTTCATCTAAATTGAAAGTATGCGTTTTTGCAATTTTTTCGTATTTCGCTACATCTTTGCCAGCGTATTTTTCATCAACATAAATTTCAGATGGCTTTAATTGAAGTAATGCTTCCATATTTGGATCAGTTACAACACCAAGTTTCTTCGTATCTTTCAGTTGTTCTTTTGCATGCGGTAAGAAATCTTTTAAATCTCCACCAATTACAGAACCTACTGGTGTAATTCCTAATGCAAGTAAATCATTTGTTAAGTGAATAGACATTGAAGCAATTTTTGGGTCATTACTTTTTTCCGTTTTTTTCGTTGCCTCTTCATTAGCTTTCGTTTGACCACATGCTGCTAATACTAAAATACACATCATGCTAAATAAAATAGTAAGTTTCTTTTTCATATGTTCTCCTCTTTGAAGTATTTATTTTGTTTTTGTAAGTAAATAAAGAAAATACGGTGCTCCTAAAGCGGCCACTACTACACCAGCTGGAATAGAGTTTGGCTCAAATATAGAACGACCTATCGTATCTGCTAGCACTAAAATAATCATTCCGATAATACCAGCTAAAAGAAGAAAGTGTTGATATGTAGTACCTACTAACTTTCTGGCGATATGCGGAGCAACTAAACCGATAAAACCAATCCCTCCAGCCATCGATACACTCGCACAAGACAATCCAACCGCTGTAGCTAAAAGTAGTAACCGTTCTTTTTGAACAGAAACTCCAAGTCCTGCTGCCACACTATCACCTAGTGACAATGCATTTAACGTTTTAGATTTTAGCCATGCATATGGAGTTAGTATGAAAATCCAAGGTAATAATGCAAGGACATGAATCCAATCCCTTCCCCACACGTTACCAACTAACCATCTAGAAGCGAATGTATACGTTTCATCATTTAACTTAAGAGAGAAAAATAACGAAATCGCACTAAATCCAGCTGAAACTGCAATACCAACAAGAATAAGTCGAATAGGAAGTAAACCTTTTGACCGATCACTCGCAAGTATAATAATTAAAAATGCAGCTAGCATTCCCCCGCCAAATGTAAATAACGGTATTAAAATCGATGCATTCTCATTAATAGAATGAAAGAAAGTAACAAATATAATTAGCCCGAAAGATGCACCTGAATGTAATCCGAGGATACCAGGATCGGCCAGCGCATTGCGAGATAACCCTTGCAAAATCGCACCAGAAATCCCAAGACCAATACCTGCTAACATTGTGATTATAATTCTTGGCATACGATAATCGTATAGCACTGTTGCGCTCTCAAAATCACCATAACCGAAAAGCGTTTGAATTACTTTGAGCGGCGCTATGCTCAATGTCCCTGTATTTAAACTAATTAAAATTACAGCGATACTAATACAACCGAAAATTGTAGTTACAGTAATAGCTCTCTTTTTATCCGTGTTCAAAATCTTCTTCACTTACAACTCCCTCCCAACTTTACGTGCTATATAGAGGAAGAACGGAACTCCAACAAGAGCTACCATAATTCCTATCGCAAGTTCTTTAGGAGGATTTACTGTTCTTGCTCCTAAGTCAGCTAAAACTAATAACATAGCTCCTAATAATGCTGACATAGGAATAATGAGTCGATAATTCACACCAACTAATTTTCTAGCAATATGCGGGATAACTAGTCCTACAAACCCAATAGAGCCAACAGCTGAAACAGATACACCAGCAAGAATGACTACTATAATCATCCCTAGTATTCTCGTTCGGTTCGTTTTTACTCCTAAATTCGTAGCAACATCATCCCCCATTGATATGAGTGAAATAGATCGCCCTAACACTGTCGCAAAAACAATCGTTATGAGAATAATAGGAACTAAAAATTTCAAGTGTTCCCACTTAACTCCTGCAACACCACCAGCGTACCAAAACGCTAAATCTTGGCTTAAATCATAATAAATTGCAACACCTGAACTTAACGAATGTAAAAGTGCGGCCATAACTGCTCCAGCAATCGTTAACCTCATCGGTGTTAACCCACCTGAAGTAGCCGATCCGATAATAAAAATGAGTACTGTACTTAAGACTGCTCCAATAAAGGAAACAATCATCAAATAGGAATACGGCATATGCGGGAAAAAGGCAAAACTAAGTGCTACTACAAACATCGCACCTGCATTTATTCCGAGTACACCCGCATCCGCTAAAGGATTTCGTGTTACCCCTTGCATTACAGCCCCAGCGACTGCAAAAGCAGCTCCTACAACCGCTGCGCCAATTACCCTTGGGAGCCTTAATTCATAAATAATTTGGTGCTGCGTTAATTTCGGATTATAATCAAAAACCGCTGCCCATACTGTTTGCAAATGAATATCCTTTGCACCAAATGCAACGGCCAAAAATATAGACCCAATTAAACATAAAATTGTTAAGCTCATGAAACATATGAACTTAATATGTATCCAGCGATTATTGCTAGCATATACAGCAGGCTTATGTAACATGTTTCATTTCATCCTTTATATTCAGTTGTTTTTTATAATTATTTTTTATTTATAATTATCATTGATAATAATTATCATTATCATTTTCATTTTCATTTAGATATTATATCCTCACTTTTTTTAAATAGCAAACTATTTTTTCACTTTGTTAAATATTAAAATACTTATTACAATTCCTTTCTAAAACTTACAAATACATGCAAAATAGACTACTGGCTTATTTTTAAAATTGTAGTATACTTAGTCATTATTTCGAGTTTTCTAACAAAAATATCGAAGGTGACACAATGTTCTATATAAAACAACTATTACACTTCACTTACGAGCAAGCATTATCTTGCTTATTCCCAGTCGTTATTTTCTTAACACTAGCCCTTTCAAAAATAGTTTCTATCCCAGGGTTATACCGCTACGATTTCATACTCATCGTATGTCTTCTTATGCAGTGGATTATGTACAAGACTGGGCTTGAGACGAAAGACGAATTAAAAGTAATTACTGTCTTCCACCTCATCGGCCTTCTACTAGAAATATATAAAGTACATTTCGGTTCATGGAGTTATCCGGAAGAGGCATATTCAAAAGTTTTTGGAGTTCCACTTTACAGCGGTTTTATGTACGCAAGTGTTGCAAGTTACATATGCCAAGCGTGGAGAAGATTGCATTTACAAATGCATCATTGGCCGAAAGCTATTTTTGCCGTGCCGTTAGGAGCAATGATTTACTTTAATTTTTTTACACATCATTTTTCATATGACTTTAGATGGGTGTTAACTGTTCTTTTATTCATCGTTTTCTTTCGAACATTTGTAGAATTTTCATTACGAGGTGTTACATATAAAATGCCACTCGTTCTCTCCTTTTTCCTTATTGGTTTCTTTATTTGGATTGCAGAGAACATCGCAACTTTTTTCGGAGCATGGCAATATCCAAATCAACGGGAAGCGTGGAATCTCGTTCACTTAAGCAAAATTAGCTCATGGTTTTTACTCGTTGTTATTAGCATTATGATTGTTACACAACTCAAACGTTTGAAGGAGTCCAAAAAATAACGCTGATTATGTAAAAACAGGTAGCCCATCACTCATTAGAGAGTGATGGGCTTTTTTAATAATATTTTTTAAACCGTCCTTATCAAAGGAGTTATAAATTACAAGAGCATACGCAATTGCACATTATGAACTAGTACTAGCAGAAGATGTTGCAGCAGATGAAGCAGCAATCGTTGCCATCATAGCTGCCTGTTGTGCTTGTATGAGGACTTCTATCATAGTTTGTAAACCTGTGTTGGTAGCTTTACTTTCCTCACCTTTCTGACTTACGAACAGTTGAATAGCAATAAGAATATTCGCATCTGTATGCCAACGGAATAATTTCTCTCCCTGCAATTTTTCAATCAACGCTTTAATAGCATGAACCTCTTTTTCTCCATCCTCAAGTAACGCTAGTAGCCCGATAGCTGGGTAATGCATCTGTTTCACTTTAACTTTTTCTTGTTTTAACAACTTCCATATGTTTGTACATGTTGCAACTAACATTTCTTCACGGACATCCTTCTTTAGTGAGAGGATATGACTTAAAAACTGAAGATCATTCCCTTTACGCAAACCAGCTTTCGCTAGTTTCTGATACAGACGTTCTACTCGGTCCATAAGTGTTTCTACATTCTCTGATTGTCCTGCTAGTAAAACTGCGAGCGGATAATCATTTGTACCTGTAAGAAAAAGATGATCCTCTTTCATGCGTTTATATACTTGCATCGAACGCTGAATGTGCGTGCCATGCTGTTCATTTTCTTCTGTTAAAAGCACAGCAGCTGCGAGATAAGTAAATATACTTCGGCTAAAACCACCAGCAACCAATTGTTCATATAAATCTAAAAACTTCCGAAAAGCTTTCTTGTAATCTGTAAAGTGAATATCTAATGTTGCGGCCACAACAAAGCGATGATAAGACTTTAAGTATGAAAACATCCCTACCTGATTCTTAATATAACTACTAATTTCTAAAAAACGTCCGAGATCTAACAATTTATCACTACCTGCATACATAGCAGCAATCATCATTCCTGTTCGAGAATCACTCGTTTTCCATTTTAGTTCTCCCTTTATCTGTGCATATGTATGTGTGTATTGCTCCAACTTTTGTTCTAATGTAATCATAGTATTCACCCCTATTTCTAGTTCTTCTCTATTATTATACTTATATTTCATACAGATTTTGCAACCTTATTTTTGTATTATCTTCAATATTTTTCTATTATGTAAAACAAAAAATAATAACTATTCCTACTTCATCAGTATCACGATGATAATCGTTCATAATCCTTCAAAAAGTTCAACAACAAAAAAAGATAGATAATAAATTATCTATCTTTTTTTGTCTTTATATTATTTAACATTACACCTGTATTGTGAAAAATAAGATTGTAACTACTTACACCTCAATTTTCACAAAACATCTGTGATTTCGTTTTTCATATGCAATTAAAACTAAAGAGCCTTAATAATACGTTCCATCGCCTTCATTTGCCCAATATGATCAGCTTCATGATAAAGCATCATACCGTATAGCTCTCCTACTGTTTCCAATCCTAGGAATGGCTCTGGCAGTTTATTTTCAAATGCTTCTGCTGGAATTTCGTTAATACGTTTAGCTTGTTCTTTTAATTGAGCCGTTAACACTTCTAACGATGGTCCTTCTGTTTTCCATTTAGACGGTCTTGATCCATACCCAAACATACCTGGATATTCAGTTGGTAATTGTTTAAATTCTTTTCCAAACATGAAAACTTCTGCTGCCGTTAACACGTGACCAATATGCCAACGAATTGTATTGTTAAAACCCTCTGGCTGTGTATCTACAGTTTTATCATCTAACGTTTCCATAAATTTAAGCAGTTCCCCGCGCGTTATTTCAAATTGTTTTAAGCCAACTAGTCTATTCATTTTATCGTTCCCCTTCTTCATGTACCATTTATTATGAACTAAGAATGTTCAACTTATTAAAGTTTCACCTTGTTTAATCTATCAGAAACGATTAAGAAATACATCTAATATGCCTAGTAAAAATAATAAAAAGGTTCACCTCTCGTACATATAGAATTACTTACTACACAAATAGTTTAGTAAATAAAAGAGGAGTGTTAATTTCATGTTACATATTTTAAAACAACAATATAATCTTATTAGCTCTACAAGAGAAACTCTATTTACATTTTTGGAAGAAATTCCACTAGAAAAATTACATAGCACTGTTCCTAATTTCGGGAGCGGTAGTATTATAAAGACGCATATTCATGTAGCCGATTGCTATTAATACTGGCTTGGATCATTTGCATTCAAGCAAAAACGAGCAGATTTTTCATTCGCTAGTGATTATGAAATTGAGCATGCAGATGTGGAGAAAGTCCGTGCTAGATTTAAGTTAGTAGATGAGACTGTACAAAACTTTTTAGATGAATACAATGACCGTTGGCTCGAAAATATAGCAAATGAAGTGAAATGGCAAAAAGAACCTTGGAGTACAACACCGATATGGCTTTTAACTCATACAGAGACACATGAGTTTCATCATAAAGGACAAATTGTATCTATGGCTCGTCACCTTGGGTACACTCCTCCTGATACAGACCTTAGTTAATTCGATTATAAAAAAACTTGTTGATACATTTTGTTGTGTATAAAACTTTTATCATTTGTTTTAGGTATACCATATCATTATAAAATTCATGTAACATCAAAGTAAGACACATACTTTTCAAACAATACACAAAATAAAACTCTTCTTCCATGTAGAGCAAAAATATTTATATACTCTATCACCAAACTTAAGGAGAAATTTATAATGAGATTAGAGAGTGAAAGAATTTATTTAAGACCTCTTTGCGAACTAGATGCCCCAATTATATTAGAAAGTACGATGGATACAGAGATACGTTATATGACTGGAACCAAACCTACTTTTTCATTGGAACAAATAAAGACACATATAGCTCATATAAATAATGATTCGAGTCGCTATGATTTCGCTATTTGTTTACAAAGCAATGACGAAATGATTGGAGAGTTGTCGATTTTAGATATCGATGAGGAGAACAAAAGAGCAGGATTCAGAATATCAATGCTTTCAATAGCACTAACAGGACAAGGATATGGAACTGAAGCTATTACAATTGTTTTAAAATTTGTTTTTGAACAACTATATTTAAATCGGTTACAGTTAGAAATATTTAGCCATAATTTACGCGGAATTAGAGCTTATGAAAAGATTGGGTTTGTAAAAGAAGGAACCTTACGTCAATCTTTATTTTATAACGATACATTCTCAGATGAAATTATTATGGCGATACTTAAAAGTGATTATAAAGAGATGTCATTGTAAATAACTGTTCTTAAACTATTAACAACTTGAAAGAACCTTACCACACTAAAATGCAATAAGGCTCTTTCATTTTTATATCAAATAACAACTCTTAACTCATGTATTATATTAATACCAAATTGTCTCCGCATAATTATATGCATCACTATTCGGAATGGCATGTTTCCCTTGTGCTTGTGCCTTTCTTGGATCTAAATCATATACCATTGGCGTATAACATGATGTTTGCCCTTTATTCACAACACCATTTCCTCCAGCACTTCCGCAAGTATATGCCTTTCCATCGGTTTTTCTGACTATCCTTGCATCAGCTTCGTTATTATAAACCGCTGCACGAGTTACAGTAACCTTTGCCCACGCTGTTTTACACGTCGTGCTAAATTTTAATTCCACATATGAATTAGAATCAATCCACTTCTTTTCTTTCGTTACTGCTGATTGATCACAGCTATTGTAGTAAGGGCTTTTCCCATCATATGAATGGTCTTCTGCAAATGCTTTATCATTATTCGTCGTACTAAAAACACTAGTTATGACGAGCAATGCCAGACAAAGACATGCGCTTACCTTTTTAAAAAGCTTCATAGAATTCCACTCCTTTATTAATAACGTCCAGTTTTCCCGTAACCATTATTAATCGTCACCGCTTCGGCATCAGCCGTATAACCAAAATCAGCAGTTAAATCAAATACCATTCCTGTATACGTGCTCGTTTGACCTGGTTTTATTGCTCCATTACCACTATTAGAGTCTACTGATTTTTGAAATACACCGTTTTTATATTTATTAATAACAGCGTAAGCATATATCCCTCCAGAAACGGAAGGTGCTGGTTGATCTAAAACAAGCTTAGACCATTCTGCGTGACATTTATTACTGTAACATAAATACACTGTCCCTACTTTTTTACTACCCTCATACACCGCTGTAGACTTTGCATTAAATCCATCTGCATCACACGTTGTACTGCCTCCGTATACTTTCGTTGTAGCCGGATTTTTCCCGTCATAGTAACTACTTAAATCAGTAGCTGCAAATGTACTTCCTTGAAAACTAAATAATACACCTACACTCGCTACACTTAACACACATACTTTCATTAACTTTTTAAACATTGCAAATCTCCTCCCCAAAAATAAGTACGTATCATAAAAACAAGCTATACCGCTATGTAAGCCCTCCTTTCATGCTTCCTAGAGGCATCTTACAGAAACGGATAAACGTTGTAAATTTCCTTATGATTATTGGAATATACGAAGAATTTTACTTATCTGTCTAAGAAAAAAAGTTGAGAAATACACATTTTATAGCATTCTTTATTTAAAACATAAAAGAACCGATACTTGTTACATGCAAGCATCGGTTCTTTATACAAAATTGCCATTTTTTCTTTTATATAAAATAAATATTTCTCCACTTAATCTGTTGTAAAAAACTCCCTCGTCACATCAATAAATTGCTGCAGTGGCGCTGTCATCCATTTATCTTTATGCCAAGCAATTTGTGTATAAATCGGTGAAATTGCATTTTCTAAATGTAACTCTTTTATCGTTCCCTCTCGTATATCTTTTTCTACTACTATCGCGGGTAAAACTGCTATACCTAAATCTGCAATAACACATTGTTTAATTGCCTCGACACTAACGAACTCAATTTTATTTGCTGGATACACATCTTCTGTACGAAATAGCTCTTCAAATAAAGTTCTATACGAGCAACCGAGTTCTGTTAACAAAAGTGTTTCCTTCTCTAAATCTTTTGTAGAAACGGAAGTTTGCTCGAGTAAATAATGCCCTGAAGCAGCTACTACTTTTAATTCTTCTTTCATAAGCGGCTCCACATGTAAAGCATCTTCTGTTTTACATTCGTCCAAAATAAAGGCAAGATCGACTTTTCCCTCCATCAATTGTTCCCTCGCATCTTTATTGGAATGTGCTGGTTTAAATATAAGCTTTATTTGAGGAAATTGTGCTTTAAACCTCTTTAATATAGAAGGAAGTCTATATGTACATTGGCTTTCTTGCGCACCGATTATTAACGTACCTGCTATTTCCTCATCATCTTTCACAGCCATTTTTGCTTCGTTACTGAGTGCAATCATCTTGTCGGCATATAGTTGAAACTTTCTGCCTGCTTCAGTTAAAAAAAGACGTTTTCCTAATCTTTCAAATAACGGCGTACCTAACTCTGCTTCTAACGTTTTAATTTGCGCCGTTACACTCGATTGAGCAAAGTTTAATTTCTTCGCAGTTTGCGTAAAATTCAAAGTGTCCGCTGCTACTTTAAATGTAATTAATTGTTTTATCTCCATTTATCGTCCCTCTTTTCAATCGATATTCCCGATTGATTTCATCGAAATAATCCTCTTTGTCTATTGATATTTGTATTGTATGATAAAGAGCATCGACAAACAATAAAAATGGAGGGATTCCATATGAAAGCACTTTGTTTCGAACAGTTCGGAAATCCGGATGTACTACAATATAAAGAAATACATGATCCAATCATAAATCCAAATGAAATTCTTGTCCGCACGAAAGCAATCGGTTTAAATTTCGCTGATATTTATAGACGCCGCGGTGATTATCATCTCGCTGGCAACCCACCATATGTATTAGGTTATGAAGGAGCTGGCGTTGTTGAAAAAGTAGGAGCTGACGTTACGAATATTAATCCTGGAGACCGTATTGCATTTGCTGATGTCCCATTTGCAAATGCAGACCTAGTTGCTGTTCCATCGGAGAAAGCAATTAAGCTTCCAGATTCTATCTCTTTTGAAACAGCCGCTTCTGTCTTATTGCAAGGTCTAACAGCACATTACTTAACGAAAGATAGCTATGAAATAAAACAAGGTGATATAGCTTTAGTACATGCCGCAGCTGGTGGTGTTGGGCAACTTCTTATTCAAATAATTAAACTACTAGGCGGAAAAGTAATCGGCCTAACTTCATCAAAAGAAAAAGCACAGATAGCTACGTTAGCTGGTGCTGATCACGTATTTTTATATACTGAAGCATGGCCTGCGAAAGTACTTGAAACAACAAACGGTGATGGAGTAAATGTTGTATATGAATCAGTAGGTTCTACATTAGAGGAAAGTTTTAGCGCAACTAAAACTGGTGGTACTGTCGTATTTTACGGAATGGCTGGTGGTAATCCTGCGCCCGTTGATCCGCGTATGCTTATGGATACTTCGAAAACTTTAACTGGCGGAGACCTTTGGAACGTGCTTACATCTTATGAAGAGAGAAAAGAACGCTCCTCTCAATTATTCGAATGGATTGCGACCGAAAAAGTAAAAATCACAAGCCCTACTACATTCTCTTTACGAGACGGTGCCCGTGCTCATGAATTATTAGAGAGCCGAAAAAGTACAGGGAAGATTTTATTAATTCCATAATCGTACTAATAAAAAAAAGGAAGCTAGAATATATTTCTTCACTTCCTTTTTTAACGTTATTTATGTTCGATTTCGCTTCTTTTCAATTACCCAGTTATTTATATTTTTTCTGTCTATGCTTCTCTTTCTAGGCCCCTCATTTTTAAGTTTATATAATAAACAAATCTAAATATTAAAGGAAAAAACAAACCTCCAAATATCAACGATCCAATAAATACAGTATCAATAAAAGAAAAAACCAAAAATAATAGCATTCCAAAAAAATAAAATACAACTGCACTCCAATAAATAAAACGTGGAAACTTAGTTTGGAACGAATCACCTTTTTCACACGGTTTTCCAAATAACAAATGAACGAATTTAATCAACATAATCACTTCTCCATATAATTGTTAATATTCTTTTCTTCTTAGAACTGAACATAAATCACATACTATGTATCATTTTCTTTTAATTTTCCGACACCAAAGTTATTAACTATGTCAAATACGGTAGCCTTTTACTCATACATTTCATAAATGCAATAATATATTTTTATTTCAATACAAATCGTCTATCCCCTTTATCATGTTGCAATTCAAACAATACTGGATTACTAACAAATCTTTTTAGCAAAACATACGCCTCATAATCAGATATTTCATTAGGAATATTAATTCCACTAAATGATGTTGAGGTAATTAGTGTATGAAAATCATATTTAAATTCATAATCACCAATATACGCTAGTGCCAATTTCCCTTTCCATTCAATTTGATATGTCTGCCCTTCTAATCTAGTAAACTTAATATTATGAAAGGCTGACGCATCATGTCCAAGTAAATAAACGTCAAATGCAGTTAACTCTAAATCTAAGTCCTGCTGCTCATCTTCCGATAAACAATCAATTGCAAATCTCTTCCCATTTAGCGTATCCAAATTAAAAGGCGCCTCATCACTGCCTACACGAAACCCTTTAAAATCCCATTCTTCTGATGACAAAGTGCATCTATGGAAGTTGTTCCATACAATCTTAGCCTGCCAATCATCTTCTTCCTCATTCTCTTCATCTTCTTCATCCAAATCTTCCTCATCATAATCCGCGGTCTCTAAATGCAAATCAAAATACAAACCAGCCATACCATTTAACTCTTCTTCTTCAGCATATTTAAAATGTGCACTCCACTTAAAATTAACAATTCGATGACCATTAGGCCACGGGTTGTCCATAAAATATATTCGATCCATATTCACACATTCCTTACTTTGTTTTATTTCTCGTATACTTATTTTAGATTCCGAGATGAGATGAAATGTAAAGCTAGACTAATGTCCCTCCAATACACTACAAACTAATTTGTTGTTCCTACTCCCTAATTATACCATTACAATAATTTTCACAGTTCTTTTTTAACAGAATATTCCGATTATATTTAATAAATGATATATTTAAAAATAAAAAGGAAGCTAGATTTCTCTACCTTCCTTTTCTTATTTTTATATTTCCACACTTTCTTTCCCTTTTGCAACGTAACTCATATCTCCAACAGACTCGACTGTGTATGTTCCGTCTTTATATACAACCTGGGTCACACTAGCATTTTCTACTCCAAGTTTTGTTTTGCTACTGTCTAACATTTCGATTAAGGTAGTAATCAAGAGCCCATGAACGACAACTAAAACATTACCGCCACCATTTGCAGCAGCTTCTTCACTAATTTTATCAATCTCTTCTTTTATACGAGTAGAAAATAATTCCCAATCTTCCGCCTGTTTCGTAGGGTCTGCTGCTCTAATAAGATTAATCACTTCTTGAATAGAAAACTTCATAAGTTCTTCTGGTGATGCAACGCCTGCAGCTTTTCCAACCACATCCCACATATTTTCAAGTTTTTCACCTTCAAAAATACCAAAATTTAATTCTCGTAATTTTTTTCTTTTCTCAAGTTTTAACTTTGATTGCTCACTATATTTTAATACTAAATTAGCAGTTTCAATCGCTCGGCCGCTATCACTACTATACGCATTCGTAAAATGAACATCTTTTAATCCTGTTCCTAAATTAGAGGCAATTTCAACACCTTTTTCTACTAACGGGGAGTCTGCCCAACCTTGCGCGCGATGATTCGTATTTAATATTGTTTTTCCGTGTCTTGTAACATATAACGTAACTACATTCTCATTGCTATCTGTTTCTCGATTCTTCATTCTATTCTCTCCCTTTACATTTCTATATCAATTTTACCACCTTAATTATTCATTGAGCAAAATATACGTAAGTGAATTTGCTAAATAAAAAAAGCTATCTTTCTGTATATCTCTACAAAAAGATAGCATCTTTTATGATTACATTTCTTAACTGATACTCCTACTCAGCAAAAGCACTCGAATATTGTACAATTCCTTCTACACCTTGCAGAGCGTTCTCACTTAACTCAATCACCATAAACACTTCATCTGGCACTTCAAATGGTGCTTTTATATTCCACTTACTCGCTTTCTTAAAACCAAATTTCGGATAGTACTCTGGATGTCCTAATACTACAACTGACCCGTATCCAAGTTCTTTCGCTTTTTCTAACGCAGCTCCAATAAGTTTTCCACCAATTCCTTTTTTCTGATGGCCCCTAGCAACTGATACAGGTGCAAGCGCTAATGATTCTACAGAAGTTCCATCCTGTTCTATCGTAATTTTGGATAACAGAATGTGACCAACGATTTCCTCATCTACTGCAACGATTGATAACTCTGGAATAAATGCGTCACATTCTCTAATACGTTTTACAAGTTCATGCTCTTTTTTATCACTAAATTCTTCATGTAAAAATGCTTGTTGTACAACTTCTTCTGTTTTTCTATAATCGTTTTTTTGTTCTTGTCTAATCGTTACCATTCTATATTATCCTCTATTCTTTCTTATTTCTTTTTGAATTTTACGAAGCGCTTTTTTCGATCCGCGCTCTATATCATGCTGTATTTTTCTTTCTTTATAATCGACAAATAGTGTATTTAAATCATATCCCTCTGGGTATAATTCCTTCGCCGCTACCTCTAACGTAATACGTTTTACATTCACTTCAACAAATTCACCGTTATAATATACAACGACGTTATAGAAATTATCTATTTCCTTATAGATGATACCAAAATCATCATAATCTAATAAATTTACACGATCGCCGATTTTGTACTCGTAATGATTTCCTCTTTTTTCTTGCACAAATTTCGGTTTTCTAATTTTGCTTTCATTCAGTTTTTCAAAACAATATTCTTTATTTTCCATGTACTCTTTCGCTCTTTTCAGTACATGTTCTCTTACGTTCATTTTATTCGCAATCCAAAGTGCATTACTTTCACCTGATTTTCCAATTACTAATTTATAAAGTGGCTCTAGTGTTTCACTATTGAATTGCATTGCTGCATTCATAAAATCATCATGCATTTCTGAGAAGCGCTTAATTTCACCGTAATGCGTACTCGCAACTGTAATACATCCTGCAAGATAAAACTCCTCTAAAATAGAAATTGCAAGTGCTGCCCCTTCATTCGGTTCAGTCCCGCTTCCTATCTCATCAAATAATAGTAGCGTATTATTATTTGACATCCTCATAATCTCAGATAGATTTTTCATATGAGATGAAAATGTACTTAATGCATTTTCAATACTTTGATTATCACCAATATCTACAAATACATTTTCGAAAATAGCAATTTCTGTTTCTTTATCTCCAGCAATATGCAAGCCTGACATTGTCGCTAAAGTTAACAATCCGATTGTTTTTAGCACAATTGTTTTCCCGCCCGCATTTGGTCCTGTAATAATTAAACTACGATAGTTTTGACCGATTTCAAAGTGTAACGGTACTGCTTTCCCACTTAAAAGCGGATGCTTACAATTTACTAAATGAATGTAGCCATGATCATTTAATTTCGGCTCTATTCCATCGATTGATTTACTAAACTTCGCTTTCGCAAATACCATATCATATTGGCTAATTAATTCCATATTAATTTTTATATGATAAATACTTTCTACTACCATTCCTGATAAAGTCGCTAAAATTTGATACTCTTCCATCGCTTCTTCTGCTTTCAAACTTGCGAGTTCCGCATTTAACTTTGTAACCGTATGCGGTTCTATAAATACAGTAGAACCTTTAGCGGACGCTTCAACTATACTTCCCGCAACTTGATTTTTATAAGAAGATTTAATTGGAATCGTATACCTATCATCCTTCTTACTAATAAAGAATTCTTGAATGTACTTCTTATTTGCACTACTATTTAAAAACTTTGTTAAACGTTCTTTTATTTTCCCATCTACTGAATCAATGTTATTACGAATTCGTTTTAACTCTTTACTAGCAGCTGCATCAATACTATTGCCTTTAATGGAAAAGTTGATTTCCTCTTCAATACTTTTAAATTCAGTCATTGAATTTGCATAAGAAGCTAATACTGGCGCAAAAAATTCTTTATCTAACATAAACTTTTTAATCTTTCTACAGCCGCGTAAAAAGTCTGAAACACTTACTAACTCTTCAGGGTCTAAAATCATCCCTTTTTCTAATTTTTGAATTGTACTAGCAATATTTGAAATACCGAAGAAAGGAACATGCCCTTCTGCATCTACTATAGCTCGTGCTTCTGTCGTTTCATTCAAGCGATTCCTCACTACTTTTATACTCGTACTCGGCTCTAATTTATCTAATAATTCTTTACCTAATCCACTTACACAATAAGATTTCACTATATCCTTTAATTCGTTATATTGTAACTTTTCAAAAGTCATCGTATTCATTTTGTTTCTCCTCACTATGATTGATTTTTATCATAAATGAAGATACCTACTCATTAGATTCCAATGAGCCCTACATGATTCAATTACCATTTTTATACATTAAAAATGTATAAAAAAAAGCTGCGGGGATACCGCAGCTTTTACATTTACAAGGCAAGTGTAATAATATATGAGGAAATAAGCCATAAAAAACAGATGGCAATCCCCTTATTACACGCTTTATAAAGTATTGTAGGTATCTTCATAGGTTTCGAAATAAATCCATGACAAAATTAGGGGTATGATGTACATAAAAATCCCCTGGTCTTATCCGATTTATTTCATTAAATTTTTCCTATTTAGTACCTACCGCACTCACAAAAAGCACCTCTCATTAATTTATATTATAGTCATTGAAATCTAATTTATTGAAATCATCATACTATATGTTTTGTGAGAAGTAAAGGTGTCAAACTATTCCCTTGCAGATTGTAAAGCTTTCATATAATCAACCTTTTTCTCAAGGGTCTTTTTCGCATCTTCAACCGTTACTATATAATCTACTGCAATATGTTGTAATATTTCCTTATTAGCATTTGGCAACTGAATTGTAATATCATCCACACTACTCTTACTATTTTCAATCGTTTTATTAAATTCCTGAATACTTCTCGCAAGCTCCGCTAACGTTTCCATATGTGCACGGTTGTTTACGTCCAAAAAGATATTACTTTTGAAAACTGCCGTAACATAATGCTTCGGATGTTTCTTCGCTATTTTTTTCTCTTCATTCTTACCGAAAACGGTATCCCCTGTTTGCATTTGCTCGAAAGTAAGTATAGTATCATTTCCTTTTTCTTCATAATATGTATTGAATCTTTCTCGTAAATCATTCGCTTCTTTTTTTATTTTATAGTTATCATTATTTACCTTTGGAGAGGTTCGTCCATCGAAATACATTTGAAATTGTAAATATGGTTCATCTACTTGCTGTACATAAGCTATTCGTATATCTGGTCCTAAAAAATCCTTACCTTGTTCGGGTATTTCAATTCGATCTAATTTTACAGTAATACCATGCTCCGATTTTGTATAACTTTGTGCTTTTCGTTCAATTTCTTCATCCGATATATCACATGATGTTAATAGTAATAAACTAAGCATTATGCTATATTTCATTATTGTTCTTTTCATATTGCCTCTCCTTTTGCTACTACTGCCTATCCAGAAATGTCCTTATGGATTTTAAATTACGATTTATATAAAGAACTTCTTCTCATAACCACAAGTGTAAAAACACCCTTTTATTATCACTTTACACTTATAGTGTAATTTCACACTATATTTATTTTATCGTAAAACAAATATAAAAACTATTAAAATCACGTTAAAAACATACTAATATTTAGTTCTATAGCAATCACAATACTGTTTTTTATTGTATCGAACTTTAAAGTACTAACTTTAATTTCGCTGCAAAAAAAATTAAATTAGCGCCTCCGCTATTGCGAATGTCATTTACTTTCCCTAATACATTTAATAATTATGACAAGCAATCATAGGAGGTTACTATATGAGCGAACAATACATCATTTTACATGGGCCTGCTCTTGAGCCAAATTTAATTGGCCCCACACTACCACCAATTCCACCATTTACATTCCCAACCGGACCTACTGGTGCGACAGGTTTTACTGGAATTGGAATAACTGGTCCTACTGGGGTTACAGGATCTACCGGAATTGGAATAACTGGTCCCACTGGAGCAACCGGTTTCGGGATACTCCCCGTATTTGGAACAATAACTTCTGAAATAGGTATCGGTTTTTCAGCAGTAGTTAATACAAATGTTAATTTTACCGTTCCAGGACCTGCTAGTGAAACTACTCTAAATCCAGTAGACAACTCCATTACCATTAATACCACTGGTGTATACTCTGTATCCTTTTCAATCGTATTTGCGATACAAGCTATTTCGTCTAGTATATTAAATCTTACAATAAACGATTCTATTCAATTCGCAATTGAAACACGAGTTGGTGGTGGTTCTGGGGTAAGAGCTACATCCGCCAGAACTGATTTATTACCTTTAAACCAAGGAGATGTTCTTCGGGTACGAATAAGAGAAGCTACTGGTGATATTATTTATTCCAATGCATCTCTTGTTGTTTTAAAAGTCGATTAATTCATTTATTAAAATAAAAATCTAGGTATGATAACAATATAAAAAGAAGAGGAAGACTTATATTTCAGTCTACCTCTTCTTTTCTATCACCAATTCACTGCTGAACATATATGGAAACTGATCCTCCACTTACATGGAACTGCCCCCATCCGTCCTTATTAATTGTTACAGTATTTTTTTGATTACCCGTCATATCGTACCATACTTCCCCTGCGTTATCCTTTCCAACTTCCATCCACTTTGATCCTCCTGGTCCATCTGAGATTAATGTCGCTAAACCGGAATCCGCATGTACATCATCCCCTTCTCTTGTCCAGCCAATTACATCTGGATGGTCTAAATAATCACGCTGCGTACCATATGCAAAGTTTTTTCGTGCCGTCAAAATCGGATCAATTTTATTTTTTAACGCTGGAATTTCATAACTACTATTTCCGTTTGTCCCATAGTAATCACCATAGAAAACTGAAGGATACCCCTCTGCACGAGTTAAAATAAATGCATATGCCAACGGTTTAAACCACGGACTTACTACAGATTCCAATGACTGTCCAGGCTGAGAATCATGATTCTCAACGAGAGTAACTGCAAGTGCAGGGTGATTTTGCATTACTGTTCCATTTAAAATATTTCTCATATCATAATTCCCATTTCCTTTTGAAGCATAATGAAAATTGTAATGCAGTGGTGCATCAAATACAGATTGATTATAATTGACTTTCGCTAAATAATTATTTAAAGTTTGGATATCATTTTGCCAATATTCAGCCACAGTAAACATTTCTTTTCCTGTTTGCTGTCTGACATGATTTACCCAATCGCGTAAATATTCATGATCAATATGCTTAACAGCATCTAAACGAAAGCCATCTAAATTTAATTCATTCGCATACCACGTCCCCCAATTTTTCATCTCATTCGCAACATCTGGATGATCAAAATCAAGATCTGCATACATTAAATAATCATAATTTCCATTCTCGCTAGACACCTCCCAGTCCCACGCTTTACCTATACCCCTAAATTTATAAATTCGATTTAATTTCCTTCCTTCATCCCAATCCGTTCCGTCAAAATGATACCATTTCCATTTGAAATTAGAATAAGCATCTCCGCGCCCAGGAAAGTTAAACCCCGTCCATGCATTAATTTCATAATCACCTGATACCTCAACATTTCGATTGTTACGGTCTACCTCAACAGCCGTTACATTTTCAGTATAATCTGCTCCACCTTTATGATTCATAACTACATCTCCGTATACATCGATGTTTTGCTTATGTAAAGCTTCAATTGCAGATTTCAACTGTGCTTTTGTCCCATATTTCGTCCGCACCGTTCCTTTTTGATTGAATTCCCCTAAATCATATAGATCATACGCTCCATATCCTACATCATTTTGCGTAGTTCCTTTATATGCAGGTGGTATCCAAACAGATGTAATTCCTTTTTGAGCTAAATTTTCAGCATTTGAATGCAAGCGATTCCAATGATTACCATCATTCGGAGCATACCACTCAAAATACTGCATTAACGTTCCATTGTTAACCGTATCTGCATACACTTTACTTCCCCCATGTATACTAGGTAAAAACAAAACAACCGACAAGCCGACTACTGTTATTTTTTTCAACATATTTACACCATCCCCTTCAAAGAAAACGTTTGCATAGTTTATCGAAATTATTATAATATTCGTTCTACGATTAGTAAAGTAGTAATCTCTCACTCTCCCACATTATTTTTTAATCTAACTTCAAATATTCAACAAATACTTCAACGTAGTTTTTATTTCACATCTTATTCAAGATTGTTTACAATTTATCTATAAAAGCATAACGGAGGGATTTCTATGACGGACTTTCAAAAACATTTTTTTGCAAGATTACATATAGAAGAAATACACAAAATTTCATTCGAAGATTTACCTAACATTATGTACGCGATGGCACAAACTGTCCCTTTTGAAAACTTAAATATTCTCGAAAACAACTTTACAGAAATATCAAAAGAAAATCTAAAAGAAAAAATTTTAGTAAACAACCGTGGCGGTCTTTGTTATGAACTCAATCCTACTATGTATTACTTCCTTAAAGACGCTGGATTTGATGTTCATCTCGTTTCAGGAACAGTGTACAATGCTGCAAATTCTATATGGGCTGTTGATTCTGGCCATATCGCAACCGTTTTAACACATCATAATGAACTTTATTTAATTGAAGTAGGATTCGGATCATACTTACCTCTTGCACCTGTCCCTTTCTCAGGTGAAGTCATTCACTCCGTTACAGGAGATTATCGTATTCGTAAAGAAATGACCGAAAAAGGAAACTACATGTTAGAGATGCGTAAAAATAATGAGTTTTTGGATCAATCTTCTGCTGATGATTGGACGTTAGGCTACGCATTTTATATAGAAGAAGTGGATGAAGAAAAAGCAAATGCAGCACAAGAAATTATCGTTGAACATGAGGGCTCACCATTTAACAAAGTACCTCTTATTGTAAAACTAACTGAAGATGGGCATGCATCTTTAACAAAGGATAGTCTGACAATAGCGAAAAACGGTAAAAAAACGAAAGAAAACGTTACAGATGTACAATATAAAAATCTTTTACATTCAAAATTCGGAATTACATTATAATTTTTTAAGCCTTGCCATTTTAGCAAGGCTTTTCATTTTCCAGCAGGGATTTTTTGCAATTTGTTGTATTTCATAGTTATATAGGAATATAACTACATATTTAGAAAGGAAATGATTATGACTGAACTTAAAGATCGACTACAAGTAGATGATAAAGAAAAATGGGATTTAACGGATATTTACCATACAATTGAAGATTGGGAAAGCGATTTTCATAAAATTGAAGTATTAACGAAAGAATTACATGAGTTTAATGGAAATATTCACGATGGCAATAGTTTATTAGCTTATTTAACAAAGAGTGAAGAAATTTCTAGCATAATATCTTTAATGTTCGCTTATGCACGATTACAATCTGACCTTGATACACGCGATACTGACGCCCAATCTCTTGTCGATAAAGTATCACAATTACACGTGAAAGTAAGTGCGGCTAAATCTTTCTTTTCCCCATTCTTACTTAGCATAGATGAAAACACATTACATTCTTACATAGAAGAAGCAGAAGGCTTACAATACTATAAAGAAGATTTATTTGAATTATACCGTTATAAAAAACACGTATTGAATAAGGACCAAGAAGAGATTTTATCACAAATGGGTGAAGCACTCTCCTCCCCGCAGCATACATATGGCATGTTAAATAATGCAGATATACTATTTGGTGAAGTGACTACTAATGATGGAGAAAAAGTTACTTTAACGCGCGGAATGTATGCAAAGTTAATAGAAGATGAAAATCGTGAGAAACGTAAAGAAGCCTATAAAGCTTATTACAAACCATACGTTCAATTAAAAAATTCTATCGCTTCTACTTTATCTGCTGCTATTAAAAATAATGTTACTGTTTCAAAGCTAAGAAACTATCCATCAGCTTTAGAAAAGTCATTATTTGGCGACATGGTTCCGAAAGAAGTATATGAAAATTTAATTGAGACGACGAAAAAAAACATTCAATCACTACATACTTATAATGAACTTCGAAAAACAAAATTAAATGTAGATGAACTACGTCAATACGACTTGGGCGTTGACTTAGTAGCGGGTGTAAAACAAGACATTCCATATGACAAAGCGTTTGACATCATGATCGAATCACTAGCTCCATTAGGTGAAGAATATATTGAAACATTAAAAAGCTTTAAAGATAAACGTTATATCGACGTGAGAGAAACGCCAGGAAAACGTTCCGGTGCTTATAACTTTGGTGTATACGGTGTTCATCCTTTCATCCTTTTAAATCATCACGATGATTTAAATAGCCTTTTCACTCTTACTCATGAATGTGGTCACGGCATGCATACACATTACTCACACGGATACCAACCAAGAATTTCTGCACACTATACTATTTTTGTCGCAGAAGTCGCTTCTACAGTAAATGAAGTGCTATTAATTCATCATTTATTAAAAGAAGCAAAAGATGCTGATGTACGTAATCATTTAGTAAACCATTTCATCGATAAATTTAAAGGCACTTTCTTTACACAAATCATGTTCGCTGAGTTTGAAAAAATCACACATGAAATGGCACAGCAAGGTAAACCATTAAATGCCCAAGTCTTTAGCGAAGTTTATGAAAACTTGTTTAGAGAGTATAATGGCGACTCCCTCGTATTTGACGAAGAAGTAAAATACGGCTGGGCTAGAATACCGCATTTCTATCGTCCATTTTACGTGTACAAATATGCAACTGGATTCGCTTCTGCAATCCAAATTGCTGATAAGTTATTGAGCGGCGATCCAAATGCTCAAAAACATTATATTGAATTCCTTAAAGGCGGAAGTTCTGACTATCCATTAAACTTACTGAAAAAAGCTGGAGTTGATTTAACTACGCCAGAACCGATTGAAAGTGCACTAAATCGTTTTAGCTCACTTGTTGAAGAGTTTTCAGCATTATAAAAAGCATGCAGAGTATATACTCTGCATGCTTTTTTCATTTCGGTTACTTTATGCTAAATGTTGCTGCGTCACACAGTGAATCATGCCACCATACGCAAACAGCTCATTTACATAAATGCCGACAATTCTTCTTCTCGGAAACTGCTCTTCAATAATTTGAAGCGCTAACTTGTCATGCTCATCGCCATATATAGGAACCAATACAACCTCATTTCCAATATAAAAGTTTAAATATGAGCCCTTACAATCTGCTTCTTTTACAGCTTTTCTTGTCACCGTTACTGGTATAAGCTGAAATGGTTTTCCATCTATATTTCTTGCTTTTCGCAATTCTTGATAATGCTTTTCGTACGCCTCCAAAAGGTAGGGTTCACTCTCCCCGAAAGGATCATATTCATAAAGAATTGTATTTTCATTTACAAAACGTGCTGCGCCATCAATATGGTAATCCGTATCTTCATCATAATTATCCTCACCGCGAATACCAGTTATCCATATAAAATTCGTTACCCCCAAATACTTCGTTAACTCCATTTCAATCTCTTCCTGACTTAGTGTAGGGTTTCGATTTTCATTTATAATAGAAGTTTTTGCCGCCATTAAGGTTCCATTTCCGTTTATCTCTATTCCTCCACCTTCTAGACAGACACTAGATTTAACTTTTGGAATACTATACATCTTACTTATTTTTGCCGGAATAACAGCATCATTTTCATACGGATATTTATCTCCCCAACCATTAAAAACCCAGTGTGTTAAGCAGAGATTGCCTTCCTTATCTTTTACAAAGATCGGTCCATTATCTCTTATCCACACATCATCCGTCTCTTGAACTAAGAAATCAATTTTATCCATTAACTTCGATTGGACATGTACTTTTTCTTCCTCATTATATACAACAATATGCACAATTTCTCCGTAATGAAGCTCCTTTGCCATCGTTACCCAAATATCATCTAGCTTAGCTCTGTAACCTTCACCTCTATGAGCTTTATCATGAGGCCATTGGAGCCATGTCCCCTCATGTTTCTCCCACTCAGCAGGCATATAAAATAAATTTTTTATCATACGTGTTCACCCCTTCTTTGAATGTAAGTTCAGTCTAAACTTTGACATCGTGTTAAGGTCAACAGATATATATTCATTTACTTGTAACTACTTTATAAGGTGTCTCTTTATTTCTCTTTGTGATACACTACTTCTCCTTGTAAAACCGTCACTAAAACTTTCGCATTCGGAATCTTATCGGCACTCATTTTAGTAATATCTTCATTTAGTAATACCATATCGGCTGATTTGCCTACTTCAATTGAACCAGTAATAGTATCAAGACCTAATGCTTTGGCGGGCTTAATTGTATATGCATCAATAGCTGCGTATACATCAGATAAGCCTTTCTCTTCAATACTTAGTGCATTCGAAATCGTCACAAGTGGATTTAGTTCATTTACATCCCAATCACTACTAAGCGATACGTTCGCTCCTGTTTTCCAAATGCGTCCTAACGGCATAATTCGTTTCATCTGTTGATCTGAAAAATACGCACTTGCCCAGCTTTGTTTAGGATCCTCTGCAAAATCATGACCTACTTGGAAATCAGCGCTAATTCCTAACTTAGCAAATCGTTTTATATCACTATCTTCTACCATTTCCACATGAGTAAGTGTATACGGCTGATTTGCCCCTTCTTTTTTCGCTGCTTCAATTGCATTTAAACTCTCTCTTACCCCCGCCATCTCCAATCGCGTGAATGAGTGCACCGTAACCAATTTTATTAAGTTCCGTCAACCACCACTTCATCTTTTCTTCTGGAATATAGTTCAAGCCATACGGGGTTCCTTTAAACCATTCAAATTTATATTTTTCTAGTATTTTAGCTGTGCTGTTAATACTAATTCCATCACTATACATTTTCACTTGATTGATAAGCATTCGAGATGACACATCATCACGCTTAATTTTTTTGAAATACTCCATTTGTTCTGCTTCATTTAAATTTGGATATACCCACGGGCGAAGTACTACTCGCGACGTTAACTTTTTCTCATCATTAACTTTATTCCAAACATCTAACCAGCCTCGTTTCCAATAAAGACGTCCATCGCCGACTGTAGTAATACCATTCTTCGCAACCTCATCTAAACCATCTAACAAACCTTCATAATTTTTTTCAAAGAGTTTAGGCTGAGAATTCCATGCTTTTTCCATTACGATATCCCCTGCTGTATCATACAGAAGCCCGAATGGTTCTCCTGTTTCTGGATCCCGGATGATTCTTCCGCCTTGCGGATCTTTCGTCTCTTTATTTATTCCCGCTACTTCCAATGCTTTTGAGTTAACCCATACAGAATGCGAAGTTCTTTCCATAATTAATACAGGGTTATTAGGAAATAACTCATCAAGAACTTGTAATGGCGTTTGTTGTTCTGATTTTTCGTCCATATCTTTTAACAACTCTTCCAAACTAAATCCTGTTCCACTTATCCATTCACTATCTTTCACATCTTTTTTACAAGCTTTTAAATACGATCGTTGTTCTTGCAGCGCAGCATCCGGTGAAACACTACAATTCCCTGCTGCTGGTGATTTTGCTTCAAAAATATGATTATGGTTATCCACAAAACCAGGAAGAATAAAACGCCCTTGTAAATCCACCACTTTCGTATCTTCATTTATAAATCCTTCTACATCCTTGTTTGAACCAACAAAAGTAATTTTCCCTTCTTTAACGGCTACAGCCTCTACAATGTCTTGCTTTCCATTTGAAGTATAGATTGTACCATTTTTAAACACTACATTTTTAGGCAACTGATTAGGTAGAACGAAGCTACCATTCTCACCTTCTCCTACTCCAGGAGTACACGCTGAAACCCATGTCACACTTAGAATCAGACAAATAATCATGATTGTTCTTTTCATATTCTTTCTCCTTTTTATTATGATGAATTACTTACATAAATAGAATAAGGATTGACATAATGTTAATGTCAATCCTTATTCTCAGTCTATTTTCATCACTATAAAACAAATTTGTGTCACATATTCCTCTACTAAACAATCACATTCAGGTCCGATACGATAAACTTAACTAAATCTATACAATTCAATCAAATTTACACAAGTTAGTGCTTCATCGTGTTCTCGCAACCCCGAAGGGACGAGGGGTATAACACTCCACACGAGGCAGTATCGTTACCTCCTATTATCAAGCATTTATTTTACCCATCTTGATAAATTTATCGACGCATTTACATCCCTATCGTGATGGCTATTGCACCCAACACAACACCACTCACGTATTTTTAAACTCCACTGTCCTTCTGGTTGAACTGAATGGTCGTATTTTACTCCGCAACATGAACAAATCTTGCTTGAGGCGAACCATTTATCAGCTTTTACATACTCAATGCCATACTTCTCGCACTTGTATGACAAACATTGAAAGAAGAAGTTTAATTTTTGAAATGAAAATGCTTTCGATAGTTTTTTGTTTTTTAACAGGTTTGAGATAGGTAAGTCTTCCACAACAATCCTCATTGGCTTGGTTTTCACCAATTTAGCTGTTGCTTGATGGATATGGTTATTTCGGATATTCGTAATTTTCCTAGATAACCGCAGGTGCTCAGTTTTAGCTTTTTCATATCCGGCAGATTGAATTTTTACACCTTTTTTAAATCTCCTAGACATATCTCTTTGTGCTGACTTTTTCCTTTTCAAAAGTTTTTTAACCTTGGCATCTTTGTTTATATTTCGTTCTTTCATACCATTAGAAGCTACAAACTGCTCTTTTAAACCAACATCCACACCAATCGACTCATTGGTTAGTTCTTGTAATTCAAAGTCTTCTTGAAACCCCACACTAATCCACCAGTGACGACCATCAAATGTAACTCTTGGATTGGATGGTTTTTTATTTCTTGGTAGTTGTTGGCTTGTTTTCACTTCTCCAATAGACTGAATATGAACTACTTTCTTTCCTATAATCAGCCTTTCATAATTGGCATAAAATCCTTGGATTAAATCTTTTTTGGATTTATAAGAAGTGTGATAACCATTTTTATACTTTTTGAACGAATTTTTTCTCGCCGTATCAAAATCTTTTGAAGCCTGTTTGGGAACTTGTGCGTTGATGTCATTTAACCACTCATATCTCTTTCGCTTCTTGATCTTTGTAAATCGTTTCTGTAAAGCTAACTGTGAAACAGATTTTCCAAATAGCTTATAGTATCTATCACTCATTCTTTTACAATAGTTATAAGCGAATCTTGCAGCACCAGCATGGTTTCTAAGCACTTTTTCTTGTTCAGGCGTTGGAATCAGTCTGACTTTCTTCGCCAATATCATCAGAATTTAACTCCTTTAATGAAAGATTTGTTCTTCTGAATAGTAGCGTGTTCCACCAGCATTTTCCTGAGACTACTCGGATGTAAACCTGTTAATTCCGATACTTGACTAACTCGTAAAATTTCATTATTATTCTTACCTCATTAAATCTATCGTGGCACATACGTTCGATAGATTCAATGAGGTTTGATAGATTTAATTAAATGTATCTCGTTCAACTAAGGGCGCAATTCCTTAGCCAGTTCTCTTATGAACTTCTCATGTTTTCACATGAGCGCAGACTATATGTTTATCTCTTTAGAGATAGAGGATTTTTCCACCACCATAGGCTTGTGGTGTACTCTCGTCAGTTATACGAGATAGTCGTTGAACGTTCATCTTATCCATTTTGACTTAGATGATTCGAGGCGGAAGACCCATTGTTCTAATGTTTAGGATTTAACCTTGCAACATCTGATTGATTTTTTCTGCTTTCGCGACATTCACGCTCGCCATTTCTAGCCACGTTGTAGTTCAATCAGCTTTAGGGATTGCCCGCAGTTAACCCTCACTACTAGCCAATCACTTGACTAGCAGGGCTTACTGATATGTTTAATTAACTTTAGTTATAATTGGTTAAATAAATCGTAACAGTTAGTTACCCTTTACGTAGACCTCATATGGTGAATCATCTATTACATAACCATTTCTTTCAATCCATTTTTCTAACGAAATATAAGCGTAACCTATATAGTCATAACTTCCATAATGCATAGTAGTAACGATTTGATGCGGATTTAATTTTTTTATTTCATATTCTTGTACTACATCTTTATTGTTCCCATGCATGACCGGAATCCTTAATTCAACATCACTTTCATTTGGAATATACTCTTCATCATAAAAGACCGTAGAGGGCGAACCAACTATTTGTAAGTTATGCTTTTGTACTTTTTCATATAAGTCATAAAAATAATCATCCATATCATCTATATTTATTTGCAGTCTTTGAGCAATTACTGTTATTTCATTTCTCATTCCAATAAATATATCGTAATTTCTATGACAAGCAGTATTTAAAGCATGATTCATATTTACCATTTCATTCATTTCTGAAATAACCTGTAAATTTTGTTTTACTTCATGAGATAACTCTATAATTTGTGCTTGCATATGTTTAATAAATGAATCTTGATCTGACGACTGCAGAATGATTTTAATTTTCGGTAGAGGGAACTTATACTCCCTTAACTTTTTTATTTTCAAAGCTATTTCTAACTGCCCTTGCTCATAATATCTATACCCATTTTCCGGGTTCACATATGCTGGTTTTAATATATCCTCTTTGTCATAATGCCTTAGCATCCGTGTACTCATTTTACAAATCCGCGAAAATTCAGTAATTGTATACATATACTTACCCCTTGAATACATTTTCTTATACGCTTATTTTAAAACCAATCAAAAATCTTCCTAACTGAAAAATCTTCATTCTGATTGTTCAATCTTTTCATTTTTGAAGGTAACAAATGATGAGGACAATACCACGTTAAACAATTTATTGCGCCTCCCATTGTCGATATTTCTCCTACATGAATTTGAATAGCTTGTTTCTCCGTATGCTTTTGAATATATCGTAACACTTCCCGATCTTTAGCTAATCCAAACTTAGGAACGTAAATCGTATCACATGTTTCTAACATATTTATATACAACCCTTTTGCCGATGCTATTTCTTGATCATATTGTCCCTTTTCTGTATATGATGATGGAACAACTATAAATTCAGCTTCTGGCATTTGCTCTTGAATAACCTCTTGAACATTATATCTAAATTCATGATCTCCTAAAAAATCACTAATAAACATCGTATGTTCATCAATAAATTTAACCATTCCGTCTGCATGCGCAAGTACGTCCCCTTCTTCAGCAGGAATAATAATAACGCGGCTCACATCCAAATCCCATTCCAGTTGCTCTATAATTTCTTCTTCCGTCCAATCATCATTATCATCAAATATGCGTTCCGTTAATATAACAGTATCTTTTTTATTCCAAATAAGATTTCCACCGTCTAATATCAATGGAGACTTCACATATTCAAAGTCGTTCTTTTTCAACCATTTATTAAATTGTTGATCTAAATATCGCCATTGATCTTTCGGTAAGTAATTTGGTTGATATTTAAATTTAACTAAATGATTTATTACAACTGGCGCAACATCCCTTAACCAAATATCATCATACTCAAAAAAGCTTGTATGAAAGCCTTGCTCTTCAACAGATAAAGAAACAAGTTGATCAGTACATGCTTTATTTTCATTTAAGTATTCATTAAAATAAATCAGGTCTTCATAAAATGGTCGATAATACTCATTTGATTTATCTGGTATTGCAGTAAAAATAATTCCATTATGTTTTTGTTCCATAATATTTACCTCGCTTTTTAATAATGGTTAAATAACTAATTTCACTATGCCAACTATTTCTCTTTTCATAACAATTTTCGAAACGTGCACATTTCATGAATGGATTATAGCACGGAGAAATATTATATATTTATATAAAAAATATATAGCCGTGGTTGAGCGAAAAATTGACTCTTGACAGTATTTTAAATAGGAAAATATGAAATTGAATAATAGAATCATAAGCCCTATCATTATGAAACTAGTTAATATTATTCCTTTCAATGCCCTTGCTCCTTTTTGCGAAAAATAAAACATGACAAAATAGATAAAGGTAACAATGTACCTATTTTGTCGGAAGGTTGCTGAATTTCAATCGATTATTTCAATTGAATCGGTTGTTGCTGTGTAACACAATGAATCATGCCACCATTTTTATACAGCTCTCTCACATCAATACCAACTACTTTACGATCTGGGTATAACTTCTGAATCGTATCGTTTGCGATTTTATCATTCGGATCATTATAATTAGGCACCAACACCACAGTATTACCAATATAATAATTGATATACGATCCTTTATAATCGAGAACTTTTCCATTTTCTAAAGCAACTTTATCTTTACTAAGCGGTAAGTATTCATACTTATATTTCTTTCCTGACGCATTTTTTGCATCTAACAACGTATCCATATCTTTGTTTGACAAACCCCATTCGGCTAGGTCATCTTCTTTCATCGTTACAATCGTAGATTTACCATGGAATTTAGCAAAACCATCAATATGAAAGTCAGTAATATCTAAATTAGGCACCCCGTCTAACCAAATAAAGTTTGTTACCCCAAGGTCACTTATATATTTTTCAATTTCCTTTTCTGATAAATCTGGATTTCTATTTTTATTCATTACAGCACTCCGGGTTAATAATGCTGTACCGTTGCTGTCTAATTCAATTGCGCCGCCTTCAAGGACAAATTTTCCCCAATCAATTCTTTCGATCCCTAATTGTTTACTAACATTCTCACGAATACGAGCATCATTTTTATAAGGAGTTTTCTTCCCCCAACCATTAAATGCTGGATCTAATATTTTAAGATTTTTATTATTGTCATAAACAAAAATTGGTCCACTATCTCTTGCCCATACATCATCAGTAGGGGCGATAAAGAAATCAACTTTATCCATATTCAGTCCTTTATCTATTAAAAGCTTATTAATTCGCTCTTTCTCCTCCTCATCGTATGCAACAATGTGGACTTTTTCACCTTCAGTTAAAGAGCTTGCCATCTTAACCCAAATCGGTTCAACTTCCTGCTTATACTCTTCACCATATGTGTATTCATGAGGCCATTGCAGCCATGTACCTTCATGTTTATCTTTTTCATCTGGCATCGTATATTTCCCAACTTTTTTCTGTACCTCTACTTTTCCATTCTCTTTGCCTTTTACATTTTCTTTACCACCTTCAAAAGAACAACCACTAATAATCGTTGTAGATAATGTAGCTATTAAACAAAACTTTACTACTTTTTTCACCTTTTCATCCTCCTGTTCTTACCTCCAATAATGTAAAGCTTCACATAGTGTGAAGCTCAAGCTTTTTCTTCAATGTAAAAATTCCCAATTATTCTTTACAGTCATATCATTTAACTACCTATATGTATTTATTCAACTACCTTCCTTACCTACTTATTTAGCACGCTGAACTTTACGAAATAAAAAAATCGGTATTGATCATTACATATCAATACCGACTTTTAAAATTATTATTTTCCTTCTATTAAATCATTCGCCATTTTCCTAAACTCCTGATTAAACGTATCATTCATACCATTTTGTACGTTAGAGAATAATATGACAAACGTTCGTTTATCCCGGCTAAAGTTATTAAATGTATTCCAACCAGCTAATACACCATGGTTATGATAATAATCTGGATTAGTATAGAAACTAAATCCATATTTTCTTACAGGTGATGCAGTAAACATATCTGATACACTTTGTTTAGAAATCAACTTTCCATCCATAATAGCCTCATCTAATCTTTTCATATCTTCAACAGTCGTATACATTTCACCACACCCATACAACCAGTTCATTTTTAAGCGGGGTGCAGCTATTAACTCATTATCTTTTTTCATATAACCTTCTGCTAAGAAAATATCTTCAGGGAGAGTTGCACCCATTCCAGATTCATGCATTTCAACAGGCGTAAAAATATTTTCTTTCACATATTCAGCGAGCGGTTTATTCGATATCTTTTCTACAATATACGCAAGCACCATATAATTATAATCTGTATATTTCCACCCAGTCCCTGCAGAAAATTGCAATTTTTGTGCACCAATCCACGTTACTAACTTTAATCGTGACGCCGCATCAACCCTACCTTGTCCCTGATCTGGCAACCCAGACGTATGTGTTAACAAATTTCGTAACGTAATGTTTTTATCTGCCGGAAATGATGGAATATATTTATTTACATTGTCTTCAATATTTAATTTCCCTTTTTCTTTTAGCTGCATAATAGATATTGCAACGACTGTTTTCGTAATAGAACCAATACGATATTTCGTTCTCGGCGTTGTTACTACTTTATCTTTCACATTCGCATATCCATAACCTTTTCGTAAAACCACATGATCTTTACTAGCTACCAGAACACTCCCATTAAACCCTTTATCTTTTAAGTATTGATCTAGTTTTCCAGCTACAACTTCATAGCGTTTTTTCTCATTTGCATCAACTTCTTGCATATCGTCCTTTTGCTTACTATTTACATTAGAAAATGCCTTTATATCATATTTCTTACCTTTATGTGCATGTATTAGTGCAACGACACTCCCACAAAAAATAGCAAAAATAAAGAAAACGATTAACCATTTCTTTAACATACTAGGAACCCTCTTTTATCTAGTTTCAATTAACGTACATCCATTCTGTTCTATATCTTTTAATTTTCAAATATTTTATAATACTACCTATCTATTATTCACCTATTTAAACTAGATTCCTTTTTCTCATATTCAGTTTTTGGCTACTCTCTATTGTATTTCTTTCTTGCAAAATTTCCACCTTACAATCGGATACACCCTACTATAATTTCAACAGCTTATGTAACATTTGTTACACATACTAAAAAATGGAGTTGTTACGATGAAAAATACTGATAAACGCAATCGTTTAAATGATATGATGTTCCATTACAAAGTAACAAAAAATAACATAGTTTTAATTGAATATTACGGAAAATGAATTAAAGTATTAAAAGGAAATGATGCTGAAAAATTTTTAAACAAAATAAATCATGCACATAACGATACAGAAAAACAACTCATTATGGCTAAAGTAACAGGTAATTTCAAAAGAGGCAATGAACGTCATTGAAAACGAATCTCATTTATCTTTTGATTATACAACATATAAAAAAGAAATGTCGCACATTCGGCATTTCTTTAGATTTTCTTCATATAAAATTTACATTACTAACTTTCTTTTATTTTTTGTTTTTACTATATAAACTCACTGCCGAGATACATAGTAATAACACTATACATAACCACGCATACGTATAGCCTTTTTCATCTACAATACAACCAAATAAAACAGGTGCAACAACAATCGCAATTTGATTGAATGTAAGTGCCAAACTAACTGTTATTCCAACACATTCTTCACTTGCCAATTCAGCAACTTCGACGATAAAAAGACTAAACCATCCAATTGAAAAGAAGCCTAACAATGCACTTACACCATACAATACTCCACTCGTTACTGTATGTATGCACATTACTAACAATAGAATCAAACCGATAGAAGCGCAGACAGCTATAAATAAAGGTATGCGCCGATTCCCCTTATAAAACAAATCACTACTAGCTGCTAATGCAACACGACCAATCATTCCAGAAAAGAACATCACTGAAAATACGGTTCCAGCTACAATAGATGTGATAGATTGTCCCTTTACTAAAAATTTCATAAAGTGCCCAACTAACACCATTTGCAATGAAATCATGCAAATACCCGTTATATAAATTAGATACAACTCTTTTTTGCATATCACTACTTTTAGCTGCGTCCAAAAAGAAATTTTAATATGTTCTTTCCTTACTTCCTCCTGAACATATGGCTCTTTATAAAACATAAAAAATAATAAACCTCCAATTATACAAATGCATGCCATACTATTTATCCCGTAAGTCACATTATATTGTATTGTAAGAAAAGGGATTAATACTCCTGCTAAAGCACCACCAATCGGTATACCCGCTTGCCTTATTCCCATCGCTAATCCACGATTTTCTTTTGAGAACCATTTTAAAATCACTTTACTTCCTCCTGGCTGGGAAACACTATAAAACATCCCTACTAATAAAAGTACAAATAACAGTCCATTAAATCCATTTACTATATTAGTTAGTAAAAGCGAACCTCCTAGCAAAAATGAACTTATAGAAATTAATAATTTTTCATTATATTGATCAAGTAACCGACCGACAAACAGCATACAAAATAGCGGTCCAATATTTACAACACTTACTAACAATCCACTCTCCGTATTCGTAAGTCCATATTCTTCTTTCCAAAATAACGCCAAAACTCCAACACCATACGTTATAAGTGTCGCTGTTGTTTGAGCAATCGTCGCAACAATTAACATCATCCACTTATAATTTCTATTCATCCTTTCTTCGATTAACAAAATAATCCCTCCATCCACTTTCATTGTATGAAAGTTCTGATATCATATAAAATAAAGATTCATTATATAATCCATCAAAAAAAATGATACCTTTTCGGAGGGATACTACGTGGACATAAAAGATTTAACTGTATTTTACGAAGTTGCGAAGGAAAGTAATATTTCTCACGCAGCTAAAAATTTGAACTATGTACAATCAGGCGTAACAATGCGTATGAAACAACTAGAAAATGAATTAGGTGTGCCTTTATTTTACCGTAACGGAAAAGGTGTAACTTTAACTTCTAACGGTGAAATTTTATTAACATACGCTAAACAAATTATCCACTTAATGAATCAATCTATAAAAGCGGTTCAAAGTAATGGAACTGAGCCAAAGGGCACGTTGAAAATTGGATGTACAGAATCTACAACTGCGGTAAGGCTTCCCTCTATATTAACGGCCTACTATGAGAAACACCCAAAAGTCGAATTGATTTTAGAAACAAATACGACCGAACAACTAATTAGGCTAGTGTTAGAAAGAAAACTAGACGGAGCGTTTATAGCTGGCTCTACTCAGCACGCTGAACTTCATACAAGTGTATTTCGTGAAGAAGAATTAGTTCTCATTAGTAAAAAACCTTTACCCTCTCTTAAAGACATAGAAGATATGAATTTACTCGCTTTTAGTCACGGTTGCTATTATAGAAGTTTATTAGAAGACTGGCTTCAAGAAGTAGGAATCTCACCTAAACGAGTATTAGAGTATGGAACAATTGAAGCGATACTCGCATGTGTAAAATCAAATATGGGCGTAGCAATTATGATGAAATCTATTTTAAATGATCATGCACATAACTTATCATTCAATCCTTTACCAAATAGATTCAAAAAAGTTCCTACTACTTTTATTATTAGAAAAGATCTATATTACTCAGCTGCATTACAAAAATTTATGGAGATGATTCACAATGCGTGAAAAGAAAATACGTGGGATGAAGCGTAAAACAAATACGATGATAAAGCGAATTGAAGAACATACAAAAACGTTCCCTTCTGCTTTCTATGACGATGAATATTGGTATATGCTATTACCAGTTTCTCAAGCTTTTATCAATTCATGTAAAACACCTAGCAAAGTAAAACGATTGTGTATACAAACCTTATTAAATCAAGCACAGCATTTAATAAAAATAAAACCGAGCGATACACATACATATCGAGTTGTTGTTTTAATTTCTATAGAAAATTTATGGAGATCGCAAATTATCGTATTTAAAAACGATGACTACTTTCAAAATTTTTTCAATAGAAATAATGAATTTCAAAAATGGATTCCTCTTTCAAATGAGTCTGATTTTTGGAAGACATGGGGAATTTCAATTTGTCCTACTGTCCAAACATTGCACTTTGAAGAAGTCATTTATGATGAGGATGCAATCGATGAAAAAGAGATTTGGTTTGTTGGAGAATTATCTTAAAAGGGGTACTTTCAAATGAAAAACTTCCCTTTTTCCACTTAATAAAATCGCTATATAATGAATTTATCATTTTACTATATAGGAGGTTTTCACATGGTAATCCCTAAATATCCTGATGTCCCTACTCTTACGAAAAAGCAAATCTACCAAATTACAGAAATCACTTTTCTAAAAGAAATAACACCACAAAAATGTGATGCCATTTTCGTTTTCGGCGGTTCTCATTCTGGCAATTGGCAAACTCCACTAAAAGCTTATCAACAAGGTTTAGGAAAGCAAATTATCGTTACAGGTGGTACTAGTTTGCATGGCATGAAGCATCCGAGCTGGAATTACGGGGAATTGTCAGAAGCAGAAGTAATTGTAAATAAATTAATTGAACAAGGCGTACCAAAAGACGCTATCCTATTCGAGACAAACTCCCTCCATTCTATTGCTAATGTAATTGAAGCGAAAAAGATTTTTGATTTCACAAAGATTAATCGGCTACTATTTGTATGCAAAAGTTTAGGAGCTGGTCGGCAATATAGAGTATTAAAAAAACATCTACCTAAAACTATTACTTGTATCCCATATACATTTGATACAAGTTTCGATGGTGAGTTTATAATGAATAGATATAATTGAATGGAAGATGAAAAGAGTCGCTCTATGATTTTTGGAGAATACTTGAGAAATGTTTGCTACGGTAGAAAAGGCGGCATTGAGCCACCTGAAAAAGAAGTTCAAGGTTTAGAGGAATATGTATCCTACTACTATAATCTAGCATAATAGAAAAAGGTATACCCAAAACAACGGTATACCTTTTCACCTATTTATTTTTCCTTTAGCACACTATGTAATCGATCAGGATAATTTGTAAACATTCCTGTAGCACCCCATTTAATTAATAATCTCATATCTTGTTTCTCGTTAATTGTATACGGGTGAATTAACAATCCATTTTTCCTAGCCATTTTCATATATGACTCATCAATAATTATTTCTCCGTTATCATTACGTAAGTTCGGTCCAATACCAACTGCATACTTTTTAATTTCTTGAAAATCATCATTCGTTACACTTTTCGGTTCATGTGTAATACCAGACCATTCAACAATCTCATTGTTTTCATTTGGATAATACCAAAGCAGTTGAACTAACGGAATATTTTTATTCATACTATGAATCTTTGTTAAACTATCTTTACTAAATGATTGAATCATAACACGACTAGATGACATGTTTTGACCTACTAAATTATATTTATTTAACAATGCTAACAATTTCTCTTCCATTCCTGGATACACATCTGGTGATTTTGTTTCAATGTAATACTTCATGCTTCTACCGTACTTTTGGAAGATTTCTTCAAGAGTCGGAACTTTTTGACCAACGTACTCTTGCTTAGCCTTTTCTGGATAAGCTTTATTGAACCAAGATCCAGCATCTAAGCTCTTTATTTCATTTAACGTTTTATCTCGTACTTCACCTGTTCCATTTGTAGTACGATCAACTGCTGTATCATGCATTGCAATTAATTGGCCATCCTTAGTTAATTGAATATCTAACTCCAAATAATCCGCTTTCATTTTTTTCACAAGATCATAAGAAGCAAAAGTATGCTCCGGTGCATGTCCACTTGCTCCACGATGTGCAATGTTTAAAAATTTATTCGTATTCCATTCATGCTTCCCTTCTACTTTCGCATGAACAGCTCCCCCAGCAAAAACACTTCCCATCGTAAAGAAAATAACTAATACGCTAATAATTTTTCTCATCCTTCTAACCCTTCCTACGTTGCAAATTTCAACAAGTTAATGAGATTTACACGAAATAGAAGATATACTTTTATTATTTTTATAAGTTTATATTAAAATTCCAATCTTACAAATATAATTCCCCTATGTTATTACTATACTATTTATTTTCTTTATCCCTCCTTTTACATGTAACCCCCTACTGTTTACTGTTCGTTCAATAAAAAAAGCCATAAATTATTTAGAGGACACTTCTGTATCCCTAAATAAATTTATGGCTTATCTCAAATATCTCCGGCCTCGATTAACTTGTCGAAATTAATCATACCAAACCTATTAAAATTTGTGAATATTATTTTTTCAGTACGGTGAAGCTTTAATCAGTATAAGTTATATATCTATCTCATACTAATTAGTATTTGAACACATCGAATTTTTCTGTACAGCCTAATTCCTATCTAACTTCTTTAATTTCCATTCATACAAGATAAAATTCTATGGTCATTTGACGTGATATTTACGTAAATCTAGGTTTTACTTAATTACAAATTCTTAATTTCGTATATCCTTTCTTGCAAGTTTAGTTTTCTTTTGAGATTGTAGTATATTTACATGCCCCGAGGCAGCCATGGCTTGTCTCCTTTTCTTCCTTGACAATTTAGGCTGCTTTTGAGACTGTAATTCTTTTAAATGTCCCGAAGTAATACCTTGTTTTCTAAAATCAAAGTAAAAATACAAATGTGTACTTAGGGCTAAGAACACAACGGAAAAAAATGAGGCGAGAATGATTAATAAAATAGCCATAGCCTTTTGGCCCAAAATTCCAATACTAACTTGACCAATCATATAACCTAAACTCGAAAAAAATACAATTCCAGGAATTTTCACACCTTGATTAGTTGTCCCCCTTAAGCGGGCTGTAAAATATTTAATCCAGAATAATTCAGATTTATAAACAATTAAACTATATGCAATAAGCGATAGAATAAAAAATAAAGGTGACTCTATTTCTACGAATTCATAAGCTAACTTTTGCACAGCTATAAAACTACAAAATGAAATACTTAACTAAACAAATCCAGAATATAGTAAATGTTGCAATTGAGGCTGCCGAGGCTTATAAATGGAAACCCAAATCCCCCATAGATTACATATCACATAAAACGGTAAAGCTACGTAAGAGTATAAATTGTACGGTGGAAATATGAATAAAATGATAAGTAGAAAAAAATTCATGAAAACCCACATAAAGGCTCCTACAACATTCCTTATATCAAATGGTATTAATATTCGTATACAATCAACTATGTTGTTGCCATTATATTTGTCCATTATGCATCCCATCCATTTCCTTCCTCTTCAAATCAATATATACCCATATATATACTCCAGATATACTAAGCACAATAGCAAATAAAGAAAAGACTAAAATTAAGACCGTCGCTAAACCGTTTTGTGATAATGTACCTATACATATTTGTCCAATAACATATCCCAATCCTGATAAATAAACAATTGGAGAAATTTTTATATTGTCATTTTCTTCATTGTTTAATCGCCTTAAAAAACTTTTCATTCCAATAGAAATCAATTTATAGATTGTAAGAATGTAAAGCAGAAAAGTAACAATAAAAAACAGAGGTGTTTCAATTTTAATAAAAGTATATGCAATCTTTTGAATCACTATAAAGCTACCAAAAGAAAAAGTTATCCCCATAAATCCATTATATAAAATGTGTACCAACCTTGGCTCATTTGGTTTACAAAAAAACACCCATACCCCCCATATATTAGCAATCAAAAGAAAAGGTAAAATTATATATAAGTATATAGTAAAGGTTGGAGGAAATAAAAATGGGGTTAAAATCATAAAATTAATAACTACCCACACCATAACGACACTCGATCTTACACTGTCAGGCATCAATTTCTGAATAATTTGTTCTGTGCTTTTTCCGTGGTATTTTTCCATATTACTCTCCTAAAAACTAAAAAATTTTATCTAAAGTTGCTCCGATTACAATCGTAACCTCATTATCAAATATACTAATTCATGCATGTATTTATTTGATAAAATAATAGATTCAATATTCAAACAATATCACTCTCTAGCGTAATATATAATCTCTAGGAAAAATAATACAATAAAAAGATAATCTAATCTAGCGATAGATATCACTTAAAACTAAAAACTGAAAAAATCCTAACAAAAAAAGGGATTAATTTACATATATTTTTATAATAATAATGTCTCTTCACTAAACAATTTTATTTTGTAAGCCAAAAAAATAGAAGTATCGTCCTATATTAGACAATACTTCCTTAGTTACTTAAAAGTCACATAATAAATTACCCATTACCTCTTCAAGCATTACATCTGGATTTACTACCTCTTTTTTCGAACGCCATCCTATAAAGCCATCTGGTCTAATTAATACAGCTCCTCCATTCTCTATCTCATATAATTCACAAATAACATTTTCTTGAGCAATAAAGTCTCCGCTTAACCCTACTCGATACACTTTAATATTTATTCCTAATCTAGATGAAACATCACATACAGCTTCAGCCCAAGAACTATTGTCTACTCCAGTAAGTAATACAAAATTGTTACCAAATAAGTCTAATATAGAAGCTTCTTTCCCTTTATACATCCCCAAAAAGTGCGGTGCTCGTGTTCCAGGTCTTCCATTCAACTCTACGGTATCCATTCTATGTGGAGTGGCTGAATCATCTATTATTGCTTCTGAACAATACTGATACCCAACAGTTACAGCTAAACCATCCATATTATTCGAACTACCTTCTTCTCTATTCGCAGCACGGAATAATAAACTACTCGCATAATTCGTCGTTAATTTTGCAACAGGATATCTCTCTTCATAATATGTTTCTAACAATTTGGGTTTTGCCTTCCCTTTTATAACAGCCGCTAATTTCCAAGCTAGATTGTGCGCATCTTGTATTCCTGTATTTGAACCAAACCCTCCAGTTGGCGGCATAATATGTGCAGAGTCGCCAACTAAAAAAATGCGATTATCTTGAAATTTTGTAGCAGTACTTTCAGTCGCTTCCCACGGTAAAACACTTACTATTTCTGACTCAACATTTGTGCTTCCAATTGCGGTTTGAATAATTTGTTTACAACGTTCTATAGTGAAATCCTCTGGTCGCTCTCCTTTTAATGGATCGTAGGATACATGGTAAATCCATCTTCTTGCGTTATCAACTGGAATAAGCGCACCAAGAACTTCCGGATGAAGTACCATAGAAAAACCAAATGCATCTCCTTGTATAAACTCACTTAAATCCGCTTCAAAATAAATATTCATATAATAGCCACCGATTGTACCTCTTCCCTCAGTACGTATCCCTAGCTGCTCACGTATTTTACTTTTTGCCCCATCTGCTGCAATTACATAGTCACAATGAATAATACTTTCTTCTTCCGTTTCACGATTCCGAATCGTCGCTATTACTCCGTGCTCATTTTGTTCATAAGAAGCTAATTCATGATAAAAAGATAATTCTCCGCCTAATGTTCTCGCTTTTTGTAACATCATCTCTTCTAAAATAATTTGATAACAAGCCGTTTGTTTTGATGGACTAATCTCTTCTATTTTTTGAAGTAACTTTTCATCGTTTCCATACTGATTCGCCCTCATTTGTGCCAATTCTTCCTTATTCGCCTCAGCTATTGTATGAACTGCTATTCTTCCTCGGCAATTTTCTAACGCTTTACTCGCTGATCTAATTCTTTGTTCTAAACCCAATTCTCGAAATAACTCCATCGTACGAAAAGTGATTCCACCTGCTTTCGGATGAATTGCAGTAGACGAGTGCCTTTCAATCAGTAAATAATCAACGTTATGTTTTGCAAGGAATAACGCAGATGCTAACCCTGATAATCCTCCTCCAACAATTAAAACTGGTACATCATTCGATTTCATATATTTACCCTCCACATCATTGTTCTGAGCTCAGTGACATAAATATAATCAAAAAAACAACAAAGATATAGACTTATATTTCATTTTAAATTATCATATAGATAGATTACGCCCCAAATTACTTTTACTTTTTCATACATCTATAATCTTCTTGAATTATGCATGTATGAAAGAGTAAAACGAAACAACTCACTTTAGTAAACACCAAAATAATAAAAACATGATAAGCGGTCGTAACCCTATAAATTATAAAGGGTTACGACCGCTTAATTTTTTCGTCAATGGATTAACCTTACTCATCTGTAAACAACGTATGATTAAACCCTTTTCTATCCCCTACCATTTTCAACAAATAAAATTTCATTCGTCTCGATTTTCTTTCCCAATATTGCAGCTCATTCAACAATCATGTAGCATTACCATATCGATGTAATGGTCCATCATCTTAAACCTTTCGACTAATTCATTGGAGGTAACGTGATTGAAATGAATAAACAAGAACAATTAAATGTTATAAAAAAAGATTTTGTTGATTCTCAAAAAGTATTATTGGCAATTGGCGATGAAACACGCCAAGCTATTTTGTTAGTTCTCATGGAAACGGAATGTCAAACCGGATTACGTGTAGGAGAAATTACGAAGCAAACACACCTTTCTCGACCAGCCGTATCACATCACCTTAGAATTTTACGAGAAGCCGGTATTATTTTAATGCGAAAAGAAGGTACAAAAAACTTTTATTATATTGATATACGTACAAAATTAGGTGTATTAAAAAATCTTGTATTAGATATTGAAAAATTGTTGCACAACTTTTATTGAAGTGTGGAGGGATAAGAAATGAAAGCAATGATAATTGATAAGTATGGAAAAGTTCCAATGCGTATGGCAGAAGTGCCTACTCCTGAAATAAATGAATATGAAGTACTCGCAGAAATTCATGCAGCTAGTATTAACCCAATTGACTTTAAAATACGCGATGGAAAAGTAAAGATGTTACTTAAATATGAAATGCCCTTAATTCTTGGTAATGACTTTTCCGGTGTCATCGTAAAGGTTGGATCAAAAGTGACTCGTTTTAAAACCGGCGATGCAATATATGCACGTCCAAGAAAAAATAAGATCGGTACTTTCGCGGAATATATAGCCATTCATGAGGATGATATAGCTTTAAAACCAAAAAATTTAAGTTTTGAGGAAGCGGCGTCGATTCCTCTCGTTGGCTTAACATCATATCAAGCACTACATGACATCATGCAACTAGAAAAAGGACAAAAGATTTTAATTCACGCTGGATCTGGTGGTGTTGGTACTTTCGCAATTCAGTTAGCAAAAATAATGGGTGCTACCGTTACAACAACTGCTAGTGAAGCTGGTGCTGATTTAGTAAAGTCTCTTGGCGCAGATAAGATTATTAATTACAAAACAGAAAAATTTGAAGAAATACTAAAAGATTATGATGCAGTATTTGATACAATCGGCGGTACAACACTTGAAAAATCATTCAATATTATAAAAAGCGGCGGCAACATTGTTTCCGTTTCAGGAGTGCCAAACGCTCGATTCGGTAAAGAATTTGGTTCTGGATTTTTTAAAACACTCTTATTTTCATTAGCAAGTAAAAAACTTACTGCACTTGAAAAAAAGCATAATGCTCAATATTCATTTTTATTTATGAAGCCAAGCGGGGATCAATTACGTACTATCGCAAACTATATTGAAGCTGGAAAAATCAAACCGGTAATCGATCGAGTTTTCCCTTTTGAAGATGCTCAAAAAGCAATGGAATACTCAGAGGCTGGAAGAGCAAAAGGAAAAATCATTGTAAAAATAAAATAAATATAAAGACTCCATTTTCTTAAAATGGAGTCTTTATATTTACTGTTAAATAGACATAGTGCAGTGAAGTCCTTACAATAGATTGCAAGGGGAAATATCATATTATACTTTTAGCTAATTTTACAAAGAATACATACGTACAAATACATAATAAAAAAATAAACAAGGAGGAGATAAAATGACTAAAAATAATGAAGCTGGTTGGAATTTAGATAATAGTTACACGAATCTACCACAAACATTTTATACAGAAATCCCCCCTACTCCCGTAAGTTCACCGGAGCTAGTTAAACTAAATCATTCACTAGCAATATCTCTTGGATTTAATCCTGAAGAATTGAAAAAAGAAGTTGAAATTGCTATTTTCGCTGGTAATGCACTCCCAGAAGGAGCTCATCCATTAGCACAAGCGTATGCAGGTCATCAATTTGGACATTTTAATATGTTAGGCGACGGTCGCGCGCTTTTAATAGGTGAACAAATTACTCCTTCAGGTAAACGTTTTGACATTCAACTGAAAGGTTCTGGTCCTACTCCGTATTCACGCCGCGGCGATGGTCGTGCGGCACTCGGCCCGATGCTACGCGAGTATATTATTAGTGAAGCAATGTATGCACTCGATATTCCAACTACCCGCAGTTTAGCAGTTGTCACAACTGGCGAACCAACATATCGTGAAACAAAGTTACCTGGAGCAATTTTAACTAGAGTCGCTAGCAGTCATATACGCGTCGGCACATTTCAATATGCTGCAGCTCGCGGTTCTATCGAGGATCTTCAATCACTAGCTGACTATACGATAAAAAGGCATTATCCAGAAATTGAGGCTCATGAAAACCGATATACTGCATTACTACAAGAAGTCATAAAGAAACAAGCGAGTCTCATCGCTAAATGGCAACTTGTTGGATTTATACATGGCGTAATGAATACTGACAATATAACGATTAGTGGAGAAACGATTGATTACGGCCCTTGTGCATTTATGGACAATTACGACCAAGGAACTGTATTTAGCTCTATTGATACACAAGGTCGCTACGCATATGGAAATCAACCATATATGGCCGCATGGGACCTTGCGCGATTAGCAGAATCTTTAATACCGATCCTACATGAAGATGAAGAAGAAGCATTAAAGATTGCTCAAGACGAAATTTCAAAATTTAGCGTACAATATGAAAACAATTGGTTCCTTGGAATGAAAAAGAAATTAGGACTATTTAGCAACGAGGAACAAGATCAATCACTTATTGAGCAACTTTTAAAAATGATGGAGAAACATAAAGCCGATTATACAAATACATTCCGTTCATTAACTCTTAATACGCTCGAAAATACAGCTCTATTTGAAAGTCCTGAATTTAACGAATGGTACAAACTATGGCAATCTCGATTAGAAAAACAAGAAGAATCGAAAGAAAACGCCTACGAAATGATGAAAAATAATAACCCATCCATCATCCCAAGGAACCACCGCGTAGAAGCAGCACTAGAAGCAGCTGTCACAAATGGCGACTATAGCGTAATGGAAAAACTTCTTGAAGCTCTATCAAATCCTTATGCGTATACTACAGATCAAGAAGAATACTGCGTTCCACCTGTACCGACGAATCGTCCTTATCGTACTTTTTGTGGGACTTGATTGTTTAATATAAAAAGGTGTGTTCATACAAATTGTGTGGGCGCACCTTTTTTATACTCTCTCCTCCGCTCTTTCTTTAACCAAAAATAAAAGTCACTCTATTCCAATGAGCTTAATAATAACTCTACTATACAAATGTTGAGAAATATAAAACATCATTTCTAAATATTGTTATTTTTGATACTATATTTTATAAGAATATTCAAAAAGTGAGGGGATTTCATGAACGTTCAACTACAAGGTAATGAACAAATTACGAAATTATTTAATGATTGGTATTTAGCTATGCTTAAACAAGATGTGTCTCAGGCGACAAACTTAAAGCATGAAATTGAGGAAAAGGAACTAAACTTTGAGGAAGATGAAAACTTAGCATTATACTATTCTCTATTAAATTTTCGTTTCAAAGTTTTAACTGATGGTTTAAGTATTACAAAAGACAGTTTCAATAAGATAGATTCTTACTCGATTCCAGCTAATCACCAACTTTCTTACTACTATCATTTATTTAAAGCAATTCATGCTACTTTAACAACAAATTATAATTTAGCAGGTGAATATTATGAAAAAGCTGGGAAACTACTAGTAAATGCCATTGAGGATTTAGAAAAAGGTGAATTTAATTATCGAATGGCTATTTTCCACTATCACTTTTACCAGCCAATTGAAGCTATTGAATATGCAACCAAAGCGAAAGAATCCTTCATAAAAGCTGTAGGGTATGAAAAGAACGTTGCCTCTTGCGAAAGCGTATTAGGTGCAGCTTTTGTATATTTAAAACAATACGAGCAAGCAGAGGAAAAATATAATTCAGCAATCAACATTTTACAGAAACAGGATGAAGAATCATTACTATTAAGAGTGCGTAATAATTTAGGATGGCTATATGCCAATCAAAACTTATCGACACTAGCTATTCGTCATCTATCTGAAGTAACGACAAAAATGCCTACCCATTTCAAAGCTATTTTCTTACAAGCTAGAGAACATTCTAAACTTGATGAAATAAATATTGCTGATCAATTCATAAAAAAAGGATTAAAAATTTGTACAGAACTAAACAATGAAGAATATATGCTTCACTTTAAAATTTTAGAGTCTCTTAACAATAATGAGTCCACTGAAGACTTAGAAAATATTATTCTTGAAGGAATTGCGTATTTCGACAAAGAATCCTTATATAACTACACTCAAGAATATTCAGAAAAATTAGCGGTTAAACTTTACGATGAAAATAATCATATAAAAGCTAGTGAGTATTTTCATAAAGCATTACAAGCAAAAGAAAAAACGTTTGAGAAGGGGGCATTAAAATGATAAAAAAAATTAGTTCTATCGTTTTAGGGTTATCTGTTATAGGCATTGTATCTATCGGTCTCAATAGTTCATTTACATATCAAGCAGGCCATGCGGATTTCCCGGCACCACAAAGACCTGACTTTGTTCAATCTGTTGACGTAAGTAAAGACTACAACTCAACAACAGCTGAAAAAGCACTTTAAAAAACGAAAGACCTTCAATTTAGAAGGTCTTTTTTAAATATGCTTATTTAGAATGTTTCCCTTTCAAGTAAACTTTATTTTCTCATCAACTCCGCAATCCCCCTACTCCCCTCACTACCAACTTTCTCAAGTTCCTCCACAACTAAATTCCGTCTCTCTACAGAATGATTTTGACTTAACTTCGCTTTTCCTTCTATTTTATTTATCTTTATTTTAAAGCCCACTATACCTTTACTTAATCCTGCCATATAATTCGAATCTACCTCATTTAGCGAGTAGGTACTCTGTGGATTTTCATATTTATGTACTAAATCTTGAAGAGAATCTATTAATTCCTGTTCATCCTCAACAACTTCTAACTCTCCATATACATGTACTGCAACATAGTTCCACGTTGGTACAGCTTTGTTTGTTTCATACCACGACGGCGATATGTAACTGTGTGGCCCTTGGAATATAGCGAGTACTTGTTGATTTCCACTATCTTTCCACTGTTCATTCGGACGTGCGAAATGGCCATGTAAAGTTAGAGTCTCCCTATTTAATAACAACGGTAAGTGCGTTGCATACGGTTCCCCGTTATGTTGAGAAAATAATGTCGCAAAGCTATTTTGTTCCATTATTTCGTAATTCATCTCTTCATCTTGTATTGCAAAATATTTTGGTATGTACATAAGCTCCCTCTTTTCCGGTCTTTTATTTCTCATTATATTTAAGTCTCGTAGCATTCAACAGGGCCAGTTTGTATTTGTTTTACAATGGCAGCTTTCAATTTAAAAAGAATAGGCCGCATGTACTCAATGCGACCTTAGTTTATTTCCTCCAGTATACTTGTAATAAATGCCGTCTTACCTTCACTATAACTGGATCGATTTTTTGATTCTCTTGCTAACTCTTTCTTTAAACATCCATATTCAACAGCAACATCGGCATGTTCACGAAGATAATCCCGAAACGCTATATGTCTTCTTAACTCTTCGCTATTTTTGTCACACACATACAAATGATGTTCCATCCAAACTGTACTTTCCCCGTTCCATGGAACGAAAGCGCCCTTTCTGCCAAATACCTCTCTTCCTTCGAAGCTCCAGTCTGCTTGATGGTAATACCCTATCGTTTCAAGCCCTTTTACTACTTCAGGAAAAATTTCGTACTCTTCTATTACTATATCAATATCTAATATTGGTTTTGCTGCAAGTCCTTTAACAGATGTACTCCCAACATGTTCAATGGACAAAACAAGTTCTTTTATTACATTATTAATGAGCGATTGTAGTTTATAAAATTCACTTTCCCATAGGATGTTATATTCTTCGATAGTTATTCTCTGTTTCAATGTATCTCTCTCCCAAAAACAATTTATAACCTTTGAATATGAGTATCTTTAAAACCCTTCTCATATTTCAATCCATATCCAAACATTCGATCCATCCCAATATGTGCTGTCCATATTAATCCTATCATAATAACTGTGTCTATCTTAAAGAAGAAACCTATCATAACAATTAATGTCGATATAATATATGTGTGAAAAATATTATAAATTTTAGCACCTACATGATTATTTATCCCATACGCTAACATGAATACATCCGGTGCTAAAAGGAATACCAAAAATATAATCCAACTAAATTCATATATCGAATACGTATAAATTGTGGCTAATAAAACAGCTAGTCCTTCAAAATGTACAATACGTTTTTGCATTTTTTATCATTCCTATTTTTCTATATTTATTGATAAATTTTCATCACTAAAATTTCTCTTTGCATTTTTTGACCAAATGGTTGCTAAAATCGGTCCTGCAATGTTATGCCATACTGCCGCTAATACACTCGGAAGTGCAGCTGCTGGTCCAAAATGTGCTGTTGCCAGCGCAACACCTAAGCCTGAATTTTGCATTCCTACTTCTATTGAAATAGCCCTTCTTGTTCCTTCGTCTAGTCCAAGTACGAACGCTGTTATATATCCGAGTAAAAAACCAAATGCATTATGAAGCATCACTGCAATAAAGATAAGCAGGCCTGAAGAAATAATGCTACTTACATTCGCTGAAACAACTGCAGAAACTATAATGATAATTGCTACAACTGATATGAAAGGAATAACAGTCATTCCTTTCGTAACAGTTGTAGGGAAAAACTTCTTCACTACTAATCCTAAAATAATAGGTAGGATAATGACTTGTACTATAGAAAGAAACATAGACATAGCATTCACTGGCATCCATTGTCCTGCAAGTAATAATAAAATAAGAGGTGTAGCAATTGGTGCTAGTAACGTTGATAATGACGTCATTGCAATAGACAACGCTAAGTTCCCTTTTGCTAAATAAACCATAACATTTGATGCAGTGCCACCCGGTACTGAACCGAGTAACACTAATCCAGCTGCTAATTCGGCTGGCAGATTCATAACGTAGGCTAGTACGTATGCGACAAGTGGCATAATAATAAACTGAGCACATACACCGATAATAACTGGCAATGGTTTTGTAGCAATGATTTTAAAGTCAACAGCCTTTAATGTTAATCCCATCCCAAACATAACAACGCCAAGTAAAATTGTTATGTAACTAGTTAACCCGAGAAATGGTCCAGGAATGAAATATGCAATAGCTGCAATACAAATAACCCAAAATGCAAAATACTTTCCAGCTATAGTACTTATCGCTTCTAGTACTTTCACCCAATCATCCCCTATCCTTCAACTGAAAAACTTTATTCGGATTCAAAATATTTTGCGGGTCAAGAGCTTTCTTTATTTTTTCCATTACGAGTAATGCCGCCCCATGTTCCACTTCTTGATACTTCCGTTTTCCAATCCCAACGCCATGTTCTCCCGTACACGTTCCACCTCGTTTAAGAGCATATAAAACGATACTTTCATTTATTTCGTCGCCCTTTTCCACTTCTTCTTTATCGTTCGGATCAATCATTAAGAGCACGTGGAAATTCCCGTCTCCTACATGACCAAGAATACCACCGACAAGACCTACTTTATCTAATGTCTCTTTCGCATGTTGGATTGCACCAGCTAATTCTGAAATTGGTACACATACGTCTGTACTCATAAGCTTCTTACCAGGATAGCTATGAACGTAAGAATATGCTAGATTATGCCGTGCATCCCATAATTTATTTCTCGCCGCAGTTTCCGTTTCAAAAGCAACTTCTTTACATTTATGATCAAAAACAATTTCCTTCGTAAATTCTATATCTTGCTTTAGCCCTGCTTCATTACCGTGAAACTCTAAAAACAGCGTAGGCTCTTCTCTGTAACTTGTTTCATTATAATGATTTACTTGTTTCATAGATAATTCATCTACAAGTTCAATTCTCGCAATTGGAATACCCGCTTGTAATATATTAATAACAGCTTCTACTGCATCATTTATAGTTGGAAACGATGCTCTCGCAGCCATAACATGTTCTGGTATGCCGTATACTTTTAACGTTAACTCTGTAAAGCATCCAAGCGTACCTTCTGACCCTACGAAAACACCATTTAAATGGTAACCTGATGATGACTTCGCTGCTAAATTTCCAGTATGTATTACTTCCCCATCAGCAAGAACGACTTCTAAATCACGAACTTGATCACGCATTACCCCATACTTAACTGCTGTCGTTCCGCTTGCATTTGTAGCAGCCATTCCACCTAACGTTGCGTCTGCTCCTGGGTCTACACTAAAAAACAATCCATACTTTTTCAATTCTTTATTAAGCTGAGAGCGAGTCACTCCCGGCTGTACTCTTACAAGGAAATCTTTCTCTCTTATTTCGAGTATTTTATTCATAAGCGAAAAGTCCATTGTAATTCCTTTTTCATATGGAATAACATGTCCCTCTAAACTAGAACCTACCCCAAAAGGAACGACAGGTTTTCCATGCTCACTCGCTACTTTCATTATCCTACTAACCTCTTCAGTCGTTTTCGGAAAAACTACTACATCAGGTAAACTACTAGTATGATAAGATTCATCTTTACTATGTAACTCTCTTACTGTCTTATTTACAACTACTCGATCTTCGGGAAGTACACCCTTTAATTCATTTACTAAACGCTCTACCGTTATTTCCATCGTATACTCGCCTACTTCCTATAAATTTGAATTACAAAATATGTTAACTATTTTATACATAATAATCCGAAAAATTAAATAATTCAAGTTTTATACATATGAAATTCGTTTCTTACTGTCGAATAAACAAAAAGAACTTGCAATAAATATTGCAAGTTCTTTTCTATAAAACTACATTTTAAATGACTTCTTTATTAACAACATAAACCAAACTAAAGTCACTGCCATTAACGAATGGGAAAACCCTACAATATAAGTTAACCCTTTAAAGTCCGCTCCATTTAGCTGAAGTAGCCCTCTCGCTGCTAATGAACCTAACATTAAAGTTAATGCAATATTATGTAAAACAAACCACTTATTAAAACTTTTCGCTTCATGAAACGCGAATACTTTTGCTAATCCTAAAGCAATTAAAAAGAAGAAAAAGCCGAGTACAAGTGTATGTGTATGCAAAAGATTTAACAAAGTAGATCCTACAATCTCCTTATACTTTCCATACTCCCTAGCGAAAATCCCTGATAATAAGCCGATAATCAAATACGTAAAAGATGCATTATATAATTTTTTCATTATGTACCTCCTTGAGTAGAATGTGTAGTGTGTCATATTTAGTAATAATGATAGTTATATAGTAAAAACTCCTAGTTACCTAGGAGTCATTGTATAAGTATCTCACTCTTTACAATCAATTCTAATTATAAAATATCCCTTTATACAAAACAAACGAACTTTATGTGAACAAGTAGAGCATGATGAAAATATGTTGCACTTTTGTATTTCGCAACCCATACTAATTGTTATAACTATTAAAGGTGGTGCAATGGATTGATAGTTCTTGAAACTGAACGACTCGTTATTCGCTGGTTCGATATAAAAGACGCTCCATTTATTCTTGAATTAGTAAACGATCCTGCATGGATTCAGTTTATTGGTGATAAAAGGATTAAAAACTTAGAAGATGCAAAAAAATACATCTTAAACGGACCCGTTGATATGTATAATAAAATGGGCTTTGGTCTTTACTTAGTAGAACGAAAAGAAGATCTCACTCCACTTGGTATGTGCGGGCTTATAAAAAGAGATTCATTAGAAGATGTTGATATCGGCTTTGCCTTTTTAGAGAAATTCCGTTCAAAGGGGTATGGCTTTGAATCAGCTTCTGCTGTAATAGACTACGGTGTACAAAAGCTTGGTCTGAAACGAATTGTAGCAATTACTACTATTGATAACATCAATTCAGGAAAGCTTTTAGAAAAAGTAGGATTGCAGTTTGAAAAGATAATTTCAGAATCAGGAGAAGATTTAAAATTATTCGGGTATAACATATAATAAATTATCAGATTTCTCTTTCAATCTAATCAAAAAACATTTCTTACATATACATTCCTAAAAGTTATTATAATTAAAATACTCATCTATTTTTTAACGTTATAACCACACTAATTTAAATCACAACTCTAATTTTCAGTACTGTATTTATTCTTAAAAATCCTCTATCTTGTTCTTAAAGTTGTCAAAACTCTTATGTAGTTAAATGAAAAGTTTATGCTAATATGTTACTAAGAAACTATGCGTTCCCTTAACCCTGTATCCGGCCCTGGACTTTTTACAGGGCCTTTGTTTATTTAAATTACTTATCACGTGCTTATACACATTAAAAGTCATTTCAAATGTAATAAACGATAAATAATAAAATAACTTAAGAATGAAGTGTCGAAAAAAGCCTAATTTCTCTACAATACATTGAGGAATTAGGCTTTTTAATAGGAAAATTAAGATTCATAAACAATGAGTAATTTATATATTAGGCTTATCTGTTAAAGCGGAAATAATCCTGTTCACTAAGTCTTCTGGCATCCATTCATGATTCATATCATTCGTTTCATTTGGTCCTAAAGAATCAATGAACTTTTTGAACTTTGGAAATAAAACAATTGAAGTGATCCAATGTATCGTATGATTTATAGAGAATAAATGAAAAACTCCTTGTTTTTCGCCCTCCTGTAATATTTCTTTTAACTGTTCAAAATTACCTATGAAATATGGTTTAATCTTTTCTAATCTTGCACTTTCCTTAATAATCTCCTCATATGCCAATGCTCCAATTTCAGGATTTTCTTTTATATGTGTAGCAAAGACTGTTAAATATTCTTTAAGAGCATTGATAGGATTAAATTGATTCTTCTCAAGAAAATTAGGTAACTCATTAGCAAGGCCATATTTCTTAAACACTTCATAATACAGGTTTTCTTTCCCATTAAAATAGTATGAAGCCATAGCAACATTTACTTTCGCTTCTTTTGCAATTTCTTGTATGCTTGTACCTTCGTAACCACGCTCTCCAAATTTTTTCTTAGCAGCCTTCAAAATATTTTCCATCGTCTGCTCTCGAGATTTCCCCATTTCACACACCTCAAATAATATATATTTCACTTCAAAAATCCAATAAGGACTTTGAATAGAGTATCTTTTTAATGAAATTTAATTATATATTTAAAGTAGTAACTTAACAACCGATGAAGTCTTGATTACTTTAAACAATTCCCCACACAACGTACACCTCAAAAAGAAACATCTCCTGAATCTCTCCTACCCTATGTCACCATACAAAGAATTCTTTTAAAAATGAAATAAAAATAAACACCATACTTAAAAACAATATCCCCCTGTGTAGCATGAATAGCTTTCAAATACTTCATGCTCTTTTCTAATTGAGTATAAAAATGAACAAAAAAAATAATAAGGACCCGAGTTTATCTATTTTTACAGATAAAATTGGATCCTTTCATTACATTATACAAACTTTTAAAAACCTTTATACTCATATCTTGATGAAATAATTCTCCATCAATTGTACCTCATTTACTGATTAGATTTGTTTAATCTCAATATAAGGTCCTTTGATGTTTAATTTGTTAATGTCATTTGAGATATTACCTACAGTTGTTTTTTCATTAAACGTGTAGACCTTTTCACCATTTACAAAGATACCCCAATTTCTATCTTGGTAACTGATACCATAACCAGCATTGCTAGATGTCGCTTTGAGTTGATTTCCATTCATTGAAAAAGATAATTTCCCTTTTCCTTTGTTAAGTTGGTTATTCACATTGTTGATACTACTCATTTGTTCTTCAAGGGCTTTATGGTTATCAAGAGTAACTTGATGGTTTTTCCAGTCTAATTTATAGTTGTTTGTAAAGAACTCATTATATGTATCTTTATTATTTGTTCCCCACCATTTTGAACTTACCCATTCGATATTGTACTGATCTGAAATTCTACGATTTGTTATTTTTAAATCAGATGTAGATTCTGTTTTATCAGCAGTAATAACTGCTACTACATTAGGAGAAAAACCGTATCCTGTTAAAGCTGGTACTGTATCTTTTGAAACAAAATTATTCGTTCCTTCATTATAACTACGTGATTTCATAAATAGTTGATTACCATAGAAAGTATTAAATGTATCACGATTATAAATTCCCCACTCTGGGAAATTAAACGATTGGAATCCTACTTTCCAATTTAATTTTTTATCTGTGTGAGTCTCTAATACCGTTTTATAGTCTACTTGATCATAAGATACACTTTCTTTCCAAGCGAAGCTACCTGTAATACTTGCATCGGCATTTGGCCCTTTATCATTTACCCCAACTTTAACACTTCCACCAAGTGTATACCCTACTTCAGAAGTAACCTTTGCTGAAGTCATTGTATTAACTGGGGCAGCTTTATGAAATTGAGCGCTATCAACACTTGTTATTTCTGCTTCAGTATGATATGCTGATGGCCATTTTAAACCTGCGTTATAGTATCCGCCATTAATTGTATATTTAGCATCTATATTACTACCATCTGTTGTAACAATTGCGATTTTTTTATCTGCATAAGGATCCTCAATAAAAGAAACCTTTATTGAATTTTTGATATTCTGCTTTATGTCATAAGTAGTTTTAAAACTATTATAGACTTTTCCACCATTTTGAAGATTTTCTACAGTTCCTTTAGAATCTGCAAATGCAGATGTTGCTTGTACACCAAGTGATCCAGACATAATAACGGACGCTACCGCAACACTTTTAACTATTCCCTTTGCTTTTTTCATACAGACATCCACTCCTTCTTAAACATTTAAAAGGTATAAACATATTATTTTTAGCTCTCAATACTAGAGATAGGTTCATAACTTTACAATGTAGAAATTTATTAATCTTTATGACAATAACTATCAACACTTGTTTTTCTAATTTCCATCTCTTTTTTTACTGATAACTATTATCAATATTATTAAAACACATAATAACGATTTAAACAACAATTTTAAATATGTATTTAAAATTGTTGTTTAAAAAAGTGCAAAAAAATTATAGAATTCTTTATTTCGAGAATTACTATATTTTCATTTACTTATTGCAACCTATATTCAGATACATTATTCCCTTTCCATTCATAATAATCTAAAATACCCTCATAAATAGCTTCTGCTGCGACCTGCCTTCCGTTTTCTGTAGATAACTTACTATAATCGATACCATTATCTATAAAAGCAAGTTCCGTTAACACAGCTGGCATTTCATTTTCTCTTATAACATGAAGATCTCCATGTTTAACGCCTCTATCACGTGTTTGAAGAGCATCTACTAATCGAGTTTGAATTTTTTCAGCTAAAACACGACTTTCTTCCACATGAGGATTTGTTTTTTCAGATTTAGAAGATTTATAGTAGTATGTTTCTGTCCCTTTTGCATTACCATTATAAGCATTTGCATGAACACTTATAAAGATATCCCCCTGATTTTGTTTAGCAAATTTAACACGTTCCTGTAAAGAGCTTTTTTGATCATGTCCAGGTCTAGTATCAGATTCACGAGTTAGTAAAACTGTAAATGGTGTATGTTTTTCAAGCAATTGTTGTAGACGTAAAGAAGTGTCAAGTACAATCTTACTTTCAGGTAATCCCTTTGTGTCTTTTCCAGGATCTGCGCCACCATGTCCGGGATCAATAATTATTGTCTTATTTTCTAAAGGATTACTTTGACTATATTGAAGCATATCTGTTTTTGCGGTTAGTTGTGCAGCTTCAGCGCGTGTTATGAACCTATTTGGTTGCCAACCATTATCTGTACCAACTGAAATTTTTAAATCAATTAAAGTATTTGCGAACCTTTCACCCCAATGTCCCTTTAAATCTTCAAATTTACTTTGTCCATTGCTAGTGTTTTTATTTTGTAGTTTATATGCATTCACTAGCATAGTAGCCATAGCAGCACGAGTAACTTTTCCAGAAGGATTAAATATTCCATTTCCTTCACCTTTAATGATTCCTGCCTTTTCAGCTGCGGCGATATAAGGGGTTCCCCAGTGGTTTTGTGAATCTTTAAAAGATGGTTTTGCATTTAAATCAATGTTTATACCAAGAGCCCTTGTCATAATGGTTGCTGCAGAAGCTCTATCTAGTGTATCACTTGAACCAAAAGTTCCATCTGGATAACCACTCAATACTTGTTTATCAACTAAATAATTAACGGATTTGTCAGCCCATGCAGGAACATCTGGGAATTTGTGAGTATCTGCAAAAATACTAGTAGAATAAGATAGTAAACTTCCAGCAAGAATTCCTGTAGCAATTAATTTGTTCTTCAAAATTTAGCACCTCTAAAAAATTATTACAAGTTGGTAAATTATGTGTATTATAGTTAATCTTTAAATAATATGAATTCGAATAAAGTATAGATTAAGTTGGCATCATCACTATATTATAAGATAAAGAATCTAGTATAGAATTATCATTCCGAAAAGAATCCTTCGACATACACTTATAGATTGACACTATTACATTTATTCACCAACATTGTGTAACTAGTATAGTTACTTATATATACGAGTGTCAATTAAAACAACCTTACATTTTTGTAAGGTAACCAGATTAATAATATATCAAGTAATTATTAAATAATGTAAATAATTATCTTTTATTTTAAGAACAGATTGATTTAAGCACACTCCTTCTAAATTATCATTGATGCCTCTTTCAATTCCTAATGTCCCTCTTAAAAAGGGCACTTTTGAAAAGTGCTCTTTTTAAGAATTATGAAGCTACAAACCTAGAATTCCTACAATCTGGCGAGCCTTAACATTATCAATATAATAATGCATCTCTAATCCTCGTCTTTGTACACGGAGCACAGTTCCCCTTAATTTTGATAGATGCTGTGAAACAGTGGATTGTGGGATTCCTAATATTTCTGTCAACTGTGTCACATTACACAGTTTATGGTGCATTAATTCATTTACAATTTTTAATCGAACGGGATGTGCCATTACCTTTAATACATATACATCTTCCTCTCGGATTTTAGCTAGATCTCTATTAGATATTAATGTTTTCATTTCGCATTCCCCTTTATTATTAATTTCTATTTTCCAATTATCCTTATAAGTAGTAGTTATAGATATTTACCATTTGTCCTGTTGAGAAAATGTATTCTCGTTCTTAAACAAAAAAAGACACCAATCCAATAAACAGCTTTTACTGTTCCAATGAATTGATGCCCTCTAATTTTTAGCCAAACTATATTTTGTTTTAAAAGGATTATTTTATAGTCTATTATATGATTTTAAATGAGACGTAACATTCTTTGTTACATAAAAAGTAATACTTTTCTCCCTAGTTTAAGTACAAATTTAAATTCTGATTTTTCTTTCTCACATTGTAAAATTCAGATGAAATGTTTCTTCATTTCATCTTATACAGCATATATTATGTATTTCTCAACACCAATAAACGTAGCTAAATCCCCTATAATGGTACCTCCAGATGGTAGCTGTCATTCCTTTTTAAAAGACCCTTTTCTTTAATTACAGGGCTTTTTAACTTTCCTCAATTAAAATATCCTTTTTATTTCATTATCTTGTTAACCCCAATGATATGTAAACCTCTTTTAATCTATTAATCCCCTATTACGCTCCTTCATGTAGAGATAAGGGAGACTTCTCGTTCAAATAATAAATTATGCAACATTGCATTTGATACCATTTTTATTGTAACTATAATGATTACAGTAATGCTATTAATCCAAATACTCTACGTGGAGGTTTTATTATGTTTAAAAAATTTATTGTATCTTCTATGGCGCTTACTATGTTGGGTGGGGCTGTAACTATGCTAGAAACACCTACTGCTCAAGCAGCTTCTTATAACTCAACATCATCTTCTTACTTTGATGTCACTCCCGAAGAAGCAGCTGCTTTTTATCAATCTCAGGACTATAAAAAATTAAAAGCCTTTATGGATGACTTTGAAGCTAGAAATCCTTATGTTCCTGGTGGAGGCTATGCTCAAGGTAGTGTCCGTATGCAAAAATTCAATGATGCCCTTAGAGCTGTTAAATTAACAAATGTATACCAAGAATTTATTAGAATTTCGTACTACAATCATTATCCAGAACCAAATAATCAAAACAAATAAAATGCTTATTACTTTAACTTAGCCTAATTTTAAATGTATAGCCTAAAACTAGAAAAAACCACTTATATAAGGGGATTTTTCTAGCTTCCTATGTAATTCAGCTGAATACTGAGTTATTTTTATTTTAAGATTACTTACAACCGACATCCTCTTTTTTACACAAACTAGTAAATTAGCTATAAAAATATCAAAATGTATTTATAAATTGTTGAAAACAATTCCCTTCTGTTTAATAGTAAAAAGCGAGCACCTTCTCGTAATTACATAAGGTGCTCGTTTTTATTTTCATGTGTAATTCTCGATTTAATATAGTTACTTTCTAGTAAGTAAAAACTAAATTAACTTATAAACAAGGCTTTTTAAATTTAATTTATAGATTTTACTGCAACTTGGAATTGTCCCTTAGAACCATCATCATTTGAAACGTAAATTTTATACGTTCCAATTGGTAATGGAGATAAAGCATTCCGTACATTTGTAACATTATTTTTTTGTTCTCCAGGTTTTATATAACCACCAACAATTAGCTCCATATTTGGACCTTTCACACTATATCCCATTGTATTTTGGCCATTATTTTTCATAAAGAAGCTTAAATTTTCACTCCCATTATATACAAAAGAAGTTACAGCCTCTCCACTATAATCCATTGTTTGATTTAATAATAAGTCTACAGGAACATGTTCGACTATATGAATTTTATCATTCGTTTTGTGTATTTCTTCAGCATAAGTATTATTTCCTAACACACCAAGTGTTAATGCTGAAATTACTCCACAACTAAGCACTAGTTTATTTAACTTCATTTTAAGTTCCCCCTTGATGTTTGTAATCTATTACCATCATACCTTCTTTTTCAAGTGCGTTTTTATGTAATAATTCATATCTTTAAACCTATATATTTTAACTTTACACCTTAATAGTTATTGAAAAACTCACATTGATAAAGCTACAGTATTATGATATTAAAAAAGAACATGCAAATTTCAAAGTCCTTTTTAACAAGAATTCATACAATTAAGTACCAAAGCACTCAAATAAATAGCATTTCCATTTTAGATAAAATATACTAATGAAAAATTTTGAAATTTCCACTTTATAATTTGATATATTCCATGTTAATATAACGTAGGCTACAAAATATGATTCACAAGATATATTTTTTCACAGAATATCCATACTTAAAAAACCATTATTTTATTAGTAACTCAATCCCAGTTTTACCTATACAAAAGTTAATTTCTAGTTTCATATGTATAAATATCTAAGTAGATTTTTTATCTATTATTTTTCCTAACTTCCTTATCAATTCTAATACGATTAATATAATAGTACTTTTTCAAGTGCCCTTCCTTTTTTAGATAGAAAGTCTACTGATACTAAACATCTAAGTTTAACTCATACATAATCCAATATACAAACTATCGGAGATGCAAAACTATGGGAATATCTACTCTTTTATTAAATACCTTTATAATAATAATTTGTATCCTTAGCTACCACGTATTTTGGCTAGAATTTAAAGAAAAAATAACATGTAATAATATATTGATTTCTATCCTTTCCTCCATTGCTATTATTTTTTGCATGACTTTTCCTTTTCATCTACATGCTGGATTTATTTATGATTTACGTTTTATTCCTATCATATTAGTTTTTCTATATGGAAATACAAAAAACATTGTTTTTATAGGAATTTTATATCTTTCTTATCGATTTTTCTTAGGCGGAAATGGAGTTCTTCCATCATTTATTATCTTTACTATTATTTCTGTTATAACAATGCTCTTTCGTTACTTATTACCAATGTATGTTAAAGAAAAAAAGATATTATTAAGCTTGCTTCTTATTTTATTATGTACAACTTCACTTTCTATCTGCGGTATTGTAACTCAAATAAATACAGGTGGTAAAATTGACTCTACTCTCATAGAATTTTTATTAAATTATATAATCATTAATATATTTACAGTATTATTATCAGTGTATTTAATAGAGGGAATGATCGAGAAATATAAAATGAAAGAAAAGCTGCAACGGGCTGAAAAATTTTATATAGCTAGCGAACTAGCCGCGTCCATTGCACACGAAATCCACAATCCACTAACCACAGTACATGGATTCACTCAATTGTTAAATGAAAAACATGCCTCTAAGCTACCTCAGGATCAGTACTTGGAAATCATGTTAATTGAAATGCAACATATACAATCTACTATTAATAACTATTTATCTTTAACAAAACCACAGAACACCCTAAAAGAGAAAATAGATATTAATCATATTTTAAATCAAGTGAAAGACACTTTTTCACCACTCGCTCTATCATACAAAGTTGAAATAATACAAAATAGTACAAATTCCTTTTATATAAATGGAGACCCCGAAAAATTCAGGATCTGTCTAAACAACATCATACAAAACGGAATTGAGGCCATGATAAATGGTGGAGTATTACAAATAAATATACAGAAAATTAAAGGTAATATTATAATCGATATTATTGATTCAGGGGTTGGAATGTCCTCTCAACAAATAAAGCGGATTGCTTTACCATTCTATTCAACAACAGAAAAAGGAACTGGGCTTGGTACTATGATTGCCTATAGTATTATTAAAGAATTAAACGGTGATATAGAAATAGAGAGTAAATTAGGTCAAGGTACACGATTTTCCATTAGTATCCCCTGCTAATATGACGTAATAAGTTAAATAATGAAATTTTTCATTTAACTTATTAAATAAATTTCAAAAATGCCGCTTCTTAACTCATTAATCATCTTGATTTCGTGAATAAATTAAACGTAATAAGGACCAGAGTATATCTGTTTTTATGGATAAACTCTAGTCCTTTAATTAAATCAAACATACTTAAATTTTATTACTTTGCTCACATCTCTATGAAATCATAATTCATCGATTGTATCTCATTTACTGATTAGGTCTACTTAACTTCAAGATAAGGTCTCTTAATACTTGATTTCTTAATATCATTAGATACATTACCTATAGTTATTTTTTATTTTAAATATTAAATTTTTAACATTCGTAAAGGTACAATATCTTCATAACTGATATTGTAACCTGTATTACTTGATATAGACTTAAATTGATTTCCATTCATTGAAAGACAATTTCTCTTTTGCTATTTCACTTCTACCGTATAATTCCCTGTTCCTCCGCCATACTGATACACATGTAAATAATATTTTCCTGGATACGTGTAGTAACTTCCTACTAATTTATTTCCTTCTTGCTGGGCATACGTAACATAATTATTTAAATCCGCTTCTGAATAAAGAACCCAGTTTACTCCGATATTATTTTCCTTCGTTACATTAATTTGTAGGTTTTTCGCAGTTTCCACATTTATTTCAAAGTAATCACTCGTATCACCATTTCCTAAACTAGCACGTAAAACTTGATTTAATTGCAGTTTATTTGCTGTTTGGAATGAGTTATTTGGCTCTTTTTCTACACTGTTATCTTCTTTCTTTTGAACCGTTACATTCGTTGTAACCGTATTCGTTAATCCTTTGTCGTCTGTTACTGTCAATTTTGCAGTGTACGTTCCTTCTTTTGTATACACGTGAGTTGGATTTTGTTCATTACTTACAGTACCATCACCAAACTCCCATTTATAAGCAACAATTTTTCCATCTTCATCTTTCGATCCATCGCTTTTAAACGAAATTGCTTCATTTACATTTCCGCTATATGGACCGTTTATAACCGCAACTGGTGCTTTATTCACAGCACCTTCTTCTGTATTCATACCATGGAATACAACATCATATTCAAATTGTCCTGATGCATTCACACGATAATTTACAAAATACGCTGTTACTGTTTTATAACCTGTCCATTCTTTTGCACTTAAACGTTTTAACGTATCATTTACGTTTTGTGTAATTGTTTTCCAGTCTTCATATTCCCCTTTTGCAGTAGTACCTGTATACGTTCCTTGCAGTGTAAATGTATTAAAGAACTGTGATTTATTTTTCTTAACTGACACATTACTTAATTTTGCTTCTGCTGTAATTTCTGCCGCAATATCTGAAACTGGTTTTGGTGCGTGAGTTGCTAAATAATCATCTGATACTAATGGAACATTATATTTCTCGCGGTTATCGACTAACATTTGCATATAGTCTTGATACTCTTTATTTAAATTCGCATCTTTACTTAATGCAGAGCGGTATGCATCATATGCTGTTACATCATTTTTTCTAATAAGATCATGAACTTTGTCAAACATATCATATCTCTTATTGTACATATACGATTGTAAAGCGAAGGAATAATTATAGAAATCCCACGTTCCATACTTTGCATTTAACGTTCGCTCTGCCGTATAACGTTCTGCTGGATTTGAAGATATCCCTCCTATAATACTCTTTCTCGGTACAACACTATCTGTTCTCGTTGCCCCTGCAAAAAACTCCGCATTCCCTTCTTCAAACCAGGATAATCTCTCGTTCTCATACATCTTACCTTGTCCCCAAAGCCCTGGTACTTCATATCTACCTTGCAAGTAATGCGTGAACTCGTGTCGGAACAATTCTTCTAAACTATAAATACTTTCTTCTGGCGTACGTTCATAAGTAAAGAACGTACCTGTTCCTTCTATATAAAGACCTCCGTTATTCGTTTCATACCCGTACAATTGACGGTTAAATTGATACTCAGCTGGACTATTATAAATAACCATCGTTAATACATCATCAGGATTTCCTTTTTCTAAAGGTTGATCACTTTCAACCGTACGATGGAATTGTGCCTTCACTTCTTTTGCCGCCCAATATAGACGTTTTACCTTTTCTTCTGTCACTTTATCTCCAGCTTTTAAAACAATTGCACCATCATCAAACGTATACGTTTTCGGCAAATACTTTTTCTTCCCATCTTCTCGTATTTGATCTAAATTAACAACATTTCCATTTGCATCTTTCCCGCCATAATTCGTCGCGATTTGCTCAGCCGCTACGAAATATTGCTCTCCTAAATACGGATACATTTTCATCGCGTCTGTTACAACTTGCAATCCTTTCGTTCCTGTACTATGGAACGTACCAACTCTACCTGTATAATAAATACCATTATTAATTAACCAACCATTCTTCTCTGTCACCGTTCCAATTAAAGCAAAACGACTTAATTCATTAATATAGCTATCAATTTTTTGGTACCATACTGTATCTTTCGGTGCTTTTCTCGTATCGTACAAATACGATTGAATGTCGTAATCAACACCTTGCATAATATCGTAAATCGCATTTCCAGCTGATAGATTGTCTACCAATGTAGAAAAATTATCGTTAAATTGTTTGAAAATCTTTGCAGCTGATGTTATCGTTTCCACATCACTCGAAGCATTTCCTATTAATTTTCCGTATGATGATACAACTCTATTTTGTTCTAACGTACCAAGTTTAAAATTCGGGTTATTCGCAATCGTTTTTAATGCAGGTAAGCATGTATCATGATAGCTCCGCTCATTTAGTTTACTTAATTCTGTATGATAAAATCCTAAATAAAATCCTGATCGTAATACCTCTACTAAAGTCTCAATCCCTTTGGAATCATCTTTCGTATAAGCTTGTCCTTGCTCCTTCAATTTATCAATAATTGCCTGCATCCTACTATCATTTTGATAGAATGCAAGGCTATCCTTATTAAATTGAAATAGACCCGTAATTTGCTCCCAATCAATTGTTACAAGTAAATCTACTAACTGCTGATTGCTTAATTGATTTAATTCAGCAATTGTATAAGTTTTCGCTGCAGCTAATTGCTTATTTTCTTTTTTCACTTCAGGCGGTCTTTGCGACAAATCAGCAAATTGTAGCCTTTTCTCAAAAGACTTGCTTTCAAGCACTTTTGATAAATGAGCTAATTCTTGCACTGGCAGTTGTACACCAACTGGCTCCATTTTGAGCACATTCCGATAAGAAACTTGCTCTCCCGTTGTACTTTCTGCCAATGTGCTCCCTTGGAAACTCCCTAACATTAAACTAGCAAAACTTACCCCTACTAACACTTTTTTTGAATAGCCTTTCATGCTCTCCCCTACCTTACATTTTTTAGTGTCCCGCACCATTATTTTACTATTCTTACTTTTTATTCTGTATTGAGAAAAAATAAGGGAACGTTCACATATGTATCCATTCCTAGCAAGATTAACCCTTGACTTTATGTGCATTTTATATCAAAAAAAGATAGATAATAGCGAAATTCCCGCTACATCTATCCTCGTTTTCAACGCTATGATTTTAACTTTATAAACGTAACTTCCGGTAATGTTTGCATATGCTGAATAAATTCATTCTTTTCTTCTGACGATATATTTTTTAGCTGCATCCCTACCTTATAAACTATTTCCGTACCTCGCTGTAAAGCTTCCACTTCATATGACAGTATTGTAATGCCTTTCACTTGAAGCATTTCTAATATTTGTTGTACCGCCTCATGTTTATTTATACACATTTGCACTGTTATATTTTGTGGAAATAAAAATTGCACCTTAAAAATCCGACTCACAATCTCTAAACCAATTAAAACGAGAATCGTCGCTCCAATCCCCACTACATACATGCCAGCCCCAATTGCTAATCCAATTCCGGCTGTAGCCCATAAGCCAGCCGCTGTCGTTAATCCTTTCACCGCCTGTTTTTGAATAATAATTGTACCTGCACCTAAAAAACCTACTCCACTAACAACTTGCGCTGCAATACGGCTCGGATCAAGAGCCATATGTTCTTCATTCATAATATCTGAAAAGGCATATTTTGAAACAACCATTATTAAAGCACTTCCTACCGCTACTAGGAAATGTGTTTTTAATCCGGCCTCTTTTGATCGAATTTCCCTTTCAATACCGATTATTGCTCCTAACAAACCCGCAACACCGATTCGTATAATTAAATCAATATTCACACTCACGAGCCCTTCCCCCTTTCATTCATTATAGATAGATGAAACAAAAATTATCACATACATCTATTTATCGATATGAAGGAATTTCGATAAAATACACTTAATATCCTAAGTGATTTATGCTAATATTAGCATAAATAAAATTCAACCCACTTTTTATACGAAAAACCATAAACTTTACTTTCCATTTAAAAACGAGATATAGATTGCATAAAATGAGGTTGAGAAAGTTTAGAAAACGCTTTCATTTTGTATCGTAATTTTTTAAAAATACTACATAAATAAAGGGGATTACTAACAATGAACGTCTCTTTACTAACACCTACTACCGATTTACAAGAAGAATACTTAGATTTTTATAAAGAATGGAAAGATAGCGGTGAAACGATGATTCCATGGGTTATCTCAAAAGATCCTTCTAATTTCACGGCAATGGTCCAAGAACTTCACGATGCGCATAACGGAGTCAACCTTCCTGAATCTTGGGTACCAGACTCTACTTATTGGCTCGTTACAGATGAAAATAAAATTGTAGGAGCTGTTAATATACGTCATAGTTTAACCGAACATTTATTTAACGCTGGAGGCCATATTGGTTATGGCATTCGCCCTTCTGAAAGAAGAAAAGGTTATGCTACGAAGTTATTAGAATTATCGCTAGAAAAAACGAAGGAATTAAACATCGAGAAAGTACTTGTCGTTTGCGACGAAGTGAATACTGCTTCTGAAAAAACAATCTTACATAACGGCGGGCTTCGTGATGATGAGTTCATTGAGGAAGATGGAAATGTAGTAAGAAGATTTTGGATTAATCTATGAAAAAGTCATCCGATGAAAATAATCTTGTTATAGAGAAATATAGTAGAAGTAATGAGCTAAAAGTAAAACAACTTATTGATTTATCCAATGAAGACTCTTATCTATTTAACTTATTACGAGATAATAAAACAAAATGTGCGTATGTTGCCTACTATAAAAAAGATGTAGTAGGCATCTTTCTCACCTGGAACAATAACTTCCATCCATACTGCACATACTTTCGAATATATACGAACCCTTTCTATTCAGTGCTACACATAGAACAAATTTTATTAACCGAGATTCTAAAACGAGAAAACTTCAAATTACCATTACAAACCTCTATATGGGAAACATCGGCTCATTTAAAAGCCTTTTATGAAAAACATAATTTTACGGAAATCCGAAAAACATATATGCCGATATTAGACGTACGAAAAATCATAGCTATCGATACAACGCTTCATTCAGATTATGAAGTACAAAGCTTATCAAATATCTTATCCAATAATAGCTTCTTTGAAAAACTAGCCCACTTAGTAAAAATGAATTATGAAGATACTCACTTAGCAAATCCCGTTGCCTCATACCCGCTCGAAACTTGGAAAGAACAGATCTTAACTGATGATGTGTTACTAGATGGGGGCTTTGTAATGATAGATGAAGAGAATAAAATTATTGCGTACTCTTTCCTCCATACATCAGAAAAAGATAATACGGTAGAACTAGGATGGTGTGGGACTCACACTACAGAAAATTTATTCTTACTGAAGCTACTCGTTTTCAAACAAGCTATGTATGCAAGTGAACATGGTTATTCTTTCATTCAAGGTGAATTCGATTCAACGAGTATATATGCAATGGAGATATTAAAATCCTTTCCTTTCAATCCTTGTGCTACTTGGATTACGTATCAAAAAGAAGTCGGAAAGTGATTATACACCTTCCGACTTCTTTTATGCTGTCTCTATTTCAAACTGCACTGTAATATCACTAGGATCTACTACTGTAAATCCGTTTGTACTTTCGTTTACTTTATGTTGTTTTTCTATTAATCTTTCTTTCACTTCATCTAACGCTTCTTTATGTGGTAATACAATTGTATATACCTTAAGTCCAGTTGCATACGCTGGTGGATGTGGATTATTTACTCCGTTCCACGTATTTGCACCTATATGGTGATGATATCCTCCTGCAGACATGAATAAGCAGTCATCTTCACGCTGTTGCACTTCAAATCCTACTGTCTCTACATAAAACTCGTGTGACTTCTCTACATCCGCTATTCGTAAATGTACGTGCCCAACGACAGTATTAGCAGGCAACCCATCAACCTCATAATCAACGAGTGTTGCCAGTTCTTTTAAATCAAGCGGCGTACTGCCTCCTGCTCCTTCTCCCCATTGATCGCGCGGACGGTCTGCATAAATTTCAATACCATTTCCCTCTAAGTCTTGTAAATAAAAAGCTTCGCTATACGTATGATCACTTGCACTATTAAACCTTGAAATTGGTAAAATTTCATTTGAATATGTATAACGCCCTTCTTGCTCAGCCGGGCTATCAATTACATTCTTATTTCGAATCACACCAAATAATGCCGAAGCAAACGCCTCACGAGTCGGAACTAAAAAGGCTACATGATATATACCAGTCGTACGCGGCTCTTGCAGTACCCCGTCCTCTAACTTTTCAAGAACAAGTAACGTGTTCTTTCCACCTTTTCCTGATAAATATGCTTTATTCGCCTCTTGCTTAATTACTTCTAAGCCTACTACATTCTCATAAAATGCAATTTGGCGCTCTAAATTTTGCACTTTAAATTCAACATGACCAATACGTGTTTTCGGATGAATTTGTACCATGAATAACTCCATCTCCTTATCCTGATATTTTCCTATTTCATATAACCGTTACTATGAAGGATACAACTAAAATCATCCTATGTAAATAAGAAAAGTCAGAATTTACAATCATTTTTTATTTTCATAATAAAAAAGTCACCTCTTCTAACTTTCAGAAAAGGTGACTTTATAACTATTATTTCATTTTATGTACTTCAGCAACTAACTTTCCACCCTGAATGCCCATATAAAGTTTCACAGGTGCATCATTCGTGTTTTCAAACACTAAGTCTAAGTATGGATATGCAATTGTAGCATCTCTTCCTTGTGGAACATAACCTACCGTTTTAGAATGTGTCGTTCTCTCTACCATTTTCAAACCAGCTTGATCTGCTGCATTGTATAATGTTGATGATGTTTGACAAACACCACCGCCGTATCCATCTACTAATTTACCATCTACAATTTCTTTTCCTAATTGATACCCTTTATCTGGCGTTGTATCACCAATTAATGCATTGAAAGAGAAACTGTCTCCTTTTGCTAATACAACTCCATTTATGCTCGCTGCTGACAAACGGATATTCTCAATACGGCCACCTGCTGAGCCACCTAAATTCGTTTCATATCTACCAATTACCGTACCACTTCCTTGCGCATCACTTAATGTTGCGACAGGCTTTTTCTCAACAATAGGTAATTGATATGAAGAATCCCACATACCAACGTTTAATAATTTATTTACTAGCTCTTTTTCCATTAATTCAAAAGAAGGCTTTCCTTCTTGCCAACTTCCGTCAGATGCTAAACGTGAAGGAACCATCTTTTTGTCAACGTTTTTACCAACTTCCTTAGCAACCTTCTCTACCGATTTTTTAAATTTTGCTTCATCTTCAAAATAACCTAGACTCGATAAATCTAGCTTTTTCACTTCCGTACCTGTACGACCATCAACTAAACTAATAGAATCCTGTACTTCTGCTTTAGCCTCTACCGTGTGGCCACCAATGTCACTTACTAATGCAACATCACTTACTTTTGTGCCACAACCACTTACTACAGCTACACATAACACCCCAACTAATATACCCTTTACTTTACGGAACAATAGACTCTCCCCTTTTTCCAAACATTACTTTTATGTATTATTTCATTTTTATGTATGTTTTGTTACAATCATTTTACAATATATTTATAAAATGTTACAAGTTATTTTTTACTCTATATAAATTACTCTTTTCTTTTGTAAATGTCTATACATATTTACATAAAATTTTGAGTTTGATAGAATTGTAACTTTTATGTAACCTCACCCTATTATCCAGTATATACCATAAAACAAAAGAAATACAAATGTAAAAACTCCATATTCTTATTTATAAAGAAACATCCCGTGAGCATAAATAGGTATTTGCCGTGCCACACTCCGCTTTTACACATACATTATGGTGAATTAACCTATTTTAAAGAAATGGAGGATGTTTTTATGTACCCCTACAATCCATACGATCCATATAACCAAAATGGTTATCAGCCTCAATATGATTTACAAGCACAATACCAACAATATATAGATCCAGCAGAACAAGTTAATCCATATGATCAAAATCGACAATTCCAACTTCCAATCTCTTTTCCTGGTACTGGAAACCGTCAACTAGAAAGACGAGTAAATGAGCTTGAGCAAAGAGTACGTCAATTAGAAAACACGGTTGAGCGTCATACACGTAGATTAAACCGCTTAAACCAACGTTTACGTACAATTGAAAACAGACTAAACATTCCATTTTCAGCATTAGAAGACGGATTTTAATTTCAAAAGTAAAAAATATATAAGGAAGGGGCTCACCCTTCCTTATATAAATTGACGAAAGTTTTTTCCATCTCTATACTGATAAGAGTTAATGAAATGAAACAAGGTGATAAATATGGATTTTGAAATAAATTATCTTTCCTTTTATGTTGTACAAGTAGAAGGAAAAGGTGAAGCTGTTGATAAACGCTACAAACATTTTCAAACGTTAGACGCTGAAGAGTATGAAGATAGCTCCTTAAAAGAATTTTTAAATGGTGAATTATTAAAAATTTCAAAGCGAAAAGTAGAACGTCATGCGAAAACAGAACAAGCTCCGACAAAGATCGGTCGCTTCATTGTAGAAGAAGGGCACGAACTTGATTCAAACCCTCATTACAACCTCTTTAATCGCATTCGCTTTGCGGAAACAAAGGAAAACTTCAAAGATATGAGTGAACCTCTCGTTTATACATATCTGGACACAAGCGCTGTACGCGGTGGTGTATTTTTAATTGCGCAAGCAAAACTACGCAAATACTTTGATGATCCATTCGTTTTCGTTATGAAATGTGACTTCGAACCGAAAGTCGCTTCTATTTCAGATGAATCCACACTGATTCGTAACGTTGAAATGGCCATCACAACAAAAAACATGAAATCTATCCAATATCCGTACATGCCTGAAGAAGGTATGGTCGAAGTGGGTGAGCTAAAAATTCACCAAGCATCACACGCCCGCTACTTTGAAGACTTCTTAAAATTCGTCGAGTACGAACGCTCTATGCCTGAAATTATGAAAACACAAGTAATGGACATGGTATACGACCAAATTGAAGATGTATTTGAAGAAGGTACGGAAGAACGCGAACAATTCGACCAAGCAATGGAAGTATGGGCTGCCAGTCCGAAACGCGAAATTATGGAACAATTTTCAACCGAAGAAGTAATGGAAGCTACCGCTCAAATCGTCGAGCACGCTCCTGAAGTGGAATTAAAGCTAAAAGCAGATCATATCTCCGTAAAGGCCCTGCTTGCTGATTTCGGGGATCAAATACATATCGCAAAGGTAAATGATCGATACGTATTAATGATTGAGGCTGATACACTTACGTTTGAGAAAGGCTTCTCTCCAATTGAGTTTTTGAAGCCGGATGAGTTGCAAGATGTGATTGAACGGATTGAGAATAAGCAGCAGTATTCTTATGATCCGAACGGGATTGAATAAATCCTTCCATATCCCTATTTTTACTGAGCGCTGTTAACGAGCGCTCTTTTATTTGGGACATATTTTTTAATTTTTTTAACTCAAGATGATATTTGTTGCGGAATCAAGTAGATTCCTTCCTTGTTGTACAAGTGTATTTCCATTAGAGTAGTCACTATGTATATTGGTAAAATGAAAATTTCACTTCACTACCTCAAATTTATTGTACCCATAAAAAGATAATTGAAAACGATATTCTGGATGCTCTCTCACCCAATCGTAAGCTTCTTCTAAAATATCCATTTTGTTTTGTAAGTCATTAAGTTCACTACATTCGTCCCTTTTCTGTTTGCACAGAGGGCAGAATCCATTCACTATTTCGGCACTCGTCGCCCTAATAGTTTTACTTTCTAAGTCAACTACTAGACTAAGAAGAAGAGAATGCTCTTCTTTTGTAGTCACCGTCATTTCAGCAAGCCCATCCTCATTCCAAAAGACTCCGTTTAATTCCATCTGTACCGTGACGTCTTTAATATCCATGTCTATCACTATCCCCCCCTTGTATAAAACTTTTATCTTATTCTTCGATTTTAATCTTTAATACACCACGATTTAAAGATATATTAAGCGTTTCCATTTTTTCTAAATTCAGTTACCTTTCATTTATACATATACTACTATAGATTAAATTTACTTTAATAGAATGGAGGATTTATATGGGGTGTTACAATTCATCAGAAAGAAAGATATACGAACTTGAACAAAAAATAAACAAGTTAAACTTTCAGGTGAATAACTTAAATGAAAGAGTTCATCAATTAGAAAATACAGTTGAGCGACATACCCGTCGGTTGAACCGTTTAAACCAACGTTTACGTACTGTAGAAAACAAGTTAAATATTCCATTTTCAGAAAGTGAATATTAACTCGTTAATTCGAACAATGTAAACAATGCTATTCCTATTATATTTCAAACTAGAAATTCACGTTATCTCTCCCTAAATACTGAATCCTCTGCGTAATTTGCTCCCTATTTTGTTCTATCCCTCACACTACTCTCCATTATCTTTCTCAGAAAACAAATAATTTGTACATTCGTACTAAAAACAATAAAATACTCCATTCCTAATACGGGACGAGCCGTGAATTTTCCAACTAAACTTCTGCGACTTAATCCTGAAGTTTAGTTGTACATATGAATAAAATTGGTTATATTACTAACTTTCTTCTACTACTTTCTCCATCTCAGCCAAATGCCTAATCTGCCTTTCCGCCTTTCTCACCGCCGTACGAAAATGCTTTTTCAGAAGTTCTATTGTAGCTTCACTTATATAATATCTTTCCGTTATACTTTCCCACGTGTCACTACTTTCAAATGCACTCCAAACGAAAGGACGCTCTGTATTTTTTCTCATTTCTTTAAATACCCATTTTCCCATCTTTTTTTTCGCTTTTTCTGTTAGTTTTCCGTTCTCTACAAGTTCAAGCTCACCATGTCTTTTGTACCGTTTATGAATGTCTCTCTCGCTATATACTTTAAGAAGTATATTCGCTGTATTCTCAGCATCCGCTAAAGCTCGGTGCTGCTTCCCTTCCCACGTTAAACCGAGCTGTTCTACTGCAAATTGTAAACTTGGTATATGCTCAAATAACTCTTCATACGCTTGGAAAACAAACTTCTGCAAATCAAATTTGCTCTCTTTTTCCATACATGGGCATTCTACACCGTATAACGTACAATCATGAGATAGAAAACGATAATCTTCTCTACCCCATGAAACAAATACAGAGTCTTCTCCGATAAATTGAATAAATTTCTCTATAATTTGTGGGAATTTCTCCACACCAATTAAATCTTTCTTTGTAATTCCCGTTAATTTTGTCGTATGACGAGTGAGTCGTGCACTCGGCTTTACTAACTCCGAAAATTCTCCAATTACCTTCATTGTACTTGCTTCTATTTTTACAGCTCCGATATCAACTATCTCTGACGGATCTTCTGATTTATACGGCCTGAAATTTCTCTCTATATCGAACACAATAAAATGTGTAGCGTTTTCCAATTTATTTACCTCTTTCTAAATTCCTTTTCACACACATACTCTATTTTCAGTATTTATTTATTCATTCATGCACTTTATGCATGAAATACTTCGTCTAATAAACAAAAATTTAATCTCATTATTATATGTACATAGGAGGTTATTCAATAAAAATGCAAAAAAAAGAAGGGCAAGCCCTTCTTTTTTCCGTAATTACTTCTTGTTTACGTTTGTAGCTTGAGGTCCACGGTTACCTTGTTCTACTTCGAAAGTAACTTCTTGACCTTCTTCTAAAGATTTGAAGCCGTCGCCTTGGATAGCTGAGAAATGAACGAATACGTCTTCTCCGCCTTCAACTTCGATGAAACCGAAACCTTTTTCTGCGTTAAACCATTTTACTTTACCGTTTTGCATTTAAAAAATCCTCCTACAATGTACCTATATGTACATATTCATTTTCAACCACTTTACAATAATACTTCAAACATTAAAAAACTGCAACCCCAGAGGAGATTTAACATTGCTATCCTCCTCGGAAGTTACAGCTCATTTAAATCTCTATATTATTAAAAGTAAAATGGTTTAAAGTAACTATATCATATCAATATAATAAAAGTAAAGTTTTTTTTGCTATATAATTTTTTTCTTCCATTGCATCGCTTTTGATTCACCTGATCCAGCTACAACATAACCCTCTTTTTGGTTAACGATGCGCCAGCCATGCCCTTTAACTGAGTCACATACTGTAACAAGTTCTTCTTCTAGAAGTACACGACAAACCGTACTAATCCCCGCCTTATTTTGCGTTGACGTTGTATATAGCACATGTTGATCTACACTCAAGGCTAAATAGCTACTTGCTTTCTGCTCACTTTGACATGTATGCCAATATGTTTTTTCACTCGCAATACTTTCATCTATTTTACAAAAAGAAATATTCCCGCTAATACCCTTGCATGATCCACTCGCTGCTACTATATAAGAATTGTGTACAGTCAACGCTGAGATCATCTGATTCATCACGATTTTAATCCTCTTTAATTTACGTGTCTCCAAATTAAAGAGCCAAACACCACCATATTTAGTATGTATTTTCGTACCGATAAATAAGTAATGTTTATATAAAAATAACGATCGAATAGATGGTGCCCCGCCACCATACTCAAGAAATGGATGAATGGTTTCCCATGTCGAACCAAAATCATTAGAATGATACAACGTTTTATCTCCATGAGCAATGACTGTTCCTTGTACATTACTACAAACATTCCAACTCGTTGCTTTTGTTGGAAAACGCTGAACCGTCCAGTTCTCTCCACCATTCATACTACGAATAAAAATCCCTTCGTCACCTACACCATACACTACATTATCTTCGCTATGTAAATCCCTAATTCGTTTTTGAAAACCATTTAATATTTGTTTCCATTCTCCGTCTCGTTCAATAAATAAGCCATTATATGTAGTAGCTAACATAAGTTTTCCATCTCTTAACTTTGTAATAGCGGTTGCACTTAACATTGTCTCCACGTTGACACTCCCATTCTTAGAACTTCTCAGCAAATGCAATTGCAAAATTACTGCATTTTTCAACATCCTCTTCATCTTCTGGAGCTAGTTCGATTTTCAATCCTTCTTGCACAAGCTCTGCACCGCGTTCTACAAGTCTTTCTTCAAATATCGTTACCGCTTCACAAAATAGTTCATACGCCGTATCACCTGATCCGAATACCGCTACTTTCTTCCCTGATAAATCTATATTTTCTAAGTCATCATGGAAATCTTCCGCCTCAAACGGTAATTCACCATCGCCCCACGTATAAGATCCTAAAATGATTCCATCATAGGCTAATAATTCTTCAGCATCCATGCCTTCCATTTCTTGCAATACTACTTCATGATCAAAAGCATCTAAACTAACTTTTATTAAATCAGCAATACTCTCTGTATTTCCTGACATACTTGCATAAGCTATTAAAATTTTTGCCACTTCGGCATCCCCCTCTTACAATAAATGATTCTCATTCTCATTATATTAATAATGAGAATCAATTTCAATTATATTTTTCATTTTTATTTATTCCATACAAAAAAGCACAGATGACTATACAATCACCTGTGCTTTTTTATTACTTTTTAAAAATACCAAACGGCTTTCCAACTGGTAATACAACTTTACCGAAGTGTGTATTTAACACTGCTGCTGCTGAACCATAGAAAGATAATAATGAAATACATAGTTCAGAATACGCTGCTAAATTATGCATTGCATGCGGCATAACACCTAAAGTACTTAATGAAAGACCAATAAATAAGAAATCAATAAGGACGAAAATCATAAATAATACTTTATGTGTTTCCATTGCACCAATTGTCATAAAGATTGTGAAAATCAAATATCCAATAAAGGCTACACCCAGCTGTTTTGAATCTGCAGCTTGTGCTAATTTTTCGCCAAATACTCCAAGTTGAATTAACCAAGTCATTCCAACACCTAACCAAAATAGGCCGTATGCACCGAATGCTGTTGTACCGAACGTATTGTTATGCTTTGCATCGTGAATGCACGCAAAGATTTGTGCAAATCCTCCTAAAAAGATTGCCCACGGTAATACAAGTGAAACGCCATCTGTTAAGCCTAACTTTTGAGATGATGCTACAAGTGTTACCATCGCTAATCCAAATAGACCAATTCCAGATGGATCTGCTGTTGTCATTTTCACATGATGTGTAGTAGATTGATTGCTCATATAAACCTCCTGATTATAAACATACTCGAATACAATACTTAAATCAGAAGACTATGTCAATGGTTTTTTTTGTATGTTGTCAGACCTTACTTTTTATAATGATTGAATATGCTTCCGACCACTTCATACGGTTTTATATTCACTTTTTCCAACTCGTGTATCGGCAACCACAACGGAATATAACTCCCTCTATCTTTCAGCTTGAATTCTTCAGCTTTACCACTTCCGAAAACTCCATCTATAATATGGGCATTAAAATAATACTCCGTACCTTTATACTCCACCTTTGCAATCAGATGCTCCACTTTTATATGTACCCCTAATTCTTCATAAATTTCTCGCTTCGTTGCTTCTTCAGCTGTTTCTCCTTCTTCAATTCCTCCGCCTGGAAAAACATAATATGTTTCCCCTTCTCGAATACGTTTTATAAGAGCAATTTTCCCTTCCTGCACAATGATAGCCCCGCCGCGATTTCTTATCATTTTATTACCTCAATACGAATCGCAACTGTTCCCCACTTTTTTTCTTGTTCTTTCGTATATATTTTGTATGTACTTTCTAGCATTTCCTCTAAACTATCATTTTCACAATCCAATAATTTTTTATCAATTTGTTCGTACATTGCTTTAAAGCTTTCGTATCGTTTTATTTCCGTCACTTTGACAGTCATCGTTGCTGCTGTCGTAAGGTTCGTAAATACAATATGATCGCCTTGTTTTATAAGTTGACGTTTTGCATCGTATAAACGTACTTCATATACTTTTTTTCCTGATTTAATTGACTGAAAAGGTTTATTATATAATCCCATTTTGTATATCATTCATTCCACTCCCTTTTTATTCGTTGCACCTACTAATTGTGTATTACCAATTCATACAACACAGTTCGACTTATTCCAAGTTGCATATAATGTTCCATATCCATTACTTGCTTTAGAGAGGATGCTAAATTTGTTATGTTATTTTTAAATCAAAAACCTGAATATAATAAATATGATATTGGTGATTATACTTATAGTAAAGTAGGTCCAACCATTTTTTCTTGGAATGATGAAACGAAATTAAAAATAGGTAAGTTTTGTTCATTAGGAGAAGAAGTCGTTTTCATACTTGGCGGTGAACATCGCGCAGACTGGATAACAACTTACCCATTTAATGCATTTTTTAATGAAGGAGCACATATTACTGGTCATCCTTCTTCAAAAGGTGACATCGTAGTCGGCAACGATGTATGGATTGGTTATCAATCCTGCATTTTATCTGGTGTTACAATTGGTAACGGAGCCATTATTGGGGCAAAGAGTGTTGTCACAAAAGACGTACCTCCATATGCAATTGTAGCTGGTAATCCTGCAAAATTTATTCGATATCGTTTCCCGCAAGAAACGATTGACAAACTAGAGAATCTTGCATGGTGGGATTGGGATATTTCTGTAATAAAAGGAGCCATTCCATTTCTACTTTCCAACAAAATCAACGAGTTTTTTACCTCGCCCGAAAATGAATCTATGTGATTAATACCAAAAGAGCATCCTGAAAGAATAGGATGCTCTTTTTTGTTTTATTTTTTATGTTCGTGCAACTGATTACACGGAGAACATTGAAATGGAATTTTATCTAAGCAATTAAAGTTTGTTTCACAAATTTGTTCGATCGTTGGAGCAAATAGAATGATAACCATATTACTTTCTACTATTTGTGTAACAGGTGGCAATACTGTTCCTACTTGATGTTCGAAACGAATACTCGCTTGATTTATATAATTTCCTGAACCACTTGGCGCGCTCTGAACTACTACTTGGAACGAGACTGTGCGTGCTTCACCTGGATTTAAACTTCCTATAAGAAATCCTGATACTGGATTTACATTTGGCACTAGCGTATTATCAACCTTTACAGTTCCAAGAACAAATCGAACACTACTATCTAACATATCTTGAAAACGAATATTTTGTATGATAGTATCCCCCGTATTTGTAATAACTGTCGTAAACGTAATAACATCTCCTATTGTTGCTGTTTGATGATCCGCTGTTTTTACGACTGTCGTTGAGACATTTTGAGGAATAAACGGGATAACAACTGTATTGCTATCACCTTCAACTACTACAGGCGATTCATTTGGATTCACAGTTGCAAACCCACTCGCTGTCGCTGTATTTGTAACTAAGTTATTGATTTGCCCTCCTGTTATTACAACTTGGAAATTAATAATAGCTGCATCATTTGGCTGAAAATCACCTAACGAAATACCAGTATTCGGATTAGCAAATGGAAAAGGTACATCATTTACTGTTACCGTGCCATTTATAAATAACGTATTCGGATCAATGATATCCGTTAAAACAATATTCGTCACAGGAACTGTACTATCATTTATAACAGCAATTCCGTAAGTGACAACATCTCCTACCATCGCTACTTCAAAGTTTGCTCCTTTTGCAACAAATAAGATTGCAGTATTTACCGTTACAATAACTGTATTACTCGTGTCCATCACTGTAACTGGCGGCTCTCCTGGTACTAAAATATATTCTGCTGATGCCCCAGCAACGTTCACTACTGTACCACCATCTGGAAAACTCGTAATCGTAGCTTCATATGTTACAATCGCCGTCTCACCGACTGGAATGTCTAAAATCGTAAATCCAACCTGCGGATTTACTCCCGGACGCGCTACTCCATTTATCGTTACACTATTTGGTACAAAAACAACTTCCGGAGATAGTACATCAATAAATTTAACATTCATTGCATCAGCCGTACCAGTATTTAATATGCGAACACGGTACGTTACCGTTTCTCCTACTCCAACAATTGAATGATCTACTTCTTTCAGCATATCTAAACTGCCTCTATTTACTGGTGTGACTGTCGTATTACTTGAATTCGTAATTGTAAACGGTGGTTCTCCTGGAATCAATTCGAAATCACCAGTTACTCTCGCTGTATTCATAATGCTACTAGAAGGCGGAATTGCGATTACGTTTACTTCAAATGTGATTAATAAGCTATCCCCTACTGCAAGATCAGGTAATGAAAAGCCTACAAAAGGATCTAAACCTACTTGTGGAATCCCATTTATTTGCACACTTCCTGCAACGAATTCTAAACTAGGCGATGGGACATCAATAAACTGAACATTCGTCGCAGTTACCGTTCCCGTATTTGTAACTTGCACACTATACGTTAACGTATCTCCTAATCGCGTTGCTTGCTTATTCACGGTTTTTATAACATTAAAGCGCCCTCTATTTACCCTTGTTATCGTCGTATTACTCGGTTCAGTTACTACAACAGGTGGCTCTCCTGGCACTAAAGTAAAGTTTCCTGTTATATTTGCAACGTTCGTAATTGTTCCTGATGACGGGATGGTTGTAACTATCGCTTGAAACGTCACTATAACGGTTTCACCAACGAGTATATCTCCAACTCCAAATCCAGTAATCGGATTTAAGTTTGGTTGCGAAACTCCATTTACCGTTACACTACTCGATACAAATGACGCTCCTGCTGAAATTGTATCAATAAACTGAACATCATTTGCTGTTACTGTTCCTGTATTCGTTATTTGAACCGTATACGTTAATACATCTCCAACGAGAGTAGCTGCTCTATTTACTTGTTTAATAACATTAAATCGTCCTCTATTTACAGTTGTGAGCGTTGTGTTACTTGGCTGATTTACTATAACTGGTGGTTCTCCTGGTACTAATATAAAGCTTCCAGTAACATTTGCCGTATTGGCAATTGTTCCGTTTGATGGAACACTAACAACGGTTACTTGGAATGTAACTTCTATACTTTCACCTGGGTTTATATCTGGAAGCGGGAATCCATTATTAGGATTGAATCCAGGTTGTAGCACACTATCTATTGTTACACTGTCCGGTACAAATGTTATTGAGGATGGTAATACATCACTATATTGAACATTCGTCGTTACCACTGTCCCTGTATTTTGAACTACTGTTGTATATGTGATTGTATCACCTACTGCAACAACCGGCTGACTTACTGATTTTAAAACATTCAAACCAGGTTCATTGATTTTTGTTAATGTCGTATTACTTGTCGTTGTTTCTGTAATAGGCGGCTCTGTTTCACTTACAGCAAATGTAGCTGTAACGTCTACAAAGTTAACAACTGTACCACCTTCAGGTATGCTCGTAACCACTTCCTGATATGTGACAAGTACAAAATCATCTACAGGTATATCTGGAACTGTAAAACCAATGAAAGGATCTAATCCTAGTGCTGGCACCCCGTTTATGCTCACACTTCCCGGTACAAATGCTACACCGGCGGAAGTTGTATCTATAAATTCAACATTCGTCGCTGGCACTGTACCGAAATTAAAGATTAATACATCATACGTTAATATTTCTCCTACAGTGGCTACTTCTTTATCTACTAGTTTTAATGGGAAAATCGAAGCTATATTAATTGTCGTAACGACTAAATTCGTTAATATCGTTTCCGTAATCGGTGGTTCCTGCGGATTTGGTTGTGAAGTAAACGTAACGTCTGCATCATTTAATATGACTTCATTATCTGGAATTTCTGTAATGATCACTCGGAACGTTACCTCAATACTTCCACCATTCATTATTAATGGAGTAACTGTAAACCCTATTTCTGGATTTAAACCAAGTTGCTGCACCCCACCTATCGTTACACTATCTTCTTCAAATGTCGATCCTTCTGGTATGACATCTTGGAAAAACACATCTGTAACAGGTATAATTCCTACGTTTGAAATTAGCACGTTATACGTTAGTACATCCCCAACCGCTCCAGTTGCAACGTCAACTGTTTTTGTTGCTGTTACTTCACCAGGAGGAGGTAACGGTATCGTAACTACTGTCGTATTACTTGAATTTGTCGTTGTTACAGGGGGCTGTAAAGGATTTAATAAAAAAGTGGCTGTAGCAGATGCCGTGTTTAGTACCGCTCCGCGCGTGGATGGTGCAACTACCGTTACTTGGAGCGTTACAGTCAATGATGTCCCAGCAGCGATATTAGGAAGCAGGAAACCAGCGTTTGGATCAAATCCAGGTTGAGGCGTTCCATTTATCGTTACACTATTTGCAACAAATGTTGTTTCTGGAGCAATTGGATCAAGGAAGGAAACGTTCGTTGCTGTTACCGTTCCATTATTTCGAATGACAACAGAATACGTGTAAGTTTCTCCAAGTGCAGCTTGTTGTACAGATGAAGATTTTTGTATATTTAACTGCGCTGTGTTTACTTGCGTCACAACGAAATTACTATTCGTAACAGTTGTTACAGGAGGACCGACTGGATTTATAAGAAAACTTGCAGTAACGTTCGATTGGTTTCTTATATTTCCACCACTCGGAACACTCGTCACTGTAACTTGAAACGTAATCGTAGCCGTTTGTCCGACAGGAATATTTGGTACTGGGAAACCTGCCATAGGATCCGCGCCTTGCTGAACGACTCCATTTATCGTCACACTATTTACTACAAACGCAGTACCAGACGGAATTGGATCTTGAAAAATAATATTCGTTGCAGGAACAGTTCCTGTATTTTGAATACGAATCGTATACGTTAACGTATCTCCTACACCTGCTTGTGGTGTAGTTACACTCTTTATTACATTAATTGATCCTACATTCACTCGTGTCACAACAATATTACTAATTGTTACAATTGTAATTGGCGGCTGCAAAGGACTTACTTGAAAATCAGCTGTTACATTCGCATTATTCGGAAGAACTCTATTTGGTGGTACACTCGTGATCGTCACTTGAAAAGCAACTGTTACCGTTCCTCCTACTGGAATATTAGCAAGCGGAAATCCAGTTGTTGGGTTTAAAACTGGTTGAGACGTTCCGTTTATTGTTACACTATTTGCTACAAATGTTGTTCCAGATGGAATTGGATCAAGGAATGATACATTTGTTGCTGCTACTGTTCCACTATTTTGTATACGAACTGTATACGTTAACGTATCCCCTACACCTGCTTCACTAGCACTTACGCTCTTCATTACATTTAACCCTGAAGAATTCACCACTGTCATAACAGTATTACTTGGCACTGTTACAGTAATTGGTGGCTCTGTTGGATTTACAAGGAAATCTCCAGTGACATTCGCATTATTGACGACATTATTTCCTTGGGGAATTTCATCAATTAATACTTCAAACGTAACAATTACACTCGTGCCAGTAGGCAAATTATTTAATGGGAATCCAAGTTCTGGATCTGCCCCTTCTTGTAAAACACCATTAACCAATACACTATTTTCAATAAATAAAGTCCCTTGCGGAATTGAATCTTGGAAAAACACATTTGTAGCTGTTACACTACCTGCATTTATGATTTCGATTGTATATACTAAAACATCCCCTACCGTTGCAACATCCGTATTCACTGCCTTCACAACTTCAAAGTTCCCTGATTGTACTGTTGTATTCACAACATTACTCGGAACATTGATTGTTACTGGTGGTTCACTCGGATTCACTTGAAAACTCGCTGTTACATTTGTTTGATTTAAAATATCTTCATTTTCTGGATCCTGTACAATTAATACGTCAAATGTGACTACAACTGTTTGAGCCGCAGGAATATTTGGAAGAGAAAATCCTGCATTTGGATTCAATCCACTTTGTGGTACTCCATTAATTGTTACAGAATTTGCAACGAATGAAACAGCGGAAGGAATAGGGTCTTGGAAAAATACATTTGTTAACAGTACGTTTCCTGTATTTTGGACGGCAATTGTGTATGTTAAAGTATCCCCTACCGCCGCTTGCATTGTATTCACTTCTTTTATTACATTTAAACCGCCTGTATTAACTTGTGTCACAACTGTATTCGTTTGTCTATTAATCGTTATCGGTGGCTGATTCGGAATAACGACGAAATTAGCAGACACATTTCCACGATTTGCAATCGTACCTCCTGATGGTGTAGATGTCACTCGTACTTGAAAAGTCACTGTCCTACTTCCGCCAGGAGATATATTCGCTACGGTAAACCCAGTCGCAGGATTTGCCCCAGGTTGTGAAACCCCATCTACAGTCACACTATTTAGGATAAAAGTCGTTCCAATTGGGATTGGATCTTGAAAAATAACATTCGTCGCAAGTACATTCCCGGTATTCTCAATTGTAACGGTGTACGTAAGAACGTCATTAACTGTCGCAAAAGCTCTATCTACTGTTTTTCTCGTTCTTATATCAGCTATATTAATTGTAGTAAATACAGTATTACTTGTCGCTTGGCCTGAAATTGGTTGCTGACCAGGCACTGGAATAAAGTTAAATGTTACACTGGCACGGTTTGGAATTGGATTTACAAGAGGATTAGATGTTACTCGAACTTGAAAGCGCACTACAGTCGTTTGCGAAGCATTAATACTTCCAAGATTAATACTACTTGCCGGATTTGCTCCTGGACGCGCTACTCCATTTACCGTAACACTATTTGTTATAAACGTTGTTCCAGCAGGTATACTATCAACAAAAATAACATTATTTGCAGCGACATTCCCATCGTTGGTGACATTCACTGTGTACGTTAATACATCATTAATTATTGCCGTCTGTAGATCTACAGATTTTTGTAAACTTACATTTGCGCGATTTACCGTCGTCTGTACTGTATTTGAAGAAGCTGTACTTGTGATAGGAGGACTTCCAACAAAAGGACGGAATTGGTATGACACCATCGCACGATTTGAAATCGGATTCGGATTCGGGAATGACGTAACTCTCACTTGAAACGTGACAACTCTTTGAGCATTATTCGGTATCGTTCCTAAATTAATTCCACTAGCTGGATTGGCGCTCGGCTGAGTTACTCCACCTACTGTAACACTGCCTGCTATAAACGTAGTTCCATTCGGAATACTGTCTTGTAATACAACGTTTTCTGCACTTCCTGTCCCTGTATTCGGAACAGTAATCGTATAGGTGAGAATATCACCTACTGCTGCAACGGTTTTATCAACAGATTTAACAGGATTTATAATTGGCCCTGTCGCATCAATTTGAACACCAAAACCAGCTGCAGCATATCCATCTCCATTTGTAACGAAGCGAACAGTCGCTGACGTTTGATTATTTACTAATGATGACGAGGCATCTACATTCGTAATATCCCATCCTTGTCTTCGGACGGCTAAAGCTATCCCTAACGGCTGATTCAAATTTCCAAAGGTGCCAGTTGTATCTAAATTCCCACTATCATTACAAATTTGTGACTGAAAGAAATTATTTGCGGGATTTCTCGGTCCGAATAAAGCAACTGTAGCATTCGCATTCGGTCCAAAGCGAAGTTGATCTCCAACAATGTTAGAATCACCTTCTTGAGCAGTTACAAGTACTCTTCCTGTAACAGAACCTGTAGATGGAGTTGCGAAACCTGAAATAGTAGCATCAACTGGTGGTGATGAAGCATCAATAATTTCTTGGCCTGCATACACTGACAAATTCCGAAGTGGTAAACTTGTATTTTGATAAACTACCTCAAGCGTCCAACCAGCTGAACGACTGACCGTTGGATCAGCAGAAGTTCTTGTAGCCGGTACAGCACCCGTTGTATATGTTCCCGCTCCCCCTGTATTAACAAGATTCGTTACGTTAGCTGAACGTACGTAATAAAACTGGTTCCCTACTGAACCTTGCTGCGCAGTTGCAGGATCTGGTGTAACAGAAAACGTTCCTGCCGGTGTTGTAAATGTAATGTTATCATTTAAAAAAGCTGAAACATCCTCTGTATCGGTCCGGTATGTGCCGGCCCATACTAGTTCTGCGTATAAAATACTACTCCCTGCCGGAAGATTCAAAATTGCACTTGAAGAATTTAATGGCCAGTCATTCGTCGTTCCTGCTGGGAATCCAGGTACTTGGAGCGATGTATTTACCGTTGTAAATACATCAATCGTACCGAAATTATTATTTGGTGCAGGCGATGTAGGACTTAGTCCTAACGTGTTCCCAGTGAACGTGACGGCACCAGTTACTGTTGTTGTAAAGCGATTCATAAAAGGCACACAATCATCTCATTTCAATTATAGTAAAAAGTGCTCTATACTATAAAATGTAGACAAACTATACAATGTACGTTGTCCAACAAAATTCCACATATATGGAGAGGAGTTTACTACACTATGCGCTACGTTATCATAACAGGAACTTCACAAGGTTTAGGTGAGGCAATCGCCACACAGTTATTAGAAGAAAATACAACCGTCATCTCTATTTCTAGAAGAGAAAATAAAGAGCTTACTAAACTCGCAGAGCAAAATAACAGTCATTGCATTTTTCATTCCTTAGATCTTCAAGATGTACATAAATTAGAAACTAACTTTAACGAGATCCTTTCATCTATGAAGGAAGACAATATATCATCTATTCATTTAATTAATAATGCAGGCACGGTTGCACCAATGAAGCCAATTGAAAAGGCAGAAAGCGAGCTTTTCATTACAAACGTTCAAATTAATTTACTTGCACCGATGATTCTTACCTCTACTTTCATGAGATATACGAAAGACTGGAAAGTAGATAAACGTGTTATAAACATTTCATCTGGTGCAGGAAAAAATCCTTATTTTGGATGGGGCGCTTATTGTACAACGAAAGCTGGTGTAAATATGTTTACACAGTGCGTAGCAACCGAAGAAGCAGAAAAAGAATATCCAGTAAAAATCGTCGCTTTTGCACCTGGTGTTGTTGATACAAGTATGCAAGCACAAATTCGTGAAACAAATAAAGAAGACTTCATAAATTTAGACCGCTTCATCGCACTAAAAGAAGAAGGAAAACTACTGTCACCTGAATACGTTGCGAAAGCAATTCGTAGCTTACTAGAAACTGAGAATTTCCCGCAAGGTGAAGTCATTCGAATTGATGAATAACAAAAAGGCACGCTCTAATAGCGTGCCTTTTCATTTTATTTCTCTAAAAATATAAGTACAGACTCCGCAATTTTTTCATAACCAATTTCTTGATAAATTTTATTAGACGTAGGGTTTGCTAGATCAGTATATAACGTAGTCGTCTTATATCCTTCATCTAACATACGTTGACTAAGTGCAGCGACACAACTAGATGCGTACCCTTTTTTCCGCGCTTCTTTCGGTGTATATACGAAATTAACTGTTATATTGTTTGTAGTTGGTCTCGTTTTTGCAGCTACAGAAACAAGCTTCCCATCTACTTCTAAACCAAATAGACGACGGTTCGTAATTAATGTATGAGCGGTTTGTTTCGCTTCTTCTTTCGTAGTAGGAAGCCTTACATCTTCGCAAAATTGATAAATCCACTGTTCTATTAATGGTAGCTCATCACTACCTATTTCTCGAAAATCCCCATCCTCGGTCCACTTCTTCTTAACTTGTTGTAATGCATACACACCTTGCTCCATTACAACATTCGTTTTCTTATTTTCTAACACGGCAGTCTCTTCCGCTAATTTCTGTACAATTTTCTTATTACCAATCAATCCAGGAACATTTGAATATACTTTCGTTAATTTTTTTGCAAGTTCCACGATATCCTCTTCCGCAATTTCAGACGTAGCAACAATGATTTGTTTCTTTTCTTCTGTTTGAAGAAATACAACTACAATTTCTTCCTCTTGTTTTGCTACCCCCATAAATATCGGTTGTTGGACCATTTGTAATACACCTAATATGAGATTATTTTCCTGCTCATTCTTTTCTAAAAATGGTGTAACCTCTTCTTTAAAATTAAGAATCTCTTCGTATACATGTAATTGAATCATCGACAATCTCTTCCCTCTATTTATAGTTTCATTAAGTATTGGCGATTAATTCATTAAATCCCTCTTTTACGATTCAATACTATGCGAAGTTAACATATTCAAATCAGTTTCAGCTTGTAAAATTCTCTGTTTTTCTTTTTCAAATACCTCTTCTTCTTTTTGAAATGACTCTTTTCGATTTTTAATCATACGCTCCATTTCTTTTTTACTCGGTCCACCGTATACATTTCTTTTTTGAATAAATGCTTCTGGCGATATAATTTCATTCCACTCTTTTTCCAATAAATGTATTTTGAATTTTTCTTGTAAGTATATATTTACATCTTTTAAATGTAATTCATGCAGCTCCTTTTGCTGCTCCAATGACATATTCGCAATAACACTCGCTGCATGATGCGCATGCCGAAATGGAATGCTATAGTTTTTTGTTAAAACATCTGCGAAATCAGTTATCGTAATTGCATGTTTATAAGAACGACTTTTCAACGTTTCTTCTTCTACTTTCATCGTTCGAATCACTGCATTCATAATACAAAAAACACGAATGGTCTTTTCAATTCCTTTATATAAATACGGCTGCAAATCATCTTCTGTATCGACAATATCACCAAATGGTGTATTATGAATCATTTGAAATACTGTAAATGCTTCTCCTAAAGCGCTACTCGTAATCGCACGGGCGTGTTCAATGGAAACTGGATTTCGCTTTTGCGGCATAATGCTACTTATTTGTACATATGGCTTTGCAACAGTAATACCATCATATTCTTTCGTCGCTAATAATAAAAAGTCATGAATCCATCTGCTCGTATTCGTCATAATTACCATAAGTAACGAGCTAACTTCTAATAAATAATCCGCTCCAGCAACAGCATCATATGAGTTCTCAATTACATTTGTAAACCCAAGTAAATTGGCAACTCGCTCTCGTTTAATTGGGAAACTTGTTGTGGAAAGAGCGGCAGCTCCCATTGGAGACTGATTTATAAGTTTGTACGTTCGTTTCATTCGTTCTAAATCTCTCTGCATCGTATCATAAATAGCTAACGTATAATGACCAAATGTTGTGGGCTGCGCTGGTTGTGTATGTGTATAAGCTGGCATAATCGTTTCCTTATGATCAGCAGCAAGTTGTAGTATACTTTCTTGCAATAACAAATGATGCTCCATTAGTCGTAGTACATATCGCCTTAAACTCATACGATACATCGTTACACCCATATCATTTCTACTTCTACCAATATGCATATTACTTACAAAATCGCATTTCGCTTCTTGAGAAATTAAATGTTCGACTAGAAAAAAGAGATCTTCATGCTGCTCTGTATATAGCAATTGATCTTTTGGAATTCCCTCTATCTTTTTTAGTGCGTGTAATATAACTTTAGCTTCTTCCTTTTTCATTAAATTTTCTTCAGTCAGCATTGTAATATGTGCTTTATGCACTTGAAACATATCTTTTAATAAGTAATTTCGTTGAAAATGAAATACATGTTGTAATACACAATCCACATATGTTTTCCCAGGGAAATCAGCGCCTTCACTCTTTATAAACTCTTCTTTACTTTGTTTCATCACCTTTTCCCCTCTCACTTAAGTATTACTACCCATCATACCCACAGAGAGTAAAAAAGTGCTTGTACATAAAAATAAACTCGGTGCTCTCTGCACCGAGTTTACTTAATAAAAGTCGCATCATACTTATCACTTTGCAACACTTGGAAATGTAAGTTTGCTAAATGTTTCCGTATTTCTGCACTGTCGTCCTCATTTAAATTATTGGCTAAAAACACTATTTCTGTACAGTTCCCGCGTTTATCCATCGCATAAACTGCTTTTGTAACTGTCCATGGCGTATAACCATTCTTTTGCCCTGCATGTCTAAATGTTTTACGGTATTTTTTAGCACTCATATCCGTTTCAACGATATTAGCCCACACTTTTTCTTCGGCCTCTGTTAGGCCACCTTTATGATTTGCCTTTTGAAGCAGTACCATATAATCGTTTGCAGAAGCTGCTGGTAATCGATCTGACCAAATTTTATCGTAACGTTCCTCTAAATAAAGAGGTATTTCCTTCTGTAATAATGGCCCCTTCTTTTTTAAGCGTTCATGAATAATCATGGCATATTCACGATATTGTTCTTGAGACATTTCTTTTAACTTTTTCTCTATTTTATATTTCGGAACATGTAGTTCTTTATGCAAATATCCAGGGATGTATAAAGATGAAACAATCGGAAATAGCGGCTGATGTGCTGGAAGGGATAAACTTTGTAAATTTCGATTAATATTATCTAACCCTAACACTTCCATTAAATATTCAGCATTCGCATTCGAACTAAACTTAACCATTCCTTTTGCCACTTCTTCTAAAGAAACTGCCTCTTCTGTTATCTTGTCTGTCTTTTGCAAATACTTTTGCCATCTATCTTGTGCACCGCCATCTGTATTCGGCACATAATAACGATTTATATCATTAATGGAAACGAAACTAGATGGATCAATTTTTCCTTCCGTAACTTGTTTCGTATATTCAAGCGCCACAATTAACTTCATCGTACTAGCAACTGGCAATACAACATTTGGATTTACAGAATAAACAACTTTATCATTTCTCTTCACGAGAAGCGCACTATTTTTTTCATCTTTATGTTCTTCAATAAAGGATGCGATATACTGTGCATCATCATTATTTGAACTCCACACTTTTTTCACTAAAAAATTACCCGATATTAGCAAAACGAAAATACCCACAATCACTGCGCATACTATAGTTTTTTTCAAGTAAAATTCCTCTCCTATTGTATAACTCTTCTCTATCTATCTCTTACAAACAAAATAATGGAGATGATTATTTTAGTAATCATCTCCATTATTTTAACTTGTATTCTCCTATTATGTCTACGTCATAATTTTCACGAAGTCTTCGAGAAATTTTTTATAATGTAATGACCAACCAATTCGCACCCAATTCTTTAAAGATTTTGCATCAGGTTGTGGACGGAAATCAGCAATACTTTCTCCCTTTGCAATCCCTACTGTATCCACATCGACACGACGGTACACATAATCCAAAATAGACGGATTCGCCGCAACCATCATTGTAACAACGTCATGTACTGGGCTACCTGTTATTTTCGGATTTAACTTTTTATACGCTTTATAATAATACGTAAATATCGGTTCAATTAATTTATTAAAATTCGTTTTAGAGTGTTTCGTAATATATTTCACCATTTCTGGCGTAATAATTGCTTCAGATGTAACGTTAAGTGGCACTAATGTCAAATTCTTGGCATTTTGCATAACTAATTGTGACGCAATCGGATCACCATGAAAATTCGCCTCTGCGACTGGTGTCACATTGCCAGGCATTAAAAAAGCACCACCCATTATATAATATTCTTTCACATACTTCATCATCGGCTTTTCTAAAATAAATGCTGTCGCTAGTGTCGTTGACCTACCAGCATCAACAATGATTAATTCTCCTTTATACTTTTCAAGAATATCAAAAAAAGCACAAAAAGGTTTTATATTTGGCGAAAAAGCTTTTGGAGGTTTAATTGGCCCTAAGCCGTCTGCCCCATGAATTTCTGGATAATACGTTGTAACATCTCCGGATAAAGGAATTTTCGCACCATTAATAACAGGTATATCCTCCCGCCCTGCCATTTGCAGCAAATATGCTGCATTACTTGTCGCCTTTTCTTGTGTTACATTTCCATATCCGGTTACAACACCAACAATATCAATATCAGGATGCATAATTCCATACATGATGGCTAAAGAGTCATCAATTCCTGGGTCTCCCAAAAATAACACTTTTTTCATCGACCTCAACTCCATCCCCTCAATTGTTATTAATTTATGAATAACCTTACATATACAGAATAAAAAAGAATAAATTCACACAAAAAAACGTAGTCCTCTATAAGGACTACGTTCTTCCTCTAACCTATACTGTTTTTCTTCACAGCACTCATACTTCCAATGATATAAGCGATAAACGCAAAACAAATTGGGAAGACAACTGTATGTATACCGAACGGGTTTGGATAGAAAAGATGAATACACATATATGAGCCTACCCCAACTAAAATAGAGGCAAGCGCTCCTGTTGCATTTCCTTTTCTCCAATATAACCCTAATACAATTGGCCAAATGAATGCTGCTTCTAATCCACCGAAAGAAAATAAATTTAACCATATTAAAAAATCTGGTGGTTTAATTGCTGCTGCATAAACGAGCAGCCCTACGATACCAGTAATCCACAAACTTCCTTTTCTGATCGTACTGTCTGCTGCATCTTTATTTATGTAATTTACGTATATGTCTTTAATAATTGATGAACTTACAAGTAACAATAACGAGTTTACTGTAGACATAATTGCTGCCATTGGCGCGGCTAAAAAAACTCCGGCTAACCAAGGTGGCAACACTTCCATCGCGAGTAGCGGCATTACTTTATCTGGTACCGTTATACCCGGAAGTACGACTCGTGCAAATACACCTGTTAAATGCATACCAATCATAATTGTACCTACAACAACCGTTCCAATTATTAACGCTTGATGCATAGCTTTTGAATTTTTATAAGACATGGCACGCACGCTAATTTGCGGTAAACCAACAACACCAATTCCAATTAAAATCCAAAATGATGTCACATATGATTTCGTTAAACTACCATCCGCTCCGAATGGTGTAATTAAATTTGGATTGATTTGAATAAGCTCCTGCATAATCTTTTCAATTCCACCACCAGCAATGACAGTAGCAATTAAAATGATTGTCGTTCCAACTAACATAATGATTCCTAATAACGTATCTGATAAAGCAACTGCACGAAACCCACCAATTAATACGTACACAAGTACAGAAAAAGTAAATAAAAATAGTGCTGTTGTATAAGATAGACCCGTTAGCGATTCAATTAATCGTCCACCGCCGACCCACTGAGCTACTGTTGCTGAAAATAAGAAGATAATTATACATAACGCAGAAAGTATAACAACTGCTTTATTATTGTATCTTCCCTTTAAATAATCGATAAGAGTAATAGCTTCCATCTTCCTAGCGATAATTGCAAACTTTTTACCGATAACCGTTAAAACGATATACCCTGTTACAACTTGAATCGCAGATAATAATACCCATCCGAGGCCCATATTGTACGCAATACCTGGACCACCAATAAAGCTACTAGCACTACCGTACGTAGCAATCATTGTCATCGCTAATAATAAACCGCCAAGTTCACGCCCACCAAGAAAATATTCTTGTAAAAATTTATTATTAGCAGTCGCTTGTACGCGTCTTGAAGCATATACACCAATTAAAAACACAACGATAAATGAAATTATCATTGGAATGATTACATACCAATTCATCTATTATTCCTCACTTTTTTCTTCCTCATCGAGTGAAATATCTTGAAATACAAAACGAACAACTAAACTAAGTAAAATAACCATAACGACAAATCCAACGATACAGCTATAAAAAAACCATGCTGGAAAACCGAATACATATGTATATTCACTTGGATTTTTACTACCAAGCCCATAAGCAAATCCGTACCATATTATAAAATTAATAATAGCAAGTCCAAGGCCAATTAACGCTTCTCTATGGGCGATTCGAAAGCGTGGATCATCATGATAATCCTTCATTTTTCTCCCTCCTCTCACGATGTATTATTGTACCATTGTTCTTCTAGTTTTTCCTACTAGAAAGCAAAAACAAGCAGGATTTTTTATAATCATATAGAAGACTCTCTTACATTACATATTTTTTACAATTGTAACACAAATGAAATTTGAATTTTCAGTATTTGTTAATTATGATTAAAATTAGAGGCTTTCCATCTAGTTCCCACATCCTTGATTTCGGAATAAACGCCGTCTCGTACTGCGTTTACATTATATTTTCAAGGGGGTTATACAATGAGTCAACTAGCTGTAAATCTTCATGAAAAGGTAGAAAAGTTTCTTCAAGGTACAAAAAAGTTATATGTGAATGGATCTTTCATCGAAAGCGCTTCCGGTAAAACATTTAAAACACCTAACCCAGCAACCGGCGAAACACTTGCTGTCGTTTCTGAAGCGGGTCGCGAAGATATTCATAAAGCTGTCGTTGCAGCTCGCATGGCTTTTGATGAAGGCCCTTGGTCTCGCATGAGCACTGCTGAGCGAAGCCGTCTTATGTACAAGTTAGCTGATTTAATGGAAGAACATAAAGAAGAGCTTGCACAGCTTGAAACGTTAGATAACGGAAAGCCAATTCGTGAAACAATGGCAGCAGACATACCACTTGCAATTGAGCATATGCGCTATTATGCTGGCTGGGCTACGAAAATTGTTGGTCAAACAATCCCTGTTTCTGGTAATTTCTTTAACTATACACGCCATGAAGCTGTTGGTGTTGTTGGTCAAATTATTCCTTGGAACTTCCCACTTCTTATGGCAATGTGGAAAATGGGAGCAGCGCTTGCTACAGGATGTACAATCGTTTTAAAACCTGCAGAACAAACTCCACTATCCGCTCTATACTTAGCTGAATTAATTGAAGAAGCTGGATTCCCGAAAGGAGTTATTAATATCGTTCCTGGATTCGGTGAATCAGCTGGGCAAGCACTGGTTAATCATCCACTCGTTGATAAAATTGCATTTACTGGTTCTACTCCAGTCGGTAAACAAATTATGCGACAAGCATCTGAATCATTAAAACGCGTTACACTTGAGTTAGGCGGTAAATCACCAAATATCATCTTGCCAGATGCTGATTTATCTCGCGCGATTCCTGGTGCACTTTCTGGTGTTATGTTTAACCAAGGACAAGTATGCTCTGCTGGATCACGCTTATTTGTTCCGAAGAAAATGTATGATAATGTCATGGCTGATCTCGTCCTCTATTCAAAAAAACTAAATCAAGGTGTCGGTCTTAACCCTGAAACAACAATCGGTCCTCTCGTTTCCGAAGAACAACAAAAACGTGTAATGGGCTACATTGAAAAAGGAATTGAAGAAGGCGCTGAAGTACTTTGCGGAGGAAGTAATCCATTCGACCAAGGCTACTTCGTTTCTCCTACAGTATTCGCTGACGTAAATGACGAAATGACGATTGCAAAAGAAGAAATTTTCGGTCCAGTTATTTCTGCAATACCTTTTAACGATATTGATGAAGTAATTGAACGTGCAAATAAATCACAATTCGGCTTAGCGGCTGGTGTGTGGACAGAAAATGTTAAAACAGCACACTATGTTGCAAGTAAAGTACGTGCTGGTACTGTATGGGTAAACTGTTATAACGTCTTTGATGCAGCATCTCCATTTGGAGGATTTAAACAATCCGGTCTTGGCCGTGAAATGGGATCTTACGCATTAAATAACTATACAGAAGTGAAGAGCGTTTGGCTCAACTTAAATTAATGAAAAAAGAACCTGGCCTATCCGGTCAGGTTCTTTTCATTATGTATTCCTTTAAACTTGTAGTCCTCCGCTCACATTCAATACTTCTCCTGTAATATAGGATGCGTATTCTGATGCTAAAAAGGCAGCTGCGTTCGCAATATCTTCTGGCGTTCCAATTCTACCAACTGGAATCGCACCGACCATCTTTTCTTTCACTTTATCTGGTATCGTTTTTGTCATATCTGTATCCATAAATCCTGGGCAAATCGCGTTACACGTAATGCCGAAACTTCCAACTTCTTTCGCTGCCGTTTTCGTTAAACCTACAACGCCTGCCTTCGTAGCCGCATAATTTGCTTGACCTATGTTTCCTTCTCTACTAATTGAAGATATATTAATAATGCGTCCATACCCTTGTTGTCTCATGTAAAGAAGCGCTGGTTGCATACAATAAAAAACACCTGTTAAATTTACTTGCAGTACTTGTTCCCATTCTGGTTTCTCCATTTTATGTAACATAGCATCTCGCGTAATTCCTGCATTATTTACTAAAATGTGCAGTGTACCAAATGTTTGGACAGCGTATTCAATTAAGGACTTCGCATCATTTTGATTACTCACATCACAACGATACTGCTTCACTTCATATCCTTCATCTGATAATTCACGTGTCGTTTTTTGTAGCTTCTCTTCATTTACATCGCTAATTAATACTTTAGCCCCTAGTTTTGCATAAACCCTTGCAATCTCTTTTCCAATTCCCTGTGCAGCTCCTGTTACTACAGCTGTTTTCCCATTTAAAAACTCCATCCCTATCCCTCATTTCTATTACTTATACTGTATATTTCGGCTCTTTACTTCCCAATTCCTCTTTGTATAAAAAAGTCTATTTGTGTCAAACTAACTTTGCAACGTCGCATAAAACACAAGGAGATTGTGTCGAATGAACAAAAAAAATTTCAAGCAAAACAAAGCTGCTGATGGCATTGATGTTGAGTTCTCTCGTGAACTCGCTGACCACAATGACTTAGAAGCAAACGCACGTGCAAATGCCGCTGATGCACGTCAAAAACGCCAGTCAACAGAAAAATAAGGAACGCACAACCTTATTCTTTTCAACAGGGACCTACTACCCAACAAAAATAAACCGAGAGATATCTCTCGGTTTATTTTTGATATTGTTTTATATAATGTGCCAAAGTAAGTAGCGGATATATATGAGCGTAGCTATGGTAATAAATATAAAACCCACCTGGTAAACCTGTTCCGGTAGGATATTTTTCATTCACATAAGGATTCGCAAGCAAATATGAAATACCTTTTCGAATAGCTGGTGTTTCTTTATCATAGTAAGAAATGAGAGCATCTAACGCCCATGCTGTTTGGGATGGTGTACTGAATGGTAAAGTAACGAACTTTTTTTCCACACTACTGTGGCACGATTCCCCCCACCCACCATCTTCATGCTGTATATGTTCCAGCCATAAAGCTGCTCGTTTCATTGATGGATTGCTAGATGGAATTCCGAGTGACCGTAAACCAGTCATAACAGCCCACGTACCATATATATAACAAATCCCCCATTTCCCATACCATGATCCATTTTCTTCTTGCACATTCATTAACCAATTTATCGCACTTTGTTTTTGTTTCTCAGGCAATTCATTTTGCGCGTATGTCCCGAAAAGCTCTAACACTCTTCCTGTAATATCTGGTGTAGAGGGATCTGTAATCATATCGCTTGCATTTTCGATTGGTAAATTTGCTAATAAATTACTCGTCACACCTTTTTCAAACGCTCCCCAACCACCATCATTATTTTGTAATCCTTTAACCCAATTGACCCCTTTCTTCCAAGCATTATCTACATTTTCGTTCCCTCTACTTCTTGCCAACGCTCTTAGCACAGCTGTTGTATCATCGACATCTGGAATTGTCGTATTCACATCCGAAAAACCCCAACCGCCTGGAGTCAGCGCCGGAGCATGTACGCTCCAATCAGCTTTTTTTGTATGCTGTTTTTTTAATACATACGCTGCTGCGTGTTGAATCATCTTATTATCTTTCGAAGTGTAGGCCTCTTGTAACGTATAGCTGAGTAAAGCCGTATCCCATACAGTTGAAGGAGAGTTTTGCAAATGATTCCCTCTTTCCATCTTCCATATATAAGATGTTATCCCTGCTATAGCTTTTTGAATCATTGATGATTGAAGAGAATGTCCTAACGCGAGTAAAGCATAAATCATATAAAATGAGGCAGTTGCGTAACTATATAACGTTCCATTTTCATCAATACGCTCTTTCATAAAACGTTCGACTTCCTCATATCCTTTATGGTGTAAAGAAAGTGGATACGATATGATTTGTTTTACATCACTTAATAACGTTTGAAACAACGGAGACCGCTCCTCCCGAAACCATTCCCCGCCCCCGCCTGCGATATGATTTAAATTTGGCAGTAACTTTTTTCCTACTCGAAATCTTTTATTTAAACAAACCATCATCGGAATTAAATGGATACGTGCTGAGCTACTCAATTCAAATATACTGAGGGGTGAATCATTTTGCAGAAACATAATAGGTGTTGGCAAATGAAAAAGCGAAGGGTATTCATATTCTCCATGAATTGCTAATAAAAACTTCGTCATAAAATGAGCACGCGCCACGCCTCCACGTTCCTTAATAAACATTTCGGCCCGCCTCATATTCGCATCTTCTTTTGTATATTTTTTTGAAGCTAGTAAGGCAGCATAAGATTGAATTGTAGCAGATAAATTGCCACCCACTTCATCTTCATACAATTTCCATGTTCCTTCATTTGTTTGAAGTGATGCTAATCTTTTTACAAACGGTTCTATTTCTTTATCTCTACCTAATAATTTTAATAAAAAAATCATATGGCAATCTATTAATGGTGCTCCTTCAAAACAAAACTGCCACGTACCATCTTGCCGTTGCATCGTTTGAAGTGCAGTTGTTCTTCTCGCTATTTCTTCATGCACTTTTTCATATAATAACAAGTTACTCACCCACCCTTTCGAAATCCGTATAACGATATTCAAAAAGGTAGCTAAATATGTATGAAAACAAAGAAAAACAGAACATATAAAATGTTCTGCTCATAAGCAATATCCCACTCCGACAATAATCCCTACTAAAGCACCGACTACTACTTCATACGGTGTATGCCCGACAAGTTCATTTAACTTCTTATATTCTGTTTGTCTACCGTGAAAGAACTCATTCAATATTTTTGCTTGTTTACTAACTGCAAGTCTTACTCCTGAAGCATCATACATAACAATTATTGCAAAGATAGCAGCAATAGCAAATAAGGTACTTTCCACACCTTCCACAACGCCAACACCTGTCGCAAGTGCTGTAACAGTTGAAGCATGAGAACTCGGCATCCCACCTGAAGCGAAAAACTTTGCAAAATCAAATTCACCCGTTTTGAATAATTTAAAGACTACTTTCGTTAATTGTGCTAGAAACCATGAAATTACAGCGGCCATAAGCGGATCATTATGTAAAATTGTTTCCACGTTCTCAGCTCCCTACTGACTATAATGGAAATCTATATAGTATCAGTATAAAGAAAAATGCGTAGAAAATACTACGCATTATGATACTTTTGCTGATTTATTTTTTATAAATTTCGGTTGTTTCTGCACTAAAAACTTTGTTTTCGCTATTGAAAACACAAATAATGCAACCCATATACAGAAAAATGCCATCATATGAGTAGATGTGAAATGTTCACCAAATACGAATACACCTAAAATTAAACTAATCGTTGGTGCAATATATTGTAAAAATCCTACCATATAAAGCGGAATAAGTTGTGCTCCTTTTGCAAAATAAAAAAGTGGTAAAGCTGTAACGATACCTGCTCCTATTAATAGTAACGTCGATAACATGGAAATAGATCCAAATGAACCGAATCCATGCGCTCCTGTCATAACGAGATAGATAATCGCAAACGGCGTCACTAACATTGTTTCCATCGTAAGACCAATTGTCGCATCATAGTTTAACAATTTTTTCGTTAATCCATATAATCCAAATGAAAAGGCAAGTGATAAAGAAACCCACGGAATAGATCCGAAACGCACTGTTAAAATGATAACCCCTACTCCAGCTAAACCAACTGCAACATATTGCCAAAAGTTTAACTTTTCCTTTAATACAACTGTACCAAGTAAAATACTAATAAGCGGATTAATATAATATCCAAGACTTGCTTCAATAACATGATTATGATTAACGGCCCATATGTAGACAAACCAGTTTCCGCTAATCAAGACTGAAGCTATTGTTAATGACATTAATAATTTAGGTCGTTTAAAAAGATTCACGAACTCCCCAATAAACTGACGAAATCTCTTCGTAACACCTAATACAAGTAACATAAAAACGAACGCCCAAACAATGCGGTGTGCTAATATTTCATCTGCTGGAACTTCCTCAACCCATTTCCAATAGATTGGTAGGATTCCCCACATCGTATAAGCACCAGCCGCATATATAATCCCTTTTTTTTGCTGTGCTGATTGACTCCCCATCTTCCCTTTTCTCCTCTTCTCGTTTTTCTCCATTATACGGTCCCGCATGCTCACTTTACCAATAATCAATCTGCAATTCTTTCGACATTTCTCATACAGCAAAAAGTAAACATACTGTTATAACGACAAGTAACGGTATACCGAAAACAAATTTCTTTTTATGTGTTTTATGGTGAAACATATACATACCAATCCAAGCACCAACTGCGCCTCCAGCTACCGCTGATAAAAACAACGTACTTTCTGGCGTTCTCCACTGTTTCTTCTTCGCTTTTCGTTTATCAAGCCCCATAAGGCTAAAAGCTATAACGTTAATAATAATAAAATAAATCCATTTCATCGCTTTCTCTCCCTATGAAAAATTCGCTTAATGGTAACATGAAAAAACGATGGAAACAACTGAAGAACTCTTTTTATTAATTAGTTACCTTTATATTTAAATAACCAACTAAAATTGCAGTTAAAGCAATTAAATAGAAAGATATTATGAGCAGAATCTTATATTGCCTTCCCTTCATCCACTACCATATCATCGAAAAAACTTCTCTCAATCTCTTTTTCATCAAAATGCAGAACTACAATTAGTCCTACATATAAAGAAACGAAATTTAGAAACCATTTCCCATTATCATCTTTCTTAGCTAAACATTTAAATATCTCTTGAAATTGCATACGTTCATCTGCAGCAACAACCGGGCGCACACCAAAATATTTCAATACGAAATGTAGGTTCAGCTGCACGGATAATGATAAAATATATTTTAATATCTCCGTATACTCCGCACTATCTTTTTGACTATACAACTTCACAAGCTTTTGATGTAAAGTAGAAATCGATAATTCTTCTTCAGTCACTTTAGTTGCTTCTATCGTTTCAATCATCTTTTTCATATCCATTACATTCATCCCTTCTGCAAAAAAACAAAAGCCAAAGCGTATTTATTTTATAATCAGCAATAATTGAGTATTTCTCATCTCTCGTTCATCTTCACTAACTAAGTCATACTTTTTTAAAAGATGAAAGATATCATTTAATATTTCCTGTGAATGATTCCCTCCCAAAAATCCCTTTAACTCTTTAAAAATCACTTCCGGTAAAAAACTCTTCTGACTTTCAAGCTTATTCATTACATCTTCCATAGAATGATCGATATTACACGCCATACTAAACTTCCCCCTCTATCCTCTATAAATAATATCCTCCGCTAACGATGTAAACACTTCTCCTACAAGAGACTCTTCATCATATACAGATGAACCGTTATTTTCTTCTCGTTTTGCAAAAGGTATTTGTGCAATCACTTCTGTTTGCAATTGTTCTGCAAGCATTTCGCCGCCACCTTTTCCGAAGAGATAATTTTTCGATCCATCTTGTTCTTCATAATAAGCCATATTTTCTACAATACCTAAAATCTCGTGTTTCGTATGTTTTGCCATAACACCTACTCTAGATGCTACGAATGAAGCTACGTTGTGTGGTGTTGTAACGATAATTTCTTGCGCCTGCGGGATCATTGCTGCAACATCAATAGCTACATCTCCTGTGCCAGGTGGTAAATCAAGAAGTAAATAATCTAATTCTCCCCAGTGCGTATTCGCAAGGAAATTTTGAATCCATTTATTTAACATCGGTCCGCGCCACATAACTGGGTTATTTCCTTCCGTAAAAAATCCCATCGACATAATTTTAACACCGTGACTAACAACTGGAATTGCTGTTTGATCAATCATCGTCGGTTTTTGATTCGTTTCCATCATAGCTGGAATGCTAAAACCATATATATCTGCATCTAATATCCCCACTTTTTTGCCCATACGAGCTAAAGCAGTTGCAAGGTTAATTGTCACCGTTGATTTTCCAACTCCACCTTTACCGCTCGTTACAGTAATAAATCGTACCCCTGAATCAAGGCGAAGCATGCTCGGCATTCCAGTTTCTGTTCTACTATTTTTCTTTAACTTCTCTGTTAGCGCAGCTCGTTCTTCTTGTGTCATAGAACCAAATGTCAAATCTACTTTAGATGCACCAATTGCCTGAAGAGACTCTTCCACATCTTGTTGAATTTTTACCTTTAATGGACAACCTTGAATCGTTAGCACTACTTCAAGTTTAACCTCTGTTCCATTCATTTGTATATTTCTAACCATATTTAATTCTACAATACTTTTGTGTAACTCCGGATCCTCTACATGTTTTAATGCGTTCATTATTTGTTCTTGAGTAATCATAGAACTCATCCCTTCTCGTATTCGAATTTATATACAACATCTTCTTGGCGAAAAAGCTTATTATCCCCCACTAACGGGCGGGATTAATGCGACTATATCTCCAGCTTTTATCATCTCTTCATCCGTTACAAACTCTTCATTAACAGCCACAATCACTCTATCAAGCGATTGTAAGCAATAGCTTGCTTTGAACCATTCTTTTAATTGCTGAACTGTCATTTCTTGCTTTTCTAAAATTACTAGTCGATCCGATCCGACTTCCTCACGTAAATTTGCGAACAATAAAATTGTAATCATCTTCTCATTCTTCCTTCTTCGGTTTTCCATCCGGATATGCCGTATTTTCAAGTTGATCTCCAATCCACATCGTTCCATCTTCCCAAAATTCTTTTTTCCAAATTGGGACGATTCGTTTTATACGTTCAATCGCGTATTCATTCGCTTCATACGCTACTTTACGATGCGGTGATGAAACTGCAATAACGACCGCAATATCCATGATTTCTAACCGCCCTACTCGGTGCGTAATTGCTACTTTTGCGTCCGGCCATTTTCCATTAATTTCTTCAGCAATTTTCGTAAGTTGTTTTACTGCCATCGGTTTATATGCTTCATACTCTAAATGTAATGTTCGTTTTCCTTTTGTTAACTCTCTCACCGTACCAATAAAAGTTGTAATTGCACCTGCTTCTCTTCTTGCGACTTTATTCGTTACTTCTTCAACTACAATCGGTATATCTACAATCTCAAATAGCGCTTGTCCCATTAGAAACACCTCTCACTTTATAAAATGCCCAAGGCCATTCACTACCTTCGTTATCTTCCAGCAAGAGAACATCTACGAACATATCTTTTTTATAACCTCTCGTACCACCTGGAAGTACAATAAATATATTTGTCTCTGCTAGAGAAGAAACCGAGCTAGATTTATCAAACCCTGACGGATAAGCAATTAATTGCCCTTCGTTATATGTCAGTTTTGCTCGCACAAATCTTGTAAATGGATTTGGTTTTAGAAAATCTTCTCCTAATAACGCTTTTTCTCTTTTTACATGTGCTTTCTCACTAAACATATACGTCCGAATACACGGTCTTACAAATAATTCAAATCCTACGTAACAAGCAGATGGATTTCCTGATAAACCAAATAATAACTTGCCATTTAATTGCGCTACAGTCGTAACACTTCCTGGCCGCATTGCAACTTTATTGAAAAGAACCGATGCACCTAACTTTTCGTAAATAGCTGGTAAATAATCGTAATCCCCTACTGATACACCGCCTGTTGTAATGAGCATATCCACTTGGCTTAACGCTTCTTTTACAGCTGTGAAACATGTATGAAAATCATCGCTAAACTTCCCAAAATATTTTACTCTTCCGCCCGCTCTTCGAATTTGAGACAATATCATATACGTATTACTATTTCGGATTTTCCCTGGCTGTAATGAATCATTTACATCCAGTAATTCACTACCAGTCGCTAACAATCCAATTACAGGCTTTCTTGCCACTGGTACCTCACTATATCCGAACGTAGCAAGCAGAGCAGAAATACCTGGATGAATGTATGATCCTTTTTTTGCAAGAACCGTTCCTTTACGAGCATCTTCACCTTGAAAAGAAATATTGTCGCCCATTTTGAATGATCGCTTCACTTCCATATAATTGTTGCCAGCTTCCTCATATTGACGAGTCAACTCTAACATAACAACCGCATCACACCCATTCGGAATTTGTGCTCCCGTCATAATTCGAACTGCTTGAAACGGACCTACTTTCTCGTGGAATATTGATCCCGCACCAATTTCACCAACTACTTCAAACACAATTGGCGTTTCATAACTTGCTACATTCGTATCTTCTGCTCTAATAGCAAATCCGTCATACGGTGAACGATTGAATGAAGGTACATCATGGTCAGCTACTAAATCCTCCGCTAATATACGCCCGTAAGCTAATTCAATAGGTAGTAGCTCCTTTAATCCCTCATTAGCAAATCCCATTACTTTACGAACAGCTTCTTCAACCGTAATTGGCACTCTTCTTTCCATTATTGACAACCCTTTCTATTAACCGAATACGCGATAATATAATTGTTTCGCTTTCGAAATATCATTTGTACCATGAATGAAAACACGACCATCCTGAAAAATAACGACGCGGTAATCATCTAATTGGCAAGATAGTAAATACGGATTCCGATCTACTTTCCCCAGTTTTTTTAATACGTTTTCTATATCGTCAAAATCGTACTTCCTATTTTCTACTGGCCTAATTTGCACTGTATTTCTTCCGCATAAAGCAGCTACCTTCGTTTGGTTTTCGTATGATAAATAAGGATAAGTTCGATTCGAACCGCACGAAGGGCAATCGTCTGTTTTTATTTTCCCTAGTTTTATAAAATGATTTTGATTACTCCATATATCAAACATGAAAAATGTTTTTCTAATTGCTGAGAAATCTCCTACTAAAATTTTGAATGCTTCCGCCACTTGATATGCTGCGACAATTTGAACAGTCGGGCTAATAATTCCAGCTGTATCACATGTCCCACCTGTAACAGGAACGTTCTTCAGCACACAATGTAAACATGGGGTCTTTTGCGGAATAACTGTATAACTCATACCGTACGATCCAACGCAAGAACCATATACCCACGGGATATTATGTTTTTGTGATAAGTCATTTATTACAAATCGAATATCAAAATTATCTGTTGCATCAATTATTACATCTACATTTTTTAATAGGTCTTCCATGTTTTCTGCACTTGCATCCATTAAGAAGGCATCTATGTGTACTTCCGAATTAATTCGCTCTAACCGATTTTTAGCAGCAATTGCTTTCGGCATTTTTTCTCTCGCATCTTGTTCAGAGTACAATTGTTGCCTTTGTAAATTACTCCATTCAACGTAGTCACGATCAATAATCGTCAACTTACCAATACCTGCACGTACGAAACTTTCAGCACTTGCACTTCCTAATGCGCCTGCTCCTACAATTAACACATGTTTATTTCGAATTTTTTCTTGCCCTTTACTCCCAATTGGTTTGAACAACTGTTGTCGTGAATACCGCTCAGCCATTACATACCCTTCCTCTCACGAGCTCTATTTCATATTAGAATGTTGTTTTTGATAACAAGCAAAGTAAGCAAATCCAACAAATCCAGCTCCTCCAATTACATTTCCAATAAAGACAGGAACAAAATTTCTAGCAAGGTCCATCCACGTCAGATGACCTGCAAAAATAACTGCTGAGATGACAAACATATTTGCTACCACTTGCTGAAATCCAATCACTACAAATGCCATAATGGGAATCCAAATTCCGATTATTTTTCCGACAAAATCACTCGTTCCATAAGCGAGCCAAAGCGCCAGACAAACGAGCCAATTACAACCAATTGCTAAAATTAAAGTTCTCCCAAACGATTCATGTAACTTTCCTTCTGCTATCGCTACCGTTTTATTTAAATAATCTCCCTCTGTTAATCCGCCAAGATGACCGAAACAATACGCTACGAAAATAGCTCCCACGAAATTCATGAAAGTAATCCAAATCCAGTTATTTAATACACTTACCAATGTAATTTTCTTTGCATATAGGGCCATAGACAGTGACATCATATTTCCAGTAATTAATTCTCCTCCTGCTAATACGACGAGCATCAGTCCAACAGGAAAAACCGCTCCTCCTAATACATTGACTAAACTCCCCCAGCGCTCAGGTAAATTACCTAAAACGCGAATGTTAAGTAAAAAACCGAGCGAAATAAACGCTCCTCCTAAAAAACCGAGAATAAGCATTGCTGGCAACGTCTGACTTACTTTTTGAACACCGGCCTCAATTACGAGTTCAGCAATTTGTTCCGGTTTATGAAATGCCATTACTAATTCCTCCATTTTCTCCAAATAAAAAAGCAGCTTCAAAAAACCTCCTCAAAATAAAGGTTTTTGAATGCTGCTTAATTTCTCTGCACATCTTTTACAGAGATATCAATCATCATTTTTACTATAAAATAGAAAATCTACAAACGTTGCACATTTTCCATTTTGTATATACTTCATCATAGCGTCACTTTTATATATCAACCACCAATATGTGACATTTCAATTTTAGGTATTCTTTTTTTACTTGTATTATTTAAGCGTTCATCTGAATAACGATCTTCTCTATTGTTCCATATATCGCGTACGATATATGTTATTTCCTCGTCAGTGTATCCAGATCGAAGTAGTTCTCTCAAGTCATTTCCTTTAGAAGCGAACAAACAAGTATATAATTTTCCTTCTGCAGAAATACGTGCTCTCGTACATGATGAACAGAAGGAATCTGTTACTGATGAAATAATACCTATTTCTTCATCACTTCCAATATAACGATAGCGAGTAGCAACTTCACCTGCATAATTCGCTTCTATCCGTTCTAATGGCATAACTTGATGAATGGCATCTACTATTTCTTGTTTCGAAACGACCTCTTTTAACTCCCAACCGTTATAATTCCCAACGTCCATATACTCAATAAAACGAAGAATATGCTTATTTTCCTTAAAGTATTGCGCCATCTGCAAAATATCTTGTTCATTTTTCCCTTTTTGAACGACCATGTTAATTTTAATTTTCATACCAACTTCAGCTGCAGCCTGTATTCCTTCCAGGACCCTTTGCACTTTGCTTCTATTACCATTCAAATAGAAAAACCGATCTTCTTCTAAGGAATCTAAACTAACTGTCACACGTGATAAACCCGCCTTATATAAATCAGGAGCAAACTTTTTCAGTAGTGATCCATTGGTTGTTAAACCGATATCCTCCACACCATCTATTTTATTAAGACGCTCAATAAGCTGCGGAAGACCTCTTCGAAGTAACGGTTCTCCGCCCGTAATTCGTAACTTTCTTACACCTAAAGAAACAAAAATACGTGTTATCCTTTCAATCTCATCAAAAGATAAAATTTTATCATTAGACAAAAACGAATAATCCGGACCAAATATTTCTTCTGGCATACAATAGCGACAGCGAAAATTACAGCGATCAGTAACAGAAATACGTAAATCCTTTAAAGGGCGTTGTAGTTTGTCTAATGTGACAGATTTCATCTTTATTGCCTCGCTTTTACTTATTTTATATTTATAACACGCTCTGGATGCGTATATACATTTAAGGATTGATTCCGAATAAACCCTATCGTAGTAATACCTAATTCTTCTGCTAGCTGCAAAGCCAACTCGGTTGGAGCTGATTTTGACAGTATAATTTCACAACCGATCTTTGCAACTTTCAATAATATTTCCGAAGAAATACGACCACTAAAAACAATAATTTTATCTTTTATAGAAATATTATTTTTTAAACAATAACCGTAAATTTTATCTAACGCATTATGCCTACCGATATCCATTCGGCTTAAAATAATGCCATTCACATCGCACAAAGATGCATTATGAACGCCGCCTGTATGACGAAATGTCTCCGCAGATTGCTGCATTTCTTTCATTAACCGAAAACAGTCCTCTACATCAACCTTTACATGGATACCATTCATTTTTTTAGCGCTTAGTGCATCATTTGCAAAAACAAACCCTTGTCTACTCATACCACAACAGGAAGTAATATATCGTTTATTTTGCATTTGTTCATAATACGGATTTACTTTTGTCGTTGTTACATGTACAAATCCTTCTTTTTCCTGTACCCATATGTCATCAATATCTTCATACTTCCGAATGATTCCTTCAGATGCCAAGAACCCGATTACCATGTCTTCTATATATTCTGGAGTACTAACCATTGTAACAAACTCCTGTCCATTCATTTTGATCGTGACTGGAAACTCTGTTACAATGCTGTCCTCTATATGCTTAAACGCCCCTTGTTCATAACGGAAGATTTCTCTTTCTACCTGTATCGGTTTCACGATCAGTATCCTTCTCTCACGTTATATTTTTATCAAAAACAAATACCGAAACTGCAATATCCTCTTCTACTTTCATATCTGAAAATAAATTCACTAATTTCGCTCCAACAAGTTCCTCCAAATGTTCACGGGAATTCGCAGCATACACTTCTTGAATCATTTTCGTTCTAGCCATATGAACCATTTCCGCACCGTCCATCGTACTTGAAATGAATTTTTCAGTAGGTGTTAAGTTTCCATAAAGGGTTGCAATCGCCATATTTTCAGCAAATACAGTATGAATTCTTTCTGGCCCTTTTCCGAAAAGTTCTTTTCGAAGTTTTCGTATCATATCATTAAATTCATGTACTTTTTTTGACATACAATTATACCTCCCAAAAGCCTCATTTTACTTTATTATATATTTTACCAAAATGATCCTTCCGCCCAAACTATTTCGTACAAACATTTGGGCGAAATAGTTCACTTCATGAAGTTTATTCGTCTTTTAACCCTTTCCCCATACCTTTTAAGAAATGAAGTCCAAACCCGATAGCACGGTTAATGTCTGGGTCTTTCAATACTTTCATAAGATCGAATACCCCTACTTTTTTGTTACTCTCTAGATGTTCATTACCTTCTTCTAGTCCTACTAATAAGCTACCTATAAGCTTTTTCGTAAGCCCCGGATCAAGTTCTGTTAAAGCACCCGCAGCACCCATCATATTATTAATTAAATTTGTAACAGGCTCACGAGTCACTTGGCCAAGAACAATCTTTGCGATTGGTTCTTTCGCCTTTAGCATAGAATTTGCAGCTTCTAGCATTCCGATGTCATTTAATTCCCCAACAATATTAAACATTTGCTTTAAAGCTTCTTCATTATTAGCTAGGAGCTCTTTTAAATCATCTAATTTTTGCTGTTTTATTTCTTCCTCAGTTAATTCTTGTTTTTGAATCATTTTTATAGGTGCAGCCATATTTTTCTCCTCCTACTTATCCGTTAAATGCACATACCCTGGACGTGCCCACTTACGATTTACCTCAATACCAGCTTGAGGATGACGTTTTTTATTACGCGGGTTCGCTTTTGGCATCGGATTTGCGCCATCAACTTCTAGCACTTCCATACGCACTTTCGTTTGTTTATAAGCAGGTGTATTCGTACGTACGTCCACAGCAGGACCTGTTAAGAAATTAATTGCTGTTTCATTATCTGTAGAGTTCATCGGTAAATATAACTCATTCGCTTTTACACGTTCTGTTACAAGTGCACGTAATTTTAATGCTCCAAAAGGAGAAACAAGACGAACTAATGAACCTGTTTTCACTCCACGTTCTTTTGCAAGTGCTGGAGAAACTTCAACAAACACACCAGGTACTTTCGTTTGAATACCTGTTGATTTATTTGTCATATTCCCTTCATGGAAATGCTCAAGCATACGACCGTTATTAATGTGAAGATCGAACTCCGCTGGGAATTCAGCTGGACGTACCCAGTCAGCAATCGCAAAACGAGCTTTTTTATCTGGGAAGTTAAATCCATCTTGGAAAAGTAATGGTGTATTCGTTCCATCAAAACTTCCCCAATGGAAACTATTCCATCCTTCAAGTACTTCATAATTTGCTTGTGAGAATAGTGGTGATAAACTTGCCATTTCAGCAAAAATTTCACTTGGATGGCTATAATTCCAGTTTGCTCCTAGTTTATTCGCAATCTCCTGCACAATCCACCAATCTGGCTTCGCATCCCCAAGCGTAGGAAGAACTTGATACAATCTTTGTACACGACGCTCTGTATTTGTGAAAGTACCTTCTTTCTCAAGAGACGGTGCTGCCGGTAATACAACATCTGCATATTGAGCAGTTTTAGATAAGAAAACGTCTTGCACAACGAAGAAATCAAGGCTTGATAACACTTCATGTACGTGGTTCGCATTAGAGTCTACAAGAGCCATATCCTCTCCGACAAGATACATAGCTTTCATTTTCCCTTCATCAATTGCGTGAAGCATTTCAATATTATTAAGACCTGGTTCACTATTAATTTTCACTCCGTAAGCCATTTCAAATTTCGCACGTTCCATATCGTTAGTAACGTGCTGATATCCAGGAAGCCATCCTGGTAAAGTACCCATATCACAAGCACCTTGTACGTTATTATGACCTCGAAGTGGATATGCACCAGCACCTGGACGACGATAATTACCTGTTGCAAGCAGTAAGTTTGAAATCGCAGCGGAAGTATCCGATCCACCTGTATTTTGCGTTACTCCCATACCCCAAAGAATACATGTACCATCTGCATCATGAATCATTTCAGCCATTTGAATAAGTATTTCTTTTGAAATACCAGTCATTTCTTCTGCATATTCAAGTGTATATTCTTTCAGACTCTCTTTGAAATCTTCAAAGAAGTTTACATTCTCATCAATAAATCGTTGATCGTGCCAGCCTTGGTCAATCATATATTTCGTAACAGCCATTAACCATACTTGATCTGTTCCTTGTTTTGGACTAATAAAGACGTCTGAACGCTCTGCCATTTCTGTTTTACGAAGATCAGCCACAATTAATTTTTGTCCGTGTAATTTATGCGCACGTTTAATACGTGTAGCTAAAACAGGATGACCTTCTGTCGGATTACAACCTACAATAATAACAAGACCGGATTTTGCAATATCTTTAATCGTTCCAGCATCTCCGCCCATACCAATTGTACGGAATAATCCGTCTGTCGCTGGCGATTGACAATAACGTGAGCAGTTATCAATATTATTCGTTTCAAATACTTGTCGAGCTAACTTCTGAATTACATAATTGTCTTCATTCGTAATTTTAGATGAAGAAATAAAGCCGACAGCATCTTTACCGTATTCTTCTTTAATAGATCCTAATTTACTGGCAACTACATTTAGTGCTTCTTCCCATGTAGATTCAACAAACGTTCCATTTTTACGAATTAAAGGTTTTGTAATTCTTTCTTTAGAATTTACGAAATCCCAACCGAATTTTCCTTTTACACAAGTAGAAATTGCGTTAACTGGCGCATCAGAAGAAGGCTGTACTTTAAGAATTTTACGCCCTTTCGTCCACACTTCAAATGAACAACCTACACCACAAAATGTACAAACTGTTTTCGTTTTCTTCGTACGAGTATCACGCATGGCCGCTTCCACTTCTGATACCGCAAAAATGCCGCTATATCCAGGCTCAACTTCTTTAATTAAATCTACCATCGGTTCAAGAATGTCTGGTTTTAATCCCGTCATAAATCCAGCTTCACCGAGCATCGTTTTCTCCATTAAAGCATTACAAGGGCAAATGGTTACACATTGACCACAGCTCACGCATGAAGAATCATTAATATTTACTCCTTCATCCCAAATAACTCGTGGGCGTTCCGCTTCCCAGTCTATTGATAACGTTTCATTTACTTGTAAGTTTTGACACACCTCAACACATTGACCGCATGCAATACATTGATTAGGATCATAGCGATAAAACGGATGCGTCATATCAACTTCACTTGCATCTACTTTTGGTTCATAAGGATATTTTTGATGTTCAATCTCCATTAATTCTGCTGTATTATGCAGTTTACAGTTCCCATTGTTGTTGTCACATACTGTACAGTATAATAAATGATTTTCTAGTAAACGATCCATCGCCTCTGTTTGTGCTTCTTTCGCATGAGCAGAATTACGTTCAATGTTCATACCTTCTGTCACTACTGCCGAACAAGAGCGCACTAACTTTCCGTCAACCTCTACAATACAAGTGTCACATGTTTGAATAGGATCTACTTCTGGCACGTAACAAATTTGCGGATGTTCAATCCCGTTCTCATTAATAACACCCAATATCGTTGAACCAGGCTCCGCTGTATACTTTTTTCCGTCAATTGTAATATGAACCATGTTGTTATTCATGGTCTTTCCCCCTTTTTGAGAATAAAAAAACTCCACCACGAAAATATACGCACCACATTTCGGCACGTTATTATCATGGTGGAGTAGTTTATTAGCACATCTTGCTAAAATACCAATCCATTTATTCATAAATAAAATGATAGATTCATAACAGATCATATCACGATTCCATCTTTAACACTATAATTATAGCGTTAAAGCTAAAAATATACAATATAAAATTTAAACTACGCATATGTCAGCACGGAACTATCCATAATAACCCATATAAAACATAACAAGGAGCAAGCGAACAAATGGGGTCTTTTAATAAATGGATACGTGGTGAAAAATCTTTCTTTGCACAAGAACAAGCTGATCACCTATTAAATAAATCTATCTCTTCCTCTCTTTCCCTTAATCTAAAGCACTTGTCCAAACTTTTTAGCGGTATTCCAGAATTAATTACACGCACTTTCCCGTTAAAAAACGGAAAAGAAGCCGCTCTCATATATATGGAAGGACTTGTAGATAAAACTGTTATTAACATTGATATTCTTCGCCCCCTCCTATTTAAAGAGTGGAATGAGGACGATTTTTGGGAATCTTCAGTTACAATCGGAAATGTAAAAAAAGTTCAGCAATGGTCAGATATTGAACAGTCCCTTTTACATGGTAAAAGTATTTTATTTATTAATGGACAACTTACAGCGTTAGAACTAGATACGCAATCGGCGCCAAAAAGGAGTATTGAAGAACCTACAACAGAAACTGCCATAAAAAGCTCACACGAAGGATTTAATGAGGTAGCGAGCGACAGTCTTGCACTTATTCGTCGATATATTCCAAATCGCGAATTAAAAGTGAAGGAATTCACTATTGGTGAACGCGCTACTTCAAAGGTTTTTTTGCTGTACTTAGCAGACGTTGCAAACGAAGATGTCGTACAAGAAATGGCATGCCGCATCGAATCAATCAAAGTGGATGCCATTATTACTACCGGAGAATTAGAAGGGTTTGTTGAAGATAATTCCTATACTCTCTTTCCGCAATTATCAATAACCGAACGCCCTGATACAACGGCCCATCACATTTTGGATGGACGAATTGCTGTTGTTGTAGACCGCTCACCCGGCGTATTAATTGGACCTATGACCTTTTCATCTTTTTTTCAGACGATAGATGATTACAGCTTTAGGCCAATGATTCCATCTTTCATTCGATTACTTCGTTTCACCGGATTATTTATTGCAATATTTGCACCAGCTCTTTATATTGCTATGATTTCCTTTCATTATGAAGTGATTCCTCTTAAATTATTGTTAACAATTGGAGAATCTCGAGCTAAAATTCCTTTTCCTCCTATATTAGAAGCACTTTTGATGGAATTAGTACTTGAAATGCTCCGCGAAGCTGCAGTTCGGCTTCCTGGTCCCGTTGGACAAACGATTGGCGTCGTAGGAGGGATCGTCATTGGACAAGCTGCAGTTCAAGCAGGAATAGTAAGTAATGTTATGGTTATCGTCGTATCGATTACCGCAGTCGCTTCTTTTATCATCCCCAACCTGGAAATGTCAGCAGGAGTTCGAATTCTTCGATTTCCAATGATGATAATCGCTTCTTTATTTGGGGTCATTGGAATTATGGTTGGGATGGCAGTTATCATCATCCATATTCTTTCTATGGAATCACTTGGTGTTCCTTACGGTAGTCCTTTTTCTCCGTCATTTGTTTCGGATTTAAAAGACATTCTTGTACGTTTACCATGGAAACTAATGAAGAAACGACCACTATCCCTTAACTTAAAACAAGAAAATCGACAACCAGATATAGAAGAAAAGGAGGAAGATAAGTGACAAAGCGTGCAAAGAGGGAGATTAGTTTATTTCAATACATTTTAACGATTAGTGGTGTTCAGGTAGGATTCGGTGTACTTACACTGCCACGCGAAGTAGCACAAGGGGCGAATACAGATGGATGGATGTCTATTATTATAGGATGCGCTATCACTACTTTAGTCAGTCTATGCATTGTAAAAATTATGGAAAAACATCCCGGTTATAATTTACTTGATGTGCTAACTCGTTATCTTGGGAAGTGGCTAGGAAGAGTAGGAATGATTTTTTGGATTTTATATGCTGTTCTTGCAGCTGTTTCATTAATTTTTTCCCTCTTATACGTTATTCACATTTGGATTTTACCTAGATCTCCGATGTTTTTAATTATGATGTTACTATCTATTCCAATGGTTATGCTCGCATGTAAAGGTGTTCTTATTATTAGTCGCTATGCTGTTTTTACTGTCTTATTTACACTCTGGATGCCATTACTATTATTTATCCCACTTAAAGATGGGCATTGGGTCTATCTTCTTCCTCTACTTAAAGAGGGATGGATACCAGTTTTTAACACAGTAAAATCAACTATTATTGCCTTTCTCGGATTTGAGTTTGCATTCGTCCTTTATCCTTATCTCAGTAATAAATCATCTGCAAAAAAAGGAATCGTTATTGCAAATATGATTACTTTATTCGTTTACCTGCAAGTTACATTCGTTTCTTTCCTTTATTTTAGCCCAGATGGTATAACTAAGTTTTTATGGCCTACCCTTTCTCTCGTTACACCATTCCACTTTTCATTTCTGGAACGATTTGAAATTATCTTTTTGTCATTTTATCTCTTCATTATTTTTGATTCTTGCATTCCTTATATTTTTACTGCCTCAGATGGAATCAATCAATTACTTAACAAAAAAGGGAGTTCATTACCTATTTGGTTATTGTTATTCGGGTGTGTTTTCGTTTTATTCTTTTATATCCCTTCTTCTTATCAAATAAGTGCCTTGCGGGATTTTTGGGGAACTGCAAGTTATTTTATCGTTTTTCTATTCCCAGTCTTCTTTCTCTTATACATGACACTTTATCAGCATTGGAAAAGGAGAAAAATTTAAATGAGACGCTTTATTCATTTCACTATATTTTGCTTTCTCATAATCTTTTTAACAGGTTGTGGAGATCGGCTCGACTTAGAAAAACAATCGATTTCATTAATTTACGGTTTTGACGCAAAAGCAAAAGGAAAATTAATTGTGTACCACGTAAACCCTATTTTTAATGAGGATGTAGAGAAAAAGTACGAAACTCATGAAGCGAAAGTACGTACGCCTCGAGAAGCAAAAGCCACGTTTAATAGTTCAAGTAGTGGCTTAGTGTCTACAGAAAAATTACAGCTCATTTTATTTAGCACGAAATTTTTAAAACAAGAAGGAGCTATGCCTTACCTTGATGTTTGGTATCGAGACCCTAAAAACACAGGAAATATGCGTATGGTTGCAGTAGACGGTCCAATTTCTTCAGTTATATATAATAACTTTAAAGATAAGCCTGCACTTCCTGAATATTTAACAGATTTAATTAATACGAACAAACTATACAATCGAACCGTGTTTACGACATTCCATGAATTTCATAGGCAAACTTTTAATAAAGGTATAACACCTGCTATCTCAGAAATAAAAAAAGGGAAAAAAGATGTGATTGTTACCGGCTCTGCACTATTAACTTCTCGTGGAATCTATAAAATGTCTTTAAATCGATATGAAAGTGCCCTTCTTCTTATGTTGCAAAAGAAAGCGAATATACCCGTTTCACTTACCCTGAAAATCCCTTCTCATTCAGTTGAAAGTAATAGTCATCTAAAAGATACCGTCGGCGACGATTTCGTAACAATAAATGTTCTTAGCATCAATCGTGATATCCATACAGGCTATAACGATAACCACTTTAAATTTAATATTGCAATGGATTTTAAAGTTTCCGTATCTGAACTTACATTCAACATGGATATAGATAAAGATAGAAAAAAATTAACTTCACTTATTACAAAACAACTAAACAAAGATTTAAACGATTTAATCCACAAAATTCAAAAACAGCAACTTGATCCATTCGGATTTGGTGATTATGCGAGAGCGTTTCAATATAAAGAGTGGAAAACGGTTGAAGACGATTGGCCGAGTGCCTTTTCAAAGGCTAATGTGAAAGTAGCACCTACTATTAAAATTTTAGAGAATGGGATTATTAAATAATAAAAACACGCTACCTGTTCTTATAAGTAGCGTGTTTTCATTTACATTACAATTATTATTTCAATGGACTATACTCTATTTCCATTTCTAACATTACTGTGTTTTTTAGCATATACAAAATATATAAATACACCTATTATTACCCATGCTACAAAACTAATTAACGTAAGCTGAGAGAGGTTCAAAGCTAAATATATACAACTTACTATTGAAACGATTGGTAAAAAAGGTACTAGCGGCGCACGGAATGACCTTTTCATATTAGGATGTGTCTTTCTTAATACAATAACAGCTATAGATACAAAAACAAATGCTGTTATCGTTCCCATATTCACTAAATTAGCTAATAAATTCAAATCCACTAATCCTGCTAATAAAGCTGCAATAATACCTGTAACCCACGTATTAAAAAATGGGGTTTGTAAACGTTTATGTACACTTGAAAGTCTTTTTGGTAACAACCCATCTCGACTCATCGAATAAGATACACGAACAAATGCAAACATAGCTACTAATAGAACTGTCGTTAGCCCCGCTATCGCCCCCACCGATAACAATCCAGCAATTCTATCTTCTCCCACAATACGCAATGCATATGCAACTGGATCAGCGACATTCAACTCCGTAAACGGAACCATTCCAGTTAATACAAATGAAACACCTACGTATAGAATGGTACAAATGAACAATGAAACCAGTAGCCCAATTGGCACATTACGTTGTGGACGCTTCACTTCCTCTGCAGCTGTTGCAACTGCATCAAATCCTAAAAAAGCAAAAAATACAGTAGCAGCACCTCCTACTACACCATGAAAACCAAAAGGTAGAAATGGTTGCCAGTTCTCTGGTTTTACATATTGTGTCCCTACAACAATAAACCCTACAATAACAGCCAGTTTAATAATAACCATTATATTATTTATTCGTGCACTTTCTTTTGCACCACGACTTAATAAAAATGTAACAACTAAAATAATAAGAACTGCTGGTAAATCAATAATTCCACCCTTTCCCATACCAGGTGCCGAAGCAAAGATCGTAGGGATGTGAATATTAAACCCTAGTAACAATGACTGAAAATACGCTGACCATCCTGCAGCTACCGCAGAAGTCGCTAATAAGTACTCCAACATAACGCACCAACCGACTATAAATGCAAAAATCTCACCTAGTGTCATATATGTATATGAATATACACTTCCCGAAACTGGAACTGTAGAAGCAAATTCAGCATAACAGAAAGCTACACACGCACATACAATCGCCGCTAATATAAACGATAATACAATCGCTGGGCCAGCATGTTTCGCTGCTACAATACCTGTTAATACGAAAATCCCTGTACCAATAATTGCTCCAATCCCTAAAAGAGTTAAGTCAATTGCACCTAAAGTTTGATTCAATACTTTTTTCTTTTCTTCATCCATTGTTTTCTTTATTAAAAGACTCATTCATTGAAACCTCTTTTTCAAGTTTATCTCTTACTTATTGCAATCTTTATTACTGTTCTGTTTAAAAAATAAAAATATACATAATTCACTCTCCATAAACTTAATAATTTGATAAAAGACTGAAAAATCAATCTTTTTAAACTGTAGTAAATTGTAAAACAATTAATTCAGCAACACATCACTAAGAATGCTGATTGAATTTATCATACAATTAATTATATTGTCAACAATAAAATTAATTAAACAATAACGGTTAATTATGTATCAAATGTTATTTTTAAACATAATTATTTTCTTGAAAACATTGTTCCTTCTCATCTTTATATTTATACTCATTTTTTTATATTGATTTTTATACATTTTTCATTATATGAAATTTAAGAAACATCATCGTATCCTTAACTGAACTGTTATCTTCAAATAACAATCCAGTTAAGGATATGGAACCATTTAAAGCAAATAAAAAGTGCAGATTTTCATCTGCACTTTTTTTATTCTTCTACTTCAGCTTCTGCACTGTTATTTTCAAGATGTTCCTTCTGAGCCTTTTCTTGTAGCTCAGCTGAAATCATTCCATAATAAATTTCTGGATACAATCCAAATATTTGATATACACTTCCTAAAAACGGCATCGGAATCCCTCTTTTCTAAAGTTGTATTGCCACTTTTAAGGATTCCCTTTTCATTCATTATACATTCGTTTTTGGCGTTTCCTCTTCATCATGAACGCTTAATAAATTTTGCCACTTTTTATAAGGAGCACTATTTGGATCTACATAACCTTTCGCGTACGAACGATCCCACAATTGTTTAATAAACATTTCTTTCTCTTTCTTTGCAACCATATCGGCACCTGTACCGTAATAGTTTTGGAAATACAATTCAATTTCATCAAGGAATAATCTTAATAATTCATCAGAAGTTTCTTCTAACGTTGGATCATATTTCGCCTCACGGTCATACATTAAAATCATATCTAAAATATTATGGACATGCTCTTTACGAAGCCATCTAATATCTTGAGCACCTAATACGAACGGATGTGTATATAAATGTCCGCCCTGTATCATAGCTTTTTCTTGTTCTTCTTCAAATCTGGACAATATGTTTTCATAAATAAACGGATTATGAAGCAATGCTCTGTGTAATTTGTAACTTTCATTTGAAATATTTTTTCCCATCGACTGAATTAAGAAGCTACGTCCAACGCCGTTATATTGATACACGAACTGACCATCAACAGCAACTAAACTAATCCAGCGATACATATACGCGTATAGAAGAGCTCGATTACATTTATCGTAATCCAATTTCGTTTGCGTTGCATTTAAGTCTGGCATGAATGCTGGTAAGTGCCAATACTTATCTAAATGCGGCGTTAAACTAGATTTTTTACTATTCAACTTGTTCACACGGCGATAGTATGACTGAAAATAATCACCTTTATCATTCATAAATCCATTTGCAATATGCCCTGAGGAAAGCTTAGGAAAGTCTTGCAATGATAAACCATAATGCGCACGATAACAAATGACTTCAAATGGCGAAAAAGCTTCATGTACTGTATCTTTTTCTTTAAACATTTCTTGAATTAATTCTTCTTGCAGTTCTTTCTTTAAGGATGGATGTATACCCCAATATTGTAATTCCCTATGGTGGGAAACTTTCGGAACGAATGGACTTGCTAAATGAAACAAGTCTTCAATTTTTTCACGAACGTATTCATCACGATCACGCTTCTTATAATCCGCTTCTTTTCGTAATGCCTCAACGATATTCAGCTCTAATTTATCACGATAGCGGATTTGTAATTCATCATAGCAATAACTTAGTATGTGCTCACGATAAAAGTCTTCTACCTTTTTCGATTGAATCTCTTCTGTTTTCGCATCCCGGCAATATTCCCCGTATAAACTCATATAAATTTCCGCAGATATATCTTTCGGTAATACACCTAAATTCAAATGTTGCTGCATATCTAGCCATATCTTTTCTTGCAACTTCTCTTCAGCTAATACGTATACATTCGTTGGGTTTGTTTTCCCTTCAAATTCCTTGCTTCGTTTTTGAATTTCAAACAATAAATTTTCACGCGTTTCATGTAAATTATCAAAAAACCTTTCCCAATATTGAATCATTTTATTAACTGCTTGATAAAGTGATTGATAAACGAGTTCTAATAGCATTTCTTTACGATACTCGTTTAATTTGTGTACGTACTGCGTTACAATATCTTCAAATTCTTTTTTAAACAAACGCTGCTGATTATTCATCACTTTTCCAAACCAGCCTTGTTGCTGCGCGATTTCTACTCGGCGAACAGCTGTTACCGTTCCATCAATATTACTCACATTAAATTTCTTATCGTAGTTTTGAATTAAATTACGCTTTTGCTCATTATTTTCATGTAGTCGATTCATTTTCTCGACTAACTGCTTTCGAATTTCATACAACATAAAACGAGCTGATACTGGATGCACAGGATCTGTTTTCTTTAAAAACCATGTATTTAATTGATAGGACTGCCCTTCAGAACCACTTGGTGAAAAACGGTCTGATTCAATCATGTCATACAATAGTGTCGTTACATGCTCATGTACACGGCTCGGAATCGCATACGCATATAAACGAATCGCATGATCCACCCTTGCTACTTCACCTTTCATTTGCTCCATCATTTTCAGTTTCGCAGCCGAAATTTTACACTCGTGCTGCAGACGGTTTAATTCCTCATCTTTTTGCACCGTACGCTGTACATAGCTTTCTACAGCCTCTAAAAACAGTTTAGATTTCGCCACACCAACTTTACCGCCCTCTGCTCCTTCACGCGTTTCATTGTACATTTGTCTATAGAAAATATGGGCCTGTTCTGGACGAGTAGCAAGATGTTCTAAGTCTTCTAAATAACTTTTCCCACGCTCTGGCTTTTCACGTTGCATCCCACGTTTTACATCTTGATCATATCTTTGCTTCTTCTCTTGAAACAATTGATCTAAATGCAGCCACGATTCATCTAAACCTTGCACAGCCCATTTTAAAGCACAATATTTTAACACGTGCTCATACGGATAAATAATCTTGGCCGTTCCTGCCCCACAATATCGCCCTTTCCCGCTTGATTCTGCTAATTGTTGAATTTGATTATCTTCCTGTGCAAAATGATTGGCAGACATCGGACTAAATAACTGTAAATAAATCGTATTTACCATTTGCTCCATATAATCTGATAAATTGTGCAGATGGTGTCCATGTAGATTTTCGTAATCGTATAAGAAACAATAATTGTACGGTAAATGATGTTGTTTAATCGTATGATTCGTTCTTCCTTCTTCATCTACTTGATCAGGTCGATATTCTAATTCAATTGTAACACCACCACGTTTGGATAATTCTCCAGTAGAACCGAGTGTAATGGCATGTAATTCTTTTAACGAAGCATAGCCGTTTGCTTGCACCGTTTCAAACTCTTTCGCACTAACCGTTCTCGTCTTAACTAAAACGTCCGGCATTAAAAACGCACCACGAATTAAAATGTTGTGATGCTGCAGTTTTTTCCGAAGCATTTCACGTAAATATAATGCAATTTGTAGAAACATCCCTGAACCTGTTCCGCCCGCTAGTGATGTTACGATAATGACACGCACTCCATATTCCGTTTGATCGCTTGTAACCGGAAAAATTTTCTCGATTTCTTGCCAAAAGGATGTCAATTTATCTTCTTTCATCGCAGCAAGTAACGCTAAACGGGAAATGACACGTAACTGTCCTGCCCCTTCTGTCAGTGGTTTATCAAGTATAGTCGGGTCCATCGGAAACCACTCTGGAATCGTTGGATCTCCCGCAATATACTCTCTTGGCGTTTTACTAGAACTCGTTTGCGTCTTAAACTTTCGAATATGATCAAATTTACTCAATGTATTCACATCTGTATCAAATACGTGCATTGCTACCTTTTTTCGGCGCTCCTCAGGTAGCCTTTCATATATTTGATGTGTCACAGTACTACCGATTCCACCTAAACCAATTAATATCGTTGGAACTTGTAACGTCATGTGAACCACCTTCCTATTCTTGCTTGTTTGAAAAGAGGGGGAGAAAGATGAGACTCCCTCCTTTTCCATACCTACTATTCACACTCATATTTGTAAATTTCTTTACCATACCCTCTATCAATTACTAAAAGTTCATTTGGATATAGCGTCTTATGTTCCATTCCAACCTCTTCCTCTGTTATAAACATTCCATCAATAATCATTCCTACTACTTGTGACTCTTTCGCTACAAATATCGATTTTGATCCTTTCTTCGCTATAAACGTAACGGATTGCACAGTCTTTCTTTCTGCTCGGAATGGAATGCCAAAATAGTGTTTCCACCATTTATTTTTAAGTAATTCTGGTTCAGATTGATATAACCAATCTTTCGCTACCTCTTGATCCCATTCGTAATACAATAGTGCTTTTCGGTGAAATCTTGGACGGATAATCCATCCTAAAACGATTATTCCTACTACTAACAGTAATAAAGTGATAGGAATAACAAACTTAAAAATAAGCGCATATTTTTCATAAAACGGTGCATTTTGAATATGAAGTGATATATTTTTCTTTACTTCTTGTAATTTTGAATCTTGTATAGTGATGGTAGCATCTACGGTGCCAGTATCTGTAAAATTGAATGTATCGGAGTAATGAGGGCGAGGATAAATATAAATTTGATTATCCTGTTGTTTTATTTCATAGTTGATTGATTGTTTAGATGTGACACCAGTAGATTTTAATAGTTTCTTTACAGCTTCTTCTGTCATCGGCTTACCATCTAACTGTGGTTGTATAATAAACGGTTTACTATTCTCTAAATTCGTTACTTTTTCTTCATAATCTTTCGTTATCGTTTGCAGTGATAATTTTGGTTTTTCCGTTACTTCGATTTTAAATTCTTTCGTCTGTCTGTAAAATCCCTTTATGTTCATATGAACTTTCCCGCGCACTAATCCTTTATCAACCTTCATTTCGTAGTAAAATACATGTTTTTTATCGTCCCACTTCATCGGGTACTGTTTTCCGTCTATTTCTACTTCTGCCTGAAAATATGAAGACTGAATTGGTAATTCCGTAGGCTTCGCTTCAATAACAGCAGTAACACCTTCGTACATTTTCCCCACATTTTTTTGACTACTATCGTCTTTGTCATAAGTAGAAACAGTATAGTTAAGCGCCGGTTCAACTAGTACTTGTAGTCCTTCTTTCTCAATATCTCGATCCACTTCTATCGTATACGTTCCTGGTTTAATAACTTCCTGATTTTCCGTACTTATATGAACTATATTTCCGAATAATTTCGCTTCTCCTGGTGCATGTATGGAATAGGAAGATTGTAATTGTAACGGTTTAGAAATTTGTGTGACCTGATAATTAGACAAAGAAGGTGATTGTCGTACAAGCGTCATGCGCTTTAACGGAAATGGTGTTGTAATCTCTACTTTCTTCCCTACTACTTTCGTTTTTACAATCGATTCAACAGAAGAGAACGGATCACGATTTGCAACTAATGCTGCCACTTGATTGACGCTTTTTACAATACCATCCTCTCCACTAGATGGCATCGTAACTCCGTTTATCTCTTTCTTCCATATTTCTTTAAACGTATTTAGTTGTGCCTTTTCTTGCTGTCCTAAATCCTCTTCCATCGTAATTAAAATTGGATGTAGCGATATCTTTTTTGTATCCATTTCTTTCTTAAACTGTGCTAACTTCTGTGTAATTTGTTCTTTTCCGCCAACCTTATCTTTCTCTAAATCATTAAATGCCCCGTCAGTTAAGACAATAAGCCAAAATTCACGTTTTCCATCTATATCTGCTTCCTTTTTTATAGATTGCATCGCCGTTTCTACTGCGCTAAACGGGGTATTTAAATACGTTTTCCATGCTCCAATTCCCTCAATTTCTGTTTGTCTCTTATCCTTCGTTAACGAAATGTTTAATGGATCATTCGGCTTGCTCATTGGAACATAAGAGAATTTATCTTTTTCATCTAATAGCGCAACTAAACTTTGCAAAGCATAATTGGCATATTTCCAGCGATCGTTATTTCTCATGCTGCCCGAATCATCATATACAAGTGAAACGACCCTTTCCTTTGCCTCCTCTCCTTTTGCAAAAGTCCAAAAAGGATGTAACCATATAAATAGAAACAACATGAATGTGGCACAAATTCGAATTTTCATGATGAGGCTTCGCCACCTTTGTAGACAAATTCCTATGTTTAAATTTATGAGAGGATACAAGATATATGACTTGTATTTTAGGACAACTAGCTCATCATAACTTTATTATGTAAACAGTTATATATACTGAATATGATTCCTTCTAGCGTTTTCTATCCGATAATATAAGTAAAAAAGCCTGTTTAAGCTCTACACTTAAAACAGACTTTTCCTACTTTTCACATTGAAAACAAACATCAAAAAGTTTGATTTTGAATTAACACATCACTTCAATTGTAAATCCACCAGGTGCTTCCACATAAAACGTATACGCATGTGCATGCTTAGGAGCCTCAACCAAAAATCCAGCTCCCTTCAACCTTTGATTTATCTTATTTACTTGTTCTTCACTTTCTTGAGGAAACCCTACATGAAATGTTTGCGGATAATGTACGTCTTTCCCTTTCATTAACGTTAATATAAACCCATCATTATCACGCAAAACTGCAAAACCATTTCCCCTTGTTCCGCTACAAGTTAAACCAAAATATTTTTCTAAAAACTCTCTAGCAGCTACTACATCTGAAACTGTTAAATTAAGATGTTTAATTTCCAAATCGTCACCTTCTTTCTTAATTTTCTAACATTTTATCATACAAATAAAAAACACGCCTTTCACAGCGTGTTTCATTGCTTCACATACACTTCAACAATCGGATTATCTTTATTATCCGCATGTAAGCGTAAATTCTCTTCACTTGTACTATAAATGCTAGCTAATAACATAATCGTTAACACATTAGGAGTTTTTGCATCGCTCCCGTATTTCCTTTCCAGCGCTTCCTTATATTCAAAATCCAAATCCCCCTGCACATATGTATACACTTCAAAACCATCTTCTAAATTGCAAACTACTGTATCAATAATATCTGCCCCAACTTGCTTCTTCATTTCCTCTCGCAAAGCTTCAATAAACTCTTCCCACGGTACTTCGTATATCTGAAACTGATCTGTAGATTTCATTACTTTTTCCTCCTTATATATCCTTCTCCTATATTTCCCCTTTCTATAACAATTATGATAGATAGGACATTCGTACAAGCCGCACTTGTCCCCATTACATATCGTATTACTGTAATGGGGAAGGAGGAAAGAATATGCATAGACAAAAATGTTACGATACGTGCCAACGTTATTTCGGTAAAGTCGTTCGAATTGAAGATCGTGATGGTCGTATTCATTTAGGCAAAATAATTGATCTGACAAAAAGCTCTGTATGGATTGAACCAGTGCAACAGCGCTCATCTTTTGATACAGGATTTGGATACTATGACGCATATGCAAACGGTGGCTGTGACCTTTGTGGTGGCATTAGCAGATGTGATAGTTGCGGATTTGGTTGTGGTGGTGGATTCAGCGGCTGTGGATGTGGCGGTCGTGGTTGTGGTAGTTGCGGCGGCTGGGGAGGCGGCGGTTGTGGCTGGGGCGTCGAACTCGGATTTGGTTTCATCTTCGGAATTACATTAGCTGCATTATTTTTCATTTAATATAATAAAGAGTTGACTATCTTTAGTCAACTCTCTTTCTTTATTTTTCACATATAAAAATACGATGACCTAAAATATGTTGGTACATAAGTCGTACATTTTCATGCTGTACCCATGCCTCATATAACTCATTCGGGACAAATTGTGATACATTCCATTCTGGCTCTTCTATATAGCCAGAGATCGTTTCTGCAATTGTACCGCCGCCAGCAATTGTAATTCTTTTAAAATTTGCTTTCTGAAATAATTGTACCCATTCATTCTCAGTTAATAGTTCTTTCATCCCGTATAATCGGGCAATTTTTTCTTCCTCATTCTTCTCAATGTGCCTATCAATAATCATTTCAATGACAACAAGCTTGCCATCCTTCTGTAATACACGATAGCACTCCGAGATAACCCTCTCTTTCTCTGTAAAAGCGAGTATCGATTCTCCGAGTACGAACTCAAATGAGTCATATAAGCAAGGTAATTGCTCTACATTCCCTTCAATTAATTGAATGTCTATTCCTTCAAACGACCATCTATCTTTCGCCTTTTGAATCATAATCTCATTCTTTTCAACCGCCGTTACTTTATAACCATACTCTTTTGTCATGTACGCCGCTGTTTTCCCTGTACCGCAGCCGATTTCAAGGACATTTGCACCATATTTAAAAGGCAATTGTGCTAACAACTGTTTTGTTAACGTAAAACCACCAGGATGAGCACTTCCTATTCCGTAATAAGCTAGGAAATCGATGTAAGTATTTCGTTTCATGGGATTCTCCCTTTTTTATTTTATATATTCGAAGAAGGAATAAAAGTGCATAGAAAAAGCATTTTCAAGTGCTCTAATACCGCAACTTGAAAATGCTTTTTCTTTTTATCTCACTATTCACCAGGCAGCCAGATTAAGGTTTCCCTTTATTATTTCTCTTCTACATACGCCCATTTGAAACTATATTCTGGACTAATGTTATGTTTCACAATTCCCTTTATATTTGGTTTCATTACATATGATCTAGCATTTTGATATAAAGGTACGAGTGCTACATCTTCTTCAAGTAACACTTTCTCAGCCTTTCCTAACTCTGTCCAGCGTTTTTTTGCATCAGCCATCCATTCTGTCTTACTTTTAGTAATAACGCCATCATATTTTGAATTTGAGTAGCTCATCTGGTTCTGAGAATTTGTCGTTTCAAACATATCAAGATACGTCATTGGATCCGCATAATCTGGATTCCAGCCACCATATGAAAAATCATAATCTTGGTCTGATTCTAATTTTAGTTTTTGCTTAAATGGTTGCAGTTTAATATTTACTGTCACGCCTTTTAGATTCTTTTCAACTTGATCTTTTACATACTCCCCAACTTTTTTCGCATTACCAGTATCATAATTTAACAGTTCAATTGTTACTTGATCTTTTCCAAGTTCTTTTTTCGCTGCTTCCCAAGCTGCCGCTGCCTTTTTGGAATCTTGTTTTAAACCATTCTTAAACGTTTCTGCGAAATCTTTACCGTCTGGTCCACTAGCTAAACCTTTCGGTACTAAGTAATCCACTGGTTTTGAACCATCATTTAAAATGACATTCGTTAAAGCTTTCTTATCAATTGATAATGCAATTGCTTCACGTAATTTTTTGCTCTTTAATGGTGTATCTTGCCCACCACGTTTTTGGTTTAGACGTAAATAAAATGTACTCGTTTCCGAATATGTGCCAAACTCCTCTTTATTATTTCTATACTTATCAACAAATTCACCTGATAAAAGTGCGAAATCAATTGCACCTGTATCATATAAATTTACTCTAGTAGCTGGTTCTTTTACTACACTAAAGTTGATTTCATCTAGTTTTACAGTCTTTTTGTCCCAGTACTGATCATTTTTCTTTAATTTCCAGCCTTGCTCATGCTTCCAATCAGTAAGAACAAAAGGTCCGTTATATACTGTTGTATCAGATTCCAAACCGTATTTATTCCCTTTTTCTTTTACGAATTTTTCATTTAATGGATAGTATGACGCAAATGCCATTAAATTCAAGAAATATGGTACTGGTCTTTCTAGTTCAACTTCAAGCGTATAATCATCTACCGCTTTTACACCTAACGTAGAAACTTCTGCTTTGCCTTGATTAATTGTTTCTGCATTTTTAATATAGTAAGCAATAAATGCATACTCAGCAGCTGTTTTTGGATCTACTAGACGTTGCCATGCAAATACGAAATCTTTCGCCGTTACTGGATCACCATTTGACCACTTTGCATCTTTACGTAGTTTAAACGTATATTTTTTACCGTCCTCGCTTTTCGTGCTAGATTCTGCTACAGCTGGGATTGGCTTATTATCTTTATCAAGGCGATATAAGCCTTCCATCGTATTCCCTAAAATTTGTGCACCAAGCGTATCTGTACTTTTTGAAGTATCCATTGTCGGAATTTCATTAGTTTCTGTACGATTTAGCACTTGCTTTGCCGCATATTTAATATCAGATTTCTTCTCTTCTCCACCATTATTAGACGTTGTAGTCGGTTTCTTCTCCCCACCAGATCCAGAAGAGCATGCTGTTAAAGCCATACTCATTGCTAAAACTGGCGCTACAACTGCCGTGAACTTTTTCATCTTTTTCTTCATTCTTGTACCCTCCCCTATTATATGTACGAAACTAACTTTGAGAGATTTTCAGTTAACTTAGTGATTAGTACCTGTTCACCAATAAACATTCTGTTAATTACCTTCACTTTTGAAGTTTCAATTATTTTATTTTTATAGTAACTATGTATTTTACTATTATTACTATACGAATTCTCCCCCATCTACTATATGTCAGTACCACTTTTCTTATTCTTCTCTATTTAATTAAATTGAATAGTAAAAGAGCGTTTTAAAAGTAATGTATCTACTTTTAAAACGCTCTTTTTTATTATTTCCCTTCCGTTACATAAGCCCACTTAAAGCTATATTCTGGACTAATGTTATGTTTCACAATTCCTTTTACATTCGGTTTCATTACATACGCTCTACCAGTTTGATATAAAGGAACTAATCCTGCATCTTCTTCAAGGAATAATTTCTCTGCTTTTCCTAACGTTTCCCAACGCTTCTTCGGATCAGACAATAATTCATTCCCTGCTTTTGCTACCATTTCATCGTATTTTGGATTCGAATAACTCATTTGGTTATACGGGCTCTTTGATTCAAACATATCAATAAATGTCATTGGATCCGAATAATCTGGGCTCCAACCTGCAAACGAAACTTCATAATCTTGTGCAGACTCTAATTTTAGTTTTTGTTTGAACGGCTGAATTTTCGTGTTAACCGTTACACCTTTTAAGTTTTTCTCAATTTGGTCTTTAAAGTAGTCAGCAATTTTTTTCGCAGTTCCATCATCATAGCTTAGTAATTCAATTGTCACTTGATCTTTTCCAAGTTCTTTTTTCGCTGCTTCCCAAGCTGCTGCACCTTTTTTCGGATCATATTTCAGACCATTTTTAAATGTATCTTGGTAATCTTTACCGTCTGGTCCTGTCGCAAGTCCTTTTGGTACTAATTGATCGGTTGCTTTTGAACCGTTATTTAAAATAACGTTTGCTAAACCTTTTTTATCAATTGATAATGCGATTGCTTCACGAAGTTTTTTGCTCTTTAACGGTGTATCTTGTCCGTTACGCTTTTGATTTAAACGTAAGAAGAATGTACTTGCTTCTGAATACTCACCGTATTCCTCTTTGTTTGATTTATATTTATCAACGAATTCTCCAGATAGTAATGTAAAATCAATTGATCCTGTATCATATAAGTTTACTTTCGTCGCAACTTCTTTTACTACACTATAATTAATTTCTTCTAATTTTACAGTCTTATTATCCCAATACTTATCATTTTTCTTTAGCTGCCATCCTTGTTCATGTTTCCATGAAGCCATAACGAACGGTCCGTTATACAACGTTGTATCTGCTTCTAAACCGAATTTATCTCCTTTTTCTTTTACGAACTTTTCATTTAAAGGATAGTAGGATGGAAATGCCATTAAATTCAAGAAATATGGTACTGGCTTTTCTAATTCTACTTCTAGCGTATAATCATCTACCGCTTTTGCTCCTAATTCTGTTGCAGCTTTTTCACCTTTATTAATCGCTTCTGCATTTTTAATATAGTAGGCAATAAACGCATATTCCGCAGCTGTATTTTTATCCAGTAGGCGCTGCCATCCGTATACGAAATCTTTCGCCGTTACAGGGTCACCATTCGACCACTTTGCATCTTTACGTAATTTAAATGTATATTTTTTGCCATCCTCGCTTTTCGTACTAGATTCTGCTGCAGCTGGGATTGGCTTATTATCTTTATCTAATCGATATAAACCTTCCATTGTGTTCCCTAAAATTTGAGAACCTAATGTATCAGTAGATTTTGAAACATCCATCGTCGGAATTTCTTGATTCTCTGTACGATTTAACACTTGTTTCGCTGCGTATTTAATTTCTGATTTTTTCTCTTCCCCACCACCACTAGACGTCGTAGTTGATTTCTTCTCCCCACCAGATCCAGAACACGCTGTCAACGCCATACTCATCGCTAAAACTGGCGCTACAACCGCCGTGAACTTTTTCATCTTTTTCTTCATTTTTGTACCCTCCCCAATTATATGTACGAAACTAGTTTTGATAGATTTTCTAATAACTAGTTATCAGAAAATTCTTATTAATTAATATTCTACTAACTTTTCAGATTTTGTAAAGTTATTTTTAAAATATTCTAAAAATTATTTTTTTGTGATAGTAAAAAGTATTTTTTTACTATCATCACTATACAAATTCTTCCTATTTACTATATAAGTACTATTCCCCTTGTGCTTATTGGTTTGTTTACAATTTAATCTCATAATAAAAAAGCATTCCAAAAGTAGTCTACTTTCGGAATGCTTTTTTATTATTCAGTTACATAAGCCCATTTAAAGCTGTACTCCGGACTAATATTATGTTTAACAACCCCTTTTACAGTCGGTTTCATTACATAAGATCTAGCATTTTGATATAATGGTATAAGTGCTACATCTTGCTCAAGTAATAATTTTTCAGCTTTTCCTAGTTCTTCCCAACGTTTCTTCGCGTCACTCATTAACTCTCCGCCAGCTTTTTTAACCATTTCGTCATATTTCGCATCAGAGTAGCTCATTTGGTTGTGAGAGTGATTAGATTCAAACATATCTAAATATGTCATTGGATCTGCATAATCTGGGCTCCATCCACCATATGAAATATCATAATCTTGCTCCGATTCTAATTTTAGTTTTTGTTTAAACGGCTGCAGTTTAATATTTACTGTTACACCTTTTAAGTTTTTCTCAATTTGATCTTTTACATATTCCCCAACTTTTTTCGCATTACCAGTATCATAGTTTAAAAACTCAATTGTAACTTGATCTTTTCCAAGTTCTTTTTTCGCTGCTTCCCATGCAGCAGCTGCTTTTTTCGCATCTGGCTTAATACCATTTTTAAATGTTTCTTGGAAATCTTTCCCATCAGGTCCGTTTGCTAACCCTTTAGGTACTAAGTAATCAGCCGGTTTCGATCCATCATTTAAAATAACATTTGCTAAATTCTTTTTATCAATCGATAAAGCAATTGCTTCACGTAATTTTTGGCTCTTTAATGGTGTATCTTGTCCACCACGTTTTTGGTTTAAACGTATGAAAAATGTACTTGGTTCTGAATATGTTCCAAACTCCTCTTTATTATTTCTATATTTGTCAACAAATTCTCCAGTCAATAAAGAGAAATCAATTTGCCCACTATCGTATAAATTCACACGAGTTGCTGGCTCTTTTACAACACTAAAGTTAATCTCATCTAATTTCACAGTCTTTTTATCCCAATATTGATCATTCTTCTTTAGTTTCCATCCTTGTTCGTGTTTCCAATCAGTAAGAACGAATGGACCGTTATAAACTGTTGTATCAGATTCTAAACCGTATTTATCCCCTTTTTCTTTGACGAACTTTTCATTTAGTGGATAATACGACGGGAATGCTACTAAGTTTAAGAAGTATGGTACCGCTTGTTCTAATTCTACTTCAAGTGTAAGATCATCAACCGCTTTTACACCTAATGTAGAAACTTCTGCTTTCCCCTGGCTAATTGCTTCTGCATTTTTAATCGGGAATGCGATAAATGCATACTCAGCAGCTGTTTTTGGATCTAATAGACGTTGCCATGCAAATACGAAATCTTTCGCTGTTACAGGATCACCATTTGACCATTTTGCATCTTTACGTAATTTAAATGTATATTTTTTACCATCCTCACTCTTCGTGCTTGACTCTGCCGCAGCTGGGATTGGTTTGTTTTCTTTATCTAATCGGTATAAACCTTCCATTGTGTTCCCTAACATTTGAGAACCTAAAGTATCTGTACTTTTCGAAGTATCCATTGTTGGAATCTCATTCGTTTCTGTTCGATTTAGCACTTGTTTCGCTGCTAATTTTCCTTCTGATTTGCTATCCCCGCCAGAGCTAGAATTTGTGCTTGTCTTCTTATCTCCACCTGATGTAGAACATGCTGTCAATGCCATACTCATTGCTAAAACTGGTGCTACAACTGCTGTTAGTTTTTTCATTTTTTTCTTTTTCACTTTCTGTACCCTCCCTAATTCTTAACGCTCTCATTTAAGAGTTTTCTGATAATTCTGTTTTTCTTTATATATTTATCAGAAGATTCTTATTAACTATTATTCTACTAATTTTTCGAGTTTTGTAAAGTGTTATTATTGAAAATTTTTAAAAAATTATTTTTTTACAGTAATATTCATAAAAATTCCATACTCTTTCGAAACATTATATCTCATTGAATTCTATGTATTGATTTAATAGTCTTTATCTCCCTACACTATAAAACACTTGTAAATTATTGTTAATAAATAATGTATATCGTAACAAACCTCTTTTCTACAAAAATAAAAAGCAGATATTTCGCCTGCTTTAATTCTCCTCAATCTGCTTTTCACTTAATCCTAGATGCGTTCTAAGCGTATTACTCAAACTCTGTAGATCTTTTTTATTAGGATTATAATAATATACACGTTGCCCATTTGGACCGTTAGGTAAATATAAATCATCACCAGCTAATTGTATTTTTTCAACTGAACCGTTTAAACCGTATTTATAAAATGATAAAATATCATCCATTACTAAGTTTGTTTTAAAATCGCCGTCAACCGCCTCAACTATTTTTTCTAGCTTCGTAATCGAGCCTACACTTTTTAATTTACTTAACATCGCTTCAATAACAAGTTGTTGACGCTGACCTCTCATTGCATCACTATCAATATGACGCGTCCTTGCCAGTGCAAGTGCTTCTTCCCCTGTTAATTTTTGTATTCCCTTTTTCAAATGGATTGCGCCAGGTTCATCTTTACTATTTTGCTCCGTAAATTCAACTGGGACATTTACTTCAATCCCATCTAATCCATCAACAATTTTAGTAAATGAATTAAAATTAAACTTCACAAAATAATCAACAGGCACTTGTAACAATTTTTCTACCGCTTCCACTGAAGCTTGCGGTCCTCCATCTTTACCATTTTTAACGAAACCACTTCCATATGCATGTGTTATTTTATCTTTTTTCTTTTCAACTGGAACATATGTATATGTATCACGTGGTATGCTCGTTAATTTCACTGTCTTATCATCTTTATTAAAAGTAGCTAACAGTAGTGCATCTGTATGAAAAGCACCATTATACTCCTTTTGTCGTTCTTGATTTTCATCAATTCCCATAATTAAAAGTGAAACATTATTTGTAATTGGTTTTACGGCGTTCTCACGTAAGTTTGATTTTTCACCACGCGCTAAATTCAAACTAGACTTTTGTACGAGATTAGAAGTTTTCATATATACATAAGTACCATACCCAACTCCGCCAAATAGTAATACTACTAACAGGACACTTATTATCATTGTCTTTTTATATTTTCTTTTATTTTTCTTTTCTCTTGAAGAAGAGTTATTCTCCATATAATTCCCTCCGTTTTCTATTCATCTAATATGTTTTTCAATTTTTTATAATTAACGCTATCCTTTTGAAATACATTCTCTTTCAACCCTTTGTTTATTTGTATCCATTCAGTCGTAATCGAATATTGAATCATACCTTCGTGGAAACTAAGGAACTTTAGCATAATCCCCGTATTTTTCTCTACAACCATTTCAAATTTCCCTCTTAAATCTTCAGATGTACTTACAGGCATTTCTATGTTTATTGTCCCTTCTATTTTGTAGCAATCCAGTCCCAGATACTTCGTTTCTTTATAATTCCAATCTTTATATCGAATTAATAGATCAGCAAATTCTGATTGAATACTATACTTAGAGAATCCCACATATTCATCATCATATCTTTTTTTCTCACCTGATTTTCTCAATAATCTTTCCGTAGGATTTAATTTTAATAGTTCATAGTTCCTTTCTTTCGGGCTCCATTTTGTCTCTTTATATGTATACTTCTCATCATCAAATTCTTTTTTCTTGCCCTCGTTATATATAATTGTTCGTTTGTTCGTTAGCTTATCTTCTTTCGAAGAGATACCTCTTTGTTGCTCCGTATCAATCGCATATTTGTATGTTGTAGCAATTCTTGACGAACTAGAATATTCCTCAAATTGTCCTGAAATATTTTTAAAATGATCAATGGAATCTAGCATCTTTTCATGAATCTTTTCTTTATCTGGATAATTTACATTCAATTTTATTTCTTCTTCATTTTCATAATCAGAAAACGCCTTTTTCTTTACATATTCAAATACTCCACCATTTTGAGCAAAAATTTGATCAGAAAACTCCGACATAGACACAATTGAAAGTGTTAGAACCGCAGCGCTTATAGCCATCATATAAACTCTATAACCTTTCTTTTTTACCGGAAGATTATGAAGTGTACTATTAATCTTTTCATTTAACTCTGGCGGTACTATAACATTCTCGTCTTTTATTCTCTTTTTTAATTTCTCATCAAATAATTTTTCATCATCCACCTTATACACCCCCTATTCCATCTTTAATCGTTTTTGCAGTTGTTCCCTCGCACGTGACAATCTCGATTTCACTGTTCCTTTTAGTATTTCTAAAAGCTTGGCAATACTCTCTTGATTCATATCTTCATAATAATAAAGCACCGTAACAGCTCTTAACTCTTCATGTAATGATTGAATCGCATTACATAAATCTATATCTTCATACTGATCATAAGCACTCATATTGTAATCATTTTCTTCTATTACCATTATCTTTTTGTATGATCTAATAATATTGTTACACTCATTTATCAAAATTCGAATTAACCAAGTTTGAAAAAACTCTTCTTTCTTTAATTTTTTTATATTTTCATATGCTTTTAAAATTGTTGCCTGTATCGCATCCTCTATATTTGTCTCATCACGTAACATTGCCTTTGCAATGCGATACATCTTCACTTTTTCTGTATGTATAAGCGCCATAAATGCTTCATGATCACCTTTTTTCGCTAAAGAAACATCAGTTTCTTCTTTTATAATCATTTTATATAAAGGGATTACTTTCACAATTGCTCCTCCTGTTTCATCCTCACTTCAAATTTAACTTTACATGTATTAGACGGATGAGCCTAGAAAAAGGTTCATTTTTTTGAATATTTCCATAAAAAAGGTAAACATTTTTCATGTTTACCTTTACTCAGATGTAATTCTAAGGAAATATCCATCTGGATCCACAACTTTAAATCCCCTCATCTCCCATGGATAAGTTTGAATTTCTTCTTGTATTGTGCATCTCTTCTCTTTACAAAGTTCATATACTTCTTCAATTCGATTGACAACAATAATTAGTTCAAAGCCATTCCCCTTTATTTCTTTTCGATTGTAAAAATAGTGATTTTCATTCAATGTTAAATTACTAGCTAGTAATAGAGAAAACTGGTCGTGATTAAAACGTGCTGCATGCATACTTCTTTTATACAACTTTAAACCAATTACTTCTTCATAGAACAATAATGACTTTTCGATATCATTTACATATAGCTTCACCCGGAACAAATGATTCATTCGTTTCCTCCTCATCAAAAAAAAGCCCACTTTCTCAGTGGACTTTCTACTTTACAACGGTAAATCCCTCTTTCTAAACACTACAATTGCTACTATGAAAATACAAAGTGCTCCAGCAGTTAAACCTAAACTTACTGGCCATATATTATACGTTCCCTCAGCAATTTCTTTCGGACGAAATAGCGTAAATAATGATATATTTCTCATCCACTCTAACTTATCACTTAATTTACCTACCATATCCGTTACGAAAAATAAAATAGTTAAACTTGCTGAGTAGCTAAGTGCTTTTCTTTCGTCATTACATATACAAGAAAAGAAAAATGAATAAGCACTAACAACTAAAAATATTAGCCCTCCGACTACGTTTATCTTTAGAAATAATTCTTTATTTAAGTTATTATCTTCTAAAAACCATTCTGCACCTACTATACCCGCTACATACGTAACAGTTACTATGATTAGTAGTCCTAATATGAGAATAGACGCTTGTGTAATAGCAATTTGCACTCTAGATACAGGTGTTGCGAGCAAGTATGCCATCGCCCCTTTATCTACATGACGAGCAATTAAATGCGTTGCAACTGTTACACAAAAAATTGTTAATATGATAATAAACAATAGACTATAATATTCGCCAGCTAAAAAATCCATTACGTTTTGAATCGGACTTTCCATTCCAACAATTTTTTTCACACTATCAGGCATAGCACTTATTAATTCATTTAACCCTTTCGCTGATACCATTGAAGGGAAGATCCAAATTAATAACCATAAATATAGAGCTGCACCAGTTGCATAACTCAAAATACTTTTTTGTGTTTCTTTCAAACTAGCTAAAAACAATTGCTTATTCATGCTTTACCCCTTCTTCCTTATCGTAATAATGCATAAATAAATGTTCTAAATCCATTGCTCTCGTTTGAAGTGCCGTTACATTATAGTTTGAAAGTATTTGTAAAACAGCTTGATAGTTTCCTTTTACAATAATCGATGCTTCTCTTCCTTTCGCTGCTTCAAATTGCAAATTACATTGTGTAAGAGAGTCAATCTCTTCTTGAGATGATACGGTTACATCGATTACCTGTCGTCTCATACTTTGTAAATCATGAATATTTTCAACCGTTACAAGGCGACCATCTTTAATAATCGCTACTCGATCACACGTACGCTCAATTTCAGTGAAAATATGCGATGACATAAGGATTGTTTTTCCTCTTTGCTTTTCCTCTACTATTAAATCTATAAATACTTGCTGCATAAGTGGATCAAGTCCTGATGTCGGTTCATCTAAAATTAACACTTCCGGATCATGCATAAAAGCAGCAACAATTCCTACTTTTTGCTTCATTCCTTTAGACATTTTTCGAATCGGTGTTTTCACATCAAATTGTAGACGTTCTATTAATTCATCTCGTCTTTTCGTATCCTTTAACCCACGCATTCCTTGCATTAACTTTAAAAACTCTAATCCGTTCATTCCTTCAATAAAAGAAATTTCTCCTGGTAAATAACCAACTTCTCTTTGAATTTTCGCTGCTTCATCCCAGCAATCTAATCCAAAAATTGTCACTTTACCAGCTGTCGGTTTTATAAATCCCATTAAATTACGAATTGTTGTGGATTTCCCAGCACCATTTGGTCCTAAGTAACCAAATACTTCCCCTTCTTTTACATCAAATGTAATATGAAACAAACCTTTTCCATTTGAAAACTGTTTTGTGACATTTTGAACTGAAATCATAATTCCACCTCATTTTTTGAAATATTTAATATGTGATATTTCAAAAATATTGTACTCCTCATCTTTCATATTCGCAACAACTTTTTGAAATATTTATATGTCCATATTTCAAAAATATTGTTTTCCATTATTTTTTCTTGTATATTTTAATTGAGGTGATTGCATTGAACGGCTTTGAAAAAGTGAAAGAAAAGAAAAAACGTGCTATTAAAGAAGCTGCTTTCGTATTATTTTCAGAACGTGGATTTAATGAAGTGAAAATAGAGCACATTGCAAAAGAAGCAAACGTTTCTCAAGTTACCATTTATAATCATTTCGGAAGTAAAGAAGCATTATTTAGAGAGCTTATACAAGAATATATCATATCTGAATTTCAATATTATAAAGATCTTGCAGCGGAAAAATTACCTTTTCATGATATGATGCAAAAAATGATTGTAAGAAAAATGAATACTGGTGGGTTATTTCAGCCAGATATGTTACTACAAATGATGCAAAGAGATGAAGAGCTCCGCAAGTTTATTTATAGTTATCAAAACGAAAAAATCCTGCCTTGGTATTTAGAAATATTAGAACAAGCACAGCAAAAAAATGAAATTAACCCTCACCTTACTAAAGAAATGATGTTGCTATACATTCAAATGTTCACTAAATTAGGTGATGATTTCGGAGCACAGCTTCTTGAAGGAAATCGCGAAAAACATATACAAGATATCGTTACGATGTTCTTTTATGGACTGTCCGTCCCAAAAAAATAATGTTTCTAAAGAACAACTACCATCACAAAAAAAGCCCTTTGGATATTTAAATCTCAAGGGCTTCTTGGTGTTAAAAAAATTATTAATACTAACTTTATCTTAAAGAAATTAAATGCTGCTTTATAGATAATACCTTATTATAAATTAACTCTTTTAGCATAACTGGCTGAATTGAGATAATCGTTTCTCCGAAATTCAGAAAATAGTTCGAGATAAAATCAACTTCTTGTTTGTTAAAATAGCCTGTTATACTATAATTTTCATTTTCTTTTTGTATCCTCATGGAAGGATAATTCTCTTTATCGAAAATGTCTTTTCCTTTTTGATTAACAATGACAATAAAATCAGTTGCATCAGGATTTCTGTGAAAAGTAGTAAGATAACTTAATAATTCTTCAAGACTTTTTGGATTCGTATTGCTTGTTTCCTCAATAGAAAGAATTTTATCGCATCTAATTATTTGAACATGATTTGCCTCAAAGTTAAAGATTTTAGCATACCACTGGCCAAATTTAGATTCGATTCGAATAAATTGGGCGACCAATACTTTCTCCGCATCTTTTTTTAAATATGTTAACTGGTAAACTCGCTCCGCAAAAATCCCCTGTAAAATTTCTTTTAAGAACGGACTAAAATTACTATGATTTGTTACTTCAAAAGAAAGGGTTCGTTCCATAATTGAAATATTTTTACTCACATTATCAGGTAATACATGTTTAAATTTATTTTCAAGCGCAATACTTTCTATATTAAATGGTTTTGTCTTGTATCCATTTAATGTAAGAATCGAAAAATATAACGCATACATTTCATCCACACTAAAATAAATTGGCGATAACACACTATTTTCTATAATTTTATAGCTTCCATTTCTACCTAGCTCAGAATATATTGGTACACCTATTTCTTCCAATGATTGAATATCTCGCAACGCGGTACTTTTAGAAATATCATATCTAGCCATTAAATCTTTTAAATTAAAATATCTTTTATTATTTAAGAAAATAAGCATATCATTTATTCGTTCCGTTTTTTTCATATTTCCCTCCCAAAAAGGTGTCATGTATTGAAACCTTTTTAGTCTATATTATAATTATTAACTAATAAAGGAGTTATACATTTATGACATTAGAAATAGCTATTTTTCTTTCAATGAATGGGCAAGCAAAGGAGGCAATTAATTTTTACACACGTAATTTAGAAGCTAAGCAGTTAATGATTGTTACGTATGAAGAACTGGCGAAAAGAGATCGTTCTTTTAAAATTACAAGTGAAAATAAGGATCATATTGCTCACTCTGTTTTACAAATTGGGAATACAAAGCTAATGATAGCAGAAGATACAATGAAGCCTAATGAACGTTATAACTTTGGAAATAACATGTCACTTTGCATTCAAAGCGCTAATTTAGAAGAAATACAAAGGTTTTATAATAATTTAATTTCTGATAAGCATGTGAAGATAATCTCTCCGCTAGAAAAAAATATATTTAGTGAAGCATATGGTATTATTGAAGATCCTTACGGCATACAAATCCAGTTAATGTATGACAAACGATTAAACTAAATAATTATCCATATTCACATATTCCTAATAAAAAAGACACGAAATTCGTGTCTTTTTTACTTTACAGTGATGACTCTACCGGTTTCACTACTTTCAATCGCTAATTGAATAAGTTGAATAACTTCTAAGCCTGCTTGTGCTGTTACAGGTGGTTTCTCACCATTTACTATACTATCTCTTACACCTTTATAATACATGTCATAACAGCCAACTTCTGTTGGAATACGCTCTAGATTTTCTTCCGTATGTAAAGTAGCAAAATTCTCTTCAGCATCTATTCCATAACCGTTATCGCCTGGCTTCATTCCATTTTTTAATTGTTCTTCCTGTGAATCCATACCGTATTTCACGATAGAACCTTTGTCTCCATGCAATGTAAAGTGTGGACCTGCTTGCTTTACGTAACTGCTACTATGTAAAGTGACACGTTTAACACCGTAGTGAAGTATAACATGGAAGTAATCATCAATCTCTGCGCCTGGTCGTTGTTTGATTACATCTGCACTTATCGCATCTGGTTTCCCAAATAATGATAATGCTTGGTCAATTAAATGCGATCCTAAATCATATAGTATACCTGATCCTGGTAAATTCTTTTCTCTCCAGCGATCACGTACATTCGGGCGAAAACGATCGAAATGCGCTTCATATGCGTATAGATTCCCTATTCTGTTTTCTTCTAACAATTTCTTTATCGTTAAGAAATCATTATCAAAACGGCGATTATGATATACGCTTAACACCACATTATGCTGTTTTGCTAATGAAATTAGTTCTTCGCCTTCTTCAATTGAAACAACGAATGGCTTCTCCACAACTACATGCTTACCATGTAAAATTGCTTCTTTTACATATGGAAAATGAGTTGTATTCGGTGAAGTAATGACCACTAAGTCAATATCAGCACGATTTACTAATTCCTCAATTGTGCCAACAACTTCAGCATTTGGTAATGCTTGTTTCACGAGTTCTTCTTTTGATGATAAAATAGCACGAATATCATATTCTTCTATCGTTTGTAATAATGGAATGTGAAATGTTGTACTAGAAAATCCAAATCCTACAATCCCTACACCTATTTTTTTCATGTTGCCCCTCCATTTATCACGCTTTAACGGACAGTAAGACCTCTACCTCAAAATTCAGCGAAAGTAAAGAAGTTAGTTGAGGAATCAACTGCTCGTAAAAGTCCGATTGATTAAAGTTTCACTTTATGAGAACGATTTCATTCAGTTATTATAACAAGATTATTATTATTTACATAATAATTTGCCTAGAAAAAAGCATCTTACCATTATTCATAGCAAGATGCTTTTCTTTACTCCGGTCGTTTTTTCGTCCACGTTTCAATAACTTCACCTGTATCGTTAACATCTAGCACTAAACTACCGTTACTATACCGGTCTTTATTTCGATACGCTTTCGGATCAATTTCTTCTACGATGTGTTTCTCTGTCTTCATGTAAACTAGTTCATCGTCTCTAACAATTTCAATACCGACAATACGGTATGGATTACGTTTTAACTCTTTGAAAATAACAAGACCTCGCTTCGCCCTCGTTGATTTCTCAATTTCTGATGCTTTTAGACGTTTTACAGCACCTCGCTGCGTTACGAGAATAAGTTGATCTTTGTCACCATTTAACGGTTTACCAGAAGCGACATAATCATCTTCTTTTAAGTTAATTGCTTTCACACCAGCGGCCCTTACACCGACTGGACTTACTTCATCTTCATGGAAAATAAGTGCATATGCACCATAGGTTGCAAGAACAATATCACTCGTTCCATCTGTTGCAAATATATCTACAACATAATCATCTTTTTTCAAATTCACAGCGACGAACGCTCTTGAATAACGCTGAACTTTATATTGGTTTAATTCTGTTTTCTTAATCATACCATTTCGTGTAACAAATACGATAAATCGTTTTTCTTCTTCAAAATTCGGTACGACGGTCGCCCAAATAATCATTTCATCCCGCTCGAGTGAAACGAGATTCGCAACGTGTTGACCTAAATCTTTCCAACGAATTTCTGGCATTTCATATACTGGCAGATATATATAGTTTCCTTTACTCGTAAATAAGAGGACTGTCTCTGTCGTATTCGTATCGAATCGCTCCAGTAAGATGTCACCCTCTTTCATACCGAAGTCTTTCCCGTTCGATGCATTATGTGAACGCCAACCTGTTCGTTTCACATATCCTTCTTTCGTTACAGTAACGATGACATCTTCCTGCGGAATCATAACTTCCACATCGATTTTAATTTCCTCAATTTGTTCTTCAATAATAGCACGGCGATCATCACTATATGTTTTCTTTACTCTCTTCAAATCTGTTTTAATAACTTGAAGAAGTCTTTTTTCACTTTGTAAAATTGACTGTAACTCTATAATCTTCTTATTAAGCTCGTCTGCTTCTTGTTCTAGCGCCGTAATATCTGTATTCGTTAAACGATATAGTTGCAGCGAAACAATTGCTTCCGATTGCGCTTCTGTAAATCCAAATTTCGTACTTAAATTATCTTTTGCATTACGTTTATCTTTAGAAGCACGGATTGTTTCAATCACTTCATCTAAAATCGATAATGCTTTCTTTAAACCTTCTACAATATGTTGACGATTTTCCGCTTTTCGTAATTCATATTGCGAGCGTCTCGTAACAACTTCTTTCTGATGCCCAATATATGCATCCAAAATCTTAGGTAATGTCATAAGTGTCGGACGACGATTATTTATCGCTACCATATTAAAGTTATATGGAATTTGTAAATCTGTATTCTTATATAAATAATTTAAAATACCTTCAGCATTTACTTCCTTTTTTAACTCTACAACGATGCGAAGACCTGTACGATCTGTCTCATCACGTACTTCAGCAATTCCATCTAGTTTTTTATCTAGACGTAATTCATCCATTTTTTTAACAAGGTTCGCTTTATTTACTTCATACGGAATTTCTGTAATAACGATTTGTTGCTTACCACCGCGGATCGTTTCAACTTCTGCTTTTCCGCGAATAATAATTTTACCTTTTCCTGTTTCATACGCTTTTTTGATACCATCAATCCCTTGAATAATACCACCTGTCGGGAAATCTGGTCCTTTCATAACTGTTAATAAATCATCAACAGTACTATTCGGCTTATCAATACGCATCATCGTTGCATCAATTACTTCCCCAAGGTGATGCGGAGGAATTTCTGTTGCATAACCAGCTGAAATTCCTGTCGATCCGTTCACTAGTAAGTTCGGGAACATCGCTGGAAGTACAACAGGTTCTTCACTCGTATCATCGAAGTTTGACACAAATTCTACTGTTTCTTTATCGAGATCACGCAATAACTCAGATGCGATTGGTGATAATCGTGCTTCCGTATAACGCATTGCCGCTGCTGGATCGCCATCAACACTACCATTATTACCATGCATTTCAACTAAAACATTACGTACTTTCCAAGTTTGACTTAAACGTACCATCGCCTCATATACAGAGGAATCACCGTGTGGATGGTAGTTACCGATAACATTACCGACTGTCTTAGCTGATTTACGAAACGCTTTATCATGTACATTTCCTTCTACATACATAGAATATAAAATACGTCTCTGTACAGGTTTTAAACCGTCACGCGCATCTGGAAGCGCGCGATCTTGAATAATATATTTACTATAACGTGCAAAGCGGTCACCTAACACGTCTTCAAGCGGGAGGTCATGAAACTTCTCTGCCTGCATGTTATTCCACCTCCGTCTCCATAATCATTTCATTTTCTAAAATATTTCCTTCTTCTTGCATACCAAATTGTACATTTCGTTCGATCCATTTACGGCGAGGTTCTACTTTATCACCCATCAATGTCGTAACTCGGCGCTCCGCTCTTGATGCATCGTCAATTTTCACACGAATCAATGTACGTGTTTCAGGATTCATAGTTGTTTCCCATAATTGATCGGCATTCATTTCGCCAAGTCCTTTATAGCGCTGCAGCATGTAGCCTTTACCGACTTTTTTTGTTACACCCTCTAATTCTTCATCAGACCATGCATACTCAATCACTTCACTCTTACCTTTTCCTTTACTTACTTTGTATAAAGGAGGAAGTGCAATAAATACTTTGCCAGCTTCGATAAGTGGTTTCATATATCTGTAGAAGAACGTTAGTAACAATACTTGAATGTGCGCACCATCTGTATCAGCATCGGTCATAATTACAACTTTATCGTAGTTAATATCTTCAACAGCGAATTCATTCCCTACACCACCGCCAATAGCGTAAATGATTGTATTAATCTCTTCATTTTTAAAGATATCAGCAAGTTTTGCTTTTTCCGTATTGATTACTTTACCACGTAACGGTAATACCGCTTGGAAACGTCGATCTCGACCTTGTTTCGCGGAACCGCCGGCAGAGTCACCCTCTACTAGGTACAGTTCATTTTTTTGCGGGTTACGTGATTGTGCTGGTGTTAACTTACCACTTAATGTACCTTCTGATTTCTTTTTCTTTTTACCAGTACGTGCTTCTTCTCTCGCTTTACGAGCAGCTTCACGTGCCTGCGCTGCTTTAACTGCCTTTCTCACAAGAAGTGTAGCAACATCCGGGTTTTCTTCTAAAAAGTAAGCTAAATGCTCAGATACAATTGCATCAATTGAAGAACGAGCTTCACTTGTACCAAGTTTCCCTTTCGTTTGCCCTTCAAACTGAAGTACTTCTTCTGGTACACGTACAGAAACGATAGCCGCTACACCTTCACGAATATCTGTACCTTCTAAGTTTTTATCTTTTTCTTTTAATAACGATACTTTACGAGCATACTCATTGAACACACGCGTCATTGCTGTTTTAAATCCAGCTTCGTGTGTCCCCCCATCTTTTGTACGTACGTTATTTACAAACGAAAGAATGTTTTCTGAATAGCCATCGTTAAACTGGAATGCTAACTCTGCTTCAATTCCGTTTTGTTCACCAGTGAAGTATACAACCGGATGAATCGAATCTTTCTCTTCGTTTAAGTATGAAACGAAAGCTTCAATTCCTGTTTCATAATGAAAGACATCCTCTAAATCATTACGTTCATCTTTTATCGAGATTTTCATTCCTTTTAATAAGAATGCAGATTCACGTAATCTCTCACATAATGTTTCATAATTGTAATTTGTTGTACTGAAAATCGTTGTATCTGGTTTAAAATGTATTGTCGTACCAGACTCTTTCGTCTTCCCGATCTTCTCCAGTGTCGTTGCAGGAATACCACCATTTTCAAAGCGTTGTTCATAAATATTTCCGTCACGTTTAATCGTTACTACTAACCATTCTGACAAGGCATTTACAACTGATGCCCCAACACCGTGTAAACCACCACTCGTTTTGTAACCACCTTGACCAAACTTACCACCGGCATGAAGTACAGTTAAAATGACTTCAGGTGTAGGTTTCCCAAGTTTATGCATTCCCGTAGGCATCCCTCGCCCTTTATCTATAACGCTAATACTATTATCTTTATGTATTACGACAGAAATTTCGTCGCCAAATCCCGCTAACGCTTCATCAACGGAGTTATCTACTATTTCATATACTAAATGATGCAATCCACGGCTATCCGTACTCCCGATATACATACCCGGGCGTTTTCGAACGGCTTCAAGTCCTTCTAGCACTTGAATTGCATCTTCATTATATTGGAACTGATGCTTCGCCAAACTCCTTGCCCCTTTCCTAATCAAATCAGAACATATGTTTCTATTATAGAATAACGCCTCGACTATAGTTTTGGCAAGTTATCTTATCTCTTTTATATACCATTTTCAATAGAAAAATCCTTGTTTTTTCACAAGGATTCCTCTAGGCTACTATTTCAGAAAAATAATCGTTTGTCAACGAGAAATGGATATGTATGCCAAGATTATACATTCCAAACCTTTATCATGATCCAAATGATCAATATCCAAAATGGGATAACAAGTAACAATCCCCAAAAACAGCCTTTAAAAAATCTCATGATGAACACCTCGTTCATCGGCCCTACTTATTTATAACGAGGGCTGAATCAATCTTTCTCTCTTTAAAACCTATACTATTTTGTCATCGCATGTTCTACTTTAATGCAACGATCCATTATTACAGTATAGCCTGTTTCTTGCAAAAGTTTATATGTATCTTCATCTTGTACTCCTAATTGTGCCCAAAAAACATCTGCATCAATCTCTACAAACTCTTTCGCAACATCCATTAAAAATTCTGAACGGCGGAATACATTTACAATGTCCACATGTTCCTTAATATCCTTTAGTGAAGAAACTGCTTTTTCTCCAAGCACCTCATTTACTGTTGGGTTTACTGGAATAATGCGATACCCAGCATCTTGCATTGCTTTTGAAACCATATACGATGTACGTTCTGGCTTATCCGATAATCCAACAACTGCAATCGTTTTGCTTTTCTTTAATACTTCACCAATTTCCGTACGAGTTGGGTTTTCAATTGTCATAATTTATCCCTCCTATTCCTTTAGTATAGCCGATAAAGAAAGTCTCTTTCAATATGAAAGAGACTTTCTTTTATTTCAATTATTGATTCTTTGTAGCTGAATTATCTGCTAAAGTAGCTGTTTTCGTCATTTTTTGACCGTTACGATAGAATGTAACTTCTACTTTCTCGCCTACTTTTTTCTTTTCATATAAATATTTACGGAATTGAAGTGAATTTTCTACTTTTTGATCATCTAATGATACTACAATATCATATTGCTCTAAACCAGCTTTTTCTGCAGGTGATATTGGGTAAATTTTACCTAATACAACGCCGTTTGTTACTTCTTTCGGTACTTTCAATTGATTTACTGCATAAGCTTGCACATCTTCTAATGAAACGACACCTACTCCAAGAGCTGGACGTTTCACCACTCCGTCTTTTTCAAGTGATTCAATGACTGGCTTTGCAATATTAATTGGAATAGCAAATCCAATTCCTTCAACTTCTTGTTGTGCAATTTTACTTGAATTAATCCCAATTATTTCACCATTTTGGTTAAACAACGCACCACCACTATTACCTGGGTTAATTGCTGCATCTGTTTGAATAACTTGAGCATTCCAATCTGCACGCTTATCGCCATCAATATCTACTGGAATTTCACGTTCTTTGCTACTAATAATACCTTCCGTTACACTTCCATCAAACCCTAGTGGGTTACCAATTGCAATCGCTTTTTCACCCGCACGAAGTTTACTTGAATCACCTAAAGTGGCAACTTTATTTACATTAGATCCTTCAATTTCTACAACCGCTAAATCTAACCAAGGGTCTTTCCCTACAAGTTTTGCATCTACCTTTTTACCATCACTTAGTTTTACAGCAAGTTTATTCGCTCCATCTACTACATGATTGTTCGTTACAATATACGCTTTATTTCCTGCTTTTTTATAAATAACACCTGATCCTGAGCCAGCTTGTTGTTCTTGGCCTGTCGGTTGCATTGCAAATGGATCAACACTTTGTTGCATATTAATCACACCTACAACAACATCTTTCGCGCCTTCAATCATACCAGGTAAATCAGTTTCATTTTTTGCTTTATTGACCACAGGAACTACAGTACCTTCAACTTTTGAATCCGAACTGAATGATGATACAACCGCTCCATTATTTTGAGCCCATGGCATATATGGTGCCGCAAAACTAATTGTGACAGCCCCGACTACTGCTCCAACTAAACCTGTGAAAAAATATCCTTTTTTACTACCTGTTTTTTTCATTTCTCTCGTTTCACTATGCTCTTCATTCAAATTCGGTCCGTCGTAATATCCCATGTTTTATTTCCCCTCTCTGGTGAATTCGTACTTTCAGTATAGTCACAGTTTGTGTCCTTCTTGTGAACTCATCGTGAAATCCAATTAAAAAAATACGCCTATCTATCATTGTAGACAAGAAAAGTATTTTTTGTACATTCCACCTACAAAAGAGAGTATAAATTTGCTATACCCCAAAGCCAAAGCGCATAGTAAATTAAAGGTTATTCTTCAAATTTATAACCAACTCGAATAACAGTACCGATATGCTTCGCTTTATCTCCTAGCTTATTTCGTAGTTTTTTAATATGAGTATCAACCGTTCGGTCATCACCGTAGTAATCATATCCCCATAACTGATCTAATAAATGTTGACGTGACAACACAATTCCTTTGTTCTCCATTAAATAAACAAGAAGTTCAAATTCCTTATGTGTCAATATAATTTCTTCTCCATCGACTAAAACGGTTCTAGATAGACGATTCACTTCTATTCCAGCTAAAGACATAGCATTTTCTTCCGCTACTCCTACCACACCATCCGCACGTTTCAATAACGTCTTCGCACGAGCTACTAACACTTTCGGGCTGAAAGGTTTCGTTACATACTCATCTGCACCTAATTCGAACCCTAGTAATGTATCATCCTCATCCGAACGTGCTGTCAACATAATGATTGGTACTGCTGATTCTTTTCTAATTCGTCTACAAACAGACCATCCATCTATTTCTGGTAACATTATATCTAACATAATTAAATCAATTTCATGCTCTGCAAATAATTCTAACGCTATTTTTCCGTCTTCTGCTTCGATTACTTCAAAGCCTTCATTACGAAAATAATCACTAACGATTTCACGTAATCTTCTTTCATCTTCAACAAGTAATACTGTTTTATTCATATCATCTATCCCGCCTTTTTACTCTTTCAATCGAATAATACGTTGATTGGAGCTTCCGCGAAATGGAAGTGTTAAATCTTTTTTCTCGATTTCAAATCTTCCATCGACTAAAACATCCCCATAATGTAACAACTCTATCATATCATTATTTTGAGAACTCTGTATCTCTTCTAACGTATAACCTGTATACATCCAAAGATTTTTTTTCAAGTCTTTCACAGCTTTTGCTACTTTTTTCACTTCAGCTGCTTGAAAAAATGGATCTCCACCTGAAAATGTTACATCAGTTAATGTATTACTTGCAATCTCTTTCACAATTTCTTCTACTGTCATTTCAGTTCCATTACAAATATTCCACGATTTCGGATTATGGCAACCGAAACAACGATGCGGACAGCCCGCAAAAAACACGACTGTCCGCAATCCTTCCCCATCTACTACACTATCATGAATGATGTTCATCACTTTCATTTATGCTTCACCCGATCCATCTCTTCACTACGTTTCGCACTATTCCACTTCGACATATCTCCTACAAGATAACCTGTTATACGGCGAATTCTTTCTATATTAGCCTCGTCTCCATTTCCGCAGCTGGGGCATTCATTACCAATAACTCCGTGATAACTGCAGCATTTACAACGATCAACAGGATGATTAATTGAACCGTATCCAACGCCATGATCTGCCATCGCTCGTACAATTTGTTTTAATGCCTGTTTGTTATGCATAGCTGCTCCGTCTAGCTCAATATACGTAATATGTCCCCCGTTACATAGAGCATGGAAAGGTCCTTCTAAACGAATTTTATTTATCGCTTGAATGCTATAGTAAACTGGAATATGGAATGAATTCGTATAATAATTATGGTTCGTTATACCGCTAATCACACCAAATTCTTCTCTATCTTTTTTCACAAACTTCCCTGATAACCCTTCTGCAGGAGTTGCAATTACTGAGAAATTCAGTTCCTGTTCTTCCGTCGCTCTATCCATTCTAGCTCTCATAAAGGAAATGATTTCATACCCGAGTTTCCATGATTCTTCATCTTCTCCATGATGCTTTCCTGTTAAAGCTACTAAGCACTCCGCAAGACCGATAAAACCAAGACTTAACGTCCCTTGCTTTAAAATGGATGCTACAGAATCTTCAGGCTGTAACTTCTCTCCACCGCGCCATACACCTTGTGAATATAAAAATCGAAAATCTCTTGCTCGCTTCGTACATTGATACTCAAATCTCTCTAATAATTGCTTAATTCCTAAATCTAAGTAATAATTTAACGCTTCAAAAAATGCTTCTTTTGAACCACTAATTAACGCTAATTTCACTAAGTTAATAGACGTAAATGATAAATTGCCTCTTCCAATCGCTGTTTCTTCTCCATGTATGTTAGACATAACACGGGTACGACATCCCATATAACATACTTCACTTTCCGGTCGTCCGTCATAATGCACTGCATTAAATGGCGCATCTAAAAATGAAAAGTTAGGGAATAATCGTTCAGCCGTTGTCTCTAACGCTAATTCAAATAAATCATAGTTCGGATCACATTCTTCAAAGTTCACACCTTTTTTCATTTTAAAAATTTGAATCGGAAAAATTGGTGTTTCTCCTTTACCAAGACCAGCTTGTGTCGCTTTTAAAAGTTGTCTAACTAATAACCGTCCCTCTTTTGATGTGTCTGTTCCATAATTAATAGAAATAAACGGTACTTGTCCCCCGCCCCTACTGTGCATACTATTTGAATTATGAACGAAAGCTTCACACGCCTGATACGTATCATTTTCTGTTTCTTTCCATGCAAATTCTTCTATTTGTTCTTTCGTAAGCGGATATGACTCTAATCGTTTCTTATGTCTCGCTACTGTTTTTCTCACATATGGAGCTAAATCAATATCAAAGAGTGCAAATGATTGACCACCGTGCTGCATATTTTGATTCGCCTGAAAAATAATAGACGAAAGAGCCAATGCACTTTTAATGTCTTGCGGTTGTCTCATATGCCCATGTCCGGTATGAAAACCGTTCGCAAGCATTTGCGCTAACGGAATTTGCGAACAAGTCGTCGTTCCTGTCGCATAAAAATCTAAGTCATGTGGATATAATATATTTTGATCTATCGCTTTTTTCACTTGATCTGACAATAAATTTTCAACTGCATAATATTTCGCACTCTCTGATGCGAACGTTCCCATTACTCCCATCGGAGAGCGACCATCTACATTTGCATTTTCTTGCATTAAATCTTGCTCACTACCGTGGACAATCGTCTCAAACACTCTCATTAATTCTTCTCCACGTACATTTCGTTGTAACATTTATAACCCTCCACCAATATGTTGTTGTCTTTTGATTAAAATGTTACTACATATAGTCTTGGTGTTTCTGTGAGAAATGTAACATTCCTGTGAAATTTTTTTCACGAAATAATGAATTTTTCATTTACAAAAAAGAAATGTGCTCTTTACAAATGTATGGTACAATATACGGGAAAAACTCTTTTTACCCTTTATCAACACATTTGAATAAAGGAGACTGAACTTATGGTTACTACATATCTTTTATTTATCGTTGCCTACTTACTTGGCTCGATTCCATTCGCACTAGTCGTTGGAAAAATCGGCTACGGGATCGATATTCGTGAGCATGGAAGCGGTAATCTAGGCGGAACAAATACATTCCGCACACTAGGGAAAAAAGCAGGTTTTATCGTTACAATTGCTGACATTTTAAAAGGTACATTAGCAACAAGTCTACCGATTATTTTCGGATTAGATGTTCACCCACTATGGTTCGGATTAGCAGCTGTTCTTGGACATGTGTATCCGATTTTCGCGAAATTCCGTGGTGGTAAAGCTGTTGCAACTTCTGCTGGCGTGCTATTATGCTACTCTCCAGTTGTTTTTGCAATATTAGCTGTTGTCTTTTTCAGCCTTTTATTTACAACAAGATACGTATCACTTTCTTCTATGGTAACAGCCGTCGTTGCTGTTATTGCATCCATTGTTAGCGGGGATAAAATCTTCATTATTGCGATGTGTTTATTAGCAGGTATGGTTATTTATAAACACCGTGCAAATATCGGACGAATTATAAATAAAACTGAACCGAAAGCAAACTTTTCAAAAAAGCAAAAATAAGATCGTAACCCACATAACGCAAAAAGAAAACGTGAAGCATATTAATAGCGTCTTTTTGCGTTATTTTTTATACTAAAGAAAAAGCAACATAATTTGGAGGAACTATACATGAATCTTTCCGTAACAAAAGAAGCAGCACAATGGTATAAAAACGAATTAAACTTACAATCGGGTGAAACACTACGCCTTTTCGTACAATACGGCGGTTGCAGTACTGTGCAAAAAGGACTTTCTTTAGGTATTCGTAAAGACGATCCTGCACATCCTGCTGTTCAAACACAAGAAGAAGGTATTAACTTCTTTATTGAAGGCGACGATGAGTGGTTCTTCGATGGACATAATTTAGCTGTTACATTTAACGACGGTGATGATTTCCCGCAATTTAATTATGAAAAATAAAAAAGCGTGGCTTCTGCCACGCTTTTTTATTTTTTCTTAATTTCCTCATATTTCGCATACCACTCTGGATATAACTTTTTAAATGATACGGGCCTGAACCCTTCTTTTTTCGCGCAAATATTCGTCGTACTTGCAGTAATACAAAGTTCACCTTCACCGTTATATATTTCATAACCATATACAACGCGAAGCGGACTAACAGTATCAATCCACGTTTTCACAATTGCTTTTTCTCCGTAACGCATCGCTTTACGATATGAAATTTGCAAATCTAATACAGGAGAAATAATTCCCTCTTTCTCCATTTCAACATATGAAAATCCTAAATCTTGTATAAGTTTCGTGCGACCTAGTTCAAGCCACACCAAATAGTTTGAATGGTAAACAACACCCATTTGATCTGTTTCCGCATAACGGATTTCAACTTCATGTTCTGCTACAAACATATGTATTCGCCTTCTTTCACTTCTGCTACCTTGCATACATTTAATCATAATACAGTGACATCAAAAATAAAATAAAAACAGTGAATCTTTTACTGAAAGGAGCAAGCATATGATTCAAATTGTAACTGTTCGTAGCGGTGATAGCGTATATAGCTTGGCATCAAAGTATGGATCAACACCTGACGAAATAGTAAAGGACAATGGACTAAATCCAGCTGAAACACTCGTTGTAGGTCAGGCACTCATCATTAATACGAAAGGGAATAATTATTATGTACAGCCTGGCGATAGCCTATATCGAATCTCTCAAACATATAACGTACCTCTCGCTAGTTTAGCTAAGGTTAATAACTTATCTTTAAAATCCATTCTCCATGTTGGACAGCAATTATATATACCAAAAGGGACAAAACGCGCAGTAGAATCCATCGCTTATTTACAACCTTCAACAATACCAATAAAAGAAAGTTTGGTTAATGCTACGCGTGCCATTAATCCATTTTTAACATATTTGGCCTACTTCAGTTTCGAGGCAAAAAGAGATGGTACGTTAAAAGAACCAACTGAAACAGCTAAAATCGCTACTATTGCAACGCAAGGTAATACCATCCCTATGCTCGTTATTACAAATATTGAAAATGGAAATTTCAGTGCCGATCTGACATCGGTTATTTTACGCGATGCAACGATTCAAAACAAATTTATTACTAACATTTTGCAAACAGCTGAAAAATATGGCATGCGAGACATTCATTTTGATTTCGAGAGTGTGGCACCTGAAGATCGTGAAGCGTATAATCGTTTTTTACGAACTGTAAAAACACGCTTACCTAGCGGGTACACATTGAGTACAACGCTTGTACCGAAAACAAGTTCAAATCAAAAGGGCAAATTTTTCGAAGCTCACGATTATAAGGCACAAGGACAAATTGTTGATTTCGTCGTCATTATGACATACGACTGGGGTTGGCAAGGTGGGCCACCGATGGCTATTTCTCCTATCGGCCCTGTAAAAGAAGTACTTCAATACGCAAAATCTCAAATGCCTCCACAAAAAATTATGATGGGGCAAAACTTATACGGATTCGATTGGAAACTTCCGTTCAAACAAGGTAACCCGCCTGCAAAAGCAATTAGCTCTGTCGCAGCTGTTGCACTAGCTCGTAAATACAATGTTCCTATCCGTTATGATTTCACAGCTCAAGCTCCTCATTTTAATTACTTTGACGAAAACGGCGTACAACACGAAGTTTGGTTTGAAGATTCACGGTCTGTTCAAAGCAAATTCAATTTAATGAAAGAACAAGGTATAGGCGGTATTAGTTACTGGAAGATTGGCTTACCATTCCCGCAAAATTGGCGTTTACTCGTTGAAAATTTTACGATTACGAAAAAGGGCTGACTTATGTCAGCCCTTTTTGACTATTAAAAGTCCGTCACAAAAAGAAGAATGACAACATTCTTCCTTTTTAACCGTTATCAACAATCGGTTGTTTGCCTGTTTGGTCTTGCATTTGCTTTCCCTTATTGCCACCAGCTTTTTTTGATTGTGTTCCAATATGATTCGGTGCAAAGTCTTTTGAATTCTTTTTCGGATTACCCATTACTATCGCCTCCTTAACACTAGTATCGTACTAGTGTTAAGAATTATTCAGCTTGCTTAAAAAGTTGCATTTCATAACGTTTTTCAATACGCTCTTCAATGCGATCGATTGCATCACGATCACTTAATAATTGTTGTTTATTTTCTTTCACAAGTTCGTCAAATGATTTACGGCGACTTCTTCTCATGCTGTTCACCCTCTCTCCTTCGCATTCTTACTATACATAGTATGAGCAAATGAAAAACTCTTTAATCAGATTTGCAAGAAAATTTTATGTTTTAGTACTCCTAAAAAAACTCCGTGTACAACTTCTTGTACACGGAGTTTTTTATACCATTATATTTAAATATTCTTTTAGCTTTTCATCTGCATTCATTTCACTTTGTTTATACTCACTTAGCGCTTGTAGTACGAAATCATACTGTCCTAAAATATAACTTTCTAATTTCAGGACATCCTCTAAGCTATTAAGCATAATTCTCGTATTACCAACTTCACTTTTTAACGCCGGTTCACAATTTAAACTCGTACATATTTCTTTCACATCATCTTCTAATATCTCTGTTAATACGTATTTCTTTCGCCCTTTTACTTTTATTCTCATAACTGGATAAAAAGCTTTTATATCTAAATAACTTCCTACATTCATGCAACGAACCCATTCGATATCACGTTTATTGCGTACAAGTATCTTTTTTACTGCCTCATATACTGCTGTTTCATCAAGTACTTCCGTATTCGATTTTCTTTTTTCTCCTTCTTCAATAGATGAACATTTTTGATAAACAGCTGCACAAGTAATACAATCATCAAACGCATTATGAGAACTTAAACGAATTCCAAGCATTCGCTTTAACGTTTCAAGTTTATGATTAGGCGCGTGCTTCATATATTTCTTTGCTAAAAACACAGTATCAATCACTTTATTTTTAGGTTCAGGCAGCCCAAGCATATTTACATTACTTTTTAAAAAACGCATATCAAAAGATGCATTATGAGCGACAATAACATTTGTATGTAAAAATGCTAAAAATAAAGGTAATACTTCTTCAATCGTCGGTGCATCTGAAACACGATAATTTGTAATACCTGTTAAACTCGTTATTCGGTCCGGAATTGAACGCTCTGGATTCACATAGGAAACAAATTGATCTACTAGTTCATGATTACGATATTTCACTGCTGCAACTTGAATAATTTTATCATTATAAGGGTTAAATCCTGTTGTTTCAAAATCAATTACAACATAATCTAACGGTAAGGATATATTCCCCACTCCAAACACTCCTTTACCTCTAAACGTTTATATTTCTTTTATCATAACATGCTGCTATCACTACGTGAAAAAGAAAAGGCAGAAATGGTAACTTTCCACCTCTACCTTTTCACCGTTATTTTAATTTAGCAATCCGTTTCTCCATCTCTTTTTGCGTCATCGGTCCAATGAACTTATCTTGAATGACACCTTTCGTATCTATAAAATACGAAGTTGGGATCGTAATTACTTTATACGCTGTTGTCACATCAATGTTCTTGTCCAATAAAATCGGAAAAGTAATTCCTTTTTCCTTAGCAAAATTGCTTACCTTTTCTACTCCCCCACCCTTTTCTGAAGGCGTATAATTTATTGCTAAAATTTCTACATTTTCTTTATGTTCTTTATAGAAAGCCTCCATATCCGGCATTTCTTGCTGGCAAGGTCCACACCACGTTGCCCAAAAGTTTAAAATCACTTTCTTTCCTTTTAAATCCGATAACTTTACATTCGTTCCATCTAACTTCGTTAATTCAAAGTTTGGCGCACTCTTCCCTATTTCGATACCATTACTTGCAATCATCTCTTTCATAGCAGCTTCACTTTTTTCTTGCTCCCCTTGTACCGCCTGATCTTTTTTACCAAATTGTTCATAAGCTGCATATCCCGCTAAACAAAGTAACACTACAATAATCGTAAGCTTCCGCCACATTTTATATCACCCTAACGTATTTATCTTCTTATTAACCTAATTACCCAAATACTATATACCTTATTTTAGCTTATACGGACGAGCTTGGAAATATTCACAGTCGAAATAATTAGAATGTTCTTATTTTAAGTGAAATTTTTTCCTTTTTATCATATAATTAGAAAAACAAATGAAGTGTTGCTTATCTTCTTATGGATCCATTCACCTTTTTACTCTCGTAGTTATAAACCTACAACAAAAGGGGGATTTTTTATGAATTCATTCGAAAAAACAACATTATATATTCTAAGTTTTCTTTTATACCCAGTCGGTATTATTACATGGATCATTTCACTCTTTAGTAAAGACCTTGAAAAAAAGAAAGTAGGGCGTATTTGTCTCTACGTCTCTCTAGTCTCATTCGTCCTTTTCTTAATTCTTGGAATTGCCACTTTCCTTACGACCACTACCTTTAACGTTGATCTGAATCATTCAGAATCTATCGAGTATCAAATAAATGATGCTGAATAAAGATAAGAGCAGTACTCTTATCTTTATTCACATCACTTGCAAAACGAATGACTATTTATTAATTTTTTAGGACTTCCACATGCAACAATACGTCCTTCTTTCATTATGACAACACGATCTGCTAGTATCGCTTTCTCTACATCATGTGTTGCCACAATTCTCGTGACCTCTCTTCCTAATCCTTCTATCATATTCCAAATAGTTTCTTGGTTGCTCGGATCTAATCCCGCAGTTGGTTCATCTAAAATAATAAGATTCGGATTTGAAACAATGGCACGTAATAATGCAAGACGTTTTCTTTCCCCTCCCGAAAACTCTTCACCGCTTTTATGTAGTACAGTTTGAACCCCTTCCGATAAACCTCTAATTATCGGCTTCACATTTACAAGCTCAATATTTTTTTCTAACTGGTTTTCTAAACACTTTTCCTCGAAATACATATTCTCTTTTACTGTCGTCCGAAAGAAACGAGGTTCTTGCCACACTGTAGTCATACGAGCCTCATCACCATAATAAACAATGTTACCATTAGATGGTTTATACAACCCTGTCATTAATTTTAAAAGCGTTGTTTTTCCTGCGCCACTTTCTCCTACAATAATAACGAATTCACCTGGATTAATTTGCAAATCAATATTATGAATTCTGCATTTCTCTTCATCATTCTCCTGAAATGAAACATTTGTTACTGTCATCCCCATCCCTCTTTCTACCTTACTATCTGCCACTCGTTTATCTAAAAAGGAAAAAATTCTATTTGCCGAAGCGACTGCAACTTGTGTCATCATTAATAAATCGCCAACGTAACGGACTGGAAAAAAGAGCATTTCAATTGTGGCTAACACTGCAACAAGTGAACCAACTTCCATTTCTCCCTTCATTATTTTCTGCGCGCCCATAATGAGAACAACGATATATGCTCCTGTTTCAATCACTGTTCCAACTACTCCAATGCAGTGTTGCATCATCGTCTTCTTTACTTCCGATTTATAAGACTGTGCCGTTACTCCTTTAAATAATCGAATGGCCCATTTTTCTTTTTGTAAACTCCGTAAATCTTGTGCTCCTTTTACAAACTGTGACACCATCACTACAACACTTGATTGATTTTTTTGAGCAATGCTTGCAATATTTCTTACCTTTTCCCCATCAACATTGGAACCGTTGCACTTAAAAATAAAAACGGAGTTACCCACAATATGAACTTTATATCTATATGTTTTAGTGCTATAAACGCACCTATAAATTGCGCAATGGCGTGTATATATTCTATTAATATAGAACCATATAATCTGACCCAGTTTGGAATATCAGACACAACTAACGTCTCTAACTCTCCTCCCTTAATCTGCTCACTCTCTTCAAACGGTAATACGAGAAAATGACGCATTACATCTATACGCTTCCTTCGCAATATTCGTTGACTTGCTTTGGAGCTTATATAATCAAATGAAAGATTGTTCACCCACATCAACAAGCGGCTAGCTGCAAACAAAGTAATGTAAAGATACACTCCCTTTAACTCTCGTTGAATAAGGTTATCTACAATTAGCCCCATGAATAGTGGACGGGATAAATTTAAAATAGCTGCAAAAATCCCACTACATATAGCAGCTATTACTAATAATTTTTCTTTCTGTAACGGTAACAATATTCTTTTATATTCTTTCATGATGTTCCCTCCATTTTTATAGTAAAAAGAAAGGGATGAAACCAATTGGTTTCATCCCTTTCCATAAAATAAGGAAGCTAACAGTTGTTAGCTTCCTTATCGTTCATTTCAATTATTTAGTTCGACACTTTTGACTCTTCAATTTTCTCACGAAGAACCATTTGTAGAATACCACCGTGACGGTAGTAGTCAATTTCTACTTCACTATCGAAACGAGCTACTACTTCAAATTGTTTTTCGTTGCCATCTGCATCAGTTGCAACTACTTTTACAAGATCGCGTGGTCTAACTGTTTTGTCAATTTGAATTTCAAATGACTCGTTACCAACAAGGCCTAATGTTTCAGCGCTTTCGCCATCTTTAAATTGAAGTGGTAATACACCCATTAATACTAGGTTACTACGGTGAATACGCTCGAAGCTTTCTGCGATTACTGCTTTAATACCTAATAAGTTTGTACCTTTCGCAGCCCAGTCACGAGAACTTCCCATACCGTAATCTTTACCAGCAACAACTAGAAGACCTGTGCCATCTTCTTTATATTTCATAGCAGCTTCATAGATTGATGTTACTTCACCAGTTGGCCAATATGTTGTGTATCCGCCTTCTGTTCCTGGTGCGATTTGGTTTTTAATACGGATGTTCGCGAATGTACCACGCATCATAACTTCGTGGTTACCACGACGAGAACCGTAAGAGTTAAAGTCAACTGGTTGTACGCCGTTTTCTAATAAGTAGCGTCCAGCTGGTGTATGCTTACCAATTGAACCTGCTGGTGAAATATGGTCTGTCGTTACAGAATCTCCAAATTTACCAACTATGCGTAAATCTGATAATGTTTCAACTTCACCTGGTTCTTTAGATAATCCTTCAAAGAACGGTGGGTTTTGAATATAAGTTGAATCATTATCCCAAGTATATAAAGCTTCGTTTGAAGTTTGGATTTCATTCCAACGCTCATTGCTGTTAAATACTTGTGCATATTCTTTCTTGAACAGTTCAGATGTAACAACGCTTTGAACTACATCTTCAATTTCTTTAGCTGATGGCCAAATGTCGTTGAAGTAAACAGCATTGCCATTTGCATCTTTACCGATTGCATCATTTTTCAGGTCAATATCAACAGTACCTGCAAGTGCATATGCCACAACAAGTGGTGGTGATGCTAAGTAGTTTGCTTTTACAAGTGGATGAATACGACCTTCAAAGTTACGGTTACCAGATAAAACAGATGTTACTAATAAATCGTTTGCTGCGATTGCTTCTTCTAATTCCTCTGCTAACGGACCAGAGTTACCGATACAAGTCGTACAACCGTAACCAACTGTTTGGAAACCTAATTGATCTAAATATGTTGTTAAACCTGATTTATCTAAGTACTCAGTAACAACTTTAGATCCTGGTGCTAATGATGTTTTTACGTACTCAGGTACTACAAGCCCTTTTTCAATTGCTTTCTTCGCAACTAGACCTGCCCCAATTAATACGTATGGGTTTGATGTATTTGTACAGCTTGTAATTGCAGCGATTGCAATTGCACCTGTCTTCATCGTTACTTCTTTATCTTCTAATGTAACCTTCACTTCTTTATCGAACTCTTGCTCATTAAATCCAAGTCCTTGTGTTCCAACTGGTGCTAAAACAGCTTTATGGAACGCATCTTTCATATCTGAAAGTGGAATTAAATCTTGTGGGCGTTTCGGTCCAGAAAGGTTAGATTCGATTGTATTTAAATCAATTTCAACAAGATCAGTGTAAATTGGATCTTTGCTGTCTGCTGTATAGAATAAACCATTTGCTTTACAGTATTCTTCAACAATGCGAATTTGCTCTTCATCTCTACCTGTTAAACGTAAGTATTCTAATGAAATATCGTCAATTGGGAAGAAGCCACAAGTTGCACCGTATTCTGGTGCCATGTTTGAAATTGTTGCACGGTCAGCTAAAGGCATGCTCTTTAGTCCATTACCGAAGAACTCAACGAATTTACCAACTACACCTTTTTGACGTAATACTTGTGTTACTTTTAATGCAACATCAGTTGCTGTAGTACCACTTGGAAGTGTACCAGTTAATTTCACACCAATTACTTCAGGTACTGGGAAGTATGAAGGCTGTCCAAGCATTCCTGCTTCTGCTTCAATACCACCAACGCCCCATCCAAGAACGCCGATACCGTTAATCATTGTTGTATGTGAGTCTGTTCCAACTAATGAATCTGGGTATGCAACTAAATCACCTTCAGCATTTTTCACAGCATGAACAACTGGTGCTAAATATTCAAGGTTTACTTGGTGTACAATACCTGTAGCTGGTGGCACTGCGCGATAGTTATCAAATGATTTTTGTGCCCAGCTTAAAAATTTATAACGTTCTTCATTACGTTTAAACTCTAAGTCCATGTTGAATGCAAGCGCGTCTGCCGTACCCGCTCTATCAACCTGTACAGAGTGGTCAATTACAAGGTCTACAGTAATTTCTGGATTAATTTTATCAGGATCCCCGCCCATATCTGCCATTGCTTTACGAAGCGAAGCCAAATCTACAACGGCTGGAACACCAGTGAAATCTTGTAAAATTACACGAGATGGTTTAAATGGAACATCGATATCTTGCACATCTTTCGTTCCCCATTTCGCTAAATTTGTAACATGTTCTTCTGTAATTACACGTCCGTCTACTTGACGAAGTACGGATTCAAGTAAAACTTTCACGGAATATGGTAATTGAGATACGTTGCCAACCCCTGCGTTTTCAAGCGCTTTCAAATCATAATAATGATACGTTTTTTCATCTACTTCAAAAGTTGCACGTGATTGAAATGGATTATGTTTGACCATTATGTTTCCCCCCTGTTAAACGTGACTAAGTTGTCTGAATATAAAATGTAGACAAACTTTTCAATACCTTACGATAATATCTTATTACAACTTTCTAAATAAGTAAATAATAAGAAACTTATAGATTATCATAAGTTTTCTTTATGTTTCTAAATTTGAATAGTGTTCACGCTCCTTATGAATACTATTACCATAAAGTAAAGTGCTCTATTAGTGCTTTACTTACAGTTCATACATACTATGAACTGCTCATCATTCAACATACAAAAAAGTTATAGAGGTGAAATAAAATGGGTAAAAGAAAAGCAAATCATACTATTTCAGGAATGAATGCTGCATCTGCGCAAGGACAAGCAACTGGTTACAATGAAGAATTTGCAAACGAGCCGTTAACTCCAGCAGAGCGACAAAATAATAAGAAACGTAAAAAAAACCAGTAACGAAAAATCCCAAAAGGTCCATTTTCCTTTTGGGATTTTTTCTAATGTTTATAACGTAGTAATTCCGAAACCGTTACAAATCGATAACCTTGCTTTTTCAGCTCAGGTAAAATTTTTGCTAGCGCTGCTACTGTTTGACTACGATCATTTCCTCCATCATGTAACAATACAATATCTCCACTTTTAGCATGTTTCACTACATGATTTACAATGGATTCAACCCCTGGATTCGCCCAATCACGTGGATCTTGATGCCACGACCATAGAACAGTTTGATAACCAGCTTCTTTCGCTGTTTTAAATACAGCATCGTTAATATATCCGCCAGGAGGACGGAATAGTAAAGGTTCTTTCACCCATTTTTTAAAATATTTCTTTCCATCTAAAATATCATTTTCTAATTTTTCATCTGATGAATTACTCGCATACAAATGGTTCATCGTATGATTTCCAATTTCATGTCCCTCTTTTAACACTTGTTTCACTAAATATGGATTACGCTGCACTCGAAATCCAATCATAAAAAAAGTCGCTTCTGCTTTATATTGACGTAATAAATGTAAAATTTGTGTTGTATAAGTCGGATCTGGTCCATCATCAAATGTAATAGCAATAACCTTTTCATTATTAGGTACTTCCCATGTCACATAGCCAGTTGGTTCCAGCTCTTTTCTGAGCAACATTTTCGCTTCCACTTTTTCAACTTGAAATATATGTACTGCGCATAATAAAGAAAAAACGAATAGAAAAATTTTCTGTTTTCGCATAATGTTCATTGAAGTAATAAGGTTGTCGAATACACAACAACCTCATTTACTTTTCTAATTGATCTACATTTCGAATAATGTTTTGGAGATTATTTTCGTATTGCTCAAGTTGTGGGCGTTGTGTTTCCGAAGCTACTTCTAACGCATTTTGAATCTGTTCATACGCCTCCTGAACCTCTTGGCGTAACTCTTTTAAATCATGACCGTAGTTTGAATCATTTTTTACAATGTTGTTAAATGCATGTTCTGCTTGTGTAACCCCTTGCTGCGCTGCTTGAAAAGCTTGTTGTTTATCTTTATGATATGGCATTATATAATCCCCTTTCCATAATAGTTGGTCCCATTTATCTTTACCTTTTTTTCTAAAAACATTCTCGTATAAATTTGCAAACTTCTCTCATTCTAAAGAGAAAGAGGAGGTGTCACATACAATGGGAAAAAACAATCGTGAAGCGAAAGAAAAAAAAGGACAACCTGAACCATTAAGCGGATCTCATAAAGTAAAAAACCGTAACCATTCACGCCAAAAAAATCATGCACATCATGATATGTAAAACAAAAGGCTCACACTAGCTACCTTTATCACATACAATGTTTATATTTTTACATTTATTCTTCACCCCTACTTCATTCATGCATAACATAGTATGAATTGAGATTTTACGGAGGGTGTCTTACATGGGCAAGAAAAAGAAGGATTGTCTTTTTCATGTTGATGGTTTCGAAGAATGGATGGATCAATTTTGTTCTGATTCTTGTAGTAACTTTAGTTTCCCAAATCAAATTCATATCGACCTTTGCGAAACTGAACAAGAATACATTTTGGAAACAGATGTGTTAAATGTATCCGAACAAAATGTAGTCATTAAAAAGATGGAGACAGGCCTAAACATTTGCATACTTCATAATAATAGTTCTTTACAGCGGATCATTCCTTTACCCGCTACTATTATTTATAAGAAGATGCTAGCCTGCTTAGAGAATGGATATTTAGCCATTCATATTTCCAAAAACGAAGTTGCTAATAAACATGAAGAAAAAGTTCTTTTTCAAATTGAGAATTAAAATAAAGTAAAACTTTAACCAATGGGAGTTTTACTGCCCGTTAATAGCGGGATAAATACAAAAATAAGCCCCAGTCATCTGCTGGGGCTTATTTTATTTCGCATGTAATTCTAAATTACAATTTCTATCATGCTTTTTTTTCAATAAACCTTTTGTAACTAAAAGTACAGGAAATGCTACAGTTGAAAATATAGCTAATGCTGAAAATACTACAAACCCATTTTGATATCCGTAATAATCGAGAAGTACGCCCCCAAGCCATGGACCAATTACTGCTCCAATTCCTGAGAATCCCATCGCTCCAAAATATGTTCCTTTTAAATGCGAAACAGCTATATCATCTATAAACACATCCGTCATTGAAAACATGAGAACTTCTCCAATTGTAAAAATAATTGTGCAGACGGCAGCACCTAGCGTAGATTCTACTATTCCAAACCCAAACAATCCTCCGCTCACAAATAAGGTTCCCACCATAATAGATACTAACGGTGTATACTTTTTACATATTTGAATAACAGGGTATTGAATTACGACTACAACAATCGCATTTAAAGCTAACATATACGAAAACAATGTCACTCCATCCTGAAATATATGCGCATTTGCAAAATATTGAGATACTGTTGTCGTTAAGTGAGAAAAACCACAATTACTCAAAATAATACCAACTAATGCAACTAAAAATACGACATCCTTTCGCAATATACGAACTGCATTCAACATTGTGACAGGCTTTTTTGTATTTACTTTCTTTTTTTCAATTGGATACTTCTTAAATTGGAACGCTAATATAGCTGTATATAGAATATATACTCCAGCTGCTACTAAAAAAGGAATTGTTGATTTTGCGCTTCCAATCTGTAATCCGACAAGAGGACCAATCGCCACTCCAACATTGATTGCACCGTAACGCAAATTATATACGAGTAAACGATACTCTGGTTTCGTTAAATCTGATAATAATGCTCTTGAAGTCGGTTCAAAAAAAGACCGACATAATCCATTCAGAGCATTTAATAAAAAGAAACTTAAAACATGATTTGCAAACGAAAAGCCTATAAATACAAACACCCAAACAATCATGGACCATATTATAATCATGTTTCGACCGAATCGATCCGATAAATTCCCTCCAATAAAACTAGCAAACACTCCAACAAGTGCACTCGTTCCGATAATAGCACCCGTCATTCCAGCTGATACACCTTTAACAGTCGTTAAATAAATTGCTAAAAAAGGAATGCTCATTGACGTGGCGAACCTCGCAAATAAAGTCCCTATTATAATTGTCATTCCTAACGGATGAATATTTTGTAACTTCCCCTTCATCACTAAACCTACTCTCCCCGTTCTTACATAAAAAAAGAAAGCAAAGGATCTGCTTTCTCTTCCCTTTTTATACTTGAGCTGTTGATACTCGAGCTGTTCTCGTTATATCCATATCTATGCCATATGTAAACTGTAATTCTTTACAAACATCTTTAATTAAAATTGTGACATTATACTTCTCATTAAATTGTAAAACGATATTTTCTACTTCTTCATATGTATACTTATATTCCCCTGTAATGACACTTTTTAAATCAAAGCATTCATTTATACAAAGTTGCACAAGTAGCTGGTCATATTTCTCTATTACATCTTCTTTCTTCCACAGTAACTCTTTTACATATAACCGATCAAACTTCACACTTTCTCGATTACAATCCGTTAAAATCCGGGTCATTTCATTTAATTCTCGATACAATTCAGAAATATTTTTGCTTAAACTAAGAAGTTTATCTACGCCGTTTTCATATAACATATTCATTCCACCCCCGCATTTTCTTTTTCTTATTATAGCAAGAAAATTCTAAAAATAGTTTCTTTCTTCTGAAATATTAGGAAACTAATTTCAATTGCTTTACAATGAAACTAGTGAACGCGAAAGGGGAAAGAAAATTGGAGCAAAAATTATATTACACTGACGCTTATAAGCAAGACTTTACTACAAAAATTATAAAGCAAGATTATGATAAAGACGGTAACTTATACGTCGTTTTAAACGAGACCGCATTTTATCCGACAGGTGGCGGACAACCGCATGATACTGGCACATTAAATGATATCGATGTAATCAATGTAGAAGAGATACATGGGGAAATTCGTCACTTCATTGTAGAAAAATTACATACAGAAGAAGTAGAAGGTAAAATCAATTGGGAGCGCCGTTTTGATCATATGCAGCAACATGCGGCTCAGCACATTTTATCTGCTGCTTTTTGGGACCATTTTAACATACCTACGATTGGATTCCACCTTGGTAAAGAAACGGTAACAATTGATTTAGAAATAGAAAATCTTCATACAGAAACGGTTGAAAAAGCAATAAACATTGCCAACAAAATTGTTTTCGAAAACCATCAAATCCATATCGAGTGGATGAACTTAGAAAAAGCGAAAACATTCCCCCTTCGTAAAGAACCGACTATAACAGAAAATATACGTGTTGTTATAATTGAGAACTTCGACTACAACGGCTGTGGCGGAACGCATCCGAAACGTACAGGTGAAGTAGGTCCTATTCAAGTACTAGGGTGGGAGCGCAATAAAGGTGGCATACGATTAACATTTATCGCTGGTTGGCGCACACTAAATTTAATGGGCAAACAACAACAAATTATGAAAGATGTTTCTAAACAATTAAACAGTAGCGAGAGTGATATCCCAGCAAAAGTAGCACAACTTCTTACTTCTCAAAAAGAAAATGAAAAAGCAATACAAACAATGAATGAAAAATTATTATTTGCAGAGGCAAATGAACTACTTCAACAGCCTTTAAAAATACACGCTGGCATACTTATTTCTAAAGTATTTACAAATCGTTCTATGCAAGAAATCGCAAAGCTTTCTGCTAGTATTACAGAACAACAAGAGCATGCCATTACATATTTCGTTATCGAAAATGATGACAAACTACAATGCATCCTCGCTTGCGGAAAAACAGTCACACTTGATATGAACGCACTTTTAAAAGATTCTCTTCCTGCAATTGAAGGAAAAGGTGGCGGAAATAAAAAGAGTGCGCGCGGCGGCGGGAAAGCGCTTATGACTGGGGACGAGTTTTTAAATCAACTTATTTCTTCTATACAGTCAGCAGTGTAAAACATGTTTATGAAGGATAGCTAACTGCTATCCTTCAACTATATTTACAGGCCTATATTTTGTTTCAAGCCTTGATAACTCCCTGCACTTGCAAAACCTTCACTTATAAGAGTGATAAAAGTTTCCGAAAAACCATATTGACTTAAATCTTTAATCGGTACCATTTGCACATCATGAATCGGATTATGATCAAACTCGTTAGAAGGTAGCGTAATTTCACCTTCAATCTTTTCAAGCAGAAACGTAATATGCAATAAAGATGGGCTAGCATCCGGTTTATCACAAACATAGAGTAGCTTCTTAATTTTAACTTCTAACCCTGTTTCTTCTCTCATTTCTCGACTCATCGCTTCTTCTAACGTTTCACCATTCTCTACCCTTCCCCCAGGTAAAGACCAATTGCGACTAGCAACTTTTTGCTTTACTAGCAATACTTTTTCATCTTCAATTAAAATTCCCGTAACACGAACTTGCATTACATTTTCCATATGTAATCCCCTCTTCCCATTATATTTACAAATTAATCCTTCCACAAAAAGAACATACGTTTTATAATTAAAGAAAATTATGGAAGAAAGAAGTTGTTACATCTATGCGTCCACCCTTAACAAAACCTATATCACTTGAAGATTTCCAAAACTATTATTGGTTAAAAGCAGAACTCCAAACATTTTGCCGTGAGCATGGTTTGCCAGCTAGTGGCTCTAAGATTGAAATAACTGAGCGTATCTCACATTATTTAACTACTGGTAAAATATTAAAAAACAGCTCTGGTCAAAAGGTGAGTAAAGCTTCTCTCTCTTATAAAGAACTTTCTCTTCAAACGATTATTACTAACAATCACCGCTGTAGCGAAGATGTTCGTGCTTTTTTCAAAGAAAAAATCGGAGCAAACTTCCGCTTTACAGTAGCTCTCCAAAAATTTTTTAAAGAGAATGTCGGAAAAACATATGAAGACGCGATAACGTTTTGGTATGAAGAAAACGAACGAAAAAAAGATCCTATTTATAAAACAACTATCAGCGCACAGTTTGAATACAATCGCTTTACTCGCGACTTTTTCGAAGATCCAAATAACAAAGGGAAATCAAAAACTGATGCTATCGCTGCTTGGAATGAAATAAAAGCAAAACCTGGTAGCAATGCTTATGTTCCTCAAAAGTAGAAAACTAGTTCTTTTCTAGTCTTCTACTTTTTCAAATAATAGCGCTAACCCTATTCCACCACCAATTCCTAGCGTCGCAATTCCATATTTCATATACTCCCTTTGTGCCTGATAAAACAATCGTGTTACGAGCATAGCACCAGATGCACCGTACGGATGACCGAGCGCAATTGCTCCACCATTGACATTTAATTTTTCATACGGAATTTGTAACGTCTTTGCACAAGCAACAACTTTTGAAGCGAACGCTTCATTTATTTCAAAATAATCGATGTCCTCTACTTTTACATTCATTTCGTTTAATAATTTGTTTACCGCAAATATCGGACCAGTTCCCGGAAGATTTGGATTTACTCCCACTACAGCACTATGAACGAAACGAAGAACAGGCTTGTATCCTAATTTTCGTGCTTGCCCCTCTTTCATTACAAGAACGGCACATGCTCCATCATTTACACCGCACGAATTACCTGCCGTTACTGTACCATTTTGTAAAAATGCGGGCTTTGTTCTTTTAATCATTCTTTCATAATTCATTTCTCGTTTTATAGCTTCGTCAAAAGATCCATTAAACGAAAGTATCTCATCTTGTAAATATCCATTCTCTAATGCTTGCAGCGCCCGTTTATAACTAAGGCAAGCATACTCGTCTTGCATTTCTCGCGTTATATTATAACGCTCTGCAACATATTCAGCCGCCACTCCCATATTAGGATCACCAATTGTTTCTGGTGAAAATCGCGCTCTATTTTGAAAAGGTGATGTACTTGTACTCTCTACTCCTCCTGCAATATAACAATTACCTGCGCCGCCTTGAATGAAATGACATGCAGTACGAATCGCTTCCAATCCGGCACCACATTGCCGGTCAATCGTTACACCAGGAATATGATAGCCAAGTCCTGCTTCTAAAGCAGATAATCTCGCAACATTCCCTCCCGGCCCCACAATATTCCCTAATATGACATCGTCTATTTCTCTCTCAATTCCTTTACTTAAAAACGTAAGAAGCGGCGTTACTAATTGCTGAACTTCATAATCTTTCAACATCCCATTCTTCTTACCAATAGGTGTCCTTTTTGCTTCTACAATAACCGCTCTATTCATATATTTCCTCCAGGTTTTCAATCATATTTTTTGCTGCAATACGAGCGATTTTCCCGCTATTTGTATACGGTATTTCATCTACAAAATGCCATTCTTTCGGTATTTTAAACGAGGATAATCGTTGTAAGCAAAAACTTTTTAATTGTTGCTTCGTAGCACTTCCTTTTACGATGGCGACAGGTTTTTCACCCCAATAACTATCTTTCACGCCAACTACAACTATTTCATCAACAGCTGTATGTTCATGTAATACACTTTCTATTTCTTCTGGGAAAATATTAATTCCTCCAAATAAAATCATATTCTTCTCTCTACCTACTATATATATAAAGCCTTCTTCATCTTCATAACCTACATCTCGCACTGTCATCCAGCCATCCGCAGTCAACTCTGGAACTAAAACCTTATCCAATATGTAGCCCATAAAAAACTGATCACTTTTCACATAAACAGTTCCTATCTCGCCTTTCTGTACTTCTTCTCCTGCTTCGTTACATATTCGAACTTGCACATTGTGACAAGGTTTTCCTACTGAATTTGGCCTTCTATCACTCTCTTCATCAACTAGTGCTGTTACAAAACTTAGTTCCGATGCACCGTAAAATTCATATTTTTGCGCATAAGGAAATATACTCTTTATTTTTTCTTTCGCTTCAGCTTCCCATTTCGCTCCTGACGAAATAATTTTCATTCCATTTTCTATTACTCTATTTTCTTTATATAAAGATTCTAGCATTGTCGGAACTGTATACATGACCGAAACGTGTTCCGTTTCTAACTTATCCAGCACTTGATCTGGAATAAACTTTTTCATAATATGCACCGTTTGCCCTACATATAATGCACTTATTGCACCGTATAAAAAAAGAGAATGAACGAGCGTCCCAGCTATTAAAATAGAATCTTCTTTTTTCATATGGAAGTCATGTATATTGCAATCAAAACTATGAACCCACGATTGTTGTGCACGTAAAAATGCTTTTGCCTTTCCAGTCGATCCTGATGTAAATCCCATATAAAACGGAGCATTTTGTACACTTTCTACAGGGTTATATGTAGGAAGATAGTTCTCTATCATTCTTTTCCACTCATCAATTTCAATTACTCTTCCTTCTTCATCCGGTAGATCATTTACCTTATATCGCTCTGTCACAATCATAGCCGGGTTACTGATCGCAATTCTTTCTTTGAGCTCATCCTCTTTCCACTTTATATCTAACGGCACACAAACCCATCCGGCCATAGCAGCACCAGCAAATAGTTGTAAAAACTCCATACTATTTTCTAATACAATTGCTATCGTTTTATTCTGCGATTCTTTTTCATTCAACCAGTTTGCTACTTTACATACTGACTCAAACCATTCTTTAAATGTTAATACTCGATCATTTTCCTTTATTGCTATTTTATTTGTTTGTAAAGAGGCATACTTTTTATATTCTTTTGTAATCCCCATTTGAGACGTCCTTTCTTTACAAAATAATAAAAAGAAACACGCAATGAACGTGTTTCTTCTCTTTCTTATCCCGCATTTGTATATTTCCCACTCTTGAGAGCAGGCGTAATAATATGTTTCAATGAACGATGTAATTTCGTTACAAGAATTGCTGCTATAATCGCTTTTATGCAATCACCTGGTAAAAATACGGCACTTACTTTCATCGTCTGCCATATAGAAACATCCATAAAGAAAGCTTGTACAATGATACCAAATACATAAACTACGAAAATACCACCAATTATATTAATACATAATACCTTTATTATAGAGACTTCACGTAAACGCTCAATTAAATAACCAATGACAAACGCTCCAACGATATAACCAAGTAAATATCCTGCACTTGGCCCAATAAATACGCCTGGACCACCGCGTCCACCAGCAAGTAATGGTGCTCCAACTCCAACTATAAGTAAGAAAATAAGCTGACTTAACGCACCAAGACGTGATCCTAACAATCCACCAGCAAGCATAACACCGAGTGATTGTAATGTAATCGGAACTGGTGTAATAGCAAGAGCAATTGGAGGTATTAACCCTAACACTCCCATAATAGAACTAAATAAAGCGACGAAAACTAGGTTTTTTGTATTCATATTTGCTTCTCCTATTTGTAAACTTAAAATGATTTTTAGATAACATATTATAGGAGTTATATTATCTTTCTATTTAGTCTTTGTCAACTTATTTTAAATATAGGTTTACAAATATTTTTTCAATTATTTCTCTTTATGCATATGCTCAAGTTCTTTCCGAAGCGCCTGTTTTAAAAACTTCCCAACAGATGTTTTCGGTATTTCTTCCATAAATACAATATCGTCTGGTAACCACCACTTCGCAAACTGTGGTTTTAAAAACTCATATATTTCTTCTTTTGTTACTGTACTATTTTTCTTTTGAACGACGCAGGCAATTGGTCGCTCTTGCCACTGCGGATGAGGAACGGCAACGACAGCTGCTTCAAATATAGCATCATGTGCCATTAATGCATTTTCAAGGTCAACTGAAGAAATCCACTCACCTCCGCTTTTAATAACATCTTTCGTACGGTCAACAATTTTCACGCAGCCTTCCTCGTCAACCGTAACGACATCTCCTGTATATAACCAACCATCACGAAAACCTTCGACAGTACGTTCATCGTTATAATAACTTTCAGCGATCCAAGGTGCTCGTAAACATAACTCTCCCATCTCAGTACCATCCCACTTCACTTCACCGTTTGTACCGACTACTTTCATCTCTACACCAGGGACAAGATATCCTTGTTTTGAGCGGATTTCTAATTGCTCTTCATATGATAATTCTGTTTCATAACTTTTTAAACGTGCAAGTGTTACGAGTGGGCTTGTTTCAGTCATACCATATGCATGTACGAAAGGAACATTATATTTTTGTTCAAATGCTTTAATAACGCTTTTCGGTGCAGCAGCACCACCGCATAATATTCTCGTTATACTAGATAAATCGTAACTATTATTTTCTAATTCTTGTAATACGCCGAGCCAAATTGTCGGCACACCTGCTGCTATCGTTACTTTTTCAGCTTGAATCATCTCTAATAAAATTTTTGGAGTAAACATTGGTCCGGGCAGAACTTGTTTAGTTCCAAACCAAGTAGCTGCAAAAGGAAGCCCCCAAGCGTTCACATGGAACATCGGTACAATTGCCATCGCCGCATCACTTTCCGATAAAGCAGCTGTATCCGCTAAACCGAGTGCCATACAATGCAGTACAGTACTACGATGCGTATATACAACACCTTTTGGATTTCCTGTAGTCGCTGACGTATAACACATACCAGCAGGTGTATTTTCATCAATATCTTTTACAAATTGGAAATTCGGATCGCCTTCTTCTAATAGTTTTTCATAATGATATACAGGTTCTAGCGTAGTATTGGGAAGTTCATCTTTATCAGTCATAATAATGTAGGCTTGTACAGTTGATAATTGTGATTGAATATTTTCAACGAGTGGTACGAGATCTTCATCTATAAGTAGAATTCGATCTTCTGCGTGCTGAATAATGTATGAAATATGTTGAGGAGATAAACGAATATTAATTGTGTGTAAAACGGAAGCAATACCAGGAATAGCAAAATATGCTTCCACATGTCGATGATGATTCCACGCTAACGTTCCTATACGCTCGCCTTCTTTAATTCCTAATTTTTTTAACGCACTTGAAAGTCTTCTCGTCCTTTCACCTAACTGCTTATACGTTAACGTCGTAACTGTATCATGTGTCCGTGAAACAATTTCTTTCTTCGAAAACAGTTTCTCTGCTCTTTCCATCATAGAACTAATTGTTAGCGGTACATTCATCATCATATTGGTTACATCCCCCTTTAAAGCGTTTTCATTTTTTGTTTATTATAACAGACTTTTACGAATAATTACGACATTTTTCTGTATTTTCTGAATTATTTCTTTGGAAATAATTCAGAAAATACTAAGAGAAAATATATTAAAATTCTTTCTTACGATATATAAATATCGAAATGAAATAAGAAAAGATATATATGATAACGCCAAATGTTGTATATAGAATTGAAACGTATACAGATGAATTTAAATTTGATATTGGAAATTGTTCTATTAGATATCCAATTACACTTTGTAATCCAAAATAAGTAACAAGTCCCCCACATGCGCCTCCAATTGTAATAGCATCAGATTTTTCTGCTCCAAAAGCATAGAGAAGCGGATAAGCTATTGCTCCGGCATTAAGAATGATGAACGTCCCTAAAGAAACACTCTTAAATATACCATCATCAATTGGTGTATCTGAAACTAAACCATGTACATAAAATATGCCATACGATAATAAAGTACCAATAATTACAACTAAAAAATAGAAAAGGTAGTGACTTTGCACAATGTCATTTCTAGTAACCGGTAAAGTAAGTACATATTTTTCATACCCCGACTTACTCTCATATTTAATAACTTCAAGTGCAGGAATCGCAGCAAATAAGATAATGAATGTAGCAATTAAACGGTACATTGAAGCATTACCAAAATAAAAAACCAATCCCGCTCCTAATATCGCTATTCCCATGAACGTAAAGAAAGTTCGATACACTAGATAATAGTTTGTCAATAATAAACCTTTCATTTATTTTTCACTCCTCGTTAATAAAATACTTATTTCTTCTATCGAAATGGTTCTATGAGCAATCCCATTTGGTAGTTTATGCACATCTGATACAAGTACATTGAAATAAGAACCATTATTCCTTTTCACCAAAACTATATCTTTGTTGATTAAAGTTAGTTGTTCCTCATCAACATCTACAATGGCATAATTGTCCAAAACCTTATCCTTTTCTTCATTCAATAAAATTTCTCCATCTTTTATCACAATAAGGTGACTAGCTATTTTTTCTACATCACTCATAATATGTGAAGAAAGTAATATACCACCATTACTTTTATTCACAAAACTTTTTAATTCCTCTAACACCTCCTCCCTAGATGAAGGATCAAGACCTCCTGTCGCTTCATCTAGAATTAATAATTTCGCATTATGCGACAATGCAACAGCTATAGTTAGTTTCATTGACATTCCACGCGAGAATTTACCTACTTTCTCATTAGTAGGTAAAGAAAAAGTATTAACTAATCGATAAAAATTATCTTGATCCCAAGATTCAAACATCTTTTTAAAAACTTTGTTTAATTGCTTTATCGTAAGATGAGCCGGTAGATTCATAGCATCAAATACGACTCCAATCTTCCCCTTATTCTTGGCATCTTTATTTATATTCTCTTCACCAAATATTTTTACTGTACCGCTATCTTTAGAAATTAATTCTAGTACTGTTTTAAATGTTGTTGATTTACCTGCCCCATTGTCACCAATGAATCCAATAATTGCCCCTGATGGCACATTGAATGTAACATCTTTTAAAACAACGTTGCTTCCAAATGATTTACTTAAATTTTTAATTTCTAGAATGTTTGACATCATTTCACTCCTATCTTAGCTTTTAATAAAATAGATTTTCTCCTATTAAAAATTATCCACTTTATCTCTCACTTTCTTTTTTAGTTTAAAAATAATACGATTGCTATATTCTTTATTCTCTACTAAAATCCGATACATCTCCCACACTCCTACAACACGAACAAAAAGATAGACTCCAATCGCAATAAGTACAACACAGTACGGATAATACTGCACTAATTCTCCTGAAGTGATATGCTTTTTCTCAAATAAAAATGGTATCGCTCCTGCTGCTATAAAACAAAATCCAACGATCATTACTGCAGCATACTTTTTCTTAATTACTTCATATCTTTTTGTCAATTCTTTTAGAAAGTTTTGATCAAATAGTAGTTCTTCTTTTTTCAATACATTGTATCTACTCTCTTCTATCGTTACAGGTACCATCATTGCTCCAATTCCAAGGACAGCAATGATAATAACAAGGAATGTCGAAATTGTTGCATTTTCTTTAAATAATAAATACGGTATTGTAGATAAAATGAGCAAACTAAATCCTAGCGCAATATATTTAGAAATTTTTTGCCCATACACTATATACCCTTCTGCCATTTCCTGACTTACGTAATAGCCCTCCACATTTTCATTACTTTGCTCAGCAGTTTCTTTTAATAAATAGTCGAGTGATACTTCAAATACATTTCCAATCATTATTAACTTTTCAGTTTCAGGAAATCCTTGACCGTTTTCCCACTTACTAACTGCTTGCCTTGTTGTGTTTAATTTTTCAGCTAACGCTTCTTGAGAAAGACCCTTTTCCTTTCTTAATTTAAAAAGCTTTTCACCAAATCCCATATGTGTGTCCCCCTTTGTTTTCTTACCTAAATTGTATGTAAACATTGCCCTTATCTCTATCTTCCTGCGGTTGCACTTTGTCAACTTACGGTTGCGATTGTGTTATTTAGCGGTTTTGTATACGATTTAGCTATTTTCCCCCATGATTATGGGGCGTTAATTATATAACCCATCTCAATAACAAATTATAACAATTAAAGGTAATTATTGTTATACAAAATCAAAAAACTCCCTTGTTCATTTAAAGGAGTTTTCGATATAAAATATTTCAAGAGGACTAATATTGATTCACAATTTCTTCTATACATTTTTGTACGTTGTGCAACGATTAATAAGCATCCCACACAGTATATGTTGTCATCTCTTTATATAAGGCATACTCACATATATGTAAAATATTACTCCTATTAATTTCCCTAATAAAAACACTTCTCAATAATCATAACGGCTTCTGCTTAAACTTTTCATAATTTCGTACTTTTAATAAAAGGATATTCCCGCAATCTGTACAAATATAAGCATCTACTGGTGAAGATGTAAACATCGTCTCCTTTTTCCGTATTTGTGCATATCCGACAAACTCACCTTCTCCTATATTTTGAGAACCACAATTAGAGCATGTCTGCACGCCTTTCTGTTTCATGAGAGCACCACCTTTAATCTGTTTCCACTCCCTTCGACAGTTCACTTCCATTTTCCTTCCAAAAAACCTCTTATTCTCTTACATTTCAACAGGAATCTCATAACATACATCGTATATGTACTATGAAATATATTTATTAACGGAGGAATTTTATGAGTACTATTATGACGCTCAATACAGCACAAGAAATTGAAAGCGCAGAAATACATATGCTTTCTTCTAGATTAAAGGCACTACAAGCAATAAACGGAAATCCAATGCAAGTACAAATGAAAAAGTTCGGGAGTGCCACTGCCTTTTCATCAAAAATAATTGCTGGTCCTGCTTTTAATACGGTAAAAGGTATTACATTTACAAATACAGATGAGATAGATGAAATCTTCTCTTATTATCAATCGCTACAAATCCCTTGTCGTTTTGAAATTACACCCGCTCAAGGTACAGCCAAATTATTTCAATACTTATCTCAAAGAGGATTTTACCAATCCAGCTTCCATACCGCTTTATATAGTATACCGAGAGAAGACCCTTCCCTTCTTCCTTCTAACATTTCAGTACGCGAACTAAAAGAAAATGAATTTCATATTTTTGCAGACATATACGTACGCGGATTTAACATGCCATCCTTTACAAAAGATGGCGTCCATCAAAATAACGAAATTCTCTACAATAAACCTGGCTGGCATTTTTTCATAGCCGAAGTTCAAAACACTCCTGCGGGTATTGGTGTCCTGTATATAAATAATGGGATTGCATCATTAGCTGCTTCTGCTACTTTGCCAGAATTTCAGCGTAAAGGCTGTCATACTGCATTAATTCAAAAACGAATAGAGACGGCTATTGAATCCAACTGTAACTTAATAGTTGGACAAACAAGGTTCGGTAGCAGCAGTCAAAATAATATGGAACGTGCCCATATGAAAATTGCTTATACGAAATCAATATGGACTGCAAAAGACATGTAATTTACATTCTTTCTCTTCTCATTACAATTTTATACATTTTATGACACTTTCTTTTCTATCCTATTAATCATTTGAATATTCAAACTATATTTGTTACGCTATTACTAGATACATCATTCAACTTGCAATATGAAAAGAGAATTCTAATCAAACTACAAGGAGGAGAAATGTATGACTAAGAATGATCATGGTTTAAAGGAAAAAGTAGAAGGTGCCATTGATAAAGTAAAAGGTGAAGTAAAAGAAGTTGTCGGGAAAGTAACTGACAATAAGAAATTACAAGCTGAAGGAAAATGGGATAAAGTGAAAGGCACTGCTAAAGATACAGTTGGTAATGTGAAAGAAAAAGTACATGAATATAAGGAGCAAAAAGAGAATAAATAAAAAAGAACAAAGATGTATGGTGGTGCAAGTAGGGAGTTACTAGATCCGAGAAAAAAGAATTTGTATTTTATATTTACCTGTAAAATCATTTTAAAACGACAAATAGATGCCTTCAGGCATCTATTTGTCTATAAACAGCTATTTTTCTTCTACTATATAACTTCCTAATCACTGAGGCTTCTCCTTACCAACATTCCTCAACATAATACCTTTGCTAGAGTAAAAGATCACTTTGTGAAATTTGGTTTTAGGTCGCCTGTATACGGTTCGTGCTCAACAAAGATTTTTATATCTTTTCCATTCGCATCTTTCCCGATTCTTGTATACGTAAATTTCTCTTTATTTAACTCTGTAAGTTCAAGGACCGCACCATATTTATTATTTCCTAACGAAGCGTGAGCTCTTATTTTATTACCATGTACAACATCGAAGAAACCATAATCCCCACGACTTACCCCTGTGTTCACATTAAAAAACTCATATTTATTTGTATTTTTATCATATTTTGCTAGACTGATTAAGTTTGAGTTGTATTTTGTTACATTATTACCCTGTTCGTCTAATACCACCGTTCCGTTCCATAGTGTACTAGATAAAATTTCATCTCCATCAACGTCTGTAACTATTTTCCCTGTCGAGCTTTCTAAATTTTTATCAGGTTGCGTGAAAGAAAGTTCTTTTTCATGGTAAGGAACATGTTCAACAAATACTTCTACATCGTTCCCTTTTGCATCTTTCCCCATTCTTTTATATGTAAATTTCTCCTTGTCTAATTGCGTTAATTCAACAACTGCCTGATAATTTTGCGTTTCAGAAATTAACACTCTTTTCTTTCCATCATTCGTTATAAAAAAGGTACCGCTATCATTACGACTTTCTCCTGTACTTGCATTAAAAAATTCATACCTTGCAGTTTTAGCATCATATTTTGCAAGCCCGATGAAATTTTGATTTTCTTTCGTTACATCATTATGATCTTTGTCATAGACTTTTGTCCCTTTCCAATTTGTTTCACCAAGTATGCTAGCTAGTAGTTGCCCTTTCGTTTGTTGAGTTTGTTTAGTTTCTTGTATTGCATTGTATAAAAATTGTGCGTACTGTTCACGCGTCACATCCATACTTGGAGCAAATTTCCCTCCTCCTACTCCTTTTGCAATATTATTTGTTTGAACAGCACTAATTGCATTTCTTGCCCATGAGTTCGTTGAAACATCATTAAAAGTATGATCACTCTTTGCCTTTAAATGAAAAGCATTTGTAAGAACTTGTGCCATTTCTGCACGTGTTAAGGATGCCTTCGGTCTAAAGTTCCCATGCTCGTCACCCGTAAAAACGCCCATTTCTGTTAAAGATAAAATTTCCTTTATATAGCTTGTCGAATCTTCGCTTACGTCCCCATATGGGTTCTCATAATTTTTGTTTTCTGCCATATTAAAATAACGATACATTAATGCTGCAACTTGTTCGCGTGTTACGTTATCTCCAAAACCAAATCTTCCATCATCATAGCCAAAAATAATTTTCTCACCTGTTAATTGATGAATCGCCTCATATGCCCAGTGCCCCTTTGGAACATCTTTGAATACATCAGTATGACTCGTTTGTGGTGGAACCTCTTCTGCTTTTACCTCTCCATTTTTTTCACTCAATAGGCTTCCACCTAAAACTGCTGATATGATACATGTTTTTAAAATCGTTTTATTCATAGCTTCCCAATCCCTTCATTTAACAAAGAATTACACCACTTATCTTCCAAAAGAAGATTCTATGTGAGCAATTCATGTTTTACATTTTGATTACAGCTAATTGGTTACACCTCCAAAGTTCTTTTTCGTAGTATCCATAGCTGTTATATATAGGAATTATAAATAGCAACTATAAATTGCCCATAAATAAATTATTAAAAAAAGATAAAATTAAGATAATATATTTTTAATCTCAATCTAAAAAAACGTTATTCTTTCTCATCTAGCCTGTTAAGAAAGAATAACGTTTTTAGTTCTAGGGTTCTTTTTGACAAAAAAAAGAGAAACTTTATTTTATATGCCAAAAAACAACTTCACGGCCTTTTCCAAACAGAACATCGGAAAAAGCCGTGGCATAATACTTATTTTATAATTGACGGAATACGGCCAAAACGGCTCTTTTTACTTCCCTTCACTCTTCTCTAACACATACAAATCTTCTTCAATATTAGATAGTTTCTCTGTTACAAGCTTTCTAGCATCTCCAATTGCTTGATTGTATGCAAATGGTCCTACTAATTTAATCATTTCTTCTATTAATCGCTCTGCTTGGAAACGTCCAATTTCATCTAAATCTTCTTCAACGAAAAATTGCTGGATTTGTGCCACAAGCTCTTCTTTTTTATCATTTGGTATTTTTATATTCATCATCATTTATGACTCCTCTATATTTAAGATAGTACGTTTCTTAACTCTACCATAGAAAAACGCTTTCCAGGACAACTTTTTGTAACGCCTTCTAGCTCCCTATGACCGAGTATATTTTCTTTCTTTATAGCAAACTGCTTCATAAACATTTTACATAAAAAATATAATGCATTTATTTGTGCGGTAGTTGGATCATATTTGTCAAAATTACCCGTCATACATATTCCAATTGTATCCCTATTATTATCTTTCGCATGTGCTCCAATATGTAAACCTCGCCCTTCGACTACAGTTCCATCTTCTTCAATAAAATAATTGTAACCGATCCCGCTCCACCCTCTTACTTTTTGATGAAATTCATGTGTTTTATACACATCCCATCCATCTTCGGATGTATGGTGGATAATCAGTTTATTAACTTTCTCTAAAGGAACTAATTCATCTTGAAATGTTAAATTAACACATTTAATTTCCATTCGAACATCCTCCCCTTAAAAATCAATGATCATAATTGTTTTATCGTCTGGCCTTATTCTCTTTTCCTCTTCTAGCTCTTCAATAATTGCTACATATTCATTTATACTATTCTTTCTTATATATGCAACAGTTTGTTCAAGTGGCCAATCTGGGTGGAATAATCCGTCTGAACAAAGAAAAATCCCGCTCACTTCATCTATATGTAGTTCACCATGTTGTAAATAATGTATCGCTTCTTTCATTCCATTCGCAACGGAATACCCGCCCTGCATATTTGCAAGATAACGATTATATTTTAACTGTTCTCGCACATCTTGAAAAACATGTTCTTCTGGTACAGTTAACCCTTTATTACGGTCTTCTTCCCTCTTCTTTTTTGCTCGTTTACTAATTCCTTCAACCGTGTCTTGCGTTAATACTTGCATCGTCCCATTTTGAAGTATTGCGACAATCATACAGTCCCCTAACTGTGCGTATTCAATTTTCTCACCATCTATTTGAACTGCCGCAATACATGTACACCACAAATGCTCTTTCTTTCTCGTATCTACTTCATACTCTAACATTTTCCTTTGCAATGCTTCATTTGCTTTTGCAACAGCAACTTGCAAACTATGATTTTCACGTAATGAAGCAAAATAACTTGCAAATAAATGCGAAGCGATGTATGCTCCATTATGTCCCTTTTCATCACGAAACGGGACGAGCGGTGTTGCACCATCACATACACCATACATCTTTTTTTCTTCATTACAAAAATAAGAATCCTCACATTCTTGCTTCAACGGGCTTTTCTGTTGATACGTTTTTACCTTCATATCTGTATCCCCTTCCAAATGATAAAATACTCGAATTCTTTTGATTAATCTAATTTTCCGAAATAAACTGTTTTTACCCAAAACTTTCAATATCATATATAATCTTGAAATAATATGAATTTTTTAGTGAAGGACGGGAAAGAGATGGTCAGATTTCTTGGTGTTATTATCGGTTCTATTATTATTGCGATTGCATTTAATCTTTTCCTTATCCCCCACAAAATTTTAAGTAGTGGAATTGGCGGAATTGCTATTATTTTAGGGATTGTAACTCCTGTAAACACAGGTATTATTAACTTTGTATTAAACTTACCTATCCTTATTCTAGGATACATAGGTCTTGGAAAAAAAGTAATTTTTAACACGATTATCTCTGTTATTGTATTATCTGTTGCATTATACTATGTTCCAGTGAAAGTCGTAGCAACAGATCCACTTTTATCATCTATCTTTGGTGGTGTCATTGCTGGGGCTGGTATCGGTCTTGTTTTTAACTGTAATGGCTCAACTGGTGGATTTGATATTATCGGTATGCTATTGTCTCGTAAAAGAGATATTAAACTTGGTGGATTCCTTATTATTTTAAATGCAGTCGTTGTAATAATTGCAGGATTCTTCTTCACTTGGGATGTTGCTCTTACAAGCTTACTTTCAATTTATGTAACTGGTAAAGTGATCGATGCTATTCATACGAAACATCGAAAGGTTACACTTATGATTGTAACAAATGAAGCAGAAAAAATGAAAAAACAACTTCTTTCAACTGTTGTACGTGGAATTACATTACTTGATGGCGAAGGTGCTTATTCCAGCGAAAAAAAACGTGTACTTATGACAGTCGTTTCTCGTGAAGAATTAGCAAGTATGAAATTAACAATTTCCGAAATTGACCCTCATGCATTCGTTAACATTACCGAAACTGTTGAAGTATTAGGTTTGTTTAGAAAAAGTTAAAAAACTAGGTGGATTTCCACCTAGTTTTTATTTTCCATAAATTCAATTCGATTTCCGAACGGATCTGACACATAAAATCTAATTACATCTGGCCGTGCATGATCATCTATTACTTCAATACCTTGCTTTATTAACTCTTGTTTAAATTCATCAATTTTTAAAACATAAAAAGCTGGATGCGCCTTTTTAGCTGGGTTGAAGTTTTGCTCAACTCCGATATGAATCTCTTGATTTCCACACTTAAACCAGCACCCACCACGCTTCTTTAATTCCTCTGGCTTCGGTATTTCCTCCATACCAATTTTATTACCGTAAAACTCTCGTGCTGCTTCTTCACACCCTACAGGCGCAGCTACTTGCACATGATCGATACCTTGAATATAATTTCTCATTTTCTCTCCCTCTCTTCTACCCTAATGTTATAAAGAAAACCTACTCCTGTAACTTACAAAAGATTTATAAAACAATATAAGCTCCCCTTATTACGACCTTACACTCACTTTTCCAAAATAAAGAAAACAAAATTTATTATATAACTTCCATTTTTTATAGAAATACACATTACATCTATATTATAGTTATGGATAGACAAATCTTTTTAGATGCTATTTGTACGGAGGAACTATTATGAGTCGTAAAAAATATTCATCAACTCAAAGAAAACGTCATCCGAACATTTCTAGACGTTTGCGAAACCATATACAAGATCGTTCATTAACAGAAATGTACGCATCTCTGTTCAAACACAATCCTGATAGTATTATTTCATTAAATTTAGAGGGAGTTATTCTACATATAAATCCTTCTGCCGAAAAAATATTAGGTTACAATTCTTTAGAATTAGAACAGAAAAATATTACCTCTATTTTAGAAGCTCATATTTCTGAGCAAGTATTACAAAATATAAAGAATACTGGAGCAGATAATCAACAAGAGTATATTTTATCTATTTATCATAAAAATGGATTCTTATTAGACGTCGTGACAAAACTAGTTCCTATTTTTGTCCAAAATCGTCTAACTGGCGTATATGCCATTATGAAACCTCTTGAGAAATCAGAAAGAATTGAGAATATGCTAAAAGAAAGTGAGAAGAGGTTACGTACATTAGTGAACTCCATGCCTGCGTTTGTTATATTTAAGGATCATGAGGGGCGCTGGCTTGAGGCAAATGACTACGCACTTTCTTGCTTTAATTTCCATCATGTACCTTACCACGGAAAAAAAGATAGTGAACTCATTCAATATAATGAAGCGTACCGAGAAGCTTTTTTACATTGTGAAGAAGTCGACGAACTAGCATGGCAACAAAGACAAATTCTTCATGGTGAGGAATTTATTATACATAGAGATGATTTCGACCTAATCTTAAGTATATCGAAAGTTCCACTTTATCATCCTGACGGCTCGCGAAAAGGTCTTATCGTCATGGGAAGAGACGTTACCGAGCTAAAAGAAACGGAAAAGTTATTACGAAAATCAGAAAAGCTCGCAGTAGTCGGACAACTGACAGCTGGAATCGCCCATGAAATTCGAAATCCACTCACTTCTCTAAAAGGTTTTCTAACATTGCTACTCCCTGAAATAAATGAAGAGCAGAAATGGTATATCGATGTTATGTTAAGTGAAATTTCACAAATGGAATCTATCACAAGTCAATTTATGGCGATGTCTAAACCACAAGTATTATCTATCCAAACTTGTAACATACAAACTTTAATTGAAGAGGTAGTTACATTTATTTTACCAACTGCTATTATGCATAGTGTTCACATCATTATGGATCATTTTGATTACAAACATGATATTCAATGTGATGGTAACCAGTTAAAACAAGTTTTTATAAATATATTAAAAAATGCGATAGAAGCAATGCCAAATGGCGGAAATATTTACATCCAAACAAAGCCATTTGAGGATACCTTCATCTTAATACGTATTATCGATGAAGGTTGTGGTATCCCAGAAGATCGTATCTCTCGTTTAGGCGAACCATTTTATAGTTTAAAAGAAAAGGGAACTGGACTAGGATTAATGATGTGTTACAAAATAATTGAAGAACATCATGGTAAATTACACATTTCAAGCGAATTAAATAAAGGTACAATTGTTGATATTCAACTACCGCTTTCTTCATCTCACCTTGCAATCCAGTCGTAAATAATAAAAGAAGCATCTGCTAGTTGTTAGCAGATGCTTCTTTTTTAAAATGCTTTGTCATACCATTCTTTTGCTTTTTCTACTTCGCCCATTGTTAATTGATGTCCTCTATTTTCCCAATGCATTGTTACAGTAGCGTTTGCATTTTCTAATATTACCTTCAATTCCTCAGACTCTGCTGATGAACAAATTGGGTCATTTGTCCCAGCAGCAATAAATACGGATTTCCCTGCTAAATTAGGCAATTGTGTTCCTCTTCTAGGCACCATTGGGTGATGGAGCACAGCGCCTTTTAATGCATTAACGTAATGGAATAATAAGCTTGCAGCAATGTTTGCTCCATTTGAATAACCGATAGCTACAATGTTATTTCTATCAAATTCATATGTTTTTGCAGCTTCATCTAAAAACTCGTTTAATTCCTTCGTACGGAAAATCAAGTCCTCTTCATCAAAAATACCTTCTGCCAATCTACGGAAGAAACGTGGCATGCCATTTTCTAATACATTTCCTCTAACACTTAATACAGATGCTTCCGGATCAATTATTTCTGCAAGTGGTAATAAATCTAATTCATTACCACCTGTACCATGAAGTAATAACAACACTGGTTTTGACGTATCTTTTCCTTTTTGAAACACATGTTTCATCATAATCCTCTTCCCCTTTCAATCACTTTTCGTCTAAATTTCTCACTTCAAATGGTAAAAGTGTTTGTTCAATTTGTTTTCTATGTGGTTCATATTGCTCCGGTAACTTTAATTCCTCACCCATCGTCTCTAACGATTCGTCATGAGCGAAACCAGGAGGGTCTGTTGCAATTTCAAATAAAATTTCGCCGTGTTCTCTAAAATAAATTGCGTTAAAATAATTTCGATCTTGTACAGGAGTTACGTGATATCCAAAACGAGACACATGCTCTTTCCAGTCTAGTTGATCATCATCATCACCCGCTCTCCAAGCAATATGATGGACTGTACCAATACCCATTTGGCCACGCCCGATTGTCGATAGCCTCAAGTCGATAATATTCCCAATATCAGCAGAAGAACGGAATCGAACGAATTCACCTTCTTCTCCCATTTTCTCAAGACCCATAACATGCTCTAACAATTCAGCTGTTTTTTGAGGTTGTGCAGATAAAAGAACAGCACCGCCAAATCCTTTAATTGCTACTTCTGGCGTAACTTCTCCAAAAGTCCAATTATTTAATACGCCTTCTTCTCTTTCTACTAATTCTATATGCAAACCATGTAGATCATCAAATTCTAAATACTGCTCTCCAAATCGAGTCATTTTTGTATACGAAATATCGAATTTTTCTAATCTATTTTCCCAAAACTCCATTGCACCTTTTGGTACGACATAAGACGTAATGCCAACTTGACCGTCCCCAATAATACCTTGACGAGCACCTGCCCATGGGAAAAACGTAATGATTGTTCCAGGCTTTCCTCCTTCATTACCAAAATAAAGATGGTACGTGCCTGGATCATCAAAATTCACTGTTTGTTTCACTAAACGTAACCCTAATATACCAGCATAAAAGTCTACATTTTCTTGTGGGTGTCCTACGATTGCTGTAATGTGATGAATTCCCATTGTTTTCTTTTCCATTTTCTCCGCCCCTTTTTATTTCATTTTAAAAACTTTTATACATTAAAATTCATTATTCATTTTGTCCATACTGCAAAGTAAAATCCATCGTTATGATTTTATCTTGAATTCGAGATAAAATACACGAAATTACATATCATTCTCTATCTTTTTAAAATTATCTCGAATTCGAGATAATTACCCAAAAAATTTTTTCCATCTAACATCATTAAGAAATCATTACTTAAAATGTAAATTATCTTGAATTCGAGATTTATTATAAGTTACTTATTTTTTATTGTCAATAATTCCTTATTTTCATTTGAAATGAAAATAGAGTAAACGTCAGTTATCGTTTACTCTATTCGCTAATTATTTCGTTTCTTCTTCCAGCACTGCTTCCATCTCATTAAATTCACGATGAATTGCTTTCACTGGTTCTTTCGTTAATAAACTTACAACAATTACAGCTAATAAACTACAGAAGAATCCAGGTACCATTTCATACATAGTCGCTTTTAAACTTGGAATTTGCACCCAAGTAATAACAACTGCTGCACCTACAATCATACCGGCAAGAACGCCCCATTTGTTCGTTCTCTTCCAATATAAACTTAATAAAATAGCGGGTCCGAATGCTGAACCAAAGCCTGCCCAAGCATAACCGACAAGTGTTAAAATTGTATCACTTGGATGATACGCTAAAACAACTGCAATCATAGCTACTACTAACACTGACAGTCTACCGATAAATACAAGTTCTTTGTCACTTGCGTTACGACGGAAGAATGTTTTATAGAAATCTTCCGTTACAGCACTTGAAATAACGAGTAATTGCGAGGAAATACTACTCATAATCGAAGCCAAAATAGCTGATAATAAAAACCCAGTAATGTACGGATGGAATAAAATGTTTGAGAATGTTACAAAGACCATTTCTGGGTCTTGTAACGTCGCATTATTTTTAGCATAATAAGCAATACCAATTAGACCAGTAAGCATTGCACCTATAATTGAAATCGTCATCCAACCGATACCGATTCTACGAGAAGTTTTTAAATCTTTAACAGAGGTAATTGCCATAAAGCGAACAATAATATGCGGTTGACCAAAATACCCAAGACCCCATGCTAAAAATGAAATAATACCAAGAATTGTAGTACCTTTAAACATATCTAAATGCGATGCATCAACTTGGTTAATCGTATTGAATGTTTCTGTTACACCACCGACATCTGTAAAAGCTACAATTGGCACTAATACAAGAGCAATAAACATAATACAACCTTGCACAAAGTCGGTCCAACTTACTGCTAAAAATCCACCGAATAGTGTATAAGCAACAACGACACCGACAGTTACAAATAAACCAATTTTATAATCAAGGTTGAAAGAATTTTCAAACAAACGTCCACCTGAAACTAAACCAGCCGACGCATAAAATGTGAAAAATATTAAAATGACGATAGCGGAGACAAAACGAAGTATTTTCGTACGATCTTTAAACCGATTTTCTAAAAAATCCGGAATCGTAATTGAATCATTTGCCACTTCTGTATACGTTCGCAAACGCGGGGCAAGAATTAAATAGTTTGCATAAGCACCTATTAATAAACCTATCGCAATCCATACACTTGATAATCCTGTTGCATACATCGCACCAGGTAATCCCATTAGCATCCAGCCACTCATGTCAGAAGCACCAGCTGATAAAGCTGTAACTGCTGGACCGAGTCCCCTTCCGCCTAACATATAATCTGATAAATCGGACGTCTTCTTATAAGACCAATAACCGATATACAACATACCTGCCATATAAATAGCAAGCGAAACCATAATCTCAATCTTCACCAAATCTCTCCCTTAGTTACATAAGCCATTCAAAATTTCGAAAAATGACTTTTTCTATTTTCTTGTTTTCGCTTATGGTTCCCTACCTTAACAAACATTTTTTGTTCTTTCAAGTGAACAAACCCTTTTCACTACATGTGAAAACCTTTATAAACGCCTTTATCCTAGTGGATTACCCGGCTTTCAAAATAAATTAAAGTAATAATATTCAAAAAATAAAATACCGTTTTTTTCACACCTTATTCTCATTCACTTATCAGACAAATTTTAAAAGAAAAAAGCCATACGAATGTATGACTTTTAACTTATTGGCATTACAATTTTCTCTTTCTCTACATATACTTTACGAAATTTCATATAGCAACCAATGCGCCAAGGTACTATATAACAAACTGCAAGAGTGTAAAAAAGAATGCCGATTGACTTTGGATCTAAACCTTGCAAATGTCTTCTAAAATAAGCACGTAAAAGAACGATAACTAAAAATGTAGCAATAAAAGCGATACTTTTTTTTGCATAAATATGACCATCTTCTCTGATTTCATATTCACTTAAAATAATAAGTGGGATTGATAATAACAGTCCAATTCCAGCAGCTATACCAATTTGCCAAACAGCAAGTTGTATCGGTGTAGCATATAAAGAAAAACCTGGTAATAAAAAGAATAATGGCAATAGTAGTCGTCTTCCTTTATTTTTAATTGGGCGATTCATAGAACGCATGCGCCTAAATATAACGAGCCCTATGACGAGTAAAAAAATTGTAATACTGTATGAACCTTGCTGCAAGTGAATCTCTCCCTAAAAATAGTCATTTTTAAAAATACTCCCCTATTATACTCCTAATTTTTCCAAACGATATGATTATTCCTCTGAAAAATCTTACATATTAAATATACTTTTAGGTTTGATTTACTATAGGAAACAATTCCGAAAGAGGAACTACTCTTCCCATCTCATCTTTAAACACAATATGCTCTCTCGTTAAATGACGCGGACTCTTTACTCCCGCTGCTGCCGCAAGTGAAAACAAACTATATCTCATACTTATTATATAGTTCATGACCCGCCACTTCTTCTCATACGGATCTAACGCTTTTTGATAATGAGGATTCGTCGTCGCCACACCAGACGGACATTGCCCAGAATTACATTGAAGCGCCATTATGCAGCCACTTGCCATCATAAAACCGCGGGCTGAATTTACAGCATCTGCGCCAATAGCTAAAGCAATTGCCACTTTATCTGGTGTAATTAATTTCCCCGAGGCAAAAACTTTGAATTTGTCCCGAACATCATAATGATTCGCTGTATCAATACATGTCAGTAACGCTGGAATAAGCGGCATCCCCATACTATCTGCCATCGATTTATACGTTGCACCTGATCCACCTTCTGAACCATCAACTGTAATGAAATCTGGATAGATGTTTAACTCTTTCATCGATTTGAATAAATCTTCCAACGGCTCTTGCTGTCCAATTACAATCTTCATCCCAACTGGTTTACCGCCGTTTTCTTGCAAACGTTGAATAAAATAAAGTGTATCTACTGCATTCTTTAAAAATGGAAATCGATTCGGTGAATTAATCGTTTCTCCTTCTCGCACATTCCGAACAGAAGCAATTTTCTCATTTACTTTTTGTCCCTCTAGATGACCACCACGTATTTTCGCACCTTGCCCAAATTTCAATTCGAATGCTTTAATATTGCTTTCTTTTGCTTTCTCCATAAATTTCTCCATTGAAAAATTACCATCCTCGTCACGATATCCAAATAATCCTGGACCAATTTGCGCAACGATATTTGCACCTGTATGTAAATGTTCTGGAATAACGCCACCTTCGCCAGTATTAATCCACGATCCGCCAGCCATCTTCGCACCAAACCCGCTCGCTAAAATATAATTTTCGCCAATCGCACCGTAAGAAGTTGCTGATGCGCCAAACATGCCATACAGTTTCCACGGATATTTGCGGTTGTCACCGACGATAATTGCATCGTCTTCTTCGTATAACCAAAGATTCGTTGTATCCGCTGTCAATTTTTCTCTTCGTGAAAATAACCCTTCTTTATGAATCACATACTTTTTCCCTTCACGTTCTTTCGTTACATTCACACTTAATTCATCTGTTAATTTCGGAAATAATGTATTAGCGATATAATATCCAGATGCATCAAAATCTCGTTTTGATCCAAAACCGAGTATTTCTGAACGGTATTTTGCTAGAAACATTACACTTTGAAAATCATAACGTGAAAAGGGCTTTCCATCCGTATCATGATCAAACCAATATTGCCTAAATTCCGGCCCTATCTTTTCAAGTAAATAACGCATCCTTCCTAAGTATGGATGTAACTTTAATATAGAATGATGCGTCCGTTTTTTAATAAAAAATGTAATAATAAAAAAAATAATTAATAGTAACATCAATAAGAGCAATACACTAATAATAACGAGTAGCGTTTCACTCATCCCGCTTCCTCCTATGAAAATCCATAATAAAAGGAGAACACCTAATGTGTTCTCCTTTTATCTTTATTCAAATTAAAGTAGCAAGATGCTCTTTCGCATCATATTCAACTAAACTTTCAGCATTTTTAATTCGATGAACAAAATCTGGATTAGCTATTAAAGGTCTTCCGAATGCCACTACATCAATTGTTCCTTCTTGCAACGCTTCTTCAGCCTCTTTCGGATTTAAATTCCCTACTCCTACGATCGTACCATCCCAATATTTTCTTACTAATTGATGAAAGTTTTTTCCGTCAGCAATAACTGCCGTATAATTCATCGTTGAAGGGTGAATCATCGTTAATCCAACTTCTTTGAACATAGTTACAAACGTTTCAATTGCAAGCTCAGGGTTTTCCCACATATAAGTAGGATTATCACCTTTGAAAGCAGAGAAGCGAAGAAGTGTTTTATTAGCTCCAACAGCTTCTATTACAGCCTCCGTTACTTCTTTCATAAACGTTAACCTTTCCTTTAAGTCTCCGCCGTATTTATCAGTACGCTTATTCGCAAACTCATAAGTAAATTGATCGATTAAATATCCGTGTGCACCGTGTATTTCTACTCCATCAAATCCAGCTTCGATCGCGTTTTTCGCGGCTTGTGCGTATTGACCGATCACTTCTTGTATTTCTTCTAACGTCATTGCTTCTGGCGTATCAAACGGTTTACGAAAACGTGGAACATTTCCCTCTGCAGCGATAGCAGACGGTGCTTGTGGCATTTGCCCACCAATTATTTCGTGATGACTCATACGTCCAACATGCCATATTTGAGCAATAATCGTTCCGCCTTCTTTATGTACTGCCTCTGTAACAGGCTTCCACGAATCGATTTGTTCTTGCGTATAAATTCCTGGCACTCCCGGATTCCCTTTTGCTCTTGGGCTAATGACGATTCCCTCTGTAATAATTAATCCAACTTCATCAGCTGCACGCTTTCTATAGTACTCGACTACATCAGTACCAACGACTCCCGTTTCATGATTCGCGAAACATCTCGTCATCGGTGCCATTGCTATGCGATTACGAAGAGACCAAGATCCAATTTGAATCGGGTCAAATAACTTCGTTTCTTCAATATTTTCAAAAGATCCCCAAGCGTTTATATTTGTTCCTTCATAAATACTTGCTGCTTTATTATTTGAACTTGTCATTTTTCTTCCCCCTAAAAAATTCTTACTATAATCGCATCATACTTACTTTTAGATAGTAACGTCAATTTATACGCTCTTATGTAGAAATATTCGCATAATAAAACTAACTGTTTTTTAACTTTAAGGGTTCTGGTATTCAAGACTCTTACTGTCTATTTTTATATTCAGTAAGTGGATGAGAAAAATACTTGTTAAGTGGATGTTTTCTTTTCTTCTAGTTTTATTACTATAGAATATATTGGTAATTGTTTTTCAAACTATTTACTAAAAAAAACGATTTCCACTGTACTATATTCAAACTTACAGTTACGAGGTTTCAATCATTCATTTGTTTTTTATTATACAAACAAAAATTTTAGGAACGAATAAAAGACTCCTACATAGTTGAAAGTATTTTTTCTATTTATCCGTTCCTAATCCCCATGAAAAAAGGAGCTGTCATATAGTCGATAATTCGACTATATGACACTCCTTTTTAGTTGACCGTATATGGCTAACAATTCATTTATCTCTTTAATATAAAGAATATAAACAATTATTATCTCTTCACATATAAAAAATTCCTTAGCAGTAGAAGTGAGAGTGGTTCAGTATTCTTCTAAAAATAATAACTTATAAACCTAAAACAATGAAAGCCCTACCTCTCTTTCATCCTTACGGCTCCTCGTCCGTGCCAGTGTGAATCAGGATTGCAAAAATCAAGTAACTATTCTATCGAAGTGTTTAATTAAACTTCGAATATTCGTAAAGAATTTAAAAAATAAAAATGGATTTGATTGTAGTAATAACAAAAGAGGTTAATGCTCTAAAAGTGGTTTGAAAGAATTGAATGTCTTTGAAATGATTAATTCTCTATAATTATGTTCCCAAAAAATTCAAAACCTTTTTTGGGATCTAATACATTATTTGTAATGAATCTTAACAAAAGCTTTTTATTTGACTTTCCGTGATACCTTCAATTAATCCCAGTTCACTAATCAAAAATTCGTGTGCGTTATCTAACATTTTCTTTTCGCTTGCATTAAGTGCTTTTTCTTTCTGCATACGTAATAAATCACGTACAACTTCAGCACCTTCTTGTATTTTACCCGTCTTTATTTTATCAGTGTTCAATTTATACCTTTGTTTCCACGTAAGTAATCTATCAGATTCTCCATGTTGAAAAATATCCAATATGTGTGCTATTGCCGTTATATCCGTGACTGGTCGTATATTTGAGCTCAATATTCTCCCTGCCGGAATCATTACTTCCATATTACTACCCGACATTTTTATAACATAATATTGTTGTTTTTCTCCTGTGATTTCCTTCTCTTCTATGGCTTTAATTATACCTGCTCCCTGCATTGGATAAACAATGTTATCGCCAATTTGAAACAAATAATCCACCTCCATATATGGTAACCTTCTCAATCTTAACACACAATCAATTTTTTAGCAAAATTTTTATTTTATCATAAAATTATTTTTAATGTCAATCCTTTCGAACTAAGAAAATAAATTCGTAAAATATCACTAACAACCCACAATCTTATTACCTTTTTCCACACATATATACATTCTAATTTCACCTTCTCTTTTTACATAAAAACACATTACTACATATAAGTAGTAATGTGTTTTTCATACTGAATCGTTAAACATTCCCTATTAATTTCACGCCTATATACTAACCTGCTTACGGACTGTCTCTCTCGCTAAAAGAAAACTCATAATCACTTGCGCAGCTACTCGACTCGTCATATCTCTGAAATCAAGGGTTGGATCAATTTCTACTATATCCATCCCTTGAACAAGCGGTTCTTTACCAAGAAATTCAATCGCATCAAGTAAAGTCGTACTATCCATACCGCCAGGACCAATTGCTGGACAACCTGGTGCAAATGCTTGATCTAGTACATCCATATCAAGAGAAATGTAAATAGAAGTCACGCCTTGCTTTCTTAATACTTCAATACTTTCTGTGATGATATCTTTGATTTGTCGCTCTCGTACATCTTTCATTGTATACACTGTCACGCCATGTTTTTTTGCATATTCATGGTACGCTCGTGCATTTGAAAAATTACGAATTCCGATTTGAACGAGTTGTTTTCCTTTAATGACATCATTTTCTAGCAAACTACGGAACGGTGTACCATTTGATGGGCCACCATCATCTAAATTACGTAAATCATGATGGGCATCAAATTGAATAACACCGACCTTCCCTTTACTATTTGCAAACCCTGTTATACTTGGAAAACTAATCGAATGGTCACCACCAAGAACGATTGGTATCATGTTCGGATTTACTTTCGTTACATGACCAACTGTTTTCGCAATGCGCTTATGACTTTCTTTTATATCAGTCACATGCATCGTAATATCGCCGCAATCATATAAGACACTTTCTTTCATATCATGTTCTTCTGTAATTGCGTACGTGCTATATGCATCTAACATTGCACGAATTGTTTTTGGCGCAAAACTTGCTCCTGAATGACTAATAGATGGTTTAGAAAGGGGTGCTCCAATTAAGGCAGCACCGAATATTTCCAAGCCTTCCTCCCAATCTTTAATCATCTCACTCCATTTCGTCACTTCACGATCGATAAACTTTGCATTTTTCTTTAAATAGTGGCCGTGCTCCACGATTGTTCACCTCTTGTATATGCGATATTACCATTCTTCCATACTGTATTTACATGACTCACGCCGTAATGATACGGTACGTAAGCATAATTGTAAGCATCCCATAAAACTAAATCTGCCTTGCGACCAACTCTAATCTTTCCAGCTACATCACCTCGATTAATTGCGTAAGAAGAATTAACTGTTACGGCATTCCAAACTTCTTCTGGTGTCATTTTCAGCTTGAGCATTGCAATGCTCATAATAAGCTGAATGTTCTCAGTTGGACAACTACCTGGGTTAAAGTCTGTAGCCAAAGCAACTGCAACACCTTCATCGATCATTTTACGTCCACGAGCAAAGCTTTCTTTATTTAAATAGAAAGTTGTTCCTGGTAATAAAGTAGCTACTGTATTAGAGTTTGCAAGCATTTCAATTCCTTTATCAGAAGCGCCCACTAAATGGTCCGCTGATGCTGCACCAATTTCAGCCGCTGCTTCTGCACCACCAAGAGGGTCAATTTCATCTGCATGAATTTTCACATCAAAGCCAAGCTCTTTCGCTTTTAATAAAAACTCTTTTGATTCTTCGACAGAGAACACACCTGTTTCGCAGAAAATATCAACGAATTCAGCTAATTGCTTCTCTTTCATTTCTGGTAGTAGGTCTAACATCCATTGTAAAAATTCTTTCGATCTACCTTTATACTCTTTCGGAACTGCATGAGCACCTAAAAATGTGGAAACTAAATCGATTGGATGCTCTTTTTGTAATTGTGCAGTTGCCTCTAATTGTTTCCATTCCGTCTCATCATCTAATCCATAACCACTCTTCGCTTCTACAGTTGTAACTCCGAAAGATAACATACGGTCTAAATGGAATTTCGCTTTTTGAACAAGTTCTTCTCTCGATGCCTGTTTCGTTGCATTTACAGTTGAAAGAATACCTCCGCCTTGTTCTAAAATTTCTAAGTACGGAACTCCTTGTAATTTTAGTGCGATTTCATTTTCACGAGATCCACCAAATACAAGGTGAGTATGCGGATCAACAAGACCAGGAGAAACCATTTTCCCTCCGCAATCAATAACTTCTTTCGCTTGTAATCCTTTCGCTTCTTCCGCTGTTCCAACGAAAGTAATTACGCCATTTTCAATTCCAACCGCACCGTTTTCGATAACAGGAAGCGTGTTCATCGCTTCCCGTCTTAACAAGCCATCTTCTTGATCCATTGTTAGTAATTGACCGATATTTATTAGTAAAGTGTCCAGCATGTTTTCTCCTCCTTATTTCATCATCGGAATGTTAACGCCTTTTTCTTTCGCAGTTTCCACAGCTAAGTCATATCCTGCATCAACGTGACGAACAACACCCATACCAGGATCAGAAGTTAATACGCGCTCAATACGTTTTGCTGCTGCTTCTGTTCCATCTGCAACGATAACCATTCCAGCATGAAGTGAATAACCCATACCAACGCCACCGCCGTGGTGAACAGACACCCAGCTCGCACCGTTTACACTGTTAATTAATGCATTTAAAATTGGCCAATCGGCTACTGCATCACTACCGTCTTTCATCGCTTCTGTTTCACGGTTTGGAGATGCTACTGATCCGCAATCTAAATGATCACGACCGATAACGATTGGTGCTGATAATTCACCATTTGCCACCATTTCATTAATAATGCGACCAAATTTCGCGCGCTCACCGTAACCTAACCAACAAATACGAGATGGAAGACCTTGGAACTCAACTTGCTGACGAGCCATACGAATCCAGTTACATAAATGCTCATTATCCGCAAACTCACGTAATATTACTTCGTCTGTTTTATAAATATCTTCTGGATCACCAGAAAGTGCTACCCAGCGGAATGGTCCTTTACCTTCGCAGAATAATGGACGGATAAATGCTGGAACGAATCCTGGGAAATCGAATGCATTTTTCAAACCTTCATCGAAAGCAACTTGGCGAATGTTATTTCCGTAATCAAATGTAATTGCGCCTTTTTCTTGCATAGCAAGCATTGCTTCTACATGTTTTGTCATACTTTCTTTTGATAATTGTACGTAACGTTCTGGATCTTCTTCACGAAGTTTCGCTGCTTCTTCTAATGTGTAACCTACTGGAATATAACCGTTTAATGGATCATGAGCAGATGTTTGATCCGTAACTAAATCTGGCGTAATATTGCGCTTCACTAGTTCTGGTAAAATCTCTGCCGCATTTCCTAATAAACCAATTGAAATTGGTTCTTTCTTCTCTTTATACTCGTTCGCAACCGTTAATGCTTCTTCTAATGATTCTGTATACATATCACAATATCTCTTTTCAATACGACGATCGATGCTGCGCTTATCAACATCAATAGCAATGACAACACCGCCGTTCATCGTTACAGCAAGAGGTTGTGCACCACCCATACCACCTAAGCCAGCAGTAAGTGTTAATGTACCTTTTAATGAACCATCGAAATGTTGACGTGCCGCTTCGCCAAACGTTTCATATGTTCCTTGTAAAATACCTTGTGTTCCAATGTAAATCCAGCTACCTGCTGTCATTTGTCCGTACATCATAAGACCTTTTTTCTCTAGTTCACGGAAATGATCCCAGTTCGCCCACTTCGGTACTAAGTTTGAGTTCGCTAAAAGAACGCGAGGTGCATCTTCATGCGATTTAAAGATTGCAACTGGTTTTCCTGATTGAACAAGTAATGTTTCATCGCTTTCTAACGTTTTTAATGAATCTACAATCGCATGGTAGCTTTCCCAGTTACGAGCTGCACGGCCAATTCCGCCATATACAACTAATTCTTCTGGTTTTTCAGCAACTTCAGGATCTAAATTGTTCATTAACATACGAAGTGCAGCTTCTTGAACCCACCCTTTCGTTTGTAGCTCTGTACCTCTTGGCGCGCGAATTGTTTGTTTAACTTTTTCCATTTCAATCTCTCCCTTTTCTCATTTTATAGTGTTGCGTTTACATCTAATCTTTCTTTTATCGAATAATTCGTTTTTAACCAGTGCGTAATATTTTCAATATCCGTTGAGAATATGCGATCATTTGTAATAGAAGGTACTTGTTGACGACCTTGATGGTAGAAGCTCTTCGTCACTGTACTCATGTTTTCAATACCGCGATATTCTGCTGCTTGCATCGCGCAAATCATCTCAATTGAAAGAACACGTCTTACATTTTGAATAATTTGATGTGCATGGCGTGAAGCGATTGTTCCCATACTTACGTGATCCTCTTGGTTAGCTGACGACGGGATTGAATCAACACTCGCTGGATGTGCTAACGTTTTATTTTCAGAAACAAGTGACGCTGCAGCGTATTGCATAATCATTGCACCAGACTGAAGTCCTGGTTCTGGACTTAAAAATGGAGGTAAATCATTTAATTGCGGATTTACTAAACGCTCAATACGACGCTCTGAAATATTTGCAAGTTCCGCCATTCCTACCTTTAAGAAGTCCATCGCAAACGCAATCGGTTGACCATGGAAATTCCCACCCGAAATTACTTTTTCCCCACCATCAAAGATTAGTGGATTGTCCGTTGCTGCATTCATTTCAATTTCTAATTTTTCTTTCACATAATTTAAAACTTGCCAAGAAGCACCGTGTACTTGCGGGATACAACGAAGTGAATATGCATCCTGTACACGTAGTTCTCCTTGTTTTGTTGTTAATTTACTATCATGAAGGATGTCACGAATTCTGCTCGCTACTTCCACTTGCTCTTTATAACCACGTGCTTTATGAACATTTTCATCAAATGCATCAATAATGCCTTGTAATCCTTCAATTGTCATCGAAGCAATGAATTCAGCTTGATACGCCATTGCTTCTGCTTCTATATAAGAAAGAACTCCTTGCGCTGTCATCGCCTGCGTACCATTGATTAATGCCAGCCCTTCTTTCGCTTCAAGTTCAATCGGTTCAAGACCTTCTTCTGTAAGAGCAACCATCGCATGAACTCGTTTCCCCTTATAGAACACTTCACCTTCGCCTAATAATACAAGCGCAAGATGAGATAAAGGTGCTAAATCGCCACTCGCACCAAGTGACCCTTGTTGCGGAACGACTGGATGAATTTTACGATTTACAAACTCAAGAAGCATATTTACAACAAGCGGTCTAACACCAGATACTCCTTTAAGCATCGTGTTCGCTCTTAAAATTAACATACCGCGTGATACTTCTTCAGGGAATGGATCACCTATACCGCATGCATGTGACTGAATTAAATTGTGTTGAAGTGCCTTTACATCATCTTTTTGAATAAGCACATCACTGAACTTTCCAAATCCAGTTGTAATACCGTAAACGACTTTTCCGTCCTCTACAATTTTCTCAACAACTTCGCGGCACTCCGCCACCTTTTGCATACTATTTGGACAAGCTGTTACACCTTCCCCTTCAAGTAACAACCTCTTCATTTCTTCAATTGTCAATGTGTGTCCTGTTAACGTAATCATTCTTTTTCCTCCTTAAAAAGGCAAAAGGGGACCTTATCTTTTTAAGACAGACTTCTGTCCTAAAAAAGTAAGGCCCCCTTCTAACTAATAGACTATGGGCAAATCATATGTGATTAATTCCTAAACCAATCGCCTCATGCTCAGATCCTTTTACAGGTGCACCAATCGTTCCATATAATGCAACAGCAACCCATTCGCCTTCTTTTTTTCCGTCGTATGGTCTACCGCGCACAATCGCAAAGCGAAGTCCTACTGTACGAAGAACGTCTGCTAACTGAATTTGACCTCTCGTCACTCCGTACAAAGCTTCCATAATTGCATGATAAAGTGCATGTGTTTCTCTGTAAACATCTGTTTCAATAACTTGGGTGCTCTTAGCCGCTGTTTCCATTGCTGCTACAACTTTTTGCGAATTCATCGAACCCACTTTCCCCGTACAATACTTCCAACCTTTTGGAATAGATAATACAGGGCTTTCATTCTCATCCGCAAGTGCCAACAACATGGCCATACGACCAATTCGATGTGTTCCTTGAAGAAGCATGTGACTCTCTCATTTCTTTTAATTATTTGAATATTTCTTAATTTAAGAATATATGAAAACGGTTAAATCGTCAATAGTTTAAACTCACATTCGAACAATTTTTTCATCCCCTCCATTTGTGTACACAAATTATTTACACGAATTTTTCAGGCTTGCTATAGTCTCACTAACAGATGCAAAGGGGCGAGATTTCATTGGCAAAACGAAAAGATATTCATTTTCGAATTGAAGAAAAATTACTTGAAAGGTTTGAAGCTGCACTCCATTACGAAGTTTTAAGGAAAACCGACGTATTAACACACGCGATTCAGCAATTTTGCACGAAGGTGGAATGCGAAAAAATGAATGATGTAAAACGCCAATATAACGTAAGCAACCATTTACAGACACGTATCGATACGCATAAACATTACGAAGAAAAACAAGTAAATTTAGATGAACTCGTCATGGAACATTTACAACTTCAAGGAGAAGAAAAAATATTAGAGGTTGGGTGTGCTAATGGAAATTTTCTTTCCCTTTTACAAACTAACGGTCATAAAGGCCAACTAACCGGTTTTGATCAATCGAAAACGATGCTTTCTGAAGCCGCAATAAAGAATAGCATAATTGAATGGAGACTAGGTGATGCTGGTAAACTTCCTTTTGAAGCTAATCGCTATGACTGGGTCATCGCAAGACATATGTTATATCACATGAAAGATGTCGAAAAAACAGTTCAAGGATTCCATAAAGTAATTCGTCCCGGAGGCTCACTTTTAGCTACAACAAATTCTGACGTTACATTACCTCGTATAGTTGAAATGTGTAACCGCATGTTAGACGCATTTGATTTACCGAAAACAACATCTTCAGTCACTCCATTTTGTTTAGAAAATGGTAAAGAAATATTACAATCTGTTTTTCCAACTGTTGAAGAAGCAGTTATTCATAATGCTCTCGTTTTTCATCATGCTACTCCGATTGTAAACTATATTTCTAGCATGTTTCCATCGCTAAATATACCTGATAATACATATCTTCACGCCGAAATGAAGGAATGGCTAAAAAAAGAAGTAGAAAATGAATTGTCACTTCATAACGGTATATGGCGCGACCCGAAAACGTTAGCCATTTATCGATGTCAAAAAGAAAAAAGCTAGCAAATGCTAGCTTTTACACATTCTCATGTAAAAGTTTCTCCATCATCATATTGCCCTTACCACCGTAAAAATTTATATTATGTTCGTTCGCTACTCCAAAATAAGAGGCAACTGCTATTCCGAATGGTACAAATGCATGCCCCTGTGCTGTAATAATATTTGAGTGTCGCACAACTTCTTCATACACAAAATTTTCTACTGGAAAACAATCTAACTTTTGATAATCTATAGTCGCTGTATAAGAAATCCCTTTAAATAAACCTGCTCTTGCTAACGCATACGGTCCAGCACAAATCGCAGCTACTAATTTTTCTTTTTCAGAAAATTGGCGAATGACTGAAAAGAGAATATCTGCGTCTTTCATATGTACTGCGTCTCCCCCTGGAATGATAATCCCCTCATATTCATCTACACCCACTTCACTTAATTCTATATGCGGTTGTACTTGCAAGCCTGTTTCACTTATAATCAACTCTTTTGTTAAGCCCGCAGTAATGATTTCATATTTCTTTTTCAGCAATGCTGTTGCTACTGTTATTTCAAACTCCGCAAATGTTGGGTATACGAATAATAATATTTTTTTCATAGTCCTTTCTCCTTTAACCAGCCCATAAAATATGCTTCTAACTCATCCACTGTTAATGTATTCGTGTCCACATAAGTTACAGGAAATTGTTTATACCATTCTTTTTCAGTTTCTACTAATTTAAATTGTTCTTCGAATGTACTTCGATTTCTTGCCCCGTCATTATTTTTTCTATCATATAAATTTTCTTTCGAAACATCTAAATAAAAAATTGCATCCGAACAGCATTCTCTTAATTTATACAATTCATCTTTTAATTCTGTTTCTATATCCCACTCTTTCCCTATCACTTTCGGATAAAAGAGTGTATAAAATTCAATATCTTCTGGTCCGCGATCAAAAATCACGACTGAATCTTTCACATTTTGAAACTCCTTTATTTTTGCTTCCATAAACATTTTTTGATTTATTATAAATCCTTCTTTTGAATTCATATCCAAATTTAATTGTTTTCGCTTTTCTACAATTGGATATGGATTTTCATATATAACTGAAAGCCCACATCTCTCTAACCTTTTAGCCAATGTTGTTTTTCCGCCTGCCATCGGTCCTTGGAGTGAAATTACATATGCCATTCCTCTCATTCCCTTGCATTTTATTATATCTATAATATACAGAATTTTAAAAACTACCAACGGAATATATATCATCTTGTTTCTTATTCTTATCTAACTTATAATAAAAATAGAGATTATGACGGACGCATCAATAATGTAAGCTTGGAAATCCAAGCTTACATTATTTTTTGCTTTCCCTTTTCTAATAAAAAGAGTATACTAGTTTAGAACGTATGTTCTTAATGATTACATACAGTAAGGAGATAGAACAATGGTATACGATACAAAAGCAATTTCTTGGAATGAGTCTTTAAAACAACTTCAACGCCGCTATACAAACAAACAAGTTGATCGAAAAGAATTTGAAGATATTGAACTGATGGAATTCTTCCGCGATAACGACTACATTTCTTTACCTACACATATAAGCGGCCTATCAACAGCACGTTTTACTTCTTACTCTATTTTCACAACTGAAGATAAAGATCGTAAAGTTGGCACATTAATCATTGAATATGTAGAAGATGATAATAATAATTTATGTGTTGAACAACTATACTTTGTTTAAATGATAACGCTTGGTCAAAATGACCAAGCGTTCTTGCTTTCTATGAATATCACTGTTTATAATATGAATAAAAGAAAACCGCAATCATTAAGGGGGGATAAGCTTGCTCGAAGGATGGTTCAGTTGGTTCATAGTGCTATGGACTGTTATTTTATTAGGACTTATGTCTATCGGTGGATACTTTATGTTCAGAAAATTCCTAAAACGATTACCTAAAGAAGATGGTATGTCCATTTTAGATTGGGAAGAGCACTATATTAATAAAACTAGACATTTATGGGATGAAGAACAAAAACAATTGTTAGAAGAGCTCGTAAGTCCTGTTCCAGAACTATTTCGCGATGTTGCTAAATCAAAAATTGCTGGCAAAATCGGAGAACTGGCATTACAAGAGAAAGCCTCTCAAATTACACAAGATTTAATTATTAAAGGATATATTATTGCTACACCGAAACGTGATCATAAATTTTTAGTAAAAAAACTACAAGAAAAAGAGATTGATTATTCTAACTATAAATCTTTACTCGCAAAGTAACTTCACATTATTTTCAATAAAAAGGACAGCGCCTTTGACGCTGTCCTTTTTATTTTATACATATAACGTTTTCAAGTTAGCTTCATATCTTTTTCATTATAAAAACCATCTTCTTTTTCCATTTCCTTCTGTAATTTCGTAAAGGAACGGTACATAGCAATTCTCCATGACACAATCATCGCGAACGCCAGTAAGAAGAACATGCCACTAAGTTGTCCTAAATCAAGAGACTGACTTAAGTATGTTTTAAATACAATTCGCACGACAAGTAATCCAATTAATATAAAAACAAATGCTTTTGAACGCTTCAAATAAATCTCTTGTCCTCTAATTTCAAATTTAGATGTTTTAATAAGAAAAATAGAGAAAAACAAACCGACGCCAATTGCTTCTAACATTTCTGCTGGAGTTAATCGAAATTCAGGAAAAACAAACATCAACGCTCCCGTGCTCATAAAAAATGGTGGAAGTATAATTTTTTTCAATGTTGCCGGTTTCTTAGCTGCTTTTAAACGAATAAACATCGCACCAACAGCCATACAAACAGCAACGATACTGGATAAAACAACTATGTTCATATTTTCTCATCCTTTTTTGTGGCTATATGCAAAATATACTTTCATTATATGCTTTTCCGTTAGTATTTCCAACATTTTCACAGAATAATACTAAAAACCGGTAAAACCACCAAATAAACTTGAGAAATATACGATAATTTTCGTCATCCAGTTAAAATATAGGAAGATACCCATGACAATCATAACGTATCCCCCGATTTTCATGAATTTCATACTATTTCTTTTAATCCAAGACATTTTCGTAATAAAGAATGATAGCACGAAAAATGGGATAGCAAACCCAAGTATGTATGCTATCATATAAATCATTGCTGATTCTGGATTTGTTGCTGCTAATCCAATGACAGACACTAAAATAGGTCCAGTACAAGGCGTCCACCCTGCAGCAAAGGCCAATCCAATTAGAACGGATCCAAAATAGCCACTCGGACGATTTTTAAACGTAAATTTACGGTCTTGCATTAAAAACTTCGGCTTAAACACACCGACAATAATAAGACCGAACACGATGATAAATATACCACCTAACTGTCTAATTAAATCTTTATAATTTGTAAAGATGCCTCCAATAAAACTTGTACCAAACCCAATTGCAATAAATATAATTGAAAATCCAAGTAAGAAAAACGCTGTATGTATCATACTTCTTTTACGAAGCATTGCATTTTCTTCTTTCAACTCAGAAACCGACATACCTGTTATGTACGATAAAAATGCCGGATAAAGCGGTAAGCAACATGGGGAAATAAATGATAAAAATCCAGCGCCAAACGCTAAAAAAATACTAATATCTTGCATGATTCCACTCCTCTCCTTACATATTGTAGCAAAAACACATAAAAATACTATGAACAATTCGTGAACTCACTTTAACAACGTGATAATAAGAAAAACTCCCCTTACAAACAGTTTCTAATAAAACGTTTTCATTTCCTTCTATTATATAGAACAATCTCAATTGGACTACGAAACTTCTCTAATTGTTATTAACATAACAAAGGTAACATAGTTTCTCAAATGATTAGCACACTATAATGGACTACCCTTCTATCTCCCTAAAAAATATTTTTTTCAAATGCTGTCTTTATACAATACGAAGCTGATTTTACAATACTTTTATTATTACTAATTTCAAGATTATGCATAAATATCATACTTTTATTATTATTCTATAAAATGTCATACTTTTCTTTTATTTGACCCTTCATTTTTAATTTTGTATACTTCCCTCTAGTTATATATGTCCGTTAGGAACAATTTCATATAGATGGGAGGAATTTTTCATGCTTCGTTATTCTCTTTTAGTTTTATTAGGAGCGTGTAGTTATGGGATTTTAGCTATTTTCGTTAAACTTGCCTATGCAGACGGATTTTCACTTGGAGAGGTAATTGGCAGCCAATATTTGTTCGGTTGGATTATTTTGCTTGCTATTACTCTTCTATTTTCTAGACATCGTGTTCCATTAAAACAAGCGTTAATTTTATTCGTTGCAGGTACATCTGCAAGTTTTACTGGAATTTTTTATTATGCTTCATTAAAAACTGTACCAGCATCTATTGCAATTATACTTTTATTCCAATTCGTTTGGGTCGGAATTATTATTGAAGCAGTCGTAACAAAAACATTACCTTCAAGAGAAAAGGTTATTTCCGTTATTTTCTTACTTGCAGGTACATTTTTATCAAGTGGTTTACTAGAGAAATCAGCAGGTGATTTCGATATGACTGGAATCATACTAGGTTTATTATCTGCTGTTACATTCGCAACATACATTTTCGTGAGCGGAAAAGTTGCTGTTGAAGTACCTTCATTACCGCGCGGTGTTCTCTTAATGACTGGCGCTTTAACTTTAGTAATGATCGTATTCCCGCCAACATTTATTTTTAGCGGTGCAATTTCTGAAGGACTTTGGAAATACGGTTTAGGATTAGGAACATTTAGTATCGTTATTCCTTCTATCGCCTTTACAATCGGTATTCCAAAGATCGGTTCTGGCTTAGCGACTATTCTTGGTGCAGCAGAACTACCAGTTACAACAATTATGTCTGTATTCGTTTTAAAAGAAGCGGTGCTATCTTCACAATGGATCGGTGTATCACTTATTTTAATCGGTATTGCAATCCCGCAAATTGCCTATGCAATGCGTGGACGTTATCGTAAACATCATACACACAAAAAATTGGCAGCATAAAACGAGAGAGGATTTTCATTTGAGAATCCTCTCTTTTCTTATTGTATACTTAATGTAAATACTTTATTTAAGAAAGAAGGCATTATACGTGGCAGCAAATCTAGAGCAATTAACTGAGATGCTAATTTCTATTCGTCGAAATTTACATGAGCATCCAGAATTATCATACGAAGAATTTGAAACGACGAAGACTATAAAAAATTGGTTAGAAGAGAAAAACATTACGATTATAAATTCTAGTTTAGAAACAGGCGTTATTGCTGAAATTTCAGGGAATAATAGCGGACCAATTATAGCAATCCGTGCTGATATTGATGCCCTCTTCCTATTCAAGAAGAAACAAATTTACCGTACGCTTCAAAAATTCCCGGTAAAATGCATGCTTGTGGGCATGATTTTCATACAGCTGCTATTATAGGTGCCGCTTATTTATTAAAAGAAAAAGAATCTTCTCTTAGCGGAACTGTACGCTTTATATTCCAACCAGCTGAAGAAAGTAGCAATGGTGCTTGCAAAGTAATTGAAGCCGGGCATTTACATGGCGTGCAAGCTATTTTCGGTATGCATAATAAACCTGATTTACCAGTAGGTACAATCGGTATTAAAGATGGTCCACTGATGGCCGGGGTCGATCGATTTGAAATTGAAATTCACGGAGTTGGTACACATGCAGCTGTACCAGATGCTGGGGTAGACCCTATTGTCGCGTCCTCTCAAATCGTGATGGCACTCCAAACAATTGTAAGCCGAAATATAAGCTCTTCACATAATGCCGTCGTCAGTGTCACAAACATCCATTCAGGAAATACGTGGAACGTAATTCCTGAAAAAGCAACGCTGGAAGGAACTGTACGTACATTCCAAACTGAAACACGTGAAAAGATTCCAGCTCTCATGAAACGTATTATTCAAGGGGTTTCTGATGCATTAGGTGTAAAAACAGAATTTCGTTTTTATGCAGGTCCTCCTGCTGTTCAGAACGATACATCTTTAACAAACTTATCCTCTCAAGTTGCTGAAAAAATGAATTTAAATATTATCTCTCCTACCCCGTCGATGGCCGGAGAAGATTTTTCTTTTTATCAACAAGAAATACCTGGTTCATTCGTTTTTATGGGAACGAGTGGTACACATGAATGGCATCATCCAGCTTTTACAGTAGATGAGCAAGCATTACCTATAAGTGCAGAATACTTCGCTTTGTTAGCTGAAAAAGCACTTAAACAATTTGCATAAAAAAGAGCCGTTAAGAAATACTTAACGGCTCCTTTTTTTAAGTTAAATCGCGTTTTAAAAATACTGTATAGGAAATGCTTAAAAATACAAATAAATATAGTAATAACATACATGAAGCAAATGGGAATGTTACTCCATCAATAAAACTTCCATTCTTTGAAATACTGTATAAATCTGTGTTTGCTGGCAATAAATATTTCGCCCAATCATATCTAGTTGCTGCTAATAATGCAATATTTCCTGATAAAGCAAGAAATAGTGAAATACCAATCGCGCCTCCACTAGATCTTGTTAATACAGAAATCATAAATGCAAACGCTGCGTACACAATGGTCGGCAACCACGATAAAATATAATACTTACTAGCTTCCACAAAAATATTTTGTTTTATAATATTTCCATCTTGGAAAATAAGCTCGCTCCATGCAGGCTGTTGGAATTTATAAATAACAAGTCCACATAAAGTGGAGAAAATCATATTAAATATAAACAATAACGCTGCAAATATCACAATTGCTAAAAATTTAGCTGTCAAAATTTTAAATCGACTCGCTGGTCGTATCGTTAAAAATTTATATGTTCCCCAGCTATATTCATTCGCAAAAATTGTACTTGCATACACGAGGATAAATGGGAGCAATATTGGAAATACGATAAAACCTGTATCTCTCATGAAAGAAAGCGGAGAACTGCTTGCCGGTGCTGTATCTGTATCTAAATGCTTCATCTTAAGCTGATATTCCTTTACAAGCTCGTCCCCAGATCGTTCCGCTAAAATAGCTTCTTTTTTCATGCCTAGCTTTTTCTCAATTTCTACAGTTCGTTCTGTATAATCGGCTTTCCATCCTTTTGTTTCCGGTTCTAAATACTTTACCGTAACCCATCCTAATCCAATTATTAATACTGCAATAACTGCAAAGGGAATAATCGTTCGCTTTCGCTTAAATATTTTATACAGTTCGTTATACACTAAATTAAACAATATCTTTTCCCCCTGTTAATTCTAAAAATTGCTCTTCTAACGTTTTTCTTTCTTCATATACACGATACACTTGAATATTTTTCTCAAGCAATGTACGAATAACATTTGGGATTTCTTCATCTTTTACAGTAATAAGTAGTTCATTACCTTTTATTAAAACATCTTGGTCTAACATTTCTGCTGCTTTATTCGCATCATCTACACGTATACGGATTGTCTCCATCTCTTCGCTTTGATTATGCTGAATATTTTGCGTCGCCACATATTCTCCGTGCTGAATAATGATAACTCTGTCACACATTAATTCAACTTCTGAAAGTAAGTGACTAGATACAAGTACCGCTTTTCCTTGTTCATGTGCAATTTTCTTTATGTACATTCTCATTTCATGTATTCCACTAGGGTCTAATCCATTCGTTGGTTCATCTAATATCAATACATCTGGATCGTGAATAAGCGCTTGAGCAATTCCTAAACGTTGTCTCATGCCGAGTGAATATGCTTTTACTTTACGGTCAATTACTTGTCCCATTCCTAACAATTTCACTACTTCATCGATACGTTTTTCTGTCACATTGCCATTCATCCGTCCAAAATATGTTAAATTTTCATAGCCGCTCAAAAATGGATAAAATTCCGGTGCCTCAATTACTGCTCCAATTTTCGAAGCCGTACTTTCAAATTGCTGTTTTACAGATTGGCCGTCAATCCAAACTTCTCCCTCTGTCATACGAATCATGCCGACCATCATTCTCATTAAAGTCGTTTTTCCAGCACCATTTGGTCCGAGCAAACCAACTACTTCACCCTTTTTAACTTCGAAACTAATATTTTCTACAAGTGTCTTTGAACCGATTCGCTTCGTTAACCGCTCAACCTTTACAATTGATTGTTCATTTGTCATACTATACAACCTTTCCTTCCCATTCTTTGTCAGGTCTTTACACTGTAACATGATTATTTTTATGTGTAAAATAGGAAAAGGCATGATTTCTCATGCCTTTCCCTTGAATTAAAATGAATTTTCATCTTGTAAACTTTGAACAAATCGAAAACATTGCATCATCGATAATAGGACGATAACGATCATAATTATACTAACAACTACTATTGCATATATTGTAATCGGTGCGCTATTTATCCCTTGTATTCCTGCTATTTTCATAAAGATAATCGTAAATAATTTCAAAAATAACATCCCATTCACTAATCCAAAAACAAACGCTGCGCCATAAATGAATAATTGCTCCTGACATAATAAACATAGTACGTTCCTATTCTCTACTACATAAGATTTAATTTCCTCTTTCCTCACTTGCAGAAGAGAAAACATTATTTTATATGTAGTAAAAATACATATAAAAATGAATATAAGAAACAGCGTGTAAAAACACATTTGAAATAAAAGTGTAGTCCCTAATTCCCCAACAATTACTTCATTAAATTGGAGCGATATCATAAAAAATAAAATCATAGTACTCATAGCAACCCACATGAATTGCTTCATCCTTTTGGCAGCAAATGTTCTTATATTTTTTCTCACTAACTGACATAAAGACATATGTTCTTCCCCTACCTCACTTCATACCATACTCATTCTATACTACTAGTGTATAAAAATATGACATTTTAAACATCGCACTACAATCTGAATTTGTTCTAAGTCTTTAGTCCTAGAAAATAAAATGGTAAAAAAGAATATTCAGAATATAATTGTAAAAAAGAGAGGATTGCATGCGTATAAAATTACTATCAATCTTGTTTTTATTATTTTTCACAAGTTGTAGCCCACTGAATGATAATGAAGTAGCCTCTGTTAAACCATATAAGTTAACAAAAGAGCAATCTGAAATTCTACAAATGACTCCTATAGGAGCAGGAAATAGAATGTTTTATAATGTTGCACTCAAAAATAATAATGATGAGTTGCATGCTACAATTGAATATTATCAAAATGGTAAAAAAGTGAAAGAAATTACCAACATAGCTTCATCACATTTTTTAGAAAAGAAAATAAGACTTTCTTTCATAGCACCATATTTCCATTTCGATAAAGATGTACAAGAAAAAGGTCAATGGTATATTAATATTGACGGTGGTTCAACGCTTGTCCCTCAAGACGCTCTCCTAGGCATAAATAGTTCTGCAACTACTACAATCCAATCTACTAAAAACTTAAAATACAATCAAAAAACAATTTTAGCAGCGGTCATCCAAACAAGTAAAGAAACTGTAAGCGTCCCTACAATTGATGAAGATTCAGGTATTGATATACTCTTGAAAGAAAACGAACATGTTTATCTCTTTAGTATAGAGCTAAAAAAAGAACACTAAAGCGGAAATGCAATACTATTGCATTTCCGCTTTAGTGTTTAATGAGGTGTACTTTTGAATAACTTAATTAATCTCATCCTCAACTTCTATTCTTTTCTTCTCTCTTGCAATTTTTAAAAACTCTAAAAGCTCTGGATTGCTATTCATTTTTTTATAAGCTACTGACATTTCTGCAACAAAATTAGAATCACATAACTCTTTATATACGACTTCTGTTTTATACAATTTATTTGCCGATACAGGTATGACCGTAATTCCGATTCCTGCTGCTACAAGTCCCATAACTGTTTGATATTCCGTTGCTTCTTGTACAATGTGTGGACTAAACCCTACGTCGCGGCAAAGTGATAAAATTGTATCGTATAACGCTGGCCAGACCGGTCTCGTAATAAATACGAACGGTTCGTCTCTTAAATCTTCAATATGTATTTCATCCTTTTCAGCAAGTGGATGTGCCTTCGGTAAACATAGCGTACAAGAAAGCTTTTGAATTGGTTCTAACTCTAGTAATTGCGTTGGAATTGGCGGACGCAAAAAGCCAATATCAATACGGTTATCGTGAAGTGCATGCACCTGATCCGGTGTTGACAGTTCATGTAATGCAACAGACACTCTCGGAAATTTCTTTCTATACTCCCTTACGATAGATGGTAAAATATCATATATCGCCGCACCTACAAAACCAATTGAAAGTGAGCCCACTTCTCCCCTTTGGGCACTTTGTGCAACTTCTACTGCTTTATCAATTTGTTCGAACGCTTTTTTTACTTCTTTTAAAAACATTTCTCCAGCTTCTGTTAATTCAACTTTTCTCTTCGTTCTTGAAAATAACATAACTCCCATTTCTTTTTCTAATTGCTGAATTTGTTGACTTAGCGGTGGTTGTGTCATTTGTAAACGAGCAGCTGCTCGTCCAAAGTGTAACTCCTCTGCCACTACAACAAAATATTGCAAATGCCGTAATTCCATTTTGGACACCCTTTTCACTTTCAATTAATACATCTAATATATTAATAACATATAATTTATATATTAGACAAATTTTTCGAATGAACGTATAGTAGAAATTGTTAATTCTTTTTTACAATTTTTATGTAAAAAAAGAAAGAGGTGGGTACTGTATGAAATGGTGGAAATTAAGCGGACAAATTTTATTATTATTTTGTTTCGCTTGGACAGGTGAATGGATTGCAAAACAGGCACACCTCCCAGTTCCAGGAAGTATAATCGGTATTTTTTTATTGTTAATTTCATTAAAATTTAACCTAGTGAAAAAAGAGTGGATACAGGACGGAGCAGACTTTTTATTAAAAGAACTTATTTTATTTTTCATTCCTTCTGCAGTCGCTGTCATACGCTACAAAGATACACTATCACAATATGGAATCGATCTCATTTTAATTATTATGATTAGTACACTTTGTGTCACTCTCGCTACAGGACTCCTAACAGAATTGCTACTAAAGCGGAAAGGATCAACACAATGATCGGCTTTCTTTGTTTACTATTAACACTATTCACATATTGGATATCGAAGAAAATGTATCAACGCTGGAACTGGAGCTTACTTTCTCCTCTTCTCGTCTGCCCTATTATTTTAATTGCTTTATTACTCGGACTAGACACACCTTATGAAACATATGAAACAGGTGGTCAATGGTTAACAGAATTATTAAAGCCTGCAACAGTCGCTTTTGCATGGCCAATCTATAAATACTTTGATTTACTCAAGAAACACGGAATAGCTATCTTACTTAATGTCATTGTCGGCTCGTTTTTATCAGTTATTACTTCAGCCCTACTAGCAAATTATTTTCAAATTGATTCATCGCTAGAACATAGTTTAGCACCTCATATTGTAACGACACCAATTGCAATGGCCATTTCAGAAATGATCGGTGGTATGTCAGAATTAACGGCTGTATTTGTTGTTTTAACTGCGTTAACAGGAGCATTACTTGGACCTTCTCTCATACGTATATGCCGTATTAAAACAGCGCTCGCAAAAGGCATTATGTTAGGCACGAGCGCAAATGGAACCGGTACATCAAAAGCATTCGAAATCGGCCCTGTAGAAGGAACTATTGCAAGTTTATCTATGCTTTTAACAGCAGGAGCTAGTTTAGTTATCGTTCCACTTTTCTTATCATGGATACATTAAAAAGCAAGTGTTTAAACACTTGCTTTTTTTATTATATATTTATTTAAAATCTCATAATCCTCCGGGAAAGATAGCATTAATTCCTTCACTTCATCTATCCTTTTCCAAGCAATTTCATGTATTAACTCATCAGGATCTTGAATCTTCATACTACCGCCTATTTTTTTAACGACATAATAATGAACGTATACAGGAACTCCGTATGTAATACCTTCTTTTTCGTATATTTTATTTACAACTTCCACATTGTAACCTGTTTCTTCCCAAACTTCTCGAATACAACATTCTTCTAATGTCTCTCCCTTTTCAAGCCCTCCACTTGGAACAGACCACCTTTTTTCTTCTCCCTCTTTTCCTTGCAACACCATTAAAACTTCATTTCTTTCATTTACACATACTGCTGCACAACCTATCCATCTTTCCATATACATCCCTCCCCTACTACTATTCGTCTTCTTCTTTATTTTCCCCTTGAAAAAAGAGGAAAAAAGGAAAACGATGACGAAAACTTACATCAACTTCATAGACAATCCCTTCTTAGAAATTAAAAACGGAAGGATGAAAATATGATTTCTAAATATGTTGTGGAATGTGTCTTTTGTGAAGAAAATCGAAAACCACGCCAAGCTATCGTAACAGTTCCCGCCACTACTCAGCTACTAGCCATTGAAAAAGTGCGTGCGGAATGTAAACGTCGTTTCGGAAAAGCTTTATTATTGCAAACAGAAATTAAAGAAGAAATAGTTTTTGAACAAAAAGAAAGCTAACCATAAATTGGTCAGCTTTCTTATCCGATCATATTTTCACATGAAGATTAGGGGCATCCTCTTTAAGGATCGGGATTTCCCCATTATGTACGTTCCATAATGGTCATCGAACAATATATTTCTATGCAATTAATTATTGAATAGAATAGGGCAAAACTTGTTCGCATTTTTAGAAAAGGGATAGGGATATAATTCAAGTAGTACCTCGAATACTCGAACTTTACACTCATTATATTAAAGCAAATCCTTTTATATGGGAAATATGAATTACTTACATAATTCATTCGTAAAACATATTAGTTTGCTATATTATTTTTATTCCATCAATAACATACATCCAGCTACAACTGGTGTCATAATCATTGAAAACTTCAAAAGCATACGTGGTGCATAATTTGTAAACTTCGCTCCGATATACGCTCCTAACATCGTCCCAATTAATACTTGCAATAACAATATATAATCTAGATACCCTTCTGAACTATATCCTATCCCACCTCCAATCGCAATCGGCAATATAACAAGCATTGTTGTTCCTACAGATTGCTGGATTGTTAAACCTAGTAGAACCATTAATCCAAGTTGAATAAATGGTGCAGAACCAATCCCGAATGAACCAGCCATCATTCCAGTGACTAATCCAAGACATATACATTTCATTATATTTTCTTTCGAAAAATCTTTAATTTCTGCTAAAAGTAATTCTTCCCTATTTTGAAACTTAATTAATTTAATAAACATAAAAATTGCAGATAAAAATAACATCCCAGCTGTAAACCAATGAAGAAAATGCGGGGGGATAAGTGAACCAAGCTTTGAACCAATATAAGAACCAAGTGCTCCACATCCACCAACAATCCCGCCTGTAGTAAATACAACATTTCCTTCACGATAATGACTTATAACCCCAGATAACGTCGTAAAAGCCATAGCTGTTAAAGATGTCGCAAGCGCAACATGGATAGGAATATGAAATATTAAAGTAAGTATTGCGATAATAAAACCTGCTCCACCCGCTCCAACAAACCCCAATAAAATCCCCATTACTAACATCGTTGTAATAATTGCCACATACTCTCCCTCCAGTACCCCCATTATCTACTAAACACTCTCTTTCACACAAATAAAAAGCACCCTAAACGGATGCTTTTCTAAATGGATACTATGTACTTAATCTTGATTAATCAAAATAACCGCAGGGCCAGCGACTACTACTCCAGCTACTTCTATCTTTTCAAATTCTTTTACTGTAATAGATATAACGCCTTCTCTTTCCATCAATTCTTTACTCAGGACATCAGTCGGTATAGCTTTCACCGTCTTACCTCCTTTTCATTTATACAATATGATAAAGTAAAAGTTTAATCAGTAGCGGTTTAGTCCACTCCACACTGATTATAATCGGGCTGCCGTTCATACGCGATAAAAACAACCCAACGCATCTATATATATGCATCACCTCCGCTTTCATTCCTTATTCCACTCAATATCCTCCCCTCCCTTCCGTAACATATTGAAAAATAAAAAAGCACTCGCAATCGCGAATGCTTTTTCATTATTTACTTTCTATTACTTTTAACATTCTATTAATAAATGCTGCCGATTCTCCACGCGTTGCAGAACCTTTCGGCATAAATTCATTATTTTCATTTCCTTTTACAATACCTAATCCATAAACACGTTGTACAGCTTGTTTATCATATGCTAAATCTTGATCCGAGAATGGTAACGGAACTAAGTTACCTTTAATTTTTTTATATTGCAGTGCACGGTCAATCATGATAACGGCTTCATCTCGTTTAATCGTATCATTTGGAGCAAATGTCCCATTTCCTCTACCACTTATTATCCCAGCACTTGCTGCACGATTAATACCATCTATTAGCGATGAATGTGCTGTATTTAAATCATTAAAATTCGATGATCCTTCAGGTAACTGTAATGATCTTGAAATTAAATTCGCAAATTCGCCACGTGTGACAAGACGCTCTGGCCAATAAGAACCTTTCCCATCCCCAATCATAATGCCTCGTTTATCTAATTCACGAATGTCTGCTTCGTACCAACCACCTGTTATATCATCTTTATGGTTCGCATCATAATAAACCTTTGTTCCTTGTAAGAATGGTTCCCACGCATTATTTTTAATCATAATAGCCGGACAATTCTTTCCACTCCAGAATTGATGTTTCTTCACATTTTCTAAAGGAATATGTAATTCTCCCATTAAATAAGCTGTTAATTTACGAGCATTTTCAACAGCTTTATTATAATCACCATCTTCGTTTACAGCAATTTCAATCGCAATGGATTCTCGATTTCCAGTTCCTTCTGCTCCATCTCCTGCATGCCAAGCATTTTCGTTTAATGGAAGATGTTGATAAATCTCTTTATCGTCTACCGTAAAGTGCCATGACGCTGAACGATCTTCCGTTCCCGTTGCTTGGTTATATAAATATATTGCATGGTTTTTAGCATTTGCCCCAACACTGTAATTATCTGTCTCATGAATCGTAATATACTTCGGCTTCATCGCATAACCAGGACGGATATTTTCATTTCCTTTCGGTACAATCATTTCTTTTAAAGTTACACCATAAATATCCGTTGTTTTCTCTTCTATTGGTGCAGCATACATAACTGCTGCACGTTTTGTACGTGCTGGTGTTGCCTCTTGAATAAGCGAAGCCTTTGTTCCTTCAAATTTTGCTGAAGGTGAATAAATCCATTTCATTTCATTATTTATTTTTACTTGGAACCATTCTCCCGCCTATCCCATTACTTGAATGGTTTGTGGTTCCAATACATTTTCTTCTTTGTATGAAGTAAATGGTTCAGAGTATGTAGAGATTTCTTCATTAATAACTAACTTTTCACTTGATAACGTATGAACTTCTTTAACCTCTACATTCCCCTCACTATTTTGTATCCATCCAGTTCCAGATGAAGCCCGAACATAGTAAGCGTTTCCTTTTCTCTTCTCAGCTTTTACGACTTGATTCGAAAGGTGAACCCCTGTCTCTTTTTGAAAATTACTAGAATCATATAAAGGTACTTCTTTCACTATATGTACAAGAAATTCACCTTGCACTTCATTTTGTACTCCTTTATCTTCTCCTCGACCATCTTCATCTTTCATATGGTTTTCAATACTTTTTAAAGCTTGTTCATCAGGTGAAACCGCTACAGTTTTTTCCAACTCATTAGCATAGGAATAATTCGGAATCGTTACCAAGCTAAATACAATCGATGCAGCTAAAACATTATAAAATCTTTTTTTCATCATAATACTTAACACGCCATAATTAAATTCGTGTTATTTTCCCCTCCTCAACCAAAATATAGGATATCTAGTAAACTATTAAACTACATAACCATTTACAATATAACAGACTCATTCCGATTCGTATAGATAGGAATGACTACTATTTTCCTACATTTACTATATTGGAATATAAAAAAGAAGCTATAATATATAGCTTCTCTCTCCGTTTCTTTAATCTCTTTGCACCTTATATTCCACAACTCTACCATCTCTATCAAATTGTAAAACAAGCTGTTCACTATCTATTGGAATAAAGCCACGTTCAGTTCCAAGATAGTACGAAGTGATAACACCGTCTTTTCCATTGCTTGTTCCAGTAGATGCTCCTAATAATTTTGTGATTTCTTCATTTGATTTCCCTATTAATTTATATTTTTGTAATAGATCATCTACCATATGTACCCGTTTCTCTTCAGCATGTAACCACCGATCTTGATTAAACTTTGAAGTGTATGTATTCATACTTAATTGTCCTGTGCACACTAACAATAGAATACAACCTACTATTATTACACCTAGCATTTGTTTCTTTTCTGTATTACGATTTACAGAAGTACGTAAGACGAATTTTTGAATCACGACTAATAAAACAAATGGCATGACTACTACAAACATACTTTTTACACTTACTGACATATGAACCGCATCAATTACAAAAATAAACGCAAGATACATTAGTATATACAAACAAACATAAACATACATAATCCCCCTCAATATAGCACTCAAAAAGCCCACCCCTTCTTAATTCATTATATAATTCATCCGGCTAATGATTTCTCGAAGTTTTTCTAACTCTTGATCTGTATATATTACTTTGCCTGTTAAGATCTCATTTCTGAAGAACGTTACAATTTGCTCTCTATCTTTTAATCTCGGCGTTTTTTCTTCAGAAAGATCTAGCACTTCTTTCCCACTCGCATTATAAAAATATACAATCGGTTTTACGTTTTCCTTTACAATATCAACTTGCATTTCTTTCAAACAATTGTATAGAATATGAGATAGTTTCTTCGCTCTATATACTGGATTCCCTTCATTTTTCACTTGTATCGTTAATGAATCTTCACCTGTAATGCATTCAAATGTCTCTTCTTTCTCTACCTCTTGTTGATACTTGCCCATTTCATCAATCATAAATGAATATATACTAGCATTTTCTTTCGTTAATCCATGAATTAATTTCCCTGTCCATTCTTTCGTCTCAAGTAGATACATACCCGTTTTACTTAAGACAAGATGATGAATGCGACAATCATTTCCTCCGTGCTGATTTTTAATAAAAACATTCGGCATAATATGAAATTCATTGTCTAGTATTATGCCTTGCTCTACGAATCCACGCTTCATATAATGTAATGCTTCGTGTGTATTCACTTCAGCTCCATTTTTCGTATACTCTCGCAAATTTGCAATTAACTTTTGAAACATATGTATTTCGTTACTATGTTTGTCTTGCATTTCACTGCGTTCTTTACTATGTTGCACAGCTAATTGATTTTTCATCATACGCATATTTTCAAGTTCTCTAGCTGCACTTATTTGTAAATCATTGTATTTCTTCTGTTCCATATTTTTCAATGTATTTTGTTGTTCTTTATGCTCTGTAACCGTAGCTGCAATTTCAGTTTCATACGTTTCAATTGCTTGCTTCTTTTCAAATTCTACTTGCTGGCTCTCTGATTCTAACTGTTTATTTTTATAGAACAGCACAAATACTGCAGCTAATAATAATAAAATTACACCTATTAGCACATAATCCATATCTTTTCTCCTTTATTTCGTTTCCTACTATTCTCCATACACATTTCTACTACATTATACTATGTTATTCGTATATTTTTTGTAAAAATTTCACGTGCAGTCAAAAGACCTTGTAATTTTACAAGGCCTTTTGTAAATTCCCTTTATTTTGTAGTAAATACATATTATAATACAACCCTTGCTCACTCAGTAATTCTTGATGTGTTCCTCTTTCTACTATTTCTCCATCATGCATAACAAAAATTTGATCTGCATCTTGAATTGTAGATAATCTGTGTGCAATTGCTATAGTCGTTCTCCCTTTTCGCATTTGCTGTAATGCTGTTTGGATCGCATCTTCTGTTTCTGTATCAATATTAGCTGTGGCTTCATCTAATACTAATACTTTCGGATTCGTTGCTATCGTTCTAGCAAAAGCAATTAATTGTCGTTGACCACTAGAAAATGCAGCTCCTCTTTCTACTACTTCCGTTTCATACTGTTCTGGTAATTTTTCAATAAACGTATTCGCTTGCACAAATTGTGCCGCTTCTTTTACTTCTTCATCCGTAATTTCTTCATTGTACATACGAATATTTTGTTTTACATTTCCCGCAAATAAAAATGCATCCTGCAATACGAGTCCTATTTTCTTTCTAATTTCTCTTTCTTCAAATCTCTCTAAATCTACACCATCTATTACAATATTTCCGGACTTAATATTATAAAATCGCATTAACAAATTCATAATAGTACTTTTTCCGCTACCAGTGTGCCCAACGAAAGCCACTGTTTGCCCCTGTTTCACGTGAAAAGATACATTTTTTAAAACATCACGTTTTCCATCATACGAAAAAGTAACATTTTTAAATTCAATTTCTCCATTAACGACTTGAGGATTTCCATCTCCTTTTTGAACTGGCGCTAAATCTTTCTCGTCCATTAAATGAAATACACGTGATGATGAAACAAGTGCCTGTTGGAAAAATGATAATTTCATCATCATCTCATTTACAGGCTGGAAGAAACGATGTATATAGTTAACAAACGCATATAAGACACCTACTTCAACAGGACTCTTCAAAGCATCAATTCCAAATAAACCAAGTACTAACGCAATAGCGACAATATGAACTAAATCAGTTGCTGGACGTAAAAGTAACGCGTCTAATTTTAACGTCCGCCGCCCTGCACTATAATGTTTATTATTCACTTCTTCAAACTCTTTTCTCATACGCTTTTCTTGTCTGAACACTTGGACAATATTCATTCCTTGAATGGACTCATTTAACTTTGCATTTAACACGCTTAATTGATTACGTACTTCTAAATAAAAGGCTGCACTCTTCCGGCGATATAGCACCATAATTGCAAACATTATTGGAATTAATACGAGAGAAAATAGAGCTAGTTTTACATTTAATAAAAACATTGCTACTAAAATACCTATTAAAAAGACTACATTTTTGACAAATGTGGATAATACACTGACATAAAAATCTTTAATTGCTTCCGTATCATTCGTTATGCGCGATACAAGCGTACCAATCGGCGTACGATCAAAGAAACTTAATGATAACTTTTGAACATGATCATATACTTCAACACGCATATCTTGAACAATTTTAAAAGCGATATTTTGAAAATACAATAAGTCTAAATAAGTAAATAATACTTTTAATAAGTGAGCAATAAGATACACTACAAATAGAGTAACAAGTGCTGATTGATCAAAGTTACGTGGTACTAAATGTTCATCAAGAAATTGTTTAATTAAAAAAGGACCCATCATTTCAGTTACAGTTGCACCAACTAAAAAGATAAATGCTAAAGATAGCAACCTTTTATATGGCTTCATATAAGAAAGTAATCTACTTAAATCACTCCGCTTCTTCCCTGTCATCATACGCCTCCTTTCTCGACTAATGCTTCTAACTGCTGGCTCTCGTACATTTCTTTATACCAACCGTTTTCTTCCATTAATTGTTCATGTGTACCTCGTTGCACAATTCTGCCTTCATCCACAACAAGTATAAGATTGGCATGTTGAATTGCACTTAAACGATGAGCAGTAATAATCGTTGTTTTTCCTGCTCTTTCCCTCTTTAATGCATTTAAAATCGTTTCTTCTGTTTTTGCATCTACCGCTGATAAACAATCATCTAAAATTAAAATTTCCGCATTCGTTAATAAAGCACGTGCAATAGAGATTCTCTGTTTTTGGCCTCCAGATAACGAAACGCCTCTTTCTCCTACTACCGTTTCATACCCTTCTGAAAATTGGAGGATGTCATTATGAATACAAGCAATCTCTGCAGCGCGAATTATTTCATTATATGTAGCATCCGCCTTTCCGAAGGCAATATTCTCCCCAATACTCGCTGAAAATAAAAAATGATCTTGCGGCACGTATGAAATGGCAGAACGGACACCGTAAAGTGTTACATCGCGAATATCCCGCTTCCCAACTTTTAATTCACCACTAAAATGATCATACTCACGGATTAAACATTTTAATAAAGTCGTTTTCCCTGCTCCTGTACGTCCAACAACTCCTAGTGTTTCACCCTTCTTCAAATCAAAGTGAACATCTATTAGCTGTAACAGTTCATTTTTCTTATATGAAAATGAATTGACCGCAAATGTAACATCACCGCTTGCTACTTTATGTACAGCATCTTCTCTATTTACTACATCTGATTTTTGCGAGAGAATTTTTTCTACACGGTCATACGAAGCACGCCCACGCTCCATAATGTTGAACAACCATCCAAAGGCTAACATTGGCCAAACGAGGGTACCTAAATACGTTGTAAATGTAACGAGATCACCTACAGTTAATTCACCCCTCACAACTAATACTGACCCGTAACACACTGCAATTAAAAAAGAAAATCCAACGATAAGAGAGATTGTCGGATCAAACAACGAATCAATACGTGCGACTAACATATTTTTATGTACAACATCTTCTGATTTTTTTCGAAATGCTTGTAAATCTTCTTTCTCTTGTCCAAGTGATCGAATTACCTTCATCCCACTCATACTCTCTTGCACTTTATCATTGATTTCTGAAAACGATTGCTGCGCTTTATGAAACCTTTTATGTAATAACGTTCCATAATAATTTGTCGAAATCGCTACAATCGGCATTGGAATTAAGCTTAACAATGTTAACTTCCAACTAATTGTAAAACCCATCGCTACGAGTACACATCCCCCAACCGCTAATGAGTCAACAAGTGTTAAAACGCCCGATCCAGCAGTTTGTTGAATCGCCTGAATATCATTAGTCGCATGCGCCATCAAATCACCCGTACGACGTGATTGATAGAAAGATGGGCTCATCTTTGTAAAATGTTCATATAGATTCTTTCGTAATTGACGGGCTAGTTTTAACGAAGATCCAAAAATCATAATACGCCATAAATAACGTAATATGTACATAGTAATCCCTACAACTACTAACAGAATAACCCACTTCAACAATTTTTCAGATGTTAATGTTCCATTATTAATTTCATCTACTACAATACCTAGTACTTTCGGAGCTACAAGTTCAAGAAGCGCGACACCAAATAACATAATAATTCCGATTATGTACGCTCGTTTTTCTTGTTTAAAAAACCACGCTAAATTAATAAATACCTTCATTTTTATCCTCCTCTCTTAAAATGAGCGATGTTTTCAGTTTACCAAAAATACTGAATTTTTAAAAGTTTTAAACACTTCAAAAAACCCAATAGGAAAGGGCACTCTTATCGAGTGCCCTTTAGCGCTTATTTTGTTTGTTGCTTGCTCATCGCGCTCATCATTTGATTGATTTTCTTTTGGGAAGGTTTTTGTCCCATTTGCATCATCATCATTTTTAACATTTGTTCATTAATTGGTGGATTTTTTTCTAAGTAGTTCATCATGTATTTGCGGGCAATGAAAAATCCTAACGCCACACCTGCTACTAGTGCTACTACGCCCACTAGAATACCTAACCAAATCGGCATATATTTTCCTCCTTCATGTTGTCTACCTTACAGTGTACTAAAACCTTTTCAATAAGACAAGATACAATTCGACATTTTTTACACATATGTTCGTACTTGTTTTAGAGGATTCAGCCATCCGTACTTTGTATTTTCATAATCCATAGCTAAAAATGTTAATTCACACTTTCTTAACACCTCAAAGAAGGTCGTTTCCATAGAAACGTTTCCAGAGGTATTCATGCGAATATAGTGTGGTTTCACCATTATTTCACCGTATTCCGCTCCTGTATAAAGTGTATGTGTATGATGTGTTCGATCATATTTACCAAGAACCCGTAAAGCTTGTTCTAATTTATGATGAATTTTCATTACTTGTAATGGTCTCGTTATATACATCATTTGTTTATATAACACTTTTTTCTCTGAAAGGGACCCAGATTCTGAAAATCGAGCAAATAAATCAAAAAACAAATATTCACGACCAAAGTAAGCTTTCGCAATATCCTCTTGAATTAAATACAATTCATACGTTTTCATCTTTTGCCTCCCAATCTGGACAACCTTTTCTCTTCATTATATAGAAGAAATTTTGCAATGATTGTCTGACTGCGGAGAGATAAAAAACTTTTTCTGTCGAAAAAACTCATTTACATAGAAAAACCTCTCCATGCCGGAGAGATTTTTCTAAAATCATTAAAGCATTTCTTTTACTTTACGAACAACGTTCTCTACAGTAAATCCATACTCTTCCATAATCTTCTCACCAGGAGCAGAAGCACCGAATGTATCGATACCTAACACATCTCCTTCAAGACCTACGTAACGGTGCCATCCGAATGTAGCACCCATTTCGATTGCGAAACGTTTTGTTACTGCTTTTGGTAATACAGATTCTTTGTACTCAGCAGTTTGAGCTTCAAAGCGATCCATAGATGGCATGCTGACAACAGCTGCGTCAACGCCGTCTACTGCTAGAACTTTTTGTGCTTCAATAGCTAGACTTACTTCAGATCCAGTTGCAAGTAAGATTACATCAGCCGTTTCTTTCTTGCTTGCAGAAACTACATATGCACCTTTTGCTACTTTTTCATACGTATCGTCTTTTGCACCTTCTAATGTTGGAAGGTCTTGACGAGTTAATACTAAAGCGGTTGGTTGGTTTGTAGATTCTAGAGCTAGTCTCCAAGCTGCAACAGATTCGTTACCATCAGCTGGACGAATAACAGATACATTTGGCATTGCACGAAGCGCTGCTAATTGCTCGACTGGTTCATGTGTTGGACCGTCTTCACCAACAGCGATACTGTCGTGTGTGAATACATACGTTACTGGCAATTGCATTAATGCTGCAAGACGAATTGCTGGACGTAAGTAATCAGAGAATACGAAGAACGTACCACCGTAAGTTTTTAAACCGCCATGTAGTGCAATACCGTTCATTGCTGCACCCATTGCAAACTCACGTACACCGTACCAAATGTTTTTACCGCTGTAATCATCTCTTATAAAGTCTTTTTCGTTATTCATGTATGTTTTGTTAGAACCAGCAAGGTCAGCAGATCCACCGAAGAATGATGGTACAGACTCTGCAATTGCATTAATTACAGCACCTGAAGAATTACGAGTTGCTGCTTTTGATCCTAATTCATAAGTTGGTAAGTTTTGCTCCCAACCTTCTGGAAGAAGACCATTCATTGCTGTTTGCAGTTCGTTTGCTAATTCTGGATATGCTTGTGCATATTCACCTAGCATAGTGTTCCACTCTGCTTGCGCAGTTTCACCAACATCTTGTACTGTTTTACGGAAGTTGTCATATACTTCTTCTGCTACATGGAAGTCTTGCTCAGCAGTCCAAGCATATGCTTCTTTCGTTAATTTTGTTTCGTCTACACCAAGTGGAGAACCATGTGAAGCTGATTTTCCTGATTTGTTTGGAGAACCGAAACCAATTGTCGTTCTTACTTCAATTAGCGTTGGGCGTTTTTCGTCAGCTTTCGCTTCTTCAATTGCTTTCGCGATAGCTTCAATATCGTTTCCATCCTCAACACGGATTACTTGCCATCCGTATGCTTTGTAACGATCTTCTACACTTTCAGAGAATGAACGATTTAAATCGCCATCTAATGAAATATCATTTGAATCGTAAAGCACAACTAGACGACCTAATTGTAAATGAGCAGCTAATGAAGATGCTTCAGCAGAAACGCCTTCCATTAAATCTCCATCACCACAAATAGCGTATGTATGATGATCTACTACATTATACGCATCACGGTTATATTTAGCCGCTAAATGTCTTTCAGCCATTGCCATACCTACAGCAGTTGCAATACCTTGTCCAAGTGGACCAGTAGTTGCGTCTACACCTGCTGTATGACCGTACTCAGGATGTCCTGGAGTTTTGCTTCCCCATTGACGGAAGTTCTTTAAATCATCCATTGTTAGATCATAACCAGATAGGTGAAGTAGGCTGTATAGTAACATTGAACCATGACCTGCAGATAATACGAAACGATCACGGTTAAACCACGTTGGGTTATTTGGATTGTGTTTCATAAATTGAGTCCATAATGTATAAGCCATTGGTGCTGCACCCATTGGCATTCCTGGGTGACCAGAGTTTGCTTTTTCAATCGCATCGATGGATAATGTGCGAATCGTGTTGATAGAAAGTTGTTCGATTGAATGTGACATGCTATTCTTCCCTTCGCTTATATTAGTAAACGTTTTATACATTTATATGATAGCTTCCCACGCAAGATTATACAACATGTATCGACAAATATGTTGATATTTTTTTGGTTTTTCATAAAAAAATCAATGATTTCGGGAATGTATGGGTATTCAATATGACATACTTTTTCATTGTTTTTATTTTAAAAAGAAAGGGAATTATCTGTATATTTATTCATCATTTTCAAATTCCATAATGCAAAATATATCCTTCCCCATTTTCCACTCTGCAAAGCAAACGAATAAAAGAATTTAAATCTTGGCATAATTTATCTCGATCAAATACGTATCTTTCATATTCTCCATCAGTATTATTATCATTTCCCCATCGAAACTGACCTGTCAGTTCGATTGTTTCTGGCGCTAGAGAAAACATGTTAACTAGCGAACAAAATAACTGTTCTGCTATCACTGCTCCTTGCTGTTCTATTTTCGTAATACCATAATAGTGAATTCCAAATCCTTCTGCTCTTTTCGCTGGATAATAGGTCGGAATCCAATGGGTAAAATCTAATAGATATACGATTAGCTCATCACTTAATACGACACACTCATCTATCGTTGCCTCTTCTTTATATAGAAAACAAAGTTCAATCCAATCTATACCTATAAAATCCAACCCTTTTTTTTCATTTGAAACAAATACAAACTCGTGCTGTAAAGCCAAATTATCCCCCCTATTGCTCACATTTATTATTCTTATTATATAAAAAAGCACCTTTTATAGGTGCTTAAAATAAATTATACAATTTTCTTCCGTATCGAACTTGAAATAAAGTCAATGATAATTACCATTAAAATGATACCCAATAAAATAATACCCACACGAGACCAATTGCGTGAACTCAGTGCAAAAATTAACGGTGTCCCAATCCCGCCTGCTCCAATAACACCTAAAATGGCAGCGGATCGTACATTAATTTCGAACCTGTATAACGTATATGATAGAAAATCCGGTAATACTTGTGGCAATACTGCATACCAAAGTATTTGAAACCGATTTGCGCCTGTAGCTATTAATGCTTCCGTCGGTCCCTTATCTATATTTTCAATTCCTTCTGAATATAATTTCCCTAACATTCCAATAGAGTGTAACCCTAAAGCTAGAACTCCGGCAAAAGAGCCTGGTCCAACAGCTTTTATAAATAAAATGGCCATAACTAATTCAGGAAATGTACGAACAAAACTAAGTACAAATTTCCCAGTTCCTGACGTTAATTTTCCACTGCTCATATTCGTTGCCGCCCAAAAAGCGAATGGAATAGATAAAAAGGCAGAAATAAATGTACCTAATATCGCAATTGCCAACGTATCAATTAAACCATGTAATAAATCTTCACCATCTGGCAAAGATACATACGACCAATCTGGACTCAATACACCTGTCATAATTGCTTTTGTAATTTCTCCTGCCGTATCCTTTATTCCCTCTAGTGGGACTCCTGAAAAAGCCCATACATAAACAAATGCAAGTGCTATAAAAACAAACCAGCGATACACACTCGGTTTCTTCGGTTTTGGTACAATTATCGTCGTTTTACTCATTATAATTTCTCCCGCAACAATGTACTTACATAATCAATTAACAATACAACAACAAGGGTATAAATAATAATAGATGCAGTTTGTTGATATTGTAAAAATCCAAGTGTACGGTCATAATATAACCCAATACCACCTGCTCCTACTAAACCTAAAACAGCTGCTGCACGTACGTTCACCTCAAATGTATAAAGAACATAGGAGACAAAATGTGCTTTCACTTGCGGAATTACCCCATACACGATCCATTGCACTTTATTTGCTCCTACTGCCGTCATCGCTTCTAATGGACCTGGATCAATTGATTCCATTGACTCATACAACAATTTTGCCACGAGCCCAATTGAGAAAAAAGTAAGAGCCAAAATACCTGGAAGTGGTCCTATTCCAAAAATAGCTACGAAAATTGCCGCTAATAATAAATCTGGTATCGTTCGGATAAAGTTTAAAACCAATCGAGCTGGACCGTACAAAAATGCACTAGTAAACACATTACTTGCCGCAAATAGTGCCAGTGGAATAGCTAAAATCGCTCCTAAAGTCGTTCCAATAATCGCCATACGTATTGTATCTAACATCGCTGTTGTAATAACTTGAAAATAACTCCAATCTGGCGGCACCATCTCTTTTAATAAGTCCATCATATTAGGAAAACCAACTACTAGTTTTGAAAATGATGCGTCGACCTGTATACTACTTCCACACAACAGTAAAATAACTAGAATAACCGTTAACATATGTTTCAACTTACTTGGCGGCTTCGGTATCGATTTTGAATATATCGTCACATCATTCATTTAACTGCCACCTTTAATAATTCACTTTTCTGCGCTACGTCTCCATAAATTTCAGCAAATTTTTCATCCGTTGCCTCGTCTACAGAACCATCAAAAACAATTTCGCCTGCATGTAATCCAATAATGCGTGTCGCATATTGCCTAGCTAAATCAATAGAATGTAAGTTTACAATTGTTGTAATCCCAAAATCTTCATTAATTTTTTTCAAATCATCTAATACTTGCTTCGTTGTTAGCGGATCTAACGACGCAACAGGTTCATCTGCCAATATGATTTTTGCTTCTTGCGCCAACGCTCTAGCAATCGATACGCGTTGCTGTTGTCCTCCTGATAATTCATCAGCTCGCGCATATGCTTTTTCTAAAATATTCACCCTTTTTAACGATTGAAAGGCAAGCTCCAAATCTTCTTTTGGAAATAGACCTAACGTTGTACGCAGTGTCGAATGATATCCAACACGCCCAGCCAATACATTCTTCAATACCGTGGATCGCTTTACAAGGTTAAAACTTTGAAAAATCATGCCAATATCCCGGCGCATGCGTCGTAATCCTTTTCCTTTCGCAGCAGTAATAGACTCACCTTCAATTATAATTTCGCCTTCTGTAATCTCATGAAGGCGATTTACCGATCTGAGAAGTGTAGATTTTCCAGCTCCGGACAGCCCTACCATTACAACAAACTCACCTTTTTGAATGTTCAAGTTTATATTATTCAATCCTTTTGTACCATTCGGATACATTTTGGAAACATTTCGAAATTCTATCACACATCTTACCTACCTTCTATGTATTCAAAACGGCAAACTAACTGGAAACATACACCTTCCAGTTAGCTGCCATTTCCATATGTATTATTGCGTTTTTACTTTCTTTCCATATTCACGAACGATATCAAATTTACTATCATCAGATTTAACATATCCTTCATGTGAATATACTTCTTTAATGATTTTGTGACCTTCCTCATTCTTTCCTATTTCAATGAAAGCATCCTGTAATTTCTTACTCCACTCTGCATCTAAATCAGAACGTACCGAAATCGTATCGTTTGGAATTTTTTCCGTAAATTTCACTATTTTCGTTTGATCGAATATATTCGGATAATCTTTTTTCACAATATTACGAGCATCTTGGAATACAACAGCTGCATCTACATCACCATTTAAAAGAGCAATAAGCGACTGATCGTGACCTTTTAGTGTAACAGGTTTCACATCCTTTAGCGGATCAATTCCCTCTTTTAACAATACAGCCGCAGGCCATACATACCCTGCTGATGACGTTACATCTTGATAGCCAATTTTTTTACCTTTTAAATCTTTTACACTGTTAATATTTGAATCTTTCTTAACTACAAACTCAGATTTATAAAAGTCTACTAAATCCTTTGTAGGGGCTCCTGTTCCATCATCTACTCCAAAACGTTGTGCTTGTAAAATTACGTTTGCAGCCTTTTTCTCATGCGCTAGCACATACGCTGTTGGAGGTAAAAAACCTACATCTACTTGCTTAGACGCCATCGCTTCTACAATTGTATTGTAATTCGTTGAAATACTAACTTTTACCGGAATATTTAATTTATCACTTAGTAGCTTTTCCAATGGTTTTGCCTTTGCCTCTAATGTATCTGCATTTTGAGAAGGAACAAATTGAACATTTAAAGTCTTCGGTACATAACCTTTTTTCGTATCTTCAGTTTTACTTGCACTTGATTCTTTCGTTCCACAACCACTTAATAATCCCGCCGCTAGTACAACTGTCGTACTCATTGCAAAAACTTTTTTCAACATATTAATGCCTCCATTTTTGTTGTTATAAAATTGTCTTCCGTAAACATGAAGAAATATATCACACATTTTTACGGATAATTCCTTATTTACATAATCTTTACACATTCTATACATTCTCATTAAAATTCTCTTCATATATTTGATATGCTTAATTAGTAGATAACAATAGAAAAGGTGAATGATATTGAATCCAAATCAAATTGTAACTTTAAACATTTTTTTAACAAGTGATATACATGGCACTGTTTATCCAATTCACTACCAAGATAACTCCCAAGCTGAAATTGGTTTAGCCAAAATTTCTACTCTTATAAAAAAAGAACGTTCCCAAAATAGAAACGTTCTTTTAATTGATAACGGTGACTTCATACAAGGAACACCCTTTACTTATCATTACGCTACATATGAAGAAGATAAGAAAAATCCAATGTCTTTATTAGCGAACTATTTACGCTATGATGCTGCAGTTATTGGGAATCATGAATTTAATTATGGAATGGACATATTAAATAATGCTATTTCTACTGCAAACTTCCCGTATCTATCAGCAAATATTTTAGATAAAAACAGAAAAGAACCTTATTTCGGGAAACCATATATAATAAAACATATTGAATCAAATATAAAAATTGCTATTTTAGGGGTGACAACGCATTACATTCCCAATTGGGAACAACCCCATCACATTCAAGATTTACAATTTGAAGATGCATTAGAGACAACAAAAAGATGGGTTTCTTACATTCGCGAACACGAGAAACCAGATTTATTGATCGTAGCCTACCATGGGGGATTTGAACGCGACTTACAAACTGGGGTACCGACTGAAGTTTTAACAGGTGAAAACCAAGGATATGCAATGTACCATGAAATTCAAGGCATAGACATTTTACTAACAGGCCACCAACACCGGGAAATCGCTCACACCGTAATGAATGGTGTAACAATTTTACAGACTGGATGCAATGGACACTCCGTTGGAAAAGTAACAGTAACATTCGAAAAAACAGAAAAAAAATGGGTAAAAAAAGAGAGTTACTCACAATTATTGCCCGTACAAGGAATTGAGGCTGACCAAGATATTCTTTCCTTGGTTGCCGATTATGAAGAAAAAACACAAAATTGGCTCGATCAACCTATTGGAGTAATCTATGGGGACATGCAAATTTCAGATGCTATGCAAACTCGTTTGCAAGACCATCCTTTTATTGAATTCATAAATAAAATACAGATGGATATAGCTAATGTTTCCATTTCTTGTACAAGCTTATTCCATAATACATCTCCAGGTTTCCCGAATCGCGTAACAATGCGTGACATCGTTTCTAATTATATTTATCCAAATACATTAAAAGTAATTAGAATAACTGGAGCGGATATAAAAGATGCCCTTGAACTCTCTGCTTCTTATTTCATATTAAAAGCAGATGGAACTATCATCGTAAACCCTACCTACATAGAACCAAAGCCGCAACACTATAATTACGATATGTGGGAAGGAATTTCGTACGTATTAAACATTTCCAAACCAATTGGCGAGAGAGTAGAATCCTTACAGTATAAAGGCGCTCCACTTCATATGAATGAAGAATATGACGTCGTTATGAATAATTATCGTGCAAGCGGCGGAGGGAACTTCTTTATGTTTCAAAATAAGCCCGTAATAAAAGACATACCAACAGATATGTCTGAACTTATCGCTAACTATATATTGAAGCACAAAAAGATAGAAGCAACAGTCAATAACAACTGGAAAGTTATTAAATAGCGGATATAATAAATAAAAAAGATGGGCTTCGCCCATCTTTTAGTTTAATTTTGCATTATCTTGCTTTTTTAAAGCTTTTAATTTCGCCGGTGTAACATCAGTACCTTCTTCGTTAACAACTTTAATTCCTTTAAGTTCGTTTAACATATTTTGACGAAATCCTTTTAAATATTGTTCACGTAGCGATTGGCGCTCACGTTGTTCTTCTTCAGTTAAACCTTCAGCTTTTGCTTTTTTCGCTAAGAAGTTAATGCGTTCAATGAGTTCGTGACTTTGCATCTCGAATCCCCCTTTTACTCAAAACTGATTATTATCATACAATAGTTAGTCCTCTTTATCAAGCAATTGCTTTGTATATTCTACATATCTTCGATGTACAGTTGCTTTTGAAACATCATGACCAAAACCACGAAGTGTTGCTGCAATTTCTTCAAAAGTTAATTCATTCCGGCGTAAACGTACAATTTCCTCAATTGGCACTTCTTTTTTCTCACGTCCTATACTTAAATGACGATTTTTCAAATTATTCTCTGGACGAAATCCTTTCTCTACCGCTCTTTGCATGCCACGTTTAATTTTTAAATTGTGGATTTTTCTTTGATACTCTTCAACAATCCCAATTATATCTAGCACCATCGAATCAGAGTCAGAAAGTTCTAATTCTCCATTATGCGTATGCGTATATACTTTTATTCCCTCTTTATGTAAACAGTGCATTAATGCAATCTTTGCATTCCCTCTACCAAGGCGCGTTTCATCTTGTATGAGAAGTACATCAACTTGTTCATCGCGAATTGTATCTAGCACTTCTAATATGCCATCACGTTCAATTGTATAACCACTAGCCTGCTCCTCAATCACCTTTACAACATTCATTTGATAGCGCTCAGCTAAATGCAATAATTCATCTTTTTGACGCAATAATGATGTTTCCTGTTCTTCTTTTGTTGTGCTCACACGTGCATAAATAATTGCATTCATTTTGAACCCTTCTTTCTCACTATATTTTCCTTATAGTGTATCATAAATTCGTCTTTCGTTCGAACTTATGTTTGTAGAATGTTTTTTCGCATGTTATACTTATTAATAAGAAAAATGAAAGAAAACGAGGTGTTAGAAAACATGGAAAAGTTAACGAAACGCCAGCAAGACATTCTCGACTTTATTAAGCTAAAAGTACAAGAAAAAGGATATCCACCTTCCGTACGTGAAATCGGTCAAGCAGTCGGCCTCGCTTCTAGTTCTACAGTGCACGGACATTTATCACGACTAGAAGAAAAAGGATATATTCGACGTGATCCAACAAAACCACGAGCAATTGAAATTTTAGGTGACAACCGAATGGATACAGAAACACAATCTGTTATTCAAGTTCCAATTGTCGGAAAAGTTACTGCTGGACTACCGATTACAGCAGTTGAAAGTGTAGAAGATCACTTCCCACTTCCAGCTAGCATTGTTGCTGGAGCAGACCAAGTATTTATGTTACGCATTTCCGGAGATAGTATGATTGAAGCTGGTATTTTCGATGGGGATTTAGTTGTTGTTCGCCAACAACAGTCTGCATACAACGGTGAAATTGTAGTCGCTTTAACAGAAGATAACGAAGCAACTGTTAAACGTTTCTATAAAGAAAAAGACCATTTCCGTCTACAACCAGAAAACTCTTCATTAGAACCTATCATTTTAAAACAAGTGTCAGTTATCGGAAAAGTAATTGGCGTATATCGTGATCTACATTAAGAATAAAAAAAGAAGATAATTACCTTATTTATATACGGTAATTATCTTCTTTTTTATATTTTGATAGATTTTCATACATTTTATTTCTTATGAACGAGTTTCAATCGTCACATCGCCAGCAGCTGTTTTACCGCTAATCTTTTTACTACCATTGCCAATTGTTATATTTTTATTTTCTTCATTAAAAATCATCACTTCGCCAGCAGTGCTTTGCCCAGTTATAACTGCATCTTGTGGTTTTTCTAATAAAGTAATATCTACATCCCCAGCAGTTGAACTTGCCTCTACATCATACTTCGGATCATGATCCACAACATATACATCCCCGCTAGCCGTTTTCGCTGTCACTTTCCCTATTACCTTTTTTAAATTCACCTCTCCAGCTTTTGTAGATCCCTCCACACTCCGAGCTGTGATATGCTTCAAATCTACCTCTCCAGCGAGCGTCCCAGCACTTACACGATCACTTTTCACATCACTCATTTCGATTTGTCCTGCAGATGAATTTACTTTTATATCTTGGTAAAGACGTTCAGGCACAAGTATAGTCAATGTAGACGTTTGAATTTTGAAATTGTAAAAGGAAAAATCAAATGAAGCACCTTTTTCTCTTTCCCCAATAATTTTTAATGTGTCACCATCTTCGGTAATAAGAACCTCTTGTTTACGTACATCTCCTGATTGCTTTACATAAAAAGAAGAGTCGGGAGATTTTTGGACAACAATATCCCCAGCATCTAACTTAACTTCTATATTTATTAGTGTTTCGTTTTTAATTACGTCTTCTTTATTTCCTTCTTCTGCAGTTTGCACTGCTTTTTCATATGTTTGTGAAATCCCTATTACTCCAATAATGATACAAGCGATAGCTACTAACAATATTTTCTTCATCATCTACTCCCCTTTTATCATTTTGAAGTTCCATATTACATAACGTACGCATAACTTTTTAAACCACTTCGTACTATAATAAGCGATAAGACATAACAACAAACCTACTCCAACAAACGTTATACTAACGAATACATCCAGCCATATAAAGGTACCCATAAATACTTTTGCAATAACGAAAAATGGTGTCACTACACTCGCAATCCCACCGACCCAAAAAGAAAATATAAAAGCGATAATTGCAACTAACGGGCCTAACACAATAATAAAATTAAACAAACTAAGTCCAATCACTGCCATAACAGCCCTTGTTATATTGGTAGTTGATGGGTCCTTTTTCATTTCGTCAAAGCGATACAAAGCCAGTAAGTCTTTCGCAATTACTTTCGGAGAACCAAGGCCCTTTATTATTTCCGATTCAGTTTTTCCTTCTTCTACCCCAAACTGAAAATGCTCTTCATAATCAAATAAAATATCTTTCCTCTCTTCTTCCGGTAACTTTCTAAGATGACTTGATAATTCTTTAAGAAACTGCTCTTTACTCATCCCATTCCACCCCTTCAATAATTTCTTGTACGCCTTTTGCAAAATCACGCCACTCTGTTACTAACAAATTCAGTTGCGTTTCCCCTTGCTCCGTTAGTTGATAATATTTACGAGGCGGTCCTTCCGTAGATTCTTTTAAATACGTTTGAAAATATCCTTCTTTCGTTAAACGACGTAATAAAGGATACACTGACCCTTCCGATATTAAAAATTTATTTGAGATTTGCTGAACAAGTTCATAGCCGTAACAATCTTTACGTTTCACAAGTACTAAAACACACAGTTCTAATACGCCTTTTTTAAACTGAACGTTCAAGGTCAATCCCCCTTTCTCATTTCAGTACTATTCAATACACGGTACCTGTTATATCCATAATATACCACTTAGTATTATTCATTGCAAGGTACTATATTTTTCAATACTTAATTTTCGAATTAAATACCCCTTAATACAGTAATACGAATTTTCTATATTTACATTTTTTCTTCTTGCCTCATAATTTTAATCGGGAGCGTGAGGAAGAAAATGGTTCAAATAAAAATTACACCTGAAGAATTAGAACAAGTTGCAAAACGGGCTAATGATACTAAGCATGCATTAGAATCCATACATAATAATTTATGCAATCAAATTGATTACATGTGTTTTCAATGGACAGGTGCATCGAATCAAAACTTCGTTCAAATGTTTAACAATGCCAGACCATCCGTATTCACAGCTATCAATGCACTTGTGCATGTCGAAGAAGAATTAAAGAGAATTGCTGAAAAATTCCGCGTTGCAGATAGCGAAGATGTAACGACTCCAAAAGAAACTACACCTAGTAAATCACCTGAAAAATCTTTCTTAGGAAAAGTTTGGGATGGTATAGTAGACGGTACAGGAGCTGCTGTTGGAGATACAATCGACGGTATAAAAGCATTAGGTGACTGGGAAACTTGGAAAGGCATGGGCTACACTGTCACCCATTTAGATGAAGCTCTACCTGCTATGTGGGATGCGTTATCCGACTCTTATAATAAAGATGTGATAAATGGGGATGCAGAAACACGTGCAAGATGGGGATCGTATGCTTTAACACAAATTGGATTAGGTCTTCTTGGAGATAAAGGGGTCAGTAAGGCTGCAAATCTAGCACAAGGTGCTAAATTCTCTCAAGGCATCTCAAAAGCTGGACAATTATTTAATAAAGGCGATAATCTGGCTTTCACAGGCGGTAATGGTGTTACATCTGCATTTGATAGTGCTACTTTTAGACAAGCCGAAGAAAAACTTTCAACCTACCAGTTTGCTCAAGGTGAAAATACTACTACTGTGAAACCTGGTGATAGTAGTTCACTTGCCCCTGGAGGGGGCCTAGCTGCACACGAGGCTAGAGGTGGACATTTAATAGAAAGACATGTAGGAAAAACAGATGAAGAACTATTGCAAAGGTTAGAAAGTAATTCTACAATAACAGGTGCGTCCACCTTTGCCGATAGAGCTACGGCTGAAAAAATAGCAAATGAAGTTTTAAGCAACCCGCAAAATACGGAAAAAATAAACAGATGGTTAAATAACCCTGACAGCAAGCCAACCTTACCCTTAAGATACCAAGGTACAGATATTACTGGTAGGCATGTTCCTAGAGGATCAGAAATTATCTCAGAAGTAAAAAATGCAAGAATTGTTTTAAAAAAAGAAAGAGATGGTAGTTTTATTATTACAGGATATCCAGAAAGATAGAGGAGAGTTTATATGAAAGATAAATACATACAATATGAAGAATTAAGTGATTTTTTAGCAGGAACTTTCCATCAAGATATTGAATCAATCGAATTCGCCATAAACGAATTTATCACTGAAGTTACTAATATATGTTTAGAGAATACTATTGAAGACATTACATCATTCCTACAAAGTGGTTTAACTGTTCATGAAAAAGAAGAATTCATTAAATATAATGCCGAAATTTATTTTCCTGCTTTAAACCTTACCCCTATAGAATGGCTAGAGCAAATAGTCGAACTCTTAAAAAGAGCATTAAAAAATAAATAGTAAGAACGGTTTTCGACCACCCTTTACAGGTGGTCTTTTACTTTTTTCTACGTGACACCTGAAATGCTAGAAGATGTTGCAAATCGTGCAAGTAATACCAGGATCGCATTAGAATCTATACATAATAATTTATGTAATGAAATTGATCATTTGTGTTTTCAATGGATTGGTGCCTCTAATCAACAGTTCGTTCAAATGTTCAATGATGCAAGACCAAAAGCTTTTACATCTATCAATTCAATTATACAAGTGGAAGAAGATTTGAAACGAATTGCTGAAAAATTCCGTAATGCAGATAATCAAGATGTTACATTGGAAGAAGGCGCAATGTGTGGTAGACCTTCTTCAGAGGACACAGGATTTGATGGTAAAAAATTAGCCAGAGATATAGCTGGTGAACTAAGTGGGGAATATGATATTCGGCGCGCTTGGAACGGTATTGATCCATCAACTGGAGAAAAACTTTCCACTTGGGAAAGAATTTTCGCTGGAGGAATGGCTGTAGCTGGTCTTACACCAGTTGGAAAAATTGCCAAAGTTGGAAAAGGAGTAAAAATGACTGCAAATGCAGTTGAAGCTGCTAACACTGCTAAAAAAGCTGAAAAGCTAAGAAATGCTACACAATACTCCACTCTTATTGAGGATAAAGTAATAGCGGTTGAAAAGCAAAACCTACCTGGAACTCTTGGTGCAACATTTAAAGATGGTAATTATAGAACAGTAAAAACAACAGAAGATATCAATTTTTACCGAGCATATGGTGGACAAGCTAAACCAAACGGAACATTTGTTACTACAGTTCCTGCGCCAAACAAAATTCAAGCAAAAATAGATTTAGCGTTATTACCTGAATGGAAAAACACTCGACAATATGAAGCGGTAATACAAGCCCCAGAAGGTACAATATTACAAATAGGACGAGCTGAAAAACAAACAACTAGGTCTGGAACAATATTTAAAGGTGATGAAGACCAAGTATTATTACCATTCGGATATCCATCAGAATGGATCAAAGAAGTTAGAGAAATTCCAGGTAAATAGGAGGAGAATATATATGTTTAAAAATACAAATGTACTATTATGTCAAATCGAGATAGTAATTGAAATTACAAAAAATAAACAAAAAGAAAAAGAAGATCCATTCTATGAAGATTTACTAAAACGATTAAATCGTTTAGCTAATTATCTACAAAGTAACGATTATACTAATGACGGATTAGAATCTCGTCGAATTAAAGGCGCAGTGAGAGCCTATACTGATACCGGTCTCGTAAAAAGTTTTGACGACCCTCTACTTATTGAATTAGATAAATTAGAGACTATGCTAAATGAAAATTAACAATTCCTTTCAAATTATATTAATTGTAAATAAATAACAATAGACCACCTATTACAGGTGGTCTATTTTCTATTTCACATACACATAGGCTTCATTTGCTGTTAAATAATATATTTTCCCTTTGCAGTTGTGTACTTTATATAGTGATGATCCATTTACATTTACTTTAACATCAATAGTGAATCCTAACCCTACATCCACAGTACCAGCAACATCTTTATCCTGCCAAGATGCGGATTCATAGAAACGTAAATTGTTCACTTTAGAAATAACCCTCTTACCAGTTATAGTAGAAGCATCCGTCCCATTGTAACGGATGTATGAGGATTCATAATAAATCCATTGGTTACCACCAAGATTTAACCAGTTTCCTAATTTGCCCCATACTTTATAAGCCTGTCCTTTTTGTAGTTTATGAATAACACTATTATCTGTTGATGGTCCAGAACGAAGATTTACATTGTATCCCTCAATATACGCAACACCATTCACCTCTACTGTGCCAGTTATTTCATTTGGTTTCTGTGGTTTTGCATCCACTGTAACAGAATTCCCGTTATAAGCCTTTAACACGTCTGCTCGGAATTTCGCCTCTGATACACCATGACTACGAAGATAATCAAGTGGGTCTTCATGGTCTGTACCACCTAATTTATAAGTAATATCCTTATGTGTCCACAACCCTTTTGAAGGATGAATATTTCGTTCACGTAAGATTTCTCCTATTAACTCTACATATCGTTCGTAAGAACGTTTGAATTTCATCGGATCACTTGTTTCACACAATTCAACGTGAACAAATCTAGCATTAGCTGCCGGACCTGCACCCCATGCACGATATTTAGTAGATGCAATTTGAATCTTTTCATCCCAATCAACTGCGTAGTGAACAAACGCCGAACGCCATGTACGAGACTCATATTTTTGAATATTAATAGCTGGAGCTTCTGGGGTAGCTGTAGAATGAGCTACAACACCTTCATAAGCACCAACACCGTTACGGTATGTTTGTTTTCGTAAATCAGGAATAATTAAAACTCTATCAGCAAATACGTTTGTTCCAATTGATAATACTAAAATCATAGCAACAACTATAGACGAAATATGTTTCCACTTCTTTTTCATTTTACATCGGCATCCTTTTTTATAATTTTTGTGTGGTCAAATAATCCACTTGCTGACAGTCCAATAATGATTCCTTGAAATATATTTGTTTTGATATCTTGAGACAAAAAGAAAACGCCTAGCGTTATGCCAAGCGTTAAATTTAGTAACGGAACATATTTTGTTTGCATCCCAACTGTTTTTGCAATTTGTGATAGTCCTACGACAACACCAATCATTACCGTAATTTCAATCATTACATACCACCTCCTTTCAAGAAGAAGGTAAGAGCCGCTCCAATAAGCCCCCCAACAATAAGGCGTAAAATCCAAGTTGTATTAGCACTAATCTTATCTAATTGTTTATTGATATTGATAATGTCTTTCTCGTTACCTGTTGTCCGCATTTCTAAACTTTTAATCTCTAAGCGAATGTCCTTAATATCTTGCTTTATTTCTTGAACATCACTTCTCACCTCTTGCAAACCATCCATACCGTCCACCTCTTTCCAACCTCATAAATTATTTAAAATAAAAAAGCCTACTTTTCGTACGCTTTGCTTTAAATCTATTTATTTAGTTCCTCCGTGTTTATCTGATGCCTCTATATGTTCCTTGATAGAAACCCCACTACCTACTTCTGTAGAAATCTCTGCTGCCGGATCCCCCGCTTTTATAATAGAAACTGTAATCGGACTACCTCTGAATAACTCAACATTAACGTTAAAATTGCTCGCAGTAATAATTCCGGCATTTACTAAGTTATCCACAACATCATCGATTTCCATAAATTTATTATCGTTCCCTGGCATCACATCTTCATTTGGAGCTGGGTTTTGAACTAATTGCATAACTAATTTCTCTAGTATTGGCATGATTTGATTGATAATTTGACTTTGTAATTGATTTTCCTCTGGACTTGTACTTTGGATTTGATTCGTCATTTTGTTATCTCCCCTTTTAGACAATAAAAAAGACCAACTTATGGCTGCTCTGGTTTCCTATTTATTCATTTTTATAGTCATACTCCTTTCAGTTGCGATTTGCTACTTCTCTATTCAGTAGGTACATTTTGTTTTTCCTGTGAAGCTTGTGTAATTCTGTCTAAGCAATCTTTGCAAATTTCCTGATTACCGATTCTTGTTGTATTTGTATTCACACCACAAATATCACAAAACCTTTCTTCAGTTCTAACGAACAGATTAGAAGTATCAGAGAATAATTCCACTTTTGTATTTGGTTTAATACCTGCTGTTTGCAACATATCCAATGGGATTTTGATTGTCCCATCTTCACCAACTGTTCCTAAAATACCTAAAAATTGACTCATTTCATTTTCTCCTTTCATCATTGTGAGCTACTTATAAAGTTCCATGCTTTTCCATCGTGGTAGTAAGCTCCAAACCCTCTATAACCATTCCTCATCCATAGAACCCCTTGTTGAGACAAAGAAATCTTTCCAAATGAGTTGAATAATATACCCGATGTTGAAATTGGTGACGTGAAGTTAACTCTCTTGGCTGTAAACCAAATTCCCTCTTGAGCTGTTATACCGATATTACCTGCATTCGTTAGACGAATATTACTCTCAGCGCCATTGTAATCTACATAGCGATAGTAAACGCCATTTCCATCTTTGTAGATACTTCCAAGGTTCCTACCAGTCCCATCACCTTCACCAAGAATTATATATGGGTTACGTGTTGTACTTTTTCTCTCATCTTCAAATCCCATCACAACTTTGGCAGATCCTTGGTTTACAAAACGAAGAACCTGATTTTCCATATGGAGGTATTCTTTTGTAGCACTTGTTTTGATAGTCATACCTTGGAGTAATCCAGCTTTTAACCAAGATGCTTTCACCCTACCCACCAAATCTATTAGATCAGCTGAAATATTAATCTTTTCTGCCGTTTGATTGATAGATGAAATGATTTCACCTTTTTTTACTGTACTTAGAATATTTTTCTCAGTAACTTGAATACGTCCTTCCATATTCCTTACAAAAGCATTCGTAGCAAATTTATCATTAGATTAAGTTTGTGTATAAACCTCTGTCTTTTTTGCTGCTAAATCAATACCTTTCTCATTAACACTAAAACGGTTATCGATTTGAGTCATCTTGTGATTGTATTGCTCAGTTGCTACTCTATTAGCTATATCTTCTAGCATTTTGTCAGCATCAGTTTGGTCTTTCGGATGTAACCAAAATTCTGTAGCTACTTTCCCACGCTGTAACATAGGCATGCAAAACCAAGCTCTACCATTTCTTTTTATGTATGGTCGAAATCTTACAAACCCAGTTCCTGCTGGAGCTTTAGCTGTACAAGTAGATCTAATCCAAGTATTGTTAATGATTTGAACCCTTTCTCTAGCAGTTGAAATTCTGGTTGCTTTATTTGATTGCCAAAACTCCATCTCGATATACACACCATTATCAATAGGCACTTTCCCATCAGTGTTAAAGTAAGCCGAAATAACAATGTCTTCTGAAGGAGAACAATCTATAAACTGTCCAAAAGCACCCCACCATCTATCCTGATCTTGTCCCGTAGTGTGCATAGAAAACGAGTTGTATCCTTTATACTTTAGGTTTGGGTCTATAGCGTGCCCATTCGACCACCCCCAGTACTTGTTCCCTTGAGTAAAACCTGCATCGCGAATCTCATTGATGGCTCCAAGACCAACACCAAGCACTGAATTATCATAGAAATCTTGTATGATATTGTCGGGCATTGTAAATGTAGCGGACACCTTAACCCACTGACCTGTTATTGTTTTAGGAGTACGCATAATTCGTTTTGCTACAACATCATTGTCATTTGTTCCTGTAGCAGTAGTAACACCAAAGTTGTTAATATCAATTGCCGTCGGAATAACTTCGTTAGTGTAAATTTCATAGCTGATTGTTTATGTTCTGCCCACAAGTAACATGACATTTTTATTAGTATATAGAATGCCTTTCCAACTACCACTTGCCCCAGCAGGGATTGTTATTTACTACCATTTATTACCATCGCCATGCTTTATGGTTGCTCCACCAGTTGCACCAAAGGATTTTTGTTTATAAAAGTTTTGACCACCAATTTTCATGCCGTCATACTTCTACTCAACACTTGTTAACTTTTCACTGATTTTACCCGCTTGCTCTTTAATTTCAGTTGTTGTTTTCCTTAAATCATTCGTCGTTTGCTGCACATCGGAAATTGTCTTTTTTGTACCTTCTACATTTGATTCAACCGTATTTAATTTATTACTAATATCAGTATCTTTTTTAGTTAACGATTCTATGGATTGTTTAAAACTGTTAGCCATTTGCTCAGATTTCGTTACACGTTCTGTAAGCTTTCCCTGTTCGTTTTGTACATTTGATACAGAAGTATTTATTCCTTTAATAGTAGTCTCGATTTCTACTGTTGTTTTAGTGAAATCAGTTGTGGATACTTGGTCTTCTGGTGCTGGTGTCCATGCAGTTGATATTGTGCCAATTTCTAATTTAAGCTTTTCAATTAACACTTCCCCCGTAAAATCACGTGCTAAAGCGTAAACTGAAATCTCCTTAATAGGCTTATCCATTACTACTGCACTTGCTGTGAACCTTTCCTGGTTATATTGTTTACCTAGGGTTAAATGGTTTTCTACGCGGCAACTTGGATAATGAAATGTATTGTCTGTAAAAGTAATCTTCACTTCGAAACCAGCCCATTTATTCGTTGTACCCCATGCAGTAACTCTACCTGTAAATAGGAAACTCATAGCAAGATTCTTACCCTGCATTAAGGATTCTATTTCGGGGTTTGAAGCTTATATGAATAATGTATTGGGGTAACTTTGATTTTTTTGTGGGTGTTTTGTGGGTGAATTACTCTTCTTTCAAATAAAAGTGTTTTACCCACAAAATAAAAAAACCCTCAACACGTTATGTGTCAAGGGTTTGAGCCTCTTAGTATAGAGACATATATTGATCGCGTTCCCATTGGTGAACTTGTGTGCGGAAGATATACCTTCCTATTATATAGGTTCATTTCGTTTCACACGTCTTATTAAATGTATGTTTATCTGATAACGTTTTTCTAGGATATTACTACTTGTTATTAATTCGTGGCTGTTTTGTGGCTGTTTCATGGTTGGTAATGTGGCTGTTTTTATTTAATCTAAAATTCACCTTTATATGACACTCTCTTCTTATTTTTATTCCTAATAGATCGTTTAATTAAATTAATCTAAAATCAAACTTTTAAAATGTTATATTAATTGGTATGAGTTACTTAGTTTAAGAGGGACGATATTAGGAAGGTATGAAATCTATTTTTAAAGCGTTTCGTTTACTTAGTAAAATCATGAATCTTATAATAGAGGCACTACCTAAAAAATTCTTGAATATTGCAACAAATAAATCTCCCCCACAAAGCGTATAGCTTTTTATAGATTCATTTTGAGCATCTATGAATTTTACAAGACTCTCTTTTAAATATAACAAAAATAGTCTATCTTAGTTATATTAAGATAAACTATTTTTGTTATATTTATGCTGTTTTACCAATTGGAATTATTTTAGACTGAACAGTTTCCCCAGTATTACCATTTGTTACTGTAATGTAGTAATACCCCCAATAATTATTGTTTTTTATCTCATCTGCCTTATATATATATTTGTGTACCGTAAAACTATTTGGTGCAGCGGTTAATCCATCTAACCATGTACGCGCACCCATATAAACCCCTAAATATGCAAATAACTGGGCCAGATTTTTCACCTGTGCTACTCCTGGTACAATACCCATAAGCCCGACAAACAATGCGGATGCATTATCGTGATTATTAGGATCGGTCGCAAGAACCTGCGTTTCAACTCTAACAAACGTATGTCCAGGTTGTGCTGCAGAAACATTTTCTGTAAATATGCTGAATGAGCTTAATGTTACTAATAATGTACAAATCATAGTTATAACAATAATTTTTTTCATTCTAAAATTAATAATCATTTTCCTACTCCTTATAATTTACTTAATTCCAAATTCAATCTAGCTATACTTGCGAATATTTATGAATTTCAATTCTCATATGACTAAAACTTCATGTCTATTAGTCACTAATACTTCATCAAATAGCGGGTGGAACAAAACTAGAATCAAGATTGATAGCTCTATATAAAAACACTGCCATTTGCTCCCTTGTAACATTAGCCCCTGGACTAAAATTTTTGTTTCCTGTCCCGCTTGCAATACCATTACTATATAAGGCTTTTACATATTCATTTGCCCAATGGCCTTTCATATCATTGAATTCATAGTTAGCTTTTATTTTTAAATTAAATGCTTTTGTTAATACAGCTGCGATTTCCGCTCTAGTTGCTGTATTTTTCGGATTGAATTTCTTTTCAGTATTCACAGAAAAAATCCCACTTTTCGTTAATGCTAAAATCTCTTTCTTAAATGGGTTATCACCTATGTCTTTATATGGATTTTCATTTGTGTCTCTTGGTTTTAAATATCTGTATAAAAATGCCGCTAGTTGTTCACGCGTTATATTATCTTGCGCACCAAAATAACCATTTCCATACCCCGACATTATTTTATTTCCGGCCATATACATAATTTGTTCATAAGCCCAATGAGTTTTTGGAACATCTAAAAACACATAAGGATTTACTGTTGTATAATGATTTAAACTCTCATAAAGTTCATCATAATTTAAGATTACTTCTGCAGGTGTAGATGACCAAGTATCACGAATAACTATATTACGGTATTTTTCATTTATATCAGCAAAAAAGATTTCTTCATAGCCTATACCAGTAATAGCATGTGACTCATAAATCGGATGCCCCTCTATCCCTAACCCAAACGGACGCCCTGCATCTAATTCTTTTTTCATTTTGTCGAAGGACATCTTCTCTTGATAATCCCAATAAATTTCAGCGTTGTACCCACGTTCATTCCAATATTTTTGAAGGGCTGGAGCAATTTTACGCGGCCAAGTTCCATATAAAATACCATTAGTAGTTTCACCTGTTCCCCTATCCGTTTCCATTAAAGTAGCTAAATTGTCTACTAAATCAATTGCATATTCATTACTACGAAATAGATTAGGAAACCCATTTTTGGACCAGTAGGTTACTATATTAGCAAATGCAGTCGGTGTACAACCTATGAACCATGTATAGTCCGGCACACTATCTAATAACTTTGAATTATATACATCGCTTGATATATTAGTACCTGAGGTAAATGAGGATTTCAACGGTGCTAATCTCATTTGCTTTCTGTCTACAGATTTAATATTTTCCCTATTCATCGTTTGATCGGTTGTAATATCTATTATTTTATCTTTCTCTATTTTTAAATATTGTAGAGGCCCCGTATAGAGTGCTTGACCTTCGGGTACATCTTTATAAGGATTTCCTCCTTCTCTTGTAGATTCTATAATGGAAGACTTACCTTTAACTCCATTTACAATTATATATCCATAATCCTGATTATCCTTTTGCACTTGAAATAAATAACCTTTAATTTCACCATCAACATCATGTAATGTCTTGCTCTCACTAAAGACCGTATTTTTCCATTTAGGATAGATTTTTTCACTTACACTTTTAAGATACATCATAGCCTTATGGTGAGCTTCTTGCTTAGTAACGATTTGTGAAGATACTTCAGCAGCTCTCGAATTGATTGGATTATTTAAAAAAATCCCTAGTAAAAAAAATGTTGCAATAATAAACAAAAATCTTTTTTTCATAATATCCCCCTTTAACAATTCAGATAGTTGTAATTATACATTATTTTCCGAAAAATAAAAGATTTTTTATAATAAATGGAAAATTTCAAAGAAAAATACAATTCACTCTCTACTTATGTTATTATATTATTGAAAATTAACAATGCATAAAACTTAGGAGATTTTGTTTATGAAAAAAAAATTCAATACTTTATTTTTTTATTTAGATATAATATTTTTAATTATCTCTATTTCTTTACTTATTGGTAGTTCTATTTATTTCACTTCATGGGTATTCCCAATATTATTTTTCCTTTCTGCACTAAGAATGATTTATAATATAAAGGGATATATTATAAATCAGAATAAAGAAAATAATTAAAAAATATAAACTTAATTTCTGTAAGTCGCTTTTATCAAATAAAGCAACTCTTTTAAAAAATATTATAAAACTTCTAAACATCAAAAAATCCGCCTTATCTGATGATAGCCAAAACTATCTTCAGATAAGGCGGATTCTTTTTTTATTCAAACACACAGTATTTAACTCAATAATTTCATTTCACATACACATACACTTCATTTGCTGTTACATAGTATGTTTTTCCCTTGCTGTTGTGTACTTTATATTGTGACGATCCATTAACAATTACTTTAGCATCAATCGTAAATCCTAACCCTGCATCTACAGAACCCGCAACATCTTTATCCTGCCAAGATGGAGCATCATAGAATCGTAGATTATTAACTTTAGAAACAACACGCTTACCTACGATTGATGAATCTACAATGCTTTTCTTACTAAACTTTACGTAAGATGAATCGTTCTTAACCCATTGTTCACCACCAAGATTTAACCAGCCATCCTTTTCAGCCCATACAATATAAGATTCTGGTTTATTTAGCTGACGAATCTTAGAATAGCTTGTACTAGGACCTTTACGTAAGTTCACATTATAACCTTCAATATAAGCAATACCATCTGTTACAGCCGTTGGAACTTCAACAGGTTTAGATGGCTTGTCAGGAACATCAACATTAGAATTATTGTATGCTCGTTGTACATCTGCTCTAAATTGTGCTTCTGAAACTCCATGACTACGTAAATAATCAAGTGGATCTTCATGATCTGTACCACCAAGATATTTTGTAACATCGTAGTGAGTCCATAATCCTTTTTCTACAGATAATCCACGATCACGAAGAATTTTAGCTAATAACTTAACGTATTTATCATAGCTGCGTTTGAATTTCTCATAATCTCTTGTTTCGCATAATTCTACGTGAACAAATCGTTTATTTGCTCCTGGTCCTGCGCCATAAGCAATGTATTTCGTATCAGCAATTTGGATTGTTTCATTCCAATCAACTGCATAATGTACGAATGCTGAACGCCATGTACGAGACTCATATTTTTGAATATTAATAGCTGGTGCTTCTGGTGTTGCTGTAGAATGTGCTACAACGCCCTCATAAGCACCTACACCATTACGGTATGGTTGTTTCGGTAAATCAGGAATAATAAATGTTCTATCCGCAAAAGCACTTGTTGCAACGGATAAAGCTAAAATAACAGCAAAGACTACAGATGAAATATGTTTTAATGTCTTTTTCATTTCACATCAGCATCCTTTTTCATAATTTTTGTGTGATCAAATAATCCGCTTGCTGACAGTCCAATGATGATTCCTTGAAATACATTTGTTTTAATATCTCCGCCCAAAAATAAAACGCCTAGCACAATGCCAAGCGTTACATTCAATAGCGGAACATATTTTGTTTGTAATCCAATTGTTTTGCCAATTTGTGAGAGACCAACTACAATGCCAATCATTACTGTAATTTCAAACATTACATACCACCTCCTTTCAAAAAGAAAGTAAGAGCTGCTCCTACAATTCCACCAACAATAAGTCGTAAAATCCAGGTAGTATTTGCGCTAATTTTATCTAGTTGCTTGTTGATATTATCAATATCTTTCTCGTTGCCTGTTGTACGCATTTCCAAACTTTTAACCTCTAACCTTATTTCCTTAATTTCTTGCTTTATTTCTTGAACATCACTTCTTACTTCTTGCAACCCTTCCACTTTGACCACCTCATTTCAAAATAAAAAGAGAGACATCTATTTGTCCCTCTTTTCTTATAAAAGCCGTATTTTGTACAAAATAAAAAACAGCTTATAACTGCTGCTCTAGTTTCTCATTTATTAATTTTTGAACTAACTCTTTTAGTGTTACTATTTCGTTGTTCATTAATGTAATTTCTTCATTATGCTTTCTCTCCATTTCTTGTATTTTCGCATTTTGATTTTCTTCAAGTTCCTGTAAAGCTTTGATTGTAAGTGATGCATATGAATATAAGTGAATTCCTTTACCACTTTCATCGATAAACGCTTCATCAGATTCATCTACAATTGCCCCGTAGTATGTTTTAATATCTTCTGTTGTCAATGGTGGCTCATTAGGATCTCTCTCTTCTCTCATTTTATAAAGCTCGTTTACTGCATTCTTATAGTTAAATTGTCTCACTCGTACATTCCTGATTTTTTCTAGGGCGGAAAAAGAAACATCACGAATGTTAGATTTATATTCCCGTAATGAGGGGCTCATGAAATTCCCTTGAACAGATCCCCAGCCATTCTGGGTAACAGGTGACTTGACTTGTATGATACCTGTATATCCTGCTGCACGGCTATTACGTAAAGTGATATTAGGTAACCTTAAATCAGAATCTGTACTATTATCTTCAACGACTAACGAAGTTTGATATAATCCAGTTTTTCCTCGTCTGAAATACCAACTTCCATTCCCAGCATAAAACACATGGTAATCATTAGCGTTTAGAACACTTAGTCCGTTTCTTTGCAACTCCCAATACACAGACTTTTGGACGGCACCATCAACTATGCTATCGCTAATACCAATGCTCGCATAAGCCCCTGACCACCCTGCGCCTGCTTGAGACATAAATAAAGCGCCTGCTGGAGCACTAGTCTTTTCATCTGTTCCTAAAATAAAAGTTGGTTGTACTGAACCATCTGTTCTTCTGTAATGTCCTAGAAATGATCTAGCAACCCCTTTTTCATAGAGACGTATAAATTGGTCATCTAAGCTTACGTAGTTATCTGTATTTGATGTTCTAATTTGGCAACCACTTAGCATTCCCGCTTTAATCCACTCAGCATTAACTTTACCAACTAAATCTATTCGTGCTGCATTTAACTTAATGTTTTCTTTACTCATGTTAATGGCTGCGATTACATCATTTTCTTTTACAGATATGCTAACGCCCTTTTCTGTTATCTGAAGGCGTGATTCCATATCTCTTACATAGGAATCTGTAGCAAATTGCCCATCTGCTTGCGTCCTCGTATATACTTCTGTCTTTTTTGCTGCTGCATTGATACCCTGTTCATTAATAGTAAAGCGGTTATCAATCAGAGTCATTTTCTGATTAAATTGCTCAGTTGCAAGTTTATTAGCTAATTCCCCCAATAAATCTTGTTTATTTTTATCAACTGTTTGTTTCAATTCAGGAATCTTAAACCCAGCAACATAATCCTCTACTTGCTTAAGTTCAACTTTTGCATTGATTGCTGTTGCCTGTTGTTCAAGTTTTGTATTTGCTTCAGTAAGCTTCTTTCCTTGATCTGATACTACATTGTTTAAATTACTAACTGTGGAAGATAATCCGTTTGCAGTTTGTTCTACTGTAGTCATGCGATTTTCAAATCCAGCTTGGCTGTCCTGTACCTTAGATACAGTAGTTTTTACACCATCCACACTTTGCTCCAGCTCATATGTTGATTTGCTAAAGTCTGTTGGAACAGAACCTTTTTCCAGTTTAGCTTTCTTGAAACGGAATTTCTTACTCTTTGAATTTTCATTTCTTTCAAATCTTAATCGCAATCCCCATCCAGTTGCTCGCAAATCAACCTTAAATGTAAATGATCTTCTAGACCAATTAGCGACAGGGAACCTACTGTATAAGTTTTCTGTCCATACTCCATTGATAAACTGGAATACAAGTAGATCAATAGGAACGTCGTTTTGCAAATCAATACTGAATGTCATATCTTTCCCTTTTTCATAATCTCCCATTTTCGTATTATCTAAATGGAATTGATAAAAAGAGTCGGTTTGATCTGTACACTCTACAATTAAATAATCCTCACTAAACGCACTACCCGCTTTATTAACCACAGCACCGCCAGCCATGCCTATTGTTTTAGGTCTTTGATTCTTTCCAGTGTCGATAATCCAGTTTTCACCGCCTACAGTACGAGCATCCACCTGTTCTAACTTTGTTGAAATTTTCCCAGCTTCTTCTTTAATTTCAGTAGTTGTTTTCTTAAGTGAATTTGTATCAGACTGTATATCAGAAATCGTCTTTTTTGTACCTTCTACATTAGACTCAACCGTATTTAATTTACTGCTAATTTCAGTATCTTTTTTCGTTAACGACTCAATAGAAGTTTTAAATCCACTAGAATCCTGTTCGAACTTAGTTACCTTCTTATCAATTTCACCTTGTTTATTTTGTACATCTGAAATCGTACGACTAACACCTTGTAAACTTTCCTTCACTTCATTTACTTGTCCTGTTGCTTGATTTTGCGCTTCCTGGACCTTTTTATTTAGCTCGTTTTTTGTGGACTCAATATCTTTACTTACTTGGTCTAGGGTTTCTTTTTTTACTGATTCTACATCTGGTACAACCGATTCCCACGCTGTACCTGTCCATATCTTCAAAATACCGGGTTTTCCATTGCTGATATCACGCCAAAGTGTTTTAAAAGGTTTAAGACCTGTTGTTGGTGGATTCTTTGATTCTATAATTTCAACGGTATTATTTTTAATATTCTCTTGCACCTTTTCAGCTAGTGTTTTTGCTGCTTCTGATTCTTTCTTTGCATTACTAGCGGTTTCATTCGTTTCTTTCACTAGCTGATCTAACTGATTTATCATTTCTTGCTTATTACCTAGCGAACCAAGGATACGGTTGTAAACCTTTCTTAATTCCTCATTTGGATCAATAATCTCATGATAATCTCCAAATACATATTTATCTTGCAAAGGATTTTTATATGATTCATCGCCAGCAATCGCCCTAGCTTCTAAATACAATTTAGGTGTAAACCCTGTATCTTTTATTCGGATTGTATCTCCATCCTTAATTAATTCATGATTTAGTCCGAATACACGACCGATTGATTGTGCTTCAACTTCATAAAAAACAGAAGAATTTACACGCTTTTTTAACTCTGTATTCATAAGAGTCATTAAACGTTTTGCATCCATATCTTCGTTTTCTGTTTCTGGACTATAGAAACCAAATTTATGTTGTCCTTTTTCATTCCACCTTTGAAATGCATCACTGTCCACAAGATACGGAACACCATTGTTTATTTCTGTAATAGTAACGAATCCTTCACCTTCTTTTTTTACGAAACCTAGTAAGGCTGTACAAATGTTTTGAGAGTTTTCAATTCGTTTAATTCCTAGCAAGTCTTTACCCAGAGTTATTTCTTTCCCTGTTTCTTGACCACGCTTCTTAACCATATCTATATAACGTCCAACAATTTGAGAGCCTACAACTTCAGCACGATATTGAATTTCTAACTCAAACAAAGAAGCAATTTTCTTAAGAAAAGACAACGGATCAATAAATTCATCGATCGTCATGGAACGGAAACTAGCATATTCTAAATTCCCTTTTTGCCACTTTGTACCCGCAAGAGCGATATCCATCATTTCAATTACGGTTTTACCTTCTAGTTTTTGCGGTGGAATAATTCCGGCTTTAGCAAGTTGAATCCATTCACCAGATGCATAAGCGATTACTGATCTATCATCAGAATTCTTTTCAATTTCAGTAATTACATAAGGAACGATACGACCATCGCGCACTTCTTTTAATACTAAATTTTGTTGCATAAGCGTGGATGAATGCCTTGTATTATCAAATACTCGAAATTCTAATGTATCAATGTTATTTTTAATTTCCCAATGTCTTTTATCATCCCAATAATCTGTAGGCTGAATAGATGCTACAATTTGTTCTGTTTTAAAATCAACAACATGCAATTCACCACTTGGCGTTCTCATCTATATCTCTCCCTGTAACTGATTGTAGCTGTAACATCTGGTGGCATAATATCAATACGATTCTCTCCACGAATGATCTTAGGGAACTCACTAAATATATCTTTAATATTAATAGCATCTTTCCCATTAATTGTAACAAGACTTCTTTCAGTATCAATAATCACTTTGTCTCCTGTATCAAAGATATAAGGTTTCGTGTTAGAAGGAACTTTATTTACCTTCCAAACCTTTAAATCATCAATTTGCATTTCGTTAACAGGTTGGTGATTATCCCACTTACAAAGTGCAATCATAACTTGTGCTATTTTTCGGTTTGTCATTGGATTACTGTTGTCAACATCGTTCCATCGTTCAACTAGGGATGCTCCGTCTATCTCTTTACCATCTATAAATTTAGCTACATATACAGACCATTGTGTCCCTCTTCTAGCAATACGCAGGCGCCCCCGAAATTGATTGAAAGTAGATGAGTAAAAGCCGCTTGTATCTACTAATTTCTTAATACTATTAGGCGTTCCGCTATTCCCAATTTTCATATGCGCTTTTGTAATTTCGGCAGTGACATATAGATCATTCATGTTAATACGAGCTACCAGGTTGCTTGCATCATCTAACAGGAGGACCTCACACCGCCCCATTTCCTCAATATTTTTGGATTTTAAAGTCATCCATGCTTCCATTTCAAAATCTTGTAATGGACCGCCTGGAATACTTTTCTTAGCTATCGCGCCATAAAACCCTTTTCCTTCTCCATATTCTTCACAATATAGTGCGTAACCGCCTCTTGACTTAAAACTACCTGTCCCTTTTATATCGTCAAATTGTCCAGTAACAGGAGTCCATCCTATAGGTGAAGCCATTTCATCCCATAATACACGCTCACGCTCTTGTACCGTTGTTTCCTCCACAGTTAGGGGATAACCAATGCGGAAATACTTTCGTTCTAAAGGATATTTACCAAACCATACATCTAAAAAAGTGCTTGGTTTTTTTACAGTCATTTCAATTAATGCCGGAGCTTCAACGCTTCCTTTATTCGTGAAATTAGAAGTAATCTCAGTAGACCAACTTTGAGTGAATGTGTGGGTTTGTACTTTACCTAGTTTATAAGGTGTTGGGCAGATAAATTTAATTGTACCGATTCCAAGTGTTACAAATTCATCTGGATCAAAGCTATCATCCACAACTGCTAAATATATTCTATCTGGCTCTACATCGAAAATAAGCTCGGCTGGTTGATCGGTAATTAACCAACTTGCAATTTCTTCTTTTAATAACTCTAAGTTCCCACCATCAGGAACAATGATTCCTACAGGTATAGATAAAACACGCATTTCCGTTTGGGTGTTTAATAGCCTTGCACCTGGATATCCTGGAACACTTAGAAAATTACGTTTCAATGGTGCCCAAGTCGGTCTTTTCCACCCTTTTGCGATTTGGACAAAATCTTTTCGTTCGTTATTAAATGTAAAAGAACTCATGCTGACACCTCATTTCTTTATATAATAAAAGAAACCCAAACCTAAAAGGCTGAGTTTCTTTGTTCTTCTCTTTCTTGATACTCTTTCGTATATCGATAAGTACCACGCGCCACATCTCGTCCCTCTAAAACAACAGGAACTTCAACAACTAAATCGCCACCAAACTTTGGAAGTGTTCCACCTTCAGATGTTCCTGGAGAGTAATTAAATACTTGATTTGATACGCTGCTTGTCATGGCTTGTCTACTATTTGACATACTTCCATACACACCACTCATGACAGTCTTTAATCCTGATAATTGACTTACAGAACTAGCCATCATACGGCTCATATCACTCATTAATTGATTTATTTCACCGGGCATAGAAAATTGTTCGCGTGACATGGTTGCTGCAATTCCTGCCCCAATATCACCTAGTGTCTTTTTATTAAGCGGAAGCACCGCTTCGTCCCCAGCTTCGCCCGCTGCTTGATAACGTCCATTATTCATTCCGAATATAGTTGGCTTAGTGAAAATACCACCCTTGGCGCGCCAATCTATATTGAGTCCAGAAGGAAATGTAATATCTTTACCTAAAACATTTTTAGTGCTAGTTTGTAAGCTAAAGTGTGGAAGAGGTGGCATTTCAGGTTTTGGGATTTTCAACTTTAAACCTTCAAAGAATCCTTTGATTTTATCGATGAATCCCTTTACTCCATCAACCGCATCTCTTATTGGATCCATAATAAATCTTTTTGCCGCTTCAAATTTTTCTTGTGCTGCATTTTTCACTGAATCAAATTTTTCTCTAGCTGAATTATATAAATCAGTAAATTTTTGTTTAGCCTGATTATAAGTATCTGTTACTGGTTGAATCACATATTGTTTCACTAAATTCCAAGCTGTAAGCGTATATGATTTTATAGATTCCCAATTTGATAATATCCAATTGGCTAAATCAGCAAGTTTTTGTTTCGTTGTATTCCACAATTCTTGAACTGGCTGAATAACGTACTGTTTTACTAAGTTCCAAGCCATAAGAGTATATGATTTGGCAAGTTCCCACTGTGAACTTAACCAAGAGATTAAATCACTAAATTTCTCTTTTACCAAGCTCCAAGCTTCTTGTACAGGCTGGGTAATATATTGTTTAAATAATCCCCACGCAACTTGCGCCACAGCTTTTGCAATTTCCCATTGTGTACCGAGCCAAGTAACTAATTCACCTATCTTTGTACTTACCCAGTCATAAGCTTGTTGAATTGGTTGAATGATATATTGTGAAATGGCTGCCCACGCAATTTGTACCCCTGCTTGTATTAATAGCCATCCAGCCTGTAGTACTGTTGAAATTAATGAAATGATTGGATCTAAAACAGTAACGATGGTATTCCAAGTTTCTTGCCAAGCTTGCACGAGTGTCCCCCACAATTCTGAAGCTGTTGTAACTAAAGAAGTCCACCAAGAAGACGCCGTTTCCACAATGCCTGACCACAAACTACTAAAAAATTCACCTATAGGATCAAAGAAACTATGCATCATTTCAGTGAATGAAGCCCAAGCACCTGAAAAGAATTCAACAATAGAATTCCATGTACTACTACATATTTCACCTATCCCTGTCCATAAATCGCTAAAAAATTGCCCTATTGGATCAAAGAATGCATGCATTGTTTCTAAGAAAGAACTCCAAGCTTCACTAGAGGATTGAACTATCCCATCCCAAAGCTCTATTAAATATTCTTTAATAGAATTCCATGTTTCTATTGTCCAATTTTTAATATCATCCCAATTTTTATAAATTGCTACACCTAAAGCGACTATGGCTGCTATGATAATTGGAACAATGGCAACTATCCCAGCTGCTACAGCCGCACCAACTCCAAATATACTCATTACCGTCATGACTATTGGCGCAAGAGCCATAATTGCACCTGAAATTATACCAATTGCCAATGCAACAGCTGTTAATGTAGCTGTTAACTTTGGATTGTTTGAAACCCATTCAGCTATTTTAGAGATGACATCCGCTATGACGCTAAGAACTGGCTGCATAGCAACTTGTAAATCCTGCATCGCTTTTTGAAATTTAACTGCTGGGTTTGCATCCATTTTTTTAATGGAATCATTCAATTTATCTTGTTGCTTTCCAAAATCAACTGTTTTCTCTTTTGCACCTAGTAAAGTATTAATGATGTTTTGCCCTTGATCTTCATACATTGTTCCGAAAAACTTAACCCCTAATTCATTACGTTTTGTTTCATCTTCAACCTCTGATAAAGCTTGTGCAATTTCCGTCATGGCTGCCGATCCGTCTTTACCACCTTTAGCTACTGCCTGACCCCATTTTTCAACTTGTTCTGCTGAAATTTTTGTGCCTTCAAGAGCTTCTGTCATAGCTTTATCGACACCTTGACCGAATTCAGCCGCTTTGACACGACCTTCTTTCAAACCGTCTAAGAGATTATCAATCATTTATATTCAACGTGATTCGCAAGGTCACGCCCGTTCTCTCATGAACTGCTATACGTCACCGCATAGATTAGACTATATCTTCAACTACTTGAGTTGCTCCCCGTTTCGAGTGTCATTTACTTACACCCTACGTCTTTCGACTAGTCGTTGCACGTTCCTTAATTAAAAGGCTTCGCTCAGTATTGTCTCACTTGAGAGTTTCACTGAATTAAAGGAGTTTTTCATTGTATGTCACCATACAAGGGAACTATAATCTAATTCCAGGTTCCGGTTTCAACTCCAGCTTCCATAATAGCTTGTACTTCTTCAGCGTTATATCCCGCTCGTGTCAGCTGACCACCATATTCGGCGATAATATCTAATTGTTCCGGTGGAAACCCCATTTTTAACAAAGCATCAGCCATACCAAGAGCGCCTTCTTGTGAAATACCTAGTTCATTACCAATTTCATTTGCTTCTTGAATTAATTCAGTAAAATCTATTCCAGCATAAGCATTAGAAATAACAGCTGCACTCTTTACAATAGAAGCATTTGCTTCATCGCTAACATCTTTATTCAAAGCCCATTGTCTTCTTACACCTTCAAGTGCTTCTTCTGCATCTAATCCATAGGCTGAAATTCCTCTCACAGCATCCTCTACTGATTTTTTTGAGGATTCAGGAACATCGAATCCTATTTCAATTTTTGTTTTTAACTTGGACATATCAAGTGCTTTTTCAACAGCTGCTGCTATACCTCCGCCAGCTGCCAAACCACCGATAACATTTTCGAGTCCTACTTTTAACCCTTCAAACTTCTTCTCCGTTCTTCCGGCTTCTTGTTGTAAATCTCTTAATTCATTTCGGACTTGTTGGATTGAATTACCGTCATCCACAGATCGTAGAGCACGTTGTAACTTTTCAATATCTGCTTCTGTTCCTAATGCTTCTCGTCCGATAATCCCAATTGCTTGTTCCAATTGTCGACTTGTAGCCGTACCACTTTTAATTGCATTCACAAGACGATTTCCTAATGCTCCTGCAAAATCAGCTACGCTTTTCCCTGTAGCACTAAACAACGTTTCTAATTGCCGGGTGGAACTGGCTACATTATCTTGTTCAGCCTTCATATTTCCAAGCTTATTTTTCAGACCATTAAGCGATCCTTCTGTAAATTCAATTTCACGCCTGAATGCACGGTATTGTTCTTCGGAAATTTTTCCGTATTGGAATTGTGCTTGGACTTGTTGTTCCGCTGCCTTCAATTTATCTAGCTTTTGTGTTGTATTTTCTACTTGTTGAGTTAATAACTTTTGCTTCTGAGCTAGAGCTTCAACATTACCAGGATCAAATTTTAAAAGACGTTCAACATCTTTTAGTTCTTTGGCCAAGCTATCACTTTGCTTATTAACATCTTTTAGAGAATTTTGTAACGGTTGAGTGTTACCATTAATCTCAATTGTAATCCCTTTAATTCTTCCTGCCATTTTCTCACCCCTTTCTTAGAATGAATCGAAGTCTTTTTGATTTGCTTTTCTAACTTTTTCTTTATCCGGATTCTCCATTTCAGCAAATTCAGCAATATAATCAAAACAATCACCGATTGTCATATCTTCTAAATCCCATCTTGTTAGTTTCGCTTTATAACAAAGAGCAAGGAACAATTCAGTTGTAAATTCTTCATCACTGAATGTCCCTTGCTCTCCATTATTTTTCTTTATTTTTTTTTTGCTCCCATAGTAACTTGGATTAAATCCATAATTTCTGGCATTATTTCTTCAATAGGGAACTCTTCAAAGCCATCTAACCACACCATAGGATCAGGGATACTTTGATCCGCTGTTTTAGCGAATAACCAAGTTAAATCATAAATAAGTTCAAAATCCACATTACTTAAATCAACATTGGACATATCAATAGGTTGTTGCGTACCATCCGATGAAGTTAATGCGCTAATTGCTCCTAATCCCATCAAGTCTGCAAATAAATTACGTCTAAATTGAGCCTTATAACGTTTGACTGTTGCTGCTGTACTTTTAAGTCGGACTTGTTTTCCGTCTATTGTGATTGTCTTTTCCATTTACTTACGCTCCTTTTGGTGCTGCTGGTTTTTTAACGTACACTTCTTTGTACCAATTATCATAAATAGCTTGAGTTGTTTTAGAGGTTGTTTTTGTTTTAACCATAGGTCTTCCACCAGGAGCTAAAACGATTGGACTAGATACAAACTTCAATTCATTTGTATTTGGTTCAGCTGAATTTGTTTTCGTTTTAGATGCGATTGTCGGACGACTCGCTGCACAGTTATACATAACGTGTCGAGTTGCATTCACATCGCCATCGAATTCAAATAGTAATGCAAATGATTTCCCTTTAGCATCAGCTAACTCATTTAATACACCATCTGTTTCATCTAATTGCTCACCTAATGCATCGATAGCAAATTGCTCAGGAATAGTTGCAATAGATAGCGTACCATCATAACCTTGGTTATTACTCGCTGCGTAATAAAGCATGTCATCCGCATAGAATTCAATTAAATCACCGCGTGGCTCAAATGTTAGCTCCACCCCACCAGGTAACGGGATTGGCGTACCAAACTTTACTAAAAAATCTTGAACATCAATTGGGACATAATGTACATTCTTCAAACCAAACGTAACTTTATTTTCTTTATTCATTTACATCAACCTCGTTTCGTATATTTTTTGATACATTTTCTCAGATTCAATAAACGTCCCATACGAGTCATAAGGAATCTCATGATCGTCTAGGACTTTTTCAAGTTTCGCTTCTGCCGCTAAGTCTTTTCTGACTGTATAAAGCTCTATGTTTAAGTCATTTATCTTGTGGTAGACCTTGTTATCAGCCATTAAATTCGCTGATCCATCCACAAGAAAACAAATATAAGGTGGCGCTGGAACTGGCTTACCTGGTGTGGCTGTAAAATGAGAATAAGCCACAGGAAAACCTGTAGCTTCAAGAATTTTTGTTAATTCACCTAATGTCATTATCCAAGCGCCCTTTCAATCTGTCTTGGTAATTCATTAATTACATACTCTTCAACTGGACGAATATGAACTTGAGCCGGAACACGTCCACCGCCAACTTTCGCATGTCCCTTTTCTAAAAGATGTGTTAATTGTCCTTGATTATTATGAATAACAACACCATTATCCTCTTTTTTCTTACGCCACCCTTTACGATAAGCACCTGTTTTTTTAGGACTGTTTTGTTTTAATTTATTAACAGCAACATCAGCTACTTCTTCTTGTGCCGTTAACAATTCTTCTTCCACAACATTCGCATATCTTTGTAATTCTCTAGCAAGTTCACTCGCAAAATCGTTCATATTAAACATGCTCCTTTGCGATAATGGTCAATGTTTGATACATTTCATCATCATTCATTGGCGGTTCGATAATATCAAAGATACGACCTTTCATATTGATTCGCATTAATTCTGTAACACCTGTTGTATAAGGGATTACAAAACGATAAATCCGTGTAGACTGTGAAGCCGAAGCTTCAATATACTCCGAACCTTTTACCGTTTTTATCATCGCCCATGCTTTTTTAACTTCTTGCCAATTACCTGTTTCAACTTCTTGATTCAATTCATCCTTTATTATTTCAGGTTGTTCAATGACAATTCGATTTCGACAATCACCTGTATTCAGTGGTTTCTTGTACTGAAAAGGACGCATATTAATCACCGTCCAATTTAATGTCTTCTAATGCTTTATCGATGCCTAAACTATTAATCTGACTTAAAAAATTCTTGTCAAAATACTCTAATGCATCGTTATAAACATAACGAGAGCGTTCAAAGACTAATTCTTTGAATTCCTCGTCATTATTTAAATCATAATCTCCACAAACCCTAATTAATGCCTTGTTAGATGTAGAGAGGATGCGCTTTAGGTTATCATCTTCCTCATCCCCTAAGTGCATCCTCTCTTTAAATCCTTGCAATATTCCATCTGAAATTGTTGCGTTTCTCATTCACTTCACCCTTTATTTAGATTTTGTTTCTGTAGGTGGCGCAAATGAAATTTCCAAGTCATAAACAAGAGCCGCTTTATTATCTTTCGGTTTACCGTTAGCAAATTGCTTAATTGTATAAAGAGTAGCATCCTCGAAAGCTAATGTTTGATCAAATTCTTTTAATTTATATCCTCCTGCAATTGCAGCAATATATTGTCCTTTTACAAAGAATAATGCTTTACCAACAGGGACTTCCTCACACTCAACAGGTTTAATGTTATAAGGCAATGCCATTACCCATTGGCCTGTTGATGTCTGGATTGTATTACGTGCTTGTACGCCAATCGCATCAATCGGGTTTACTACCATTACAATTTTATTTAATACTTTTCTAGATTTCCCTTTTGCATCAACAGATAAAGCTTTTACTACTTCATAAAGTTCACCCGCTACAATTTCCCCTTTATCAGACGGAGCAAATGTTAATTTACCAGAAGATTTTTTATCAGTAACAGCGCCTGTTTCTGAATTAACATCTTTCATTAAACCAACCGGTTGGTGTGCTACAGATCCACCACCATTAATAAAGCCAAATTCTAGGCCGACGGAGTATGTTTCAACTAAAACAGTTCGAACATAACGTTCAATCCATTCTGGTCCAAGTTCTTTCATATCATTCGGAATTGCTGCAAATGCAGTTAATTTAAGTTGGCCAATTTTTTCTTGCTTGAAGATGGCATCAATTTGCCCACGGATTTCACCGAATAATTCGCCCCATACATACGCCTTCGTTGCATCAGAGTAAATAAACTTCGTAACTGCTCCTAAATCTTGCAAACCAATTTCCGCTAATAAGGGATGTTCTGTAACTAAATCTTCAAACACACGCTCTTGAGTCGTTACAGGAAGAATTGAGCCATCTGTAAATCCACCTTCTTTAACAACTGCATTGAAGAATTTTGTTTCTGCTGAAGTTAAAACATTTTGACCACGTTGCTGTAAAATCGAACGATCAAGCATATCGTTATTTACTTGTTCACGAACTGTATTTGCTACATCTGTTTGTAGTGCATCAAAGAAGCCTTCAAACGCTGATGTTTGTTCTTGTTCTGTACTTTCCGCGTTAGTTAAAGTGTCCGTCAATTTTGCTTTTGCCTTATTAAATGCTTCAGATTTATTAAATTTAATAACCATTATGTGTTTCCCCCATTTTTTATAATTTTAAAAGGAGTCCTTTAATCCCACTGTTTTTTACAGGTTTGGGATTTGGCTCCTTTTGTTGTTCTTCTATATTGTTTTGTAAGTCATTCAGAATTTCGTTTTTCAACCCTGATAAAGCAGCGTTTAAATCTTCTTTTGTAATCCCTTGGCCTTTGTTCATTGGTCCATTTCTAAAACCATCGATTACCTTCTGTGGAAGCATGGCAGCAGTATTAGTTGAAGCTGTCATTCTAACTGGATTCTCCATAAACATGATTTCATCCACAAAATTATTTTCTAACGCTTGTTGTGGCCCCATCCAAGTTTCTTCAGCCATCATATTAAGTAATTCTTCTTCTGACTTACCACTTTTAATGACATAAGCGTTCACAATTGCTCGATCTGTTATTTTCAGCATCTCTGCCGCTTTTGACATATCACGATGATCTCCACCATTCCACATTGAAGCGTTATGAATCATGATTTTGGCTGTTGGAGAAATTCTGACTTTATCACCGGCCATAGCAATTACAGAAGCTGCACTTGCTGCTAAACCCACAATTTGAACTTCCACATGACCAGAGTAATTTTTTAATGCTGTGTAAATTTCTGAACCATCATCCACATAACCGCCTGGGCTGTTAATTGAAACAATTAAATCCTCACTATTTGCGTTATCAAGTTGTTTTATAATCTTACCTGGGCTTGTAGCATCCATTTCAAACCAATCATAAATCCAAGCTTCATCATTTGAAATAATTGGCCCTTTAACGTCAATTTTCACCGTCATTTGTATTCTCACCTCCTTCAGATTGAGTTAATCTTGTATAGTTTTTCGTAATATGATGTGTATTTAAGTTAGGATCATCAGAGACTTCATATCCTACTTCTAATCGAATTTCATTTCCTGTAAATGCACTTGAAGAAATGAGTTTATCTATGCTTGTCGCAAGATCAAAAATACTTTGATAAGAAACAGTTTTAATTTCAATCTTTTGACCTGAAAGATACTCTTCTTTTTCAAAAAATTTAACGTTTGCTTCATCTGAAATCTTTTTTAATAATGGTTTCACTGTAAATAGCATATAATTTTTCGTTTGCTTCTCTACATCAGCCATTTCTCCATATAACAAAGAAATCGGAATACCAAAAGCCATTGCTACTTGATTTAAGAAGCCATTAGTCACTTTATTTATTTCTTCCACACTTTGTCCAGAGCTTCCACCATCCGATGTTTCAGCGTATTTAAAACCAGGCTGTTGTGGAATGATAGCTACATCATTTTCTCCAATCGCTTTATACATGTTATTAATGAACTCTTGCAATTTTGATTGATGTTCTTTACTCTTTGCAGCAAGCATGTCCATATCAACTGTTCCGCGAATTTGATTTTTACGTTTTTGAGAACTTAATATCCTACCGAATAAATCACCATAATCCGTAAACAAACCATCGATAAGAGGTGATAACTTGTCATTCCGATATCTTAAATGAATGACTTCACTTTGTTTAAAGCTCCTCTTAAACTGATAATCTTTTACAGTGACATTAGTAAAAGTATCTTCAAACACAGCGTATTCATTATGTTCAAAGTCATCAGCAATAAGTAAATCACCATCATCCGCTTGTATAATTAAAGCTTCATTATCATAAATAAGTTTGTAAATGAACCTTTCCCAAAAGGTACTTGCTGTCATATTTTTATTAGGCCTAACATTTAATCGATAATAAAGATCATTCTTTTCGAATTCTTCACCATTTTTCACTCTAAATTCTGACTGGCTAATTGTTCTGCCTAAAAAGGATATACATGTATCAATTGCTAATCGCTTCATGTGTACTCTATTTGCTTTTTCAATAAACATTTCCACATCAAACATAAATCCTATTTCGCTATTTCTTTTAAATACCGTGTCCAACCATCCAATGATTATCACCCCCTTTATTAGAATTTAATACCATCGAGCATAAAGTCTAATTCATCTACAAGAATGTTATCCGCTTGCCATAATGCATGGATAAAAGCTTGAAATCCATCTGTTTTGCGCTTAAATTCATCTTTTTTCAGATACTCTTTGTTGCCATCTTTTTTGATGTGGACGTAGACGTTATTGGTGTACCAACGCATTAATGGATTATCACCAAAAATAATACGATTGTTTGCAAATAACGTTTCTACTCTTGGTGCTAATAAAGAATGAATAGCTTTCGGATTACGAATATACAACAATATAAAACCTTCAGCTTCAAGTGCCGTTTTAACAAGATCAAGACGGAATGTATCAGCTACTATTGTGTTAAATCCGTATATCTCACGCATTTTTACAAACCAATCTACAATATGTGAGATATTAATGACTGGTTCGTCCACAATTGTTAGCAAGCCATTTTCAGCCCATTCGTAAATAGGTGCCTTTAATTTCACCTTATCCAAGAATCCTTTACGTACAAATGAATGACCTTTCCATATATAATCTTCACCATGTTTAAATAGCAAGCCGACTGCCGCAAAGTCTTTGATACTGGCGAAGTCGAGGCCACCTACAGCTACTTTATGTTTTAAATCTGGAACTTCTCTGAGTGTTTCTCCATCTTCTTCAAAACCAGTACGCATTATTTCTTCCCATGAAGCTACAGACTTTGTTAGGTCCGTTTCGGGATAGTTCATACGTTTTGTTATGAATTCTTCACGGTTTGAAGGATTATTTGCTAATTGCTTATATTGGGTTAATACCTTTTTAAATAATTGTTTAGCATAAGAACTTCTTGGCTCACTAAACATCGGATTTGCTTTTTCCCACACATCAGGATTATCAATTTCTTCTGGATTATCAATCTTGCAAATGAAAGGAAACATTGGATCTTCTAAATCTTTTCCCTTTAGAATATTCATCGCTCGCTCTTTCGTCTTGTCCAGAAATCCGTCGCGAACAAATCCATCTGTACCAATAAAAAATTCTCTAGCATTTGGCACTTTTCCAAGTCCACTAGAGAATACATTTACTACATCAAAATTTTCATATCGATGAATCTCATCGTAAATAACACAACCGTCACGAAGCCCATCCTTAGAACCAGCATTAGATGTATGATATTGCATAATACTTTGGGTATCGTTACTAAGTATTTCAACCTTAGTTCGATAAAACATATCTTCTAATATTTCTTCCCCTTTAATAGCATCATAGACTTCACGGAAAGAAACTTTTGCTTGCTTCTCATTGTTGGCCACAATTGAAACATTGTATCGATCTATTCCGTGCAGCGGACTAATAAAGAAATGACATAAAGATGAAATCAAACCATTTTTACCGCCACCACGAGCCATCATAATTAAGAATTGCTCATAAAAAACAGAATCATCTTCTTTATAAAAAAGAAAAACAAATGCTGTTAGGAATTTTTGAAATGATTGCAATTCAAAATACCATTTCTCAGTGAATTTTATATAGTCCTCATGCATCTCATTATCAAAATACAAATCATTACGTACTAAGATGTATTTCTCCAGATACTCAATTAGCATTATGCGCTCTTTATTTAGCTTAATTTTCCCTGTTCGATACATCTCAATATATTCGGTAACATATTGATTTTGAATCATGTCAGATCTTTCGCAGAGCGCTTAGGTTTTGAAGGTGTTTTCTGTTCTTCAGCCGATGCTTCCAAGCCAAGTGCATCTAAAATCTTTATCATTCGATCATTGGTTTTATGTAAATCGTTAATAGAAGGATTGGATTTCGGACCGTGCATACCAGATACTTTTATTCCTGTTTCTTCAATATCATCAACAAGAATACACTTTAAATCCCACAACGATAAATAGTCTTGAATTAAGTCAGTATAATGATTACCTACAATCTTTTTTTCTTTCAATTGATTTGTTAGATCCTTTTCAATCCTTTTTCTCATTGTTTCACGCTTAACTCTAGCCACAATATCCCTCCCTTCTGATTTACATCGTTTTCCAATTTGATATAACGCGCGAATTCGCTTATAAATTTAGAAAATCGACCCCCTCCTCCGGTGCCCCTTAGAGCATTTTTTGATGAAAATTTTTAAGGGGGGGATTGTTATTGCCGATTCTTTTTTACCACTTTTCATCGTTTTCCCATTTGTTGATTTTCTTTTTGAATGTTCTACCGTGTTCTTTATTATGGCAATCCACACAGATTGTTTCCAAGTTATCTATTTCTAATGCAAGTGCTGGATGATGTTCCAGTTCTTTTATATGATGGACAACAAGTTGAATCTTCTTACGCTTGGCACTCTCACTGTATTCATTGATGTCCACACGAACACTGCCATTGCGCTTACACTCTTGGCATTCATTGTTGTCTCGCTTCTTTACTTGTTCACGTATACTCTTCCACTCACCACTGTCATAGAACTTACGCTTCTGTTGTTTGGTTTTATATTCATTCATCTGTCTTTATCCAACGTTCTTGATTACCTTTATCTCTTTCCAATAAATCTTTTATTGGTGTTTGCTTAATATATTCCATAGAGTAAAATATAGGCTTCTTTCCATACAGCTTATAATATTTGAATCGATTAGTATCAACCTCAACCTTCTTATTTACTTTCTCATGTGGCTTAAGGTAATTGATGTACGCTTTCTTATCAATAGGCATAAGCCCAAGCACAGCAATCTTACCGTTTAAAACACTATCCATTTATCCTCACTCCTTATCAGTATCTATATACTCACGAGCATCAGAGTCCCAAACCTCACAATAGTCGAATCGTTCTTTTTCTTCTCCATACCACTTAATCGCTTCTTGTTTAGGATCAGTAGTTTTATGAATATTAGCAAATCCACCATTAGGATAATATTGATTGAATCCATTACTTACACCGCCTTATTAATTCCAAAATAAAAAGCACTCCATGTGGAGCGCTTAATCTCGAAATATTGACTACCTATTCTTTTAATTTTTTGGGGAATCTTTTCCGTTTTAAACTAAGCAGATATAATGGCGCAGATATATAAATCATCCCGAATACAAAGAAAATACTAAGTGTTATATTGTTAGATTTCCCCTTAAACATATGGTTTAACTCGCGATATGCATCTGGAAAGAACCAATATATAATCGGCATTAAACATAAATATGATCCCGATAAAAACGTTGTTCCAAGTGCTATTTTGATAGCCCATGATTTTTTTATGAAAGGAAATATACCCTTATTCTTTTTTACTCCTCTTTCTGTATTCCAACTTTTTATATCTTGTTTCATTCCTATAACAGTCCCTTTAAATACAACTGGGTTCTTATCATCTGTATGTAATATCTCTACTCTGACTCCATCATTTGGATCCAAGTAGTCAAAATTAAAAAGTAATACATTTTCTTTATCTGGAACTAAATTCACCTTATTTGTATGTCGAGTTTCTTTAAGAATACGATAACTAATAATACTTTCTGATTCTTCAATTTGTATTCTTAACGGATCTTCTTTAGTAACATGACTACTCTTTATTGTCTCATTTCCGGAATTCCAGATAACCAAATTTGTTTTAATTACTCGAGGCACTTCACTTCCACGAAAATAAATTTGTATCTCTTCTGGTGTATTTTGATTCTTTCCTATTATTTTAGTAGCACTAGATTGATAAACTAACCTCTGGCCAATTTTAGATTTTCGATAGGTTACTATTGCAATTAATATCCCAATTATCCCTATTAAAGATCCTACCCAGCCTTGATTAAAAAAACTAAATATTATCGCCAATCCAATCAAACCCCTCTTCTATATATATATACCAATTAATATATTAATTGGTATTATTTGAAGAATCAACATTTAAATATTCAGTTTTACAACAAAAGAACAACCATGCAACAGTTGCCCTTTCGTCAAAATCTTATATTATTACTATAAATACGGTAAATGCAGTTTTACATTGATAACGGTATTTCAAATAGACGAATCGTGTTAGTATGCTTCATATTTTATTACGTTGGGTTAAGAGGTTCTACATCTCTTTCAATCGCCGACGATACATCACTCTCCCGTAGTTTTTACTGTGTCTCATAGTCAGCGATTGAAAGAAGAGCAAAAGCCCTTCCCAGTTTACACAACGCGAATCGCAATTGAATGTGGAATCAAGAAACAACTGTTCATCCAATTTGCAACCATCGCCACCGGTTATGACGATCCATTTTCAGTTATAAGGAATTTTATGAGCAATGTTTTCCGCCAATACTCACAATACAAATATAACACGCCAATACCAAAACAACCGGCACATTTACTGCCAAAAAGCGGTCACTACTCTGCCACTTTTTTTGGACTAACAAACTGTAATATTAAAGCCGATTTAAGTAATTGAAATAATTTAAGTACATCTACCTTAGAAAGAGTACTATAGTCATGAAAACCATGAGCTATTGAATTACGGTTAAGGTTTGTTCCTAATTCATCCGAACCTGTAATAAACATATTGTGAAAACCTCTAAGAACTGATGCCACAAAGACATTTTTAATTTGTTCTATCTCTAGCTCACGATATTCTTCCGGCTTAACCCTTTTATAAAGTCTCCTTATATTAGGATTAGACTTAATCGATATCATTTCTGTTGTTATGTTACCCTTTAGCCAAAAGGCAATAACATGCTCAAATGCTGCAAATAATGGCATAATACACAATTTATATAAACCTATTTTATAAGCTTCATAGGCCTCTTTTATTAAAGATACATGAATTTCATACATAGGATTTCGAATTATTTCTGCTACATATGCTTCCAAATTATCTTCTACATACTTTGATACATTGTCTTTTGTTACATTACCGTTAATTATGAATTGTACAACATTCATATCTAAACACCAATATTCTTTTTCATGTTTAATTAAGATTCCCTCAATCTGCCTTAGCTCATCTTCTGCAGATTGATTCAATATATTCCAATTAATATACTTGTATTTGTCTACTAGTTCAAATAATGGCTTGTATTGTTTTTGTATTCTTTTTTGTATCTCCCATATTAGTTTTGATTGTTCCCGCATTCTTTTTTGCATCTCCTGTGTTGGCTTGTACTGTTCTAGTATTATTTTTTGCATTTCCCTAATTGGTTTGAATTCTTCTTGGAATTTTTTTTGCATCTCCTGCACTGTTTTGAACTGTTCTTGCGCTCTCCTTTTCACCTCCCATATTATTACATTTCGTTCCTTGCTTCTTTTATGTAAATCTATTAAATCCTGAAAATATTTTGGTATTTCATATTGTAAAGGAACAATTTCATCTTTTTTCCCTAATAAGTCTCTATTCTGTTTTTCTTTCTTTCTCTTCTTTAGATATCTTCTTTTTTTCCCCACGCTTAGCACCTCTTTTCTATAAATATTCTATCATCAAAATATTTATAGAAAAAGATTACTTTAACCAATTACCCATATCTTATATTTTGTGTAACTAGGCCAAAAGCTGGAACCCTTGATATCCATAGCTTCATAGCACTTTCCTTTCTGAGTTACACAGTACATTAAAAATGGCTAACTCTAAGCTATTAAGATTGGAAAAAACTCTACTAAAAAAGACGACCCAAGGGCCGCCATAATTACAACAAATTTATACTATTCTTCATATTTATAATTTCTAAACTTAGCTATTCTCATTAACTTTTCGTTATATGCATTTTCAGTAAGCTCTTTATTTAAATACTGACATAATCCATCAATATCATTAAAAACGGTAAAGTGATTAATTCCATTTAAGGTCAAATGCTCATATATATTTTCTACTAAATCTGTTGATAAGATTATTTTTTTTAATATTTTTTCTTTATACTGCGGACAAGCTTCTTCTAACTCAACTTCTAAATCTTCTAACCTATTACTTTGAACTGTAAAATAACCATTTTGCGATAATAATCTTGAGTTATTTTTTGATGGATAGATTGGAAACGAATATTTTACACCTTTTATATCAAAAACGGATGCTAAGTCCCAAATATCACCTTTTACATCTTCTTTATACATATTTCTTAACCCATCTGTAGTATTAATGGCTGGAATACCCTGAACATATTCATTTAAGGCGTATGGATCCAGTAACCATATGCACGCGTTTTTACCACTATCATAGTCCCAACCGTCAAAAGCAAAATATAAGGCTGTGCCAAACGAATCGGTCCAGTCTAATAACCTTGTTTTTAAACCATGATGTTGCATATGAAATTGTAAATCAATAAGATCTTCTCTAATAAAAGTTGCTGATTGATTTTTAAAATTCACTAGTAATCTCTGTTCAATATTTAAGTATTCGCCTAATACTAGTTTTTCACCCTTATCCGAAACTCGAAATAAACCTGAATCCAATTTATATTCTTCATTACCATGTCCTCTAAACCATATCCAATTTGACATTGATTTCCTTCTAAATAGTTCAATTTCCTCTAAAATATCATACCATTTCTTTTTTAATATTTTTTCTTTTGCTCTTACCTCTGTGATTGTACCTACTCCCATTGAGATCCATCCTTACGCTAAATTAATCAGATTTACACCCACATTAATATTATTTTATATCTTGCTAAAAAAATATACCTATGAAATAAATTATATATCAAATTTTAAACCTAGTCATCGCTTTGTCCATTGCATCTTGGTTTACTCCTATATATCGTAATGTTACTCGTTGACTTGAATGATTAAATATTTCCATTAGTAAGGCTATATTCTTTGTCTGCATGTACATATGGTATCCGAATGTTTTACGTAGTGTATGTGTTCCAATCTCGTCTAAGCCAAACTCTGCTGCTGTACTACTAAGTATTTTGTATGCCATACTTCTCCCAATTGGTCGATTCTTCCCTTGCCTGCTTTTGATTAGATACTCATGATCTTCCATATCTTCGATGTACCATTTTAATTCTCTTCTTAATGCTGCAGTAATTTGAATACGTTTCTGTTTACCCGTCTTCATTTCACGCATTGATATATGACTTCCTTTTAAATCTCCAACCTTTAGCTTTAGAATGTCACTAATACGTAAGCCTGTATTGATTCCCATTACAAACAAAATATAATTCCGTTCATTCTTTCCTCTTAAATACTCTTTAAGCTGCTGTATTTGCTCTGGATCACGTATCGGTTGAACAAAGTTCATTATTCATTACCCCCAGTTTCTTCAGTTTCATAAACTTCTAATCTAAGAGCAAATGCAAGTTTATAAAATACTCTAGCCTTAACACGTCGATAAGTACGCTCGCTCATGCCGATTTCGTTATATACCATATAATCACATACATCTTCATCTTCTAAATAACGCTTAATGATGATGTCTCTTTGATCCTTTCCTGCGCGCCCATTACCCAAACGACTAAGAAACTGGGCAATACGAAATGATGTTTGCTTAATCCACTCTTCTCTTTTACTTTGTTGAATATTAGCCATCGCTACATCTTCTAATGGCTTTCCTACATCATTTGTAGGTCCATGATATCTAATTTCATAAGAAGGAGTGACTTTCATTTCTTCACGCATCATTCCAAACTGTCTATATAAACGTACACTTTCGAGAACACCTTCTAATTTTTTCTGTGTTGCTGTTCTGTCGATTTTCGGTAAGAAAGATAATTGTTTAGTCATGCAAAACCACTCCTTTTTATTTTTAAATTACTTTTGTCTTAAAGCTCCACGTCTACGCTCGTAACAAGGTCTATGTATTCCCATTAAATCCTCAATTTCACGAGTACTTAATTTCTCTTTTCGTTTTTTCCTAGTTTTCTTTTTCGCTTGATTCGATTGCTTTTTCCATTCGCGTAGCTGATTCTTTAACGGCTTCATTTCCCCATCTCCCTTTTCAAAATAAAAAGGACACCTATTCCTAAAACAGCTTTAATTGCTGTTCTAATGAATTGGTGTCCTCTAGTTTTCTAGCCGGACTGTATTCTGTTTGCATTCACTTTAAAATACCAGCTTGTACAAAAATGTTTCTCCAAGCTTTGTTGACTTGATATTTCTCCACATCTTTTGCACGACGAACAATTGCTTTTCTAATTTTTCTTTTCTTCAAAGCTTTCATTCTCCCAACCTCGCTTTAAAAGCGCTTATTTTATTAGTTTTTCTAACATCCCTCATTTTAAATTTTCCAGATCCAGATGAACATCTAGACTCATAGACCATATTCTAATTTAAAGACTTCCTAAGAAAGCAGGTGAAAATAATGCCATCTATTGTTGGAAACATGGTTGTACAAAATAGTAACGGTTCTTTCAACTTAGGTGATTTTTATAACGTCTCTCCAAAGGAAAATACAAAAGCTTATAATGGTTCAGGAGCGTCAAATGTTGGTTTTGTTGTCAATACCTTTAGCGGTGTTAGCGCAACAAATACATTTGATGCTGATGTTGCAGATCAAAACCAAGTTGGAACAGCCTAAATTTATTTTTTTACCTCTACCGCCCTGAATAAAATTCAATATTTCGTCAATATTATAGATAACCCATCTTTAATGTGCTGTAACCATTTAAATCTTCTTTAAGAATGAACAGTTAGCTTTTATTAGCTGCTCTTTTTTAATTAAAGGTTTTCTATAAAATAATTTATCTGTTTCATGCATTAATTTTCATGATGCTATCCATACTAAACTTGGGCTTCATAGCTCAAATAATTGTTCGTTCACTTGGCAGACGGTTTATTTAATAAATTGTCTGCCTAAGCCATTTAATAAATCTGTTTTTCGACAAAATGAAATTTTTATACTAATCTTCCTCAAGTACAGAAACTGTTAAATAGTTTCTCGCCTTCTTCCTCTTCGCCAACTTCCTCCGATAAGCTGGAGTTGTATAATAACGAACCGTTTCAGGAAGTACGCCCATATGTTGAGCGCATTCCTGTATGGTCCCGAGACATACTAATGATTCACCTTTATAAACGACGTACTCCTTTAAGTTCACTACTTATCCTCCTATCTATTAAAATAGCGTTTTTATTAAAAACTTCTCACATTTAAACCGGACAAGCATATGTTATTGTATGGAAGCTTTCCATTCATAGCATTCTACCTTTCTCATTTGAGAGCACACTTATATGTGTGCTCTTTTTTTATTTAAGGTAAAATAACGATTTTGTTTAAAAATTGCACAGCCATAAAAAACATACATACAATATCATGTTCACCTTTTTTTCTATATGAATCTTGGTCATAGAGCGCCTTACAAAGCGCTCTTTTTTATTTAAATAAAGATTTTGTCTTACTCCTCAACCAGATAAAACTGTGTTAAAATTAACCCATAATTTGTAAGGAGGTATTTAAAATTCTTTCACCATATACATGTGTATCTTGTGATCAACCTCTCATACAACACGATGAACATTCATTTATACATTACTGTACTAATCCAAATTGTGAAGAAGCAAAATTGCACTCAGCTTTGTTGGAAGAGATGGGGTTGTGAACCCTATCTCTTTTTCTTTACACTAAGGATTTTGTTTAATTTCCATTAACCGTTTTGATTCATTTACATACAGTATTATCACAAGGAATTCCACAGGTTGCTCTGGTCCAGTTACCTTGAATTCCTTGCAAACCTTGTGGGAAGAATCCGTTTATAACAAACGGGTTCTTTTATTTATTCGTCATAAAATAACGCTTTTGTTCAATTTAGTAATTTCTTATATAATGGAAGTTAACTAATCCAGAAGGGACTGAATTATGCGCAGATATCAATATTTTTAATCTACCTATCACAACAACATAATGGAGGTAAAAATATTGATTACAGAACTACACACACAAAGATTGCATTTAAGACAAATGAAAGAATCAGATTCATTAAGCTTATTTAGAATATGGTCTGATCCTGACGTTACAAAATTCATGAATATAAGTAATTTCACTGATGAAAACCAAGCGAAAGATATGATTCATTTTCTCAATGAACTGGCTCAAAATAATAAAGCTATGCGTTTTACTATTATTGAAAAAGAATCTAATCAAATCATTGGTTCATGCGGTTATAATTCCTTAGATTTCGAAAATTTAAAGACTGAGATTGGCTATGATATTTCGAAAGCATTTTGGGGCAAAGGATATGCCCCTGAAGTAATCTCCGCTTTACTAGAATATGCTTTTACACATCTGAAACTAAATCGTGTCGAAGCAAAAGTTGAACCAGAAAATGTGAACTCCATAAAAGTATTACAAAAATTACAATTCACTTTTGAAGGGACTCTAAGAAAAAGCGAAATCTCAGCTGGGAAGCTTATCGATTTAAATATCTATTCGAAATTAATAACAGATTAATTTTAGTCTCTCGGCCTATACTATATCGAAGTATAGGCTTCTTTAATTTTTATACAAAATTCAAATTGTATAGCAATCTACTAAGACAACTATCTTGTAGAATTTTTAAAAATTTATATATACTTATAATAAATAATTAGTTATACTATGAAAGTTCCTTACAGTCATAAATATGGAATCAACAATTGCAACAACTTTACTTCCTTAAGTCCTAGCATTTTAAGCTAGGACTTTTTACTTACTTTACATCGACACGCGCTTGACTTGCTTCTCGACTAAATCCATCCGGATATCTTTTAGCTAATTTTGCGATATTCATTTCAGCAATATCTTGTAACGTATATCCTAGTTCGTGCGCCATAATCGATAAATAATACATAATGTCTCCAAGCTCTAAGGCTAATTTATAAGTATTTCCGTCCTCTTCTCCTGGACAATGCGATGGTTGAAAACCATGTCCATGATAAATTGCTTTTTTAACAATATCAGCAACTTCACCAGCTTCACCTGTAAGTCCTAAAGCTGCATTTGAAACACGTCCTCCAAAATCAGTTTTGTTATTCCAAGTACGTAATGTTGCTTCCTGATAATCGTTTAATTCACCGATTGATAAAATACTTGCGATTTGTAAAACAGTAGCTTCTTTTATAACCTGTTCACCTTTTCTTGCTTCACTAATTAATTTAGTTGCTTCCAATACACCATTTTCCATAACGTTCATTTTGTTTTCCCCTTCCTATTTAGCAAATTCCTAATCCTATTGGACGATTTTCAATTAAATACTTATCAGCCTGATCTATTACAAGGAGCGCAACCTCAGCTTGGTGTCTCCTTAGTTCTTCTGACATCTCTGGTAAACTCATACCTTGATTCCACATTTCACGAAAACGAACTACATCTCTTTCATCCCAAATGAAGTTTGCTTCTTCTAAAGCAATGTATATTTTCAAACGTGATTCTTTCATCGCTTCATGATTTCTTGCTACACTCATAAGCGAACCTACTTTCCAAAATAATTATTTTATCTTTTCAGTAAACTTAGTATCCACACGGTCAACTTTACCGTTTACCCAAACCGCAACTTGCTCACCAAATCCGCTCATTGGTGGATTTACTGCTGTTACATTTCCGTCCTTCACTATTAAAAGCTTGTTGATGCTAACATCAATTTCTATTTTTTTCATATGTCTCTCTCCCTTTTACTACCGCATGTACTCGACAACATCAGGTTTAAAACCACTTCCTAAATAAATCCTTACAGGAACGATTTCTTTTTTATCCCTTGCTGCCTTACATAACTCTTCTGCTGTATCCCAACTAAAAAACTTATCTACAGCGCGTTGGAATCTCCAAATTGCCATTACATATTGTTCAAAGATGTCATAACGATCATCTTGCTTAGTTGTGCGTGGTAACTCATCCGTACTCTTTGCATTCTTTGGAACTTGGACGCGTACATCAGCGTATGTATTGCGCCCAGATCCTTTCTTAATATTGGCTTTCATTACATCAAACCCACAAATTGCTGGCTCTACATCGAAAATATTTAACTGCTTAGGCATGTGCCATCCCACTCTTCTGAAGAAGTTCCAGTAACTCACTTGTGCCTTCCTTGCTCAAAAACATTCGACCATCAAGCAATTCCATGTTTGATTCGGAAACTTCACCCGTTACAAAGCATGACTTTTCATGTTTTCTTAAAACGATGTTTTCCCCATCAACATGAAAGTCTAGTGCCGTTCCTTCAGCAATCCCCAAAGTTCTGCGTAACTCTACCGGAATTACTACACGCCCTAGCTCGTCTACTTTTCTTGCAACACCTGTGTTTTTCATACCTTACTCCCCCTTGTTAACTAGCTTTTTGTTGTTTGTTTCTTTCTAATTCTTGTTTCATTGATTCGAATTTTATTAACCATGCTTGCCAACGCTTATCATTCTCTGCTTGCTGTTGCTTTGCTACTTCACAGTTACAACCTTCCGTTAGAATTACACCCGGATAAGTTTCTTTACGAATAATTCCTGTATTACGGCATAATGCACACATTGTTATTCCCCCTTTTTGAAATTGCGTAATCTATAATTATCCCCATGCATTTCTAACATTTCAGCGTTTTCCATCATCCGACTAAAATCTCGTTCTCCATACATTCCTGCTAATTCACCGATTGTAAAATTAGTAGTGAATAAAGTACTTTTACCTATACGGCTGTCTACAATTTCATTTGTCTTCGTTTGTTTCCAAGTAACGCCTTCTTTATCTTTCTCAGTAAATTCCGCTCCAAAGTCATCGATAATTAAGACATCAACTTTTGCTAGAAGAGACATAAGCTTGTCCTCTGTCATTTCACTGTTTTTATTCCAGGTTGATTTGATTTTTGTGAATAGCTTATTCATTTGAATAAACATTGCACTGTGACCCTTTTTCATAAGCTCTTTAGTGGCTGCCACACACAAATGGCTTTTCCCTACTCCGTAATTACCCGTTATTATCATGCTTGTTGGTTCTTCTCTATTGAATGAAGTAACAAAATCCATAATCGTTTCTTTTGCATCAGCCAATTCTTTTTTAGTTGGTACATAATTTTCAAATGTAGCTTTCTTGAGTTTGTCATTTATTAAGCTGTTATCAGCAAATGCATCATACAAATGAATGATTTCATTTTTCTTTTTTATAGCTATTGTCTCTATAGCTAATTTCTGATCTTCTTTTTCTACCGATCTACATTGAGGACAAAATTCCTCATTTGTTTCTGTATCTATCAACATGCGTTTACTGCAAACATCTTTAAAGTTTTCTTTTCCTACTAAAAATACATTCGTACATCTATTAGGCGACAATACATATCTTTGACTAGCGTCTCTTGAAGTCGTATTTATTGAGGAAGCTACTATCTTTTTGATTACTTGCATTGTTTTTCTCTCCTTTTTTACCTTTGTTTTTAAACTCTATTTCTGCTGCATTAACATCAGCTAAAGTACAAATATTTTTATTAACCCACTTTTTTAAAATGCCCTCAGCATAATTCCATTTCTTCTGCTGTTTCAATGCACGTTCCATAGCTGCTTGTACAAGTTCTTCGCTTGTATCGTTTACCCATTGCGAAATACTTTCGGCTATGAATGAATTTAAAATCCCAAAATTATTTTCGTAGAAAGAGAAGATACTACTACTTACATTATCTGTAGTACTCTTTGTAGTAATCTTTGTATTTGTCTTTACTTTGAAGTTAGAAGAGTCCTTACTTGTAAGTAAGGAGGGTGGTAACTTAGAAGTATCCACCCTATTTACTTCTGAGCTACCAGCATCTTCTTTTATTGGTTGATACATACTAGAGATTTTCTTAATTTCTGTTGGGATAGGTTCCACAAACATTACGTTATTTAAATTTTTCCCATCAGCTTTAATGTTCCTGAATTCAATGTTTATAAGTAGCATATCCGTTAATAAATCACATGCCCTTTTCACTTGTAATTTTGTGAATCCAAAAGTATCAGCTAATTGTTGATAACTTTTTTGTAATTTATCCGCTTTAAATTTTTTCTTATAAGTAACCTTGCTAGTATTTTCATCTCGAATAACTGTAGGACGATACCAATAAACAATTTCACTCAATACCATAATTGCTACAATATGAGGCTTACCATTACTAAAAGTGATGTAATTAAACCATTCATGATCTACCACATTACCTTTAAAATTTAATCCACCAATTTCAGTTACTATGTTCGTCATAAACATTTACCTCCTCGTATACACTGCCACATATGCTTGTCCATTTTTGATATTCCGTTGAATTTCATAATGCGGATAACCAACTTTGAAATACTGTTCAATCATTCGCTTTAATTTATCTTCTCTTATCGCTAAATCCCAGAACTTATTAGGTAATAGCACTTGATATTCAACTAAATCCATGTACTATTTCCCTACTTTCCGTGGTATACTTATATCAAATTGTTTTACTTAAAGGACCCATTACCGTGGGTCTTTTTATTTTCTTCTATATCACTCCAAGCCCATTTTTTAATTGGTTCATACGTGATGGAATACAGCAATGCACTCAAAACTATTACCATTGTAAAGATTGATAATGAAATTGAATCCTCCATCAAATCACCTCCTTACCTTTCAGATAACCATCGCAAAAGAAACTCTTTAGCTTTTTGAGATGGAAAGTACCACTTTGAGCCCACTTTAAATTTCGGGAATCTCGGATCAAAGAAGAATTCTTTTTGAATTGTATTCCAACTCATACAAGTTCTTCTTTTCAATTCGTTTGTATCCCAAAACACTAGTTCAGCATCAATTGTTTTTACTTTTTCCTCCACCTTTTCTAAATAAATTTTTCTGACTTCTTTTTCATCAACTTGAACGCTAATCACTTTAACAACCCCCTATTTCCCTACATAAAAACAAACTCACTTACTGGATATTTAATGTTTTTCATTTTATACATTCGGTTTACTTTTACTCCATCAATAAACTTTAGGTTTACTTAAATCGTTAAAAAAAAGATCTTTCGGGTTTTCCTCAAGAGCAATTGCAATTTTTTCTGCTAAGTCTATTTTCAATGTTCTTTTCTCATTTTCAATATACCAGTAGTGCATTTTAGTGATTCCAACTTTATCGGCGACGTCTTGGCAAGACATCCCTTTTTCTAATCGTTTTTGTTTCAACTGCTTCAAGTTATTTCCTCCCTTCGCTGCCTGTGATTTCATTATAAGTAAACCTTAGGTTTATTTCAAGTTCTTTTCAAAAAAAATTCAAATTAATTTCACCTTGTGGTAAACACTATGTTTACTTTATACTTTATGTATCATAAACACTTTATAAAAAGGGGACGTTAATGTTGATCGGGGAAAAGATTAAAGAACTCAGGAAAAATAGTAAGATTACACAAGAGCAATTAGGTAATGCTATTGGTGTATCTAAAATGGCTATTTCTTATTTTGAAAAAGGTAAAAAATCACCTGGGCGTGAATCAATAGAAAAGATAGCAGATTATTTCGGAGTAACTACAGATTATTTGTTAGGAAGATCTACTGATGACAGGTTAACCGAAGAGCAGGATAAAAATGCTACAGAGATAGGAAAAAAGATTGAAAATCTTATAACTAAATTATCAGAAGAAGAACAGAAAAAGGCTTGGGAACAACTAGAGATGTATGTTCAATACCAAAAAAACAAAGAACAAAAATAAAAAGGCTAACTGTAATAGTTAGTCTTTTTTTGTTTTATGTACATCAGATAATACTTGCTTTAATTGTTCCTCAATATTATAAATATTCCCTTCTAATATCCATTTAACAGCTACTTCTCTAGCTACTTGTTTTTTTTTCATCATAAATTCCCCCCGCACATCCTCTGTATTATTTATGAACATTTTTTAGTGATTCTATTTCTGGTGTCCTACAAACAGTTTTAAAATAAGTTTCGGTCTTCTCCTTGTTGAATATAGAAAAAAATAGGTGTCGGTTTTTTTATCGATAATAAAAACCCTACATTTCCCAAAAAGCACGAAAGACGCTGCGATATACGCAACGTCTTTTTTATTAACTATTTAATTTTGTTATTAAAGTCCACCAGGTTCGGACATCATATATTGAACTTTATTTTGAATAGGTTGTTCTTTACTGTTCATTGTTGCTGCCCCAGCATTTAAAGTTAGAGTGAACACACTCATAATACATAAAACTACTATACTAAATTTCCCCATTCTCATCCCACTCTCTTTTCTACTGATACTAACACACGTTTTACAGCATTGGCATAATGATAGTTACCAACACGTTCGAAACACTTCAAAGCTGCTCTTAATCCCAGTATATCATTGTTAATTCTGGAAATATAGTACATTATGAATGGAGATACAAACTTCCTTTCTTTGGATAGTTCTTCAAACATTTTCAAGGCTTTTTCCTTATCACCATATAAACCCTCATAATATGCACATTCGGATAAATCAATGCATGTAAAATCAATTTTATCAAGATTATATCCATTATCTATGTAGAGATACGCCAAAGTAGACTGAAAGGATTTATACTTTCTACTTTCTTTCGAAATTCCATTATCCTCTAAATATTTAAGACTTTGCAATAGATACTTTTCCGCTTCCAGGACATCAGTGAACAGATAGCTCTCTCCAAGACAACATAACGCTGTTGCTTTTATTATTGGTACTTCTAATTCTGCTTTTAATATTGCTTCACATTTAACTCTACAATCTGTCAAATCTTCATTGAATAAATTAATATATGCACTTCGAACATTATAATGTATTTCATGACAAGATTTTATAAATTGGTTTTTTATGAGTACTAAATTTTTTTCCACTTTATCAGAGTAAGGAAGCATCGCTCTATAATTAAAAATATCATACATTGAGAAACTGTATAGCATATTCACAAGTACCTGAACTTCTGAATCATTTGCAAACAAAAAATTATCCATTTCGTCAATTAATATTTGTCCTCGCTTAATATTTTGGTTTCTATAATTAAATAACTTGTAAATTTTAAGGTACTTCCTTAGATGCTGTTTTTTCTGATGTTTCTCTATGAGTTTATGCATAATTTTATATTGACCAATTCCTTGACAATAGCAAAGAGCTTTACGAATATTCAAATCACCCTTACACAACATAATAAACTCATTTAAGATATCTTTCCTTTCTTCCATATCCTCAAATAATACAGAGGCTATCAGTAAAAAATTATCAAACTTCATTTCTGCTGTATTACCTGTCACCGCATCTGTAATTACTACCCGATCTACACCAGTTTTTCTTTGAATATCAGGGAATGTCATTTCACTTTTTTCAGCCTGTTTTTTTATACGCTTCATTAACTCCTTCACTACAAACACTTTCCCTTCTCGAACAAGGAACCCATCCTAATAATTTCTCAAGTTTGGAAACATTATACGAGAAGAGAATATCTTAGTTTTATGTTATACTCAATGAGGCTCGTATGTAGCGAAGTGTTTCCTAAGTGCTGGTTAGGGAACGGTTTAAAGGGAGGTGTGAGAGTCCCCCTTGAACACGCTTATATGGGTCTTTTTCGTTCAGTTTAGTTACCCCAATATTAACACGAATTTTTTAAATTTTTACAAAATAATTATTGATCAAATGTTGAGAAATTTTTAAATCGCTATAAATCAACATTTAGTGAAATATGCAATTATTCATATTTCCATTTCGATGCTATGCAGATTTATCATCACAAAAAACGAACTCTCGTTCTCTGCGTTCACAATATAACACTTATTAATAAAATACTTCATAATATTAAGCATTTTATCTTCTTACAAATTACATTTTACTAGTAAAGTAAGACTTTTTATATAATTCAACTATTATAGTACTGCGTCATACTTTTCTCTAATTTTGTTTTCTAAGTCTATTAAATTATTATCATTTCTAAAAAAGTCTTCATTATAAACATTTTCCTCTAGATCAATTTCTAAATAAAATACTCCAACCTTTTCTAGATACTCTATTAAATAATCTTTATTATATGCCGCCTCGTCACTCCATGCGACTCCCTCATTATTTAAGTAAAGAACTGGATTCATGTATTCATTTGAAGTGAAAAAATTACAATGATACGACATATAATTTATAGATCGGTTTTCAGGATCTATTGTTTGTTTACATATACAAACAAAGTCTATAGAGTCTATCTGAGCTGCTATATAATATTTCCAATCTTTTAAGTTCGGTGAATCAACATTTTCCACCTTATATTTATGTAGTCTATTATTAAAATAACTATAATATAATTGCTTACGCTCATGATATTTACTTATTTCTTCTTCCAATGTAATTGTTTCTGGCGTTATAATTTCTTCAAAATTCTTAAGATTCATTATCTCAGTTTTTAATCTAGTAATAACAGAATGTAAAATTTTATTATCAGTATACTTTTCACTTATTTCATCTAGAGTATTTTTACTAATAGGTCCAATTAGTAAAAATATATCTAAAACTTCATATAAAAAATCTGTTACAACGTCTTTGAATAACACAGGTAGATTCTTAACATACGATGTATTCATAAAATAATCAAATAACAAAAAACCTTTTAAAAATTCCGTTTGCTTATAAACTTGGTAATTATTTTTATTAGAAACTTGTAAATGAATTATTTTTCTAAAATTACCTTTTGTCTTATAAAAATGTTCTCTTAATTCATTGACTGAAATATCCGTATTCATTCTTGAAGCAATTATTATGAACTCAGACCATTCCAAATTAGACAAATGAATAAATTCCCTAATCATAGATTCCACCAATAAGTTATTATATTGTAATTCTATACATTTTTCTTTATCTATAATGATAAAGAAAGATAAATTACTCTCTAAAAAGAAGGTCTTATTTTCTAAAATAAAATTATTAAAACTATGATTGTCCATTTTATCCAACTCATCTATAATGAAAAAGATCTTATAATCCTTTGAAAGAAGATTCAAAATTCCAATTAATTCATTTTGAATTTCATCTTTATAATAATTTTTTGTTTTTATTATTTGAGTATTATATTTATCTATATTTTTATCAGATTCACTCTTCGAAATCCTCCCATTGAACCCGAAAATTTTGAATGGAAATTTTATAGAGGCTTCAGAGTAACCTTTATATTCTTTTGTCAAAGAATGCCCTTTATCATTAATTTCTTTATGAACAATACTGAAAAGAATTTTTTCTTTTAATTCACCCATACATTTTTTTATTTTTTTTTGCATTTCCGAATCCATGTCCTCGATGTTTAACTTTTCTAAACATGTGAATATGTCTCTCAAAAATGTATTATTATTATTATTAGTTATATTAAATTTTAAAAATAAGTATTCATGTTTAGCTTTATATAGGTTTAAAAAATAATTTATAATAGTAGATTTTCCTACCCCCCTATTCCCAGAAAGTACTGTTATTCCAGGTATATGGTTATAGAATAATTTCTCTATTCTTTTTATACTTTGATAAGACCTAGGTGAAAACATAATTTGTTCAAGTTGCCCATCGTCTAATGCCTTTAATGTAAAAATTTTTTTCAAAGGTTTAACCTCCTATTTTTTATTTAAATAATTATTTATATTAATATTCATTATATATACAAATAAATAACAATACCATATATTAACACATTTTAAGCGAATCTTATCAAAACACATATTCCACTATCAAGATTACTTTGTATATCCACTAATTTCTTTTACAATAATTAGGTTATCATGCTATTATTCAACTAAAGTTACTGTACAGCTAATACTAACTACAATTATTATTAAGGAGGATTCTAATGGCTAGCTTTAGAAAAGTGAGCAATGGTTGGCAATATAGGATAAAGTTTAAGGACCCCTATACTCACCAGTACAAAGAAAAAACTAAACGTGGCTTTAAAACAAAAAAAGAAGCCCAAATTGCGGCTGCTGAAGAAGAACAAAGGATATTGAATGGTTTTGAAATCGAAAATGTCCCAACATCTTTAAAGTACTTCCTAGAAGATTGGCTTAAATTGTACAAAGAAAATACTGTAAGAAAAAACACGTTCATCCTACACAAAAGGAACGTTGAAAAACACATCATCCCGTATTTTAAAAATATAAATTTAAAAGATCTGAAACCGATGATGTATCAAAATTTTATTAATCATCTTACTGATCAAGGGTACAGTAAGGGAACTGTAAAGATAATTCACCGAACTATGAATAATGCAATGTGTAAGGCCATTAGTTTAAAAAAGATTGGAACAAACCCTTGTGATGATGTTGTAATTTCAAACAAAAACCAAAAAAAAGAGGAAGGTCTCAAGTATATGCGTACAGAAGACATTCCACGATTCTTAAAAGCATCTTATCAATATAATTACATCTATTATATCTTTTTTAAAACACTTATCAATACTGGAATGAGAAAAGGTGAAGCTGCTGCTCTTCAATGGAGTGACATCGATTTTAAAGAACAAACAATAAATATTACAAAAACATTAGATTTCCATGCTAAGATGGGTGAAGAACTTTTTGGTGATACAAAAACATTTTCATCCAGACGAACAATTATGATTCCAGCTCCACTTGCTAAAGATTTATTGAATCATAAGAAGTGGCAAGATGAAAATATATTAGTATTACAAGAAAGTTATAAACATGATTTAGATTTAATCTTCACCAGAACAGATGGTAATTTCTTACCGAAATCAACTTTATTCAACGCCTTTTCAAGAATTTTAAAAAAGGTTAACATACCTAGTCTTGATATCCATTCTTTAAGACATACACATGCTGTTTTATTATTAGAGTCAGGCGCTAACTTAAAATATATACAAGAACGATTAGGTCATAAAAGTATCGAAATGACATCCAATGTCTATTCACATATTAGTGATAAAATCAATAAAGACTCTATTTCTGAATTTGAAAAGTATATGAGTAATGTTTTAGAGTAGAATTTTTTTTGGTGTTTTTTGTGGCTGTTATGTGGCTGTTTTTCATTTTGCAACCACATAACGTTGTGATAAGAGGTAAATAAAAAACCCTTGATACCAGTTGTATCAAGGGTTTAAGCCTCTTAGTATAGAGACATATATTGATCGCGTTCCCATTGGTGAACTTGTGTGCGGAAGATGTCCCACTCAATCTCTTTCGCTTCGATGAAGTGCTCAAGTAAATGGTCACCTAGTGCACCACATACTACTTCATTCGATTGCAATGTAATTAATGCTTGCGCTAATGTTGCTGGTAAGTCAACGATGCCTGCTTCTTCGCGCTCTTCTTTTGTCATTACATAGATGTTACGGTCTACTGCAGCTGGTGGAGTTAATTTGTTTTTAATTCCATCAAGACCTGCTGCTAATAATGTAGCCATTACTAAATATGGGTTTGCAGCTGGGTCAACACTACGTACTTCTACGCGTGTGCTAATTCCACGAGATGCAGGGATACGTACTAACGGGCTACGATTTTGTGCAGACCATGCTACGTAACAAGGAGCTTCGTATCCAGGTACTAAACGCTTGTAAGAGTTTACAGTTGGGTTTGCTACCGCTGTAAATGCTGGTGCGTGTTTTAAAATACCTGCGATGAAGTGACGAGCATCATCACTTAATTGTAAGTCACCGTTTTGATCGAAGAATACGTTCTCACCATTTTTGAATAGTGATAAGTTACAGTGCATACCTGAACCGTTCACACCATATAATGGTTTTGGCATAAATGTTGCGTGTAAACCGTGTTTACGAGCAATTGTTTTTACAACAAGTTTGAATGTTTGAATGTCATCACATGAACGAATTGCATTTGCATATTTAAAGTCAATTTCGTGTTGTCCTGGAGCAACCTCATGGTGAGACGCTTCAATTTCAAAGCCCATTTCTTCAAGTTCAAGAACGATATCACGACGACAGTTTTCCCCTAGATCCATCGGCGCAAGGTCGAAGTATCCACCGTTATCGTTTAATTCTAATGTTGGATTTCCTTTTTCATCTACTTTAAATAGGAAGAATTCTGGCTCTGGTCCAAGATTGAAATCTGAGAATCCTAATGCTTCCATTTCTTTTAATACACGCTTTAAGTTGTTACGTGGATCGCCATCAAATGGAGTGCCATCTGCATTGTAAATATCACAGATTAATCGAGCTACTTTGCCTTTTTCAGCTGTCCAAGGGAAAATTACCCAAGTATCTAAATCCGGGAATAAGTACATATCAGATTCTTCAATACGTACGAAACCTTCAATAGAAGATCCATCAAACATCATTTTGTTATCAAGAGCTTTTGTTAATTGGCTCACTGGAATTTCTACGTTTTTAATTACTCCTAAAAGGTCCGTAAATTGTAAGCGGATATACTTTACATTCTCTTCTTTCGCCAAACGGAAAATATCTTCTCTTGTGTACCTAGCCATTATAAATTCCTCCTTAGTCCCTCTAAACACCTTCAGAATCAGTTATCTTTAGTGAAAAAACCTTGAAATGTCACCTTGTCGCAATGAAGTCCGATTAAACCTACCTGTATGTTGTAGTTCATCTCGAAGTATTTTGCGAAGCTCAGTTTTTGAAATTTCTTTCGTTTCTTCTTTTACTTTCACTGTTTCTGTTTGATTTACTTTCATTAGTAACACTTGTTTAATACCAGCCATATTCAAGCCTTGATCTAATAAATCTTTAATCTCTAACAACTTATCTACATCGTTAAATGAAAATAATCTACGATTCCCCTTTGTACGGGTTGGAGAAACAAGATTATGCTCTTCATAGTAGCGAATTTGACGTGCAGATAATTGTGTTAAATCCATAACAATACCAATAGGAAACAGCGGGGCAGAACGTCTATCTTCTTTCATTGTTTCAGTTCCTCCTTCGCCTTAACTGCTTCTCATTTTACACCATGTTATGTTTAGTGTCAATAGATGTTAGCTTTTCTTACATGATTTTTTATAAATTTTTTCATTCTTTTTTCTAATGAAATAAATTATTACTTTCACACGAAAAAAGCTGTCGAAATCGACAGCTTCTCCTTAAGAAATTGTTAATAATTCTTTTTCAATTAACGCATCAATTGCAGAACAAATCGCAATCTTTACATGTGAATAAGTTAACCCACCTTGCACGTAAGCAACATAAGGCGGACGAATTGGACCATCAGCTGACAATTCAATACTTGCACCTTGAATAAACGTTCCCGCAGCCATAATTACATCATCTTCATAACCGGGCATATAGTTGGCATATGGAGTGAAGTGAGAATTAATCGGAGATGCATATTGAATTGCTTGGCAGAATGCAATCATACGATCTTTATCATCAAATTGAACAGACTGAATTAAATCTGTTCTTGGTGCATTCCATGCTGGTGATGTATTCATTCCTAACTTCTCTAAAAATGCAGCTGTAAAAATCGCACCTTTTAGCGCTTGTCCCGCTACATGCGGCGCTAAGAAGAAACCTTGATACATTTCTTGTAGACTGTATAAAGATGCCCCTGCTTCCGCACCGATTCCTGGAGATGTTAAACGATATGCACATGCTTCAACATACTGTTCTTTACCAACAATGTAACCACCAGTTTTAACAATTCCACCACCAGGGTTTTTAATAAGCGAACCTGCCATTAAATCTGCACCAACATGACATGGCTCTTGCTCTTCAATAAACTCACCATAACAGTTATCTACAAACACAACAACATCAGGTTTAATTTCTTTAACGAATGCTATCATCTCTTTAATTTGAGAAATAGTAAATGATGGACGAGTAGCATAACCTTTTGAGCGCTGAATCCCAATCATCTTCGTATTACTATGAATTGCAGTCGCAACAGCTCCAAAATCAACAAGCCCCTCTTCAGTAAGCGGAACTGCATTATAACCAATATTATATTCTTTAAATGAACCTACACCTTTTCCGCGTACACCAACGATTTCTTCTAACGTATCGTACGGTTTGCCAGTGATGTACAATAGCTCATCTCCCGGACGTAAAATACCGAATAACGCTGTAGAAATAGCATGAGTACCTGAAATAATTTGCGGACGAACAAGACCAGCTTCCGCTCCAAATACATCCGCATACACTTTTTCTAACGTATCACGGCCAATATCATCATAACCGTAACCTGTCGTCGGAATAAAATGCGAATCACTAATTTTATGTTTACGAAAACTTTCTAATACACGAAACTGATTACTTTCAATTACTTCATCCGCGCGTTTATGTACTTCTGTAACCTGGCTCTCTACTTCTTTTACGATTGGAGCAATTTTTTCTCCATTTTTCAAACGATCAAACATTTTTATTTTCTCCTTCTTCCACTAAAAATCTCTTTAATTGCACATTAAGCGATGAATGAGCAAAAATATACCCTACGCAATCATATACAAATTTATCTTCCAGAAACTCCATCTTTGTTAATAGCGTTTCTGTCTTTAATAGCGTTAACAACTTACCTTCACTCGGTGGAATTTCCACTTGATAACGATTCATTTCTTCCTTCATTTTCGTTTCTATCGCTTCTTTTATATGCAATAAATCACTTTGTTCAAAGGCACTAGTCATTAAGAAGTCACTTTTCGGAAACGGAATAAAGTTTTGATGTAATTCATCTTTTTTATTATATAACGTAATAATAGGAATATGATTAATTTCAAGTTCTGACAATAATCGTTTTACTGTTTTCTCATGCCCTACATAATTAGGATCTGCTGAATCAACTACATGTAAAATAACATCCGCTTCACCAGCTTCTTCTAATGTCGAACGAAAAGCAGCAATTAATGACGTAGGTAAATCTTGTATAAAACCCACCGTATCAGTTAGTAATACTGTATAACCTGAAGGTAACGGCATCTTCCTTGTCGTCGGGTCTAGCGTTGCAAACAACAAGTTTTCTTCAAACGTATCTGCTTCCGTCAATCTATTAAACAGTGTAGATTTTCCCGCATTCGTATACCCTATTAATGAAACTTGAAATACTTTATTATTTTTTCTTCTCTCACGATATCTTTTTCGATGCTCCACAACAACCGCAAGTTGTTTCTTTATTTCATCAACGCGTGATCGAATATGGCGACGATCCGTCTCAAGTTTCGTCTCACCCGGCCCTCTCGTTCCAATACCACCACCAAGACGTGATAACGACAATCCTTGCCCCATAAGACGCGGCATTGTATATTGCAACTGAGCTAATTCTACTTGAAGCTTACCTTCCCTCGACTTCGCACGTTGCGCAAAAATATCTAATATTAGTTGCGTTCGATCAATTACCCTCGCATCTAATACTGAGGATAAATTCCGAATTTGACTCGGCGTTAATTCGTTATTAAATACGATAACATCCGGTTCTAATTCTTCCGTTAACATTGTAAGCTCTTCTAATTTACCTTTACCTATATAAGTCGCCGGATGAAACTTCGGTCGTTTTTGCGTTGTAGACACTAATAATTCTGCTCGTGCAGTCTTCGCTAGCGATGCAAGCTCTTTCATGGAATGCATAAACTTTTCATCATCATCTTGTGGCAATTGACAGCCTACTAATATGACTTTTTCTTTTTCTTCCATCAAATATGTTCACTCATCCTTTTCGAAATTTAAACCTTCTAATATAATAGCAGAGGAAGCACATTTCATCTAGTTAGCGGGGGAGAAAATTCATGGCATGGGAGATTTTTAGCATCATAGGCACAATCGCTTTCGCACTAAGCGGAGCCATTGTTGCAATGGAAGAAGATTATGATATTTTCGGAGTTTATATTTTAGGAATGGCAACCGCATTTGGGGGAGGTGCCCTTCGTAATTTATTAATCGGTTATCCGATTGTCGCGCTTTGGCAACAAGACATGTTATTCCAAATCGCACTACTATCAATGACGATTATTTTTCTTTTTCCTAATAAATTAATTAGACACTGGAAAAAGTGGGAAAATATCACTGATGCTATCGGCTTATCAGCATTCGCCGTACAAGGAGCATTATATGCTCAAAAATTAAATTTACCAATTAGCGCTACAATCGTAGCAGCTGTTTTAACTGGTATTGGCGGTGGTATCATCCGCGATCTTTTAGCCCGCAGAAAACCTCTCGTCCTTCGAGCTGAAGTATATGCCTTTTGGACGATTCTAGCAGGTTTCTTAATCGGTGCTCAAATTATTGTTAGCGATTGGGCTCTATATACCTTATTCATTTTAATTGTTTGCTTCCGCATGGTTTCTATTCATTACAAATGGCATTTACCGCATAGACGCATCGATACAAAGGAACGTTCAATGCATAAATAGTAATCTAACCTCTTTACATATCGTAAAGAGGTTTTTCTTTTCTAATGAGTTTTTCTTTACAAAATGTTTATACTAATCCTCAAAGCGAGGTGAATACAAATGACAAACCATGTTAATAAAAGTGCTCAAAAAAGCTCAGTAGGTCAAATTGGACACGATCCTAATTCTGCACACGAAAAAAGCGCTAAAATGGAACACTTCCATAAACCTTATCAAGAAAAAGCAAAAAAAGAGTAAAAGCACTTATACAAAAAAACAGACGCACAGTTTACGTACTGTGCGTCTCCTCTTCAAGCATCAAATCACAACTTGATATCCCAATTAAATCATATTTATCATACGTATCCTCTTGCAACAACCGCATAGCCTGTGTACGAATCGATTTTTCAACAATATTACGTACATATCGTCCATTACTAAATGATGTAATTTGCGACGAGTACTTTACAGCATGTAAATGATCTCTAAATTTCCATTCAGCCTCTTTCGATAACTGGTATTCACGTTCTTCATACATCCTCTTCCCTATTTCTAACAGCTGATTTACTGAGTAATCCGCAAATTCAATTATAAACGGAAAACGTGATTGCAGACCTGGATTTAATGAAAGAAAGTGATTCATTTCTCTTGAATATCCGGCTAAAATCAATACAAAACCGTGTTGTTTATCTTCCATATGCTTTACGAGCGTATCAATTGCTTCTTTCCCAAAATCTTTTTCTCCCCCTCGGGCTAATGAATACGCCTCATCAATAAACAAAATACCTCCCATTGCTTTTTTTATTAAATCTCTTGTTTTTTGAGCTGTATGACCGATGTACTCTCCTACAAGATCCGCACGTTCAGCTTCAACTAAGTGCCCTTTTGACAGAATATTCATCTCAAACAACAATTTCCCTATCATTCTAGCAACAGTTGTCTTCCCTGTACCTGGATTCCCTTTAAACAACATATGAAGTACTTGCTTCTCAGACTTCAACCCTATTTCTTGTCTTTTTTTATTTACATAAATCCAAGCATATATTTCTTTTATTATCTTTTTTATATCATCCATCCCAATAAGCTTTCCCATTTCTTCTTCAATTCTTTGCAACATCTCATGTTTCGTAGTAGTTTCACTTGAAATCACTGTTTTATTTTCTGCGGCTGGTAAAGAAATTTTCTTTCGATGATTTAAAACAATGTTAATTTGATTATTATTTTTCTTTCGCATCGATTGTTCCATACAATCACCTCATTTTATCCACTCACCAAATATTATTATTCCTGTCTCCCTTGCAAATGACTATTTTCAGAAAAGTTTGCTATAATATAAGAAATAATGAAGGTGGTGGGACTATGGAAACATCGGAATTCCATGATACAATACAAGCCTTTTCTATTTTTTTATTGAATAAAGGCCGAAAAGCTTCAACCATTAAACGTTATGTTTATGACATTGAAGATTTCGGACATTGGTTAGAAAAAAACAATAAGCTCCCTTCCAGTAATATATGGGCTACACTTTGTACAAAAGACTACGAAGATTACTTTTCCGACCTAAAAAAGAATCGACATTACTCAGAGAAAACGATGCACCGTGTATTTATTGTATTAAATAGAATGCATCATTTTCTAAACATCCCTAACCCATTAAAGAACATGGAAATTTCTATTCAACCAGACCGCACACTTCGTAACGAAGATTTCATTTCATCTGATGAAGAAAAAAGATTAAAACATATAATCACTTCATTAGAAGGACTTTCAGAAAAACAACGTCCTGTGCGCCCTTTATTAATGGATCGTAATGTTGCTATTTTAAACTTATTAATCGACTATGGATTATCCTTACAGGAACTTACAGCGTTAACTATGCATCACGTTCACTTTGAAACTAACACATTCTCTATCCCAGCAACCGCAGGGGTAGAAAGAACAATTACATTAACTAACGAAGACAAAAAACAACTATATACTTATTACAAAAGCATCCCTGAACCCGTTCGTCCAAAATACCATAGTCATGACCCATTATTTATCGCATTTGATTTTAATCGCGGAACATACAGATGGGTATACGAAAATGATGCACCGAAGGGATTAACAGAAATCGCTATCCAAAAAATGATTCGCCTTGAAGTATCTAGAGCTAATTTACGCAAAGGAATCTCAGGACAACACTTTCGTAACACCTATATTTTAAACTTAATAAAAAAAGAAACTCCGGAGTCAGAAATTATAAAACTAGCTGGATTCAAATCAAAAGTTTCACTAAAACGATATTATCAATACGCAGAAAATAGAAAAAACGCCTTATCATGAGGCGTTTTTTCTATTTTTTCTTTAAACAAACGATTTTACTATGACCATTTAACTAATTTTTGCATCTACTATGATGAGTTTCATTCACATTCTCATTAGAAAGGAGAGATTTAATGTCTCGTTATGACGACAGTCAAAACAAATTCTCCAAACCATGCTTTCCAAGTAGCGCTGGACGAATCCCAAATACCCCATCCATCCCAATTACTAAAGCACAACTTAGAACATTTCGCGCAATCATTATCGATTTAACAAAAATAATCCCAAAACTTTTTGCAAATCCATCTCCCCAAAATATTGAAGATCTAATTGATACATTGGACCTACTAAGTAAATTTATTTGTTCACTAGAAGCTACTTCCTCCCTGAAAGCGCAAGGATTAGCAATTATTAAAAACTTAATAACTATATTAAAAAATCCAACTTTCGTAGCAAGTGCTGTATTTGTTGAACTCCAAATTTTAATTAATTATTTACTTTACATCACAAAGTTATTCCGAATCGATCATTGTACACTCCAAGAACTCCTTAAATTAATTGCAGAGTTACAAACTACTCTAGTTAATTCAGCTTCGTTCGGCAGAGGTCCTACCGGGCCTACTGGGCCTCGAGGTAACACAGGCGCTACTGGTGCCACTGGGCCTCAAGGGAACACGGGCGCTACCGGACCTCAGGGCGTTCAAGGGAACACAGGCGCTACTGGTGCTACTGGACCTCAAGGGAACACGGGCGCTACCGGACCTCAGGGCGTTCAAGGGAACACAGGGCGTGGACCTCAAGGGAACACAGGTTCAAGGGAACACAGGTGCTACTGGACCTACGGGTGCTCGGACCTCAGGGCGTTCAAGGGAACACAGGCGCTACTGGTGCCACTGGACCTCACCTCAGGGAACACAGGCGCTACCGGACCTCAGGGCGTTCAAGGGAACACAGGCGCTACTGGTGCTACTGGACCTCAAGGTGTTCAAGGGAACACAGGCGCTACTGGACCTCAGGGTGTTCAAGGGAACACAGGGTGCTACTGGTGTTGGACCTCAAGGGAACACAGGCGCTACTGGTGGACTCTCACTGGGACCTCAGGGCGTTCAAGGGAACACAGGCGCTACTGGTGCTACTGGACCTCAAGGTGTTCAAGGGAACACGGGTGCTAGGACCTCAAGGTGTTCAAGGGAACACGGGCGCTACTGGACCTCAGGGCGTTCAAGGGAACACGGGGAACACCTCAGGGTGCTCAAGGGAACACACTACTGGTGCTACTGGACCTCAGGGTGTTCAAGGGAACACTCAGGGCGTTCAAGGGAACACAGGGCTACTGGTGCTACTGGACCTCAGGGTGTTCAAGGGAACAACACTGGTGCTACTGGACCTCAAGGTGTTCAAGGGAACACGGGTGCTACTGGGACCTCCCTCAAGGTGTTCAAGGGAACAGGGTGTTCAAGGGGGTGCACTGGACCTCAGGCGTTCAAGGGAACACAGGCGCTACTGGTGCTACTGGACCTCAGGTGTTCAAGGGAACACAGGCGCTACCGGACCTCAGGGCGTTCAAGGGAACACAGGCGCTACTGGTGCCACTGGACCTCAAGGTGCTCAGGGGAACACAGGTGCTACCGGACCTCAAGGTGTTCAAGGGAACACGGGTGCTACTGGGCCTCAGGGTATTCAAGGACCTCAAGGGAACACGGGCGCTACTGGCATAGGAGTTACCGGACCTACTGGACCTCAGGGGCCTCAAGGTAATACTGGTGCTACTGGGCCTCAAGGTGTTCAAGGGAACACAGGCGCTACCGGACCTCAAGGTGCTCAAGGGAACACGGGTGCTACCGGACCTCAGGGCGTTCAAGGGAACACGGGTGCTACTGGGCCTCAGGGTATTCAAGGACCTCAAGGGAACACGGGTGCTACTGGGCCTCAGGGTATTCAAGGACCTCAAGGGAACACGGGCGCTACTGGCATAGGAGTTACCGGACCTACCGGACCTTCTGGCGGGCCTCCTGGACCTACTGGACCTCAGGGGCCTCAAGGTGTTCAAGGGAACACAGGCGCTACTGGACCTCAAGGTGTTCAAGGGAACACGGGTGCCACTGGACCTCAAGGTGTTCAAGGGAACACGGGTGCTACTGGACCTCAAGGTGTTCAAGGGAACACGGGTGCTACTGGACCTCAAGGTGTTCAAGGGCCAACAGGCGCTACCGGTGCCACTGGTATAGGAGTTACTGGCCCTACTGGACCTAGCTTCCCTGTAGCAACAATTGTTGTTACAAACAACATTCAACAAACAGTACTACAATTTAATAACTTTATTTTCAGTACTGCAATTAACGTAAACAATATTATCTTTAATGGCACAGATACAGTTACGGTTATCAACGGCGGTATTTATGTGATTAGCGTATCTATTTCTACAACTGCGCCAGGATGCGCTCCTCTTGGAGTAGGCATTTCAATTAATGGAGCAGTCGCAACTGATAACTTTTCTTCAAATTTAATAGGCGACTCACTTTCATTCACTACAATCGAAACGTTAAGAGCTGGCGCAAACATTTCTGTCCAATCTACTCTTAACGAGATTACGATCCCTGCAACAGGAAACACTAACATTCGCCTTACTGTATTTAGAATTGCTTAAATTTCACTATGTATTGTTTATAGCAAATAAAAAAAGAGCGAGAAACTCGCTCTTTTTTTGTTATGTACAATAATTCATTACTACTCTAATTCAATTGAAACATTTTTTTGTGGTACAAATGTAGAAATTGCATGTTTATAAATAAGCTGTTGCTTACCCTCTGTTTCCAGTAGGACTGTAAAATTATCAAATCCTTTAATTAATCCACGAAGCTGGAAACCATTTAATAAGTACAGCGTAACAAACGTATTTTCTTTACGGAGTTGATTTAAAAACTGATCTTGAATATTGATTGATTGCTTCATGTCGAATCCTCCTCTTTTTCTCTACTTACTATTATTCGACTTTAGTTGTAATTTTCCTTCTATGTATCGTAAAATTTCTGACGTTTTTTCACCGCCTGTAACATCAAACCACGTGACATCCATCTTATTACGGAACCACGTTAATTGACGCTTTGCATAACGACGTGAATTAGTCTTTAATTGTGATACCGCTTCTTCTAAAGAGACACGATCCTCAAAATAATCATATATCTCTTTATACCCAATCGCTTGAATAGATTGACAATCTCGTATCCCTCTATTATACAATCCTTCTACTTCTTCTAATAACCCTTGGTCCATCATTATATCAACTCGTAAGTTAATGCGATCGTATAGCATTTCTCGATCCATTGTCAAGCCAATCAAGGAAACATCGTATAATAACTCGTTTTCTTGTTTTTCAAGTTGATCACTCATTTTTTCACCCGTCGTGTGGAAAATTTCTAACGCTCTAATGACACGACGTACATTATTTGCATGAATACGCTCAGCACTTTCTGGGTCTACTTCTTGTAATTTCTTATGTACATATTCCACACCACGTTCTAATGCTAACTTTTCCATTTGTTCTCGGTATATAGTATCGCCAGCATCATCCGTAAACTGATAATCGAATAAAACAGATTGTATATACAGACCAGTTCCACCAACGATAATTGGCAATTTACCACGCTCTGTAATCTCTCGAATATGCTTACGAACACGTTCTTGAAATTCGGCAACAGAAAATGATTCTTCCGGATTTTTTATATCGACCATATAATGCGGCATTCCATCCATCTCTTCTTCTGTCACCTTTGCAGTTCCAATATCCATCGTACGATAAATCTGCATGGAATCTCCACTTATAATTTCACCATTCAACGCTTTGGCAAGATCAATACTTAACTTCGTCTTTCCAACAGCAGTTGGTCCAATGATGACAGCAACTTTTTCACGTTGCACTTCTCCCATATCATTCAACTCTCTTTATGTAATGTACTCCATCTATTGATTATATCCAATCTTACCAATTTTAACGGCATGATTGCAAGTTCTTTCATTTCGGTACATGAAATTATAAATAAAAAAGAACATAGTTTGTCCAATTCCGCATATACATGATTAAAAATACCTTCGAGAGGATGAGTTGACTATGAAACAATCCACCATTAATTTTTCATCTTTAACAAAAGACCTTATTTTAGCTACTGCTACAAAAGAACAAAATTGTTCACAAGAAGAATTATATTTCGCCTTAAATTGTTTGCTACGTTCTTTTCATTCTACTCTCCAAGAAACAACATTACATCCAGAAAATAAAAATACAGAGTATATACAAAATCAATTTTGCAGTGCCTATAAAATTATTACAGGTAAAACTATTTATCCTTTTCAATAACCTATAAAAGGCGGTTGCTTACATACTTTCAAGCAACCGCCTTTTATATTAATACATATACACTATTTGATCACTTTCACTTTTACAGATTTGCGCCCCCAGCTATTGGCACTACCATCTGAACCGACTAATACATCAATACGATTTCCTTTAATCGCACCACCAGTATCTCCAGCAATCGCTTCTCCATATCCTTCTACCCATACTTTTGATCCAAGCGGAATTACTTTAGGATCAACAGCAATTACTTTCATATTCGGATTTGCTGTTAAATCATGCCCCATTGCAGTTAATACACGACCACCATACGTACCATTCTCACTTGGATGGGCTGTATACGCTGTCGCTTCTACTGTTATTTCACGTCCACCAGCAGGTGCACTTGTTTCAGTAGATTTCGTAACTTGTTTCGTAGTTGACTGTTGTTTTGCGACAGGTTTACTTGATTCTACATTTTTAACAGACTCTTTGCTCTTAACTACTTTATTATTTTTAACTGGCGTATTTACTCTTACTGGCGCCTCTTCTTGCGTTACAACTTCTTTCTTTTCTATTACAGGTGCCGTCCCTGTTAAAAATGGCATGTGAACATATCCCGTTTTTCCATTATAGTCAAATTGTAACCATTCATTTTGAACTTGATTTGTCGTTTCAATTACATCATCTTTATTCAGTTTACCAAGAATTTCAGAGTCAGTATTCGCTCCAGCACGAACATTTAACGCGCCCGCCGTTACATAATATGTACTTTTTGTAAATTCAGCACTTACAAACGCTTCTTTACCATTTAATTTAATTTTTGCCCATCCGTTTTCTGTATTTATAACATCTAATTTATTTCCACTTAACATTTTACCTACAAGCTTTGACTCTACAGTTGGGTTTTCTCTAACATTTAATACGTCTGTTGTTACAATCGTTTCTGCTTTCGCAGAACCTGCAAAAATCCCAAGACCAAAAACTGCCGCCGTTGCTATACCTAATAATTTTTTCATGAATAGCCTCCATTTGCTTTGTTTTCGTATTTTCATTATAGCAACAGATTTTTAAGATTTTTAGAAATCACACAATTACAAACCATTCGTAATACACGATTAATGAGTTGTAACATAAATTTCCATATTAATGAATTCCATTTCTAATAGAATTCCCAATAGTTTTCATATATTTTCTACATATCAGCCCAGAATTTTTTTCCAAAAAAAATTACAGTATTACTTTTTTGTTACAAAAAAACCATATTTCATTACATCTTTTACCAAAATTCATCATTCTCCAATTATTAATCTCCTTTTTTGTAATAAAAAAGAGCAGCTAATAAAAGCTACTCCTTTTTCATGTGTTATTTAACTTTCTTTTTCCAAATCCCCATCATAAGAGCTGAAATAACTGTCCCTATAAATATCGAGAAAATATATAGCACCGGTTTATTTACTAATGCGATAACAAACAATCCACCATGCGGTGCTGGTAATGTAATTTGGAATAACATAGATAATGCACCCGCAATACTTGAACCAACAACACAACTTACTATTACTCGAATCGGATCTGCAGCTGCAAATGGAATCGCACCTTCTGTAATAAACGATGCTCCCATAATATAATTTGTTAAACCAGATTTACGTTCTGCTTCAGTAAATTTCGATTTAAAGAAAGTAGTTGCGAATGCAATCGCTAATGGTGGTACCATACCACCCGCCATAACAGCAGAGTGCACGCCAAAGTTCTGCGCTTCTATTGCAGCAATACCAAATGTAAATGCAGCTTTGTTAATTGGACCACCCATATCAATTGCCATCATACCACCTAATATAAGACCTAGTAATATAGCATTTGTACCGTTCAAACCATTTAACCAACCTGTTAACATTTCATTCAATGCTACTACAGGCGGAATTACTACTTTTTGCATAACAACTCCTGTAATCAACAATCCAAAGACCGGATATAACAATACAGGTTTAATTCCTTCTAACTGTGCTGGTAATCCTGAAAACAATCTTTTCAATCCTAAAACAACATACCCAGCTAAGAAACCAGCAATTAATCCCCCTAAAAATCCAGCATTCGCATGTGCTGCTAAGAATCCACCGACAACACCAGGCATAAATCCTGGACGATCAGCAATAGAACTCGCAATAAATCCAGCTAAAATTGGTACGAGGAATAAAAACGCACCTGTTTTGCCTCCACCAATAGACATTAACAATTCAGCCAATGGTCCTTCTGCTTTTATACCACCAATCCAAAATGCTAGTGCAATTAAAATCCCGCCACCAACAACGAATGGAAGCATATTACTTACACCACTCATTAAGTGCTTATAAATCCCTAATCCTTTTTCTTCCTCTGTACTTTCTGTCTTCCCATCTTCCTTTATTCCTTTAAAGATTGGCGCATCTTGTTTTACAGCTCGATTAAGAAGCGCTTCCGTTTTTCTAATCCCATCAGCGACTGGCACTTGAATGACATGTTTCCCAGCAAAACGGTTCATTTCTACTTGTTTATCTGCCGCAACAATTATAGCCGTTGCGCGTTCAATGTCCTCTTTCGTTAAACCGTTTTTTACTCCTGTTGATCCGTTCGTCTCAACTTTAATTGCTATACCTAGCTCTGCTGCTTTTGCTTTCAAGCTATCCGCTGCCATATAGGTGTGAGCGATTCCAGTTGGGCAAGCCGTAACTGCTAGTACGTATGGTTCGTTTCCTTCTGGTTTTGCAACTTCAATGTCTTCTTCTTCTTTTTCATTCTCTTTTTCATCAAATAAACGAAGAAGTTCCTCTTCATCCTTTGCTTCTAACAATTGCTTACGAAATCCTTCATCCATTAATAATGTAGATAGGCGCGATAACGTTTCTAAATGAGTATTATTCGCCCCTTCGCTCGCAGCAATCATAAAGAATAAATGCGCTGGCTGTCCGTCAAGCGATTCATAGTTGATACCGCTTACACTTCTACCAAAACAAATCGCTGGTTGTTTAACAGCTTTTGTTTTCGCATGAGGTATTGCAATCCCTTCCCCTATGCCAGTTGTACTTTGTGACTCCCGCTTTAAAATAGCTTCTTTAAATTCAGCTTTACTATTTAAACGATTTGCGCCGTCTAATTTCTCAACTAATTCATCTATGACAGCTTCTTTATTTGAAGCTGTCAAATTCATAATAACTGTATCCCTTTTTAATAGTTCTGTAATTTTCATATGTTGCTCCCCCCTATCGCTTAGCTACAATTACTTGCGACAATAATTCTTCTACTTTTTCTTTTTCACATAAATCAGCTGAAAATGCTGTTGCACTCCCTGTTGCAACGCCATATTGAAATGCCTTTTCAATATCTTTTGTCTGTTCATATTTACCCACAAATCCTGCAACGAGAGAATCTCCGGCCCCAACCGAATTAATTACAACACCTTTTGGAACAGTTGCTTCATATATACCTTCTGCCGTAAATAATAAAGCCCCATCTCCAGCCATTGATACGATAACATGCTCTACACCTTGTTCAACTAATTTTCTTCCAAACGGTAAAACATCTTCTACTGTTGAAATCTCTACTCCGAATAACTCACCAAGTTCATGATGATTAGGCTTTATTAAAAATGGTTTATTTTTAATTACATGCTGCAGCGCACTTCCACTTGCATCGACTACTACGCGAATACCTTTCTCAGCTCCGAGCGTTGCGATTGATTCATAAAAAGTAGTTGAGATAGACGCCGGTACACTTCCAGCTAGTACAACACAATCTCCCTGCCTCATACTTTCGATTTGTTTCATTAATTGTTCAAATTGTTCATTTGTCACATTAGGACCTTGCCCATTTAATTCTGTCTCTTCTTGCCCTTTTATTTTCACATTAATTCGGGAATCACCGTCTACTTGGACGAAGTTTGTTGTTACACCTTCCGCCTGTAATACATCTTTAATAAATCGACCGGTAAATCCACCAGTAAATCCAAGCGCTACATTTTCAACACCTAAACGATGAAGAACACGAGAAACGTTAATACCTTTCCCTCCAGGAAATTTCATATCTTTCTCTGCTCGATTTACTGCGCCTAAATCGAAGGAATTAACTTGTACTACATAATCAATAGATGGGTTTAAAGTAACTGTATAGATCATTGTTTATCAGCCTCAATTACATTGGTTTGTCTTTTATATTTTTCTAAATCAATTTCTAAATGGTTTGTAATAATATTCGCTTCTTCAACATTGGCTATTTTCGCAAACGCAACTTCTGAAAACTTACTTTCATCAATTAAGAAATATCCTTCGTTCGCAAATGTTAATGCCATTTGTTTTAAAAGTGCCTCTTCTGGATCTGGAGTTGTAAAACCAAGCTGTTCATGTACACCATTCGCTCCTAAGAAACATTTATCAAAACGGTACTTCTGCATGCTTTCCTGTGCCATAGCACCAATTAAAGCTTTCGTCCTACTTTTCATCATTCCACCTAGTAAATACGCACGAATATTATTTTCAGCTAAAGCTTCAATATGCATAAGTCCATTCGTAACGACAGTAACATCTTTATTTATTAAAAATGGAATCATTTCAAATGTTGTACTTCCTGCATCTAAATAAATGCAATCACCTTGTTCAACAATGCTAGCCGCATAGTTAGCAATTTGTTGCTTTATTTGAATGTTTTTGGATGATTTTTCAACCATCGTTGGCTCTTGCCCTTTTCCTGTTAAAACAGCAGCACCACCATGAACTCTTTTTAATAACCTTTGCTTTTCCAATTGCGCTAAATCACGACGAATTGTTGATTCAGAGCTTTCTGTTCTTTCCACTAATTGCTGTAATTTAACAACCTTCTGCTCTTTTACAAGTTGCAATATCATTTGATGACGTTCAGGAGTTAACATTTTATTCACCTCTTCTTTGATTACAGTATAATGAAAACGATCACAAAAATCAACCATAAACATTCACAAATAACCAAAACCGGTCATAAACAGTTATAAACAATAAAAAAGAAACCCATTTGATTGTTATATCAAATGGGTTTCTTTTTTCGATTCACTTATAAAGAAGCTTTATATATACTTAAAACATCGTCTTTATTTAATTTTTTAAAGTTACCAAATTCACCATAAGCCATCGCTTTATCAGCCATTAAATCAATTTCATTTTCCCCAATACCGTAATCCGCTAACCTTACTGGTGCCTCAATTGAAGTCCAAAATTGACGTAACGCCTCAATTCCTTCTAGCGCAATTTCTCGATCAGCCTTTTCATCTGTTTCTACATCGAATACACGAATAGCGAACTGTTTAAAACGACTTACATTTTCATCTACAACACGCTTCATCCAGTTCGGGAATAAAATCGCAAGGCCACCCCCGTGTGGTATATCATGAACCGCAGATACTGCATGTTCAATATTATGAGTCGCCCAATCTCCTTTTACTCCCATCGCTAAAATACCGTTTAACGCCATAGTACCGCAATATAAAATAGTTTCTCTATGCTCATAATTTTCTAAATCACTTAAAAGCTTAGGAGCAGTTTCAATTACTGTTTTTAAAACAGATTCACAATAACGATCTTGTAATTCTGTATTTGTTCCATGATGGAAGTATTGCTCTAATACGTGCGACATAATATCTACCATACCGTAAATTGTTTGATCCCTCGGCACAGAAACAGTATGAACTGGATCTAAAATCGAAAACTGCGGGAAAGTAACTGGGCTACCCCAGCCATATTTTTCATTCGTTTCCCAGTTTGTAATGACAGAACCAGCATTCATTTCAGATCCTGTTGCCGCAAGCGTAAGTACCGTACCAAATGGTAACGCCCCACTAGCAAATGCTTTTTTCGTTACAATATCCCATACATCTCCATCATATTTGCTACCAGCAGCAATCGCCTTCGTACAGTCGATTACACTTCCTCCGCCAACCGCCAATATGAATTCGACGCCATTATCTTTACAGATTTGAATCCCTTTCTTTACAGTTGATACACGCGGATTCGGTTCAACACCTGTCAATTCAAATATTTCTGCATTTATATCTTTTAAAATAGAAATTACATTATCATAAATACCATTTCTTTTAATACTGCCTCCCCCGTATACGAGAAGAACCTTTTTACCGAACTGTGGAATTTCAGTTTTCAACTGTTCTAATTGACCTTTACCGAAAATAAGTTTCGTTGGATTACGAAATACAAAATTTTGCATATTTCTTTACCATCCCTTCTATATGAAAAGCAACTATACTTTTGTATACCATATTTTTTTCATTTCACAAAAATATTTGCCTAACAAAAAAATCCCAGCCTACAGGCTGAGATTTTTTTATTGGTAATAAGGTGAGATCATTAAGTAAACAATAACACCAGATAAACTTACATATAACCAAATTGGCATCGTCCAACGTACAATTTTACGATGACGTGTTAATTGATTTGTAAAACCAAATACAAGTGCAAACAATGCAAGTGGTACAATAATAGCTGCCAGGATAATATGTGTAATTAAAATAATGAAGTACACATATTTAATGAATCCTTCCCCACCAAAATGTGTTGCCGGCGCCAAGTAATGATACGATAAATAAGAAACACAAAATAGCAACGTCGTTGTAAATGCTGCGAGGATGAAACCACGGTGCATTTTCACATTCTTCTTAATAATAGAGTATAAAGCTGCTAATAAGAATACGAACGTAAAGCTATTAAAAATTGCATTTAACATTGGTAAAATTGTTACATCAAAATGTACTTCTCCTTCATAGCCAACAGGTCCAAAGAACAAAAATAAAATAATCGCATTTACAATTACAGAAAGCGTTATCACAATAGGAGCATAGCTTTTCTGATTCGTTGATTGATCCACCAAAATGGTCACTCCTCTTCCTTCAAATATGTATACGTAACCTCACTATTTTAACATATTATTCACAGTGTAAATGTGACAATAGTTTGACACAGTAAGACAAAGCAAAGAAAAAAATCCTTCTTAATAAAACTTCTTAAGAAGGATTTTATCGCTTTATTATTTAAATAGCAATGTAATTAGTTTTTGTTAAAAAACGTATTGCTATATGCTTGATAAATTTCAGACACTTGATATCCCATTAAAGAAATTGCTGTTAATGAAAAGAAACCAATCATAAGAAATCGAAACCACATATAAATCTCCTCCTTGTATTTAGCTTAAAAAGCAGTCGCTATATTACAAGTTGAGTGGCACTCTTCATCGTCACTTTCCTTTTTCTTTACAATTGCTGTTATAAATCGAAGCATAAAGAAAATCACAAAAGGAAATTGTTCGTAATTTACCTTGGCATAGTTTGGCAACGGCTCGCGTTGCACATCGAACGGAGATGCGAAGGAATAGAACATACCTTGCTCTTCCATATATACAATTACAATTTTCATACAAAACATTATTCCTAGAAACGAAACAATATCTTGCCATTCTGTCGTATATAACAAGTTATACAGCTCTAATACGTACTCTTCCATCGTCATCCCCCTTCCTTTTTTATCATTTTGCTCGCCTTCGTATAAAAAGTCAAGAAAAAAGTTTATATTCACTATGACAATAGTAATTACTTGTTTCTATGATTATATATGATTCTTTTATAGCAATGATTGGGTGTAACTCTCTTCTAAAACAAGAAATTAGAATCGAACAGATTCCTCATTCTTACTTTTAGGATTCAACAATGTACTATTTTTATTTCTATTAAAAATAAAATAAGAAATTATTATAAGAACAGTAACAAGCATTGTTAAAAGCGCTTGTGAACGTAAAGATTCAATTGCGATCATGGCAACTAAAACTGCTATAATCGCAGCAATTGTAACATATGTTACATATGGAAAAAGCCACATTTTCACTTTCAAATTTTGTTGTTCCGCTTTCCCCATTTTTTTACGTATCTTGAAATGTGAAACTGCTATAACGAGATAAACGAGTAACGCAATCCCGCCAGATGCATTCACTAAAAATAAAAATACTTTATCTGGAGATATGTAACTAAAAACAACTCCAATGTAAGCAAAGAAAGTTCCAAATAAAACCGCCCGAACTGGAACACCACTACTATTCAATTTCAAAAATGCCTTTGGCGCATCTCCTCTTTCTGCCATTGAAAAAAGCATTCTTGAGTTCGTATATAAACCCGAATTTAAACAAGAAAGTACAGCTGTTAAAACGATAAAATTCATAATTTGTGCTGCCGCTGGTATCCCTATATGTTCCAGTACCGCCACAAACGGACTTTTTAGTATGTTCGCTGAATTCCACGGAAGGAGTGTAACAACTACAGCAATCGATCCAATGAAAAATACGAGAATACGCCAAATTACACTATTTGTTGCTGTTTTTACTGCTTTTACAGGTTCGGCAGATTCACCAGCGGCTACTGCAACAATCTCAGATCCCATAAATGAAAATATAACGACGGTAATTCCAAGTAGCACCGAACTTATACCATTTGGCATAAATCCTCCTTGCCCTACTAAATTCGAAGTGCCAGGTGCTTCCGTTCCTGGTACAAATCCTAAAATAACAGCGAGCCCAAGACAAAGGAACAAAACAATACTTATTACTTTAATAAATGAAAACCAATATTCAAATTCTCCAAATGATTTCACCGAGAAAACATTCGTCAACGTTAATAAAATCGTTAATATTAAGCTTAATAACCAGAGCGGGATTTCTGGAATCCAATATTGAATAATACCAGCACCTGCTGTAGCTTCTATTGCAATAACAATTACCCAGAAAAACCAATATAGCCACCCAATTGTATAACCCGCCCATGGACCAATTGCTTCTCTTGCATATGTTGCAAATGAACCACTTGTCGGGTTAATAGCTGCCATTTCCCCTAGCATTCTCATAACGAAAATAACTAGAAGTCCTGCTAATGCATATGAAACGATAGAACCTGGTCCGGCTGAATGCACAACCGCACCGCTTCCAACAAACAAACCAGCTCCTATTACGCCACCAATGGAAATCATTGTAATGTGGCGTATTTTGAGGTCTTTCTTAAGATTTTTATCCAACTCTTGTACATCCCCTTCCAAACTTAATTTTGAAATTTATGTAAGAGTATTATGCGAAAAATCTTGTCCTATATTTTAAAATATATCAAAATATTCTGAATTTAACAATCGTAATTCGACCTCCTTCAAAAATTATTTCATTAGGTTTAATAGTTTTCCATATACAATTGTTGAGAAAATTATAATCGACTTACAAAAGAATGAATTTTCAGATATTATTAAACGAACAAGATTATACATCTAGACAACTTTTTGTATAGGAGTGTTGATATGTTAAACAAGTTCAAATTCATTTGTTGCGCTTTAGTAATTTTCTTACTGCTACCGCTAGCTCCCTTTCAAGCACAAGCAGCAAACAATTTAGAATCAAAATTACTCGTTGGATACTGGCATAACTTTGATAACGGTACTGGCATTATTAAATTAAGAGACGTTTCACCAAAATGGGATGTAATCAATGTATCTTTCGGTGAAACTGGGGGTGATCGTTCCACTGTTGAATTTTCTCCTGTGTATGGTACGGATGCAGAGTTCAAATCAGATATTTCTTATTTAAAAAGTAAAGGTAAGAAAATAGTTCTTTCAATAGGTGGACAAAATGGGGTCGTTTTACTTCCTGACAATGCGGCTAAGCAACGTTTTATTAATTCCATACAATCTCTGATCGATAAATACGGTTTTGATGGAATAGATATTGACCTTGAATCAGGTATTTACTTAAACGGAAATGACACTAATTTCAAAAACCCCACGACTCCTCAAATCGTAAATCTTATTTCAGCTATTCGGACAATCTCAGATCATTATGGTCCAGATTTTCTATTAAGCATGGCCCCTGAAACAGCTTATGTTCAAGGTGGTTATAGCGCATATGGAAGCATCTGGGGTGCTTATTTACCGATTATTTACGGAGTAAAAGACAAACTAACATACATTCACGTTCAACACTACAATGCTGGTAGCGGGATTGGAATGGACGGTAATAACTACAATCAAGGTACTGCAGACTACGAAGTCGCTATGGCAGATATGCTCTTACATGGTTTTCCTGTAGGTGGTAATACAAATAACATTTTCCCAGCTCTTCGTTCGGATCAAGTCATGATTGGACTTCCTGCAGCACCAGCAGCTGCTCCAAGTGGCGGATATATTTCTCCAACTGAAATGAAAAAAGCTTTAGATTATATCATTAAAGGAATTCCTTTTGGAGGAAAGTATAAACTTTCAAATCAGAATGGCTATCCTGCATTCCGCGGCCTAATGTCTTGGTCTATTAATTGGGATGCAAAAAACAACTTTGAATTCTCTAATAACTATAGAACATATTTTGATAGTCTTTCCTTGCAAAAATAATAAAAAACAACAATAGGTTTTATATGACCTATTGTTGTTTTTTATTTATGTAAATTACTTTTTCACTTCTACATGATGAAGAGATTCTTTTCCATCTCTTACATAACTATTTACAAGACTTAAAAGTAATTTTCCACCAATTAACATTGCTCGTTCATCAAAATCAAATTGAGGATGATGATGTGGATATGTTGCTCCTATTTCTTCATTACGCGCACCTGTGAAAAAAAATGCTCCTGGAACACATTCTAAGTAATATGCAAAATCTTCTCCACCCATAATAGGTGGCACTTCAATGACCCTTTCTCTTCCAAGGTCACGTTTCGCAATCTCCATAAAATGACTCGTTTCATCTAAATGATTTATTAATATTGGATAGCCTCGTTTATATTGAATACTAACCTCAGCATGAAGAGACTGACAAAGCCCCTCAACAACTCGTTTAAATTCATTCTCCATATATTCTCTCACTTCAGGATCTAGCGTTCGAATGGTTCCTGTAAACGTAGCAGTATCCGCAATGATATTATCCGCCTGACCAGCATGGAATGTACCAACTGTTAATACCGCAGATTGAAGCGGATCTATTTTTCGACTCACTAAAAGTTGTAACTGATTAATTACTTGTGTTGCAACGATAATAGCATCAACAGTATGATGCGGCATACCGCCGTGACCGCCTCGCCCTTGAATCTTTACTTCAAATGTATCAGCTGCCGCCATCATTGCTCCAGCTTTCGCTCCAACCATTCCTATAGGCATTTGAGAAGATAAATGTGTTCCAAACACAACATCTACACCTTCTAAACAACCATCCTCAATCATAGCAATTGCTCCGCCAGGCTCTTTCTCTTCTGCATGTTGATGTATAAGAACTATTTTTCCAGAAAGCTGGTCTCTATGATCACTTAATATTTTTGCAACGCCTAAAAGTGTTGCTGTATGTCCATCATGTCCACAAGCGTGCATTACGCCGGGAACCTTTGATTTATATGAAACTTGCTTTTCATCTTGAATAGGTAGTGCATCAAAATCAGCACGTAGCGCTATCGTCTTCCCAGGTTTTCCACCTTCAATTACGCCGATTACCCCTCTTCCCCCAACATTTGTTGTCACATCAATATGAAAACTTTTTAAGATTTCAGCTATTTTTTTCGGTGTTTCTATTTCTTGAAACGATAGCTCTGGGTATTGATGAAAATCTCTTCGCCACAAAACCATTTCGTTATATAAACTTTCCAATTCTTTATACCATGTTTCTATCATAGAAATGCCCCTTTCTTTTTTAACACTTTAATTAAAAGTTACATAATATTCCGTGTTTAATCAATAAAAAAGAGCACTTTCTTTGAAAGCCCTCCTACTACTCTAAAATAGTCTAGTTACTATTTTGCTTCAATACAAATACTGAAAGTTCAGGTACACTCCAAAATCTAACAGGCATTCGGGTTGTCCCAATACCACGATTTACGTATAAATGTAACGGCTTATTCTTCCCTTCTAATTCATACATACCTTCAACATGACTCTCAGCTAACTTTGTAGTAATTAATGGACCTATAAAAGGAATTTGAACTTGTCCTCCGTGACTATGGCCTGACATTTGAAAATCAACTGGGTAACGAGCTACTCTATCTACAACATCTGGCTCATGTACTAATAGCATATTGAAATCTTGTTGCCTTATATGTTTTAAAGTCGAGTCTATTTGCGGCTTACCTAATAAAAAATCATCCAAACCTGCTATTGTAATATACTTACCGTTTTCCGCTTTTATTTTCTGCACTTCATTTACTAACACAGAGAAACCAGCTTCCTCCATATACTTTTTATAAAATAAACTACCTCCCCCGCCCCTATCATGATTCCCAAACACAGCATATTTCCCTAAAGGCGCATGTATTTTCTGTAAAATACTTTTCGCTTCTTCTCTTTCGGCTTTATACGATCCAAACTTATCTATTAAATCCCCTGTAAAAACTACTACATCTGGATGTAACGCATTCATCTTCTCCACCAAATTTTCTAGTTGTTTCAGTGTAAATTCTGGCCCTAAATGTACATCTGAGAATTGTAATATTTTTTTATTATTAAACTCTTTAGGAATTGTAGATGCTTCTATTTCATTCCACGTAACTGTTACTAGTTTTCGTTCTATTTCTGTCGCATAGAAATACAAACTTACTGAAATCATTATTATACTTATGAAACTGATTGCAAATATTTTTATGATTGATTTTTTTTGTTCTTTTTTTACATGATGCGTATTCATGTTCTCACCTCTAGAAATACTTTAAAGCCTTATTGTTACATTAATGTGACAACATGAACAATGTTAGTTATATCCAATTCTACCCATTCACTTTGACAATTTTATACAGAAGGCATAACATATTTTTATAATACATAGATTCTTAAAAACATTCCTTCTATTTATTCTATCATTTTATTAAGGAGAGATTATTCATGTCTGTATTTACACCAGAAGAAATTACGGAACTTGCTGCGAATTCCGGAAGAAAAAAAGCTCATTTATCATTACTCCCTATGTTAATTCTCGGTTTTTTTGGTGGTGCTTTCATAGCATTAGGGTATTTACTCGATATTCATGTTATTGGAACAATGCCAAATTCTTGGGGATCATTTACTAGTTTTCTAGGTGCCGCTGTATTCCCTATCGGTCTTATACTCGTTATTCTTGCAGGCGGTGAGTTAGTAACTGGCAATATGATGACCGTTTCAATGGCGTGGCTTCACAAAAAAATCGACTTATTTCACTTCATTCAAAATTTAGTTATTGTTACGTTTAGCAACTTCATAGGTGCTGTATTCGTTGCTTATTTTTTCGGTCATATCGTCGGATTAACAGAGGGAGCTTTTTTAACGAAAACAGTTTCTATTGCGCAAACTAAACTACAAGATACACCACTACAAGCCTTCATTTCTGCAATCGGATGTAATTGGCTCGTTTGTTTAGCTGTTTGGCTCAGTATGGGAAGTAAAGAATTTATCGGAAAGATTATCGGCATTTGGTTCCCAGTTATGACTTTTGTTGCGATTGGATTTCAACACGTTGTAGCTAATATGTTTGTCATCCCAGCTGCAATTTTTGCCGGTCATTTAACTTGGATTGAATATTTTCCAAACTTCATTTTTGTTTTCTTCGGAAACTTAGTAGGAGGTATGTTATTTGTAGCATTACCTTATTTCATATCCTATAATAAGAAACTCCCTTCCAATAAAGAGCAAACTGCATTAAAGAAAAAATCTGTATCCGCTTAAATTGAATGTCTATAAAGTAGCTCTCAAAAATATTACAAATTTCATTTTTTTTACGAATATATGTACGTACACTTGTTCTCGAATGTTTTATACGTTATAATAACAACTTAAATAGCATTATTTACATATGAGGTGAAAAACATGAACAAAACAGAATTAATTAAAAACGTAGCACAAAATGCTGAGATTTCTCAAAAAGAAGCTACTGTAGTTGTACAAACTGTAGTAGAATCAATCACTAACACTTTAGCTGCTGGTGAGAAAGTACAACTTATCGGATTCGGTACATTCGAAGTTCGCGAAAGAGCTGCTCGTACAGGCCGTAACCCACAAACTGGTGAAGAAATGCAAATCGCAGCTTCTAAAGTACCTGCTTTCAAAGCTGGTAAAGAACTAAAAGAAGCTGTAAAATAATGAAAAAATAGCCTTCTCGTTTACGAGAGGGCTATTTTTTCATTACATAATTAATAAAAATCTGACCATTATGCTGTTTCTTTTGTTCCTTTATGCAAATAAAACCTTTACTTTCAAAGAAAGGTTTTGCTGTAATACTCGCCTCTGTATATACCTCCCCATGCCCCAAGTTCACTGCTTTTTTTTCTAACTTCTGTAGTATATAGGAAGCTATCCTTTTCCCTTGATAATCTTTATGCGTAAATAAGCGATCTACGTAATGATCTTCATTATAATCCCCAAATCCCACTATCACACCGTTATGATCCGCTACATAACTAATATTCCTCTCTAAAGAATTTAACCAGCTTTCTCTATCTAGTCAATCCGGTGCCCATGCCTGTAGCTGTAATACGTTATAATCTTTTGCATTAATTGTATGAACTGTTTCATAGAACAACTGTAATACTTGTTCTAAATCCTCTTTATGAAATGTTCTAATAATCGTGTCTTTTAACATATACGAACCTCCTTACTAAACTATCATTTAACTTTTCTACCATCTAGTATTCAATATTTCTGCTTTATTATATCTTTTTTCTTTCTATAGAAAGAAAAAAACAATACTTATTTCAAAGTATTGTTTTTTTGTTTGTAAGCATCTGCAATTACTCTATAGATTTTTATTTTTTAAATTTCACTCTTTGCAGTCGTAATGCGTTTAATACAACGGATACAGAACTAAATGCCATCGCGGCTCCAGCAACCCAAGGTGCTAAGAAACCGAACGCTGCAATCGGGATGCCTAAGCCGTTATAAGCTAGTGCCCAAAATAAATTTTGCTTAATATTTCTTATCGTCATCTTACTCATAAAGATTGCATCAGCAATACTATTTAAATCACCACGGATTAACGTAATATCTGCCGCCTCCATCGCTACATCCGTTCCTGTTCCAATTGCCATACCGATATCCGCCGTAGCAAGTGCAGGAGCATCATTTATTCCATCCCCAACCATTGCTACTTTCTTACCTTGTGCTTGCAGTTTTTTCACTTCTTCTGCTTTTCCTTCTGGTAATACTTCTGCAATTACGTGATCAATACAAACTTGCTTAGCGATTGCCTCAGCAGTTTGTGTATTATCTCCTGTAATCATAACAACGTCTAGACCCATTTTCTTAAGTCTTGAGATAGCTGCTTTTGAAGTATCTTTTACAGTATCTGCAACGGCAACTATTCCAGCATACTCCTTATCTATTGCTATTAACATTGCCGTTTTTCCTTCTCGTTCTAGGGCTTCCATCGATTTAGAAACTTCTTCAATATCAATATCGAATTTCTTCATTAATCGACGTGTACCAATTAATAATTGTTTCCCTTCTACGACTGATTCGATGCCGAATCCCGGAATTGCTTCAAACGTTTCTGAACTTGGGATTTCAATTTTCTTTTCTTTAATTCCTTCTACAATCGCTTCTGCAAGTGGATGTTCAGAATTTTTTTCTGCCGCACCTACTAAACGTAGTATTTCTTCTTTGTGGAATCCATCTGCTACAATTACATCTGTTAGCACCGGCTTCCCATTTGTCACAGTACCTGTTTTATCTAAAATAACTGTATCTAATCGGTGCGTTGCTTCTAAATGCTCCCCGCCTTTAAATAAAATACCATACTCTGCTGATCTTCCTGATCCCGCCATAATAGATGTAGGCGTTGCAAGACCTAATGCACATGGACAAGCGATAACAAGTACGGCTATCATTTTTTCAAGTGCTCCGCCAAAATCACCAGGTGTAACAAATAGCATCCACACTGCGAATGTGATAATAGCAATCACAACTACAACCGGTACGAAAATACCAGAAATTTGATCTGCTACCCGTTGAATAGGAGCTTTTGAACCTTGCGCCTCTTCTACTACTTTAATAATTTGAGCTAATGCAGTATCTCTTCCTACCTTAGTTGCTTTCACTTTTAAAAAGCCATTTTTATTTATTGTAGAACCAATTACTACATCCCCAATTGTTTTATCAACCGGAATACTTTCACCTGTTAACATCGATTCATCTATTGCTGACTTTCCTTCTACAATTTCCCCATCTACTGGGATTTTTTCACCAGGCTTTACATAAACGATATCACCAGCTACCACTTCTTCGATTAAAATTTTTATTTCTGTTCCATCTCGTACAACAGTAGCAGTTTTCGCCTGTAATCCCATTAATTTTTTAATCGCTTCTGACGAGCGTCCTTTTGCTTTCGCCTCAAATAATTTACCTAAAATAATTAATGTAATAAGTACTGCACTCGTTTCAAAATACAAGTCTGTCATATGTTCCGAAGAACCAATCGACCTAATACTTAAATACACACTGTAGAAATACGCTGCAGACGTTCCAAGTGCCACGAGAACATCCATATTGGCGCTTTTATTTCGTAACGCTTTATAAGCCCCAACATAAAACTGCCCACCAATGATAAACTGAACTGGAGTTGCAAGAGCTAGCTGCACCCAAGGGTTCATAAGCATATCAGGTAAATAAATAAATGATGTAAATGAGAAATGACTTACCATTGCCCACAGTAACGGGAATGATAAAATAAACGAAATGATAAATTTCTTCTTTTGTCGCTCAATTTCTTGTAAGCGATGATCAGTTGATCCATCTTGCTCATCTGATTTCACTTCTAATTTATATCCTAATTTCGTAATTGCACTCTTCATTTCATTTACATTAATTTCATCAGGATTAAAATCTACTGTAGCTGATTCCAAAGCGAAATTTACTGTCGCTCCGTTCACACCTTCTAACTTATTTAAACGCTTTTCTACTCTATTCGCACATGCTGCGCATGTCATCCCAGAAACAGTAAACTCAGCTTTATCACTGACAATTCCATATCCTAACGATTCAACTTTTTCCTTAAATTGTTGCGGATTTGTTTTTTTGGGATCATACATTATTTTTGTTTTTTCAAGTGCAAAATTTACATTTGCATCATGAACACCTTCTACTTTTTTTAGACCTTTTTCAATTCTATTTGCACATGCCGCACATGTCATTCCTGATATTTGAAGATTGGCCTCTTTCTGTTCATTCATGTCTCTCACCTCTATATACCCTCATAAGGTATAATTATTAACAAAATAAATCGTACTTCCTATAAAGTACGATTTATTTCCATATCTAAAAATAATTATTGAACATCGTACCCTTGATCTTCAATTACAGCAACGATATCTTTTAACGTTACAACTGATGAATCGATAGTAACTTCAACAGTACCTTCTGCTAATTGAACTTTCACTTGCTCAACACCGTTTAGTTCTTTCACACTGCTTTCAATAGAATTTACACAATGTCCACAAGACATACCTTCAACTTGTAATGTTAACTGTTCCATTTAAAATCCTCCTCTTGTTTCTTCATTGTTTGTTAATCACAATTACATTTTACCATACCCCCCTAAGGTAATCAATGGTTTTATATCATGATTTTTCAATTATTTTCTAAAAGTTTATTTTACACACACTTTTTCACACCAATACCTCGAAATCCTATATAAAAATAAACAAAAAAACAAGCCAGTGACATACTAGCTTGTTTTTACGCTTTTGAAAAACGTTCAAATACTGTCATTAATTCTTCAATTGCTTCGTCACCATTGCCATCTTTAATAGCACCTGAAACACAATGACTTGTATGGTTTTTTAATACACCCATTCCTACTTTTTTCATTGCTGCATTAATCGCTGAAATTTGCACTAAAATATCCACGCAATAACGATCATTTTCAATCATATTTTGAATACCGCGGACTTGTCCTTCAATTCTCTTTAATCTATTTATAATTTGTTCTTTTTCTTTTTCTGATCTATGTGTTACCGCTTCATGATCTTTATGATCCATATTATCACCTTCTTAAAGTTTCTCTTCATCCAATAAAACAATTGCTTTTACGAGTATACCAATTATAGCATTAAATATCTACGTATGATACCCCATATGAGTATATTTCTGCTCTATGCTTATTCTTAACAACTTATTAGCTTCTCAGACTCAATTATTATGATACCCTTACCTTTTTTTCAAAAAACAATAATAAGCAGGGATTATTCCTCCCCGCTTATTATTCATCCACAAATATAAAAGTCTCAATTTTCATACGTGTAAATTGAGACTTTTTTTCTTCCTATATATAATTATTGCTGATCACATACTTTTGTGTCATTCACTACTGAAGTTCCTTCAACGGTTACCGTATGAAAACAGTCATTTACACGAACTGTCACGACATTATCTTGCCGATCAATGATATGATATTCATTAAAATTTTTATTCAGAGCACTGCGAATTTGTTCTCCTTCATAAATTGGAATGCCATGTGATAAAACCCAAATAAGCCCAGCGATAGCAAGAATAGTTTTCATACGATCTACCTCCTTGAGAATATAGTGAACTTTTAATCCATGCTTTTTCAGCTCTACTAATCATGACTGGAATGAATCAAGCCTTTTTGGAAATAAGTTCATTTCGTCTATTTTATGTTTATGCTAATTGTGACCGAATTGTGACAACTTTTTGTCTCTTTAGACGAAAAGTTGAAACAAAACTTTCAAAAAGGACAATTCTACTTGCACAAACAAAAGGCTATGGAGAATTTCCCCATAGCCTTTTGTTTGCATTTTATTAGACAATCATTTCATTATGTTTAATGTTAAGTGTTTCAATTTGAATTGTAGCATGTTCAATATGGAACTCTTTTTTTAGCATATCAATAATATTTTGAAGTACTTCTTGATCATCCTGTTTTTTATCAATTATTACATGGACACTTAATGCATCTAATCCCGATGTAATTGTCCAAATATGAAGGTCATGTAAATCACGTACACCTTCTACTCCTTTAATTGCTTGCTTCACTTTCTCTATTTCAATTGCAACCGGTGTACCCTCCATAAGTATATGAATAGAATGTTTTGTTACTCCCCATGCGCTCTTTAAAATTAATAAAGCTACAACTACTGAAATAATTGGATCTGCAATATACCATGAGAATAATGACATAAGTACACCAGCTACTAATGCTCCCACTGACCCTAAAGCATCCCCAAGAACATGTAAATACGCGCTACGTAAATTCACGTTATTTTTCACGTCACCTTGTCTCATAAGTGCCCATGCACTAATTAAATTTGCTAATAAACCAATTGATGCGATTAACATCATTGGACCACTTGCTACAGTTGGTGGTTCAAAAAAACGACCAATTGCTTCCCATACGATAAGCCCTGCTACAACAAATAATGTGATTCCATTAATTAATGCTGCTAAAATTTCAAAACGATAATATCCATATGTTTTTGTAGAAGTAACCGTTCTAGCTGCAAGTCCGATTGCAATTAAACTTAATAATAATGAACTCGTATCACTTAACATATGTCCTGAATCTGATAATAAAGCTAAACTATTTGTAACTAGTCCTCCAAAAAATTCAAGAAACATAATAGTTGCTGTAATTACTAAAGCTGTAATTAATCCTTTTTTATTCCCTTTTCTACTCTCCTCAAAATGATGATGTCCATGGGAATGCCCGTGAGCATGCCCATGATGTTGGTGACCGTGATGATGTCCCATATAAATTCCTCCTTTTAATTTTGTTTTATCCTTAATACTTCCTCTATTGAATTTTCATTTTCTTTATAAATGGTTCTTTTCTTACCTGAATTGAACTTGTTGGGCAGCCATCACTAGCCGCCAACATTGCTTGCAAGAAAGTTTTTGGGATCCCCATTATTCCTTGATTACTATCTAATAGACCAAATGATTTTCCTCTTCCATCTAATTGATATATATCAGGTGCTATAGAAGTGCATAATCCACATGACTCACAATTCTTTTTATCTACAACCGTATAATGTAACACTATAAATCTCCTCCGTTATTTATATACAATACATAGGTAGGGTATATAAAACCGTTTGTTTTATACCAAATTTCCTTCCAAAGTTTCTATTTCCCTATTTAAATAATAATGGCATATCGGTTTTAAATCATTATCCAACTCATAAACCAATGGTGTTCCTGTTGGAATGTTTACATTTTCTATTTCTTCATCTGAAATTTGATCTAAATGTTTTACTAAAGCACGTATTGTATTTCCATGTGCTGCAATAATTACTTGTTTACCAGCTTTTACATTAGGAGCTACCTCTTCATTCCAATATGAAACAACTCGTTTCTCTGTATCTTCTAGATCTTCTGTAAGAGGAAATTCATACTCTTTTACATCTCTATATTTCGGATGTGCTGCTTCATATCTTTCGTCATCTTTTGTAAGTGCTGGTGGGCGTACATTTGTTGAACGTCTCCATAAAGTTACTTGCTCATCGCCATATTTTCTCGCTGTTTCTTCCTTATTTAATCCTTGAAGCGCACCGTAATGGCGCTCATTTAATTTCCATGTTTTATGAACAGGTATCCACATCAAATCCATTTCTTCGAGAGTGATCCATAAAGTACGCATCGCTCTTCTCAAAACAGACGTATATGCGATATCAAATGAGAAACCATTCGCTTTCAGCATTACTCCGGCTTCTCTTGCTTCTTCCAAACCTTTATTGGATAAATCAACATCCGTCCAACCAGTAAACCTATTTTCAACATTCCATTCACTTTGTCCGTGTCGTATTAAAACTAGCTTTACCATACTTGCTATCTCCTCTCCTTTTAAAGTTGCATTTTCATAAAGAAGTATCTTTATGAAAATGCGCGATTACATATCAAGTTCTTTATTCTTCATTTCACTACTATGACTAAACGCTAATTCAATTAATCCATTTACGTGAGAATCATCTAATGAATAAAAAACAAGTTTCCCCTCTTTACGCTTTTTCGCTAATCCTATCGTTTGTAATAGTCTTAAGTGATGTGAAGCTGTTGCAATACTACTATGAATAATACTTGCGACATCACGTACACAAAGTTCTTTCTCCGTATACAACGCATAAGCAATTTTCAAACGTGTTTCATCTGCAAGTGCTTTAAACATTTTTGCTACACTACTTATATTTTCTTTCTCTAGCATATCACTTGCATGTTTTACTTTTTGTTCATCATGATAACAAAGTTCACAATGCTCTTCGCTCATATGTAACACCTCTTATTCAAGTATATATTTGATTATGTATGTAGTATACCTTATAAACGAGAAACATTCAAACGTTTATTTGAATGTTTCTCGTTTATCCTAAAAACCCCACTAATTATTAGCCCGCAGTAATCGATCTTATGAGCTGTCCGACCGTTAATACCGGATAAATTAAACCATTTTTCTTTTAGTATTCCCCCTTTAAAAAACAAAACTTAGAAAAAAGCTCCCATATAAGTTCGTTTCTACTGCCTACTCCGACCTTTTCAAAAATTGACTTGAAATGATCCTGAACTGTATACGTAGAAATACACAATTCTTTTGCCACTTCTTTCGTTGACATCCCCCTAACAATTCCTACTATCACTTCTTTCTCTCTTTGAGACAAACTATAAGAATCTGCAAGAAGAGGAAAAACTTCTTCTGGCCGTGCACTTTCGAACAAAACCCTATATCCTGTATGACAACTACTGTAACTTTCTAACCTACTTGCACGAATAACCAAAAATTGTCCACACGTTAAACTTATACAGACTGTTGCTTCTTTATTAGTTTCATTTGCTTTTACTTGCGAACAAACTGCACGTATCGGCCTTGGAATGTCCTCTTCAGTCAATTGTTCATACTTTCTAAAGTTTGATAACCATATGTATCCTGTTTCATCCCAATAATTTAGTTTAAGATTTTCATTTAATATAATCATGCCCATTCCTACTACTTCTATTTTTTCTTCTGAACGGGTTATAAAGGATGTTCTTAAAGTATCTCCTGCCAATAAACCCACCTTCGATAAATACTTACATTCATCATGCTGAAAAGGTATTTTTGTATTATCTCGAAACAAACTTAAGTGTCCAAAACATTTTCCTTTACTCATACAAACCACTCTTACTTCATCTATAAAACCGGCTGGTTTTAAAATATTTCGATACCTAGCGCTTTTTATCGAATTATCATTTGTGACAATACGTATCGCACCAACATGAGGAGGCTTTCGTGCTAACTCTTTAAATTTGTTATAATCATCCTCTAAAAATTCATTCATAAATAACTGCGGATGCAGTTGTTCAATTCTTTGATCTGTATATGCTCCGGTTGATAAAAATGTACGCGGGTCTATAGCGGTGAAGCAGGAAGCATCAAAAGGAATTACCTTTTTTAATATATTTAAAAAATCTTTTTGAAATTGTCTAGTTGAGCTCTCGCTTTTCATTAACAGTGTTATTTCTTTCGTTGCCTGTTCATAAATCATCTTTATTCCCCCCAGATTTATGGGATTGTTTCCTCTAACCATTTCATTTCATAATAAAGTGAAACTTTATTGGAAAAGAGGAGGCTAAAAAATGAGCTGGAATGATCATACTGTACATACATATGAACGAACAATTCCGTTGAAAATCCCTGGATATTTTACCCTTTATAACATGATGAATCATTTTTTACTTACTACACTCCCTAAAGAAAATATGAATCCCAATTTAATAGTTATAGGTGCTGGTGGTGGACAAGAAATTCTCTCAATAGGCAAACAAAATAGCAACTTATCTTTTACAGGTGTTGATCCATCTGAAAGCATGCTACAGTTAGCTAAAAAAAGAATTGAAAACGAAGGCATACAAAATCCAATTCACTTTGTACATGGAACTGTGCATTCATTATTAACCAATCCATTATTTGACGCTGCTACTTGTATGCTTGTTCTTCACTTCATCCCAACTATTAAGGAGAAAAAAGAGTTACTTAATGAAATTAGTAGTCGCTTAAAGCCTGGTGCTCCATTCTTTCTCTCTTCAATAAATGGTGTACCCCATACAAGTATGTTTTCTGCACAATTAAATGCTTGGCACAACCATATGATGCAAAATCAAATTCCATTAGAAGATTGGAACAGATTTGAAAATTCTTTTGAAACGGAAATATTCCCTATTTCCGAAACGAATCTACTAACTATTATGGAGGAATGTGGCTTTACTCAAATTACTCGCTTTTTTACTAGTTTTTTAATTGATGGATACGTTGCCTTTAAACAATAAGGAAAAAAGGTAAGCAATTGCTTACCTTTTTTCTACCTTCTATACGTGACTAATAAATCTTAACCCTTTACTTAAAGAGGTCGGCACAACTGATGCGTGATTCTCCCCTTCAGCCTCATAAAACGTAAATCTAAACTGATCGTGTTTTACTTGAAGAAGGCGCTCTGATAATTCGTTTGCCCCTACAACCATATGCTCTCGTTCTAGTGATCCGACTGTAAGGAACACTCCTGTTTCAAACTTAGCGTTGTTTAATTCACTTATAAGGTTCTCTTCTTTTTCAAGTACGGATTGGTTATTCCACCAAATAGATGGACTACTTATAAAATAATTTTGAAAGGCATTTAAGTTGGTAAATAGTATATGTAAAGCAAATAAGCCACCTAACGAATGCCCAAATAACGTTTGCTTTCCTTTATCAATCTCATAATTATTTTCAATTTGAGGTTTCAGTTCTTCTTCCAGAAATGTAAAGAAGTTATGTGCTCCTCCTGTTTTAGGCCACGGTTTGCCATCTGGTTTTAAAGGTGCATCTTTTGAAATTACACTAGGCGTAAAATCATAGCATCTTTCTTCACCTGAAAATGCCCCTTCAATTGGATAACCAATACCTACTATAATGGCTGGTGAAACACCTGTTTTTTCCGCTCTAACTGATTGTATTTTAACCGCTTCATGGAATGTTTGAAAAAAAGCATTGCCATCTAATACGTATATAACAGGATATCCTGACTCTGGCGCTGGTCGCCTCGGCTTTGAAATATGAATTTGATATTCCTTACCTTCTAATTTCGAATACATTTTCCACTGTTCTGTATTACTTGTTATAATCTGCTGTTTTTCAATAGTAGTATTCATCTTATATCCCTCCCTCTTAACTCGTTACATATATTTCTACTTTCTCTTCTTGAGAGACAACACTATCGTATCCAAAGCAAACAGGAGATCCATTATACGGATCAATCATGACACGCGCATCAATATGAAATACTTCTTTTAACACTTCATTTGTAATGATTTCTTCTGGGATACCAGTTGTAACGATTTCCCCTTCCTTCATTGCAATAATCTCATCTGAAAACCTTGCTGCATGGTTAATATCATGTAGTACCATTACAACTGTACAATTATGTTCTTTATTTAACTTCTCCACAATTTGTAATACATCTAATTGATGAGACATATCAAGATATGTCGTTGGTTCATCTAGTAGTAACACTTCTGTCTCTTGTGCTAAAGCCATCGCTAGCCATACCTTTTGCCTTTGACCACCTGATAAATTGGCAATTTGTCTCGTTCGAAATTCAGAAGTTTTCGTTATATCTAATGCCCAGTCAATCATCTCTTTATCTTTTGAAGTTAACTTATTTACATTATTTCGATGTGGATAGCGTCCATAAGAAATTAATTCTTCCACTTTAAGTTCTCCTGGTGCAATTGGAGTTTGCGGGAGTAAAGCTAACTGCTTCGCAATTTCTTTCGTTGGAATCGTATTTAAATCCTGTCCTTGCAAATATACTTTACCGCTCTTTTGCTTTAAAATTCTTCCCATCGTTTTTAACAGTGTTGATTTACCGCACCCGTTTGGCCCTATAATTGTCGTTACTTTTCCTTCTTGTATTTCCACATTTAAATCGCGAAACACTGTAAGCTTTTCATAACTCGTTTCTAAATTTTTTGCACTTAAAATACTCACTTTTATTCCTCCTCTTACGCTTTCGCCTTATAAAGTAAATATAAGAAATACGGTACACCGACAATAGAAATAACGATCCCAACAGGTAACTCTACAGGGGTGAAAACTGTTTTTGCAATAAAGTCTGAAGCTATTACAAGGAACATTCCGATTACTCCACACGTAGGAATGATATGCTTATGTTGAATACCAACAAGTCTTTTCGCTATATGCGGTGCCATTAAACCAATGAAACCAATACTTCCTGAAACTGCAACACATGCACTGACAAGTCCGATACTACTTAGTAGTAAAATAGATTTCTCTCTTTCTACCGAAACACCTAAACTTGTAATACTCGTTTCTTCCAATTGAAATAAATCTAATAAATAAGCTTTTTTTTGTATAAGCGGAATTAATATGATAAGCCACGGCAACATAGCAACAATATACTTCCAGTTTGCGCTATATATGCTTCCTGACACCCAAACTGCAGCCATTTCGAAATCAGTTGACTTCATTTTGAGTGATAAGTACATAGAAAATGCTCCAAATCCTGATCCAATTGCAATCCCTGTTAATAAAAGACGTTGCGAGTCTAGCTTACCGTTTTTCCATGAAAACAGATAAATGATGATAGCTGCACCTAATCCGCCGACTAAACCAAACATTGGCATCATCATAATAGACATCCAGTCTGTGCTCTTTAATTGCCCTTGAAAGAAAAACATAAAAATAACGATGGCTGTGCCGGCCCCAGCATTCACTCCTAAAATACCTGGGTCTGCCAATCCATTCCTCGTAATCCCTTGAATAACAGCACCTGCAACGCCTAGGCCTAATCCTACTAATCCAGCGATTACGATGCGCGGAAGACGAAACTCAAAAATAACTAAATCATGATCTGGTACTGGATCTATTCTAAAGAGTGTTTTAAATACATCTTTAATCGTAATATCAAACGTACCATTCGTTAAACTAATATAAATTGCACATAGTATTAAAAATATAATAATCCCCATTGTCATTCCAAAGCGCTGACTCGAACTTTTAAGCATGTCTCTCTCCTCCTCTTGTACGGATTAAATAAAGGAAGAAAGGAATTCCAATTAAGGAGGTAACGACTCCAATTGGTGTTTCAAATGGATAGTTTACAAATCTACTTAAAACGTCACATAACGCTAAAAACACGCCACCAATCACGCCTGCACATGGCAATATCCACTTATAATCTACTCCAATGATAAAGCGAGTAATGTGCGGAATAATTAAGCCTACAAAACCAACTTTCCCCACTAAAGCAACTGCCGTTCCTGTTAAGAAAATAACCGATAAAATAGCCATCGCTTTAACTAGTTTTGTACGCTGTCCTAGATTAATAGAAACTTCTTCTCCTAAAGAAAGAATAGTAATAGATTTTGATATTAACAGCGCTAAAACTATTCCAATTATCCCAAACGGTATCGTGATTTTAATGATATTAGGGTCCACTTGGTCTAACTTTGCATTAAACCAAAAACTAACATTTTGAGAAATTTGGAAATATGAAGCCATTGCAGCAGATACACTACTTAAAAATGTTCCAATAACTGTTCCGATAATCGCTAACCTAACTGGTGATAAGCCATTTTGAAGGAGCGAACCAAAACCAAAAACGATACCGGCTCCTAGTGCAGAACCAATCATTGAACATAAAACCATACCAATTGATGACATTCCTGGAAGAAAAATCATGCAAAGTGTAATAACAAAGGCTGCCCCATCCGTCACACCCATAATAGAAGGGGATGCAAGATAGTTTCTTGTCATCCCCTGCATAAGTGCTCCTGATATGGCTAGAAACGCTCCGACTAAAAGAGCTGCAACTACCCTTGGTAAACGTGAAGTAATAATAATATTATGATTTACATCGCTTGAATCAAAATGAAATAATGCGTTCCACACTGTTTCAGCATCAATACTTTTCGCCCCATACAAAATAGAAAGTATAACTGTAAATAAGATCAGTATGGGTGCTATACATAATATGGTTACTGGTACTGCATTTGTTTTCTGCATATCATTCAACGCACCTTACTTATTGTATTATTTAGATAAATTTTTTACTGCTTCTTTTAAGAATACTGTTTTACTCCAAGCTGTACCACCTTGTGCCATTGGGTCTACAACGTTTACAAATACTTTCTTTTCCTTCGCAGCATTCATACTTTGCCAAATTGGATTGCTTTCAATTTCTTCTAGCACTTTCGGATTTTTATTTTCACTTGCCTCATATTGTAAGAAAATATAATCTGGGTTAAGTTCAGCAAGTTTTTCAAATGAAATTTTCTCTTGTGCTTTTACAGCTTTAAGTTGTTCTGGAGCAGTTAGCCCAAGATCTTTATAAATGACAGGGTTGAAGTATACTCCTTCTGGATATAGGAATAATTCGTTTGCTCTTAGTCTAATGACAAGTACTTTTTTGTCTTTTAACTTATCTCCTAGTTTTGCTTTTGCTTTTTCAGCATCTGCATTGTAATCTTTAATAATTTTTTCTGCTTTATCTTTTTTACCAGTTAATTCTCCCATTAACTTTAAGTTATCTTCCCAATCTGTTGAAACATGTGATACTGGGAATGTCGGAGCTACTTTCGTAAACTTTTCAGCTGTTTCTGCTGGGAATTTCGTACTTGATGTAATAACGTCTGGCTTTAATTGTAGTAATGTTTCAAAATTTGGTTGCATTTTCTCACCAACAGATTTCGCACCCTCTAAATCTTTCTCAAGATACTTCGGTAATTTACCACCTACAGTAATGGCACCTACCGGCTTAATACCAAGTACCGCTGCATCTTCCATTGACTCTAAACTAGCTGTCGCAATTTTATCTACTTTTGCTGGTACTGTATATTCTTTACCTAAATATGTAATTTTTCTTTTTTCGTCTTTTTTCGTTTCCGTAGCTTTTGTCTGTTGCTTTTGTTCTCCTGAAGTTTTATCCGTACTATTGCATGCTGCTAGTCCTACACTTAATACTGTAACCATCCCTAATGTAAATAACTTCTTATTCATCTTTATATATCTCCTCTCGAATTTTCAAACAATATTCTTAATAAAATTTAACTATATGAAACTTATCTTACATATATATTTCATTAAATTAATAATTCTATCCAGAACTCATTCTCGTTCACTTCCCCTAAGCTATAATTCTTTTTACACCTCATCCTTTGATAATCTTCCCCACTGATAATGATTATCGTTACTAAGTATATATTTAATATGCGATTATTTCAAGAAAGATTTGAAAAATTTTAACAAAATGAATAAAAAAAGAAGTATCTGCCTAATCCTAGGAAGATACTTCTTTTTTTAGAAATTTATATGTAATTCAACTGGGCAATGATCTGATCCCATTACTTCACTATTAATTTTCGCCTCTGTTATTTTATCTTTCATTCTTTCCGAAACAACAAAATAATCTAAACGCCATCCAATATTTTTTGCTCTCGCTCCCATACGATACGACCACCACGAATATGCACCTTCCTGATCAGGATACAGATAACGATACGTATCAATAAATCCCTCTTCTAAAATACGTGTGAATTTCTCCCTTTCCTCATCAGAGAATCCAGGATTTTTACGATTACTTTTTGGATTTTTTAAATCGATTTCTTTATGAGCAACATTTAAATCTCCGCAAAAAACAACGGGCTTTTTTTTATCTAATTGCTTAATATAAGCCCGGAAATCATCTTCCCATTTCATTCTGTAATCTAATCGTTCTAATCCACGTTTTGAATTTGGTGTATATAACGTAATTATGTAAAAATCTTCGAATTCTAAAGTGATAACTCGTCCTTCTTGATCATGCTCTTCAATTCCTAAACCGTATGTAACAGCAAGCGGTTCTTTTTTCGAAAAAATTGCTGTTCCTGAATAACCTTTTTTCACGGCATAATTCCAATATGCATAATATCCCTCTGGATTTAAATCAATTTGTCCATCTTGTAATTTAATCTCTTGTAGACAAAATATATCAGCACTTGATTCCTCGAGATATTCTAAAAATCCACCTTTTGCGATAACAGCTCGCAAGCCATTTACATTCCATGAAATTAACTTCACTTATAGCCCTCCTCTTGATGTTTATTTCCAAATTTCATGCTATCACAAAATAGAAAAACAATCATATTTTCACCTTTGTAATCTTGCTCTTACATTTGTGAATACATACATACGCACTTTATTCAGGTTATACTAATTTCAGAGGTGATGTTCTTTGCACAATGAAGGGGTTACGTTAACAAATGAGCATTGGCAAGCAATTATTCATAATGATTCTTCCTATGATAGTAAATTCTTTTATGCTGTGAAATCAACCGGAATCTTTTGCAGGCCATCATGCAAATCAAGAATACCGAATAGAAACAATGTACGAATTTTTCATCACGCAGAGCAAGCATTGAGTGAAAACTTTCGCCCGTGCAAACGTTGTAAGCCAAATGGGATCACTTTACCTAATGAAGAGTGGGTAAAACAAATTAAAGATTGTATCGAAAAAGACTTTAACGAATTATTAACTCTCGACATACTTGCTGAAATGTGCCATGGTAGCCCATTTCATTTACAACGCACTTTCAAAAAAATGACTGGGATAAGCCCAATAGAATATATACAACAGTTTAGGATTGTTAAAGCGGCAGAGCACCTTTTACAAACAAATCAATCCATTAAAGAAATTAGTACTGCTATCGGGATAGAAAACCCAGAGTATTTCGCAACTTTATTTAAAAAGAAAACCGGGTTTACTCCTACTGAATATCGAAAAAAGAACGAAATGAAAGAAGGATACAATAATGAATTCCTCCAAAAATAAATTTATATATTGGACGCTACTTACACATGAAGATTGGCATTTTCATATTGCTGCAACTGAAAATGGACTATGCTTCATTGGATCACAAGATGAAAGCTTTGAAGAACTAAATATATGGGCTAGAAAAAAATTGCCACAACATATATTGGCATGTAATCCAGATTACCTGCCATCATATACGAAAGAAGTTATCGAGTATTTAGAAAGTAAGCGAGAAACTTTTACATTCCCTATCGATGCTTACGGAACTGATTTTCAATTATCTGTTTGGAATACGGTACGTGAAATTCCTTATGGAAAGACATATTCTTATTCAGAAATTGCCGAAAGAATGCACAAACCTACTGCTGTGCGTGCCGTTGCTACTGCTATTGCTGCCAACCCTCTTCTCATTACAATTCCTTGCCATCGTGTTATTGGAAAGAATGGTAAACTAACTGGTTTTAGAGGTGGATTAGGAATGAAGAAAGAGTTGCTTACATTAGAAAAGTCGCAGGTAGAATTCATATGACAACAGAATATACTAACGCATTAACTTTAGCAGTTCCAACAGAATTTAGTTTCCAAGAAAATTTACGCTATCTATCACGTTCTAACAATGAATGTATGTTCCAAATTGAAGATAACAAAATTTATAAAGTTATTCCTGTTCACGATGTAAATCCTTTAGTTGAAATTAGTATGAATACGAATGGTAATATTCAAATACGTTTTTTAGAAGAATTATATACATCTGAAGAATCGGTATGCGAAGCTGTAGCTACTTATGTGAAGGATTGGTTTGATTTAACTACTGATTTAGCTCCCTTTTATACATTAGCTAAACTTGATGTACTCCTTCAAGGACCAATTGAACAATATTATGGCCTTCGTACTTTAGGTATTCCAGACTTATTTGAAGCACTTTCCTGGGGAATTATCGGTCAGCAAATTAACCTCACATATGCTTATACGCTAAAAAGAAGATTAGTCGAGCAATTTGGTAATTATGTAGAATGGAATGATAGAAAACATTGGATATTCCCTTCTCCTGAAACGATTGCACATTTACACGTAGAGGAACTTAAAAAATTAAAAATGACGACTAGAAAATGTGAATATTTAATCGGTATTGCAAAGCTTATTACAGAAGGAAAACTATCAAAAGAATCTTTACTGCAAATACAAGATGTGAAACAAGCTGAAAAACAATTAACTGCTATACACGGTATAGGACCGTGGACTGCCAACTATGTTTTAATGCGTTGTTTACGATTTCCTTCCGCTTTTCCAATTGACGATGTTGGCTTGCACAATGCAATTAAATATATAACAGGTTCTGAAAGTAAACCGACTAAACAGGAAATAAAAGATTTTGCGGCAAATTGGACCAACTGGGAGTCTTACGCAACTTTTTATTTGTGGCGAGTATTATACTAAAAAACCAAGTAGCGCATCCGCACTACTTGGTTCTTTTTTAAGCTTGTTCCTCGAATCGTCTTGCGATTTCCACAATAACTTGAACAGCTTTTTCCATCGTATCCACCGAAACATATTCAAATTTACCGTGATAGTTTTCACCACCTGTGAAAATATTCGGCGTTGGTAATCCCATATACGATAATTGTGATCCATCTGTTCCACCACGAATCGGATGAATGTTTGGTTCGATATTTAAACTTTTCATCGCTTCATATGCAATATCAACAATTTCTCTCACTGGTTCGATTTTTTCAAGCATGTTATAGTATTGATCATTCATTTCTAAAACGACTGCATTTTGTCCATACTTCTCTTGCATTTGCTTCACAATATTTTCAACGTTATGTTTACGCGCCTCAAAATTTTCACGATCAAAATCTCGAATAATATAATACGCTTTACTTTGCTCAACATCACCATTTAATGAAAGTAAATGATAGAATCCTTCATAGCCTTCTGTATATTCTGGTGCCTCTTCTACTGGTAAATATCCATTAAACTCCATAGCAAGTTTAGTTGCGTTACGCATTTTATTTTTCGCTGTTCCAGGATGTGTATTCGTTCCATTAAACGTTAACTTAGCGCCTGCAGCATTAAAACTTTCATACTCTAAACCACCTAATGGACCGCCATCCATCGTATAAGCACATGATGCACCAAACGCTTCTACATCAAAATGCGCTGGCCCACGGCCAATTTCTTCATCCGGCGTAAATGCAACTCTTATTTTCCCATGCTTAATTTGTGGATTATGTATTAAATAGTTCATTGCAACCATAATTTCTGTAAGACCAGCTTTATCATCTGCTCCTAGAAGTGTCGTACCATCCGTTGTAATAATCGTATGTCCTTTATATAATGGTAATTCTGGAAACTGTTCTGGCGTTAACACAACATTTAGCTCTTCATTTAACGTAATCGCATTGCCATCAAAATTTTCATGAATTTGTGGTTTTACGTTTTTCCCTGTAAAATCTGTTGCCGTATCTAAATGTGCTAAAAAGCCGATTACTGGCACATCCTTATCCGTATTAGCAGGAAGTGTTGCCATTACATACCCATTATCATCCATTGTTACTTCTGTTAAGCCAATCTCTTTTAACTCTTCCACTAATAACTTACCAAACTCAATTTGTCCAGGTGTTGTTGGTACTGTATGACTTTCTTCATTTGATTGTGTATCAATCTTTACATATCTCGTAAATCTTTCAATAAGCTCTTGTTTCAAACTCGTTCACTCCCTTTTATATTTCTTTCTCTATTATAATCCTTGAGACGAAATATTTTAACTTTTTTGACTGTGAATGCATAAATTTCATTTGTATTCAACAGTTTTAAACAAACCCTAAAAAGTCGTAATATTTGTACATCAAAACTCTTACATGTAATATACATAATTATACAATATAGGAGGTTTTAAAGATGAGGCTAACTCTCTTTCGCTATTTTCTTTTTTTCTTAGGGTTAATTTTCTTTGGCCTTGGAAATGCTCTTGCAGTCAAAGTAAAATTTCTCGGTTTACATCCTTGGGAAGTTTTAAATATGGCTCTCTACCAAAGATTTGGATGGACCATTGGTACGTGGAGTGTCATATGTGGATTATGTCTCGTTCTCATTTCTTTATTAGTAGATCGAAAATATATAAATGTGGGTACATTTTTAAATGCACTACTTATCGGTCCCATTATGGACTTTTTCTTACAATCAAACATTCTTCCAAACGCTAGTAATTATTTATGGATAAACTTACTCATTTTATTTGCTGGTATTGCAATTACAGGTATTGGGGGAGGGATGTATGTTGCGGCTGGGATTGGTGCTGGCCCTCGAGATGGATTCATGCTTACTATTTCCGACAAAACAGGGCTATCTATTAGTCGTGCTAGAATCATAGTAGAATGTGTTGTACTAGTTATTGGATTTATGCTAGGAGGTCCTGTTTTCATCGTAACTTTTCTTTACACCTTTATTCAAAGTCCAATCTTTCAGCAATCATTTAAGATGTTTCAAGCCCTCTTACATACTTTACATAACAAAGAGAAAGTTAGTGAACATATTTAAAATACAACTTAATACAAAGTATTCACCCTATTTACGATTCTCATCGCAAATAGGGTGTTTCTTTTTTTATCTCACAATTTAAGAATATATACTACTCATTCACAATAAATGTATATATATCATCATAAATACAACCATTTACTTTAATAACATACTTCCCTGGTTTACTAAAACGAATTGTGTATTTATTTAACTGAATTGCTTCTTTATCTCCAGAAAGAATATCAATACTTCTACCACTCAATACATAAAATGCACTTTGATTCATCGTTACATCAATTGCATTGAAATTTTCTTCTTTTACCTGCTGGGTTTCCGCAGCGCTTACACTTGGTTCTAAAAATAGTAGTCCACTTAATCCAACCGTACCTGCTAAAGCTACTCCCGCAAACTTTTTAATCTTTTTCATCACATTGTCCTCCTTATAAATTTTGTATAAAGGTGATTTTCCCCTTTACACCACAAAGCCTATATGTAATGAAATGAAAAGTAAACGGGGACCGTAAGACAAAATTCTACATCTTTTTTTCCAATTGAATAGAAATCCAACGTTTGGAGTTTTGTCACATTTAAAATTGTTTCCTTAAACCAACTTCCATTTATATTATTCAGAAATTGAATAATTACTTATTAATTTAACATTCTAAAAATAGTTGATAAAAATGCATTCTATAAAAAAGAGTGTGTTTTATAAGTACAAATTAAAACACACTCCATATATGCAGTTTCATTCTCCTATCCATAATCTTTCTACATTCATGAATTGCTCCTCTTTAAATTCCAACTTATATATGTCAGGCTTTGATGTATGTATTAAAAATTCAAACCCATATTGGTTATTGAAGTAATTCATCATTAATGTCATTACAAGTCCATGTGTGCCAATTACAATTTTTTGTCCTTGAAAATTCATTAATATTTTCTTTAACATTTTCACTACCCTTACCTGACAATCCTTATATGACTCTCCTTCTGTTAGTGCAAAATCCGGATCAGAGAACATCTTCTTTACAAGTGGATACACCTCTTTATCTGATATAATCTTATCCTCACTTAAAAACATACACTCTTTGAGATTCTCATATACTACTACTTCTTTTTCATAGAAATCGGCTGATTTTTCTATCGTTAACACAGCCCTCTTATACGGACTTGAAATGAAAGTATCGATTCCCTCTGTTTTTAATATGTCTGTTACTCTGTGAGCGTCTAAACTTCCCTTTTCAGTTAAACCACGTGTTCTTTCACTCCCTTCTAATTTTGATGATTCACCGTGCCTAACCATATAAATATATGTATTCATACTTCCTCCTTGAAAATATTCATTCGTTTTTTATAAATTTTGTTGTTTTGTTCGTGTAATCCATTCTCCTACTAAACTCTCGAATAGTTCAGGCTGTTCAATTTGCAAATTATGTCCCGCCATATCAAGCACCGCTAATGTTGCTCTTGGATAATCTTCAATAATTTCTATAATATCTCGATAACCTACCGATATATCTTGTCTTCCTGCTAATAAAAGAACGGGTTTCTCATATTTCTTTCGGTGAAACTCCATAGTAAGAGAATAATTTTTTTGCAACCTTTCAATAAATTCATAATTAGCAACATCTAACCCCGGCTTAATTTCTTCTTTAAATCGTTTATATGTATATTCATTTGCTACCACTGCTAACTCGCTAAATTCTTTTCTTTCGGTAGAAGTTAACGTATTTAAAAACTCCTTATCTTGTACAATTATCTGTTTATCCGGTAAACGTCTTTCTTTTTGCAGCGCAACAACCACAGGACATATTAATAATAATCCATTGACTCTCTCAAACATTTTTGAAAGTATCCCTCTAGCTAAATATCCGCCGAAAGACTCTCCTACTAGTAAAAAATCTTTCTTTGGAATGATTTCTTCAATAAATATAGTTAACACTTCTAATATATGATCTGAACTATTTATCCAATCTGGAGCGTTCGACTTTCCCATTCCAGGTAAATCAATATATATTCGTTGATAACCTTCATATTTTTGAAATACTGATTCCATACATTTCATCATTAACCTATGATCCGGCGCACAGCCATGTATGATAAGGACCGGTTTCCCCTCTCCAACAATTTCATAGTATATTTCCGCACCTTTCATTCGCCATAACATAAAAAGTCCTCCCTATTTAGTGAAAATACTATCCACTCTGTAAGAATACATGTTCTTATTTTATATCCCTTTGTAACATTTTTACAAATGTTAATTTTCAGATTAAAAATAAAAACCTTACTTAAAATAGCCTATAACAATCAAAAGATCAGCTAGAAAGAGGATTCTCATCATTTTATATGCAATTGTGCATCTCCACTTACAAATTACTAAAAAACCTTTACAATTCAAAGGATGACTAAATATACAATTTCCATTTAAAATCTTGATGAAGTACATATTATCAAACTCAATATTTTTCAATTTTAAGAAGTATTAAACTCTTCAATAGTTTCCTTATAAACAAGATTTTTACAAGGAAATCTGATACAATTCTTAAATAATATTATTATGTATAGATATTACGAATATAGTGCATAATTAAAGAAGGTGATTTCATTGAAATTAAATAAAAATTTACAACTATGTATATTAATCGGAACATTAATATGCTATTCAATCTATTTTATATTTTTTTATCTGTTCCCTACTCATTTTTCAAATTCGGATGTACGCTTCGCTTCACTTATCGTTGAAGCCATTACATTTGTATCACTAATTTATTCTATATATTCTAAAAAAGTCAGTTCAAATCCATTTTGGGTATGTATCACAATAGCAATTGGGAGTTTTTTATTAGGAAAAATAGTATATACATATCAAGATAGCTTCTTCGAAATTCCAATACATCGTTTTACTATTTCTGATGTATTTTACATGTTTTTTCTACTCTTTTGTCTTATCGCTTTCAGTTATAAAATTTTAAAAGAATGCGATAAATGGGAAAAAGCGTTCTTTATTTGTGATATATGTATAGTACTTACTTCCATATTCACATTAGAGTGGTATTTATTTAATCAGCCAAATTTAAATATATTCTCTCTTTCACTAGGAGATGTATTCCTTTCATTTCTATATCCAATTGCAGATTTATTATTTCTTCTACTAGGCGTTAGTCTCTTTTTCCGTCCGACAATTTTTAATTCTAAACGGAAGATTTATATCTTTATTTTTGTATTAATAAGTTCTGCAACTTTTAACTATATTTACTTTTACTTAAATAACCATTTATCAACTGAAACGATAACATTATTACGTCTTTTATATAGAATACCTATATTATTTATTGCAATAGCTGGATCTATTTCAGCAGATCGTAATAGCCATAAAAATTATTTCATTGTTAACCCTATAATAGGAAAAAAGGCTTTAGTTGTATTTCCCTATCTTGCTGTTGCAATACTAATTGGGTTTACATTAAAAGAACAAACATCATCTTCAACTCTCATTACAGGAAATTGTATTACTTTTATTTTCGTACTCATTCGTCATTCTATTGTACGTATGCAAAACAATTCCCTAACGAAACGTTTACAGGCATTTAATGCGCAACTAGAAGAAAAAGTGACTTTACGGACTTCTGATTTAGTTCATAAATCAGAGGCTCTATCTCAAAAACAACAAAAGTTTAAATCGTTATATGAATATCACCCTGATCCTATTTTTACAATTGATTTACATGGCGTATTCTTAAATGTAAATCAAGCCGGGAGTATACTACTTGGGGCACCAACGAACGAGTTACTCGGTGAAACATGTTTTTCGATTATTTTAGATGAAGACAAACATAAACTAACATCTGCATTAGAAAAGGTGAAACAACAAGAATCGGCATACTTACAACTAAGTTCTAAATATAAAGATGGTTTTACTTATTTCTTATACGTTACCATCGTCCCTATTATAATAGACGGACAAATTTCAGGAAGCTATATTATGGTAAAAGATATTACCGCACTAAAAAAGCAACAAGAAGAAATAAAGTATTTAGCATTCCATGATACTGTAACAAAAATTGGAAACCGTGCCTTTTTCCATAAGAAATTAAAAAGAGTTATAAAACATGCTAAAACGACAGAAAGCGAGTTTGCATTATTATATTTAGACTTAGATCGCTTTAAAGCGATTAACGATACACTTGGACATTCGGCAGGAGATCACATATTAGAAGAAGTAGCGAAGCGATTCCAATCATGTCTTCCATCACATACTCATCTGTCAAGAATCGGTGGCGATGAATTTACAATCTTAATTGAAAACTATACTGACGAAGATTCCTTATTCGATTTATGCAACCAGTTATTTGAATGCATGGAAAAACCGTTTGTCATACATGAGCATACATTAACTTTATCACTTAGTATCGGCATCGCTATTTATCCACATTCCGGAATCGATACCGCTACACTTTTGAAAAACGCTAATGTTGCAATGTATGATGCAAAGGCAAAAGAGCTTAACTCTGTCTCTATTTATGACGATGTAATCGCTAAAAAAATTGAAAGACGATTACGATTAGAAAAAGATTTACCAAACGCAATACAAAATGAAGAATTGTTCCTTTTATATCAACCTCAAGTTGATAGTGAATCTAATAAAATTATCGGTGCAGAAGCTCTAATCAGGTGGAATCATCCTGAATTAGGCGTTATTTCTCCATACGAATTTATTCCGATTGCAGAAGAAACACTACAAATTATTCCAATAGGAAAATGGACATTGCAGCAGGCCTGTGAGCAAATGAAACGTTGGCACACACTCGGATATTCTCATTTGAAAATTGGTGTAAACTTATCTGCTAAAGAATTTGAACAAGAAGATTTTGTAAAGTCTATTTCTTCTACATTAGCAACTACATGCTTACCGGCAAGTTCTCTCGACCTTGAATTAACAGAGCGCATTGCAATGATGGATGAGCGAGAAACATTGATAAAGCTCCGCACACTAAAGAGTTTAGGAGTTCACATTTCAATCGACGACTTTGGTACAGGTTATTCTTCACTAGCGTATTTACCTTTATATCCAATAGATACGTTAAAAATCCCAAGAGAATTTATAACAATGTCTGAAACGTGTGAAGATGGAATGGAAATTATTAAAACGATTATCACATTAGCACATACATTAGAAATGTCTGTCATTGCTGAAGGTGTAGAAACGAAAGAACATGTGAATTTCCTTCAAAAAAATAAATGTCAGTTTATTCAAGGTTACTATTATAGTAAACCTATCCATACTCATGCATTTACTGAGCTATTAGAAATCGGTATTCACCCATAGTATATAGCTAATATGGATAAGTAATAATGAATTTGAACAACTATAGTAAAAAGGAAAGAAGATACCTTCTTTCCTTTTGTTTTTTTATTTAAATTTCTATTACTTCACCACTTCATTTATTATATCTATTAATTGACGAATCCCCTCATCATTTGTTTTCTTATATCCATTCATGTTTTGAATATATCTCTCCTTATTTGTATGCAACTTATTTATTGCATGTATGAATACATTCGTACTTATTCTGTCCTGGAGTATAACTTCCGCATATCCTTGCCGAGAAAAATATTCAGCATTTAAAACTTGATCTCCCCTACTGGAACTGTTAGTTAACGGGATAAGCAACATCGGTTTCTTCAAAAATAGCAATTCAGAAATAGCAGTAGAACCCGCTCTAGAAACTACAACACTCGCCATATTTAGTATATGCGGCAACTCGTCCCCTATATACTCAAATTGCATATAACCCTCCATACCAATAGATGAATCCACCTTACCTTTACCGCACATATGAACAATATTAAAATTTAATAGTAATGTTTCCAAACTTTCCCTTACCATATCATTTATCCACTTAGCACCTTGACTCCCACCCATAATTAACAATACTGGTTTATCTTGCTGAAATTTACAATAGCTTCTTCCCCGCAATACGTTGCCCCTCTCAATTTCTTCCCTTACAATTGGTCCTACATAAACCTTCTTCTCATTACTGACAGTTTCTCCTGTCTGAGGGAATGTTGTGCATAGTTTTGTAGTAAAAGGTAATGCTATTTTATTTGCTAATCCTAACGTACTATCTGGTTCACGTATTATTACAGGCACTTTATTCATCCACGCTCCTATTACTACAGGAACGGACACAAATCCTCCTGCCGAAAAAACAACATCTGGTTTTATTCGTTTCATCAATTTATAACTTTGTATGCAACCTTTTATTATTTTAAAAGGATCTTTAAAGTTCTCCCAATCCCAATATCTCCTAAGCTTCCCCGTTGAAATACTATTGTATTTCACATTTTGAACTAATAGTTTTTCAATTCCATTTTGAGATCCAATATACTCAACTCCCCATCCTTTTTCCATAAATTTAGGAATCAATACCATATTAATCATTACGTGTCCGGCTGTACCGCCCCCAGTAAAGAGAATCTTTTTATTCATAATTTATATCCACCTTTATCATTAAAAATCTTGTTTTATACTAATCTATTAAATGTAAGTAAACTTACTATTATTTATATAAACATGTAACTCAAATCCTATATCTTGCAAAAAATCTTTAATGAGATCATAAAAATCATTTCCATACTCACTACATTCATAATGAGCAAAGACTTGAATTACATGCCTAGTTCCTGGACCTATTACTGGATTTTTCCTATCATCCTTTTTACCTTCCACATAGGCTCGACATTTATTTATCGCCTCATAGATATACAAAACATGCTCTTCCTCATCTTTCCAGTCCAGCGTATCAACAATTAAAAGAAATAGCGTATTTTGATTATCTATTGTTTTATAGCCATTCATATATTTCTTACACCCTTTTTATTTTTCATTGAATGCAGATTTCACTACACTTCGCATACTCGAGTACATCTTTTAATGATTGATGGAATTGAATTTCTGGGACCCAACCTAACCTTTTTATATCCTCTATTACTAAACTCTCATTTGATTCGCTCCCACTATGCTCGGCTTCTTTTATGGAAAAATTCAGCTGTGTTAATTCTTTGTATTGTTCTAGTACATCTAATAAAGATCGTTTCACTCCTGACCCGACATTATATTGTTTTCCATTTATCCCATCTCGTAATAACACATGATACGCTTTAACCGCATCACGTACATCTAGAAAATCCCTACTATCTTTCAAACTGTTTACTTCAATAATTGCTTCACTTTTGTTCGACTCTATAGTTATCATTTTTTTTGCAAGAATAGAACAAATACCATTCGATACTCCTGGACCAATTAAATTCGAGGGCTTTGCAATGATAATATTTGAATTCATTAATTCACTCCACGCCTCTGCAATAATGATTTGCATCGTTTTACTTAAACTATATGGATTTGAAATTTTTATTTTGTTCATACTATCTGCTTGCAAAGCAGATCCTATAACCAATATCCTACAATGAGGTGCTTCTTGCTTAATTGCTTCTAATAAATATAATGTCCCTATTACATTAATCTCTACATATTCAAGAGCGGCTGTCCAAGACTCTATGACCGAATTCTTTCCTGCTAAATGCAATACATAATCTGGCTTTATTTGTTTCATTACCTTCATTACTTCGCTCTTATTAGTTAAATTACAAGTAATACCATTCCCAATTATTTCTCTATGCGCACGATTTTGAAACATGGGAATTACATGAAAACCCTGCTCTAAAAAATATTGGCAAGCATGGCGTCCTGTGAAGCCATTTGCACCAGTTATTAAGAGCTTCGCATTTTTTTTCATCGTAAAAACCCTCCTTTTAATAACATTTGTTTCACCTCGTGTTTTGCAAGTAAGTCTTGTTGAGAACTAAAACTCTTCACATCTACTAGCGGATAACTAGTATAATATTCTTGCAGCCCTTCTATAGGAATAGTCGGTAGTACCACAAAATAATTTTGATCAAAGCTTATACTTGTTTTACTCTCTACCTCAGATAAAAGCATTTCACTTAATTTTTCACCCGGCCTTATCCCTATCTCTTTTAACTTCACGTTTTCTTTTTTTGAATCTTCAATTAACACTTCTGCTAAATCTGTTATTTTACATGCTGGCATTTTCATGACAAAGATTTCTCCACCTCTACCTTGATATACGGCTTTAAATAACAATCCAACAGCATCTTCAATCGTTAAGAAAAATCTAGTCATATTTGCATCGGTAATCCCTACTTGTGAAGATTTTTTAATTTGGTTTTTAAAAAGTGGTACCACACTTCCGCTCGTCCCTAAAACATTTCCACCACGAACACAAATAAATTTTGTTTTCTTCGTTTGCATATTCGCATGAACCATTAACTTCTCACCAATTGCTTTTGTCATCCCATACGTATTTGATGGGTCAGCTGCTTTATCCGTTGAAACATATATAACTTTCTCAACTTGCATCTGTATAGATGCTTCAATTACATTTTGTGTACCATGTATATTAGTTTTTATAGCTTCATAAGGATAATACTCACATACTGGAACATGTTTTAAAGCTGCAAGATGGAATACATAATGTACACCTTGGCATGCATAGGCTATTTGATCTTTATCACGAATATCTCCAATAATAAATTTTAACCTATCATCATTTATAAACTGTTGCTGCATTTCAAACTGAACCGTTTCATTTCTTGAAAAAACCCTAATTTCTTTCGGGGATTTTTCTAATAGTTGTTTTATAAGTTCATGTCCCCACGAACCTGTACCACCAGTAATTAAAATTATTTTATTCAGCATCTCTTTTCCTCCTACCAAACATTTCAATTCATATAGTATTTATAAAATTTATTGAATTATTTTCAATTGATTTAAATCATAATCGTCGTTTGTTACATTTAATTGACAAAATAAAAAAACAGAAACTATTAAAAATAGTTTCTGTTTTTTTATTTCACCTCACAACAGTAAGATTTTTTATACTTTTTGCATGATAACTAAACCTTTGTAAAAAACACCGCTCATTTATTTCTTATACTCGTAATAAAATAAATAGAATGATTCATAGCCAATAATCATGTTTAAATTTATGAAAAATGGAGGTAACGGAATGTACCGAAGCAATTCAAATCATACAGATAACGGACCTTCCAAAGCACTGCCTCTCTCCCTATTTGATGTAAAAAATGAATTAAAACAAAAAAGCAAACTCATACATTCTGGCACGATGTATAAATTAACGAAAGAAGAGCAACTCATCATCAACAACATAAAAATACAAACAGAACAACTAAATAAAAATAATGTGACAAGAACACGCGCATACTACCAATTTTACATTCAATATCCAGAAATACATTGGGCACTACTTGGGCATATGGTATCACGTAACGGCGGTTGGAATATGACTGATTTAAAGGGCGATTTATATACGAAAATTTTATCAGAGAAAGATCAAATCACATTTTTTTCTTTTTTAGAAAGAGGAAATTGGCTTATTTTCCAAGATGTATATCCTCAATTTCTGCTTTATGAACAAAGTGTAAAAAGAGCACAAAAGCTATTTCACCTTCTCCCTCACCTAAATGTTTCTACATTTATGGAAACGATGTGGAACGATTTTTGGAAAACAGGTAACAAAAAAACATTAGCTATTGCAACTATTATTAATGAACAAAACTACTTAGAAAAAAGAGTGATTCAAAATATACAATTTAAAAAGACTGTACTTAATAGTATTGGATTTAAACTCTTTGATTTCTTTCAGTTTAATCATATCCTTTTCCCATTCTACGAAAATGATAAGAAACACAAAGTATTACTATTTGGTGATACAATGAAACATTTTACTTCCTTACACGAACGAATCTTAATTGGAAAAAGGTTGTATTCATTATTATTTCGAGACACACATGTTTTATCTCAAATAATAAGCTGGGCCCAGCACCATCCGCATACAGGATCAAGGAAAGATTACTGGCCCCATTTATTCTCAAGTGTAAATGAATCTTTTTCCCGTGAGTTTTATAAACGTCGAATAAAGAAATGCCAGTTGCGTACTGGCACCTATCGTATATACAGTCCTGCACTTATCTATGCATGGCGAGATATGAAGCATGAAGAAGTTGACAGTGAAGATTGGTTTACGGACTGGCAAGTTGTAAATTACTTAGTAGATAAGGAGGAAAATATAAATGGACAAATTACAGAAGACTACTGTAAAACACTCGAAAAAATTGAGTTGGCAATTCTTGCAAAGAAAAACGTCCTCCTTCGAGAAGAAGAATGATTTTCTAGCATTAGCAGTTACAATCTTACTCTCTTCTATTATCGGCACTTGCTTAGATGCTTTCTTTGTTGCAAAACAAATCTATTCCTTTCCCGTTAGACCATTCTCATCCATATTTTCAGTTAACATTGGCTTTACTTTGTTTGTACTACCGATTTTAACAACGATTTTCATACAAATTTCAAAAACATTATCTGCAGTTTCTAGAATTTTATTTATTGTTTCAATAGGTATTTGTGCTAGTATTTTTGAACAGATTGCAGAAAGATTCGGTTTCTTTATTCATAGCGTAGATTGGAATCATACATACTCTTTATTTGGCTATATGATTTTCTTTTCTTTTATTTTGAAAACATATCATTTCATACAAAAATAAAGAGACCATAATCGATCTCTTCTTAAGCATAATCTTCAGTTATTGTTAATGATATAGGATTTTGAAGACTTTTTGAACGTAAACGATAGGCAACGATTTTCTTCTTATATTGCTTGATTACATCAACATGTTCCTCATGGCTATACAGAGAAAATCTAATCTCTTTATTCCCTTTCTTCGTATTAATAACGATTGGTGTTCCTTCCCCGTGCGGTGGGAAATAATGTTTATCTAAAAATAAAGCCTCATTAAATTCATGAATAACTTGTAGTTTCATTTCTCCCACTATATTTTTTCCATCTATCGATATAGAGGTATTCTCTTCTTCAAGTTTTTGATGCAATTCAAATCTACTAATAATTGATTCTACAACAGAAGTTGGCATACTAGAAACTAGTACTTTAAGAGCGCCAAAAATAAATAATGTAACTATAAACCATGTTGTCATTTTCATCATCTCCATTATATTTTAAAATATAAATTTCGTTCCATAAGGTATAAATATACTAATGAGTATTCCGGTTACAATCATCGTCACTGAACCGATCGTCGCCTCTTTCTCGCCTTCCTTCACGAGACGGCTCACACCAATAATATGTGATGCGCAGCCCATCCCCACTCCTTTTCCAATCGTACTTGTTATACGGAAAAACTTAAGTACTGTTGGTCCGATAATAGCACCTGTTATTCCTGCAACAACTACAAAACTAGAAGTCATAGATGGAATACCACCAATTTGATCCGCTAATGAAATGGCGATAGGCATCGTCGCTAATTGCGGCAGTGTTGTTAATATGAGTTCCTTATCTATATTTAACATTCCGCCTATCACTACATTCATACTCGTTAAAGCCACTATACCTACCGCTACGCCGATAAGTATCGACAAAAAATTTTTCATAAGTATATTTCGCTCTTTAAATAAAGGTATCGCTAACGCTACAATTGCAGGACTCAATAAGCCGGAAAGAATGTCTCCCCCATTTTCTCTATACTCATGATGAGAAATACCCAAAATCAGAAATAAGCAAATCATACTTGCTGTAACTGTTAACACCGGTAACGTAAATGGAAACGGAATTTTTTTATATAACTTTGTCGCCAATACATACATTACTACAGTAATAATAATTAAGACCATTTGCATCTTGCACCTTGTCGATTTTATTTTTTTGATGCTACTAATAATTGACTTATATACCCTGAAACAATCAATGTTACTATTGTGCTTGCAACTACTAAAAGGAATATAACACTCCCCTTACTGAAAAGAAAAGACCCATATTCCATCAGCCCTGTTGTCGAAGGAATTAGAAATAACGGTAAAAATATAATTAACTTTTCCGCACCTTCCTCAAACCACTTTAATGGTAAAATACGAGTAGCAAGGAGTAAAAACAGCATTAACATCCCTATTAAACTTCCTGGCATTGATAAATGGAATACTTCCTGAATCCACGTACCAACTAAGCTAAATACATATAGCACGCCTACTTGAAGTAAAAGCGTCACGTACTTCATTTCTTTCCCTCATTTCAATATGCATCACTATTATGAAATCTCGTTTAATGTTTCCGCAAACCTCGTGATTCCCAGTTGAATTTGTTCGACATCTACTCTTCCAAAAGTAAAACGAATATATTCACTTTTAGTACCTAAAACACTTCCTGGGACAAACGCTACACCATTTCGTATAGATTCGCCTAATAAATGATATTCATCAAACGTTCCTTGCACTTTGCACCATAAATGTATTCCACCCTCTGGAACAAAAAATTCAACCTGGTCCCCCAATATTTCTTCGAGCTTTCTAATTAACACATCTCTTCTTTCTTTCAATTGTTCACGAAGCATTGCAATATGTGCATGAAAATCTGCTGATTCTAAAAACTGATTTGCCACCCACTGCGTAAATACACTATGGCCAAAATCAACTTGCTGCTTCGCATCTGCTAAACGTTCTATTACACGTGTAGGGCCAATTACCCAGCCAATACGTAATCCTGATGCAACAATTTTTGATAATGAACTTATATAAAGAACATTCCCGTTTTGATCCATTGATTTTAATGTTGGATTCACTTCTCCATTAAATGAAGTTAAACTATACGGATCATCTTCTACAATCGGTATCCCAAATTCAGAAGACAGTTCTAAAATTTTTTTACGTCTCGCCAATGAAAGCACAGTTCCCGTTGGATTTTGATAATCTGGATTCAAAAACACCATACGAATACGATGCTTTTTATGCAAATCAATTAAATCATCTGGATTCATTCCATACTGATCAACAGGTAAATGGAATATTTTTAAGCCAGCGGATTTAAACATCGGCAATGAGAAACAATACGAAGGGTCCTCAATTGCAATCGCATCGCCAGGTTTTAATAAGCATTGAACGATAAGATTAAGTGCCTGTTGTGCGCCAGATGTAATAAGGATAGAATTCGAATCCGCTTCAATTTGTTTATATTGCTGAACATGTGCTGCAATTGTTTTTCTCAACATTTCATTTCCAAGTGGATGGTCATAACCGAGGTTCCCCATAAATGTTTTCTCCGACAAAATCGTTCGGAATCTATCACTCGGAATTAATTCTGGTGACAATTCACCACTCGCTAAATTAATTAAGTCATCTTTTTGTGTTTCCGTTCTAATTTGTTGAACGAGTGGTACATTAGGTAAGAACGATCCATCCTCAACGTACCTACCCCAGTTCGGTATTCGTTTATGTGAAACACCCCATATGTCTGTATTTACCCGTGTTCCGCTTCCTTTTTGCCGTTCTACTACTCCCAGTGATTTTAATTCTTCATATGCAGCTACTATCGTACTTCGGTTCACCTGTAATTCTTTCGCTAACGTACGCTCAGAAGGTAACTTGCTGTCAGAAGGAAACTCACCTGAAGAAATACCCCTTTCAATATAATCCGCTATTTGTTTATATACAGGCGTCTTATCTGCACGATTTGGTTTCCATTCCACCTTCTTGCCCCTCTCAAAACGAAATATACTTGATTTCCTACTAACAGTATTGACTGTAATAATAGTATTAATTAAGCGCATGATTTAAAAACATTTTTACAGTCCTATTAAAGCTAGTCGGCTGTTCTAAATAAGGTAAGTGACCACTACTTTTCAACTCAATGAAAGTTGTATTTTTCAAATGTCGTTCAAACTCTCTTACATATTTCTCAGGGACAAAATCATCATTTTCCCCTCTTATAATTAAAATAGGACATGAAATATTTGATAGAAACGGTCTTTGATCATAGTCCACTAATTCAGCAAATAACCTTTGAATATGCACCGAATTAATTGACTGTAAAGATTGATAAAATCCCCTGACAATTACTTCATTATCTGCTACTCCCATCGCCTTCAATAATGTATCCGCCCATGTTTTTCCGTCATCGTGCAAGCTAAGTAAATCATATACTTCAATTCGTTCTTTTCGATCTTCAGGCTCCAAATAGGGAAATGCATTTACAACAATTAAGCTAGAAACAAAGCCTGGATATTGAATAGCAAAATCGATACCGACTCTAGCTCCTTTTGAAAGACCACACATAACTACTTTTTGTAGCTTTAAATAACTGCATAACTCATACAAAACATTTGTATATTCTTTAAAAGGGATTTCCAGCCCTTCAGATTTCCCATGCCCCGGTAAATCAAGAGAAATCACCGTCCAATTCTCTTTGAAATATTGCCTTTGATATAGCCAATTGTTTGCGTTCCCACCAAGACCGTGTATTAACAATATAACAGGGCCCGACCCTTCTATATTGTAAGAAATTTTCCAATTATTATATTCAAAATACATATTCATCACCTTCAGCTATAACGTCACTTACTCTTATCTTTGAATGAATATATCCAAAATGGTTCCTTTTCTAACCACTCTACTATTTCCGGTACACCTTCTTCATACTCTCTTTTTAGTTCCGTTACTTTCGTCGCAAATTGTGATGCATGTGCTTGCAATGCCTCTAACTTTTTGGGAACATATTCTTTCACTTCATTTTTAAAATGCGGAGGACCTATTTCCGCTTCATGATTCTTCGAAAAAGCTACCGCATAAAATGTTGGCCTTTTATATTCCGGAATATTAGCTAACACCTCTGCTACCGCTTCTCCTGTTGCATCATGATCTGGATGAACCGCATATCCCGGATAAAAAGAAATGACTAACGAAGGATTCAATTCTTCTACACATTTTTGTATTACACATCTTAACTCTCCGGGAGTTTCAAATTCCAGGATTTTATCACGATATCCCATCATACGTACATCTTTAATCCCTAAAATATTTGTAGCCCTCTTTAGTTCCTTCTCTCTTATAACATATAATGATTCACGTGTTGCAAAAGGAGGATTTCCCATCGTCCTCCCCATTTCCCCTAACGTTAAGCAAACATAAGTAAGAGGAACATTTCGCTGCGCATAAGCTAAAATTGTACCTGCCACGCAATATGACTCATCATCTGGATGCGGAAATACAATTAAAACGTGGCGTTCATTTTTTATCAAAATCATACTCCTCCATCATACACAATATTAACCTTTTTCTTTCAAAACTATTAAATCACTACCGCATACCACGTTACCCCAACAAGTAGTACGAAAAGAAGGAGAATATAAATAGTTGATAAGTTTTTCACATTTCTCTTTGTAGACTTGCCGTAATTCTCCTCCACATTTCGTGCAACTAGCACGGTCCCAAACAGCGATACAATTACAATAATAACCACTAGTGAAATTGCAAAACTCATTGTATTTTCACCTCTCTAAAGACAATCTATTTTAATAAAGAACTTCCTCTTTAAAACATTAATAACATACTACCTTTCTTCTCTTATCATAATGTATGTTTGCAAAAAACGGACCAACCACTTTTGTGTTTTTTTGCTCATCCACTTTGAAAATAAAAAACAACTGATCACTTTGGACTCAGTTGCTTTTCACACGATAAATTATTTTCTTTTTTTATTTGAAATTAATTCGATTTAAAAGTTTAGTCTTTTCATAATGAAACATCGATTGAGATAACTCGAAAATTGTCCCGTTTACAAGACATACTGTATTTTCAATAAGAAGCGCCGGCTCACCTTCATTTAATTCTAACAGCTGCGCGTTTTCTTTATTTACTTTTTCACAACTAATAACTTTATCGGCAAAGCCAATATTTAATCGTAAATCTTCAATGAAATAACTGTATACAGAGCTTAATGCTATTTCTTTATTCAAATATGGAATAATATCCTTTTTGAAATAACTTACTTCAATAGAGAATGGTTTACCATCTACAATTCTTAAACGCTTCAAAAAATATATTCTAGTTCCAGCTTCGCATTGCATCCGCTTTGCTATATCTTCATCCGCATCTATTACTTCAAGCTCTAACACTCTCGTTTTAATATTTTGCGAAACGAGATTTTTCGTTAATCCACGTAAACTTCCTAAATTAATGTAATCTGTTACAGAAGTTTCGCGTAAAAACATACCACTACCTTGCACTTGAAAAATATAACCTCTATTTACAAGCTGGCTACTTACTTTACGTATCGTATTACGGCTTACTTCAAATCGATTCATCAACGCTTCTTCTGTAGGTAGTTTTTTCGTTTCATTAAAAAGCCCATCTCGAATGTTTTGCTCTAACACATCTGCAATTTGTTTATACTTTGCACTCATACACTTTCTCCTAAAATACTCTTTTATCTGTTATAACTCTTCTCCTCTCGTTTCGATCACATGTTTATACCAATGAAACGAAAGTTTTTTCTTACGTTTTAAGTTATCATTATGATCGACAAAAATAAAGCCATATTGCTTTTTATATCCATTTAACCAACTTAATAAATCAATTACTGACCATGCATAATAACCTTTTAAATTGATTCCCTCTTCAATTGCACGCTTTATTATTTTTAAATGCTTTTCAATAAATTTAATTCTCGGAACATCTACAACTTCTCCTTCAATGATTGGATCTTCATCACCAAGTCCATTTTCCGTTACATACATCTTTATGTCACCGTAACGCTCTTTCAACATATGCAATCCATCTAAGAAACCTTCGGGAGATATTTCCCATCCCCATTTTGTATATGTTTTATCATCCATTTTTACTGTTCGATAAAAACCATCAAAAGAAGGATTACCTGGAGCAAGTGTTGAGTTTTCTCGAGAATGCTCATCGCTCTTTATATCCATATCGTATCTTTCTACTCGTATTGGTTGATAATAATTCAAGCCAATAAAATCATTCTTTTCGGCATTTTGTTTAATGATTTCTAATTCTTCAACCGTCCAATTAGGAGTCCACCCTTTTTCCTTTAATTGTTGAACAACATAAGGTGGGTACTCACCTTTTAAAACTGGATCATAATACCAATACGTTTCATATTCATTCGCATGATTTGCTGCTAGTATATTTTCTTTTTCATCATCCACACTATAAGCAGGTAAGAAAACATGTGTAATCCCAATCTCCCCATATTGTTTCAGCTGCTTGTACACCGCAACTGTTTTCGCATGCGCATAAAATACATAATGAGTCGCTTGAAAATACTTTGGAACATCATTTTGTATTCCTGGTGGATGTGCACCTTTTAAATAGCCTAATCCACAAAACATTACGGTTTCATTAAAAGTAATCCAATGTTTCACTCTATCACCAAATGCCTTAAAGCAAATTTCGGCATACTTTACAAAAGCATCTGCTGTTCGTTTATTCGTCCACCCACCATCCTTTTCTAACGGTAATGGTAGATCCCAATGATATAAAGTGACAAACGGTACAATCCCGTACTTTAAACATTCATCAATTAAATTGTTATAAAATTTAATGCCTTTTTCATTTACCTCTCCATCTCCAGTCGGCAATATTCTCGCCCAAGAAATCGAAAAACGATATGATTCCAATCCCATCTCAGCCATTAAACGAACATCTTCCTTATATCGATGATAATGATCAACCGCTACATCACCATTTGTTCCATTGTATGTTTTGCCAGGAATTTTTGAAAACTCATCCCAATTCGTAACACCTTTTCCATCCTCATTCCATGCACCTTCTACTTGATAAGAAGCTGAAGCAGCTCCGAATAAAAAATCATGTGGAAACTTCATAGTATATACCTCCATTTCATTAGAATAAATCAAATTCATTATTACATATAAAGTTTGTAGGTACAAATTTAAATAATTATTATATAATAAGTTTCTGTTTTTCACTATAATTAAACATAGCATTCACACCATTTACAAAAAAAGAACCTATGAAGGTCCTTTTTCAAATTGTGCAACGCAGCACTATATTGAGTATCTTAAAGTTTATACTACTGATAAATGTTAACAAACTTATTCTTCAATAATGAATTGTGAAATGAGCATTTCTAAATTTTCGACTTTCTTTTTCATTTCATTAGATTTCGTCGTTATTTCTTGAATCAATGTGGCTTGTGCTTGAATTGATTGTACCGTTCGATTCGTTTCTTGTGCGACTTGTGTTGCAGTTTCAGAAACTATTGATAAAGAGGCATTCACTTCTTCTGTCCCAGCAGACATTTCTTCTGTGGCAGCAGACACTTCTTGAATTTGGGACGTTATTCTATTAATATCTTGCATAATAGATGAAAAAGCGAGTTCTGCCTTATGTGCCGCTTCTTTACCACCACTAGCCTGTTGTTGACCTTTTTTCATTACATGAACTGTATCCTGTGTATCTTGATGTATAAAACGTATTAAATTATTTATATCATTTACAGATGTTTTAGATTTCTCAGCCAGACCTCTTACTTCAGCTGCAACTACTGCAAATCCTTTTCCATTTTCTCCGGCGCGTGCTGCCTCAATTGCAGCGTTTAAGGCCAGTAAATTCGTTTGTTCTGCAATATTAGTAATAACATCTAGCGCTTCTTCAATTTGTTGTGTCCGCGTAACAAGTCTATCAATGACCTTAGAAGTTTCTTCAACAACTTCATTCACACTATTCATTTGACGAATAGATTGTTTTATAACTTCACTACCAGAATTTGCTTGGTCTATTGTTGTAACAGCAACTTCAGCAACCATCGCTGAAGATTCAGCTACTGTTTGAACTCCAGTTGCAATTTCTTCCATCGAAGTTGAACTTTCTTGAATACTAGTCACTTGTCCCTCTATTTCTTTATTTATTTCAGAAGTAGTTCGAACAACCTCGTTTGATATATGTGCTGCCGTTTTTGTCTCTTGTAACATATTTTCAGTTGAAATAATCACTTCTTTCGCTGTAACCTTCACCTGACCGACTAATTGTTGCAAGTTATCTAACATACTATTAAAGGATTGTACAATATGGCCTAATTCGTTCTCGGATTTATAAGAAGTTCGAATTGTTAAATCTCCAGCAGATACTCGTTCCATATCTTTTTGTAATAATACAATTGGTTTTTTTATAACATTTTTTATTATAAAACCAATAAAAATAATTATTATGATTCCAACAAATGAAATAATTACAAATGTTATTATCGTATTTTTCACACTATTGATATTCTCTTTTTGTAGTTGTTCAGCCGCGGTATTATTATATAAAATAAGTTCACGGATAGACTGAATTGTTTTTCCCATATTAGGCTCAATTTCTTTTAAATAATAGCTATACGCTTCTTCATTATTAGTCAGTCCCAAGTCCTGTGCTTTCTTCATTTGTATTCTTAAATCTTTGAATTGACTTTGAAATGCATTATACAAGCCCTTTTCTTTATGAGAACTAATTCTAGTTTCAAATTGTTTTAATAACTCATCATTTTCTTTCCTAGTCTTATCCATTTCTGTTATTAGTTCTTTCATTCTTTTTTCATCTTTCGATATCATAATCTCCATAAAATTCATATTCACATGGTAAAAATTTGATTCTACAGTTCCTATCCATTCAATTGGTAATAGCCTTTCGTCATACATACTAGAAGATGTATTTTCACCTTTTTGAAGCCCTAGAAACCCCAGAGAAGATAACATGATGCACGCCAAACTCGATATAATGACTAACACATTTAATTTCGTTCCAATTTTACTATTTTTAATAAAAGACAATAAATCCACCTCATCTGTATATTACACTTATATGTTTTATATTACAATATTAATCGACATTTATCGACAATTTTTTTCGTGTCGATTTTATAACCGTATTAAATTATTATATTAACTATATAAACCTATTCAAAGAACTTTGATTCTCATAATATTAAATACTAAAAAGTCTTATGGGAATTCCACAAGACTTTTAATAGCGTTACATTGTTTCTATGAAATTATGGTGAAACTTAAAGTGACTTATTAGTTCTTATAACTTCTTGATAGAGAATCGGTGACCACTTATCACTAACATAATCTTGGATCACCCAACCAACTCTTTTGGGATCCTCTTGTTTAATATATGCCGCAATTTCGGGATTTATATAAGAGGCATAATAATATGGACTATTCCATGCTGTACCACCAGAAGACAAGCTTGTAAAATTAATATATAGATGATTTAAATCCTCACTATTGTTAATCGTTTCATTTATCGTCTCTTTAATAGATTTTACTTTCTCATCATAACTCACTTTATATTTATCTTGTACTGTTACATTTATATTTTGATTTACAGTTGTCGTAAACGTCTCATTATCTGGCCAATAAAAATTATTATACCCTCCAGATTCATTACTACCACTATATCTTTTTAGTAGTACAATTTTCCCTCGAGCATCTCCAAGTTTTATATTTCCTTCTGTTTTTAAAAAGATAGGATCAACAAAATAATTTTTTTCAAACGTATTACTAAATGAACCTTCTGCCCCTTTCATATCCTCATACTCTTTTTTTAAAGACATAATAATTGTTTCACTTGGGTTATCTTTTAAAAATTGTTTCGCTTCGTTTATGAATTCATGCAGTGTTACATAAAGAAATAATGGCCCATGATGAAGAACTATCGTATTATCATCTGTTAAACGGCCTCTTATATCAAAAATGCGAGCTCCATGATCCATTTGATAACGAAAATCATACTCTTGCGTCATTCCCCATACTTGCTTTATTGGATTTTGTAATTTGAACGTACCACTATCATGTGTTCCTGGAATTGAAATTCGTGCTAACGGGATGTTATCAGGTATAGGTTGCATCCATTTTGACCAATTTTCAAGTTCAATAACAGAACTAGCTGCAACGACTTGCTTATCATGTAAAGCAAATACAGATGTGATAAATATCATACTACATATGAATAATTTCAAAATAAACTTCTTATTGCTCATTATTATTCCTCCTTTTTCTGTTTTACATCAAACTTATTGAATATAATATAATCTGGTGAGTAAAAAATAAATAATATTTCATCAATATGAAATATTGCATAGAAGTAAAGTTAAAAAATCATTCACATATACTGAATTAGAAAAATTTAAAGGAACTTCATCTGAAGTTCCTTTCGTTTATTTTATATTCAATATATATGAACCATCTTTATTCTCATACTTATAAACATATAAATAATATTTACCTGGCTTTGCATTATAAGTTCCCTTAACTACATTCCCTTCATTTTCACCATATGCTACATAGTTGTTTAAATCTGATTCATGATGAAGTACCCATGTCATTCCAATGTTTTGTTCATTTAGTAGAGAAATATTAATATTCTCTGGTGAGTCAATTTGGAAAGTAAATACATCTACCTTATCCCGATTATGTAGTGTTCCTTTCATTGGTGTATGAAAGTTAACTTTATTTGCCTGTCTAGGTTCATTATTTGGTTCATTTTCTGTTACTTGTAACTCATTCCCACCGTTCGGCTCTCTTTGTTCATACCCTAAGTTTACTAGTATAGACTTCAAATCTGGTAAAACACCAATTTTATCTGCATATGGATTTTTAGATTTCGTTCCAGTGTTATGGTTACTTAATATCGTTCTTAATTCACTCGGTCTATACGGTTGTCCTGAATTTTTTTTAGCAATGCTTTGTACTAAAGTCGCTGCCCCAGCAATAATTGGCGAAGCACTAGATGTTCCACTAAAGCTTGTAGTATAAAGATTTACAGCACTTCTACTTTGCTCGGCTTTAGTTGTATCTACATTTTCTCCCCACCCGTACACATCAATCCGACTTCCATAATTTGAAAACCACATACGCTCATGAGGGAATGTTGAAGAGCCCGCTCCTACCATAATTGCACCTGAATCTTTAAAATCTTTACTATTACGATTTAAAACTTGTTTACCATTTCTATCTTTAAATTGATCTAAATCATTCCAGCCATTTGCTCCAGCCTCTATAATTACAACACCTTTATCTGTACCAGCACGAATTGCATCAAAGATATCTGGTTGTACTTCAACAGGTAAATATTTATCACCATATCCATCAAAGGAAGCTTGTGCCTCTAATAATAAAACATCCCCAGCTTCTAAATGATTTACAGCACTTAATATTGCATCAGCTGTATTATACTGTCCGTTATCTCTTATTTGAGAAATCACTTTCGCTTTCGCTTTTGGCGCAATCCCAATATTCCCCACTTCATTATCTTCGGAGGATACAATTCCTAGTACAGACGTCCCATGTCCAACATGCTGATCTATATTTCTTCCAGACATTAATTCAATATTTTGATGTACTAAATCCTCATGATTTAATAACCATCCATATTCCATATCAACAAAAGTTATACCATTTCCATTACCGCCTTGAACTCCCCAGGCGAAAGGCGCATTAATACCGTATGGTGCTGCTTCAAGGTAACCTTGTTTTTTATATCTAGGATTGTTATTAGGATTAAAAGATACACTTAATGGTTGTACTTCCGGTGGCGTTATTTTTTCTTGTTTTTTCATATACACATCTTCTATTAAAGAAGATGCCTTTAACTTATCTACTAGTTCTTCTTTCTGCCCACCATTTTGAGTTTGAAGAATATAGTAGTTTAATAAACTTGTAGATACATTATTGGGTGCTTTCACTTCAAGGTCTTGTATTTCTTCTGGACTTACAGATGTGAATAAACGAGTGAATGTTACATCTGGATATTCTACCAAAAGATCTTCTAGTACTTTATCACTTGCTTGAGCTTGTATCTGTTTTTCAATACCATCTTCATATGGTAATTTCAAATCCGCATTGAATTTTACAATGATTTGTTTATCTGTTTCTTGTTCTATCCCTAATTTACTCTGCTGTTCTATAGAATCAGCATTTACAATATTGACAGTGTCCCCTATTCCTAAAAATGTTGAAATGATTACAGCTGAAACAGATATTCTTTTAAAGATATTCATTACATCACTCCTCCAACTTAAAAATCATTATATCAATCTATAATGATTTAACTTCTATAACATATAAAGTTACCTTTCTACTAAATAGATTATAGTAATCAGCAATATGAACTTCAATGTATTTTCATATGCAATATTTCATATTTGGACTCTACACTGCATAAATAAAAAACTTATGATGATTATTTATTTTATACGTGCTAATATACTTATATTAAAATATTATACATAGATATTCTGAACTACATTACTTAACAGTTTCACCTTAATTTTTTCTAGGAGGATTTACAATGAAATTATTAAAAATAAAACATATACTCCCTTTATCTGCAGCGGCAATTACATTCGTATGTAATCAAGGCATAGCTGAAGCATCTACCATTCATACAGTAAAAAAGAATGATACACTTTGGGGCATTAGTAAACAATACGGAGTTTCAATACAATCCATTAAACAGGCTAATAATAAAGGAAACGATCAAGCTTTTATTGGTGAACAGTTACATATTCCAGGGTCTACGAACTCAAATGAAATCACCGTTCGTCAAAACGCCAAACCTGCGAACATATCTGGACAAATTATTTATCAAGTACAACAGGGAGATTCATTAGAAACGATAGCAAAGCGTTACAATGTTACCGTTCAATCTATAAAACAAATTAACAATACAGTCGGAAACAAGCTTTATACAGGGCAACATCTAAAAATTAACTCAAGCATTTCAGAAAAAGAAAAAGACTTAATGGCACGCTTAGTTACCGCTGAAGCAGGTGGCGAATCCTATAAAGGAAAAGTGGCTGTAGCAAAAGTTATACTAAATCGTGTAAATGCAAAAGGTTTTCCAAATACAATAACAGGCGTTATTTATGAACCTATTAAATACGGATATGCCTTTACTCCTGTTACAGATGGAAGAATCAATCATCCTGCAAGCCCAGAAGCAAAAATGGCAGTAGAAGAAGCTATCTCCACAAATGGAATACATTCTGATTGGCTTTATTTCTACAATCCGAAAACATCAACAGACAAATGGATTACGACACGTCAAACAGTAGCAGTAATTGGTAACCATGTGTTTGCTAAATAACATTTAAAATCATTAACAGACCTCTTCACTTGGAAGGTCTGTTTTTTATATGTTAGATTTTATTAATCATATGACATAGTGATCATTTAAAACTATTTCTTCTTTCAAATAAAAACATTTGTATTTACCCCACCACTCGGAGAAATTAAAAAAGCATCCAGTTCAAAAACTCCCTCTTTATTAATAAAAGCTATTTCTTAACTTCATAAAATTGTTATACACTAGAAAAATAAAAACAAATTATTCGTTAGTAGGTGAAAAAATATGTATGATGTTACAATTATCGGTGCTGGAGTAAGTAGCATTTTTATGGCTTATTCACTAGCTAAAAGTAACAAAAAGGTTTTAATTCTTGATAAAGGTAAAGCGCTAGAAGATCGCCATTGTCCTTTAGACGAAGGAAAAGTGTGTACTTGTACTACATGTGATAAATATTTCGGGTTTGGTGGTTTAGGAAAATCTGAAGGGAAATTTAATTATACAAACGGATTTGGCGGAGAACTTGAGCAAAAAGTCGGTAAAGAAAGCTTTATTCAACTCATGGCTGAAGTAGATGAAATTCTATGTCAGTTCGGAGGAAGTTCTGTTTCAAAATACTCTACAGAAAATCCAAATCTCAATAAGAGAGCTGAAACGTGTGGTTTACAAATGCTAACAACAGAAGTAAGGCATCTTGGTACTACCCTTTCAAGTGACATTTTTCAGCAGCTCTATGAATTTTTACTTACAAAAATAAATATTCAATTTCATATAGATGTACAACATATTATGAAACAGAAAGATCATTTTACAATAGAGACAAATGAAGGAATAGTTGAATCTAAGCAACTAGTGTTTGCAACTGGGCGTTCCGGAGCGGATTGGTTAAAAGAAATGTGCACTTCTCTTAAAATTTCTCAGGAGCAAACTCGTGTAGATTTAGGGATTAGAGTAGAGATGAAAGAACACCAATTACGTTCTATATTAAAAGATACATTTGAGACAAAACTTTCTTATGAGCATGAACACTTCACCGCAACTACGTACTGTATGAATCCAAAAGGACGCATCATTAGAAAGTACGAAGAAGGTTTAGTTATGCCTGACGGTCAAAATTTTCGAGAGGAAGGAACTGGCACACCTAACTTAAATTTCACTTTATTTATCCCGCGCTATTTTTCAACTCTCAAAGAAGCAAATGTATACGCAAGTTCAATTATAAAAAACATTAACCAAGGACGAGATCGGATTGTTATACAGCGCTTAGAGGACTTACTAAATAAACAACCTACAATAAAGAACGACATGAAACATAACCGTATACAACCTACACTACAAGGAGATTATGGAGATTTGAATACAGAAATTCCCCCATTATATATTGAAGGACTAAAAGAGTTTTTATTACGCTTAGAACGATTTATCAAAGAACCGATCGATAAAGATACTTTGTTATATGGAATTGACGGAAAGTTCTATGCTCCTACGATAAAAATCAATAACCATTTTGAAACAAGTGTGCATGGACTATTTTTAGTTGGAGATTGTTCAGGCGTCACTCATTCATTATCTCAAGCTGCTGCAAGTGGGTTGTATGTTGGAAAATATTTATCTCATATTTAATTTCTTTCATTAAGATATCAATCAAATATTTTAACTTCCATAACGCTTTATTTATGTACCTTGTCCTTCCCCCGCTAATGATTATCCCGCCAAAAATCGGGATTTTACGAGATACATTTTTAACATAACTATGTATGGTAAAACTATCGACATTCAATTCTAAAAAATTGAATGTCAACAGTTTTAAAAGCCTCTATTCATTTCCACTTTCATTTGTTCGGTATTTTGTAACATCATCATAGTGTTTAATATGTTAGGATGTCTATAAGTATTTTTTACTACAACTATGACTTTTTCTGTTCTGTTTCCCAAAATAGATTTGCGCTTTAAAATTCCTCATTGTACGTATATGAATACTTCATATTGTTACCTTTAGAAACCATTAAATGGTACATTACACTCTAATAGTTATGAAAATATAATATATAACACAAGTTAAATAAATTGTATAAAGAAGGTGTAAAAATGAAAAATAAAATCAATTTACAAATGCAAAATATAAGCTTTGTTTTAATAATTGCTTTAGCAGTATGGTTAAAAACATATCTTATTACAAGATTCAGTTTTGATTTAAAAATTGAGTCTTCAACGCAAGAGCTTATTTTGTTTATTAGCCCTCTCGCTGCATCATTAGCTTTTGTCGGATTAGCATTATTTGCAACCGGTGAAAAGCGAAATTATATAGCGCTATGTATTAATCTCTTATTAACAATCATACTTGTTGGGAATGTAATGTTCTATGATTTTTATAGTGATTTCGTTACGTTACCAGTACTTGGACAAACATCAAACTTTGGCCAATTAGGCGGCAGTATTATAGAAATATTGAACTATAAAATTATACTCGCTTTCGTAGACATTATTTTCTTCTTTATTTTGTTAAAGAAGAAGGCACTAGTCTTCCAAACAGGACGTGTAACTCATCCGGCACGCTTGTTATATTTTCTCTTAACGTTTGGTGTATTTTTTGCGAATCTACACCTTGCAGAAAAAGAACGCCCTGAACTATTAACGAGATCATTCGACCGAGTCATGCTTGTTAAAAATTTGGGACTATACACTCATCAAGTATATGATTTAACACTACAAGTAAAAGCAGGATCACAAAAAGCACTTGCTGATAGTAGTAAATTACAAGAAACTGAAAACTACGTAAAGGCAAACCAAAGTGAGCCAAACCCTAACATGTTTGGTGCAGCAAAAGGAAAAAACGTAATTGTTGTCACTCTTGAATCCCTACAAACCTTTTTAATAGGCGCATCAGTTAACGGTCAAGAAGTTACACCATTCTTGAATGAATTCATAAATGAAAGCTATTACTTCGATAACTTTTTCCACCAAACTGGGCAAGGAAAAACATCCGATTCTGAATTTCTAATCGATACGTCATTGTATCCATTAAATCGAGGAGCTGTATTTTTCACACACGGTAACAATGATTATACTGCGACTCCAGAAATTTTACGTCAGCAAGGTTATTTCACTTCTGTATTCCATGCGAATAACGCAACATTTTGGAATCGTAATATTATGTACTCCGCTCTTGGTTATGATCGTTACTATAACGAACTTGATTACAAAATTACACCCGAAACAAATTTAAATTGGGGATTAAAAGATATCGAATACTTCGATCAATCAGTAGATATATTAAAAACTGTTGATCAACCATTTTACGCTCGTTTCCTTACGTTAACGAACCATTATCCATTTACGTATGATGAAGATACAAAATTCATTGAACCATATAACTCTGGTAATGGCGTATTTGATCGTTATATCGTAACAGCACGTTACTTAGACGAATCAATTAAAAAGTTTATTGAGCGTTTAAAAGCCGAAGGAATGTATGATGATTCTATTATTGTGTTGTATGGTGATCATTATGGTATTTCTGAAAAACATAATCGTGCAATGGCACAGTTTTTAGAAAAAGATCAAATAACAGAATTTGATACTTTAAATTTACAACGCACACCTTTATATATTCATGTACCTGGCCAAACAGAAGGTCAAACGATTTCAAAGCCTACGGGACAAATCGATATGAAACCTACTATTCTAAATTTATTAGGGATTGATACTACGAACGATATCCGTTTTGGTCATGATATGTTTTCAGATGAATATGCCGGTTTTGTCGTTTTACGTGATGGTAGCTTTATTACAGACAAGTATGCATACACAAACAATACTTTCTATGACCGCATAACAGGTGAAATTGTAGATTTACCAAAAAAAGAAGCACAAGCACTCATTAACCGTGCACAAAATGAATTACGAATGTCCGACAAAATTATTGAAGGCGATTTATTACGTTTCTCAGAAAGTAATAAAATTAAAACTGGCAAAGTACAAACTAAAATTAAAGAGACTGAAAAATAATCTAAATACGAAAAGGGAGCAACTTATTACAGTTGCTCCCTTTCACTCTCTTATAACATATGATGCAATGTCATATAAAAACCTCGTATATTTTACTTTTATTCTACGCTTGTTTCTAAAGTTACATCTGTATAGGTATGATCATCACCTATATTTAAAATTACTTCACATTGACGTAATCTCAATTCAAAGAGCATGATAGAATCTTGATAAACTTCAGGTTGTGATTTCATCTTATGTAACATCTCTTGTTTTTCTTGTATTTCTAAATGAGTGTTTTCTACAGCTTGTTTCAAGGAGTTAAATGGATTTCTAAAGAATATGTTAATATCCCGCTCTTGCGTGTTTTCAAATAGCTCAAATTGCAAGAAAAATTTCTTCATAATAGAAGCCGTTACCTCGGTATAATCTTCATTTTCTACATACTGTTTGTATTTGTTATATAGCATACCTTTGTTTTTAGGAAGAACTCCAAATAATTTACCGGCACTTTTCAGTAAAAATTGCGCTGGCGTAAAGCGACGTAAAATATTTACTTCATCCATTTGTATTCTAGTCGTCATTCTGTCAGTATCTCTGCGCCAGTCATCAAGCACTTTAAAATCACATTCTAACTGTATTCGATTTTCTCCAAATAAAGAATTAAGCCCTTCACTAAGTTCTTCTAAGTACGATTGACTTTGAAGGAGCTCATTATTAGAAATCGCAATCCAATTTTGCATAGAAAGAGCAAAATTAGGTAATACAGTTTGCTCTAAATATTTATGTACTCTTTCATTCATCGCTTTATTTAGTTCCGTATCAATGTGCCCGAAATCGCTTTCTTCACTAATTAAATCCGAACAACTCTGTAATATCTTCGGAATATTTTCAGTAAGGTCATTCATAATTTCAGTTTTCATTGTACGATATGATTTTGTAATGAAATGAATTTTTTCCTTCTCAAAAGCAGTAAGATTATTAATACTACCATTTAGTTTCACTAGCATATCTTCGTTCCAATTAATCGCATCCACTAGATTATTTTCTTTCTCAACGCGTTTATCCAAAAGATATGTAATTGTTTTTCGAATGAAAAACAATAGCTTTTCCGTACGTTCTGCATCGATATTTTTATGATTACAGTTAAAATGAATAAACTCAGTTAAATCATTTAATTGTTGACTACTTGTATATAGCGAAGAGTAAGGGAAAATTCTCGCATGCGGGAAATATGTGTTTATTCTCGCTTGCGTATCATGTAATACTCTTTTCACTTCTGCATCACTGTATATGTTATCGATTTTATTTAATAAGAAATGAATTTGTAAATTTGGTGTATGTTCTTGAATGCTTAATAGAATATCACGTTCTTTGTCAGTAAAAGGTGAATCCGCATTTAATACGAATAGTAATTCGTCTACAGAATTTAAATATTCGAATATCTCATCCCTAGTATCGTTATTTCTATTAAAGCCAGGTGTAACTACAAATGTAAGTTTATTTTCACTTAAAAATCTGCATGGTAATTTAAATTCAACACACGCTCTATCTCTATATGTTTGATGGTGCTGAGACATCATATTATAGTAATCAGAGACATCTTCCGTTGTTGTAATTGTAGAGTCTGTTATGGCGTTAATTTCTGTATGCTCATCATTTTTTAAAACTACTACATTTGAAATTGATTTTTCTAATATATTTTCTCCTAATATAGAGTTAATAAATGTAGTTTTTCCGTTTCCTGAAGTTCCCGTTACTAAAATGCGATTTGTGCTTAAATCTGCGAGCTCGCCAACTAACCATCTAAATCGGTGACCCATTTCTATATTATGCTTTTGTGCCCACTCTGTAATAGATTCAAAAAGATGCAAACTATACTCTAAGCCGTTCACATGATTAATAGAATATAACAACAGGTTTTCAGCATGTTTTATATTTGCTGCATCTATTTTAGAAGGGAAAATCTCATCCCATGCCAACACAGCTGCAGATGGAAATACAGCATAAGATGGATTGACTACCTTTAACCAATTTGTTAACAAGTTTGGAATGATGTCGTGTAATTGTTTAAGCTTATATTGACCTTGAATTAATTCAAAGTACGTTCCTTCGTAAAGAGAAGAAATTTTGTCCCATATATCGGACGAATGTATTTCAATATGTAAGAAAAATTCATTTATTGTGTTAAGCCATGATAAGTAATTTTGTTCGTTTTTATAACTATTCCAAAGTGATGAAACCATTTGCGTAAATTGTACTTGATCTACATTATTTAACGTAACTAATACTTCATAAAAATAATCTGGTGAAATATGTTTAGTAAATCTTTTATCGATATATCCTTTTAAAACCTCAAACCACGGATAAGATTCTGTTCGAATTAACTCATTGACAGCAAGCTCTACTGCACTATCAAAATCTTGCTGCTCCTCATAAAAGGAACGTGCAATTTTTGTAACATTTGGATAATCCGGATTTAAAGAAACTGCTTCTTTAATAACAGCGAAAGCAGAGTCAAAATTATTTTGCTCTATGTAAAGAGAAAGTAATTGTAATCTAATCTCCGTCATCAATATTATATTATCAGTAGTAATGGAAGTATAAACATTTTCAGCAACTGGTAATTGATTAAGCTCGAAATAAGCATCGGCAATATTTTTTTGTGCCCATGGTGCTAATTCATTACTAACCTTCTCCCATTTAAAAATAGCTGCTTCAAAATCTTGATGGCGATAATAAAATTCACCTTGTGCAAAACGAATGTAAGATCCATCAGAAATCTCATTTCTTTCTTCGTTTACATAAGCTTCTCCAAGTACGTCAATAGGTGGTTTTGTTTCATTCTCCATTAGGAATGTTTCATAATACATCTTTTTTATTAATTGTTTTTCTACTCTCATCTTTTCCCCCACTATATCTTGAAAATACATTTTTAAGATATGTCAATACTTTTTGTATGTATGCTTTTTATCTTAACAAAGAATATCTTTTGGAAAATTTCATTTTCCTTTCATTTTTTAAGTTAGATTGAATTTTTATGAGAAAAGTTTCAGTTTTTTTTCATTTTCCTTTCAGTTGTGAAACAGCATTAAATGTTCCTAATAACCTAATAAGACTATAATCTCCCGCATTATATTATCAGGAAAAATCTATATAAACCATATTATAAAAACAATTTATAACGAATATATATGCAATATTTCCTTCCCTAATAAATAAAAGAAGCATTATCATATATTTCTCACATTGTTTTCCTTTGAAATATTTCAGTAGTTACGTAATTTAATTCCATTAACCTATATAAATAACTAGTCCAAAAAAAATCTATATGCATATCATGTTATAGTAAAGAATTCAGGAAATCCTAAAAGGAGGCATTTTCATGTTTGAAGATAAATCTAAAATAAATTACCCATATGAATTTACTGAAACTACAACAATCCCGCTAAAAAACCCCATCAATAAAACTTTCAAAAACGGCTCTGGTACACATACTTTCCCAATTAAAAAACACTATAAAGAACAAGTGTTATATACGGAAAAAATTAATAATAATAAAAATAAATAAGCGTATAGTTCTTCATTTTGACGCTGCATAGTTACGTTTTAAGTAATTTATACTTTTTATACAGCTCATGTACTTTTAAAAAGTGCTGATATACAGCGCTTTTTTATACATAGATAATAGAAAAACAAAAAAGGTATGGATATTTTCCACACCTTTTTTGTTCTTTACTATTTATAAATGGAGTACGTCCATGTTCATTTTACCTAATAGCACTTTAATGGGCCTTCTAGAAGAAATAAGTTTCTTAGCGTTTTTAGAGATATTCAGGATAATACTATTCAAATACATTAGGCAATAAAGTCCACCATCACTGCACCTTAGCCAATGCTTCTACCAGCAAAGTTTTACTTGTTGGAGTCATTGAAGAAAGGAGTAGATCTATGGTGAATCACAAAGTTAAAGAAGTACCCAAGAATTATATAGGCATTATTGCTCTATTATATTTACCAAACATTGTTTCAAAGCTACCTAATTTTCATAAAATATTTTTTGTTTCCGTTGGAACGGATAGGCTTTAATCTCATTTGTATCTAAATTTTCATGAAATAAATGAATGGCTATAATTTGTCTACAATCGTAGGTATGATAATAATATGTTCCGGACTCCATACACATTACGCTTGTATATATGGTATTATCTAATGCACCTTCTTCTGTTATTACTCCGCCTTTAGGAACCTCGCAATTTGATAAAATATGAAATAGGGCCGATACTCCCTCTTCTTCACTATCTATACCTTGAATGTTTTGTTTGCCATATGCTGCTCGCACAAACCTTGATGGCGGGGTGAAATCCCCTGGAAGTCCCATTGAGCCTGAGCCCTGACCAAAAGCACTTAATGATAAGTTACTCCACTCAGTTGGCGCGAATGGCTGCGATTTAAGGCCTATATATTGTCTTAAATTTTGCAAATGCCAATTAAACTCCGGACTATTCGTCATCACTCCTAGTGGGTTATCATACATTTTTAATCCTTCATTTGTCGGCTCCAGTACAATACAATCTCCCCATTTATCCGCTAAAATCCAATGTAGTGGTGGCGTAAGTCCTAAATCCGGTAATGGTATATCCAAAAAGGTAAGGCTATCTACAGATTTCTTTAACTCTTTGACAGAATTGAATTGCGTGAGACTCCAAGTCACAAAATCAAATGGAGCCAAATTCGTTTTGTTGTCATCTATGCTTTGACTATAAGCAGCGAATCCTGGAAAATAGAGTGTTGCACATGTCATACCAGCTTCATTTACTCCGTCCGCCATAATGACCCTTCCGTGATGATTAATCCCCATTCCGACCGTAGCATGTTTCGTATTAATAATTTCACCAGTTATATTATTCCACTGGTAATGTCGAGGAATGATTATTACTTCTTGATTCATATCTAATGTGAAGTCCATCGTTCTTGCAAAAAGATGCTGACCGTTTTTTGTCTGTAATGTCAAACTAGTACACATAAAGAACACCCCGTTTTATGGTTTTATCTACACTTTACATAATTCTGATAAATCTGTAAATTGAAAACCTCTTTCCTTACAAAAAAATTGAGAAGGCACATATAAAGTACAAATAGGTTGAGGTTATCTCTAGTTTATAAATGAATTTTTAAAATGTAGTTGCAAAAGAATTATATTAAAAAGGAGCGACTTGTTATAATCTGTACCCTCTCTACTACGCTGATATTTCCAAAACAACTTTTGCACCGTGCAGCTTTTCCGAATTACTTAAGTAAAGGTTTCCACCGTGTTGCTTTGCAAAGCTTTTAGCAATGTATAACCCCATTCCATGATGATCTTTGGAGTTTCTACTTTTATCTCCTCTATAAAACTGCTCTGTAGCTGAATGCATTTCCTCTTCTGTAAACCCTCTTCCCGAGTCCTCTACAATAAATTGCAGTTTTTCACTAATCATTTCCACTGAGAACATCAAGTCACCCTTTGTTGGAGAATATTCAATTGCATTCATCATTATATTCATAATTGCTCTTTTCAAAGCGGTCTCGTCAATAGGAATAAAATTTGGTATGTCCTGAACATTTTCAATTAGATTTAACTGTTTGCCTAAAACACAAATTGCACTTTCTTCTATAATATTACGAATAAAGTCGCGGAGATCTGTTTGCTTGAATTGAAGTGAAGCGCCTTCCTCACATTTCGTAATATCGAGCAAAGATTTCATATATATTTCCATCTCATCAATACTTTTCAAAATATGCTCATTACATTTCTTCTGATTTGAATCTAGCATTGATTCATTTAATAGCTCTGCATTCCCTCTCAATATCGTTAATGGCGTTTTAATGTCATGTGCCAAAGCAGCAATCTGCTCTCTTCTATTTGTTTCCATATTCCACTGTGTACGTAACGAATGATTTAATTCATCTTTCATTTTTACTAAAGAAGTTAATACTTCATTCACTTCTTTTATTTTAGATTGTTCCACTTGAAAATCTAAATCTTCCTTTTGAATTTTATCTGTTACATTTCTCAAAATCAGCATTTCCTTTGACAATGTTTTACCAAAAGAGCGAGATAGAAATATCACTTCGGCAACAAATAATAGAATAAAAAGAACAATTTCACAAACTTCCGGACTTGGTAAATACTTCTTCAAAAAAGGATTTTTAAAAGTAGCATGTAACGTATATAGAATGACACAAATATCTTTATCACGTTCTATAACTGCATAGTAGTACTTACTATCACCTTTTTCATCCTTATGTATGTTATTCCATATTTGTCCCGCATAATCTTTATTAATACTCCCTTGAATAACGTTTCCAGAAAAATCATACACAACATATTTATATTGCTTTAAAATTTGATCATCGTCCTGCTCCGCTTTAACTATAGCATCTCTTTGCGACTCAATCTGCTTTTCATAATAATTTGCTGGCAAGATTACCTCTGCGTTAACTCCAACTTGGAATAGAATCATAAAAAAAGTAACTAATGCAATCGTCCCTATTGAAAATGCAAAAATATACTGTATTAAAATCTTACTAAGATTGACTTGCTTTTTCACTTTCTCCATTTATAACCAATTCCCCATACTGTTTCTATTGGATTCATGTTATGCTTACATAATTTTTGACGGATATTTTTAATATGTTCCACAATTACTTGGTTATCACTTTCTCCCTCATAACCAAAAACATTTTCGTAAATCTTTTCTCTTGAAAATACTTGTCCATGATTCAAAGCTAAATATTCGCAAATTCCATACTCACTTTTCGTAAATGCGATAGATGTATCGTCATGCCATATTTCTTTACATGACAGATGAAGTGTAAGACCTGACAGGAAAAATGCATTTTGCTTTTCTCTATGCTCACGCCTTACATGTGCGGATACCCTCGCACGCAGTTCTCCAATTCCAAAAGGTTTTGTAATATAGTCATCTCCACCGAGACTAAGCCCTGTGATCAGATCCTTCTCCATTGTTTTGGCTGTTAGAAATACAATTGGACTATCAACCAAATCCCGTATTTCCTTACAAAGTGTAAAACCATCTATTTCTGGCATCATGACATCTAATAGAATTAAATCATAATGACAAAATTTCTCCTTTGGTATAGTAAGAGGATTACTAACGGCAGTTACCTCATGGCCTTCTTTCTCTAAAGCACTTTTTATAATATAAAGGATGCCTTCTTCATCATCAATTGCTAATATTCTTGCCATATAGAATCCCTCCTCTCACTTCCATTATAATACAAATGCACTTACATTTCTTTACGGCCTTCATAAAAGGAAAACCATACAAGGGAAATAACAAATGCAATGATCGTGAAACAAACGCAAATCACTGCTCCAATTTTCCCCTCTACTTGTAAGACATGAATAGAAGCGGGGCTCAATTTGTGCTCCAAAAAATAATTGCATAATCTCACACTCCACGCACATGGCGTGTATTTCCAAATCACATCTCCCATCCCTGTAAGCATTAAAGCTACCAGCAAGCTTTCTATAATTCCAATCCCAATGGAAGCACCTTTACTAAAGCGAAAATTTAAGAACAGATGCCATATATACATAAAGATTTGACAACCAAAAAGAATGAAGGAAATTTCAACATACAAAGCAAATGGAAAGTTATTTTGTCCTAACAGAGAATGAAACCCTGCCGCAAACCCAACGACTGCCAACATAGTTGAACAAAACCCACATATTAAAAGTAAACATACTTTACTAATAAATGCTTTACGCCTTCCGTATTCCGTTGATAAAAGTTCTTTAAAATTCCCTGCCACAGCCTCCTGTTCCACAACAGAAGAGCACACAATGCTAATTAGCAACGGAAAAGATATCGATAATACTTGAATATATCCTGAAACCTTATTTATAGAATCAACTTTTGAAATGGAATAATAACTTAAAAAAAGAGCAATACCGATGATTGGCATCGCTATATGTATCCAGAAAAAAATCGTATGTTTCATTTTTATAAAATCAGCTCTTACTATCCTCGACAAAACCGCCATATTATTTTGCCTCCTGCTTTTCAAACCATTTTGCCGTCATATAAGTAAACAAAAAGAACAACACGACAGAAATTGCCACGCCTGGCAAAATTACATCGTAGGAAAGGAGTTCTGGTTTGAACGTTACACTTCCGGTTTCTGCATATAGACCATTTGGTAGTATTTTCAAAATAGGAATCATAAGTCTACTTGGATATGTGTATGGACTAATCATCCAAATATTTTTTGTTGCCAATACAACTCCAAAAATTCCATTTGCCCCTACATTCAACAGAAGCGTCGGAAATAGACCTATTTTGTTACCTAAAAACAAGCAGAGTGGAATTTGCCACATAAAAGTAACGATTAAAAGAACGCTTCCTAATAGCGCATTTACTGTAGGAATGATTTGGAAGTTCTCCTTATTTAATAGTAAACTAGATAACTGGATTCCACAGAAAAAAAGTATGCATGAAAAGCTCAAAATCCCTAAAATTAGTAATACTTTAGAAATCCATACTCGTTTTAATGAAACTGGTAACGATAAGATAGAACGATTATTCATTTTCTTATCTTTCTCCGCAAGAAGTACACAACTTAAAGAAATCATTCCTGGAAGCATCGTAATGTACCACCAATTGTAACTAGATAATTGAAAATAATCCGCCGATAATAAAAAAGCAATTAGTATTGTGGCAAATGGAACTAGCCATATAAGTTTGTTCAAAAAAGTATGTTTAATTTTAATTTTTTCAGATGCAATATATAAATTCATTTCTTATGCCTCCCTTCTATACTTTCCAGCCACTTGTACAAATAAATCTTCCAGGTCATCATCCTTATTCAGTTTCCCCTGATACCCCAACACACCGCCTGAGATAATCCCAACATGATCTGCAATTTGACTTACTTCGCTTAAAATATGACTGGATAAAATGACAGTAATTCCTTTTGTGGGAAAGGAAAGGATTAATTTTCTTAATTCCTGAATCCCAAAAGGATCTAGTCCATTCATCGGTTCATCTAATATTAAAAACTTCGGATGATTCAGCAATGCAATCGCAATTCCCAATCGTTGCTTCATCCCCATAGAGAATTCCCTCGCTTTTTTCCTATCTGTATTCTCTAGCTCCACAACATGCAATACTTCATCAATCCTTGATTTAGGTAATCCTAAAACAGTCGTACGAACCAACAGATTTTCTCTTGCTGTTAAATTTTCATAAAGTGGCGGAGACTCAATTAAAGCACCAATAGAATGTAAATCTTGCCGCGTCCATTTATGACCATCAAAATAAATCTCACCAGAAGTAGGTATAAGCATACCTGTTATCATTTTTAAAGTTGTCGATTTCCCTGCCCCATTAGGACCTAACAATCCATAAATTGCATATTTTGGTACAGAAAGCGAAATATTTTGTACTACACTTTGCTTTCTAAATGTTTTGCAAAGATTTTTTGTTTCTAACATCATCTCAGTCATCCTAAACTTCCTCCTCGTATATTGTAATTCTAGAGTAAACGACAATTATAAGGATTCTATAAGGAAAATAAAAAAACATAGAGAAAAAGGAAAAGCTTTTTCAAATGCTATATGTATGAAACTATAGATTCACTTGATTTTTCTACACATGGTTACAAATGAAAAATTTATAAAAAAATGAAAAGCTTTTAATATAAATGCAAACAAAAAAGAAGCGATTTATTTCATCGCTTCTTTTTTATTAAATCATATCCAAAATGACAGTATCCCTACATAACCCTCTTAAACATCTTCTCCAACTCATAAGTAGAATGATGCACAAGAATTGGTCTTCCGTGCGGGCATGTGTATGGGTTTGTTGTTGTACGTAGTTCTTCCAATAAAGCAAATATTTGATCGTTCGTTAAATATTGATTTGCTTTAATGGACGCTTTACAGCTCATCATGATGGCTGCTTCTTCACGTAATTTTTTAATATCAACTTTTTTTAGTTTGACGACTTGTTCCATCATTTCGTCGATAATTTCTGTTTCTTGTCCTTTCGGGAACCACGTTGGATGTGAGCGGACGATAAAGGATTGATGACCGAATTGCTCTAAGAACAGTCCAACTTTTTTCAGTTCTTCTAGTTGCTCTTCGACACGTAAAAATTCAGTAAGAGATAAGTCAATACGGTATGGTACAAGTAGCTCTTGTACTTCTTGCGCTACTCTTCCTACTTTGTCACGGAAGTATTCATAATTAATACGTTCCTGCGCGGCATGTTGGTCAATCATATATAAACCTTTATCATTTTGAGCGAAAATATATGTTCCATGCATTTGTCCAATTGGATAAAGCGGTGGTAAGTCATTACCGTTCATTTCAATCTCTTTTATTTCCTGAACTTCTTCTTCCAATTCCTCTAATTCAAAGTCTTCATCGTTACTGTTCCACGATTTCTCTTCTCGAATTGGTTCTTCTATTATCGGTTTAGTAGATGGCTGCCAACTTTGTTCTTCTCTTACGAGCGACTGTGTTGGTTGCCATTCTTGTTTCGGCGGTTGCCACAGTTGTGCTGGCTGTTTCACAGCCAGTGGTTCTTCTCGTTTTTCATCCATGCCCGTCGGTAAAATGATGTCCGGCATAGATGGCTCTTTCGGCTTCGCATGCTCAAACTTGAACTGTTCTTGCACACTTTCATCTTTTTCTTTTTTCTTCGTTGTTACACCTGCATCTGGGATGAGCTGTATTTTTTTAAATGCTGCTTGCAATGTTTCTTCGATAAGTTTTAGCAATTCTTGTTCTTTACTAAAACGGACTTCTAATTTCGCAGGATGTACGTTAACGTCAACAAGCATTGGATCCATTTCAATCGATAAGAAACCGATTGGATATCGTCCAATTGGCAATAATGTATGGTATCCTTGCTGAACTGCTTTCATTAATACGAAATTTCGAACGTAACGACCATTTACGATCGTTGACATATAATTTCGAGATGCTCTCGTTACTTCTGGTAGTGTTACATAACCTTTAATTGTGAAATCTAAAGATTCAGCTTCAATTGGAATAAGCTTTTTCGCAACTTGAATGCTGTAAATCGATGCAAGTACTTGTCTTACATCACCATTTCCTGATGTGTGAAGCAATTTCTTTTCATTATGAAACAGCTTTAATGATACTTCTGGATGTGACATTGCAATACGATACACGATATCCGTAATATTCCCAAGCTCTGTATGAATGGTTTTCATATATTTAAGACGCGCTGGTGTATTAAAGAATAAGTTTTGTACTGTAATATCTGTTCCTTTTCGGCTCGCTGTTTTCTCCTGCTTTATAATGTCTCCACCTTTAATCATAAGGTGTGTACCAGGCGCATCACCTGTGCTTGTGATTAATTCTAATTCACTAACTGAGGCAATACTCGGCAATGCCTCACCGCGGAAACCGAGTGTTCTAATGCGAAACAGATCGTTTTCATCTTTAATTTTGCTCGTCGCATGTCGTTCAAAAGCGACGATACAATCTTCTTCTGCAATGCCATCCCCATTATCAATGATGCGAATTTTTGATAAACCAGCTTCTTCTAAGTGGATTTCAATAGATGTACTATTCGCATCGATAGAATTTTCCACAAGTTCTTTTACGACTGAGGCAGGGCGCTCTACTACTTCCCCTGCCGCAATTAAGTTAGAGAGTTGATCATCGAGTTTGCGAATTTTCCCCATCTACTTACTCATCCTTTCTTTAACTTTTTCTGCAAGCGATACAGTTCGTTCATCGCCTCTAAAGGTGTCATATCAAGTAAATCAATTTTTTTAATTTGTGCAAGTACCGTCGTTTCTTTTGCATCTAGCACTGACTTGTCTTGTTTTTTTGAAGACTGTTCTCCACCAAAGAATGATAATTGCGATTCTTCCTCAGTCTCTACCTTCGGCTCTTGTATTTCTGCTGGTTCTTCTTTTACAACAGCTGGTTCTGGAGCCACTTCTTGTACTTTCACTTCTGTACGCTTTGGAATAATAATTTCTTCTTGTCCTTCTAGTTGCGCTAACACTTCTTTCGCACGAGCGATTAAGCTATCTGGAAGCTCCGCAAGTTGCGCAACGTGAATTCCGTAACTTTTATCAGCTGCTCCATCTTGAATTTTATGAAGGAATACTACTTTTCCGTTTTCTTCAATAGCTGAAACGTGTACATTCTTCAATTGTCCTAAACTTTCTTCTAGCACCGTCAATTCATGATAATGCGTAGAGAATAACGTTTTCGCACCAATTTGGTCATGAATATGTTCAATGATTGCTTGTGCAAGTGCCATACCATCATAAGTAGATGTACCGCGTCCAATTTCATCGAATAAAATTAAACTTCTTTCTGATGCATTTGCAATTGCATTTTTCGCTTCTAACATTTCGACCATAAATGTACTTTGACCCGAAATTAAATCATCCGCTGCACCAATTCTCGTAAAGATTTGATCGAATACAGGTAATACCGCTTCTGTTGCTGGTACGAAACAACCAATCTGTGACATAACAGTTACAAGTGCTAATTGTCTCATATACGTACTTTTACCAGACATGTTCGGTCCTGTAATTAAAAAGACATCCATCTTCTCCGGCATAATACAATCATTCGGTACATACAATTTCCCGTTCAATACTTTTTCAACGACAGGATGACGACCATCTTTTATAAAGATTTCGCGCTTAGTTGTTAAAACAGGTTTTACAAACTGTTCTTCTTCACTAACTGTCGCGAAACTTTGCAGTACGTCTAATTCACTAATTACTTTCGCTAAATGTTGTAATTTCGGAATAAATACTTTTACTTCTTCACGAAGCGCTGTAAATAAATCGTATTCTAATTGTACAATTTTTTCTTCTGCTTCTAAGATTAATGTTTCTTTTTCTTTCAATTCATCTGTAATGAAACGTTCCGCATTAGCAAGCGTTTGTTTACGCTCATAGCGGCCTTCTGGAAGTGCTGCAAGATTCGCCTTCGTCACTTCAATGTAGTAGCCGAAAATACGGTTGTACCCGATTTTTAATGATTTAACTCCTGTAATATCACGCTCTCGTTTTTCAAGCTCAGCGATCCACGTTTTCCCGTTTTTACTAACGTAACGATATTGATCAAGCTTGTCATTATAACCGTCTTTAATAATATCTCCATCTTTAATAGAAAGTGGTGGGTTTTCTTGAATACTTCTTCCTAGTAATTCAGTTAAGCTCTCACATGGATCCGCACCTTGAATTAACCTTGCTGCATAAGCATTATCTAATAGACTAATCGCTTCTAAAATAGCTGGTACTTGAAGTAAAGATCGTCTTAACTGTAATAAGTCCCGTGCATTCACATTACCAAATGCAACTTTCCCTGCTAAACGTTCTAAATCATATACTTCTTTTAATTTTTCTTTTAAATCTTCACGTAAGAAGTAATCATTTACAAATGTTTCAACCATTTCTAAACGCTCTTCTACTTTTTCTTTTTGAATCAGTGGACGTTCCATCCACTGTTTTAACATACGACCACCCATAGCTGTTTTCGTTTTATCTAATAGCCATAATAATGATCCTGTTTTTTCTTTCGTTCGAAGTGTTTCTGTCAGCTCTAAATTTCGCTTTGAATGCACATCAATTTTCATAAATTGATTCGTATAATAAATTTCCACTGGTTGCAAATGGTCTAACGAACGTTTTTGCGTTCTTATCACATAGTTAAATAAGCGTCCAACTGCTTTAATTAACTTTGCTTGCGAAACGTTTTTCACAAGATGTTCTAACCCTTCCGGAATCGTTGTTGCATCTTCATACGAAATCGTCATTTTTAATGTTGCAGTTAATTTATTTAATTCATCTTTTGAAAATGTAGAATCTACAACAATTTCTTTTGAACCAGTTGCATACACTTCTAATAAAATATCTTCTACTGAACCTGTTAACAACGTTACTGTATTTTGTCCAGTCGTTAAATCATTACAAGCTAAAGCATACGATCCATCTTCAAAATGTGTTAATGCTGCTAAGAAGTTATTTTCTTTCTCATCAATAGTACGCCCTTCCATCATCGTTCCTGGCGTAATTAGTTGTACGACTTCACGGCGCACTACACCTTTAGCTGTTTTTGGATCTTCCACTTGCTCACAAACAGCTACTTTATATCCTTTTTCAACAAGTTGTTCAATATAATTTTTAGCTGCATGATGCGGTACACCGCACATCGGTATACGATCACTACTACCACCATCTCGGCTCGTTAATGTAATTTCAAGTTCATGAGCTGCTTTAACCGCATCTTCAAAGAACATTTCATAAAAATCACCTAATCGGAAAAATAAAAAGGCATCTTGATAGTCTGCCTTAACCTTTAAATATTGCTGTATCATAGGGGTATATTGCGTCATACTTTTCCTCCATAATTCTTACATAGTAATCAATTTTCATATATGTCACACTTCACGGACATCCATATCTCCTATTTCAGGAGTCTTTCCTCATTATAGCACATTTCATAAGGAATCATGTTCATTCAAGCATCACTTATGTAAAGTAAAAAGCTAGGAAGAACTTCTCCCTAGCTTTCTATTACTCTTCTTCTGCATCGACGATAAAGTTCGGATCTAATTCTTCAAACTCATCATCATCGACTTGGAAATCCTCGTCTGATTCTACACAACCTTCAGGATTTACACTTACACAAATTTTCGTTTCCCCAACTACTTCTGTTACAAATTCACGTTCTACAGTTACAACAATTTTATTACCATTTGGTGATACAAGAGCTTCTAAACAATTTGGTGGCTGAATGACACGAGCAATAATTTCTAAATCATCACCAGAAAAGTTTTTATCACGATACCCAATACTCACTTCATCAGTGTAGTTCACACGTTCTGTTACAACTTCTGTCTTTGTATTACCATCAAATGAATACCAAGTGTTCACATCATAGAAACCTTCAATTTCCACATGCTTTCCATTCTTTCTTGCTTCGTACGAGTGGTTAATTACCCAGCACCCTAAAATACTTGTTGGCTCATTATTCGATTCACATGTATGCGTTGACTTTGTATACTTACGTCCTTTTCCAACCACTGCTTTTGTAATAATCTCTCTAAATTCGGACATTCGTAACCCTCCTCAATCACTATTCACTTAATCATATGCGTGACAATAGCGGAATGTGTCATTCTTTTTTCGAGAAGAACTTACGTTTAACCCACTAAAAAAAGAGATGTCAATTCGACATCTCTTTAACAACCACAATTTCCTTTTTTACTTTCTACCGCCGCACCCGTTTCACCCTTCAATACATCGCCATTAGTTGAAATTAATATTTCATCTGTTACGTTGTTAGAAATCGTACTTGCAACTAGCTGTAGTAAGTCATTTACATATGTTTGTGAAGATTTAAATTCTTGCACAACTGGGATACTATCCAACTTATCTTGCAATGCATCAATGTCAGCTTCTACTTTTTTCAAAGCTTCCCATTTCCCGTAATGCTGCAAGTTTACTGCTTGTTTTTGCAGTGCTTTAATTTCATCAATTGCGCGCTTTACATTTTCATTTTTATGAATTTGCGCCTCTGCTTTCTTAAAGAAATCAACTTCTTCTGTTTCAGAAATCATTTTTGCTAATTCTTTCGCTTGTTCAACAATTTCATCTTTCGAATATGCTTTCATCTATTATTCCACCTCAATCGGCTCTTCAACTAATTCCCCGTTAAGAGACCAAGTTTTTGCTTCCGTTACTTTTACTTTCACAAGCTGACCAATTAAAGATTTTGAAGCGACGAAGTTTACAAGTTTATTCGTACGAGTATAACCTGCGAGTACTTCTGGATTATTTTTACTTTCCCCATCAACTAACACTTCTACAATTTGACCTTTGTAACGATTATTCTTTTCAATTGCCAACGTATTTACTAGTGTATTTAAGCGTTGAAGACGTTCTTTTTTCACTTCCATCGGTACATTATCTTTCATTTTTGCAGCTGGTGTACCTTCGCGCGGAGAATAAATAAAGGTAAAGGCAGTATCAAATCCTACTTCACGATATAACGACATCGTTTCTTCAAATTGCTCATCTGTTTCATTTGGGAAACCAACGATAATATCAGTTGTGAATACTGCATTTGGAATTGCTTCTTTAATTTTTCTTACAAGTTCTAAATAATGCTCACGTGAATATTTACGCGCCATAATTTTTAACATATCTGTGCTTCCAGATTGAACTGGTAAGTGAATATGTTCTACTAAGTTTCCAGCTTTTCCAAGCACTTCAATTAAGTGATCATCGAAATCACGTGGATGGCTCGTTGTAAAACGAATACGAGCAATATCAACTTTACGGAGTTCGTCCATTAAATCGCCAAGTCCGTATTCAAAATCTTCAAAGTCTTTACCATATGCATTTACGTTCTGGCCAAGTAACGTAATTTCTTTATAACCATTCGCAGCTAAATGACGAATTTCTTGGATAATGTCTTCTGGACGTCTGCTTCGCTCTTTTCCACGTGTATACGGCACGATACAATATGTACAGAACTTATCACAGCCATACATAATATTTACCCAAGCTTTAATATCACCACGGCGTACTTTCGGAAGGTTTTCAATTACATCCCCTTCTTTTGACCAAACTTCAACTACCGTCTCCTTCGAGAACATTGCATCTTTTAGAATATACGGCAATCTATGAATATTATGCGTTCCAAACACCATATCTACATGCTGATTTTTTTGCATAATTTTATTTACAACAGATTCTTCTTGAGACATACAACCACATACACCAATTAAAAGGTCCGGATTTCTTCTTTTTAATGACTTTAAATGACCTAGTTCACCGAACACTTTATTTTCAGCATTTTCACGAATTGCACAAGTATTTAATAAAACTACATCTGCATCTTCAGTTGAAAAGGTTGGCTCATATCCAAGTGCGGTGAAAATACCCGCCATTACTTCCGTATCATGCTCATTCATTTGACAACCATATGTACGAATATAGAACTTTCTTCCTGTACCAAAATTGCGAAATTCTTCAGGTAAGCCAAAATCCCGTTCAATTTTAACTTCTTCTTTCCCTCGTTTTTTCGCGTCTTTTAAGGAAGGTGGCTGGTATACACTTTCAAAGTATTTACTATAATCTTTCTCTTCTTTTTTCGTAGAGGAATTTGCTTGTTGACTTGCTAATCGTTGTTGCTCGTTCATCGGTAATCTCCTTTCACCCTTAACTATACACACTCTATAGTCCATTTTAATGCGCTTTGACTCACCTCAAAAATGGTTAGATAGCTTGAGAGATAACTTGTCCTTTGAAACTTGAGTAATCAATCTAATCATTCATAAGAATGAAGTCTTCCCCACACAAATAGACATTCCCTTTTCATACTTCTTTTTGTCCTATCCAAAAGCATATTGCTTTATCCCTATAAACATTACCATAGTATGAAGCGTTGCGCCAATTTTAACAAGAAAGAGGCTCTGTCTGATCTTACATTTCATCAGCAATGAACTCGCCATTTTCATACAACGATTTATATATTATTTTACCATTCTGAATTTTCTAAGTAAATAAGACTACCCTATATTTTTTACTCATAAAAAAAGGTTACCAAATGGCAACCTCCTCTTCTTATATTACATAAATTCAGCAACAAGTTCATCAAACATTTTCTGATCCATATTTAAATCAGCTTGCACTAAAGGCTTCTCACTATAGCCTTTTACAAGTTCTTGGTATGAAGGTTGCGCTGTATTTTGATATATTAAACCTGTTACTAATCCGTTATTTTCCATTAACGTTTGCATAGCCATCATGCGATTAGACGGATCATATCCCTCTACTGTACTTAGTTTTGTTAAATTTTCTTTAAACCAATCGTAAGTATTTACTTTATTGTAAGTAACACATGGGCTGTATACGTTAATTAATGAAAATCCTTTATGGTTAATACCAGCTTCAATAATTTGTGTTAGTTCTTTTAAATCACTTGAAAAGCTTTGCGCCACAAATGTCGCACCAGCTGTTAAAGCCATTTCCATAACATTTAGTGACGGTTCAATTGAACCTTGTGGTGTACTTTTCGTTTTAAATCCAGCTTCACTACGCGGTGAAGTTTGCCCTTTTGTTAATCCGTAAATTTGGTTATCCATTACGATGTACGTAATGTCTATGTTACGACGAATAGAATGGATTGTATGTCCCATACCAATCGCAAATCCATCACCGTCACCACCTGATGCGATAACTGTTAAATCACGATTTGCCATTTTCACACCTTGTGCAATTGGAAGGGCACGACCATGAATACTATGCACACCATATGAATTAATATAACCCGAAATACGACCTGAACAGCCGATACCGGAGATAACAGCAAGTTCATCTGGATTTAAGCCAACGTTAGCTGCCGCACGTTGAATTGCAGCTTGCACCGAGAAGTCTCCGCAACCTGGGCACCAGTTTGGTTTTACACTGTTACGAAAGTCCTTAAATGTTGCCATTTAATACAACCCCTTTTTTGCATTCGTTGTAAATCTCTTTCGGCAAGAATGGGTTCCCATCATATTTTAAAAGACTAGAAATTTTCTCACCGTTACCAAGATTCATTTTCATAATGTTAGCAAGCTGACCTGTTGCATTGTTTTCTACTACTACAACACGCTTCGCATTTTTCACAAGTGGATCGATTTCAGCTGTTGGGAACGGGTGAATTAAACGCACATGAGCATGGTTTACTTTCATACCCTCTTGTTCTAAGCGCTCCATTGCCTCTTCGATCGCACCACGAGTTGAGTTAAATCCAACAAGCAATACGTCCGCTTCTTCATGCTTAACATTTTTATAGACAGGGGTGTTAAACTTCAAGTTCTCCATTTTACGGAAACGTTTGTCCATTTGATCTTTACGGTTTATTGCTGATTCAGATGGTTTACCAGTTTCATCATGTTCTACACCTGTAACATGGTGAACACCATTTTTCATACCAGGTAAAACACGTGGTGAAACGCCATCTTCGGTTACTTCATAACGCTTGAAGTATGCTTTATTTTCACGTTCTGGTAATTCCGCTTCTAAATCAAGCTTACCGCGACGAATTTCCACTTTATCTAACGTAAGCGGTTCTACAGTTTGTTTTCCTAAAGAAAGCTGTAAATCCGTTAAGAAAATAACAGGTACTTGATATTCTTCAGCTAGGTTAAATGCTTCTACAATATCATAGAAAGCTTCTTCAACTGTACTTGGCGCCATTACGATTTTTGGAATCTCACCGTGCGTACCGTAAATCATCGCCATTAAATCCGACTGCTCTTGTTTCGTTGGTAATCCTGTACTTGGACCACCACGTTGTGTATCAACAATTACTAATGGTGTTTCTGTAATACCCGCTAAACCAATCGCTTCCATCATTAAAGATAGACCCGGACCAGCAGATGCAGTTAATGTACGAACACCAGCATAGTTTGCACCGATTGCCATTGTACAAGCTGCGATTTCATCCTCAGTTTGGATTACTGTTCCGCCAACTTTTGGCAATTTTTTAATTAAGTATTCCATAATTTCAGATGCAGGTGTAATTGGATATGCAGACATAAAGCGAGCACCACCAGCTACCGCACCAAATGCGATTGCATCGTTTCCAATCATAAACATGCGTTTCTTACCATCAGCTTTTTCAAGCTGCATCATGTTTACTTTCTCACCTAGCAATTCTTTCATATATTGAGAGCCGCGCTTAATTGCGTCCATATTCTTTTGAACAACTTGCTCTCCTTTACGACCAAAGATTTCTTCAACAACATCTAAATAAGCTGTTTCATCTAATCCTAATACCGCACTTGATGCCCCAACAGCAACCATGTTTTTCATTAATGATGTGCCTAATTCTGAAGCAATATCTGTAAACGGTATCACATATAGATTTACATCTGTATTATCAGGTATTGTTGGATTAAATTTCGCATCCGCAACTACAATTCCACCTGGACGTAGTTCGTGGAAGTTAAAATCAATTGTTTCTTGATCAAAAGCAATTAGAATATCTAAATCATCTGAGATCGCGCGTACTTCTGTTGTACTTACGCGAATTTTATTATTTGTATGGCCGCCTTTAATACGTGATGAGAAGTGGCGGTAACCGTATAGGTAATATCCTAATCGGTTTAATGCAATACAGAAGATTTCTCCTGTACTTTCAATTCCTTCACCTTGTTGGCCTCCAACTTTCCATGAAAGTTGACTAATCATCTCCTACACCCCTTTTGGCTGCATTCATTGTAGTGTATTTTTTTACAGTAATAGTTTAGCATTTTTTATACAAATAAACTACAACGGACGCAAATTATGCCTCTTCTGATTTCCCTGAATCTTTAGTATAAAGCTATTTTGTTTTTCATTCTAGTATTAGGTCTTAAAAAAAGCAATAATATCAAATGAATTAATTCTAATTTTTCTGGATTTTTAAAACAAAAATCTTAAAAGCTTATATGATCAACAAAATTATCATATAAAAATCGCTCTACTGTAGATGCAGCATAGTGTTTACAAAGCTCATTAATTACATTTTCATATTCTCCATACGCTGATACATTTACAACTGTTTCTAATATCCCATCAAAATCCGAACCAAACCCTATATTGTTCTCTCCACCTAATGAACAAATATATTCGATATGTTTTACTATATCTGCTATATTCGCTTGTTTTTCACTTATTAGAAACTGTGGTACGAAAGTAACACCAATCATGCTATTTCGCTTTATAAGAGCTCTAAGTTGTTCATCGTTTAAATTACGTGGGTGCTGACAAAGTTTCATACTATTTGAATGGGAGGCAATAGGATTTTTTGCAATTTCTATCACATCCCAAAAGCTTCTTTCATTCAGATGCGACACATCAGTCCATACATGTAACGTATTAAGTTCTTGTACAACATGTTTACCAAAGGTCGTTAAACCCGCCCCACGTGTCTCTAGCGCACCATCAGCTAATAAATTGGCATAATTCCATGTTAGTCCAAAAGAACGTACTCCTAGACGATAAAACAACCGTAATTTCATTGCATCTTTTCCAATTGCTTCGCATCCTTCTAGTGTTAATATCGCTCCAATCTCGTCCTGTTTTAACATGTTAATATCATCTTTTGTCTGAATAAACTTTACACCCGGTAATGATAAAATTTCATTATAAAAAATATCTACCATTTGTAATGCCGCTTCAAATCGTTTTTCATATAGCACCGTTTCTGGCACATATATAGCAAAACATTGTATACTTCCTTTTCTTTTCTTTAACTGTTCAAATGTAATATGTAATTGCGGATCGTTTTTAAAATCCTTTTTCCCCTGTGCACTCCATAACTGAAAGAGTACATCACAATGAGCATCAAAAATTTTCATTTCCATTCCTCCATTATAAAAACAACCTGTTTGCATACTGCAAACAGGTTGTTTAAACTTAACGAGGTTCTACAATTAATTTTATTGCTGTACGCTCTTCCCCATCAATCATAATATCTGTGAACGCTGGGATACAAATCAGGTCCAAACCACTAGGCGCTACAAATCCTCTTGCAATTGCTACTGCCTTTACCGCTTGGTTCAATGCACCTGCACCAATGGCTTGAATTTCTGCTGTTCCGCGTTCGCGAATAACACCTGCAAGTGCACCAGCTACAGAATTAGGGACCGACGTTGCTTTAACTTTTAATATTTCCATTCCGCGTTTCCTCCTCGTTTCTATAAAAAGTATTAGCAATTATTTCACTTTAACTTATATTCACGAGGAATGACGCGTATTCCTGCTAAATTTCTGTAATTTTTCTAAAAAATTAAAAAATAATAACTTTTCTAAATTCTATCCAGGAATTACTCAAAAAATGGCTGATCATCATTAATTAAGATACGCTGGATTTTCTTAGCTTTTCCTGTATTAGGATCCACATCAACTAACACTGCACTTAATTGTGTTCTACCACTTGTCACTTCAAATCGTACTGGTAAGTTTGTTAAAAACTTCTTCAATACCGCTTCTCGATCCATACCTAAAATCCCATCGTAAGGTCCTGTCATACCAACATCTGTGATATATGCGGTTCCGCTTGGTAAAATACGATTATCTGCTGTAGGAACATGTGTATGTGTACCCACTACTGCCGTAGCACGACCATCTACATACCAACCTAACGCTTGTTTTTCACTTGTAGTTTCCGCATGAAAATCAATAAAGATAATATTCGTACGTTTTTTTGCAATGTTAATCAATTCATCCACTTTACGGAATGGGCAATCAATCGGAGGAAGGAATGTACGTCCTTGTAAGTTAATAACTGCAACTTCTGTTCCATTACAGTTCACAAAGATAAGTCCTTTTCCTGGAGTTCCTTCTGGGAAGTTAGCTGGTCTTGCAAGATATTTTGCGTCATCAATAAATTCAAATACTTCACGGTTATCCCAAGCGTGGTTTCCAAGTGTAACCGCTTGTGCCCCGCATTCTAAAAAGTTTCGATATATTTTTTCCGTAATTCCACGTCCACCTGCTGCATTTTCTCCATTAATAATGGTTACTGTAGGTGTATATTTCTTTTTTAATGCCGGTACGTATTGTTGAATCATACCTCTACCAGGAGATCCTACTACATCCCCAACAAATAATATTCTCATATGTCTTACCCTTCCTATGTACTACATTTTTTATTACTATAGCTTCAAGTGATTTCCTTACAATATATTTATTATAAGTTTGTTTCACTTATATACTAGGTATAACTAATTTCCTTTATTTTAACCAATTCCAACACAAAAAAATAAAGTGGTGTTTCACCACTTTATTTTGCGTATTCCACTGCACGTGTTTCACGAATAACAGTTACTTTAATATGTCCTGGGTAATCCAGTTCATTTTCAATACGTTTTCGAATATCACGAGCTAAACGATGAGCTTCTAAATCATCAATTGTATCTGGTTTTACCAGAATACGAACTTCTCGTCCTGCTTGAATTGCGAAAGATTTTTCTACGCCTTCATAAGACTCTGAAATCTCTTCTAACTTTTCAAGACGACGAATATAGTTCTCAAGTGTTTCACTACGAGCTCCAGGTCTTGCAGCTGATAATGCATCTGCTGCTGCAACTAAAACTGCAATGATAGAAGTTGGTTCTGTGTCCCCATGGTGAGATGCAATACTGTTTATAACTACAGGATGCTCTTTATACTTCGTTGCGAGTTCGACACCAATTTCAACGTGGCTACCTTCTACTTCATGATCAATTGCTTTACCGATATCATGTAATAGACCAGCACGTCTTGCTAGTTTTTCATCCTCACCAAGCTCCGCTGCCATAAGTCCAGTTAAATATGCAACTTCCATAGAATGTTTTAAGACGTTTTGTCCGTAACTTGTACGGTATTTTAAACGACCTAAAATCTTAATTAAATCTGGATGTAATCCGTGAACACCCACTTCAAACGTTGTTTGCTCTCCGACTTCGCGAATATACTCGTCCACTTCACGTCTTGATTTTTCGACCATCTCTTCAATACGCGCTGGGTGAATACGTCCGTCCTGTACTAGTTTATCAAGAGCGATACGAGCTGTTTCACGACGAATTGGGTCGAATCCAGAAAGGATAACTGCTTCTGGTGTATCATCGATAATTAGGTCAATACCTGTTAACGTTTCTAACGTACGAATATTTCGACCTTCACGTCCGATAATACGTCCCTTCATTTCGTCATTTGGAAGATTTACAACCGAAACGGTTGTTTCAGCAACATGATCAGCTGCACATCTTTGCATTGCAAGAGATAAAATCTCTTTTGCTTTCTTATCCGCTTCTTCTTTCGCACGAACTTCACTTTCTTTTACCATTACGGCAATTTCATGAGAAACTTCACTTTCTACTTTACCAAGAATAATTGCTTTCGCTTGTTCGCGTGTCAGATTGGAAATGCGCTCTAATTCTGTTTGTTGCTTTTGAACTAACTCTCCCACTTTGCTTTCCAACTCTTCAATCTGTTGTTGTCTCGCTACAAAAGAATCCTCTTTCTTTTCTAACTGTTGCTCGCGTTTATCGAGCGTTTCGTCTTTACGATCAAGGTTCTCTTCTTTTTGCATTAAACGATTTTCTTGTTTTTGTAATTCGCTTCTACGGTCACGAATTTCTAATTCAGCTTCTGTACGAAGTGTATGAATTTCATCCTTTGCTTCTAAAAGCGCTTCTTTCTTAAGTGCTTCAGCCTCACGATTCGCTTCGTCTAGAATACGTTTCGCTTCATTAGCTGCACCATTAATCTTCGCTTCAGCAATAGACTTTCGAACAAAAAAGCCAACAACTGCACCGACTGTTGCAAGCAAAATGGAGATGAGTATCCAAACTGTACTACTCATGATTTCACCTCCCCTTGCTATGAATGAAAAAAGACTGTCGGCATGTACATTGAATACCAACATACAGCAAAGACCGTCGTCCCGCTTTTTTAAGGGACTTTCTTCATTTCACAATTAAAATGTCATATTATTATTTCGGCAAGATTTAAGTCTTACTCCGAATATTACTTCTCTTCTTGAGAAGAGTGTTTCGTATATAAGAAAAAATATACATTCTCATTGTATCTATCGCAATTTTCATTGTCAAGCGTTGTCTACTTTTACTTTCTTTACCTTCAGCCCTAATTCATATATGAATTTAAAAAGAAGACAGCATATTATCCTGGAAAACCTTAGTAAATTCCAGTTTATGCATACAAAACATGCATATATCCCTCTTTATACATAGCCTTTTAGGCAGATTAAATATTTTATCTCCAATGATATACAACGCTTTCATAATGATTAAAAAATAAAAGACACGGAACCGTGTCTTTTATTTTTTAATCTTGAAGATTTGAATCTTCCGTGTCTTCAGCACCAGAGTCTTCACCAATTCCGTGATGGTCACGAACAAAGAAGGCAATTTCCTCTCTTAAATCCGTATTCTCTTTTAAGAATTGCTTCGAATTTTCACGACCTTGCCCTAAACGCTCTTCATTATAAGAGTACCAAGCACCACTCTTTTGAACGATATCAAGTTCAGAAGCCATATCTAAGATTTCACCTTCTCTTGAAATACCTTCTCCATACATAATATCAACTTCAGCAACACGGAATGGTGGTGCCACTTTATTTTTAACTACTTTTACTTTTGTTTTATTACCAACGATGTCATTGCCTTGCTTTAATTGCTCCGCACGACGTACTTCAAGACGAACTGTTGAATAGAATTTCAACGCACGACCACCTGGAGTTGTTTCTGGCACTATCTATAGATTTTCCATCTCTATAGTCCGGACTATCTCTTCATCTCTTTACAGAGAGCCTTGCACTTCCAGCAGTAGCCTATCATCTGCCGTACCCTACTCAGTTAACTAAAAGTCCTTTTCGGTAGTCTCTACACCTTCCCCATATAAATATGAAGCTTGGCACGGTATTACCCTAAATAATGGTGGGCTTCACCGTTAGCAACTATATAAATAGTTACACCCTTAGGCAATAAGGTTCACAAGGTTTTTTAACATGCTATCACTAGCAAGGGAAACCCATGGTATACTCCTTAATCTTTTGTGCGACTTTTTCTTTATTTACTAACTCTTCTTCATGTATAACAAGATATTTATAGCAGCTCTCTTCCATAAATAAAAGTTTTCTTTTATCTCGTTCTTTTATTTTTTTGAGTGAGTGTGCCCATTTCCCATGGACGTCTAAACAATATTTTCTACCTAAGTAGAAATCAATAGACCACTTATCGATTCTTTTTTGCTTAATGAACGCCAGATCTAAGCTTAATAATATCTGTTCAACCTGTTGTTCCAGTAAAGTATCATAATTTTTCTTTCTGACCTTTAAATTAAGCTCTTTTCTCCTTTTAGCAACACATGTATCGGATACGCCATACTTAACGGCAATTTCAACATGTGATAAATATGGATTTTTTAACTCCTGTTCAACTTCTGCGGTTTTAGGTAAATAAACCTTCCTATGTCTGGTTCTTTTAATTCCGAGTAACTTTAATATTTCACCTACTCGCCTTTCATCAAGATTAATTTCTTTACCTATATCTTTTAATTTTCTCTCCGCATGTGTCGTGATAAAATCCACTTGCCATTGTTCTATGTTTCGATAAGTTCTATTTCCAATTGTCACTGCCACCTTAATCTCTCCTTATAAGAAATCCCTTATAAAGACTTAAATGAAGAAGACAAATAAAGATTCAAGTACTACGCTCTGATTAAGCAACTTGTGGTTGATTTCCGAACATAACCCCAACTTTTTCACGAATTTGGTTAATAAAGATTGCAATTGTTTTTGATTTATTGATTGCACCTGACAGCTTACGAAGTGCTTGAGACATTAAACGAGCTTGTAGACCTACGTGTGAGTCCCCCATGTCTCCTTCAATCTCAGCTTTCGGTACAAGAGCTGCTACAGAGTCAATTACGATAATATCAACCGCGCCACTTCGTACAAGTGCTTCTGCGATTTCTAGTCCTTGCTCTCCTGTGTCAGGTTGTGATAATAGTAATTCATCTATGTTAACGCCTAATTTTTGTGCATATACAGGATCCATTGCATGCTCCGCATCAATAAACGCTGCTTGTCCACCTTGACGCTGTACTTCCGCGATTGCGTGTAATGAAACTGTTGTTTTACCTGAACTTTCTGGTCCATAAATTTCGATAATACGGCCACGTGGGTATCCGCCTACCCCTAATGCCACATCAAGTGCTAAAGAACCACTTGAAATTGTAGAAATTCTACGCTCCGCTTGTTCTCCTAATTTCATAATTGAACCTTTACCGAATTGCTTCTCTATTTGTTTTAACGCCATATCTAACGCCGCTTGACGATCACTCATTCAAAATTCCTCCTTAACTGAATTGCTAATCTTATTATACCTATTTTCAATTCAATTTGCCAACAAAATCGAACATTTATTCGATTTTTTTATTTTCCATTAAATAAAAATGAGTTTAACCATAAAAAAAGCTAGAAGAAACTTATATCTCTTCTAGCTTTTTATATAAATGATAAAATCCATATTTCACCGAACGTTCCCTAATTTGTTGACGACTTCCACTTAAAATAAGAGGAAAGACTACAGTTGGTTCATCCTTCATCGCCAATCCAACGAATACTGTTCCCGGCTCTTTATGTTCTGAAGCATCCGGTCCTGCTACCCCAGTGAAACTAATTCCGATATCCGCTTTTAATAAGCCCTTAACATTTTCAGCAAGATAACGAGCACATTCTTTACTAACTGCACCATCAGTAGACAACACTTCCGCAGGTACATGTAAAACATGTTGCTTCACATCATTATGATAACAAATGACACCGCCTTTAAATACTGAAGACACACCAGCACTTTCTGTTACTTGATTGCCGAAGAGACCACCGGTTAAACTTTCTGCACACGCTAAAGTTAATCCTTTTTTCTTCAATAACTCTATTGCCTTATCATGCAGAAACTCTTGATCATACCCGTAGAAAAATTTTCCTACTCTTTCTAAAATCAAATCTTCCATATGCTGAATGCGTTTCGCAGCTTCATCAGCATTTTGATGTTTGGCAGTTAAACGTAGTGTCACTTCTCCATCATTCGCAAGGGGGGCGATTGTCGGGTTCGTTTGTCCATCAATTAAATCTTGAACTTTCACTTCTAATTGAGATTCCCCAATCCCGAAAAAGCGAAGCACACGAGAATAAATGTTTTCTCCTGTTGTAAAGTTACGTAAAAAAGGCTCTACATAACTTATATACATCGGCTTCATCTCTTTCGGTGGTCCTGGTAATAAAATATAAACTTTCCTGTTCTTATTTAGCCCCATACCAGGTGCCATGCCGTGATCATTCGCAAATACAGTTGCTCCATTCAAAACGAGCGCTTGCTTTTTATTATTCTCTGTGAACTCGCGACCTGTACGCTTAAAGTACTCGCTTATCGATGCTAATGCCTTTTCATCATATACAAGCTCTTCACCCAAACTAGAAGATATCGTTTCTTTCGTCAAATCATCTTTTGTCGGGCCTAATCCACCTGTGAAAATAAGTATGTCAGCACGTTCTTCCGCAACTTCAATCGCCTGCTGTAATCGCTTGTTATTATCTCCAACTACAGTATGGTAGTACACATTAATTCCGATTGAAGCTAACTTTTCAGATAAAAACTGGGCATTTGTATTTGCAATTTGTCCAAGTAATAATTCAGTTCCAACCGCAATAATTTCAGCATTCATCCCAATTCCCCCATAAACTTCTATTTTGAGTTTACAAAAGCAGCTCTATTTTTCCAGAAATAATCCCACCCTGAAATAACAGTAAAGATTAATGCAATCCATATGAAAATATCAGCAACTGGGATATGGATTAAATTTAAAGGTACATCGTGTAATAAATACGCCGCAATTGCAATAATTTGTGTCCACGTCTTAATTTTCCCTAACTGATTTGCTGCCACTACTTCTCCTGTTCCAGCAAGTACAAGACGTAAACCAGTTACTGCAAACTCACGGCTGATAATTACAATAACGATCCAAGCAGGTACGTATTGCATCTCAACTAATGTAATAAGTGCTGCTGAAACAAGTAATTTATCAGCTAACGGGTCAAGAAACTTCCCTAAATTCGTTACAAGATTATACTTTCTTGCGTAATGTCCATCAATCCAATCTGTAGCCGAAGCAATAATAAAGATAAGTGCCCCTACTAAATGTTGAATTGGTAAATCAACATCACCAATTGTGTATGAACCCCAATCAAAGGGCGCTAACATAATTACCATAAAAACTGGAATTAAGAAGATTCTAGATATTGTAATTTTATTTGGTAAATTCACAGCTATTCCTCCATCATATCAAAAACATTTGTTCATTGAAAAAAGTCATCGAGGCGATGACTATTATTGTGCAGGTTGCCCTATCCCTTGGTTTTTTATCACCAATCTTTGGTGAAGTTCTTTTTCTGGATTCAATGGATAAGCGACCACTTGGCCATTCAGTTTAACTTCAACATTCGTTGCATTCCCAATATTAAGTCGCACTTCTTTTAATGTTGATACATCACGTTTTTCTATTTGGCCCTCTTGTACTGTAGCGTTTAGAATCACATTCCCCGCATCATCTTTAACATCTACATAGCTCGCACCTTTACCCGATATTTCCAGTTCTAATGTTTTATTGTTATGAATTTCCAAAGTAGATACTTTACCAGTTGTACCAACTACTTTTACTTCTTCTTGTCCCGTTGGTTGTGCTGGTTGTTCCTCTTTCTTTGGCTCTTCTTTCTTTGGTTCCTCTTTTTTCGGCTCTTCCGCTTTCACTTCATCTTTCTTCGTATCTAACGGAGAGTTTTCTGCTTTTTTAACTTCAATTTTCTCACTTTGAGCATTCGGAACTTTCTCATCACCTTTTCCAGTTAACGCTTGGAAAACAAACCAAATTACCACTCCAAATGCAATTACTAATAGCGCAACTAAAACTTTCGGCATATGATCTGCAATTGGCCATGATGAAGATTTTTGCATTGTTTCTTGCGTTTTCTGTCCTGTTGATACTTGTGGAACGTCGCGTTTTTCAGATTGTGGTATCGTACTCTGATATTCTACAAGCAGTTCCTCTCCATTTAACCCAACCGCATCTGCGTATTGTTTAATGAATGCACGCGCATAAAAAGCTCCGGGCAATACATCATAATTGCCTTCCTCAATCGCTACTAAATGGCGTTTTTGAATTTTTGTAATCTCATGCAGCTGATCCATAGACAAGCCCTTCGTTCCTCTTGCTTCTTTCAGCTTTTGTCCTAATTCTGTCACTACTAACACCTCAATATTTCTTTAAAAGTCAAACATAGAGAAATTATTTTGCGTACCTTGCTCAATTTCATCTACTAAATTATATTGGATTTCTTCATCATAATCGTTACGCAACTCGATAATATAATCAAAATCATCCAATGTGTATTCTGACTGACTCACAAATACGTCAGGATGTTCCACAACTTTCGTTGCAGGTAATCTCATAATTTCACGAACAAGCTGCCAATGCCTTTCGTTAGCACGCTTTGTTGACACGATTCCATCTAAGATAAAAATATTGTCGTCGCTATACTCATCTTCAATCAATTGACTACGAACAGTTTGCTTAATAAGAGTAGATGATACAAATAACCATCTTTTATTTGCACAAACACTTGCGGCAACAATGGATTCTGTTTTTCCGACACGAGGCATTCCTCGTATCCCGATTAGTTTATGACCTTCTTTTTTCATTATTTCAGCCATAAAGTCTACAAGTAACCCTAATTCATCACGTACAAATCGAAATGTCTTCTTATCATCTGCATCTCGTTGTATGTACCTACCATGTCTAACCGCTAGCTTATCTCTTAGCTTTGGCGGACGATATTTCGTTACCGTTATGTTATCCATCGTATTTAAAATTGATTCAAGTCTAGAGATTTGCTCTTGATTATCACACATAAGGAGTAATCCACGTCGTGCATTATCTACACCATTAATTGTGACAATATTAATGCCGAGCATACCGATTAACGAAGAAACGTCACCAAGCAAGCCAGGTCGGTTTTTATGTATTTCATATTCAAAATACCATTCAATCATCCAAGATCACTCCCCTTGCTTACTTTACACCTACGTACTATATTATATGATTTCACCTTAATAGGGAAGCTAAATGTATAATCTATCCTGCGTTATTATTATACAAAAAAAATAGAGAGGAGAATCTCCTCTCTATTTTTTACTTATGCTGTACAAACTTCACCATTAAGTTTGCGATTGTATGTTGCTCTTGTTCATCAGCGACTTTCCAAAGCTCAGACAATAATTTCTCTTGATCGTTGCGCGCTTCTACTTCATTTGCTAAATAATCTCCAACACGAAATGCCATATCTGATACAGCACCACCATCAAGACCTTTTCCTGATGCTTGTTCTAAACGTTCTCCTAAAAAGCTCTTCCATTGATCAAAATTATCTAAAACTGACATGTTTAAGCACCTCACTACTTAGTAATAGAATCATGCTTAATTTGTACAGTTTTTTATTTTTTATGTAAAAATTTTTTAGCAATGCCAACCGCCATTCACTCCGATAATTTGTCCAGTTATGTAAGAGGCACCTGGTGACACGAGAAATGACACTGTTTTCGCTACTTCTTCTGGTAATCCTAATCGTCCTAACGGAATCTCTTCAGCAATTTCATTCTTATCCTCTTCTGAAAATACGTTTAACATTTCCGTTTCAATTGCACCTGGTGCTACCGCGTTCACTCTTACTCCACTTAATGAAACTTCTTTTGCTAATGCTTTCACATATGAATTTTGTGCACCTTTTACCATCGAATAAAGCACTTCACATGATGCGCCGATTTGGCCCCATATAGACGAAACAAGTACAATATTACCGCTTCTCCGCTGAATCATTGATGGCAGTGCCATTGATAATAGTTTATAGATGCTCTTCACTTGAAGTTCTACCATATAATTTAATTCATCGTTCGTTACATCTGTTACGAGTCCAAAAATACTCTTCCCAGCTGCATATACGATAACATCAAGAGGATGTTCAATTTGTTCCCACAATTGCTCCGCTCCATCACTAGAAGCTAAATCCGCTTGAACAGGAATCACTTCCCCCCACTCTTTCTGTAACTCATTCACTTGCCCTTCACCGTTATTATAATGAACATATACTGTATATCCATCTTGAATTAATTGTTTTGAAATAGCAGAGCCAATCCCTCCGCTTCCTCCAGTTACTAATGCATACTTCTTCATACAATTCCTCTCTTATCTCAACAAAATCTTTTTCCTATAAATAAAGTGAAACTTTAATCAGTGGGTGGATGAACATCCCCCACTGATTATTAGTTGAACCAATCGGGCTTTTACGGGCAGTTGATCCCCCCACCTACTTCTGTGCTTTCACTGAATTTTTAAGTGGGGGGTCTTACTGCCCGTTAATGCGGGGTAAATAATACCCTCATCTTACAATTTATCAATGATAAGATGAGGGTATTATTATGAAACCTTTTATTTTTTCGGTAAAACTTGACAAACACTCATTCTTTCTTCTGATAATAATAATTTGGCTACTTCTTGTAAATCTTGAACAGTTAGACTTTCTAATACAGTCAATGCCTCAAACAGACTAGATTCATTAAACGCATATCGTGTAAATTGATTCGCGATATATTCTGGCGAATTCAACGAGCGTAAAAAGCCACCTATTTTCTTTTTCTTTACTCGTTCTAATGCCGCCTCATCTAATTGATCATAATTTGTATTTAGTAAAATGCTTTTCAAACGCTCTTCCAGCTCATTAGGTTGCTTCGTATCGCCGCCAACCATTGCAAAACCGAAGTTATTCTCTTCCGTATAATCATACGAGAACGAATCATCAATAAGACCTTCATTATATAAAGATTCGTAATGAACGGAGCTTTTCCCAAATAAATAATCTAAAAGTAACGTAAGCGCAATTTCTTGTTTTAAAAGGGCTTTCCCTTTTTCTTTTAAATTTGTCGCTTTAATACCAACTAAACATTTCGGTGTTTGTACAGGCATGGAAATAATTTTCTTCTTTTCATTTACCTCATCAGGTTCTTCCTCAAATGAACGTACAATTTCTGACTGGTTTTTATAATCTTTTTTCGCTTGATTTTCACGTACTAAATCCATTGTTTCCTCTGGATCAATTGCCCCCACAACGAATAATAACATATTGCTCGGATGATAAAATGTTTCATAACATTCATATAATAAGTCTTTCGTAATTTTACTAATAGACTCGATTGTCCCTGCGATATCAATTTTAATTGGGTGCTTTACAAACAAGCTATCAATTAATCCAAAGTATAAGCGCCAATCTGGATTATCTTGATACATTTGAATTTCTTGCCCAATAATCCCCTTCTCTTTTTCAACTGTTTTTTCAGAGAAGTAAGGCTCTTGTACGAAGTTTAACAATGTATTTAAATTTTGTTCTACATTTGATGTACATGAAAACAGATAAGCTGTTCTTGTGAAAGATGTGAAAGCATTTGCTGATGCTCCTTGTTTACTAAACAATTGGAAAGCATCGTGATCTTCTTTTTCAAATAATTTATGCTCAAGAAAATGAGCAATTCCATCAGGCACACGAATCATTTCTTCTTTACCTAGTGGTACGAATGTATTATCCATAGAACCATATTTTGTCGTAAACGTTGCAAATGTTTTATTAAATCCTTGCTTCGGTAAAATATATACATCTAATCCATTAGGAAGTTTTTCATAATAGAGTGTCTCTTTTAATTGCTCATAAACAATTTTCTCCATTTATTCTCCCTCCGTTCCATGTAAAAAGTAAATTGTGTCTAGTTCAATATTTTTAGCAACTTTCACAATCTCTTCTTTCGTCACACTTTCAATACCTGAAAGCCATTCTTCAACCGGACGCGTACGGTCTGAAATAATACCATGATACAGCATTTCCACAAATCCGCGCGGTGTATCAATCGCCTCTAATATTTGATTTTGAATAACACTTTTCGTTTGATGCATCTCTTCTTCTGAAAAATCACCATTTTGCATCGCCAACATTTGTTCTTTAATAATCTCAACAGCTTTTTCATAATTTTTCGCTTCGATTCCTGACATGACAAACAATAAGCCTTTATGACTTTCAAAGCGGGATGCTGCATAGTACGCTAAACTATTTTTTTCACGAACATTAACGAATAACTTTGAATGAGAGAATCCTCCAAACAGTCCATTGAACAATTGCAGTGCAAAATAATCTTCGTCTTTATACGTAATAAACGTACGATAACCGATGTGTAATTTACTTTGTTTTAATTCTTGTTTTTCCACAACTTCTTTTTCTTCATTATTTCTCTTATGAAGAAGTACATTTCTTTCTCTCACAGGACGCGCTGAAATAGAAAAATACTTACTTACAAGATCAACTGCGTTTTCTGAAATATCACCAATAATGTATAGATCCATTTCATCTTCCGCTAACACTTTTTGATAATATTGATACAAACTTTCATTTGTAATAGATGCAACACTCTCTTTTTTTCCATTTGCACTTAATCGATACGGTTCTACTTTGCACATTTCTTCAATTAAACGCTCGTTTGCATAGCGCATTTTATCATCATACGTAGCTTCAATTCGTTGCAAGAGCGCTCTCTTTTCACTTTCTACAATAGAAGGTAGAAAACTATTCCCCTCTGTTGCTGGATGTAAAACTATATCCGATAACATAGAAAGTGCTTTTTCAAATAACGGTGGTGCATCATGTAAATATACTTCATTTGCAATGTCTACATAAATAGAGATGATATGGTCTTCTCCTTTTTTACTTACATCTACTGCCAAAGAAGATCCATATAATTCTTCTAAATATTGACGAAGACGAATTACAGAAGGAAGTTTTTCTGTCGCACTTTGCAATACGTATGGCAATAGGGCACGCTCTGTCACCGTCTCCTCATTTAAAGGTGCTTTAAAACGAAATACAAAAGTATTTGTTTTATATTTATCAGTCGGAATAATATGTACTCGCAAACCACCTAACTCATGTAACTGTTGTTCCATTAGTTTCATTTATAGCCCTCCTTTACGTATATAGGAATATTCCTCTTCAATATACAGTTTTTAGAAATGAAAAATCAACTTTTCTTCCTCACTATACTTACATCAGGCTCTTTCTAAAAACTTTTATATGTAAGGAACATAGTAAAATTCCGTATTACATATATTCTATGTAAAAAAGCCCGCACTAATGTGCGAGCTTTTTTATACTTATCGTTTTCCTTTTTCATACGGCGTTCCTAACGCTTTCGGAGCTTCAGAACGACCTACAAAACCAACAAGCGCTAATATTGTGAATACATATGGTAATATCGTTAATAAAACACTCGGAATTTGATCTAATACAGGAATTGTTCCACCTGTTACACTTAACGATTGTGCAAAACCAAAGAATAGCGCTGCACCTAATGCACCTAGTGGATTCCACTTCCCAAAGATCATGGCAGCTAACGCTAAGAAACCTTGTCCAGTAATAGTTGCCCCTGAGAAGTTATTAGAAATTGACATTGCAAAAATTGCTCCACCAATTCCAGCAAACACACCTGATATACAAACACCAATATAGCGCATTTTATATACGTTAATTCCCATCGTATCAGCTGCCATTGGATGCTCACCAACCGCACGAAGACGAAGACCGAACGGTGTTTTATAAATAACATACCAAACAACGAATGCTAAAATAATAGCAATATACGACGTTATCGGTACGTTAGAGAAGAATATTTTCCCTAAAACCGGGATATCCGAAAGGCCTGGAATATCAATCTTTTCAATACGGTACTGAATAAAGTCAGTCTGTCCTTTATCAAAAATCTTCTTAATTGCAAATACCGTTAATCCAAGAGATAAGAAGTTAATCGCTACACCACTTACAACTTGATCCGCTCGGAATGTAATAGATGCTACCGCATGAAGTAATGCAAATAACCCACTACCAATTGCCGCAAATAATAACGCAATCCACGGAGTCATCGTTCCCCATGTATCACCCATTAATAAGTTTGTAACAACTCCAATAAATGCACCAAATAGCATTAGTCCTTCTAATCCGATATTTACAACACCCGATCGTTCACTAAATACACCACCTAGTGCTGTAAAAATTATAGGTGCTGATGTATATAACGTACCCGTCACAAGAATGGCTAATATATCTAAAAAGCTCATTTATTTCCCCTCCTTGCTCATGCGTGTAAGCGCCCATCTTAACACATAACTACATGCAACAAAGAAGATGATACATGCAATAATCACATTAATAAGCTCTGATGGTACATCTGCCTCAAAGTTCATTTGAGGGGAAGCACTTTTCAAACCACCAAATAATAAAGCTGAAAGGATAATACCAAACGGATTATTCCCCCCAAGTAAGGCTACGGCAATCCCGTCAAATCCTACTCCTGTAAACGAAGACATTGCTGTCATACTTTGGAATGTTCCTAACCCTTCCATCGCACCACCAATCCCCGCAAATGCACCAGCAATTGTCATAGAGAATACTACATTGCGAGAAACTTTCATACCAGCATATTGGGAGGCATGTTGATTAAATCCTACCGACTTTAATTCATACCCTAAAGTTGTTCGATCTAATAAGAACCACATTAAAATAGCGATTAAAATTGCTACAACAATTCCCCAGTGAAGGCGCGAACCGTCAGTGATGGCAGCAAGCCAGTCTGAAGATAATGACGCACTCGCTTTGATGTCGTACGTTTTATCATTACCCTCGTGCAAGAAACGCTTAATAATGTCATATGTTACGTATAACGCAATATAGTTCATCATAATTGTTACAATAACTTCATTAACTTGAAATTTCCCCTTTAAATATCCAGGGATGAAACCCCAAATTCCACCTACCAATGCTGCAAATAAAATAGATAACGGAATGTGAAGAACAGCTGGTAGCGAAACTGCATAACCGAACCAAACTGCTGCAAGCCAACCAACTAGTAATTGACCCTCTACCCCGATATTAAATAAACCTGTACGAAATGCAAACGCCACTGATAAGCCGGCAAGAATAAGCGGGATCATTGTACGAAGCGTTTCACCTATTGCACTTGGGCTACCGAACATTCCTGTCCAAAGTGCACTATAACCAACAATTGGATCATAGCCACTAACTAGCATTACAATTGCTCCTACAAGTAAGCCGAAAATAACGGATAGTACTGGGACTAAAATATTTATCGTTCGTTCTGTTAAAAGTTTTTTAGCCATTTGTACCCACCTGCTCCTTCTTTGTTCCTCCAGCCATTAACAATCCAAGCTGTTGTTCATTCGTTTCTTTCGCATCAACAATTGCTACGATTTTCCCTTCATAAATAACAGCAATTCGGTCACTAACATTTAAGATTTCATCTAACTCTAAAGATAAAAGTAATACACCTTTTCCTTTATCCCTTTGCTCTATTAATCTCTTATGAATAAATTCAATTGCTCCTACATCTAAACCACGTGTTGGCTGTGCCGCGATTAATAAATCTGGATCACGGTCTACTTCACGTGCAATAATTGCTTTTTGTTGATTCCCCCCAGATAAAGCGCGCGCTAACGTTTGCTCACTAGGTGTACGTACATCAAACTGTTCAATAAGTGCCTTTGCTTTTTCTGTAATTTTACTAAAATTTAAAATCCCTTTCTTTGAAAACGGATTTTTATAGTACGTTTGCAGAACGATATTATCTCTAACAGAAAAATCAAGAACAAGGCCGTGTTTATGACGATCTTCTGGAATATGACCAATTCCTTCTTCTGTTATCCTTCTAACAGGCCAATTTGTTATTTCTTTTCCTTTAATTGCAATAGAACCTGACTCAACTTTTCGTAAACCAGTAATTGCTTCTATCAATTCACTTTGTCCGTTTCCATCAATCCCTGCAATTCCAACAATTTCCCCCGCACGAACAGTTAAGTCAAGGCCTTTTACAGCAGGTAGTTGACGTGCATCGTGAGCAACAAGATTTGCAATTGAAAGTACCTCTTCTTTTGGCTTCGCGTCTATTTTTTCTGTTTTAAAATTCACTTGACGTCCGACCATTAATTCTGCAAGTTTATTTTCATCCGTATTTGCAACGTCAACCGTTCCAATCCCTTTTCCTTTACGAATAATCGTACAACGATCGCAAACTTCCATAATTTCTTTCAACTTATGTGTAATAAGAACAATAGATTTCCCTTCTTGTACAAGCTTTTTCATAATTTGAATTAGCTCATGAATTTCTTGCGGTGTTAACACAGCTGTCGGTTCATCAAATATTAAAATTTCTGCCCCACGGTAAAGTGTTTTTAAAATCTCAACACGCTGCTGCATACCAACTGAAATATCCTGTATTTTCGCGTATGGATCTACAGCTAATCCGTATTGTTCAGACAGTTTTTGAATTTCTTTAGCAGCTTCCTCAACAGCAATTTTCCCGTTTTTCTTCGGTTCATTTCCGAGAATAATATTCTCTGTAACTGTAAAATTATGAACAAGCATAAAGTGCTGATGAACCATTCCAATACCAAGGTCATTTGCCACATTCGGATTGGTAATGTTTACAGACTTTCCTTTAATTTTAATTTCACCTTGTTCTGGTTGATACAAACCAAATAGTACATTCATCAATGTGGATTTCCCTGCACCATTTTCTCCAAGTAAAGCATGTATTTCTCCTTGCTTTACTTGCAGCGTAATATCATCATTCGCTACAATGCCTGGGAATACTTTCGTAATGTTATTCATCTCAATTACGTATTCCATTTTGTTCCTCCTTTTAACAGGGAACATTCCCCTATTACACTATTAACTTATTAAGCAATTTGGAAGTTTTATACATACAAAGGTTAGTTCTATGAACTAACCTTTGCTATTTCTCTATTTATTTTTTTAGAGAAGCTTCATATTCTTTATACTCTTTATCTGTAGCTGGTACTTTAATTTCACCATCTGTAATTTTCTTTTCAAACGCTTCTACTTTTGTTAAAATTTCAGGGTTAACTTTTTTCACGTTGTCAGTTGTTTTTGCAATACCAACACCGTCATCTTTTAAACCAAACGCTTCTACTTTACCGCCTTTTAATTTACCATCTTTCGCTTCTTGTGCTACTTTTTCAACAGCGATATCTACACGTTTTACCATTGAAGTTAATGTTACGTTTTCAGGCATACCTTCTTGTTTTTGGTCACGGTCAACACCGATTACCCAAACATTTTCACCTTTTTTCTTACGGTTTTTCGCTTCAGTGAACACGCCGTTACCTGTACCACCAGCAGCATGATAAATTACATCTACACCTTGACCATACATTGCTGATGCAAGAACTGTACCTTTTTCAGGTTTATCAAATGCTTCCGCATATTCAGATACGATTTCAATGTTTGGATTTACTGCCTTTGCACCAGCTTTAAATCCATTTTCGAATTTACTAATTAAATCACTCTTCATTCCACCAACAAATCCTACTTTATTCGATTTTGTTGACATAGCCGCTACCGCACCTACAAGGAATGATCCTTCATGATCTTTAAATGTAATACTTGTTACGTTCGGTGCTTCTACAACAGTATCAACGATTGCGAATTGTTGTTTTGGAGATTCTTTTGCAACTTCTTTAATTGCACCTTCTAATTTATAACCGATTCCGAAAGATAAATCATACTTATCTTTTGAAAATTTCTTTAAGTTCGGAATATAATCTGCTTCTTTTTCAGACTGTAGGTAACGATAATTTGTTTTTTCCTTTAATCCATTATCTTTACCAAACTTTTTCAAACCTTCCCAAGAAGATTGGTTGAATGATTTATCATCAACGCCCCCAACATCCGTTACCATACCAACTTTGAATTCTTTATCTTCTTTCTTGTCACTGCTCGCCTTATCCGAGTTACCACATGCACCTAAAACCGCGCTTGCTGCTAATGTTAATGATAATAAAAGACCTGTTTTTTTCTTCATACTAGAAACCCCTCCTAAAATGATTTGTCTATTTTTTATACGCTGCTGTCCCTAACTTCTTGCTGTCACCTCCCCAAAAAGGAACTTACCTACATACGTTTTCTTAATACGTGGAAGCTAAACTTATCAGCTCTAAAGTAATTGAGAGAATATAAGATTGGCTCATCATTTTGATCATAGTGCATTTGTTTTAAAACTAGCAGTGCCGTTTCCGGTTCACATTCTAAAATCGGTGAAATTTTCGGATGATAGCCAATTGGCTCAATGTGAGCAACTGCGTATGTGATACGTTTGTGCGTGTTGTTATGTATCACTGTAAGCAATGATTCTTCGTTGTATCCCGATAAATCTGGCAATATTTCTTTTGCAAGTTTATCGATACAATATACAACAGGTTCCCCATCTGCTGTACGCACACGCTCAATCATTACTGCATTAAAACCATCTTCACTATTAAACTTCTCTTTTTCTTCTTCTGTTAAACTTGTTGTAGATGATGATAAAAAGATAGTTCCTGGTGTTTTCCCCACACTAGAAATCATATCTGTAATACTAGAAAGTTGTTCAATCCCAGAAGAAAATAACGGCTTTGCATTTACAAATGTTCCTACACCATGTCTACGAATGACAACATTTTCTTCTTCTAAAATACGCAGTGCTTCCCTTAAAGTCGCCCTACTTACACCAAGTTCTTTCGCTAAATCAAACTCTGATGGTAACTTCTGTCTTTCTTTGTAAGCTCCATCTTTAATTTTTTCTTTAATGTGATCAATCACCCGTAAATATAGGTGACGACTATCGGATTTTACTGACATAAGACTCCCCCGCATTTCAATTATTCGACCTCTGATGTAAGACTTCTTTTCTCTTTTTTCAACTTACAACATAATAAAATTACTAAATACTAAAAATAAGCATAATTGTCGAATAAATATTAATAATTTTTTAAGATGAAATTTTCACTCTTTACTGCATAAAAAAAACTTTGCACCATAAACATTCCTCATTTCGAGAAAAAGTTCGGCACAAAGATCTCTTACATCCTTTGTTACACACTTTTCCCCTCATAGTCCAGCAATTCATGGTTGCCGGGTAGAAACTTATGGACCTTATCTCCAAGATTATATGAGGCAGTGATTCTTTTCGAAGTAATCTTACCACTTGCTCCCATACGTGTCAACAAAATTTAACATTTTTCTACATTAAATATCGAACATTCATTAAAAACATAATCAAAGTATTCGTATTCTAAAGAATCGCTTTAAATGTAAGCCCTTTCTTTATCGCTGAATATAGTATATAACAAAACTAGCATATAAAAAAGCCTAATTGTAAAAACAATTAGGCTTTTTTTATGAACTTTTTTCTTGTACATCATTAATGAGCACTTCTCGTGGTTTACTACCTTCATACGGACCTACTACACCATTCATTTCCATTGCATCAATTAAACGGGCAGCTCGCGTATAACCTACTCTAAACCTACGTTGCAACATAGAAACAGATGCTGTTTGCATTTCCACTACAAGCTGAACTGCTTCATCATATAATTCATCTTCTACTTCCTGCTTCGTATCAGGAACATCTTGTGGAATCATATCTTCTTGATATTGCGCTTTTTGCTGACCAATAACATACTCTACAACTCTCTCAACTTCATCATCAGATAAAAATGCACCTTGTACACGTACAGGCTTCGATGCACCAATTGGTATAAACAGCATATCTCCACGACCTAGCAGTTTCTCTGCACCACCACCGTCAAGAATTGTACGAGAGTCCGTTTGAGAAGATACCGCGAATGCAATACGTGATGGAATATTCGCTTTAATAACTCCCGTAATAACATCAACCGATGGACGCTGCGTCGCAATAATTAAATGAATACCAGCCGCACGAGCCATTTGTGCTAAACGCATAATCGCATCCTCTACATCTGATGAAGCAACCATCATTAAATCAGCTAACTCGTCCACTATTACTACAATATAAGGTAATTCCGGTTGTTTCGCTTCTGATTGACTATTATGTTCTTTAATATGATCATTATATCCTTCAATGTTACGCGTGCCACTATGAGCAAATAATTCATAACGTCGTTCCATTTCACTCACGACTTTTTTCAAAGCTTGTGATGCTTTTTTCGGATCAGTTACAACTGGTGTTAATAAATGCGGAACACCGTTATATACATTTAACTCTACCATTTTCGGATCAATCATCATTAATTTTACTTCATGTGGTTTTGCACGCATTAAAATACTAACAATAATACCATTAATACATACACTTTTCCCGCTACCTGTCGCACCAGCTACTAGTAAATGGGGCATTTTATTTAAACGCGCTAATACAGCTTCACCTGTAATATCTCGTCCAAGACCAATTAACAACTTCTCTTCCGGATGATTATTAGCCTTAGAATCAAGAACTTCTCTAAGCGTTACCATAGAAACTTCTGAGTTCGGAACTTCAATCCCTACAGCTGATTTCCCGGGAATAGGTGCTTCAATACGAATGTCTTTCGCAGCTAAAGCAAGTGCTAAATCATCACTTAAACTAACGATTTTGCTTACCTTTACTCCCATATCAGGATATACTTCATATTTTGTAACTGCAGGACCTCTATGTACTTTTGTTACTTTCGCTTTCACTCCAAAGCTTTGGAATGTACGTTCTAATTTACGAGCATTCTCATAAATTTCTGCATTTTCATTTGTAACTTGCTTATTCTTAGGAAATTTCAATATATCAAGTGCAGGAAGCTTGTAATCTTTATTTTCTACATTTGAAAATTGCATTGGCGGGGCACTTGTTTCCGCCTCTAAAGATTCTACAATCTTTTCTCCACGCTTTTTCTTAGATTCTTCAACAGGCGGAGCCTCTTCAATAGACGGTGAAGTTATTAACTCTGCTTCCTGTTCTTCGCTAATTCGTTTATTCTCTTCTTCATTTACAGGATAATTCTCAGTGAAATTTGAAATAATGGGAGGGTCAATTGAAATTTCTTCCATCGGCTCAATAATCTCTTCTTGTTCTGCAGCACGTTTGCTCCTTGTGCTTCTCGTTGTTTTTTTCTTTTCTGTTTGTTCAGCCGTCCTTTTGGATCTCCAATCTTTATAATCCCCTTGCATTACTTCAAATTGACTTCTAAGGATTCTTCCTACAGGGGCAAGTACTTCTCCGATATGCTTATTTGTTATACAAAGTATACCGAGAATCACTAAAATAATACCAATGATATAAGCTCCTACTTCGTCAAATAAGAAGTAACACGTCGCGAACATAAGGGCACCAAACATACCACCGCCTAAATGAACGCTATCCGGCCCCTTTTTCATTTCAAGAAAGAAGTTATCTTTCGTGCTCACAATAACAGAAGTATTTTGCACTGCTCCATCTTTCGTAAGAAGGTTAAATAATGTAATATGACTAAACATTAATATCGCCAATACTATTAAATAAAAACCGATTAACCGTTTATTTAAAAGGTTCGGCCATCCACGTTTGATAACAAACGAAACCGATAAAGCTATTACACCTAACACACCAATTATGTACCACTCACCAAAGAAGAAGCGAAAAAATAACACAAACGATTTCCCTACAACACCTAGCTGTAAAATCGTAATGATTGAAAGTGCAAAAAGAGTTAAACCGACGATTTCATAATACAAAGTTGGCTTTATCGTGCGTCTTGCTTTTGCCTTCGTCCCTCTTTGCTTTTGTTTTGCCATTTCTTCACCTCGTGTTCTACATGTAAGCAGGGCTTCCTTAAAAAAGCTTTACTTACATGTCTGTTTTCTCTATTTTTTCAGGTCTTATATCTTCTATTTTTACACTTCTTGTAAATTGTTAAATAAACAGAAGAAAGCAGCCCTCTCATGGCTGCTCAACCGTCTTGTTTTTTATATTATACCATAGCTTCTAAACAAAATCCTTCTTTTTGCTAAAAGGTTATTTTTTGGCCGGGCTCAAACTCTAAGTAGTGTAGCGGATCCGTACTTAACACACGTACAATAGAATAACACCCATGTTCTTCTTCAGAAACCATTAATTCAACACCGTTTATATTTACAACTTTTTGGCTTTCACATTGCGAATAATCAGTTGGATATACAAGTTGCTCTGGCATAATTGTGTATAAAATCATTGTAACATTGTCCCTTCTGCACTATCATCCATGCGAGCATCTATTAATTCATTCAGCTTTCGAATCGCATTCCCAATACCACCGACATCATCTATAAGACCATATTTCACTGCATCGCCACCAATTACATTCGTCCCAATATCTCGCGTCAAATTCCCTTTCGCAAACATAAGTTCTTTAAAACGATCTTCGGTTACTTTCGAATGCTTCGTCACAAATCGAATGACTCTTTCTTGCATTTTATCTAAATACTCAAATGTTTGTGGCACACCTATAACAAGACCTGTTAGACGAATGGGATGAATTGTCATCGTCGCAGTTTCCGCAATAAATGAATAATCCGTAGAGACGGCGATTGGTACACCGATAGAATGCCCGCCGCCCAGAACAAGTGATACCGTTGGCTTTGAAAGCGAAGCTACCATCTCAGAAATTGCTAAACCTGCTTCAACGTCACCTCCGACCGTGTTTAATATTAAAAGCAAACCTTCAATTTTCGGATTTTGTTCTATCGCAACAATTTGCGGAATAATATGCTCATATTTTGTTGTTTTATTTTGCGGCGGCAACTGAACATGACCTTCCACCTGCCCAATGATTGTTAAACAATGAATACTCGATTCATTCATTTGTGGTACATTCGTTTGCCCTAGCTGTTGAATTTTTTCCACTATCGAGGCTTCTTTCCCAGTTTCTTTCGGCTCAGCCTCTTTCCCTTCATTTGTATAACGATCACGTTCTGTCATATCGCATCCCCTTTCACTCGTATATAACTATTATTTCTTAAGTTAAAAATTTCATTCGATAGAGTTTAAAAAGAAAAAAAGATCACCCGTAAAGGTGATCTTTTTTATACTTCCATAATAATCGGTAAAATCATAGGTTTTCTCTTTGTCTCTTCGTACAAGAACTGCCCTAATAATTCACGAATATTTTGTTTTAACATAGACCATTCAATTGAATACTCTTTAATCGATTGCTCAACAATCATACGTACAATCTCTGTAGAGCGGTCAATTAACGCTTCTGATTCACGAACATACACAAAACCACGTGAAATGATTTCTGGACCAGAGATAATTTTCTTTTCATCTTTACCAAGTGTTACAACAACTACTAATATTCCATCTTGAGATAACATTTTTCTATCTCGAAGAACGATATTACCAACGTCACCTACACCTAATCCATCAATTAACACATTACCAGCTTGTACTTTGCCAACTAAGTTTGCTTCATCGTCACCAAAAGCAATCACATCGCCTTTTTCTACGATAAAGATATTCTCTCTTGCAATACCTACATCTTCAGCTAAATATGCATGTGCTTTTTGCATACGGAACTCACCATGTACGGGTACAAAATACTTAGGTTTCATTAAATTTAACATTAATTTTAATTCTTCTTGGCTACCGTGACCTGAAACGTGAACTTTTCTTTCACCGTAATAAATAACATCAGCTCCAGCTCTAAATAACAAGTCAATAATTTTCGATACAGATATTTCATTACCCGGAATTGGAGAAGCCGCAATAATAACCGTATCACCTTTACGAATTGAAATTTGTTTATGAGCTTGCTTCGCCATTCTAGAAAGGGCTGCCATCGGTTCACCTTGGCTACCTGTCGTTAAAATAGCTACCTTTTTCTCTGGGAAATTGTCTACTTCTTGTAGTGAAATAACCATACCTTCTGGAACATCTAAATAACCAAGACGTCTTGCGATATCTACCACTTTCACCATACTACGTCCTACAACCGCTACTTTTCGTCCTGTTTCAGCAGCTGCATCAAATACTTGTTGAATACGATGTACATTCGATGCAAATGAAGCAACGATAATACGTCCTTCTGCGCCGTAGAACACTTTAGAAATTTCTACACCAACTTCTTTTTCAGAACCTGTATAGCCTGGACGCTCAGCATTTGTACTATCAGATAATAAGCACAGTACGCCTTCATTTCCGATTTGTGCCATTTTTCCAAGGTCTGCTCCACTATTTCCAATTGGAGTTTGATCGAATTTAAAGTCTCCCGTATATACGATAGCACCTTTTGATGTATGGAAACAAACACCAACAGAATCTGGAATACTATGTGTCGTTCCAAAGAATGACACCGTTGTAGTATTAAACTCTACTGTTGAATTTGAATCGATTGTTTTTAAGTCTACACGGCCTAACATACCCGCTTCGCCAAGTTTTTCTTGTATAAGTCCTACTGTTAATTTCGTTGCATACACTGGAATTGATAATTTACGAAGTACGTAAACAATTCCACCAATATGATCTTCATGACCGTGAGTAATAAATAAACCTTTTACTCGCTCTTGGTTTTCCACTAAATATGTAATATCAGGAATAACGATATCAATTCCAAACATTTCATCTCCTGGGAACATTAACCCTGCATCTACAATAAAGATTTCAGAATCAATTTCAACACAGTACATGTTTTTCCCGATTTCACCTACTCCACCAAGAGCAAATACTTTAACAGACTCATTCTCTTTTCTCTTCATGTTGTTGCCTGGTTTAAAAATCTTTCAAACACTGATTTCACTAAAATTGCAGAGACACCAGGGGAAACTCTACAACCACCATATATTCACCGTCCAAGACGAATGTCCTTACCGTTATGCGATATCATGTCCTTGTTTATTTTTTAAACCAGGTTTCACCTCTCTTTCATTATATAAATCAAATATCTTATTCGATATGATATGAAAATGTAATCAAATTATAATTTTTACCAATTTTGCTAAGCATACCCGTACTAAGCTACTTAGCCATATTATACCTGATACAAGAAATAGAACACAAGTTAAATCGTGCGAAAGAAGAAGTAAAAGAACGGAATTACAACAAAAATATCGAACGTATTTCCTTTATATTTACTCCGATTTTATACTCCATATTATTTTGAAGAAATAACCATACATACGCTAAATTAATTTCATAATATGGATTTTCAAGACTTATTTTTCTAGAATCGAACAAAAACACTTATAAAATGAATCTTTTTTATGAATCACGTCATATTTGAGACAATCCCTCTAAAAAACAGAATCGATATTTTATTACGTTTATACAAATGTTTATCCTATAATAACTATGATTTTTTGATTCATTTAAAGGTGTACGATTATTTTCTTATACATGTTGCAACACATAATGAAGAAGCGGTTAAACAAGTGGCATAATATGATCTTATAAGAACACATGTAGGTGAGAAACGAGAGGCGAAGATTTTCATAACATAAAAAAATAACCTAGTTCTACACTAGGTCATTTTTTATTAACGAGGGATAGATTGCATAACAGATTGTAACGTTACTCTTTCTTCTTCTGTTAATGGAAGAAGCGGTAAACGTACAGAACCTACATCTAATCCAACCATTTGTAACGCTGTTTTTACTGGCGTTGGGCTTGGCGCCATAAATAATGAATCCGTTACTCTTACAAGTAATTGATGTAATTTTTGCGCCTTTTTAAATTCTCCTGCTTGGAATGCTGCAATCATTTCTTGCATTTCACTTCCGATAACATGAGATGCTACAGAAACGATACCTTTCGCTCCAACTGCCATAGCTGGTAACGTTAAACCATCATCACCGCTGTATACTGCAAAGTCGTCCGCTGTTTTTTCAATGATTTCTGTCATTGTTAACACATCGCCGCCTGCATCTTTAATCGCAACAATGTTTTCTATTTCTGATAAACGAACAACTGTATCAACGGAGATTTGTACAATAGATCGTCCTGGAACGTTATATAGCATAACCGGAAGCGGCGTGCTTTCAGCAATTGCTTTAAAGTGCTGATACATTCCTTCTTGACTCGGTTTGTTATAATACGGTGCTACTAGCATTACTGCATCAACACCAACCTCTGTTGCCTTTTTAGTTAAGTCAATAGAAGCATGCGTATTATTACTACCTGTTCCAGCGATTACGGGCACCCTTTTATCGACAACAGATACGACATGGCGATATAACGCTACTTTTTCTTCTGAAGTTAATGTAGGAGATTCTCCTGTCGTTCCTCCTACCACGATTGCTGTTGTACCGTTATCTATTAAATAATTTACCAATTTCGTTGTCTTCGCAAAATCGATATTTCCGTTTTTATCAAACGGAGTTACCATCGCAGTTGCAATTGTCCCAAAATCTATCATGGTCTCACTCCTTATTGTTCCAGTTGCTTTTCTTTTGAAAGCTCAAACGCACTATGTAATGCATTTACAGCCTCCACTAAATCAGTTTCTTTTACAAGAACCCAAATTGTCGTATGGCTATCTGCCGATTGCAAAATTTGAATACCTTTTTCCGCTAAAGCTGTAACGATTTTCGCAGTAACCCCTGGGTATCCTGCCATTCCAGCTCCTACAATAGATACTTTTGCACAATGCTCTGTCACAATTGGCTCATATCCAAGGTTTCTTAATAATTCAACTGCACGACTTGATACATTATCACTCACCGTATAAGCTACCCCAGTAGGTGAAATGTTAATTAAATCGACACTGATTCCTTCATTCGCCATTTCTTTAAACACATGCTGTTGTAAATCATATGCTGTTTCTTTTGCCAGCACTTTAATTTGCGTCACATTTGATACATGAGCGATACCTGTAACAGGACGTTCTTCTACATCACGGCCTTTTGTAGCACCGTCCGATGCTGAAATAAGCGTACCTTCACTATCAGAATACGTAGAACGTACACGAAGTGGTACTTTGGCATGCATCGCAATTTCAACTGCACGTGGATGAACGACTTTTGCACCTTGATATGCCATGTTACAAATTTCATTGTATGTTACCGTTTGAAGATGACGTGCATCTTTTACAATGCGAGGATCCGCAGTCATAACACCTTCTACATCTGTAAAGATATCAATAAATTCAGCATGAAGCGCAACACCTAATGCAGAAGCTGAAGTATCGCTACCTCCGCGTCCAAGTGTTGTCGTATCACCTTTTTTCGTTTGTCCTTGGAATCCTGTAACGACGATTACATCTACATTTTCTAACTCTTCATGTACACGATCGCAATTCATTTCAATAATCTTAGCATTCGTAAAATCCTCATTTGTTACAAAACCAGCTTGTGCACCATTTAATGCCGCTGCTTTTATACCGTTCTCATTTAACATGTTAGAAAAGACGATTGCTGAGATTAATTCTCCGCATGATAATAATAAATCTTGCTCACGATTAGAAATGCGAGATTCCTCTTGATTTACAAGACTTAACAAAGTATCAGTTGCATATGGTTCACCTTTACGGCCCATAGCAGATACGACAGTAACTACTTTATAACCCGCATCTAGCGATTTTTTTATATGATGAAGCGCATGCTTACGTCCATTTTTATCACGTACGGATGTGCCACCAAATTTTTGAACAATAATTTTCATATTTTGCACCTTCTCTTAGCCGTTTACACTAATTGTAATTTTACTAAGCGCTCTGCAATTTGAACAGAATTCCATGCAGCGCCTTTTAATAAGTTATCAGATACGACCCAAAGATGGAATCCTTTATCATTATTTAAATCTTTACGGATTCTTCCAACGAATACTTCGTTTTTACCTACTGCAGTAGCTGGCATTGGATATAACTGCTCTTCTGGATTATCTTGTAGAACAATACCTTCCGCATTTGCAAGTAAGCTCTTGAATTCTTCTACTGTTACACCTTCTTTTTCTACTTCGATGTAAACAGACTCAGAGTGACCTGATACAACTGGTAAACGTACACATGTTGCCGCTACTTCTAATTCAGGCATATGCATAATTTTTTTCGTTTCATTAATCATTTTCATTTCTTCAAACGTAAATCCATTATCTTGGAATTTATCAATCTGTGGAATCGCGTTGAAAGCAATTTGGAAATGCTTTTTATCACCTGATACAGGTAAAACATTTGCCTTCACTTCTTCACCATTTAAGATTGCTTGTGATTGTTCATGAAGTTCTTCAATCGCTGCCGCACCAGCACCTGATACAGCTTGATATGTGGAAACGATTACTCGTTTTAAACCATATTGCTGACGAACTGGCTCAAGAGCTACTACCATTTGAATTGTAGAACAGTTTGGATTTGCAATAATACCATTATGTTCTTTTAAGTCGTTTTCATTTACTTCAGGTACAACAAGTGGCACGTTTTCTGTCATACGGAATGCACTTGTATTATCAACAACAATCGCACCGCGCTTTGCTGCTTCTGGCGCTAATTGTTTTGATACAGATCCACCAGCACTAAATAGTGCGATATCTACTCCTTCAAAACTTTCAGGAGTTGCCTCTTGAACTGTAAATTCTTCGCCTTTAAATACAAGTTTCTTACCTGCAGATCGTTTAGATGAAAGTAACGTTAACTTCCCGATTGGAAATTCTCGTTTCTCTAAAGTATTTAACATTTGTTCACCAACTGCGCCGGTTGCTCCAACTACAGCGACATGAAAAGTTTTTTGCTTTTCCATCACTATGCCCCTTTCTAGATACCAATCCTTCTATAACTTAGAATCAGAAGGAGTATACAATACCCCTTCTAATCTTAATAACGTTAATTTTATCATATTCTACAGTAAGAATGATGGTTTCATCAAAAATTGTCCGTTTTTTTTCGTTTTTTAATTCATATATCTGAATTTTTCTACGACAACCGGTTGCAATTGCTTTCCTTGCAGCGCTTCTAATACTGTATCTTCAAGCAGCTCCATACGAGCTACCATTGAGTTCGGTTTTTTCTCTGGTGCATCTTGACCGAATGGGACGAAGTAGATGTTTTTTGTTGCCATTAGGCGCATGAGGTTGACGCCATTCAGCCCTAAAGCATCATTCGTCGAAACAGCCAATACGACAGGCTTGCCATTTCTTAGCGTCGCTTTTGCTGCCATTAATACTGGAGAGTCTGTCATTGCATTTGCAAATTTACTCATAGAATTTCCTGTTAGTGGCGCAATCACCATACAATCTAGTGGAATTTTAGGTCCTAGTGGTTCTGCACCAACGATGGAATTAATCGCTTTAAAACCTGTTACTTCTTCAATCTTTTTAATCCACTCTGCTCCTTCGCCAAATCTCGTATTTGTTGATTGAACAGTGTAAGAAACAACGGGGCGTACTTCTGCTCCCTCAGCAATTAATTTTTCTAAATGAGGCATTACTTCTTCGTACGTACAATGTGAACCCGTAAAACCAAACCCTATTCTTTTCCCTTTTAAATTCATTCCCCATTCTCCTTTCTTGCTATTACGTCTTCTGCTAGTAACTGAGAAAGAACGTTCGCTAAAATTTGTCCTGCTGTTTTTGGAGCAACAATACCAGGTAATCCAGGTGCTAACAGCGCTTTGACTCCTCTTTTTTCCGCATATCTAAAGTCGGTACCGCCTGGTTTAGAAGCTAAATCAATTACTAACGTATGAGCTGGCATTTTTGAAATGACATTCGCTGTCACGACGAGATGCGGAATTGTATTAATGACAATATCGATATTTCCTACTTCTTTCTCAATGTTTTGCATATGAAAAGGAGAAAACATCATTTCTGTAATACGTGCAATATGTTCCGATCGTCTTGCTCCAACTTTGACATGGGCCCCTAATGATTGAAATGCTCTGGCAACACTCATCCCTGTTCTACCAAATCCTAAAACCATTACATTGGAACCATGAATTGTATAGTCGGTATGTTGAATTACCATCATTAATGTACCTTCTACAGTTGGAATAGAATTGTAGATTGCCACATCATCACGATCAAATAATTTAACAAGTTTGCGGTTTGTAGTAGATACGAGATTTTCCAAGTAAGGCGTACCAATACCTGAATATATAGTAAAGTGTTCTGGTGTATTTTCAATTTGTTCTTTCGTTATTGAAACTTTTTCGTTTGAAAAAATAGTATCTACTTCTCCCTTGGCATTTGTACCTGCAACTGGCAAAATAATTGCATCTACAGAAGTGAAATCTAAATTTTGTATACTTTCTTTTGCTGCCCCTGTGAAGCCATGATCTAACTGATCAAACCCTATCAATGAAAGTTTCGCATCCAATTCAACTAGCTTGCGAATTACTTCTAGCTGTCTTGCATCTCCTCCTATGACAGCAATATGCATCTCAGTCAACATTCCCTAATTCACCTTCTTTTTCTGTCATTTATAAGAAAAGTGCCTACTTTTTCTTTTTCCTCCACATCTTATGTAATGTACGAGTTTTAGGTGATTGAAAAACAAAAAGCACGTATGATTTATCCTGCTATTTGTATGCAGTAAGACAACCGTCTGAAAATTCGGCATATTAGAGGACATTATGCGAGAAATTGATTGCCGGTAAAAGCTCAATTCATGTGAGCTAATAATCAAAGGGAAATGAACAAAAAAAGATGACCAAAATGGCCATCTTTCACTTCGAATTTGAACGATCCGTAATATCACAAAGGATCATATCATACCCCACTTTTTTAATTTGGCTCCACCCTACTCTTATTTCTTGTGGTTCCTTTTTAAAACCTCCCCATTTTCCAGCAGGTATGATAAGAGCCTGTATTTGGCCATCCTTCTCATCAATCTCTAAATCCACATATCCTAAAACCCCCATTTTCTCGGCACTTTCTAAATTTACGATCTCTTTACCACTTAATTCGCTTAAACGCATACACTCTCCCCCTACCGAAATTGTGAATTTAAGTTATCCATAATTAGTACCTATTCTGTATATCCAAAAAAAATAACCGTATCTCATTTAAAAGAGATACGGTTATTTTTACATACTTCATATAAAGCAATTATAGTTTTATTCCTTTTGGAAGTTTTCCATCTGGACTAATTAATGCTGCAGAGAATTCATCTGTAAACATGTTACGAATTAACTCATCAACATTTTCTTTTGTTACTGTGTTTACACTTTCAATAATCTCATCAAGTGAACGATGCTTACGAAGTAGCAATTCATTTTTACCATTACGGCTCATACGGCTATTCGTACTTTCTAAACTTAACATTAAGTTTCCTTTTAATTGCTCTTTACTATTAATAAGCTCTTTTTCTGTAATACCTGTATTTTTCAATGTGTCTAATGTTTCTTGCATTGTTTCATACAGTGTATCTAATTGTTGGCTACCTGTTCCACCATACAGCGTTAACATACCTGTATCTTCATAAGAAGAATGGTAAGAAAATACTGAGTAGGCTAACCCGCGTTGCTCACGTACTTCTTGGAATAAACGGCTACTCATACTACCGCCTAAAACGTTATTTAATACAATTAAGTTATAAATATCTTCGTGTCCCATTTGTAAGCCTTTATATCCTAAACATAAATGAGCTTGTTCTGTTTCCTTTTTACGTGCTACTTTATTAAAATGGAAAATTGGGCTATGTACTTGTTCACGGTTTGTTGTTCCTTCATAACTACCGAAATATTGCTCTACCGTTTGTAAAAAGGCTTCATCAATATTTCCTGCAACTGAAACAACGACATTTTCAGGTGTGTAATGATCTTTTATATATTGGCGTAGCGTATCACCTGTAAACGTATCAAGCGTTTCTTCAGTTCCTAAAATAGGATATCCAAGCGGATGCGTTTCATATGTTGCTTTCGTTAACATATCATGCACAATATCATCTGGAGCATCTTCGTACATTTTAATTTCTTCACATACGACATTCTTCTCTTTTTTCAGTTCTTCCTCATCAAATGTTGAATTAAAGAACATATCTGCTAATACATCTAAAGCATATTTAGCATGCTCATCTAGCACTTTTGCATAGTAACAAGTGTATTCTTTTGAAGTAAAAGCATTCACTTGCCCACCAATGCTATCAAATGATTCTGCAATTTCGCGTGCACTACGTGTTTCCGTTCCTTTAAAGAACATATGCTCTAAAAAGTGGGAAACCCCATTATTTTTTTCATTTTCATTTCTTGATCCCGCATGGATCCAAATACCAATCGCAACCGATCTTACGGTTGGTATATTCTCCATAACTATTCTTACACCATTTTTACAAGTATATTTTTTAATCAAAAACTTTCCTCCTACTGCCAGTTTCTCTAAATAAGTGCTATTATTTAATGATAACAAGTTTAAGGATGAATGTCATGCAAATGTATTTAATCCACACGTTTTTCATCCAGTAATTCTGTTATATTCCCTACTTTATATCCTTGTTCCTTCAATTTTGTAATCATTGTATCTAATGCTTCTGTTGTTGATGAAGTTGGATGCATTAATACGATAGCACCTGGATGTATTTTTCTCATTACTCTCTGCAATAGTACATCTGGATCAGGTCGCTTCCAATCAATTGTATCGACAGTCCACATAATCGTTCCCATTTGGAAATCATCAGCAATTTTCACGACTTCATCCCGAAAACTTCCACTCGGCGGAGCAAACCATCTCACCTTTTGATTCGTAGCTGCTTCGATCATTCGATTTGTTTTTTGTAACTGATCTCGTATTTCATCAGAAGATAACGTTTTCATATTAGGGTGTGTGTAAGAATGATTTCCGACTTCTTGATTTGCATCGACAATCATTTTTGCAAATCGTAAATTTTCTTTCACCCAGCGTCCTTCTAAAAAGAAAGTCGCCTTCACATCATGTTTTTTCAATATCTCTAATATACGTGGCAAATACTCGTTTCCCCATGCCACATTTATTGTTAATCCCACCATCTTTTTATTTGGATGTCCCCTATAAATTGGAGCTGGTGATAAATCTTTTAAGTGGACACCCGGTGATACTTCCTTGAATTCAAGATTTTTTTGATCAAATTTCTTTAGCTTCTTCATATTATTATAGGATGCTTCGATATCAACTTGTCTTCCATTATATCCTGGTGTTGCTTTCCATATTTTATCAATCATCGCATTTTGAGGTGCAATCTCATATTGTTTTGCATGTTTTTGAATTTCTTCATACAAGTTATCCTGTGCAAAAACGGAATAAGAGCCTACACTGACATATAAAAAAACTATACATATGTATGCCAATATACGAGCTTTCATATAAACCCTCCCATTAACTATATAAAAACCTTTTTTCTTCTTATCTTTGTTAATTTGAGCGTTATAATGAAAACTATACCTATACTGACATAAAAATATATGTAAATCATATTTTTTACATAACAAAAAAAGCCAGTTTAACTGGCTTTTACTTATTGCTGCTCTTGTTTGTTTTCTTCTTTAGCAGCTTCTTTTTCTTGCTCTTCTTTTAGCAATACTTTTCTAGATAGATTCACGCGACCTTGCTTGTCAATCTCGATAACTTTAACTGTAATTACATCACCGATTTTTACAACGTCTTCTACTTTACCTACACGCTCAAGTGCAAGTTCAGAAATGTGAACTAATCCGTCTTTACCGCTGAATAATTCAACGAAAGCACCGAATTTCTCAACACGTTTCACTTTTCCTTCGTAGATTTCACCTACTTGTACTTCGCGAACGATATCTTCGATAATTTTCTTAGCTTTGTCATTCATTTCTTGATTTATTGAAGAAATGAATACTGTACCATCTTGCTCGATGTCAATTTTAACGCCAGTTTCTTCAATAATTTTATTGATTTGTTTACCGCTCGGCCCAATAACGTCACGGATTTTATCTGGGTTAATTGTCATTGTAATAATCTTTGGAGCGTAAGCTGATAATTCAGTACGTGGCTCTGCAATAACAGATAACATATGATTTAGAATGTGCACACGACCGACTTTCGCTTGTTGTAATGCCTCTTCTAAAATTTCACGAGATAGACCATCGATTTTAATGTCCATTTGAAGTGCAGTTACACCTTTTGCTGTACCTGCTACTTTAAAGTCCATATCACCTAAATGATCTTCCATACCTTGAATATCAGATAAAATTGTGTAATGCTCACCAGTTTTAACTAGGCCCATTGCAATACCTGCAACTGGAGCTTTAAGTGGAACACCAGCATCCATCATTGCTAAAGTACTACCACAAATACTTGCTTGTGAAGTAGAACCATTTGATTCTAAAACTTCAGATACAAGACGTACTGTATATGGGAAATCTTTTTCAGATGGAATTACAGGCTCAAGAGCACGTTCTCCTAGTGCACCGTGACCAATTTCACGACGACCTGGTCCACGCATCGGTCTTGTTTCACCAACACTAAATGATGGGAAATTGTAATGGTGCATAAAGCGTTTTGATTCCTCTACACCAAGACCATCTAAAATTTGCACATCGCCTAATGCACCTAATGTACAAATACTTAATGCTTGTGTTTGTCCACGTGTGAACAGACCAGAACCGTGTGTACGAGATAAAATGCCAACCTCTGATGCTAATGGACGGATTTCGTCACCTTTACGGCCATCTGGGCGGATTTTTTCAACTGTAATAAGACGACGTACTTCTTCTTTTACAATTTTATATAAAATCTCACTTACTTGTCCTAATGTATCAGCGTCAGCTTCCTGCGCTTCGTAATGCTCAATTACACGCTTTTTCACTTCGTTAATTGCATCTTCACGTGCATGTTTCTCATGTACTTGAATTGCAGAATGCATATCCTTCTCAGACATTTCACGTACAGCTTGATTAAGATCAGCGTCAACTTCATACAGTTTCACTTCTGATTTCTCTTTACCTACAGCTTGTACAATCTCTTCTTGGAATGCAATTAGACGTTTAATTTCGTCATGTCCAAACATAATTGCTTCTAACATTGTTTCTTCAGGCACTTGATCTGCTCCTGCTTCAACCATATTAATTGCATCTTTCGTACCAGCCACAACAAGGTGAATATCACTTTGTTCTTGCTGTTCTACTGTTGGATTAATAACGAATTCGCCGTTAATACGACCAACTGTTGCACCCGCGATTGGGCCTTCAAATGGAATATCTGAAATCGATAACGCTAATGAAGAACCAAGCATAGCTGCCATTTCAGAAGAACAATCTTGATCAACACTCATTACTATGCTGACAACTTGTACTTCGTTACGGAAACCATCTGCGAAAAGTGGACGAATTGGGCGGTCGATTAAACGACTTGCCAAAATTGCTTTTTCACTCGGACGACCTTCACGTTTAATGAAACCGCCAGGAATTTTCCCGACTGCATATAAACGCTCTTCATAGTTTACTGTAAGTGGGAAGAAATCTACATTTTTTGGTTCTTTTGATGCAGTTGCTGTAGATAGAACCGCTGTATCGCCATATCTTACTAATACTGCTCCGTTCGCTTGCTTCGCAAGCTGACTTGTTTCAACTGTTAGCTGGCGACCAGCTAAATCTATCGAGAAGACTTGCTTTTCTTGACTCATTTAAGTACCCCTCTCAATTTAAAGTATTCAATTCTTCTATGTAAATGGATAGTATATCACAATATTCTACCTCTAGTATTACCGAAAATGAAGTAAGCTATAAAGGGTAGAAGATATATTTTTACCTAACAAAAAAGCGGGAATATTCCCGCTTCTTTGACTATCGACGTAAGCCAAGCTTTGTGATTAATTCACGGTAACGTGTGATATCGCTATTACGAAGGTAAGTTAGTAAGTTACGACGTTTACCAACCATCTTTAATAGACCACGACGTGAATGATGATCTTTCTTGTGAGTACGTAAGTGCTCGTTTAGAGTGTTAATTTGCTCCGTTAGGACAGCAATTTGAACCTCTGGAGAACCAGTATCAGTCTCATGAGTTCTAAATTGTGCAATGATTTCATTTTTACGCTCTTGTGTTAAAGCCATCCTATTTCACCTCCTATTAATTAAACCCCCAATTACCTAGCAAGCGTCGGTGAGTCGCAATGCCAAGCAATGGTTGTCATAAAGTACATAACATAGAATACTACTTTTCATTTGAAAAAGCAAGTATATTCTTTTCGTTCGCAAAATATTCTTGTGCTGTTTTCTTATCTTTTGCAATTTGTTCAACTAACTCATCGATGCCATTGAATTTCTTTTCTTCTCTTATACGCATATGCCACTCTACTGTAACATTTTGTTCATATATGTCTTTGTTAAATTCAAATAAGTGCACTTCAATAGATAATTGACGCTCATCTTCTTTAAAAGTTGGTTTATATCCAATATTACATACACCATCGTACCATTCATCGTGAACTTTTAATCTCACTGCATAAACACCTACAGGTGGTAATAGATACTCATCACTTAAACCTATATTAGCTGTAGGAAAACCAATTTGACGTCCACGCTTATCACCGTGTACAACCGTTCCCCCTACTGTATATGCTCTACCTAAAATAGATGGAATTTGTTCCATTTCGCCATTTCGAATTAACTTTCGTAATGCTGTAGAACTTACTTTCTCTTCTTGAAATTCAACTTTTTCAATCACAGTCTGTGTAAACTCCCCTCTTGCATGAAATGGTAAAGTCTCCATCTTTCCTTTTCCTAAACGTCCATATGAATAATCAAACCCTGCTACTACATGCTTTACATTCAAACCAATAATATAATCATCTACAAATTGTTGTGGCAATAAGCCTGCAAACGATTCATCAAATTTAATAACATATAATATATCGATCCCTAAGTTTTCGACTATTTTTTCTTTATCACACATTGGTGTAATATACTCCGCATGCGCTTCCTTTTTTCCTAAAACAACAGATGGGTGCGGATAAAATGTCATAACTGCACTTTTATATCCTCGTTCATCAGCTATTTGTTTCGCAGTTCGAATCACACATTGATGTCCTAAATGAATGCCATCAAAAAATCCTAATGCCATTACAGTAGGTGGTAATTCTAATTTATTTTGTTCATGTGGATGAGTTAAATGAATAAGTTTCACGCTTGAATTCACCTTTTTCTGTAATAATCCTTCCAATAATTCATTATAGCTTTAGTTCTTGATTATTCACAAGTACTTTCATCGGCTTTAGCATACCAGGGTGTTTTGGATGGTGCTCATAAATTGCAAGGCAGCGATTATTTTTATCAAACACTGTTATAAATGGCGCCGTTATTTGCAATTCATTTTTTAAGAACATACCATTCTTTATTTTCTCTGCTTGCTTTTCATCTACAACCATTTTTGGAAACTTACTTAATGCTTCATCAATTGAAATGAAGATAGACTCTACTGTTCCATTTTGCACGTTTTCTTCAATTTCTTCAAATGATATGCAATCTTCTAATAAAAATTCACCCGAAGCTGTTCTTACAAGGTGAGACATATGTGATGGGAAACCAAGTTTTTCACCAATCATTACTGCTAATGTTCTTACATATGTCCCTTTACTACACGTTACACGGAAACGAAATGAAATATTTTCCCCCTCAAACACTTCACGATCATCTAGTAATACAAATTCATGAATTGTAATTGTACGAACTGGACGTTCAACTTCTTGTCCTGCTCTTGCATATTCATATAGTTTTTTTCCGTTAACTTTTACAGCTGAAAACATCGGAGGCATTTGTTCAATCGTACCTGTTAATGCAGCAAGAGCCCCTTCTACTTCCTTACGAGTAATAACACGATCTACATTTTTCGTTTCAACAACTTCACCAGAAGCATCTTCAGTTGTCGTTGAAAATCCAAGTGTTACTTCACCTTCATATGTTTTCGTCTCACTCGTTAAAAATTGTGCAATCTTCGTTGCTCGTCCTACACAAATAGGTAATACTCCTGTTACATCTGGATCTAATGTTCCTGTATGACCAATTCGTTTCTCACGCAATATCTTTCTTAATTTAAATACACAATCATGTGATGTCATGCCTTTTGGCTTATGTAATAATACTACACCTTCCATATATGTTCACCTCATCATAATTCTTTCATAGTAATTATCCAAAATTAATTTTGCATTGAAAAAATGGATAGACAAATGTCTATCCATTATTCTTCACGTTTACCGTCTTTATTAATTTGATGTAAAAGTGTATCAATTCGATGACCATATCCGATAGACTCATCAAACTCAAAGGAAATTTCCGGTGTTTTACGAAGACGAATACGCTGGCCAATTTCTGAACGAATGAAACCTTTTGCCTTCGCTAAACCTTTTAATGTACTTTCTTTCTGTTCCTCATCACCTAAAACAGAAATATATACTGTAGCAATTTGTAAATCTCCACTCACTTGTACATCTGTTACTGTAACAAATCCAACACGTGGATCTTTAATTTTACGACTGATGATGTCGCCTAATTCTTTTTTCATTTGCTCGCCTACACGGTTTGCACGTAATTTCATAACTCTTCACCTCATTCAATACCATTCCAATTGTGTTATTGTACGTTCAATTTCAGGAAATGAATCGATGTACTCGAGTACACGATTCATTTCTTTTTCACAAATAACACGATTAGAGGATACAGAAACAATTGCAATTTCTGTACGTTGCCATACATCTTGATGCCCTACTTCTGAAACAGCTACATTATAACGCTGCTTCACACGAGTTAGCACCCGTTGCAAAATTGCTCGTTTCTCTTTTAAAGAATGCACATCGTAAATCATACACTCGAATGAGAGTGAAGCGATAATCATCGCTTCACTTCTTCCATAATGTACGCTTCAATGATGTCCCCTTCTTTAAGATCATTATATCTCTCAATTGTAATACCACACTCATAGTTTTGTGCAACTTCTTTTACGTCATCTTTGAAACGTTTTAACGTATCAAGTTGTCCTTCGAAAATTACTACGCCATCACGGATAATACGCACGCCACTATCACGTGTAATTTTACCGTCAATTACGTAACAACCTGCGATTGTTCCAACTTTTGTTACTTTGAATGTTTGGCGTACTTCCGCTTGACCGATTACTTTTTCTTCGAATTCTGGATCCAGCATACCTTGCATTGCTGATTCGATTTCTTCGATTACTTTATAGATAATACGGTGTAAACGAACATCAACATTCTCTAATTCAGCTGTACGCTTCGCATTCACATCAGGGCGTACGTTAAATCCAATTACAATTGCATTAGATGCAGAAGCTAAAATAACATCAGATTCTGTAATCGCACCTACGCCTGTATGGATAATTTTAACTTTAACACCTTCAACATCAATTTTACGAAGTGACGCTGCCATTGCTTCTACAGAACCTTGTACGTCTGCTTTCACAATTAAGTTAATTTCTTTTACATCGCCTTCTTGGATTTGTTGGAATAAATCTTCAAGGCTTAATTTAGATTTTTCACCACGTTGAGCAAGTAACGCTTCTTGTGCACGTGATTCACCGATTTGACGAGCTTTCTTCTCATCAGCGAATGCCATGAAACGATCTCCCGCTTGTGGTACTTCATTTAAACCTGTAATTTCAACAGGAGTTGATGGACCAGCAACTTTTACACGACGACCAATATCACTTACCATTGCACGAACACGTCCGAATGAAGTACCAACAACGATTGGATCTCCAACTCGAAGTGTACCGTTTTGAACAAGTAATGTCGCGATAGTTCCTTTACCTTTATCAAGCTGTGCTTCGATTACAGTACCAGTTGCATAACGGTTTGGATTTGCTTTATATTCTTCTACTTCACTTACAAGAAGAATCATTTCTAGTAAGTTGTCAATTCCTTCACCTTGAATTGCAGAAATTGGTACGAAAATTGTATCTCCGCCCCAAGCTTCTGGAACTAATTCATATTCTGTTAATTCTTGCATTACACGATCAGGATTTGCCGCTGGTTTATCCATTTTATTCACAGCTACAATAATTGGTACTCCAGCTGCTTTCGCATGGCTAATCGCTTCAACTGTTTGTGGCATAACACCGTCATCAGCTGCAACAACAAGGATTGTAATATCCGTTACTTGCGCACCACGAGCACGCATCGTTGTAAATGCCGCGTGACCAGGCGTATCTAAGAATGTAATCTTCTTGTCATTTACTTCAACTTGGTATGCACCAATATGCTGAGTAATTCCACCTGCTTCGCCTGCAGTTACTTTTGAATTACGGATAGAGTCAAGTAAAGTTGTTTTACCATGGTCAACGTGCCCCATAATTGTAACTACAGCTGGACGCTCTTTTAAGTTCTCTTCATCATCTTGCTCATCGATGAATGTTTCAAATTCAGTTTCACTTACAACTACTTCTTCTTCTACTTCAATACCATAATCAGTAGCAATTAACTCAATTGTATCTTTATCTAAGTCTTGGTTAATTGTTGCCATAATTCCAAGCATAAAGAGCTTCTTAATAATTTCAGACGGCTCTTTGCTTAATTTTTTAGCAAGCTCACCTACTGTAAGACTTCCAGAGAAAGTAAGTTTATCTGGTGTTTCTACAATTTGTGTTTGTTGTCTTCCAGCAAAGTTATCTTGACGTTTGTCTTCATTTCCTTTGCCTTTTTTCTTTTTCTTATTGCTGTTCTTTTTACTACGAACAACTTTTTCTTCTACTTCAAACTCATCTGCAACAGAAGGTTTTTCAGTTTGGTACGCATTATCTAATTTGTTTACTACTTCATCGTCTAACATTGTCATATGATTCGAAACCTCGATATTCATTTCTTTTAGTTTTGTCATAAGATCTTTACTTGAGATATTATGTTGTTTTGCATATTCATGCACTCGAATTTTACTCATACCTTCACCCCCGGTAATTTGTATCGAGCATGCTACGCAGCTTTTTCGCAAAGCCCTCATCTAACACAGCTACAACGACTCGCTCGTCTCTCCCAATCGCATGCCCTAATTGTTGTCGATTTTCGACCTTTCTCATTGGTACGTTGTAATACGTCGCTTTATCCGTGATGCGTTTTGTAGTATTTGCTGACGCATCTTCAGATAGCAATACAAGTTTTGCTTTGCCACTTCGTACTTCTTTTAAAACAAGTTCTTCACCCGAAATAATTTTCCGAGCCCGGTTTGCTAGTCCTAAAAACGATTTCCAATCGGACACTTATTTCGACTCCTTCTCAACAAGCTCAAGAAGCTCTTCGTATAGAGAACCGTCGATTTTCGCTTTTAGATGATGTTCCAAAACATTTTTCTTTTGGGCTTGAAGAATACTTTCTTTATCTTTTGATAAATAAGCACCTCGTCCTGATTTCTTTCCAGTTAAATCAATGGACACTTCTCCCTCTTTGGAACGAACAATGCGAACGAGCTCTCGTTTTGATTTCATTTCTTGCGTTGCAACACATTTTCGTAACGGAACTTTTCGATTGCTCATACTCATCACCTCTATTCGATTTCGTCTTCAACTGAATCGAATCCGAATGCGATTACGCTATCTTCTTCTGTTACAATACCAAGTTGTTTCGCATCAGACTCACTCTTAATATCAATTTTCCAACCTGTTAATTTAGCTGCAAGACGTGCATTTTGTCCACGCTTACCAATAGCTAATGACAGTTGGTGGTCTGGAACAACAACAGTTGTTGCTTTTTCTTCTTCATCTACAAGCACTTTAACAACTTGTGATGGGCTTAAAGCATTTGCAACATATTCTACTGGATCATTTGACCAGCGAACGATGTCAATCTTTTCGCCTTTTAATTCGTCTACAATGCGTTGTACACGTTGTCCTTTCGGTCCTACACAAGAACCTACTGGATCAACATCAATGTTCTCTGCATGTACAGAAATTTTAGAACGATCGCCAGCTTCACGTGCTACAGAACGAATTTCAACAGTTCCATCATAAATTTCAGGAACTTCCATTTCGAATAAACGTTTTAAAAGACCAGGATGTGTACGTGATACGTAAATTTGTGGTCCTTTTGTTGTTTTTTCTACTTTCGTAATGAATACGCGAATACGATCATGTGGTTTGTACTGTTCGTTTGGCATTTGCTCACTTACAGGTAATAAAGCTTCTACTTTCCCTAAGCTTACATAGATAAAACGAGCATCTTGACGTTGTACGATACCCACCATGATATCTTCTTCACGGTCACTAAACTCAGAGTAAATAACACCACGCTCTGCTTCGCGCACTCGTTGTGTTACAACCTGTTTTGCAGTTTGTGCTGCAATACGACCGAAATCTTTTGGTGTTACTTCAATCTCTAGTACGTCACCATCTTGATAGTTTGGATTAATTTGTCTTGCTTCTTCAACAGAAATTTCAAGACGTGGATCAAACACATTATCTACAACGTCTTTACGTGCTAAAACTTGAATTGTTCCCACTTCTGGGTTAAAGCTCACACGAACGTTTTGTGCTTGATTAAAATTGCGTTTATAAGCAGAGATTAACGCTGCTTCAATCGCATCAATAATAATATCTTTGCTGATTCCTTTTTCTGACTCTAATACGAGCAAGGCATCTAACAACTCAGTGCTCATGAAGATCCCCCTTCTAACTAAAACGTAACAGCAAGTCGCGCATTTGCAACTTTATCCATTGGAATTTGGATTTCTTTTTTACGTGTTTTAATTGTTAATAATAATGTAATTGTAGTACCATCGTAGGAAAGTAGCTTTCCTTCAAACATTTTTTCACCATCAATCGGCTCATATGTTTTAATTGCCACTTGTTTTCCTACCGCTTGCTGGAAGTCTTTCTCTTTCTTTAATGGGCGTTCCGCTCCAGGAGATGATACATCCAAAAAGTAAAGATGAGGAATTGGATCCTCTTTATCTAAAGCTTCGCTTAAACGTTCACTTACCGCACCGCATTCTTCAATGTCGACTCCCTTTTCAGAATCGATGAATACGCGTAAGAACCAGTCTTGTCCTTCTTGCACATACTCTACATCTACAAGTTCAAGATTTAACTCTTCAACGATTGGCTGCGCAAATGCTTCTACAACTTCTGTGACTTTCTTATCCATAAACAGCCTCCTTCCTGCCGCCATGTACCATTTACAAGAAAAGACCCCGTCCATAAAAACGGTCCATCTTATTCTTTCTCGTTAGCTAACAAAAGCCCCTGCCGTTAAGCAGGGAATATCTGTCTTAGTATTACCAAATTTAAGAAGTAAAACTTGTAACAAAATATGTATATACGACAGAAATTTCTTACCTCTCCACATCAATAAAACGTAGATAGTAACACGAAAGAGTGGGTTTCCCCACTCTTTTTTTTACACAATATACATGACATGGTTATCTCGGTTAATAGTATACCATAGCAAATGTTGATTTGCAAAGACTTTTCCTACCTATTAGAACAGTGATAACTGGTTTTGATCAGGTAGATCGCCTAAGCAACCTTGACTATCTAAATACTCAATAATTGTTTTCGAAACCTTACTGCGCTGCTGTAAATCTTCTTTTGATAAGAAATCTCCATTTTTGCGTGCTTCTACAATACTTAAAGCTGCGTTTGTACCAAGTCCAGGCACTGCATTAAATGGAGGAATTAAAGTATCCCCATCAATAATAAATTCTGTTGCATGCGAACGGTATAAATCAACCTTTTGGAATGAGTATCCACGCTCACACATTTCAAGTGTCATTTCTAGTACTGTTAATAAACTTTTCTCTTTCGGCGCTGCATCCAAACCTTTTTGCGCAATTTCATCAATTCTTACACGTATAGATGCTGAACCCTTCGCCATCGCCTCTATATCAAAGTCATCTGCACGAACTGTAAAGTATGCCGCATAGAATAGAAGCGCGAAATGTACTTTAAAGTATGCAATACGTACAGCCATAAGTACGTAAGCAGCCGCATGGGCTTTAGGGAACATGTACTTTATTTTCTTACATGAATCAATATACCAACCTGGTACATTATTACTTTTCATGTCATCTTCCCATTCTTCCGGTACACCTTTACCTTTACGAACTGACTCCATGATTTTGAAGGCTAATGATGGGTCTAAACCTTGATAGATTAAATATACCATAATGTCATCACGACAACCGATAACTTCACTCAGCGTACATGTACCGTTATAAATTAACTCGTTTGCATTACCAAGCCATACGTCTGTACCATGTGATAGTCCAGAGATTTGGACTAACTCAGAGAATGTCGTAGGTTTCGTCTCTTCTAACATCTGCCTTACGAATTTCGTACCAAACTCTGGTATACCAAGTGTACCTGTTTTACAGTTAATTTGTTCTTCCGTTACCCCTAATGATTCCGGGCCTGAGAAAATTTTCATTACTTCTGGATCGTCTGTCGGGATTGTTTTCGGATCAATACCACTTAAATCTTGTAACATACGAATAACAGTCGGATCATCGTGTCCTAGTATATCAAGTTTCAATAAATTATCATGAATGGAGTGGAAATCAAAGTGTGTCGTTCTCCACTCAGCCCCTATTGAATCCGCCGGAAACTGAATTGGTGAGAAATCAAAGATATCCATGTAATCTGGTACAACGATAATACCACCTGGATGCTGTCCGGTTGTACGTTTTACGCCCGTACATCCTGCTACTAAGCGGTCAATCTCTGCATTTCGAATCGTTAAATTATGATCATTTGCATAACCTTTTACATATCCATAAGCCGTTTTTTCCGCGACTGTACCTATTGTACCCGCACGGTATACATAATCTTCACCGAACAGTACTTTCGTATAGTTATGGGCACGTGGTTGGTATTCCCCGGAGAAGTTCAGATCGATATCGGGTACCTTATCTCCTTTAAATCCAAGGAACGTTTCGAACGGAATATCATGTCCATCTTTCACGTATGGAACATTACATGCAGGACATTCTTTATCCGGCAAGTCAAAACCAGAACCTACAGAACCATCATTAAAGAATTCTGATTGCTTACACTTCGGACATACATAGTGTGGTGGTAATGGGTTTACTTCTGTAATTTCCATCATCGTTGCAACGAACGATGAACCTACCGATCCACGCGAACCTACTAAATATCCGTCTACTAACGATTTCTTCACAAGCTTATGTGAAATTAAATAAATTACGGCGAATCCATGCCCAATAATACTTTTTAATTCTTTTTCTAAACGCGCTTCTACAATTTCAGGTAACTCTTCACCATAAATGCTACGCGCCATTTTATAACTCATGTCACGCGTCTCATCATCTGCACCTTCAATTTTCGGTGTATATAGATCATCTTTCACCGGATGAACATCACCAATCAATGATGCAACCTTTTGTGTATTCGTTACAACAATTTCTTTCGCTACGTCTTCACCTAAGAATGAAAAACACTCTAACATTTCATCCGTTGTACGGAAATGTACAGGTGGTAATGAATGTCGGTTTAACGGATTGGCTCCGCCCTGCGAACTGACTAAAATTTTGCGATACATTGCATCCTCTGGATCTATATAATGCACGTTTCCTGTAGCAACAACTGGTTTATCTAACGTCTCACCTAGTTTTACTAAGTTAGAAATAATTGTTTTTAATTGTCCCTCATCTCGAACCAGTTCACGTTCTACTAAATGACGTAACACCTCTGGAGGCATTACTTCAATGTAATCATAGAACTGCGCAATTTCTTCTACCTCTTCAGGAGCTTTTTGCATCATCGCCTCAAACACTTCACCTTTATCACAAGCCGTTCCTACTAAAATTCCTTCACGATATTTTTTTAATAGTGACCTTGGTACTCGTGGTACACGATAAAAGTAATTTAGGTGAGAATAGGAAACAAGTTTATATAAATTTTTCAACCCTACATCTGATGTGGCAAGTAACGTCATATGACTTGGACGTCCACGCTTATACGCATCCCCTTGCCCCATGCTATCATTTAATTGATCGTGATATTCAAATCCCTTTTCAATCACATCTTTTAACATTTTCACAAGTAAGTATCCCGTTGCTTCTGTATCATAAATCGCACGGTGATGTTGCGTTAATTCAATATCAAGCTTTTTACACATCGTATTTAATCGGTGGTTTTTCATTTCTGGGAATAAGAATCTTGCAAGTTCTAACGTATCAATAACAGGATTATTCGTTTTTTCTAGCCCAGCCTTTTTAAAACCTACGTTAATAAAGCCCATATCAAAACTTGCGTTATGAGCAACAAGTGTATGGTCGCCCATCCATTCTTCAAACTTTTTAAACACTTCGTCCACTTCTGGTGCATCCGTTAACATATCATCTGTAATACCTGTTAATTCAATAATCGTCGCAGATAATGGCTGATGTGGATTTGCGAAAGATTCAAAGCGGTCAATAATTTCGCCACCTTTTACTTTTACAGCCGCTAACTCGATAACAGTATCATATACAGCTGATAAACCTGTCGTCTCAACGTCGAAAACAACATATGTTTCCTCTGCAAGTAAACGATGCGCTTCGTTATATGCAATTGGTACACCATCATTAACTAGATTCGCTTCTACACCATATATAACTTTAACCCCAGCCTTTTTACCCGCAGAATATGCCTCTGGGAAAGACTGCGCAACAGCATGGTCTGTAACAGCGATTGCCTCATGTCCCCATTTACCTGCTTGGGCAACAAGTCTAGAAACAGGAGTAACAGCGTCCATTTGGCTCATCGGTGTGTGAAGATGCAGCTCTACACGTTTTTCACCTTCTGGCGCTTTATCTTTACGAGACGGTCCTGTTATTTCATTTATATCATTTGCAATCATTACTAAATCTCGAACGAATGTATCATTTTGAACAGAACCACGCGCTTTCACCCACATTCCTTTTTTCAAGGATTGCAGCATTGGAATATCTTCTTTGTCACGCGAGAACATTTTGATCATAATTGAATCCGTATAGTCTGTTATTTTTAAAGTTAATAACGTACGGCCACTACGCAGCTCTTTCGTTTCTACATGGAAGACGTATCCTTGAACTGTTTTTCTTCTTTCTTCATCTTGAATTTCTCGCATCGGTGTAATCTCTTCATCCGGCTTAATGAGATATCCGAGTACAACCGGTCCTTCATGCACAACGCTACTTTCTTCAGCTTGCTTCTTCGCCATTTCTTCCATAGCTTGTATAACACGTTCACGATCTTCTTGCTGCGTTTGCTCACGAAACTTTTGCATTTCTTCTGTATTTTGCTGTATATGTGTGTCTAACTGAAAACGCGGGAATCCAAAAGTTTCGTATTGATCCCCTACTGGTTTCGCAACGTTTTTCTTTAAAGCAGTAGATTCCAGCTCATTATTCACATTTATTAGCAACTTCACTCCATTCACCTGCGGAAGCTGCTTCTTTAAGTAAGCAAACATAGGTGAAAATGTAATTCGTTCCGTACAAAGCGGCCAATACGCCCTCACTTCTTCTTCTGTAAATTGTTTATTCTCTGTTTCTAATGCAAATGTTGTTCTTGCAATATGAGAAAATGATTGCTTAAGCTTTGTTTCTAGCAATTCATATAATTCTGTAGGCAAAATACGTGGCACTTGTAGATCAAAATGCCAACTTTTATTCGCTTTATCAATAACGAGCCTTTCAATACCACCACCTTGTAAATATTGATTTATAAGGTCGTCTGGTATTTGCAACTGCTGGAGCAAAATTTGAAATCGCTCTTGTTGTTCATTTGTTAAAGACATAAGCACTCTCCTTCCATTTGCTATTATAAATTGAAACGTACTACAAAGAAAGATTTCTCCCTTCTTCTTTTACAAAATACGTTTACAAAGAAAGAGAAGGTACCTCATTACGAGGTACCTCTTCTTATTTTAAAATATTTGTAATATATGTTTGAAGTTCTTCTACTTTCACTTCTTCAGACTCGCCTGTAGCACGTACTTTCACTTCTACAATACCTTCGTCTGCTTTTTTACCAACTGTCACGCGAACTGGAAGGCCGAATAAATCTGCATCTGCAAATTTAACACCCGCACGTTCTGCACGATCATCTAGTAATACTTCGTACCCTTGTTCTTGTAATGAGTTGTAGATATTTTCACCCATTTCACGTTGTGCATCAGATTTCATATTTACTGGAATTACATGCACATGGAACGGTGCAACAGCTTTTGGCCAAACTAAACCGTTCTCATCATTAAACTGCTCTGCGATTGCTGCCACTGTACGAGATACACCGATACCGTAACAACCCATAATAAGTGGTTGTGTTTTTCCGTTTTCATCTAGGAATGTTGCGTTCATTGCTTCACTATAACGAGTTCCTAATTTGAATACATGACCAACTTCAATTCCGCGTGCGAAAAGAATTGTTCCGTTTCCATCTGGAGACTGGTCTCCTTCTTGAATGAAGCGTAAATCTGTATATTGATTTACTTTAAAGTCACGTTCTGGATTTACATTTACATAATGGAATCCTTCTTCGTTCGCTCCTGAACAACCGTTAACAATTGATGCTACAGCATGGTCTGCGATAATTTCGATATCACCTGTTACACCAATCGGTCCTAAAGAACCAACTTCACAGTTTAATAATTCTTTCACTTCTTCATGAGAAGCAAGCTCAACAACTGAAGCGCCGTATACATTTTTCACTTTTACATCGTTTACTTCATGATCACCACGTACAAGTACAACTACTAATTTCTCATCTACTTTAAATACCATAGACTTAATGCACTTGTCAGCTTCAATGTTTAAGAATGCAGATACTTCTTCAATTGCTTTTTGATCTGGTGTTGCTACTTTTTCAAGTGCCTTTTCTGCTTCATCACTCTTCGTATACGTAGCTACAACAGGAGCCATTTCGATGTTTGCTGCATAATTAGATGTATCAGAGTATGCAATTGTATCTTCACCAACTTCAGATAATACCATAAATTCATGCGTATCTTTTCCGCCCATTGCTCCAGAGTCAGCAATAACTGCACGGAAATTCAAGCCACAACGAGCAAAAATGTTAGAGTATGCTTTGTATAAACGATCGTATACTTCATCTAAACTCTCTTGTGTAGCATGGAAAGAGTATGCATCTTTCATTAGAAACTCTCTTCCACGTAATAAACCGAAACGAGGTCTTTGTTCATCACGGAATTTTGTTTGAATTTGGTACAATGTTAACGGTAATTTTTTATATGATTTCACTTCATCACGTACAAGATCCGTAATTACTTCTTCATGTGTCGCTCCTAATGCGAATTCACGAGCGTTACGATCTTTCATACGCATTAATTCAGATCCGTAAGAATACCAACGGCCTGATTCTTGCCATAATTCTGCCGCTTGCATCGCTGGCATTAATAATTCTACAGCTCCTGCGCGCTCCATTTCTTCTCGAACGATACGTTCTACTTTGTGTAGTACTTTTAATCCAAATGGTAGAAAACTATAAATACCAGAAGCATTTTGACGCATAAAACCTGCGCGAAGTAATAACTGATGACTCTTAATCTCCGCATCAGCTGGAACTTCACGTAATGTAGGACTGAATACCATACTTTGTTTCATTTATTCGCACCTCTTCATTTTACTCTTTCACGCAGTAAAACCCCTCACCTCGAGTTAGGTGAGGGATTTTATTCTACGAGCTCTATTTCATTATAAGTTTCACTTTATTTTACAAGAAAAACTTACGAATGTCATTCCAAGTTACAACTAACATAAGTAACATTAATAATGCAAAACCAATAAAGTGAACCATTCCTTCTTTTTGGCGGTCAATTGGTTTCCCTCGTAACGCTTCAATTAAGAAGAAGAACAAACGTCCACCGTCTAAAGCAGGGACTGGTAGTAAATTAAATAAACCAAGGTTAATACTTAAAACTGCTGCTAAACTTAATACACGCGTAAATCCATAATCTACAACTTGATCTGTTAGATTATAAATTCCTACTGGACCTGACAACTCATTAATAGAGAATTGACCAGTTACTAATTTCACAAGTGAATCAAAAATTAGTTTTGTCCATTGGTATGTTTGTTCAAATCCTGATTTAATAGAACCCATTACTGTTTTCTCTACTGGAGAGTAAACACCAATTCTACCCACTTCGTCTTTTCCTTCTTTATCGAGTGTTGGCGTTACTTTTACATTAAACTGTTCATTATCACGCTTTACTTGTAACGTAATTTCTTTATTTGGGTTTTCACGTACAACGGTAACAACATCTTTCCATGTACTTGTGTTTTTCCCATCGATTGCTTGAATTGTATCATTTTCTTTTAATCCAGCTTGCTCGGCTGCACTATTCTCCATTACTTTTCCGACCATTGGCTTGTCAACAGGAACACCTTGTACAAATCCAAGAATCACAAAAATAACAAATGCTAAAATGAAGTTCATTGCAGGACCTGCAAAGATTGTTAAGGCACGTTGACCCAATTTCTTGGAGCCGAACTGCCTATTGTACGGAGCAATTTGTATTTCTTCACCAGCAGTAATAATACGAGCCTTTTCATTCACTCGGAATGTTTGAAGCTCTTCCTCGTACTCTTCATAGCCCGAAATTGTTAAATTATGCTCTAAATCAGCTTGTTCGACTTCAATGACACGAACATTTGGATACTTTTCATATCCATCAAAAACTAATTTCGCAACTTCGTCTTTTTCATTTAATACAAGGCCAACCTTTTTTCCAGGCTTTAACTCAACTGTGTCTGCATCTTCGCCAGCCATTCTTACATAGCCACCAAGGGGCAGTAATCGAATCGTATACACCGTTTCATTCTTTTCAAATGAGAATATTTTCGGACCAAAACCAATCGCAAACTCACGGCATAAAATACCTGCTCTTTTTGCGAAATATAGATGCCCTAGCTCATGGAAAAATACGAGTGCACCGAAAATTAATATAAAGGCAATCGCTGTATTCAATTCCATAACCACCTTTGCTAAATTTGTTCCATCACAAACCGTCTTGTGGCTGCATCAATTTCCAAAATTTCCTCTAAGCTCGGACGTGCAATGACATTGTGATGGTTCATTGCTTTTTCAATGAGGTCTTCCACTGTTAAGAAACCAATTCTCTTTTGTAAAAAAGCTTCAACAGCTACTTCATTCGCTGCGTTCATTACAGCTGGCATACTTCCACCTGCTTTTCCAGCTTCATACGCAAAACGTAGGCAACGGAATCGTTCTTGGTTCATTTTTTCAAAATGCAACGTCCCTATTTCCCATAAGTTTAACTGTTTTGTGTCTGTTAGAGGCAATCGATCAGGATATGTAAGCGCGTATTGAATTGGTACTCGCATATCAGGTGAGCCAAGCTGTGCCATTACACTACGATCTTCAAATTCAACCATAGAATGGATAATACTTTCTTTATGTAAAACAACATCGATTTGCTCATAAGGGATACCAAAAAGCCAATGTGCTTCAATTACTTCTAGCCCCTTATTCATCATTGTAGCAGAATCAATTGTAATTTTCGAACCCATTGACCAGTTTGGATGTCGAAGTGCATCTTCTACGGTCACATGATGCAATTCATCTCTCGTTTTATCACGGAAACTTCCACCGGAAGCCGTTATAATTAGTCGAGAAATTCTTTTTTCATTTTCACCATTCAAACATTGAAAAATAGCTGAATGTTCACTATCTACCGGAAGTAACGAAACATTATGTTTTCGTGCCGCTTCCATTACAAGATGCCCTGCAGTTACTAATGTTTCTTTATTTGCAATTCCAATTGTTTTTTTCGCCTCAATTGCACGAAGTGTTGGTAACAACCCTACGCTACCTACAACAGCATTTACTACAATCTCCGCATCTGGATGTAATGCTACTTCTAAAAGCCCTTCACTACCATATACAACTTTTGTATTACCAGAGACAGCTTGTAATTTTAAAACATCTTCCTCTCTTTGCACAGAGACGATTTGCGGAGAAAATTCTTGAATTACATTTACTGCGTAGTCAATATTTTTCCCTACAGAAAAAGCAACGAGACGGAATTGGTCTGGGTGCGAGCGTAATACATCTAAAGTTTGTGTACCAATTGATCCGCTTGCACCTAATAAACTAATGTTTTTCATGACTCCAACCCCTCGTTCATTTATTAATTGTATTGTAATAAGAAGTAGAGAATTGGTAAAACAAATAACCAACTATCTGTTCGATCTAATATACCACCATGTCCAGGTAAAATCGTACCTGAATCCTTTACGCCATAATGACGTTTAAATGCAGACTGTACTAAATCACCAATTTGTCCAAAAATAGAAATGATAATTGTCAACACAATTAAAATCCCTACATTAGCCTCAACAGGGAAGAACATATTGTAAACGAGTGCCACAACAATTCCACAAACGATGCCACCTATTGAACCTTCAATCGTTTTATTTGGACTAATTTCTGGCCACAATTTCCTCTTTCCTAATGCCTTTCCTACGAAATATGCGCCTGAATCAGTAGCCCATATAACAAATAATGCACAAAACACATATTTAATTCCTAATATTCTCGTTTCATTCAAATATAGGAATCCCATTCCAACATATGTTGTTGCCATTAGTAAAAATGAAGCATTGTCAAAAGTAAATGTATTCTTAGAAAGGACTGTATATGATAAAAGTAATAAAACAATCACAAATGTGATTTCTAATTTACCTAATCCAATCTGCGTAAATAGTTCTGATGCACTACTTGGAATTAAAATGATCCATAATAATACTGCAGCTAAAACTGTTGGTATTGAAATAAGCGTAAGCTTATTCATACGAATTAATTCATATAAACCTATAGAAGCAAGTGCATACACTAAAACCGTAAAAGGCACGCCACCGTAAATTACGATGGGAATGAATAGCGCGGCAGCAACCACTCCAGTAATAATTCTCTGTTTCACTACCAAACCCTCTCTTTCTACACGCCTCCGAATCTGCGCCCTCTATGCTGAAAGTCTGTAATCGCATTTAGCAAATGTTCCTCGGTAAAATCTGGCCAATACACATCTGTAAACCAAAATTCCGAATATGCAATTTGCCATAACATGAAATTACTAATACGTAGCTCTCCGCTCGTACGGATTAACAACTCTGGGTCAGGTAAAGAACTCGTCATTAAATAAGAAGAAAGCATTTCTTCACTTACATCTTCAACACGAATTTTTCCTTCCTCACTATCTTTCACCATATGTTGCACAGCAGAAACGATCTCATCTCGACTTCCATAGTTTAACGCGAAATTAAGAATTAATCCCGTATTCTCTTTCGTATCTTCCATGGCCTTTTCCATCGCTCTGCGTGTATGCGTAGGAAGACGATCTTGTTGTCCTATTACTCGGACTTGTACGTTCTCTTTAATCAATTCTGGTAAAAATGTACCTAGAAATTCTTCTGGAAGCCTCATTAAATAGTCAACTTCCTTTTTCGGTCTTTTCCAGTTCTCAGTTGAAAAAGCATAAAGAGTTAATACTTTGACATTAAGTTTGCTTGCAAATTTTGTGATTTTCTTTACAACTTGCATGCCTTCATGATGTCCCGCAATACGAGGCATCGCTCTCCTCTTTGCCCATCTTCCATTACCATCCATAATGATGGCAATATGTTCTGGGACGTATCCTTTTTTCACTTTTTCAACGAGATGATCAAACGATGCGACCTTTTTACTTTTAAAAAAAGGAAAGTTTTTAAACATCATTCATACCCTCCAGCAAGCAGACGTATGCCTAAAAGTGTAAAAAGACCCCCTTAAGAAGAGGGTCATATTTGCGAAGGTATCGCTATTACACTTCCATGATTTCTTTTTCTTTGTTTTTTGCGATTTCGTCAACTTTTGCAATATATTTATCTGTTTCTTTTTGGATATCTTCAGTATATCCTCTTAAATCATCTTCTGTAATATCGCCAGCTTTTTCAAGCTTCTTAAGATCATCGTTACTGTCACGACGTACATTACGAACAGCAACTTTTGCTTCTTCAGCATATTTTTTTACAACTTTTACAAGATCACGACGACGCTCTTCTGTTAATGCAGGGAATGCAATACGAATTACAGTTCCATCATTAGAAGGATTTAAGCCTAAATCCGCTTTTAAGATTGCTTTTTCAATATCACCGATAGAAGTTTTATCATAAGGTTGAATTACAAGTAAACGTGCTTCTGGAACTGTAATGTTCGCTAATTGCACAACAGGTGTTGGTGCACCATAGTAATCAACTTGTACCTTATCTAATACAGACGAGCTTGCACGACCTGCGCGAACTGTTGCCAATTCACGAGAGTAAGCAGCAACTGCTTTTTCCATTTTTTCATTTGAAGACTTCAATACTTGTTGTCCCATATTTATTTCCCCCTTACAACTGTTCCGATATTTTCGCCTAAAACGGCACGTTTAATGTTACCTTTTTCCATAACCGAGAATACAATTAATGGAATATCATTGTCCATACATAAAGAAGAAGCTGTTGAATCCATTACACCTAAACCTTCTTTTAATACATCTAAGTAAGTAAGTGTTTCGTATTTCGTAGCTGTTGGGTCAAGAGATGGATCTGCATTATATACGCCATCTACATTATTTTTCGCCATTAAGATGACGTCTGCTTCGATTTCCGCTGCACGTAGTGCTGCCGTTGTATCTGTAGAGAAATATGGGTTACCTGTACCTGCTGCAAAAATCACAACACGTTTTTTCTCTAGATGACGAATTGCTTTACGACGAATGTAAGGCTCTGCTACTTGACGCATTTCGATTGAAGTTTGAACACGAGTTTGAATTCCAATGTTCTCTAGGCTATCTTGAAGAGCTAATGAGTTCATAACTGTTGCTAACATACCCATGTAATCTGCTCCAGCACGATCCATTCCCATTTCACTTCCGATTTTTCCACGCCAAATGTTTCCGCCACCAACAACAACAGCAACCTCTACATCAAGTTCTGCAATTTCTTTCACTTGTTCCGCAACTGATTTAATAACAGACGGGTTAATTCCAAATCCTTGTTCGCCAGCTAACGCTTCTCCGCTTAGCTTTAATACGACACGATTATATTTCGGTTTACTCATAATGAACCTCCAATTGCTTACATCTTTATTTTAAAAAAGGGAACACAATGTGTTCCCTAATCTTTATTAGTTGCTACCTTTTACTTGGTTCATTACTTCTTCAGCAAAGTTGTCTTCGCGTTTTTCGATACCTTCACCAACAGCGTAGCGAACGAATCCTTTTAATGTTCCGCCTTTAGACTCAACGAACTGACGAACTTTCATATCAGGGTTTTTAACGAATGATTGGTCAAGTAAGCAAATTTCTTCGAAGAATTTGCCTAGACGGCCTTCAACCATTTTTGCAACGATTTTTTCAGGCTTGCCTTCGTTTAAAGCTTGTTGTGTTAATACTTGACGCTCATGCTCAACTTCTTCAGCTGTTACAGCATCGCGGTCGATGTATTTAGGGTTAACTGCTGCAATATGCATTGCTACATCTTTAGCAGCTGCTTCATCAGTAGAACCTTCAAGAACTGTTAATACACCGATGCGTCCACCCATGTGTAGGTAAGCACCGAATGCATCTGCATCAGTTTTTGTTACGATTTCGAAACGACGAAGTGTAAGTTTTTCACCAATTTTAGCGATTGCTTCGTTGATGTGCTCTTCTACTGTTTTACCGCCTTCGATTGTTTGAGCCATAGCTTCTTCAACGTTAGCTGGTTTGTTAGCTAATAAGTGAGCAGCTAATTCTTTAATTAATGCTTGGAAACCTTCGTTTTTCGCAACGAAATCAGTTTCAGAGTTTAATTCTAAGATTAAACCTTCGTTACCGTTTGTTTCGATGAAAGTTAAACCTTCAGCAGCAATGCGGTCTGCTTTTTTAGCAGCTTTCGCAATACCTTTTTCACGTAAGAAGTCAATTGCCTTCTCCATGTCGCCATTAGTTTCTGTTAAAGCTTTTTTGCAGTCCATCATACCTGCGCCTGTTTTTTCACGAAGTTCTTTTACCATTTGTGCAGTGATTGCCATATTTTTCATCCTCCTAAAATATGTATTTATACCTTTTATAAAGGTGTTTATACCTTAAAAAAGGTGATAAAAGGCCGAACCCCTTATCACCTTTCCAAATTTGTTACGCAGTAACAGTTTCTTCACCTTGTTTTGCTTCAAGGATCGCGTCTGCCATTTTAGATGTAAGAAGTTTTACAGCACGAATTGCATCATCGTTTGCTGGGATAACGTGATCGATTTCGTCTGGATCACAGTTTGTATCAACGATACCGATGATTGGAATGTGTAATTTGCGCGCTTCAGCAACTGCAATACGCTCTTTACGAGGGTCTACTACGAATAATGCACTTGGAAGACCTTTCATATCTTTAATACCGCCTAAGAATTTCTCAAGACGCTCTAACTCTTTTTTAAGTTGAACAACTTCTTTCTTAGGAAGTACTTCGAAAGTACCATCTTCTTGCATTCTTTCGATGTCTTTAAGACGCTTGATACGCTTTTGGATTGTTTGGAAGTTTGTTAAAGTTCCACCTAACCAACGTTGGTTAACGAAGTACATACCAGCACGAGTTGCTTCTTCTTTAATAGCTTCTTGTGCTTGTTTTTTAGTACCTACAAATAAAATGTCTCCACCTTCAGCAGCGATGTCACGCATCGTTCTGTAAGCTTCCTCAACTTTTTTCACAGTTTTTTGTAAGTCGATGATGTAGATACCGTTACGCTCTGTGAAAATGTAACGCTTCATTTTTGGGTTCCAACGACGAGTTTGATGTCCGAAATGAACACCAGCTTCAAGCAATTGCTTCATAGAAATTACTGACATAATATAGTTCCTCCTAAATGGTTTTTGATATCCTCCGTTTACTTCATCTCTAAGCGAAACTACAAACGTAGCACCAACACTTAAATCAGTAAACGTGTGTACTTTGTACTGACACCACTGCTTACTATATCATACTGAAATATTACAATCAAGTCGAAAATGCGAACAATGTAAAACTTTCTTTGTTTATACTCGAATTCTAGTATTACCAACCTGCATTTCTTTTAAGCAAAAAAATGAAATGCAATTCATAGCTTTTCCAAAGAACACGATTATGACGCTTTTTACAAACACCATTAATCTTTTATACACAAAAAACTCTCCTCAAAAAACGAGGAGAGTTTTATAAATTAGTTTGTTTTTAATTTAGCAAGTTCCTGTAGAAATTTGTCGTTTAGCACTTTAATGTATGTTCCTTTCATACCTAAAGAGCGAGACTCAATAACACCAGCACTTTCTAATTTACGTAGTGCATTTACGATTACAGAACGAGTAATTCCTACGCGATCAGCAATTTTACTTGCAACAAGTAAACCTTCTGTTCCATTTAATTCTTCGAAGATATGCTCGATTGCTTCTAACTCACTGTAAGATAATGAGCTAATCGCCATTTGAACAACAGCTTTACTACGTGCTTCCTCTTCGATTTCTTCTGCTTTTTCACGTAAGATTTCCATACCTACTACAGTTGAACTGTATTCAGCAAGGATTAAATCATCGTCTAAGAACTCTTGACCAAGACGAGCTAACACTAATGTGCCTAAACGCTCACCGCCACCAACGATTGGTACGATTGTAGTTAAACCTTGACCGAATAATTCTCTATTTTCTACTGGGAATGCTGTGTAAGCACTGTTTACATCTAAGTTCGAAGATGTTTCTGTAATGTTGAATAAGCTTTGCGTGTATTCTTCCGGGAATTGACGCTCTGCAAGCATTTGTTTCATACGCTCATTCTCAATTTGTTGGTGAATTGCATAACCTAGTAATTTACCACGACGACTTACTACGAATACGTTCGCTTCGATTACTTCACACATTGTGTCAGACATTTCTCTAAAGTTTACAGGCTTTCCTGCTGCGCTCTGTAATAACGCATTTAATTTTCTTGTTTTTGCTAATAATTCCATTTCAAAAGTTCCTCCTACATGTTACTTACATATTTTTTCATCACTTGGAAACTAGGGCGAGTCACCTGATGACACTATTACAAAATAAACTGGCTCACATCTTTATTTTTAGCAATCGTTGCTAATTTCTCCTCAACGTATTGAGGTGTTATCGTTATTTTCTCTAACGTAATTTCAGATGCTTCAAACGATAAATCTTCAAGGAGTTTCTCCATAATCGTATGAAGTCTTCTTGCTCCAATATTATCTGTATCCTGATTAACTTGATAAGCAATCTCAGCAATCTTACGAATAGCTTCGTCTGAAAATTCAATTTCTATACCTTCAGTCGCTAATAAAGCCATATATTGTTTAATTAACGCATTGTCAGGCTCGATTAATATTTTAACAAAATCATCTGTCGATAATTTTGTTAACTCTACTCGAATCGGAAATCTCCCTTGCAGTTCCGGAATTAAATCCGACGGTTTAGACATATGAAACGCTCCAGCTGCAACGAATAAAATATAATCCGTTTTTACTGATCCGTATTTTGTCGCAACATTCGACCCTTCTACAATTGGCAAAATGTCACGTTGCACACCTTCACGTGATACATCTACGCTATTCGACTGCTTACCAGCAATTTTGTCAATTTCATCGATAAAAATAATCCCGAGCTGTTCAGCACGATAAACAGCCTCTTGTGTAACTTCATCCATATCAATTAAGCGCTGTGCTTCCTCATTTGTCAAGAGTTTTCTTGCTTCTTTTACAGAAAGTTTACGTTTTTTTGTTTTTTTCGGCATAAAACTTCCTAATGCATCTTGGAAATTCATTCCCATTTGTTCCATGCCAGTTCCTTGTAACATATCGAACATGGAAGACTGTTGCTCAGTCACTTCAATCGATACAATTTCATCTTCAAGAAGTCCTGCGGCAAGCTTTCTTTCCACATCTTGACGTTTCTTTTCAATTTCAACATCTTCCTGTGCATCAGATGTTTGATTCGAATTTTGAGCACCGCCAAATAGCATTTCTAATGGGTTTTTAAATCCAGATTGTTTCTCCGGACTCGGCACTAAAATTTCAACAAGACGTTGGTTCGCTTGTTCTTCTGCTTTATCTTGTACTTTAATTACCATTTCTTCTTTCACGATACGAACTGACGTTTCCACAAGGTCACGTACCATCGATTCTACATCTCTACCTACATATCCAACTTCTGTAAATTTGGTAGCTTCAACCTTAATAAAAGGTGCTCCAACGAGTTTCGCCATTCGTCGTGCTACCTCTGTTTTACCAACACCTGTCGGTCCAATCATTAAAATATTTTTAGGCGCAATTTCATCACGTAGATTTTCAGCTAATTTACTTCGACGATATCGATTTCTTAAAGCTACAGCAACCGCTTTCTTCGCATCTTTTTGACCGATAATGTATTGATCTAATTTTTCCACAATTTGACGCGGAGTAAAATGTAAATGCATATAAAATGCCTCCCTTACGATTCTACAATTCTTCCACAATTATATTGTGGTTTGTATAAACACAAATATCGCCAGCAATGTCTAAACTCGCTTTTGCAATTTGCTTCGCTGTTAAATGTTCACTTGCATATTGCTTTAAAGCACGACCTGCAGAAAGCGCATAATTCCCACCAGATCCAATCGCTAAAATACCATCATCCGGTTCAATCACTTCTCCTGTACCTGAAACAAGAAGCATAGTTGTTTTATCCATGACAATGAGCATCGCTTCTAGCTGACGTAACATTTTGTCGCCACGCCATTGTTTTGCCATCTCAACTGCAGCACGCTGCAAGTTCCCATTGTACTCTTCTAATTTCCCTTCAAACATTTCAAAAAGAGTAAATGCGTCAGCGACGGAACCTGCAAAGCCAGCTAAAACTTTCCCTTGGAAAAGTTTACGGACTTTACGAGCTGTATGTTTCATTACAACTGCATTTCCCATTGTCACCTGACCATCTCCAGCCATTGCACATTCTCCATTATGATGAACTGCAAATATCGTTGTAGCGTGGAAATTTCCCATAGAAAAAACTCCTTTATATGTTTTTATAGCTTTAAAAGCAATTTATGCCCGTGGGTGATGCTTCATGTAGACCGAACGCAATCTTTCTTTAGAGACATGCGTATAAATTTGTGTCGTCGACAAATTCTCATGACCGAGTAGCTCCTGTACAGTACGTAAATCTGCCCCTTCATCTAACATGTGTGTAGCAAATGTATGCCTTAACATATGGGGACTTATCCGCATTGTCAGTGAAGCCTTCTTAATGAGTTCGTTTAATACATAGCGTACCCCTCGACTTGTTAGCGGCGTGCCTTTCGCATTTAAAAATACCATATGAGAGTGTTCTTCAGTTTTGTGAGCTAACTGTTTTCTCCCGTTCTCTATATAAGTAATTAAAGCATCTTGCGCATAGCTTCCGAACGGAATATACCTTTGTTTTTTTCCTTTTCCCATTACTAAAATTGTTCCCACCGCGAAGTCAATATCGGTAAGTTGTAAATTGACACATTCACTCACACGGATTCCAGTCGCATACATCAACTCTAATAAAGCTTGATTCCTTTGACCTAGCGGTGTTTCCGTATCAGCAACTTCAAATAATTCCTCTAATTCTTCAGCATATAAAAACTTTGGGATTGACAATTCTTTTTTGGGGAGTGACGCAAGTGCAAACGGATTATCTTTCCGATAACCTTCACGCATCAAAAAACGATATAAACTTCGTAAGCTTGATACTTTTCTTGCGACAGATTTACGGGCTAACTTTTCATCGTGCAACGTCGTTAAGTACAAACGAACATCCGCGTATGTAACATCTAAAAAAGAGGATATGCCTTCTCGCTCCATAAATTGCACAAAATGTTCTAAATCATTTTGATAACTTGCAATTGTATATTTTGAATAATTTCTTTCAATTTGTAAATATCCAACGAATAATTGTAACAATTTCTTCACATTCACACAATTCACCTCAATAAAGGCTACTAAATCGTATCACAACTTAGTAGCCTTTGCAAGAAATTTAACTAAATATTTACAAAATTTTGAATTGTTTCTAAAGCGCGTGTTGCATATGCTTCATTTCGTTCTGCTTTTCTCTTAATTTTCTTCTCTAACGGTGCAAACAAACCGAAGTTTGCATTCATTGGTTGGAAGTTTTTCGCGTTTGTCGCAGTAATATAATTCGCCATACTTCCCATTGCAGTTACAGGCGGTAATACAACTGGCTCTTCACCTTTCGCAAGTCGAGCAGCGTTAATACCTGCTAGTAATCCTGATGCCGCCGATTCAACATATCCCTCTACTCCAGTCATTTGGCCAGCGAAGAATAAATCATCACGTTGTTTATATTGATATGTTGGACGAAGCAAGTTAGGTGAATTAATAAACGTATTACGATGCATTACACCATAACGTACAATCTCTGCATTTTCCAGTCCCGGAATCAACTGTAACACTTCTTTTTGTGGCCCCCACTTTAAATGCGTTTGGAAACCTACGATATTGTATAATGTTCCTGCTGCATCATCTTGACGTAACTGAACAACAGCATATGGCGTTTTCCCTGTTTTCGGATCTTCTAATCCAACAGGTTTCATCGGTCCAAATACTAGCGTCTGTCTTCCTCTACTTGCCATAACTTCTACCGGCATACAACCTTCAAAGAAAATTTCTTTTTCAAATTCTTTTAAAGGTACTGTTTCAGCAGCAATTAAAGCCTCGTAAAAACGGTCAAATTCCTCTTCCGTCATTGGGCAGTTTAAATATGCAGCTTCACCTTTATCGTAACGAGACTTTAAATATACTTTATTCATATCAATGCTGTCTTTCTCAACAATCGGTGCTGCAGCATCATAGAAATAAAAATAATCTTCACCTGTTAATTCTTTTAATTGTGCAGCAAGATCAGGAGACGTAAGTGGACCTGTCGCGATAACAGTAGGCCCTTCTGGAATTTCAGTAATTTCTTCATTCATCACAGTTACGTTCGGATGGTTTTTCACATACTCCGTTACCTTTGCCGCAAATTCATGACGATCTACAGCTAAAGCTCCTCCTGCTGGTACAGAGCACTCATCAGCTGCACGAATAATAACAGAGTCCATTAGACGCATTTCTTCTTTAATAACACCAACAGCGTTTGTTAATGTGTTTGCTCGAAGCGAGTTACTGCATACTAACTCTGCAAATTTATCTGTGTGATGAGCTGGCGTTTGCCTTACTGGTCTCATTTCATATAATTTCACTTGGACACCACGTTTTGCAATTTGGTAAGCTGCTTCACTTCCTGCAAGACCTGCGCCAATGACGTTTACTACTTGTGTTGTCATATTTATCACCTTTCCTTTTCTTCCCGAAAAAAATGTGAGCAGTTACGCTCACATTTGTTGTTCTTCTTCATAATCACACGAAATACATTGTACTTGCACGCCTTTTTTCAACTTCTTCTCTACAAGCATACCTTCGCACTTCGGACATTTACGACCAATTGGTTTATCCCAAGATACAAAGTCACACTCTGGATACGTACCGCATCCATAGAAAAGACGTTTCTTTTTATTACTACGGCGTTCAATAATTTGACCTTTATCACACTTCGGACAAGTAACACCGATTTCTTTCACAATCGGTTTTGTATTACGACAATCTGGGAAATTCGAACAAGCCATAAATTTCCCGTATTTACCCATTTTAAAGACCATTGGGTGATCACACAATTCACAGTCTTCCCCAGCTGGTTCATCTTTAATTTCCACTTCACGCATTTCTTTTTCCGCTTTTTCTAAACGCGGTTCAAAGCCTACGTAGAAATCATCAACAATTTTTACCCAATTCGCATTTCCTTCTTCTACTTCATCAAGACTTTGCTCCATGTTAGCAGTAAATTCAATGTTAATAATTTCTGGGAAAAACTCTAAAATAAGTTCAATTACTATTTCACCAAGTTCAGTTGGAACGAAGCGTTTATTATCCAAACCTACGTATCCACGTTTTTGAATCGTTTCAAGTGTCGGTACGTAAGTCGACGGTCTTCCAATTCCAAGCTCTTCAAGTGTTCTTACTAGACGAGCCTCTGTATAGCGCGGCGGAGGTTGTGTAAAGTGTTGCTTCGGTTCTAAATCCTTTGAAAATACCGTTTCCCCTACTTCTAAAGGTGGCAACATTTTATCCTTTTCTTCAGCCCCATCATCTTTCGACTCTACATACACTTTCATAAATCCTGGAAACTTTACAACCGATCCACTTGCACGGAACTGAACATTGTTATTAATGAGTCTAGCTGTCACAGTATCCATTATAGCAGACGCCATTTGACTTGCAACAAATCGCTCCCAAATCAGTTTATACAACCGAAGTTGATCACGACTTAAGAAACTCTTTAGTTCCTCTGGCCTTCTCATTACCGAAGTAGGACGAATTGCCTCATGCGCATCTTGCGCGTTCGACTTTTTCGTTTCTTTCTTCTTTTCTGTCCCTATGTATTCCGCACCAAACGCCTCAGTAATGTAAGTACGCGCCTCTGTTTGAGCTGTTTCTGAGATACGTGTTGAGTCAGTTCTCATATACGTAATAAGACCTACCGTCCCTTGCTTTCCAAGATCTATACCTTCATACAATTGCTGCGCGAGCATCATTGTTTTCTTTGCTCGCATGTTTAACTTACGCGCTGCCTCTTGTTGCAAGGAAGATGTTGTAAACGGTAATGCAGGATTACGTTTTCGCTCTTTTCGCGTTACATTTTCAACTGAAAACGCATTATCTTTCATCTGTTCAATTATTTCATTCACTTGCGTTTCATTCGTTAATTGAACTTTTTCACCATCTACACCGTAAAAGCTTGCTTCAAATGTGTCTTTCCCCTTTACAAATTCTGTCTTAATTGTCCAGAATTCTTCAGGCTCAAAGATTTGAATTTCTTTTTCACGTTCGATAATTAAACGAACTGCTACAGATTGTACGCGTCCTGCACTTAATCCTTTTTTTACTTTCTTCCATAATAAAGGACTAATATTGTAACCAACAAGACGATCTAGTATACGCCTTGCTTGTTGTGCATCTACTAAATCCATATTAATCGCACGAGGGTGTTTAAATGATTCTTTTATTGCATCTTTTGTAATCTCATTAAACACAACTCGACAATCTGATTCAACGTCCACATTTAACGTATTGGCTAAATGCCAAGCAATTGCTTCCCCTTCGCGGTCTGGATCGGCCGCGAGATAGACTTTCTTTGCTTTTTTGGCCGCTGATTTTAAATCTTTTAAGACGGGACCTTTACCACGAATGGTAATATACTTCGGGGTGAAGTTGTTCTTTACTTCTATCCCCATTTGGCTTTTAGGTAAATCGCGAACGTGTCCCATAGACGCGACAACTTTGTATTTTTTCCCTAAATATTTCTCAATGGTCTTCGCCTTAGAAGGCGACTCCACGATTACGAGGTAATCTGACATGCTAGTGCCTCCTTAAGAGGTGGATTCAAGTCTTCATCAATCTTATTGATTTCTCTTGTTTTTGTCAATCAAGAATGAATATACCATACAGCGCCTATCTACCATTTGTCAATAATTGTTTAATAAAAACATAAAAATATACGGTTAATTTAAAACCTCTTCCAAGATATCTTCTGCATTTCTTACTAGTTTTGCTCCTTGTTGAATCAAATGATTCGTTCCTGATGCACTATCTATAAATATAGGTCCAGGAAGTGCAAATACCTCTCTATTTTGCTCTAAAGCAAGGTCCGCAGTAATAAGTGTTCCACTTCTTGATTTCGCTTCTACAACTAAAACACCCTTACTTATACCACTAATAATCCGGTTCCTTTTTGGAAAATACCATTTTTTCGGTGCATAGTGCGGCGGATACTCTGTTAATAACAATATATATTCATTCCACGTTTCATATAAATGTCTATTTTCTTTTGGATACATATACGATAATCCATGTCCTAGTATTGCAATAGTCGGGCAATGCCGTCTTACTGTAATTTCATGAGACATTGTATCTATCCCTCTTGCAAACCCACTGACAATAAGCCATTCCCTTTCTAATAATGGGTGTAAAATAAATTTTAAACTCTCATGTCCATATAAAGTCGGTTCTCTCGTTCCAATAACCGCTAATTTATTCGCTTTATTGAGAAAACCCTTCTCTCCTTTTCCATATAACACAAAGGGGGGATCTTGTATTTCACGTAATAATTGTGGATAATCTTCATCCCATATAGTCATATAAAAGATTCGATTTTTTTCTAAATAAGATATATATTGCGGGAGATTTGAACTTTGAAGAAAATTTACTAATTCTGAAGATTTTTTCGAGGATATTCCAGTGTAGTATTCCATTTGTTTTGTATTAAACGTGTATATTCCCTTCAATTCAGGATCGACATATAGTAGTCTTTCCATCGCCTTCCAATGATCTGCTAAAAAATAATGAAGATGTAACAATCGTTCTCTTTTCATCTTAATTCTCCTTACCCATAATTTTTATTATGTAAACAAGAATTACGTAAAAAGACACCTTCAAGCAAGAAGGTGTCTTTCAACAGATTAGTAGTTTTTACAAGTTTCAAATAGACCTTTTTCTTTTAAGACAGAGATTAGCGTTTCGCCCATAACCGCTGGAGTTTCCGCTACTTTAATACCACAAGCTTCCATCGTTTTAATCTTTTCTGCAGCAGTTCCTTTACCGCCAGAAATGATTGCACCAGCATGGCCCATACGTTTGCCAGCAGGCGCTGTTTGGCCACCAATGAAGCCTACAACAGGTTTTGTCATATTAGCTTTCACCCATTCAGCTGCCTCTTCTTCTGCTGTACCACCGATTTCACCAATCATAATTACAGCATGCGTTTCTTCATCTTCATTAAATGCTTTTAACGCATCTATAAAGTCCGTACCGTTAACTGGGTCCCCACCGATACCTACAGCAGTAGATTGACCAATACCTTCTTGTGTTAACTGATGTACAGCCTCATACGTTAATGTACCAGAACGAGATACGATACCTACATGGCCTTTTTTATGAATGTACCCTGGCATAATACCAATTTTACATTCATCAGGCGTAATAACACCAGGACAGTTCGGTCCAAGTAAACGTGTATGTTTACCCGCCATATATCTCTTTACGTTTACCATATCTAATACAGGAATTCCTTCGGTAATACATACTACTAAATCGATTTCTGCATCAACTGCTTCCATAATTGCATCAGCCGCAAAAGCGGGTGGAACGTATACAACTGAAGCGTTTGCGCCTGTTGCTTTCACTGCATCTTCTACAGTATCAAATACTGGTACACCTTCAATATCAGTGCCACCTTTACCTGGCGTTACACCACCGACAATTTTCGTACCGTATTCAATCATTTGTTTTGTGTGGAATAAACCTTGAGAACCTGTAATACCTTGAACAATAACTTTTGTATCTTTATTAACTAATACGCTCATTTTTCTCCCCCGCTTTCTATTAGCCCACTAGTGAAACAATTTTTTGTGCACCGTCTGCCATAGATTCTGCTGCAACAATATTTAAGCCAGACTCATTTAAAATTTTCTTACCTAACTCTACGTTTGTACCTTCAAGACGTACAACTAAAGGTAATTCAAGACCTACTTGTTTCGTCGCTTCAATAACACCTTCTGCGATAACATCACACTTCATAATGCCACCAAAAATGTTAACGAAGATACCTTTTACATTTTTGTCAGAAAGGATAATTTTGAATGCTTCTGTAACTTTTTCAGCTGTTGCACCGCCACCAACATCTAAGAAGTTAGCTGGATCGCCATGGTAATGTTTAATGATATCCATTGTAGCCATCGCTAAACCTGCACCATTAACCATACAACCGATATTTCCATCTAAAGGAATGTAGTTTAAGTCATATTTAGAAGCTTCAATTTCTTTTGAATCTTCTTCATCAAGATCACGAAGTTCTAAAATGTCTTTATTGCGATATAAAGCATTAGAATCAAAGTTTAATTTCGCATCTAATGCCATAACTTTACCGTCACCTGTTGTAACAAGTGGATTGATCTCCGCGATAGAGCAATCTTTTTCGATAAACGCACGGTATAAGCCCATCATAAACTTCACAGCTTGTCCTACAAGCTCTTTTGGAATATTGATGTTAAACGCGATTCGGCGCGCTTGGAAGCCTTGTAAGCCTACTGCTGGATCAATATATTCTTTAAAGATCTTTTCAGGTGTTTGCTCTGCTACTTCTTCAATTTCTGTTCCACCTTCTTCAGATGCCATTAAAACAACTTGAGAAGTTGCACGATCTAAAACTAGACCAACATAATATTCTTTTTTAATATCGCAACCTTCTTCGATAAGTAAGCGTTTTACTTCCTTACCTTCAGGACCTGTTTGATGTGTCACAAGTGTAGTTCCTAAAATGCTCTCTGCATATGTACGAACTTCATCTAAATTTTTTGCAACTTTTACTCCGCCAGCTTTGCCGCGTCCACCAGCGTGAATTTGTGCTTTTACTACACATACATCCGTTCCTAATTCTTTCGCTGCTTCTACAGCTTCTTCTACTGTAAATGCAACCTTCCCGTTCGGAACGCTAACCCCATAGCTTTTAAGGACTGCCTTACCTTGGTACTCATGGATATTCATGGTCCCATCCTCCCCTGTTTTCCTGTTTTACTCGAAAAGTTTTTTAATGTTTAAAAAACATTACATTGCCATTGTATAAGATGATTGGCACGCTGTCTACAATAAAGTGTCAGAAAACTGAAATCGCTTTATTCTTTTTTGGAAATAATAATGTTCATATACCAAAATAAAAAAATAAGCTGCATATTCGCAGCTTATTTTTGAATCGTATCTTTAATTGGTGCAAACGATTTGCGATGTTCTTCTAATACTCCATGCGCTTCAATCGCTTCTAAATGTTTTTTTGTGCCATATCCCATATGTTGTTCAAATCCATATGCAGGATACTTTTCTCCAAGCTCTTTCATCATACGATCTCTCGTTACTTTCGCAATAATGGATGCAGCTGAAATAGAAATACTTTTCGCATCACCTTTAATAATGGATGTTTGCGGAATTGGTGTAGGAAGTTTCATCGCATCAATTAATAAATGTTCTGGTGCACAAGATAAATTCGCAACAGCATCTAACATCGCTTGTTTCGTCGCTTGATAAATATTTATCTCATCAATAACTTGTGGTGATACAATTCCAACTCCAATTGCAATTGCTTGTGTTTTAATTTCATCATAAAAACGCTCTCGCTTCGCCTCACTCAGCTTTTTCGAGTCATTCAACCCTGGAATATAAAAATCTTCCGGAAGGACAACAGCTGCCGTCACGACAGGCCCAGCTAGCGGCCCACGCCCTACTTCATCTATACCTGCAATAAATGTGAGCCCTTTTTCACGTAATGCAATCTCATACTTAGACATTTCGAAAAACTTTTCTTTTTCTTTCTGCGCTAACTCTTTTTGTTTATGCCACTTCAAAATGAGCTTTTGTACCCCTTTTCGCTCATCTTTCATTAATATTTGAAAGCGGTCGTCTTCTTCACTTATAATTTCTTGCAGTAAATGTTCCGCTTCTTGAATAGTCACTTTTTGCATTCACGCACACTCCCTTTATATACAAAAAAGAAAAGACGTACAAACGCACGTCTTATACTTCTTCTACTTTTTCAACACCTTCTACTTGCTCCGCAAACTCTTCTGGTGTTTCAAACGTCATTTTTCCAAGTTTTCCACCACGAAGCTCACGAAGTATAAGCTCAGATGTTTTATCATAATCAATCATTCCGCCGCCCATTAAACAGCCTCTATTTTTTCCAATTGCATCGAATAACTCCACAATATCTTCTGGAATTTCATTTAAATTATATCGATCTTTCAATCGTTCTGGATAATGTTTTTCCATAAAACGTAAAGCGTAAACAGCAACATCTTGTAAATTTAAAATTGAATCTTTAATTGCGCCCGTTGTCGCTAAACGAAGACCCACTAATTGATCTTCAAATTTAGGCCATAAAATACCCGGTGTATCTAACAGTTCCATTTCCTTCCCAACTTTAATCCATTGTTGAGCTGTTGTCACACCAGGACGATCTCCTGTTTTAGCGATATTTTTCTTCGCCAACTTATTAATTAACGTAGATTTACCAACATTCGGTATACCTACAATTAATGCCCGAATTGCTCTTGGTCTAATACCTTTTGCAACCATTTTATCAAATTTTTCTTTCACCAACACTTTACAAGCCGCTGCAATTTCCTTCATACCTTGTCCAGCTTGTGCGTTAATTGAAATTGCCATCTGGCCTTTTTCTTTAAAATATGCGATCCATTGCTTTGTTAAACGATCATCTGCCATATCCGCTTTATTTAAAACAACAAGCCTCGGCTTATGTGTAATAATCTCATCGATCATTGGATTTCGAGAAGATAAAGGTAATCGAGCATCTACAAGCTCAATTACAACATCAATTAACTTTAATTTTTCTGTTACTTGGCGTCTAGCCTTTGCCATATGTCCCGGGAACCATTGAATTACCATGTTGCCACCTTCTTTTTCTTTTATTTCACAATACGAGCATCTTTTAACGGCCAATATAGTATATTTGCTTTTCCAATCACTTGGTCCATTGAAATTGTACCAATCGAACGGCTATCTTTACTAAAACGACGATTATCGCCTAAAACAAATAATTGACCTTCTGGAACAGTTTTCTTCCCTGTCATTTCTTCAAGAGTAAAATCATATGTAAGCGGTCCGTCAGCAATTTGTTTTTTTTGCTTGTCTAAATACGGCTCCTCATAAGCCTTTCCGTTAACATATAGTTTATCATTACGATACTCTATTTCATCGCCTGGCAGGCCGATAATGCGCTTAATATAATCTTTATCTTCCGTCGCTCGGAATACGATAATATCAAATCTTTTCGGATCTCCTATGTGATAACCAATTTTATTGACAATCATTCGATCGCGATCATGTAAAGTAGACGCCATCGATACTCCATCTACGAGAATTGGCGCAAAGAAAAACTGTCTAATAACACCTGCTAATACAACAGCAATCAAAATTGCTTTGATCCATTCCCAAAGTGAACTCTTTTCTTTCTTCATGCATTTCCCCTCCACGATTATGTAAGCTGCTCGTATTATATCAAAATTTTATATAGATTGGAAAAAGGGAGCTTGTGTATTTACAAGCTCCCATACATGTCTTATCGAATTTCTTTAATACGTGCTTTTTTACCGCGAAGGTTACGTAAGTAGTATAACTTAGCACGACGTACTTTACCACGGCGAAGTACTTCAAGTTTCGCGATTCTTGGCGTGTGAACTGGGAATGTACGCTCAACACCTACACCGTAAGAAATCTTACGAACTGTGAATGTTTCACTGATTCCGCCACCACGACGTTTAATTACAACACCTTCGAAAAGCTGAATTCTTTCACGAGTTCCCTCAACTACTTTTACGTGTACACGTAAAGTGTCTCCAGGACGGAATGAAGGAAGGTCAGTTTTTAATTGGCCTTGAGTAATTTCTGCGATTAATTGTTGCATATTAAATTCTCTCCTTTAAACAGATGCTCTTATAAAGTCTTAATAAATTACAGCGGAACATCGTTAATACGGCCACTGTTTTCAGTAGCACAAGTGTTATAATAGCATATTGCTAGGACTGTTGCAATAGAAAATATATCAAGCCCTTACTTGTCTTCTTTAATCTGTTCTAGCCATTTCGCTTCTTGCTTAGATAATTCTCGTTCTTCCAGTAAATCCGGTCTACGCGTGTACGTACGACGTAGTGATTCTTTGTGTCGCCATTCATCAATATTTTTATGATTTCCTGACATCAGTACATTCGGTACCTTCATACCACGAAAATCAGCTGGACGTGTATAATGAGGATGTTCTAATAAACCTGTACTAAACGAATCCTCGACTTGTGAAGCATGATTTCCTAGCACTCCCGGGAGGAGACGTACGACACTATCCGTAATAACCATAGAGGCTAACTCTCCGCCGGTTAATACGTAGTCACCGATAGAAATCTCATCCGTTACGAGATGCTCACGAATTCGTTCATCGTACCCTTCATAATGACCACACACAAAAATAACATGCTCTTCTTCAGCAAGTTCTTCTGCCTTCTTCTGCGTAAAACGCTCTCCTTGTGGACACATTAGGACAACTCTCGGTTTACGGTCTGTTTCCTTCGTTAACTCTTCCACTGCATCAAAGATAGGCTGGGGGGTTAATACCATCCCAGCGCCACCACCATACGGATAATCATCTACGCTATTATGCTTACTCGTTGTATAATCGCGAAAATTGACAACACGAAGCTCTACTGCTTCTTTTTCTTGTGCTTTCTTTAAAATTGAAGATCCAAACACACCCGTAAACATATCTGGAAACAATGTTAAAATGTCAATTTTCATTATAATAGCCCTTCCATTACATGAATGGTTACTAATTTATTCTCAATGTTAACTTGAAGTACAACATCATCAATATAAGGAATTAATAGATCTTGACCTTTTGGACGTTTAATTACCCAAACATCATTTGCACCAGGAGATAAAATTTCTTTTATTGTTCCTAACGCTTCTCCTTCTTCCGTTACAACACTGCAACCAATAATTTCATGGTAGTAGTATTCACCTTCAGCTAATTCACCTAACTGCTCTTCTGGTACTTTTATTAAAGAACCTTTAAACTTCTCTGCTTCATCAACATTGTTGTATCCTTCAAATGTTAATAGATCAAATGTCTTATGTTGACGATGAGAAGTTACTTTCACTGGAAGGTAGTCTGTACTTTTCTCATTACTTATGTATAACGTGTTTCCTACTTTATATCGCTCTTCTGGAAAATCAGTACGAGAAATAACACGAATTTCTCCTCTTACGCCATGAGTATTTACAATTTTCCCTACGTTAAACCATTTTGTCATAAATAGTATGTCACCCCTGGTTTCTATATAAATTAAGCATCTCCATTTCACATATGGAACATGCAACTTCTCTTTAAATGTTAAAAAAGGGAGAGGAAATAACTCCTCGCCCTTTTTACGTTTATTGAATTTCCAGTGTTACTTTTTCATCATTATGATGTCCCACTGAATACAAGAGCATTCGAATTGCTTTCGCAACTTTCCCTTGCTTTCCAATGACTTTTCCAACATCCTCAGGATGTACAGTTAATCGATACTTTATCTCTCCGTTGTAAAGTTCCTGTGTAACTTTTACATCTTCAGGATGATCGACAAGAGGCTTGACAATCGTCTCGACTAACTTCTTCATAGTCATTGCCTCAATTACTTACCTTGTTTAGATAAGTGGAATTTCTCCATGATACCTTGGTTAGAGAATAAGTTACGAACTGTATCAGATGGTTTAGCACCATTTCCTAACCATTTTAATGCTGCTTCTTCGTTGATCTTAACTTCAGCTGGTTGAGCAACCGGATTGTAAGTACCGATTTCCTCAATGAAACGTCCGTCACGAGGAGAACGAGAATCTGCAACAACTACACGATAGAAAGGAGTTTTTTTAGCTCCCATACGTTTTAAACGAATTTTAACTGCCATTTATAAAGCACCTCCGAATTTATTTCACACAGATAATTATATTAGCAAAAAGACTATTGCTTTGTAAAGTATTTTTTCTTAACAGAGCCATCTTTTTTCCTTACATGAATGGAAACTTCAATCCACCTAGTCCTTTTTTCTTACCTTTTTGCATTCCCGTCATCGTTTTCATCATCTTTTTCATATCATCAAATTGCTTGATTAAACGATTGATCTCTTGTACTGTTGTACCGCTACCTTTGGCAATGCGCTTTTTGCGACTAGCATTGATTATTTCCGGTTGTTCTCGCTCTAATTTAGTCATAGAACGAATAATTGCCTCAATATGCCCAATTTGTTTTTCATCAACTTGCGCATTTTTCAGCCCTTTAATTTTATTTGCACCAGGAAGCATTCCTAACAATTCATCAAGCGGTCCAAGTTGACGCACTTGTCCAAGTTGTTCTAGGAAATCGTCAAGCGTAAACGAAAGCGTACGCATTTTTTGCTCAAGTTCTTTTGCTTTCTCTTCATCAACTGTAGCTTGCGCTTTTTCAATTAATGTTAAGACGTCTCCCATCCCTAAAATACGGGATGCCATACGCTCTGGATGGAACGCTTCAATCGCATCTAGTTTTTCACCCATACCAACAAATTTAATCGGTGTATTCGTTACCGCCTTAATAGATAATGCTGCACCACCGCGCGTATCACCATCTAATTTCGTTAATACAACACCTGTTAAACCTAACTGTTCATGGAAACTTTGTGCAACATTTACCGCGTCTTGTCCCGTCATCGCATCGACAACAAGGAAAATTTCATCCGGTTTCGCAACTTCTTTCACTTTCGCTAATTCATCCATTAGTTCTTCATCAATATGCAGGCGACCTGCTGTATCAATTAAAACATAATCGTGATGATCTTCTTTTGCTTTTGCAATCGCTTGTTTCGCAATTTCAACAGGACTTACTTGATCTCCTAAAGAGAATACAGGCATGTCCAATTGCTTCCCTAATGTTTCAAGCTGTTTAATCGCTGCTGGACGGTAAATATCCGCTGCAACAAGCATTGGTTTACGATTATGCTTTTTACGAAGCAAATTCGCAAGCTTACCTGTCGTCGTTGTTTTACCCGCACCTTGCAGACCAACCATCATTATAACAGTCGGTGGCCTATTAGCAACAGCAATTTTGCTTTGCTCTCCGCCCATAAGTTCTGTAAGTTCTTCCTGTACGACTTTAATTACTTGTTGTCCAGGTGTCAAACTTGTCATTACATCTTGTCCGACAGCACGTTCAGACACACGCTTTACAAAATCTTTTACTACTTTAAAGTTAACGTCCGCTTCTAAAAGAGCTAGACGAACTTCTCTCATCATTTCTTTCACATCGGCTTCAGAAACTTTTCCTTTGCCGCGGATTTTTTGCATTGTCTGTTGAAGTCGGTCGGCTAATCCTTCAAATGCCATATTGCCGCCCTCCTAATCTAATTTTTCGATAGCTTCAACAACTTGTTTCATTTCTTCATTCACATGCTCTTCTTCGCTGATTAGCTGTTTTAGCTTTGCAACAAGTCGCTGTCGCTCTTGAAACTTTTGAAGTAATACTAATTTATCTTCATATTCTTCAAGCATCGCTTCAGTCCGTTTAATGTTATCATACACGGCTTGGCGACTTACATCAAATTCTTCCGCAATTTCACCAAGAGATAAATCATCTAGATAATAAAGCGACATATAACTTCTTTGTTTTTGCGTTAACAACGATTGATAAAAATCAAATAAATAGTTCATTCTCGTTGTTTTCTCGAGCATGTTGGATCATCCTTTGTTAAGTGATTTCCCTTTACATCAATTAGTTTACATGGAGTACAAAAGAGTGTCAAGTTTTTTTCTTAACATCACATATTTTTATAGAAAAAGAAGCGGAAAATACCGCTTCTTTCACTTACACTTCTTCAGTTTCTACTAAGTTCGCAAATAAACCATACACATATTGTTCTGGATCAAACTGCTGTAAGTCATCCATTTGCTCTCCTAATCCAACGAATTTCACCGGTACATCCATTTCGTTACGAATCGCTAATACAATACCACCTTTAGCAGTTCCATCTAACTTCGTTAAAACAATACCAGTAACATTCGTTGCTTCACGGAATGTTTTCGCTTGACTTAAACCGTTTTGTCCTGTTGTTGCATCAATAACAAGTAATACTTCGTGAGGAGCCCCCGGTACTTCACGCTCAATTACACGCTTCACTTTCTCTAACTCTTTCATTAAGTTTACTTTATTTTGTAAGCGTCCTGCTGTGTCACATAGTAATACGTCTACTTTACGTGCTTTCGCGGCTTGTACAGCGTCATACATAACCGCCGCTGGATCAGATCCTGACCCTTGTTTAATCACTTCTACACCAACGCGATCGCCCCATACTTCTAATTGTTCAATCGCTCCCGCGCGGAATGTATCTCCTGCCGCCAATAGGACAGACTTACCTTCTGATTTGAATTTATGTGCTAGTTTACCAATCGTCGTCGTTTTCCCTACGCCGTTAACACCGACAAATAAAACAACTGTTAATTGATCCTCTTGCATATTAATTTCATTACTAAACTCACTGTCGCCTTTGTAAATTCCTACTAACTTTTCTGAAATAACAGCTTGTACTTCTTTTGGATCTTGGATGTTACGACGTTGCACTTCTTCTTTCAATTGATCAATTAATTCCATTACCGTCGAAACTCCGACATCTGCACCAATTAAAATTTCTTCTAATTCCTCAAAGAAATCTTCATCTACTTTACGATAACGATAAACTAAATCATTTACTTTATCTGCAAACGAATTTCTCGTTTTTTCTAATCCATGTTTAAATTTCTCTGTTACCGTATCTGTTTGTTTTGAAATCTTTTCTTTTAATTTTTTAAAAAAACTCATACTGTCCCATCCTTCCTAATTACTTGCAACTAGTTCTTCTCCATCATCTAAACGAACCGAAACAAGTTTAGATACCCCTGACTCTTGCATTGTTACACCGTACAATACGTCAGACTCTTCCATTGTACCTTTTCTATGTGTAATGACAATAAACTGTGTCTCATCACTAAATCTCTTTAAATACTGCGCAAAACGGGCAACATTCGCCTCATCAAGAGCCGCCTCTACCTCATCTAGTACACAGAATGGGACTGGGCGCACTTTTAAAATACCGAATAACAGCGCAATTGCTGTTAAAGCACGCTCCCCACCAGAAAGTAAACCTAAGTTTTGCAGTTTCTTCCCTGGCGGTTGCGCTACAATATCAATACCAGTATTTAATAAGTCCTCTGGATTCGTCATGACTAAATCCGCTCTACCGCCTCCAAATAATTCAGAGAATACCGATTGAAACTCCATTCGAATTCCTTCAAACGTAGTAGAAAAACGTTTTTTCATTTCTTCATCCATCTCAGTAATAAGTTGGTGCAATGTCGCTTTCGCTTCTTCTAGGTCATCTTTTTGCTCTAGTAAGAATGTATGACGCTCTGCTACACGCTCATACTCTTCAATTGCACCTAAGTTCACTGTGCCTAGCTCTTCGATGGATAATTTAATTAGTTTCACCTTTTTACGTGCATCCTCTGCAGGCATCATCATTGTATACTTCAGTTTTGCTGCTTCAAATGAAATCGTATATGTTTCACGTAAATGTTGTAATCTATTTTCTAACTCTACATCAAGTCGGTTTATTTTTACTTCTTGATTTTTCAGCATCTCAAGAATGTACTTATGTTTACCTGTTGTTTCTTTCAGATTACGCTCTAAATGTTCTACTCTCTCTTGTAACGATACGCGTTGTTCACGACGAGAGCGAATTAACTCTGAAGTTTGATTACGATCATATGCTTTCTTCTCAATCATATTCGTAATTTGCTCTTCACCACTTGAATTCGATGTCATTTCTTGTTTTAAGAATGCTAAATCCTCTTTCGTTTTGACAAGCGTTGCATCCGTTTCTTCTTTTTCCTTCGTCAATCGTTCAACTTTTTCTTTTTGATTAGATAAGCGTTGTTGCTTTTCAGCCGCCAACACTTTTAACTCAGTCATTTCTTTTTGCACTTTTTCTTTCGAAGAATGCTGCTCACTTTTTTGTTTTGTTAAAGCGACAATTTTGCTATCTAATCCCGTAATCTCTGCTTGAAGAGTCGCTAAAATCTGTTCTAGCTCTTCTTTACGCCCTTGTATCTTCACTTGATCTTGTAAGAATCCTTCAATCTCTAAATCGTAAATAGATAAACGATCATTAATACGATGTTCTTCTAATTCTAAGCGATTAATTTCTTCTCTTAATTTCTGTTCATCTACACGCTCTGCTTCTACACTTTGCCTTAGTTCCCGTATTTGCACTTCTCTTTCTTGAATCTCTTGCTTTACTGCTTTAACAAAGTTTTCTAACTTCGTTGTTTTTTCTTCCATATCAGTTAACTTGCCCGTCCACTCTTCTAGTTCACGTTGACGTCCTAATAAAGAAGATTTCGCCTGTTTTACCGCTCCACCGGTCATAGAACCGCCAGGGTTCACTACGTCACCTTCGATTGTTACAATACGATAACGGTATTGCAGTTGTTTCGCTAACTCATTTGCCCCGCGTAAATCTTTCGCAACAATAACAGTACCTAATAAATTCGAAACTACATTTTCATACTTATTGTTATACTGCACAAGTTCTGCCGCCACACCTACAAACGATGGGTGTTGATTTACAATACGTAATTGTTCAAATGATAACGATCTACTTTTAATAACAGCTTGCGGTAAAAACGTTGCTCGTCCATGTTTATTTTGTTTTAAAAACGTAATTGCATTACGAGCATGTTCTTCTTTTTGTACAACAATATGCTGCATCGCTGCACCTAGAGCAATTTCCATGGCAATTTCATATTCTTTCGGTACCGTTAGCAATTCTGCAACAGCACCCTCGATACCTTGCAACCTATCTTCTCTAGCTTTTAATACTTCACGTACCCCTTGATAGAAACCAGAGTAATCCTCTTGCATCTCTTCTAGCATTTCTTTTCGAGAACGTGCCTGTTGTACAAATTGATACGCTTGATACAGTTTTGTTTCATTTTCACTATACTGCGTCTTGCATTTCCCAAGTGCCGCTTCTGTCTTTTGTATATTCGAAAGGATACCAGCTACTTTTTCTTTCACTTGTTCATAACTTTCCACAAGTTTCGTCTTTTTCGCTGTAATTTCCATGCGTATTTCTACATATTTCGCATTTTCTTCATCGAGGCGTTCATTTTTTGAGTTTTGTTGTTTAGATTGTTCTTCAATCATAGATAACTCATTACGATGACTAGCTTGTTGATTTAAAAGTTCAATATAGTCACCTTTTAAATTCTCAATTTGTTCCTCTAAATTGTCAGCAAAAGTTGCCAGCAGTAGCTCATTATCATGCAATTTTGTCTCCAACTCTTTTACTTGATTTACAAATTGCATCAACACTTCAGTACTGGATTCAATTTCACCATCATAACTTGTAGCTTTCTCTGTTAATTCAACAATTAACTGTTCGAGTTGTGCACAATGCGTCGTTGCATTTTGTTTTCTCTCTTTTAATAACTCACGCTGTCCGTCTAACTTTTCTAGCTCTTTACTAGAAAGAAGAAGTACTTCTTGTAAGGAATCTACAGACTCGTCTACTGCTTGTAATTGTCCTCGTAATTCCTCAAGCTCTTCTTCACCTTTTTGTAAATGCGTTGACATTTTAGCTTCTTCGTTTTTATTATGCCCAAACTGATTTCGAAGCGCTTCCCATTTCTCATGCAATTCTTCAATTTCATGTACAATAAGCGCCGCTTCTACTTTCTCTAATTCTTCTTTTTTCTCAAGATAATCTTTCGCAATAGAAGCTTGTCTTTCTAAAGGTTCTACTTGACTACTTAATTCGTGAATGATATCTTGTACACGATTTAAGTTTTCTTGTGTGTCTGCTAATTTTACTTCAGCTTTCTTTTTACGAAGTTTGTATTTCAGTACTCCCGCAGCTTCTTCAAATACACCACGACGTTCTTCTGATTTACTACTTAATATCTCTTCAACTTTCCCCTGGCTAATAATCGAAAAAGCTTCTCTTCCCATACCAGAGTCCATAAATAAATCGATAATATCTTTCAATCTACATGATTGTTTATTAATATAAAAATCACTATCACCAGAACGAGATACACGACGCGTTACACACACCTCATTATATTCAATCGGTAAACGTTGATCTTCATTATTTAAAGTTATTGTTACTTCAGCAACATTAACTGCTCTTCTCGTATCACTGCCTGCAAAAATAATATCCTCCATCTTTGCACCACGTAATGATTTTGCAGATTGTTCACCAAGTACCCAGCGAATCGCATCAGTAATATTACTTTTCCCACTTCCATTAGGTCCTACTACAGAAGTTACACCTGGGACAAAATCAACAGATACACGCTCAGCAAAAGACTTAAACCCTGCTATTTCTAATCTTTTTAAAAACACGAAAGGCCTTCCTCCTATTCTCCGTTGTTATAACTGTTGTCTATACAAAAACAAGCTATTATACGGATTTCCCTTCCCTTTATTCACAAACAAAAAGAAAGTTTCATTCTATGCATAAGGAATCCCCCTCATTCAAAGGGGGATTCCTTATAGTTGTTCTTTTAATTTTTTCAATGCCTCTGCAGCAGCTTGTTGCTCTGCTTCTTTTTTCGACTTGCCACTACCAAGACCTAAAGCCACGTTATTTAACGTAACACGTGACACAAATTCTCGATTGTGGGCCGGTCCTTTTTCCTGCAAAATTTGATACTCAATATTGCCACTACCATCACGCTGAATCAACTCTTGTAATTGACTCTTATAATCCATCACATGAGAAAAAGCACCTTCATTAATTTTAGGGTATACAATTTCTTTTAAGAATCCCCATACTGTTTCTAACCCTTGATCAAGATAAAGGGCACCAATAAACGCTTCAAAGACATCCGCTAATAAAGCTGGTCGTTCACGTCCACCTGTCATTTCTTCACCTTTTCCTAATAAAACAAGGCTACCAAATGACAACTCGTTTGCAAAACGAACAAGAGATGGTTCACATACAATAGCTGCACGTAGTTTTGTTAACTCTCCTTCGCTCATTGTCGGATATTTTTGAAACAGATACTGCGACACAGTAAGTTCCAATACTGCATCTCCAAGGAATTCGAGACGCTCATTGTCTTCATGCGGTTTTTTTCGATGCTCATTCACATACGATGAATGCGTAAATGCTTGAATCAATAATTTTTCATCTGAAAACGTAATACCTATCTCTTCTTGAAATACTTTAAACGCTTCACGATATTTTGTTTCGTATTTTTTTTCTCTATGTTTTCGGTACGGCATAAGTCCCTCCAGATATAAGCCGAGAAGCCCCGCTAAAAAACGGGACTTCACTTAAGCATTATAGATGACTCTCTATGTAAGTCACAGCATCGCCAACAGTAGCAATCTTTTCAGCATCTTCATCAGAAATTTCCATTTCGAATTCATCTTCCAATTGCATTACAAGTTCTACTACATCTAGGGAGTCTGCGCCTAAATCTTCTTTAAAGCTCGCAGCTGGTACTACTTCAGTTTCTTCTACACCTAAACGATCAACGATGATTTTTGTTACACGCTCTAAAACATCTGCCATTCCATTCACCTCCCCTCAAATATTATATTAAATATTGGACAAAAAAACTAGTTGAAATCGATTCTTTTATTACATTACCATTCCGCCATCAACATTTAACGTTTGCCCTGTAATATATTTGCTTTGATCAGAAGCAAAAAACGTTACAGTATTTGCGATATCTTCCGCTTCACCAAACTGAGCTGCAGGAATTAACTTTAACATTTCGGCTTTTATATTTTCATCTAATACATCCGTCATATCAGTCGCAATAAACCCAGGAGCAATTGCATTTACAGTAATATTACGGCTCGCTAACTCTTTTGCTGATGTTTTTGTTAATCCAATTACACCCGCTTTAGCAGCAACATAGTTTGCTTGTCCTGGATTACCTGTCACTCCAACAACAGAAGCGATATTAATAATACGTCCATGACGCTGGCGCATCATGTATCGAGATACTGCCTTCGTACATAAGAATACACCTTTTAGGTTTGTATTAATAACTGTATCCCATTCTTCTTCTTTCATACGCATTAATAAATTATCTTTTGTTACACCTGCATTATTTACAAGAATATCAACTTGTCCAAATGTATCTACAGTTTGTTTCACCATATTTGTAACATCTTCAGCATTTGCAACATCTGCCCTTACTGCAATTGCATCCGAACCTAATTTCTTTATTTCATCAACTACTTCATTTGCCTTTTGCTCATTACCAGCATAATTTACTACAACATTTGCCCCTTGTTTCGCTAAATCAATCGCAATCGCACGACCAATTCCACGTGAAGCGCCAGTTACTAATGCCACTTTCCCTTTTAACATCAGTTTTCTCCTCTCAAATTTGAAATGGTATCTTTTAATGTCTCTTCATCATATATCGCATATGCTTTTACTGATGGATCAATTGACTTCATAAGTCCAGCAAGTACTTTCCCAGGTCCAATCTCAATAAATGTATCTACCCCTTGACTCACCATGTTTTCAATGGACGGGTACCATAAGACAGGCGAATAGAGCTGTTCAATTAGCTTTTCTTGAATATGTGCACCACTTGTAATAACGTCTGCTGTTACATTTGCGATAACAGGAATATTCGTATCTTGAATTGTAATTTCATTTAAGACACTTTGGAACTTCTCCGCTGCTGGCTTCATAAGCGAAGAGTGGAACGGTCCACTTACCTTAAGCGGAATTGCTCTCTTTGCACCATTTTCTTTCGCTCTTTGAGAAGCAATCTCGACTCCTTGCTTTGTTCCAGAAATCACAATTTGCTTCGTACTATTCATATTAGCGATTTGCACTGCATATCCTTCACTTGTTACTTCTTCTGTAACTCGTTTCAGCATATGTGGATCAGCACCTAAAATAGCCGCCATTGCACCTTCTCCGCCAGGAACAGCTTCTTCCATATATTCCCCACGTTTTCTTACAGCATATACAGCGTCTTCAAAAGTTATTGCACCCGCTGCTACAAGAGCGCTATATTCACCTAAACTATGTCCTGCAACAAAGTCTGGTGTAATATCATACTCTTTCAAAGCTGTCAAAATAGCAAAACTCGTTGTTAATAAGGCAGGCTGTGCATTTGTCGTTAACGTAAGCTTTTCTTGCGGCCCTTCAAAAATCACTTCTGAAAGTGAATCTTGCAACACCTCATCTGCTTTTGCAAACACATTTGCAACCTCTTTATTATTCTCCGCTAACTGTTTACCCATTCCAACTGCCTGTGAACCTTGGCCCGGAAAAAGAAATGCTAGTTTTCCCATTTCAAATCCTCCTCTTATTGGAGTGGCTCTTTCTCCATTACGCTTGAAATAGTAGGAATAACTTCTTTCGCTACCATTTCTCTCGTTTGACGAATCGCACTAAATATTGATTGGTCATTAGAAGAACCGTGAGCCTTAATGACAGGAGCTTTCAATCCAAATAACGCCGCTCCTCCATACTCCGAATAATCCATTTTATCTTTTAATACCATAAGTTTTGGCTTTAATACCGCTGCTGCTAATTTGCTCGTAAATGAACTCATTAACTGCTCTTTTAACATAGAAAATAACGCAAGTGCTGTTCCTTCTAATGATTTCAGCGCTACATTCCCTGTAAAACCATCACACACAACAACATCTGCTACACCTTGCAATAAATCTCTTGATTCAACGTTCCCAACGAAATGAATTGGGGCATCCTTAAGCATTGCAAAGACTTGTTTTGAAAGTTCGTTCCCTTTGCCATCCTCTGTTCCAACATTCAAAAGTCCAACGCGAGGATTTTTAATTCCTCTTACTTTCTCAGCGTATACAGATCCCATTACTGCATATTGATATAAATGAATTGGTTTTGCATCAACGTTCGCTCCAACATCTAACATAACAAAACCTTCTCCATCAACAGTTGGCATTGTAGGGGATAAAGCTGGTCGCTCAATTCCTTCCATACGACCTACAACAAACAATCCAGCCGCCATTAAAGCTCCTGTACTACCAGCTGATATACAAGCATCGGCTACGCCGTCTTTCACTTGCTGCGCTGCTAGTACCATTGAAGCTTGTTTTTTTCGACGAACCGCTCTTACTGGTTCATCTGTCGATTCGATTTTTTCATCTGTATGAAGTATAGTAATTCGCTCTTCACTCGTTAAGTATTGACGAATTTCCTCTTCTTTCCCTACTAACGTAATATGTAAATCAGAATATTCTTTAATAGCTTTCATTGCTCCTAATACGACAGCCTTTGGAGCATGATCGCCGCCCATTGCATCTATTGCGATTTTCATAAGTTGTTACCTTCCTCACTATAATTACTAGATCGATACATTTCAAAAGTGCCTGTAAAAACAAGTTCTTCTCCAACAAAGCTACGCACTTTGACAACGGTCCGTCCTTTATCATTCTCTACATCTTCAACGCGCACTTTTGCAACAACACGCTCTCCTAATTTTACAGGACGAATGTATCGAATGGTAGACTTTGCAGTTAAAGCTAATTCTTCATCAATAACTGCAACAGCTAGTGAGTTTGCTTGTGCAAACAAATGATGCCCACGGGCAATCTGATTTCTTTTAAATACGTGTTCTACCTTCACTTCAAAGATAGAAATCGCATGTCTATCTAATTCTATATCGATAATTTCTCCGACAACCTCTTCTAACGGTAAAGATTTTACATCTTCTTCATGTTGCTTTGTAGCTACATGTTTAATTCTTTCTCTTAATTCAGGAATAGATAATTCCATACGGTCAAGACGTACGGTTTGTATACTCACTTGAAATTTTTCTGCTAAATCTTCATCCGTAATAAAAGGATTCGTTTCTATTGTGTGTTGTAATAATTCTTGTCTTTCTTTTTTACTTCTTCTTTTTTTCATACCGCACCATCCATTTTTATGACTAGGTACTAACAGTAGTATATAATCATTAAAAGTAGAATGCAACAAAAACTTTCGTTGCCTCCCTTTAATCGAGCTTCTCTCCTTGGAACACACCTGTCCCGTCAAGATAAGTACGCAGCGAAGCATACTGATCATTATGCCAAAACGCTTCTGACTCTACTAGTAACGCCGCATCTTGTCTAGCTGTTTCTAACGCTCGATAATCATGTACCATATCAGCAACCTTGAATTCTGGTAAACCACTTTGCTTACTTCCAAAGAAATCTCCAGGACCTCTTAACTCTAAATCTTTTTCTGACAATACAAATCCATCATTCGTTTCGGTCATAATACGCATTCGCTCTTTTCCCGTTTCCGATTTTGGATCCGCGATTAATAAACAATATGATTGTTCACTACCACGCCCAACACGTCCCCTGAGCTGATGGAGCTGCGATAAACCGAAACGCTCTGCATCATAAATAACCATTACAGTCGCATTCGGTACGTTCACACCTACTTCAACAACTGTTGTCGACACAAGAATTTGCACTTTATTTTCACTAAATCGTCCCATTATCTCTTCTTTTTCTTGAGATGAGAGTCTGCCATGCATTAATCCGACTTGACATTTCCCATGATAATGATGAGTCAGCATACTATGTAAGTCAATCGCATTTTGCACATCAAGTTTCTCAGATTCTTCAATAAGGGGACAAATAACATATGCTTGTCTTCCTTTTTTTATCTCCTTCTCCACAAAACCAAGAACTCGATCTAACATATCATGTTTTGCCCAGTATGTTTCAATTACCTTTCTACCAGCTGGCATCTCATCGATTATAGAAACATCCATCTCTCCAAATGCAGTAATTGCTAACGTACGCGGAATTGGCGTCGCCGTCATAAATAAAACATCCGGACTTTCACCTTTCTCCCTTAAAACTCGTCGCTGCGCTACACCAAATCGATGTTGTTCATCAGTAATAACAAGACCTAACCTATGAAAGATAACTTCATCTTGAATTAAAGCATGTGTTCCAACAAGGATATCTATTTCTCCTTGTTCTAATTTTGCCAAAATCTCTCGACGCCTTACACCTTTAACAGAACTGGTTAACAATTCAACATTCATACCAAAGTGCGAGAACGTCTCTGCGAGCGATTGATAATGTTGCTCTGCTAAAATTTCTGTAGGAACCATTAAAGCACCTTGATAATGTGCTAACTTCGCTGCATAAAGGCCAATTGCTGCAACGACTGTTTTCCCAGAACCTACATCACCTTGCAACAGACGATTCATCCGATAAGGAGATGTCATATCTTTCATAATTTCATCTACTACCCGACGCTGTGCACCAGTTAATGGAAACGGAAGTGCATCGATAAACTCTTGCAATTCTGCTGAAGGAATTTCTTTTTTCGTCCCTTTCGAATTTTCCCTCTCCATTTTCCGTAATGTTTGCATTTTCAGCTGAAATAAGAAAAACTCCTCATATACAAAACGGCGACGTGCTTGTTTTAAATCTTCCTGTCCTGCTGGAAAATGCAACGCCCGAATCGCTTCATAACGCGGCAATAATTTATATCGACTTAGCAATCCATCAGGTAACACTTCAACTATAGATTCTCCATACTCCTTGAACGCTTGGGCGATAAAACGGCGCATCTGTTTTACTGTAAGTTTCCCTTTCACTGAGTATACAGGCTCTACTTCTTGTTGACGTACAACTGGTCCAAAATGAAGCTCTGATACCGCAATCGTTTGACGGTGCTGATCCCATTTACCAGTAATCGTTACTGTTTCATTTAAATTTAACTTCTGCTTATAGTACGGCCTATTAAAGCATACAGCTGTAATTAAATAACGACCGACGAGGACACGAACCGTAAGACGCGACTTCTTCTTCCCATAATATTGCAGTAAAGGAGCACTATGAACCTTTCCCTCAACTGTTACACGTTCATCATGCTTTACTTCAGCAAGATCTTTCATCGCATAATCTTCATAACGGTACGGAAAATGTTCTAATAGATGAGAAACTGTATAAATTCCCATCTCGTGTAGTAATTCAGATGTTTCTCCTCCGATTCCCTTTACATCCGTAACAGGAACTTGTACAACTTCATTCAAGATTCTCACGCTCCGTCACATTATTTTCTTTGATTCATTCATACTATTGACATCTGTAATCGCTCTCTTTCACCCTATATATTCTATCATAGGCATTCTTAGAGAAACTACTCAAATCCCTCATAAGCAATACGAAAGAAAAGAGCCTCACTATTAGCAGCAAGGCTCTTTTTTATCTTCAATATGCTAGCCTTTTGAATAAGAACTAGTAATGAACTTCATATTACTACTTCTTATCCATTAGCAAGTAAGTAATCCATTTATTTTCAAAACGAATTTTTTCTTATTCTACAGAGAAGATAAACGAATACACCGGTTGGTTTCCAGCATGTACTTCTACTTCTGCATCTTCAAAATTCTCTTCTACAAATGCAACTAACTCAGCTACTTCTTCGTCAGTTGCATCTTCACCTTGTAGAATCGTTACAATTTCAGAATCTTCATCAATAAGTGCTTCTAGTAATTGCTTTGCAGCTCCTACTTTTGCAGCATTTGTTGATACGATTTTCCCATCTGCAATACACATGAAATCATCTTTTTGAATTGCTACACCATCAATTTCCGTATCACGTACAGCATACGTAATTTGACCGGTTTTCACATGAGATAAAGCTTCTTTCATGTTTTCTTCGTTCTCTTCTAACGTTCCAACTGGATTAAATGCTAACATTGCAGCCATACCTTGAGGAACTGTTTTTGAACGAATTACAATCACTTCTTGATCCACAACTGACGCTGCTTGTTCTGCTGCCATCACGATATTTCCGTTGTTCGGTAAAATAATGATTTTTTCAGCATTCGCTTCTTCAATCGCCTTCACAATATCCTCCGTACTTGGATTCATCGTTTGGCCACCTTCGATAACTTTCGTCGCGCCAATGCTCTCAAATAAAGTTTTGATACCAGATCCCATAGCAACAGTTACGATACCGTACTGTTGTTTCTCTTTAGACTGGCTAGTTGGCTCAGGCATCATAGTAGGCTCATCTAATAAAGCCGTATGCTGTTCACGCATATTTTCTACTTTAATCTTAATTAAACTACCATAGCGTTGTCCATAATTCATAGGATCTCCAGGATGTTCCGCATGAATATGAACCTTAACAACCTCATCATCTGATACAACAAGTAGTGAATCTCCGTACACACTAATATCTTCACGGAACTTTTGTTCAGAGAAATTATGTTCTTTCATTTTTTCAGGCTCTAATTTCACCATGAATTCCGTACAATATCCATACTTAATATCTTCTGTACTCAATTGGCTTTGTACACTACGGTGATGTTCTGCGCGTACCATGTCATTCATAGATGGTTGGGCAGACACATTAGAAGAAATCGTTTCTCCTTTTAAGTCAGCTAAAAATCCTTCGTATACAACAACAAGACCTTTACCACCGCTATCTACAACGCCAACTTGTTTTAATACAGGTAATAAATCTGGCGTACGATTTAACGATGCATTCGCTTCTTTCACAACGTCTTCCATAAACAAAACAAAGTCGCGCTGTTTTTTCGCAACTGTCACTGCATATTTACCCGTTTCTCTTGCAACCGTTAAAATCGTTCCTTCAATCGGTTTCATAACCGCTTTGTAAGCCGCTTCTACCCCAGCATCTAAAGCTGCAGCAAAATCAACTGTTGTTAATTCTTCTTTTTGTTCAATGGATTTAGAGAAACCACGGAATAACTGAGATAAAATAACTCCAGAGTTACCACGAGCTCCCATTAATAATCCTTTGGCTAAACTTACGCCGACTTTACCAGCATGCTGTGAAGGATTTGCTTTCACTTCACGTGCGCCTGAAGTCATTGATAAGTTCATGTTTGTACCGGTATCGCCATCTGGAACTGGAAATACGTTTAATGCATCAACAAGCTGAACATTATTTGTTAAATTATTCGCTCCTTGCATGATCATTTGTGATAAACGTTTCCCATCAATTTTTTGAATTGACACAGATTTTCCTCCTTAATGCACATTACAAGTTTATTACTTTAACTCCTTGTACGTAGATGTTTACAGAATCTACTGCTAGTCCTACAGTTTGATCTAATGTATATTTCACTTTCGTCTGCACGTTATGTGCTACTTCTGAAATTTTCGTACCATAGCTCACAATAATATACATATCAATATGTACTTCATCTTCATCTTTACGAACAATAACACCTCTAGTGAAGTTTTCTTTTCGTAAAATGTCTGTTAAACCATCTTTTAACTGATTTTTTGATGCCATACCTACGATACCGTAGCAATCTACTGCGGCACCTCCAGCAATTGTTGCAATTACATCTGTACTAATATCAATTTGACCATACTTCGTTTTAATTTCAATTGACATCTCGTTTCCCCCTTCATAAATGGTGAAAGTGAGCTAGACTACTTTAGTTACTATCATATAATCTTTTTAAAGAAAATTCCATCGTTCTTTCTTTTCACTCTCATATTTTATGTTTTAAATCACATTTTTTATGATGAGCAAAATAGTCCATTGTTATTATACAACATGTACCACTATAATATGTCAAGCAATTTTTCTTGATTTCAACTTTTCATCATCGACATATGGTGTCAAGTAATTTTTCTTGATTTCTTTTTTCTACGGTGTTGCATTCTCTTTTTAGTTGTGTTAAATTATAGTAGTGTTTTTAGCATCGCAAAAAAGACTAACATTGAAAAATTACGTATGGTAAGGTATCAAGGGAGGGAAATATAAATGGCTCGTGTTTGTGCTATCACTGGAAGAAAAGCTCGTTCTGGTAACTCTCGTTCTCACGCAATGAACGCTACAAAACGTAAATGGGGCGCTAACCTTCAAAAAGTTCGCGTACGCATCGACGGAAAAGTTCAACGTGTTTACGTTTCTGCTAGAGCATTAAAATCTGGCAAAATCGAACGTGTTTAATAATAAAAAAAAGAGCCGCTAGGCTCTTTTTTTACTATGACAATGGAAAAAGCACCGGTAATAGGTGCTTTTTTTAATCTTTTTTGAAGGTATTTAGCATGGCACGAACAATTCCACCAAGAAATTTAGGTAACTTAATTGTATAAAATCTCATGGTTTCCCTCCTAATCCCCATTACTCCACTTGTTCACTATATGATGTAAGGAGCAAAATTGTTTCTTTAATCAGTGCTTCTTATCACCATTAATATGCCAGAAGTAAATGAAAAAGTACCTTTTTCCTCAACGAGTTCATTACTAATACAAAGTGTTGATCCCCATTCTATTGTTTTATTAGTTAGAGGATACTTAAAACCAAGTAATGTAATCCCTTCTACTATTTCAGTAACCGGTACAAAAGATACATAAGGGAAATTTTTATTGTCTTCAATTATATGTGTACCCACTTTTTTCACGCTTATTTCATTTTTATTATCTACAATACACATTTCTACCCCTACTTCTAACCCTCTTAAAAGCATCTGTATATTTGCTAAACCGTGATCCAGTCTTCCACCAGTGGCACCAAAAATACGAATCAATGTGGGATTTTGTTCTAACGCCCAGTTAATCGCAATTTCTAAATCTGTTTGATCTTTTTCACGAGGAACAATATGTAAGTCATTTGTTTGCTGGCCCATCCATACTAATTCCTCTTCAGTAACTGAATCGTAATCTCCAAACGCAACAGTTGGAGTAATTCCTCCCTTTAATAGACGATATACTCCTCTATCAACTGCTGCCCATACTACTTTCTCATTTTCATATCGAGAAAAATCTGCACAATATTCCGCAGGTCCACCCGCTAAAATATGAATAATCATGTTTCCTTCCCCTTCTATTGTAAAAAGGCAATCTGCCATTCGGTAGATTGCCTTTTTACATGTTTTTTCTCTATCCTTTATAAATAGTGAACACTTACTACACTAGAAGTTTCACTGGGATAAAGACTCGTTCATTCATTATCCACGAATGACACGAATTGCTTCACCGCGGTCTTTTTGATTGTATACTGCTGATCCAGCTACAAGTACATTTGCTCCTGCTTCAACACAAAGTCGTGCTGTTTCAGCGTTTACACCACCATCAACTTCAATTTCTACTTCTAGATTGCGCTCTTTAACCATTTCTGCCACTTGTTTAATTTTCGGTAATACAGAATGGATAAATTTCTGTCCACCAAATCCAGGGTTTACTGTCATAAGTAATACCATATCGATATCTTCTAATACATGCTCAATCGTCGAAACTGGCGTATGCGGATTTAATACAACTCCCGCTTTAATGCCATGAGATTTAATTAGCTGAATTGTACGATGCAAATGAGGGCACGCCTCTACATGAACAGTAATAATATCCGCTCCCGCTTTTGCGAAAGTCGGGATATAGTTATCAGGATTTTCAATCATTAAATGTACATCTAATGGTAAAGATGTAATTGGGCGGATAGCTTCTACAATTAATGGTCCAATCGTAATATTTGGTACGAAATGTCCATCCATTACATCGACGTGAATGTAATCCGCTCCGCCTTTTTCTACATCTTTAATCTCTTCCCCTAATTTTGAAAAATCTGCTGATAAGATCGATGGTGCAATTTTAATCATAACTAATACCTCGGCTTTCTCTCTCTAATTTCTTCTACGAATTGTTTGTAATTTTTATAACGATATTCTGTAATCTTCCCTTCTTCAACCGCTGTCTTCACAGCACATTTCGGTTCAGCAAGATGTGTACACCCTCTAAATTTACAGTATTGGCTCGCTTCTTTCAACTCTGGAAAACAATATGTAAGATCTTCTACCTCTATATCTATGAAATCAAGTGAACTAAAACCAGGTGTATCTGCAACTAGTCCGCTTCCAACCGCAATTAATTCTACGTGTCTTGTCGTATGTTTCCCGCGTCCTAAATGCGAGGAAATATCATTCGTTTTCAGTTCTAACTCTGGACGTAAAACGTTAAGCATAGAAGATTTTCCAACACCAGATTGCCCTGCAACAACAGAAATGCAACCTTCTAAGAATGGTTTTAAAATATCAATACTTTCCGATGTGTTTATAGAAGTAAATAACACATCATATCCCATCTCACGATAGTCATTTGCATAAGATTCAACAGTCTCTCTCATTTTTTCATCCACTAAATCCATCTTACTAATGCAAATAATCGGCTTAATGTTATGATATTCAATCAGCACTAAAAATCGATCTAATAGTCCCGGGTTAAAATCTGGTTCTACTGCAGAGAAAACGAGAATTGCTTGATCAACATTAGCAATAGGAGGCCTAACAAGTTCATTTTTTCGATCAAATACTTCAAGTACATATCCTTCAGTTGGATTATCTGCTTGAAAAACAACTTGGTCTCCTACCAGTGGTGTAATTTTATTTTTTCTGAACACACCACGCCCGCGACATTGTGTAATCCCTTCTTCATGCTGCACATAATAAAATCCACTTAGAGCTTTTACAATTTTTCCTTCTGGCATATAATTCTCCTTTATTTTGTATAAAGTGAAGCTGTCATTAATATTGAATGGTTTAAAATTCTTTAAATACTTATTTCAAAACCCGTCATATATACAAGTTAATATATTTAATCTACCATCAAATTTAAAATATTATTTATAACAGTATCACTTTTATAGCTTTTTGAATCATATATTTTTGCCTGTTATACAGTCCACTATATGTAGACAGCATAACAGGCAAGAGTAATACATTCCATCCCCTCTAGAAAGAAAATGGAAGTCATTATTATTGAGTTGGGTATGGTACTTCTTTGTCGATAATCGTTACACCATCTCGTACAATTTTATAGTGTCCTTTTGTACCTTCTTGAATTACAAATTCTAAAGAAATAGTTGCCGACTCTGAAATTGTTCTAGTTTCAATTGGTCTATCCATTTTTTGTTGCATATCTTCTTTATAAATTTCTATTGTTTGCGGTTTTTTCTCACCAATTATAGAAGACTCATACGGAATAGAAATATTATCCACTTTCACTGTTTTCGTTACTTTCGGCTTAGGCCCCTCTGAAATGATAATCGTCACTTTATCTCCTTCTTTTAACGGCGTTCCTGGTTTTGGAGATTGCGAAATTACAAGTCCTTTATCAACAGTATCGGAATACTCTCGTTTTATATCTGGAGTTAGTTTTCTCTCATTCAAATAACCATTTACGCTATTTTCAGTCCATCCTGAAAAATCACCTGGTCTAATTTGATAAGGACCTTTACTTACCCAAATTTTTAGTTCTTGTTCCGCCTCTACTACCATTTGATCAGGCGTCGGAATTTGCTCTACGATTTCACCTTTTGGCCTATCATTTTCAATAAAATTTATTGTAACTTGCTTATATTTTTCTTCTAATTCATTCCTTATACTCTCAAAATCTTTTCCTGTGAGATCACTCATCTTACTTTTCTTTTTTCCACCTGATTGATAGATAGTAATTTTAGAGTTTTCTTTCACGACTCTTCCTGCTACGGGGTCTGTTTTTATCACATCACCGGTTTCAACATCATCTGTATATACAATATTAGGTTCCGTAATCTCAAAACCCTTTTCAACTAATGTATTTACTGCTGTCGTATATTTCATACCAGCCACATCAGGGACTTTTACATCTTTTGGAATAAAGAATCCTGGAACAACAGTAAGCGCTAACGTTATTCCAATCGCTAAAAGTAAAAATGTTGTAATTAAAATTTTGAGCCATTTATTACTTCGTTTTTTCTTCTTATTTAAATCCGTTTCTTCTTTTCTTGTCTGCTCATCCACTTTACTTCCTTTTAAAACAATTGTTTCATCAGTTACATTTTGGAATAATTGTTCTTGTTGAATAATTGGAATCGCTTTTGTCGCTTCCATATCTTCCGGTATGTAAAATGGCTGCTCATTTATCCTCTCTGGATATAACGCAGTTTCAATATCTCGTTTCATCGCATTGGCAGATTGATATCGGTGAAACGGATCTTTCGCAGTTGCCTTTAATATAATATTTTCGACACTTTGCGGAATATTTTCATTCCATCTTTTTGGAGACGGAATTTCACTTTGTAAATGTTTTAAAGCTATAGCAACAGCAGATTCGCCAGAAAACGGTTGTCTTCCTGTTAACAACTCAAACATAACGATTCCTAGGGAATAAATATCTGATTGTTTATTTGCTATCCCGCCGCGTGCTTGTTCTGGTGATAAGTAATGCACCGAACCGAGTACCGAATTTGTATGTGTAATTGTTGTTGCACTTGTAGCTGTCGCAATTCCAAAATCTGTTACTTTTATTACTCCATCAGCTCGAATTAAAATATTGTGCGGTTTAATATCACGGTGCACAATTTCAAAATGATGGGCGTGTGCCATGGCGGATGTTAACTGCTCCATAATATCAAGAGCTTCTCCTATAGGTAACATCCCTCGCTCAATTATGTATTGCTTCAATGTTTGTCCTGGTACATACTCCATTACAAGATAATATATACCATCTTCTTCTCCGACATCATACATATTCACAATATTTGGATGCGACAACGTTGTAACAGACTGCGCTTCTCGATGGAAACGTTTAATAAACTCTTCGTTATTTGAATAGTCGAGTCTTAATATTTTTACCGCTACATCTCGGCCAAGTATATCATCATGAGCTAAATACACATTGGCCATTCCACCACCACCAATCATTTTCAGCAGCTTATAACGGTCATTTAAGCGTTTTCCAATCAGCACGTTGCACTTCACCTACTTTCGTTTGTCGAACCCGCATAATCAATAAGAACAAGGGTGATATTATCTTCCCCGCCACGATCATTCGCCAATTGAATGAGACGTTGTCCCTTAGTTTCAAGCTGTTCATTTAACTGTAAAATTTGTTGCATATCAGCAATAGAAACTTTGTTAGATAACCCATCAGAGCAAAGAAGTAACTGATCATCTTCCTCAAGCACCAATGTTTTAACATCTAATCCGACTTTTTCTTCTGTTCCTAATGCCCTTAACAAAACATTCTTTTTCGGGTGATATTCTGCGTCTTCTTTTGAAATTTCACCATGTCTCACAAGTTCATTTACAAGTGAGTGATCTTCCGTTACAAGCGAGATTTCTCCCTCTGATACCATATAACAACGACTATCTCCTATATGACCTATTGTCACAAAGTTTGGCGTACAAATCGCTATTATAAGTGTTGTTCCCATACCATTACATTCTACATGTTGCTTAGAGTACTCATATATACGCTCATTAATAATCCCAACACTCGTATGTAACCACTCTTCTACTTTTTTTGGTTCATTCATATTATGCGTTTGCTTCCAATAATCATGGAATAATTGAATGGTCATCGAGCTAGCTACATCACCAGCTCGATGACCTCCCATTCCATCTGCTACTACCGCTAAAATATTTCCATCTAAATTGTGAAAAACTCCTGCACTATCTTCATTATGTTGACGAACTTTTCCTTTATCTGATAGAAACACGGCTTTCATCTCGTCACCTCGTCTCTTCTTTACGCTCCTTCGCACGTAACTGACCGCAGGCTGCATCAATATCATGACCTTGTTCACGGCGAATTGTTACATTCACTCCACGATCTTTTAACGTTTTTTCAAATAAGAAAATTTGTTCACGTGGCGTACGTACATAATCACGTTCAGGTACGTAGTTTACCGGAATTAAGTTTACATGACATTTTACACCTTTTAAAAGCGCAGCAAGTTCTTCAGCTTGCTCAACTTGGTCATTTTCTCCTCCAAATAAGCCATATTCAAACGTAATACGACGCCCTGTTCTATTTACATAGTATTTAACAGCTTCCATTAAGTCTGGTAGCTTATAAGCACGGTTAATCGGCATTAATTTTGAACGTAACTCTGTATTTGCAGAATGCAATGAAATCGCAAAATTAATTTGCATATCTTCTTCAGCGAACTTATAAATTTTTGGAACAATTCCACTTGTTGAAACTGTCATATGTCTTGCACCAATATGAATTCCTTTTTCATGGTTTACAATGCGTAAGAATGACATTAAGTTGTCGTAATTATCAAACGGCTCTCCAATTCCCATAACAACAAGCGAACTTACACGTTCTTCTGTTTCATCAAGTGCACGTTGCACTTCTACTACTTGCGCTACAATCTCTCCAGCCTCTAAGTTTCGTTTTAACCCACCAAGTGTAGATGCACAGAACGTACAACCGATACGGCATCCAACCTGTGTTGTTACACAAATAGAATTTCCATATTCGTGTCGCATTAACACTGTTTCAATAGAATAACCATCATATAATTGGAATAAGAATTTAATTGTTCCATCAGAAGATGTTTGTTTTACCAATGTATTTAAAGTAGTAATATCAAAGGAATTCGACAATTTATCGCGTAATCCTTTAGAAAGATTCGACATGTCGTCATAATTTTTTACACGTTTTTTATATAGCCAATCAAAGATTTGTCCTGCACGGAATTTAGGTTCTCCTTGTTCCTTTAACCAATCTTGCATTTCATGAAGTTGTAAAGAATAAATTGATGGTTTCTTCGTTTCTAGATTTTTCTTTTGTTTTCTCACAGTCGTTTCCACGATGCTACACCTTCTTCCTTAAACAAGCAATATAAAAGCCATCTGTTGCAAAATAATGCGGTAAAATTCGCACTTGACCTTCATCAATATGCGGATTTAACTTTTCTGGCATGCGATCTTTTATCGTAGTATCCCATTCAAATTCAGGATGCTCTTGTAAAAATTGCTTTATTACTTGTTCATTTTCTATTTTTTCTATTGTGCACGTACTATAAACAAGGCGACCACCTTGTTTTAATAACGGTGCTATTTTTTCTAGTATTGCAAGTTGAATCGTCGATAATCTTTCACTATCGCCTTTATTTTTACCTAACTTAATATCAGGTTTACGTCTAATCACACCAAATCCAGAACATGGTGCATCTACTAATATTTTATCAAATGTTTCATTCGCAAAGTGTTCTTGCACTTTTCTAGCATCTAGTGCTTTTGTTTCGACATTTTCTAGACCAAGTCTCTCTGCTTGTTGTTTAATTAAACGTACTTTGTGTGCATGTAAATCAAGAGACATAACTTGACCTGTTCCTTTTAATCGCTCTGCAATGTGCGTTGTCTTTCCGCCCGGAGCAGCACAACTATCAAGAACTACATCTCCCTCATTCGGTTCTAAAGCGCGTGCTACAAGCATAGAACTTTCATCTTGAATAGAAAGAAAACCTTTTTTGAACGCATCTGTATGCGCTACATTCCCTCTTTCAATTTGAATTGCATCCTCTGATAAATCGCCGCGCTTCGCTTCTATACCTTCACCAGCCAACAACTCAATTGCTTCTTCTACTGTTATTTTATCAACATTTACACGCGCTGTTGGTACCGGAGGTAACATGTTCACTTCACACATTTTCTCTGCTGTCTCTAAACCATATTCAGAAGCCCAGTCTTGCACAAGCCACATTGGATGACTTGTTGCAATTGCCAAACGTTCTATTGGATCCTTGATTTCATCTACAGAAGGTACCCCTTCTCTCTGAATCGAACGTAATACCCCGTTTACCATACCAGCAATCCCTTTATGCCCGCGACGCTTTGCAATTTCAACTGCTTCATGAATAGCCGCTCTTTCTGGCACTCGGTCTAAATAAATCATTTGATATAAAGATAAGCGAAGTAATACTCTTACCCACGCCTCAACCTTCTTTTTTAAAAAAGGCTGTAAATAATAATCTAATGTGTCACGACGTTGAATCGTTCCATATACAATTTCAGTTAACAAACCAATATCTTTTCTATCAATTGCATTTTTTTCAATTAGATTATTTAAAAGTAAGTTACTGTATGCACCACTTTTTTCTACTTGAATTAAGCCATCAAGAGCTAACTCACGAACATTTTGTCTCATGCATTTTCTCCTAACTTCGTTCCAATTTCAGGTTTTGTGCCACGTAAAAATTGCGAACAACTCATACGTTTTTTACCAGAAGGTTGCAATTCAGTGATTTTAACACCTGTCTCATTCCCTGTTGCAACAACAAATCCATCTTCTTCAAGAGCTACTATTGTACCTGGTTCAGCTTTCTCTGTAATAGAGACCTTTTCTCCCCACCATACTTTAATAACTTGTCCTGCCAAAGTCGTATAAGCGACTGGCCATGGATTCAATCCGCGAATGTGATTGTATACTTCTTCACCTGTTTTTGTCCAATCAATTTTCTCTTGCTCACGTTTTATATTATATGCAAACGTTACTTCTTCTTCGTTTTGTTTAATTGGTTCTAACTTACCTTGAATTAATAAAGGTACTGTTTTAGATAGAAGGTGTGCCCCTGCTTCACTTAACTTATCGAATAAAGAGCCTGTCGTTTCACGCTCTTCAATCTCGACTTCTACTTGCGTTAAGATATCACCAGCATCCAATTTCTCTACCATATACATAATTGTAATACCCGTTTTTTCTTTACCTTCCATAATTGCATAATGGATTGGTGCACCACCACGAAGTTCAGGTAGTAAAGACGCATGGACGTTAATACATCCATACTTCGGTGCTTCTAAAATTTCATTTGGTACAATCTGACCGAAAGCAGCTGTTACAATTAAATCTGGCTCTAATGCCAAGACTTGTTCATATTCGTCTTTTTCACGAATTCTTAACGGTTGTAACACCGGAATACCATGTTTTTCTGCTTCAACTTTAACAGGTGTAGGTGTTAATACTTTTTTTCTACCTACCGGACGATCGGGCTGCGTCACAACACCTATTACATCATAGCCATCTTCGATAAGACGACGAAGCACCGGCACTGAAAAGTCCGGTGTTCCCATAAATACTACTTTTATCATTTAAAAACCGCTCCTTTTAATACCTATTCTAATTCGTTTTCCTCATAATATCTTGTCACTTTTGATGTAAATAACACACCGTGTAAATGATCGATTTCATGTTGAATTGCACGTGCTAAAAATCCTTCTGCTTCTAGTAAAAATACTTTACCTCGGCGATTTTGCGCACGTACTTTAATATAATCCGCACGTTCCACTTCACCATAAAGTCCCGGGAAGCTTAGACAGCCTTCGGGACCTACTTGTTCACCACGTTTTTCTAGTATCGATGGATTGATTAACTCGATTTTCCCCGTATCATCACCGATATCAACTACCGCAACTTGCAAGCTTACACCTACTTGAGGCGCAGCTAAACCGACCCCGTCCGCAATTAACATTGTTTCATGCATATCTTTCAACAATTTCACTAACTTTTTATCAAAGTTAATTACTCTTTCGCATGGTGTTTCTAACACTTCATTTGGATGCTTTACTATTTCTAAAACTGCCATATTTCCCTCCGCTACATTAACATTGTTGGATTAAAATCAATTGAGATTTGTAGCTCTTTTTGCATTTCTGCTTGATAATGTTCATTTACCATTTTGAGCACGTTCTTTAAGTTTGGTTCCCGTTTGTATTTTATCATGCATTGATAACGATATCTATCTTTTATCCTTGGAATTGCTGAAGCAACCGGTCCTAACACCATTGTTTGCTGCGTGCAGTGTGCCCGTAAATGACCGACAATTTTTTCCGTCACTTGCACTGCCTTTAATAATTCTGGATGCGATACTGTTACAAGTACAACATAGTAATAAGGTGGATATTGTCTTGTTCGTCTCATTTGCATTTCTTGGTCAAAAAACACATCATATTGTTGGTTCTTTGCTAACTCTATACTGTAATGTTCTGGTGTATACGTTTGAATTATAACTTCCCCTGGCAATTCATGTCTGCCTGCTCGTCCACTTACTTGCGTCAATAACTGATACGTCTTTTCACTCGCTCGAAAATCAGGTAAGTGAAGCATCGTATCTGCAGTTAAAACCCCGACAAGCGTTACTTTAGGAAAATCTAACCCTTTCGCAATCATTTGTGTTCCAAGTAGTATATCTGCTTTTTCTTCCCCGAACGCCTTTAATAATTTTTCATGCATTCCTTTGCGACTTGTCGTATCTACATCCATTCGAATGACTCGTGCCTCTGGAAATAGTTTTGTAATTTCTTCTTCTACCTTTTGTGTACCTGTACCAAAGAAACGAATATATGTACTTTGACAAGCAGGACACTCAGTCGGCATATTCTCTTCGTGACTGCAGTAATGACATTTTAAACGATGGTTCATTTTATGATATGTCAGCGAGATATCACAGTGCGGACATTGTACAACATACCCACAATCACGGCACATAACAAATGTAGAATGACCTCTTCTATTTAAAAAGAGCACCATCTGTTCTTTCTTTTCTAATCGATCTGCTATTTTTTCATGCAATGCCTTCGAAAACATGGAACGATTCCCGTCACGAAGTTCCTCACGCATATCAACAATCTCTACTGTTGGTAAAGCTTGTTTATTCATACGTTTTTCCATCGTTAGTAATTCATACACACCTTTTTTCGCTCTTGCAAACGATTCAAGTGTCGGTGTTGCACTACCAAGAACGATAGGACATTTATGATATTGCCCCCTCCACACAGCTACATCCCTTGCATGATACCTCGGATTATCTTCTTGCTTATAGCTCGATTCATGTTCCTCATCAATAATAATAATCCCTAAATTTTCAAAAGGAGCAAATACAGCTGAACGTGCACCAACTACAACTTTCACTTCTTTTCTTAAAATCTTACGCCATTCATCATATTTTTCTCCAACAGACAGCGCACTATGAAGAACCGCAACTTGCGAGCCAAATCTGCCTTTAAAACGATCTACCATTTGAGGCGTTAGTGCAATTTCAGGAACAAGCACAATAGCTTCTTTCCCTTTCGCGAGCACCGCTGCTATAGATTGTAAATATACTTCTGTTTTTCCGCTTCCTGTAACACCATATAGTAAAAATGGATTGTAAGTTTCATTTGTAATTGATGATAAAATCGGTGCAATAACTTGCTGTTGTTCCTCCGTAAGTGGGAATGGTTTCGTTTGTTCAAAATCATCATCGTCATACGGATTTCGGTACACTTCCACATATTTTTCTGAAATTAGCCCCTTTTTAACAAGTGCCTTAATCGGAGCGTCTGTTATTTGCAACTCTTCTGTTATCACTTTCAACGGCACACTTTTATAATTTTCCACAAAATAATAGAGTACATCTTGTTGTTTTTTACTTTTCAGTTCAAATGCTGCTAATTCCAATCGATCTTCTGACAACTCAGGTTGAACGACTCTTTGTTTCTTCTTTTGCACTTTATCTTTTACCTGATAAACAACTTCAATCGTGCCATTTTTAATTTCTTGTTGAATCGTTCGGTATAGATGCGGCTGCGTCTCAATAGCTTCCCAATCTATCGCTTCTTTGTCTTGAAATAAAAACAGTAGTTCAGGTGCTACTTCTTCTTGTTTACGAAGTTGTAGACGCTTTTTATACGTAGCTTTTATCGCCGTTGGAAGCATGACTTGAAAGGCTGAAATCATATAACATAACGTTTCGCTTGTAAGCCAATATCCAAGCTTTAATAATTCCTCGTTTAAAACTTGTGTTACATCTAATATTTCATGGATTGTCTTTAGCTTCTTACTTTCTACTTCAGCCGAATCTTTGATCCCAATAATAAAGCCTTGCAATTTCCTTGGGCCAAATGGAACTACTACACGCATGCCTGTCTGGACAATATCTTCCCACTTTTTAGGGATAATATAATCAAATGGTCGATCTGTCTGACGTGCAGGTACATCAACAATTACACTTGCAAATTTCATAGACGATCATCTTCTAACATCATTTCAATTTGCTTTAATATTTCACGAGCAACCTCTTTCTTCGTTAAAAGTGGTAACTCGATAACTTCTCCATCTTTTCTATACATTGTTACAATGTTTGTATCTGTACCAAATCCAGCTCCTTGTGCCTTTACATCGTTCGCAACAATCATATTCGCATTTTTCTCACGTAATTTTTTTGTCGCGTATTCCTCTACCTTTGTCGTTTCAGCCGCAAAACCGATAAGTAACTGTTTATCCTTCATCTCACCTAACGTTTTTAAAATATCTACTGTTCTCTCGAGTTCGATTACAGCATCACCATTTTTCTTTTTCATTTTATTATCATGAACATATTTCGGGCGATAATCTGCAACTGCTGCTGTTTTAATGACAACATCTACGTTTTGATACTGTTGCAGAACTACTTCTAACATATCTTGTGCAGATTCCACTTGTACCGTATTTACATGTAATGGTGGGTTTAATGCTGTCGGTCCCGAAACAAGTATGACATCAGCACCTAAGTTCGCTGCCACTTCCGCAATTGCATATCCCATTTTCCCAGAAGAAAAATTGGTCATAAAACGCACTGGATCAATCTTTTCACGAGTTGGGCCGGCAGTTATTAATATTTTTTTTCCTTGCAATGGTTTTTGTTCTGAAAAAGCCTCTTCTAACCGTGCAATAATTGCTTCTGGTTCTTCTAGTCTTCCCTTCGCAACATAACCACACGCTAAAAAACCTTCTCCAGGCTCAATAAATGTATATCCTAACGTTTTTAACGTCATCATATTTTTTTGTACAATTTTATTTTCATACATATGCACATTCATAGCAGGTGCAATCCACACTGGGGCTGTAGTAGCTAACAAAGTAGTTGTAATCATATCGTCTGCAATACCACCAGCTAACTTTCCAATACAATTGGCAGTAGCAGGTGCAACAAGTACTACATCTGCCCAATCTGCTAAATCGATATGTGCAATAACAGCCGAGTCTTTCTCATCGAATGTATCTGTATATACGTCATGGCGAGAAAGTGCTTGAAATGTAAGAGGCGTAACAAACTTCATTGCAGACTCACTCATCATTACTTTTACAATAGCACCAGCTTGTGTCAATTTACTAGTTAACGCAGCCGCTTTAAAGACCGCAATGCCTCCTGTTACACATAGAAGTATCTTTTTCCCTTTTAGCATATGGCTCGTCCTCTTTCTTTTTCAAACTTATAATACTGAAACAGAATTCCCAGCTCGTCAGTACCAATATTTCTTCCCTATCGTAAAAAAATAACAACCTACTTGTAAATAGGTTGTTACCGTTACATAGAAAATTATAAAGTCTATGTTTTAATTTGTCGAAAAGAATGCCTTAATCGATGATTTTGTCTTCGCTTGGTACATATTTTAATACTTCTGCATCGATTTCTTCTAATGATTTACCTACACATTTATGAGAAACAGGTTGCTCGATAACACAGTTATCAGCAAGTTGCATTTCACGCGCACGTTTTGCAGCTACTGTTACAAGTGTATATTTAGAATCGATTTTTGTTAATAATGAATCAATTGATGGATTTAACATAATTATAGACCCTCCGTCATTTCTTTATAATATTTTGCTACTCTTTCGCGGCGGCAATGTTCACCAACCACAATTGCTTTAATTCTTTCACAAGCTAATTCAACTTGATCGTTTTCTACAACATAGTCGTAAGCGTCCATCATTTCGATTTCTTCTTTCGCTACCGTTAAACGATTTTCAATAACATCTTCAGTTTCTGTACCACGGCCGACAATACGGTTCTTTAGTTCAGATAAACTTGGAGGTGCTAAGAAAATAAATACACCTTCTGGGAAAGCTTTCTTAACTTGAATTGCTCCTTGCACTTCAATTTCTAAGAATACATCTTTTCCTTCTTGTAATGTTTTTTCAACATAGTCGATTGGTGTTCCGTAATAATTACCTACGAACTCAGCCCACTCAAGTAATTTTTCATTACGAATCATTTCCTCAAATTCTTCTCTCTCTTTAAAGAAATAATCCACACCATCAACTTCACCTTCACGTGGCTTACGTGTCGTTACTGAAATGGAGTACTGAAAACGTGTATCCTCATGACTAAATAGCTCTTTTCGAACCGTTCCTTTACCAACCCCAGAAGGTCCTGAAAGAACGATGAGCAATCCTCTTCTACTTCTCATAAATATGTAAAACCTACCCTTCCTCACTTAAATCTTCTTTATTATTCAAACGATGTGCAATCGTCTCTGGCTGAATTGGACTTAATACCACATGCCCATCATCCATAACAATAACCGCCCTTGTTTTTCTCCCATACGTAGCATCAAGCAAAGCATTATGTTCGCGTGCTTCCTGTACTGTTCGTTTAATAGGAGCTGACTCCGGACTTACAATAGCAATAATTCGATGAGCAGATACAATATTTCCGTATCCAATATTTAAAAACCGCATGGCCATAGTTTGCGCCTCCTAGTAAGTCTATCCGATTTCTCCACCACGTATAACTTTATATATTTTTTGAAAGCTACTCAATATTTTGTACTTGTTCACGAATTTTTTCAAGGTTATTTTTCATTTCTACAACATATTTTGAAATTGTTAAGTCATTTGCCTTAGAACCAATCGTATTAATTTCTCTATGCATCTCTTGCACGATGAAATCCATTTTCCTTCCAACAGGCTCTTCAATCTGCAGTGTTTCACGAAATTGCTCTAAATGACTTTGCAAACGAACTAACTCTTCGTGAATATCACAACGCTCTGCAAAGATTGCGACTTCTGTTAACAATCTTTGTTCATCTAGATCTTGATTATGTAATTCTTTTAAGCGATTTTCTAATCGTTCACGATATTTTTGTGTAACAATCGGTACATGCGGAATAATTGCATTTACACAATTGTGAATCTCTTGTAAACGATACGCTATATCTTTATGTAATCGTTCTCCTTCGCCATCTCTCATCGTTTTTAACATATGAGCAGCTTGGCGAACAGCCTCATATAAACCGTTCTCAAATTGTTCATTTACATTTTCTACTTCTTCAATCGCTGTTACTTCTGGCATTTCCATTAATTGCTGAAGTGTAATAGAATCTTGTAATTGAAATTTTCCTTTTATATCTTCCATAATCAATTGGTACTGCTCAAGAAGCGACCAATTCACACTTAATTTTCTTTCAACAAGTCCTTCACCCGTTATACTAATAGACACTTCAATGCGTCCACGCCGAACTTGTTCTGCAATTATTTTACGAATTTTGTCCTCAAATATCATCATTTGCTTCGGAAGTCGAATACTCATCTCTAGAAAACGGTGGTTCACCGATTTCATTTCTACTGTAATTTGAAAAGTATCATTTTCTACTTTCGATCTTCCAAATCCTGTCATACTACAAATCATTTTTATCACATCCAAGCCATGAAATAACTCAATGAAAAAGGTAATAGAGACAAGGCTCTACTACCTTCTGTAAATTATATCACATTTTCATATCATTGACTATTTCAAGTTTAATCCCTTCTTATATAATATTGGCTTTTCCTTCTTCCCCTTTTTCCCTGTTAATAAAGAACCTACTAATAAGAAGGTCGGAATTGATGACAAACCTCCAATTAACAACCAATCTCTCGCTTGTATTGGCATTGTACTAAAGATCGGTTGTAGCGGTGGGTAATATATAACCACTAACATTAACAGTAAAGAAATGATAACCGCTCCTACTAAATACACGTTCCCAAACGGATTACGGTGGAAGATAGAATGTTCACTTCGGCAGTCAAATACATGAATAAGTTGTGCAAGTACCAACGTCGCAAACGCCACAGTTTGTGCATATTTCAATTCATTTGGATGTTGATTATATGCAATAATAAACGCCACTAACGTCACTGCTCCAATTAGAAAGCCACGACTTATAATTTTCCAGGCAAGCCCTCTAGCAAATACCCCTTCTTTCGGATGACGCGGCGTTCTCTTCATCACGTCTCCTTCCGCCTTATCCAATCCTAATGCCATCGCCGGTAATCCGTCAGTAACTAAGTTCACCCATAAAATTTGAATGGGAACCATCGGCAGCGGTAATGCAAGTAACATTGCAAATAACATGACTAAAATTTCTCCTACGTTCGATGCTAATAAATAACGGATAAACTTACGTATATTCTCGTATATATTTCTACCTTCTTTAATTGCTGATTTAATCGTAGCAAAGTTATCATCTAGCAAAACAAGAGAAGACGCTTCTTTCGCAACGTCTGTCCCTGTAATTCCCATCGCTATCCCAATATCCGCTGTTTTTATAGCCGGAGCATCGTTTACTCCATCACCTGTCATCGCTACTATATGCCCTTTATTTTGCAACGCCTTAACAATTTTCAATTTATGTTCAGGTGATACTCGAGCAAATACATACGTGTCTTCTACAACACTTTCTAGTTCCTCTACATCCATATTCGCGAGTTCTACTCCTTCAACAACACGTCCACCAGGTGGTAAAACCCCTAATTGTTCCGCAATTGCCATTGCTGTCACTTTATGATCTCCTGTTATCATCACTGTTCGAATACCAGCTTCTCTGCACTCTTTTACAGCCTGTTCTACCTCTGGTCTTGGCGGATCAATCATTCCCTGTATCCCGACCAACATAAAATCTTTTTCAACGTCTCTTTCATGTTCAATAGAATCTGTTACTTTTAATGGCTTAAATGCAACTGCAATTGTTCGAAGCGCTTGACTACCTAAACTATGAATAGCCGCCTGTACTTCTTTTCTATACAACTCACTTATCGGTTGTTGCTTATCCCCCCATAAAATCGTTTGACTCATTTGCAGGAGGACATCTGGTGCTCCCTTCGTAACAAGAAACTTTTTCCCCTCTCTATCTCGCACAATAACACTCATCATTTTTCGAGTTGAATCGAATGGAAATTCACGAATGATTTCAAATTTCCCTTTCAGTGCCTCACGCGTTATCCCCGCCTTCATTGCTGCAGCTACTAGTGCTCCCTCAGTTGGATCTCCATCTAATACATACGCCTTTTTCTTTTGAATAATATTTGCGTTATTACATAGTGAACCAAATGTGAGTAGTTGATACAATGCTTTTGTTTTAGCTGGATCACATTCTTTTTCACCTTTCAAAAAAGAGCCATTAGGTTCATACCCTTGACCCGTCACTTTCCATAACTCTCCACCTGACCACATATGTGTTACCATCATTTTGTTTTGCGTCATTGTTCCTGTTTTATCAGAGCATATAACAGAAGCGCACCCTAACGTTTCTACCGCTGGTAACTTCCTTACAATTGCTCTCTTTTTAATCATACGCTGTACACCAAGCGATAAAGCTACTGTAACGATTGCTGGTAATCCTTCAGGAATAGCAGCAACAGCTAGCGACACGCCTGCTAAAAACATATGGTACACTTCATTCCCTTGATACACACCGGCTAATACGACAAGCGCTGTCAAAATAAGAGCCACAATAATTAATATTTTCCCGAGTTGCTCTAATCTTCTTTGCAGTGGTGTTTCCATTTGCTCTGCATTTTGTAACATATTTGCAATTTGGCCCATCGCTGTATTCATACCAGTTGCTACAACGACCCCTGTTCCAGCTCCTCGTGTAATCATCGTCCCCATAAAAGCCATATTTTTTTGATCACCAATTGAAACATCTTGCCCCTGCAGAGCTTCTACCTTCTTCTGCACCGGTACTGACTCTCCTGTCAAAGCTGATTCTTCGATATATAAACTTGATGCCTCAACAAGACGTACATCCGCCCCAATACGATCACCACTAGAAAATTTAATGATATCACCTAAAACAAGTGCTTTAGACGGTGCTTTTACCCACTTTCCATTCCGCATTACAGTAACTTGCGGGGCGGCTAGCTCTTTTAAAGCTTCCAGTGATTTTTCAGCCTTTCTTTCTTGAAAAAAGCCAAGAATACCATTGATAATAACAATCGCAACAATCGCAATAGAATCAATGTATTCCCCTAAAAAAGCCGAAACTACTGTTGCACCAAATAAAACAAGTACCATAAAATCTTTAAACTGCGCCAAAAATACCATCAGTGCAGAAGGCCTTTTGGCTTCATCTAATTCATTTGTACCAAATTTTTTTATTCGCCCTTCTGCTTCCTTCTCTGTAAGTCCAACCTTCACATTCGTATTCGTTCTTTCTTCCACTTCGTGTGCGCGCATTCCATACCAGTTCATCCCGCTATCGACCTCCTGATTCCAGACATACTCTATTGAAAGCTTATTCAGCCTCGTCCAAAAAAATGCTATAATTAACTTTTAGTTAGAAAGGAGTGTTCATTTATGGCATTCGATGGATTATTTACAAGAGCAATTACACATGAAATTGCAAATTCTCTTTACACAGGAAGAATTTCCAAAATATATCAACCTTCAAAATACGAGATTTTATTACATATTCGAGCAAACGGAAAAAATCAAAAACTAATTCTTTCCGCTCATCCGACATATGCACGTTTACACTTAACAAATCAAAATTACGATTCACCTGCACTTCCGCCAATGTTTTGTATGCTTCTCCGCAAGCATCTAGAAGGTGGTTTCATTGAAAAAATTGAACAAATTGATTTAGAGCGCATTATTCAAATCACCGTTCGTAGCAGAAATGAAATTGGTGATGAATCGCTAAAAACATTAGTAATTGAAATAATGGGACGACATAGTAACATCATTTTGGTAGACACAAAAACAAACAATATTTTAGATAGCTTAAAACACGTTTCTTTAGCAGTAAACCGCCATCGAACTGTATACGCTGGAGCTGAATATATTGCACCACCAGCACAACATAAAATTAACCCACTTCAGATTGAAACAAATGATGAATTTATTAGACCGCTAGACTTTCTATCTGGAAACATGGATAAACAGCTTGTCGGCACCTTTACGGGAATATCGCCGTTATTCGCAAAAGAAGTAGTGAAAAAAGCAGGTATGGTAAATGAAAAAGCATTAGCGGACGCATTTTTCTCCATACAAAAACCATTACTAACTCATACATATTCACCAACAATGACTACTTCAAATGGGAAAGAATTCTTTTATCTTTTCCCTCTTGCACACTTGCAAGGAGAAGGTAAGATATTTTCATCTGTTAGTGAATTGCTAGACCGTTTCTTTTTCGGAAAAGCAGAGCGCGACCGTGTAAAACAACAAGCTTATGATTTAGAGCGCTTTATGCAAAACGAAAAAAATAAAAATGTGAAGAAACTCATTAAACTAGAAAAAACATTACAGGATGCCGGAAAAGCAGATAAATATCAACTATTTGGAGAACTACTTACAGCCAATATGTACGCTTTGAAAAAAGGTGATAAAGATATTGAAGTCGTTAACTATTACGACGAAAATGGCGGAACTGTAAAAATTACATTAGATCCTTTAAAAACACCATCTGACAATGCGCAACGCTATTTCCAAAAGTACCAAAAAGCGAAAAATTCAGTTGTTGTTGTAGAAGAACAAATTGAAAAAACAAATGAAGAAATTCTTTATTTTGATAGCTTACTTCAACAAATGGAAGCTGCTTCTTCAAAAGATATTGAAGAAATTCGTGAGGAATTAGCTGAAGAAGGTTATATGCGTAATCGTAAAACGAAAAACGCAAAGAAAAAGCCTACTAAACCAGTATTGGACAAATATTTAGCAAGTGATGGCACAGAAATTTTCGTCGGTAAAAACAACAAGCAAAATGATTATTTAACAACGAAGTTTGCCCGTCGTGATGAAATTTGGTTACATACGAAAGATATCCCTGGGTCTCATGTTGTCATTCGTTCTCTTGAACCTACCGAAGAAACTGTGTTAGAAGCTGCTAAAATCGCTGCCTATTTCAGTAAAGCAAAAGATTCTAGTTCTGTTCCTGTAGATTTCACCAAAATACGCCATGTCAAAAAACCGAGTGGTGCAAAACTTGGTTTTGTTACGTACGACAATCAGCAAACCGTATATGTAACACCTGATGCTGATACTGTAATGAAATTAAAAGCGTAAATAAAAAAATGCGTTGCTTATAAGCAACGCATTTTTTATTTATTTTCAATTTAGTTGCTATATCCATTCAATATTGTCAAAAAAATTGACAGTGTCATTTCACATTTGTATAAATTTTTTTACAGCATGTAAATAAAGTACAAGTGTAACTCCAATCAATATTTTTTCATCCCCCTGCTATTTATTGAAGCAATCTGAATTTTATAAACAAACCGTCTCCCACAAATGGCGGGCTATTTTCTTATCTCCCCTAAAATATATGTTTTCCCTACTATCCTTTCTTCAAATATACATTTTGGCACACTATTTGCTTTATTAAATACTGTGAATAGGGGGAATTAACATGACTTTAAAAATTAATAAAATCCAAAATCAACTACAAAACTATGAAATTGACGGGTTACTCATTACAAAAAAAGAAAATCGCCAATATGCAACAGGCTTTACAGGTAGTGCTGGCGTCGTCTTAATCTCTGCGGATAAAGCTGTTTTTATAACTGATTTTCGCTATGTAGATCAAGCGAAATCACAAATAAAAGATGCTGAAATTATTATGCATACAGGAAATTTAGAAAAAGAAATTGCAAATCAAGTATCAAAATTAAACATTCAAAAACTCGGAATTGAAGAGAACAACATGACATTGCAACAATATAAAAACTTACAAAAATGTGTACATGTGGAAATGGTTCAAGTGTGCGAAATCATCGAAAATATTCGTATTATTAAAGACATGCCGGAAATAGAAACAATGAAAATCGCAGCTAATATTGCTGACGAAGCATTTCACCACATCATTACGTTTCTAAAACCAGGAATAAGTGAAAATGATGTACGAGATGAGTTAGAATTTTTCATGCGAAAAAAAGGGGCTACATCCTCTTCATTCCAAATCATTGTAGCTTCTGGCGTTCGTTCTTCACTTCCTCATGGAGTTGCATCAAATAAAATAATCGAGCGAGGCGACATCGTTACATTAGATTTCGGTGCACTTTACGATGGATATTGTTCCGATATAACTCGTACTGTAGCAATCGGAGAACCATCAGAAGAATTCAAAAAGATATACAATGTTGTACGAGAAGCGTTAAAGCGTGGAACTAAAGCAATTAAGCCTGGAGAAACTGCGAAAAGTATCGATGATATAACGAGAGATTACATTACAGAACATGGATACGGTCAATACTTTGGACACTCTACTGGTCATGGTCTTGGGTTAGAAATACATGAACCTCTTCGCCTATCCCAAGAAAGTAAGGCTACTTTAGAAGAAGGTATGGTTGTTACAGTTGAACCTGGTATTTACATACCAAACTGGGGCGGTTGTAGAATTGAAGATGATATTGTCATCACAAAAGACGGATATGAAGTTATTACAAAATCAAATCGGGAACTAATTGTGATTCCTTGTTAAAATCATGACCTTTTTAAAAGGAGTTTTTCTCTGCACATAGAATTCTTTCTCTGGAGTCATCGTTTAAAGAGGGGGAATTTTAATTGAATTTTGTAATCGACAAGATAGATGGTTTGCATCCTGAATTTTCCAAAATTGTTTCCATGATGAATTACGCTCGCTATACAACAATGCAAGCAGTGGAAGGTTTAACAATTGAAGAACTTGATTATTTATATGATGAGGAAGCAAACTCAATTGGTATGCTTTTGTACCATATGGCTGCTATTGAATTTTACTACCAAATTCATACTTTTGAAGACCGTGAACCAACGGAAGCTGAATTAGAACGGTGGTTACCTGCTATTGAATTAGGGAATCTTGGACGCGAGAAAATCAAAGGCAACTCTATAGAATTTTACATACATACATTGCAAGAAGTACGTTCCAAAACGATCGAGACTTTTCAATCGTTACCTGATGAATGGCTATTTAAAACGACAGATTTCTGGTATGACAAACCCGCAAATAACTACTTTAAATGGTTTCACGTTTTTGAAGATGAAATCAATCATCGCGGACAAATTCGTTTAATTAAAAAGATGCAAAAAGCTCATTCAGTAAAGTAAGAAAGTGCCACCAGATAAGGTGGCACTTTCTTTTATTCATTAACGAATAACTTTTCGTTTACTTTTTTAGCGATTATCGCTACCGACATTAATATACATATTAAATATAGCAATTTCACAATAAATAACCACCCTTGAAACATTACAATTGCATCTATTATCTCATTTCCTTTCAATAACAAAAAAGGAATCGTGCTAATTATAATGACAAACTCGATGCTGAAAACAATTTTCTTTTTTCTGCTATATGCTTTCCATTCATCCCAGCGATACATGGGAGCAAATATCAATACTCCTATACACCATATAATTGGTACCCATTCACTTTTAAGAAATTGCCCTGAAATAACTGATAATAGTAAACAAACGAGCACACCATAATACCCTATTTTCCCTCTCATTCGTACTCCCCCATTCTACTTCTCCTTTAATATGTAACTTACTATGCTTATAACAAGTCTTAGTAAAATAACAAATACAATTACAATATAAAAACCCTTCGCAGATGACATCCATTGTTGAAAAATAGACATTTTCTCCATTTGCTTCTGCCCTTCTATTAAAATAAACCCTACGAAAAATGAGCAAACAACAATGATACCTATTATAATTCCGATACTTTTCTTACTATATTGTTTTATATCATCCCAGTTATATAAAAGTATAAATACAAACCCGAAAACAGGTATGATACTGATCCATTCATTGCTTGTAAACAGATTCAAAATGATTAATAGACTACAAGATATAATGAATCCCCAAAACCCGATTTTTTTGCGCATAAGCCCTCCTTAAATTCCATTTTTAGGATTAATTGTATTGTAACATCCATTTCTACTTCTTACCATTACAGTACATGAAATTTCACTTTTTTTCTTTTTCCTATACTCACATACTTTTACTGCTTTCATACAATAAACTACACGAATGCCTAAAGGATGTGAATGTTATGGGAGTTGAATTAACGCTGTTGCATGCTCTCTATATTCTTTGTTTACTCACTATTATTACTTTTTTTATTCTCCGGAAAGATACGACGATTATTTGTATCGTTTTTATCTTTTTATTAGCATTAACCGCTACAAGTTCTATCCCTCTTGCCGTTAGCGGTATTTTTCAAAGTTTCATTTACGCTATTACTGAACTTTTACCAACTATATTAATCATCTCTATTATCGTATCAATGAGCAATCTACTCGTTCATACTGGCATAAATGATACGATGATTTCACCATTTACAAAGATGATTCGTACCCCTACCCTCGCCTACTGGATTATCGGCCTTTTAATGATGACAATTTCTTTCTTCTTTTGGCCTTCCCCAGCTGTCGCTTTAATGGGAGCTATTTTATTACCTGTGGCTGTACGCGTCGGTCTTCCGCCAATTGGAGTTGCCATCGCTATGAACTTATTCGGACACGGCATCGCCTTATCTGGTGACTTCGTTATTCAAGGTGCACCGAAATTAACAGCGGATGCTGCTGGTCTTCCTGTTTCCAGCGTTGTTTCTGCCAGTGTTCCCCTCGTTATCGTTATGGGTATTGTGACAACTTCCGTCGCATTTTTCTTCTTACGAAAAGAATTCCATACAGGCTTATCTATACAAGAATCTATCCCATCAACTGAATCTTCTAAAACGCTTACTTCATTATCTCCTCGGACAAAAAAATGGCTCGCTATTTGTATTCCGATCGTATATGCCATCGATATCCTTTGCATGATTCAATTTAAACTACAAGGAAGCGACGCAACTGCACTTATCGGCGGGACGACTGTTATTATGATTATCATTATTTCGCTCATCGCTTACAAAGGAAATGGACTGAATAAAACGACCGATTACTTTATAGAAGGGCTCCAATTTGGATTTAAAATTTTCGGCCCAGTTATTCCAATTGCTGCACTCTTTTATTTAGGAGATAGCGGCTTTGTAAAAATTATCGGGGACTATTTACCGAAAGGTTCACACGGAATCATTAACGACTTAGGAATCGCCTTATCTCAAACTGTTCCTTTAAACCAATATGTATCAGCAGGAACATTAACTATCGTTGGTGTCATAACAGGGTTAGATGGATCTGGCTTTTCCGGTATATCACTTGCTGGTTCGATTGCCAATCTTTTCGGCACAGCACTGGGGCACGGAACGGCCACATTAACAGCACTCGGGCAAATTGCAGCAATCTGGACCGGAGGCGGGACTTTAATTCCTTGGGCCCTTATTCCTGCCGCTGCCATTTGTAAAGTAGATCCATTTGAACTCGCACGCCGAAACTTTTTACCTGTTGTGATTGGCTTAATTGTCACCACGATCGTTGCGATGTTTATTCTATAAAGTAAGCAAGTGTTCTCTTGCTTACTTTTCTTATTGTGAAATCCATCATTTATTACTGACTTTCAAAAGGGATTATATATATATTAGCGAAATTATATTAAGAGAGTATTTATTTCAAAACGTTTACGAGAAACAGATTACTTCCATTAGAAAAGGGGACATAACTATGAATGAATTGATTTTCGTCTTATTAATTTGTCCATTACTTATCTTTATCGTTTCTGTTATTGGAACGCGCAAGACGAAAACGTATTACGTAATGCCGATTGTAACGTTTGCTAGTTTTTTAATAATAGGTGTTATCGCCTTTACTCCAAAATTTTTCTTTTGGGTTGGCATGTACAGCATCTTCTCATTTATTGTTTCTTATATGACTCTATTGTTTGTGAGAGGATATGAGATTGCAGAAAGCACTAAGTAGTATTTAGTAAAGAGATTATAATATGATTTTTTTGATATCGATAGGACTTTACATGAAGTTTTAACAATAATATAAAAAACGACCGCGTTCCCCCGCGGTCGTTTTTTTTCGTGTTACGCTGTAATCCAAGCTTCATTTGCTGGATTTTTACGCCACTCTTGTAATTTTTTCATTTCAGCTTGTCCAATCATACCTTTTTCTGCTGCTACTTCAGTTAATGCACTGTAGTCGCTTAAAGAGTATGATGCTACGTTAGCTGCTTCTAGTTTTTCTTTTCCTGCTTCTAGCTCGTATGTGAAGATTGATACGATTCCTAATACTTCACATCCAGCTTCGCGAAGTGCTTCTACACATGTAATTGCACTACCGCCAGTTGAAATTAAGTCTTCTACTACTACTACTTTTTGACCTTTTTCAGCTTTTCCTTCAATTTGGTTCCCTTTACCGTGACCTTTTGCTTTACTACGTACGTAGCACATTGGTAAATCCATACGATCACTTACCCATGCAGCGTGCGCAATACCAGCAGTTGCTGTTCCTGCAATAACTTCTACAGTTGGGAAGTGCTCTTTAATTAACTCTTCTAATCCAGCTGCAATCGCTTGACGTACTTTTGGATAAGATAAAGTTAAACGGTTATCACAATAAATTGGTGATTTCATACCTGAAGACCAAGTAAATGGATCATTCGGTTGTAAAAATACTGCTCCAATTTCTAATAAATGCGATGCGATTTCTTTTTTCATACTGTTACACCTTCCCACTGTTGTTTTACTGTTTTATACGCTTCAAGCGGATTTTCTGCTTTTGTAATACTACGTCCAACTACGATGTAGCTTGAGCCAAGTTCCCTCGCACGTTTCGGTGTTGCTACGCGCACCTGGTCATTTACATCATCGCTTGCAAGACGAATCCCCGGTGTTACTGTTACAAATTCATTTCCGCATACTTCACGTAATTTTGGAACTTCCAGTGTTGAACAAACAACGCCATCAAGTCCACTTTCTTTCGTTAGTTTTGCATAATGAGCAACCGCTTCTTCTAACGTTTTCTCAATGCCGATCTCTTTTTTCATCATAGCTTCCGAAGTGCTTGTTAGTTGTGTAACTGCAATGCAAATCGGTCTCTCTTTTCCTTCTTGCTTACCTTCCTCTAATCCCTCAATCGCGGCTTTCATCATACTGCTTCCCCCAGCAGCATGAACATTTACCATATCTACATCTAGACTAGCTAGGCTACGCATAGCGCTTTTTACTGTATTCGGAATATCATGAAGTTTTAAATCTAGAAAGATCTTATGTCCTTTTTCTTTTAAGTACGTAATAATCGCAGGGCCTTCTTTGTAAAATAACTCCATACCTACTTTGACAAATAACTCTTCCCCTTCAAAGTGGCGCAGGAATTGTTCTACATCTTGTTTCCCTGGAAAATCTAATGCAACGATTAACGTCTGTGACATACTTACTTCCAACTCCTTCCTTGACATTCCGAAATGTGATCAAATCCTAATTTATCTAGTAATGCTGGTAATTCTTCAATAATTGTCGGACATACGAACGGATCGATAAAGTTCGCTGTTCCAACTGCAACTGCGCTTGCGCCAGCGTAGAAGAATTCAATTACATCTTCCGCTGTTTCGATACCACCCATTCCGATAATCGGAATGTTAACCGCTTGGCTTACTTCATGTACCATACGAATCGCTACTGGCTTAATCGCAGGACCTGATAATCCGCCTGTACGGTTTGCTAAAATTGGTTTTGCAGTTTTTAAATCTAGACGCATACCAAGCAATGTATTAATCATCGTTAAACCGTCCGCACCCGCATTTTCAATTGCTTTTGCAATCTCCACAATGTTTGCCACGTTCGGTGACAATTTTACGTATACAGGTACTTCAGAAACCTCTTTTACTCGCTTCGTTAAATCAGCAGCAATTTCAGGATTCGTACCAAAAGCGATACCACCCGTTTTTACGTTTGGACAAGAAATATTTAATTCTAGCGCATGAACATTAGGTGCCTTTGAAATTTCCTTCGCAACTGCTACATAATCCTCAGCTTGTGAGCCAGCAACATTTGCAATAATCGGAAGATCAAATTGCTCGAGAAAAGGTAATTCAGAATTCATTACCTTTTCTAATCCAGGATTTTGAAGCCCGATTGCATTTAGCATTCCGCCTGGTGTTTCCGCAACACGAGGCGTTGGGTTTCCGTAACGAGGCTGTTCTGTTGTCGCTTTAATCATAATTGATCCAAGTACACTTAAATCATAGAACTGTGCATACTCACGACCAAATCCGAAGCAACCAGATGCTGGGATGATTGGATTTTTTAATGATAACCCTGGTAATTCAACTTGCAATCTGTTCATAGTAGAACCTCCCCGATTGGAAATACTGGTCCGTCGCTACACACCTTCTTGTAAGAATGTCCACTCGGATCTGCTTGTAAATGGCATACACAGGCGAAACATGCTCCAATGCCACAGCCCATACGCTCTTCTAATGAAATGTAGGCTTTTCTCTCTTTATAGCGTCCTTCTAATGCACGAAGCATCGCTAAAGGTCCACATGAATATAGAATGTCAAAGTCAATTCCATAGCTATCAATTACATCTGTTACAAAGCCCTCTGTACCGTGCGTACCATCAACTGTTGCAACATACGTATCACCAAGCTCTGCGAATTTCTCTTCATAGAAGACAACATCTTTCGTTTGGAAACCTAAGATGTGAATAACGCGTACTCCCTTTGCTACAAGACGCTGTGACAATTCATATAGTGGTGGTACACCAATTCCCCCTCCAACTAATAGAGCCGTTTGTCCAGCATCCGCTTCTTCTACAGGAAAACCATGTCCAAGTGGTCCTAACACATCTACAAGTTCACCTTGTTTTCTTTTCGCTAATGTTTTTGTTCCTTGTCCTTCGGCACGATATAGCATTGTAAATTCGTTTTTGTCTTGATCGACATTACAAATACTAATTGGGCGGCGCAGAAGGGGCGTAATGCCCTCTGCTACCTTAATGTGTACAAACTGCCCTGGATCGTTCATTTGCTGCACAAGATCCCCTTGAAGCACTAATTCGTAAATGTTTTTTGCGATTTCTTTTTGGTTAACGACGATCATATTTTGCTTTTGCATCATGCATGTACCACCTCGTGACGCTTCGTTTGCGTAATTTCTTTCATTGAATGAGCTGAGAATGTCATAGATTCTAGTACTCGTAAGATTGCTCTCGTTGTATCAAGTGATGTTAAGCAAGCCACACCATTTTCTACTGATTCACGGCGAATGCGGAAACCATCACGCGCTGGTTGTTTGCCTTTTGTTAATGTATTGATTACAAACTGTGCTTTTCCTTGACGGATAATATCAAGTAAGTTGTATTCTTCAGAATCAATTTTATTTACAACTTGCACTGGAATGTTTTGCTCTGCTAACGATTGTGCTGTTCCAGCTGTTGCTAATAAGTTATATCCGATTTCGTGGAAACGTTTTGCAATTTCCATTGCTTCTTCTTTATCTTTATCCGCTACAGTAATGATTACTGACCCGTGCGTTGGGATGTTAATTCCTGAAGCAACTAACCCTTTGTATAATGCTTTTTCAAGTGTTAAGTCTTTCCCCATTACTTCCCCTGTTGATTTCATTTCAGGTCCTAATGTTGTATCAACTGAACGTAGCTTCGCGAATGAGAATACCGGTGCTTTTACATACACTTCTTTCTCTTCTGGGTGATAACCAGTTCCATATCCTTGCTCTACAAGATCTTGACCTAAAATAACTTTCGTTGCAACATTCGCCATCGGTACGCCTGTAATTTTACTTAAGAATGGTACTGTACGGCTCGCACGTGGATTTACTTCAATTACATACACTTCATCTTTGAATACTACAAACTGAATGTTTAGTAATCCAACAATATTTAAACCTTTTCCAAGTGCAATTGTATGTTCAATAATTTGTTCTTTCAGTTTTTCAGATAAGCTTTGTGGTGGATATACTCCGATTGAGTCACCAGAGTGAACTCCAGCGCGTTCAATATGTTCCATAATACCTGGAATGAACACATTCTCACCATCTGAAATTGCATCTACTTCAATTTCTTTACCAACCATGTAACGGTCGATTAATACTGGGTGATCTGCGTGAACTTTAACCGCATTTTTCATGTAGTGCAGCAGTTCTTCTTGACGATATACGATTTCCATCGCGCGTCCACCTAGTACGTAAGATGGTCTTACTAATACTGGGTAACCAATTTTGTCAGCGATTGCTACCGCTTGCTCTACAGTCGTTGCTGTTTTACCAACTGGTTGCGGGATACCAAGCTGTGTTAAAGCTGCTTCAAACTTATCACGATCTTCTGCACGGTCTAAATCTTCAAGTGATGTTCCTAAGATTTTCACACCATGAGCCTCTAATTTAGCAGCTAAGTTAATTGCCGTTTGTCCACCGAATTGGACGATAACACCTTCTGGCTTTTCTAAATCGATAATGTGCATTACATCTTCAATTGTTAATGGTTCAAAGTATAATTTGTCAGAAATACTGAAGTCTGTTGAAACTGTTTCTGGATTGTTATTAACAATGATTGCCTCATATCCAGCTTCTTTAATTGCCCATACAGAGTGAACTGTTGCATAGTCAAACTCAACCCCTTGACCGATACGGATTGGACCAGACCCTAGTACTACAACACTCTTACGATCTGTTCTAACCGATTCATTCTCGTCACCATATGTGCTGTAGTAGTATGGTGTTGCAGATTCAAACTCTGCCGCACAAGTATCTACCATTTTATAAACAGGAGTTATATTGCTTTCTTTACGCATATCGTAAATTTCACGCTCTGTTTTGTTCCAAGCACTGGCGATGTAATGGTCACTGAAGCCCATTTCTTTTGCTGATTGTAATACTTCCATATTTCCTACACTTGCTTTTACTTCGCGTTCCATGTTTACGATATTTTCAACTTTTTGTAAGAAGAAGAAGTCCATTTCACACCAATCGTTGATTTCTTCTTTCGTTACACCTTGACGAATTGCTTCTGCTACAATAAACAGTCGCTCATCATCAGCTTTTATAATGCGTTTTTTCATTGTTTCTTTATTAAGCTCTTTTAAATGCTCTAACTCTAAGTGATAAACGCCAAGTTCTAAAGAACGGATCGCTTTTAATAATGATTGTTCTAAGTTACGTCCGATTGACATAACTTCACCAGTTGCCTTCATTTGTGTACCAAGTGTTCTGTTTGCTGATTCAAACTTATCAAATGGCCAACGTGGAATTTTTGAAACAACATAGTCTAATGCTGGCTCGAAGCAAGCGTATGTTTTTTGTGTTACTGGGTTTATAATTTCATCTAATGTTAAGCCAACTGCAATTTTCGCAGCTAATTTCGCAATTGGATATCCAGTTGCTTTAGATGCTAGTGCAGATGAACGACTTACACGCGGGTTTACTTCGATTACATAGTATTGGAAGCTATGTGGATCAAGTGCAAGCTGAACGTTACATCCACCTTCAATTCCTAATGCGCGAATAATTCTTAATGAAGTGTTTCGTAACATTTGATACTCACGGTCACTTAATGTTTGGCTCGGTGCTACAACGATAGAATCACCTGTGTGAACCCCAACTGGATCGATATTTTCCATGTTACATACTACAATCGCGTTATCATTCGAATCACGCATTACTTCATATTCAATTTCCTTACAACCAGCAATGCTCTTCTCTAATAAACATTGTGTTACTGGGCTATGTTTTAATCCACCTGATACGATTTCAATTAGTTCTTCTTCATTACTACAGATTCCGCCACCTGTTCCCCCCATTGTAAATGCTGGGCGAACAATAACTGGATAACCAATTTCTTTTACAAATTCATGTGCTTCTTCTAGCGTATGAATAATGGTACTAGATGGAATTGGTTCATTTAATTCTTGCATTAGTGTACGGAATAAATCACGATCTTCCGCTTGCTCGATTGCTGATAATTTTGTTCCTAAAATTTCAACTCCGCACTCTTCAAGTATGCCTGATTTCGCAAGTTCAACAGCCATATTTAGACCTGTTTGACCACCTAATGTTGGTAAGATTGCATCTGGACGTTCTTTACGAATGATACGGCTTACGAATTCTAATGTTAATGGTTCTATATATACTTTATCTGCTGTTGCAGTATCTGTCATAATTGTTGCTGGGTTAGAGTTAACAAGGATTACTTTGTAACCTTCTTCTCTAAGAGATTGACAAGCTTGTGTACCAGAGTAGTCAAACTCTGCTGCTTGCCCAATTACAATTGGTCCTGATCCGATTACTAAAATTGTGTTAATGTCTAGGCGTTTTGGCATAACTCTTCCCCTTCTTTCTTGAAGTTTTCAATCATTTCTAAGAAATCTTCGAATAAATCATTTGCATCTTCTGGTCCTGCTGAAGCTTCTGGATGGTATTGCACTGTAAATGCTGGGAACTTCGTATGACGAAGACCTTCTACTGTTCCATCATTTAAAGCAACATGTGTAATTTCAAGGTCTGTATTTTTAACTGATTCTTCTTCTACTGCGTAACCATGATTTTGAGATGTAATTGCTACTTTTCCAGTTGCAAGATGTTTTACTGGATGGTTTAAACCACGGTGACCGAATTTTAACTTACTTGTATTCGCACCAGATGCTAGAGCGAATAGTTGATGTCCTAAGCAAATTCCGAATAAAGGAACTTTACCGATAATGTCTTTTAACATTTCAATTGCTTCTGGTACATCTTTCGGATCTCCAGGTCCGTTACTTAACATAATTCCATCTGGGCTAAGGCGTAAAATTTCTTCTGCTGTTGTATTGTAAGGTACTACAATTACATCACAGTCACGTTTATTTAATTCTCGTAAAATACCATGTTTCATTCCGAAGTCTACAAGTACAACTCGGTGTCCACGGCCTGGGCTTGGGTATGGATCTTTCGTTGATACGCGTTTCACGTGATCTGTAAATACTGTCGCTTTTAATTGGCTTACGATGTATTCTACATCTGCATCCATGTTACATAGACGTCCACGTAATGTACCGTATTGACGAATTTTTCTCGTTAATTTTCTTGTATCAATTCCTGCTAACCCTGGGATATTTCTTTCTTTTAAGTAATCATTTAACGAAATTTCATTACGGAAGTTTGATGGATAATCACAAATTTCGTTTACGATTAAACCATTTACAGATGGGTGAATCGATTCAAAATCGTCACGGTTGATGCCGTAGTTTCCGATTAATGGGTACGTGAATGTTACGATTTGACCGCAATATGATGGATCAGATAATGTTTCTTGATATCCAGTCATTCCTGTTGTGAATACAACCTCACCTGACTTTTCAATTTCTCCTCCGAAACCTTTTCCAATTAATACTGTTCCATCTTCTAAGATAAGTTGTCTTTTCATACTAATGCACTCTCCTTTTGCCATGCGATCTTACCACCAACGATTGTCATTACCGGCCATCCTTGGCATTTCCAACCTGCGAATGGTGTATTTTTTCCTTTTGATAAGAATGTTGTTGGGTCAATCTCTTCTTCTTGTTCTAAGTCAATGATTGTAATATCAGCTGTTCTACCTTCTTTCAGGCGACCTGCTTCTAAGCTGAATGTATCAGCTGGCTTTTCTGTTAAGAATTGAATTAACTGCTCTAATGTAATAATTCCTTTTTTCACAAGGTGTGTGTATAGAAGTGGGAATGCTGTTTCAAAACCAGTAATTCCGAATGGTGCTCTTTCAATTCCTTGTGCTTTCTCTTCCGCTGTATGCGGTGCATGGTCAGTTGCGATCATATCGATCGTTCCATCTAGTAATCCTTCAATTAGTGCTGCGTGATCTTCTTTTCCACGAAGCGGTGGGTTCATTTTAAAGTTAGGATCAGCTGATGGGATATCATCTTCACATAACACTAAGTGATGAGGTGTTACTTCTGCTGTTACTTTAATTCCAGCGCGTTTCGCATCTCGAATTACGCGTACAGAACCTTTCGTACTTACGTGACATACGTGATAGTGACAATCGGCCGCTTCAGCAAGCAGTATATCCCTTGCAATATGTACAGATTCACATACTGATGGGATACCGTTTAATCCGTGTTTCTCAGAAAACTTCCCTTCATGTACACAACCTTTATTAATAAGAGTATTCTCTTCACAGTGTGCAACTACTGCCGTATTTAATTTCGCTGCACGCTTCATAGCAGCTAACATCATGCTAGCATCTTGTACGCCTACACCGTCATCAGTGAAAGCAAATGCTCCAAGTTCTTTTAATGTTTCGAAATCTGTCATTTCAGAACCAGCTTGGCGTACTGTAATTGCTCCGTATGGTAGTACGTTGACATGCGCTTTTTCTTTAATACGTTTTTGCAAGTCTTCCATATGTTCTCTGCAATCTGGTACTGGGCGTGTATTTGGCATTGCACAAATTGTAGTGAATCCACCTTTTGCCGCTGCTAGTGTACCTGTTTCAATTGTTTCTTTATGTTCACCACCTGGTTCACGAAGATGTACGTGTACATCTACTAATCCAGGTGCGATTAACTTTCCGTTCACATCGATTACTTCAGCATTATCTGCCGTAATATTTTCTGCTACCTTAGCGATTTTACCGTCTTGTACGAGAAGATCTGTTACTACGATTTTTCCTTCTTCATTCATATAACGACCATTTTTAAACAAGTAATTCATGTTTCATTCCTCCTAATACATTTGGTAAGGCGCGTTTTAGTACAGCCATTCTTACGTAAACTCCATTTTCCATTTGTTTAAATATGCGTGAACGCTCACACTCAACAAGTTCACTTGCAATTTCAACATTACGGTTTACAGGAGCTGGATGCATAATAATGCTTCCTTCTTTCATACGCTTTTCTCTTTCCACTGTTAATCCGTGTTTCTCATGATACTCTTTCATAATGTCTGTTTCATAATGATCATGACGCTCATGTTGTACACGAAGTAACATCATTACATCCACTTCTGAAACAAGTTCATCTAATGGTTTGTATGTTCCAAATGTGCTGTCTTCATCTTTCCACTCTTCTGGACTTGCAAAGTAAATTGTTGCACCCAGTTTCGTTAATGCTTCTGCATTAGAACGTGCTACTCGGCTATGACGAACATCTCCTACTATCGCAATCTTTAATCCTTCAAATCTTCCAAACTCTTGTTTAATTGTAAGAAGATCGAGTAGGCACTGCGTTGGGTGGTTTCCACATCCATCTCCAGCGTTTAAGATTGGGATATTTACCTGATCTTTTAGTTCATCGAAGTAGCGATCTTGCTCATGGCGGACGATCACCGCTTTTGTTCCGATTGATTCTAGTGTTCTTATCGTATCGTATAAAGTTTCTCCTTTTTGTACGCTAGATGCATCCGCTGAAAAGTTTAAAACTTCAAGTCCTAATCTCTTCTCAGCAACTTCAAAGCTAAATCTCGTTCTCGTACTATTCTCAAAGAACAAGTTCGCAACAAAAGTTTGCTCTGTCGGTTTGCTCTCTTTTCCATTCGCGAAATCTTCTGCGTCTTTTAGGATTTCTGAAATTTCTACTTCCGATAATTCACTCATCGTTAACAAATGGCTCATCGTCATCCCTCATCTTTCTGATTTTTATGTTACCACTTTTGTATTTTTATAACAACATTTGCATAAAAATACCCTAGTCGTGTGAGACTAGGGTGCAAGAAAGAAGCCACCCTTTCCGGTCTCACAGGACTGAATTAAAAGGTTATTATTATGAAGCAATCTGCTTAGATTGTTTTATTTGTTTCGTTTCCGGTAGTAGTAGATTTAATAGTACACCTACAATTGCTGCTAGTGCCATTCCTTCTACTTGGAACGATTCTCCTACTTGCAGTACCGCTCCACCAATACCGATTACTAGTATTACTGATGCAATCATTAAGTTTCGTTTGTCACTTAGGTCCGTTTTCTCATCTACCATCATGCGTAATCCACTTGATGCGATTACACCGAATAGTAAGATTGATACTCCACCCATAACCGGTGTTGGGATCGAATGAATCAGTGCCGAAATCTTACCGATAAATCCGAACATGATTGCGAACACTGCTGAGCCGATGAATAAGTATACGCTGTATGCTCTCGTAATTGCTAGCACACCAATGTTTTCACCATACGTTGTATTCGGTGGTCCACCGATTAGTGATGCAATTAATGTTGCTATACCATCACCGAATATCGAGCGATGTAAGCCTGGTTTTTCAATTAAATCTCTTTTAATAACATTTCCAAGTACAATTTGATGTCCGATATGCTCTGAAATTGTTACTAGTGCAACTGGTACCATCAAGAGTACAATCTTCCACGAAAACTCCGGAGTATATGTTACAAATGGCACTGTGAAATCTGGTACAACAAACCATTTTGCCTCAGCCACCGGCTTTAAATTTACTAGCCCTTGGAAGTAAGCGAAGATATATCCGCCGATAATGCCCAGTAGCACTGGTATGATACTGAAAAATCCTCTTCCGAATATAGAGCAGATAATTGTAATTGCTAATGTTACTAATGCTACTGAAAAGTGTGTAAAGCTATATTTGCCATCCGCACCGTTCATCGCCATGTTAACTGCTGTATGTGCTAAAGCGAGACCGATTACCATTACGACTGGACCAACTACGATTGGCGGAAGTAATTTCATAATCCACTCTGATCCTGACTTCTTAATTCCGAGTGAGATTAAGATATACACAAGCCCTGCTAGCAAACCACCGAGCATTGCTGCTCCAGGTCCACCTGCTGTTTTCGCTGTTATAATCGGTGCGATAAAGGCGAATGATGATCCTAGATAGGCAGGTACTTGACCTTTCGTTATAAGAAGAAACGCTAGCGTTCCTAATCCACTTGATATTAATGCTACTGACGGATTCAATCCTGTTAAAAACGGAACAAGCACTGTTGATCCAAACATCGCGAACAAATGTTGTATACTTAAAAATAACCATTTTCCCGGCTTCGGTACTTCATTAACGTCTAATACTGGCTTTTGTTCCATTGTTACATCCTCCTTCAGTTTAAATCTTTGCAATAAAAAAACTCTTTGTGCCTGTGCACAAAGAGTCCTACACTTTCGTATGCCAAATTTGACATATGAAAGCCAAGACCCTTTGGCAGCCTCACAGGACTACATTTAAAAGGGCTTTACTTATCGTATATGCTTACTCGATCTTGTTGATCTGTCTCTTGCAAATCAACTTCGATACGCTCTTCACTTGATGTTGGAATGTTCTTTCCTACATAATCAGCGCGAATTGGTAGTTCACGATGACCTCTATCAACAAGAACCGCCAGTTGGATTTGTGATGGTCTACCTAAATCCATAAGAGCATCCATTGCTGCTCGAACTGTTCTTCCTGTATATAATACATCATCCACAAGGATAACTTTTTTCTTCGTAATATCTACAGGGATATCAGAACCTTTTACAAGTGGTTCTTCATTTTTCGATTGTAGTGTTAGATCATCACGATATAACGTAATATCTAGCTCTCCAACTTCCATTTCTTTTCCTTCAATTTGACCAATTCGTTCTGCCAAACGTTGTGCAATAAAAATTCCACGCGTTTTAATTCCGACAAGAACACAATTATCGACACCTTTATTTCGTTCCACGATTTCATGACTAATTCGTGTTAAAGCGCGGCGAATCATTTGGTCATCTAAAACGACAGCTTTCTCTTGCATGCTCTACACCTCCAAGCTTTTTTCTTGCGTGAGAGTAATGGTATAAAAAAAGTCCTCTCAGCGTGTGCGAGAGGACTTTTGAAAAAAGGGTACAACATACCCTATGCATTTCAAACCGTTACCTTCTCAACCTCACGGGGCTGTGTTAAAGGATCATTATTTAACTGTTGTCAGTATCTCAGTTTTCTTATGATTTGTCAATACTATTTCCGTAAAATATTTAATGCGTCTTCAAACACTTCTGGAATCGGTGCCTCAAACTGAATATATTCACCAGTACGGGGATGGTCAAACCCTAAAATACCTGCGTGAAGTGCTTGTCCATTCATGTCTAATGTTTTCTTCGGACCATACTTCGGATCTCCTGCAAGTGGATAGCCAATATATTTCATATGAACACGAATTTGGTGCGTACGTCCCGTTTCTAAGCGACATTCTACAAGTGTAAAATCTTTAAAGCGTTCTAACACTTGGAAGTGCGTAACAGCATTCTTACCATTTTCATCAACTGTCATGCTTTGACGTTCTTTCTTATCGCGACCAATTGGTGCATCGATCGTTCCTTTATCATGCGGAATCACACCGTGTACAATCGCTTTGTAACGTCTTGTTACTGTTTTTGCTACAAGTTGATTTACAAGTGACTCATGCGCCACATCATTTTTAGCAACCATTAATAGTCCAGATGTATCTTTATCAATACGATGCACAATACCAGGACGCATTACACCGTTAATACCTGACAGGTCTGTACAATGGTGCATAAGTCCGTTTACAAGCGTACCGCTTGTATGCCCTGGAGCTGGATGTACAACCATACCACGTGGCTTATTTACAACGAGTACATCTGCATCTTCATAATAAATTTCTAAGCCCATATCTTCTGCTTGGATATTTAACTCTTCTGGATCAGGAATCGTTACTGTAATTTCATCGTTTTCTTTAACTTTATAATTCACTTTTACCGATTTTCCATTAACTGTAACGACATCATCTTTAATCCATTGTTGTACTTGTGAACGTGACCATTCACTGTTTATTTCTGCAACGAATTTATCAATTCGCTCACTTTTTTGTTCTTCTGCAACTGTTACTTGTACTACTTCACTCATTCAATTACTCCTTCGTTTTCTTGCCTTCTAATAATGTTTGAATAATAATTAATACAACACCAATACATAATGCTGAATCAGCTATATTGAATACTGGATAGTTGTACGAGAAAATATACACGTGAATGAAATCCACTACTTCTTGTCTAAATACACGATCAATGAAATTACCAATTGCTCCGCCTAATATTAGACCTAATGAAATCCCTAGAAGTTTGTCTGTTTTCGCATATTTTTGCATATAAATTACGATAAATACTACAAAAACGACTGTAATAATGTAGAAAAACCACATTTTATTTTCTAAAATCCCCCAGGCAGCTCCTCTATTTCGATGTGATGTTATGTATAATACATTATCGATAATCGGAATGCTCGTACCCAATTCCATGTTCTTTACAATTAGCCATTTCGATATTTGATCGATGGCAATGACAAATAACGCTATTACATAATATATCATTTTCATTTCCCCCACAAAGACAGTGTACCTCAAAATTTTAGCATAGCTGCAACCTTTTCACAATGAACCTTTATAGAAGAATAAAATAAATTTAAAAAAGGTAATATAATATCGTTGTGCGCATTCATACATTTACTTTTTCATAGAAAAATTCATGAATGGTACGGGCAGTCGGCATCGTCTTCATTTGTTTTACCGAAATTGCTCTCCCCGTTTCTTCACAAATACCATACATATCTATCTCCATTTTAAATAATGCACGTTCTACATCTTTTAAGTCCTCTTTTATATCATGTAATAGGAGTTTTTTCTTTATCTCTTCCTTAATTTCATATCCAAGCTCTTCGCTAAACTCTGTATCATATTTGTGCATGACCTCTTTAGCTAGCCTCTCTTGTAACTCTTTTCGCATCAATTGCAATTCTTCTTTGATTTCCATATACATTTCATTCACGTGTACATTCCTCCCAGCTGCAATGTACGATTAGTGTGTCCGAAATTTCTATGCTTACCTCACACACATTTTTCCTTCATAGGAAAGAGAGTGAAAGTTATTTTAATATATCATCAATAAAAAAACTGACTGTACTTATGCACAGTCAGTTTTTTTATTATTTTACATAGTTTTCTTTAACAACTGTTGCACAACGCTCACATAATGTTGCATGTTCAGCATCTTTACCAATTGTTTCTGAAACTACCCAACAACGTTCACATGTTTCACCAGTTGCTTGAGCAACAACAACCGCTGTATGCTCATATTTTGGCGCATCTGCTGGCGCTTCTTCCATCATACCACCAAGTTTATACTCAGAAACGATGAATAATTGCTTCAAGTCTTCGCTAATAGACTCTAACATAGTTTTCATTTCTACAGTCGGATATAGCGTAATACTTGCATTTAATGACTTACCGATTACTTTCTCATTACGAGCTACTTCTAACGCTTTTAATACGTCATCACGCAGCGTCATAAATGCATCCCATTTTGTTTTTAATGCTTCCGCACCATCTAATTGTACAGCTTCTGGCATGTTAGTTAGTTGTACACTTTCTTCTGTTACACCTGGAATGTATGGCCATACTTCATCAGCTGTATGCGGTAAGATTGGTGTTACAAGTTTCGTCAATGCAACAAGAACATCATATAATACAGTTTGAATTGCACGACGATCTTCATGGTTTGCACCTTCAATGTATAAAATGTCTTTTGCAAAGTCTAAGTAGAATGAACTTAAATCAATTGTACAGAAGTTATGAATTGCATGATACACAGCAGCGAAGTCGTATGTTTCATATGCTTCTTTTACTTTTGTAATTAAGTCATTTAATTTCACTAACATGTAACGATCTACTTCACGAAGTTCAGCTACAGCTACTGTATTTTCACTTGGCTTAAAGTCATCTAAGTTTCCTAATAAGAAACGGAATGTGTTACGGATTTTACGATACACTTCTGCTACTTGTTTTAAAATATCATCTGAAATACGTACATCAGATTGATAGTCAACAGAAGATACCCATAAGCGTAAAATATCTCCACCTAATTGATCCATAATTTTCTTCGGTACGACGATGTTTCCAATCGACTTACTCATTTTACGTCCTTCACCATCTAATACGAAACCATGGCTTAGTACGCCTTTATATGGAGCTTTACCTGTTACAGCAACTGCTGTTGATAATGAAGAGTTAAACCAACCACGATACTGGTCAGATCCTTCTAAATATAAATCAGCTGGACGTTGTAAGTCTTCGCGCTCTTCTAATACTGCTTGGTGAGAAGAACCTGAATCGAACCATACATCCATGATGTCTGTTTCTTTACGGAATTCACCATTTGGGCTACCTGTATGTGTAAATCCTTCTGGTAATAGATCTTTCGCTTCACGCTCAAACCATACGTTAGAACCGTGCTCACGGAATAAATCTGCTACATGGTTAATTGTTTCATCTGTAATAATTGGATCACCATTCTCTGCATAGAATACAGGGATTGGTACACCCCATGCACGCTGACGAGAAATACACCAGTCACCACGGTCACGAACCATATTATGAAGACGAGTTTCTCCCCATGCTGGTACCCATTTTGTTTCCGCAACAGCTTCTAATAATTCTTTACGGAACGCTTCAATAGATGCAAACCACTGTGCTGTCGCACGGAAAATAATTGGTTTTTTCGTTCTCCAATCATGTGGGTATGAATGCGTAATGAATGTTAGTTTCAGTAACGCGCCTACTTCTTCTAATTTTTCTGCAATTGGCTTGTTAGCTTTATCATAGAATAAGCCTTCAAATCCAGGTGCTTCATTTGTTAATACACCTTTATCATCAACTGGGCAAAGTACTTCTAATCCATACTTTTTACCAACAACGAAGTCATCTTCCCCGTGCCCTGGTGCTGTATGAACACAACCTGTACCTGCATCTGTTGTTACGTGATCTCCTAGCATAACTAATGAATCACGATCGTAGAATGGATGTTTTGCAACTGTATACTCAAGTTCGCTACCTTTTACCGTTTTCACAACTTCAGCATTTTCCCACTCTAACATTTTTGCAACTGTCTCAAATAGTTCAGAAGCAATAATATATTTTTCATCATTTACTTTTACAATAGCGTATTCAAGTTCTGGGTGAACAGAAATACCTAAGTTTGCAGGTAACGTCCAAGGTGTTGTTGTCCAGATAATGAATTTCTCATCACCTTCTAATACGTTCTTTCCATCTTTTACAGGGAATGCTACGTAAATAGATGCTGATTTTTTATCTTGGTATTCAATTTCAGCTTCTGCTAAAGCTGATTCACTCGTTGGAGACCAGTAAACTGGTTTTTGTCCTTTATAAATATAACCTTTTTTCGCCATATCACCGAACACTTTAATTTGTTGCGCTTCATAAGCCGGCTCTAAAGTAATATATGGGTTATCCCAATCTGCACGTACACCTAGACGCTTAAATTGTTCACGTTGACGTTCTACTTGTTCATATGCATACTCTGCACATAACTTACGGAACTCAGCAACTGTCATTTCTTTACGCTTTACACCTTTATTTGTTAAAGCTTGCTCAATTGGTAAACCGTGTGTATCCCAACCTGGTACATATGGTGCGCAGTAACCAGTCATTGATTTATAACGAACAATAAAGTCTTTTAACACTTTATTTAATGCATGTCCCATATGAATGTCACCATTCGCATATGGAGGTCCATCATGCAGTACAAATAAAGGACGACCTTTCGTATGTTCTTGTACCTTTTCATAAATATTCATTTCAGCCCACTGTTCTTGCATTGCAGGCTCACGTTTTGGTAAATTCCCACGCATTGGGAACTCTGTTTTTGGCATTAGTAATGTATTTTTGTACTCCATGCTCAATTCCTCCTTACATGTATAAAAGAAACACTTAAAAAACGGAATAAAAAAGAGACCTTCTCATCCCAAAAAGGGACGAGAAAGTCTCCCGCGGTACCACCCTAGTAGATCCTATACGTATGTATACAATCCTCTTTATATTCTTAACGCGAATATACGCCTACGCTTACTCTATTTGTTCAGCGCGGAACTCCAGGGTGATATTCCCATTATCTCCTTATCCTGAGCTTACACCATCCTCAGTTCGCTATATAAGGTTTGAAAAGGTACTTATCCCTATCTTCGTTTTTCTTAATAAATATGTTGTTTAAAATTATATGTAATAATGAGAAAAACGTCAAGCTTACACTGTTTCTTCTTTTTTCAACAGTTCATCTACTTCGTCTTCTAACTCAATTAGTTTATCCCAATCATCGTTGTTTAACATTTCAAGCTGTGTTTCTAATAACATACGGAAACGAGTGCGGAATACTTTCGCTTGTTTCTTTAGCTCTTCAATATCAAAAGCAACTTTTCTTGATTTTACTAACGCTTCGTTAATAATACGGTCTGCATTCTTTTCTGCTTCACGTACGATTAATTTTGCTTCTTTTTGCGCATTACGTTTTACTTCTTCCGCTGCTTCTTGTGCAACGATGATAGATTTGTTTAACGTATCTTCAATATTAGAGAAATGATCTAACTTCCCTTCTAATTGCGCAACTTTTTCTTCTAAAGCTTTTTTCTCACGAATGACTAATTCATAATCTTTGATAATTTGATCAAGAAACTCATTTACTTGATCTTCATCATAGCCACGGAATCCGCGACCAAATTCTTTGTTATGAATATCTAATGGTGTTAACGGCACAACGCCACCTCCAAGTAGTTATCTAAATTTCCTCTTTCAATTATATCTTTTCTTCGACAAAATAGGAGGATTTCCTTCTAAAAAACCAATCATTTTAGTATACCATACAAAATTCTCCATTTGTCGCGCTTTGTTCTACCTTCTACAGAAAACAATTTACTTCGTCCATATCCTCTTACTGAAAAAACATCTCCTGGATAACATTCATAAGAAGTTTGCTCCACTGTTTTCCAATTAACTTTTACTAAACCATTTTTTATGAAAGGTTGTACTTTTTGTCTGGATATATGTAACATTTCAGCTAACATAACATCTAAACGAAGTGAAGAAACCGTTCCAGATTTCTCTCCCCACGTTTCTTGCATCTGTAGAATTTTTTCTCCTTGCACTGGTGATAAGGAGACTTTCACTTTTGCTATAGATTGTAAGTTCATCTCAATATAAGATACAACTTCTTTCGCGACTACAATTTGGGCACGATCTTCTTGAAGCAAAATATCACCACATTTTTCTCTCGTTAAACCGAGAGACATAAATGTACCTAATATTTGCCTATGTTCTAGCGTATAAAACTTGGAAGGATAGTCAATTTCCAATACTTCTACTTGAAATTCCTCTTCATTCACTACTAGATAGTCCGGATAAATGAGTGCTCTCTTACGCTCTGCATGAGGCGTTGCACCATCAAACTGTACAGCAACATCCCCTTGTCCTATTACCATAGTGACAATTTGTTGTTGTCTTGGATCAAGGAAGTCTGTTAACTTCACTTGATGGTACTCCGCTGCTCGCTTCCACTCTAACACCTTATCCACAAAGACCTCTTCATCGGGTCTGAAATGTTCATAGATGCTCATTTATTTAACCTCTTACTATAAGAAATAGTTGAATATACTTATTAAACCATTCGTAGCAAGCTTTAACGTGAAAATCGCAACGAGTGGAGAGATATCAATCATACCAAGCGGCGGAATAAATCTGCGAAATGGTTCTAAATACGGTTCACAAATACGCGCAAGAATATCTCCGAAAGTTGATTCCTTTGCACCCGGGAACCATGATAGGAGAATGTAAATAATAAGTGCCCACGAGTAAATCTCGATAGCATAAACTAAAAGCCTTAAAACTGTTTCCATGGCGTATTACCACCTCTTTATATTTGTGTCTTCTTCTTCACCGAATAACTCTGAAATTGCACCAACAATATCTACATTTTCAGGTGTACACATAAATGTTTTCGGTCCTATTTTTTGAATATCCCCGCCTATAGCGTATACAGTACCACTTAAAAAGTCAACGATACGTACAGCTTGATCAGTAGACATTCGTTGTAAATTAATCACAACAGCTCGTCTACCTTTTAAATGGTCCGAAATCCCTTGCGCTTCCGAATATGTGCGTGGTTCTAATAAAACAACTTTTGAAGATTGCTTTGCCGTTTCAATGCTCACAACATTTTGTTTCGGTTGCGCTTTTGGAAACGTAACATCTTGTTGTTCTGGCGGATCTTGCTGCTTCTTCATGTCTGTTTGCTCCTTTTCATAACTATATTGAGCTGCTTCTTTTTCTTCCGGTGTATCAAAAAAGAAGTATTTTACTTTTGACCAACTCATAATAAGATTCTCCTTCCTTTTACGCTTTTCCTACTAAAATCGTCCCCAAACGAATATATGTAGCACCTTCTTCAATTGCAATCGTGTAATCATTAGACATTCCCATTGATAATTCTTTACATGGCGCATGTAATAATTCTAGCTCCTGCACCTCTGTTTGTAGCATACGTAACTCCTTAAAACAGCGTCTGATTTCGTCCTCTTCTTCTGTAAACGGAGCCATTGTCATTAGTCCAACCACTTCAATCTTATCCAATTCTTGCAAACTTTGAATGAAAGAAACGGTTTCTTCTATTGCCAATCCTTGCTTTGATTCTTCAGATGATGTTTTCACTTGAATAAAACATTTCACTTTCTTATCAGCACGTTTTTGAATTTCTTTTGCAAGTGAAAGTCGATCTAACGAATGTAAATAATCAATTTCATTAATGATTTCTTTTACTTTTCTCGTTTGTAATGATCCAATAAAATGCCAATTCACTTTTGAACCGAAATGTTCGTACTTCTGTAAGAAACCTTCATTTCTATTTTCACCTAAATCGCTAATTCCAGCTTCAATTACTTCGTTTGTCTTTTCAATTCCTACCGTTTTTGTAACTGCAACGAGTTTAATATCTTGCAAAGAACGTCCCGCTCGTGCGCAAGATTGTTTAATTTCTTCGTTTACAGTTGTTAAATTTTTTTGTACTGTCACTTGCTTTCTCCTCCTTAAAACCTATGAAACTCAACATTCTCCCCGTCTTACCTTGATCACGACGATGAGAGAAAAATAGTTGTTTTTCACAGCTTGTACAAAGAGATGACATTACAATATTCTCTTCTTTTATGCCTGCTTGTACACATAATATACGATTAATTTCTTTTAAATTAATTGCGTACTGCCCATCAGAAATTTTTTTATAAGGGACAGAACCGTTTACTACTTGCTCTGCTGCTGTTAACACTCTATCATCAACAACGTAACAACAAGACCCAATTGCTGGTCCAATTGCAACATGAATTTCATCGCTTGAAACCCCTTCTGCATTCCATTTTTGAATCATTTCCTTTGCAATCTCTTTTACAGTCCCTTTCCATCCAGCATGCGCAAGTCCTATCATACCATGTGATGGCGCATAAAAATAGAGTGGAACACAATCCGCGTAACATGATGTTAGAAGAACATCATTATTAGTCGTATAAATGCCATCTGTTTTTGAAATGCCGTCTTCATATGAATAGACGCCACTTCCTTTTTCCTGTTGTCCTACTTTTTCAACATGATGATCATGAACTTGTTCAGAGCAAATCCAGTTTTCTAATGGTTTTTGTAACTTATTTGCTAAAATGCGTCTGTTTTCATGAACATTCTCCACGATATCATTCACATGTAATCCTAAATTCATCGCATGAAAGGAGCCCGTACTTACCCCATCATCTTTTGTCGTAAATCCAGCAGTAATGTTTCCAAGTTCTTTCCACGCTTGTAAATACAATATACCGTCCACATATTTAAATGGTTCTCTCATAACAAAGCGGCTCCTTTTAATTAAAATAACATAAAAAAGCATGGTACTTCCTGTCTATTTTACCATACTTTTATTTTTTCATAATGCCAACAGAAAAAAAAGAGGAATTTGTAATATTCTTTATGAAATTGTCGGTGTTTGTATTGATTCTGTTACAGAATTAACAGGATTTACTCTTACAAGTATGACATCTTCCCCAATTTTCATAATTTCCTCCCAAGGAATTACAATTTCTACATCCTTTCCAAAGATCCCCAACATACGTGCCTGTTTGGAAATAATAATAGACCCGATCTTCCCTGTGTTCATATCAATTTCAATATCTCCAATATTCCCAAGCCTTTTTCCATCTGAAACATTTATTATCTCTTTCATCTGTAACTCTGAAATTCTTTTCATTTTCATCCTCTCCCTTATATATGACGAATTGAAAAAACACTGTTTCTCAAATTAACAGGAAGCACCCTCTACTAATTCCATATTATTTTCATTATATGAACACAGCTTCCCTACTATGAGCGAAGACAAACTATATTACATATAAAAAGGTTTCACCATAAATGGTGAAACCTTATCCTTGAATCGTTTTATTCATTTGTTTAATAGCTGATTTCTCTAAACGTGACACTTGTGCTTGAGAAATCCCAATTTCTTCTGCAACTTCCATTTGTGTCTTTCCTTGAAAGAAACGTTTTCGAATAATCATTTTCTCACGATCATTTAAACGCTTCATCCCTTCTTTCAGTGCTAACTCTTCAACCCACTGCTCGTCCTTTTGTTTTTCATCACTTAACTGATCCATTACAAAGATAGGATCTCCCCCATCGTTATAAATCGGTTCAAATAATGAAACTGGATCTTGAATCGCATCTAATGCAAAAACAATTTCTTCATGAGTCACTTCAAGCACTTTTGCAATATCCATTGCTGTTGGTTCTTTTGAATTTTCTGCAATCAATTTCTCTCTTACTTGTAACGCTTTATACGCAATATCTCGTAATGATCGAGATACACGAATCGGATTATTATCACGCAAATATCTGCGTATTTCCCCAATAATCATCGGCACAGCATACGTTGAAAATTTTACATTTTGGCCTAAATCAAAGTTATCAATGGATTTCATAAGTCCGATGCAACCAACTTGAAATAAATCGTCAACATATTCTCCTCTGTTATTAAATCTTTGGATGACGCTCAGTACAAGACGTAAGTTTCCATTCACTAATTTCTCTCTTGCGCTTATCTCTCCACTTTGCATTTCACGAAATAATTTACGCATTTCATCATTTTTTAGTACGGGAAGTTTAGCTGTATCAACACCGCAAATTTCTACTTTGTTTCTCGTCAAAGTGTTCCCTCCTATCGGGAGTTGCTGTACAGTGTAAAGTATTTCCTTTGAAGGGGATTTTATGCATGCGGTTTTCTCTTCATTTTTCATTTTCGTTGTCTCTTCTCATACAACGAAAGAGAATAAGACCAGCCTAGATAACGGCTGGTCTTATTCTTTACACCATTTTATTAAATTCTTTTCGTAATCTTTTTATGATTCTTTTTTCTAAACGCGAAATGTATGACTGTGAAATCCCAAGCATATCCGCCACATCTTTTTGCGTCTTTTCTTCTTCTCCAGCAAGCCCAAACCGAAGTTCCATAATTTGTTTTTCACGATCATTTAATTGATGCAATGCTTTCATTAGAAGATGACGATCTACAGTAGCTTCTAAATCTTTTGTAATAATATCATCATCTGTACCTAATACATCTGATAACAAAAGTTCATTCCCATCCCAATCGATGTTAAGCGGTTCGTCAAAAGAAACTTCTGAACGATTTTTATTATTCCGACGCAAATGCATTAAAATTTCATTTTCTATACAACGTGAGGCATATGTTGCTAATTTTATCTTCTTTTCTGGATTAAATGTATTCACTGCTTTAATAAGGCCGATTGTTCCTATACTAATCAAATCTTCAATGTTTATCCCTGTATTTTCAAACTTTCTTGCTATATATACAACTAACCGTAAGTTGCGTTCAATCAGTAACGATCTTGCTGCCTGATCTCCTTTTGGCAATTTATTCAAAAGAACTTCCTCTTCTTCTTTCGTTAACGGTGGTGGCAACGCTTCACTTCCACCAATGTAATAAATTTCATCGGTCTTAATTCCTAATTTCAGCAATACTTTATACCAAAGGTATACTAAATAAAATTTTAATTTCATCATATTATCCCGCCTCTCATTATTAAGCAATGACCATTTTTTGCGAAATTAACATTTTCGGATGCACAATACATTGATACTCTCCATTGGTTGACAGCTGTTGTGTATTTAATCCAATCAATACTTTGCTAACTACAATAGAACTACCTTCATGATAAATTTGCACACTGTCTGGCTTAATTGCCCATAAAAATTGATTCTCTACTCCTACTGCTCTGAAAGGAATTAAGCGTAATTTTGTCGCCCACCCAGAATCATTTTCTGGTATTTGAGGAATCTCTGTTTTGGAATAAATTTGTTCTGTTAACCAAGTTGGCAAGCAATGCTCTAATGATGAGATATGCATAATCATAACGGGTGTTTTTGTTAACGGGTCGTAAAGTTGGTTCCCACTATCAATTAAACCTGCGAGTTCTAGTTCCTCTTCGGCTAATTGAATTTTCAATTTCACAATTTGATCATAGTGTATTTTTGTAACCTCTACGCTTTCAATACGCTTTTTAGAAAAATAATAAATTACTGGAAAACCAAAAACAACAAACAACCAGCTAATTGGATCACCGTAAGAAATTGATTGAGATTGAACCAATCCATTTACCATTTCATTCGTTTGCAAAAAGAAATGAGTCCCAATTAACCCTCCGCCAACCATAAAGGTTACAAAGTAAAAAGTAAAAACAGTTTGTGTATAGTTTCTAAACGTTGTAAACCCAAATGCTGTATACACAATAAGTAACGAGTACAGTAGTTTCATAATTGGATGTGTCATCATAGAAGCAAAAGGAGTAAAGGCAAAAATAACAATGGTTGAACCTATAAATGCCCCTAACACAAGCCTCCATCTTTTGATCTTCTTTTTTAACACGGTTGCTGTTAATAAAAGTAAAAGAAAATCAATGCAGGCGTTTAACAACCAAACAACGTCGGCGTAAACAACCAAACAATTCACCTCTTTTTTTAAGTTGAGACTAGTATAATGCATATCCAATAGGAAAGTGTGTCAATTTGCGGAGGTGTTTTTTTGTTATTTTGTGTTTTCTAGACAAAATCTGTCGGTAAAAAATAAAAGTATAAGTTTCATAGAATACTATATTTTTTATTTTCATATAAATCGAAATATATAAAATAAAAAAAGACCTGCTTAGCAGATCTTTTCCCTGTATAAAACAAAAAAGGAGCATGAAAGCTCCTTTTCTTTTATCGTCTACGACGGTTACGTAAGAATGCTGGAATATCGATGTCATCTGAATCTGTATGACGCTCATGCACAACCGGCTCTTCACGTTTCATTTCACGCTTAACTTCACGTTGTTTTGAAGGTTGAGCTACTTGCTGTTGCTGTTGTTGCGTGTGATTCGCAGTCGGACGGATAATTGGTTTTGGTGGCTGCGTCGAAGCACTATCATCAAAACCAGTTGCAATTACAGTTACAACGATATCATCTTTTAATCCTTCATTAATAACAGAACCGAAGATCATATTTACTTCTGGATCTGAAGCTGAAGCTACAATGTCTGCCGCTTCTTGTACTTCATATAAGCTTAGGTTAGCTCCACCCGTAATGTTCATGATAACACCTTGAGCTCCATCAATAGATGTTTCTAATAATGGACTAGAAATCGCTTTTTTCGCAGCTTCAGCAGCACGATTTTCTCCATTACCAGAACCAATACCCATTAAAGCAGAACCTCTATTAGACATAATTGTCTTTACGTCTGCGAAGTCTAAGTTAATTAAACCTGGTGTTGCAATTAAATCAGAAATACCTTGAACACCTTGACGTAATACGTTATCTGCTTCACGGAATGCTTCTAACATCGGCGTATTTTTATCAACAATCTCTAATAAGCGATCGTTTGGAATTACAATAAGTGTATCTACATTTTCTTTAAATGCCGCAATACCAGATGCTGCTTGTGTTGCACGCTTACGTCCTTCAAATGTAAATGGACGTGTCACAACACCAACTGTTAATGCACCTAATTCTTTTGCAACTTGAGCAACAACTGGAGCTGCACCAGTTCCAGTTCCGCCGCCCATACCAGCAGTTACGAAGACCATATCTGCACCACGAAGTGCTTCTTGGATCTGTTCTTTACTTTCTTCTGCAGCTTTTTTCCCTACTTCAGGGTTTGCACCTGCACCAAGTCCACGTGTTAATTTTCCACCAATTTGCATTTTTGTTTCAGCTTTTGATAGATTTAATGCTTGTGCATCAGTATTCACAGCGATAAAGTCTACACCTTGTACACCGTGTTCAATCATACGGTTTACAGCATTGTTTCCGCCACCGCCGACACCGATAACTTTTATATTCGCTAATTGATCTTGAGTAGTATCAAACTCTAACATGTCGAAATCCCCCTAGAACCTCATTTTTCGTGTCCAATTTTAATCCCATAAATAACGGAATACACGTTTTACTTTTGACATCATACGGTCATCATTTTGATTATTATTGTTTTGATTACGAGTTTTTTGTTTCGCAGGTTGCTGTTGTACCGGCGTTGGTGCTGGTGCTGGTACTGGTTCAAAATGTTCTTGCTTTTCCTGCACATTTTTCCCACGTAATTTAGCTTTTTGATAAGAATGTTTAATTAATCCTACTCCACTTGTATATTGGGGCTCACGCACACCAATATAATCAGGAGTCGCTATACGAACATTTTCATGTAAAATATCATATGCAAGATCAAGAACACCCGGCATAGAAGCAATTCCACCAGTTAGTACATAGCCAGAAGCTACTTGCTTTACTCCTAATTTACGCACTTCATCTTGAACAAACATTAAAATTTCCTCTACACGAGCCTCTATTATATCCGATAATTCCAACTGAGAATATTGTTCTGTTTGATCGCTTCCCATAATAGGAACCGTAAACATCTCTTCTTCAGATGCTGTATCATAAAAAGCATGTCCATATTTCAACTTAATTTGATCTGCATTTTCTGTTGAAGTTTTCAACCCAATCGCAATATCCTTCGTTATATGGTCTCCACCTAACGGTAATACGCTCGTTGCTTGTAACTCTCCATCTTTAAAAATAGATAAGGTTGTAGATCCTCCCCCCATATCAACAAGGGCTACTCCTCTATGTTTTTCATCTGAAGATATAGCAACTGTTGCAGCCGCTAAAGGTTGAAGACAAATATCAACTATTTCAAGACCTGCTTTTTCTACACAACGAAGTAGGTTATGTAGTAAAGTTCTCGAGCCTGTTATAAGTGTACCTTCCATTTCTAATCTTACACCGATCATCCCGCGTGGATCGTTAATCTCGTCAAGACCGTCTACGATGAACTGTCGAGGTACCACATCAATAAACTCACGTTCTGGAGCAATTGACACAACTTGTGCTGCATCTAGAACGCGTAAGACATCTTCATTCCCGATTTCACGATCTTCATTTGAAACAGCGACTACTCCGTGACAAGGAAGTAGTTGTACCTGGTTTGCATTGACGCCTACTACAACTTGCTCAATGTGGATTCCCACCATGCGCTCAGCTTGTTCAATTGCTTTTTTAATTGATCGAACAGTCTCGTCTATATCAACTATCGATCCCTTCTTTAAACCATTTGATTTTACATTTCCAACACCAATAATGTTTAAGCTGTCATTAACCATTTCACCAATGATGACTTTAACATTGGATGTACCGATGTCAAGACTAACATATATTTCATTGCTGTTCATTCTTTGGCACCTCCTTCTTTATTTATACCATACAACTCAATATATGGAACAACAATCGCAACTTTACTATTTATAAGAAAAATATTCAACGTCTTTATACGTTTCCCTTTTTTAACCCTATATTTTTCTTATTTTTATTTAACATTCATTTAAGAATATCGCAGTAAACTGTGAATAACTGCTTATCTTGAAATAATTCTATTTCAAGTGTAAAGATTACCGCCAAGTATAAGTCTACACTAAGATGTACTCATAGAAAAGTGAAACTTGTACCAATCCTAGTATGAATCTAAGAATTTTTACATCTTTTTCATCAAATGAACCATTCTTGTAAATTCAGATGCATTCAACAGAACATTCGTTTCGTTTTTTCTACAGGAACGTAGTAAAAACTATCGTTCTATTCTTTTTTTTCTTCCGCTCCTAATTCTTTCGTATATGCCCCTACTTCTAAATCAATTAATACCTTTTTACCCGGCTCAATTGTTTTTAAGATAAGCGGATAAGCTTCCATACGCTTTGCGAAATTTTGAATCGTAGTGCTCACTTCGTACCCTTCGTTCATATATAAAGTAAGGTGATCTTCATTCGCATTCGTCGGTGAATAACGGATTTCAGAAATAGACCTTAAAATCGTTGGTGTTAATTTTTCAAGCTCAGCAATTAACTCCTTCATTTTCTCCTCTTTAAAAGGTTCAAAAATTGGCGCTGCAACAGGAAGTTTTCCGTTCGGAAGTACATCAAGTGTTTTCCCGTTCTCTAGTAACGGTTGTAATTTCCCATCTTTGTTTATATAACCAATCGTTACATATTCTTCAATATGAACATCAATTTTATTTGGAAAACGTTTTTTTACATTTACCGCTTTAATTTCTTTTCGTTTCGTTAGGTTTTCTTCTGCTTTATGTGCTGTCACTCGGAAATAACTTGTATCATACGTCACACCTGATTCCTTCATCACTTGTTCATCTGTCATATAATGATTTCCAAACACACTTATCTTTTTGATATTGCTTAGCGGAGACCGAAAATAAATTAAAAAGAGCACTAATAAAAATAAAATTGATATGTATAGAATCAACCGATGATTAACATTTTTCTTGTTTTTCTTCTGTTGATTTTTTAACTTTGGTACACGATCCTGTAGTTTAATCACTTTACTATTTTTCATGTACGATCCCCCTACGTAACATAAAAAACGGCATGTTCCTCATGCCGTTCTTATCTTCTTATTATAACATAAATGATAATGAGCGGAACGAATAACCGTTATCTTCCAATGATTTCTACTTCTGTATGCATTTCTACGCCAAATTTATCCTTGATTGTTTGTTTTATTAATGCAATTAAAGATAAGACATCTTGCGCACTGGCTCCCCCAGTATTAATAATAAAATTCCCATGCATTTCAGAAATTTGAGCTCCGCCTATTTGATAACCACGAAGCCCCGCCTTTTCTATTAAGTCTCCTGCAAAGTATGGGATTGGATTCCGAAATATGCTTCCTGCACAAGGATGATTCCACGGCTGTGTTTCACGGCGGTAGTCTTTATTCTTTTGCATGACGCTTACGATTCCCTCACGCTCTCCTACCTGCAATTGAAACTCAGCTTCCAAAACAATACCAGGACGTTTCGTTTGCAATACAGAAGTACGATAGGAAAACTCCATTTCTTCATGTGTTAACCAATCAATTGTTCCGTTTTCAAACAAAATAAGAGCTTTTGATAATATGTTTGATATATCCGATTTATGTGCTCCTGCATTCATATACACTGCACCACCAACACTTCCTGGAATACCACTGGCAAATTCCAGGCCGGATAACCCTTGACGACTAAGTAAAGTTGATAATTTAATAAGGGGATACCCACCACCAACTCTTACTCTATGTTTTTCGACTTCTAAGTGGTCTAATCCTTCTCCTAAACGAATAACGACACCTTCTATACCTAGATCAGATACAAGAAGGTTCGAACCCCGACCAATTACAGTCCACTTGGTTTTATATTTTTTTACTAACTGCAACGTTTTTTCAATACTGGCAACATGCTTTGGCACAATTAAAATATCAGCTGGTCCACCTATTTTCATAGTGGTATAACGCGCTAACGCTTCATTCACTAACACGCGACCAACATTTGCTTCTATAAGCTCATTTACTAATTGCTCCATAAACAATCTCCCCCATACTAAGTATCCTTATTACAGTAGTATGCAGGGCGTTCACCTAACGTTATTTTTTTACAAGCTTATTCATTACTTCATACAGCTTATTTGCTGCATCTGGAATACCTAATTGCCCCGCAGCCAGCTTCATATTTTGTAATGTTTGTGCATCTAATAAAATCTCATCAATATCACGAATAAGCGTTTCTGCTGTTAAATCTTTTTCAAGCAACATTTTTGCTGCTCCTTTATCGACAACAGAACGTGCATTCTTTTCCTGATGGTTATTTGTTACGTAAGGACTCGGTATTAACACACTTGGCTTACCTAACGCGGTTAATTCTGCAAGTGTTGTTGCCCCCGCTCTTGAAACAACAAGATCTACACCTGTAAGTACCTCTGGCATATTATGAATGAAAGGTTTAATAATAACATTATTCGGATTCCCTTTTTGCTTCACTGCTTCCATCACTTTATCATAATGAACTTCACCTGTTACATACAATATTTCGTAACTTTTATTTCCAAACTGTTCAATTGCCTCTACGAAAGCATCATTAATCGGTCTAGCCCCACGACTTCCACCAAAAATAAGTACCGATTTTTTAGGAAGAGATAAACCTACTGAACGTTTTCCTTTCATTCCATTCTGATCCATTACTTCTGATGCTCTTGGATTTCCTGTCATCACCACTTTTGACTGTGGAAAATGTTCTATAGCCGCTTCAAAACAAACCGCAACTTTATCAACATAGCGGCTTAAAAATTTATTCGTTACACCAGGTACACTATTTTGTTCATGTACAATGGTTGGAATACCTAATTTTGCTGCAGCATATACAACTGGTCCACATACATATCCACCCGTTCCAATTACAATATCCGGATTAAAACGACGAATATATCGTTTACTATCTTGTACACCCTTTAGGAAACGCATCACCGTTTTCACGTTATCTAACGATATTTTACGCTTAAATCCACTTATAACAATAGATTGAAACGGTATGCCTGCTTTTGGAACGATTGTGCTCTCTAATCCACTCTCCGTACCAATATATAAAAACCTTGCTTCCGGATTTAATTTTTTTATTTCTCTTATTAGAGCAAGAGCCGGATAAATATGACCTCCAGTGCCCCCACCACTTACTAATACACGCACTACTAACTCCTCCGCTTCTCTTTTCTTATTTCAGTCGTATTTATTTCTATATACATCATGTTTCTTCGCGCACATACGAAAAACCCTGTCTTATAAAACAGGGTTTAGTAGCGAGAATGGCGACTTATATTTAATAATACACCTACTGCCATTAACATTAATGTCAAACTTGATCCACCATAACTTAAAAACGGCAAAGTAATACCTGTTACAGGCATCAATCCTGTTACAACACCAACATTAATCATTACTTGAATCGCAATCATCGCCACAATACCTACTGCTAAAAACGTACCATATAAATCTGGCGCTCCTAAAGCTATACGAATCCCACGCCATAATAATAGACTAAATAATAATAACACAAATGAACCACCAATAAAACCTAATTCCTCGGATAAGATCGCAAATATAAAGTCTGTTTGCGGTTCAGGTAAATAAAGAAACTTTTGTCTACTTTGTCCAAGTCCAAGCCCGAATAATCCACCTGGTCCAATTGCGAGTAACGATTGAATAATTTGAAATCCACTTCCAAGCGGATCTGACCACGGATCTAAATATGATGTAATACGTTTCATTCGATACGGTGCTGATGCAATTAGCCCTACAAATCCTGCTACACCAAGCAAACCAAACATTGCAAAGTGAAAGACCCTTGCTCCCGAGATAAATATCATAATAATACATGTCCCAACCATTACCGTTCCTGTGCCAAGATCTGGCTGTAACATAATCATCCCAAAAGCAAGAAATACAAAACTAAGAGCTGGTAGTAAACCACGTTTAAAAGAGGTAATTAATTTTTGTCGTTCCGCTAAAAATTTTGCTAAGAAAATAATCATCGCAAACTTCATAAATTCTGACGGTTGAATGGAAAATGCCCCGATTCCAATCCAACTTCGCGCTCCTCCTCGAACAAGTCCTACCCCAGGAACAAGAACAAGAATAAGAAGAATGAAGCAAACTAGCAAAATTACTTTTGAATACGTACGCCACACCCAATAATCAATTTTCATAATTAAAAACATAGCCACTACACCGATACTTGCAAATAGCAATTGCCTTTTTGCAAAAAAGAATGAGTCCCCCATTTTATAAGAGGCCCAAACCGCACTCGCACTATACACCATAACCATTCCGATTGTTAACAACGCAAGTGTAACGATGATGAGAATAAAATCAGGCGTTTTCTTCATTACCCATAAACACCACCTCTTTAGGCAGAAACTTTTGCCCTATGTAACAAAACATCAGTAGGTGTTAGCCTACTGATGTTTTGATTTACTTTATATAAGTTTATGCACAGCTTGTATAAAAATGTCTCCTCTTTCTTCAAATGTTTTAAATTGATCCCAGCTTGCACATGCTGGAGAAAGAAGAATTACATCACCATCTGTAGAATGAGCATAAGCTTTCACTACCGCTTCATCTAAAGTATCTACACTTTCAATTGCATCTAATCCCGCTTTTTCTGCAGCTCTTACTAATTTTTGAGCTGTTTGTCCAAATGTCACAATTGCTTTTACATTTTTGAAATACGGAATTAAATCATCGAATTCATTTCCACGATCAAGTCCACCTGCTAATAACACAATCGGTTGTGTAAACGCAGATAAAGCTTTCTCAGTCGCTAACATATTCGTTGCTTTTGAGTCATTATAAACCTTACGATTGTTAATAGTTGTTACATATTCTAAACGATGTTTTACACCTGTAAAACGTTTTAACACCGCCGTAATCGCTTCATTAGAAACACCCAATAATTTTGCGATACTCATCGCTGCTAAAATATTTTCTAAATTATGTTGACCAGGTAAAACGATATCGCCTATTTCAACAACTTTTTCACCTTTAAAACAAAGAGCATTCTCTTTTATACACGCACCATCTTCAATTTCTTTCGTTGTCGAGAATAGTACTTTTTGCCCTTTACTATAAGCAGATAAAGCCATCACATCCGCATCATCTGCATTTATTACACTATAATCATTTTCTGTTTGGTTTTTAAAAATATTTGCTTTTGCTAAACCATATTCCTTCTTCGTCCCGTGATAATCTAAGTGGGCCTCAAATAAATTTAAAAATGCAGCAATTTTAGGTTGGAACAATTCTACTCCCATCAGTTGGAACGATGAAAGTTCTGTAACTACAACTTCATTTTCTTTTGCATCCTGTGCTACTTCACACGCTACAGTTCCTATGTTCCCTGCAATTACAGGATGCTTTTGTCCTTCTTTTAGCATTTCAAATGTAATCATTGTCGTCGTCGTTTTACCGTTAGACCCTGTAATCCCAACAAATGGCGCTTCTGAAATACGATATGCTAATTCAACTTCCGTAACAATTGGAATTTGCTTTTCTTTCGCAGCAACTAATATTGGATTAGAATACGGGATTCCTGGATTTTTTACAACAAGAGAGATATTTCTCTCTAACAATTCTAAAGGATGACCACCGCATACAACGTCCATTCCTTTTGCTTGTAATTCTGCAGCAAGTACATTATCCGCTAAAGGCTTTCCGTCATTTACAATAACATTTGCCCCTAATTTTTGTAACAGCGTAGCTGCTGCATAACCACTTTTTGCAATGCCTAATACAAGAATATTTTTATTTTGAAATTCAGTTACAGTTTTCAATTACATCCACACCCCGATATAAATTCCTAACACAGCTAATAAAAATCCTACAGACCAAAATGTCACAACAACACGCCACTCTGACCAACCACATAATTCATAATGATGGTGTAATGGACTCATTTTAAAGACACGTTTTCCTGTTGTTTTAAAAGAAATGACCTGAATAATAACAGATAAAGTCTCCATTACGAATACTCCACCAATGATTACAAGTAGCAATTCTTGTTTTAATAAAATCGCTACAGCTGCAATGGCTCCACCTAAAGCTAAGGAACCTGTATCTCCCATAAACACTTTCGCTGGATTTGCATTGAATACTAAAAATCCAAGTACAGCTCCTACAACTGCCATACAGAATATCGCTACTCCAAATTGCTCTTGCGCTACTGCAATAATACTAAACGCTCCAAATGCAATAGCAGCTGTTCCTGATAATAAACCATCTAAACCGTCAGTTAAGTTAACTGCATTTGATCCACCAATAAGCATAAATAATACAAGTACAAAATATGCCCAACCTAATTCAAACTTAACATCTGTTCCCGGAATCATGATGTATGTGTGGAACGCTTGCCCTTTTCCAATTAAAAAGAACGCAATAGCAATAACAAGCTGACCTACTAATTTTTGTTTTGATGTTAAACCAAGATTTCTCTTCTTAACTACCTTTATGTAGTCATCTAAAAATCCAATCAATCCGTAACCAAATGTCACTAATAATAATAACGAAACCTCTGCACCTAAATGATTAAACTTAATCGCCATAATAAGTGAAGTTACCATCATCGATACATATATGACAATACCACCCATTGTAGGTGTCCCTGATTTTTTTTGATGTGACTTTGGTCCCTCATCACGAATACTCTGTCCGAACTTTAATTTCCTTAAAAATGGAATAAATAATGGCGAAAGGGCAACAGAAATTAAGAATGCTACCCCAGCCGTTACTAATAAACCTTGCTCAAGCACATGTAGTCCTCCTCTCACGTTGTTACTCTTCGTTGTTTAAACGCTCTGTAATTGCTTCTTTAGCGACTTCACGATCGTCAAAATGATGAACTTCTTTACCAATAATTTGATACGTTTCATGACCCTTACCAGCAATAATGATGATATCTTCAGCTTTCGCATTAGTAATTGCATGGTATATCGCTTCTTTTCTATCAATAATTACTTCATAATTATTCCCATTTGCACCTTGCACCATATCATCTAAAATAGCCCCTGGCTCTTCACTTCTTGGATTATCTGAAGTGTAAATTGCATGAGTTGCATATTTTGTTGCAACACTTGCCATGATTGGTCTCTTTGTTCGATCTCTATCTCCGCCACAACCGACGATACAATATACATCGCCTTTTGCAAACTGTTTTGCTGTTTTTAATACATTTTCTAAGCTATCTGGTGTATGTGCATAATCCACAATAACTGTATAATTTTGTCCACCATCAACTACTTCAAAACGTCCTGGAACTCCAGCTAGTTGCTTTATTACATCAATAACCGTTTCTAAACTTACACCAGAAACAAGTCCTGCCGCTGTTGCCGCTAGTACGTTATATACATTAAATTTCCCAATCAATTTCATCGTAACATTTACACTTTCATACGGTGTTACAAGCGTAAATGTAGTTCCACCACTCGTCATAACGATATCTTTGGCCATAATATCACTTGTTGTATCAATTCCATACGTTACAACAGTTGCCGCAGTACTTCTCATATATTCCGCAGTTACAGCATCATCGTTATTCAGTACCGCGTACTTTTCACGATTATGATTATAACTATTGCCAAGTTGTGCAAATAGCAACCCTTTTGCATGTTTATATTCTTCCATCGTTTTATGATAGTCTAAATGATCTTGTGTTAAATTTGTAAACACTGCTACATCGTAATCACATCCGTGTACACGACCAAGATCTAAAGCATGTGACGAAACTTCCATTACTGTACTATCTACACCGTGCTCAACCATTTTTGAAAATGTGTGTTGAAGTGTTAGTGCATCTGGTGTTGTATTTTTCACCTCAAATGTTTCATCACCGATTTTCATATTAATCGTTCCAATTAGCCCTGTTTTATGACCATGTGCGCGCATAATCTCATCCATAATATGCGATGTTGTTGTCTTTCCATTTGTACCTGTAATTCCGATTAAATGTAACTTGTGTGTTGGTTGACCATAAAAATAATCAGCTAAAACCGCTAACGAACGAAAAGTGTTTTTCACAAGTACAACTGGAACGTCAACATCAATTGGTCTTTCCGCAACAATAGCAGCCGCTCCTTGTGCCGCTGCTTGCTTAGCAAAATCATGGCTATCAACCGTATATCCTTTCATACATACAAATAAGCTTCCCTCTTTCACTTTACGTGAATCAGCTTCTATAGATGTGATTTCTGGATTTTCTTTTGGAACAACTGGAAAATCATGCAAACATGATAAAAGTGTATGCAACTTCATTTCACTAAACCCTCTCTACATTGTGTATTTATCTCTTTTTTAATAAGCAACACGTTACCTCCTAATTATATAAAATAGGAGGTAAGTGCTACTGTGTCTAATAAATAGACCTATTTATAATTGAGGCTCTTACAGCCTCAAATTAAGTAACTCTTCTATAAAGAACTCACTTCCACCAATTGTACCATAAAACGTACTAGGTTACCTTTAATTCCCGAAGTAAATTCTAATTTTTGAGCCTTCTTTCACTTTAGCTCCTGCTTCTGGCGATTGTTTAATTACTTTCTCCCCGTCTCCACTTATATCAAGCTTCAAATCGACGAGTTGTGTCTGTAAGTCTTTCTTTTTCATACCAATTAAATTCGGAACTTCCACAGTTGGTGTATCGCCCCATTTATATTCTCTCTCAACTTGTTCTTGTCTCGGTTTCACTCCCATAACAGGAAGTGCATCCCGAAGAATATTCCCAACAATTGGAGCTGCTACTACTCCACCAAATTGCGTTACACCTTTCGGATTATCAACAGCAACATAGACAACAATTTCCGGATCATCTGCTGGAGCAAAACCGATAAAAGATACTATATAATTATTCTCTAAATATTTACCATCTTTCACCTTTTGAGCCGTACCTGTTTTTCCACCTACACGATACCCATCAATGAAAGCACCTTTACCAGATCCCTTTGCTACAACATTCTCTAATGCATACCGAACTTTTTCTGAAGTTTCCTTGGAAATAACTTTTCTTTTTTCCACAGGTGTCTTTTTACTTACAACTTGATTATTTTTCGGATCAATAAACTCCTTAGCTATATACGGTTGATACAATGTCCCACCATTTACAGCCGCTGCTACTGCTGCTACTTGTTGAATTGGTGTTACAGAAACTCCTTGACCAAATGAAGTAGTTGCTTGCTCGACTGGACCAACTTTATCTAAATTAAATAAAATCCCACTACCTTCACCTTGCAAATCAATTCCGGTTTTCTGTCCAAAGCCGAAATTACGAATATATTTAAACAATCGGTCTTTACCAAGACGATCACCAAGTTCGATAAATCCTGGGTTACAAGAGTTTTGAACTACTTCTAAAAACGTTTGGCTACCATGGCCTCCCGCTTTCCAGCATTTCAATCTAGCTCCACCCACTTCAGCTGCTCCATCATCATAAAACGTATCTTTCTCTAAGTCTACTAAATTTTCATTCAAGGCTGCGGCTAACGTAATGATCTTAAATGTTGAACCAGGCTCATACGTACTCCATACAGGTAAATTTCTATTATACACTTCTGGAGAAACACTTTGAAAATCTGCTGGATCAAAGCTCGGCCGACTCGACATACCTAAAATTTCACCATTTTTCGGATTCATTGCAATCGCAATCATACCATCTGGATTATATGTCGACTCCGCAATATTCATTTCTCTTTCCATAATTCTATTAATACGTGCGTCAATTGTTAAGCCTAAATTCAAACCAGCTTCTGGTTTTTTGAAATCATCGCCAACATTAGGCATCCTTTGTCCTTTTGCATCTGCAAAAAAACGCACATGTCCTTCATCACCATTTAGCTCTTTATCATAATATTTTTCTAGTCCCATAAGACCTTGGTTATCACTACCAGCAAACCCTAATACGTGTGATAAAAAGTTGCCAAATGGATAGTACCGGATAGAGTCCTCTGCGATATAAACACCTTTCAAACTTAATCCTCGTACCTCTTTCGCTTTATCATGTGATATTTTTCTTCCGCCTTTATCTAACCTTACAATCGATTCTTTTTTTGTAATTCTCTTATAAATCTCATCTTTTTCCACACCTAATACTGCAGCTAACTTCTCTGCAGTCTCTGCTGGTTTTTCAATTTGCCTCGGTACAACAAAGACAGTTGGAGCACTTTTATTCGTAGCAAGTTCCACACCATTTCGATCTAAAATCTTCCCACGTTCAGGTTCAAAAGTAATATTACGACTCCATGAATCCTTCGCACGATCCGTTAACATATTGCCAAGAAAAAATTGCACATATCCAAGACGAATATCGATGATAGTGAAAATAAGTATACCTGATATGAGTATAAAAATAAGTCGTTTTCTAACTGTTACATTTGATACACGCATATTGGAACAAGCCTCCCTTACGCCTAGCTTGTTCCAATATATGCTTGTACTTATTTAATTAGAACTTCTTCTCTTTTACCATTACGGTTTTTCTGCTTCTTGTTGTGGTTCAAGTGGCGGTACAAGTGTTACACCTAGCTCTGTACCAGGTTGCAACAATGTTCCTTCTGGCACACTTTGTTCGGTTACGTATCCCGTACCAGTAGGTTTTAGGTTAAGCTTTAATGTTTTTGCTAAATTCATAACATCACGCAGTGCCCAACCTTGTATATTTGGCATTGTAGGTTTATCTCCTACTAAGAAGACTCGGTCACCTTTTAATGTTTGCTCAGTTGCTTTTGGCACTTGCTGCTGCACTTTTCCTTCGCCTAATACGATTGGACGAAGTTTTGCTTTATCAATTGCTTTTTTCGCTTCTTCCATCGTTTTCCCTGTTATATCCGGAACGACAGTTTGTTGTTCTTTCACATATTTTTTCGGGTCTTTTATTTCATTTGGCTTAATCTTTAAATACTCTAAACTATTTTTGGTTACATATTTAAAAATATCAGCTAAAGGCTGTGCGCCATTCTCATCATCTTTCAATTTCGGCTGTTTTACAGCTACATATACAACAAGTTGCGGATCGTCCATAGGTGCCATCCCTAAGAATGAGAATATGTAATTCTCTCTTCCTGTCATATAGCCACCTTTTCCATCCGGAATTTGCGCTGTCCCTGTTTTACCACCAACTGAATACCCATCAACTTTATAAGCAGTTCCTGTTCCTTTCGGCGATGTAACAACGCGTTCTAATAACTGTCTTACTTGCGCTGCTGTTTCTTTCGTAACAGGTTTTCCCACTTCCTCTGGCTTATGTTCTAATTTTACTTCGCCTGTTATTGGATCTACAATTTTATCAATTGTATAAGGCTTCATCATTTTCCCATCATTTGCAATAGCAGTTGCAGCTTGTACAAGCTGTATTGGCGTTACAGTAGAACCTTGTCCAAAAGCTGTTGTTACTTGCTGTATTTGCTGATCGAATACAATGGTATTTGAACCTTCACCAGGTAAATCAATGTTCGTTTTTTCATCTAATCCAAAACTATGAATATATTTTCGGAATCGTTCTGGGCCAAGTTTTTGATCCCCTAAAATTGCAAACGCTACGTTGGAAGAGCGCTCTACCCCTTCATCAAATGTGATAGATCCCCATCCAGCACCGCCGTTATGATCTTTTATTTTTCGGTTTCCGACTTGGTATGTACCAGACTGATAATAATCTTGTCCTTTATACACACCTTCATTAATCGCTGCCGCTAGCGTGAAAATTTTCATTGTTGATCCCGGTTCAAATGCATTTGCAATTGCATCATTGAAGAAATATTCAATTTGGCGATCATTTGGATCATAACTAGGTTTACTAGACATCGCTAATATTTTCCCTGTTTTTGGGTCCGCAACAATCCCTATTAAATTTTCTGGTTCATAATGCTTACTTGCAGCTTTCATCGCATCTTCTAAATAACTTTGAATACGTTGATCTATCGTTAAATACGCGTTATCTCCGTTTTTAGGTGCCTCTACGTTCACTTTCCCACCGTCAAGAGACACTCCTTTACGATCACCTGTATAAGATACTTTCCCGTTAGAAGCACTTAAATATTTATCTAAACTTTTTTCTATACCAAATTGCCCTACCGACGTTCCCTCTTCATTCGGTTTAGCATGCCCTATAACGTAAGATGCAAAATCACCGTTCGGATACACTCTTGCATTTTCAGTAATAAAAGATATGCCTGGCAATTTCAATGCTTCTATTTGTTCCTTCTGTTCTTTCGTCAAATCTTTACCTAGTGTTCCAAATTCGACTTGACTTTTATCTTTTTTATTTAACGTGGCTAAAATCTTCTCTTCATCTTTTCCGAGTACTCCCGCAATTTTCTTTGCAGTATCCTCTTTATTTTCAACATGATTCGCACCTTTTAGTTCCGCTACAAGTTTATAAGAGTTTGCATCTTGCGCTAACACATGACCGTTTTGATCATAAATCGTCCCGCGATTTGCTTCTAGAACTCCTTTTTTACTATGTTTTTGCTGAGCAAGTTTATCCAAATCCTGATTATGCACTGTTCCTGTCGCTTGTATGTAAAAAAATCGGGCTAACAATAGCAAAAAGAGCAGGAGGAATAAAATCATAAAATACCCTGCTCCCTTATTGGTATGAAATTTAGTCATATTTCTCTTCATTTTCCCTTCACACCTATTGCCTTATTTGAGGCCCTTCACATTATTCGCATTAATTTCTAGCCCGTGTTTTTTTGCAACTTCAGCGATTCGTTCATAGCGACTTAACTTCTCTACTTCAGCCTGTAACTCTTGATTTTCTTTTTGCTGCTGTACAATTTTTTGTTCTATCGTCGCTGCTTCTACATTAACTTGATAAAGGCCTGCTTTATTTCCAATAAACGCTACACAGGCATACAATAAAAAGCCAATAAATGCTACATACAACAGTTTTTCGATTCTTGTAATCTTCGCTTTAGCTTTTGGCTGAACCATCTGCTGTGGGGGCGTTTGAATCTGTACCTCTTCTTGCGCTTGTTGTTTGTACTTTACAGCTAAGTTACTCATACCTCTCTCCCCTTTTTATCGTTTTTCAGCGATTCTCAATTTCGCAGAACGCGCTCGATTATTTTCTTCTAACTCTATATCAGAAGGTAAAATCGGTTTTCTTGTAATAAGCTTTAATTTCGGCTTAAATTCATCAGGAATAATCGGTAATCCTGGTGGCAATTGTGGCGTTGTACTATTTCGCTTAAACGTCGTTTTACAAATACGGTCTTCTAAAGAATGGAATGTTATAACACTAACTCTTCCACCCGGCTTGACCATCTCAATTGCAGATTCCAACGCTTCTTCAAACACTTTCAATTCATCATTTACCGCAATACGGATTGCTTGGAACACTCGCTTCGCAGGATGTCCACCCGTTCTACGAGCAGGAGCTGGAATACCCTCTTTAATTAGTTCTACTAATTCTCCTGTCGTTTCAATAGCTTTATTCTCACGATACGCTTCAATTTTCCTTACTATTTGTTTTGAAAATTTCTCTTCACCATACTGGAAGAAAATTCTTACAAGTTGCTCATATGACCAGCTATTTACAACATCATATGCTGTTAATGGGGCATCTTGATCCATCCGCATATCTAACGGTGCATCATGATGATAACTAAAGCCACGCTCTGGTGTATCTAATTGTGGGGATGAAACACCTAAATCAAATAAAATACCATCTACTTCTGTTATACCTAATTCCTGTAGTTTTTCAGATAAATAACGGAAATTACTCTTTACTGTTATGAACTGCTCACCGTATGAAGAGAATCTTTCTTTCGCATTTTGAATCGCTATCTCATCTTGATCAAACGCGATTAATCTTCCACCTTCAGTTAATTGGGATAATAAATAAGAACTATGTCCTCCTCCCCCCAGTGTACAATCTACATATGTACCACCTGGCTTTATATCTAAGCCGTCTACTGTTTCCTTCAAAAGTACTGTTACGTGTTTAAACATTGTTGCACCTACTCTTTTTCCAATTAATTATGTTGAATGCATCTCCTCCTCCAAACGCATATTTCACGATTAGAGAACGAAATACTATGAAAGAACGACTCATTTAACTTGCCTACAAAGGCAGCATACTATACAAATCGCTATTTTCTTTTATTATATACTAAATTTTATCATCTTTTGCGGGAATTTAAATAAAAAACTGTCGAAAAAGATGATAATACGTTTACATTTTGTGCTATTTTGTCATATATTTAAGTATCCTGCATAATTACGATATTCACCGTTTTTAAAATTAATAATTCAGAAAAATTTCACTTCACAGTAAATTCAACAGAACAAAAATAAAATCCTGCTCCTAAGAGCAAGATTCTATAGTTTTATAACATGATGTTTTCCGTCCCAAGAAAACGTTTCTGCCATTACACGATCAACGAAATCCAAACCGAACTGATTTAAATAGTAACATACATTCCACACACGCTCTTGCGGCGCCCCTAATGGACGAAGTGCAAATTGTATGCGACGGAATTTATTTAGCTGTACTGCATGTTTTTTCTCAACATTTCTTTTCAACATTCTTTCCAACAGTTCAATTTGTTCATTAATTTTGAATTCATTTTTCCCTGCAAACGCACTTAATCCAGGATCTATTTTCTTCACAAACTGTTGTAATGACGTATGGATATCAATTATTTCTTTTTTCGCCTCTACAAATCGATCATCTATCGGTTCCTCTATTTGATTAGATAACCAGTTTTCACGCAACTTATCTACGTTATTTAAAAACGGATCACTGTCTTGCAATTGCAAATCGTATAAATCTGTCGCTATATCCCTCTCTACATAAGTGATTGTAATACGCGGAACGACAGGCGGCATTCGGAAACCAATCGTATGGAAAACTTGTTGCAATTCACTCCAGTAAGCTAATTCCCCTGGTCCTCCAATAAACGCGAGCGTAGGAAATAGATACTCTTGCATAAGAGGGCGCGTTACAACATTATTACTAAAGCGTTCCGGGCTTCTTTCCATCTCTTCCATCAATTCCTCATATGAAAAGGAATACGCTCCATCCTTCCCTACAAACTTCCCTTGATCGTTTTCAAGTAACACTCGCTCATTATCAATTTCCATAAATATATGTACTGCATTATACTTTGTTTCAATAATCGGTTTATATCCTAATTCTTTAATTATTTCCTGTTGGTTATGAAGCCCCTCTTGTACTTCTTTATACTTACCTATAATTTGCTTAAAAAACGGCACTTCTAATTTTCTTAATTCAGGATGATGTGAATCAACAAGAATTAAACCAGAATTCACGAACATTTTCATAATAAGATGGGCAAAGAAATCTACATACGTATTCGATTCCCCCAAAGAATCATCAATAAATTGCAGTACATCCTTTGTAAAATTCGTTTCAGGGTATGTTTTGAAAATTTCTTCAATCCACTTTCTACAGTCTTCCAAAGAAAGCTCGGACTCTGAAGCACTCGCCTTTTTCGGATTACGATCATGAAAAATAGTCTTTTTTATTTTTTTATTCTTCGTTACAAAAGTATGATTAATTTCATCCATATCATGGTCTTCACCAGCAATCCAGAAAACAGGAACAACTTTAACACCTAAACTTTCTTCCTTTTCCCTCGCAAGCTGTAAAACTGAAATGATTTTATGAATTGTATAAAGTGGTCCAGTTAATAATCCAGCTTGTTGTCCAGCTATAACAACATATGTATTTTCTTCTCCAAGCGCTTTTACATTTTGAATCGTAGCTTCTCCCGCTTGTAATTTTGTATTATATTCTAATAAATGCGCTACTAAATCTTGGCGGAAAAACTCCCTCTCACGCAAATCATGTACACGCTGTTTAAAAGCATCTTCTGTTAACATATAGTCAAAACACGACTGTATCTCTTTTTTACCGTTCATATAGTCCGCTACAACACCTTGTTGCGGAACAGAGATTTCTTTTATCTCCATATAATTCTTCCTTTCGTATCCTGTTCTCTCACCAATCCACATTGTAGTCAATGTTGCACGTAAAAGCAAAGAATTACACTTATTCTTTTACTTCTAATCCTTTTATTGCATCGAACAAAAATTGAAGTGTCGGAACGGATCGTTGCTGTTTCTTAGCTTCCTCTAATACATATCCAACAATCGCACCAATTTCCGTTTGTCTATTCGCCCTTACATCTGCCAGCATAGATGATGTATTATGAGACGTTTTTTCACATACGTGACGTACCATTTTCCATACCATTTCTTTTTCTTCTTTAACAAGAAAAACGACTTCCTGAAATACTTGCTCCATCAATCGATAAAAAAACGGGTTCGTAATCAACTCTCCGTTCTGGATTTGTAATAACGCTGTCAATGGATTGATACATACATTAACTACTAATTTTTTGTGCATGACATCCTTCCAATCATCTTCTATTTGAATCGGAAAATGAGGAAATGGAAAGCACTTAAATATTTTTTCAAAATGTATAGACTGGCCGTGCACGATTCCAAACTTCGTTACACCTATCCCCGTATGATAAACGGTATGTCTTTCTTCTTTTTTTGCACCATGCTCTACAATCCCAACTGCAATATTTTCATTCCCTATTTTCTGCATAGCATGAAGATGAGACATTCCGTTTTGCAAAAAGATTAATGAGGATTCCCCTCGCACAAAAGGCAGTATGTCAGTTATATGATATTGCTTAACAGCAATAAATATATAGTCTAGCTTCTTGTCTAGCATATTTTCTATTGGCAAAACAGGTGGGAATACGGTTTCACGTTTTTCCTCCCTCATACAAGTTACACCCGTTATATTCAATTCCTCAGCCTGTTTAGCTGTCCTTGTAAACAACGTAACATCTTGATTACTTTTTTGTAAATAAAATGCATATAACAGACCGATAGCTCCTGGTCCCACAACTCCAATTTTCATTTTCACACAAGGAACTCATATAAATACGATACACAAGTCCCTTTTCCCTCCCCCTTTTTATCCCGCAAACACCTGATTGGTGCGGAATCATAATTAACTAAAGGTGAACAAATCCCACCGATTACAGTTTCACTTTATCTTTCTCAATTCCATGAACACAGTTTACAATTTCATTGCTCTTTAACAAACAAATGCAACCTCTACTTTCAATATGTATATACTACCTATTAATATGCTTCTACTCTTAGTTTAGCAAATCCCCAAAAAAATAATAAAAGAAATATACTATCTTCTTCATAAAAATAAAAAAATGAGTTATAATATTATTATAAATATTTTTACTTTTCTGCATTCAACGAGACAAGAAGAGGATGTGATGTTATGGGATTCCCAAAAGTTGAGCGCTTGCTCATCAATTATAAAACATTAGACGAATTTAAAAAATTTAAAGGTTGCGGAGCTCAAGAATTATCCATGTTAGAAGAATTACAGGCAAACATTATTGAAAACGATAGTGAATCTCCATTTTACGGTATTTATTATGGTGGATCACTAATTGCACGTATGAGTCTATATATGAAAAGGCACGGCGGGGAACCATTCGAAATTACAGGTACTTACCTAGAACTCTATAAACTTGAAGTGTTACCAACTTTCCAAAAACAAGGATTCGGAGAAATGCTTGTAAATTATGCGAAGGGGCTACAATTCCCAATTAAAACGATCGCACGTATCCATTCAGCTGGTTTTTGGGATAAATTAAATTTCCAGCCTGTATCAGTACCTGATGGTGATTTTTATGTTTGGAACCCCGAAACAAATTTGAATGCGGTTACAAACGAAGAGTCCGCATAAGAAATAAAAAAAACAGCTACATAGCAGCTGTTTTTTTATTTCTTTAACTTTTCTAATTTTCCATTCGAACGAGCGCTATTTCTTTCTGCTACCATTACACTTCTTTTTTGATCGATATAATCAAGCAATGTTCTATACTCTTCCTCATATACTGATAATCGCTCCAAAAGACTCTCTCTCTCTGTTTGTAACGATTCAATTTGCTGTTGCAACACCATTAAAGAGTTTTCATCTTTATAATTTTGCAAGAAATCAATAACATCATTCAATGTAATTGACGTAGGCTCTACTACCTTTGTCTCTTTTACTTCATAATTTTCTACTTTACGTAGTTGCTTCGCTTCTTCAATACGTTCTTTGTATTGTTTTCTAACGTAAGAATTCCATCTAAAGCCACATGCTGCTGGTGTACGAGATAAATGTCTTCCCACTTCTTTAAAGGCAGATAATTGCGTTCCACCTTCTTGAATATGCCGGAGTACTACTTCTGCCAGAAGCAAATCTTCATCATCAGTCCAAGCATCTTGTCTTGTTGTCGCCATCTCTCTAGTCCTCCCTATGCATTTTTTATTAAGCATATGCAGTTACTAGAAAAGATAGAATACAACAAATAAAGAATAAGACAAAAAAAATAAACGTAGAAGATATCTTCTACGTTTATTTTCCCGCAATTACTTGCTGATTACTTCTTTACCTTTGTAAGTACCGCATGCTTTACATACACGGTGAGCTAATTTCGCTTCACCACAGCTTGGGCACTCTACCATACCAGGTACTGATAATTTGAAATGCGTACGACGCTTTCTTTTTACTGTTTTAGAAGTTCTTCTAAAAGGTACAGCCATTCTTCCCACCTCCTTAAAAGAAATAGTTATTTTCATATGAAGGCCTAAACCAGTCTTCCGATTATTTGTCAAAAAACTTTGCAAGTCCTGCTAATCGTGGATCAACAGTCTTTTCTTTGTTTTCTTCCGAAATCACTTGCCAGTCTTGACCTTGCATCGGTGCTCCACCAGAAACATCATCACTGAAAATTTGCATTGGAATCTCCAAAAGTATATTTTCCTTGATTACGGGCAGTAAGTCAAGTACTTCTCCTTCTAAACAATGAATTTCAGCTTCAGTTTCAAATTCTTCTTGTGAAGTTTGGAACACCTCAGTTGTTTTAATGTCAAATGGTAATGTCACATCTACTAAAGAGCGAGAACATGGTAAAACCATGCTTCCAGTTATATGTAGATGGAACGTAAACTTACCGGAGCCAAAATCAACTCTTCCTGTTACATGAGCAGGATTAATTTCACGAATATCTTTCTCGACCTCTTGTAGCTCACTTACATCTACCATCTCATCCAATGTCAATCCTTTATTTCTCAATTTATTCAATTGATGGATGGACCATTTCATATCATATCACCTCAAGGCAACAAACAAAATTATAGCTAGCCATTTTATATTTGTCAATGTTTTTTCTTTACACTATAATGAAGTCATCATAGTAAATAATATATAGAGTATCACGTTTTTGAAAAAGATGCTACATCGAAAGGAGAGATTACCATAAAAGCCAGTGGTATTGTTGTTGAATATAACCCTTTTCATAACGGTCATGATTATCATGTGCAACAAACAAAAAAGTTAACACACGCTGATATTACAATCGCTGTTATGAGTGGCCCTTTTTTACAGCGTGGTGAGCCAGCACTCATATCCAAATGGTATCGTACCAAAATGGCCTTATCATGCGGTGTAGACCTTGTTGTAGAGCTTCCATACGCCTTCTCAACACAAAAGGCTGAAACCTTTGCAAATGGCGCTATTTCTATTTTAAACGCCCTGCGTGTTTCTGAAATTTGTTTCGGTAGTGAAGATGGGGAGATTGAAAATTTTCATAACACCATCTCTGTGCAAAAAAATGAAGAAGATACTTTTAATCGTCTTGTAAAGCAATTTATGAATGCAGGTAACAGTTACGCAAAAGCTACATCTGAAGCCTTCCTACACATTTTACCATCCGAAAAAAACATAGACATGTCACAACCGAATAACATATTAGGATTCCAATACATGAAATCAATTTTCTTACAAAATAGTTCTATGCAAGCACAAACGATAAAAAGATTCGCATCTCATTATCATGATGAAACATTTAGCGACCAACATATTGCAAGCGCAACTAGTATTCGTAAACAACTTTTTAGCGAAAATAGTTCTTTTACAGAAATTGAGCCTTTCATCCCAAAAGCGACTGCTTCTCTTTTAGCAAGTTACAAACAAAACTACGGGATATTACATAATTGGGAACAATACTTTTCATTTTTCAAATACAAACTCATGACGATGTCTCCAGAAGACTTACGACTTATATATGAAATAGAAGAAGGTTTAGAGCATCGTATTTTATCAAAAATCCAAAACAGTTCCTCCTTCCATTCATTCATGGAAGCATTAAAAACGAAGCGCTATACATGGACTAGATTACAAAGAGCTTGTACACACATTTTAACAAATACAACAAAAGAAGAAATACATAGCGCAAATATAGAGCAGCATGCACCGTACATTCGTCTACTAGGCATGTCACAAAAAGGACAAACTTACCTTTCAAAAAACAAGAAAAAAATAGAACTTCCCATCCTTACCCATACAAAAACATTTGACCATCCTACTTTACATATAGAGCGAAAAGCCAATTCTGTATATTTCTCCATCATGCAAGAACCATTACGAACACAACTACTAAAACAAGATGCAACACACCATCCAATTCGTTACGATGAAACAACTGCAAAATTCCTATAAAAAACCTCTCTTTTTCAGAGAGGTTTATTTTTTCTCGCCCATTTTTTCCAAATACAGCAATGCATCATCCAGCGTATCAACTGGTACAACTTTCATTTTTGTTTTAATATCTTTCGCAGCCGCAAGCGCATCTTTATAATTCGATTTCTCCGCACCTTTTTCATTTGGCGCAAAGAACACTTCAGCACCAGCATCACTTGCAGCGACCACTTTTTGCTGAATACCACCAATCGGGCCAATTTCTCCCTTTTCATTTATCGTCCCTGTTCCAGCTATTTCATGCCCTCTTGTTAAATCATCTTCCACAAGTTGATTATATATTTCTAATGTAAACATTAGGCCTGCCGATGGTCCGCCTATTTCATGAGAATCAATTTTCACTTTCGGATCTACCACTAATTCTCTTTCAGTAACGATAGAAACCCCTATACCAACACGCCCATTACCATTCGGAATGGTCTTTACATTTAAATTTTCTTTTAACTGTTTTCCATTCCTCTTGTACTCAATATTTACTGCTTCCCCTTCTTTTTTTCCTGTCATATATTCAATAAATTGCTCCGTCTTTTCAAATATTTTTCCGTCGACAGCTATGATGACATCTCCAAGCTTAAGCTTTCCTTCTGACGGCATCCCTTTCGCTACTCCTGCAACCAATACACCTTTATTTTCAAAAGAAACAGTACGATTTGCACGTTTATATGCATTATAGATTGCTGCATTTTGCGAATCTTTCATCGCATAATTTTGGCGAAATTGATATTCTTCATCACTCTCACCTTTTTGCAATATTTCTTCCGCTTTCGAAATATGTGTGTATTTATTAAACTGTGCCGCTATTAAATTCACCACATTTGCTGGTCCCATTGAAACCGTAACAAGCATAAAATCACCGGATTCTTTCGTTCCACCTTCAACTTGAACGTAAGGCTCTAATTTGGCCGCCATTCCTGGTTTTGTTACATAATACGGTAAACGTACGTAAACAAGTAACATCGACAATATAACCCCTATTAAAATTGCATATATAAACCGAAAACGCTTAAACATTATGTTTCTCCTTCCACTGCTCAATTAATAAATAAATATTTGCAACATGTTTTTCCGCCTCTACTTCTCCAACTCGAATAATGTCTTCAATGTTTGTAAAAGCACGTGAACTAAATTGTTCTACAGCTGGTCGCATCATTAAATCCGATGCAATTTGTCGATTCATCACTAGCTCATGTTGCATAATTTCAATACTCTGCATAATTACATCATAAATAGATGTAACCTCTCCATTCACTTTAATCGGGGATACATCAACAGCAATAACAATATCAGCACCTAACTCTTTCACAACCGATACTGGAATGCGATCAATCACTCCGCCATCCACCAATAATCGTCCATCTATTTTTTCTGGTACAAACACTCCAGGTACAGATATGCTAGCTCTCACAGCCTCTGCAACAGGACCACTTGTAAAAACTACTTTTTCCCCCTTCAAGATGTCAGTAGCCACAACAGCCGTCGGGATATCTAACTCTTCTAAATTTTTATTATATGTAAACATTTTAATCATATCTTTGACACGTTTTCCAGCAATAAATCCCATTTTCGGAACTGTAAAATCTAAATAATATTTCCTCTTAAAAACATTTGCCAGTTTATACAACCTTTCAACGTTTGAGCTAGCTGCATAAAACGTACCTACTAAAGCCCCCATACTACTTCCTGCAATCATATGAATCGGTATACCATTTTCTCTTAAAACTTTTATAACACCAATATGTGCAAACCCTTTTGCGCCCCCAGATCCAAGAGCTAAACCAATTTTCGGTTCTTTCATTTTTCTCACCCTTTAATTTTTTTCATTCCTTTTTCATACTTATGGTCTAAATGCACTACGTATCCACGTATACTGAAATGAACGTTTTTTGGGACAAAGGGGGATTTACTTACATGTATGAAAAATGGAAAACGGCTTTTCTTACCATATCAACACTGTTTTTAACCTTTTCTCTTGTACTTCACCCCCAAGCTGCTTTGCAAGCTTCCATTCGAGGGTTAAATATATGGTGGGAAGTTGTATTCCCTTCACTTTTACCGTTTTTCATCATTGCGGAACTTCTAATTAGTATTGGTGTTGTAAAATTTATAGGTGTTATATTAGAACCACTCATGCGACCACTTTTTCGCGTTCCAGGGATAGGCGGATTTGTTTGGGCAATGGGAATGGCTTCAGGATTCCCTGCTGGCGCCAAATTAAGCGCTAGACTGCGTAAAAGTAATCAACTAACACAAATCGAAGCAGAACGCCTCGTATCTTTTACAAACTCATCTAATCCACTTTTTATTTTTGGAGCTGTTTCTATCGGTTTTTTCAATAATCCGAAATTAGGAATCGTATTAGCTGCTGCACATTATTTAAGTAACTTTGCCGTCGGGTTATTGATGCGTTTTTACGGCAATAACAATATTTCCACGAAGTATCAACATCCTACTAAAAAACGTCCTTTTCAAAACCCTTTTTCAGTCCTACACGAGACGCGCATGCAAGAAAAAAGACCATTAGGAAAATTACTTGGGGACGCTATCGTTTCTTCTATTCAAACGTTACTTATGATTGGTGGATTTATTATTTTATTCTCTGTTTTAAATAAAATGATTACTGTATTTCATATTACAGCAGCACTTTCTTTTATTATGCAACATATTTTATCATTCTTCCAACTAACTACAGAATTTAGTATTCCAATCTTATCAGGGATTTTTGAAATGACACTCGGTAGCCAAATGATTAGTCAAATAAATGAAACACCCCTCCTGCAGCAAGCTATGGTAACAAGCTTTATTTTAGCGTTTAGCGGCCTTTCTATTCAGGCACAAGTTGCTAGCATATTAGCTGAAACAGACATCCGATTTAAGCCCTATTTTTTCGCACGAATTATCCAAAGTATTCTGGCTCCTATTTTTACTTTTATATTTTGGAAACCATTTTATGAAAAAGTAAGCTCTTTTTCACCTATGCAAAAAGATATCCCCGTATTTTTATCGAATCATTCTTCTATACTGCAAGAAATTTGGACATCTTTTGTACACTATGGACCGATCTTTACTTTATTTTGTTTATATGTATATGTTATCTTATTATTTTTTCGTAGCAACAAAGAAAAACCCCGTTCACTTTAACGGGGTTTGAAACTTTTCTTTTAAAGCACGTTCTACAACAGGAGGTACAAGATCTACTACGCTTCCTCCATATCTCGCAACTTCTTTTACAATGCTCGAGCTTAAAAATGAATATTGGTTATTTGTCATAATAAAAAAGGTTTCAATATTTTCATCTAATTTTCGATTCATAGAAGTAATTTGCATCTCATATTCAAAATCAGAAACCGCTCGTAACCCACGCAAAATCGCGTTTGCATTACGCATTTTCGCATACTCCACTAATAGTCCACTATGTGAATCTACTTTTACATTCGGGATATCCTTTGTTGCTTCTCGAATTAAATCTAAGCGCTCTTCAACTGAAAAGAACGGTTTTTTTGACGAGTTGTTTAAAACTACTACGTATACCTCATCAAATACTTTTGCTCCCCTTTTAATAATATCCAGATGCCCAAGGGTAATTGGATCAAAACTTCCCGAAGAAATAGCTATACTAGTCATTCCGTCCCCTCACCTTCATACTTATAAATCGATATTGCTGTAACCCCATAATTTTCAGCTCTTACTTTTACAAGACTCCCTATAGAATCAGGTAAAACCACATCATTACCATGCTCTGACATAATTAATCCATCTCTATGTAGCAATCCATGTTGATCCATCACACTAATTAAAGATACAATTTTTTGATCTTTATATGGAGGATCAATTAATATAAGATCGAATGATATTTCACGTTTTATAAGAGCCTTTACCGCACGTTCTGCATCATTTCGATATACTTCAGCTTGTTCCTGTATTCGACAACTTTCTAAATTTTGATGGATTACTTTTATCGCTTTATTATCTCGATCAACAAAAATTGCTTTATCAATCCCTCTACTTATAGCCTCGATTCCAAGACCACCACTACCGCCAAATAAATCAAGAGCGATACCACCATCAAAATAAGGACCTATCATATTAAATATTGATTCTTTTACTTTATCTGTCGTTGGACGTGTTGTATTACCTGGCACCGCTTTTAGTGGATGCCCTTTACATTTTCCTGAAACTACTCTCATCTGTTGTCACTACCTTTATTTCAATCTATCGAGCAATTATAGAAAACCTTTCTCCATTCGGTAACCGCTACCAAACTATACTATTCCATGAAATTTTCCATTCATTTCTCAATGAACAATAGGAGAACTTTGGCTTAAAATAACCGCTCTGCATTTTTATGTATTCATCTCACCATGCGCTAACACGAACCCATTATGTATATTCGTTTCACTTTATCTTTTTTATCCTATCATAAAATAAAAAAAAGAAAAATAAAAAGCCAAACATAAAATTTAATTTCATGATGTATATCTTCATTTAGATTGGACATAAATAATTATAACAACATCACCTTCGATGTTGTTGCCAACCGCGGAGAAGACTTACGTTTCCCCATAAGTTCTTCCTCCGGTTTCTCCTCTCCCTTTTCCTTCTTACTAGTACATGCTAGTATAAGAAGGGCCCTGCTTTGCAGGGTTTTTTTTCTTTGTCTACTTTTCATTTAAAAAGTGAGATGGTACAGTAAAAGAAAGAGGAGGAAAAAATATGATTCAACGCTTTATAGAACTCGGAGAAGGCTACTCTGATTTATATGAATTACTTGAAATTGCCAAAGCAAATCAAGAACGTATAACACATATGTTACAATTTGAAACGATTAAAAATGAAAAAAAAGTGTGCTCACTTGTTGTAATATTAAAACCAACTACTACTGGTGATTTCCAACCATTATACATATGTCGTGAAGGCATTCCTGTACTTGAAAATAAAAAAAGTAAACGCGTCATTTTATTTGAAGAAACGGCAGAACAACTAGGAAGAAAAGTGACTACCTTTACGGTAAAACCATCCACAACTTTCCCAGAAAAAGAACTGTTTTTCAATCATTTAATTGGTATTTTACGAATGAATAATTTCATTCCTCCAATGAAATAAATTGTTATTTCAAGTAAAAAAATCCCCTGCTAAAATTTGCAGGGGATTTTTTCTATTAGCTATAATCGTATTCTTTTGCCCGATCAGGACGTGAATTTTCAAATTCCGTTTTTAAATACGGGCGGTACGACTGTTCTATCTTCTTCACAAAAGGAAGCTTGTTCAACTTTTGCATCATATGCTCAATTTGTTCCATATCACAATATACTACTGCGTATTTTAAGCGTTTTGATATGTAATGTATGTTACCATATTTCCTTAAAATCTTGGCATGTTTCAATGAATGTAAATAAACAATCATACTTTGTCGTTGCCCGAACATAATCTTCTCCATCTTCTCCTTTTAAAAGCATATATTTTATATTTTATGAAAACCAATCAGAAATTTATGACATTACAGGACAAACTCTGTATACGTTTTCTTCTATCTTCTAAAAAACGGGGTAATTTACCCCGTTTTACAGCCACAACCTCCGCCGGTACCACAACCGCCACCACAGCCACCAGCATCAAAAAATGGATTTCCTGTTGGAACTTTGATGGAAGAAGACACCTCAGAACCGATTGCTACACTAACTTCATCTAACAACTTTTGCAAAGCTGTTTCTACTCGTTTAAAAGCTGCAACCTTATCATGTAAGTCTACAGAACGCTTTAACTCCCTCATCTTCGTCGAAACGAAAGTATAATCAGGATGGTATTTACCGAAACGTTGCACTTCTTCATATCGTTCTTTCATCGCTGTAAATTGCTGAATTAACGTCTGAACTTCCATATCTTCATGCAATTCTTTATAACACTTACGATAGTCTTCTGCTATATCTGAACAGATAATCGCTTTTGCAAGCTGCTCTGCCTTATCTAATATCAATACGCTTTCCAGCGTCGCTACAATCATGAGAGACACCTCCGAGTATTCATCATACCACATTTAGAATAGAACTACTAATTGAAGTGTCTCACTAAACAGAAAGATATCACTCTAACTATTTTCCATATAATTCTAGCACATACTTATACATTAATATGTTCCGCAATATTATATTTCAGAACATCCCATTTCCCACTATTTTCTTTCACATAACTAATACATGCATTTTTTAATGGTGTCTTAAACGAAATATCTTCCGGTGCAATTGCATGTAAAATTGCTTTTATCGCATGTGAATGAGCTACAATGATAATACGTTTGCCAGAATAAGTTTCTGCAACATCTTTTACAGCAGCAAAGCAACGAGTTACAATCTCTTCATCTTGCTCCATACCTTCTACTTTACCTTCTGCAATTAGCTCCCTAACAGTCGCAACCGGCTTCCCAGAAGCTTCACCAAAATTACGTTCAACAAATCGCTCATCTAATAAAATCGATTGCAATCCTGTAGCCCCTGCAATTTCCTTAGCTGTTTCGTGCGCTCTAATTAATGGGCTACTTATAATTACATCCCATGCTTCCGCTTGCAAAGCAACTGCACTTTGACTTGCTTGCTTCTTTCCCACTTCATTAAGTGGAATATCTTCACGTCCTTGAATAATCTCTTGAAAATTCCAATCAGTTTGTCCATGTCGTACTAAACAAATTTCCGTCATGCTCATGCTGCAACTCCTTTTTAAATAATCCGCTTCTATTGTATCAAAAGTTCTGCATGACGGACATAGTTTTCCCTTCCAATTATGTTGTATTTTGTTGCTTCATATACTGAAACATATCGATCATAATGGAGGCAACTGCCAATTGGTTTTGAAATTTCTCAACTTTATCTGGTATCGTTTTTTTGAAATGCTGCATAGCTGCTAACTCAAAAGCCTCTTTCTCTTCAGGATTTCGCGTTAGTTTTCTATACCAGTACGGTTGCTCCCTAATATAGCGAGATAAATCCTCATCAGCCCTTATAAACTCCATAATTTCTGCTCTCATCCTCTTTCCCCCTAATCCTTCTGAAAGAAAAATGGATTATTTTCGGAAGTACTCTCTTCTTGCCGCGCGGGCTTCCCTTGAAATTGTTGAAAAACTTGTTGCACACTACCAATGGCACTCGTCACATTGGCTAAATGGTGTTGCATTTGTTCTACATCTAGCTTTTTAAAGAAAGAAAGCATTTGTCCCATCACATCTGCTGTTTTCTCCTCTTCAGTTCGATTATCTTTTTCTTTTTCTTGTTTATTTTCTTTTACCGAAGAAAAAGCAGGCGCTCCATCAGGTCTAAAAGTTGCCCATATCGGATCTTCTTCACCAAGTAAGTACCATTCTTCATAAAACTGTTGCCAAGTTTTGTGACCACTTCGAACCTCATGAACCATTTTAGGGTGATGGTTTACAAACTCTTTAAACTGTTGAACCGATGGATGTAACGGTCCTTTTGTTGTTGGCATAATCCTCACCTCTTCATGTATATCTACTATATAATAAGAAAAAAAAGGCACATGGTTCGCCTATTTTCAGACGATTCATGCACCTTTTTATCCTGCTATTTGCATACGGTAAGATTCCGATCTACACTTCAGTGAATACGAAGTACTTAAACGTGAGGTGTCCCCTACACAACTTAAAATTCCACTTTATTTCCGAATAAAGTTTTGTGTATAAAACTTATCGTATACCCCAACACCTAATCCTGTAAATTGTTCATTTAATACATTTTTTCTATGCCCTTCACTATTTAACCAACCTTGCACCGCCGCAATTCCATCACTATGTTGCGCCGCTATGTTCTCACCAGCAAGTTGAAACCCTACTTTCCCGCGCTGTAAACGATCTCCTAACGTACCTAATGTAGGTGAATCGTGTGAAAAGTAATTATTATCCTTCATATCTTTACTATGCCCTATAGCCACATCTGCTGTTTGTTGATCCCAAGCTAACAGCGGTAACTTATGGCGACTTCGAATAATATTTGTTAAATCAAAAATTTGTTGCATATTCCCATTCTCTATTTGTTTCATTTTATCTGGAGTCAATGGTTGTTCAGCTAGTAATTCACCCGAATAAACAAGCTGATACGGTCTTTGGCGTAATAACGTTTCATCATCCATATAACGAACACCAACAAGCTCATGTGTAAAATGATCAAAATATAATTGTGCCCAGCCATCTTCTACAGGTATTAATGGTTGTTCCATCACTTCCGTGTCAGATAACTCAAATTGATAACTATGTTTCCCTCTTTTTAACGAAATCTCATGCGAGAGTGGATTCTTTTTATACACTTCTTCATACTTTTCATTTATATAATAAGGCGGCACCTTAACTTGCTCACCAGCAACATACGCCGTTACAACTTTTCGTTCCGCAACCCCAAATTGCACATACTGAGTTAAATCTTGATTGTATACCCACCATTCATATCCGTAAGCAGATGGCTCTATTCGAGATGGTTCGCCCCATTTTGCTAATAAATTTTCAGAGTCCCCACCAATCATATTTAAAACCGTATTTGAAGAGTCTTCATTTACTTGTTTTTTCTTTTTCACAATTTTATTTTCTTGCTTTGATTGAGATGGGGTTAATATATATTGTGAAACGAGTAATTTCCCGTATAAGTCCACAGCTAAAATTAAAAATGTAATCATTACGATACGCAATAATTTCTTCAATCGATATACCTCCTGCACAAAACATAAAATTGAGATATACACAAATCCTTTTCTTTCCTTTTTTGTGTGTACCGTACTCTTTTCACTATATCATATTTTCGCAAAAAAAGTCTGGATTATCCCTTTTCTCTCAATATGAATTGCACTTTCTTATTATTCATACTATTATAAAAATAATGATGTAACATGAAAAGAGGAGGTATTATATGCAATTTACAAATACGAAATTTAATGGGGCAGTCGTTGATTTAACACTATTAACAGAGATTATGGAAAAGAACCATTTTGTACTTGCTGGACAGTGGGATTATGAACGAGTTACATACGATTATAAATTTGAAATATTAAATGATATTTATTATTTGCGCGTACTAGGTTTGGCTGTTGAAGGTGATGTTGGTAGCAGACACGCTGAAATCAAGCTACTTCCTCCCTTATTAGGAAAACATTATTATCCTCACGGCGTTGAATATGGTGATGGTGAAACTTTCCCAACGAATGTACTTCAAAAAAGCGAACAACTCCTACAAAATATCGAAAAAGAGTTAAAAGAATTCCAAATCATTGAATAAAATAAAAGTGAGTGCATCATATTGATGCACTCACTTTTATTTCGTTTGTAAATACGGCGGCAATTGTTGCAACTGCTCTTTATCCTTTTCACGCTCTCGACGCGCCCATCGAAAGAATACATAGCCTATAATTGTGCCATACACTATTTCCTGGACAATTTTCATAATGATGCCACCTGTTTGTTGGTCTTGTACGACTGGCATCCAGTGTAAAAATTCTGGTCCCGTTATATTTAAATCTGATAAAGTTCCCGCCGGTACACAAAGTTCCATCGCCTTCATCCAAGCAGCCGGATCCGTATAGGTTGCAAATAACGGTGCAGTTGCAAAAATGATTAACGCACAAGCTGGCGTTAATAATATACCGTTAGCAAACATATAACCAAGTTTCTTTATATCACTTAACGTTTGATATTCTGGTAATGGATTTAGCATCGGCCACCACATCATGATTGCCGTAAAGAACAATATAGCGAGACAAATAGGATGAGCAATTTGACTTTGTTTTACTGTGTCAAAAACAACTGGTAAATGATAAAAAGAAAACAGGCCATTAAATACAAACAATGCAATAAGTGGTTTAGCAAATATCTTTAATATAATTTGAACGAACTTAAAAGAAGTAATATAACGATATAACCAATCTGGTATACCAAGCAACAATAACGGTGGAACTGCAATATACATAACTGCCATCTCAAACATATGTGCACTAAATATAATATGACCAATTAAATCAATAGGCCCTCCCTTTACAAAATACAAAAGAACAATCCCGGTCGTAAAATAAAAAATTTGCTTCTTACTTACCTTCGTCGCATTTTCAAATCGCATTCTATATGGCCCAATAATTAAAAAGTACCCAATAAGAATCGAAAGCATAAATAATAAAAAGATTGGACTCCATAGAGCTTGAAAACCAAATATCCACAAGTTACTCATTGTTACACCTACCTTCTTAAGGTTATCCTTTCACATAATAAGAAGAGGGAGCTGTGACAACACAAGCTCCCTTATTTTTCACTTTTCAAATCCACACAATTGTCATAAAAGCTAAAATTGTAATTAACCCGATTAACAGACCAGAATAAAGAAAGAAACTTGCCGCTTCATGTCCTTTATGACTCATATGCATAAAATAATACAATTGAAAAATTACTTGTACCACTGCTAATAGTAAAATAAATGGTACTGAGAAAGTCGGACTAAAAGTTTTCGGATATGCTACTGCTACAAATGCAACAAATGTTAAAAAAATCATTAATGCAAACGTAATAACTTGATGCTTCATTTCCTCCGCACTTTTTCTCTTCCGATAAACAAGATCAACTTTAGGATTATTCGTTTGCTTTATCGCCATTGTTTATCCCACCATTCCCATTAAATATACTACAGTGAAAATAAACACCCAAACTACGTCAATAAAGTGCCAATAAATCGATGCAACATAAAACTTCGGTGCATTGTATAAATTTAGACCTCTCTTCGCATTTCTAAAGATTAATGTTAAAATCCAACACAATCCAAACAATACGTGTAGTCCATGCGTACCAACAAGAGCATAAAACGCGGAACCAAACGCACTACTTCTCATAGTATGCTTAAATTCATGCGTATAATGATAAAACTCATATATCTCAAACCCTAAAAATCCTAAACCTAGCAACACTGTTACTAATAGCCAAAGTTGCATTTTCTTAAAGTTAAAGTTTTTCATATGATACATCGCATATACGCTCGTTAAGCTACTCGTTAATAAAAGCATCGTCATAATGAAAACGAGTGGCATTTGGAACATCTCTTGAGATGTTGGTCCACCATTTGTAGAATTCTTTAACGCTAAATATGTGCCAAACAAGGAAGCGAACAATACTGTTTCGCCTCCAAGAAATAACCAAAAACCGACAAACTTATTTTTTCCCTCAAGGGTTGCTTTTTCAGGCTCTGCTGGAAATGTTTCATTCGTTAATTTTTCATCTACATGCATTATGCCTTGCCCCCCTTATCTTCTAAATCTTCCTTATGAATATGATATCCATGATCATCGATCACTGAACGTAGTAACATTGTACCGAATGTAATGATTAAACCAATAATTGCTACTAATAACCAAAACTTATCTTTTCCACCCTGCATATACATTGCACCGAATGCAGCTATAAACAATCCTAAAGAAATGATAAATGGTGAAAACGATGGATTTGGCATATGAATATCATCAACTGGTTCCGCCGCTGTCATCTCTTTATTCCCTTCGCGTTTTTCAATCCAAAACGGATCTAATCCGCGAACAAATGGTAATTGTTTAAAGTTATATTCCGGTGTAGGTGCTGGCATTGTCCATTCTAATGTACGTGCATCCCATGGATCACGACCAGCCTTTTCTTTTGATACTGTTGTTTTGATTACATTGAATAGAAGAACAATCGTTCCAAGAGCCATAAATACCGCTCCAATAGAACTAATCATATTCCCCATTTCCAACCCTTGACCTTCAAGATATGTGTAGTAACGACGCGGCATACCAATCAATCCAAGGAAATGCTGAATGAAGAACGTTAAATGGAAACCGATAAAGAATAGCCAAAATGTTATCTTTCCTAACGTTTCATTCAATACTTTATTAAACATCAGTGGCCAATAATAATGAGCTCCTGCAAGTAAACCAAATACAACACCGCCGACGATTACATAATGAAAGTGCGCTACTACGAAATAGTTGTCATGAAATTGATAATCAGCAGGCGCAGATGCTAGCATAACACCTGTAACTCCTCCCATTACGAATGATGGAATGAAAGCTACTGCCCACATCATCGGTGTCGTAAAACGAATACTTCCGCCCCACATCGTAAAGAGCCAGTTGAATATTTTAATACCGGTCGGAACCGCAATCGCCATTGTTGCAACTGAGAAAATAGCATTTGCAACTGGACCAAGTCCAACAGTAAACATATGATGCGCCCATACCATAAATCCTAAGAATCCAATTAATACTGTCGCGAACACCATCGACGAATAACCAAATAATCGTTTTTTCGAAAATGTCGCGAAGATTTCCGAGAATATTCCGAAAGCTGGGAGTATAAGAATGTATACTTCTGGATGACCGAAAATCCAGAATAAATGCTCCCATATAATCGTATTCCCGCCCAATGCTGGATTAAAGAAACTTGTTCCAAATAAACGATCTAACATTAAAAGTCCTAATCCTACAGTTAATGGCGGAAAAGCGAATAATATTAGCGAAGATGTTACAAATGTCGTCCATGTAAACATCGGCATACGCATATACGTCATTCCTGGCGCACGCATATTAATAATGGTTACAAGGAAGTTAATACCTCCAATTAATGTACCAATACCGGAGATTTGCAAGCCGAGTACATAAAAATCAACACCATGGCCTTTAGAGGCTAAAGCTAAAGATGCATAAGATGTCCAGCCTGCATCAGGTGCTCCACCTAAAAACCAACTTAAATTTAAAAATACTCCACCAAAGAAAAATAACCAAAATCCGAGTGAATTCAAAAACGGGAACGCTACATCACGTGCACCAATTTGAAGTGGTACAGCGGCGTTCATAAATGCAAACACGAGTGGCATAGCTGCGAGGAAAATCATTGTTGTACCGTGCATCGTTAATACTTGATTATAAGCATCCCCAACAAGAAAAGCGTTGTTAGGAATCGCTAATTGAAGGCGAATAAATAGAGCTTCTATTCCGCCTATTATAAAAAACAATCCACCTGCAATTAAATAGAGAATGGCAATCTTTTTATGGTCTACTGTCGTTAAATAATCCCATATGACAGCACCCATCCCCTGTTTTTTTGCTACAGAACTCACGTTTTCAACCTCCCCTTCGCGAATAATCCCTCTTTACTTTTCAACTTTTAACGTTTGTAAGTATGCATTTAATGCATCAATTTGATCATCCGTTAAGTTGCCATATTTACCAGTCATTTTATTTCCTGGTTTCATATTTTCAGGATCTTTCAGCCATTTTTTTAAGTTTTCTTCATTGTTTTCGGCAATACCGGCAACCATATCGCGATCCGCAAAGTTTGCTAAGTTTGGTGCGATACGAGCGGAAGGTGGTCTACTATCATTGGATCCAACTGCGTGACAACCAATACAGCTTTTATTAAATATTTCTTGGCCCTCTTGCGCCTTTGTTGAAGCTACTTCTTTCTTCCCATCAATCTTCTTCATATCAGCAAGCCACTTTTTGTACTCGCTTTCATCTAAAGCTTTCACTTTGAATTGCATTAAAGAATGTGATGGGCCGCAAAATTCTGTACAAAAACCATTATAAGTGCCCGATTTATCTGCCTTTAACCACATTTTGTTCACATTGTCTGTATTTGTATCCATTTTCCCAGCTAAAGATGGAACCCAAAACGAATGTTTAATATCGGCACCCTTCAAATTCAAATACACTTTCTTACCTGTGGGGATGACCAAATCTTGAGAAGTGACTATTTTTTCTGATTTATAAGAAAATTCCCACCAATAAAGATTCGCTGTTACATCAACAACGATAGTATCTTTATCAATATTCTTTTTCTCCATCGCACTTACATCAGCAAGTTTGAATGTATATGTAACCGTCGGAACAGCTAAGATTAACAAAAGAATAATCGGAATAACTGTCCATATAATTTCTAACTTGTGATTCCCTTCAACTTGCTCCGGAATATAATCTTCCTGACCTTTCTTTTGTCGGAAACGCACAATTACATATAAGAAAATAATAGTAACTACTAGTACTACTCCTACCATGATCGCAGTTGCTAGTAAGAGCAAATCATATTGCATTTTTGCTACTTCTCCTTGCGGAATTAAAGTAGATTGAAAGGCTTTACCGCATCCCCCTAACAGTAAAGCCAGCAGTGAAACGAACGAAAGCAGTCGCCACTGTTTCTTCATACAAACAACCCCCACTTTCCTTGTGAATTAGATTGTACTTTATAGTTAAGTAAAGTAAATCTCAACGTAAAGAAATCCAATTATGTCGTTGTCTTAGAAGAATGTAACTACAATCATTGATACAAATAAGATTGTTAAATAATTTAGGGAATAAACAAACATTTGTACGGACCATTTGATGTCATCTTGCTTACGGAAGCCATAAAATCCTAAAACGATCCATCCGATGTTTAACAATGTTGCAATTACCATAAATGTTATCCCTAGTCCACTCATATAAAATGGTAGTGGTAATAAACATACTGTCCAAATCATAATTTGGCGTTTCGTAATTTCAAATCCATGAACTACAGGAAGCATTGGAATTCCTGCATTTCGATATTCATCAACACGTTTCATCGCTAATGCGAGAAAATGTGGGATTTGCCAAATAAACATAATTAAAAATAACATCCAAGCAATTGGATGGCCTAAAGATGGATCGATTGCTGCCCATCCAATTAAAGGTGGAACTGCTCCAGATATACTACCTACAACAGTATTTAGTGTATACTTTCTCTTTGTCCATAACGTATATAAGACAACATATGTGAAAGCACCAATAAATCCCATTAATACTGCCATTGGTGTTGTTAATAATAAAAATACAAATCCAAGAAGTAATATAACTAGTCCAAATGTAAGTGCAAATCCCGGTTTATACTTCCCAGTAACCGTTGGACGGGTTTTTGTTCTTTCCATTAACGGGTCGATGTCTCGATCAATGTAATTATTTAAACAACATACCCCCGCCATAATTAATCCTGAACCAACGATTGTAAAGAATAACTTATCCAGATTGTCCATCACACTTAATCCATTAAAATGTAATGCCAACCAAAATCCTGTAAATACAGTAAGTGTATTTGAGTTTACAATCCCCATTTTAACGAGCGCTGATAAATCTTGTAGCCGAGTTGTTTCCGGTACACTTGTAACAGCTGACTCATCATGCAGCTCACTTGTTGCATGGTTCATCACTTTAACCCCCTCTTAAAACTTTCATCTTTCTTTTTGCGCCTATTTCGAATGAAATATTTCGCTTCTATATAGCAATATTATTACAGTAGAAATATTGTTAATCCATTCTACTACTAATCTACGCCCATACTCCAATATATTAAATCATATTTCCCGAACATTTTGTGAAGAAAACATGAACTTTTTGTGTCGAATATAAAAACTTAATTCTTACTTGTCCTTATCATAACATGATGTTACCTTCTATCATAAACTTTTTTTGTCATATTTAACACGTATTCTCCCCATTTCTTTTCAAAATAGCCTGTTTTTCACCTAAAAATTCCCTTATACATCCTATTTCCACACCCATTTTCTCTCCCCTGTCTGCGCCCACCATTTCTTTGCTATTTTATTATTTTTTATATATCATAGGAACTAGCGCGTTTTATTCTGTACATAATGGAATGAAAATATTTCGCAATAACTTCATAGCAGAAAGATGGTGAAATAGATTGCAACGCTTTATTAAATGGTTAGCAGTCATTACGAGTCTTGATTTATTAATAGTTTTACTAGGAGGCGCCTTAGTTACAAAAACAGGTTCTGGCCAAGGGTGCGGTAAATCATGGCCACTTTGTAACGGTGAATTTGTTCCATCTAATTTATCAATGGAAACTATTATTGAACTAAGTCACCGCCTTACATCAGGATCAGCAGGAATTCTTGTCACACTCCTTTGTATTTTGTCCTGGAAATATTATAAACATGTGCGCGAAACAAAAACGTTAGCAATTTTATCCTTCGTATTTTTAGTTGCACAAGCATTAATGGGAGCGGCAGCAGTTGTTTGGGGACAAATGCCAGCTGTACTCGCTATCCATTTCGGTATTTCCTTAATTTCATTTGCTTCTGTCATTTTATTAACGTGTCTTATCTTTGAAATTGACCAGAAATTTGATGCACGTTCACTTATTATGGACAAAAAAATGAAATTTCATATTTATGGTGTAACAATTTACAGTTATATTGTCGTCTACACAGGTGCTTTAGTACGTCACGAACGAGCTAGCTTAGCCTGTCCAGACTTTCCTTTATGTAGCAAAAATAGACCTATGCCAACTCAACTACATGAATGGGTTCAAATGGGACATAGAGTTGCAGCGATGTTAATTTTCGCTTGGATACTATACGCGATGATTCTCGCTATTCGCCATTACAAGCAGCAGCCTGTCGTATACTGGGGATGGATCATTTCATTTATCCTTGTTACACTTCAAGCTATCGTGGGAATTTTAGTCGTATTTACAAATGCTAATTTAGTAATGGCATTATTACATTCACTATTCATTTCTTGCTTGTTTGCTGTACTATGCTATTTAGTTATGTTAGGTACAAGAAGTAAAGCGAATGCAAAAGAAGCTGAATCAACTTCTCAACAAACAAAATAAATTTAAATTAAAATACCTTGCCGAATTGGCAAGGTATTTTTTGCGATAAAGAAAAAGAGCTGCATTTACACAGCTCTTTTCTATTTTAGTGATCTAATTCAATGAGTAAGTCACCCGTTTGAATTGCATCTCCATCGTTAACATATACTTTTTTCACTTTACCATTGAACGGCGCTTGAACTGTCGTTTCCATTTTCATCGCTTCTGTAATTGCCATAGAATCGCCTTTTTTCACTTCATCGCCTTCTTTTACAACTACTTTAATAACCGTTCCTGGCATTGTTGCACTAATGTGGTTTGGATTTTCACGGTTTCCTTTCACACGTTGTGCCACTGTTGCTTTCACACTTTCGTCTTTCACGACAATCTCACGTGGTTGACCGTTAAACTCCAAGTAAAGAATACGATTTCCATCTGGCTGAGGCTCTCCGATTGATACTAGTTTAACCATCAATGTTTTTCCTTGTTCGATTTCCACATTGATTTCTTCACCAAGTCTCATACCATAGAAGAATGTCGGTGTATCAAGTACAGATACACTTCCATAAAGCTCAGCAACTTTTTCGTAATCCATAAATACTTTTGGATATAATGCATATGCAACGACATCAAAAATCGTCACTTCGCGTCCAAGCTTATGGAATAGCTCTTCTTTTAACGAGTCGAAATCTACTGGCTCTAATAATTCACCCGGCCTTACTGTTAATGGCTCTTTCCCTTTTAAAATAATTTCTTGTAACTTTTTCGGGAAACCACCATACGGTTGTCCTAAATCTCCTGAGAACATTTCAACAACAGATCCTGGGAAGTCCATAGAATGCCCACGCTCTAAAACATCTTGTTCTGTTAAGTGATTTTGAACCATAAATAATGCCATATCACCGACAACTTTAGATGATGGTGTTACTTTTACAATATCGCCAAACATGTCATTCACACGGCGGTACATTACTTTCACTTCATCGAAGCGATCTCCTAAACCAACCGCCTTCGCTTGTTGTTGTAGATTACTATACTGTCCGCCTGGCATTTCGTGCATATATACCTCTGTATGAGGAGCATTCATACCACTTTCAAACGGTGCGTAGTATTTACGTACATCTTCCCAGTAATGAGATAGTTTTTCTAATGAATCTACGTTAACGTCTGGCTGTCTTTCGTTTCCACCTAAAGCGTAGTATAGCGTGTTTGCGCTTGGTTGTGACGTTTGACCAGCCATAGAACTTACTGCTACATCGACAATATCAACACCTGCTTCAATTGCCTTTGTATACGTTAATATACCATTTCCACTCGTATCGTGTGTATGCAAGTGAATCGGAATCGATACCGTCTCTTTTAATGCAGAAACTAAATCATATGCCGCATTAGGTTTTAATAAGCCTGCCATATCTTTAATTCCTAATATATGTGCTCCTGATGCTTCTAACTCTTTTGCTAAGTTTTTATAGTAATTTAAATCATATTTACTACGTAACGGATCATGAATATCTCCTGTGTAGCACATTGTTGCTTCTGCAATTTTACCAGTATCTCGTACAGCATCAATCGCAACTCTCATACCTTCTACCCAGTTTAAGCTATCAAAAATACGGAACACATCAATTCCAGCTTGAGCAGAACATTCCACAAACTTTTGAATTAAATTATCTGGATAGTTTTTGTAACCAACTGCGTTTGAAGAACGAAGTAACATTTGGAATAAAACGTTTGGCATTTTTTCACGAAGATCTAGTAATCGTTCCCATGGATCTTCCTTTAAGAAACGATATGCAACATCAAACGTTGCACCGCCCCACATTTCCGCTGAGAATAGGTTCGGTAACATTCTCGCTGTCGGCTCTGCAATTTGATGTAAATCTTTTGTACGAATACGTGTCGCAAGTAATGACTGATGCGCATCACGGAATGTTGTATCCGTTAAAAGTACACGCTTTTGATCTTGTACCCATTTTACTAATCCGTCTGCTCCACGCTCATCCAAAATTTGTTTCGTTCCATTTTGAACCGGCTCTGAGTGTAATACATTCGGTATACGAGCATCTGGGAAAATTGGTTTCTCTTTTTTTCCTACTCCTGGGAAGCCATTTACTGTTACTGTCCCAATGTAATTTAACATTTTCGTTCCGCGGTCTTTACGTTTCGGGAACAGGAATAGTTCAGGTGACGCATCAATAAATGAAGTGTCATATTCTCCTGATAAGAAGTTTTTATGTTTTACTACATTCTCTAGGAATGGAATATTTGTTTTAATACCACGAATACGGAATTCTTTTAAGTTACGTTCCATTTTCGCAGCAGCTTGTTCAAAAGTAAGTGCCCATGTTGTAACTTTTACAAGTAAAGAATCATAGTACGGTGTAATAACAGCACCTTGGAAACTATTACCTGTATCAAGACGAACACCGAAACCACCGCCTGATCGGTATGCCATAATTTTCCCTGTATCCGGCATGAAATTATTTAGTGGGTCCTCAGTCGTTACACGAGATTGGATCGCAAATCCATGAACAACTACTTCCTCTTGCTTCGGAACACCTACCATTTTACTATGTAATGCATGTCCATCAGCTATTAAAATTTGCGATTGAACGATATCTACCCCTGTGATCATTTCTGTAATTGTATGTTCAACTTGAACACGCGGATTTACTTCAATAAAGTAAAACTCATCACCTTTTACAAGAAATTCTACTGTTCCTGCGTTTAAATAATTTACATTTTTCGTTAATTTCACAGCAGCATCACAAATACGCTGACGCAAATCATCTGAAAGCGACACACTAGGTGCGATTTCTACCACTTTTTGGTGACGACGTTGTACAGAACAGTCACGCTCGTATAAATGAACAACATTGCCCTCTTCATCTGCTAAAATTTGAACTTCTATATGTTTAGGTTTTTCAACGAATTTTTCAACGTATACTTCATCATTACCAAAGGCTGCTTTCGCTTCTGACTTCGCTCGATTATACGATTCTCTTAATTCTTCACTAGTACGTACAATACGCATACCACGACCGCCACCGCCAAGGGAAGCTTTAATAATAATCGGGTAATCATACTTTTCAGCAAATTCTCCAACTTCTTCTATTGAATTTACTGGCCCATCACTACCAGGAATAACTGGAATTTGTGCTAGCTGCGCTTGTGTTCTTGCTTTCACTTTATCTCCAAACATATCTAAATGCTTACTCTTTGGACCGATAAAGATAATCCCTTCTTCTTCACAACGTTTTGCGAATTGAATATTTTCTGACAAGAAACCATATCCAGGGTGGATTGCATCTACATGATTACTTTTCGCAATCTCAATAATGCCCTCAATATCTAGATAAGCATCAATTGGCTTTTTCCCTTCCCCAACTAAATAGGACTCATCGGCTTTATAACGATGATAAGAACCACTATCCTCTTTAGAATAGATTGCAACTGTCTTTAATCCAAGTTCCGAACAAGCTCGAAACACACGAATTGCAATCTCTCCACGGTTAGCTACCAATACTTTTTGAATACGTTGCAGCTTTGTCATGATTTTCCCCCTCTACTTTCCTACCACTCTAGAGATAAAATATACACACACCATAAAGAGCGTGAAGTTCTTCACTTTCTACATTATATTATACTTAGAAAGCTTCACTTTATTTTTATCCATCATACCTTATTTTTTAACAAATGATAAGTTTTCTGATCAATTTGTTTCACAAAAACAGTATAGCATACCTCTTCCTTTTCTAACAACTTAATTGTATATCACATTTAATCAAATGTGATATATTTTTTAATATAATTATCAATTAATACGTCATATTTAATGTTTCTTGAAAATAAAAAACACATTGTACTTTAGAGTACAATGTGTTTTTTATTTTACTACAACAAGATGCGGTCCATCTTGCTCTCTTTCTTTCATTATCTCATTTTGTTGTTTCTCTTGTCGTTTTACATGACTAGCAACATTTAATAATATACCCATTGAGATTAGATTAGCCAATAAAGAACTACCACCATAACTAATAAACGGTAACGGTACTCCTGTAAGTGGTATTAACCCAGACATACCACCAACATTAACAAAAGTTTGTATCCCAATTAAACTTGCAATTCCGATTGCAATTAAACTTCCAAATGGATTTTTACACTTTTGTGCCACTCTAAACGAACGAATGATAATAAGTAATAAACAGATTAAAATGATAGCTACACCTATAAAACCTAGTTCTTCAGATATAATTGCCATAATAAAATCCGTTTGTGGCTCTGGTAAGTAGCCATACTTTTGTATACTATTCCCTAATCCTCTACCATTTAACCCGCCTGAGGCAATTCCAATAAAAGAATTAACTAATTGGAATCCATCATTTTGAGGATCGTTAAATGGATCAAGAAAAACTGAAAATCGAGCTTTTTGGTATAGACTTAATTTATAGTTTCCGATAAAATACAACGCCGGAATCCACAAGACAGATGTTAATAAAAATCTTTTAATCCACAAGTTAACATTAACTCCTGAACAGAAGAACATAATTAACACTGTTCCACCTATTAATATGTCGGTCCCTAAGTCATTTTGTAATAAAATTAATACCATCGATCCACCGACAACAAATATAGGAGGTATGATCCCTTGGAAAAAAGGGGTTTGCCTCTCTTGTTTCTTAGCAAAAAAACTTGCTAGCGTAATAATAACTGCTATTTTTACAAACTCAGCTGGTTGTATACCTAGTATCCATCCTTTTGCACCATTGATTACCTTACCGAAAAGGAAAGCTGCTGTTAGTAAGCCCAGACTCCCTAATCCCATCGCTGTAAGAACTATTTTTTTCCTCCAAAATTTGTAAGGAATTACAGCAACAATCACTAGTATTACCGTTCCAATAGCAAGAGCAACTAATTGTTTTTTAAAAAAGTAATTTGCCGGCCAGTTATATCTCGACGAAATCGCGACAATGGAACTAGAACTATATACCATTATAACTCCCAACACACATAAGATAACAAGAGGAAGTAATAATGAATAATCCATTGATTTCCATACTCTTTTCATTTCATTTCCTCTTTCTGTTTCAATTTAATTATTGTTGTATTCCATATGTACATTGATTCTTCCTGCTTTATTATACAAATAAAAAGCCCAAACTATTTCAGTTTGAGCCCCCCTATTTGAACCCGTTATTGTTGTTTGTTTGTAAATGCTTCATGAAGTGCAGATAACTCACGTTCAAGCTCTCCTAACATTGCTTTCCCTTGTTCTTCTGCAATAAGACCAAGGCGAACTGCAAAATCGACCTCGCGGGATAGTCCAAACATTTGTGTGTCTAACACTTCTTCATATAATGGACATTGCGGCATTGTAAGATTGTCCATTTGCACCTTAATAAGTCTTAAAATCTTCTCCGCATCCGCTTGTAGAAGGGCTAGTGCCTTTTCCTGATGATTTGATACTGTCTCAGACGCCAAATTGATTCCCTCCGTTTCCGTCCTACTCTCTCCTATCTATTAATATTAGCGATAGTTTTAGTAAATTGCAATAGAAACATTTTTTGTGACAACCGTGTCTAATGCTATTATACTGAAAAGTGGGAGTATAACACAAATGGGGGAACAACAATGAGCGAAATTTTATTTATTAATGGAAAAGTTCGTTTTCCAATCACTATCGATCCAACTGTTTGGATCTTTGATGATCGAAAAGTAGATTTGACAACTTACTTTGATGAAACAAGAGAAAACACTTCAGAACTAGAAGCTTATTTAAAAAACACTTCAGAGCATTGGGATCGTGAAATCCGTGATGGTGCTGCGTTTCCACCGATACAACAAAGTGTAAAGAAATATAAAAAAGAACAACTAATTACTGGAACGTTCGGTATACCATTTCATCCATTTCTTGCTAACGCCGAAATTTCAGAGGACGCTACGCAAGTCGAAATTGAAACAGTAGATCAAACAATAATACTTCCATTAGAAACTGTCAAAAATGCTATTCTTGGTTTTTCAAAAGAAGGAAAGCCATTAAAAGAGGATGGACCTGTTCATCTATATTACAATGATGGATCTAATAGACAAAATCCAATCCGTAACATCCGTAAATTTACAATTATTTAAAGTGTATACTTAGAAGAAAAAGGAGTGAGCCTCAGCTCACTCCTTTTATAATAAATCTGCTGCTAGTTGAGCTAAATTAGACCGCTCCCCTTTAACAAACTTTACATGACCACTAATACGTTGCTCTTTAAACTTCTCTACAACATATGTTAAACCATTATTATATTCATCCAAATACGGGTGATCAATTTGCTGAGGATCTCCCATTAATACAATTTTACTTTTTTCTCCTACCCTTGTTAATATCGTTTTCACTTCATGCTTCGTTAAATTTTGTGCTTCATCAATTATAATGAACTGATCTGGAATACTTCTCCCACGTATATAGGTAAGGGCCTCTACTTCAATCGAACCCATTCCAGCTAAAATAGCATCTAACTCTCCTGGCTTTTTCGTATTAAATAAGTACTCTAGATTATCAAAAATCGGTTGCATCCATGGTCTTAACTTTTCTTCTTTTTCTCCTGGTAAATAACCGATATCTTTTCCGACTGGAACAATTGGCCTTGCAACGAGTAGTTTTTTATATAGTCCTAAATCTTCCGTTTGCATGAGTCCTGAAGCCAACGCGAGTAATGTTTTTCCTGTACCAGCTTTCCCCGTTAACGTTACTAGCGGAATATCTTCACGAAGCAACAATTCTAACCCCATAATTTGCTGCACATTTCGTGGTCGTATCCCCCATACTTGTTCATTGTGAAAAATAAGTTTCTTTACCTTCTTACCTAAATGATCCACAATGCCAAGTGCTGAACTAGATCCCCCTAATGCATCTTTCATTACTACAAACTGATTTGGATAAAAAGGGTGATTTGCAATTTCGGATAAAGGCAATTCACCTTTTTCATAAAAATAATCTAATTGCTCTTTTGATATATACCCTTCTAAAAATCCTGAATATATATTATCTACTTCAATTACACGATCACTTAAATAATCTTCCGCCTTCAAACCAATTGCATCAGCTTTTACCCTTACGAGCACGTCTTTACTTACTAAAATAACAGACTTCCCGTCCTCTTTTTCTTGTTCTTCTAAAGATAGATTTTTTGCTACAGCTAAAATTCGATTATCATTCGTTTTTTCTACAAAAATATCTTGTAGTTGAACAAATGAACGATGATTTAATTCAATACGAAATGTACCGCCGTTTTCTAACGGAATACTTTCATGCAGCTTTCCTATTTCACGAAATTTGTCTATTAACTTAGATACATAACGAGCGTTTCGTCCTACTTCATCCATATAACGTTTTTTCGAATCAACCTCTTCTAATACAACTGCTGGAATCACTACTTCATTGGTTTCAAATGAAAAAATAGATAAAGGATCCTGCAAAAGTACATTCGTATCTAACACATAAATTTTATCCAACCTGTTACCCCCTGACTCCACTTTTAAATTTGTAGAACAAGGGTTTCATCCATAAAATATGGACGAACCATTGTTATAATTATATGTACCGTATAAACGAGGTAGAATCGAAATTCATAGCCATTAAACCTTTTATTTATTTTTTATTCATTTCTATTCAATATATTACTTTTAATTATAATTATTAACATAAAATCACAATAACTGATTACAAAAGTTAATAACTTATTTTCTTATTTATCACATTTATAATTCTTTTATTCCTACTAACACTTGGTTATCCAGCTTTTTCGCTGCGCGAATGTCATATGTTTTTTCATACGTTGGCTCAGTTGCAAGTTTCGCTCCATAAAACATAACATCACGTACTTCTTGTACATTTACTTCTATTACAGTTAATTTTAGAGGAATGCCTTCCATTCTATCAGTCAAAATTTCACCTGCACCACTTATGGAAAATACGGATTCATTCGCCATTATAGTCAATACTAGCCCAGTACTATGCCGTATATTTTCCACAATACGTGAACGTTGATCTACTGCAAATCGAATACTAGTTTTACTCACTGCATACACCCAAGAAATAGCACTTACGTTAGGAACTTGTTTTTCGAAGTCTGTTGTTGCTACCATAACAATACATTCTTTACGTAACGTTTGTACTAAATCATCTGTTAATGTAGGATCTACTACATTCGCCATATTTCCACCTCCAAATATACTTACTATATCCTTATCATAACTTATTTTTCGAATTGCGAAAATATTATTTTTTCCCGCTATTATTCAAAAATATTACCCTTCCATGATATACTTATACTGATAGAATTCGTATTGAGGTGACGAAATGAGAGTCAAATGTATGATTTGTGATAAAAAAGATATGTTAGATGATGAAAATCCTATGGCAAAAAAACTACGTAACCGCCCTATTCATACATATATGTGCATGGAATGTTCGGAACGAATTGCAGAACGTACGATGGAACGTCATGCAAGTGGTAATTTCCGATTATATCGTGATAAAAAAGTCGAAGACGATTGGTAAAATGTAAATAAGTCCTTAATCATATAGATAAGGACTTATTTATATTTTTCAGGTTCACAATTCATTTGATCCAAAAAGCAATCAATAGCTTCTAATGGAAACCTCGCAGATTTTCTTTCTCCATTCATTTCATATGTAATCAAATACATTTCTTCATTCTTTTTAACTTCCACATTCTTTAATTTATGTTCCTCATATATCATATTTTGAAATAACAAATACGTTTCTTTTGCAGCACGATCATCTGGACGTGCTTCCGCAACTGTTTTAATTGTTAACCAATTATATAATGCATCTTGTACTGAACGCATAAAACTCCCCCTCACCCTGCTTTTTGTTGTCTTGCTTGACGTAAACGCAACCTATAAATCCCAAGTACAATTGCCGCTACAACAAGGCCCTCTCCAACAGGTAAAAAAACTGCAAAGAAAGTTAAAACTGTACACCCAATCGCTAACGATATATATATCACTATATTTTTTATTATTGATAGTTTTCTTGCAAAACCTAAATTATACACAAGTGCACTTAATATAATAATGATGCCATATAGCAACCACATCCCTAGTTCTGGATTTTCATCAACTTTACATAATTTCGCAAAAAACGACATTCTTTCTAACATCATTCATCCCCCTTTCTCACAAGAAACAAATTTTATTTATGTACTTAATACAAGAGTAACCTGCAAAAAAAATACTGTCCACAAAAAGAGTAAATATTCCAAAAATAAATACAATAAAAAACAGCCACCCCTCAAAGGTAGCTGTTCTATTATTTTACGCTTCTACAGATTTCTTTTTCTTAGCAGCTCTTTCGCGCTCGCTCTTATCAAGAATCTTTTTACGTAGACGAATTGATTCTGGAGTTACTTCACAGAACTCGTCATCGTTTAAGTACTCTAATGACTCTTCTAAAGTCATTAAGCGTGGTTTTTTCATTGTTGAAGTTTGATCTTTCGTCGCAGAACGAATATTAGTTTGTTGTTTCATTTTTACAACGTTAACTGTTAAGTCATTCTCACGAGTATGTTCTCCAACAATCATACCAGCATATACTTCTGTACCTGGTTCAACGAAGATTACACCACGGTCTTCAACTTGCATAATACCGTATTGTGATGCTTTTCCTGTTTCAAGTGAAACTAGAACACCTTGGCGACGTCCACCAACTTGTCCAGCGTGTACTGGTTGGTAGCAATCGAATGTATGGTTTAAAATACCGTAACCACGAGTTAATGTTAAGAATTCTGTTGTGTAACCAATTAAACCACGTGCTGGAACCATGAAAGTAAGGCGAACTTGACCGTTTCCGTTATTCACCATATCTAACATTTCACCTTTACGTGCACCCATAGATTCCATAATAGAACCAGTGTATTCTTCAGGTACATCGATTTGCACGCGCTCTACAGGCTCACATCTTACGCCATCAACTTCTTTAATAATTACTTCAGGCTTAGATACTTGTAGTTCATAACCTTCACGACGCATGTTTTCAATTAGGATAGATAAATGTAATTCCCCGCGTCCAGATACAATCCACGCATCAGGAGAATCTGTATTATCTACACGTAAACTTACATCTGTTTCTAATTGTGAACGAAGACGCTCTTCAATTTTACGAGATGTAATGAATTTACCTTCACGACCTGCAAATGGGCTGTTATTTACAAGGAATGTCATTTGTAGTGTTGGCTCATCAATACGTAATAATGGTAAAGCCTCTTCATGCTCAACCGGACATACCGTTTCACCTACGTTAATGTCTTCCATACCTGAAACAGCTACTAAATCTCCAGCTTTTGCTTCTTCAATTTCTTGACGTTTTAATCCAATGTAACCAAATAATTTCGTTACACGGAATTGTTTTACAGTTCCATCAACTTTCATTAATGCAACTTGTTGTCCTACTTTCATTGTACCACGGAATACGCGTCCAACCCCGATACGACCAACATAGTCATTGTAATCAAGAAGTGCTACTTGGAATTGAAGTGGCTCTTCGCTGTTATCAACTGGTGCTGGAATATGTTCAATAATTGTGTCAAACAATGATTTCATATTCTCTTCTTGATTTGCTGGATTTGAATCTAAGCTTGCTGTTCCGTTCATTGCTGATGCAAATACAACTGGGAACTCTAATTGATCTTCGTTTGCACCAAGTTCGATGAATAAGTCAACTACTTCATCAACTACTTCATCAGGGCGAGCGAAGTCACGGTCAATTTTGTTTACAACAACGATTGGAGTTAAATTTTGCTCAAGAGCTTTCTTTAAAACAAATCGTGTTTGTGGCATACAACCTTCATATGCATCAACAACAAGTAGAACACCATCAACCATTTTCATGATACGTTCTACTTCTCCACCGAAGTCAGCGTGACCAGGTGTATCTAAAATGTTAATTCTTTTATCTTCATAGTGAATCGCAGTATTCTTCGCTAAAATTGTAATACCACGTTCTCTTTCTAGATCGTTTGAGTCCATTGCGCGTTCTTCAATATGTTCATTCGCACGGAACGTCCCCGCTTGACGTAATAACTGGTCAACAAGTGTTGTTTTACCATGGTCAACGTGGGCAATAATTGCTATATTTCGTAAATCTTGTCGTTTTTTCAACATGTCCAACTCCTAATGTCTTTTTAATCCTTCTCTATTATAAGAGCGAAGGGGATACAATGGCAATCAAAATAAAATCAAGAATGAAAATATAGTTGTATTCTTACTTTTGTGAAAGTAAAATGAGATTGGAGGGTGAAGAAATGGAACACATTCAATATCGCTTTTTATTAACTGCAATTATCGGTGTTATTTTCTTAATCGGTATCGGCATTATGGTTGCTGAAAATAGTCCCATCGGTATTATTATTTGCATTATCGGCACATTTGTTACAGTTGGATACGGTTTTGTAACAAAAAGAAAAATGCGTAAATCGCAATAACGTCAAAAAGTAAGAAGCGCTTATACAGCCTCTTACTTTTTTTGTTACTCCGCTATAAATCGTAACAACTCTTCATACACTCCTGGTTTTGCAACTAATACGCTGCTCTTCTCTACGATAGAAAGCGGAGATCCAGAAAAAGTTGTCACCTTGCCTCCAACTTCCTCTACAATTATCTGTCCCCCACCAAAATCCCATGGTGATAATCTCGGCGTTACATATGCATCTATTCTTCCTGTTGCAACGTATACCATCTCTAACGCTGCACAGCCATATGATCTCGTGCCTCTTGCTTTCTTAACCAGTGCCATCATACTTTCCTTATTAAGCAATGGATTGTCGGTAAGCCATATCGCATTTAATGCTACAATACCTTGCTCTACAGTTCCTTCTTCCAATAAAGGTATTGGTACTTCATTACAAAATGCTCCGGCTCCCTTTACCGCATGGTATAATTCATCATGAACTGGGTCATAAATGAGTCCAACCTTTCCGATACCGTTCTCATAAATTCCAATTGAAATTGCAAAATTTCTTTTTTGATGAACAAAGTTCATCGTGCCATCAATTGGATCAATTAACCAAACAACCCCATCAGAAGAAGTTACCTCATCTCCATAACCTTCTTCTCCTAAAATATTATGGTTCGGGAATGTTTCTTTAATTTTCCCAATTAAAAACTGTTCTATTTCTCGGTCCATATTTGTTACTAAATCAGCTGCATTGGATTTCGTTTCTATAATAAGTGCTTTTTCCATTGATGCCATTAAAAACTCTCCTGCATCTCGAATCCACTGTTTGGCGTGTGCATCGATGTCTTTCCATACTTCTTGCATGTTTAAACACTCCGATCTATACTGTTCACAGAAAAAACGAACCCTTTATAAGGTTCGCACCAACTAATTTTTTATACATATACTATTATTACGCTTCTAAACGAATCATTTCAAGTCTTAACACTTCTAACTTTTGTACACACTCTTCTTTTTTCAGTTTATCATTCTCCATCATCGCATCATATAAAGTTGCTAATTCATAATCTAGCTCCAAACGTAGCACCGGTATTCTCTTTTCAGCATCTGTTCTCTTTAACGCATTAATCACCTGTCTCATATTATTTGCCTCCTCCCAATATTCGTCTGCCCTCGGACTGTAATTGATTCAATTTTCTGATTTTTTGTTTTATACTATACTATGTTGGATAAATCATCTATGCAACAAAATTATATTTTTTTATTTAATTTTTTTTGTGCTGTTTTTTTTATGAATAGTACAAGCTATGCTAAAATAAAAGCAAAATAGGAGTTGGAGGAACAATCATGACACTACAAACATTCAAGTCAACTGATTTTGAGGTCTTTACAGTTGATGGTCTCGAAGAACGAATGAGTGCAATTAAAACGAACATTCATCCTAAGCTGGAAGCTTTAGGGGAACAGTTTGCAACGTATTTATCCAAACAAACTGATGAGAACTTTTTTATCATGTAGCAAAACATGCACGCCGCAAAGTCAATCCACCAAACGATACTTGGGTTGCTTTTTCAACAAATAAACGCGGTTATAAAATGCTGCCACATTTCCAAATTGGATTATGGGGTACTCATGCCTTCATATACTTTGGTTTAATCTATGAGTGTCCACAAAAAGTGGAGACGGCTCACGCCTTCTTAGAACATTTAAATGATTTAAAAACAAATATTCCAAATGACTTCGTTTGGTCCATTGACCATACTAAACCAAGTGTAAAATTACATAAAACACTTGAAACAGAAGACTTACAAAAGATGATTGAACGTCTAGCTACTGTGAAAAAAGCAGAATTATTAGTTGGTATTCATATATCACCAGAGGAGTTTTCAGCAATGACCAACGAACAATTCCTTGCTAAGATTGAATCTACGATGCAATCACTCCTTCCTTTATATGCACTTTGTAATCGATAGTAGAAAACGGACAATTTATATTGTCCGTTTTTAGTTGTTATCACATTATATCACTTCAGTTTTCATTTTTCAAAATATTTTTACATTTTCACAAGCTTTTGTTCTTCAGTTTCTTTCGCCCTTTGAATCGCACGGTATATAGAATATCCACTTACTTCTTGAAACTCTTTATCAATTTTCTTCTCTTCTGCTTTAGATGGAACAATCTCTTTAAAACGACGATATAATCCCATTAATTCTTCTCTTATAATTCCTTTTTCGTATGCTTTCTCAATTGCTTCATAAAACTTCACAATTACAACCATTTCCTCATTTGACCAATCATAATCTAACGGATATTGATATTCCATTTCGCACCTCATTTATCATTTCTTCTTATTTCAATATGCTATCTTAAAGGGATTTTTTTCTTCTTCACTATAGCCACTTTGCATTATACACTATTTATTCATTGTGATGGAATTGTCTTCCTCTATAAGTTAATTGGAAATAACTATTTAACATACTCACTGTAAAAATATTTTTTTCTATACATCTATAATTATTGGTGATATAATGCTTTTGTTTTATAGAAAATAAAGTGAACCTACCATCTCAAAAATGCTTTTGTGATTGGCAGAAAAACAAGTCTCATTCTAAAAAGCACTTAACTTTTTTAGAACAAGATTATATAAAACAAACTCTAATAAATATTATGAAAAAGAAGGGGTGTATAGATTGTCCCAATACGAAACACCATTGTTTACCGCTTTAGTTGAGCACAGTAAGCGAAATCCAATTCAATTCCATATTCCTGGTCACAAAAAAGGGCAGGGCATGGATCCTACATTTCGCGAATTTATTGGGCATAATGCATTAGCAATTGATTTAATTAATATTGCGCCGCTCGATGATTTACATCATCCAAAAGGTATGATTAAAGAAGCACAAGATTTAGCAGCCGCTGCATTTGGTGCAGATCATACTTTCTTTTCTATTCAAGGTACAAGTGGTGCAATAATGACAATGGTGATGAGCGTGTGCGGTCCTGGTGACAAAATCCTAGTGCCACGAAACGTGCATAAATCAGTAATGTCAGCTATTATTTTCTCAGGTGCAAAACCGATTTTCATGCATCCTGAAATCGATCCAAAACTTGGTATTTCACACGGAATCACAATTCAATCTGTCAAAAAGGCACTTGAAGAGCATTCAGATGCGAAAGGCTTACTTGTTATTAATCCAACATACTTTGGCTTTGCTGCGGACTTAGAACAGATTGTCCAATTAGCGCATTCTTATGATATCCCTGTACTAGTTGATGAGGCTCATGGTGTTCATATTCATTTTCACGATGAATTGCCGATGTCAGCGATGCAAGCCGGTGCAGATATGGCAGCAACAAGTGTTCACAAATTAGGAGGATCTTTAACGCAAAGTTCTATTCTTAACGTGAAGGAAGGCCTTGTGAACGTTAAACATGTTCAATCTATTATTAGCATGCTTACGACTACATCAACTTCTTACATCTTGTTAGCATCCCTAGATGTTGCTAGAAAACGTCTTGCTACAGAAGGAACAGCACTCATAGAACAAACAATACAATTAGCGGAACAAGTTCGTGATGCTATTAATGCTGTTGAGGATCTTTACTGTCCTGGGAAAGAAATGCTAGGTACAGATGCTACTTTTAACTACGATCCTACAAAGATAATTGTATCTGTAAAAGATTTAGGTATTACAGGCCATCAGGCTGAAGTATGGCTTAGAGAGCAATATAACATTGAAGTAGAACTCTCGGATTTATACAACATACTATGTCTTGTCACTTTTGGGGATACAGAAAGTGAGACAAATACACTTATTGCAGCATTACAAGATTTAGCAGCAACATTTAGAAATAAAGCCGATAAAGGTGTTCAAATACAAGTAGAAATTCCAGAAATACCAGTGCTAGCACTTTCTCCTCGAGATGCTTTTTATTCGGAAACAGAAGTCATTCCGTTTGAAAATGCAGCAGGTCGTATTATAGCTGATTTCGTTATGGTTTATCCGCCAGGGATTCCAATCTTTACTCCGGGGGAAATTATTACACAAGATAACTTAGAGTATATTCGTAAAAACTTAGAAGCGGGTTTACCTGTACAAGGTCCTGAAGATATGACATTACAAACATTACGTGTGATTAAAGAGTACAAGCCTATCAGTTGATAGGCTTTTCTTTCACCATTTTACCCTTTTCTCATACGATATTAAGTAATGTAACGTATAGGTGGGGATACGATTATGATTGTAATAGGCCGTTCTATTGTACATCCTTATATCACAAATGAATACGAGCCATTTGCAGCTGAGAAACAACAAATTTTATCGATAATGGCAGGAAATCAAGAAATTTATTCCTTCCGAACATCTGATGAACTCAGCTTTGATCTAAATTTGCGAGTGAATATTATTACTTCTGCATTAGAACTTTTTCAAAGTGGATTTCAGTTTCGCACATTTCAACAATCCTTTTGCAACCCCCAGTATTGGAAAAGAACGTCACTTGGAGGATTCGAGCTACTACCAAACATACCCCCTTCCATTGCCATACAAGATATTTTCAAAAACGGAAAACTATATGGAACTGAATGTGCCACCGCTATGATTATTATTTTTTACAAAGCTTTACGATCATTATATGAGGAAGAAACTTTCAACCGTCTCTTTGCAAACCTTTTACTTTATACATGGGACTACGATCAAGATTTAAAGCTCATAACAAAAACGGGTGGTGATCTTGTTCCAGGTGATCTCGTTTATTTTAAAAATCCACAAGTGAATCCAGCTACGATCGAGTGGCAAGGAGAAAATGCAATCTATCTAGGAAATTTCTTTTTTTACGGACATGGCGTAGGTGTAAAAACAAAAGAGGAAATTATATACTCATTAAATGAACGACGAGTCCCTTACGCTTTTATTTCAGCTTTCTTGACCGATACTATTACCCGTATTGATAGCCGTCTTATGAGCCACTACGCTTCTCCTAGCACTCCACAGACATCGATAGGGTTTATTCCGATTAGAGATGATGCAATCGTTGCAACAGTTGGTCATACAACTACAATTTATTAAAAAAGCGCCTACATATGTATATGTAGGCGCTTTTTTTATTTAAGCTTTTGTATGTTCTTTATGGCCACATTCGCAATGAGATCCACATTTCCCGTATAGTACTGTTGATTTTTCATCTTCAAAATGTCCGATTGTTCCTTCACATACTTGGCATACGATTGTTCCCATTTTTCATTTCCCCCTGAGTTTTAATAATAATCTACTTATTTATAATTAAGCTTTCGCCTTATCTCTATTAGCACATTCACAATTTGTACCACATTTTCCGTAAAGCACTGTCGTTTTTTCATCTTCAAAATGACCGATTGTTCCTTCACATACTTGGCATACAATTGTTCCCATTTTTTATTTCCCCCTAAGTTTATGGTCCTAAAAACTTTTAGCTGTCCATTTCCTATCAATTATTGGGCTTTTGTATGCTCTGTGTGATCACATCCGCAAGATCCACATTTCCCGTAAAGTACCGTTACTTTTTCATCCTCGAAGTGTGCAATTGTACCTTCACAATCTTGACATACGATCGTTCCCATTTTTCATTTCCCCCTAAGTTTATAATCCCAAAAACTTTTTTGTAACCGCTTAACTTTCTGTCTTTATTTTAATATGTTATACTTTTTACGTCAATAGGTTTTTAGTATAACACATTAAATATTTTTAATTTTAATTAGTATGCGATATTCAAACAAAAAAACAGCCATATTTATACGTACGACTGTTTTACATTAATTATTCTTCATATTCCGCATGCAAAGAAGTAGGTGGGACTAAAAACTTGAAAAACTGAGCTAACTCTGCCGCTTCCTCTTCTGATCCTAATTTAAAAATCTCCTGTATATGTTGAACATTCTCTACATCATCTCGCCCAAGTAAAGTAGACCTTCCTGTTTGCATGCAAACAATGAGTGGCTTTCCAAAAAACATATTTGTATAAATAACACCAAAATCATAACGAGTATCATGTGTCATAAAACCCAAAAATCGTACCTTCACACTTTCATGTTCATCATACAATTTTTCAAACATCGGTTTCCACCTTTCTCCATCACCTTTCATTAGTATATTAAACAAAAAAAGGAATACTCCTTTTAATTGTCAAAAAATTCAGTATCGTGTAGAATGTTAGTATTCTACTAAGGTTAGGGGGATCTTATATGCAACATGCCTTTATTACGCTTGTACCTAAATCCAATCAACAATCTGTTTCAATAGATGATATAAAACAACTTTTTCATTACTATCAAACAGTTACTTCCAAAACTGGTGTTCAAATTAATTACGCTTATACAAATACCGCTTTTCCTTATGAAATTTTAGATACATCAGCAACAACATTAAAACTACAATCTACTCACGATCGATATGACTCCATTTATGTTGGTGTTGGTATAGAAAAGGAACAATCTTTTATTCAGATTTCTTTACCACCTAATGCAACATTTGGTGATAAAGGAAAAGCAAATGAATTTTGCCGTTTTCTAGCGAAGAAATTAGAAGGAGAGTTACAATTATTTAATGGAAGAACAATGTATTTCTATAAACGTTAATTTAAAAACAAAAATAAACGATTAGAAAGATCATACTATTTGTGCAAGTAAGAAGTATTGCTTTCCTCCTTGCACTTAGTATGACATATGCTATCACATACGCTAAGTACAAAAATATAAGAAAAAGAAAAATTTTATAATGCAGTTTATCCCGACTTGACAATAATAACACTGCTGAAAATCCACTCCACAAAACTAGATGAAAAAATGAAGCTAGCGTAATTTTCATAGCGTTACCTCCTTATCCTTTCTATTATATGCTTCAACTCTTCCCCCTTAGTATTTTGAAAGTAGACTTCTCCAAATTCCACCTAATCCACTGTTTAATTTTTCCTGTTTTTTTAATTCCCCAACTATTCACATACGAATATCCCTCGTTCTTAACAATAAATTCGCTCATATCTCCCATAAGACAGATTATTCATTTATCGCATGGTATACTCCTTAAGAAGAAAATATAGAAAGGAATTAATAATACATGGTATTTAGCAATTTGTTTTTTTTATGTCTTTTTTTACCTGCAATTCTTTTCGTATACTACTCAGTACGGAAAGAATTACAAAACATCGTTCTTTTATTATTTAGTTTATTATTTTATGCTTGGGGAGAACCAATATATGTCTTCCTAATGCTTTTCTCTATTTTCATCAACTATTGGTTCGGAATATGGCTTAATAAAGACCGACTATCTAGTGCAAATAGAAAACTTATTTTTACTATAGCAATTGTTGTCAATACTGCTATACTAGGATATTTTAAATACGCTAATTTTTTAGTAGATAATATAAACGGAATTTTTCATACAAACATTGTACTCGAAAAAATCCCCTTGCCAATTGGGATTTCATTTTTCACTTTCCATGCAATGAGTTATATTATCGATATTTATAAGAGAAAAGTAGAAGCTCAGCGAAATCTATTTGATCTTGCACTATATTTTACTATTTTCCCGCAATTAGTAGCAGGACCAATTGTTCGATATAATACAATCGCTTTTCAATTACATGTTAGAACAGTTAATGCTGATAAGTTTTCAGAAGGAATTCGTCGTTTTATCATTGGATTAGGAAAAAAGGTTTTAATTGCGAATCAACTAGGAGCTATTGCCGATGAAATATTTGCAATGGATCCAGCAACGATGAGCGTATCAACCGCTTGGATTGGTGCAATTGCTTATACATTACAAATTTATTTCGATTTTTCAGGTTACAGTGATATGGCAATTGGATTAGGAAAAATGTTCGGATTTGATTTCTTAGAAAACTTCAATTATCCATATATTTCAAAATCCATCTCTGAATTTTGGCGTCGCTGGCACATTTCACTTGGTTCATGGTTCCGTGATTATGTTTATATTCCACTAGGCGGAAATCGAGTATCTCCTTGGAAAAACTATCGAAATCTATTTATCGTATGGGCATTAACTGGATTTTGGCATGGAGCTAGTTGGACATTTATGATATGGGGTATTTATTACGGATGTTTAATTGCTTTAGAAAAGGCTGGTTTCGAAAAAATATTACAAAAATTATGGTGGCCGATTCAACACATATACGTTATGTTTTTAGTAATTATTGGTTGGGTGTTCTTCCGCGCTGATAATTTTAGCTACTGTTCTAAATTTTTACAAACAATGTTCGGATTAAATGGATCGTTGACTGACATTACTAGTTATTTCTATGTGATGAATTATTGGGGAATCTTTATACTTGCTATTATTACATCAGCTCCAATTTTCTCTTGGATCAAGAATCCATTAGCAAATAAAAAGGTAGTAATTTTATCTCCACTTTATTACTTGAGTGTTTTAATCATAACTATGATGTATTTAACGAATGCAACTTACAATCCATTTATTTACTTCCGCTTCTAAAGGAGGGCTGGAGGACTAACAAGGCATTTACTCATGAACAATTAGAAGACCGATCACCATTGAATATGAAAGGTGCATTTTATGCATACGAACACACTACATGCTGTCATTATTAAAGATTCTTATGCAAATACAGCTTATCCTTTATTTGCACAAGAGTTTGAATAAACAACATTTATTGATCCACGATTTGCGGCAAGTAAAAATGTAAAGCAAGACCTCGAAAAACTAAATGCTGATATCGTATTATTCCTTTATAATGACACTAGTACAAATAAAGAAATGTATCAATTTGAAAACAAAGAATACAAAACAAGAGGTGAATCAACAAAATTCACCTCTTGTTTTTCTATGCATATAACACACGAAAAAAAACGTCTTCTAAATTTAGAAGACGTTTTTTTATAATTATTTTACAATGTGAATTGGCATTCCAAGAGCAACTTCAGCTGCTTCCATCGTGATCTCACCTAATGTTGGGTGAGCGTGGATTGTTTGAGCGATATCTTCTGCTGTCATTCCAGCTTCGATAGCTAAACCAATCTCAGAGATAATATCAGAAGCGCCTGCACCTGCAACTTGAGCACCTACAAGAAGACCATCTTCTTTACGTGTTACAAGTTGTAGGAAACCGTCAGTGCTGTTTAATGATAATGCACGACCGTTAGCAGCGAATGGGAACTTAGATACAGCTACTGTCATTCCTGCTTCTTCAGCTTGTTTCTTAGTGTAACCAACAGATGCTAATTCTGGATCAGTGAAGCATACTGCAGGAATTCCGATGTAATCGATTGCTGATGCATGGCCACTAATTGCTTCAACAGCTACTTTACCTTCGTAAGAAGCTTTGTGAGCTAATGGTGGTCCAGGAACGATATCACCGATTGCATAGATGTTTGATACGTTTGTACGACATTGCTCATCGATTTCGATGATGCCGCGGTCAGTCATTTTAACTCCAACTTGCTCAAGACCAATTTCTTGAGTGTTTGGACGACGACCTACAGTTACTAATACGTAATCTGCTTCTACAGTTTGGATTTCACCTTTAACTTCAAAGCTAACTTTTACGCCAGTTTCTGTTTCTTCAACGCCTTTAGCCATAGCTTTTGTATGGATATTTACGTTACCTTTCTTTTGAAGAGCACGTTTAACAACAGAGCTCATAGCTTTTTCGAAACCAGCTAAGATTTCGTCGCCAGCTTCTACTACAGTAACTTCTGTACCGAAGTTAGCATATGCAGTTCCTAATTCCATACCGATGTAACCGCCGCCGATTACAACAAGTTTTTTAGGAATTTCAGGTAAGCTTAAAGCACCTGTAGAGTTGATAACACGTTTAGAGTATTTGAATCCTGGAATTTCGATTGGTGTAGAACCAGTTGCAAGAACAGCATTTTTAAACGTATACGTTTGTGCTGCATCTTCAGTCATTACGCGTAATGTATTAGCATCTACGAAGTAAGCTTCACCGCGAATGATTTCAACTTTGTTACCTTTAAGAAGGCCTTCAACACCGCCAGTTAATTTCTTAACTACGCCGTTTTTCCATTCTTGAACTTTTGTAAAGTCAACTTTTACGTTCTCTGCAGTGATACCCATGTCATCAGAATGCATTGCATTCTCATAACGATGACCTGCATTGATTAACGCTTTTGAAGGAATACATCCAACGTTTAAGCATACGCCACCAAGGTTAGCTTTTTCGATAATTGCTACCTTTTGACCTAATTGTGCTGCACGAATTGCCGCAACGTATCCACCAGGACCTGCACCAACAACGACTGTATCTAATTCAATTGGGAAATCTCCTACTACCATTGTTATTACGCCTCCATTACTAATAATTGTGGGTCATTCAATAGACGTTTAATTTGGTTTAATGCTTTTTGAGCAGTTGCGCCGTCAATTAAACGATGGTCAAAGCTTAGAGATAATGCTAATACTGGAGCTGCAACGATTTCACCGTTTTTCACAACTGGCTTCTCAGCGATACGGCCGATACCAAGGATTGCTACTTCTGGGTGGTTGATAACTGGAGTGAACCATTGTCCACCTGCAGAACCAATGTTTGTAATTGTGCAAGAAGCACCTTTCATTTCAGCTGGAGCTAAACGACCTTCACGTGCTTTACCAGCAAGATCATTGATCTCGTTAGAAATAGTGAAGATTGATTTACGATCTGTATCTTTAACAACTGGTACTAATAGACCTTTGTCTGTATCAGCTGCGATACCGATGTTGAAGTAATGTTTATGAACGATTTCTTGAGAAGCATCGTCTAAAGCAGTATTCAACATTGGGAATTCACGTAATGCAGATGTTAAAGCTTTAACAACGTATGGAAGGTAAGTTAATTTAATACCTTTGTCAGCTGCAACAGCTTTGAACTTCTTACGGTGAGCAACAAGTTCTGTTACATCTACTTCATCCATTAATGTTACGTGAGGAGCTGTATGTTTAGAGTTAACCATTGCTTTTGCAATCGCTTTACGGATACCACTCATTTTCTCACGAGTTTCTGGATATTCACCAGCTGGGATTGGTTGTGCTTTTGGTGCTTCTTCTTTCGCTGCTGGAGTAGCTTCTACTGCTGCTGGAGCCTCAGTTGCTGCTACTGCTTGTCCACCATTTGCAAATGCATCGATGTCAGCTTTTACGATACGGCCGTTCTTACCAGAACCAGCTACTTTATGAATGTCTACGCCGTTTTCACGAGCATATTTACGAACAGATGGCATAGCGATTACGCGCTCATTTACTACTTCTGCAGTTGCTGCTGGAGTAGCTTCCGCTGCTGGAGCTTCTACTGCTGCTTCTTCAGCTTTTGGAGCTTCATCATGATCGTCACCTTTAAATTTAAGGTTTTCGTATCCAGGAGCATCAAATTTAATTAATGTATCTCCTACAATTGCAACTGTTCCTTCTTCTACAAGTACTTCAAGTACTTTACCTTTAACAGGAGAAGGGATTTCTACTACTGCTTTATCATTTTGTACTTCAAGAAGTACATCGTCTTCGTTTACTTCATCGCCTGGTTTAATAAACCATTTTACGATTTCACCTTCGTGGATACCTTCACCGATATCTGGTAGTTTAAATTCAAATGCCACGGAATTCAGCCCCCTGATTCATTTCATTATTATGGAATATGTACAAAAGAAACCAGCATGTGCTGATTTCTTTTGCACATGAAAAGCTAAAAATTAGAAGTTCATTACTTTGTTAACAGCTTCAACAATATCTTTATGGTTTGGTAACCATACGCTCTCAGCTTGAGAGAATGGGAATACTGTATCAGCAGCTGCAACACGTACAACTGGAGCTTCTAAGTTTAAGATTGCACGGTCGTTAATTTCCGCTACAACGTTAGCTGCAATACCAGCTTGTTTTTGTGCTTCTTGAACTACAACTACGCGGCCTGTTTTTTCAACAGAAGCGATGATTGTTTCGATATCTAATGGTTGAACTGTACGTAAGTCAACTACTTCTAAAGAGATACCTTCTTTTTCAAGTTCTTCAGCAGCTTTTAATGCAGCATGAACCATAGCACCGTAAGCGATAACAGATACATCTGTACCTTCACGTTTGATATCAGCTTTACCTAAATCAATTGTGTAATCGCCTTCTGGTACATCTTGACGGAATGAACGGTACAATTTCATATGCTCTAAGTAGATAACTGGATCGTTGTCACGAATCGCAGAGATTAAAAGACCTTTTGCATCGTATGGAGTAGATGGAATAACAACTTTTAGACCAGGTTGTTGAGCCACTAATCCTTCTAAGCTATCAGCATGTAGTTCAGGAGTATGAACACCGCCACCGAATGGAGAACGAATTGTTACTGGAGCAGTCCAACGTCCACCAGAACGGTAACGCATACGAGCTAATTGACCAGAAACTGAATCCATTACTTCATAAATGAAACCGAAGAATTGGATTTCTGGAACTGGACGGAAGCCTTCTAATGCAAGTCCAACTGCAAGTCCACCAATACCAGACTCTGCAAGTGGAGTATCCATTACACGATCTTCACCGAATTCAGCTTGTAAACCTTCAGTAGCACGGAATACACCGCCGTTTACACCAACGTCTTCACCAAACACAAGTACGTTAGGGTCATTTTTCATTTCAACGCGTAAAGCATCAGTGATTGCTTGAATCATTGTCATTTGAGCCATGGCTTACTTCGACTCCTTTTCTTTGTAAATTTCATATTGTTCAGCTAAGTTGTAAGGCATTTTTTCGTACATGATTTCCATTAAATCAGTAACTTTTTGTTTTGGAGCTTGGTCAGCCTTAGCAATTGCTTGTTTGATATCTTCTTTTGCTTCTTCGATTACTTTCTCTTCAACTTCTTGAGACCATAGGCCTTTGTTTTCTAAGAATGCACGGAAGCGTACGATTGGATCTTTTTGTTCCCATTCGTTCTCGATATCTTTTGTACGGTAACGAGTTGGGTCATCACCAGCCATTGTATGTGGACCATAACGGAATGTTAAAGTCTCGATTAAAGTAGGGCCTTCGCCGTTTACTGCACGCTCACGAGCGAAAGCAGTTGCTGCGTATACAGCTAATGGATCCATACCGTCTACTTGAATTCCGTAAATACCTGCTGCTACTGCTTTTTGTGCTACAGTTTTAGCTGCAGATTGCTTTTCTACTGGAGTAGAGATTGCATAACGGTTGTTTTGTACAACGAAGATTGCTGGAGCTTTGAATGCACCCGCAAAGTTCATACCTTCGTAGAAGTCACCTTGTGAAGCACCACCGTCACCAGTGTAAGTAATTGCAACAGATTTTTTACCACGTAGTTTCATACCTAACGCAACACCAGCAGTTTGGATGATTTGCGCACCGATAATGATTTGTGGAGCAAGTGCATTTACATTCTCAGGCATTTGGTTACCCATGAAATGTCCACGAGAGAATAAGAATGCTTGGTATAATGGTAAACCGTGCCATACTAATTGTGGCACATCACGATATCCTGGTAAGATGAAATCTTCTGCTTCAAGTGCGAAATGACTTGCTAATTGAGAAGCCTCTTGTCCAGCTGTTGGTGCGTAGAAACCTAAACGTCCTTGACGGTTTAAAGAAATAGAACGTTGATCTAGTACGCGAGTATACACCATACGGCGCATCAATTCTTTTAATTGATCATCAGATAATTCAGGCATAGCTGCTTCATTCACAACTTCGCCTTTTTCATTTAAAATTTGTAATGTCTCAAATTGAGCTGCGATAGCTTTCATTTGCTCATCAACATTAAATAGGGTCTTTTTTGTTTTAGTACCCATTCCGTTCACCTCTTCCTCTCTTGAACCATATTCTGAAACGCTTTCACTATCTATTAGCTAGACTGAAAACGCAACAATGTAAACCAACAAATTTATCTGTCGGTTGAGAATAATTTTGTGTACCTAACAATCTGTACTAATGTTTTTTCAGAAACATATTAATACAATCTTGATCACGTTTTTTAGTTTACAACTATTCTAATTACGATGTCAATTACTTTGGTTACGTTTTTTTATAAATAATCTGCAGGTTTCTTCTACACAAACGTGTTTTTATTTTTCACATCTGTATTAGTAAGCATTAACCTACTGTTATATTATTCCCTTTTCAACTTATTTTTTCTCTTAGAATAATATGTAAACGATTTAATTCTCTTTAGTTTTTCTCTCTTCTTAGCAAAAATATACAAACTCTTCTTCCTTTTATAGGTAATTACCCATACATTTCTATCCTTCCCTCCATACATTATAGTAACCGCAGTGTTAGCGGGAAATGATAAAGGAGGTCATCTCATGTACGGATACTCATATTGCTATCCAACTTGTTCAAATCCTTCCTACGGTTATGGCGGTTCTTGTGGCGGGTCTGGACGCGGCTTCGCCTTAATCGTTGTGTTGTTTATTCTTTTAATTATCGTTGGTGCTGCTTGCATTCGCTAATGTAAAATGAAACAACTATGGAAAGAAACAGACGGCTTTGCCGTCTTTTCTTTTTATTACATACATAAATATTCTATAGTAGAACGCTTTCCAAAGCGCTTCCCTACTTGTCGATGACTTTTTCCATCTCCTTTGGTAGACTAAAGAAGAAAGGAGAGATTACATATGCTTACAATGAAAGATGTAATTCGCGAAGGAGATCCTATTTTGCGAAACGTTGCAGAAGAGGTTTCAATGCCGGCGAGCGAAGAAGATACAACTACCCTTAAAGAAATGATTGAATTTGTAATAAATAGCCAAGATCCTGAAATGGCTGAAAAATATAGTTTACGCCCTGGAATCGGATTAGCAGCTCCACAAATCGGTATTTCAAAGAAAATGATTGCGGTTCATGTAACTGATACGGACGGTACGTTATATAGTCATGCATTATTCAACCCAAAAATCATTAGTCATTCTGTTGAACGTACATATTTACAAAGCGGGGAAGGCTGTCTATCAGTAGACCGCGAAGTACCTGGTTATGTCCCTCGTTACACAAGAATTACAGTGAAAGCAACATCTATCAACGGCGAAGAAGTAAAATTACGTTTAAAAGGTTTACCAGCAATCGTATTTCAGCATGAGATTGACCATTTAAATGGTGTTATGTTCTATGACCACATTAATAAAGAAAATCCATTTGCTGCTCCTGATGATTCAAAACCTCTAGAGCGATAATAAAAAAGGCGGAAGTTAATCTTCCGCCTTTTTTATATGAAATGGGTTCCATATTCACTTATAGCAATCCAGCCCATTTTAAGCCATGATATATGCCGTCTTCACTAACATCCTTTGTCACATAATTTGCAAGTTTTTTCAAGTCTTCGTGACCATTCCCCATCACAATACCTGTCCCAACTGCTTCGATCATTTCTAAATCATTTAAGCCATCTCCAAATGCATACACTTGCTCACGGTTAAATCCTAATTTTTCAATGAATTTCTCAATTCCTTTTGCCTTCGAACCACCATTTGGAATAATATCCATTGAATACGCATGCCAGCGAATGAAATGAAAGTCTGGATACTGATTAATAAACTTTTCCTCTTCATTCACTTCACAGAAAAGCAGAGTTTGATAAATATTACGCTTCTCATAAAAATCAGGTTCATATGCCGGATGTTCAAAGTTTAAGCTTCCAAAACCTTCTTTCACATAATCATGATATTCTACTGATGCTCTCATTTCTTGATGATCCAGATATACAAGTGGATATCCTTCTTGTTTTGCAAACTGAGTAAACTTATGTAAGGCAGCTGGATGTAACGGGTTATTAAATATTACCTCATCTTCAAATACAACGTACTGTCCATTAAAGCTAACATAATTATGTATATTGAGTTCCTCACGTATATCCTCAAACATAAATGGCGCACGTCCTGTTGCAATTGCTACATGCACACCTTTCTCTTGTAAATGTCTTACTGCATCTCGTGTAGATTGCGGAATCTTCTTATCGTGATCTAATAATGTTCCGTCAATATCAAAAAAGACAATTTTATCATTCATTTGTCAAAATCCTTTCTGTTACTCTATATTCCTATTTTGATTATCGCTTTTCAAATTCTAAAAAAAAGTATAACATATTAAACATCTGTGAAGAAAGCGTTCACTTTCTGACCTTATTTATGAAACCTGCATATATATATTAGTAAAAAATGTGGATACTTGTTCGTATGAATTTTCTTTTCTATTCTTTCTCATACTATACCTATAACTAACGGCTACTAATCGTTACTATAGAATAACTTTCCCTGTATGAGAAAGGACAAGATTCAACATTCACTTTTGTCTTCTTTCTTATATCAGAGACGGAGTTTTCACTAGTAATATGCATGTTTTAAATAAGGAAAGGAAGGAGTAATCATGCTGAAGAAGCTGAAGAAAAAGCTCAAGCGTTATTTAAAAGATCTAGTCCGTAAAAAGACAATCGCTTAAATTGTGCCCATTTCGGGCTTTTTCTTCATTCTCATTCGAAAAAACATGAAAATCGTGACTGTTTGCTTTATAATAAGTAACAGATAATGCAAAACATAGACAAGGAGAGGTTTTCCAAATGATTTTTAAAGTATTTTATCAAGTAAAATTGACTGAGGTTCCAGTACGTGAAAATACAAAAGTTTTATATTTAGAGGCTACGTCTGAAAAGGATGTTCGTAAGAAATTAAATAAGTTCGCATATAATATCGAGTTCGTTCAGTCTGTTACTGGTGCTCATCTTGAATATGAAAAAGAAAACGCTGATTTAACATTAGCGGAAATCGTATAGTCATATGAAATTTCTAAAGAATGATCAAGCTGCCGTTTTTGCTTTAGGTGGACTTGGTGAAATCGGTAAAAATACATATGCTGTTCAATTTCAAGATGAAATTATTATTATTGATGCTGGAATTAAATTTCCAGAAGACGAACTCCTCGGAATCGATTATGTAATACCAGATTACACTTATTTTGTGCGAAACGAAGATAAAATTAAAGGATTATTCATTACACATGGTCACGAAGATCATATCGGTGGAATTCCTTACTTATTACGTCAAGTAAACATCCCGATTTATGGCGGAAAATTAGCAATTGCACTAATCAAAAACAAATTAGAAGAGCACGGATTACTTCGTAAAGCAAAACTTTATGAAATTCAAGAAGATGATGTTATTAAATTTAAAAAGACATCTGTTTCCTTCTTCCGTACAACTCACAGTATCCCAGATTCATACGGAGTTGTTGTGAAAACACCTCAAGGGCAAGTTGTTCATACTGGCGATTTCAAATTTGATTTCACACCAGTCGGTGAACCAGCGGACTTAACAAAAATGGCTGAAATCGGAAAAGACGGCGTACTTTGTCTCTTATCTGACAGTACAAACAGTGAAGTTCCAAACTTTACAATGTCTGAGCGCCGTGTTGGTGATAGTATTCAAGATATTTTCCGCAAAGTAGAAGGTCGTATTATCTTTGCAACCTTTGCATCAAATATCCATCGTCTACAACAAGTTGTTGAAGCGGCTGTTGAAAACAATCGTAAAGTGGCTGTGTTCGGTCGCAGTATGGAAGCGGCGATTGAAATCGGACAAAACCTTGGTTATATTCGCTGTCCGAAGGATACATTCATAGATACAGCTCAACTAAACCGCCTACCGGCTAATAAAGTTGTTATTTTATGTACAGGTAGTCAAGGTGAGCCAATGGCAGCACTTTCACGTATTGCTAATGGTACTCATCGTCAAATTCAAATCATTCCTGGCGACACAGTTGTTTTCTCTTCTTCACCAATCCCTGGTAATACAATTAGTGTAAGCCGTACAATTAACATGTTGTATCGTGCTGGTGCTGATGTAATCCACGGAAAACTGTCAAACATTCATACGAGTGGACACGGTGGACAAGAAGAACAAAAACTAATGCTTCGTCTAATTAAACCGAAGTATTTCATGCCAATTCATGGTGAATACCGCATGCAACGTATGCATATGAAGTTAGCAAACGATTGTGGTATTCCAGAAGAAAACTGTTTCATCATGGATAATGGAGATGTTCTTGCTCTTCGTTCTGATGAAGCAAGCGTAGCTGGTAAAATACCATCTGGATCTGTCTATATTGACGGAAATGGTATTGGAGATATCGGTAATATTGTATTACGCGATCGTCGTATTCTTTCTGAAGAAGGACTTGTTATTGTAGTTGTAAGCATTGATATGAAAGAGTTTAAAGTTGCAGCAGGACCTGATATTATCTCACGTGGTTTCGTGTATATGCGCGAAAGTAGTGATTTAATTAATGATGCTCAAACATTAATTACAACTCATTTAGAAAAAGTAATGGAGCGTAAAACAACACAATGGTCTGAAATTAAAAATGAAATTACAGACACATTAGCACCATTCCTATATGAGAAAACGAAACGTCGCCCAATGATTTTACCAATCATTATGGAAATATAAGAAAAAGGACAATACCTTCATGGTATTGTCCTTTTCTCTTATCTTAAAAAGTGTTTAAAACGATCTACTTCATCGTCATGACCAATTACAATTAATATATCTCCCGCTTGAATATTTTCCGTAGCTCGAGGAGATACAATAACTTCTTTACCACGTTTAATCGCTACAATATTCAATCCAAACTTCGCACGAATATCTAATTCGATTAAAGAATGACCATCAATTTTTTTATTTGCAATAATCTCTACAATACTATGCTCATCTGAAAGCTCAAGATAGTCTAATACATTACTTGATGCAATATTATTAGCAATCCTTTTTCCCATATCACGCTCGGGGTGCACAATGTGATCTGCCCCTATTTTACTTAACACTTTTTCATGGTAATCATTTTGAGCTTTTACAGTAATATTTTTTACACCTAACTCTTTTAAAATTAATGTTGTTAAAATACTTGAATTTAAATTATCTCCAATAGCAACGACTACATGATCAAAATTACGAATACCAAGACTTTTTAATACCATCTCATCTGTTGAATCTGCAATTACAGCATGTGAAGCTATATTTGCAAACTCATTAATTTTATCCTCATCTGAATCAATTGCCATTACTTCCATACCTAATTGAGCGAGTTCTCGGCAAATGCTTCCACCAAAACGTCCAAGCCCAATGACAGCAAATTCTTTCTCTTTTTCACCCACAGGAATTCCTCCAATAACATCGAATACTATGTATTTTTATTGTAACATACTTTAGATTTGCTACAAAAACCTGTATATCATTCTTATTTTTGTTTTTGCATATAAAAATACTGTTGTAAATAAAATGCGATACTGAAAATTAACATACCAAATACAAATATATTTCCAAATGAACTAAATGTTTCAAAAACGAATAATAACGTTTCTTGTCCGAAGAAAGCAAATAATAGTTGTGTAAATGCGAATAGCAATGCCAATATATAATGATGTTGATGGAATAAATAATGTGTTGCACCTAAAAAAGCGATAAACGAAATAATGAAAATCCACCAATTTTCTAAAAACAGTTGCCAATTAGTAAATTGATATCCATTTACTAATATCGCAATAATTCCTATAACAGCCATCGTTGGCACACTCCAAAATAATGCTCGCCCTCTAAAGAAGCGTGTTCCTTTAACATCACCTTTTTCATGTGCAATGTATGTGAGTACTACCGTACTTATGTACAAAACTGAAAGAATTGTTAAAACGATAATAAGCCAAAAATGTAATTGATAATACTCATGCTCTATGTTTGTCACGATAGCCGCTAACATACACGGGATTAACATTCCAGTCCAACCATCTACTTTTCTTTCATTCCAAAACACTGTGTTACCAATCCGTATCCCTAACAACATAAAAATAATGATACCTAGTACAAATAATGTCGTTTTATTCCCTACTAAACTCGTCGAGAAAGCAATTAATCCAATAAATAAAAAGAGCACAAACCCATTCATAATTTCTAATACAGGTGATAAATATCTTTTCACCCATTTATATGTTTCGTCATATTCGTGATTATCTACTAAACGGTAGGCATAAAAACTTATCCCAAAATACACCGCCGCAATAATAACATACGCATATAAGACGAAACACAACATTGCACTGCTAATTTGCACGTAATTCCCCACCCTTTTTTCTATGTTTCACCTTGATTTTACACACTTTCTACACGAAATGTAAACATATATAAGCTAGTTAACTAATCATCTTCTCAATAAGCGATAATGAATAATGAGCAGCGGCTCAAAACCGCTGCTCATTACTTTATCCATTTGTATGCCAATGTGTATCCAAAACAAATATGAAAGATGTTTTCGTCTTGGAACTAACAAGTACCCGCTGTAAGTTTTTGCAAAGTTGGCGAGCGAGTTTACTTTCTAGTTCCTTTCCACTTTACATATTGATCTAAAAATGCGATAGCTTTCTCAATAACCTCTTCATCTGGTTTTAATTTCGCATGGTGTAAACCATATTCTGAATTTACCCCAAGCCAAAACATAAATCCAGGAATCTCTTGAAGCATATAACCAAAATCTTCCCCTGTCATTGCCTCAGTACATGTAATTACCTTCATATCAGTTTGTTCACTTACAAACTGCATAAACTCTCTCGTTAATACTTCATGGTTATATACTTGATGATACATCGCTCCATAGTCAATAACAGCTTCACATTGGAAGGAAGCTTCTATACCTGCAACAATTGCCTCAATCCTACTTTTAACACGCCTCATTGATTCCACTGATAACGTTCGGATCGTTCCTTCTAACCGAGACTTTTCTGCTATGATATTTTGAACTGTACCACCTGTTATTTTTCCGATTGTAATCACTGCACTATCAAGAGGATTCACATTACGACTAATAACAGATTGAAGTTGTGTAACAAGGTGACTTGCTGCTACAATCATATCATTTGCAGTATGCGGGTAGGCTGCATGTCCACCTTTCCCTTTCAAATCAACATATAACTCTGATGTATTTGCAAATAATAGCCCCTCTTTTGTGGCAATTGTTCCTACAGCGTATTCAGGTGCAATATGAAGACCAAGAATTATATTCGGCTTCCATTCTTTTAACTCTTCACTCTCTAACATAGGAAGAGCCCCTCCTGGTCCTTCTTCAGCTGGTTGGAATAGAAACACAAGGTCATCATCTATTCTTTCTGTTACAGCTACTGTTAGAAGGCCTAAACCGATTGTTGTATGCAAATCATGTCCACATGCATGCATCATTCCTTCATGAATAGAAGCAAACTCATATCCAGTTTCTTCGGTAATTGGTAAACCGTCTATATCTGCGCGATAACCGATAATTTTTTCTGGATTTTTTCCATTTACTTTAACAATGACACCTGTTTTCCATACTTTCACTTCCACATATTCATTCGAAAGCGTTCCTATGTAATCTAAAATATACTGTTGTGTTTTCCACTCTTTAAATCCAATTTCCGGTATTTTGTGTAAGTCTCTACGAATTTGAACGAATTTGCTTACTGCCATTTTTGCACCTCTATCTATAAAAAGCGCAAGAGCCTGTTATGCTCTTACGCTTTTTTTGTGTTTATTTCTCTGGGTTTAATTGACGAAGCTCTTGTTTAATTTCAGTTTTTGCTTTTGTCTTCTCATCAATCTCTTTAATTACACGTGCTGGAGTACCGGCAACAACTGTATATGGAGGTACATCTTCTGTTACAACAGCTCCTGCTGCTACAACTGCACCCTTACCTACTGTAACTCCCTCTAACACAACTACGTTTGCACCAATTACAACATCATCTTCAACGATAACTGGTTTTGCTGAAGGCGGCTCAATAACACCTGCAAGTACTGCACCTGCACCTACGTGACAGTTCTTACCAACAGTTGCACGTCCACCAAGTACCGCGTTCATGTCAATCATAGTACCTTCACCGATTACAGCACCGATATTAATTGTTGCATTCATCATAATAACAGCGTTGTCGCCGATTTCAACGTGATCACGAATAATCGCGCCTGGCTCAATACGAGCTTTAATACCTTTTAAATCAAGCATTGGAATTGCAGAATTACGACGGTCATTTTCAACAACGTAATCAACGATGTGCTTGCTATTTCCATCAAGAATTGTCTTAATTTCAGACCATTCTCCAAATAATACACCAGACTTTTTATTTACAAATGCTTGTACCGTTTCAGGGAATGTTACTTCTTTTAAATCCCCTTTTATGTATACCTTTACAGGAGTTTTCTTTTCACTTTTTTGAATAAACGAAATAATTTCGTTAGCGTCCATCATTTTCATTCTTGTTGCCTCCTAAATCCATTTATAATGTTACTCTACCAAACGATAGAGCGAGTAGCAAGATAATAATCCTATTTTTCCATTTGAATTTCTTCTATAATTTCTAAAAATGCCCTTACTTGCTTCAATTGTCTGGCCGATTCACTCGTCAATAACCATGTTTCTCTCGTTAATTGAACAGGTGTTTTATACATATTTTCCTGTACTTCTTTTAAAACAGTAGAAGGTAAAAGAGCATAACCTATACCATTTAAAACGAGCTGTTTGCAAGTCTCAATTTGATCAACCACAATTGTTCTCTTAGGTGGATTAGAAAATAAACCATACCACCAATTTTGTATTTGTCCATAATAAGTCGAATCACTTTTAAATTGAATAAATGGTCTATTTGTTTCTTTTAACATTGTAATATCTTTTATTTCTTTATCCACTAAATAAAGTTCATCTTCAAATAATTGTTGCTTCTGACCTTTATATTCTTGTGTTCCTCTCAATATAGCAACATGAACGTCCCCTTCATAAAATTGCTTTTGCACTTCACTACTCCAGCCAGTAAACAGCGATATTTTCACAGAAGGGTATTTATGTACAAACTTCTTCAAAACAGGAGGAAGCCAATATTGACCAATAACTGATGCAACAGCTATTTTTAACGTTCCGTGAGTTTCTGTTCTAAAAACAGCTAGCTCACTTTTAATATCCTCTTCCTTTTGTAGCATTTCTTTTGCATAATTTGCGACTTTTTCCCCTTCAGGTGTAATTGTCAATCCTTTTTGTGAGCGAATAAAAAACTTCATTCCCCATTGTTTCTCCATAGATTGTAATCGTTGACTAAGCGCAGGTTGTGAAACAAATAAACGTTCCGCCGCTTTTCTCATATTTGATTCCTGAGCTAACACAACCATCATTTGAAAATCATCAATTTGCAACTTTCTCCCTCTTTCCTTAGCTTCCATACACCTTATCTCAATAAGCTTTTCATCCTTAATTTAACTATATACTCTTATATTTTTTATCTTTTTAAATATAATACATACACAACTGATATGCACGAAAAAAAGTGACTTCTCCGCTTCTATGAAGTCACTTTTCTCACATTATCGATTATGTTGCCTTACTTTTTTATTCAACAATTTTAAAATAGCCCGACGTGTTAAAATCCCCTCAAAATACCCATCTTCATTGACAGCGCAAATAAAAGGATGATCAATTGTCATTTCTAAAGCTTTTGCAAACGAATCTTCTAACTTAAGAACCGGAATGTCTTCCTTCATCACCTGTTCTACTTTCATTTCGTCAAGTCTTTCAAACTCAATACGTTCCAGCCCTAACATACCGTCTAAAATCATGGCAGTACTAATTAACCCATGCAATTTATACATCGGGTCCAAAACAGGTATCGCCGAATATCCAGATTTCACAAGAACGAGTAAAGCATGCTCTAAACCATTCCCCATTTGGACATGTGCTACTTTTTCTGATGAAATCATTAAATCTTTCACAAAAATTTGTTGAAACTCGTCTTTCGGAATACTAATCATGTTACATCCCCCCATTTTCCCTTTTTCCTACTTTTAATCACCGATTCTATTCATATTTTATGACAGCGTTTTCATATTATTATTTTGTCCCTACTTTATTTCAATAAAAACAAAATTACACAGCTATTTTAGCATACAACACAAAAAAAAGACTACCATTCCGGTAGCGCTTAATACCCCTTATTTTTTAATCTGTAAAATAACCTTGTGATTTTTTTATATTGCGTCACATCTGTCTGTTTTAAACCATTCTCAATATCTGTAATTTCCACAGATAAAATTTCACTCGCATAATTTTGCTGAAATAGAATATCTAGTAACAAACTCTCTTCTTCTTCTGTTAAAACAAATTCCCTTTTCATATACCCCTCTCCTTATACTCGCATCGTTACTCTTATTATATATAATTTTCAACCTATTTAATAGATGTAATATTCAGTTTTTAGTGGGGGATATATAAAAATTGTTTTTTATTTCGTATATCGATTTGCATAACTAAACGCCGCATAAGCATCTGGCTTAATTTTTGCTGTTAATCCCATCGCTTGAATTTTCGCTGTCATATCTAGAATAAATTCTTTTGTTAAACCATCATTTCCGATATCCAAGTGAATTTCCATTATAAATCCAGCTCCCTCTTGAGCATATGGATGCAATAAATCCCATATTGTTTGTATATGGTTCGGAGTAAATAGGCATGCAATTTCTTGGCTAAACTGCGTTTCTAAATATATTTTCTCACGTAAAGTTGCTGGCTTATCTTTTACTGATTTATGGTGTAAACACCCCCAGGCACCTTTTCCAACGCGATGAATATGAATTGCCGTAATAAACCTCGTATCCTTTTGATGTGCTTGTGAGTCTGTCCCAATGGATAAGCGATATAAATTTCGTGGATCCTTTTCAATGAAACTGCAAATACGGCTAAAGACCATATCAAAATTTAAATGTCTCTCTGAAACATTATAAAATGTATGTTCACCGGCCACATAGTCACGTCCTTTCAATTAGACAGACTTTTCGTATTCTCATTGTATGGGACAAAAATAAAAATTATAACTTCCTACCCTTTATTCGTTTCAATATTTCGAATTACATAATGGCAAACTTGGCACGTATAAATTACATTTTGATTCGATTGAGCCGTTAATACATGAATAATCTCAGCAGAATTGTGGCATTTAGGACAAACCACAACTGGTAAACGTTCCATACAACACACCTCCTCGTTATTTTTATCCCGCTATTTGCTACCCGTAAACACCCAATTGGTGATGGCTAATAATCAGTATAGGACGAAGAAGCCCTACTGATTACAATTTCACTTTATTACCATTGTAGGAAAAATGAAAAATCCCTATACCTATATGCTAAAAAGTAATAGAACTAAAAAAGGTGTTGCCATATGGCAACACCTTTTTTATATGTATCAAGAAATGATATCGTAAATCTCAATTGCAACCATATCGATATTATCGAATTGATACACTTGAGGTTTTTCACCTTGTTGATACACTTCTAACTCATACATTTCACTTTTATCGAAAAATTTCACGCTACATTTGCGCTCACCGTTCACTTCAAAATAGCGTTGTGCTACTTCACCGCTTTCAGCTTGTTCTTGTAGACTAACAAGTCGAGTTAAAATTCCTTGGAGTAGAGACATGAAATCTCTCCTTTCTCTGATCTTCCTACCAATAGGTTTTACAGCTATACTCATTCTATCCGTCATAACAGAAAAAATGTTCCACAGTCTAGGATAAAGGTTATTGGCCAGAAACTCAACTAAAAATTTGTCGAAATGCGAAGGAAAAAACAGAAAGAACATCTTTTCCCTTCTTTATTGCGATTTTTATACTGGAAGAATATAATAAAAAACAGAAAAAAGGAGGAATTACAATGAAAAAAATTGAGGTTTACACACAACCTGATTGTCCGCCATGTGTCATTGTGAAAGAATTTTTAAAGCATAATAACGTTGTATATGAAGAGTTTGACGTAAAAAAAGACGCTGCTGCACGCAATCGTCTTTTATACGACTATGATTCGTATTCAACTCCAACAGTTGTAATTGATGGAGAAGTTGTTGCTGGTTTTCAAATTGAAAAATTACAACAGCTACTCAATATTGAATAAGAATAGGTAAAGACCTATTCTTATTTTTATCCCACTATTTGTGGGCAGTAATAGCCCGATTGGTGCGAGCTATTAATCAGTGAGAGATGAACATCCCCCACCGATTACAGTTTCACTTTATAATTGTTGTAATCGTTTTATTTCAGTTAAAAGTTCTTGACTTTCATGATATCCGGCCAATTTCCATTTCCCTTGATCTCTTTGCAATGTTACAATTTGATATTGTCCACTTTTCGCCCGCTCATATACATATAAAATTTTATGCTCTTCATCATATGACATTTTCGTTTCTGAATGAAAAGAAAACGGCGCTTCTTTTGCTGGAAGTAAATATTCACCACTTTGTTTATCACTTCTACTATTTTCATCTGTAAATACTTGAAGGAAATTCTCTGTAAAATATGGTGATAACGTTTCTATCATCTTATTCATCGGCAAATGCTTCCCACGAATTGAAAATTGGGTTTCATAGCCCTTTTGTATCGTTGTAAACACTTCTTCCCGATCGACTTTCGCTTCCTCTTTTCCTAAAACAGTTGTGACACTATAACCAACTAGAAAGGCAACGCATACAAATAGAACTAACCATATTCCATATTTCCTCATTTTTTCACCTTCCTTTTAAGAAAACTTGTCTTTGTAGTATTCATTGTAACAATGATTATGCAAAGACAGGGGTGGTTTCGTTCGTAAAATCTTTACAACGATAGACAGCATTTTCATCACCATTTTCACTATTACCAATTTATGATAAAAACAAACAAAAAATGCACGAATCTCTTCGTGCATTAAAATAAAACATCTTCTTCATATAAATATTCATACGATAAATCTATAAATAAAAAGTTTTCATCATCAATTGGGAAGGAAAATGTTCGTACCATCTCACCGGTTTCAATATCAGCATATAAATCTGAAAGTCTTGCCTTATTCTCAAAACGCATTTTCATAATATTTTCTAGAAAATACGGACGCCAACTCCAGTTCTTCATATAATACTCAGGCATCACAATCCATTCCCCATCTTTTTTCATAACGTTTCCTGATTGTTGGAAACCATCTTCGTTACAAATAAATATGCGAAAACTACACTGTGATACACTTTGGCTAAATTGTAATAACCAATCATTTATATCTTCATTCTTTTTCTGTTTGGCTAGAACATCACCAATTCGATCACGTAACATTTCTGTTAAATTATAAATCTTTTGTAACTTTTTCTTCTCATGTTGAATAAATTGATGACACTCATTACCAAGTCGTTCTTTCAAAACGTTCGTTTCAATAAAATCAGGTAAGCACTCTTTCAAATAATTCCCTTGATAATATCTACCACCGTTTTTCCAAGCATATTGTAGTTGATAAAAAGCATCTATTTCTTCATATAACAATGTTGCACCAATTCTTCTAGCAAGTAATGATAAAGAATATAAAATATCTTGATAAGATTGTAAAAGTGCAGTTTGCCTTAAGTTTGTTAAATCTACTTTTAAAATATCCGGTGCTAACACGCTAATACGTTCTAAATTACTTGTACCCGTTCCGACTTTATTAATCGAAATTTGAATACCATATGTACGATAATACATAAGCAAATGATTAAATTGCTCTATATCTTCTTGACATTCATGTTCTGTAATTTCTAAAACAATGTGTTTCAAATTTAAACCTTGCTCTTCATACATCAATAAAAGTTGAAGTAAACTTTCATCATCATCGTTCATTAATACGTTAGCATTCCGATGTATAAATAATAATAATTTTTGATCACTTTCTAAATAACGATTTAAAGCTTTTTCTACTATAATGTTGTCCGCTTCCAGTTGAAACTCACTCGGAATAGAATCATCATGAAAGAAAGAAGCTAGACTTTGTATGCCCTCTTCTGTTTGAATACGTCCTACTACTTCATATCCAATTACAGTATGCTCATCAGCACTAAAAATAGCTTGATAATAAGGAAGGACTTTATCCAAGTTACTCATTACATCTAATGCATCTATCAACGCGCTTCCCTCCCTTTACTTTTCAAAAATTATAACATGATATTTACGGAAAAATAATAAAAAATCCCTTCAGTTTTCCTGAAGGGATTAGAGGGGTAAAATGCTAAGGGGAATTAGCAATTCTACTATGAAGAAAAAAGAGGTCTTAAATATAACGTATATATGACCTCTTGTAAACACTTTTCTTTCACATGTCACAATTCCGTCACATTTAACCGTAAGAATATGGATCAAACATTCATTTTCTCATCCCTTTTAAAATGGATATTGATGTAAATGTTGTCCTCCATCCATTGTCATGCAAGTTCCATTTATGTACGCAGCTTCATCTGAACATAAATAATAAGCTAAACCTGCGATTTCTTCTGGCGTACCCAGCCTTCCAAGCGGAACACTTTGTATCGTACGCTTAGCCATTTCTTCTGAAATCCATAACTTATCAGCACCGCCCGTACGTTCAATTGGTCCTGGCGCGATAGCGTTAACTCGTATTCCATATTTACGTCCCCACTCAACAGCAAGCGTCTTCGTCATTGCTAACACTCCAGCCTTCGCTGCAGCCGAATGAATAACTCCCGGACCTGCATCCCATGCATATGTTGCTACCATGTTAATGATATTCCCTTTTATACCTTTTTCAATCCAATATTTTCCGACAGCCTGGCTACAGTAAAATGTGCCATTTAACACAATATTTATGACCGAATTCCAGCCATTCACGGATAAATCCTCTGCTGGACAAATAAAGTTTCCAGCTGCATTATTTATTAAAATATCAATTCGTCCAAACTTCTCATCAATCTGTTCAATCATTTTCTGAATATCATCAGTATTTCTTACATCCATTTGTACGGGTAATATTTGCCCTGGAAATTGTTCAATTTCCAACTTTGTTTCCTCTAGTTTTTCCTTTGTACGTCCTGTAATAACAACTCGTGCCCCTTCTTTTGCAAAACGAATCGCCATTCCTTTTCCCATTCCGCTTGATCCACCTGTAATAATAACTACCTTTTCTTTCACATACATCCCCTCCCAAAAATGAATACACATTCATTTTATCATTTTATTTAATAGAAATCTTTATATTTTTAAACTTTTCTGATATTTTAACGTAAAGAGGTTTCTTTTCATTCATTTTTTTCGTAATCTATACTACTTTTTTATTATTTAAAATATATTTCAAATAAACTGAAAGGAGATTTGAGTAACCTGTAGATGTAACGAACACATGTGATATAAGTCAAATAGGTATACTCATATTTTTATGAAGAAAATTACTAGAAGAGATTTTTTAAAAGTTGGCATGCGCACTTGTCTATATTCATTTATAACCACTAGCATCGGGTACTATTACGCTAAATATATTGAGCCTCATTTACTCTCTTTTACAGAGCATACACTTACATCGCAACTCATACCCAAAAGTTTTCATGGTATGAAGATTCTTCAATTTAGCGATTTACATCTCGGATACTATTTCTCTCTCCAACATTTATCTCAAATCGTTTCTAAAATTAATGCTGTAAAACCCGACATTGTTCTTTTTACTGGTGATCTCATTGATAATTATCAAACATATACTGCCACCCCTTTCGTTGCATCCATTTTAAAAAATATACAAGCACCCTTCGGTAAATTTTCTATTTATGGTAACCATGATCACGGCGGCTATGGAACGGAATACTATGAGCACATCATGCGTGAATCTGGATTTGAACTATTACTAAATAACGAAAAGAGAATCCGTCTACTGGATAATAGTGAAATTTCAATTTTCGGGCTCGATGATATACTACTAGGCAAACCAAAAATAGAGGAGACACTACAGTACGCGAGGCAAAATACTTATAACATTGTTCTTGTTCACGAGCCAGATATTGCACCGCAAATCGCTAAATATCCAGTTAACTTACAACTTTCTGGTCATAGCCATGGCGGACAAGTGCAAATTCCTTTTTTAGGCGCTATTATTACCCCATCACTTGCTAAAAACTATGTTGAAGGCTTCTATACGATTCAAGATTTAGCTCTCTATGTCAATCGGGGCCTTGGAAGAACACGTGTCCCATTCCGATTTATGTCAAAACCTGAAATTACGATTTTCACGCTCCAACATTCGTAATAATTCGCCTATTTTCTTACATATCCTTTCTTGTACGCGCTCATCCACGTTTCATTTACCATATGATAAAAGTGAGTCCAATAAAGGAGGTTTGTTCATGTACCCATATTATCAACCAATCCCAGTCCGTTCAGCACCTATTGGTCCAGTAGGCGACTCACGCTTCTTTCCGTTTTTTGGCGTCCCATTTCTAGCTGGCATTGCTGGCGGACTGCTAGGCGGTGCATTGGCTTTCGGTCCTAGACCGTATTATCCACCATATCCACCACCTTTCCCACCGCCAACACCTTATCCTTGTTATGGTGGACCTTGTCAACAACCATACTATTATTAATGTACTGCCACAATTCTACCAATGTTATTCCCTCTCTTGACCGATCCATGATCTATTAACATGCTTACAATAAAAACTATTCTCTCTACGCATCCATTTATTTAGAGAACATATAATAAGTAGAGAACAAAGTAAAAAAACCTCTTTTTTAAGAGGTTTTTTTACTTTGTTCTCATTATTCAGCATCCGTGTTTTGATACGCCATCTTAAACAACTTCACTTGGCTATCAATTTCTTCTGTACTACTATTAATAACATAATAATAATCACCGGTTTTATTTTGTTCGCGCGTTTTCACATTATCAGCTAATATAAGCTGTAAAATCGCCTTAATTCTCGCCTTCATTTCAATATCTAATATTGGGAAAGATATTTCTACTCGCTTTTCCATATTTCGCGTCATCCAATCAGCTGAAGATAAATATGTCTTTTCCTCTCCATTATGATGGAAATAATAAATTCGGCTATGTTCTAAATATCTCCCAACAACACTAACTACCCGAATATTCTCACTTACATTTGGAATACCAGGCCTTAAACAACATGTTCCTCGAACGATGAGCTCTACCTTTACTCCAGCTTGTGATGCTTCATACATTTTTTTTATTAATGGTTTATCTGTTAATGAATTCATCTTAGCGATAATATACCCATTTCCATATTGCCTATGATAACGGATTTCTTCATCTATTAAATCCATAAATTGCTCTCTTATATCAAATGGTGCAACCGATAAATGATGAAAATGCGGCTTTGTTGTATAACCGCTCAAATAATTAAAGAAATTTGTTGCATCGACCCCAAAGTCTTTTCGTGATGTAATATACCCAAAATCAGTATATAACTTTGCAGTCGCGTCATTATAATTTCCAGTCCCAAGATGTACGAACCTTTCAATTTTTCCGTTTTTTCTTCTTACAACTAGCGTAATTTTACTATGTGTTTTCAAGTGGCTTACACCGTAAATAACATGACAGCCCGCCTGTTCCAATTCTTTAGCCCAATTCACATTATTTTCTTCATCAAATCTTGCCTTTAATTCAACTAATACCGTAACTTGCTTCCCTTTTTCAGCTGCTACCTTTAGCGCCTGAATAATCGGCGAATCCCCACTTACTCGATATAATGTTTGTTTGATTGCAAGTACATTCGGATCGTCTGCCGCATCACGGACAAAATCAACTACTGGCTGAAATGATTCAAAAGGATGATGTAATAAAATATCATGCTCAATCGCTTTTTCAAATACATCTTCCGCATCCCCTAAGTCTTGAGGCCGTTGCGGAATAAGAGCCGGATATACAAGATGTTCATATACAGGAGCTAGTTTTTTATATAAAGAAAATAGACATGTTAAATCTAACGGTCCATCCATTATATACACATCTTCATCTTTTACTTCCAACACCTCATATAATAATGCTAATACTCTTTCATCAATATGCTCTTTGCCAACTTCTAAACGTACAGCAGCTCCCCACTTACGCTTTTTTAATTCTTTTTCAATTACCTTTAATAAATCCCTTGCACCTTCTTCATGAATTGTTAAATCCGCATTGCGTGTAATACGAAAACGAGTAACTGATGATACATTATATCCTGTAAATAATTTATGGGTAAAACCACTAATTACATCTTCTAATAAAATAAATTTATGCTTTTGCCCTTCACTCGGTAAAAATATGAAGCGTTCGAGTAATGAAGGAACTTGTACAATCCCTAACTTCGTACGGTTTTCTTCCTCCACTTGTTTCTCATCATATAAAAGAGTAGCTAAATTCAAACTTTTATTTAATAACATCGGAAATGGACGATATGCATCAATAGCTACAGGTGTTAAGACTGGAAAAATTTGCTCATCAAAATACTCTTCTATAAATTCCCTCTGTTCTTTCGTCAAATCGTGGAATGTTAAACGTTCAATTCCCTCTAACTCCAGCGCTGGCAACACATAATTTTTAAACGTATCATATTGTACAGTCATTAATTCATGGGCCTTTATCGCAATTTTATTTAATTGCTTTTTTGGTGTTAAGCCAGCCTTATTTTCTGGTTGGTTAAACCCAGCACTCACTTGATCCTTCAATCCTGCTACGCGTACCATAAAGAATTCATCTAAATTGGAACTGAAAATGCTAATAAACTTTAATCTTTCCAAGAGCGGATTCGTTTCATCCTGTGCTTCTTGTAGTACACGTTCATTAAATGCTAACCAACTTAATTCTCGATTGTTGTAATAAGCTGTATCATTTAAATTTACTATATTCCCCATCAACATTTCCATCCTCTTCACACTTCCCCTGAAACTTTTTTACTATAATTTAGTTACTTTTATTTTAGCAAATTACAATATTCCAAGGTGTTAATTTTTTGTAAAGACATCCGTACAACTTAACATTTTGATTCGAAGGATAAATTAATAGTCTTTTTCAACACTCTTTCCAGCTGCTTTTTTTGTTTTTCAGCTTGTACTTTTTCCGCTAATGCCGATTGCTCACATACAATTTTAAATGTTAATCCTTCTTTACTTTCTATTATAGATATCGATTCAACAAGCGATCTTTGTCTTATATTTAGAGCTGCTGAAAATTGTAAAACAGCCCCTAATAGGCGGATTTTTTTTTGTTCATTTTTATCAAACCATCCTTCAAATGGGGACAAGTGTTGTTTGAATAACATTTTTGATTTATAAGACGCAATAAGCGCTAATCTAACTCGCTCTTTATGCATCATACCATCAATTGTTTTATTCGCTAATAAATAAAACGTATGTAAGCGACTCGCTTCTTCGTCTATATATTTACCTATATTAAATACTTTCGCTGCTTGATGAAATACTTCCCAGTCTTTTACTGACATAGAAATTAGCCCTGTTTCTTCAAGCTGTTTACAAATCAATCTTCCATGTTTAATAAGCTGAATTACAAATTCCATATCCATTTCATATTCATGTGATAATAAATGTAAACTTTCTTCGACTACGTTCGGATAATATGAAATCCCCAAATCTTTTGTCAACTCTTCATAGAAAACACCTTCTCGTAACCCTTTTCTGCTTAACACAAATGCTGGTGCCTCTATAACATTAACAAGCGTATGAAAAACTTTGACTGCTGGAATAATTGTATCTGCTCGATCTTTTGCCAATCCTTCCAATTTTTGAATTTCTATGAACGACAATGCTTCCAATTCTTCTTTCACATTTTTAATATCTTCTTCTTTCATTTTATATAAATGTACCCCTGCTATAGGATAACAAATTAAATTTTGATGGATTTTCACTAAGTTCCTCGCACTACCACCAATTGCAATAAGAGGCAATTTCTTATCAATTAACCATGGTAATGTTCGAAATTGATATTCTAAGTACGTTTGAATTTTTTCCAACTCGTCTTCAGTAGGTATATCCTCTTTAATAAATTGTTGTTTTAAAGAAAGTGCTCCAAAAGGAAAGCTATGGTACTCTAGAATCTCTCTATTTCGAAAGTATGTAACTTCTGTACTTCCTCCACCAATATCTACTGTAATTCCTTCAGAGAACGAAGTTGAATTCATAACTGCTAAATAGCCGTAACGTGCTTCCTCATATTCTGATAAGACTCTAAGAGTAAAGTCTGTTTGTCCCTCAACCAGTTTTTTAATTGCCTCTTGATTCTCAGCCTGTCTAATTGTTGCTGTTGCAACACAAAGTACATGATGCAACTGGTGGAATCGTGTACTTTCTTGAAATTGAAATAACGTTTGTAACAATACCTCTATTCCTTCTTCCATCAACACACCATCAATTAAGTAATTCCTTAACCGAGCAACCACTTTCGTATTTTCAATCTCCTTATAAAAACCTCCGTTTTGCTTTTCATAAATAACTAAACGCATTGTATTAGATCCAATATCTATAATGGCATATTGCTGTTTTAATATTTCTTTCAAACTTCTCACTCTTTCATTATCAAATTTCTAAAACACATTCTATTACTATTATACAAAATAGTTGTTTTTTGTAACAATATTGCTTTAATATTGAAAATATATACAATCACTTTTTGCATATAATAAAAACCTCTTTTATTTATGTTATAATAATGAAAAATTGAAAGGAGATTCAATATGAAACCTTCACAACCACAATCTCAATTACAAAACCAACATTCTATTAATCGACTAGCTCAATCTATTTTCGTTGTGAATCGTCATGCTAAAGCTGCAACTAATCCGAAGTATTTATACTGGTTAAAAAAGACGGCTTTAGAACGCTTAATTGCTGAAAAAAAAGCTATTAAAGAAGGATTACATTTTTCTAGAAATCCACGTTTTAGCCAACAACAATCTGATGTTCTTATACGTTTAGGTGATTATTTTTTCCATATTCCTCCTACCAAAGAAGATTTTCGAATCCTACCACATCTTGGTCATCTTGAATCCTCCTATCGAAATCCGAAAACAACCTTATCTTTAACAGTAGCAAAAAAAACACTTCAAGATTATATTGGTCCTGAAGCACTGAAACAAGAAAAAAAATTAAGTGAACCTGTCCCATGGTATAGTCGTACTTATACAAAAAAATAAAACAGTTTGGCCAATTGTAGGCCAAACTGTTTTATTTTTTCTCTTCTTTAATTTTAATATTTGCTTGTTTATAAAAAGCTATTTTTTCTGTATTATAAGATTTTGTAAATTCATTAAACTTGTCTTTTTCTGATTCAATATCCTTATAAGATTGATTTACTACTTTTACTTTTTCACTAATATCTTTTAATTTTGTACCTTTATCTTGTAACATTGTATATAATTCTTTTTCTTGTTTTAACGATTTATTATAGCTATCATACATCTTGTTAAATGAATCTTGTCGTTTCTCATATATGCTTTTCACTTTATCCGCTTGATCTTTCAATTTCTTATCTTCAATTTTCTTCACATATTTATCTACTGATTTTACTTCTTCTTGTGCCTTACTTAAAGATTCTTTTTCTTTTTTAAGCACTTTGTCTCGTTCATCTGTATTTTTCACTGCTTGGTTCAATTTTTCCTTAACAGTTTGATTATTATCTTTTCCTTCTCGAACAATCTGGTTATATAATTCTTGTCCCTCTTTTTCTAAAGTTTCAAGTTTCTTTGCATCTTCAAACATTGTTTTTTCTTGCTTTGCAGCATTTTCAAATGCAACATATAATTCCTCTTCTGGTTTCGGTCCGAAACAACCGGCTAATAAAGTCATTGATAATGCAGTTACAATTGCTAATTTACTATATTTCAACATCTTCTTCCTCCTACTTATATACGATCATCGTGTAAAAAGCTATGAAAATTATATATCCTTCTATAAACTCCATACTCGCACCTTTTCTACGAAAATCATTGATATTGTTTATAATGCTTGTACAAATTGTATTACTTAAAATTACATTTTACTTTTTTGAACCAATTAGCAGTTTCATATCCATCTTTTACTTAGCACTTTTTAAAGTCTGTTCATACTATGTATTACATAAAAGTACAACGGAATTCATCACAGCCATAATAATTTGAAGAACAACAGTAATAATAATTCACCTGATAAAAGATGATCGTTGTTCTCTCACGTCTATCATTCTATCATTCCCTTTCCGGCTTTCTATCAAATAATCTATTTGTTCATTTTACACAGTATAAATGCTATCTTGCAACAACTTACAATTATTCTTGTCATTCCCTAAAAAGGAAAAGTGTAGAGCATGCTTCCCTCTACACTTTTAAAATGAAACACATTGTGCAAAATGCATTGACACATCCATCATAATTATATGCTTATTCCATATATTTTTAAAGACTTTTATTACAATAAAAGTTCTTTTTGTAATAAAAGTCAAAAAAATGTTACATTCAAAACTTCTTCATATCATATTTCTTCAAATCAAAGTTTCACTCATTTTCTTACAAATCCCTATGCTGGTACAATTGATTTTGTGCCTTTCTTAACAATTCTTCAAAAGTTTTTCCTTCTATTGGATAACTAGCAGCTCCAAATAAAAGCGTCATACTTAACAAACCATTTTCTATTTCACTTTCAATATTTTTCATTAATCGGTTTGTTATCGTCGACTTTTCATGTCCGTTATCAACTGCCACAATAACATACTTATTTTCGTCCCACCTAGTAACAACATCCCCTTTACGAATTGTCTTTACAATTGTACTCTCCAATTTTTGTACTAACACCTCCAAATTTTTTTCTTGCACTGTTTCTTTTAGTCCTTTCCATTCTTTCATAGAAAGAATGTACACTGTAATATTATGAGAATCCCGTTCTGACAGAGCAGTTACTTTCTCAAAAAAATCAACTACAAAATCATTACTTGCCATTCCTCCTACTTCCGTATCCATACGTCCACTCGCTCTTTTATCATACCAATGTCCAAAATAATAGCTGAGTATCATTTGCAATATATAAATAATAAAGACGGTATAAAATGATCGCGAATCCAGTTTTGTAATTACATCCTGAAGCGCAATCCATTCTGTAACTGCCACTGTATTCCCAAGTAATAACCCACTAATTTTCCCTTTATGTTTCATACTTCTCCTCCCTTCTATACCAATATATGTTTCTATAACAATTATGTTTTTCTACAAAATAAAAAATGTACACATTGAGTGTACATTTTCGCTTAAGCTTGTATACCATTTTTATTCTATTTCATATATATACTATATATCGTTTTAGAAAGAGGTGATCTGTATGCTACAAAAAGAAAATCTATCAGATATTATACGTTTACTAGCAGGCTTTCTGTTATCGTTAAAATTATTATGTAATTCTTTCGGAGTGAACTTTATTACAAACGATCAAATTGACGCTATTGTAAATGTTGCTTCCTTTCTTTTCATTTTATATTTTGGTTATAAAAATAATTATGTAGGAAAAAAAGGAATCGAGCAAAAAAAAGTACTCAAAAAACACAATCTTCATTAAAAAAGGAACCTTTCTTACAGGTTCCTTTTTATCATTGCCGCACAACAACTTCATTTGTTTGCAGCGGACCATATGATACTCCTTTATATTGAAATGTATATGTAGCCTGAAATAATGCGTTTTTAATTGCTTTATCTTTATTTGCTTTTATTTTACAAATTAGTTCTACTTTCTCATTCGGTAATAAATTTTCGATTCGCCACCTTACAAGCTGGAACAAAAACTCACTCATCCCCTTATCAGCCTTTAATGAATTTGGGATATATGCAAAATAATCTCGAATCATATGACTTACTACAACTCGTGAAATCATTTCCATTCCTTTATTTTCTACTTCAATTCGAATAATAAGTATGTCGTTTACATCATAGGTCAGTTCATATGAAAATTTTTCTTTATACATACTACGGATTTGTAATGTAACTGCTATATTAGGACATTCGCTTTCCTTTTTTGAGCCATCAATCCATAATACTGGTTGTAGCGGTATTGAATGCCTTCCTTGATCCGAATTTCGTTTCCATATTTTCACAATAATATTCACCCCATTTCAGATGCATCATCCATACGACCTTATTCTACCTCTCTACACCATATTAATAAAGCTTGTTACAAACGATATATAGTTATTGCTCTTCCTTGTATCCTATTCGACAATATAAAGAAAAAACCATTTTTCCTCTGTTAACAGGCAGTATTCTTACTGAAATATTTTTTTACAATTTCCTTCATTGACTTTATACCAATATTAAGTATTACTCACTCTTTTGCTGTCCATACAACAGAATATTTTGACGGAAGAAAAAGTTTGCCTTTTAGTCAAATTTGACTATAATATTCTTTATGGCTTTGTCAGTGCACTTGTTTAAATTAATTTGAAAGAACTATACTTTAAATTTTTATGTGCTGCACTCAAAACTTCATATAGTTTACTTATTATTAAAGGAGGGTTATATTTGGAATCTCAATTATCAAAAAAAGACTCCAACAATACAAAATTTGTTGTTGCAGGTTTATTACTTGGTATTTTAATGGCGGCAATGGATAATACAATCGTTGCAACAGCAATGGCAACGATTGTTGGAGACCTAGGAGGATTTGACAAGTTCGTTTGGGTCACGTCTGCATATATGGTAGCAACAATGGCAGGGATGCCTATCTTCGGAAAACTTTCTGATATGTACGGACGGAAACGCTTTTATATTGGTGGTCTCATTCTTTTCTTATTCGGTTCTGCACTTTGCGGGACAGCATCTAGTATTGAGCAACTAAGTATTTATAGAGCAATTCAAGGGATCGGCGGCGGTGCTCTTATGCCTATCGCCTTCACGATTATGTACGATATATTCCCACCAGAAAAGCGTGGAAAAATGACAGGGCTATTCGGTGCGGTTTTCGGGACATCTAGTGTATTCGGCCCTTTATTAGGTGCTTATATTACAGACTATATAAGTTGGCATTGGGTCTTCTATATTAATATTCCATTAGGACTTATCTCTTTCTTCTTCATTACTAAATACTACAGTGAATCTCTAGAATTTAGAAAACAAAAAATTGATTGGGCCGGCGCTATTACACTTGTTATTAGTATCGTTTGCTTAATGTTCGCCTTAGAACTTGGTGGTAAAGAATACGCATGGAATTCCACTGTAATTATCGGTTTATTTACAACAGTTGTTATTATGCTTATTATTTTCTTCTTCGTAGAACGAAAAGCAACTGAACCTATCATTTCTTTCCATCTATTTAAAAAACCTTTATTCGCAGCTAGCCAAGGAGTTGCCTTTTTCTATGGTGCCGCTTTTATTATCTGTACAGTTTATATCCCAATCTTCGTTCAAGGTGTTCTCGGCGGTTCAGCCTCAAATGCTGGATTAATTTTAACACCTATGATGGTTGGCTCTGTAATTGGAAGTCAAACAGGTGGACAGTTAGCTTCTCGAACAAGCTATCGTAACATCATGATGGTATCTGGCGTTTTCTTCGTAATTGGTATTTATTTACTAAGCACTTTAACAATGGATACACCTCGTCTACTTGTAACGCTATTTATGGTTCTCACTGGACTTGGAGTTGGTTTCTCGTTCTCAGTTTTAAGTATGTCTTCTATCCACAAGTTAGAAATGCGAGACCGTGGTTCTGCTACATCAACAAACTCATTCTTCCGTTCACTCGGTATGACTCTTGGTGTAACGATTTTCGGTACAATTCAAAACCATATTTTTACTACTAAATTAAACACTGTGTTCCCTCCTGAACTAGCTAAATTAGCTCCAAAAGGCGGAGACACAAGTTTCTTATTAACACAAGGTGCTACCGAGAAGATTCCAGCTGAAATATTAACTGGTATTAAAGATGCTCTCGCTACCTCTATTGCCAGCACATTCTTCTGGGCACTTATTCCGGCTGTACTAAGTATTATTTGTATTTTACTTATGGGCAATGAACGCCTCTTTACAGGTCCAAAAACGAAACAAAAACAAAAGCAAGTAAGTTAATATAGAGAAAAGAAACGGCATATCCCTTTATGAAAACGGATATGCCGTTTATAATATGTATAAAGTTTTTATTTATAGGAGTTGAGACAGCATGAGCATGAAATTAGTCATTCTCGGCTTGCTACTCGAAGGAGATAAACATCCATATGAAGTGCAGCACATCATGAAAGAACGACAAATGGATTGTTATATTAAATATGCAAAAGGATCACTTTACTACGCCTTCGAGCAATTAGAAAAGCAGGGTGCAATTCGTATTACCACGATTGTTCGAGATACGAATAGACCCGATAAAACAATCTTTCATATAACAGAAGAAGGTAAACGGTTATTTCACACGTTACTATTAAAACAATTCGAGGCAAAAAATCAAATCTATAAACCAATTTATTCAGCACTCTCTTTCGCTCATTTTGGTGATGATCAAGAGTTAATTCCTATTTTAGAAAAAAAGAAAAATGATACCGTTCAATATTTACATAAAATGCAAACTATTTATGATTGTAGCAAAGGACACATTCCACGTGCACAACTATATATTTTACAAAGCGTTATTGAACATATTACAGTTGAATTACAATGGTTAAACACCCTCCTTACAGATGCAGTTGCAGGGCGACTGTCAGAAATTGATATAGATGAAAGGTAAACTTATAAAGAAGAAACTGTAAAAAGACAATAAAGTTATTTAATGTTAAAACCTAAACAAGTATCCCCCGTTCTAATTTAGGACGGGGGATACTTGTTTAGGTTTTGATATAACATGAACCGATTGTTAAATAACATAACTGGCATCTTATCTCTGTACAGATACACACTTCTTTATAAGTTTAATCGCACTTTATTTCAATTACCGCTACCTCTCTTCACTCTTATAAAAGTTAGAACAATCAGAATAATAAAAATAAAAACCTTTAGAATTTTCTTATTTTAAAACAGTAGACAAAATTCCAAAAATTGTGTTAGAATTTGTTTCAATATCATATCGCTTGTTAACTTCCTTTCAAAAGGAAAATAGGTACACGAAAATTTCGTTTCGTGTTTAAAAGGGAAGCTTGGTGAAACTCCAACACGGTCCCGCCACTGTAAATGCTGAGATTTCTTGTTTAGTGCCACTGTGAAAACGGGAAGGTGAAAGAAATTATATGAAGCATAAGTCAGGAGACCTGCCTGTTTTAGCAACACTGATAGATTCACGGATGATGATGAGGTGTTAAAACAAAAAGGAAGGCTTATTTTCTATGCCTTTATGCTTTTTGTTATAGGTATTTCCTAGTAAACGGAAATGCTTACTTTCAATTAGGGAGGAATTTAAAATGGCAATTCAAACAAGTAACTTAGGTTATCCACGTATCGGACTACAAAGAGAGTGGAAAAAAACATTGGAAGCTTTTTGGTCCAATAAAATCGATGAAGAACAATTTTTAACAACGATGAAAGAAATTCGCCTTCAACACGTTAAAGTACAGCAAGAAAAAGGGATTGAACTCATTCCAATTGGCGACTTTACATATTATGATCACGTTTTGGATACTGCTTATATGCTAGGATTTATCCCATCACGTTTTTCTGAGTTTACATCTTACCTTGATGTATATTTCGCAATGGCGCGTGGCTCTAAAGATCACGTAGCTTCTGAAATGACAAAATGGTTTAACACAAACTATCATTATATCGTTCCTGAATATGAAGAGGGATTACAAATCTCTTTAAAAGATAATCGTCCACTTCGCTTATACGAAGAGGCAAAACAAGAATTAGGAGTAGATGGAAAACCTGTTATTTTAGGACCATATACTTTCTTAAAATTAGCTAAAGGTTATACACAAGAACAATTCGCTACGATTTTAAAACAATTAGTTGCACCATACGTACAACTGCTTTCAGAACTACATGCAGCTGGTGCACAAGTCATTCAAGTTGATGAACCGATTTTCGCTTCTTTAACAAAAGAAGAAGTTCAACAAGCAAAAGAAATTTATGAAGCTATTCGTAAAGAAGTTCCAAATGCGAACCTTCTTTTACAAACATATTTTGATAGTGTAGAAGAAAACTATGAAGAAATTATTACATTCCCTGTATCCGGTATTGGATTAGATTTCGTTCATGGTAAAGAAGGTAATCTACATGCTATTTCAAAATATGGATTCCCAGCTGATAAAACTTTAGCTGTCGGTTGTATAGATGGCCGTAACATTTGGAGAGCTGACCTTGATGAAGTTCTTACGTTATTTACAACGTTACAAAAACAAGTCCAAACGAAAGACTTCATCGTTCAGCCTTCTTGTAGCTTATTGCATACACCAATCGATAAAACAGAAGAAATTCACTTATCGACTGAACTATTCGATGCGTTAGCATTTGCAAATCAAAAATTAGAAGAGTTAGTTCTCATTCACTCTGCTCTCACTCAAGGTACAGAAAGTATTAGTAATGAGCTGGAAACATATCGAAATGTACATCATACAATTCGTTCATCTGCTGTACGTAACCGTGAAGATGTCAAAGCAGCACGAACAGCACTAAAAGAAGAAGATTTCTCACGTCCTCTTCCATTTGAAAAGCGATACGAATTACAACAAATTGCCCTAGAGTTACCATTGTTACCAACAACAACTATCGGTAGCTTCCCGCAAACAACTGAAGTTCGTCAAACGCGAAAAGAATGGCGTAACGGTGTTATTTCAAATGAACAATATGAAAAATTTATTGAAAAAGAGACAGAAAAATGGATTCGTTACCAAGAAGAAATTGGTCTTGATGTCCTTGTACATGGTGAGTTTGAAAGAACTGACATGGTCGAATATTTCGGTGAGCGTCTTGCTGGTTTCTCATTCACTAAAAACGGTTGGGTACAATCATACGGTTCTCGCTGCGTAAAACCACCTGTTATTTATGGTGATGTAGCCTTTATTAACGGAATGACTATTAAGGAAACTGTTTATGCACAAAGCTTAACAGAGAAAGTTGTAAAAGGAATGTTAACTGGACCTGTTACAATTTTAAATTGGTCCTTCGTTCGAAATGACATTCCAAGAAAAGAAGTTTCGTATCAAATTGCATTAGCTCTTCGTCACGAAATTGAACTACTTGAATCTTCCGGAATTCGAGTAATCCAAGTCGATGAGCCAGCACTTCGTGAAGGAATGCCACTAAAAGAAAAAGATTGGGACACTTATATTACATGGGCAGTTCAATCCTTCCTTTTAGCAACTTCTTCTGTAGCAAATGAAACACAAATTCATACTCATATGTGTTACAGTAACTTCGAAGATATTGTTGATGCGATTCGCGCATTAGATGCAGATGTGATTTCTATCGAAACATCAAGAAGTCACGGTGAATTTATTGATACATTAAAACATACAACATATGAAAAAGGCATCGGTCTAGGTGTATATGATATTCATAGCCCACGTGTACCGAGTAAAGATGAAATGTATAAAATCGTAGAACAATCTTTAGAAGTATGCGATCCTAAATATTTCTGGATTAATCCTGATTGTGGTTTAAAAACGAGAAGAACAGAAGAAGTTATTCCAGCTTTAGAGCACATGGTGCAAGCAGCAAAAGATGCTCGCTCCCTGCTAAAAACAAACGCATAACGAAAATGGGTTATCCTTATTGAGGATAACCCATTTTTTATTCTTTACTTTCAAAAAAGAATTCGTATTGTATTTTATATAATTCATCATCCGTTGGTTCTTCAAGAGGAGTTGCCTGTAATACAACTGTATACTCACCATTCGCAATAGGAATTTGAAATTTATTTGAAAGAATACTTGTTACAACGATACATCCATTTTCAACTGTAAAAGGAACTGTAACCGTTCTAATCGCTTCTTCTTTCTCAATATGCTTCCCGCAAGTCACTTTCACTTCACAAGTATAATCAGAGAGTGCTTCAAAAATAACAGTTCCATCCGCCTTCGCATAACCTCTTTCAAAATCTTCATCCGTCCAGTCAACGTAAGGCTGATCACCGTCATAGTTCATCAACATTAATTGCGAATAAGAAATTGTTAACTCCATCGTTCCCATTCTCCTTCATTATGAAATATGCAACTACTACTTTACGTCAAATTTCACACGCGTACCATCTGGGTATTTGTCCAACTTATTTCCTACCCAAGACCCTGCTCCGCGGTTATCTGCTGGACTTATATATTCAATATGTGCTCCTTTTCCACCTTCTTTACACATCGCCATTGGCCATTCATCACGATCATACCCTTTTTTTGATGGATATGGAGCTAACGATAATTTCCTTCTATCCGCAGCACCACTACGATCGATTGTACAAACTTCTGAATGTCCTTCTTTTATAGCATCCGTAATATGTTTCCCTGTCTCTGGATATCGCTCTTTCGGAAATTCTAGAACTTGATCATACGTATTCGTTTTTTTGATACTTGTTTCCTCTGGAACAAGTACTTCATACACCGCTACTACAATAGAAAGAATTGCAATAATTGAAATGATAATACCTTTTAATTGCTTCATGTATACCTCCATGATTCTACCAGTTTCTTTGCCTCCGTTATTATAACAAACTTCTCCTGTATATGTTTTCAGACATTATTTTAGCTCTTCTTCGCCATTCCGCCAAAAAACTCTCATTTTCCTTCATCTTTTCACTAATGCTGTAGAAAACTAATAACCTTCCGACATTCTTTTTCAAAGGAAGTCCTCATAAAAGATTGAAATGATATATACGATACTTTTTGGGGAGGAAATATTATGGAAGCTACCTATAAAACGAAAGATGTCACGAATAAAACAGGCATCCCAAAACATATAGTTCGCAAATATAGTCAACTGTTAGAGGATCATGGTTATATCATTTCCAAAACAGCTGATGCTCGCATTTATAAACTGGATGATTTAAAACTATTGAAATCTATACATGAAAGAGCTGCTACATTGCAAGAAGACATTTCAGAAACGATACCTATTATTTTAAAAGAAAAAGAGGACCCGCCTGTACCCGCTATACAAGATAAGCAAGAAATACAAACGAAAGAAAAAGAAGATGGGCGTAACTTTGAGGAGTTCATGTTAAAACTTGAAATGCTCGCTCAATTAAATGAAGCAATTATTCATCAAAATTCTACCCTTATTACCCAAAATCGTTTAAAAGATGAAAAGCTAGATGAATTGATGCAACAAGTTTATGTAAAAGAAGGCTCTCAAGAAAAAATGCTACAAGAGTTAGTGGATCATGCCGCTCAAACAGATGCCCTGCAAAAAGAAAAGATGGACTTATTAATGAATCATATGTATAAACGCGAATCTAAGCAAGAGGAAAAAATGAATAAACTCGTAAATCAAATTTATAATAAAGACAGCAATCGGGATGCACAACTTATGCAAGTAATTCGCGAAATTCAAGAAACAAAAAGAATGGTTGCTGCATCAAAAGAGCAAGGATTCTTGCAATCATTTAAAAGTTTATTTAGCCGAGCAAAACAAGAAAAAACAAATGAATAAACAATATAAAATAAAAAGTTACCTTCCATCGGTAACTTTTATTCCTTATTTCTTACAGCTGGCAATATAATAATCGCTTCAGTTCCTTTCCCACTTTCGCTTTTATATTCCAGCGTACCATTATGCGCTTGTAAAATACTAAATGTTACCATAAGTCCTAATCCTGTCCCTTTTTCTTTTAAAGAATAATACGGTTGTCCCAGTCTTACTAACTGTTCTTTCGTCATTCCAACACCACTATCTTTAACTCTTATTACTATCGTTTCATCTTTTTGCATAGCCGTTACTTTTAAATATCCTTTATTTCCTTGGATTGCTTCAATACCATTTTTAACAACATTCATAATAGCTTGCTTCAGTTTCGTCTTATCACCGATCGTATAAAGACTTTCAGAAATCTCAACTTGCAAATATACACCTTGCATCGCTGCAAATGATGACATAAGAGTTGTCATTTCTATTAATTGAGCGGATAAGCAAATGTGTTCTTTTTTCTCAATTTGTGGCCTTGCTAAATTCAAATAATCTGAAATAATTTGTTCTGCCCGATCCAATTCGGCTAATACGAGACGCATATAATCCTTATTTTTCACATCTTCCGTACTTTCTAACAATTGAATAAAACCACGAACAACAGTGAGTGGATTTCGAACCTCATGTGCAACACTTGCTGCCAACTCACTTACAATATTAAGCTTTTCTGACTTTTGCATCTCTGTACGTAATATTGCATTTTCGTTTAAATATTCTGTTAAGTACACTTGAAATACCATAGTCATAACCATAATAAGCGAAGCAAATATATATCCGCTATATAAGTGTGAAATATGTGGTGTAAACCCCGTTTCTAACAGAACGTTAATCATGCCAATCACTAAAGAAACAAGTACGTATAGTGATGAAATCATAAATGCTAAAATTAGCTTCTTATCCCTTGAAAATAGAGACCATTTCTTTGATAAAAATAATGGAACTATCAATAGAAATATTACTTCTATGACTGGAAGAAGGCTCATTCCCTTTAGCGCCCATTCATATGCAACAAAAATAACGGCCGGGATTAAACCAACAATCCCACCATATAAAAAACCACTAACAATCGGGATTGGGTGAAAGTTATACCCACAAATGTCACCAAAACAAATAGAGTATGTCATGGAGAGAACGAGTGTAATGCTGGATAAAAACATAATAAAGTAGCGGTTCGGCTTCGGAGGCATTTCTTGATAACGATTTAAACGAATCGCTTCATATAAAAATAGTGGCAAAATAATGATGGCAATTTGGATCATTAAATCACGGATCAGCTCCATAGCCTCTCATCCCCTATATGTATTTTGATATGATTATATCATTTTACGGGTTTATTTGTTTTAAAATTTTGATTTTTCTTAACATATTTGTTAATTCTTTGTTAACAACACATAATAATTGTTACAGATTTTCGAAATGAATGTAAACCCTGTACCAAATTTCCGTCGGGCAGTATACAATGAATACGGATTACAAAGAAAATAAAAAATACTTCATGAGACGGACAACTATAGCAAAATACAGCATATAATCCATACTATCTATGTTTACAAATAAGTGATCATTATTTTAGTAGGAGGAAGATAAATATGGCGGGTACTACGCTTGTTTTAAAAGAAGAGAATTTGGTTGTTCTAGAAAATGTTGAAAAATCAGTATATGAAGAGTTACAGCATAAAACCGGAGAAGAAAATTGCACATGTGCTGTGAATGAATCAGTTGTTCACCTTGGCAAAGTATCCTCTGTACTTTGGAATGAAGATGAAATAGATTGGGAGTACGGATATTAAAAAGTCGCTTACAGCGGCTTTTTTTCTATTATCGCTCTCTTTCTACATAACATATACGCAAGCGAAATCATAGAAAATATGTTAAAATGAACTTAATTTTCAAACGGAAGAAAGGGAGATACAATGGAACAATTCATTAACCCTAGAGTGAAGGACATCCAAATTTCTGGAATCCGTCAATTCTCTAACATGATTCAAAACTATGATAATCTTATCTCTTTAACAATTGGTCAACCCGATTTCCCTACGCCTTCTCTCGTAAAAGAAGCGGCAAAACGGGCTATTACAGAAAATTATACAAGCTATACACATAACGCCGGTTTACTAGAATTACGCAAGGCTGCTTGTAACTTTGTAAAAGATAACTACGATTTACAGTATTCGCCTGAAAACGAAACCATCGTTACAATCGGTGCCAGTGAAGCAATTGATATTGCATTCCGAACGATTTTAGAGCCAGGAACAGAAGTTATTTTACCTGCTCCTATTTATCCAGGATACGAACCAATTATTCGATTATGCGGTGCTACACCTATTTTTATCGATGTTCGTGAAACTGGCTTCCGTTTAACAGCCGAAGCGCTAGAAAATGCTATTACAGAAAAAACAAGATGCGTCGTACTGCCGTATCCTTCTAATCCAACTGGTGTAACTTTATCAAAAGAAGAATTACAGGATATTGTAACTGTTTTAAAAGATAAAAATATTTTCGTCCTTTCTGATGAAATTTATAGCGAACTTGTATATGAACAAAAGCATACATCTATCGCTCATTTCCCAGAAATGCGTGAAAAGACTATCGTCATTAACGGTTTATCAAAATCTCATTCTATGACTGGCTGGCGTATCGGTCTATTGTTCGCACCAAGCTATTTAGCAGGACATATACTAAAAGTTCATCAATACAACGTAACGTGTGCTACTTCAATCGCTCAGTATGCTGCAATTGAAGCATTAACAGCTGCTAAAGATGCACCAAAAATGATGCGTCATCAATACAAAAAACGTCGTGATTACGTATATAATCGACTCATTCAAATGGGCTTAACAGTTGAAAAGCCAACAGGTGCATTTTACTTATTCCCATATGTTGGTCATTTAACTTCTTCATCATTTGATTTTGCACTTGACCTTGTCAAAGAAGCTGGACTAGCTGTCGTTCCTGGAACTGCATTTTCTGAATATGGTGAAGGCTATCTTCGCTTGTCCTATGCGTATAGTATTGAAACTTTAAAAGAAGGCTGTGATCGATTAGAGGCCTTTCTACAACAAAAAGCTAAGAGTTAAACTCTTAGCTTTTTTATGCATAATGATCGCAAGTTTGGCGCTTTAGTAATTTATGAGGAATAATAATACACTTTGCAGTAGACTCCGCATTCTCTATTTTATCCACTAAAGCTTTTGCTGCCTCATATCCTAGTTGATAAATATTCACATCAACTGTCGAAAGTGGCGGACTCGCAATTTCTGATAATAAAGCATTGTTAAAGCTTATAATGGAAACATCCTTTGGTACAACGAATCCTTTTTTAGAAAGAGCACTTAACACACCAAGTCCAATTAAATCATCCGTTGCCACAATTGCTGTCGGTGGTTGCTGTAGTCCCATTAACTCCTCAACGGCTTGTTGACCACTTTCCCTCGAAAAATCAAAATGTAAAATATACTCTTTTGGTAATACAATGTCCGCTAATTTTAAAGCATCACTCATACCAGCCAAACGATCTCTCGTTACAAGTAAATCTGATCCACCGCCGATGAACGCGATTTGTTTATGACCTAATGAAATCAAATATTCTGCTACTTCTCTTGCAGCTGTATAATTATCATTATCTACATATGTAATTTCATCTTTTCGATCATACGGTTTCCCAATTAAAACAAACGGGAAATTTTGTTTATGCAAATATTGAATAATCCGATCATTCTCTCTTGAATATAAAAGAATAATGCCACCAATTTGGCGCCCCTGTACCATCTTTACAACACCATTAAAAATTTCATCTTCCGTTTCACCTGTCGACATATAAAGCGCATACCCTTCCACATGTGCAAATGAACTAATCCCTCTTATAACTTCTGGGAAAAACGGATTTTGAAAAGCTTTACTTGCAGAACTTGGCATAACAAGACCAAGTGTTTTTGTTGTTTGGTTAGCTAGATTTCTTGCGTTTAAATTGGGATGATACCCTAGTTCACTCATTACTTTCCGAACACGACGCTTTGTTTTTTCACTTATACTTGGATTATCAGCAATTACACGAGAAACGGTAGATGGTGCTACATTTGCCTTCTTCGCCACATCTTTAATTGTAACTGTCATAAAAATCCCCCTCCTCTCACTTCTCTGCCATTTTGTTATATATTTTAATCTTGCACCCGTTGCAAGTAATAGGAGAAGTCATAAACTTTCATTGATTCTATCTTGTAATACCTATCATATTCTCCCTCTCCATGTATTGTAAGGGATATAGCTCTTTTTTCCTATACTATAATATACTATTTATTTCACTTCTTTGCATATGTGATGTCAAATCTCTTTTCATCTCCCTATAAATTTTTTTATAGGGAGATGAAAAGAAAAATGGGACGTAACGTCCCATTTTTCATCCTTTCGTACCTCCAGCAGTTAAACCAGAGATAAAGTATTTTTGTAGTGATAGGAATAAAATTGAAATTGGGATTGCAATCAATACTGAACCCGCTGCGAACGTTGTAAATTCATTACCAAATTTCTTCGCTACCATTTCATATAACCCAACTGCTAACGTATAATTTTCTGGTGTGCGCAAAATAACACTCGCTAAAATGAAATCTGTAAATGGACCAATGAAAGTGAATAATGCCACAACCGCTACGATTGGCTTTGCAAGTGGCATAATGATTTGCCAAAAAATACGGAAATGTCCTGCCCCATCCATACGAGCTGACTCATCCAATTCTTTCGGAATCGTATCAAAATATCCTTTCATAAGCCATGTATTCATTGGAATTGCCCCGCCTACGTAAATTAAAATTAATGCAAGGTGCGTATCGATTAACCCTGTTAACTGTGCTAATACGTATAGAGCGATTAGCGCCGCAAAGTTCGGAATCATTTGCAGAATTAAAAACGTTAATAAACCATTTTTCCTTCCAACAAAACGGTATCTCGAAAATGCATAAGCAGTAAAACTAATTGCTAACACTGAGAAAATCATCGTTATAACACTTACTTTTAACGTGTTTTTATACCATAGTAAATAATTACTATTCTCTAAATCTAATAACTTACGATAATGATCTAACGTTGCATTTTGTGGAATAATACTTGATCCGGATAAACTATCACCTGGATTAAACGATGAGCCAATAATCCATAATAATGGATAGAAAATGATGGCACACATTACGAAAATAACGAAATAGCTTAATGAGAGACGTAACATCTTTTGTTTTTTAATATTCATTTACATCATATCCTCTTCTTGGAATGATTTTGTTCTCTTAAATTGCCATAACGCAACTGTAATAACGATTAACGATAATATCATTGTAAGAGCTGCTGCTTTCCCGTACTGCGCCGAAGTCATCGTTAACTTATAAATCCATGAAATTAAAATATCTGTTCCACCTGCGTCTTGTCCAGCTACAGCAGGACCTCCGCCGTTAAATAGATAGATGATACTAAAGTTATTAAAGTTAAACGTATATTGCGTAATTAATATTGGTGCTGTTGCATATAGAACAAGTGGCAATGTAATTTTACGAAACTGTTGCCAAGCTGTAGCTCCATCTACTGTAGCTGCTTCATATAATTCTCCCGGAATCGATTGCAGTATACCTGTCGTCATTGCAAAGACAAATGGGAATCCAAGCCACGTTTGAATCATAATTAAAGCAATCTTCGCCCAAAATGGATCTGTCATCCAAGCAATCTTTTCAATTCCGAATAAAGCCAATACTTGATTGTTAATTGCTCCAAATGTTTCATTAAACATACCAGAGAAAACAAGAATAGATACGAATGCTGGAACTGCCCATGGTAAAATGAAGATTGTTCGAATAATTGCCTTCCCTTTAATACCAGGCTGATTTACGATAATCGCTAAGAAAATACCAAGCGCAACTTGTAATGTCGTTGCAACGAATGTCCAAATGACAGTCCAAGAAAATACACTTAAAAATGTCTCTCTCCACATCGGTAATGTAAAGATATCAATAAAGTTTTTAAATCCTACCCAATCTACTAATTTAGCTGGAGGAGAATGATATAAATCATAGTTCGTAAATCCAATTAAAATTACGAAGATGATTGGAAATACAACTACAAAGATAAGTAATAGAAAACCTGGTGAAACCATTAAATATGGAAAACCTTGATCTAGTAAATTACGGTATTGCTCTTTTACAGAGTTTAACGGTGTTCCTATATCACGTTTCTTCCCATTTTGGTATGCATCATATAAATTAAATGCATATATTCCGAGTCCAAACACGATGACGATAAGTGCCAAGATTCCTTCTACTAATAGAAAGACAGAATGGTCACGTGGAACTTCTGTACCAAGCGTTACAATTCCCCATAATCCCATATTTAATAAATCAGCAAAGGCTACAATAAATGAACCTGTTAATACTAGAAAAATAAGACCTTTTACAAATTGCTTATTATACATTTGGCCCACGCCTGGAATGATAGATAACATGGTTGCCATTTTCCTATGCTTTGAACCGTTTAAACCGTTTGCTGGTTCCATAGATGTTTGCATGTTCCTTCCCCCTTTTTTCTGGGAGAGAATTCGTGCCCCTCATATGAGAGGCACGAATTTCACCTTATTTTTTCTTACTATGATTTGCCTCAATATTACCTTTAATTTGCTTCACTGCATTGTCAAGTGCTGCTTTTGGTGCCTCTTTTTCCGTAACAACTAATTGAAGCGCATCTCCAGCTGGTTTCCATACTTCTTGCATTTCCGGAATGTTTGGCATTGGAATTCCATTTTCAGATTGCGTTGCAACTGCTTTTGCAGCTTCATTATCTTTAATAATTGGATCTTCCATTACTGATTTTACTGGAGGAATTTCTTTTGTTTTCTCAAATCGAATTTTTGCGTTTTCTTCATTTGTTATCCATTCAGTAAACTTTGTAGCTAAATCATTTTGCTTAGAGAAACTTGTTACATGCCATCCTTTAACTCCTACAAATGTTTTCATCGGTTGACCATTTGGTAATTTCGGCATTGGAGCAACACCATAATCAATTCCGTTCTTTTCCATTGCTTGGAACGCCCATGGGCCGTTCATAATAGATGCTGCTTTTCCTTCGTTAAATAGTCCATCAGCAGCAGGTCCACCAGATTCACCGATAATACCTTTCGGGAATAACTTTTCTTTGTACCATTTTTGAAGATATTCAGCACCTTGTACCGCTCCGCTATTATTTAATCCAACATCACTTGCATTTGGCTTTCCATCTTTTTCACCAAATACATAACCACCCATACCTGCCATAAATGCATTAGCAAAGTAGAAGTTATCTCCTAGTGTTAAAAATCCGTATTTGCCATCCTTCGTAAATTCTTTTGAGAAGTTAAACAGCTCGTCCATCGTTTCTGGCGCTTTTGGCATTAATTTTTTATTGTAAATAAAGACTGGTGTCTCAATTGCTTTTGGTAAACCATATAATTTTCCGTTATATTTCTGTGCTTCTATCGATGATTCAGTAAATCTACTCTTTACAGTATCATCAGCTTTCACTTCAGAAAGTAAACCTTCTGTTACTGCGTTTCCAATTTGATCATGTGGTAATGTTACAACATCTGGTCCCGTCCCCGCTGGTCCATCAAGGCGTAACTTCTTCACTTGATCTGTCATTTGCATTTCAACGACTTTTACTTTTACTTTATATTTTTCCTCAAAACTCTTCACTGCTGGTTCTAAACCAACACCTTTTTTATCATCTTCCCAAACGAGAAGATCGTAATCTTTCTTCGCTTTACTTTCTTCTTTTTCCCCTGAATCTTTCGGTCCACATGCAGATAACATACCAATTGATAATGCCGAAACCGTTAATAATGATAATGCTTTCTTCATCCCAAAAACCTCCCTAAATTGTATATGTACCCTAATAATTGAAAACGTTTGCATTAAATAGTTTAATAGAAGCGCAAACAACATCTCAATCTATGAAAACGTTTGCGCTATTTGTCTATCATTATACATTCTTTTATTCATTTTGCAAATATTAATTTTAAAATATTATTACTACACTCTTTATACATTGACTTTATATGAAATGAATACTACTCTTATAAGCAATATTAAAGCTATGCAAAAAGCAATCGTTTGCAACATATACTTTATTATTATACTTAAGGGAACAATATGCATGGAGATATTAAAGGGGGCTTTTCTATATGCTTAAAGAAGCTATTTATCATAGGCCAAAAGATAATTACGCATACGCTTACGATGAAAAAACGATTCACATCCGAATACGTACTAAAAGAGAAGATGTTCAAAGCGCCACTCTTATTTACGGTGATCCTTATGAATGGAAAGAAGGGAAATGGATTACATCAAGTACAGCGATGAAAAAAACTGGTTCTACTGCATTGTTTGATTATTGGTCCATTTCCATCGAGCCTAAATTTAAGCGCTTACGTTATGGATTCGAATTAAAAAATGATATAGAAACGCTTATTTATGCAGAGCGAGGATTTTTTTCCACTATTCCAAATGATGACGTTGGTAACTTTTTCTGTTTGCCATTTATTCATGCAAATGATGTATTTCAAGCACCTTCTTGGATTAAAGACACCGTTTGGTATCAAATTTTCCCAGAACGGTTCGCTAATGGAGATCGTGCACTAAATCCAGAAAACACTCTTCCTTGGGGAAGCGCTGAGCCAACTCCAACTAATTTTTTCGGCGGAGATTTTGCTGGTATTATTCAAAACCTCGATTACCTTGTTAAGCTTGGAATTTCAGGAATATACTTCACACCTATTTTCAAAGCACATTCCAACCATAAATATGACACAATTGACTACATGGAAATCGACCCGCAATTCGGGACGAAAGAAACGTTCAAAGAACTCGTTCAAGCATGTCATACACACGGTATAAAAATAATGCTCGATGCCGTGTTTAATCATAGTGGATACTTTTTCGATAAATTCCAAGACGTACTAGAAAACGGCGAGAAGTCTGCTTATAAAGAGTGGTTCCATATTCATGAATTTCCAATTATAACTGAGCCACTTCCGAATTATGATACTTTCGCGTTTACACCGTATATGCCTAAATTAAATACAGCACACCCAGATGTAAAAGAATACTTACTTGAAGTTGGGCGTTATTGGGTAAGAGAATTTAATATAGACGGTTGGCGCCTTGATGTAGCAAATGAAGTCGACCACAGCTTTTGGAGAGAATTCCGAAGCGAGATAAAAGCATTAAATCCTGAAGTATATATTTTAGGAGAAATTTGGCACGATGCACTTCCATGGCTACAAGGAGATCAATTTGATGCTGTAATGAGCTATCCTGTTACAAACGCTCTGCTGTCTTACTTTGCTAATGATTCCATTAAAGCAAATGAATTTATGAAACAAATTACAGAATCTCTCCATTCCTACTCTATGAATATAAATGAAGCAGCGTTTCATTTATTAGACAGCCATGATACACCAAGAATATTGACAACATGTAACGGAGATAAAAATAAGTTACAGTTACTTTATGTATTCCATCTTTCTTTCATCGGCTCTCCTTGTATTTATTATGGAGACGAAATTGGTATGGACGGCGGTATGGACCCAGATTGTCGCAAATGTATGGTTTGGGATATGAAAGAACAAGATCATCTATTATTTACACATATACAAACATTAATTTCATTACGAAAGCAATATAAAGCATTTGGAGGACATGGTACTTTCCAATTCATCGAAGCAAATGATGAACATAATTATATTTCTTATACGAAAACATATGAAGATGAAACTATCTTTTTCGTTTTAAATCCGACTAATAGTGATGTTACAGCTTCACTCCCTCTCCATGTTACTGGAAAGAAAATCATTAACATTTATACAAACGAAGAATTTTCAGCGGAAGCAAGTGTATTACAGGTTACACTTCCTCCATATGGATTCTCAATCTTAACATGGTAATAAAAAATCCTTATGCCAAGGTGTGGCATAAGGATTTTTTTATTTTAATTTAAATACCATCGCTTCATATGGACGTAATGTCATGTTATCTATCGATCCACTCTCTACGTCGTAATTGTGTATGAATAACTCTGATTCACTATAAATAACGTCCTCAGGCAATTCAAATACACTTTCTTCCGCCGTAAAGTTTGCAATAACAAGAAGTTTTTCTTCTTCATATGTTCTTACGTATGCAAAAATAGAAGGATTATTATCTAATATTAAATCATATGATCCGTACACAACTATTTCATTATTTTTGCGTAGGTCAATTAATTTTTTATAGTAATAAAAAATTGAATCTTTATTTTGGATCGCTTGTTTCACATTGATTTCTTTGTAGTTAGGGTTTACCGTAATCCAAGGCTCACCTGTTGTGAATCCGGCATGATCTTTATCATCCCACTGCATCGGTGTTCTAGCATTATCTCGCCCTTTTATATAAATAGACTGCATCACTTTATCTATATCTTCACCGTGCTCTATCACTTTTTCCTTATACATATTTAATGTTTCAATATCTCGATATTCATCAATCGATTCAAATCGAACGTTCGTCATTCCGATTTCTTCTCCTTGATAAATATATGGTGTTCCTTTCATCATATGAAGCACCGTCGCTAACATTTTCGCAGATTTAATGCGATACATTCCATCATTACCAAAACGAGATACAACGCGTGGCTGATCATGGTTATTCCAATACAGGCTATTCCACCCTGTATGCTCTAATGCTTTTTGCCACTTCGTTAAATTCTCTTTTAAAGTAAGGAGTGAACATGGTTTTACATCCCATTTTCCGCCTTCTCCCGAATCTAAATCCATATGTTCAAATTGGAATACCATCTGCAGTTCTTTTCGTTCTTCTCCAGTATACATTTTCGCTTCTTCTGTCGTTACACCAGGCATTTCACCAACCGTCATAATATCATAATGAGACAATACTTCTTCATTCATTTCATGTAAATATTTATGAATGTTTGGACCGTTCATAAAATGCTTATGACCTGAAACATACCCCTCTTCTTCCGTTTCAACAGCTGGTAATCCCTCTTCTTTAGAAATAAAATTAATAACATCCATACGGAAGCCATCAATTCCTTTTTCTAACCAAAACTTCATCATTTCATAAACATCTTGTCTTACCTTTTCATTATCCCAATTTAAATCCGGCTGTTTTTTAGAAAACAAATGTAAATAATATTCATCTGTCATTTCATCATACTTCCATGCAGATCCACTAAAAGCTGCTCCCCAGTTGTTCGGCTCTTTCCCTTCTTTTCCAGGACGCCATATATAGTAATCTCTATATTTATTATCTTTTGATTTACGTGATTCAATAAACCAATTATGTTCATCAGAAGTATGGTTAACAACTAAGTCCATCATAAGTTTCATATTACGTTCATGCATTTCATGTAATAGCTCATCCCAATCTTCCATTGTTCCGAACTCATTCATAATTTTACAATAATCACTTATATCATAACCATTATCATCATTTGGAGATTCATAGACCGGAGATAACCAAATGACATCAATCCCTAATTCTTTTAAGTAATCTAGCTTTGAAATAATTCCACGAAGATCCCCAATACCATCACCGTTACTATCCATAAAGCTACGAGGATAAATTTGATATACTACACTTTCTTTCCACCACTGTTTTTCCATTATGCTACCCCATTTCATTAATAATTCGATTTTCTCTTTTTTAAGGCGCAAACGTTTTCATTAATGAATGATAACAGATTCTATCTTAATTTAAAATAGCGCTTACAACTTTTTATTCTTATTTTTCTAAGAAAACATACGAAAATTACTACTATTCTTCTAATAAATGAAAACGTTTTATTTTTTTGTTTATTTTTTGAATCTATTAGTTTATAATAAACTCAAAGAAAACGTTTGCATAATTTTTCTAGGGGGCAATACCATGGCAGAATTGAAATTAGAAAACATTTATAAAATATATGATAATAACGTAACAGCTGTAACAGATTTTAATTTACACATTCAAGATAAAGAGTTTATCGTATTTGTCGGTCCTTCTGGATGCGGAAAATCTACAACATTACGAATGGTGGCTGGGCTGGAAGATATTTCAAAAGGAGAGTTTTCAATTGATGGTAAGCTAATGAATGATGTCCCTCCAAAAGATCGCGATATCGCAATGGTCTTCCAAAACTATGCTTTATATCCACATATGAGTGTGTATGATAATATGGCATTTGGATTAAAACTTAGAAAAATACCAAAAGATGAAATCGATCGTCGTGTGAAAAATGCAGCAAAAATTTTAGGACTGGAACAATATTTAGATAGAAAACCGAAAGCGTTATCTGGTGGACAACGTCAACGTGTTGCGTTAGGTAGAGCAATTGTTCGAGACGCGAAAGTTTTCTTAATGGATGAGCCTTTATCCAACTTAGACGCTAAATTACGTGTTGCAATGCGCTCAGAAATTTCTAAATTACATCACCGTCTTGGAACGACAACAATTTACGTAACACATGATCAAACAGAAGCAATGACAATGGCTTCACGTCTCGTTGTTATGAAAGACGGAAAGATTCAACAAATCGGAACTCCAAAAGAAGTATATGAAACACCTGAAAATATTTTCGTTGGTGGATTTATTGGCTCACCAGCAATGAATTTCTTCCGTGGTAAATTAACTGAAACCGATTTCGTTATAGATAATTCATTAAAAGTCAAAGTAACTGAAGGAAAAATGAAGATGTTACGTGAACAAGGCTATGTAAATAAGGAAATTGTTTTAGGCATTCGCCCTGAAGACATTCATGATGAACTATTATTTTTAGAAGCTTCACAATCTACTGCCTTCACAACAAAAATCGAAGTTGCTGAGTTACTAGGTGCTGAATCTATTTTATATATGAAACTTGGAGATCAAGATTTTGCAGCACGTGTTGATGCAAGACATACATTTTCACCTGGAGATCAAATTAAACTAGCATTTGATATGAATAAAGCGCATTTCTTTGATAGTCAAACTGAACAACGTATTCGTTAAAAAATAATTTCTCCCTGTATAACATACAAAAAAACCGTCCACATACTTTGAGGGCGGTTTTCATTATTATACGAGGGCTTCTACTGTATGAAATGATTGTCCTTTCGTGCCAATAATACCGAAAATCGGTAAGTCACTCAGCACCACTTCTTCTTGCTGTTTCATAAAAGATGACGTTAATTGTTTTATCTCTATCCAAACGTCATTAATACAAAGTACATTGGAATCGTTCTCTTGTTGGCGAGAAAAAATAGAATCTATTTTATATAAACCAGCATTTTGAAAAAGCATATCAATGCGACTAAATGCATTCAAAGTAATACTGATAACGCGTTGCCAATCTCCTTGCTTTCCCATATCATAGGTTACAAAAAGTGCTTCTCCGCCTAGATTCGTAATTTCCTCCACTGTTGCTTGTCCACTTTCTTGATCAATGTCCGTCACAATTACTTTTGCGCCTTGTTTAGCCAACAAAAGAGCTGTATTACGTCCAATACCGATGCCACCGCCAGTTACGATAGCAACTTTTCCTGCAAGCTTCATTTTCATTACCCCTTCTATAAGTCTTACCGTCATTCAGTATACTCCTTTATGAGATTAGTCTGCAAGCAAGAAAAGTTGCTTATTAATTTGTAAGCGATTACTTTTTTACTCCTTCTTTTTTCTTACTATTACGCTGATCGAAAACTAAACCGATGAAAATTAAAATCCCCCAAAAGATTACGCTACCCCCAGTCATTTCAATTTCCCCCTTATTATATAAAGATATTATTTTAATCATTATAACATTTTCTTAATTTTCAATCTATTAAGACCAAAAATGATATGGATTAACTTTTTCTTATTATATATCCTTTAAAATATATTTATATAATAAAAAAAGACCTTCTTATTTTATGTATAAAAAGGTCTCTGTTTTATTATACAAGACTTATCACTTTTGTTTTTGTAATTAAATCTTGAAAACCACAATTATCTTTGCGGAATAACATCATATATACGTTACATAATATCGGAATTCCAAGTAGCAATATGTTCGGTAATAACAATACAAAAAACCTTATAATTAATGTTTGTAATGTTAACTTTTCACTCTTCAATGAAATTAATTTTATTCTCGTTACCTTTTTACCAAGTGTAACACCGTTCCAAATAAAGGGTACCAAAATAAAATATATCGCCATTAATATAAAAACTACTGCGAGATCATATCTATAATCACCAAAACTAATATTAAAGCGATTAAAAATAGCACTATAATTTCCGGTCATAATAGCTACTACTGCACCATACATAACCGAGATTAAAAACATGTCAATTAGGGAAGCACCTATGCGATTCATTACAAGCGCTGGACGATGCATCTTTAACTTCATTTTATGTCGACTCCTTCATATCCTTCTTTACCCGTCTCATCGTACCACTTCTAAAAAACATTGTAAACTAGCGTTTCTCTTACTTTTCTTGTACAATGTGTTACAACAGCATTGTAAAGGAGGTTCCCATATTGAAAAAATGGATAATCCTATTCGTCGCATTCCTATTAGCCGGTTGTGCTGGAAATACAAATCATATAACTTATACGATTAACGATGAATACGAACTCATACGTACTTCTGGAAATGCATTTGAACTTTTCCCATCACAAGATGCTGTATATGCCACACAATACATTCCTGCAAAAATTACAGACATAGCTTGGGATGATAAATACATTATTGCAAAACAAATTGAGGAAAAGTCAGATCCGAATAACCCTGACGGAGCAATTGCAAATAAAAAAAGTGAGCATTATTGGATTATTGACGTAAAGCATAATAAACGTTTTGGCCCTTATAATGAAAAGCAATTTAATGAACAAAAAGATGCGTTTAAAATTAAGGTACCTTTTCAAAGTGTAGATTCATACATAAAAGAACAGAAAAAACAGTCAGCATAATAGTTTAAGCGCTGACTGTTTTTTCTTACATATTTTTAAAACACCTTACTCAGAAAGTGAGATATTAAAAGTTTGTGCCTCTTTTACAACATCTTGCGTTTCTGTATCTGCTGCGACTACATTATCTGTTGTAAACTTAATATCCTTTACCTTTTCTTTTCCATCATCAAGTATTAAGCCGATAATACCATCTCTTGTTTCACCAGGCTTATAGTCTTCCCTTGATACATTTTTTGTACCAACGAGCGTATCTTCATCATATAAAAAGTTTTGAGTTGCTACTTTAAAATGTTGCTTATCATTAATCGTAACATCATTCATAGAGAAAAATTGCATATTTTTATTTCCGCTATTTTCCACCTTATATGTAATTTCAAGGTAACGAATCGTATCACTAATCTCTGTACCACTTATCGATGCATATAACTCCGCATCTTCTTGGCTTACTTTATCTCCTAATCTACGCTTTACTTCTTCAGGAGTTAATGCCGTAAATACTTTTAATGTATTTTTTGCATCTTTACTCATCTGCGATAAAGAGATTACTTTTACATCTTGTATGTGAATTTTCATTGGTGCTACTTCAAATGTTTGATTTACAGATTGAATCTGTTCTAACTTAAAAGTACCCCACCCTGTTTCTTTCACTTTTTGTCCTACTTTTTTCAGCTCACGCCCACCATATTCTTTTGTTTCAGGAATAGATTCTTTCTTCTTCGGTTCAACTTTCTTTTCTTCTTGATGGAAGCAACCACTTAACATAAGAAGAAAACTACATAAAACAAAAATATTTTTCCATGCTTTCATCATATAATTTCTCCTAACACTATCATTCATTAATATAAATTAGTCCTTTGCTTTGTAGACTATAGAAACAATGAGAAGCCCACAAAACGAACTTGTCAGTCCAGATACTATTATACCCCCTATTTGGAAAATATGAAAATAGGGATTTACAAACGCGTGAACGATAAATACTAGAGCTGCCACAATGATTGCCGAAACCCAATACTTCCTTTTTTCTGAAGCTATCATAATATCTTTCCCTGTTTCATCTTTATACTTCCATAATACGTATAATAGTAATAAGAAACCAACACATGTACACCCGTGTTGCATATATTTATACACCGGGATACTATGTAATTCCCTTTGTAACAATGGTATTTCCATAACGAAGTAGCCTGTCTTATGAGTAAACGCATCCCAAACGACATGCGTGAGCATACCGAATAAAGCAGAATAGCAAAATACAAAGAAATCCTTCCATGTATGAAGCCCCCACCTCTCATCTACTACATATGTATAGTAGCCAGCAAATGGTTTAGGTAAATGTGTTATAAACGGCTTTTTTAAAATGTGATGATATATGCATGCGAGTAGAAATACAAGCGGTAAATTTAAATATAAGAACCCAAGCCATGTATGGCCAATGACACCATACGGTCTAAAGTGTAAAAAATATTCAAAATCAGGCGCCATACTCCCTAATATAAATAAGAGCCGTTACTGAAATATATTTGGACTGCTTTTTCACAAAAGGAAGGACTGCTGCTGGATGCGCAAATGTAAACGGCATGTTTGAACTCCTTTTCATATCTTCAATAGAATACCATCTATCATAACGAGAGAATTGATCTTGATGCAATATTTATTTTCACATTGGAATATGATAGTTTACATGTTATAATCCACATAAAATATTCAGAAAATAAGGAGAGGTTCACGTGTCATTAACACTTGTATTTACTGTTTTGTTACAATCAAAATCCGTTATGAATTGAGGTTTATATATTGATTGATGTACCCTTTTTAAAAAATGTCACATTAAAAAAAGAAAATATCCCTAGTTTTTCCGCATATCCTTACTGTCTACCCGCTATCCGAACTTTACAATCACTTGCCTTCCACCCAAATGTAACATTCATTATTGGAGAAAACGGAACGGGAAAATCAACATTACTCGAAGCAATTGCAATCGCTTTAGGATTTAATGCAGAAGGTGGAACGAAGAATTTCCGCTTTAGCACAAACGATTCACATTCATCTTTACATGAATACCTTCGAATTTCGAAAAGTTTCAATACACCAAACGATGGTTTCTTTCTTCGCGCTGAATCATTTTATAATGTTGCTTCTTATATTGATGAAATAGATGCTATAAAATCTTATGGAGGTGTTTCACTTCATGAGCAATCCCATGGTGAATCATTTTTCTCCTTATTTATGAATCGTTTTTCAGGACAAGGTTTATACATTTTAGATGAGCCTGAGGCCGCTCTATCACCAATGAGGCAACTTTCCATGCTTATTCGAATGCACGAACTAGCGGAACAAGGTTCACAATTTGTTATCGCGACGCACTCTCCTATTTTAATGGCTTATCCTGAATCCACTATATATTCTTTAACACAAGAAGGGATTCATGAATCCACATTAGAAGAAACCGAGCATTACCAAACGACAAAACTTTTCTTTGAAAATCGTGATCGATTATTTCATCATTTATTTGATTCTTAATAAAAAAGAAGCAGCGATTGCTGCTTCTTTTTTATAGTGCTTCTATAAATAATGCGACCCCAATACCGCCACCGACGCATAGAGAGGCAATTCCTTTTTCTAAACCGCGTCTCTTCAATTCATGAATTAAACTTACAGTAATACGAGCTCCTGTACAACCAATTGGATGTCCAAGTCCTACACCGCTACCGTTTACATTCACTTTTTCACGGTCTAAACCTAATTCTTTCTCTACAGCTAGGTATTGAGCCGCGAAAGCTTCATTAATTTCCAATAAATCAGCATCTTCTAATGACCAATCTACTTTTTCTAATCCTTTACGAATTGCTGGTGCTGGTCCAATACCCATAATTTTCGGATCTACTCCAGCTACTGAATATCCAACAATTCTAGCTAACGGTTGTAAGCCTTTTTCTTTCGCTTTTTCTTCGCTCATTAATACTAGAACCGCACTTCCATCATTAAGGCCAGATGCATTCCCTGCCGTTACAGATCCATCTTTACGGAAAGCTGGTTTTAATCCTGCTAATTTTTCCGCTGTAATATCTGCGCGTGGATGTTCATCCTTCGAAAATACTATTTCTTTTCTACGTTCTTTTATCGTAATAGGAACAATTTGCTCGTCAAAATATCCAGACTCGATTGCTTGTAGTGCCAATGTATGACTACGAAGCGCAACTTCATCTTGTTCCTCTCTTGTAATTTCATATTGGTCAACTAAATTTTCAGCCGTTTCACCCATCATAATATGGTGAATCGGATCTTCTAGTACTTCCCACACCGTATCACGAATTTCTCCGTGCTGTAGACGTTGTCCCCAGCGGTGCTGTTTTAATGCATAAGGGCTCGAACTCATCGCTTCTACTCCACCTGCAATAACAACATCACTTACACCTAATTGAATTTGCATTGCAGCTGACATAATTGCTTGCATACCTGAAGAACATTGGCGTTGGATTGTATAACCCGTAACTGTGTCAGGAAATCCTGCCGCTAATGCAGCTGTTCTTGCAGTATTTGCTTCATCAGTTCTTTGAATACAATGACCTAAAATTACTTCATCAACTTCGTGTGGTTCTACCCCGCCTCGTTTTACAGCTTCCTGAAGTACAGGAACCGCTAATTCTACTGGCGTTACATTTTTTAGCGCTCCTCCAAAAGTTCCAATTGGCGAACGAACTGCAGCTGTAATAACAACATTATGCATTTTGCACTTGCCCCTCTCTTATGTACCCTAGTCAGTTTTTAGGTGAAATTCCATAAGATGTATGTCTACATCTATCATACTATAAACATACTAAAAAATCAAAATATTTAATATAATAAAAATAGAAGGAATTAACCTTCTATTCTGTTAATGCATATAAAAATTTTTGTGAAATTTTCTCTGTCGTTTCATTCAATTTTGGTAACTTATCTACCGGAAAATATTGAAGCTTCAATCCCTCATGATCAAGCCTTAATTCTCCACTCACATGATGCCCCTGATACAGATGAATAACATTAAAAATTTCATCCCCATTAGGATAACGGAAATATACTTCCTTTCCTGATAAGACACCTAGAAATTGCATTATTTTTGCAGTTAATCCCGTCTCCTCTAATAATTCTCGGCGAGCAGTTTCTTCCGTCGTTTCTCCTAGTTCCATCGCGCCGCCAGGTACACCCCAATCATATGTATCTGAACGATATTGAAGCAATACTTCTTGATTATCATTTAGTATAATTATTGCTGATCCAACGAGAATAAGTGGTCTTGTCCCAACAACTTTGCGTAACTCTTCAATATACCCCATTATGTAAATTCTCCTTTCCTCACCCTCCCTTATCATAACAAAATTTTTCTCCTTTTGTTGATGTAATTTCCAAGAAAAAAAAGGAAGCTTTCGCTTCCTTTTTTCCATTTTTATTTCTTAAAACTTTCATATTTTACAGCTTCAAAAGCTTCTTCAATTTCATCATTACGATAATGAACGTATGTAAAACGCCCTAATTCTACTAATCTTGCTATTTCTTGTAACGCTTTATGTTGCTCATATGTTTCCCCCAGCTTAATATGTACATAAAACTTCATTAATGGATGTTCATATAAAGGTTCTCCCACCTCTACATATACATCTTCCACCCCTTGCACAACTCTTACATAACTTGCAAATTGATAAAGAGCTTCTCTGTCTGAAACGATTTTTAATGTATACATATATTCTCCCCCTTTCCTTTACTATATCAAAAAGATGATCACACTACGTTATAGAACTATGAAATTTTTTCGACTTGTAATAAACAAGGCGTTTATCCATACATAGGGTCTTTTCCCAACATATATTATAGGAAGAATTTTTTTCAGTTGAGGTGTTCCTTATGGATCCATACGTCAATATATGTATTTGCATTACTCCAGGCGCCAATATTTCTGATGACCGTATCGCAAAAGATTTAGCAGTTGCAGAATCAATTTGGCACCCCATTACATTTCAAATTAAAGACGTAATTATTTTAAATGAACTTTTTCGTTTTTCTGACCGTGAAATTAGTTATAAAAATTCTATTCAAAGTCAGGAAAAATTAGCATCCTTTTTCCAAACGTGTGTAAATGAAGCTCCTGAATGCGACCTTTACATTTGTTATATTGGCAGTGATTATTTCAAAGAAACAGCCGTAATTGCCTGCGCTTACTCTTTAGCAAAACAACAGCAACTTACTGGTTATATCGTTTTAACAAACTCGGCTGCCCCCATGAAAAATATATACACGCTCGCTCACGAAGTCGGTCATATTTTATTTACAAGACGTATTCACGGAAAACTTACTCACGCAGATCCTCATTCCCCAACTGGCTCGGAGCACCATCCTTCTCCAACAAATCTTATGTACCCTATCGTACCTCGTCCTGAAAACGTCCATATTCATTCCTTATTAACAAACGAACAAAAAGAGCTCTCTTTACAAAGCTCTTTATTACAAAGAAAAAAACAGTAACTGTCATGTTACTGTTTAAAACAACTTATTTAATCAACAAACCAATTCTCGGCTGCCAAAGGATACACTATACATCTAAGCGTAATCTCTCTTAAAATCAAAATATAGTATTTCTTTGGAAATAATTTATTGTATATCCAGAGCAGCCACTTTTTTTGAACTACTCGTTTATACTTTTTCTCTCTTCAATTTTTAAAGACCATCTCATTAATCCATATATACTTCCATACATAAGTAATATCTTTGCAATTCCCCAAAATACATTTTTTTCTTCTAATCCTTTAAATATAAACATAATCGCTAAAGGAACAAGTAGCACCAAAACACCTATCCAACCAAGAACATACACTTCTCCAACGAAAAGCAATAAAAAGATACTTGCTGCTAATATATATGTTTGCATTGTCGACAATTGCAAAATAGGTGTCCCGTACCATTTATCAATAAACATCAATAATACTAATAATAAAATGGGAACCATTACCATTATGTAAATAATCCCGAACTCTACAAATTTATTTTTAAAAGAAGACATTCTAAACGCAACAATGGTTCCAATAATCATAATGATTAAGACGATAGGATAGCCAATTAACTGTATATTCGTTAGTATAAATTGCTGATTCGGATTATTAAATAAAATATGAGTTAATATCCAATATCCGCCAATACCAATTATCATGGCAAGAATACTCTTTATACTCCCGCCTTTATCCTTATCCATTTCTTTCGCTAATTCTTCCGCATATTCTTTTGGTGAATCACCGAATATATCGCTTACCGTCTTTCCCTCTTTCTCACCTTCTATTAAATGAAGTTCTGCATCTTCTATAAAAGCGTCCACATCTTCTTCTTTCATTCCTTTTGTTATTAAATACACTTTTGTATCGATTAAAAACTTTTCTCCTTCTTTAGAAATTTGCATGATAACCTCTCCCTTATTTAACCGTTTCTTTTCTATTCGTCTTCATCATAATTTCAAGGAAAATTAAAATAAACAAACTTCCGTATAAACATATAATTTGAAATAACATTGGTACGAGATCTTCTGATGTAAATGTTTTAAACACTAACATAATTGAAAGCGGAATGATTAAATATAAGTTTTTAAACCATCCTTCAAAATACAAATTTATCCCTATTGTGATAATAAAAATACCTCCAGCTAATATATAACTTTGCATTTCGGTGAATGTGAGCATTTTTGTAGGATATATTACATCTAATATCGTAACAACTCCTATTAGAAACATTGGCGCAATCATGACTAAAAACCACATAGAAAACCATGTTTTTGTAAAGCTTGTTACGAAGGTCATTTTACGAAGTAGAAAATTAGGACCCATTACAGCTACGATCAATGTAAAGCTATAGCCAATGCACTGAATAAGTGAAATCTGTAACATTCCGTTATTCACTATTAAGATAGAAGCAATAATCCAAAACGATACGATATTCATTACTGTAAAACCAATTTGCTTCCACGTTTCCTGTCTATCCTTTTCCATTACTTTTACAAGTTCATTTGCATATTCTTTCGGTGAGCTTCCGAAAATATCTTCTACACTTTTCCCATCACTCTCACCCTCAATTAAATGGAGTTCTGCATCTTCTATAAAATTTTCAATATCGCTTTCTTTCACACCCTTTGCCACTAAAAATAATCTCATATCTAATAAAAACTTTCGTGCTTCACTGGATATCATTATTTTTTTCTCCCCTTCCCTTCAAGTAGACGCTCTACACTACTTTGCATCGCTTCCCAGCGATCCATAAATTCATTAAGTGCTTCCTCGCCTTTTTCTGTTAATGTATAATATTTTCGCTTTGGGCCAGATGGAGATTCCTTCATTACACTTGTTATTAATCCTTCCTTTTGCATTCGTATTAATAACGGATAAATACTTCCCTCACTCGCCATTGTAAAGCCATACTTCGCTAGCTTTTCACTCATTTCATAACCGTATATTTCACCTTCAGAAATAATAGCAAGTAAGCATCCTTCTAAAATCCCTTTCAGCATTTGACTTGTCGACATAATTCAAATCCTCCCACTATCTTGTTTTACAAGATAGATAAGCGTAAGTATCTTGCTTTACAAAATAGTATAGCAGAGACTATTTTGCAAAACAAGATAGCTAACGATATTTTTCCAATTCTTTGCAGGATTTTCATTATCCACTCTCTAAATAGAGCAATATGAGAACTTTATGACGAAGGGATGTTTTTCATCATGGTTACAAATCGAGTTGTTTTTTTAACAGGCGCTGCAAGTGGCATTGGTTATGAAATGGGAAACGCTTTTGCAAAAGAAGGTGCAAAAGTTGTTATTACCGATCGTCTTGAAGAACGTGCAAAAGAAGCTGCTGAACAATTACAAAAAGAAGGCTATCAAGCTATCGGTTTAAAATGTGATGTTACATCTGAAGAAGAAATTACCGCTGCAATTTCTCAAACCGTTACGCATTTCGGTTCATTACATATATTAATTAACAACGCAGGAATGCAGCACGTTTCACCAATTGAAGATTTTCCAACCGAAAAGTTCGAACTGCTTATTAAAATTATGCAAATCGCTCCTTTTATCGCAATTAAGCATGCCTTCCCAATCATGAAAAAACAAAAGTATGGCCGAATTATTAATGTAGCCTCCATTAATGGCCTCGTTGGATTTGCGGGAAAATCCGCCTACAATAGCGCGAAGCATGGCGTAATCGGATTAACAAAAGTTGCCGCTTTAGAAGGCGCTACTCACGGAATTACCGTTAATGCGCTTTGTCCTGGTTATGTCGATACCCCTCTTGTACGTAATCAACTACAAGATTTAGCTACTACACGAAATGTACCACTTAAAAATGTTTTAGAAGATGTTATTTATCCACTTGTACCACAAAAACGCTTATTGCAAGTACAAGAAATCGCTGATTATGCTATGTTTTTAGCGAGTGAAAAAGCAAGAGGTATAACTGGACAAGCCGTTGTTATCGATGGTGGTTATACTGCTCAATAAAGTGAAGGCTTTTACTTCCCATTAATGCGGGGTAAAAAATAAAGTTTGCTCACGAAGAGCAAACTTTATTTTACTTTCTATCGCGAGGACCTTCCTACTTTAGTAATTGTTTAGGGAGTTTCTCGATTGCAACAATTACCCCATCTAATTTACTTTCAATACGATGGAGTAAATATAATGTTACAACAATCGGAAACCCTACATTACCTATCATCCTGATCCACTCTTCCATTTTTCTCTCCCCCTTTCATTATATAAATAAGAGTACGAAATACATTTAGGCATAAAAAAACAAGCTATTATGTATTAGCTTGTCTTTCAAATAATGATGCAATTTCCCGTTTATAATCTCCATGTATGATGCCTTTTTCAGTAATAATACCTGTAATTAATTCATTCGGTGTTACGTCAAATGCAGGATTATAAACATTAGTTCCAATTGGCGCCACTTGTTTTTCAAAAATTTTCGTAACTTCGGTTTCATCTCTTTCTTCAATAACAATGTCTGTACCTATTTGTTTCGTAATATCAAACGTAGATAACGGAGCTGCAACGTAAAATGGAATATCGAAATACTTTGCTAATATAGCTAAATTCATTGTTCCGATTTTATTTGCTGTATCTCCATTTGCGACAATTCGGTCCGCTCCTACAATAATTGCGTTTATTTCTTTCGTTTGAATAGCATGCGCTGCCGTATTATCTGTAATAAGTGTTACATCAATATTTGCCTGTTTTAATTCCCATGTCGTTAAACGCCCGCCTTGTAAAACCGGTCTCGTTTCACATGCATACGCATGTAAACGTACACCTTTTTCTTTCCCAATATAAAACGGTGCTAATGCAGTACCATATCTAGCAGTTGCAATACTTCCAGCGTTACAAATTGTTAAAATGTTATCACCGTCTTTAAAGCATGTTAATGCATGTTCTCCAATACTCCGGCATACCGCTTCATCTTCTTGCTGAATGAGAAGTGCTTCTTCTTCTAATATTTTTTGTGCTTCTTTTATTTTAGTAATTTCTCCAATGGATTCTCTCATACGATCGATTGCCCAAAATAAATTGACTGCTGTCGGGCGTGACGTTCCTAAATAATTACAATCTCTATTAAACTTCTTTTGAAATTCTTCCATATGTACAGTATTATATTTTTTTGATGCAAGCGCCAAACCAAATGCAGCTACAATTCCAATTGCAGGTGCTCCTCGTACTTCTAGCATGACAATACTTTTCCATACCTCTTCAATCGTCGTTAATGTTTTGTATTCTGTACTATGCGGCAACTTTGTTTGATTTAATACTGCAATGGCATCACCTTTCCAACTGACAGACCTCGGAACAGTAACAATTGTACTCATGCTTTTACCCCTCCAGAAACTGTCTGTTGAAATAACGTTCGGAACAGTTGAATGTCAGCGCTCTTAGATTCATATTTTATTAGTTCTTTACCTAAGGATAGCGCTTGTTTTTTAGCTTGGATTCTCGTTTCTTTATTTGCTATTTCATCTAAATCAGCTACATGTGCTAAACCAATTGTTCTACGTATAAGCTCACATCCAGCAAATCCAACGGCATCCGTAAAAATATTTTGCAAAATAATTGGCAACCATTGTTTCTCTTTCGTATATGCTTCTACGCCTTCTCCAATCCATAATTTCGTAAAAGCTTCTACAAAATAACTCCATGTTTTCTCAATATGGAAAAATAGCACACTTCTTTTTTCCTCTTCACGGGATAGTGCATTTAATAATAAATTTGCAATAAATTGACCAAGGTCAAATCCAAATGGACCGTATGTTGCAAATTCTGGATCAATTACTTTCGTTTCAGCAGGTGATGAAAAAATACTACCAGTATGTAAATCACCATGAATAAGCGCTTCTTTTCTTGTTAAGAACTTATATTTATACTGTGCTACTTTTAATTTTAAATTTTTGTCACTCCACAGTTCATCCACCGCTAGTTGTAACTCTGGTTCATAATCATTCGTATCATAATGACTAAACGGATCTGTAAACACTAAATCTTCCGTAATTTTACTAAGATCTGGATTAACAAATTCACTATCTAACACTCTTTTCTCTTCTGATTGTAAACCGAAATCTGAAGTATAAAACAAAACATGTGCTAGAAAGCGACCAATATGTTGGGATAAAAGTGGGTACTCCTCTCCATCTGTTAATCCTTTTCTTGTAATTGTTAGCCTTGATAAGTCTTCTATGACCGTTACTGCTAACTCTTCATCATGACTGTACACTACCGGCACATATTCCGGCACATACTTCGCAAAAATTTGTAATGCTTTACTTTCAATCGTCGCTCTTTTTATAGACAGTGGCCAGCTCTCACCAACTACTTTCGCATATGGCAGTGCTTGTTTTATTATAATAGACTTCTCTCCATCATCTAATTTGAACACGTAATTTAAATTTCCATCTCCAATTTCATGACAAACTACATTTGCTTTCTTTTCAAAATAACCGTGTTCTTTCGCATATTGTATAGCTGTCGTTTCAGTTAATGAATAATATCCCATCGTCTTCTCCCCCTTTTTTAAATTCAGAGGTTTTTCTGACGTAGAAAAACCTCTTTCCACAAAGAAAGAGGTTTGAAGTTTATCTTCTCCCCTCTTATCTGCCAGAAAGGTTTACTTTCTGCTGGAATTAGCACCGTGCCTTTTGGCGTAAATAAACGCCCCATTTCACAATGGTATTACGGTCGGTTGCTGGGCTTCATCGGGCCAAATCCCTCCACCTGCTCTTGATAAGAGTTGTATAATTTTTTGAATTTTTAACTTTATGTTGAAGACTATACCAAGAATAAAAATCACTTGTCAACATTTTATTTGTATAATTCTGGACGACGATCTGCAAAAACTGGAATTCCTTTGCGTACTTCTTTAATTTTCTCAAAATGAAGCTCTCCAAATAAAATTGATTCTTCTTCATTCGCTTCTACAACAACTTCGCCCCAAGGATCGACAATTAGAGAATGACCGGCAAACTCATTACTCGGATCCTTCCCTGCCCTATTACATGCAACAACATAACATTGATTTTCAACTGCTCTTGCTTGCAATAGCAAACGCCAATGTGCTAAACGAACTAATGGCCATTCTGCTACAACAAATAAAACTTTTGCACCTTTCGCAGTATGAACGCGCATCCACTCCGGAAAACGAATGTCATAACAAATTGTGCCGGCGCACTCTACATCATCTAACTTAAATTCACCTGTACTATTTCCAGCGATTAAATATTTATGTTCATCCATAAGCTGAAATAAATGCACTTTACTATATTCATTGACTAGTTCTCCTTCCTTGTTTACCACATACATTGTATTTGTAACACCTTGCTCTGTTTGCTTCGCTATAGACCCACCGACAATATGTACACCATATTGCTTCGACCATTCTTTCAGCTTTTCTTTCGTTTGCAATCCATCCCTATCTGCAATTTCAGTAAGCCTCGTTAAATCATATCCCGTTGTCCATAATTCTGGTAAGACAATAACGTCTGGTCTTTCCTTCATCGCTTCGCTTATTTTATTTTTAGCATTCTCAATATTTTTTTCTACATCTCCAAAGACAATGTCCATTTGAATACATGCGACTTTCATTTTGTCAGCCCCATTCTTAATTTTTTTCTTTACAAAATACTGGAAAGATTATATCATTTGTCACTAGAATTGTAACAACTTTCAAAAGAGGTGGAAAGTATGAAATTATTTCAACCTTCTGAGATAGTAACATCATTGCCTACACAATTTTTCGCTTCACTTGTTGCAAAAGTTAACAAAGTCGTAGCAGCAGGTCACGATGTTATTAATCTAGGTCAAGGTAATCCAGATCAACCAACACCGCAGCATATCGTAAAAGCTTTACAAGATGCTGCTGAAAAGACCATTCATCATAAATATCCACCATTTCGCGGACACGAAAGTTTAAAAGAAGCCGTGGCAACATTCTATCAACGCGAATATGATGTAGTAGTAAATCCAAAAACAGAAGTTGCTATTTTGTTTGGTGGAAAAGCTGGATTAGTAGAATTACCACTTTGTTTTACAAACCCTGGTGATACTATTCTCGTTCCAGATCCAGGCTATCCAGATTATTTATCAGGAGTTGCTTTAGCAAAAGCACAATTTGAAACAATGCCGCTTATTGCAGAAAATAATTTTTTACCAGATTATACAAAAATTGATGCCACTACCGCTGAGCGTGCAAAGTTAATGTTTTTAAACTATCCAAATAATCCGACCGGTGCTACTGCATCAAAAGATTTCTTTGATGAAACCATTCATTTTGCTAATAAACATAATATATTAGTCATTCATGATTTTGCTTACGGTGCGATTGGATTCGATGGTCAAAAACCTGTTAGTTTCTTGCAAGCAGACGGTGCTAAAGATACAGGTATTGAAATTTACACTCTATCGAAAACTTTCAATATGGCTGGATGGCGCATCGCTTTTGCTGTGGGGAATGAAAGTGTGATTGAGACAATTAACTTATTACAAGATCATATGTATGTTAGTATTTTTGGTGCAGTTCAAGATGCTGCCCGCGAAGCACTATTAAGTTCACAGTCTTGCGTAATAGACCTTGTAAATAGTTACGAATCTCGAAGAAACGCTCTTGTTTCAGCTTGTCACTCAATTGGTTGGAATGTAGACATTCCAACAGGCTCATTCTTTGCATGGCTTCCTGTTCCGAAAGGATATACATCTGAGCAATTTTCTGATATTTTACTAGAAAAAGCACACGTTGCAGTTGCTCCTGGTGTTGGATTTGGTGAGCATGGCGAAGGGTATGTCCGTGTTGGTCTCTTGCACACAGAAGATAGATTACGAGAAGCCATTAATCGAATTGATAAATTAAATTTTTTCAAAAAGTAATTGACAACATGAAAAATATCTGACAAAATTCAGTTATCTTAAAAATTTAAACATTTCTAAATACTTCTTATCAAGAGCAGGTGGAGGGACGAGCCCGACGAAACCCGGCAACCGATCTACAATTGTAGACACGGTGCTAATTCTCGCAGCATTACGCTGACAGATAAGGAGCTGGTTGTAAAAAAACCTCTCCTTAGCTGAGAGGTTTTTTTATTTAACTAGGAGGTTTTAACAATGAGCGGAATTATAGCGACGTATTTAATCCATGATGATTCACATAACTTAGAAAAAAAAGCTGAGCAAATTGCACTCGGTTTAACAATTGGCTCTTGGACTCATTTGCCACACTTATTGCAAGAACAATTAAAACAGCATAAAGGCAACGTCATTCATGTTGAGGAATTAGCTGAACAAGAACATACCAATTCGTATTTACGTAAAAAAGTTAAACGTGGGATTATTAAAATCGAATATCCGTTATTAAACTTCAGTCCAGACTTACCAGCAATTTTAACAACTACATTCGGAAAGCTATCACTTGATGGCGAAGTGAAATTAATCGACTTAACATTTTCAGACGAGTTAAAACAGTATTTCCCTGGTCCGAAATTCGGGATAGATGGCATTCGAAATCTTTTACAAGTGCATGAGCGTCCCCTTTTAATGAGCATTTTCAAAGGAATGATTGGACGAAATATTGGGTATTTAAAAACGCAATTACGCGATCAAGCAATTGGTGGTGTAGATATAGTAAAAGATGATGAAATATTATTTGAGAATACATTAACACCACTTACGAAACGCATTGTATCTGGAAAAGAAGTTTTAGACTCAGTATATGAAACATACGGACATAAAACGTTATATGCCGTAAATTTAACAGGACGAACTTTTGATTTAAAAGAAAATGCGAAACGCGCAGTGCAAGCTGGGGCAGATATTCTATTATTTAATGTATTTGCTTACGGACTAGATGTACTACAATCACTTGCAGAAGATAATGAAATCCCAGTTCCTATTATGGCACACCCTGCTGTAAGTGGTGCTTATTCAGCATCCAAGTTATATGGAGTTTCCTCTCCATTATTACTAGGAAAGCTACTACGTTATGCTGGTGCTGACTTTTCATTATTCCCATCTCCATACGGAAGTGTTGCACTAGAAAAAGAGGAGGCTCTTGCTATCTCAAAATATTTAACTGAAGACGATGCATTTTTCAAGAAGAGTTTTTCTGTTCCGTCTGCTGGTATTCACCCTGGTTTCGTTCCCTTTATTCTACGAGATTTCGGTAAAGATGTTGTTATTAATGCTGGCGGCGGGGTACATGGACATCCGAGTGGAGCGCAAGGGGGCGGTAAAGCTTTCCGTACTGCAATTGATGCTACTTTGCAAAATACACCACTCCATGAAGTAGATGACATAAATTTGCATAGTGCACTACAAATATGGGGAAATCCCTCTCATGGGGTGAAATTATGAGTATTCAAGTATTTTGTGATTTTGATGGCACGATTACAAATAATGATAACATTATGTCCATTATGGAAAAATTTGCACCACCAGAAGCCGAAGAAGTAAAGAATAGAATTTTATCACAAGAGCTGTCTATTCAAGAAGGTGTTTCTCAATTATTTCAATTAATACCTACTAGTCTACACGATGATATGATTCAATTTTTAATAGAAACTGCTGAAATCCGTAGTGGTTTTCATGAATTTATACAATTTGTAAATGAAAATAACATTTCTTTTTACGTTATATCAGGTGGAATGGATTTCTTCGTCTATCCACTCTTACAAGGAATCATTCCAAAAGAGCAAATTTACTGTAATGAAACAGACTTTTCAAATGAATTCATTACAGTTAAGTGGCCTCATCCTTGTGATCATCATTGTCAAAATCATTGCGGATTATGTAAATCATCTTTAATCCGTAAATTAAGTGATACGAATGACTTCCATATTGTAATTGGAGATTCAATTACTGATTTACAAGCTGCGAAACAAGCAGATAAAGTATTTGCTCGTGACTTCCTTATTACAAAGTGTGAAGAGAATTATATTGCTTATACACCGTTTGAAACATTTCACGATGTTCAAACCCAATTAAAACATTTGTTGGAGGTGAAATCATGAAACAACTTTTTCGTCAATGGTATGACTTAAGCGAGATAAAAAAAGAATTAACAACACGAAATTGGTTTCCAGCAACGAGTGGTAATATTTCTATAAAGGTTAGTCATGAGCCACTTACTTTTCTTATTACAGCAAGTGGTAAAGATAAAACAAAAACTACTCCAGATGATTTTCTATTAGTAGATCATCTAGGGCTTCCCGTATTAGAGACTGAATTACGCCCTTCAGCAGAAACAATATTGCATACCCATATTTATAACAATACGAATGCTGGGTGCGTACTTCATGTTCATACAACTGATAATAATGTCATCACAAATTTATACAGTGATGCAGTCGTCCTTCAAAATCAAGAAATTATTAAAGCTCTCGATATTTGGGAAGAAGGTGCAACAATTCACATTCCTATTATCGAAAACCATGCCCATATCCCAACGCTTGGAGAAAACTTCCGAAAGCATATACAAGGAGATTCGGGAGCAGTATTGATCCGTAACCATGGTATTACCGTATGGGGCCGAGATAGCTTTGATGCAAAGAAAAGATTAGAAGCTTATGAGTTTTTATTCCAATTTCATATAAAACTATTATCAATTCAAGGAGGCGTTTCTAATGGCGCAAATTCGTATTCATGAAGTAAATACTCGCATCGAAAATGAAGTGGAAGTATCTAAATTTCTACAAGAGGAAGGCGTTTTATATGAGAAATGGAACATCTCTAAACTTCCTACTTATTTAAATGAAAATTATTCGTTAACAGATGAAAACAAGGCTGAAATATTAGCTGTGTTTTCAAAAGAAATCGCTGATGTTTCAGCGCGCCGAGGTTATAAAGCACATGATGTAATTTCACTTTCAAATAGCACACCTAACCTTGACGAATTATTAATTAATTTCCAAAAAGAACACCATCATACTGATGATGAAGTTCGCTTTATTGTTAGTGGTCATGGCATCTTTGCTATTGAAGGAAAAGATGGGAAATTCTTTGACGTTGAACTTGAGCCAGGCGATCTCATATCTGTTCCTGAAAATGCAAGACATTATTTTACCTTGCAAGATGATCGTCAAGTTGTAGCTATTCGTATTTTTGTTACAACTGAAGGCTGGGTTCCAATTTATTAAGGTAGTTAGTTGAATAAAAGGACTTGGATCCCCTTTTCCAACCTTTTATTCACTCTACATATATACATCCTCCTATGGAACAGGCTTATTTCCAAAAATGAAATAAGCCTGATTTTTTATTTTCTCAAGCATATGATTCCGTCTATTCCAAAACAATCTCCCCCCTTCTATGTTTTAAGCGAATTTTTTAACACTTTTTGAACATTTATTGAACTTTTTTTGAATTTTTTCTGAAAATTCTGTTTTGTATATGATATACTACAATTAAATAAAAAGGAAAAGAATATCGCAAACAGAGGGGGATAATCATGAGTTTACTTATCGCACTTATACTAGGGGTTACGTGTGGAGCACTTCCTGTTATTCTAGGAGCTATTATGGAAGAGTTGGAAGTTGGTGTTTTAGGTTTTGTCGCATCTTGTGTAAGCGCTTTATTTTTCGGCTTATTCGGTGCTATTCCTGTTTCAATTCTGTGTGCATTTTATATAGTACGCCATGCTCGTGCAAAGCAATTCGGTCCTAATCACATCGCGCAAGTTATTCCATTCCCAATCGAACGATGTCGCCGGGCTTCTAGCTTATAATTTTAAAATTAAAAATAAATAAAAGTCCTCATTTGAGGACTTTTATTTATTTTCTTCTAGAAATTGAAACAATTCTTGTAGGTGCAAGACGTCTTCACTATAGCTAACAGATACGTGACATATACCGTCAATCTCTGCTTGCATATAAAGGTCAACTCCATCTCGATCATATTTCAATGCCAAATAAAAATCCATTTCTTCTAACATCTTTTTTGAAGTTCGAATAACATAATGCCCATTCTCATCTCTTCCATATTCGAATTCCGGCTCAAAATCATACTTTTGTTTAAAAGCTTCTTTTTGTTTTTCATTAATTTGTATACAAATTGCTCGTTGTACAGTATCAATCATCTCATCAAATTTTTGAAGATCCATCTCATTTACCCCTTTATGTATTTTTTGTATAACACTTGTGTTCCGCTATTCTCTTCCCCATCTTTTATTAACTCTTCATACAATTCCTTCGCCAAACTTAAACCTGGTACTGGTAATTGTAATTTTTCAGCCTCATCTAAAGCTATCTTCATATCTTTCATAAAGTGCTTTACATAAAACCCTGGTTCAAAATCTCCCTTTAACATTCGAGGAGCTAAGTTACTCAATGACCAACTACCTGCTGCTCCCGTTGAAATACTTTCTAATACTTTATCCGGATCTAGTCCAGCTTTTTTTGCATAAGCAACAGCTTCACATACTCCAATCATGTTAGAAGCAATCGCAATTTGATTGCACATTTTTGTATGTTGTCCACTTCCAGCTGGTCCTTGCAACTGAATGTTTGTTCCTAGTTTTTCAAATAACGGTAAACATTTTTCATATATTTCTTTTTCACCACCGACCATAATTGCGAGCCTTGCTTCTTTCGCACCAACGTCTCCTCCAGATACAGGCGCATCTAACGTATATACATTCCTACTTTTACCGGTTTCATTAATACGTTTTGCCAATGTTGGTGTAGATGTCGTGAAATCAATTGCTATCGTACCTTCATTTGCATTCTCCAAAATCCCATCTATCCCAAAGTACACTTCTTCTACATCATGTGGATATCCAACCATAGTCATTACAACATCAACTTGCTTCACTAACTCTTTCGGTGTATCACACCAATTCGCACCATCTTGCACTAAAGAGTCTGTCTTCATTTTCGTTCTATTATATACATATACTTGATAGCCGTCTTGCATTAAATGACGCACCATACTTTTTCCCATTACACCAATACCGATGAAACCTATTGATACATTTTTACGTTCCATTTTCTCATCCCCTTTGTTCTAATAAATCACTTACCATCTTTCGAAACTCATTATTAAAATCATCATCTATACTATTTTTCACATTTGAAAATAATATAACAAAAGTGCCTTTTTCTTTATTAAAATTATTGAAAGTGTTCCAACCAGATAGTACACCATGATTATGAAAATAATCCGGATATATGTAAAAACTATATGCATATTTTCGTTCTGTTGAAGGTGAAAACATCGCTTGTCTACTTTGTTCAGAAAGAAGTTTCCCATTTATAATCGCTTCGTCTAACTTCTTCATATCGCCAACTGTCGTATACATCTCACCGCATCCGTATAACCACTCCATTAACAATTTTTGTGCAGGTTCAAGTACATTCTCTTTCTTTACATATCCTTTAGTAAAATGCTGATCTCCCTGAGCCATATTTCCCATACCAGATTCATGCATTTCTGCTTTAGTAAATATATTTTCTTTTATGTAATCTCCTAAAGGTTTTTTTGATATGCTTTCTATAATATAGGCAAGCACCATATAATTATAATCTGTATATCTCCAACCTGCGCCTGGTGGAAATTCTAACTTTTGACTTCCAATCCAATTTACTAAATTTATACGAGAAGCTGCATTCACTTTTCCTTTTCCGCTTTCTGGTAAACCTGATGTGTGTGTTAACAAATGATATAAGGTGATATTTTTATCTACCGGAAAAGAGGGAATATATTTATTTACATTATCTTGAATATTTAACTTCCCTTGTTCCTGCAGCTGTAAAATAGATGTGGCCACGACTGTTTTCGTAATAGAACCGACACGATATTTTGTTTGAGGCGTATTTTCTATCTTATTTTGAACATCAGCATATCCATATCCTTTATTCAATATAACATGCTCTTTATCTGTTACTAAAACTGTTCCATTAAATTGCTTTCCTATTAAATATTGATCTAACTTTTGAGATATACTAGCATAATCAATTTGTTGTTCTTCTTTTTCTTCTATATTCTCTTGTACTTCTGATTCAATAGTAGGATTCACCTTAGTTGTTAATACAGTGCTTTCCTTTATATTGGGATTATAGAGAAAATAGTATACTCCACCACAAACTACAGCAGACAGCGAAGCCATCGTCATTATTTTTTTTATCATGTTGTTCCTCCATAATTCCTTCGTCCAAAATCCCCCCCACATTCTATTATCAAACAATAAAAAAAAATCGCAACAATTTGTTGCGAAAAATCACTTTTTTTCTTTTCTATATACACACACTTGATTTTTCCCATTTTTTTTCGCTTCATATAATGCGATATCCGCTCGTTGCATTAATTCTTCTCTTGTAATCCCTTGTTCATATAACGCGACTCCAAAACTCGCTGTTAATTTCGAAATTCCGGAGAAATGCTTTGTTTCAATGAAAAATCGTAATGATTCCGCAACCTGAAATGCTTCTTTTTCTACTGTATTCGTTACTAATATAATAAATTCTTCTCCTCCCCACCTTGCAAATACATGTTGCTGCTCCACTTTAGATTTCATAAGCTCTGCAAGCTGAATTAATGCTAAGTCACCAAAATCATGGCCGTACGTGTCATTTACTGTTTTAAAATTATCTATGTCAAATAAAATAAGTGCTATTTTTTCATCGTTACGCATTGCATTATCCCATTCTGCCTCTAGTATTTGTTGGAACTTCAAACGATTATAAATCTCTGTTAACGAATCTATCATAGCAAGCCTTTCTTGTTCTTGATAGATTTCATCTAATTCTGTAATCTCTGTACACTTCACAATAAATCTTGATAAATCTTCTGGCAGTGGTGTCGCACGCAATAAAAAAGTTGACACTTCTCCTTCATAATTGGACATCTTAATTCTTCTATCATATGATAATGTATCATCTAACCATGTTATATCATGGGTTGTTGAATAGTATCCGTTTTCTCTAATAAAATGTTCAGCAAATACTAAATGTTGCTCACGATAGGCAAATAAATTTTCATATCCGAAAAACTCTAAAAAATTTGTATTACAATCAACAATCTCATCGTCTTCTACTATAAATAATAGATCATTTTGAAAATCAAACATCGTTTGAAGTAGTTCTTGTTGCAAACTTACTTGCCGCACTAAAGAAAGCTGATACAAACTCTTATTCACTTCCTCTAACACCATTTGTGGGGTCACAGGGGCTATCACAATATTACGTATTCCTAACGTAAGCACCTCTGTAAACTCGCTTGTTATTTGTTGATCCCAAATGACAATAAATGTACTCTGTGGATTATACATATTCTTTATATATTTTATTTGAGAAAAATCTGTTACATACATAATTACAATATGTGGTTTAGTCCTCTGATACAATAATTCTCCTTCTTCAAAACTATTTGCTATAAACATACATTTTGGATGAATATTTTCTATCGTTTGTTGATGTGTGCATCCATTTTCTATATAAAGGACATTTAACTGAAGATCTTGTAATACATTTTGGAAAACCGTATTCTCTAATAAAAAATGTAGTATGTTCATCACTAGTCTTCACTCACTTCATATATCTTGTTCTACTGCATTCCTCACAAACATTTTATAAAAAGACTGTTCTCTAAATACTTTAATGAGTAAGGGACACATATTAACAAGCTAATTGAGAATGCTCTCTTCGCTTTTTCTCTATAAATTCCTTTTTTAGTGTATGATGATAGGAATTGTATCGTTTGTATGAATGCCCTAGCTTCCTCTTTAAAACTTGACAATTAAAATAAAGATATTATATTCTTAAATTCGACAACTTACAAAATGTAAGTAGAATATATTACATGTATTTTTTATAATTTGATATGTTACTTGGAGGATATATAATGACAAACGACAACTTTTTTAATGTTCTATACGAACGCACATCTACACGTGCATTCAACCCAGAGAAAGAAATTTCATCTACAGAGTTACACGAGATTTTAAAGGGAGCTGCTCAAGCACCTTCTGCTTGGAACTTGCAGCACTGGAAATTCCTTGTATTCCAAGGTGAAGATGTACAGAAACGATTGCATCCAATTGCTTATAACCAGCAACAAATACTTGATGCTTCTGCTGTAGTCGCTATTTTAGGTGATTTAGAAGCTTATAAAAACGTTGAACCAGTTTATGGTCCAATTGTAGAACAAGGATTTATGAAAGAAGAAGCAAAAGAGCGCTTAGCTAAAAATATTGAGTCTGCATATGCTCGTGAACAATTTCCAAGAGATGCAGCCTTTTCAAATGCATCTTTAGCAGCAATGCAACTTATGCTTGCGGCTAAAGCAACTGGCTGGGATACTTGTGCTATTGGTGGTTTCAACCCACAAGCACTTACAGAAGAATTCAATGTTTCATCTCGTTACGTACCAATTATGCTTATTACAATTGGTGAATCAACTTTAAAAGGTCATCCTGCACCACGAATGAGCGTAGAACAAGTGAGTGAATGGGCAAAATAATAAAGTGAACCTTTAATCAATGTGAGGGGCTTACTGGCTGTTAATACGGGATAAAAAAGAAACGAAGGTAATTTCATTACCTTCGTTTCTTTTTCTTTTGTCACACACCCGTAATATTACAATGTATCATTCGACATCTATACATAAAAAGATAGTAAATTTCATGCTATTCCCATACACATAAATGGCGTTTCGTGTCGAATTTTGTTAAAGTATCGAAATATAACCGTGTGTTTTTGTTACAATTATGATACAATGATAACAAATAGATAACAAGAGAGGGATTTTCATTGAGTTCATACGGAAGCTTTATCGCACTTTTAAGTTACATAGTAACTGTACTACTGTTATATTTTATTGGCGATGCTACAAACATATCAGTGTTACAATTCCCAAAAGAAGAAACGTTCCAATTAGACGCAGAAAAACATACTGCAAGATCCATTGCACCACTACTCTTAGCTCTCCCTGTATATATCATCGTTTTATATAAAAGTAAAAAAGTGTAAAGCCTACCTATTTCATTCATTTCGGTGGTCTTTACACTTTTTTGTGATATTTCCCCTATTTTAAACATCATTCCGTACTAAACACCCAGCTAGTCTTTTAAAATGAGAAAATCCCCCATAAAAAATTCCACTCTCTGTCCAGTCACTAACTACCGAACTTACATAGATTATAAGTGTGAAGGGGGTGATGAGGATTATGTTTGGATCATTTGGATGCTGTGATAACTTTAGAGACTGTCATCATCGTGAAAGAGAGTGCGACCATCGTGACCATCGCGAGAAAGAGAGAGAGGTAAAACCACAACAACCAGCTGTATGTAACGTACTTGCTAGCATTTCAGTTGGAACAGAACTTTCTCTTTTAAGCATTAAAGGTATTGGATCTTTCAACAATGTAATTTTTGAAGGTTTCGCTAACGGCGTTGCTCTTTTCTCTGCTTTAGCTCGTAACAATAATGATAAAGATGATAAAGACAACGACAAAGATGATAAGAACCGTCAACGTAATACTTTTAATGGTATTTTACGTGTATGCCCAACTGATATCGTTGCTATCGCTATCTAGTTCTGTGTCTTATCCTCTATAGTAAGAAAATAAGAGTTACTTTTCTCATAGAAAAAACCTGAGACCGATTTCAAATCGACTCAGGTTTTTTTATTAATTATATGCTTTTAACTAGTTCAACAACTTCTTCAGCAGTTGACATCATTAGTGCTTTTTCTGCTAATGTTTCCATTTCTGCTTTTGACAACTTGCTTAGTTGTGTTCTTGCAGGAAGAATAGATGTTGCACTCATACTGAACTCATCTAAACCTAATCCTAATAATAATGGGATAGCAAGTGAATCTCCCGCCATCTCACCACACATACCAGCCCATTTGCCTTCTTTATGAGCCGCATCAATAACCATTTTTACAAGACGTAAAATAGATGGGTTATACGGTTGGTATAAGTAAGCTACTTGTTCGTTCATACGGTCTGCAGCCATTGTGTATTGGATTAAGTCATTTGTTCCGATAGAGAAGAAATCAACTTCTTTTGCGAATTGATCTGCTAATACTGCTGAAGCTGGGATTTCAACCATCATACCCACTTCAATAGAATCAGAAACAGTTGTACCCGCTTCTACAAGTTTCGCTTTCTCTTCTAATAAGATTGCTTTCGCTTGACGGAACTCATCAAGAGTTGCAATCATTGGGAACATAATTTTTAAGTTACCGTATACGCTAGCACGAAGTAATGCACGAAGTTGTGTACGGAACACATCTTGCTCATCAAGGCATAAGCGAATTGCACGGTATCCTAAGAATGGGTTCATTTCTTTTGGTAAATGTAAGTATGGAAGCTCTTTATCTCCACCGATGTCAAGTGTACGAACAACAACAGGTTGACCTTCTTTTACACCTTCAAGAACTGCTTTATACGCTTCGAACTGCTCTTCTTCTGTTGGAAGATTGTCACGGCCCATGTATAAGAATTCTGTACGGTATAAACCAACGCCTTCTCCGCCATTATCGATAATACCTTGTACATCATTTGGTGTTCCGATATTTGCAACAAGCTCAACGTGATGTCCATCACTTGTTACAGTAGCTTGGTCTTTTAATTTTGCCCATTCAGTTTTTTGCTCTTCAAATTTCGCTTTCTTTTCTTCAAAAGAACGAAGAGTTTCTTCTGATGGATTTACAATTACTTCTCCATCTAAACCGTCGATGATTACGATATCGCCGTTTTGGATTTTCTCCATAACAACTTTCGTACCAACAACTGCAGGAATTTCCATAGAACGAGCCATAATTGCAGAGTGAGATGTACGTCCACCGATATCAGTTGTAAAACCTTTTGCATACTTACGGTTTAACTGAGCTGTATCAGATGGTGTTAAATCTTCAGCAATGATGATTACTTCTTCAGAAATTGTACCAGGGTTTGAGAAGTTAATTCCTAGTAAATGTGCAAGAACGCGTTTTGTTACGTCACGAATGTCCGCAGCACGTTCTTTCATATATTCGTTATCCATGTTTTCAAACATAGAAATAAACATTGATGCAACTTCATCCATTGCAAATTCAGCATTTACTTTTTCACTATTTACTTTATCTTTTACTGGGTTTACTAGTTCTGGATCATTTAACACTAATAAATGTGCTTCAAAGATCGCAGCTTTATCAGCACCCAGCTCAGCAAAAGCATGGTCCTTAATTGCTTCTAATTCAGTTTTTGCTTTCTCAAGCGCAGCGTCTAAGCGTGCAATTTCAGCAGCTTCGTTTGTAATTGATTTCTTTTCGATGTTAAATTCAGGATTCTCAAGTCTGAAAGCCTTTGCAATAGCAATCCCACTTGATGCAGCGATCCCTTGAATGTTAAGAGTCATTATTCTCCTAATCCTTCGTTTTTCATAGTTTCTTCGATAGCTGCTAGTGCTTGAGCTGCATCATCACCATTTGCAGTGATTTTAATTTCTGCGTTTTGTTGAATGCCTAAAGACATAACACCCATGATTGATTTTAAGTTAACGTTTTTTCCGTTATACTCTAAGTTAATGTCAGAACCAAATTTGCTTGCAGTGTTTACAAGTAGAGTTGCTGGACGAGCATGAATTCCTGAGTCGCTAGTTACTTTAAAGATTTTTTCCATGATAATTTATCTCCTTTAAATTACAGTATTTTTTTAGTTGTATAGACGTGAGTACTACATCATCTATTGTATATAATAGGCGATGTTCGGTCAACCACATCGCCTATTATAATTATAAACATTTTGCGTCAAATTCCTACTGAATGTCAATAATAGCGTTTTCGCCCTTCTTAACATTTCCATCTTTTTTCAATTCGACTTGTTGTCCTTGTTGTAAATTCGTAAAGACAATTGGTGTAATGATAGATGGTGCATTTTCTTTTACAAATGCAAGATCTACTTTTAATAATGGTTGTCCTTGTTTCACTTTGTCGCCTTGTGCTACAAGTGCTTCAAAACCTTCACCATTTAATTTTACAGTATCAATACCGAAGTGGATTAAAATTTCTTTTCCGCCTTCAGATTGAATACCAATTGCATGCTTTGTAGGGAATACGTTGACGATCTCACCGTTAACTGGAGAAACTACTGTTCCTTCTGTTGGCTCGATTGCAAATCCGTCTCCCATCATTTTTCCTGAGAATACTTGATCAGGTACTTCTGTAATCGATAAGATTTTCCCTTCAATTGGTGATACGATTGTTTCGTTTTCATCAACTTGTTTAGGAGTTTCTTCTACCTTTACAGGCTCTTCTTTTTCAACATGAGGTGTACGACCTGACATAATATCATGAATTTGTGATTTTAATGTGTCAGATTTCGGTCCAAAAATAGCTTGAATGTTATTTCCAACTTCAAGTACACCAGCTGCTCCAAGCTCTTTTAAGCGATCTTTGTTTACATTCTTTTGTTCGTTAACTTGAACACGTAAACGAGTAATACAAGCGTCTAAAGAAGCAATGTTTTCTTTACCACCAAGTGCTACTAATACTTCACGTGGAAGTTCTCCTGCTTCTGTTTTACCTGCGCCGTCATTCGCATTTGCTACTTCACGACCAGGTGTTTTTAAATCCCATTTACGGATTGCAAAGCGGAATCCGAAGTAGTAAATAACTGCTAGTACAAGACCAACAATAATTACCCACCACCATGCTGTACGGCCTGGTAGTACACCGAATAACATAAAGTCGATTAAACCACCAGAGAATGTCATACCAATTTTAACACCTAAAATTTGCATTGTCATAAATGATAGACCAGCGAATACTGCGTGAATTCCGAACAGTACTGGTGCTACGAATAAGAATGAAAATTCAAGTGGTTCTGTAATACCTGTTAAGAAAGATGTTAATGCAGCAGAGCCTAAAATACCCGCTGCTAATTTTTTATTTTCAGGACGTGCTTCATGGTACATTGCTAATGCTGCTGCTGGAAGACCGAACATCATGAACGGATACTTACCAGTTGTAAATGTACCTGCTGTTATTTCTACACCGTCTTTTAACTGTGCCATAAAGATTTTTTGGTCACCACGGATTAATTCGCCAGCTGCATTTGTATACTGACCGAATTCGAACCAGAACGGTGAATAGAAAATGTGATGTAATCCAAATGGAATTAATGAACGTTCAATTAAACCGAATATGAATGCTGCTAATGTTCTATTTGCATCAATCATTTGATGTGAGAACGTATTTAAGCCACCTTGAATGTATGGCCAAATGAAACACATGATTATACCTACTACTAAAGAGAATGTTGCAGTTGCGATCGGTACGAAACGCTTACCTGCGAAGAAACCTAAGTATGATGGTAATTCAATGTTGAAGTATTTATTGTAGCAATATGCGGCTACTATACCGACGATAATACCACCAAACACTCCCGTTTGTAGCGTTGGAATTCCTAATACGTTTGCATATGCTGGATCTGTAAATCCAATTTTTACTGGGTCTGCTCCAGAACTTGTTACTTTCACTAGCTTATCTACTTCTAAGAACACACTCATCGTTTTGTTCATAATTAAGTAGCCGACGAACGCTGCTAATCCAGCTACTCCGTCTCCACCAGCTAAACCAATTGCTACCCCAACTGCGAATAATAATGCAAGGTTAGCGAAAATAATATCACCAGATTGTTCCATAATTTTTGCTACCATTACGAACCAATCTGCTTTTAAAGCAGGAATAACATTTGTTAACTGTGGATTTTGAAATGCATTACCAAATCCAAGTAAAATACCTGCTGCCGGTAAAATCGCTACTGGAAGCATTAACGCTTTTCCGACTTTTTGAAGAACACCAAAGATCTTCTTAAACATGGAAACCCTTCCTCTCTTATCTATATTGATACCTTCCGACAAACGCCAAAAAGACATGAGGAAAAAAAGATAGAACGATAGCTATACAAAGGGTAGTATATCCCTTTCTCTAGCTTACATTCCTTGCTTTTCTCCACTCATGCCTGATCGAATCAGTAACACGTGTCAAAAATAGGTTTACGTATAAGTTCACTATAATTAAGGCAAACGTTTTCGTTACTTACCTTAATGTGTTTGTCGAAATTTGTATAACTTTGCAATAGTTATTATACATAACTATTGTAAGCGATTCAATGATTTTTTTTAACGTTTTCATTTTAGACAAAAATATATGTCTTTTTACACATGCTCTGCTTTCACTAAGCGCTGCAGGTGCATCGTTAAATATATGCTCTCTGCTTCATACACAGGAAGTTGCAATTCTTTTTGCATGACCTTAACTAGCTTCCAAGCTAAATTATAACAGACGGGATATTCCGCCTTTAATAAATCAGCAAAACTTTGTGATTCCTCTACTTTCTCCCCTTTTTTCACCCGTTCAATAGCATATTGTAAATGACGAATAAGGCGTAAGTAGTGGATACTTTCTTGGTCTAATGTAATTTGTAAGTTTGTCTCAATTAAAGATACAAGATGTGCAATGAGACGGGAGTTTTGATTAACTGAAGATAAATCTGAATTTGTAAGTGAACTGTAAATATGGAGTGCAATAAAACCAATTTCTCCTTCTGGCAATGTAATTTGCAAACGAGAATTTAAAAGGTCTACAACACCTTCAGCAATTTCATATTCCTCTGGATAGAGCATTTTCGTTTCAACTAAAAAAGGATTATCAATTGTAAGTCCTTGTTTTAACCGCTTAATCGCAAAAGAAATATGATCTGTTAAAGCGATATGAATATGTTCATTCAATGGTGATTTTGCTTTTTCTTGAATGTAGAACATAATATCATTCATTAATTCGATTAATTTTTCACTCACATGCGGCACTAACAGTTTGTATTGTTCACGATCACGTTCATTTTTTAAAACAAACATTTTTTCAATTTGTTCTTGCTCCAATATGTCTTTCGCTTTTTTCCCAAATCCAATTCCTTTACCGATCACTACTACTTCCTCATGTTCAGGATGGCTAGCAATGATGACATTATTATTTAAAACTTTTTTAATTTCTAGATAATTACTCATATAACACCACCCTCGTACTTAAATAGCCTGCTTTTATGTTACAGAACATTCTTCTTTGTCGTCAATATAAAACATCTACCATTTCATAAAAATTCGTTTTTTAGACATGTTTATATATGATGCGTATAATGTAAGAGCAACTGTACATAGAAAGGGGATAACAACATGATTAAAATGTTTGTAAGTGATATCGATGGTACAATGATGCAACACGGAGGGTTAATTGACGAACAGGATATTGTAGCACTTCGTAGTCTTGCTGAGCAAAATGTTATTCTTTGTTTCGCTTCTGGCCGACTGGATAATGAAATTGCAGACTTAATGAAAGCTGTAAATACAAATTTCCATCGTATTAGTGTAAATGGTGTTTTCGTGTACACACATGAAAACAAGCAACTATTATCCGCAACATTCGATTCGAGTATTCTACCTGATCTGTTAGCAATGACAAATGAAGATCCTTATTTTCGTTATGTAAGTGATGAGCATAATTATTACATTGAAGAGAAAACACCATTTATTCATGAACTTGAACAACAAGTAACGATGACTTCTGTTGAAGAACCGCGTCTATTACAGAAAATTGATGATACAATTTTTCCAAATAAAATCTCTGTCGGTGGAACAAAGGAAAGCTTACAACTCCTTCAGAAAAAAATTGATGAACAATTCCACGGAAAAGTTAGTACATTCATTTCAGCAGAACAATGTTTAGATGTAATGCCACCTAATATTAGTAAAGGGGCTGCTATTTCTGTTTTATTAAAAGAGTTTCAACTACAACCAGAGGAAGTTGCTTGCATAGGGGATTCTTATAATGATATCCCGATGTTTTCTTTAACTCCTCACAGTTTTGCTATGTTTCAAGCAGATGACGCAGTAAAAGAACACGCTCACTATGTAGTAAATACAGTTAAAGATGCTGTTAACCACGTAATTGCTCATAATAAAAATACGACTCACTCCTTATAAGGATGAGTCGTATTTTTTCTTTACATGTTAAACAATTTGACATTAACTGTACTTCACAAACTGAAATATATTATTTGTTACGTGCGATGTTTGTAATAAACTTATAACGATCCCCACGATAAATACATTTCACATACTCTAACGGTACTTCACCTTCTGAATATGACCATTGACGCATTACAAGCACTGGCGCCTTTTTAGGAATATGCAGATGTTCAGCTTCATTATCCGTTGCAATTGAAGCTTCAATTGATTGAGTAGCGCTAACAAGTTTAAAGCCCAGTTTTTTCTCTAAATGTTCATATAAAGATTGTTGCAATATTTCTTCGTTAATATCTTTTACAAGAGCTGGCGACAAATATGTCGTCTCAAAAGCAATCGGTTCATCATCAGCTAAGCGTATACGCCTCACTTCATAAACCGACTCTCCCTCCTGTATTCTCAACCGGTCTGCTATTTTTGCAGTAGCTGGAACTAGGCGGAAACTAAGTAATTGACTACTTGGGTTCATCCCACGAGAAATCATATCTTCTGTGAATCCCGTCATTCCTTGCAATTTTTGTTCCACTTTCGGAAGTTGGACAAACGTACCGATTCCACGTTTCCGATATAAATAACCTTGTTCCACTAAATTATTAATCGCCTGTCTGATTGTCATACGACTCACTTCGAACTTATCGCAAAGTTCATTCTCAGATGGGATTTTATCTCCCGGCTTCCATTCGCCGTCCTCAATTAGCTGTTTCACCCACTCTTGAATCTGATAATAGATCGGAAATGGTGAATACTTGTCGATGTTCATCAGCAATCGCCTCACTGCATAAAGATAGAGCTTCTTGATCAGCGATTACGGTTACATTCGGATGACGTTGTAAAACTGTAGCAGGACACGCTTCACTATATTCACCTTGTAATAATTCTTTCACAGCTTCTGCCTTTTTAGAACCCATAGCAACAAGTAGAATTTGTTTCGCTTTCATAATGCTTCCAATCCCCATTGTAATCGCATGAGTTGGCACATCTTCTTCTTTTTCGAAGAAGCGAAGGTTTGCTTGGCGTGTAGACTCTGTTAATTCAACAATGTTTGTTGGAGAATTAAACAGTGTTCCTGGTTCGTTAAATCCGATGTGACCGTTTTCACCGATTCCAAGAATCTGTAGGTCAACTGGGTTAGCAGCTAGAATGCCCTCGTAACGTTTGCACTCTTCCTCTAAATCACTTGCCATCCCGTTTGGTACATAAGTTTGTTTAAATGGAAGATGATCAAACAACTGTTCTTGCATGAAATAGTGATAGCTGTTTTTATCTTCATGTGGTAAATTTACGTACTCATCTAAGTTTACAGTGGTTACACGGCTTGTATCAAGTTTATTTTTTCGCATTTCTGCATAAATACCTAATGGAGAGCTTCCTGTAGCCATTCCTAATGTTGGATTTTCTTTTGTGTTTACAACTTCTTCAATTAATTTATAACCTGCTTCTGCTAGTTCTTCTGGAGTTTTTACAACAAGAATATTCATTTAATTACTTCCCTTCCTTCATATGAATTCCTAAACGAACCGTATCATATACATGTAAATCTTCATTCATCACAACAAAGTCTGCATCTTTTCCTACCACTAATGCACCTTTATGATTTAATCCAAACTCTTCTGCTTGGTTAACTGATGTCATCAGTACTGCATCTTCGATTGAACAACCTGTAAATTCAATTACATTTCGGAAAGCTTGATCCATTTTTAGAATACTGCCAGCTAACGTTCCATCTTCTAATCGAGCACTACCATCTTTTACATGTACTGGCTGTCCGCCAAGCTCATATAATCCATCTTCAAGACCTTTTGCACGCATTGCGTCAGTAATAACACTTACTTTTTTCGGTCCTTTTAATTTATATGCTAATTTCACCATATCAGGGTCAATATGAATACCATCTGTAATTACTTCAACCATTACATCTGGATTTAATAACACATGACCAACAACTCCTGGTTCACGGTGATGTAATCCACGCATTTGATTGTATAAATGCGTTGCATGTGTAATGTTTCTATTTTTTAGTTGCGCATCAATTGCATCTGTATGCCCCATTGTGCCAACAACACCAGTTTCAGCAAGATACTGCTCAAATTCTAACGCACCTTCTTCTTCAGGTGCATATGTTACTAATTTAATTAGATTCCCGCTTGCTTCCTGCCATTGTTTAAATTGTTCAATATTCGCAGGAACAATATGTTCAAGTGGTTGTGCACCTGCACGTTTTTTTGAAACATACGGTCCTTCTAAGTGAATATATTCGAAATGTGCTCCTTTTTCTTTCGCTTCCTTCGCAGCATGTAGTGCCGCTTCGATTGCTTCTGGAGCTTGTGTCATTGTTGTTGGAAAGTAAGTTGTAACTCCTTCTTTTAACATTTCTTTACCTAGAGTTACTAATCCATCGCTATTTGCATCCATCGCATCAATATCGTACCCACCATGAATATGAACATCAATCATACCTGGAATCACAATCTTCCCTGCCGCATCTAAAACCGCTTCATTTTCTTGTGATACATATTGAGCCATCAAACCAATTTCTTTAATTGTTTCTGCGTAACGAATAAATCCGTTTTCCACTACTTCTTGACCTGTATAAATTTTGGCATTGATGACAACTTGCGTTTTCATTTTCATCGATCCTTTCCCATGAAATACCTACTTGTTATTATTACCTTATTCGCCTAATTCCATCTTAATATATGCACGAGTAGTTGTCTATACATTCGAATGAAATTTCCTCTTTGTTTAACAAAAAGGAAACTTAGTACGTCTCTTGCAATTATAATATATGTTATTCAGTTTTCCAAAAAGGGAGAATATCCCCTATCATATTACTCACTTAAGTAATGGCATTAATCCACTAGAGCCTATTGTAATATGCTCGCCGTCTGTTTCCATTTCTACTGTACGTTTGTTTGTTCCATATATCATTATACCATGCTGTTTTAAGCGTCTCACTACACTTTGATGCGGATGTCCATACGGATTTCTGCTTCCATATGAAAGAATTGCAAACTGCGGTTCTACTTTCTTTATAAACATTTCATTTGTTGAAGTATAGGAGCCATGATGTCCCACCTTTAACACATCTGCATGTACATCAAATTGCTTTAATATTTCAGTTTCCGTCCGCACATCAGCATCACCCATTAGTAAAAAATCCGCTTTTCCGTATCGTACCTTTAACACAATTGAAGATTCATTATTTTCATCTTTTGATTTCCCATTGTTTAATACTTGTATGGAAACATGCGGATCTAGCGGTATGTATTGTCCCTCTTTTACTGAAACGAAAGGAATTCCTCTTTTTTTAATATGATTCCGGTATGTGTGATACGTAAAAGAACTATATGTTTTTCCACTATCTAATATAAGTGCTACCGGCATTTGCTCTACAATCGGAATGAGTCCTCCAATGTGATCCATATCAGGATGCGTACTGACGATAGCATCTAAATGGTTAATCCCTTTTTCGATTAGTTTTTGAATGATAACCTCACCTGCTTCATAAGGTCCCCCATCAATTAACATCGTTTGTCCATTTGGCAATGTAATAAGTGTCGCATCACCTTGCCCAACTTTTAAAAAACTCACTTTCATTTTACCAAAATGTTGCCGCTGCATATGTAAAGGAGACGCGGTATGAATAGACATCATATATCTTTTGGCCGATGCACTATTTAAAGAAAAGCATAACAAAACAGAAACTAACAATAAAATACTTCGCATACTTCTCATAACTCGTCTCCTTTTTTCAATTAGTATGGCACGGTATATAATTGATATACAAAAAAAGCTTAGCAAAATGCTAAGCTTTTATTTCGATATCTCCTGTAAAGAACCAAAGAATAAATCTGCTTCATTCATTTGTTCATTCTCTTCAGAAAGTGCCGGTAAATCATCTAATGTTTTCAATCCAAATGTATCCAAAAATTCTTTCGTTGTTCCATATAAAATAGGACGCCCTGGACCTTCTGCTCTTCCCATTTCTTTTATAAGTAAGTGTGAAACTAACGTTTGTAACGCCTTATCGGTTTTCACCCCTCTAATCTCTTCCATTTCAGTCCTTGTAATAGGTTGACGATATGCCACAATCGCTAACGTTTCTAAAGCAGCCTGAGAAAGTGAAGCAGCTGTTGGGATATCTATTAATTTTTGATAGTACGAAGCATGTTCTTTCTTTGTAGCAAAACGATATACTTTTGCATACTGTACAATTTGCAAACCGCGGTGTGCACCTTCACATTCTTTTTGCATTTCTTCTAAAATATCGATTACTTCATTTCCTTCAATTTCAAGCACTTTCGCTATTTGTTCTGGATAAATCCCTTCATCACCAGAAACAAATAAAAGCCCTTCAATGATTGATTTCTGTTCTCTTCTATCCATTTTACGAGCTCCTTCCTCCAATTTTCTCCATAAAAATACACATCAAAAAACCGAATCACAATCAATGCGTTCGGTTCAATATTTTTTCTCTTGTTCCAAACGATACATTCAAACCTAGCATGAGATATATTATTTCCATCCCATTTTCCATACTAACTCTATGCAGATTTAGTAGAGCTTGATACGAAAATTTCATCAAAATTATGTTCCTGTTCAATTATGATTTGTTGATTTTTCATAAGCTCAAGAACCGCTAAAAATGTTACAACCATTATTTCCCGTTCATCATCAACAAACAAATCATAAAAACTTTGACGACCACCTTGTATTTCTAACTGTTTTAAAATATCAATCATGCGCTTTTCAATTGGTATTTCTTGACGAGTAATACGTGTTGTTACAGGTTTCTTTGCTTTTTTACGGCGCATTAATTTTTGAAATGCCGCTAGCATATCATATAACGTAACATCAAGAGGCAAGTTTGTCTCCTCTTCTTGTTGCAACGATGTAAAATCAATTGGCGGACGTGTATATAGCTGTGCTCTTTCTTGTTCTCTTTCTTTTAGCTCAGTAGCAACTTGCTTATATTTCTTATATTCAATTAACCTCTCCATCAATTCTTGACGAGGATCATCTATAAAGTCATCACCGTTATCAAGTACATCTTCTTCATGTTTCGGCAACAACATTTTACTTTTAATTTGTAATAAAGTCGCAGCCATTACTAAATACTCACTTGCAACATCTAATTGTAGTTCTTTCATCGTATGAACATAAGATAAATATTGCTCTGTAATTTCCGCTACAGGAATATTATATATGTCAATTTCATAACGATGTATTAAATGTAACAATAAATCTAAAGGCCCTTCAAAAGCCTCTACTTTAAAATTATACTGCACAAAGCATCCCACCACATTTTTTCTATAACAACATAAGTATAGAGCATACTCATGTTCTATCCAACCTTTTTAAGAAATTTAATTAAAAATAGACCTATGCCTATGTCATCATGCCCACCGCTTCATATGATAACAGTGTAGTAAGAACAATGTAGGAGGTCAAAAAACTATGGGTCACGTTGATTGCGGTTTTAGCGGTGGGTTCGCATTACTTGTTGTATTGTTTATTTTACTAATTATTGTAGGGGCAGCTTGCTTCTGCTAATATGAACAATAACGGCTAGGGAAAATTCCCTAGTCGTTTATTGTTTATATTTCTATGATAAACTTGTATTTATAACCGTTAAACAGGGGTGAAGAAAATGTATCCTACCGAATACATCCAATTTTTAATTCATTTTCACGGAGATTATGATTATTTTGAATGCCACGAGATACTGGAAGAATATTGGAAAACAAAACCGAGAGAAAATCGTGATAATTATTTAGTCGGTCTTATTCAAATTGCAGTTTCTTTATACCATCAAAGACGCTCTAACTGGAATGGCGCAGAGAAAATGATGAAAAGCGCCATAAAGATTTTAGAAATAAACAGTGCACCTTTACTACGTTTAGGAATAAATCAGACACAACTTCTATGCTTACTCCAGGATAGATTGCAATCTATACAGAAAGAAGAGAGTTTTACACCGTTATTTTTACCATTATCGGATACAGCATTAGAAAAGCACTGCATGGAATTATGTCAGAAACAAAACCTTCCTTGGAAAGACGTGAATGCTACTTCTAATGAATATATAATACATAAGCACACATTACGTGATCGAACAGAGGTCATCGCTGAACGAAACGAACAATTACAAAAAAGAAAGCAGAGATAATAAACTACTTATCTCTGCTTTCACGAATGTATATTTTGTTCTAGCCCTTTACACTTTTTGCAAAAACTTGCTGTTTGCTCATTTCCGCAAATTGTAAACTCAAGAAATTTACTCTTTAACTCTTGAACCATCTTCGTCCCAATACCCATATGACGGTGAGACGGGTTCACACTCAAATGCTGAATTTCCAACACTTGATTCTCTTTTTTTACAATCCCCATTATCCCAACAAAATCTTCGTTTTGTTTCCACAAATACAATTGCCAATCATCCTTTGCTTCATAATCTTTCATAGTCAATTGTAATGTTTTTACATCTTTTTCAGTTGGCATAAATGAAAGAAGCCCCATTGCAATCTTTTCATAACTTTTTTTAAAACGAATTAACATAACCCTTATCCCTTCTTACAAAAGTTACAAACTATTAATCCCCTCAACCACTCTTTTCATATCACATTCATTTTACAATATTTTCAACAGAGTGAGAAGGGCCTAAAACAACTTGATAATCATACAAAGCGAAAAGAAGAAAGTCAAATATATGTTTCAGTACTATTTTTTCTAAGTAGATTAAAGAAGAAACGCTGTTATATGAAAGCAAAAAGAAACATCCACCGCTCATTACCACTTCAATATTCATCACCTGAGCGCAAATGAATTCTAGCAAAATTAATGTAATAAAAATATTTCTTGAAACATGTAATTTAATGTATTCTATGTAATTTGTTAAAATTTTGTTCTTATAGGCGCCATATTTTCGCTTCAATATAGTACTACTTGTATCATGTACTGCAAACGAAATACCCATTCCTATTAAAAAAACAAAAAAGAGAGCCATAGCTCTCTTTTCCCATTAACTTATTCTTCCCAAACTTTAACTTCTTTCATTACATCGCCTTGACGCATGTTTAATACTGTTTCAATACCGCTTGTTGCTTTACCGAATACAGTATGTACACCATCTAAATGCGGTTGTGGCTCATGAACAACAAAGAATTGGCTACCGCCTGTATTACGGCCAGCATGAGCCATAGAAAGTGAACCTACAAGATGTCTATGAGGATTTCCATCAGTTTCACATGGGATAGAGTAACCTGGGCCACCTGCACCTGTTCCTGTTGGATCTCCACCTTGACTTACGAAGCCAGGAATAACGCGGTGGAATGTCACACCATCATAAAATCCTTGCTCTGCTAATTTTTTAAAGTTTTCTACTGTTTTTGGTGCCTCTTCTGGGAAAAATTCTAAATCGATTTTTTCACCATTTTCCATTAATATGTATCCTAAAGTTTTCATACGTATATGTCTCCTTTCAACTATCTCAGCACTATATTACCACATTCATGACTAGAAACAAAAAGAATCCGACAATCTAGATACTTCTTTTTCGAAATGTGGAAAAAGCTAGGTGACAAATAAGAAATATATACTATAATAACTGTGTTGCCCGAAAATTTTAGAAAGAGAAAGGGAGCGATTTTTCGTGAAAACGAAATTACTAGCTCTGCTATTGGCTGTAACGGTATTTATGATGCCAACAGCTTCGTTTGCAGACATCATCGAAGGAGAATCAATTGTTACACTAGGAGAAAACTTGTCTGAACAACAAAAACAAGATCTGTTAAAAGAAATGAAAGCACCAAAGGATGCTACAATCATTACTGTGTCTAATGCGGAAGAACATAAATTTCTAGAAGGGATTGTTCCAAAAGCGCAAATTGGTACGAGAGCAATTTCCTCTTCTATGATTACATACACAAAACCAGGGTCTGGTCTCATTGTACGTTCAAAAAACATTAATTCGATAACAGATGCAATGTACACAAACGCACTTATTACAGCAGGTGTGAAAGATGCAGAAATTCAAATTACTGCACCATTTAAAGTTTCAGGAACTGCTGCTTTAACCGGTTTAATGAAAGCCTATGAAACAACATCGAACAAAGCAATTCCTGAGGAAGTAAAAAAAGTAGCCAATGAAGAAATGGTGCAAACAGCCCAGCTCGGCGATAAAATTGGTGAAGAAAAAGCAGTTCAACTTGTTGCAAAAATTAAAGAAGAAATTGCCAAAGAACAGCCAAAAACGACTGAAGATTTACGTTCATTAATTCAAAAAATTGCGGATCAACTTGGCATTACATTAACGGATGAACAGTTAGATAACTTAGTTGCGCTATTTGATAAAATGAAAAATCTTAATATCGATTGGAATCAAGTTGGCAGTCAGTTAAATAAAGCAAAAGAACACGTTTCTGCCTTTTTAGGATCTGAAGAAGGGCAAGGTTTCCTAGATAAAGTTAAAGATTTTTTCTCAAGTATCATTGATTTTGTTAAATCGTTATTCAAGTAAAAAGAAGCTCGTCAGTGACGAGCTTCTTTTTTTATACAAGTAATGGCAATTTCATAACAGCTTCTTCGACCGAACGAACAATATGATTTGCCTTCTCCTTCACATATGGATGAGCATGATGTAGAGTAAATGAATGCGGAGTTACTTCAAACATAGAAATATCATTGAAAGAATCGCCAATGCATGCAATTTCATTTGCTTCAATTTGTAAATGTTCCATTAGTCGCCTTAAAGCACTCCCTTTACTTACTCCCCTTGGCATAATGTCAACATAGCGTTTACCCGACATAAAAACTTCCGCTTCGCTCTGAAATGTATCTCGTAACTCTTGATCTAATGCTGCAATTGTCTCTTCTTCCCCAAAAACAAACAATTTCGCAGGATGTACAGTCTTACCAAATTCCTCTTCTAATGCTTCTATTTCAGCAATATGCACGCCCATATACGTTTCAAAAGTATGATGATGTTCATTCTTTCTTTTTGTATACCGTTGCTCATTTGCACAAACAATATCTGCTAGTCTCTTTTTATGGATATATCGATATATTTCCTGGGCAATCCCATCTTCAAAACTTGATTCATGAAATATTTTTCCATCCGGCAGTAACATCGTTGCTCCATTTAAACTAGTTGTGTAATACGGGAATGCAAACCTATTTACGACTTCATCAATTCGATGAGTAAAGCGGCCAGAGGCAAAACAAATATTTGTCCCTTTTTCAGCTAACCAACAAAGTGCACGTTCATCTTCTTTTTGCATATGATTCACATTGTAAACGAGCGTATCATCTAAATCACTTACAAATAATTTAATCATGTCCTCTTCCCCTTCCATACACAATATCTACTCTAAGTGTACACAAAAAATGTTTGATTTTTGTTAAAAAACAATAAATTTTCGATAAAAAATAAGCAGGAGATTAATCCTGCTTATTTTTGCCTTCTTACATTTTGAGGTTTTACAATACTTGGGCGCACTTTTAAACTAGACATCGTTGGACGGAGTAGAATTTTTGTTAACGCTCCCCAATCAAATGGTAAAAACGGCCATAAATACGGTGTTTGTAAACTTTTTATAGACGTTAAAAATAAAATCAATATCGTCATTCCAACTACAAATCCCATTTCATGAAATATACCTGTCAAAATAATGACAAATAGCTTTCCGACTTTATTCCCAAGCCCTAATTCATAACTCGGTGTTGCATATGCTCCAATCATAGAAACTGCTACGTATAAAATTACTTCTGGTACAAACAAACCTACATCAATGGCAATTTGACCAATTAATATGGCAGAAATTAATCCTGCTGCAGACGACAATGATGTCGGTGTATGAATGGCAGCCATCCTTAAAAATTCGAGTCCGATTTCGGCCATCAAAATTTGTAATAAAATTGGTAAATGCGTCATCTTGTTCGGTCCAATGAAAGCAAGACTTTCCGGTAAAAGAGTTGGATCAAAAACAAACACTAACCAAAATGGCAATAAGAACAGTGAAAATATAACACCTAAAAAACGTACCCAACGTAAAAATGTACCTACAGCTGGATTTTGCCTAAACTCTTCTGCATGCTGTAAATGATGAAAATATGTTGTCGGTGTAATCATAGCACTTGGCGATGTGTCAACGAGTACTAACACATGTCCTTCTAATAGATGATTTGCTGCTACATCTGGTCTTTCTGTATATCGAATAAGCGGGAAGGGATTATAGCCTTGTTTAACTACAAATTCCTCTATCGTTTTATCCGCCATCGTAATCCCGTCTACTTCAATGTTATTTAATTCTTGTTTTATAATTTTAACTAAATCCGGATTTGCAACATCTTGTACATATGTAATACAAACATCCGTTTGTGATCTATCTCCTACTCGAATCATTTCATTTCGAAGACGTGGGTCACGTATCCTTCTACGAATTAACGCTGTATTTACAACGATATTTTCAACAAATCCGTCCCTTGCACCACGTACTACCTTTTCTGTATCTGGTTCTGTCGGCGTCCGGCCCGGATAACTACGAACATCTATTGCGAACGCTTCCGTTTCACCTTCCACAAATATAACGATGAGTCCCGATAATACTTGAAGCATTACCTCATCCATCGTTTTCACTTTGCTTACTTGTTGATGGATTAAACGATTCTCTAAAAGCTTCACTGTATCTTCTTCTACATCCCTTATCTCATTTGTATCCACCGCTTCTTCTAAAATAGGGATAATATAATTTGTATCACAAAGTCCATTTACAAATAACACACCAATTTCTTTATTCAAAATTTGAAATTTACGAATGCCAACGTCGTATGTAACACCCAGTCCAGCTGTTTGCTTTAAGTAATTTTCATTATCACTTATGAAAGATGAAATAGGGATTTCCACTTTTTTAGGTTTCGTCATAAAAACCACTCCTTTCCAAAATTAATTGAATCGCTTTTCTAGTAATAGGTGATCCTCTCTCCCATTCATCGTTTCCACACATCTTACCAATATCACCAACTCCCACAATGACAGGAACATTCAGATCATCTAAACAATAAATTGTATCTCCGCTAATTCTGCCAATTTCACCATCTGGAAGTCCAAATTTATCAACACCGTATTCGGTTAAATTCCCGTTCCGATCTACACTGACATCTACACGTGCCCATTCCCAATGATGTGTGTTAGACGCTACTGCCAAAATCCCCAGTACATCAATTTGTTTATGTGTGGCTACATATTTTAAAGCCTTTTCACCAGATCCTTCTCCAATAAATCCACTGTCATCAAACATGACAAATACAGGGTCATATGGCGTTTGCATAATAAGCTCAACAACTTTCTTCCCTGTCAATTTGGTTGGATTACTTTGTGATGCTGAAATACACCTTCCCCCAAATTCCTTCGTTAAAAGCTCAATTGTCCGCTTTGCATATTCATCCCCATCTGTGACCAAAACAACCCTTCGTCTCATTTGATTTATCCTTTCGGTTTACATATAAGTGCTACAAAAAATGAAAATAATATCGCTGCAGAAATGCCTGCAGACGTTAAACTAAACATACCCATACCAATCCCAATATATCCGTGTTTTTCTGCCGCATGCATTGCCCCATGTAATAGTGAATGTCCAAAACTTGTAATAGGAACTGTCGCACCAGCACCAGCAAACTTTATAAGCTTATCGTACAATCCGAATCCATCTAAAACTGCTCCTATAACTACAAAGGTAGCCATTAAATGGGCTGGTGTTAACTTTGCGAAATCTAACAATACCTGTCCAATTACACAAATGGCGCCTCCTACAAGAAATGCATATATAAAATCCACAATTCACTCTCCCTTCACTCTCTCAAATACGACACCATGTGCAATTGTTGGAATGGTTTCTTTCTGCTGCATCATCATCGGACTTAATAACGCGCCAGTAGCAACGACAAAAATTCGTTGTAAATTCCCTTTTTGCATCTCGCTTAATAAATGACCATATGTGACAACAGCTGAACAAGCACAACCACTACCACCGGCAAATACTTCTTCTTGACCGGAATCATAAATCATTAATCCGCAATCATTATATATATGCCCAAGATCATAACCTTCTTCCAGTAACAGTTGTTTTGCGATTGGTGTCCCAATAGCTGATAAATCACCGGTAACAATCAAATCATAATCTGCTGCACTCCTCTTCAAATCTTCAAAATGTTGTTGAATTGTATGAGCAGCAGCAGGTGCCATCGCCGACCCCATATCTAAAGGATTCGCAATCCCTAAATCTTGCACTTTCCCAATCGTAGCTGCCGTAATTTTAATTGCACTTTTTTCTTTACTAATTAATATGGATCCCGCACCTGTAACAGTGGAATTTGCTGTTCCTGGTTTCTGTCCCCCATACTCTGTTGGATAACGGAACTGTCTTTCAGCCGTTGCATTATGACTACTTACCGTCGCTAAAACACGATTTGCGAATCCACCATCTATAAAGGCTGATCCAACCGCTAAAGTCTCCATCGAGGTTGCACAAGCGCTAAACATCCCTAAAAAGGGAATCCCCCAATTACGTGCAACATAATTTGCTGTCACTGTTTGATTTAATAAATCACCCGCTAAAAAAAAGTCGATTTGTGATGTTTTTACATTTCCTTTTTGCAAGACTTGTTGAATTGAATCTGACATTAATCTTCGTTCAGCAAGTTCCCAGTTTTCCTCTCCGCAATGTAAATCATCATATGAAATATCAAAATCCTTCCCAAGAGGGCCTTCAGCTTCTTTTGGACCAACAGCAGTACCGGTTGCATTCACATAAATATCATTTTGAAATACCCACGTTTGTTTTCCAGTCAACCTCATACTAGCCCCTCCTTTAAGACATAAAAATGTTAAAAGTATATCTTATTAATCCAATAACGTATGCACCAACGACCCCAAAAACGATAACACTTCCCGCTAGCTTAAACATATTTGTAGCAACCCCAAGCACAATTCCTTCACTCTTATGTTCTAGCGCAGCGCTCGCCATAGAATTCGCAAATCCTGTAACAGGTACGGCCGATCCCGCTCCAGCAAATTGACCGATTTTATCATATACACCACAACCTGTTAAAATCGCCGATAGTAATACAAGCGTTGCAACTGTCGGATTTCCTGCCTCTTGTTCACTGAAATGAAAATAATGTATATAAAATTTCATTAATACTTCTCCGACAGTACAAATGAATCCACCTACAAGAAATGCCTTGACACAATTTAGGAAATAGTTTGGTTTTGGATGGTACTCCTTCACTTTATTTATGTAATCATCCTTTAGTTTTCGCCCTGTCATTTATATATTGCCTCCTACTTTACGAAATAAATCCAGTGAAACAATGAGCCTATTACTTTGCCAAGTACAAGAGCAACGAGTAAAACAACAATTTTCCCTTCTACCCCTACTCGTTTCGCTAAAATAGGTAAAACATTTAACACTTCTGTTAATGCGGCTGCAAGCATTCCAATGAATGTGCCACAAAATAGTCCTAGTATAACAAGCCAATATTGCGATGTTTGAAATGTAATGTTTTTCAAACTACACCAAGCTCCTGTTAACGTACCTGCAATAACTGCCCACTCAAAATATTGAATGTGCTTTCCACTTCTCGTTAATTGAGCTAGTCGGGGGATTATACCAAGTACAGCTAAAAATGCGACATATCCGCTACCTACTGCAATTCCTCCCGCTAAACCAATTAAAATAACAAGCCCAGACTCAATCATCGGCAAGTTGTTTCATATTGTCCTTGTTTTCATGAACAATTACATATTGGTCAAGTGACTGCTGGTATTGGAACATCTCCACTTCTAACGGACTCGGCTCTTCATTAATTCGCTTTTGAAATACATGATTAAAAAATAAAACCATGCCTAACCCAAGACCTACTGAATAAGGAATTTGAAATAGAAGTGGCTGTGCCTTAAATTCTCCCGTAATCATGTAATATAACCGCTGGTGTACTTGTTGCATACTTACATCTTCATGGAAATAAATGATCGCAAGAGCCGCTCCAATAAAAAGTAACAACCATACAAGTCCGAAGAAAATCGGATGTACTTTCTTTTTTTCATATATAATTTCAACAAGAGTTTGTCCAGAACCGAGTAAATTAATTTGTATATGAGCCGCTTTTTGTTGAATAATCTCAATAATTTTCATAACATCAATTACAACATGCGTCTTATCATGCGCTGTTATTTTGTAAACTACCTCATTCTGTAATAATTCAACTACCATAGCATCTCCGGCAAGTTGAGCGACATCACCCAGTTTCACTTCATACGTAGGAGAAACTTTTAATCGATTACGCATTTTAATATAAATTGTTTGTTCCAATTTCCATTCACCTCTTCACTCTTCCTCGTAGTTGTAGTATGGTTATTGAATTTTTTTCTAATACAATTTTTTCATAAAAAAACATCTGTACCGTTTCGGTACAGATGTTTTTTAGTTTATGCCTTTTTCTTAAATAAATTTGCAATACTTAATGCGAGTCCTCCCCAAATGACTACCATACCAATAACCATCATCATAATCGCTGATCCGCTCATTATGAAACACCCCGATCTTTCCATTCTTTTTCAAGCTTAGCAGAATCTGAATGTATTTGTGCATTCCATTTCTTTATACTAATGATTAGTGCAACGATAAGGAACGCTGCTGCAATTGACCAACCATATGTTACGACAAACTCCGTTGGATAATCTCCGTAGTTCTTTTTAATATTTTGGATTGTCCCATCAATTAACATGTATCCTAACATAAGCGGGGTAATAACGAGTAAACTCACTCTCCAAAACGTCCCTAACTTAATATCAGATACGAAGTTTGCGTGATTTTGATAAACTGGTAAACGGCGTAGAATGAGCCCTATCGTAACTACTTCCACTAATGCAATTGAAATTAACCCGAAGTTATTAGCGAAATAATCAACAACATCTAGGAACATAAGCCCACCACGTGTTGCAAAAACAAGAGACACTAGTACGAGAAGCGTTCCCATAATTCCAATTGTTTTTTGGCGGCTTAAGCTGAACTTTTCAGATACGGCCGCAAAACATACTTCCGCAAGCGAAATGAGGGATGTAATTCCGGCAACCGTTAATGATAAGAAAAACAATACGCCAAATAATGGTGACATCGGTAATTCATTAATAATTTGCGGGAATACTACGAATGCAAGTCCTACACCAGCACTTGCTACTTTATCAACTGGTACTCCCATATTGTTTGCCATAAATCCAAGCGCTGCAAAGACCCCAATCCCTGCTAATAATTCAAATCCTGAGTTTGCAAAGCCAGTAATAAAGGCATTATTTGTTGTATCTGAGTTTTTCGGTAAATAACTAGAATACGTAATCATAATTCCAAATGCTAAAGATAAGCTAAAGAAAATTTGACCATAAGCAGCAAGCCATACCTTCCCATCAAAAATACGACTCCAATCTGGTTTGAAGAATGCATCTAATCCTTGCATCGCACCTTCCATCGTCACTGCACGAACTACGATAATAAGGAACATAACAACTAGTAAAGGAATGAAAATGCGGTTAACCACTTCGATTCCTTTTTTAACTCTTTTGAATGCAACACCAAGCACAATAATCCAAACGAGAGCTAATGGAATCAATACTTCCGGCACAAGCCCCCCAAACTGCCCTGGCTTATCTGCAACATGTAAGTACTCTTTAAATAAAAATGATTGCGTGTCTTTCCCCCATGCTCCAGTAATTGCAAAGTACGTATATGAAATAGACCAAGCAATAATTACTGCATAATATGTTGAAACGATAAATGTTACACACATTTGCCACCATCCGATGAATTCAGCACGCGGACTAATACGGAAGAACGTAAGTGGCGCGGAACCACGGTGACGATGCCCAAGAGCAAATTCAAACGCCAATAATGAAATACCAGTCGTTAATAATGCGAATAAGTACGGTAAAAAGAATGCGCCTCCCCCATTTTCATACGCTGTATAAGGAAAACGCCATATGTTTCCTAATCCAACGGCAGAGCCGACCGCTGCGAAAATAAATCCAGCCCTCGTTCCCCATTGTTGCCTCGTTTCCATATTTTCTTCCCCCTTTGTGACAAGTTCATACTTGGATTATATTTTAAATTAACCGAATTATCAATAAATTCTGTCAATTTTTACGAAAGTTTACAATCTCCTCCTATTTAAAATCAAAAAAAAATCGAATAGATAGCTATTCATCTATTCGATCTTTCATCTGTTTTAATATTTTCTTTTCAAGTCTTGAAACTTGTACTTGCGAAATGCCTATTCGTTCCGCTACTTCCGATTGGGTTTGATCTTTATAGTAGCGTAAATACACAATTAAACGTTCTCGATCATCTAATTCTCTAATTGCTTCTTTTAAAGCAATTTTATCGAACCATTTCGTTTCAGATTGATCGGCAATTTGATCTAAAATAGTGATTGGATCTCCATCGTTTTCATACACCGTTTCATGTATGGATGAAGGAGCTCGACTCGCTTCTTGCGCCAGAACCACTTCCTCTGGCGTTAGTTCTAACGCTTCGGCTACTTCATTAATTGTTGGCGCTCTTCCAAATTCTTTCGAAAGCTCGTCTCTCATCTTTCGTATTTTATTTCCTGTTTCTTTTAAAGATCTACTTACTTTCACTGATCCATCATCACGTAAAAATCGTTGTATTTCTCCAATAATCATTGGAACTGCATATGTTGAAAATTTCACGTCGAAAGATAAATCAAATTTATCTACCGATTTTAAGAGCCCAATACATCCAATTTGAAATAAATCGTCTGGTTCGTATCCTCGATTAAGAAAACGCTGCACAACCGACCATACGAGACGCATATTACTTTGAACGATTGTATCTCTCGCTTGCTGATCTCCATCTTGACTTTGTTGAATTAACGCTTTTAGCTCGTGGTCCTTTAACTGAGGTTTCTTCTTCTCATTTTTGACCTCTATGTCCATAGGCTATTCTCCTTAATTGCATAGAGCGTTACTATTTGATAAGTATTTTGTCAAATGGATTGTTGTCCCGAAAGATTCGTTTGAAATAACTTCTACTTCATCCATAAAATTTTCCATGATAGTAAATCCCATTCCGGAACGCTCTAATTCAGGTTTAGTTGTAAACAGGGGTTGCCTTGCTTCATCTAAATCAAAGATGCCAATCCCTTCATCTCGAATCGTGAGTTTCACCATTGCTTCTTCCAAAATTACAGAAATATAAACAACACCTTCTGCATTTCCTTCGTACCCATGAATAATTGCATTCGTAACTGCTTCTGACACAACTGTTTTAATCTCCGTAAGTTCTTCCATCGTTGGGTCTAGTTGCGCAATGAATGCAGCTACTGTAACGCGAGCGAACGATTCATTTTGACTTAATGCTGAAAATTGAAGGTTCATTTCATTTCTCATTTATGCCACCCCCAACGTCGCGAGCGCATGCGCTTCACTTTCTTCTAAACGAACAATTTTAAATAAGCCCGACATTTCAAATAAACGTTTAACAGGCGGTGAAATTGCACAAACAACCATTTCTCCACCTAATCCCTTTACATGCTTATATCGGCCTAATATAACACCTAAACCAGAACTATCCATAAACGATAAGTTCTCTAGGCTCAAAACAATATGATGAACACCATGTGTCTCAATCATATCTGTTACTTTCGTTCGCAACTCTTCAGCAGTATGATGATCTAATTCACCCGCTAGTCTCACACATAGGACGTCACGTTTTACTTCTAATTGCATGGAAAGACTCACACGATTTCCTCCTTATGCTCAAACTTTACTCATTTACATACATAAAGATTTTCGTGATACAACATAAGAATCCTTCCTACTGACAAAAGAAGAACTATTTCGCCATAAAGTGAAACGATTCAGCAATTATTTACTTTCATACGAATAGAAAAGCGGCAAAATGTTTGCCGCTATTTTGATGTTGAAAACATCCCAAAACTTCTTTTAAATAACTCCCACCAGCTCGCTGCAGCAACATCTTCTTTTGCTACAATTGTTTGTTTTAATAAAACATCTTTATCTTTTTTAATAACTAGTGTACCAAGCGCGTCACCTTTTTTAATCGGCGCTTTCACTTTCTTTTCAGCAATTACTTCTTGCTTTACTTTATCCATATTTTCGCCCTTCTTCATAAGAAGAGACACATTGTCTGACGCAACTAAATCTACTTTTTCTTTTTTCCCTTTTCCTACTTGTACAGTCTTAATTTTTTCGCCGCGTGTATACATTTTTTTTGTCATATATTGTCCAAATGCGTAGTCAAGAAGCTTTGTTACTTGGTTGTTCCGTTCTTTCGATGTAGGTGCTCCCATAACAACTGAAATAACACGCATCCCATTCTTTTCAGCCGATGCTGTTAAACAATATTTTGCTTCTGTCGTAAAGCCCGTTTTCACACCATCTACTCCAGGATAAAAACGTACTAACTTATTCGTATTCACGAGCCAAAACTTCTTATCCGTATCTTCACGTAAATAGTCTTCGTATTTACCTGTATATTTGCGAATAAGTGGGTACTTCATCAATTCTTTTGCCATTATAGCCATATCATTTGCTGTGGAATAATGGTCTTTAGCCGGAAGACCTGTTGGGTTTTGAAAATGAGTATTTTTCAGTCCTAAATCTTTCGCTTTTTTGTTCATCATATTTACAAAACCTTCTTCTGAACCCGCGATATGCTCCGCTACTGCAACAGACGCATCATTTCCAGATGCAATTGCAATACCTTTTAGCATTTCATTTACAGTCATCTCTTCTCCAGGCTCTAAAAAGATTTGTGATCCACCCATTGAAGCTGCATGCTCACTTGCTCTAACTTTATCGGTCAGTTTTAGTTTTCCTTTTTCAACTTGTTCCATAATTAATAGCATTGTCATAATCTTCGTCATACTAGCAGGTGGTAACTTCTCATTTGGATTTTTGTCAAACAAAACTTTACCTGTATCTTGTTCAATTACAATTGCTGATGACGCTTGTTCCGCTAACTTCGGCGCTGTTTCTTCTGTTTTCTCCTGCTTTGTCTTCTCAGATTGTGCGAAACTAACTGAAGTACCAGAAAGCAATAACATGAAACAAACAAGTATTCCAAAAACTCGCTTCATGACTAACCCTCCATTCTATATCAGATCTATTTTTTCCAATTTATTATTTTTTAATACCATATTTTTCTAATATTTTCAGTTGACAAATACATTCATCACCTATATTGTATTAAGTGTATTACACACAGTAGTACACTTAATACACGCCAGAAAGGAGACATTGCTCTTGCATATTCAACTTGATCCAAGAAGCAACACTCCGATATGGGAACAAATTGTTCAAAATATAAAAGAACTCGTATTGAAGAACATGTTAGCTCCAAGTGATAAACTTCCTTCTGTACGCGAACTCGCTTCTTTACTCGTTATAAATCCAAACACAGTAAGTAAAGCGTACCAAGAGTTAGAGCGACAAGGGATTATTGAAACATTACGAGGAAAAGGAACATTTGTATCCCAATCGATTACCCCAACATTAGACGAAAGGAAAATCGCTATGGTTGAAAAGCAATTTCATCAATTACTATTAGAAGCCTCTTATCTTGGTGTTACGAAAGATAAAATTCATGATTGGATAGATTCATACTACAAAGAGATTGGAGGAAATGCGGATGCTGAAAGTGACAAGCTTGAAGAAAACAATTGATAATCAAACAATTTTAGATGATGTTTCTTTCACATTACAAAGAGGAAGTATCATCGGATTACTCGGAAGAAACGGTGTGGGGAAAACAACTTTATTACGAACGATGGTCGGTATTTTAGACCCTGATGCCGGGACTGTTACATATGAAGATACAAACATTCATCAGTGTCCTGAAATAAAGCAAAAAATCGTATATGTTCCGGATTCTACTAACATACTGAACGGATATACGGTAAAAGAAATTGTAAAGTTTTATAAAGAAGTTTATACCGCATTTGATGAAGCATATTTCTATGAACTGTTAGAACGTTTTAACTTACCAAACAAACGAATTCGTAGCTATTCAAAAGGAATGAAAGCACTCCTTGCCATCATTTTAGCCGTTTCTACAAAAGCAGAATATATCATTTTAGATGAACCGACAAACGGACTTGATCCTATCGTTAAAAGACAGATTTTACAGTTTCTCGTTGGAGAAGTTGCAGAAAAAGAGATTACCATTTTCATCTCAACTCACCATTTAGATGAAGTGGAACAAATTGCAGATACAATCATTATATTAAAAGGCCATACTATCTCGTCTATTACATCACTAGACGATGCAAAATCACGATTTGCTAAAATCCAAGTTGCTTACGAACGTTCATTACCTCAAAAACTAGAAAACTTAAGCAATATTAAAATATTAAATCAAACAGGAAAAGTATATACAATCTTAATTGAGGGAAATGTGGCTACAACACTGGAGAAGTTTTATAAAGAACAACCTATACTCATTGAAGAATTAACAATGTCACTTGAAGATGTCTTCGTTACGACACTGGAGGAGGATGGGTATGTTTCATAAGGCGTTATGGATGTGGAATTGGAAGCGCGGGAAATATGCTGTGTTACTGTTCTTCTTTTATACACTTTATCTTCTATCTTTCGGATACTATAAAGCAGCTCAGCAACAACTTGCTAATTATTATAAATTACATGAAAAGGGAACGTTCTATTATGATTATGCTTTTTGGTCAAATACAGGTAATAGTTTTTGGATAACTATCCTTATTATTTCTATTGCTTGTCTATTAATAGGGTGGGAACGTAGCAGCCAGTCTAATGCACTACTTTTAACAATGCCATTTAAAAGAAAAGATGTTTTCTTATCTAAATGGGCTTTCGGTTCATTTTGGATTATTGGGTCTCTCCTTGTAAACTGGGGGCTTATGTACGTTATTTATAGAACAACGATTCATTTTGATTATCAATCATTCGGGACATTTCATCGATACTTTCTTTATGCAATTGTTTCATATGTTGCAGTATATACAGCTGCATTATGTATCGGTGCCTTTACTGGAAGCGTTGTTTCACAAGTTGTTTTTTGTATTCCTTGGTTACTAATGGGTCTTACATTTATTTCACTGCTGTACAATTTTACAATAAATCATTTAGATGCTCAAAATAATAGAAACTCTCACTTATATGAAAGTCTTTCTGAAATAAATAATAAAACAAATATTGTTGCACCAATATATAATTTTTCTATTTATTACGATTATGATCCAAAATCACGTAAAAAAGAAAACGATCCAAACACTTTAAGAGATCCAGCATCTTATAGATATTATTCAGCTAAATCCATATTGGTCCCGATTTTTTATACAATATTTTACTTACTACTTGGCGCATATTTATATACAAAATCACCAAATGAAAACACTCAAAAGATATTTATTTTCCAAAAGCATTTACGAATATGGATATGGGGGACAACCCTCTACTTTGCATTACTAGGTGGCTATAAAATAAATCAATTTCTTTTCTTACCTAGCTACTATATCAGTTTGTTTCTCGCTGGAATCATTACTTATGTTGTATTATCACGCCTAACAAATTATAAAGTTTTTTAAAGGAGAGATCCTATGTTTCAAAAAGCATTGTGGCTAAGAACGTATCAACAAAGTAAATATGTTGTATGGTTATTTTGGCTCGTCAGCTTCTATACTTTGTCATATAAATACTATATGACTTCTATTCAACAGCAACAATTTCTAAATGACAATAAAAAGTGGAACTCTATATATCACTATCACTTTGATTTAACACTTCTAGATTCTGTCATGCTGTTAGGTAGCGTACTGATCGTTCTAGCTTGTAAGTTAATTGGATGGGAAAGACAAAATAACTCTAGCGACTTGTTATGGTCTATGCCATTTAAACGTTCACACCTCTATATAACAAAGTGGTTGTTTGGAATCTGTAATATCGCCGCTGTTGTCATTTTAAACTGGGGACTATTTGCTATTATGAAAAAGTTGACTTTTCATAATAAATATCAAGTATTCTCCCCCTTTCATAGTTACTTTATATACATGTTAATTGTATTAATTGCTATTTATACACTTACCTTATGTGTAGGTACAATTACAGGGAATATTATATCGCAAGGATTTCTCACTACAGCTATATTAATCTTCCCAGTTTTACTTCCATCACTTATCTCAGGAGTCATTGCTGTTCACTCAAACACTGAATTTCATGAGGGCAATGGCCTTATACATGATCTGATGGAAAACATACGTATTTCTAGTCCAGCAGAAGGGTTTACTATTAGCTTTAATTACGATCCTCAAAACGCTTATACTGATTTAAATGGAGTGCGTCATAACGAACCAAACTTTACAAAGATTCCCCCGGCAAAAACATTGCTTGGACCTATCGCACAGATCATTATTTTATTACCACTCGGTATATATTTATATGCCCGTTCAGTCAATGAGCGAAATGGTAACTACTTATTATATCCGAAACTACAAAAAGTAGTTTTAGCTTGTGCGATTTTCTTTGGTGGGATCGCTGGAGGTTTAATGCTAAGTCGCGCGCAGTCATTGTCCAGCTTTTACATCGGATTTTTAGCGACTAGTTTAATTACGTATTTCTTCCTACCTAAAATATTAAAATGGAAAGTCTCTTGGAATTTCAAATGAAATAACCTCCTCTCGATGAGGAGGTTATTTCACATTCTCTCTTCTTTTCCCATACTCTTTTTCTTGCTTCGTTCCAAAACCGTCACCATTTGCCACGATTTGATCTGTTGGAGCAACTATGCTTTCAGCAATTCGCCATTCCCCCCCTTGTTGAATAAACACTTGCATAAAATAATTCATTCCATTTAACTGATACGGATTTTCTTTTTTCACTTCATAACGAGCTGCAACATAGTACACTTGCACATTCTGAGCTTCAAACTTAGAAATATATTGCGATAATCTCGGGATATACTGCGATGCTTTCTGAAGTGGAAGCTGTTTTACTTTTATAAGAGAAGACTTTGTCACATTGCTTATCGTATCTTCATGCCGAATGTTATCACTATGATGAAATAAAATAGCATTCTGCATTGAACGAATCCATAATTTTGAATATAAAACAGGTTGCTTATTTGAAATATGTTGTAATTCTTTCTGAACGACTTGAAGAGGCGTTGCGGCATCCGCGAATTGATTAAAGCAGAAAAAACTTCCAATCATAATGAAAAGCGTACAAATACGTTTCATAATTTTTCACTCCGATTCTTTTTAATTAAAGTATTGGAGTTTCAAAATGTTTTTATTCAAAAGAAAAAGGATAGGAAAGCTTTCGCTTCCTATCCTCATTTATTATAATACGCGGCCAAATAAATCTAAAACCATTTCGATTTCTTGGTCGCTCCAACCTTTAAATCTCTCTTTATAATATTCTTTACGCACAGCTTCAAGTTTTTCAGTTACTTCTCTTCCGTGTTCTGTAATTTCTAGGTACACGATACGACGGTCTGAATTTGAACGCTTTCTTTCTACAAACCCTTTTCGTACGAGACGATCAGTAACAGCTGTAATATGACTGGAGGTTACGTTTACTTCACTCGCAATTTGCGAAGCCATCTGTGGACTGTTTAAAAATAACGCGCGTAATACAGAAAATTCATTGTATGGCATATGTTCTGCAAAACGTGTATTAATATCATTTTGTAATAAACGTATCATCTTTCGGAATGATCCGGATAACTCTAAAATCAGTGTTTCTCTTTTTTCGTTCACTAGCCTCGTCCCTTTTTTATCATATTTACACATATTATAATCTATAAATACCTATGTTGTATATGCTTTCTTCCCTCAACATTCTCATTTATGTAACTTTTTTCATATAAATTTCTTTTTTGTTCACACATATACATATAAATAAGGATGGTGATGGAAGATGCAAGGTGGAATGAATCCTTATTTACACAACGTACGCACAGCTACTACTGGTAAAGAAGCGACTATTACTGTACAAGGTGAAGGCGTTGTCAAAGCAAAACCCAATGTTGTTATATTAACACTTGGCATTAGAACTGATAATAAAAATGTGAAACAAGCGCAAGAAGAAAATGCAGTGCAATCAAAACAATTATTGGATGCACTAAAACAACTAGGTATTGCCGACAAAAATATAGAAACCATTTCATATACGATTACGCCCCAGTACGAATATGTAAATGATAAAGCATTATTACAAGGATATCGTGTAGAACATTTGTATGAAATTACCGTTTTAAATGTACAAAAAGCAGGGGAAGTATATGATATAGCCGTTTCAAATGGAGCAAACTTAGCAAAAGGATTACGTTTTCGAATATCTCATCCAAATAAATATTATGAGCAAGCTCTCATTCAAGCTCTGCAACAAGCGGTAGAAAAAGCTCGTGCTATTGCGAGTACATACAATTTAAACATTAATCCAGTTCCACTCTCATTCGTTGAAGAATCTGCCCAATTACCACGGGAAGTGACGTCCTATGCTACTTTACATGCGCAAGCAGCTCCGCCCATTCAATCAGGAGAATTAGAAATCATTTCAACAATACGAGCTATTTTTACGTATTTATAAATAATTTCTTTTATAAGTAAACGTTATCATTTTCCTTGTTGTAAAAACATGATGTTCTGATATAATAAAGGACGGTGAGCTCTTACGAAAGAGATATCACGGGTGGGAGAGGGATATGAAAAAGAAGGTTTAACATGAAAGGAATACTTGAAAGAACATTTAAATTAGGTTTACACGAAACATCACCAAAACAAGAAGTTTTAGCTGGAGTTACGTCATTTTTCACGATCGTATATATTATGATTGTAAATGCATCCATTTTATCGGATGCTGGCATTCCTCTTGAAGCTGGAATTTTAGCAACTGTTTTCAGTTCATTTGTCGGATGTCTGCTCATGGCATTTTGGGCAAATGCACCTGCTATTCTTGTCCCTGGTATGGGCGTAAATGCATTCTTCACGTACACTGCTGTGCATACGCTCGGATTAGCTTGGCAGGAAGCATTAGCAGCTGTCTTCATCTCTGGTATTATTTTTGCAATTGCTGCGTTTACACCAATCGCTCGCGTGCTTTCAGTATCGATTCCAAAGTCATTAAAGGAAGCTATTACTGTCGGCATCGGATTATTTTTAGCATTTATCGGATTGCAAAAAGGTGGTTTAGTCGTTTCGAATCCAAATACTGCTGTTGCAATGGGTAAATTAAGTAACCCTGTCGTTCTTGCGACACTACTTACTCTTATCGTTGCACTTGTACTATTTATTCGTAACGTACGTGGAAGCTTTTTATGGACGATTGCAATAGGAACTGGTATTGCATGGCTATTTGGTCTTGTTGATACAAGTCAAATCGGAAATAGTTCATTCTCATTCGCTAATTACGGTGATGTGTTTGGAGCTATGTCATTTGGCAAACTTTCTTCCTTACCGTTTTGGATTGCAACATTCTCCTTAAGCATGGTGCTTATTTTTGAGAACATGGGACTACTGCACGGTTTATTAGAAGATGACCGTAAATTCCCACGTGCTTACCAAGCCAATGCAATTTCAGCAATGACATGTGGTCTATTTGGCACAAGCCCTACCGTATCAACCGTAGAGAGTGCCGCAGGTATTACTGCAGGCGGAAAGACAGGTCTGACGTCTATCGTTACAGGGTTGTTATTCTTTGCATCACTGTTTGCACTTCCGTTTGTGAAACTAATTCCTGATAGTGCCATTGCACCAATCTTAATTATTATTGGCGGCCTGATGATTACAAGCATTCAGCAAATTCCTCTGAACGATTTTTCAGAAGGATTTCCAGCGTTCTTAATTATCGTCATGATCCCGCTCACATATAGTATCGCTGATGGCATTGCGTTCGGATTTATTGCTTATCCTATCTTAAAAGTTGCTCTTGGAAAGCGTAAAGAAGTCGCACCGTCTATGTATATCGTTACATGCTTATTCTTAGCCATGTTTGTATTACATGCTATTGGTTAAGTAAAAACACCGAGGAAAATTCCTCGGTGTTTTTTTACTTAAACCATCCTTTTTTATAAAACCAAGCCATCATGCCACCGCCAATTAGCGCCATTAGAAGTAGACAAACAAAATAACTATATTGTCCACCAAGCTCCGGCATATGCGTAAAGTTCATTCCGTATACTCCCGCAATAAATGTTAATGGCATGAAAATAGTCGAGAATACAGTTAATGTTTTCATAATGTTATTCATATGATGTGAGTTTAATGAAAAATAGCTATCTCGAATATCTGCCGTTAACTCCCGGCTTGCCTCAATCATTTCTGTTAGTTTAAGCAAATGGTCATGTATATCTTTAAAGTAAATCTCATGATCACTTATACCGTAAAAACGAGTCGAATTTAAAATACGATACAATAAATCACGCATCGGAATGATTGTGCGCCTTAGCTTCGATAAATCTGCACGTATATCAAATACTTCTTCTAATACACTTCCCGCTGTCTCACCCGTTAAATTATCATCAATTGCATTTAAATGATCCTCAATGTAATATACAGGCGCAAAATAGTCATCTACAATTTGGTCGATAATTGTATGAGCTACGTGTAAAGGACTATTTTTAATACGCTTCTTTTCTCCAAGTGTTTTCCATACTCTTTCGATTGCATTGTTATGAGAAAAGTGGAAAGAAACAATAAAACGATCACTAATAAATAAATCGATTTCGTGCGGTTCTAATCCATCCTCACCAAATGCATGAAGAACTAAAAAGTTATATCCATCATAAAAATCAACTTTTGGCCTCTGTACATATTCTATACAGTCTTCAATTGCAAGGGGATGGAACTTAAAATAATCTTGCAAAATGTATGTATACTCTTCTTTCGTTGGCTTATATAAATCTAGCCAATACCATACAATATGGTCTTTCGTTGTTTCTTCTAGCGAAACATCATATAATACTTCATCTGTTTTTGTTATTGCACAAATTCTAATCATAATTTCACCCATTATTATTATAAACAAAAAATAGCAAAAAAAGCCAAGGAGAAATACTCCTTGGCCCTTTTTTATTATTCAGTAACGATGCCGTGCACTAATGTTGGTGCATCTACATGTTCGTTAGCGATCTTCATGTTCTCATAAATTTTTGCTTTTACATCTTCCACATTTTCACGGTTTGCGTAAATTGTAACAAGGGATTCACCTTTTTTCACGCTGTCCCCTACTTTTTTGCGAAGCATTAAGCCAACTGCTAAATCAATTTCAGATTCCTTCGTCGCACGTCCTGCTCCTAAAAGCATTGCTGCTGTTCCAATTTCATCTGCAACGATTTCTGATACATAACCGTCTTCCTTCGCTTCTACTTCAATTTTAAACTGTGCTTGTGGTAATTTAGTAGGATCATCAACAACAGAAGCATCGCCGCCTTGCGCTGATAAGAACGTTTTAAATGATTCTAGCGCTTTACCGTTGTTCATTACTTCAATTAATTTCTCACGTGCATCTTCTAAAGATGAAGCTTGTCCAGCAAGGTATACCATTTGACTTCCAAGCGTTAAACATAACTCTTCTAAATCTTTCGGTCCTTTACCTTGTAATGTATCAATTGCTTCTTGTACTTCAAGTGCGTTACCAATCGCCTCACCAAGTGGTTGACTCATATCAGAAATAACAGCCATCGTATTACGACCAACGTTATTACCAATGCGCACCATTGCTTCTGCTAAACGTTTTGCATCTTCATCTGTTTTCATAAATGCACCTGCTCCAGTTTTTACATCAAGAACAATTGCATCTGCACCAGCAGCAATTTTTTTACTCATAATCGAGCTTGCAATAAGCGGAATAGAGTTTACTGTTGCCGTTACATCACGAAGTGCGTATAACTTTTTATCGGCAGGTGTTAAGTTTCCACTTTGACCAATAACAGCGATTTTGTTTTCATTTACAAGACGCATGAATTCATCATTTTCGATTTCAACATGGAATCCTGGAACTGCTTCTAATTTATCAATTGTACCACCAGTATGTCCTAAACCACGTCCAGACATTTTTGCAACCGGTACACCTAAAGCGGCTACTAATGGACCTAACACAAGTGTTGTTGTATCACCAACACCACCTGTTGAGTGCTTATCTACTTTTACCCCTTCAATAGCTGATAAGTCGATTGTATCACCGCTATTTACCATTGCCATCGTTAAATCAGCACGTTCTTGATCGTTCATATCTTGGAAGAAAATTGCCATTGCAAGTGAACTTACTTGATAATCAGGAATATCACCATTCGTATATCCTTCAACAATAAAGTTAATTTCTTCTGTCGTTAATGCATGTCCGTCACGTTTTTTTGCAATTAGGTCCACCATTCTCATTGTGAGGTCACCCCTTCATTTGTTTTACGATTGCTTTTACTAATGCTAAGAAGTTAGCTTTAACACGTTCTGTCGTTTCAATTACTTCATCGTGGTGAAGTGGCTGATCTAAAATACCAGCTGCCATATTTGAAATACAAGAAATACCAAGTACTTTCATACCAGCATGACGCGCTACAATTACTTCTGGTACTGTTGACATACCAACTGCATCTCCGCCTAGTGTACGAAGCATACGAATTTCAGCAGGTGTTTCATATACAGGACCTGTCATTCCAACGTATACACCTTCTTGTACTTTAATATTTAAGTCCGCTGCAACTTGTTTCGCCATTTCACGAAGTTCTGGTGTATATGATGTAGACATATCAGGGAAACGTACCCCCATTTCAGAATCATTCGGTCCGATTAATGGATTTGTACCCATGAAGTTAATGTGGTCTGAAATTAACATAAGATCGCCTGGCTCAAATGATGTATTTACACCACCAGCTGCATTTGTTACAACAACTGTTTCTACACCTAGTTCTTTCATAACACGAACTGGGAATGTTACTTTTTGCATGTCGTATCCTTCATAGAAGTGGAAACGTCCTTGCATTGCTACTACTGTTACACCTTGAAGTGTACCGAATACTAGTTGACCTGCATGACCTTCTACAGTTGATACTGGGAATTCAGGGATTTCACTGTAAGGTACTGTTACTGCGTTCTCGATTTCATCTGCTAATACACCTAGTCCAGATCCAAGGATTAGTCCTACTTGTGGCGTTTCTTGAAATTTCTCTTTTAAGTATGAAGCTGATTTTGTAATAAGTTCACGATTCATTTGTTTATCCCCCTATTTCTTTAGCTCGTTTAAGAAGCTTGTTCCGTGTTCTGGCATTTTCACGCCGAAGTTTTCTGCTACCGTTGCACCAATATCAGCAAATGTTTGACGAAGTGCTAATTCTTGTCCGCCTTCTTTCATGCTTGGGCTATATGCTAATAACGGTACATATTCACGTGTATGATCAGTACCAGGATGTACTGGATCATTACCATGGTCTGCTGTAATTAATAATAAATCATCTTCTTTTAGTTTTTCGAATACTTCTGGAAGACGTGCATCATAGTCTTGCAGTGCTTCTCCATATCCTTGTGGATCACGGCGGTGACCGAATAATGCATCAAAGTCAACTAAGTTTAAGAAGCTAAGACCTGTAAAGTCCATGTTTAATGTATCTACAAGCTTATCCATTCCATCCATGTTAGACTTCGTACGAAGTGATTCAGTTACCCCTTCACCATCATATATGTCAGAGATTTTACCGATAGCAATCACATCGTAGTCACTATCTTTTAATTCATTCATTACCGTGCGGCCAAATGGTTTTAACGCATAATCATGACGGTTTGGTGTACGTGTGAATTTCCCTGGTTCTCCAACGAATGGACGAGCGATAACACGACCTACCATGTACTTTTCATCTAACGTTAATTCACGTGCAATTTTACAAATTTTATATAACTCTTCAAGTGGCACTACTTCTTCGTGTGCTGCGATTTGTAATACGCTATCAGCAGAAGTGTAAACGATTAAAGAACCTGTTTCCATTTGTTCTTGACCAAGCTCATCAAGAATCTCAGTTCCAGAAGCTGGTTTATTACCGATAATTTTACGACCTGTTTTTTCTTCTAATTCATCAAGTAATTCTTTTGGGAATCCTTCAGGGAACACTTGGAATGGTGTATCAATGTAAAGACCCATAATTTCCCAGTGCCCTGTCATTGTATCTTTACCAGTAGATTTCTCTTGCATTTTTGTATAATATCCAAGCGGTTTTTCTACTTTAGAGATACCTTTCATTTCACGAATGTTACCAAGACCTAACTTCACCATATTTGGCATTTGTAATCCATTCATATGTTCAGCAATGTGACCAATTGTGTCAGAACCTAAATCACCAAATTGCTCAGCATCCGGTGCTTCGCCGATTCCTACAGAGTCCATTACGACTAGGAATATACGTTTATATTTATTCATAACTGCGACCTCCTATAAGTTCAGTTCTACTTCTTGTAGTATGTTCAAAACGCTATAAAGTGAAACTGTTATTCATAAGAATTATCTTTCGTTCTCACTGGCAAACAGTACTTCTTTAAATCAATTTCTAACCTATTTTGTTTTACTGGAAACGACTCAAAAACATTTCTAGTTTTTTCTAAGTCAGATGTCAGACATCTGATATTGATATCATAACATGTTTACGCTTTCTTTTTAATACATTTTCGTAGAATTTCTTATTTTATTCACACTTCTATTGTAATCCATTATGCGAAGAAGTGCTAATTATTTTATGATTTATTTCTTCATATAAAGCGAAACTTTAATCTGCCCGCAAATAACGTGATAAAAATAAAAAGCAGCTCTAAAGAGCTGCTTTTTATTTTACTTCTACTGTTTCTTCTTTATGTTCATGTAGTTCGCCTTTTTTAACATGAACTTTCACTTTGTAAGCACCGTTTTCTTTGAAAGTATGTTTCGTTTCATACTCTCCTTTATTTCCTTCTTTTGCTGGAATAAATTCATGTTTTTCAACACCATCTTTCCAAATCTCAAGTTGTACTTCAGCACCAGTTAACGCTTCTTCTTTTTGTTTTAAATGAACTTTCATAGTTGATTCTGCATTTGCTTTTATATCACCAGCCATAAGGTGGATCATCGTATCGCTTTTATGATCGCCATGCCCTGCACCGTGATTACTATTTTCTTTTTTCGCATCTTCTACTTTCGCATTTCCTACAGCCACTTTTACTTCTGGCATAACATGCATTTCACGTGCATTTGTGTGAGCGATAATATGGTATACTCCATCCGTCTCGAACGTTTTCTCTACTGCATAAACACCTTTTCCTTTATGCTTCCCATCTAACATCTCGTGCTTTTCGTCGCCATATTTCCAAACTTCAAACTTTACATCATCAGCATCTGTTACTTTTTCTTTTCCTTGTGTAACAAGTGCTTGTACTTCTGTTTTTTCACCAGGTTTAATTTCTTTCGGATTTGTTTGAACTGCTACTTTTACAGCTTCTAGTTTCTGTTCTTTTTTTGGTTCTTCTTTGTTTGTATTACAGCCAGCCAATGCTAGCATCGCGATAAATAAAGTCATAATAAGTTTTTTCATCATCATTTCCTCCTTCATACCTTATTTAGTATAGAGGAAATACATTGTAATATTCTAGTCTTCTGCTGAAAACAATGTACGAAATGTTTGTGAAGTTTTTGTGAAGTACTATAGCCTTTTGAATCTATGAAAAAAAGAGCATAGTAACTATGCTCTCGGATGAAACTGTTTATATACATCTTTTAATCTAGCTTTTGAAACATGCGTATAAATTTGCGTCGTTGAAATATCTGCATGTCCTAGCATTTCTTGCACAGCACGCAAGTCTGCTCCATTTTCTAATAAATGCGTAGCAAAAGAATGGCGCAACGTATGTGGTGTAAGCTCTTTTTCAATATTTGCTTCTTTCGCCAATCGTTTTAAAATTTTCCAAAATCCTTGTCTTGATAATCGATTCCCATGATGGTTTAAAAAGAGTGCATCTACTACTTTTTTACCCATCAATTCTCTTCTTCCCTTTTCAATATACTTTTGAATCGCTTCCGTCGCTAAACTTCCTAGTGGAATAATTCTTTCTTTATTCCCTTTCCCTATGCAACGAACAAATCCCATCGTTAAATGTACATCTTCTAAATTTAAGGCAATTAATTCCGAAACACGAAGTCCTGTTGCATAAAGTAACTCTAGCATCGCTTTGTCACGAACCCCAAAAGCACTCGTCATTTTTGGCGTCTGAAGTAACGCCTCTACTTCATCGATTGATAGTACTTTCGGTAATTTCCGTTCTCCTTGCGGCGTTTCAATATGTACGGATGGGTCGTGCTCTACCGCTCGTTCACGAAGTAAGAATTGGTGAAACGAACGAATCGATGCAATATGACGTGCTAATGTTTTCGAAGATTTTCCGTTTTCTTTTAAGTGCTGCAGAAAATTAACAATGTGCAAGCGTGTCACTTCATGAAAGCTTTTCGCCTGTTCTACATTTTGCAAATACTTTACATAACTTTTTAAATCACGTTCATAAGATACTACTGTATTTTTCGCTAGCCCTTTTTCGACAACCATATAATGAATAAAATCTTTTAATTGATCTTCCAATCTACACTACTCCCCATTTTCATAGAAAAACATCATTCTATTTACGAAAGCATCCTTTGCCGGCTCTTCATTCCCTGATACTTTTTCTACAGTCTCTTCTTTTGGTTTTTCATAACGATGATAGCTTTCATATTCTTCATTTATCCATAGTATAGCGAAATAAAACAAAATCGTACAACTTGTAAATAATAAAAATACTTTTATCCCATCAAAAGTTAATTTTAAAGCTCGGCGCATTGTAAATTCCTCCAAAATATAAGTTATTACAACATATGCCAAGCTTTCACCAATTTATACCTTATTCAAATAAAAAACCTCTTCCTAGATAAATAGGAAAAGGTTATTTTTCATCCGTTTCATTTTCTTGACAATTTTTACAAATCCCATGGAATGTTAAACGATGATCTTTCACCTTAAAGCTCCAGTCACGTTCTACTTTCCTTTCCACTTCACCAAGTAAATCTTCTTGTATTTCTTGTACAGCACCACATTGTGTACAAATCAAATGATGGTGAAAACGCTGCGCACCTTCTTGGCGTAAGTCATAGCGTGAAACACCGTCTCCGAAGTTAATCTTATCGACAACTTTTAACTCAGATAATAGTTCTAAAGTTCGATAGACGGTTGCTAATCCGATCTCTGGCGACTTTTCTTTTACAAGGAGGTAAACATCTTCTGCGCTTAAATGATCTTCTTCATTTTCTAGCAGCACACGAACTGTTGCTTCACGTTGCGGTGTTAATTTGTAGCTCGCTGCATGTAATTGCTTCTTAATTCGTTCAATTCTCTCTTCCATTCGGTACTACTCCCTCCTCGCCACTCTTACACCATTATATCAGAAGAAGGGCTTCTGTCAAAAGAAAAACAATAAAAACAAATTGATAATTATTCTCAAAAAGTATTTATTGTTTATTAATAGCCTCAACGACTTCTTTCATTAAAACTGGTGATGCATAAGCTTCTACACTAGAAGCAAGAGCTAACACCGCTCCAATTACAAGAAAGAAGCATGTATAACGAATTAATAATGGTAATAATGGCTCGGTTATTTTCCTGATAAATTGATGCCTAATCATGCGTAAGGAAAAGCTTGCGGCAATTGTTGTCATAACGAGAAATACTGGGATAATAATGAGGTTTTGTGGCAATACAGAAACGAATGCTAATAATAATCCATTCCATCCATGCTGACTGACTAAAAAACCTACTGTAAATCCGACAACTACTCCTTTTACAAATAATAAAATAAAAATAAGTGGCACTCCAATAATTGAAATCCCCAAAATCCAAATAAATCCAATGTATTTTAATTGCGAAAAGTAACTTTCTCGAAACATTTCGCTCGCAATAGCAAATTCTCCTTTAGAAACTTGTCCAAAAAAACGTTGTAAGTAAAATGATAAATCTTGTTTTTGATTTAATTGTAAACTATTCACAAGAATGGCCCCAAATATTACTCCCATCAATAATAAAACAGCGTTAAATATATATAATGAAGAGTTTTCCTGTATGTGAGACATTACACGGTCTTGCCAAGTTTTTCTCCACATTTTTCTTCCCTCCGTTCACACTCTTACTAAAAATGTATGAAAGAAAGAAAAAAGTATGACGAATTAACATTGAAATTCCGCTCTACTTTGCTAAACTAAAAAGTAGAGAATAGGAGGGATTTCTCTTGAAACCATTATTATTAGATTTTCCAACATTATTTCAAACTGAACGCTTACAAGTTCGTAAGCCATTTCCAGGTGATGGTGCAGAAGTGTATGAAGCAATCCAAGCTTCTCTAGAAGACTTAGTACCGTGGATGCCAATTAACGCTGAAACAGAAGAAAGTGCTGAAGAAATCGTTCGTAACGCTCACGGGCAGTTTTTACTTCGTGAAACACTTGATTTTCACTTATACGATAAAGTATCTGGTACATTCATCGGAGCTATAACGCTCAAGCCTGAAAACTGGGATATTCCAAAGTTTTCACTTCACTTCTGGCTGCATAGCGCTTATACAAAACAAGGCTATATGACTGAAGCCATTAAAGGTGCCATTCAATTTGCCTTTGATAAGCTAAGTGCTAGAAGAATTGAAATTCGTACTGATGCAACAAATGCAAATGCATGTAACCTAGCAGAACGTTTAGAATTTATTCTAGAAGGTACAATGGAAAATGATTTCATAGCACCAGATGGTAGCTTACGTGATGCACGCGTATACGCAAAAATCAATTAAAAAACACTCGCCTTTGGCGAGTGTTTATTTTTGTAGTTGTAAATATTGTACTGCAAACATCGTCTTCGCATCATGAATACGAAGATCTTTCATAAGAATAATCGCTTCTTCTAACGATACTTCCATCAATTCCACAAATTCATCTTCATCTAACTCGGCTTTATTTTCTTTTTTCGTCAAACCTGTCGCTTTATATACATATAAAATTTCATCTGCAAATCCTGGAGATGTATAGAAAGAAGTAATAAGCTCCATATTTTCACATACATATCCTGTTTCCTCTTCTAATTCACGAACTGCTGTCACCTCAGGTTTTTCACCAGGTTCTAACTTGCCGGCCGGAATTTCTATAATCGCCTTTTCAAGCGCTTTACGATACTGCTCAACAAGCACGATTTTCCCCTCATCAGTAATAGCAATAATAGCAACTGCACCAGGGTGATTTACAATTTCACGTTTACTCATTGCTCCATTTGGTAATACTACATCATCAACACGAACTTTTATAACTCTACCATCAAAAATCGGCTCAGTTTTTACTGTTCTCTCTGCAAGATTACTCATACTACTTCATCTCCCTGTTCTATTTCCTATTCTTTCCTCATACATTTTACCACATTGAAAGGAGCGTGATAGAAATGAAAGTTTATATTTTACCAAATCGCGTCACTTTAGTCGGAAAAACATGGCAAATTCGCCATAAGCTAAAACAATATGGCAAAGAGTATACAACTGTACAAGAGTGGATTACAGCAAATAAAAAGTAAACGTTTGTCAACCTCTTTTTCCTTTCGTACAATAAAGGTAAGGAGGTTGACCTATGAAAAAACGTCAATTAGGAAACTCAGATTTGTTTGTTACACAAATGGGCCTTGGCTGCATGTCTCTCGGTACATCTGAAACAGAAGCTATGCGTATTATCGATGAAGCAATCGATTTAGGAATCAATTTTTTTGATACAGCGGATTTATATGATTATGGATTAAACGAAGAATTTGTTGGAAAAGCCTTAAAAGGGAAACGAGACCAAATTGTTCTTACAACAAAAGTTGGAAATCGTTGGACAGAAGAAAAAAACGGGTGGTCTTGGGATCCTTCTAAAAATTACATAAAGGCTGAAGTGAAAGAAAGTTTACGTAGACTTCAAACTGATTATATTGACCTTTATCAACTTCACGGCGGGACGATTGAAGATCCAATAGATGAAACAATTGAAGCCTTTGAAGAATTAAAAAAAGAAGGTATTATTCGCCATTACGGTATTTCTTCTATACGTCCAAATGTTATCCGTGAATATGCTAAACGTTCAAATATCGTTAGTGTGCTAATGGAATATAGCCTTTTAAATCGTCGCCCTGAAGAATGGTTCCCACTTCTAAGTGAACATCAAATTAGCATTATTGCTCGTGGGCCACTTGCAAAAGGAATTTTAACTGACAATAATGCAAGAAAGATAGAAAGAGTAAAAGAAAAAAATTACCTTTCTTATTCTTACGATGAATTATATGCGACACTCGCGAATGTAAAAGAAATAATCGGAGAAAGCTCTTTAACAGGAACAGCTATTCAATATTGCTTACATAACGAAACTGTTGCAGCTGTTATACCTGGTGCAAGCTCTATTCAACAATTGCAAGAAAATGTACAGGCTAGTAAACAAAAAAAGTTAACAACAGCAGAATATATACAACTTCAGCAAATTGCTAAATGTGATACTTACGCTTTACATCGTTAAAAAGACGCTACCATACCGGTAGCGTCTTTTTATAGCGTATCATATTTATCAGGATTCGTTCCTACATGTAAATTACGATTTAACGTATTAATTTGAGTCATCTCTTCTTCTGTTAGTGAAAAATCAAAGATAGAAAAATTCTCTTTAATACGTGATGGTGTAACAGATTTAGGAATCGTCACTACCCCGCTTTGAATATCCCATCTTAATATAACTTGCGCAGGTGTTTTTTCATATTTCGTAGCAATGGCCTGAATAATCGGGTTCTCGAATACTTCCCCGCCTCTCATTAATGGGCTCCATGCTTCCATTTGAATTTGCTCACCTTGACAGAAATTACGCAATTCAAATTGCGCTAACATCGGATGAAGTTCCACTTGGTTGACCATCGGCTTCACTTTACAATTTGGTAATAACAGTTCTAAATGATGTTTATGAAAATTTGAAACACCAATCGCGCGCACTTTACCTTCTTCATACAGTTTCTCTAACGCTCGGTAAGTATCGACATACTTTCCTCTTATTGGCCAATGTATTAAATATAAATCTACATAGTCCATTTGTAATTTCTTTAAGCTTTTTTCAAACGCCTCAAGTGTTTCCTCGTATCCTTGATCGTCGTTCCAAACTTTTGTTGTAATAAATATGTCTTCTCTCGGAATCCCTGATTCACGAACCGCTTCTCCGACACCGCTTTCATTTTCATATACAGTTGCTGTATCAATCGAACGGTATCCAACTTCTAACGCTGTTTTTACTGCTTGTTTTACTTCGTCGCCTTCTTTCGCTTTATAAACGCCTAGACCAATCATCGGCATTTTTACGCCATTATGAAGTGTAGTTGTTGGAATGTGCACAGTCGTCTCCCTTTCATTCTTACATTTTTTATAAGCCGCCACTTTATTTCAACAAGATTCAACCAAAAAGTCAAAACATATGTACAGTTTACATAATAATTTTATACATTAAAACGCGAAATCAATTATTCATATTTCCTTCTCTCCATTCTTTCGCTTTTTCATCAACACTACGTACAAACTCATTTTTTCCTTCCGTATATAACGTGCCATCATATGTATATTTTTCGGCTAATTCTTTCTTTAAGGTTGCATATGCCTCTGCTTCTTCACAATGAGCCATCATATAATCACGAAACGCTAAATGCCTTACTATTTCAGGATTTCCTTTTTCAAAAACATGTAAGTGATACGAGCGTTTTTCCTCCGTTCCATGAATAAAATAACGACGTCTTGAAATACCATTTTCCCCTTTTACGATGTAACCAAGCTCGTCAAAACGTTCATTCCAATCATCTACTCTGTCGATACTCTCTACTTCCATAATCATATCTATAATTGGTTTAGCTGCCAGTCCTGGCACTGATGTACTTCCAATATGATGGACTTTCACCATTTCTGGCATCGCCGATTTTAATCGTTCGGCCTCTATTTGAAATTTTTCGTTCCAATGATTTTCATGCGGAACGACTACAATTTTTCTCATTTTACACTCCCCTTTTCTTACAAGCTCGTCAAAAAAATGATCAGCGGTATGCACTGATCATTTTTTTATATTATTTAAAGTCTTTCCAAGTAAGGCTACTTTCACTTAACAGTTCTTCAAATGATTTATTCTTTTCTCGTTCTTTTTGTTCTCGGCGCTTTCTTTCCAGTTCAGCTGCCTCTTTTTTCTCTTCTCTCACTTGCAATTCTTTCTTCTTATTCTTTAATTGCTGCATGAGTGAATCATTTAATTGATCGCCTAATGTAAGCGACTCTTTCTCTGGTTTATTCACTTGCGATTGTCTTTGCATTTGTCTTTGTTTCTTTTTCTTCATGCTACTCACCTTTTACTTTTTTCTCCATTATAGTAGATACACAATGATCTCGACAATAAAAAAGGTTCTTTACTCTATTATTCACCTTTTGTAAATATGTTAATTTTTCGAAAAAACTAAATTTTTATATAGATATAATCCTATGAATCTATTAAAATTATGTCGTATGATGTCAGATTATAAAAAAAAGGAGAAATGAATTATGTGGAAAAAAATCATTCCTGCTGTTGCCGTTTTAAGCACCATAACTTTTTCAAGCGTATTTGCCGCTCCCCCATCCCAGATTCCAGCTGAACAAAACCGCTACGTAGACGTACAAATGCTTGGTATTAATGATTTCCATGGACAACTAGATACTGTTAAAAAAATTAATAACAAAGAAGCTGGTGGCGCTGATTACTTAGCTACTTATTTAAAAGAACGTAAAAAGCAAAACCCTAATACACTTCTCGTACATGCTGGCGATATTGTCGGAGCTAGTCCACCAGTTTCAGCGTTGTTACAAGATGAACCAACGATTGAATTTTTAAATGACTTAAAATTCGACGTTGGTACAATCGGAAACCATGAATTTGATGAAGGTATCGATGAAATGAAACGCCTCATTTACGGTGGATATCACGAGAAAACAGGGAATTTCAAAGGTGCTAACTTCCCTTATGTCGCTGCTAACTTCTATAACAAATCAACTGGTCGCTTATTTTTACCACCATTTACTGTAAAAATGGTAGATGGTGTTCCTGTAGGATTCATTGGCGTTGTTACAACTGATACGCCAAATGTCGTGATGCCTACTATGCTAAAAAATGTACAGATCACTGACGAAGTAGAAGCAATTAATAAATCAGCGCAACAATTAAAGCGTCTCAGTGTTAAATCCATCGTCGTCCTTGCCCATGTCGGCGGAACAACTGATGAGTCTGGCGTGACAAATGGAGACCTTACTCGAATTGCAAATGAAACAGACTCGGAAGTTGATGTTATTTTCGGTGGACATAGTCACACGTATGTAAATGGTACTGTAAATAATAAACTAATCGTCCAAGCGAACTCTTATGGAACAGCTTTCTCAGACGTAGATGTAACAATTGATCGTAAGACAAAAGATATTGTAAAGAAAAAAGCTGAAGTGATTACAACATATCATGAAGGTGTCGAACCTGATAAACAAGTAAAACAAAAAATAGATCAATATAAAGAAAAAATCGCACCACTTGTAAATGAAGTTGTAGGAAAATCTACAGCACCTATCGACCGTAAACAAAATGATGCTGGTGAATCTACTCTTGGGAATGTAATTGCCGACGCACAGCGTCAAACGATGCAAGCTCAAATCGCACTTATGAATCCTGGTGGCATTCGTAATGACTTAGATGCTGGCGATATTACTTGGGGCGAATTATATGGCGTTCAGCCTTTTGGAAACCAATTGATTAAAGTAGATTTAACAGGTCAAGATATTCGCGACATTTTAAATCAACAATGGCAAAAAGGAACAACAAGAATGCTTCAAATTTCAGGTATTCAATATACGTGGGATGCAAATAAACCAAGCGGTGAAAAGGTTACGAATATACGCTTAACAAATGGCGAAGAGTTATCTCCATCTAAAACGTATAGCGTAGTTGCGAATGCTTTCTTAGCTTCTGGCGGTGACGGATTCGTATCATTTAAAAATGGAAAGAACTCAGAAACTGGTCCAAACGACTTTGAAGCGCTAGTCGATTATGTAAAACAATTAAAAGAACCAATTCAGCCAGTTATTGATGGAAGAATTCAAAAGGTAAATTAAGTATTTCCCTAATATGCGATCCAGATTTTTATTGTAAAGGATACGCACTTATACTTACTTAATCCACAATATTAGTAAAACCTAAAAAGGATACTCGTTCTTACAATGAACATAGTATCCTTTTCTTTAGTTATCAAAATGTGATGTTTTGTTAAAATCATATTGTTGTAAAAATTGTTGTAACGCCTCTTCTACAAGTTTAGATTTTTGAATTCCTTTCGATTCTGATATAACGTCTAGTTTTGCTAATATTTCTTTATTAATAGAAAAGGTACGTTTCTTTTTTTCTGTACTTATACTCATAATGGGCACAATTACTTCTTCTCTCTTTCTTAATAACTCATAAATACTTTGTAATTGCTCATAAATTAATAATTGATAATCCGTTGTCGCATATTGAAGGGCTGTCGCTTCTTGGAGTTGTAAGTGACGCGGTTCTTCTCCATCTCCTACAAAAATACGTTTCTTCTGTTCTCCATCATATTCGTATCCAATTAATCTTAATTTCTTTGATAATGTATATGGGCTTATTTCAAGACGTTTTGCTATAATAGCGATGGATTCACGTCTATTTAAGCAATCTATAATTTCTCCAATCGTCACAATTTCCCTCCTCCCGTATTGAAATGACACTAGTATGGTATGTTACAATGATTTTCTAACAGTATATGCAAAACGAATAGCCTGTGCGATTCATACGATTTCAGAAAAGGAGGTTTTCCATATGCTTTTTCGTAGCTATACCCCACAGTTTTATAATGAAAATAAACAACTCATTCCTAATAGTATTGCTACGATGGAAAGCGTTATGATTCATAATCGAAAACAAACTCTCCTTATTCGCGGGCAAAACATAGAGCAGCCAATTTTATTATGCTGTCATGGCGGACCTGGAATGGCACAAATTGGATTTATTCGTCATTTTCAAAAAGAATTGGAGAAACACTTCATCGTTATTAATTGGGATCAGCGCGGGGCAGGTAAATCCTTTTCAATGAAAGATTTCGGAGCAAATTTTACAATCGAACAATTCGTTTCCGATGCAAAAGAAGTGATTCAATATGTACTTAAAAAGTTCAGTAAACAGAAACTATTTCTCGCTGGTCATTCTTGGGGAAGCATTATTGGGCTTAACATAGCACATCAATATCCGCAGTATATCGAGGCTTACATCGGTATTGGGCAGATTGTACATATGAAACAAAACGAAGAATTGCTATATCAGCATTTAATTCGTTCTGCAAAAAAACATGATCATAAAAAAGCATTAGCGTCCCTTTTAAAATTAGGCAAACCACCATTTTTAGATACGAGACGCCTTATTATTCAAAGAAAGTGGCTTGGCACATTCGGCGGAGCAATCCAAAACGGATCTTCCTTTTCTTTCATACGAAAAGGCTTCTTTTCTCCTGAATATACGCTATTAGATTGGTTCAAGTTTCTCGCAGGAAATTTAAAATCTGGCGTTTTATGGGAAGAAATGTTGACAATCGATTTCTTTTCTTCTATTTCAAGCTTATCTATTCCGGTTTATTTTTGTTCTGGTCGCTATGATTATCAAACTCCTTATGCTCTCGTTCAGGAATATTGTGATGTAATAGAAGCCCCCATAAAAAAAATGATTTGGTTCCCAAATTCAGCACATTCTCCTGATTTAGAAGAACCAGAATTATTCGCCAATTCTTTACAATCAATTAAACAAGAGCTAGCTTTTCAGCATTAGTAACAAAAGGCTCTTTTACATTTCATAGAAAACAATTTATAATAATATGTCGCAACTATGTATAAATATAGCAAAGTGCTTCATATTTACTTGCCTTAGCACAATAAAATTTTAGGGAGATTACATCTATTATGAATGCTGTACTCGTCGCAGTAGCAGTTATGCTATTGCTTAGTTTGTTTCGCGTCCAGGTCATTGTCGCCATCATTGTTGGAGCTTTAACAGGCGGAATTATCGGTGGACTCGGTATTTCAGAAACTATTAACACTTTTACAACTGGCCTTGGAAACAGTGCTCCAATCGCTTTAAGTTATGCAATGCTTGGCGGTTTCGCTATTTCCCTTTCCAAAACAGGACTTCCAGATGCCATGATTCAAACTGCACTAAAATGGATTGGCAATGAACAAGACACGAAAAAACAAGTTTATTCTAAAATACTTATTTTATTCATCATTTTAACGATGGCTTGTTTCTCACAAAATGTGATTCCTGTTCATATCGCTTTCATCCCCATCTTAATTCCAGCACTTTTAAAAGTATTAAATGAGCTGAAAGTGGATCGCAGACTTGTTACATGTATTATTACATTCGGATTGATTACTCCTTATATGTGGATTCCAGCAGGGTTCGGAAAAATTTATCATGACGTATTGCAAACAAATGCTGCGCAAAGTGGTCTTACATTTGATGTCGCACTTATTCCAAAAGCAATGACTATTCCAGCAATCGGTATGATTATTGGATTATGTGTAGCGGTATTCATTACGTACCGGAAACCTCGTACGTATGAAACAGAACAAGTTCATACTACCGCAAATGAAATCGTTCCCTATACAAAACGTAGCATTACTTTCGGATTGTTATCTATCATAGCCACATTAACCGTTCAATTAGCAACAGAATCAATGATTTTCGGTGCTTTAGCGGGGATTATCGTCTTATCAGTAAGTGGTAGTCTACCTCTTAAAGAAGCTGATGCTATATTAACAAGCGGAATGCGCATGATGTCCTTTATCGGTTTTGTTATGATCGCTGCCGCTGGATTTGGTGCTGTTCTTCGAAAAACAGGACATGTTGAATCTCTTGTGCAAACGAGTGCACATATAATTGGAAATAACAAACCACTCGCTGCATTTCTTATGCTTGTGATTGGACTTCTCGTTACGATGGGAATTGGTTCATCCTTTTCAACCATCCCTATTTTAACAACAATTTTTGTGCCTCTTTGCATGCAGCTTGGATTTAGTCCAATGGCCACAATTGCAATTATCGGTACAGCTGGAGCGCTAGGCGATGCGGGATCTCCAGCATCAGATAGTACACTTGGGCCAACATCCGGTTTAAATGCTGATGGTCAACACCATCATATATGGGATACATGTGTACCAACTTTTCTGCATTATAATATACCGTTACTTATATTCGGCTTTATTGCCGCAATTACATTATAAAAGGTGCGTTTTATACGCACCTTTTACTTTTTTATTTTTTCTTTTAATTGTTGTAAAGCTATTTTCCCATTTTCTTCGGCGCAACTTTCAATTTTCAGGAGTGACGGGCCTATCCATTCACTGTCTATGCTCCCGTTCGGTCCAATGATTTTCAACTTATCCGGTATACGGATATTTAAATTTTTCGCTGCTTGAATTAACTCAAAAGTAACCTTTTCACTTGAAGTTACAATTCCATCTATATACGGGTGAGTTTGCAAGAATGTAATAAATTGTTTATTCGTATACCCTTGTACACATACTTCTCGATAAGAGATCCCTTCCTCCCAAACAGCGTCTAAAAATCCTGATATGTGCTCTTCCATTTCTTCACTATCTTCTCCCTCATCGAAATAAGCAAGAAATTGACAGCCTTTTTCTTTTAATAAAGAAACCGTTCTTTGTCCCTTTTCATAATAATTTGCATGGGATTTTTTTTCATCAATCACAACAAACGGAAGTGGAATTTCTCCTATACTTTTAAAAACGGATTTTGTTAAAATAACACCTGCAACGTTATTTTCCTTCAACATATGTATGTATCTATCTTTATTCTCTATATTACAAACAATGATTTGATATCCTTCTTTATATGCTATTTCCTCAATACAATGTAGCAAAGTGATGTTTGATGGGTCATATAGATTATCTACAAGTAATGCAATTATCGTTGAATTCTCTTTAAATAATGGCTTTGCTGCACTATTTGGCCTATAACGTAATTCCTCAATTGCTTCCTTTACTTGTTTTACTGTGTCCTCATGAACGTATCCTTTTTCATTAATAACTCGTGAAACGGTTGCGACTGAAACACCTGCCAATTTTGCAACATCACGTATAGTTGCCACATCGTCACCCCTTAATATGGTAATAGATTACAATTTTACGGTAACCTAAATTACAATATTCGTCAAGGTTACTAACTTATATTTCTGAAAATTGTTACATCAATTTATTAAACGATACTCCAACTGTATTTCATGTAAAATTGGGATGTTATCATATCCGATACGCGGAATTTCTTTCTTTATTTTTCGTGCCTCTTCCACTGCATTCACATATAAATTAGTCATCACAAAATTACGTTTTTGGTAAAAACGTAACGCATTCATATTATCATTTGTTGTTATGAGCCAAACCCGCCCGCACCGTTCTTCTTCTGCAACTTGTAATACACAATCTACAAGTTTCGTCCCTATTCCTTTTCTTTCTTCAAAGCTATCTAACGATACAATTTCACACATATTTCCGGTCACTTCATACGTTATAATTCCGATTATTCTGTCATCCGAGAGCGCAACAAATCCTGGCAACCCTTCTAACTGGTGCCCCTTACCACGTGAAACCATCAATGAACTCCCCCAGTTCTCACACATGAACATTCGGATTGTTTCTTTCATCGCTGGCGTAATTTTTTGTATATACACCATTTCCTATTTCTCCCCTTTTCTATCATTGTGATACAATGTAAGTGTATCACATGTAACGGTATTTGGAGGATGAGGTAAAGTATGAAACGTTTTTTTGCAGCATTGTTTACTATACTAGGTGCGATAACTGCCCTTGGGATTTTCTTTACAAATAAAGTGATGTACTTAAAGAAAAAAACAGAGGAAGAAGTACTCGAAAGAGAAACGAAAAAACATTTTCGTATAGAGGATTTTGATGCTCTTCATAAAGAAGAAATTCATATTCCTTCGCAATTCGGATATGATCTTCACGGCTATTACATTCCTGCTGGTCATTCCAATAAGTTTATGATTTTTTGTCACGGCGTAACTGTAAATAAAATGAACTCTGTAAAATATGCAAGGTTATTTTTAAACAGAGGGTATAATGTCGTTATTTATGATCATCGTCGTCATGGTAAAACTGGCGGAAAAACAACAAGCTATGGATACTATGAAAAACATGATTTAAAATCTGTAGTTGACTGGCTAAAAAGTCGATTTGGAACAAATATAACACTCGGTATTCATGGTGAATCTATGGGAGCTGCAACACTTCTTCAATACGCAGGACTTGTAGAAGATGGTGCTGATTTCTATATTGCAGATTGTCCTTTTTCTGATTTCTACGGACAATTACAACACCGTTTAAAGGTTGAATTCCATTTACCTAAATGGCCTTTATTACCTTTAGCAAATGCTTTTTTAAAAGTGCGTGACGGTTATACGATTCGCGAAGTTTCACCAATCGATTGTATAAAAAATATTAACAATCCCGTCCTCTTTATTCATAGTAAAGATGATGATTATATTTTAGCTGATATGACGAAAGCACTATATGAAGCAAAAGAAAACAATAAACAACTTTATATTGCAGAACGCGGTGCACACGCTTGCTCTTATAACGAAAATAAAGAAGAGTATGAAGCAGCCGTTGATCAATTTTTAAACTCATATGTAAAAGAAACAAAAAACAGGCTTGCATAAGCCTGTTTTTTATTGCGCTAAAACGTCTGTAACTTGTTCCATGTTTTCAGAAATCCATTGCATTGCATCGTCTAACGTTGGAAATTCTGTCGTTTGAAATGTTACTTCATCTTGAAGTAACCAAACATCCTTTGCCTCTTGCCCTACACCTGCAATGGACCAATGTAACAAACTATATGGATGATTATCATTCAAAAATGATGCCCACGTGCGCTCATTTGCAATGTTTCGTAATGTATGTAATTGTTTATCCATCTCTCGTCACCTTACTCTAGTCAGTTATGAAAACTATTATAACACTCTCTTCTTTCTCAAACAAAGTGCTCTTTTTACCCCGCATTAACGGGCAGTAAAACTCCCACCTCAAAACTCAGCTAAAACAAAGAAGTTAGGTGGGAGATTAACTGCCCCTAAAAGCCCGATTGGTTCAACTAATAATTAGTGGGGGATACCTCCCCCACTAATTAAAGTTTCACTTTATATTGTCAAGTACTTCTCTTAATTATATGATGAAATTAAGCGTTTGGGAAGGAGGGATAGCGTTGGCGAAAGTACAAATTAAAGTAAATGATAATGGCTCTTTTCGTGTTACAGGGGACGTGGAATTAGTCGATTCACAAGGGAATGTATTCCCAGCAAAACCGGCATTTTCTTTATGCCGTTGTGGTTTATCAAAAAATATGCCTTATTGCGATGCTTCGCATAAAGGGAAATTCGAGTCTGTTGTTAGAGCACCAGAGGCAGAATAATTTCACATGTGACATGCACATTTTTTTGTGCATGTTTTTTCTTTTCATTAACTCTCGTCCCCCCTTTTCCTTACAACATTCCTCATACTTTTGTCCTCATTCCAACTTACATATATTTTCACACAATTCTTCACATTCGAATATTTTTTACTAGCCTTTTGTCTTTTTTGTGCTATAATTTGAGCAAACAACATCCTTCGGGGTCGGGTGAAATTCCCAACCGGCGGTGATGAAGTGCAAACTTCTAAGTCCGTGACCCGTTTTCAACACGAAAACGGTGGATCTAGTGAAACTCTAGGGCCGACAGTATAGTCTGGATGGGAGAAGGATATGTTTTCTAGTAATTTTATATAGCGAATACACTTTTATTTCAGTATGCATATTTTTAAAGTTTCATTTTGAATCTTTATATATGTTTTATTTTGTATACTTATGTTTCTACACTGAAATAAAAAGATACGACTAGCGCTTGAAAAATTTGATATTTTGCTAGGTTTTTTCCTTATGCCAAAATATCAATCATCGTTAGGTTTCTTTCCTATACTTTCGTATTCGAACTATATTTCTAGAAATCACGTCTCCCAAACCCCAAGGATATAAAATCCTTGGGGTTTTTTGATTTTTTCAGGAGAGGTGAAGAAAATGACAGATCAAGAATATATGAGGATTGCCCTGCAGTTAGCAGAAGGAACATCCGGACAAACAAGTCCAAATCCTATGGTTGGTGCTGTTGTTGTAAAAGATGGAAACATCGTCGGTATTGGCGCTCATTTACGTGCAGGTGAAGAACACGCAGAAGTTCACGCTCTTCATATGGCTGGTGAAAAAGCAAAAGGAGCTACCGTTTATGTAACACTTGAACCGTGTAGCCATTTTGGAAAAACACCACCTTGTTGTGAATTGCTCATCAAAAAAGGAGTCAAACGGGTTGTAATTGCTACTCTTGATTGCAATCCTCTCGTTTCTGGTACTGGAAAAAGGAGATTAGAAGAAGCTGGCATCGAAGTAACTACCGGTGTTCTTGAAACAGAAGCCACCTTATTAAATCGTTTCTTTTTTCACTACATGAAAACGAAACGTCCATTTGTAACAATAAAAACAGCGATGAGCTTAGATGGAAAAACAGCAACTGTCACTGGTGAAAGTAAGTGGATTACAGGTGAAGAAGCACGAGCTGATGTTCACCAATATCGCCATACACATGATGCGATTCTCGTTGGAGTAAATACAGTTATAGCTGATAATCCGCATTTAACGACCAGAATTCCTAACGGGGGTAAACATCCTATACGCGTCATTTTAGATACCCATTTACGAACACCACCATCTTCTCATGTCATAACAGATGGTTTAGCACCGACATGGATTTTTGTCGGTAAGGATGTAAATAAAGAGAAAATAGCTTCTTATGAATCTGAAAATATAGCTATATTCCAAATGAAAACAAAACATATAGACCTCAAGGACCTCCTTTTCTTTCTTGGAGAGAAGCAAATTCTTTCTTTATTCGTTGAAGGAGGCCAATCGACTCATGCAAGCTTCTTACAAACAAAGCATTTCAATGAAATTATAACTTATATAAGCCCGATATTAATTGGTGGGAATGATGCCCCTACTTTATTTGGTGGAAATGGTTTCGCAGCATTGCAAGATGCACTTTCCTTGGAAATTCAAGAGATGAAACAAGTTGGTGATGATATAAAAATCGTTGCGAATGCCCGAAGTGAGGTGACGGAATGTTTACAGGAATTGTAGAAGAATTAGGAACGATTGCAAACATGCAACAAAGCGGAGAAGCAATGAAGTTAACGATCCATGCGAATAAAATTTTATCAGATGTTCACTTAGGTGATAGTATCGCGGTTAACGGTATTTGCTTAACTGTAACGAGTTTCACAACAACTTCATTCACAGTGGACGCAATGCCTGAAACGATGCAATCAACATCACTTCGCATGCTTAAACCCCGCTCTAAAGTAAATTTAGAGCGGGCGATGGCTGCAAACGGACGATTCGGTGGGCATTTCGTTTCAGGACATATTGATGGCATCGGAACGATATTAAACAAAAAACAACACTATAATGCCGTCTATTACAAAATAGCTATTGCTGATGAATTGCTGCGCTATTGTTTGCATAAAGGATCCGTTGCTGTTGATGGAACGAGTTTAACGATATTTGATATAGACGAATCTTCCATCACAATCTCACTCATCCCGCACACAGTAAGTGAATCTGTTATCGGAGAAAAGAATGCCGGTGACATAGTAAACATTGAGTGTGACATGATCGGTAAATATATCGAACGCTTTATTTCTAAACCTGTAAAACGAACAGGTTCAATGAGCGAAAGCTTTTTACAAGAAAACGGATTTCTATAAGGGGGAAGCATTATGTTTCATCGTATTGAAGAAGCTCTAGAAGATTTAAAACAAGGAAAAGTCGTTATCGTATGCGATGATGAAAACCGTGAAAATGAAGGCGACTTTATCGCTTTAGCAGAGTATATTACGCCAGAAACGATTAACTTTATGATTACACATGGGCGTGGTCTCGTTTGTGTACCGATTACGGAAGGGTACGCAGAGCGTCTACAATTAGAACCAATGGTAGCTCATAATACAGATTCGCATCATACTGCATTTACAGTGAGCATTGATCATGTTTCTACAACAACAGGGATTAGCGCTCACGAACGGGCGACTACGATACAAGAATTGTTAAACCCTGCATCAAAAGGTGCTGATTTCAATCGTCCTGGACATATCTTTCCATTAATCGCGAAAGAAGGCGGTGTACTGCGCCGTGCTGGTCATACAGAGGCTGCCGTCGATTTAGCACAGCTTTGCGGAGCAGAACCAGCTGGAGTCATTTGCGAGATTATCAATGAGGACGGTACGATGGCTCGCGTACCTGATTTACTACAGTGCGCAAAACAATTTGATATAAAAATGATTACAATAGAAGATTTAATTGCTTTTCGCCGCCACCATGAAACACTAGTGACCCGAGAAGTGGAAATTACATTACCTACAGATTTCGGTACTTTCCATGCAATTGGCTATTCTAATTCATTAGATACGAAAGAGCATATCGCACTCGTAAAAGGTGATATTTCAACAGGAGAGCCTGTACTTGTACGCGTTCATTCAGAGTGCTTAACAGGAGATGTATTTGGCTCATGCCGCTGTGATTGCGGACCACAACTCCATGCTGCACTTGCTCAAATTGAACGTGAAGGAAAAGGCGTTCTTCTTTATATGAGACAAGAAGGACGAGGCATCGGCCTTCTTAATAAGCTTCGCGCTTATAAGTTACAAGAAGAAGGATTCGATACGGTAGAAGCAAACGAAAAACTTGGATTCCCAGCTGATTTGCGTGATTACGGTATTGGCGCTCAAATGTTAAAAGATTTAGGTTTACAACAGTTACGATTATTAACGAATAACCCACGAAAAATTGCTGGCTTACAAGGTTACGATTTAGAAGTAATCGAGCGTGTTCCATTGCAAATGCCAACAAAAGAAGAGAATAAAACGTATTTACAAACGAAAGTAAACAAATTAGGACATTTACTAAACTTATAATAAAGGGAGAGATTCATTATGGTATTCGAAGGTCATTTAGTTGGTACAGGATTAAAAGTTGGGGTTGTTGTTGGACGTTTCAATGAATTTATTACAAGTAAGTTACTCGGCGGAGCTTTAGATGGATTAAAGCGTCACGGTGTAGAAGAAACTGATATCGATGTTGCTTGGGTTCCTGGTGCATTTGAAATTCCTTTAATCGCTAAAAAGATGGCTAATAGCGGGAAGTATGATGCTGTTATTACGTTAGGTACTGTAATTCGTGGTGCTACAACACATTACGATTACGTTTGTAATGAAGTAGCAAAAGGAGTTGCATCTTTATCACTACAAACAGACATCCCAGTTATTTTCGGTGTATTAACGACTGAAACGATCGAGCAGGCGATTGAACGCGCGGGCACGAAAGCTGGTAATAAAGGCTATGAATCCGCCGTTGCTGCGATTGAAATGGCTCATTTATCAAAACAATGGGCATAAAAAATAAAAAAGAGGCTGCGGCCTCTTTTTTATTTTTTTACTTTTTTCCGTACATCTTTTATTAATTCATCCATTGTTTTTCCTTCTGTTTGTATACGAAGCGTTTGTGCTGTTCTCCATATATTCTCCCTTTTCTTCGCTTCTTCTATAATAGTAATTTCTTTTCGCACTTCCTTTAAATCTTTTCCTTCTGTTTTCAATCCAAAATGTTCAGCTTTCGTTCGAAAATGTTGTTCAATTCGTTGTTGCATCTCTTTTTGTTCAGGATTTTCAGCGGCCTTAACTGGATCAGCACTTATTGCTTTTAGTAAAATTAGACAAGTCATAATCGCTAATATATATTTGTGCATGTAAAATCCTCCAACCCAATATAAATTACATATTTACTATGTACAATTGGGGCTTGGAAAATTCGTCCACCAAAATTCTTTTTTTCGCTCAAAAACCAATAGTATCAAGCGTTCACAACTATTTATTACATTTTATTTACAAAAAAGCAAACTCTTTTACAAGTTTGCTTTTTATCTATCTTATAATGCACATTCTTCAATCTCAAATCCCAAATCTTCAATCATACCCCAGTCTGCAGTCGGCTCTTGCCCAGCTGTCGTTAAATAATCCCCGACAAAGATAGAGTTTGCTGCAAATAATCCGATTGGCTGTACAGAACGTAAATTAATTTCACGTCCTCCTGAAATGCGAATTTCTTTCGTTGGGTTTACAAAACGCATCATCGCCAGCACTTTTAAACATTCTACCGGCGTTAATTCTTTTTGTCCTTCAAGCGGCGTACCCTTTACAGCAACAAGGAAATTACATGGAATTGAATCTGCATCTATACGTTGTAATTCAAATGCAATTTCAGCACGTTCTTCTATTGTCTCTCCCATTCCAAAAATCGCCCCAGAGCATGGTGAAATGCCCGCTTGTTTTGCTTTTTGAACTGTATCAACACGATCGTCATACGTATGAGTGGAGCAAATACTTTCGTAATTATTTGCATGTGTATTTAAGTTGTGGTTATAACGATGTACACCCGCTTCTGCTAAACGTCCTGCTTGATCTTCGTTTAAGAAACCTAAACAACAACAAATCTTCAAATCTGTCGTTTCACGAATCTCCTTAACTGCTCCAATTACGTGATTCACCTCTTTATCGGTCGGGCGACGACCAGATGCTACAATACAATATGTACCCGCTTTACGGCGAATTGCTTCGTGTGCTCCTTCTACAATCTTTTCCTGCGTTAACCATGCATATTTATCAATCGGCGCCTCTGAAATAATAGACTGTGAACAATATCCGCAATCTTCAGGACATAATCCAGATTTCGTATTAATAATCATATTCAATTTTACTTTCTTACCAAAGTGATGATGGCGAATGATGTAAGCTGCATTCATAATTTCTAAAATTTCTGTATCATCAGCTTCTAATATTGCAATTGCATCCTCTTTCGTAATCATTTTCTCTTCTACTACGTCATGCGCAAGTTTTTTCCAATCCCTTTTTGTTTGTACTTGTTTCATTTCATCTCTTCCCCTCTTTTGTTATATGCATAAATAAAGCATGATACGTCGCCATTATCCCTTCATTTTCCGTGAAGTCTCTTTCGTATATGCGAAGCATCGTACGAAAGAGTGAGGGACTTTGACAATATGATTCTTCATTACTATTGGTCGCTCCTACTTTTCGAATAGAGTGTAGAAACTCCCTAACTTCTGTAAATCTCTCTATGTAACATGTTTCAGAAACATGCACATCCCCTGTTTCTATTTCACACATATGGCGCAACTGATTTTTCGAATAAAAACGTTGCCCAATCGATGTTTCATTTTGTATATTTTTTTCTTCTTTCGCCCGCTGGAATGAAGCATGCAATTCTTGAAATGTTTCATGTCCAAACGTTGAAAAGAGTAATATCCCATCTATAGACAAATGATGAAATAAATTTCTTATCACTTGTTTTAAATCATTTAGCCATTGAAATGTAGCATTCGAAATAATGACATCATACGTTCCTTCTAGTCGTAATCTTTCGATATCCTCACAGTAAAACATTACATTTTTCACATTTTGTCTAGTTTTCGCAACCTCAATCATACTTTCAGCAAAATCAATGGCTGTAATATGTGCTTTCGGAAATAAGTTTGATAATTGCTCTGTAACATATCCTGTCCCGCATCCAAGTTCTAAAATACGTATCGATGCATTTGCACTATATCGCCGATTCAATGTAGAAAGTAATGAATGTGCCATCTTTTTTTGTACATTTGCATATTGATCGTAGGATACAGCTGCCACGTTAAACCGTTTTTGAAGTAACGTTTTGTTGATCATGTCGTATCCCCTCTACAAATTGAATTATCTCATTTCCGCAATATTCGAAATTCGTTACGCATAATGCGTGTCCAGCCTCACTTACTATCTTGAGCGTGGCAGTCTCATTCTCCGCCATACTACGCGCTGCAGACCATGGACAAATTACATCCTGCTCTCCGTGAATAAGTAGTATAGGGACTTTAATTTCTTTCAGTTCTTCTCTCATATCTGCTTCTATTAAATACTCCAAACCTAATTGCAAAGACTGAATAGAATCACCTTTAAAGCGTTTTATCATATCTTCAAACCTTTTATTCTCTTTCAGCTCATCTTTCGTGAACATATTTTCATAAAACCGCTTGAGCGTATCTTCTTTCTTTCTCGTTAAATTCTTTTTCAGCCGTTCTACATGCAGAGTATTCCATCCACTCTTATAATCGCTCGTATTTGTAAATTTGGCAGTACCACCAATTAGTACAATACCTTTTGCCTTAACCCTTTTATGAGCTTGAACTGCTGCTAACGCTCCTAGTGACCATCCAACTAAAATTACATTTTCATCTTTTGCTACATCAATTATTCGCCCCGCAAATTCACTTTGTTCTTTCACATTACGCCAATTGATACATTGAACAGAATATCCTTTAAAATACGGCAGAACTAAAGTCCAAACACCTTCTTCCATTCCCCACCCAGGAATAAAAATAATCTTTAGCTCTTTCATACGAAAAACCCCTCTTCTTTACCAATGCGTATAATATGCTGAATAGCCCATTTCAAATCAGCTATTGTATGTTGGGACGTAACCGCAAAACGGACCCGTGAACTATTAACTGGAACCGTTGGTGGACGAATTGCAATTGCTGCAATACCTACCTCTTGCAGCCTTCTACTAAACCGTAAAGCTGTTTCATTTGAACCGACTACAATCGGTACAATATGAGTTGAGCTATTCCCAATATCAAAACCAGCTTCTTGCAAATGTGTCCTAAAATAGGCTCCATTCTCTATAAGTCTCTCTCTTCTTTCATTATCATCTTTCACAATTTCAATTGCTTTTTGTACCGCCCCTAACGTTCCTGGTGGTAAAGCAGTAGTAAAAATAAAGCTTCTCATCATATTCTGTAAATACTCTATATACATTGCATCACCTGTCAAATACGCCCCATAACACCCTAAAGCCTTGCTAAACGTCCCCATATGTATATCAATGTTTTGAGCAATATTTTTTTCTATATGAGACAATCCTGCTCCATCAATTCCATATATCCCACTCGCATGTGCTTCATCAACTATCATAATTGCCCCGTATTTCTCTTTCATTTGCACTAAATCTCTTAAATATGCAGTATCACCATCCATACTAAAAACAGTATCTGTTACGATTAATTTCTTCTTTTTTGGCGGTGCTACTTGCAACAGCTTCTCTAAGTGATCTAAATCATTATGACGATACCTTTTATGCTCTGCTCCGCTTAATATAATTCCATCCACGATGCTTGCGTGATTTAATTTGTCACTAAACACAATATCGTGACGACAGGCTAACGAAGAAATCACTCCAATATTTGCGGTATATCCGCTATTTACAACTAAGGATTTTTCAGTGCCTTTCCAATCGCATATACTTCTCTCAACCTCTTCATACAGTGAATAATTTCCTACAACGAGCCTTGATGCCGTCGCCCCAGTTCCATATTTTCTTGTGCATGCAATAGCAGCTTCTTTTAACCTCTCATCTCCAGCTAACCCTAAATAATTATTTGACGCTAAATTTAGCATCCTTTTTTCATCTCGAATAAGCCATGTCTCTTCTGCTTGTTCTGTTACATGCAAATTGCGATACTGCCCTTGCTCATTTAATTGTTGCAATTTAGATTGAAGATGTGTGCGCCACGTTTGATTCATTTCGGATGAACTCCTCTAATTTTGAAATCATTATATACTCTTTTGCAGATTCCAAGACTTCTTCTTTTGTAAACGCCCCTTCAAAGAATGGTAATAACCCTAAAACCGGTACCCCACTTAGCTCTTCAATCATTTCTTTATTTTCTTGTACTCTTTCCATTTCACATTCTTTGCAGCCGGATAAAATTACACCTGCTACTGTTAAGCCCTGTGCCTTTGCATAAGCAATCGTTAAAACTGTATGATTTACTGTTCCTAATGTAGGGCGTGCGACTATAATAAGAGGAAGCTGTAATTCCTTTGCGAAATCAATTACTAAAGCGTCTTCTGTATATGGAACAGCCAGTCCACCTGCTCCTTCTACAAATAGGCTATTAAACTCTTTCAAGAGTTCATTATAATGATCCGTAATGTCTTTTAAATGTACTACTCTTCCAGCTCTTTTCATGGCAAGTCTCGGAGCAAGAGGCTCTTCAATAGAATAAGGGCAAATTTCATCTTCTTTTGCCGGTACACCTGATAATGCTTTTAACCTTGCTGCATCTCCCTCTGGATTTGATGCAACATGTCCACTTTGCAACGGTTTATATACCCCGATGTTATATCCCAATTCTCTAAATACACCTGCTAATGCACCGGCAACTACAGTTTTCCCTACTTCAGTATCCGTTGCTGTTACAAAAAAACCGTTCATTATTCTCCCTCCGTAACATCCGAGATTGCTTTATACAAAATATGTAACATATCATCAATCTCATCAATTGTAGAAGCAAGAGGAGGCATAAATACAATTGTATTGCCGAGTGGCCGCAAAATCATGCCCAGCTCTCTTGAGCGTTTACACACTTGAACACCGACTCTCTCTGTCCATTCAAACGCTTCTTTCGTTTCCTTATTCTTCACAAGTTCAATTCCAATCATTAACCCGCACTGACGAATATCCCCTACATGTTTATATGCAAAGAGCGATTCTAATTGCGTCGCCACATATTCTGTCTTACGTGCCACTTCTTCTATTAAATTTGTTTTCTCGTATATCTCTAGATTCGCAATGGCTACCGCACACCCTAACGGATTCCCTGTATAACTATGACCGTGGAAAAACGTTTTTTGTTCTTCATAGTCTCCTAAAAAGGCATTATAAATTTCATCTGTCGTTACGGTGATTGCAACTGGTAAATATCCACCTGTTAAACCTTTTCCGGCTGTTAAAATATCTGGCGTTACATTTTCATGTTCACATGCAAACATTTTCCCGGTACGCCCAAATCCAGTCGCTACCTCATCTGTAATAAATAAAACATTATATTTTGTACATAAAGTACGGAGCCCTCTTAAGTATCCTTTTGGCATTGTAATCATACCGCCAGCACCTTGCATTAAAGGCTCTACAATAATCGCCGCAATTTCTTCATGCTTTTCTTTGAGCAGCTCTTCCATTTCTTCTAAATGTTTTTTCACAATTTCCTCCTTATTATTTCCATAAGGAGAACGATATGTATATGGATACGGCATTTTAATTGCCTCAAATAAAAGTGAACTATACACTTGGTGAAACAAGTCTATCGCTCCTACTGAAACAGCTCCAATTGTATCACCGTGATATGCTTCTTTTAATGTAACAAATCTTTGTTTCTTCGGTTTTCCTTTATGCTGCCAATATTGAAAGGCCATCTTAATTGCAATTTCAACAGCGCTAGAACCGGAGTCTGAATAGAATACTTTCTTCAAACCTTCTGGCACAACTTCAATTATTTTTTCTGCTAATAAAATAGATGGAACGTTAGCAAGTCCTAGCATAGTAGAATGGGCAATTTTATTTAATTGCTCACGAATTGCTTCATCTAATTCTGGTACTTGATGTCCGTGAACATTTAACCAAATAGATGAAACACCATCCCAATATTCATTTCCATTTACATCGTATAGCTTTCTTCCCTCTCCACGTTCAATAATGACAGGATCTTCTTCTAAATAATCTTTCATTTGTGTAAACGGATGCCATACATAAGCTTTATTTTTCTCCGATAATTCTTCATATGTATAAGACGATTTTTCAGTCGTATTACTATTAACAGTCACAATTGTCACCCCTAATGTTAACTAATTTATAAATAAAGTTAACATTAAATTTAAATGACTGTCAATTATTTTTAAATCAAATAGTTCTTAAAAAAGAACAACTTATCATACGATAAGTTGTTCTACTTTCCGTGTTGTATCTTTCCGATTTCTAAAATAATCTCTTCATCTTTTTTTCCTTCTGTATCAATTCCAAGTTGTTTTGCATGTTCAATTAATAAATCATGGCGCTTCTCAAATCTTGCGGTATTTACTTCTTTCGTAACCTCTTCTTTTGTTTTCCCTTCAGTAGAAACTCCTAGTTTCTCAGCTGCTTTTTCCATCGACTTCTTCTCTTCATCTTCTTTCACTTTCTTCGCTTCTGACTGCTGTATTTGCTTTTGTTTCGCCTGCTCTGACTCAGCTGCAAAAGCTGTGTAAATTCCAGCACTTCCGCCAATGACTAGTAAGGTGGTAAAAAGAATTATTTTTTTCTTCACTCTTTCCCCCCCTTTCAAATTCATTATAACGTACAAATTTAGAACATTAAAAACATTTAACCTTTATTTCCCTAAAAAAATATTGAACATTTTTATTGACATATAAGATGAAAATGTGATAAAAATTTAACTAACATCATATGAATCGGCATTGATAGGATTTAGTAGTATTTCGATTTCTGATTTCAGAGAGCTGGTGGTCGGTGCGAACCAGTACAGAGCGAATTATGAATTACCCCCTGGAGCTTCTTTTGCGAAACGTAAGGAGTAGTGAAAGACGGTTATAGACCGTTATATCTAAAGAGTGGTGAAACGAAACTGTTTCACAATTTAGGGTGGTACCGCGAATTTTTCGTCCCTGCATATATTGCAGGGGCGTTTTTATTTTATTAGCGCATATCATACGACCCTTTATTTTGTGATACATTCATTTCACAAGCTAGGGTGGTACCGCGATTTCTTCGTCCCTGCATAATTATATGCAGGGACGTTTTTTTATCCAATCATTTCCGTATCATATTGAAGGATCAACAATTACCGGTAATTTGTCACAAAATTCTAAATTTTAGAAGGAAATATACAATATTGGCGAATTTTATATAAAAAAGAGCTATTTTAGATTACTTAGGAGGGAAAAACAATGGTTTCAAAAATTGAATCTGTTCTTTTAACATTATTTATCTTTTTCTGTATTGGCTTTAGTGTTATCCAATTAGAAGTTTCACCACACATCCCAATTTTATTTGGTATCGTTCTTTTATTAGCATTTGGATTTATGAAAAAAATCTCTTGGTCTACTATGGAAAAAGGGATGATCAGTAGTATTTCAGCTGGTATTCCATCTATTTTTATTTTCTTACTGGTAGGCGTATTAATTAGTGTTTGGATCGCTGCTGGAACAATTCCAACTTTAATGGTATACGGCTTCCAGATTGTATCTCCTAAAATTTTCGTTCCAACTGTTTTTGTAGTTTGTGCAATTGTTGGAACAAGTATAGGTAGCGCCTTTACAACTGCCGCAACTGTAGGACTTGCCTTTATGGGTATGGGTAGTGCTCTCGGATACGATCCGGCTCTAATCGCTGGTGCAATTATTTCTGGCGCATTCTTTGGAGATAAAATGTCTCCTTTATCTGATACAACAAACTTAGCTCCTGCTGTAACGGGTGTAGATTTATTTGAGCATATTCGTAACATGCTTTGGACAACAGTTCCAGCTTTCATTATTGCTTTTATCGCATTTTTCATTTTAGGAAGCGGTACGAGTGGAGACGTTGACTTCACAAAATTTATTAGCACATTAGAGAAAAATGCAACGATTTCTATCGTTACACTTATTCCAATTTTATTACTGTTCCTATTCGCATTTAAAAAAGTTCCAGCTGTTCCAACATTGCTTGCAGGAATTGTGGTAGGAATTATTATTCTCTTTATTTTTAAACCTAGCACTTCTTTAGCTGATTTAATGAAAATTATGCAAGACGGCTACGTTTCTAAAACTGGTATTAAAGATATTGATAGCTTACTATCTCGCGGTGGTCTACAAAGCATGATGATGTCGATTGCGCTTATTTTCCTAGCACTTTGTATGGGAGGATTATTACAAGGAATGGGTATTATCACGCAGCTCATGAATATCATCTCTAGCTTCGTAAAAAATAGCACACGCTTAATTATTTCTACTGCTTCAACTGCAATTGGTGTAAACTTCTTACTTGGTGAGCAGTACTTATCAATCGTTTTAACAGGACAAGCATTTGCTACTAAATACGATGAAGTTGGTTTAGAGCGTCGTAATTTATCACGCGTATTAGAAGATGCAGGTACAGTTATTAACCCGCTCGTACCATGGGGTGTAAGTGGCGTATTCTTAACAAACGTCCTTAGCGTTCCAACATTCGATTACCTTCCATACGCAATTTTCTGTTTAGCTTGCCCAGTCTTAACAATTATTGTTGGTTTCACTGGATTTGGTCTTTCATGGAAGAAAGAAAAAGCAGTACCAATTTCATAATATACTAAAAAGGATTACCTAAATCGGTAATCCTTTTTTATATTTCTCGACTATTTATTTGCTTTCTTTCTTCTAAATAACAGAAGTAATCCCGCTCCAACAAACGCCAAACCTGCTCCAATTGTAGAAGCAACACTTGTACCTGTTTTCGGTAAATCACGTTCTTCTTTATTTTCACTTACAGTTATTGTTTCTTTTGAGTTTTGATTATCCGTTGTAGTTTGTCCAGATCCTGCATTATTTCCATTATTACCTTCATTTGTTGGTGGTGTCGTTGGATTTTCTCCATTACTGCCTTCACCTGTTGGTGGTGTCGTTGGATTTCCTCCATTACTGCCTTCACCTGTTGGTGGTGTCGTTGGATTTCCTCCATTATTCCCTTCACCTGTTGGCGGTGTCGTTGGATTCTCTCCACCAGTTTCCTTATCATCATCGTTCTTCTTCGTTATATCAATTGCATATTTAGCAAATTCATTTTCAGATGGTCCAACATATGATATTTTCCCATCTTTCTTTATATACTTTTGTGCATTTGGTGAAGAATCGAATGTTGTGTGTAATTTATCTGCAACAATCGGTTTAAACGTCCAATTTTTATCTGCTGCTGGATCAATAACTGGTGTTTCTTGCATATACTTCACAATGATTTGACGTGTTTCATCTTGTGATTGGTATACAACTTCTCCTTTACTTACACCTGGGAACGTTTGGCTACTTCCGCGATAGTTATTTGTAGCGACGATGAACTCTTGATTGTCAGCTACTGGCTTACCTTCATATGTCATATTTATAATACGATTCGTATTTGCATTTACAACTTTTCCATCTTTATCGTATTTCGTTGGTTGTGTTACATCAATTTCGTATTTTAAGCCATCTAAAATATCGAAGTTATATGTAGGATAGCCTATATTTACTAACGGCTGTTCTTCTGTTTTCTTTGGATCAATTTGATTAAACTGACCTGCAGACATTTCAAGCCATTCTTTCACTTGTGCCCCATTTACTTTTACAGCATATAACGTATTTGGATATACATATAAATCTGCCACGTTTTTAATCGCTAACGTTCCAGCTGGAATATCCGTATAATATGTAGCACCGTTTCGGCCACCTGCTTTAAATGGTGCTCCTGCAGATAAAACTGGAATTCCTTTATATTTGCTGTACTGTCCATTTTCAGCAAATAACTTTTCTACATACCATTTCTGCGCATTTGTTACAAGTTGTACAGAAGGATCATCTTGTACTAATGAGAAATAACTATTAATTGGCGCTGTCGTTTTTCCTACAGCTGTATTCACATAATCAATTGTCGCTTGATGATCATCTTTAATTTCATTAACTAATTCTTGATCAGATTTTACTAATGGGTTCCCTTTACTATCAGCAATCGGACGAAGTTGCGGCTTCGATTGCTCTTTTTGTATTTCCCATTTTCCGTTTACCTTTTTCAATTGCATATCAATAATACCTAGGTTACTTCCAAAGACACCAGGCATTACAACTGGAACACCATTAAATACATCCTTCATTTCAGTATGTGAATGTCCCATTAATACTGCATCTACACCAGGAACCTCTGTTAAATAATACGACGCGTTTTCCATGCCAACGTTGTATCCACTCTTATCAACACCGGAATGCGCTAGTGCAACGATAACATCTGCACCTTCTGCTTTCATTTTTGGCACCATTTTCTTCGCTGTTTCAACTATATCTTTCGCTTTCACTTTTCCTTCTAAATTCGCTTTATCCCAGTTCATAACTTGAGGTGGAACAAATCCCATTACGCCAATTTTCACTTTTTGCTTTTGACCTGATTCATCTTCTACTTCTTTTTCAAAAACATGATATGGTTTAAAGTAGTTTTGGTCGTTCTCTTCATTATTATCTTTATCGTCCTTATAGACGTTCGAGTTAATAACCGGGAACTCTGTTTTACTAATTACTTTGTTTAAATAGTCTAAACCGTAGTTAAATTCATGATTCCCAAGAGAGATGACGTCATACTTCATTAAATTCATTACACGATATAATGGATGTGTATAACTAGGATCCACAGGCTTCTTCGGATCATTTATTTTATTCGCTACATAATCTCCAAGCGGTGTCCCTTGTAATGCATCCCCATCATCAAATAGGACAGAGTTCTTCGCTTCTTCACGTGCTTTATTAACAAGTGTTGCCGTTTGCACGAGACCTACTTTATTATCTGTTTTCGTTTGATAATAATCGTAATTCATTAAGTTAACGTGAATATCTGATGTTTCTAGAATTCGTAAGTTAACCGTACTCTCCCCATTGTTCTCATCCGCATGAGCTGTTGTTGGCAACACTTGTGGTGCTATTACACCAATAGCAAGAGTTGCTCCAGCTAGCATTTTTTTTGACTTTTTCACAAAAAATCCCCCTTATACAATTACCCAAAATAATGAAATAAACCTCTATTTGCCTCTAACCACATACCTTTTTTCTTCTATTAGAGACAAGATTTTCATTTCATCCTGCGCTAATGAGGAGTCCCCTTAAACGCCCGATTAGTGAAACTTTACTTAGTTGGAAATAAAGCACTACTCATTAAAATTTCACCTTATCTGACATTATCATATATAATGTACTTTCATATCGTCAATATTTTTTGACATACTTCTACAAATTTTCTGTAAAGTTATTGTAAACTTTTCATAAACATATAATATGCCCTTACATTGTTAATACTGCTGAATATGATACAATTACCAATTACAAGGAGGATGAATATATGAAAAAAGTCATCTTAACAATTGTTTGTCTCCTCCTTCTAATCATTTCTTATTCTTATTTTGAAAAGAACGATGAGACAAAACAAAATGAACCCGAAGAAAACACAGAAAAAACATCTACTCCAAGTTGGATTGATAAGCAAACAAACGATTCCTTTTATCATCTCGTACTAGGTGATTCGCTCGCCAAAGGATATGGATCGACACAAGGGGGATTTGCTGAATTAGCTTCTAGACAATTAGAAGCACAAATTCATAAACCAATTACGGTAGAAAACCTTGGAATAAACGGTCTTACAACAGATCGTCTCGCTAAAAAAGTGCAATCAGAAGATGTAAAGCAAAAAATTAGAGCAGCAAATATCATTACAATTAATATTGGAGGAAATAATTTATTCCGTTTAAATCGTGATGTCGGTGTTATAGATGGTATTAAAATGTTAAATAAAGAAAAAGCTCATTTTGAAGCGGATATAAAAAATATTGTAAAGACAGTTCGAGATCAAAATCCGGATGCTTTACTCATTCTTTCTGAACTCTATAACCCGTTACAACTCGATGACTCCATCGCCAGTTATGCAGATATGTTTTTAGATGGCTGGAATGAATCCGTTTATTCCATTTCAAAAGCAAATCAACCATCTATCGTTTTACCAATTCGTAAATTAATATCGAATGATAAAAAAGAATTACTCTTTGACCAAGTACACCCAAATGATAAAGGCTATACGATTATTGCCGATTCATTTACAAAAAAAGTGTTAGCCTACAAATATTAAAGTTTCCATGAAACAATTCTATTTTTATAACATGTCTTTTTTGTTACAATGAGAGTGGAAGGGGGCCTTTATATGGAATCACGCGAGTGGGAACGTATTGTTGATCATCTTCTTTCGCTAGTGCCTCTTTTTTATCGCAAATTTATGCTTCCTGGAGAATTTTCTTCTCAAAGACATATGCCGCCATCACATACACAAGTATTACTGCTTCTGCATGAAAATGGCACATTAGCAGTTTCCGAAATCGGCAAGCGGCTAGCGATTTCACGGCCTAACATGACACCTCTATTAAACAAACTGATTCAAGAAGAACTAATAGAGCGTCATTATAGCGAAAAAGATCGACGGGTCATTTTAATTTCCCTAACAGCTGAAGGGAAATTGTTAGTAAATCAGTATCAACAATTCATTTTAGACAAATTAAAAGAAAATTTCCAAACATTATCTGAGGAAGAGCGTGAGAAGCTCATCCATTCTCTTCAAACCATTCAAAATTTAATTTTGAAAACAAACGCATAAAGCTGCTTCTAAATAGAAGCAGCTTTATGATTCGTAATAATTACCATAGTATACATTTGAATACGGCCATGTCGTTAAATATGGTTTTTGATCTTGCGTAGGCTGTTGTGATGGTATTTGTGGCAATTGCTGTAATTGTTGTTGTCGATATAATTCGTATTGTCTATTCATATCATAAACCGGATGATAATTTACATATGGATATACTTGCGGTACGTAATAATAATACATTCATTCTCTCCCCCTTTTTCTTAAACATATTCAAAGGAGAAAATGAATGTGACACTCTTTATATTTGCATGAGTGGTTCTCTCACTCGTTTCTTTCTATTCTTCAAACGTAACTTACGGTTCTTTTCATATAAATAATGCACAACGAAATATGAAATTCCCCCAAGCACCACTCCTAAAATCGTCATTCCAATTAATACATACACTTCACTCTGCACTAACCCCTTTAATATCGTAAAAATATGACTCGAAAACAAGTCAGATATCGTAAATGGTTCATGATGTATTTTTTGTACATGAAATGGATATATCATTTTTCCTAACGCATAAGCAAATGGAAATAAAAATATCGGTAGAAACGATATTTTCCCAATAATATTGCCAATAACCGCAGCAGGAAAAGATCCCCTTGCTAATCGAACGATCGGATAAAATATTACATATACGAGCGATGCCGTATAAATGACTAACATTTCTAAACCAAATCCTATAGCAAAACCTAACGATACTTTCTTCGCGCCTTCTGGCGATCGAAGCAACTTATAATATTGAAACTTTAATATTCTCCACATCCGCTGAAAAAACGAATATGTTTTCTTAGTTGTTTTCAAATTCATCATCTCTTTAACTATATTTTTTCTATCTAGTATGTCCTTACATGATATGAAAAACAAATTTAGTTTACTCTTTTTATTATAAATGATATAGAGATAGTTAACCAAATATACATACGACATTTCAATCTAAAAAGCACACCTCCAATTGTTATTCGTGCTTAACAATTGGGGTGCACATCATTTAGGAAAGCTCTTCTACATTTTTAAATAAACTTACTAATAATGCTTTTTGCGCATGCAATCGATTACCAGCTTGCTCAAAGACAATAGACTGTGGTCCATCTATAATTTCTCCTGTTACTTCTTCTTCACGATGGGCAGGTAAACAGTGTAAGAAACGATATGTTTGCTTCGCATGCTTAACAAGTTTGTTATTGATTTGATATGGTTGAAATAAAGTATATTTCTCTTCTTCTCCCTCTTGCCCCATGCTCATCCAAACGTCAGTATAAATGAAATCTGCTTTACTCACTGCTAATTCAGCGTTATGCAAAATTTCAATTTCAGCTCCTGTTTCCTTGGCAATCGCTAACGCTTTTTTTACAATCTCTTCATTCGGTTCATACCCTACAGGCGTTGCAACAGTCATATGCATTCCGACTTTTGCACTCGCTAACAACAATGAATGACATACGTTATTTCCGTCACCTACATAAGCCAATTTTATTCCTTTAAATGTATTTGTTTCTTCATATATTGTCATTAAATCTGCCAACGCTTGACAAGGATGATGATCATCCGTTAAACCGTTAATAACAGGAATACTCGATTCTTTTGCAAGCTCTTCTACATCCGCATGTGAGAATGTACGTATCATGATCCCGTCAATATAATGAGATAATACTTTCGCAGTATCTGAAACGGTTTCTCCTCTTCCGATTTGCATCTCTTTCCCACTTAAAAACATGCCATGTCCCCCAAGCTGTACCATTCCTGCTTCAAAAGATACGCGAGTACGAGTTGAATGTTTATCAAAGATAAGCCCTAATATTTTGCCTTGTAATAAAGGCTCCTGCTTATTCTTTTTTAAATATATAGCGAACTCAATTAAAGAAATGATTTCTTCTTGCGTCAGTTCTTCTAATGTTAAAAGATCTTTCGTATTTAATTTTGGTACTTGTACAGTTGACATGAAACTTCCCCCTTATATGATTGATACGTTTTTTGTACAAACTACTTTTTTTATCATATATACTGCCTGTTCTAACTCTTCATTCGTTACAATAAGTGGTGGTAATAGTCTTATCACATTAGATCCTGCTTGTAATACGAGAAGTCCCTCTTTTTCTAGTTGTTCTATAAAACTTGCAACTTCATGCGTACATTCAATTCCAATCATAAGCCCCTTACCACGTATATTTTGAATACATTCAACATGTCGTAATTCCTCTCGCAACTTCTGTAATACGTACTCGCCCTTTTCCTTTACCTCTTTTAAAAATGATGGATTCTTACTTACTTGCAATACTTCTTTCGCTGCAGCCATTGCAATATAATTTCCACCAAACGTTGAACCGTGTGATCCTGCAGTAAACGATGTTCCAAGTTCTTTCCTGCCAATCATCGCTCCAACCGGAATGCCATTTCCAAGCGCCTTAGCGGTAGTAACGATATGAGGATGTATTCCCATTTGTTCATAAGCAAATAATGTCCCTGTTCTTCCAATTCCTGTTTGTACTTCGTCAATAATAAATAAGGAACCGAATTTATTGCATAATGTTTCAATTGCTTTCAAAAAAGATAGATTAGCAGGTATGACTCCTCCCTCTCCTTGAACAACTTCTACCATTACCGCCGCGACTTCTTCATTCATTACTTCCTCTAACGCCTTCACGTCGTTAAAAGGGGTATGTAAAAAAGACGGAAGGAGCGGACCAAACCCTTCTTTCACTTTATTTTGACCCGTCGCACTCATCGTTGCGAATGTTCTACCGTGAAAAGACTGCTGGCATGTTACGACGAGAGATTTTCCAGTATGCTTACGAGCTAGCTTCAACGCAGCTTCATTCGCCTCTGCCCCGCTATTACAGAAAAAAACAGAATCTAATGCTATATTTTCTGTTAATAATGACGCGACTTCTTCTTGTAAGCTGTTTATAAACAGGTTAGATATATGCCATAAATCATTAAGTTGCTCTTGGACAGCTTTCATAACAGTAGGGTGACAATGTCCTAAATTACATACGCCAATTCCTGATGTGAAATCTAAATATTGCTTACCATTTTTATCAATAACTTTCGTTCCACTTCCCTTTACAAGCTCAATATTTCTTCTCCCATACGTTTGAAAAAGATGACTTGTCATACGATACTTACTCCTTTCGTTACCGTCGTTCCGATACACTCTCCCGTAACTTCAGTAAAATCTTTTGTACCGTTCACAATACTTATCTTCTGCACTCCCATTTTTAATGACGCTAGTGCCGCCTGTACCTTCGGAATCATCCCGCCTGTAATAACTCCTTTTTCTATTAAAGTAACAATTTCAATTTCATCCGTTTTCTTTACTAACTTTCCTTCATGTAATATTCCATCTACATCCGTAATAAAGATGAGTTCTTTTGCGGATAAAGCGGCTGCAATTCCAGCTGCAGCTGTATCCGCATTTATGTTATAAATCTCATTATCATTTATCCCGATTGGAGCAATAACAGGAATATAATTCAAAGTTATCAATCCTTTTAGTAAGGCTGTTTCGACATAACTTACTTCTCCCACATATCCTATTTCTTCGCTGACAGGTTGAACTTGAAGTAAATTGCCGTCACACCCTGAACAACCTACCGCAAGTAAATTATGCCTTTGCAACTTCATTACAAATCTTTTATTCGTACTTCCACATAGCACCATTTGAACAATATCCATAACTTCCTTTGGTGTTACTCGTAACCCATCTCTTTTTTCTACTTTGATGTTACAATCTTTTAATTGCGCATCAATTTCTGGGCCGCCACCATGGACAATCACTACTTTATACTTCTGTTGCAATTTCTTTATACAATCAAAAAACACATCATTTAATTGATCCAACATACTACCGCCGCATTTCACTACAATATAATCGCTCATCTTCCCTCTCCTTATGTACGATAACAAGCGTTTATTTTCACATATTCATAACTTAAGTCACAGCCCCAAGCTGATCCGGTCTCTTCTCCTAAATGTAAATACACATCAATCACAATTTCATGTTCTTTTAATTTCTTTTTCATTTCCTCTTCAGAAAACATTTGAGGCTCACTATTTTTTAACACAGCGATAGATTGTAGAGTAATATCAATTGTATCCGGATGAATCGCTACTTCACTTTGTCCCATACTGCTAATAATTCGCCCCCAATTTGGGTCTTCACCATGTATTGCTGTTTTCACAAGACTCGAACCGACTATTTGCTTTGCAATTTTCTTTGCCTCTTCATTCGTTCGAGCTCCTAGCACATTTACTTCTATTAACTTCGTAGCACCTTCACCATCTTGTGCAATTTTTTTCGCTAAATCTTCACATACCTTCTGTAAAGCAAATACGAAAGTTTCCCAATCTGCATGTTCCATATTGATTGGTTTCGTTTCTGATAATCCACTTGTCATAACGATGACCATATCATTCGTAGAAGTATCTCCATCCACCGTAATTTGATTAAATGTATGATTCGTTATTTGTGATAATGCTGTTTGCAATACGTCATGCTCTATATGAGCATCTGTCGTAATAAAACTTAGCATCGTTGCCATATTTGGGTGAATCATCCCTGAACCTTTCGCAACACCAGCAATCGTCACTTTCTTCCCATCAATCATCATCTCATAGCACGTTTCTTTCGTTATAAGATCCGTCGTTAAAATCGCTTCAGAAAAAGAATGAGCTTCACTTACTTCCTTCGTCGGGATAAGATTTGCAACTCCCTTTCGGATTATATCCATCGGTAAAGGAACACCAATTACACCTGTTGAAGCTACTGCAACGTAATTTTCTTTCACTCCAAAATGTTCGGCCCCTAATGCACGTATCTCGTAAGCATCTTGTAAGCCTTTCATTCCTGTACAAGCATTTGCATTTCCACTATTGACGACAATCGCTTGTAATTTCCCCTCAGCTGCTATACTGTCTTTCGTTACTTGCAGCGGGGCTGCTTGTATTTGATTCGTTGTATAAACAGCGGCGCATGATGCTGGCACTTCACAAATGATTACACCTAAATCCTTTTTTTCTTTTTTTAAACCATTTGCAGTACCGATTGCCGAAAAGCCTTTTGGCGTTACAATTGAACCATTTTCTAATTTTGTTATAGACTCTACTTTAATCATCCTGTCCCCCTTATAGATAAAGCGGCATATGTTGTAAACCTGTTGTTTCTTCTAGTCCCGCTACTATGTTTGCATTTTGAATCGCTTGCCCAGCCGCACCTTTCATCATATTGTCTATAACAGAAACGACTGTCACTCTTCCTGTTCTTTCATCGTAAGCTATCCCCATATCACAATAATTTGAGCCCCTCACTTCTTTCGGACTTGGAAACTCTCCTTGCATGCGAATTCGAATAAAAGCCGATTGTTCATATGTTTCTTCATATAATTTTTGAAGTTGTTCTATTTCCATTTCTCGTTTTACTTTCGCATAAAGTGTAACCATAATCCCCCGTGATATCGGTATTAAATGTGTACTAAACGTGATTGGCTTCGTTTCCCTATTCCACTCTGCAAGCATTTGCTCAATCTCAGGAATGTGTTGATGCTCATTTACTTTATAAATGTGCAAGTTATCGTATAACTCAGGAAAGTGAGTCATTGTTGTTGGCGTTTTGCCCGCTCCAGATACTCCTGATTTTGCATCAATAATAATGGAATCTTCTTCAATCATGCCACTACGTACTAACGGCAATATCGCTAATAATGCGGCTGTAGCAAAACATCCTGGGTTTGCAATTAAATTTGCATTTTGAATCTCGGACCTTTTCCATTCACTTAACCCATATACAGCTTCCTTAAGAACTTTTTCTTTTGCAGCTACCCTTTTATACCACTGTTCATATGTCGAAGAATCTTTCATACGAAAGTCTCCAGATAGGTCAATTATTTTTAAACCTACTGCTAATAATTTTGGAGTTAACTCTGCCGACACTCCTGCTGGGGTTGCTAGAAATACAATTTCTGCTTTCTTCTTTATTTCCTCCGCATCAATTTCTTGTAACGTATGGACAAGAACATTTTGAAAATGCGGATATACATTTGTTATACACTCGCCAACTTGCGAAAAAGAATGGAGAGAGGCTATCGAAAAATATGGATGTTGCTCTATTAAACGAATTAACTCAATACCTCCATACCCAGTTGCTCCAATAATTGCGACTTTCATATGCTCCTCCTCATATCGATGCTTTAAATTAAGTATGATTATAATATTGTATATTTATAGAGTCAATTAAATATTTATAAATTTTATAAACTTAAAAAACTTAATTTTACTAGAAAAATAATATACACAACCGAATTTTTATGCACAAATAGCGTATAGTAGTTTTTTTATTTCACTTCAAGTACAATAAAGTGAAACTATAATCAGTGGGTTTTTGTTCATCCCCACTGATTATTAGCCCACACCAATCGGGCGTTTAGGGGCAGTCGATCTCCCACCTAACTTCTTTGCTCTAGCCGAATTTTAAGGTGGGAGTTTTACTGCCCGTTAATACCGGGGAAAACAATACATGTATACATACAGGCGGGGAAAAACATGAATGAGAAATTAATTGAGAAAATGATCATAAAAAGTTTTCAACAATATCAATGTAATCCTATTTCAAATGAGGATCAGGAAATGCTAATTAAACATATTCAAACGATAATTCATTCAAATACTGAAATTGATGTATACGAGGCAGTGGAGGATATCGTTTACGATTATGTGACTGGAAAATAAAAAATAGGAGATTTCCATATGGAAATCTCCTATTTTTTACTTAATGATTTACCTGCAACACGCTCAAATAAACCTGGGAATAGAGCATACAATTTCGGACCAATGCCCATCCACTTCGGTAAGTTTACTTCACGCTTTTTCGTTTGCATCGATTTTACGATCTGCTCTGCTACATATGTTGGTTTTAACATGTACCGTCCCATATTTTTCACATATGTACCGGATTGATCCGCTATTTCAAAAAAGTTTGTATCTATCGGACCTGGATTAATCGCTGTTACGAAAATATTTGTACTAGACAACTCCATGCGTAAACTATTCGTAAATCCTAATACTGCATGTTTCGTCGCTGCATACGCACTCGATTTCGGAGTTGCAATTTTCCCAGCAAGTGAAGCAATATTAATAATATGTCCTTCGTTCCTTTTCACCATATAGGGTAGTACCGCTTTCGTACAAGCTACTAATCCAAATACATTTACTTGGAACATATCTTTCACTTCATCCATTGATGCATCTTCAAATGTTTTAAAAATACCAAATCCCGCATTGTTTACTAATATATCAATACGTCCCACTTCTTGTAATACCTTTGAAAAAACAGATTGTACTTCCGTCTCTTCACTTACATCTAATACATAATAATAGCAAGGCGTATTATAAGTTTCTTTAATTTTCTCTGCTAACGCTTTTAATTTCTCTTCTGTTCTAGCCATTAATACTGGAGTCGCCCCCTGCTCTGCAACTTGCATTGCAACTTGCTCTCCAATTCCACTAGAAGCACCTGTAATGACGATTACTTTATCTTGTAAACGTCCCGTCATTGCTGTCACCTACTTTGCATAATAAATCAATTGTTGCGAAGATTCATCAATCATCACTTGTTGATTATATGCTAAAAAGTCTAATTGTCCAACAGTTTCTGAAATAGTAAGCGGCAATTGCTCCTTATATAATACCGGAAATAGTTTTACACATACTTCAAATGCTGTCATTGGTTTTTCCTTTAATAACTCAAGCACTTTAAACGCACGTGTTTCTTGCTTCTGTAATCTCGTTTCAATAAGTTGTTTCACATTTAGAACATCTTCTCCATGTCCTGATAAAATGCGCGAAATATTCATTTCACTTAAACGCTTTAACGTCTGATTATATTGTAATAACGGGCGCGCCCTTTCTGTTTGTCCTTCATATGGTGGTTCTAATATGGGATTCGAAGAAATATGACTAATGAGAGCATCCCCGCCAATTAATATTCCATCAGATTCTCTATATAATGAAATATGAGTGGAAGCATGACCTGGTGTTTCGATTACTGTAAACCCAGGTAAAGAATCAATACGATCTCCCTCTCTCACAGTATGTGTTAACGATCTATTACAAGAATATTTAAGTGTCTTCGTCGTCAATAACGCCTCGTCTTTCAAAAATGCCGCTGGAACACCAAATTGCAAAGCTGTCTCTCTAAAAAACTCATGATACCACTTTAAAAATTCTGGATTTTGCGTGATCCAAGGCTCATTCCAAGGATGTCCAATAATGTTCGTTTTCTCAGAAAATATATTTAAAAGCCCACAATGATCCGCATGATGATGCGTAATGACTACTGTTTTAATATCTTCTATCGCATATCCTAATGTACCTAATTGCCTTTCTAACGCACTTCTTGCCTCTTCTGTATTCGTCCCTGTATCAATTAATGTTAATGTCTCCCCCTCAACTAAAAACACATTCACAGTTTCAACTGCAAATGGCACAGGAATCTCCATTCGGTGAATCGCCGTCATGCTTAGCCCCCCTGTCTCTTTCCGGTTCAAAAATGAATACTTCTTCAGTTTACAACTTCTATATATATTTGTCATTATTTTCAGATAAAAAGAGGTGTTTCCTATAAAAAAACGAATGTATGTACATTTATAAGAATTTCTAACCAAATTTAAAGGAGGAACATCATGTCTATTCAAAACATTTCCTTTCTCGGTGCAGGCTCTATTGCTGAAGCTATTATTGGTGGCTTGTTACATGCAAATGTTGTGAAAGGCGAACAAATTACCGTAAGTAATCGTTCTAACGAGACAAGATTGCAGGAGCTACATAAAAAATATGGCGTTAAAGGTACGCATAATAAAAAAGAGCTACTTACTGATACAACTATTCTTTTTCTAGCAATGAAACCAAAGGATGTTGCAGAAGCACTTACTCCTTTTAAAGAAGATATACATAATAACCTGCTTATTATTTCCTTATTAGCAGGTGTTTCTACTCACTCGATTAGAAACCTGCTTCAAAAAGATGTTCCGATTATTCGTGCGATGCCAAATACATCTGCAGCTATTTTAAAATCAGCTACTGCTATCTCGCCTTCAAAACATGCAACAGCGGAACATATTCAGACTGCCATAGCTTTATTTGAAACAATCGGTCTCGTCTCTGTTGTAGAGGAAGAAGATATGCATGCTGTCACTGCATTATCTGGAAGTGGGCCTGCTTATATTTATTACGTAGTGGAAGCGATGGAAGAAGCCGCAAAAACAATTGGTTTAAAAGAAGATGTTGCAAAGTCACTTATTCTTCAGACGATGATTGGTGCTGCTGAAATGCTAAAAGCAAGTGAAAAACACCCTTCTGTTTTGCGAAAGGAAATTACTTCTCCTGGTGGAACGACCGAAGCAGGCATTGAAGTATTACAAGAACATAAATTTCAACAAGCACTTATTTCTTGTATTACACAGGCTACACAACGATCACATAATCTTGGGAAAACATTAGAACAACTAACAAAAGAAAAATAACAAATGGAGCTCAATCTTACTTGAGCTCCATTTTTTTATTAACATATATTGTTTAGTTATTAGTCTTCCCAAAAATCTCTTCTTGCAGACGGCGACCAGTTGGTGTTGCTGCAAGTCCACCTTCAGCTGTTTCACGAAGTGCTACTGGCATCGTTTGTCCGATTCTAAACATCGCCTCAATCACTTCATCACATGGAATTGTACTCGTTACGCCAGCTAATGCTAAATCAGCTGAAATCATCGCATTCGCAGCTCCTGCTGCATTACGTTTTACACAAGGTACTTCTACAAGCCCTGCAACAGGATCACATACTAAACCAAGCATATTCTTTAATGAAATCGCCATCGCTGTAGCTGCTTGATCTTGTGTTCCACCAGCCATCTCAACTGCTGCTGCTGCTGCCATTCCACTTGCTGAACCTACTTCAGCTTGGCAACCTCCTGCCGCGCCGGAAATACAAGCATTATTCGCAACAACCATACCGAAAGCTCCTGCTGTAAATAAAAATTCGATCATCTCTTCGCGTGTCGGCTGTAATTTTTCTTGCAGTGCAAACAGTACACCTGGCACTGTTCCAGCAGACCCTGCTGTTGGTGTTGCACAAATAATTCCCATCGCTGCGTTTACTTCATTTGTTGCAACAGCTTTACTCACCGCATCCAAAATCGTATCTCCAGATAAGCCTTTTCCGCTATTCATATACGCCTGAACTTTTACAGCATCTCCGCCAGTTAAACCAGTTGGTGATTTTACTCCGCGAATACCACGTTCTACCGCTTGCTCCATCACGACTAAGTTCTTTTCCATACCAGCAATTACTTCTTCACGTGAAATATTTCTTGTTTTCATTTCACATTGAATCATAATTTCTGCGATCTTTACATTTTGTTCTTTAGCTTGCGCCACTAGTTCCGTTGCGTTCCGAAACATGGTGTGTCCCCCCTGCAATTATTCCATAATAGTTACTTGACAAATATTTTGTTGCGCGTTTATTTCTTCAATCACTTCATCTGCTAATAATTCATCTGTTTCGATAACCATAAGCGCTCTTCTTCCTTTTTCTTTACGAGAAACACTCATTGTACTAATGTTAATTTCATGTTTCGCAAGGATTGAAGCTACTGCTGCAATAGCACCGAAGCGATCGTTATTTACAATAAGTAGTGCTGGACTCGTGCCTGTTAATTGAAGATCGAATCCGTTTAATTCTACAACTTCAATTTTACCGCCACCAATTGAGCAAGCAACAACTTCAATTTCTTCTTCACCTTTATACAAACGAATTCTCGCTGTATTTGGGTGAGGTGCATTTGCATCTTCTTCAATAAATTCTACTTCGATTTTGCGCTCTTTTGCTATGTCTAGCGCCTCTGGAATACGTAAGTCATCTGTTTCAAACCCTAATATTCCACCGATCAATGCTACATCCGTACCATGCCCTCGATACGTCTTTGCAAATGATCCATATAATGAAATGCTTACTCTTTCTGGTTCATGACGAAACAGCTGGCGAGCAACTTGCCCCATTCTTGCTGCGCCTGCTGTATGTGAACTTGATGGACCAATCATAACTGGACCAATAATATCAAATACTGAGCGATACTTCATCATAACTCCCCCTAAACCTCTATGCAAAAATTTTTTACTATTCTATTAAGCTACCGAATCGGTTGCTTTTCCAGTTGTACGACGAATTTGTTCCGCTATACGAATTGGATAGTTTTTGAATAACAGTGAAACAATATATCCTGAAATAATACCAATTATCATAATAAATAAGAAACTTAGCATTACCTTCATTTAAAAATAATATAAGCTAATCCACAATAAAGTCTTGTAGCAATCCAAAGTTTAACACAGAACCCCTTACAAGGATAGCATAACAAGTGAAACGCCCATTGCTTTCATACCTTTTCGTGCTTTAAGGCTAAAAAGTAAAAAAAGACTTCATATAAATAATAGTAATATCTTTCCTATTATAAATTCCATGTTGCTCTCTCACAATTTAGTCAACTTCACTTATTACGACAAATGCCTAAAACGCATGTAGCCTACAATAAATTTTGATCTGCCCTCATTATAGCTCGTTTTTAATAAAACGCTTACTTTTAATGAATTTTAAAAGTTCTGAATAACGATCTGTTTTTGCTATTTGTACCACTCGTATGTCGTCTGACTTATATAACAGTTTTTCTAAACAATCGGTACTATGTATTTTTATCCTATCTCTTCACATCATTAAAACTTTCTGTTTCATCCAATATAAACATAAAATGATAACAGTTTTATTTTAAATTTTTTTTAGAAATAAAAAAATGGCAACCTTTCGTCACCATTTTTTCACACCATTATTATCTTTCTACCGGAAATATTTTCAAGTCCGTAGCTATTTCTGTATTAGAAAATAGCTCTCTTGCCTCTTTCCATAATTCCTTATATGTATCCCCTTGATAACGAGAACTAATATGAGTCAATATTAATCGTTTTGCATTTGCCTGAAGTGCAATACTCGCAGCTTGCTTAGATGTGGAATGAAAATAATCATACGCTTGTTGTTCATCTTCTGCTGCAAAAGTTGCCTCATGAACAAGTACGTCAGCGTCTTGTGCCAGCTCTCTACTCGCTTCACAATACCTTGTATCACCTAAAATGGTAATAATTCTTCCCTTTTGAGGCGAACCAATAAAATCTTTTCCATTTAGTATCGTACCATCTTCTAATTCAACTATTTCTCCATCTTTTAAACGTTTAAAAAGTGGACCGGGTTTCACACCCATCTCCAGCAATTTATCGACTAAAAGAGCACCTTGTATATCTTTCTCTACAATACGATACCCAAAACATTCAATACCATGTGACAATCTTTTCGTTTCCACGTGAAATTCATGATCTTCAAATACAGTACCTTCTTCTGTTATCTCCACAATTTCAAGTGGATATTTTACATGTGTGGTACTTACTGATAATGCCACTTCAATAAATTGTTTAATTCCTTTTGGTCCATACACAGTTAAAGGTGTAGTCCCTCCTTGAAACGAACGGCTTCCTAATAAACCTGGCAATCCAAAAATATGATCACCATGTAAATGCGTAATAAATATTTTTTCAATGCGGCGTGGGCGTACTGATGTATGTAATATTTGATGTTGCGTCGCCTCGCCACAATCAAATAACCAAGTCTGTCCTCGTTCTTCTAACAATTGCAAAGCAATTGCCGAAACGTTCCTTCCTTTCGAAGGAACACCTGCACCAGTTCCTAAAAATACAAATTCCACTTTCTTTCCTCCAGCTCTTTATATAATCTACCTTTCATCTTACGGAATGTTATTTCAAATGGCAAATCGAATTTACATAACCAATCATCTAGACAACTATATAACACGAACATTATACTCAAAAAACTTAGTAATCGTTCGTGTTTTATGTTAAAATGATTATACTACATTTTAAGGGAGCGTTTTATTATGAAAGAAGCATTTCGTTTACAAACTGATTTTTCATCTTCATTTGATCGCTGGGTAAGTTCTTTCGTGTCTGATCACCCAGCACAATTAGAATGGACGACTTTGAAAGAATTAATCCATGAATATACAACAACACATACAAATGATTCATTACCAACATATATTTCTTCAGCTTTAACATATTACGCACAACGCGTTTCAACAACAAACAGCTCAGAAATTGTTATTTTTGAAAATGCTACAATCTCATAATCTATAAATAAAAAAGCACTGGTTACAGTGCTTTTTTATTTATACATATTTAGCACATCTTCATATTCCGTCCAAAAATTTGTATACATACTTTGATCAAACTCATCTAAAACTATCTTTTCACTTGAGTTATTAAATAATTCTTTTGCTTGTAGTGCAATTGAAGTAACTATACTGTAACTTTTTGTAAATAGCTTATTTTTATTTAATATCTAGATATAAAACAGTTGTTATTAGTTGAAAAGCTTTGTGTAATGATATGTTTTACAAGATATTTGTTAAGAAGTTATAGTTAACATTAAAGAAATATTAATATTATAAAATCTATATATTAAAATTTAAATAGTGTGTTATATTTTTTAAGGGCTTACAAGTAAAAAAATAGGAGGAGAATAAATGAAAAAAATAGCGGTTCTGACTTTAACAGCAGGAATAGCCTTATCAAGCTTTGCAGCATCAGCAGCAGCAAAATCTAATCATGAAAACAGCGACTGGTCAAATGTATATCGTGTTTACAGTCCTAATGATGAAACGCCATCTCGACCCTCATATAATAAAACAGCTTATTATATGAGGGTAGACGACATGTCAGGATTAGATGGATATTTCAATGCCTGGGCTGCATTAAAAGATGGTACAGATGTTTCTGATGGTCATACGTACATAATGCGTGATGGTCAAGAAGAATTCTTATACAATTTGGCAGTTGAGAAATTTAATTCTGGTATCAAGGTTAAAATTGATACTAGAAGATGGGCTGAGGGCACAGCGACAGGTGTTTGGAGTCCAGATAGTATCCGCAAATAATTATATATAAATATGATATTTTATATTCTTGTAAGCCTTTCCTCGTAACATTACATATTTTAAGTGTTACGAGGAGTATATTTGAATTTTTAAGAGGTGAAACATGGGTACTTACTTTAACGAAAGAATGAGTAATAAGAATTTTTATTTTTCACTTATGTTAGGAATAGCCTTATCTTGTATATATATATTATATTATGTAATTCCACTAACCGATAAAAGGGATGTTATCTTCACTCCATATACAACTTGGATGGGAATTAATAGTATTGTAACACCTTCCTTTTTATTTTTCTTTATACTTCCAGTGATTGCAAGTTTACCTAGTTCATCACTCTTTCAGGAAGATAAAAAAAATGGATCTTTTTTGTTTGTAATTATACGAAGTAATTATAAAATGTATTTTCTTAAGCTGTTTAGTAAAACCTTTCTTATCGGGGGCTTTGTTGTTATTATTCCATTGATTTTAAACATTTTTTTATCATTTATGTTTCTTCCAAATATAACTCCTGATGAAGTTTTAAATTCTAATATAGGGATGTACGAGCGATCAACCTTTTTTATTAACATTTATTTCACTCACCCTTTTATTCATATGATTTTATATACAGTTATTGCTTTTGTTTATGGAGGAGCATTTGCTTTGTTTTCTCTTAGTATGTCCTTTTATGCCAAGCATACTTTTATAACTTTATTAAGTGCTTTTTTATTACAACTTTTTTTAATGATAATCAATTTATTTTATTCAACGCCCCTTGCTCCTATATATTTCTTATCTGAATTTCATATATATCATGGAGCCGATATCATTGTTTCTATTTTAGTGTTGGTAGGGATTTTTATTTTATCGATACTTTTATTTTTAAGAGGAGTAAAACGCCATGTTATTTTATAGCCTTTTGAAAATGTATTTATTAGAGTTGTTTCAAAAACGAAGGTTATTTGTGATTAATATTTTATTTCTTATAGTAGGTGTGTCGATTCACCTCATTAGATCATTTTACTTTTTATCTAATGATTCTTTGTTTTCACTTCTTAGTACTTCAAGGGATATGAAAATAATATTATTTAGTTATCTTCCATTATTGCTTCTGTTTTTCTATTCATTTAATTATACAGATAAAAATGTTTATGTGTATTTTAGACATAAAACTCGTCAATCATATTGTTTTCATTTAATCATAAAAATTGTAAGTCTAGCAATTATATATTCAAGTATCTACCTGTTAATTGTAGGAATAAATTTTTTAATTGTAAAAGAGAAAATAGTGATTTGGTTGCTTCCATCTTCAAATTGGTTAGTAATTATATATTTTATAGTATCGTTATGGTTAGTAACTGTAGCAATATGTATTTTTGCACAAATACTAGTATTTTTCGTTAAACATAAAGCTATTTGTATTTTTACTATTTACTTTCTTATTACGATAGATCAATTATCAGAAAAAAAATATAATTTTTCTTTATTTTGGTCAAAAGGTTTGATTTTTCAAGAAAAGGACTGGTTTCTAATAGATATAATCTTGCTGAAATTAGCTTTTATGTTAGGGATTATTAGTATTTTATTTGCTATATTGAATATTTGTTTACATCGGATGGACTTATATAACGGAAGTGATTAATTACGATGAAAAATAGTGTTTTTTATAAATTGGTAAAAAGGGATTTAATATTAAGCAGTCATAGTATGAAATTAAGATTTATAATATCATTTATTGTTTATAGTGTGTTGGTGGTGGGAGAAGTATTTTTATTAAAGCAATCAGCCGAGTATAGAGAACTTCCTTCAAATTCTATAACAATTCTTGATGTCTTGTATGAACTGCTAAAAGGAATATCTTTTAAAGAAGTTGAAATGGGGCGATTTCAGCTTCCTGTAACATGGCTTATATTACAATTATCTTATTGTTTTATATTAGGTACGTATGTAAGAGCTGATTTTATACAACAGACACCGTATCTTTTAACGAGGAAAGTGTCTAGGTATCAAGTATTGTTTAGCAAATTTATTAGTACATGTATATTAACTATTTGTATAACTTTATTATTTTATATTGCCGTGTTCTTCTGGGGAGGCATTTTTTGTTCTTATCAATTTGACTGGGGAATATATACAGAGAAGGTCAATCCTACAATTTATAATTATTTTAAAGAAACCATTTTTATTATAAAAAGCTTTACTTTACAACTAATAACATCTTCCTTATTAGTTTGGGTTTATTTAATTGTGTCTACTAAATTAAAAAGTATTATTTCATATATAGTGATTATAGTGATTATTACCATGACTATATTTATGCCGGTTATATATAATCCGTTTGATAGTATGTTAATCCGTAAGAATTTATTTTACGTTAATAATGAACATTTTCTATATTCTATTTTCTTTTGTGCGCTTTTTTTCTATGGATAAGTGGTTATTGGATAGGGAAAACATTTGAATTTGTTAATAGAAAGGATACTTCTGATGATTTACATTGAGGCTAAATATGTTTCTAAAGTGCTAAAAGGCAATATTATTTTAAATGATGTTAATTTCGAATTAGAAAAGGGGAAAATTTATGGTTTTAAAGGGAGAAATGGTTCAGGTAAAACAATGCTTTTTAGAGCTTTATTAGGGTTGATGAAAATAGATAGTGGTGAAATATTAATAGATAGAAAAATAATTGGTATTGATCATCCGTTTCCTGAAAATACAGGCATTATCATTGAATATCCAGGATTCATTCCAGACTATACAGGATTTAAAAACTTAAAACTATTAGCTTCTATTCAAAATAAAATAACGGATAATATAATTCGTGAAACAATGGAGCTCGTAGGATTAAATCCAGAAGATACAAGAAAAGTAAAAAAATATTCACTTGGAATGAAGCAAAGATTGGGTATAGCACAAGCAATTATGGAGAGCCCTAAGTTATTAATTTTAGATGAGCCAACAAACGCTTTAGATGAAAATGGAATTCAGGATATAACTAAAATCTTATTAGATTTAAAGTCTAAAGGTACAACTATATTAGTTGCGAGTCACGATAGTGAAACATTAAATATAATTGCAGACAGAATATTCCTAGTTGAGAATGGTAAAGTATCACTATCTTCACAGATGTAGAGGGAGAAAGATATGAATAAAAAACGATATGTTTTTATGATTATTTGTACATTTTTTATAATAGGGGCATGTTGGAGATATCAGGTAGTAAATAATTTAAATGAATCTTATATTGTGAAATCAGAAAATATTAATCTAGGTCAATCATTTAATACAGATATATTTAAATTTAGCATTAATTCTTTCGAGAAGAAACAAGTAATTGATAATAATGGAAATAAAGAAATTCATTATCTTTTTGATATTGAAGCAACAAATAACACGCAAACTGAACAAACAATTTTTACAGGTTTGCATATATTGGCACCCTTAAAAGGAGTTAATAAGACGAATGGAATGTTTAATGAGAATACAAAGAAAACAATAGTTTCATGGGAGAAGTTACAAAACCATAAAGGCATTGTAACAATGAAAATGAGGGAAAGTTGGGGAGTTGCACTTAATACACCTGCGAAATTAGTATATCTAGGTGAAAAAGATGGTAAAAAAATAAAATACATATTAGATTTACCTAACAACTAAAGGCCTAATTTGCTTGTTGATTTCTGAATAAGATGATTTGTAATATATGTCATCTTGTATTACACTTTGCCTATTTTAATAGCTTCTATCAAACAAGAGTGAAAATTTTAATAGATAAAGCCGTTATAAAACATACCGAAGAAGTTAAAATTTTTACTTGGGACAACGAATAGTAAGTCTAATACTTTTTGTGGCGTTACTGCAGCTGGTTGGAAAACTTCATTAGATTTAGAAGCAAGTTAAAAATGAAAGGTGTCATGATATTTACAACTTCATGACACCTTCTACATAAACTTATTTTCTAATTTTTGCTGAAAAGACTTTTCTTGCTTACGTAATAATTGACTACCTCGTTGTAAAATCGGCATTCCATACTTATCATTAATTTGATCGATGACAGCAAGTAGCGGCTCTTCTTTCGCATCTTCTTCAAATGAAAACAAATCCAATTGTTTCACCGATTCTGTCTTCCACTCTATTTCAGTAGCTGTAACACCTAATAAACGAACGGAATCACCGTCCCAATGTTGCTTCCATAAACGAGAGGCTGCCTGAAAAATATCTCGTTCTTCCCAAATCGCATTTTTCAATTGCTTACTCCGCGTTACTGTCCGCCTATCATGATATTTAATCATAATTTGAATATTATAGCTGACAAGAGTTCGCTTTTGTAATCTTTTACTTACTGATTTTGATAGCCGTTCTAACATATCAAGTAATTCTTTCGCTTCATCCATATCCTTTGAAAAAGTCATCGAATTACCGACACTTTTATGTTGTCCCATTTGACTCGGGTCAACTTCCCTATCATCCATACCTTTTGCCCGCCACTTTAAATCAACACCATGCTTTCCAATTTTAGCGCGAATGATATGTTCGTTTCCTTTTGCTAACTGCTCAATTGTTTTTATATGAATATCATTTAATTTTTCAGCTGTTTTTTCTCCAATTCCATGCATCGCTTCAACTGGAAGTGGCCAAATCATTTCTGGAATATCTCGTTTTCGAAGCACAGTAATACCGAGAGGCTTTTTCATATCAGAAGCTGTTTTTGCTAGGAAAAGGTTAGGAGCAATTCCGATGCTACACGGAAGCTGTAACTCTGTTAATAACGCCTGCTGGATCATCTTTGCTATTTCAAGAGGCGAACCGAGTGCGTAGCAATCTGTAATATCTAAATATCCTTCATCTATTGAGACTGGTTGTATTTTTTCTGTAAAACGGGAAAGGATTTGAAACATTTGAAATGAAGCTTCACGATATAATGTAAAATTAGGACGCATTACAACTAATTGTGGACATAACCTTTTTGCTTCCCAAAGAGGCATCGTTGTACGTATTCCATAGTCTCTCGCCTCATAACTACATGTTATGATAATTCCTTTTCTTTCTTTTTCATTTCCAGCAACTGCTAACGGCTTCCCTTGTAATGATGGGTCATGAGCAATTTCAACAGATGCGAAAAAACAATTCATATCTACATGCAAAATAACACGACCATTTTTCGGATACATTTCTCGCATAGTACTCACCCCTTCAAAGAACATTTGTTCCTTCATTATATCAAATTTTGCATAATAGTTATAATAATTACTTGTTCTTTTCCTTTTATACATTTGATATAATTTACATAAAATGTATAAAATTACAAAAGGGGTGATTATGATGAAATCAACTAATAAACTCAACTATACGTTCCTTGTGATTATATTAATCATAGCCATTAATTATTTACTGCTTCCTATTTTCAATATTAATACGTTTGGATTCTTCCCTCGCCTAGTACATATAGCAACAACTTATATATTGCCATGGATTTTCTTGTATTGGCTGATCCGCCTTGTAAAAGCAATTGAATCAAAATAAAAAGCGTGTAAATCAATTGTGATTTACACGCTTTTTCTATTACATTACTTCGCTACTTCTTCAATAATTGCTATAACTAATTCTGCTGTTTTCGCTAATTCTTCAACAGGAATCTTTTCGTTTGTTGTATGAATTTCTTCATAACCAACCGCTAAGTTAACTGTTGGGATACCGTGTCCTGCAATTACGTTTGCATCACTTCCGCCACCACTTTGGTGAAGAGAAGGTGTACGACCAATGTTTTCAGCTGCACGTTTTGCAACTTCTACAACGTGATCGCCATCAGCAAATTTAAATCCTGGATACATAACGTTTACTTCAACGTCTGCTTGACCGCCCATTTCTTTTGCAGTTGTTTCAAATGCTTCTTTCATTTTCGCAACTTGTACTTCCATTTTCTCATTGATTAAAGAACGCGCTTCTGCAAAGATTTGTACATGATCGCAAACGATATTTGTTTGTGTACCACCTTCAAAACGTCCAATATTTGCAGTTGTTTCAGAATCAATACGACCAAGTGGCATCTTCGCAATTGCCTTCGCTGCGATAGTAATTGCAGATACACCTTTTTCTGGTGCTACACCAGCGTGAGCTGTTTTCCCACGAATAATTGCATTCACTTTCGCTTGTGTTGGAGCTGCAACAACGATTTCACCAACTTTTCCATCGCTATCTAATGCGTAACCGTATTTCGCTGTAATGCGCTCACAATCTAATGCTTTTGCACCAACAAGACCAGATTCTTCTCCAACTGTAATAATAAATTCAATTTTACCATGAGGGATGTTTTTCTCTTTTAAAACACGAATTGCTTCGAACATTGATGCTAATCCAGCTTTATCATCCGCACCTAAAATCGTAGTACCATCTGATACGATATATCCATCTTTAATAGAAGGCTTAATTCCATTACCAGGAACTACTGTATCCATATGAGAAGTAAAGTAAATTGTATCAACACCATCTTTTGTTGCTGGTAAAGTACAAATTAAATTACCTGCACCATGCCCAGTAACAGTCATTGTGTCATCTTCAAATACTTCTACACCTAAATCTGTAAATTTCTTTGTTAATACTTTGCAGATTTCTGCTTCAAATTTCGTTTCAGAATCTACTTGTACTAATTCCATAAATTCATTTACTAAACGTTCTTGATTAATCATAAGACTGCGCCTCCTGCACTACCATTATGTATGTAACACTATTAATTATAACAGAATTTCGCAAAAGTTTCGAAATACAAGACAAAAAACAGACGGTTTATATGTCTAGATAACCATCTGCTTTCTATTACTCATTTAACAATACCCAGCGCATATGATCTTCCCATACTCCATTTACCATTAACATCTTCCTAGACACGCCCTCATATTGAAAGCCTATCTTTGTCACTACTTGTATAGATGCTAAATTTCGTGGCATAATCGGTGCTTCTATACGATGTAACTGAAATTCTTCGAAAGTAACTTGAATAGCTTTCCTAAGCGCTTCTGTCGTGTAACCTTTATTCAATTCTGCCTTATCTAATTTATAGCCGAGCACACAAGATTGATAAATACCGCGAACGATTAGATTGAATGAGATACACCCAATAATTTTTGTATCATCACCCTTTTTAAAAATCCAAAGCCTGATGATTTTACCTTCTGCAAACTCTTTTCTATCCTTTTGTAACTTTTTCTTCTGATAATCTAACGTAAAAAAATCATCCGGTCTATACTCTTCCCAAGCTTTTAAAAATTCACGATTTCTGTCGTAATATTGAAGAACTTTTTCAGCATACGACTCATCAATTTCCCTTAAATGTAAACGATTTGTTTCATATATTTTCATCATCGTATCTCCATTCTTCAGCTTGCATAACAAAAAACTTATACTCTATCATTATTATATATTCTCTACATACATACAAATTTCCTGTTATACTTTACACGCACTTCTCGAATTTTGTCACTTCTCTCCCCTTGTCCACAATATCATTTCTCGTTACAATGATATTGTACTGATTTGCAAGGAGGTTTAACGATGCATAAAAAAGCTCAAAAAGTTGTGATTTATGTAATGCTAATTTCTATGCTTGTAACAACATTACTTGCTGGCGCAAGTATGTTTTGGTAAAAAGGACGATGTGTTCGTCCTTTTTTTACTTTTTACACATAACATAATAAAATAAACCATCTCGATATCGAGATGGTTTATTTTATATAAAGCACAATCGCTACAATACTAAAGGAAAATGACATTACAAGTGCTGTTATAAAACTTGTATATTGTTTCTGCTGAAATGCTCCAATAACAAAAGTAAGATTGAGTAATGCCATACAAACAATTGCTACAAGATAAGAACATATATTAAAAGTTGCCAATATGAATGTAATAACAAATAGAAATCCCATAAAAAATTGCATATACGAAATTTTTGGATTCAAGTACATATGAGCAACCCCTTTATCTAATTTTTTATCCCGATTGGTGAGGGCTGATAATCCGCGGGTAAAAAACCTCCCACTGATTAAAGTTTCACTTTATCTTTCTATATTCTCATTAACTCATGGTTATGTACACATGTCAAGACAACTTATTACAATAGAAAAAGCCAACCTTTTCGTTGGCTTTTTCATATGCAATGGCTCCTTTTTGTTTTGCCAATTGCTGAAATGATTTTTTCGACTTCACAATCCATACTTTCGTTCCAATTGGAATGCGATCAAATAAATACTCCACATCGTTTTTCTTCATTCTTATACATCCTTGTGAAATATACTTTCCAATTGAACTAGGTTGGTTTGTTCCATGTATTCCATATTTACTTCCATCAGTTTCTCTTGCATTAAATCCAATCCACCTTGATCCAAGTGGATTTTTCGGTGACCCACCTGGAATATCCTTCGCAATATAATACGGATCCTTCGCTTTCATTACAACATCAAAAGTTCCCTCTGGAGTTAATTCATTTGTTTTCCCTGTCGCTACTGGAAAAACCTTTTGAATCTTTCCATCGTCAATATAAGCTAGTTTATTCGTCGCTTTATTTACAATAATAAAAGGATCTCCGGCACGTGGATTATCACCAAGAGGCCAAATAGGCGATAAAGAAAGACATAATATGAAAGAGAGAAGATACGGCATAATAATTCCTACCTTCTATATAAGTTCTTTTATATTATCCTTTCCCTTAAAACGACTTTTAATGAGTAAATATTGTTCCATTTCATACACCAGTTGAACAAGCTTCGCACGTATCTCAAATTCTTCACGTGTAACGGGCAATGGCATGTCTCTAAATAATTCTCTCATTTCTTGAAGCTGTCTTAAGGAAATAACCCCAGTACTCTCAGGGCTAATAGCATTTCCAATGTTTTCAACCACATCCGCAATCATATCAGCTTGTTCATATGTCCATGATAAAGAAGCTGCTAATGGTATCATCCGTTCTAAAATTTCGAATTGTTGCATGCGCATATTAAAATAACGATAGTAATAGCCATCTTCTCGCATAAATGCATTCTCAAGTTTCTTAAACGATAAATCCCTTGCTTCATTTAGCATATTTTCAGTTTCAATAAGTTCTGCCCCGCTCCAGCTACTTTCTCTGTTTCGTAAATACACGACCATTTCAAACAAAATTGTTTTAAAATTACTTTCTATTGTATCTTGATACTCTTTTAGCTTATTTTCACTACTTGGCATATACATATTCACTAATAAAGCCACGCTAATTCCTATCGTTAATATCGCAATTTCATTCCCAACAATAAGCCATGTAATTTGTTTCAATGAATATAGATGCATCACAATAACTGAACTCGTGACAATACCTTCTTGAATTTTAAGCATAACTGCAGTCGGAATAAATGTAAGTAATAATATACTAATTGCAAGTGGTGTATATCCAATTGTTTCAAAAATACAAAACGCGAATACCATTGATAATACACAAGCTAAAAAACGATGTAACGACACTTGAAGTGATTTACGTTTCGTATTTTGTACACATAATATAACTAAAATGCCCGCTGAACTATAAAATTCTAATCCTAATAACTGTGCAATAAAAACTGCTGCGCCTGTCCCTATTGCTGTTTTTACTGTACGGTATCCAATTTTGAACATAGCACTGCTCCTATATGTATAAACGTATTTAAAGTTAGTATAAAAAAAGGATGACACAATGTCATCCTTTTCTACTTATTATTCACGCAACCTTTACATATTACAATATTTTTTGTAAAAATTGTTGCGCACGTTCACTTTTCGGTGCTACAAAAAATTCTGCTGGCGCACTATCTTCTACAAGCTTTCCACCATCTAAAAAGAGAACACGATCTGCTACTTCTTTTGCAAATCCCATTTCATGTGTAACAATCACCATTGTCATTCCTGTCGTAACTAATGATTTCATAACTTCTAACACTTCTTTTACCATCTCTGGATCTAGTGCCGATGTTGGTTCATCAAATAACATAACTTCTGGTTCCATCGCTAACGCTCTCGCAATTGCTACACGTTGCTTTTGTCCTCCCGAAAGACGATTGGGATACGTATCTTTTTTATCTAATAAACCGACCTTTTCTAAAAGTTTCTCGGCTTTCTTGTCAGCTTCTTGCTTCGTTACTCCTTTTACATTGATAGGAGCATACGTAATATTTTCTAATACAGTCATATGAGGAAATAGGTGAAAATGCTGAAATACCATTCCGACATTTTCACGAACGTGCATAATATTCGTTTTCGAATTCGTTACTTCTTCCGTTCCAATCCAAATGTGACCATTTGTCGGTGCTTCTAGCACATTCATACAACGTAAAAATGTTGATTTCCCTGATCCAGACGGTCCAATAATTGCTACTACTTCCCCTTTTTCAATCGTTGTTGTAATCCCTTTTAATACTTCGTTTTTTCCAAATGATTTATGAAGGTTTTCAATTTTAATCACTTTTCTTCATTCTCCCTTCAATTGCCTTCCCGACTAATGTAAGAATAATGACTAACATATAATAAATGAGTCCAACAAAAAGTAATGGCTCAAGATATTTAAACGTCTCACCGCCTACAATGTAAGCACGGCGCATTAAATCGGTCGCTCCTATTACTGTTACTACAGCCGATTCTTTCGTAAGTGTCGCAAACTCGTTCACAAGCGCTGGTAATATATTTTTTAATGCTTGAGGGAAAATGATATTTCGCATCATTTTCCCGTAAGGAATCCCTAAAGCCATAGCTGCTTCTGTTTGTCCTTTATCAACCGCTTGAATGCCGGCACGAATTACCTCTGACATATATGCACCTGAATTTAAGCTAAATGCTAATACAGCTGCTACGAATGCTGGTATTTCATAACCAATTATTTGCGGGACACCGAAATAAATAATCATTAATTGCAATACAAGTGGTGTACCACGGAAAATTGATGTATAAAAATCTGCCGCTATATTTAATGCTCGTATTCTAGCAATTTTGCAAAGCGCTAATAACGTTCCTAAAATAAACCCCACTAACGCTGATACTGCTACAATTTTTAAAGTAACTTCTAGGCCTTTTAGTATATATGGTATCGAAGGCGTAATCGCCGAAAAATCTAAGTTCATTCTTTTCATTCCCCTCACAGAAAAGTGAAAAGCAGCTTATTTTTCGCTGCCAAACCATTTCTTCACTAATTTATCCATTTCTCCATTTTCTTGCATTTTTTTAATTACTTTATTAAATTCTGCTGTTTTATCACTGTTTTTCGGAAGGGCAATTGCTGCTCCTACTTCTTCTGGTGCTTCTTTAATTTCAATTCCTTGTAATTCTTTCATTTTTTCTAAATAATTTTTAGCAACTGTGTCTTCTATAATTGCAGCGTCAAAACGACCAGCTTTAATTTCTTGTACGATCTCTGGTATACGGTCACGTCCCTCAACTTTGAAATCTACTTGTTTCTTAAATTCTGCTGCTTTCTCTTCTTGGATAGATCCTGTTTGTACCCCTACTTTTTTCCCTTTTAAATCCTCTACAGATTGAATATTAGAATCTTTTTTAGAAACGACCATGTTTTTCGCAACAAAATATATGTCTGTGAAATCAACATTATTTTTACGCTCTGCCGTTGGCGTCATACCTGCCATTACGAAATCAACTTTTCCTGAGCTAAGAGATGCTAATAAACCACCAAAATCCATATCTTTCACTTTCACTTCATAACCAAGTTCTTTTCCGATATATTTAGCAACATCAACATCAAAGCCGATAATTTCATCACTTTTTGAAGCTTCTACGTATTCATATGGTTTATAATCTGCTGAAGTCCCCATAACCAGTACTTTCTTATTTTTTCCAGTAGCCTTTTCTTCCCCATTACTACAAGCACTGAACATACTTACAATTAAAATAAGTGCAAACGATATTGATAATAACTTCTTCATCTTTCTTCCCCCTAATAATGTATATTTAAAAGTTTAATAGAATATTTATTCGATGTTTGTATTGTATCAGCACTTTAATTTTTATGCAATATATAAAATAAAAATAAATAAAATAACAATATTAATACCGTTTACAATGTATAAAATAATGCATAAAACAACATAACTATGCATATCCCATAAATTTTAATACTAAATAAAAAAGGCGGTACATCCACTTCATTGTGGACGTACCGCCTTTTCGCTTATATTTATAGTTCTTCACAATTCTCTTCGAAATAAGATTGTAGTTTTGCAATAACTTGCATTGGTTCATGACCTTCAATTTCATGACGTTCTACCATCGTTACAATTTTCCCATCTTTTAATAAAGCAAATGATGGTGAAGAAGGTGGATACCCTTCGAAATATTCACGAGCTCTTGCTGTTGCTTCTTTATCTTGACCTGCAAACACCGTTACAAGATGGTTAGGACGTTTATCATAATGTACGGAATGCGCAGCAGCAGGACGAGCAATACCACCTGCACAACCACATACAGAGTTTACCATTACAAGTGTTGTTCCATTTCTTTTAAACGCTTCTTCTACTGCTTCCGGCGTCGTCAATTCTGTATATCCAGCAGAGACAATCTCTTCACGTGCTTGGCGGACAACATCATTCATAAAAAAGTTAAAATTAATCAATCTTTTCCCTCCTCTAAAACTACCTATTTGTATCTTACCAGTTAATGTTTATGAAATACAAGTAAGTTTACTTGTATTTGGGTATAGAAAAGGTGTTAGAGCTCTTGCTCTAACACCTTTTCTTAATGGCCACGATGCTTTTGCTTTGCTTTTTGTACTTTGATTAAACGTCTTCTTTGTTTTTCAGCTTCTCGCTTCTCCTTAGATTGCACTTTCTTTTCTTGTTTATGCAATTCATAAGATAAGCTAATTGCCTCTTGCGCCTTAGTAAAACGGTTTATATTTACTTCTTTTGCTGCTTCTCGTATGATACGCTTTATATTTTTGGGACGCTGTTTTTCTTTCACTTCCACACCACATCTTGCAAAGTGCTGAAAATAGGCTAACATTGGACCAGTCACAAATATAAGTATTTCTTCGTCTGACGGCTCCGTTCCAAAAATATACCTCGCTCCATACAATTTCCCTGTTTCTTTATGCGTAATAATTCCTACGAAAAATTGACCATCGTGATATACTGTCAAATCCATTGACAGCCCCTCCTTTAAAAAAATTAGAAATACGGGACATCCCGGAGGGGAAGGTTACTGACACGTAATCATGCGTCTGGACTACCAACCAGAACTGTGTTTTTGTATTTCTTTCACTATTATTATATCTCTTTTTCCATAATCTTCATATATTCGCCAATCATTTTTTTATGCGACCCTACAATATAGTCAGGTAGTTCTGTTAGTGGGAAGAATGTAAGCTGAACGGCTTCTTCTTTATTCATAACAAGCTCCCCTTCGTATTCATCCGTATAATAAGCTGTTGTGACAGATTGAAACTCATCACCATTTGCTAGTTTTGTAAAATAGTTCGCTCCAGAAAATATATTAATTAATCGCAAGTTCTTCACTTCTATTCCTGTCTCTTCATATACTTCACGGCCAGCTGTTTCTTCTGGTGATTCACCAAGCTCCATTAACCCACCAGGCAGCCCCCACTTTCCGTAAGGCTCTGTTCTTTGTTGCAATAAAACATCTCCATTTTCATTTATAACGAGTACAACAGCACCAACTAAAATTAAAGGGCGATGACCAACTATTTTTCGTAATTCTTCTACATATCCCATCGTATCGCCTCCTTTTTCGTTGTCCACACTATTGTATCATATGTATGAAACGACAAAATGCGTATATTTTTCATTTTTTTAACAAAATATTTATTTTATGTGCTTCATCTACTGTAGCTAACATAATGGATTTGACTTCTGCACTCTTCTCTAGAAATTCTCTCGCCCACTCTTCTGTTTTTCCTAATAAAGCAAGAACATCTTTCTGAATCTTCCCATCCTTTACTAATACAAAAGAAACTGGAGATCTTTTTCCCGCCACTTTCAGATCAAGCCGCGAAACTGCTTCATACTCTGGATACTGAAATATAGAAACAACACCATTCGCTTCCCACAATGCTAATTTAATCGTTTGAATATCGCTCACATTTCGCATACGAAGTTCCGCAAATAAATATTCCACCGTAATTCTCGCTTTTTTCAAATTGCTAAAATCAATGGAACCATTGTGTATAAGAATAATAGGTGCTGGCTCTAAAAAGCGTCTCCATCTATCCCATTTCAACATTAAGACTGAGCTTATAATGTGAAGTACAACGAGTATGAACGTTGTAATCATTGAGCCGAGTAACCCCACTTTTTCATCAGATAATGCATTAGAAATATTCCCACCAAGCAATAATACTAATACAACATCTAAAAAACGAAGTTGCGCGATGGACCTTTGCCCCATCGCTTTCGCAACTAATGTTAAAAATATGTATGCTATAATAGCCCGAATAACCCATTCACTATTAGAAAGATGCCGTGCCCCTTCAAAAATATGCATATGCATCACTTTGCACTCCTTACCCATCTCAAACTGCTATTCTGTTTTAGTTTGCAACGTTTAAGAGCATATATGTAAAAAAGCTGGTTCGTTTTTACACGAACCAGCTTTTTTATTTAACAGAAAACATATACTTTTTATACGTTTTCCGTACCGATAATATAAGACCCATCATAATCATATTTGAGAATAAGGAACTTCCTCCATATGATAAGAAAGGTAATGCAATCCCTTTTACAGGCATTAATCCAACGATCATACCGATGTTTTGGAATATTTGAACCGTTAATATTCCAATTGATCCAGCACATAATAATGTACCGAATAAATTATCAGCAGAATAACCGATAATAATTGTTCTATATAGTAGTAATAGGAACAAGAATACAACTAACGCTGCTACGATAAATCCACCTTCTTCGGCAATTGTAGCAAAAATAAAGTCAGTATGCTTCTCAGGGATATAGACGTTCCCTTCGCCAAATCCTTTCCCTTCCATACCGCCACTACCTACAGCTAAAATCGATTGCTGTGTTTGATAACCTTGATCTGTATGTTCGAATGGATCTAACCAACCTAAAATACGTGATTGTTGGTGAGGTTTTAGTAACGTAACTAACTTATTAAAGAAGAAATCTTCATACCTTACGTAAATAAATATTAACGCAGATAATATGGTGACTGGAATAACTGTACATAACGCTATTAATTTCTTCTGAATACCTGACATAAATAAAATACATGCAATTGCAGCAGCATATAAGAACACCATCCCTGTATCCGGTTGGCTATATACAACAGCCATAGGCGGGAGGGATACTAGCACAATTTTACCTACTAATTGTAAATCCGTTTGGAATGTCCTTGCCATATACTGTGCATTATGTTTCACTGCTATACTTGCTACTACGAGAAGCAATGAAATTTTGAAAAACTCAGATGGTTGAATTTGTCCAACTAACGGAAATACAAACCATCTTTTTGCACCTAATTTTTCAGGTGTGAAAGTGGAAACCGGTAGTATTTTCAAAAGAATAAGTGAACCAAATCCGACGATATAAAGTGGCCAAGACAATTTTTGTAATTGATCTAAGTCGATGCTTGCAACAAGCAATAACAATACAACTCCAATTATGTAGTTCAAACCCTGTTTCATCGCAAAGTTTGCCTCTCCATATTGGCCAGTTTGCTGACTGCTATATATAGCAGCTATACTCGTAACACATAATGCTAACAAAATTAATATTAATTTTACATCTAAACTTTTTAGAAACTCGGTACTTCTTTTCATGACATCCTCCTGAAACATTGTTACAGCAAAATAAAAAACCAGGAGTCAACATTCTTCATGTTTTGACGACTGATTACACATTATCTATAAAACACTTATATAGAATAACTCTCTTTTTCATACAATACAATATATTATACTACAGTTTCGTCAGTAAGATTTGCCAAAAAAATTATTCTTTTCTTATTTTATATCCATATACCATATATCAGCAATGTATTTTCATAAATTCCTAATACATAATCGTTCATTGTAAGATTACTGGGAAAGATATTATACATATAGTAGGATGTAGATGAAGAAATAAGATGATAAAAAGCTCGCATAAGCGAGCTTTTTATTAATATACAGATGTATTATTTTCTGACGTATTTTCTAAAATTTCTTTTACACGTCCTAAGAACTTACCACAAATTAAGCCATCTAGTACACGGTGATCAAGTGATAAACATAAGTTGACCATGTCGCGAGCACCGAACATACCATTATCCATAATTACTGGGCGTTTTACAATTGATTCAACTTGTAAAATAGCCGCTTGTGGGTAATTAATAATACCCATAGATTGAACAGAACCGAATGATCCTGTGTTATTAATTGTAAATGTTCCACCTTGCATTTCGTCCGCTTTTAACGATTTCGTACGTACTTTTCCTGCAAGCTCTGTAATTTCACGAGCGATACCTTTAATCGTCTTCTCATCCGCATGTTTAATTACTGGTACAAATAGTTCGTCCTCTGTTGCAACAGCGATAGAAAGGTTAATATCTTTCTTCTGAACGATCTTATCCCCAGCCCACATTGAATTGATTTGAGGATACTCTTTTAACGCTTGCGCTACTGCTTTTACGAAGAAAGCAAAGAACGTTAAATTAAAGCCTTCGCGCTTTTTGAAATCACCTTTAATTGAATTACGGTATGACACTAGGTTTGTCACATCTACTTCAATCATCATCCAAGCATGTGGCGCTTCGTGTTTACTACGTAACATGTTCGCTGCAATTGCTTTACGCACACCTGTTACTGGAATTTCGATATCGCCAGGCATTGTTGGTACAGAAACTGGTTTTGCAGCTTCTACTTTTTGTGCTACCGGCGCTGCTTTTGGTGCTTCTGGACGCGCTTCTACTACTGCTGCTACCGCTTCCTCTTTCTTCGCACCTGCTTGCGGAATATTTCCAGATTCCACTAGCTTTAAAATATCTTTACGAGTGATACGGCCATTTGCTCCCGTACCTTCTACTAATTCTAAATCAACATTATGCTCACCTGCAAGTTTTAAAACAGCTGGTGAAAAACGTGGTTTTCCATCAGTTGGTTGTTTTGCTTTCGGTGCTTTTTCAGGCGTAGCTACTTCTGCCTTTGGTTCTTCTTTTGTTTTTTCCTCAACAGCTGTCGCTGCTACTTCATCTGCGCCTTCTACTTGAATAACACAAACTACTTCACCTACAGCTAACGTCTCACCTTCACCAGCGATTAATTCTTTCACAATACCAGTGAAAGAAGATGGTACTTCAGCATTTACTTTATCAGTCATTACTTCTGCAAGCGGATCATACTTGTTTACGTGATCGCCAACATTAACGAGCCATTTACTAATTGTACCCTCTGTAACGCTCTCCCCGAGCTGAGGCATTGTGATATTTTCTACAGCCATGTATAGTCCCCCCGATTAAAATTCCGCAAGTTCACGCATTGCTTTTTCAACTTTATCTGGATTTACCATAAAGAATTTTTCCATTGTTGGTGCATATGGCATTGCTGGAACGTCTGGACCTGCAAGACGTGCGATTGGCGCATCTAAATCAAACAGACAGTTTTCAGCAATAATTGCTGCCACTTCACTTATAATACTTCCTTCTTTATTGTCTTCTGTTACAAGAAGAACTTTACCTGTTTTAGAAGCTGCTTCAATGATTGCTTCTTTATCTAATGGATATACAGTACGTAAATCAAGAACATGTGCCGAGATGCCATCTTGCGCTAACTTTTCAGCTGCTTGAAGAGCAAAGTGAACACATAATCCGTACGTGATAACAGTAATATCATCACCTTCGCGTTTTACATCTGCTTTTCCGATTGGTAATACGTAATCATCCTCTGGCACTTCACCTTTAATTAAGCGATATGCACGCTTATGCTCAAAGAATAATACTGGATCTTCATCACGAATTGCTGCTTTTAATAAACCTTTTGCATCATATGGTGTAGAAGGAATAACAATTTTTAAACCTGGTTGGTTCGCAAACATCGCTTCCACAGATTGTGAATGATACAATGCACCGTGAACACCGCCGCCAAATGGCGCACGAATTGTAACTGGACAAGTCCAATCGTTATTAGAACGATAACGAATTTTTGCTGCCTCAGAAACAATTTGGTTTACTGCTGGCATGATGAAATCAGCAAACTGCATTTCAGCGATTGGACGCATACCATACATTGCCGCACCAATTGCTACCCCAGCAATTGCAGATTCTGCAAGCGGTGCATCAAGCGCACGATCTTCACCAAATTGATCATATAATCCGTGTGTCGCTTTAAATACGCCACCTTTTTTACCAACATCTTCACCTAAAACAAATACTTTCTCATCGCGTTCCATTTCTTCGCGCATTGCTAATGTAATAGCATCAATATAAGACATTACAGCCATGAAACGTTCCCCCCTATTCTGCGTATACGTGCTTCAATGCATCTTCAGGTGCTGCATACGGAGCATTTTCTGCATATTCTGTTGCTTCATTTACGATATGCATAATTTCGTCTAACATTTGTTTTTCAAATTCCTCAGTTAACACGCCAGCTTCTTTTAAATAAGCTGCAAATGTTATGATTGAATCTTTTTTCTTTGCTTCTTCTACTTCTTCTTTATCACGATAAACACGATCATCGTCGTCACTAGAATGTGCTGTTAAACGATATGATACTGTTTCAATTAAAGTTGGGCCTTCACCACGACGGCCGCGGTCTGCTGCCTCTTTTACAGCTTTATATACTGCAAGCGGATCGTTTCCGTCTATTGTATATCCAGGCATACCGTAACCAATTGCACGATCTGATACGTTTTTACATGCTAATTGTTTTTCAACTGGAATAGAGATTGCGTATTTATTATTTTCACACATGAAAATAACAGGTAGTTTGTGTACACCAGCAAAGTTTGCCCCTTCATGGAAGTCACCTTGGTTTGAAGAACCTTCTCCAAATGTAACAAACGTTACTAAATCTTTCTTTTCCATTTTTCCAGCTAATGCAATACCAACTGCATGTGGTACTTGCGTTGTTACTGGAGATGATCCTGTCACAATACGATTTTTCTTTTGACCGAAGTGACCAGGCATTTGACGACCACCAGAGTTTGGATCTCCAGCTTTCGCGAAAGCAGACAACATAAGCTCTTTAGCTGTCATGCCGAACGCTAGTACAACACCCATATCACGGTAGTATGGTAATGCATAATCTTTTTCTCTATCAAGAGCGAATGCTGCTCCAACTTGTGCAGCCTCTTGTCCTTGACAAGAAATTACGAATGGAATTTTACCCGCACGGTTTAATAACCACATACGTTCGTCGATTTTACGTGCAAGTAACATCGTACGGAACATTTCTAATACTTGCTCATCACTTAAGCCAAGCTCTTCATGGCGCTTTTCTTTTACTTCTGCCATTTTTCATAACCTCCTAAATCCACATTTTTATGCGTGCAACGCTTTTCCATCTACAGCTAATGCTGCTTCACCAATCGCCTCAGATAATGATGGATGCGGATGAATTGTATGTGCTACTTCCCACGGTGTTGCATCAAGTACTCTTGCAAGACCAGCTTCAGAAATCATATCTGTTACATGTGGTCCAATCATATGAACACCAAGAATGTCATTTGTTTCTTCATCAACTACAAGTTTTACGAAACCATCTGATTCGCCGTATACAAGTGCTTTTCCGATTGCACGGAATGAGAACTTACCTACTTTTAACTTATAGCCTTTTTCTTTCGCTTCTTGCTCTGTTAAACCGACAGAAGCAACTTCCGGACTGCTATATACGCATTTTGATACCATAGAGTAATCAATTGGTGTAACTTCTTTACCAGCAATATGTTCTACTGCAACTATTCCTTCATGAGAAGCAACGTGAGCAAGTTGTAAGCCACCGATTACATCTCCAATTGCGTAAATATGAGATTCTTTCGTTTGATAAAACTCATTTGTTTGAATGTATCCTTTTTCCACAACGATATCCGTATTCTCTAAACCAATATTTTGCGTATTGGCTTGTCTTCCTACAGATACAAGCATTTTTTCTGCTTTAAATTCTTTATTCTCACCGTTATGTTCAGCTTGAATTGTTACTCCATTATCTTTTACCAATGTTTCTGGTAATACTTTTGCACCAGTTACCACTTTAATACCTTTTTTCTTGAATAGACGTTGCATTTCTTTTGAAACGTCCTGATCTTCTAGTGGTAATATCGTTTTCGCATACTCTAATACTGTAACTTCTACACCGAAGTCAGCAAGCATAGATGCCCACTCAATACCGATTACACCGCCACCAACGATAATAATTGAGCTAGGAAGCGTTTCCATTCTTAGGGCATGATCGGAAGACATTACATACTCTCCGTCTAATTCTAAACCTGGTAATGAATTCGGACGAGAACCTGTTGCAACAAGTACATTTTTTGGAATTAACATTTCATTCTCTTCTCCACTTGCAAGTTCAACTGAAATTGTCCCTGGCATTGGAGAGAAAATAGATGGGCCAAGAATACGGCCGATACCTTCAAACACATCAATTTTACCTTGTTTCATTAAGTGTTGAACACCTTTATGAAGTTGTGTTACAATCTTCTCTTTACGCTCTTGCACTTTCGCAAAGTTTAGTTCTACATTACTTGCAATAACTCCGAACTCTTCGCTTTTTTTAGCAGTTGCGTATACTTCCGCACTACGTAAAAGAGCTTTACTAGGAATACATCCTTTGTGCAAACAAGTACCACCAAGATTTTCTTTTTCAACAAGTGCAGTTTTTAAACCTAGTTGTGATGCTCGAATAGCAGCAACATATCCACCAGTACCGCCGCCAACGATGACTAAATCATATTCTCTTGCCATTATCTCAACCCCTAGCTACTGTTTGTTTTTCTCGTACAACATACTCTTTCGGTGCTTCTTCTTCACGTAATACACGAAGTGCTCCTTCTGCTAATGCTTGTAATTCATCTTCCCCTGGATGTACGATAACATCTGCAATCCAGTCAACACGTTCTTTTATTTCATCAACAAGAATTTTACTGTACGCAAGTCCACCAGTTAAAACGATTGCATCGATTTTCCCGTGAAGTACAGCGCTAGCTCCGCCAATCTCTTTTGCAACTTGATATGCCATTGCTTTATAAATAAGAGTTGCTTCCGGATCACCTTTTTCAACCATTTGTTCTACTTTGATCGCATCATTTGTACCGATTAGGCTTACAAGTCCACCTTGTCCAACAAGTTTTTTAACCATTTCGTCACGGTAATACTCACCAGAGAAACACATCTCAACTAATTGCCCTACCGGTACTGTACCCGCACGCTCTGGACTAAATGGTCCTTCTCCGTTTAAGCCGTTATTCACATCAATAACTTTTCCTTTTTTATGAGCACCAACTGTAATACCGCCACCCATATGTGTAACTAATAAATTTAAATCCTCGTATTTGTGATTTAATTCTTCAGCCACTTTACGAGCAACCGCTTTTTGGTTTAATGCATGGAAAATACTTTTACGTTCCATACCAGCAATACCGCTTATACGAGCAATCGGCTCCATTTCATCTACAACGACAGGATCTACTATGAATGCCGGAATATTTAATCCAGAAGCGATTTCATATGCTAAAATGCCTCCAAGGTTTGAAGCATGATGACCGCTAAACCCATTTTTTAAATCTTCTAACATCGAATCGTTTACTGTGTATGTTCCGCCTTCGATTGGACGAAGTAATCCCCCACGCCCACAAACTGCGTTTAATTTTGAAATGTTAATACCGTGAGAATGTAGAACTTCTAAAATCGTTTCTTTGCGAAACTCATATTGATCGATAATTCTCTTATATTTTCCAATTTGTTCTTCGTCATGACGAATAGTTTCTTCTAAAACAGGTCTTTCATTATCAAAAACACCAATTTTTGTGGATGTACTACCCGGATTAATAACAAGAATTCGATTTAAAGACACTGTTGCTACCTCCACTAATAAATTCAAAAGGAGGTGGAAACCTCATAAGAGGTAACCACACCTTTTGTAAAAGTAATATATGAATGATTAGCGACGGCTAATAATGTCGTGACCGTTGCGTAAGTATGTGCTACGAGAGTTTTTCAAGCTTGCAATGCGCTCTTCAGCTAGACGATCTGCTGCTACATAAGTTGCTATGCCATCACGTTTTGAAATTTCGATTACTTTTGCAATTGTGTCATAAATAGACTCAACACGTTTTAGTGCACGTTCTCTATTGTATCCATATAATTCGTCTGCTACGTTAATTACACCACCAGCATTAATAACATAGTCTGGTGCGTATACAATACCCATTTCATGAATCATGTCGCCGTGACGATTTTCTTTTAATTGGTTATTTGCAGAACCTGCGATTACTTTTGCTTTAAGTTGTGGAATAGTTTCGTCATTAACTGTTGCGCCTAATGCACATGGTGCGTAAATATCACATTCAACACCGTAAATTTCATTTGGCTCAACTGCCGATGCACCGAATTCTTCTACCGCGCGTTGTACAGCTTCTTTATTAATATCTGTAACGATTAATTTTGCTCCTTCAGCGTGTAAATGTTTGCATAGGTGATATGCTACGTTACCAACACCTTGAACAGCAATTACTTTTCCTTCTAAATTATCAGTACCGAAAGCCTCTTTCGCAGCTGCTTTCATACCACGATAAACACCGTATGCAGTTACTGGAGATGGGTTACCAGAAGAACCGAATGATGGTGAAATACCTGTTACAAAATCAGTTTCTTCGTGAATAATATCCATATCATCTACTGTTGTACCAACATCTTCAGCTGTAATGTAACGTCCGTTTAGTCCTTGAATGTATCGTCCTAATGCACGGAACATCGCTTCACTCTTATCTTTACGTGGATCACCGATAATTACTGTTTTCGCACCACCTAAGTTTAAGCCAGCTGCTGCATTTTTGTATGTCATCCCTTTTGCAAGACGCAATGCATCTTCAATCGCCGCTTCTTCAGAATCATATGTCCACATTCTTGTTCCACCAAGAGCTGGTCCAAGTGTTGTATCATGAATTGCAATGATTGCTTTTAAACCAGATTCTTTATCTTGACAAAATACTACTTGCTCATAATCATATTTTTCTAAGTATTCGAAGATTTCTAATGTCATTGTCGTTTCCCCCTAGTGATTTACCCTGTTTGGTTTATTTTGAAGCAGTCGTAACTGCCAATGCTAATGAATATACTTTTGTTTCTGCTGAATCAGCACGAGATGTTAAAACAATCGGTGCTTTTGCGCCAGCAATCATAGCTCCTACTTTTGCATCCGCAAAGTATACGAGTGATTTGTATAGCACATTTCCAGCTTCAATCGTTGGGACGAGTAAAATGTCTGCCTTACCTGCTACATCACTTACTATGCCTTTATGTTCTGCTGCAATTTGTGATACTGCATTATCTAAAGCAAGTGGTCCATCAACGACACAATTTTTAATTTGTCCGCGGCGATTCATTTGAGTTAACATCGCGGCATCAATTGTCGCTTGCATCGCAGGATTAACAACCTCTACCGCTGCAATTGGTGCTACCTTCGGCAAATCTATTCCTATTGCCTGGGCAACTTCTACAGTATTCTGTATAATAGCAGCTTTTTGTGTTACATCAGGTGCAATGTTCATCGCTGCATCTGTAACAAAGATAAGACGATCGTAATTTGGAACTTCAAATGCTGCAACGTGTGAAAGTACGCTACCTTTACGAAGTCCCCACTCTTTATTTAATACAGCTTTCAAAATATTTGCTGTTGGGATGTTTCCCTTCATAAGAACATCTGCTTCGCCATTTCTTACAGCTTTAACAGAAAGTTCAGCAGCCTCAGCACTTGACGCTGCTGCAATCACTTCAATGTGTTCTGAAGTTTGTAAACCATGTTCTTGTAGCATCCCCATTATTTTTTCTTGATTTCCATATAGACGAAATTGAGCTAGCTGTAATTTAATTGCTTTCGCTACAGCTTCAATTACTTCATGATCTTCAGCTACTGCTACAGCCACAGTTTTTTTAGGCTGTCCTGCTGCTTGATCAATTAAGTGTTCTAACTTCATATTTTGTAATCAACCCTTTCCGTCGTCCCTCGTCTATTTATAAAGCAAATACCGTGCCAACTTTCAAAAGTGGTCTTACCAATAATGAAAACGCATTCAAAATGCAGTAAAATCAATACTTTAGAAAATAACAAAACATTCTGTCTTGTTTTGTCGTATTTTGTATACCATGCAATAAATTGCATGGTACGCAATTTATTGCATGCTATTTTTTGCACACTCATACTTTTCTAGCTTGTAATATATATTTCGAACCGAAATTCCTAACGCTCTTGCAGTTTTTGTTTTATTTCCATCAAACCTCTCTAAACATTCATGAATGATATGCCCTTCAAACTCTGTCACTAAATGTTCAAGTGGCTTTTCTTCTAATTCAGGTAATAAGTTATTTTGTTTTACCTCAGTCTGCTCTTCTGTATGTAAAGGTGGTAAATGATGGACATCAATATATATTTCGTTATAATTCATAAAGATAATAGCTCGTCCTAAAATGTTTTCAAGCTCTCTCACATTTCCTGGCCATTCATATGATTGTAAATATGAAATAGCCGAATCAGTGAGCCCCTCTACATTCCGGCCATAATCTTGGTTAATTTTTTGAATCAACCTGTCTGCAATTGCCGGTATATCTCCTTTTCGCTGACGAAGAGACGGAATTTGAATTGGAATTTTATTTAATCGATAATATAAATCCTCTCTAAACCCTCCTTCTAGAATGCCCTTTTCTAAATTCACATGTGTTGCTGCAATTACCCGGACATTTATAGGTATCGCTTTCGTTCCACCAACTTTTACAATTTCTTTTTCTTGCAACACGCGAAGGAGTTTCGCTTGCGTATTTGCAGACAATTCTCCTATTTCATCTAAAAAGATACTACCGTTATTCGCTTCCTCAAAAAAACCTCGTTTTCCGCCTCTTTTTGCTCCTGAGAATGCACCTTCCTCATAACCGAATAATTCACTTTCTAATAAAGTCTCGGAAATAGCAGCACAGTTTACCCGGACGAATTTATTATATTTTCGATTACTTCCATTATGAATTGCATGTGCAAACAATTCTTTACCCGTTCCAGATTCTCCGCGTAGCAATACTGTTGCTGGTGTATTCGCCCCAAGTTTCGCCTGCTCAATAGCAGCCGTTGTTTCATCTGAATTTCCGACAATGTCATCAAATGAATATTTCGCTTCTAACGTTCGAATAATTTGCCTTGCCCTATTCAATTCATTTGTTAACTTTTGAATTTCTGATACGTCACGAATTACACCAACGCTTCCTTTCAATATCCCATCCACTATAACTGGCGCTACGTTTACAATTACATCACGCTTCTTTTGTCCAATCTTCATATGTATTCCGCGTACCGCCCTACGCGTTCGAAGTACTTTCATATGCATACTTTCACCTTCTACAATATCAGTTGTAGCCGGTTTCCCAATAATGTCCTCTTCCGTTAAACCTGTTAATTTCGTATACGCAGGGTTAATTACTAATCCTCTTCCCTTTTCATCCACGACCGAAATTGCTTCCTCAGACGAGTTGATAATCGCCTCAAGTAACGTTTGAATCTCCTTTAAATCTGTAACTTCTTCCGCAAGATCTACAACCTCTGTTATATCTTTAAAAATCGCAAATGCCCCTTGTACTTCTCCTCCCTCTTTTAATATTGGAATACGGGTTGTAATAATTTTCTTTTCATTCTCTAATGTCAGTTCATAATTTACTTCTATTTGTTTCGTACGTATAATACGAAGCAACTTACTAGTCGGAATAACTTCTAAAATATATTTCCCTACCGCATCTTCTTTTTTATATCCGATAATACGCTCTGCACTTTTATTAAATAGGCGTACTTGTCCATCTCGATCAATCACAATCATACCGTCATGCGTAGAATTTAAAATTAAATCCCCTTGCTGCGTCTGTTCTTCTAACTTTCCAATTAAACCTTCCTTCTCATGTGCTAATCTCGTAACAATTTTCGCAATATCACCTGGTATAAGAAGAGTATCTTTATGCTTTTTCTTTATTAAATCTTTATGTAAATCATCGTCACCCGTCATATCAAACATTACATCAATATGCATAGAAAGAAACGGCGTTACACTCTCTCCAATTGTAACCCCGTATTCCTTAGCCATTTGTAATCCCTTCGCTATCGGATTTATATCAATAATCCCTATAATTTGAAATATATTCGAACTTTGCAACAGATTCAGCAGTGTACTGCCACCTTCACCTGCACCAACAATTAAAACTTTTTGTTTCATATATTACACTTCCTCTCGAAGTATCTCTGCAAAATTTTTCACACCCTTATCTTACTCGTTCAGCCCCCTCTTGACAAACCCCCTTTTCATATAACATCATTGAAATAAACAAAATAATCTGAAAAGGAGCGTTTATATGCAGCGTTACCTTGCTCTATCATTAGCACTCATCCCTATTTCATTAGCTGTGTTTGGCATTAAGTTAATGAGAGATACTGTATTCGGGATTCTATTTCCTCCACTCTCTATACTGTGGTTACAATTTTTAATTGGCGCTCTTTGCTTCGCGCTCGGGTTTTATATTTTTGGTGGCTTCGTCTTACACCGAGACCGTAAACGAAATAAAGTACAAGCTCGCTTTAGAAGATAGGAAAGCCCCACTATTTATAAATAAAAAATGAGACCGTTACACTCGGTCTCATTTTTTTATTGGCAATAACATTCTTGCTGTTTCAGGATAATCAGTAATAATCGCCGAAATATTCATATCAAAATATTTACGCATAAGCGTTTCTTCATTAATTGTATAAGGGCGAACCTCTACACCACTCTCCATCGTTAATTCAGCAACGGCTTCTTGAAGATAACGATAATTAGGATGCACTGCTGTAGCGCCCATTTTTTTCGCATATGCCCATGGACTATGCAAACCTTCGCGATATAAAATCGCTGTTTGAATATCAGGAGCCATCATATGACACCTTTTCATACTGTAGTGATTAAATGAAGAAAATATAACACGATTTTCTAGATTACATTTCCGTACAAGCGTTATAACTTCTTCCTCTAAACCTCTGTATGGAATTTTATTATTTTTAAGTTCAATATTAAGTAGCAACTCTGTTTTTTCAATCCATTCTAACACCTCTTCTAAAAGAGGTATTTTACAAAAACCTACTTTATCACCGAATTTATAGCTCGCATCTAATTTACATAAATCCTCATATAAATAATTACGAACCGCACCTTTTCCATTTGTTGTCCGGTCCACTGTTTCATCATGAATGACGACAACTTTTCCATCTTTCGTTAATTGAACATCAAGCTCAATTCCATCTGCTCTAAAAGATTCAGCCGCTTCAAATGAAATCATTGTATTTTCTGGGTACGTTCCCGCTGCACCACGATGTGCAAATATAAGAGTCATCCTCACTCCCCCAATCTTATGCTATACTATACGAAAAAGGAGGTACTTCTATGAGACCATTACAAATTTCTCCAGACACTGCAGTCCGCCTATCAAAAGCATTAGGTGTTCCACTTGAACAACTTATGCATATGCCGCAGCACATTTTAATTCAAAAGTTAGTTGAATTAGAAAAACAAAATAAAGACGAAGAATAATACAGTCCTGTTTTGCAGGGCTTTTTATTATTTTCTATTATATCACGGATGACTTCCCTGCTAAAACCCTTTAACAGATGCACTATGATTCCATGTAATCTTTTCTCAAAACATTTATATTCAATTAAATGAAACCCCCCTCTTTTAATAAAAGAAGGGGGTTCTTACTACTTGTTTCAATTACTCAAATTATGCATTTTTTTCTTTGTTAAAAATCATAAACAATTTATACAACCCTAAAGAAGCTGGAATATTCATAAATGCAAATGCTTCATACGTATAATGAGGAGCTGTTTCCCATAGTAACAAGAAAGTAAATACTCCTAATGTACTAATCATCGCAATTCGTATAACTTCCGATTCATTTTCATCTTTCTTTTTATAAAGAATAATAGCCGCCAGAACAGCTACATAAACGAATAATTTGATAACATACGAATATATAGTAACGATTTCATAATTCGTTGTACTATAGTTCGATACGTAATTAGTTATCGTGTCATTCTTCTGCTCAAACCATTCTCCAATACGGTACATGGAGAACTGACTTGATACCCATTCTCTAGTTATTTTTTCATTTAAATGTTGTACATAACCCGTTACACCAAGTTCACTGAAACGCAGCACTATAACTTCTTTATTGTGTTCATTCAAATCCTTCGTATTCTTTATGTTTTCATCATCAATATAATCTGCATCTGCCTGATTCCACACACCATACGTATCTTTGTTCAGCCCCATTTTCACCCAATGAGTGAATGGAATTTTTTCAATTTCATTATCGGTGCTGAGATTTAACTTTGTCGTTATACCTTTAAAACTTACAATAAGGATTAAACAAAATAAAACACTACTTAACACCTTTATAGAATATTCCTTACGAAACTTTAAAATATTTTCAATTAAAATCGCTAAAGCTACAGCCAATGCGGTTGGTCTTATAATATAAGTACAAGCTGCGAAACCCCCTAATAAAATCCATAAAATAATCTTCATTCTTTTTGTTTCCGCCGTTTTCAAGCACAAATATGTATACATCGTTGCTGAAATAAAAAATATTACTAATGTATGCGTATAGAAAACTGGTGCCTGCCAATATATAAAAATGTTTAGCACAGATAACACGATCGATATGTGAGCAACTTTAAAGTTTGTAATTTTCCTTACAATCAATACATTTAAAATAATACTACCTGTTATACAGGCTATCGGTAATATTTTTATCGCTAAATCTACACTTCCTACCAATCTAGCAAAATATCCTCCTAATAATACGATATGTGTATTATATGGATAAAATAGAAGCTGTCCCATTTCTAAGAATTGATCATCTCCATTAAACACAGAGACAATCCCTTGTTTAAGGATGGCATAATCTCCTATAACAGGGTTAAATGCTATGGAAGTAATAAATATTTCCATCATCAAAATGATTATACTACCTAAAGTAATCATAATATTTGTGTGTGTTCTTTTCATTTTATTAATAACCCACTTATAATACATAAAAAAGAGCGCAAATAAAAGCAACGTCACCGCTATAACAGCACCGACTTTTTCAGGAGTATACTCCTCAGTCGGATAAGGAAATTCACCACTCATCAAAATTGTTTTGGGGATAAAAAATTTACTTACTATCATTGAAAATATAGATAAAAACACCGTCATAACAATGAGTGGGTAAGCTCGATTCACTATTTTTTTTAAAGTCATTCATCCATTCTCCTATATTTCTAAATTTTCCCAATCAATGATACGTTATAGAGATTATGATGTCAAACCCACGTATTTCCTGTGCACACCCTATTTTCACTGCATTTTTTATATACATATGCATTCCTTCAAAATCCTTAAATCAAAGCAAATAAAAAGACCAACGAATTCTAAAATTCATTGGTCATTAAATAAAAAGTTCATTGGTTTTACATTTAATATCGAGTATAAATTTAAAGAATGATTAAGCTTTACTAAAACTTAAATCCCTTACTATCTTTACTCTCAGCTAGCCTTATGTTCAAGTCTCAGCTTATCCGCAACCATTGCGATGAACTCGGAATTCGTAGGTTTTGCTTTTGACATGGATACTGTATAACCGAATAAGGACGAAATAGAATCAATATTCCCACGACTCCATGCTACTTCAATTGCGTGACGGATTGCACGCTCGACGCGGCTTGCTGTTGTATTATATTTCTTCGCGATATCTGGATACAATACTTTCGTAATAGATCCAAGTAATTCGATATCATTGTACACCATAGAGATTGCTTCCCTTAAGTACATATACCCTTTAATATGAGCAGGCACACCGATTTCATGAATGATACTCGTAATGCTCGCGTCTAAGTTTTTCGGTTTTCCATCTATTGTAGTTGCTGAACGGAAAGATGGAAGTGGACGTTTAATGGTAGCGTTCGCCTTACCGCTCACTTGACGAATATGACTCGTTAAATTCTCCATATCAAATGGTTTTAATATGAAATATGAAGCACCTAAGTCAACTGCTTTTTTCGTCACATCTTCTTGTCCAAATGCTGTCAACATAATTACGCTAGGCTGTCTTAGCCTTTCAATATGTCGCATTTTCTCTAGTACAGCTAAACCATCTAAATGTGGCATAATAATGTCTAAAACAAGTACATCCGGCTGCTTATCATTTAATAAATTTAAACACTCTTGACCATTATAAGCAGTACCAATTACTTCCATATCATCTTGAGCAGCTACGTAACTCTCTAACATTGATACTAATTCTTTATTATCATCCACAAGACATACTTTAATTTTCTCCACAGCTTTTCCTCCCTTACCGAATCGATTCTCCGACATGTGTATCCTTCTAGGCTACATGAATTGTTCGACAATTGTGTGAAAATTCCCTTTTAAAGTTTGTTACTTTCCGATAAAATCACAAAAAAATATGTTTATCGTTCATTTATTCCCTTTCGCAACACATTCCATCATAGAAATACAACGAAACGTTCAACCCTTTTCTTTTATTTTACAACAAAAAACACCTCTTGCGGAGCTTTTACAAAATTTCAACGAATTTTTCAACAGAAAAGCGAGCTAATTAATAATTAGCTCGCTTTTCTTTCTTGCTCATAAATGTTAATTCCAGCCTCATGTAACATCCATTCAATATGAACACCATATCCTGATGTTGGATCATTTACAAATACATGTGTAACAGCACCAATTACTTTCCCGTTTTGTACAATTGGACTTCCGCTCATGCCTTGTACGATACCACCCGTTTTCGCTAATAAACGTTTGTCTGTTACTTTTATTACCATGCCTTTTGTAGCTGGGAACTTTTGCGGTACTGTACTTACAACTTCAATATCAAACGCTTCCACTTTATCTTTATCAATAACTGTTAATATTTTTGCCGGTCCCTCTTTCACTTGATGAGATAGTGCAATAGGCATCGCTTTATCCATTACGCCATTTGGTATATTTGTATTTAATTTCCCGAATATACCGAATGGACTATTTATTGTAATATTACCAATCACTTCACGATCTGGTGAGAACCTCGCTAATTTCTCTCCTGGATTCCCATGACTACCTCTTTCAATTGATGTAACTGTCGAACGCATAATTTGTCCATCTTCGACTTGAATCGGCTTTTTCGTATCGTTATCAGAGATGACATGACCAAGTGCCCCATATTTCATAGAATCAGGATGAACAAATGTCATTGTTCCGATTCCAGCTGCCGAATCACGAATATATAAACCAATTCGATAAGACGATTCTCCACTGTCTTTTTGTGGTGTTAACTTAGTGCGGATATGTTTCCCATCTCTTAGCAAAACAAGATTAAGCGGTTCGCCTGTTTCACCACTATTATGAATAAATGGTGCTACATCACTCATTCTTTCAATTGTTTTACCATTAATTTCAGTAATCATATCTCCAATTTGCACACCAGCTGTTTCACCAGGAGAGACTTTCCCTTTTTCAGTTTGAATTAAATGATGCCCTACAACAAGTACCCCTTTTGTATTTAACTTCACACCAATTGATTGTCCACCTGGAATAACTTTAAAATCTTTCAATACTTTCACATTTACTTTTTTCACTGGAAAACCAGCAAGCTGAAACACCATATCTGCTTCACCATTTTGATGAGGATTTACCATAAGTCCTTGTTTTTGTTCATTGGAACTTACTGTAAACACATGACGATCTGTAGATGAAGCTTGAAAAACTGGTAATGAAGCTATTTCTGATTGTTGTCCTTCAAAAACAACAAGTTGCTTCGGGGATGAAATAAACGTCCGAAGCGGTTTAAAACACCCAATAAAAACTAAAGAAACAAGGAGACAAAGACCTATTATTTTGCGAAATCTTTCTAATCTCAATTTGTTCACTCTCCTCGCTCCTACCCCACATTCAGCCTCTTGGCTTCACTTTTTAATCTCTCCTTGCAGTGCTTTATTTATAACCGGAAGAATTAAGAAATCATTATTTGAGAAAAAAAGCTATCCATTACTGGATAGCCTCTGCTGTCTGTTTAAAATGATGCGCTTGCGTAAGTAATTCTTTCGCATGTTCTGTCGTTAAATCTGTAATTTCCACACCAGAAATCATTCGAGCTATTTCTGTTACTTTATCCTCCATAGTTAAAACGGTAACTGATGTAATTGTCCGATCATTCGCTACTTGTTTTCGAATAAATAAATGTGAATCCGCCATTGAAGCTACTTGAGGTAAGTGCGTAATACAAAGTACTTGCGAGTTTACTGATACTCGATAAATCTTTTCCGCAATAGCCTGTGCAACTCGACCACTTACACCAGTATCCACTTCATCAAAAATAACAGATGCAACACCTTGATGCTTAGAAAAAATGCTTTTTAAAGCTAAAATAATACGAGATAACTCTCCGCCAGAAGCGACCTTTGAAAGTGGTTTTAGCGGCTCACCTGGATTTGTTGAAATATAAAATTCCACATGATCGTAGCCATCCGCTGTAAGCCTTACCGGGGCACCCTCAACAAGAGGCTCTTCAGCATTTCCTTCTCTCTTCATGATTCTAACTTCAAATTTTGTTTTCTCCATATATAATTCTTTTAATTCCTGATGAATGGCATTTGTAAGATGCTCTGCAAGCTCATGACGCATATTACTTAAGGACGTTGCTTCTTGCAGAATAACACTTTCTAATTCCTTTAATTGCTTCTTCGTCGTTTCAATATGAACGTCTTTATTTTCAATCGTAAAAATTTCTTGTTCAATTTTATCAGCATACGCTAAAATCTCTTCTACAGTATTTCCATATTTTCTCTTTAGCATACGAATTTCATTTAAACGCGTTTCAATTTCGTCTAAACGATTCGGATCATATTCCATCATATCGAGCTTTTCTCTAAGTTGATACGCAACTTCTTCTAATAAGTAGTAGCTATTTGCAATTGAATCATGATTTTCTTGATACACTTCATCTAAATGTGTAATACTCTCCATTTGTCCCATTGCACTTCTTACATTATCTAAACCTTGTCCGTCAGCGCTTAATGAGCGATATGCATCGCCTAATGCTTTGTAAATTTTTTCAAAATTAGAAATTTGCAATCGTTCTTCAGTTAATTCAATTTCTTCATCCATCTTTAAATCCGCCTTACTGATTTCTTCATGCTGGAATTGAATTAAATCTAAGCGATGCGCCATTTGTTGTTCATTTTCACTTAACGATTTCAACTGTTTTTTTAATTTCTCATAGTCAGCGTATACATTTTGATATATACCCAATTGTTTAACAATGCGATCTCCATCAAAATGATCAAGCATAAACATATGACGCTCTTCATTCATTAAATCTTGTGTTTCGTGCTGCCCATGAATATCAACAAGTGTTTTTCCAATTTCCTTTAATATACTAAGGGTGACCAGTTTCCCATTTACACGACATACACTTTTTCCATTTGCAGCGATATCACGCTTCAAAATAATCATGCCGTCTTCTATTTCTATATCCAACTCTTCTGCCTTTTCAATACACGGATGCTTATCATCTTCTACATAAAATAGCCCTTCTATCTCAGCTTTTTCTGTTCCGTATCGAACAAATTCCGCTGAACCACGACCCCCTACAAGTAAACTAATCGCATCAATAATAATCGATTTTCCGGCCCCTGTTTCACCACTTAAAACCGTTAACCCTTTTTGAAAAGAAATATTTAATGCCTCAATAATAGCAAAGTTTCTAATCGATAATTCCGATAACAATGCCCCATTCACCTCGTTATAAACTAATCCCCTATTAAGGGCTTTTCTCAGTTCTTCATTCAAATAGTCATACTATATGTTTGTATGTATAAATTACTTTTCTAACCGCTCCATTGTACCAAACATTCGTTTTACGGGTCAATCCACCTATTTTCTAATTTTATTCAAAGAAAATATTATATTACAATTAAGAATTCACATTTTTAACCAATAAAAAAATCCTGTTCACTTTCCACTTTACAGAGGAAAGCAAACAAGATTTTTTTATTACAGCATATTTAAGAAACGATCAGAGACAACACCTGTATCTTCAGGTGTACGGCAAATAATTAAGCAAGTATCATCACCACAGATGGTTCCGATGATCTCATCCCACTCTAAATGATCAATAAGTGCTCCAAGTGAATGAGCGTTACCAGGCAATGTTTTTAGCACAAGCATATGTCCTGCCGTGTCTAATTTTACAAATGAATCCACTAGATTGCGTTTTAATTTTTGTAACGGATTAAATCGTTGATCTGCTGGCAAGCTATATTTATAGCGACCATCATGTAATGGCACTTTCACTAAGTGCAGTTCTTTAATATCGCGCGATACTGTTGCTTGCGTTACATTAAATCCCTCATTACGTAAAATATCAACTAATTCATCTTGTGTTTCAATTTCTTTGTTCGCAATAATTTCCCTGATTTTAATATGGCGCTGACCTTTATTCATACATTTGCACCTCACACTATCTCTTACCATAGTTTAAACATTGGTATACTTCACTTATTTATGTTAACTTATAATTCGTTGCTTGTACACAATTGTTTTTACAATCATTATACAATTACAACAAAAAGAGGAATAACATATGTTATTCCCCTTTTCCTTTTTGTTTTAGGACATCATGCGCCTCTGTAACTACTTGCTCAACAGAAACTGGAGAATGATTTTCGCCATTCTCACGTTCACCATGCCATTTCAGATGAATTAAAAATTCAATATTACCATCCCCGCCCGTAATTGGTGAGAATGTTAAACCTTCTACGTCGTATCCTTCTTTTATAGCAAAGTCGACAATCATTTCTACGACAGCCTCATGTACTTTTCGATCACGAACGATACCTTTTTTCCCAACTTGCTCTCTTCCAGCTTCAAACTGCGGTTTAATTAACGCTGCTACATCCCCATTAGGCATAAGCATTGTTTTTAAAACCGGCAGTATAAGCTTTAATGATATAAATGAAACATCGATACTAGCAAATTGCGGTAAACCACGTTCTAAGTCTGCTGGTGTCACGTAACGGAAGTTTGTCCGTTCCATTACGACAACACGCTCATCTTGACGCAATTTCCACGCAAGTTGATTGTATCCTACATCTAATGCATAAGATAATTTCGCTCCGTTTTGAAGCGCACAATCTGTAAAGCCACCAGTTGATGAACCAATATCTATCATAACTTTATCTTGTAAATCCAGGTGAAATGTCTCTAATGCCTTTTCAAGTTTATAACCACCACGGCTTACATACGGCATAACTTGGCCCTTCACCGTAATCTCTGTATCTTGTGGGATCTTCTCTCCTGGCTTATCAAGTCTCATCTCATTCGCATATACAAGTCCAGCCATAACGGCGCGTTTTGCTTTCTCACGTGTTTCTATAAGTCCTCGCTCTACTAATAGTACATCTACTCTTTCTTTTTTTGCACTCATTTGTTACGCCCTTTTTTGTTTTGATGGAATCATTGTATGAATACGGTCTACAACAGCATCTGTCGTTAAACCGATTTCTTCTAATAATTTTGTTACACTACCGTGCTCTATGAAACGATCTGGAATACCCATTCGTTCAATTAACGCACTATGGTACCCGTTCTCAGACGCAAATTCAACTACTCCCGTTCCAAAACCACCAATTAAGCAAGCTTCTTCAATCGTTAAAATCGGTATATTTTTCCCTAAGAGATCATGTAAATATGCTTCATCCATCGGTTTAATAAAGCGAGCGTTCACTACTTTCACTGAAACTCCAGCCTTTTCAAGACGCTCAGCTGCTTCCATTGCCATTGGTATTGTCGTACCAAATGTTAAAATAGCCGCTTGTTTACCTTCTTTTAACGTTTCCCATGAACCGATTGGAATCGCCTTTAATTCTTCATCCATAGGAACACCAAGTCCATTACCACGCGCATAACGTAATGCGATTGGTCCATCTTCATATTGCATCGCCGTATATACTAAATGTTGCCCTTCATTTTCATCTTTCGGCATCATAATTACCATATTCGGCAAGTGGCGTAAGAATGAGATGTCAAATACACCTTGATGCGTTTCACCATCTGCTCCTACTAATCCAGAGCGATCGATTCCGATGAAGACATTTAAATTTTGGCGGCATATATCATGAACAACTTGGTCATATGCTCTTTGTAAAAATGTTGAATAAATCGCTAAGAATGGCTTCATTCCTTGCGTTGCCATACCCGCTGCCATTGTTGTAGCATGTTGTTCTGCAATACCTACATCAATCATACGATCCGGGAATTCTTTTTGGAATTTCTCAAGTTTCGATCCAACAGGCATTGCAGGTGTAATTGCAACGATACGCTCATCCGTTCTTGCTAGCTTAAGTACTGTATCACTAACAACAGCACTCCATGCTGGTGCAACCTCTTTCGGTTTAACGAAGTCACCTGATTCAATTTTATAAGGTCCTGTTCCATGCCAAGTTCCAATAACATCACTCTCAGCTGGTTTATAACCTTTTCCTTTTTTCGTAATAACATGAACAAGCACTGGGCCTTTTGTTTTCTTTGCGTATTGCAACGTTTCGAATAACTTTTCATAATCGTGCCCATCAACTGGACCTAAATATGTAAAGCCTAATTCTTCGAAAAAGACACCGGATACTAGTAGATATTTAAGACTATCTTTTATTTTCTCTGCTGTCGCAGCAACTTTCCCACCGACTGCTGGGATTTTCTTTAATATATACTCTAGTTCATCTTTTACCCAATGGTATTTCCCTGCGGTACGTAGACGTCCAAGTACATTATGAAGCGCACCAACGTTTGGTGCAATTGACATTTCATTATCATTCAAAATAACAATCATGTCTGTTTTTTCATGTCCAATATGGTTCAATGCCTCTAAAGCCATTCCGCCTGTTAGAGCACCATCTCCAATGATTGGTATAACATATTCTTTCGTTTTCTTTAAATCACGTGCTAGAGCCATTCCCATTGCAGCAGATAATGATGTCGAGCTATGGCCAGTTTCCCATACATCGTGCTCACTCTCGCAACGTTTTGGGAAACCACATAGACCTTGATATTGCCTTAATGTACCGAATTCCTTTGCACGTCCTGTTAAAATTTTATGTACATAGGATTGATGTCCTACGTCCCATAAAAATTTATCTTTCGGACTATCAAATAATTTATGCAGAGCAATTGTGAGTTCTACTACACCTAAATTAGGTGCAATATGTCCACCTGTTTGAGAGAGCTCTTCAATTAAAAACTTACGAATATCCTCACTCAATCCCTCTAGTTCACCGATAGACATATCTTTCAAAAAACTAGGGTTTTGAATTTGCGTTAGATCCACATGGATCACTCACTTTCATTTCATAATCTGTCAACATGTCAAATATTATAAAAAACATTTACACAAAACAAGAAATTATCTTTTTTTATTTTTCACCTTGTCCTGCAATTAACCAGTCTATTGCGCCCTAATCCCATTATAAACCATATTTCTTTAGGCGATGAAAAAAATAGCCGCTAACACGAAGTGATAACGGCAATGTAATCTACATATATTTTTGCCAATAACAAGAAAAGAAAAACCTTTTCCTACATTTATATCATAAAATGATGAATGACTCAACAAATGGAAACGCTGTTATATTAGTTATTACGTTTTGCAATCAAATCGCAAATAGATAGTAAATATTCATCTTGTAATTGCAAGGAACCAATAGCACCTTTTGCTTTTGCAATTGTTTCTTCTAAAATATCCTTTGCTCTATCTACAGTAAATAACGTCGTATATGTGCTCTTTTCGTTGGAAACATCACTACCAATTGGTTTTCCAATCTCTTCTTCGGTTCCTTCCACATCTAAAATATCATCTCGAATTTGGAAAGCTAGGCCGATATATTTTGCAAACGCAAGTAACTTTTCTTCTTGTTCTTCTGTGGCATCAGAAAGTATCGATCCTGCAAGCACAGCGAATTCAAGTAGTTTCCCAGTCTTATGCTTATGAATATACTCCAACTCATCCATCGTAAGCTGTTTCCCTTCAGCTTCCATATCTGCCACCTGTCCGCCAACCATTCCTTCTGGTCCTGCCGCTTTTGCAAGCTCAAGTACAAGTCTTACTTTTTTTTCAGCAGAGATTTCCTTTTGTTCATATGCCATAATAATTTGAAAAGCATACGTCAACAAACCATCGCCTGCTAAAACTGCCATCGCTTCACCAAATACTTTATGATTTGTGGGCTTACCTCTTCTTAAATCATCATCATCCATACAAGGTAAATCATCATGAACTAACGAGTATGTATGTATCATTTCAAGAGCACAAGCTGCACCTATTCCAAGATTTCTTTCTTTACCAAACGCTTGTAATGTCGCAAATAAAAGTAACGGGCGGAGACGCTTTCCACCTGCCTCCAAAGAATATGCCATCGCTTCACGAAGTACATTTGGACATTGTAATTCATTTGCATAGCTTACAAGCTTCTCTTCTACGAAAGTTTTACTTTCTTTCAAAAAAGTATCAAAAGCAATAGTCACTATGCTTCATCTCCTAAAGCAGTAAACGGTTCAAGCTCTCCATCTTCCCCAAGAATAACTGCCATTTGTTCTTGTACGTTCTTCAACTTCTCATCACAAAGCTTAGATAATTCCATACCCTCTTTAAAATAAGAAATTGCTTCTTCTAAAGGTACGTCACCTTGCTCTAGCTTAGAAACGAGGTGCTCAAGTTGCGAAATTGCCTCTTCAAAGCTTAATTTATTTTCCATTATTCAATTCACGCTCCTCTATGCCTGATACGCTACAATCTAGTATTCCATCTTGTAATTGAACTGAAACAGCATCTCCAAGGCTGACATCTTTCACACTTTTTAACACTTGCTTCTCTTCATCATATACAAGCCCGTACCCTCTCATCATTACTTTAAGCGGACTTAACGCTTCAAGTTTTTGAGCAGCTCTTACAAAAGCAAATTCTTTCGTCTGAAGTAATGTTTGCATTTCACGTTGCAATTGCTTTTGCAATGTTTCAACCGCTACCTTCGTTTGCATAATTTTTTGAGCTGGGTGGTGCTTCTCTAAATAAAATGAAAGCTGTTTTAACTGATTTACCTTTTTATCAATATAGCGCTCTTTCGCTAAAACAAGCTGTTCTAACGCTCTATCTAATTGCTCTTCTTTTTGCTCATATACTTGTCTTGGATAACGGAACGCATAAGATTTTTGCAATACTTGTAGTTTTTCTTCTTTTTTATGTACTAACTCTCTCATTGCTCTTTGCAATCTTAGAGTTCTTTGTAATACCTTTTCTTGTAACTCTATAATGTTAGGCGCTGCCAGCTCAGCTGCTGCAGTCGGTGTTGGCGCACGTAAATCGGCAACAAAATCCGCAATTGTAAAGTCCGTTTCATGGCCTACTGCCGAAATAATAGGGATCTCACTCTTAAAGATTGCCCTTGCTACCATTTCTTCATTGAAAGCCCATAACTCTTCAATAGAGCCTCCCCCTCGCCCAACGATTAGGACATCTATCTCTCCCATTTCATTCGCTGTACGAATCGCTTGTACAATTGAGGGAGCTGCTGACTCCCCCTGTACAAGTACCGGAAACACAATAACATTTCCAATTGGATAACGACGTTTAATCGTTGTTATAACATCACGAATCGCTGCCCCTGTTGGCGACGTAATCACACCTATTGTTTTAGCATAAGGAGGAATTGTTTTTTTATAAACTTGAGAAAACAAACCTTCTTCCTCTAAACGAACCTTTAATTGTTCGTAAGCTAAATGCAGGTTTCCGACTCCGTCAGGCTGCATGTCTTGAATATAAATTTGATAAGAACCACTCGCCTCGTAAACGGAAATTTTCCCTTTCACAAGTACCTTCATCCCATTTTCAGGTCTGAATTTAATATTACGATTATGACCCGCAAACATAACCGCTGCGATTCTTGCATTTTCATCTTTCAATGTAAAGTACATGTGGCCACGACTATGATTTTTAAAGTTGGAAATTTCACCTTTTAACCAAACAGACTGCAAATGCGGATCATATTCTATTTTTGTTTTTATATAGCGTGTTAACGCTGTAACGGTTAAATATTGTTTTTCCATTTCTCTCTCCTCATAGCCGACTCAAATTATTTACAAACGACACCTACACGCTTAGCAGATTCAACAGTATTATGAAGAAGCATTGTGATCGTCATTGGACCAACACCCCTTGGCACAGGTGTAATGTAACCTGCAACATCTAACACGTTGTCAAAATCAACATCACCACAAAGTTTACCTGTTTCTAAACGGTTCACACCAACGTCGATTACAACCGCTCCTTCTTTAATATAATCAGCTGTTACCATTTTAGGTCGTCCAACAGCTACGATTAAAATATCAGCTAACTTCGTTAACTCTTTCATATTTTGCGTTTTAGAATGACAATATGTGACAGTTGCATTTTCATTTAAGAACAATTGCCCCACTGGCTTGCCGACAATATTACTTCTTCCAATTACTACAACATGTTTTCCCGAGATATCAAGATTTGTTTCTTTTACTAATTCTACAATACCGTGCGGTGTACATGGAAGGAATGTATCTTGTCCCGTCATCATACGTCCCACGCTGATTGGGTGAAATCCATCTACATCTTTTTCTGGTGAAATTCTTTCAATGATAGCTTTTTCTTCAATATGTTTTGGTAAAGGTAATTGCACTAAAATGCCATTAATACGGTCATCGCCATTTAAGCGATCGATTTCAGCAAGCAAACGCTCCTCAGTAATTGTTTCAGGAAGTTCAATTAGCTCTGAATAGATTCCTACTTGTTCACAGCCCTTTTCTTTTCCTTTTACATAAGAACGAGATGCTGGATCTTCTCCAACTAGAATAACTGCTAATCCTGGTACAATCCCTTGCTCTTTCAACTTCACAACTTCTTCTGTTAATTGTGCTCGTTTTTTCTCCGCAACTTCATTTCCTTTGATGATTACTGCTACCATTTTAAGATTCCCCCTTAAAGAAATTACAGTGTATCTTTTATATTAGATAAAACGCCGTTAATAAAACGACGAGATTCCTCATCCCCAAATGTTTTAGCAATTTCAATCGCTTCGTTAATTGTTACGTTGTGTGGAATTTCTTCCATGTATTTCATTTCATACACAGCTACACGTAAAATACTGCGATCAACAATACTAATACGCTCCAGCTTCCATTTTTTTAAGTTTTGACGAATCGCTTCATCAATTACTTCTTTATTTTCTACAAAACCTACTACAAGTGATTCTAGAAACTCATTTGTTTCTTCACCTTCATCTAGCGTGTTTTCCACCGCTACTTTCGGTTCTAATTCACCTGTAATATCCATTTGGTATAATGCTTGCATAGCTCTTTCTCTAGCCGTCCTACGTTTCATTGTAACTCTCCTTTATGCTTCAAGTCTTTCCTTATGCTTTGTTATATTATTATAATTTATAAGCCGTCAATTCACTTACTCTTACAGTTTTCATTGATTTTCCAACCTTATAATACAATGATAATAACACAATTTATCGTTTCACACACGGGTTACAAGGCTGAAAAATAATAAAAAGATTAACTTCAAGTTCCATATCTTATCACAATGTACGTTTTTTGGAAAAACGAAACATCTTCTTTTTGATTTCTTATTTTTTGAAATAGTATAATAATTAGAGGGTTTTAATTTGTGAAGAAATGAAACGATAAAAAAGGTGCCTATGTTACTAGGCACCTTTTCATTCTTACACTGGTTCGATTTCTGTTTTTTGTGTTTCGAATGTTACGCCAACGATGTGAACATTCACTTCTTTTGGCTCAAGCCCTGTCATTGTAAAGAGTGCCTGACGAATGTTGTCTTGAATCTTTTGTGCAACAACTGGAATTGCTACGCCAAAATACATTACAACATAAAGGTCAACGATAATATCTTCGTTTGCTAATTCAACCTTTACACCTTTACCATGATTTTTCTTACCTAACTTCTCAACAACATCTGTAGCAAAATTACCACGCATTGCCGCTACACCTTCTACTTCAGCAGCTGCAATACCTGCGATTACTTCAATTACTTCTGGTGCAATTTCTACTTTACCAAGAGTTGTATCTTGACCCATATCTAACATATGTTCAGCCATGAAAAAAACCTCCTTTAATGTATCACTGCGTCACAAGTTCATGCTCTTCCAAAAATTTCGTATTAAACTCACCTTTTACAAAATCAGGATGATCTAGCAATTGCAAATGGAACGGGATTGTTGTATGTACGCCTTCAATGACAAACTCACTGAGTGCACGCTTCATTTTTGCAATTGCCTCTTCACGTGTTTTTCCGTGAACAATTAATTTAGCAACCATCGAATCATAGAAAGGTGGGATTGAATATCCCGGATATACAGCTGAATCGACGCGAATACCAAATCCGCCTGGTGGCAAGTACATTTCTACTTTACCTGGAGATGGCATAAATTTTTTGGCAGGGTTTTCCGCATTAATTCGGCATTCAATTGCCCAACCATTAAATTGTACTTCTTCTTGCTGTAACGATAACTTTTCTCCAGAAGCAACACGAATTTGTTCTTTAATTAAATCCATCCCTGTTACCATTTCTGTAACTGGATGCTCAACTTGAATTCTCGTATTCATCTCCATGAAATAAAAGCTTTTCGTTCTATATTCATAAATAAACTCAACCGTACCAGCACCTGTATAATCAACCGCTACCGCCGCTTTAACTGCCGCATCACCCATCTGCTTACGAACATTTTCATCAAGTGCAGGTGATGGACTTTCTTCTAGTAGTTTTTGCAAGCGGCGCTGAATTGTACAATCACGCTCTCCTAAATGAATGGCATTTCCATGTGTATCTGCCATTATTTGAATCTCAACATGGCGGAAATCTTCAACGTACTTTTCTAAGTATACACCAGGGTTCCCAAAAGCGGTACTAGCTTCTTGCTGTGTAATTTGAATTCCTTTTACAAGCTCTTCTTCATGGCGTGCAACACGAATACCTTTTCCGCCGCCACCTGCAGTCGCTTTAATAATAACTGGATATCCAATTTGATTAGCAAGCTCGATCGCTTCTTCGGTATTTTTAATAATCCCTTGTGAACCTGGTACAATCGGAACCCCTGCTTCTTTCATTGTATCACGAGCAACGTCTTTTGTGCCCATCTTTGAAATAGCTTCTGGACTTGGACCGATAAAAATTAAGTTACATTCACGGCATAGCTCTGCAAAATCTGCATTCTCTGCTAAAAATCCGTATCCTGGATGAATAGCGTCGCAGCCTGTTAACTTCGCAACACTAATAATATTCGTCAAATTTAAATAGCTTTCTTTCGAAATCGTTGGCCCTACACAATACGCCTCATCAGCAATTTGTACGTGAAGTGACTCTTTATCTGCTTCTGAATAAATTGCGACCGTTTCAATATCCATTTCTTTACAAGCACGAATAATTCGTACAGCAATTTCCCCACGATTGGCTATTAATACTTTTTTTATCATCACAAAGACTCCCTTATTACGCTTTTACAAGAAATAGCGGTTGTCCATACTCAACAAGCTGTCCATTATTAACAAGAATCTCAACAATTTCACCATCTACATCTGCATCGATTTCGTTAAATAACTTCATAGCCTCGACAATGCATACGATAGAATCTTTTGATACTCTGTCTCCTACACTTACATATGCAGGTGTATCAGGCGAAGATGAAGAATAGAATGTACCTACCATTGGTGATGTAATTTTATGTAGGTTTTCATTTTGAACCGCTTTTTTCTCTTCTTGTTTTGGTACTTCCACTTGTGCTGCCGCTACTGTTGTTTCAACTTCAACAGGTGCTACTGGTTGTACGACTTGTTTTGCTACAGGTGCTTGCACCGCAACAACTTCATTACCACGCTTTTTCATTTTGATTGTCGTACCATCTTTTTTGTATTCAAATTCATCAATATTAGAGCTATCAATTAATTTAATTAATTCACGAACTTCTTGAATTTTAAACATGTAAAATCCACTCCCATACTCTTGTTTGTCCCGTTTTTACAGATTCTCGTCACTAAAACTAGATTGACTGTAAAAATACGATGTACTCTATTAGAAAATGCATTTCATTTACTAATAGAAATAGTTGCTATTTCCATCTTACGATAAATTTTTTAAACATTCCAATTTATATTTCTTTATAATAAATCGAAACTCCTGTAAAAATATTATTCCAATAAAAAATTATTACCTAGTAATAATACCAAGTTTCACACGAAATTGGCAAGACCACTTCTAAAAAACATTCCTTACTTTTTTCACAATGCTACACAATAAACAGATCATTACCGCTCCACTCTTCACCTCATCTATAGTCAACAACATATTTTTACCAAATATTATTTTTTTGTTTACACACCGTTCATCATTCCTTCATATAAGAATAGTATGTTCAAAGTGTAGAAAATATATCGTATCGAGGTGTGGACATATGATATGGCTCATTCTCTTCTTACCTGCCGTAATGGTCTGGGCATTCGTTCTCTTCATCCACGTCAAATCCGGAAAAAGTAATCATCGTTACCATGAACCGCTAATCTTTTACTCACAACGTATTTCTCCATTCCGAGTTGAACATAATAAAAACAACTACAAAGACGAAACAGAAAAAAGCTATCGAAAATGATAGCTTTTTTCTATAATTATTTTCAAACAATCCGATTCGTAAAAACTAATAATCCGCAGGGGATTCCCCCGCGGATTATTAGTTTTTATTTTGTCGGTGGATCAAATTTCACACCTACATCTTTTGATCCGCCTTCACTTCTTACAAGCTGTATAATTTTATTCGCTTCTTTTTGTGAATGCTTTGCTGCTTTCACAGTTACTCTAATATCAGTTCCATCAGCTCTTACAAGGGCATCTTTATATCCTCCTTGAGACTTAATCACTGTCTCAAGTAATTCTTGCTTCGTTTCCATTGTAGTAATTGCATCAAAATTATCTTTCGCTTTACTCTTTTCTGTTGCTGAAGATTTTGCTGAATTCATAACTTCTTGTAATCTTGATTTTTGTTCACTTAGCTGATCTTCCATTTGCATACGTAGTGCTGTGAAATTTTCATCACTTGATTGAACTGTTACGTTAGCATCTTTTTTACTTGTTTCTTTGTTAGCACTCTCTTTTTTGTCTGTTTCTTTATTTGATGTTTCCTTGCTTGTATTTTCTTTTTTTGGCGTTTCTTTAGGTGCTTCATTTGTTACTGCTTTATCAGTACCTTGTTTTTCTTGTCCAATCTTTTCACCTGTTGCCGGCGATGCTGTATTCATTTTGTCAGGAGTTGTTACGTAATAAACAGATAGTACAACAACTAAACTTAACATCGTTAATAGCCAAACCGTTTGTTTTTTTAACACTTTATTTCCTCCCTATCAATTTTTCGGTGAAACTGAAACGCGATGGGCTGGTACATCTAGCAGCCGTATGACAGCTTCTTTTACCATCGCTTTAACTTGTATATTATCCACTCCTTTTGCTACGACAAGAACACCTCGTACTTTCGGTTTCTCTGTTCGTAAAACAACAGGAGTTTCTTTATCACCTTCACGTATAATGACTGTCTTTTCATCAAGGGACTCATCTTCTACTTCCCTCTTACCACCTGTCTTATCTGTTTCACCTGTTGTTTGTGAACGTTTCACTGTATTTTTCTCTAATATTTTTTCTTCTGATGAATCTAAATTTACTTTAATCGTTACATTTTTTACTCCCGCTATTTCTTCTAAGGCTGCTTTTAATTCTTGTTCATACGCTTTTTCATACTTTTCTACATTTGACATACTATCATTATTTTTTTGTCCAAAAGTTGGTACGTCTTTTTCTTGGTTTTGCGTTTTTTGTTCTTTAAATACAGGTACTTCTTCTTTTTTACTTGAAAAAAGACTACTAGAAAACATAAGCAAAATCCCAAGTATGAGTAGGACAAGTAAAAACTTAGGTGTTATCTTTTTTCCCTTCTCATTGCTTTCTTTTTCATCCCCATTCAATAAGTTTCGAAAAAATGAGAACTTCGAATTTTTATCTTTATTGTCCATTTACTCTACCTGTCCTCCCTTCCATTTGAACTTGGATTTGTTTATTCTCTAGTTGCCACCTGCTTGAAAAGAAATCTTTCATTTCTACATTCGTTTCTTCTACTTTTTTCGGAGGTTCCTTCGTGTTAATTTCAACTGGTTTTACTGTTTCGATTGCATCATTTTTACTACGTTCTTTTTCTTTCAACGTCACAACAACAGTTTGAATATCTTTTGCTGACTTTACTTCCGCTGTACTTTCCGCTGCGACTATTTGTATTTCAGAGACTGTCATACCATACTTTTTCTCGAATTCTTTTCCTACTTCTTTTTTCATTTTGGTAGCCATCTCTTCTAAACTATATGCACGTGTTAGAGCTTGTATTTCTTTTTTCTTCGAATCTATTGAATTTTTTACAGATCCTTCTGCTACGTACTTCTCTTCATTAAAATTTGCGATTACTTCATTCACATCTGTTTGCAGTAGTTTAAAAAGGGGCGTTAAGATTAAAACAACTAATAATAGACTTACAACGAATTTAACGTACTTTTGCAAATTTGAATTTGGAAGAATAAGATGAAGCATTGTCGCTAAGAGTAAAAAAACGATAATATTTCTAATCCACTCTGTAACAAATTGCATACCCTTCACCTCCTACCGCATCATAAGTGTAATGTTCCCCGCAGCAATAATAATTGTGATACTTAAAAAGAACATAAATGATACGATAGCTAAGCAAGCAAATACATAAATGATGCTTCGTCCGATAATATCTAAACATTGAATAATTGCTCCGCTGCCAACTGGCTGTAATACTGCTGCTGCGAATTTATAAATAAACGCGATACAAAAAATTTGAATCGCTGGAAAAGCGACAATTAAACATAGAATGACGAGTCCAATAATTCCGACTGTGTTTTTTAATAATCCCGATGCACTAATAACAGTATCCGCCGCCTCTGTAAACATTCTTCCTACTACGGGAATAAAGTTCCCTGTTACAAATTTAGCAGTTTTCACAGCGATTCCATCAGCAACAGCTGTCGCTGTTCCTTGTACAGATAATACCCCTAAAAAAATCGTTAAAAAAATACCGATAATCCCAACGCTAACGTTTTGCAGAAGCTTGGACAATTTCGTAACTTTATATTGATCACTCATCGTACTTACAATACTTAATATCGTTGCAAGTAATAAAAGTGGTAGAACGATATAATTCATCAAAAGCCCGCTCGTGTTCATTAAGAAGATGATAATCGGATGAAAAAACGATACAGATACAACACCACCTCCAGTTGCTATGAGTGCAAGCAAGATTGGCAATAGCGCTAATATGAAATCTACCATTGTTTGTATCGTTTCTCTTGCATATGTCATGACGACATAAAAACTATTTAAAGCGAAAATAATAAGTACCATATATACAACTGCATCCGCAATTTTACTTACACTACTCTTTGAAAATGCAGATTGCAGTGATTGCAACAATGCACTAAAAATTGTAAGCATAATGAGCGTTCCCAGCAGCTTCCCATTTGCAACAAGCTCGTGAAATAAATACTTTAATAAACCTAGCATCCACTCTTTTATAGAAATTTCTTTTTCTCCCTTTACAAACTCCATAAAACTACCTTTTTGACTCTCTGGTAAATAACCTCCATATTTTGTAACAAGCCCGTCCCAAAATTGCTTCACATCTTCAATTCCGAGCTTATCCAATTGTTGATCAACGACGTTTGTTTCTACAGGAGAAGCTTGTACAACAACCGGTAAAGAAAAGAAAAGGAAGCAAGCAAATAGCAGCTTAGCTCCAAACCCCCTCAACATTCACTCCCCCTTATCCCGTCGGTAAAAATCCGAGAATAGTTTCAATGACAACCGTCAAAATAGGAATCGCCATTACTAAAATTAAGATTTTTCCAGCTAATTCAATTTTTGAAGCGATTGCACCCTGCCCTGCATCTTTTGTAATTTGTGCTCCAAACTCAGCAATATAAGCAATCCCAATAATTTTTAGCAGCGTTTCTACATATACGTTGCTAACTTTCGCTTCACTCGCTACTCTCTCAATCATTTGTAAAATAGAGTGAATTTGATCAATTAAAATAAGAAACATCACGCTACCTACGAACACAATAAATAACGACGTAATGCTAGATTTATGCTGATTTAATACAGCCGCTAAAAACGTAGCAACGAGGCCTAATCCGACAATTTGTATAATTTCGATTCGAACCGCCTCCTTTACTGGAAGAGAAAGACACTCTTAATCTTGTCGAATAGCGTATTAATTAAAAATGCCACATGAAATAAAATAACGACAAAACCGACAAGGATAACCCAATTTGCAATATCCTCTCGCTTTAATTCTTTTAGTACGGTATGAATAAAAGCTAAAACAATGCCGATTCCGGCGATTTGAAATATTAATCCAACATCAATGGACATCGCCTTTCTCCCTCCTATAGCAGTAAAATTACGATAAGTAGCCCCGCTAGTACCCCTAAGCTCTTGATCATTTTTTCGTATTGCAGTTGTAATGCTTTCGCTTCTTCTTCTTCTCTCTCTAAATGTGTAATGCATAAGCGAATATGTTTTTGTTGTGATTCACGATCATGCTGTCCGAGCGTTTCGCCAAATTGCTGCAAAATCTCGTACTCAGTTTGTTGAAATGCTGTTAGCTTCCAATTTTCTTTCAAACTATCTATCCAAGCTTCTCTTACTGTTTGGTCTCCACTTTCTAGCCTTCTAGCGAAACTTTGAAATATCCAATTTAACGGCTTCGGCATTTGTTTCACTAATCGCTCAGCGGCTTCAGATAAAGGTGTATGCCCATACATAATTTCTGCCTCTAATGATTGAAGTGCCGCTTTTAATAATCTAAGTTGCCTTGGTCTCTCACTGTATCTTTTAGCGTATGAAAACCCGAAAAAGGTGCTGACCGCAACGATTAACACTGCACCAAATATTTTTACCATACGCCCTCAGCCTTTCTATGAGGTAATACCGATTTTCCATATTTATCTTTTACTTGCATAACTGTTCCTGGCCCTCTTGCTTTTGATAGCTCCACAAACCTATCAAATATGCCGAGCTCCAGCACCGCTTTTAGTGATGGACGTTTCACAACATCATCATAAGAAAATCCATGTGCACTTATAAAAAGCTGAACCCCTGCATGCACGGCCTCCATAATTGCTTCACTATCTTCTTTACGTCCGATTTCATCTACAATCAAAACATCTGGACTCATAGAACGAATCATCATCATCATTCCTTCAGCTTTTGGACATGCGTCTAACACATCTACTCGCGCTCCAAAGTCATATTGCGGGATGCCTTTCACGCAACCTGCAATTTCTGACCGCTCATCAACAATCCCGACTTTACAAGAAGGTATTTTCGAAGCACTTACACCTTGACTCATACAACGTGCTACATCTCTTAAAAGTGTTGTTTTCCCCGTTTGCGGTGGGCCAATTACCATCGTGTTTAACCATCTTGACTCATACAAATACGGCAAAAGTGGTTCAGCAATTCCTATTTTTTGACGAGCGATACGAATATTAAAGGAAGAGACATCTCGAATCATTTTCACTGCGCTTTTTTCTGTAATGACTTTTCCAGCTAAGCCGATTCTATGTCCTCCTCGAAGTGTCACATACCCACGTTTTAATTCCTCTTCCATCGTATAAATTGAGAATTGACTTAACTTATTCAATAAGTAAATGGCATCCTCTGCTGTAACGATATAGTCATAAAAAAACACTTCGCCATGAGCAATACATTCTAGCGGTCTTCCAATTCGAACACGAATTTCCTCTAGAGCATTGTATTGCTTACACCTTTCCACTAGCTGCTTCATCGTTTTCGGTAAAACTTCTAATACTTCTTTCATCAGCTTCTCCCCACTATACTCGACTTACTATTTCAACAACGCGATAAAAATGCAGCCAATTCCAAGCGCTAGAAAAAAGAGTTTCAAGAAAGAAATCTCACTTGCCACACTCGCTATGCCTATTGTCATTGTTAAAATTAATACGGTCGGTCCAACAAACGCCAACATACCATTTATAAACAATGCTTTTTTCGCATCATTCACATAAAGCATAAGCAAAGCGGCGAATATTTCCGCGCTACCCGAAAACAACCGAAGTAACCCCATTACAAGCACGGATGTTTCCATTGCCGCTAGCCATTGTTTCATTCTCCCACCTTCTCCCATAACGGTTACTAGTGCTACATTCCAAAAAAGAATATATTTGTACAACCATATGCAGGGGTTGTCTATTTCAGAATTAAAAACACAACTTTTCTCTAACGATTTTATTAAATCTTAATATTAATTTTTTATGGTATATTTAATTTAAAAGGGGTATAGACGATGCAACACGTTACTTTAGTACCACTCGATTTACGCTATGCAAATGTGATTTTTAAGCTATCAAGTGATCCACACGTAAAAAATGCATTAGGAATAACAGTAGAAAAGATCGAAGACACGAAAGCATTTCTTCTTTTCGCAATAGAAGAAGAGCGCCAAAAGAGATCTTTATCGAGAATGATTGTAAATGAAGAAAACGAAATAATTGGTCTCACCACACTTAAACATATTAATTTTGAGAAGAAACAATCTCATATTGGTAGTTGGCTCGGCTATCAATACTGGGGAAAAGGATATAATGAGGCTGCTAAAAAAGAAATCTTTAAAATTGCTTTTTTGGACTTACAACTTTCCTACGTATTTGCTGGCGCTAAAACGAATAATGTCCGCTCGTTAAAAGCACAAGAAAAACTGCCTTATATTTCATTGCATGTGGAAGATAGATTCCCTGGTGAACATTCTACCTTAGAGAATGAAGTAAAATCTTCTTGTGTACTACATGTCGTGTCACGTGAAAAATTTCTAAATTGGCTAGACCTACAAAAGGAGAAGGAAAAATATGAAGGTAGTAAAAATTAGTTTAACAGTCGTAGTAGAATTAGCTCTTATTTATCTTTTTTCAATAATAGTCGGTTGGTCATTTATGGAGACCTTTTTCCTTGGTAGCTTAGCGATATTTGCAATTACATGGCTAATTATTATGAGTAATCATAGAAACAACATTACGGATCACGCAATAAGTAAAACATTAACTGGTGTTGAGACTGGCGAAATAAAACCATTTCAAATCGTTTTCACTCCATATATGGCGGGTACTCTTTCACTTGTTTTAGTTAGTTTTATTATCACCGCTATTTACTACCTACCCTATTTCCTATAAAAAAAGCACTCGTGATCATCACGAGTGCTTTTCTACTATGCACGAGAAACGTATTTACCTTCACCAGTGTTGATGATAAGCATTTCGCCTTCGTTAATGAAAATTGGTACTTGTACAACAAGACCAGTTTCTAATGTAGCTGGTTTTGTTACGTTAGAAGCTGTATCACCTTTAATACCAGGCTCTGTTTCTGACACTTTTAATTCAACTGTGTTCGGAAGTTCAACACCAAGTACTTCATCTTGGTATGTCATAATAGATACTTCCATGTTTTCTTTTAGGAATTTAAGTTCGCGCTCGATTTGGTTTTCACCAAGTTCGATTTGCTCGTAAGTTCCGTTATCCATAAATACGTGAGACTCACCGCTCGCGTATAAGTATTGCATACGACGGTTTTCGATGTGTGCTTTTTCTACTTTTTCACCTGCACGGAATGTTTTCTCTTGAACAGATCCTGTGCGAAGGTTACGTAGTTTAGAGCGAACGAATGCAGCACCTTTACCTGGCTTTACGTGTTGGAAATCCATTACTTGCCAAAGGGCATTGTCCACTGAAATTGTTAAACCTGTACGAAAATCGTTTACTGAAATCATGTAAAAAAATCCTCCTGTATATTACAAAATAATAAGTTCTTTTGGTGATTTCGTAATTACTTCATTACCTTCACTTGTTACAATGATATCATCTTCAATACGTACGCCGCCAATACCTGGAATATAAATACCTGGTTCTACTGTTACAGCCATTCCTGGTTCAAGTACTGTATCAGAACGGAACGCTAAACCTGGTGCTTCATGGATTTCAAGACCAATTCCATGACCAGTAGAGTGTCCGAAGTATTCACCATATCCTTTTTCAGTTATGTAATCGCGCGTTAACGCATCCGCTTCACGGCCTGTTAAACCAGCTTTAATACCGTTCACACCACGTAGTTGTGCTTCTAAAACGATATTATAAATTTCTTTTAATTTATCAGATGGTTCACCAACTGCAATCGTACGAGTAATATCAGAGCAATATCCTTTATAATAAGCGCCGAAGTCTAATGTAACGAAATCTCCTGTTTCTATCACTTTTTCAGATGCCACGCCGTGCGGTAATGCCGAACGAAGACCTGAAGCAACGATAATATCAAACGAAGAAGATGTTGCTCCTTGTTTTCTCATGAAAAATTCAAGTTCATTTGACACTTCAATTTCAGATACTCCCGGGCGAATGAATGATAGAATATGTTCAAAGGCAGCATCTGCAATCTGTGCAGCTTCCTTTAATATCTTAATCTCTGAATCAGTCTTTATCAAGCGTAACTTTTCTACAAGCCCAGAAGTTGGGATAAATTCAGCATCGATCGCTTCTTTATGTGTTGAATAAGAACTATATGTAAGAGTATCTTGCTCAAAGCCAAGCTTTTGAATTCCCAGTTCCTTCACTTGCTTTGCAACTTCATCAATGATTAATCCTGCATGCTGTACAATCTCGTATCCAACCGCTTGTTTACTAGCCTGCTCTACATAGCGGAAATCTGTAATAAATTGAGCACGTTTTTTCGAAATCAGTACAACACCAGCTGTTCCTGTGAAGTTTGCCATATATCTACGACTATGTTCATTTGTTAACAAAATACCGTCAATACCAGCCTCATCAAATGCGCTTCTTACTCTTTCGATTTTCTCCATTACTTTATGCCTCCCTCAATTTCTCCATTAATGCAAATAACGCTAACTTATAGCCATAAAAACCAAATCCAACAATTTGTCCCGCACAAACAGCTGCCGTCACAGATTCATGACGGAACGACTCACGCTGATGAATGTTAGAAATATGTACTTCAATAACAGGAATCGAAATGCTCGCAATTGCATCTCGAATCGCATAGCTATAATGCGTAAATGCTCCAGGATTTAAAATGATCCCTTCATATATATCTTCCGCCTCATGAATACGATCGATAATCGCACCTTCATGATTCGATTGGAAACATTCTAACTCCACTCCCATTGTTTCTGCTTCTTGCTTCATATCTGCTTCAAGTGTCGCTAGCGTGCCCTTTCCATATACATTTACCTCTCTGACACCGAGGCGATTTAGGTTAGGACCGTTTACGAGGAGTACCTTTTTCATATGCTTAAAACTCCTTAATATTAAATATCTATACAACATTTTAACATAGGAGTTACTTGTTTGAATAGTTCGTCTTCTCTTCCCCTTCTTGCTCGGCCTTATTGGTATTTACTGCGTAAGAAACAGAGTATGCAATAAACACACCATACAATATAAAAATACATATCGTCGTCACAAGTGTTTCTTTCGGTAAATGGAGTGCGCTTTTAATAGCAGGCGCTATTAACCCCATTCCGAAAAATAGTAACGCCCACCAAAATAGCCCATAAATCATCCCTGGAAGAATTCCTTCAAACTTTGCCAAAAACGCTTTATACAAAAAGGCAATTAAAATCGAAAGTAGTCCCATACAAACAATTCCTGACACATTGCCCCATACCCCTTCTTTCCAGCTTCCAAAGGCAAATGGTAAAAGTAAATAGTTCGGTCCCGCTTCCGTAAATGAAAATATATGAAGGAAATACCATATCCCCCCCCAAAAGATTCCACCAAATAAACCAATTTGTACAAAATTCCTTGTTCCTAATTGTTCTTGACTCACATCGACACCTCCGCTCAATAGTATGCCCGAAACTATTTTGAACCATGTTTAAATACTGCGAAATTTGTCTATAAAAAGAATAAGAAATGTCCGACTCTCGTAACATTTTTCCTTGTCATATACTTGTATTTGTCGATAAAATAAAGGAAACTCGGTGATTGTCTTATTTCAAAACGACAGAACCCAGTATGACAATTGCCTCTTTTTCTACATAAGAGAGAAACAAATACAGGTTGGTGTTAACATGGCAGAAGAGTCAAAACAAATATATGGCGGGCAAGCAGTCATAGAAGGAGTTATGTTTGGCGGTAGAGAATATACTGTTACAGCGGTTCGTCGTAAAGATAAATCGATTGAATTTTATCGATTACCACGCGTTCGTAATAAAGCATTATCTATCCTGAAAAAAATTCCATTTTTACGAGGGATTGCCGCTATTGTGGATGCAAGTGCGAATGGAGCAAAACATTTAAACTTTGCTTCAGAACGATTTGATGTCCACCCAGAAGAAGACGAACAAATCGCAAATAACAAAGAAGAACAATCGAAATTAACGATGGTATTAGGAGTTGCAGCAGTTGGTGTTTTATCTTTCATATTTGGTAAAGTCATTTTCACAGCAGTTCCTGCACTACTAGCTGAATTAACGAGACCGATTTTCCCCTCTCATACAGGGCAAATCATTGTCGAAAGTGTCATTAAGCTCATGCTATTATTGAGCTATATATACTTTATTTCTTTAACCCCACTTATTAAGCGGGTATTTCAGTACCATGGTGCGGAGCATAAAGTAATTAATGCCTATGAGAATAACCTTCCAATGACTGTAGAAAATGTGCAAAAACAAACTCGCCTTCATTATCGCTGTGGCAGTAGCTTTATTATATTTACAGTCATTATTGGAATGTTTGTTTATTTCCTTGTCCCTACAGATCCACTTTGGGCCAGAGTCGTAAACCGAATTTTATTAATTCCAGTCGTTCTCGGCATTTCTTTCGAAGTGTTACAATTTACAAATCGATTACGCGATATTCCAGTATTACGCATACTTGGATATCCCGGATTATGGCTGCAACTGTTAACAACGAAAGAACCAACAGATGATCAAGTGGAAGTAGCCATTGCATCGTTTGAAGAATTATTACGTTTAGAAAACAAACAATAATTATTTAAAATTGGTGTTCAACTCCTTTCCTCATCGTTAATATACTAATTTTAATATATGTTTTTAGGAGGTGTCCCTTATGAACGGTCGTTCGTTTACATTCGCTATAGTTATGCTTATTATCGGATTAGCAATATTCGGCCTTGTTTCATCTGTCATTACAAATCCAATGGGTGTATTAAGAAATATCGGGTACATGTTACTTGTTGTCGGTATCTTTTATTTGCTATACAAGATGTTTACAAATTCTAGTGGTTCTGCAAATTCGCAAAGCTCTTATAAGCGTGCAGCGAAACAATCGAACCGCAAACATGGGAAACAAAATGTAGCACCCCTAAGCAATTCTTTCTTGAAATCCAACGCTTCTAATGACAAAGGTAAGAAAGGCGCTCCTTCCACTTTGAAGCGAAAAAGAAAACAATCTCATTTAACTGTCATTGAAGGTAAAAAAAACAAAAAGAAAGACCGTGCTTCCTTTTAGGAAATACGGTCTTTCTTTATATTTTGCAGTACTTCTTTCAAACTTTTATCTTTCATACTTTCAATTCGAAGGTGATGATTTTCAAATGGTAAATTCCTTGTCACATCATTAGGTACAACAACGCACTTTAATCCTGCTGCAATCGCTGCTTTTAATCCGTTTAACGAGTCTTCAAATACAACAGCTTCAGACGGATCAATTCCTAAATCTTCTATCGCAATTCGATAAAGTGCTGGATCCGGTTTTACCTTCTCAACATCTTCCCTTGTTTTAATGACTTCAAAATAATCTCGAATTTGTAGCTCTTCCAAAAAAGAAGTAACCCATTCTCTAGATGAACTGGAAGCTAATGCGATTTTCAATCCCATTTCTTTCGCTTCCTCTAAATATTCTTTTACCCCGTCACGAGCTTCTGGTATTTTCATTTTCTCTTTATGTAAAGTTTTCACTTTTTCTTTTAATGCATCCTTGTTAAACTTCTCTTTTAATTGCTCATTTAAATATGCGTAAAGCACATCGTCTGTCGTTCCAATACATTTCGCAAATTCCGTTAAAGGTAACTCCCCACCGTACTCACGAACAGCGTCTCTGAAAGAGTGAAACCATATTGTTTCTGTGTCTACAATTAATCCATCAAAATCAAAAATAATTGCTTTCATAATTTCCCCATCCTTTTCGGTTGAAATAAAAAAGGAAACGACATACGTTCCCCCTTAATTACTTTTCTCTTCATTTGCTTTTTGAACGCCACGAAGTGTTTCCACTCGAACCTCATCTTGTTCAAAATATTGCACTAGATCACCAATGCGGTCAATTGCTTCCCAACTTAAATGATGTTCAATTCCTTCTACATCATTGTAAATTTTACTTTCATCCAAACCGATAATACGCATAAATTGCTCTAGCAAGTCATGACGATATACGAGACGTTCTCCGATTTTTTTACCTTTTGATGTTAATACAAGCCCTCTATATTTTTCATAAATTAGATATTCATCTTTGTCTAATTTTTGCACCATTTTCGTTACAGAGGATGGATGTACACTCAGCGCTTCAGCAATATCAGATACGCGGGCATAACCCTTTTCATCAATCAACAAATAAATTTGTTCAATATAATCTTCCATACTAGGGGTAGGCATCGGTTTCCTCCATCCAATTTCATTTTGCTCATTCCGTACGAAGCAATCAATAAAATGATACACCAGAAAGAATAACGTGACAAGTTGAAAACAAGCCTAAATATTTAAAAGAAAAAAGAACTTGCATTCCAATACAAGTTCTTTTCATGTAAAATATTGAATTTCTGCGTTAGGAAAAAAGTGATGAATATATCCTCTAATCGTTTCTTCCAATACTTCTGCATCATCTTTTTTATATACGTATTTCCCGATGCCATATCGTCCCCATTTATATTTGCGCTTCTCTTCATCCATTTCAAGCTTCGTATTCGGATAACGCTCTTGAATGACCTTTTTTGCTGGTTTTGTAAAGCGATGTTGAATTAATTCAAATGTTAAATTCGGTATCGACAAATCTTTTAGCGCATTGTACAGTCGCTCAAATAGTTCACGATATCCTTCTTCCCATCCTTCATGCATATTAAAGTGGTGCAACTATAAACCCAAGTGGATAACCCGCACCTGCTACTTTACGAGCCGCTTCAATTCGTTCTTCAAAAGGTGATGTCCTCGGCTCAAAATTTTTGATTACATACCGTGAATTAATACTAAATCGAAAACGAGTTTTCCCATTATGTTTTGCATCTAATAAATGATCAACGTGCGAATATTTCGTAACGAAACGTAAACGCCCATGCTCACTTTCTCCAATGAATTCAATCGCCCGCTTTAATGCATGTGTTAAATGATCAATTCCAACAATATCTGATGTACAAGCCGCTTCAAACCTTGTTATTTCTGGTGCTCTTTCATCCATATACTGCTTTGCCTTCTCAAATATTTCATCAAGATTGACATACACGCGAACGTAAGGCTTACTCCCAAGTGTCGTTTGCAAATAGCAATAATGACAATGTCCCATACACCCCGTTGCGAGCGGGATTGCATATTCAGCTGACGGTTTTGACGTATCAAACTTTAATGTTTTCCTCACCCCAACGACAAGTGTTGCCTTTGCATTACGATACTTTTGCAAATCATTTTCACCTGGCAAATTTCTAATTTGATTATGGGATGTCATTTCACGAATTTCTAATCCCATCTTCGTAAACTTCTCATACAGCTCTTTTCCAAGCGGATATTCGAGTGCCTTCGGTTCAAAGTAAACGAGTTTTGGCATAAATGGTTTCATATGCTTCCCTCCTCTCGTTAGTATGGGAAACGATGAAGAATTAACACTCATTAAAGTTTTCCACTTCAGTAACTTGCGTTGCAAGTTACTGAATGTTATAATTTGGATAACAGCTACCTTGCAACGCAAGTTACCTGAGTAAAAGGTGGTGAAATCATGCACAGCCAAATGTTAAAAGGTGTGCTCGAAGGTTGCATCCTATACATCATTTCACAAGAAGAAGTGTACGGATATGAACTGAGTACAAAATTAAATAAACACGGATTTACATTCGTAAGTGAAGGAAGCATATATCCGTTATTGTTACGTATGCAAAAAGAAAAATTGATTGAAGGAACATTAAAAGCTTCCTCACTCGGTCCAAAGCGAAAATATTATCACGTAACCGACAAAGGATTAGAGCAGCTTGAAGAGTTTAAACAAAGTTGGGGAATGGTTTCAACTACGGTGAACAATTTATTACAAGGGGAGTGATAGGGATGAATGCACAAGACATGATTGAATTGAATAATAAAAAACGTGAGCTTCTAACTTCCGAAAACGAAACTGCTTATGGCGATATGCTAGTATATCTTCGATTATCTAATGTACCCGAACATCAAGTAGATGAACTTATATCAGCTTTGCCTGTCCAAACAAAATTAGAAAAAACTTCTTTAATCGGTTTTGTTATTAGCTTACTTCTTGCTATACAGTTTGGAATCGATGCAATTGTTTCCTTTTTCATTTTAATCTTTGAAAATAATGTAGAACAATTCACCCCAGCTTTTAGTATCCCTGGAACTATTTTGTCTGTTTCACTCATTATTCTAGGAATACTGCTTATTTTATATTTATTAAAGCGTTACTCCTTTGATCAAAAAATAAATTGGAAAAGACGAATTCTATTCGGGCTCGCTTTTGCTACTCCATTTTGTTCAGCTATATTCGTAAATATTTATTTTAGAAAACAACCTTACCTTATTTATCATCTAACCTTTTGGCAAAACGCCTTAATCGCTATCTTATTTTTTATTTTATATAAATTACTATACAAAAAATCAAATTTTTAACAGCCTTTCAAAAGGCTGTTTTTCTTCTGTCTAATTTTACAAATTGAAAAATTTCATAAAGAAAATAAGAAAAATGCAAAATAATTAAAGTTAATTGTTGACGTGATGCTTTTATTATCGGTATCATAAATCTTCGTGAGCAATTATTTTTCGTTATACGATTTTTTTATTATTACTGAATTTTTGAGAGGAGAAATTAAATGTCAGTTAAGAAGAAAACGCAAGTACGCACCGGCAAAATGGTACGTGAACTAATGTTAGCAGACGAAGATGTAAATGCTTCGCTAATTATGGTATATAGTGAAAACGGTGTAAACGCAGAAATTAAAATCGAGGGCTTAACGCCGAAATGTAACGAAGAATTATTTTTGAGCGGAAACGTGGATTGGAACAAGAGTGTTATTTATAAAATTGTTGATTTCACTGGGAACGCTGAAGTTGGTAAAGTTACATTAACAGCGATGAACAAAAATAATGTTTCTCTAGAAGTTGAACGCGTTATGTGGAGCAAAGAGAATAAAGAAGCTGCTGAGCAAGAAGAAACTGTTGTAGAAGCTACTCCGAAAAAAGAAGTAGTTGTAGAAGCTCCAAAAGCAGTTGCACCTGCTCCAAAACCTGTTACGCGAGTAGAAACACCTGCAGCACCTAAACCTACTCCGGTACCGACACCGAAGCCAGTAAGTGTAGAAGCAGCTGTGGAACTATCTACTCCAGCACCTGTGAAAAAAGCAGCACCAACTCCAGTTACAAAGCAAGAGACAGCACCGGTCGCTCCTGCAAAACCGAAGCAACCTGCTTTGACTGAAACAAATACAAAACTACAAGAAAATTATGTTAAACTTGTGAAAAAGACAATTGAAGTTTGTCAAGATTACGAGCTTGGCATCGACATAGATGATTCTATTGAAAGCTTAAAAAAAGAACTACAAAGCCAAGGTATTAGCGTTACATTTGACAAAGAAATTATGGACGTTGTAAATCGCCTTCGTTCTTTACAAGATAAAGGAATCAAAGTAGAAAAAGTACTTAATTTACTATAAAAAATAAGAGGTGGCAATTGCCACCTCTTATTTTTTATAATTCCATTCCTTACTTTCATACTTCTCTTTTGCTAATGTTTGCACTTCATGTAACTGTTCTTCTGTTAATTCATACGGAACAAGCTCTACATCTAATCCTTTTTCAAACCCAACCTCAAACGCTTTAATTAACTGTTCGATTGTAAACGTACGGTCTGTTAATTCATTAATTGCTACCGCTTTAGAAGAGAACATACTCTTCATACGCTCTTTTACACGTTCATTCGGGAATAAAAACAGATCGTATAATTCATCTAAATCTATTTCTAACGGAATCGATCCGTGCTGTAAAATCACACCTTTTTGACGTGTTTGAGCACTACCTGCGATTTTTCTTCCTTCTACTACAATTTCATACCAAGACGGTGCATCAAAGCATACTCCTGAACGTGGATTTTTTAAATTTTCACGGTCTGCTTCTGTTTTTGGAACTGCATAATATGCTTCTAATCCTAATGCCTTAAAACCGTCTAATAAACCTTGCGAAATAATACGATACGCTTCTGTAACTGTTTTTGGCATATTTGGATGATCTTCAGACACAATAACACTGTACGTTAATTCTTTATCATGTAGTACACCCCTGCCGCCTGTTTGACGACGAACGAATCCATATTTCTTTTCGTTAACTACATCCATATTAATATCTTTTTCAACACGCTGGAAATACCCAACTGTTAATGTTGGTACTTCCCATTCATAAAAACGAATGGTTGGTGGCATTTTCTTTTCACTTTGCCAATTTAATAAACATTCATCTAACGCCATATTAAATGCCGGTGAACATTGACCAGAGTTAATATAACACCATTTTTCTTTTCCCATCCTGCACCTCATATAACCAATTATTTTTCACATTCTCTAGTCTACCAAATTCGACAAAATTTGTGAAAGAATACGAAATTTCTTCTTATATGCAAATGAATCTGTTGCATAAATACATACGGGCATTATAATATTGAAAGTAGGATAAGAAAAAAGGGAGCGATAGAACCGTGTCAACAACTTGGATTATTTTATTAGCCGTAATCGTAGCGTTCATCGGCTACACTGTATGGATGTATTTCTATCAGAGAAAATTAATTAAAACACTTTCAGAAGAAGAGTTTCGCGCTGGCTACCGCAAAGCACAGCTTATCGATATTCGCGAAGCAGACGAATATACTGCAGGACATATTTTAGGCGCACGTAACATTCCATTATCACAAATTCGCCTTCGTCATAAAGAACTTCGCAAAGATCAACCAGTTTACTTATACTGCCAAAGCGGATTCCGTACTGGTCGTGCAGCTCAATACTTAAAGAAACAAGGCTACAAAGATTTCTACCAATTACAAGGTGGATTCAAAACGTGGACTGGAAAAATTAAAAAGAAATAATAACATACAAAAACTAGCTGAATCATTCAGCTAGTTTTTTCATTCCATATTATTCGCAATGTATACTAAATTTTGCTTAATCACATCTTTATCATTCTCTTGCACATTACGATACAGCAGCTGATATTCAAGTCCTTTCTCTTTCCAAATAAGCGTAGCGAATTCATCTCCTCGCCCAGAGTCATCCTTATTTTTAAAATAAGCGAATGCTCCACTATTCAATTTCATTTGTTCTTGAAATCGCTTCTCTTCCACGAGATCCGGAAAACTATAAGGAAAGTTTGCAACATTTAACTCAATATACTCATTTCTATCTGGCTCCTGCTGTTTATATTTAATCATTAAGACAGCGTTCTTCTTCCCAATCGTTCTGACTTCCCCCTTCACATCACTCGTAATGTCATACGGTAAAAACGCCGGAACTTTAAATTTCACTGGAAAATATTTCGGAAGCTCCTTTAGTGGAATAGGAGCCGTAACACGATCCATAGCTCCCCCTGTTGTTCCCACAAAGTTTTTTTCTTCTTGCATCGTTTGCTGAAACGAACATGAACTTAGCACTAGACTAGAAAACACGAAACAAATGATTCTTTTTTTCAATTTGTTTCCGCCCTTTCATACCGCTATCTTTATGAATGAAGTGTTTATATGCTATTCATATTCGCTTCATTAACAAACTCCCCCTTTGAAAACTTTCCACGTTATTCTCACACATTTTGACAAAACTTCTTTTATAGACGCAAAAAAGCCCCCTATCATTCTTACGCCCAAATAAAAAGGTTACGCGAATAAAAAGAAGCCTTACTTATAACATAGTTTGTGAAAAGCTTTTCAGGTCAAGATTTTTTCATTCTTATTATTTTCCCTTTATAATAAAGGAAAGAGGTGATACATATGGCCAATATAAAACAAATTGCAAAAACCGCTGGTGTATCCATATCAACTGTTTCCCGCGTCCTTAATAATCACCCTTACGTAAAAGAAGAAAAACGTAAGCGTGTTCTAGATGCTGTTGAAGAATTGAACTATGCAAAAAATATAAATGCTATTCATTTAATAAAGGGAAAAACATATACAATCGGGGTTATGCTCCCCTTCATTAATCTTCCATACTTCAGTACCATTATTGAAGGAATCGGAAACGAAGCGTTAGCAGCTGGATATCACATTAATTTATGTCAAACAAATTACGATAGCCTCGAAGAGATTCGTGTTCTTGAAATGATGAAAATGAAACAATTCGATGGAATGATTATTTGCTCTCGAACGAGTTCTTGGGAACAAATTGAACCTTTCGCAAAATTTGCCCCTATTATTTCATGTGAAAAGATGAAGCATCCCCTCATTTCATCCGTCTACGTAGATCACTATGAAGGCTTCCGTCTCGGCACTGCCTATTTACTCAGTAAAGGCCATGAAAAAATCGGAATCTGTTTAGCAAGAAAAACGAGTGCAAATTCTATGGAGCGCGAAAAAGCATTTGCTGATACGCTTCATAACGAAGGTAAAACGGTACATCCAGATTGGATTTTTCATCAATGCTATACGATGCAGGATGGTGCAAAAATACTTCATCGCATTTTAAACATGAAAAATCGCCCAACCGCTATTTTTACAGCGAACGATCAAGTTGCAGCTGGTTTATTAACAGAGGCGCGAAAGCATAGTATTCGAGTCCCTGAAGAACTTGCTATCCTTGGATTTGATAATCATGAAATTTCAAAGGCGTTAGAAATTTCAACAATTGAGCATCCCGGCCTTACAATGGGCTCACATGCTTTTTCTTTATTCCATAAACAAATCCAAAGCGAGCAAATTGCCGGGAATGCAGAAGAGCTTTCATTCCATTTAATTGAGCGAGATACTGTCTGAAAAAAGAGCGTTACCTATAGCGCTCTTTTTCAGCTCTTCACCTATTGACTTTATATTTCCCATCTCATATAATGAACCTAACGAACGGTAGGTAGGGGATGAAAATGACAGCAAACCGCATTAAAGCTGTAGCACTTTCTCATTTCGCACGCTACGGCTATGAAGGAACTTCATTGGCAAATATTGCTCAAGAAGTCGGGATTAAAAAACCATCGATTTACGCACACTTTAAAGGAAAAGAAGAGCTATATTTTATATGCTTAGAATCCGCTCTTCAAAAAGATTTACAGAGCTTCACAGACGATATCGAAAAATTTTCAAATTCGTCTACTGAAGAATTGCTCTTACAGTTACTAAAGGGCTACGCAAAACGATTTGGTGAAAGTGAAGAATCAATGTTTTGGTTACGAACTTCCTATTTTCCGCCTGATGCATTCCGCGTACAAATTATCGAAAAAGCGAATGCACACATTGAAAACGTCGGAAAACTTTTATTCCCTATATTTAAACAGGCAAACGAGCAAAGTGAACTGCATAACATTGAAGTAAAAGACGCTCTAGAAGCTTTTCTATGCTTACTGGACGGACTTATGGTTGAACTACTATTTGCAGGTTTAAATCGCTTTGGGACTCGTTTAAACGCCTCTTGGCAAGTATTTTGGCGAGGTCTTTCAAACTGACGGATTGCTCCTTTGCAATGCGTCGTTTTTAAGCCCTTTACCTAACGACTGGTAGGAAGGAGAAATGACATATGGCATGGATTTATGTAATCATAGCTGGTATTATTGAAATCTTTTGGGTGATTGGACTTAAAAAAGCGGAGGCACCACTCGAATGGGCTGGTGTTGCGTTATTAATTACAATTAGTTTCGTCTTATTATTTAGAGCCTATAAAGATTTACCTGTCGGCACTGTATACGCAGTCTTTACAGGAATTGGAGCTGGTGGGATCGTTCTTACAGAGATTTTCGTCTTCGGAGAACCTTTCTCTATTGTAAAAGTTCTATTAATTGGTTTAATCTTCTTCGGAGTAATTGGGCTAAAACGAGTAACAGAAGAAAAAGAAGCGAAGGAGGCCGCATAAAATGGCTTGGTTATTTTTAATTCTAGCTGGTATTTGTGAAATTATTGGTGTACTCTTTATGAAAGTAGCCACTGAAAAGAAAGGCTGGGCACCAAAAGTTATTTTAATCGCTAACTTCGGCGTAAGTTTCTTCTTCTTATCCCTTGCGATGAACACGTTACCGATGGGAACTGCTTACGCGATTTGGACTGGAATCGGAACTGCGGGAAGTGCACTTCTAGGTATTCTTATTTTCCGCGAATCAGCGGATTGGCGTCGTCTTGCCTTCTTAAGTTGCATTCTATGCGGCGCTGTTGGCTTAAAACTATTAAGCTAACGTGAGGTGAATGTCATGTGGAAAGAAAAAGGAAAACAAATGTTAGCATGGATTACACTTGGAATTGTCATTCTATTACAAATCAGTTTTCATATAATAGAATGGTTGTTTCATAAAGTAGTATCCATTCTTACCTTCCTTCCTAGCATGGCACTTGAAATTGCATCTATTGCTTGGTCAGTTATTGCCTCCATTGCAATCGTCATTATATGGAGTATCGCCAAACTATGGAATAAATTATTTAAAAAGGACATTACTTCTGAAAAAGAGTAACTGTCCTTTTTTATATTCATTCAGACTTCCTGTAGAAGTTTGATGCGATAAGACAAAGAAGACCAATTATAACAATACTTACACCAATTCCTTTATGCAAATTAGGAAATGGTGATGGTATATCTGAGTAAAAATTTGCTAATATGAGACCGATTGAAAATAAAAGTACTCCTATTCTATATAACCATTTTCTTTTGTTCATCATTCTCCCTCCTAAAATTTTTCATACACTCCTTTCTTTTGGACATACTACCTAAAAAAGGAGTGAATAATATGCAAAATTCTATACATAAGCAGATCCTATTTTTATTTTTCCTCTTTCTCATTCTCGTTATCGTTTTCAGCTTTATATTACATACTCCAAAAGATGTTGTACCGAATAGCCTCTCTGTTTATAAACTCTTACTTTCATATTGTCGTTATTAAAGAAGGTGCCTTATATGGCACCTTTTAAAATTCTCTCTTCTCATACAATTTTACTGAAACGAAGATAGATACTATGAACATGCAAATTGAACTAATAAACAATAAACTATTGTATAGATGAATTTGTTCCAGGTTGATTTGAAAGATCATCTCGAAAATAACAATCGGTGCTATGAGTATTAATATCGTAATAAAAACCATTTTTTTATATGCTAGCCAAAACGATAACGGCAATGCAAAGCTTAAATATACTAAAATAAAACTAATACTAGTAACCACTGTCGTTTCAATAAATTCAAATACATTAACTCCATTCTTCATTCCCATCGCGAAACAGCCGACCGTTACACTTATAAAAAGAATAATAATTGCTACTATATACTTTGCAAATACAATTTGTTTTTTCGATATTGGCAAACTATTTAATATGACTTCACTCTCATTTTTTCTATCGGCTTCAAATGTTTTTACTGTTGCCCCAACGGTAATAATTACTGACATAATTATGAATAAATTTTTCGTATCTGTTAAGGCCATATAAAAGAAAATAGGATACAGTATGTACCAAATAAAAAATTTCCATTGGATAATGAAATCTTTTACAATGAGTTGTTTCAAAGTGATTCCCCCTCTCCTCACAAATCACGCTCATTATACAAGTTAATTGAGAGTAACATTGATATAATATATAAAAGAAGAAGTCCTACTATAAAGCAAACATTTACGACTAGACTCGTGCTCCAAACATTCTCTACATCTAACCATACGCTACTTACAATCACTCCACTTAATCCCCCAATTATGATTCCCATAAAATAAGCGGCCTGTTTCGTACTGCTATATTCTACTGAAAATTCAATTGGAAGTACGATCATGCTATAAACAAATCCTCCCGTTATTCCACCAAGAATCGTTCCCCACAGCATAAATGCAGTTATATGTTCATTTTGCAACTGAATTAGACCAACTAAAAGTGAGAAAACCACACCTAAAACAACTAAAATACTTACAAATATGTATTTCGCTATGACAATTTCTTTACGTTGAAGTGGTAAACTATTTAATATCTTTTCACTCTTATTTCTAGCCTCATAACTCGTCGACCATATTGTTCCAAGGATAGGTATAGATATGCTAAGCGTCATAAGAAAATTGTCGCTACCCAAATCAACAATTACAAGGAAAAACAAGCATATAAAACCAACAAACCCTACCTTTCTTTGCAACATCATATCTTTTAAGACTAATTGCTTGATCATGTTTTACCCTCCTAATATGAAAATGCTCCTTCTATAACTCTGCCTCCTGAAACATTTTCATTGAGAGAAACATTGATATGACTATACTTACTAACACTCCGATACCAAGAATACTCATTGATAATGTAGCATCTTCAGATTGAAGTACTTTTAGCATGATTATTTCATCACCAAAAATATTGCACATAAGGCCAATCATACCCATTAAAGGAAAAATCATAATCACATTCAAGACAGTAATAGCTTTATATCCTCCAATGTAATTAGTAGGTATCGTTACTACACAATAAATTAAAGTTGCTACTATTGCTGAAAATATTGCATATCCAGGAATAGCTATGTCTCTGTTCAATAAAATATTTCCTAATATTACGACTATAAAAGTTGTACTCAAACCAGCCATAATAAATAATGAGCTTGAAATATATTTAGCTATAACTATCTCTTTTCTCGTTATAGGCAAACTCACTAATACTTTTTCTGTTTTACTTTTCTCGTCATAATAAAAAGAAATATATATAATCGTACTACATGTTATAAATAATCCTATTGCAATCCCCATCGGTTCTACGGAATTTCTAAAAACGGATAAAATAGGTATTAAAAAATAGAAAGGAAACATCTTCTTCTGTAAGAAAAACTCCTTCAAAATCAACTGTTGCATATGAATTCCCCCTCTCTATAAATCACGCGTTTCATAAATTTTAATTGTAAGAAACATAGAAGCGATATAGACACTAGCTAATATAATTCCTCCAACTATAAATACACCGATATGCACTGGATTCATAATCCACTCAATGAATGAAGGTGTTGTTTCATCCAATCCATCTCCTATGAATATCCAAGCAATTCCACCAACTACCATTGATGCTCCTGACACTATACTTCGTGCTATCTTTGACCTTGTAACATAATAACTAGGAAAGAATGTTACAACAAAAAATACGGCATAAACAGCTCCATTTATTACTTCATACCACGGAATTTCAATGTATAGATTCGGATGATAGGTACCGATATCACCAATGACCACAATGCCTCTTACAAGAAAAACAACTAACATCGTAGAGAGTATGCCACCAACAATAAATATTGCACTGGAAACATATCTAGCAATTATGATATCCTTTCGGCTTACCGGTAAACTATTTATAATAATGTCACTGTTATTCCTTTCATCCATAAAAGTTAACGTCATAACGGAAGAAAGAGTTATAAATAGACAACTCATCGAAAATAACAATTCACCACTTGGATCTAACATAAATAATACAAGAGGCACAATTAGATTCACTAACCACGTTACCCTAAAAAAGAACAAATCTTTATATATGAGCTGACGCATAGGGACCTCTCCCTTTCGCGGTGTAAACGATGATATCGTCTAATGTTGGTTTTTCTAGTACAACCTCATTTCCAAACCAATCGATAATTGCTTGCTTATCCTTTGCTAAACCTTCGAAACCAAATTTATTTTTTCGTAATCCAACAAATAATTCTTTTCCTTCTCTATCTAATAAATCATTACTTCCTTTTACAATTACGTAGTTCTCCATTAATTCATCTTTCTCACCAGTAAATATAATTTCTCCATCATTTATGAACGTAATATAATCCGCGATGCGCTCTAAGTCTGTTGTAATGTGTGTTGATAATAATACAGATACTTCATCTTCCATTACAATTTCTTGCAACATATCAAGCAATTCACTTCGAACAACCGGATCTAATCCTGCCGTTGGTTCGTCCATAATAATAAACTCCGCGTGGTGTGAAAGTGCGATTGCAATCGCAAATTTCATTTTCATCCCTTTTGATAATTCTTTAATTTTTTTATACTTCGGAACTTGCAATCGATGCATATACGATTGATACTGCTCTTCGTCCCACTTTTTATATAGCGGTGCAATAATACGTTTCATTTGTTCACACGTTAAATCTTCGTAGTAATGATTTTCATCATATACAAAACCGATATTTTGTTTTATTTCCTTCTCGGCTTTTTTATTGTCCTTGCCAAAAATTTTTATATCACCGCTATCTTTTCTAATTAAATTCATAATCATTTTGATCGTCGTACTTTTCCCTGCTCCATTCGGTCCGACAAATCCCATAATATATCCGCGTGGTAACGTAAAACTTATATTTTTCACTGCAAAATCTTGATGACTTTTACAAACGTTTTTTAGCTCTAACATCTCTTATTCCCCCTCATATAAACACGCAATCATCTGCTGTAAATCTTCAAGTGAAAGCTGCAACGCTTTACTTTCATTTACAACCTCTTCCGCTTTACTTTCCAATAGACGTAGCCGCTGTTCTTTTAGTAGTTCATTATTTTTACGTGAAACATAAGTCCCCTTCCCAGCAACAGTTTCTATATATCCTTCTTTTTCAAGCTCCTCGTACGCACGCTTCGTTGTAATTACACTAACTTGTAATTCCTTCGCTAAGCTACGAATAGACGGTAATTGGTCTCCACCCTTTAAACCACCATTTAAAATAAGCTGGCTTAATTGTTTTCTTATTTGCACATAAATAGGGTCTTGGGAAGAATTCGAAATAATAATATTCATGTTTTCCTCCAGTGTGTGTATATACTGTATATACCTTATATATACAGTATATACACACCATCCTATTTTTGGCAAGAAAAAAAGACCAACATTTTCCTGTTGATCTTTCGTATATGTATCACTTTTCAAAGCGATCTAACATCTCATCTCTCATTCCAAAACTCACTACCGCAATTCCTACATACATAAACAGAAGGAACGCCGGATGAACTGTATTGTACCAAGTGCTATCAACAATTAAATAAATCGTTAATGCTACAACAAGAACAAACGCTAAGATAAACATATAAAAGTGTCTTGTACTACCCATAATAAACTCCTCTCTTCTCTCGTCACCATTCAACAGTATATTGTATCGAATAATTCGATATGACTCAAGGTTAACTTTCTGTTATGTAATCAAGTTCCACCTTTACAATGTCCTCACATGCTATTGAAATGATTGTTCCTTGCTTATCAATTGCCGTCACTTCTCTATTATCCATTACACGATGTGCTACTCTTTCTAATACTTTTCCTTGATCTCGATAACAAAATTCTTTTACATCTTTAATCGTTTTTCCGTTTTCTAAATGGTATATCATTCTATAACACCGATATCCCACATTTTCACCCCCAACTTGCTCGTTTTTTCACATATACATAAAAATGAGTCATTCCTATCTCATTACATCTTCTTAATTTCAATAAAATTCTAACAAAAATAAATACTTTTATCAAACTGACTTTTTCAACAAAATCACCTATAAAACTGCTTCTTTACACCAATATGAAACAAAAAATATAAACTTTTAACATTTTCTTCACTATTTCTGCACAAATTCTCCATACAAAAAAAGAACTCGCATATAGCGAGTTCTTCCTTTGTTATGCTAATTAAACTTGTACAGGAGCTAGCTTTTCATAACGTAAAACTGGTTTACGAGCAGCCAATGTTTCATCCAAACGTTTAATTACCGTTGTATGTGGCGCTTCTTGTACAACTTCTGGATTTTCTTCTACTTCTTTAGCAATTTGAATCATCTTATCAATAAAACCGTCTAATGTTTCTTTTGATTCTGTTTCTGTCGGCTCAATCATAATACATTCTTCCACATTTAATGGGAAGTAAATTGTTGGTGGATGGTAACCGAAATCAAGCAGGCGTTTTGCGATATCTAATGTACGTACACCAAGTTTCTTTTGACGACGACCTGATAATACAAACTCATGCTTACAATGTCTATCGAACGGAAGATCATAGAATGGTGCTAATCTTCTCATCATATAGTTCGCATTTAATACCGCATACTCCGTTACTGCACGTAGTCCATCTGGACCCATAGAACGAATGTATGTGTATGCACGAACGTTAATTCCGAAGTTACCATAGAATGGTTTTACGCGCCCAATTGCTTCTGGACGATCATAGTTAAAGTGATAGCCATTTTCTGTTTTCTCTAAAATTGGTTTTGGTAAGTACGGAATTAAATCTGCTTTCACACCTACTGGACCAGAACCTGGGCCACCGCCGCCGTGAGGACCTGTAAATGTTTTATGAAGGTTTAAATGCACAACGTCAAATCCCATATCTCCTGGGCGCGCCTGGCTTAATACCGCATTTAAGTTTGCACCATCATAGTATAATTTACCGCCTGCGTTATGGACGATTTCTGCCATTTCTAAAATATTTTCTTCGAATAGACCTAATGTATTAGGATTTGTTAACATAAGTGCTGCTGTTTCTTCGTTTACAACACGTTTTAAATCTTCTAAGTCAACAAGACCATGTTCATTTGATTTTACTGTAATTGTTTCAAAACCAGCTACAGTTGCAGATGCTGGATTCGTGCCGTGAGCAGAGTCAGGAACAATTACTTTCGTACGGTTAAAGTCACCATTTGCTTCATGGTATGCACGAATTAACATTAAGCCTGTCCATTCTCCGTGTGCACCAGCTGCTGGTTGTAATGTAACAGTATCCATACCTGTAATTTCAATTAAATGCTCTTGTAAGTCGTACATTAATTCCATTGCACCTTGTACTGTCTTTTCATCTTGTAATGGATGAATATTTGCAAATCCTGCGAAACGAGCTACATTCTCATTAATTTTCGGATTATATTTCATCGTACAAGATCCAAGTGGATAGAATCCAGAATCTACACCGTGGTTACGGTTTGAAAGTGCTGTATAGTGGCGCATAATGTCAAGTTCAGATACTTCTGGTAGCTCAGCATCTTCTACTCGAATATAATCGCTCTCAAACACATCTTCTAGTTTCACTTCTTCTACATCTAATGTTGGTAGGCTATATCCTATGCGTCCTTCTTTACTCACTTCAAAGATAAGTGCTTGGTCTTGGTTCTTCATTGGATAGCCCCCATTTCGTTTACAAGTGTGTCAATTTCCTCTTTTGTACGAAGCTCAGTTACTGCTACAAGCATATGGTTTTCATGCTCTTTATAATCACGGCCTAGATCGTAACCGCCGATAATATTCTTTTGTAATAATGCATCGTTTACTTCTTTCACTGGACGCTTGCAATCTACAACAAACTCATTGAAGAATGGTCCAGCAAATGTAACTGTGAAGCCTTGCGCTTCAAATTGACGTTTTGCATATTGTGCTTTAGAAATATTTTGACGTGCCATTTCTTTCACACCTTGTTTACCAAGTGCCGTCATTGCAACTGATGCTGCTAATGCATTTAACGCTTGATTTGAACAAATGTTAGACGTCGCTTTGTCACGGCGAATATGCTGTTCACGTGCTTGTAACGTTAATACAAACCCACGTTTACCATCTGAATCTACAGTTTGTCCAACAAGACGTCCTGGAATTTTACGCATAAATGCTTTCGTTGTTGCAAAGTAACCACAGTGTGGTCCACCAAACTGCGTTGGAATACCAAATGGTTGTGCATCACCGATTACAATATCAGCACCAAATTTTCCTGGTGGTGTTAATGCGCCTAATGATAATGGATTTGAAGAAACGATAAATAATGATTTTTGTTGATGAACGATTTTTTCAATATCAGCTAATTTTTCAACTTGTCCGAAGAAGTTTGGATATTGAACGATTACACAAGCAACTGTATCATCTACTTCACTTTGTAATACGTCTAAATCTGTTACACCATCTTTATGATTAATTTCAACAACTTCAAGATGTTGACCTTTTGCATACGTTTCAAGTACTGCTCTTGATTCTGGATGAACTGCACTAGATACAAGAATTTTCTTTTTACGAGTATGGCCAGCTGCTAGCATTGCCGCTTCAGCTAAAGCTGTACCTCCATCGTACATAGAAGAGTTTGCTACATCCATTCCTGTTAATTCACAAATCATTGTTTGGAATTCAAAGATTGCTTGTAATTCCCCTTGTGAAATTTCTGGTTGGTATGGCGTGTAAGCTGTATAAAATTCTGAGCGAGAGATAACGTGATCTACAATTACTGGAGCGTAATGATCATATACGCCTGCTCCTAAGAAAGAAGCGTACTCTTTTAAGTTAGCATTTTTACTAGCCATTTGAGTTAACTCTTTTAGCAGCTCTGGCTCTGATTTTGCTTCTTTAATTTTTAAATCCCCTTTAAAACGAACACTCTCTGGAATATCAGAGAATAACTCATCGATCGTTTGAACGCCGATCGTTTGTAACATTTCTTTTTTGTCTTCTTCTGTCATTGGAAGATAACGATGCAACATGAAATCTACCCCTCTCCCCGTTACTTTGAACGTTTATAAAATGGTGTTGGAACAACTACTGCTTTGACGCGTTTATTACGAATTTCAATTTCTACTTCTGTATCAACTGCTGCGTATTTTACATCAATTAGTGCTAAACCAATGCTTTTCTTTAACGTTGGAGATTGTGTACCACTCGTTACTTCCCCGATTTTTTCTTCTCCAATAAATACAGGGTAATGTGTACGAGGAATTCCACGCTCGATTACTTCGATGCCGACTAACTTACGAGGCGCACCGTTTTCTTTTTGCTCTTTTAACGTTTCTTTTCCAAAGAAGTCTGCTTCTTTATTTGGTTTTACCGCAAAGCCAATGCCAGCTTCAATCGGTGTAATATCTTTTGATAATTCTTGACCATAAAGTGGTAATGTTGCTTCGAATCGAAGTGTATCACGAGCACCTAAACCACATGCTTTTAAGCCTTCTTCTGCTCCAACTTCAAGAAGTTTCTCCCAAAGTTTTGCAGCATCTTCACTCTTACAGTAAATTTCAAATCCATCTTCACCTGTGTAACCTGTACGAGATACAAGTGCTGGAATTCCATCTACAAGAATATCGTTTTTAAATTTAAAGAACTTAATTTCTTTCAAATCTTCTGACACAACTTTTTGTAAAATGCCTTCTGCTTTTGGACCTTGAATTGCAAGCTGTGCAACTTCACTAGAAACATTGACTACTGTCGCATCGCCAATTACATGGCTAGCTAACCATTCGTAATCTTTCTCGATATTTGATGCATTGATTACTAATAAATAGTCTTCTTCACCACGTTTGTAGATTAATAAATCATCTACTGTACCACCATTTTCGTAGCACATAGCTGTATATTGTGCGCCTCCTACTTTTAAAGTAGAAACGTCATTTGTAACAACACGTTGTAAAAATGCTAAACTATCTACACCTTTTACCTCAACTTCTCCCATATGAGATACATCGAACAAACCTGCAGCCGTACGTACAGCTTCATGTTCTTCTTTAATGCTTGAAAATTGAACTGGTAATTCCCAACCACCGAAGTCGATTGTTTTTCCACCATACTTCGCGTATACATCAAATAACGGTGTACGTTGTAATGTAATCATGCTCTCTCCCCCTTATGCTTTGACAAATCAATAAAAGTTGCTCGCCATATCTAAACATTTTCACTCTGAAAAGATAGGATATACGGAATCTCATTATATTTTTTTATGAAAGCGTAAATAAAAAATCACTTTCTTGGATAAAATACGAAAGATTCCACACATTTCACACCATTATCCTAACATTATTCGCTATATTTCATCAATATTCTAGCATAAAAAATAATTTAGAATTTTTCATTCTTAATCTTATTAAATACAACTTTCAAAATTCAACCCTTTATCTTTGCCTATTCTTTAACTTTCAGTATGTGTAATAGCGCCTTATTACAAGGCTTATATAATAAAGATTTTTTTAATAATTACTTTAGTTTATAAAAGGTGGGAGAGTCGTAATGAATGTCGATATTTCCGTAGATCGAACGTGGCAAAACAATTTTTTAAATAGAATTAATGAAGATGGTCCTTGGACAAATTGGGATTTATATCATTTAGCTTATAAAACAGAAAAATCGTTACTTGTTCCTACTTTCGATGGATTACAAGCACCGAAACATTTATCTCATTTCACACCACTTCCTCATCAATTAGAAGTCGCTCAAAATGTCATTGAACAAATGAATGGTAAAGCGATACTAGCAGATGAAGTGGGACTTGGGAAAACGATTGAAGCTGGGCTTATTTTAAAAGAATATATGGTCCGCGGCCTTGTGAAAAAAGTACTTATACTCGTCCCTGCCTCTCTCGTATCACAATGGGCATACGAATTAAATACAAAGTTTTTTATTCCAGCTGTAGCCCAAAAGAAAAGCTACTCGTGGGAACAAGCCGATGTGATTGTATCATCAATTGATACTGCAAAACGTTCACCGCATCGCGATATCGTTTTGAACCTAGAATATGACCTTATTATTATCGATGAAGCACATAAACTTAAAAATAATAAAACAAAAAACTATGAATTTGCACAACGATTAAAAAAGAAATTTTGTTTATTATTAACCGCTACGCCTGTTCAAAATAAGATTGATGAAATTTTCAACCTCGTTTCTTTATTAAAGCCAGGACATTTAGGCAATCAATCCAACTTTGAAGAATATTACGCTTCAAAAAATCGTTCCGCCAAATCTGATGAAGATTTAAAAGCTCTTATTAACAAAGTGATGGTCCGAAATCGACGTCATAATACCGGAATTGATTGGCCAAAGAGACATGTACGTACAATTTTTGTTGAGTTTAATGAAGAAGAGCAAGCTTTGTATAATGGTATTGAAAATTGGCGAGGACAAGATGCCTTCACATCTGCTTTCTCATCGTTAACTTTAAAACGGGAAGCGTGTAGTAGTCGTGAAGCTGTTTACTACTCATTAAAAAAACATGTGGAAAAAAGGCAGAAAGAAAATGAGCATTACATAAAGGACCCACATATTGATGTGCTAATGGACAAAATTAATCATATTCCTTTCAACTCAAAAGCGAATAAAGCTCTTGAGCTTATAAAAGAAATTGACGATAAAGTCATTATCTTCACTGAATATAGAGCTTCACAAATGTATTTACAATGGTTTTTACAACAACACGGTATTTCTTCCGTTCCATTCCGCGGCGGGTTTAAACGCGGGAAGAAAGATTGGATGAAGGAGCTTTTCCAAAACCACGCACAAGTATTAATTGCAACGGAAGCTGGTGGCGAAGGGATTAACTTACAGTTTTGTAGCCATATGATCAATTATGACTTGCCATGGAATCCAATGCGTCTTGAACAAAGAATCGGACGTATTCACCGTCTTGGTCAAAAGAATGATGTTCATATTTATAACTTAGCTACAAAACATACTGTTGAAGAACATATTTTGAAACTGTTATATGAAAAAATCAATTTATTTGAGCGTGTTATCGGCGAGCTTGATGAAATTTTAACGAGAATTAATATGAAAAACATCGACGCGCATATTCAAGAAATCTTTGCGCAGTCAAAAAGCGAAGGAGAAATCCGAATTAAGATGGAAAACTTAACATCTATTATCGACTTCGCGAAACGAAATGAAGCTGAGGTGCAAGGCTATGCAGCAACATGAAATTCATAATTACTTATACAATTTTTTTGAGGCGAATAACTGCGAAATTTTAAAGCGCTCCCCTCATCTATTAGATGTGCAGTTAACAATTGAGATGGATAAATTATTAATGAACCGTCCTTTTTATTGGCACTATCTTGAGAAAACAGGAGGCGTACCGAATCCGATGCGCCTTACTCTTCTTACAAATCCAGAAAGTGAAGAAAACGATGGTGAGCTTATTCACTACGGTTCACCACGTCTTCATCAAATTTTCCAAACGACAAAAGAATTAGGCTCTTACATACGTTTATATGAGGAAGTACGGCATAGCGGGGCAACGCATACACCGCTCCATCCTTGGCTCGGTGTAAATATAAAGGTTTCCTATCAATGTGATCGAAAAAAAGACATCCTTCACTCCATTGGGATTCATCTCATTTCTGGCACAATGATTGCAAACTTTCATGAAACATTAGCTAAAATTAAACTTACACCGAAAATACCTGACTTTTGTTTTACGCTCTCGCCTATCATTAAACCGCAAAGCGGTTTACAACGTATAGAGGATGCTTTAAAGAATATTATTGCAGAAGATGACCATACGTGGGCGAAAGAAGCAAGAGTGCGCTGGAATCACGATTTAGACCTTTTAAATCGTTTTTATGAAGAGAGTGATGAACTTCCCGAAAGCTATGAAATTGAAAAGCAAGCCTTGCAAGAACAATATGAACCCCGCATTACAGTGCAAATTATTAACGGCGGACTCTTTTATGTTACTGCGAATCATTTTCTTTCTTAAAAAGCCCCTTCTGTTTTAGAAGGAGCTTTTTTTGAGTTATCCTCTATCGCCATTACGCTCTTGTTGTTTTTGCTTTGCCATACGTTTTTGATGCGCACGATCCTTTGCGCTCACATGATTAGCATCAGTTGGAAGATTTTCTTTTGAACGACCAATTCCATTGCTCATCTTTATCACTCCTTTTTATATCTTTCAAAATACATCCTTATTTTCAGCTAGAGATACAATCCTTATACAAAAAAATAAGAGCAGCCATTGGCTACTCTTACTTACTCACTCACGTATTTTTGAAACATATCATGGATGCCTTTATTTACTAGGTTCGAGATCTGCTCGTCAGATTTATTCGGATAACGATCACGCAATCTGATAGATGCCTTCACCATTAAATTTTCTAATACAGAACGGCCACCTTCTCCATAAATAATTTCAGCATACTTAACAAGCCTTCCATCCTCTACTGTTGCTGGATTATGATTGAAGAAAAATTTACTCATTGTCTCCACCTCTCTATTTTGATAACGTTTACATTTATATAGATTATTTATGTTATTTATTTCACAATATTGTATGCATGTATATTTAATTAGTTTCATTATAAAGCAACATATCGATAGTAAATATGTGATTTTCCGTCCATTTTGTGAACAAACCAAAAAATGAAAGCGTTTCCTTTATTATATACTAAAAAAACTTACTACGCTAGGGGCAATTTTTTTAATCTACTAATCCCTCAAAAATTAATATATTTTTTCTTTTCCCATTAAACCTTATACAATTTTCAGAAATTATATTATAAAATATATGTATGACTTAAGGAGGATTTATATGAATCAAAATAAAAAAGCTATATTAGATCTTGTCTTTTATCTCGTAATCCCATTCCTCATTTGGAAATTTGCAAAACCTTATATCGATCCTTATTACGCGATGTTACTTTCCTCTGTTCCAGGGATTATTTATACACTGTATACCTTTAAAAAAGAAAAACAGTTTAACGTGACAGGGTTCTTTATTTTAATTACACTCATTTCTAATACAACAGTAGACCTATTATCTGGATCAGCTGAACGAATGTTGTGGAACGATGCGTATTATCACATCGTACTCGGTATTATCGTCATATGTACAATTTTTATAAAAAAACCACTTATGTTATATTTCGCAGCAGATATTGCCGCATTGCAAGGCCATGACCGTGATAAAAGTCGTGAACTGTATCGTGATAGTCGTATCTATCCAGCACTACAATATTTAACGCTATTTTTCGGGCTACAATTTATATTAAAAAGCTTCTTAAAAATTTATTTCATCTCTGTTTTCGGTGTAGATGGCTATGGTGAAATGAGAGCGATTATGACCGCTGTTGGGTGGGGCATTTCCATTTGTATCGGAATTGGATTTGTTTGGGTAAACAATAAAATACATGCAGTGACAGAAGAAAAAGAATCTGTACAGTAAATGAAAATCCCCTAGTAGCATCATACTACTAGGGGATTTTCATTTTGCTACACATATTACGAAATCGTTAACTTGATTTTTTTCTTTTATCTTTTACGTTTCGATAAAACAAAGCAGCACTTAGCGGCATAACACCAAACCACTTATTCATAAATGGCTCTTTTTCAGCACGGCGTTGTTCTTTCTTTTGTTTACGATCTTCTTTTGGAGCATCCATGTACGACACAAACTGCTGTGTCACAAAGCGAACATAATCATTAGTAGACATATTATCATCACCTCTACTTGATTAGTATGTCCACTTTTTTATTCATTAATCTTTTCTTTTAATTCATTCATAATTTGCTTTACAGACTTATTCGTCGTATCGATATGAATATGAGCCTCTTCATAATAAGCTCGGCGCGATTCAAATTTTGCCACAAATGCCTCTATATCTTTCTTCTGAAATAGTGGACGCGTCGTATCTTCACGGAGTCTTTCTGCAATTACATGTGGATCACAATATAAATACACGACAGTTCCATTTTCCTTCATCCACTTTCGGTTTTCCTCTCGCTCGATGATTCCACCACCAGTTGTAATAATTACATTACAACTGGGTAGTGAACGTAACATTTCACTTTCATATTCCCGAAAAGCGATTTCGCCTTCTTCGGCAAAAATATCACGAATTGCCTTCTCCTGATTCTCTTCAATTTTTTGGTCTGTATCGACAACATCCATATGAAGTTCTTTACTTAACGCTTTTCCAATTGTTGTTTTCCCAGCTCCCATATAACCAGTTATGTATATAGATTTCATGTTCGTTCCTCTCAATCATCCGTTATTATTTTTTATTATAACGAAAGATTTAATTATTTAATAAAAAAACGTTTTGTTCTCCTTATACAATGAAGAACAAAACGTTATATACACGCTTTTACTTATAAGCTCCTCTTCTCACCCACTGTGTTGCAATCCATTTCTCACCTTTCGTTACAGGTGCCCCTCCATGTAACGTAAGCTCATTTAATGATTGGTCTTGATAAAAATACTCAAAGTATACTGCCATTCCCTTTCTAGGGTGCACAGAAAGATTTAATTTCGGAAAGAACGTTTCTCCGCCTTCTTCTACATCATTTAAGTACATGACAAGCGTACTAATACGATTATTAGCAGCTGATCTACTATGTTCCGCAAAATAATCATAGTGCGCTTTATATTGTTGATCCACTTCATAATTTAAAATGTGTAATCCTTCTCCATGCGACACAGGAACATTCATGATAGATGAAATTCGTTTTTCAATCTTTACAGTAAGCTCATTGTCTTCCAAAAATGCACCGCTACTCGTTCGAATATCATTTACATCACGTGATGAACCAACTTTAGAACGTTCCATTTTACTTTTAGACAATTCAATCAATTCGTCGCATTCTTCATCACTTAATACATTTCCTAACACGACAATAAGAGGTTCTTCGAATTTTGAAATAATGTGTATTTCCCTATCTTCCGTCATAATTGCATTTCCTTTATGATCAAAAATAGTTTGTTCCTTATTTTCACCTATTTGATTGTTATTTGTCATTTCCCTATTCTCCCTAAAAAAATATGTTTGGATAGCTTGAATATATCATATTCTTTCCACCTTTCTCTTTTTTGAGAAAATTTAAACTTTCGTTCGTTATATTTATCCATTTGCTATAAAAAAATAACCTATTTTAAAATAAGAAATTATGGTTTTCATCCGTATATTTTACATTCTATCCTTCTATCCAATCGAATATTTTTTCATCCTTTTTTCTATACCGAAAACTAACCTTGTAGAAAACTTCTTGTTTTATTTTGCACTGCAACGAAACGAGTATAACATCGTTTTCAAAGACGTAATTCCCACTTGCTTCGCCCTTTTCATATTGAAAGAAAAAAGTATCTTCCTTTTCTTTTTGCTGTAAGTCTTTTTTTATATTTGTAATTGATCGATTTAGTAGTTCTTCCAGTACAAACTTTTGCTCTATTTCAATATAAAATTTTTTATCTATAAGCAACATATTCGTTTCGTATACAAAGAACGAAGTTAATAATACAAGAAAAATGATTGTTCCTGGCATCGTAAATCCATCTTGTTTTCTCATATATTTATTTCCATTTCGCTATATCTGACAGCTACACCTTCATATATTTTCCCACTCATATCTTTCACATTTATAAAGAGCAAATGAGGTGTTACTTCATACGAAACCATTTCAACATTTTGTAATATAACTTCTCTTCCGCGCTTATTCACTTTTCTTATAAGATGATTATTCAATTTTTCATACGTCACTTCATCTCCAGTGCGAAGACGGAAGCGTAAAAGATTATCTTTATTTTCAGGGACTATTTTTTCTACAAAAGATACTTCACGAAACTCTAACTGTACTTGTCCTATAAACACATCCCATTCCCAATTATTTAATCCTTTTGATTGGTTGTTTTCTATTCCAATAAAATTCAAACGTGGTAAGAGTAAAAAGAACAGTGATAACAGAAAAAAACATACGATCATTTCTATTAATGTAAACCCAACTTCTAATTTATTTTTTCTCCTGCATAAAAGCATTGTTCCATCATTCTTCCTTTCACATCTTTCCACATAGCACAAACTTCATTTCCTCCCCAATATGTGTAATATACATTTCCGTTTACGTCTTTTTCTTTCTGTTGTTTCGCCCCATTCTCATACATATATAAAGCTGCTTCCCTTTTTAATAATACAAATGCTTTATAACGAATTTGTATGTTTTTTCGTTCTTGCATCATCAATACTGTTTGCGGAAGTAGTAAAAATACTGCCATCATTACTATACTTAATGCTACAAGCATCTCAGCCATCACTGACCCTTTTTGACATTTCACGATACGTAAATCTCCCTCTTCCAAGTTGAAATACAATCTCATATTTATAACTTCGATACGAAAGTAAAATCGTTCCACCTCTATTAATATTTCCACTCGGATTATATGTCATCGGATTAGGAAAAGTATTCAAATCAATTTGTACATCGCTATCATATTCTCTTTTAATGATAGAAAGATTCGTACTCGAATCCCCTATATAATACGTATGTCTATCTTTATGCCATCGTAATGTATAGTGTTTTTGACGGTTTATCGCTAATTGTTGCATATACAAAATATCATTTGAAAACTGTCTTAAAAATTGTTCCACTTTTTGTTTTTCATGTAATGAATGTACGTTAAAATACGTGACCATACTTAGTACCGAAATTGCAAATAGAACGAGTAGCATTTCTAAAAGAGTAAAACCTTTTTGCTTCACAGTTTCCCAGTTGTTACTGTGCCATCATTTGAAATATGAATGGATTCACCATTCGGACACTCATCAGCTGTAATATATTTTTCATCCCTTAGCTCTTTTAGCGAGGGTATTTTATTATGTTGTAAATGGTATGCTTGTATTTGAGCTTCTATAGATTTCACATAGGCTTTACATCCTTTTCCTTCGACGGATGAACGCTGTGTAACTACATTCGGAATAATTAATAGTAATAATACAGTTATGACGACCATAACTAATAACATTTCTAAAAGGGTAAACCCTTCTTCATTCTGCATGTAAATGCCTCCTAAATAGAATTCATCATTTGAAACATTGGCATAATCATCGCTAAATACATAAGAACGACTATTCCTCCAATACACGTAAATAAAATTGGTTGAATGATCACTAACATACGTTTAACTTTTTGCTCCATTTTTTCCATAATAAGATCGCTATAGTCACCTAATTCAATCGCCAAATTACCGTTTGCTTGTCCATGCGTAATAATATAAGAAAGTTCTTCCTCATAATATCCGCTTTTAGCAATAATAGATTGCAACGGTTCTCCCGCAATTAATTGACGTTCAATTCGGCCCGCTTCATATTGAAAAAACGGATGATAATGTTGCTCCATCATTATTGTTAGAGCCTCAAGTACTGATAGTCCGCCGTGTAATAAACCGCTCAATTGAGTGGCGAAATAATGTGAATGCTTTAAAATAAGAAATTTTTTTACGAGGGGGATACAAAGCTTAATTTTTACCTGCTTCATATGCGGGAGTTTTTGAAAGTAAAATATATATACACTACAGCCAATCATAACGATAAAAATAGTGCTAAAAATAAGATAGGGTAGTAGCTTAATTGCACTTAATATTTGTTCTGTAAATAACGGTGCTGTGGAACCAAACGAACTATATACCATGTCGACCTGTGGTAATAAAATGCGATTAAAAATCAACATCATGATTAGTAAAAAGAGCGCCAAAAACATAGGATACTGCATTATTTTGATCATATCTTTCCTATACTTATCCTTTTTATAAAGAAGTGCGCTCCCTTGTTGCAATGCAAAAGAAATATCACCATGTTTCTCGGCATAAAATAAATAACTTAACATCTCCTGATGAAACTTTAATTGATGAAAAGAATCGTGTAGACTTTTTCCATCTTTTAATCCATCAATCATATGCTGCAATTGTACTTTCTTTTCTAAAGGTAATTGAAACCGCAAAAATTCTAGTGCCTGCAAAAGAGAGTACCCTTTCTCTAATAATTCTCCTAATCGTTTCAGTAATACTACTTGATCACTTAAACTCCATGTTTTCTTAAACATAAACATCTTCTTCTAAAAATCCTAAGGCGTATCCTTTACGTAACGAAGATTCTAATGTTTCATGCTTGTACGTAACACATTCTCCGTTCGCTCCTTTAATCGCTTGTTTTAACTCATATCCATATAACAACTCATAAATGCTCGCTTGCCTTACTTGCCGCATTGATTTACATAAAACAGAGCAGTTTCCTCTGCAAAACGGGCACTTCAATTCGACAAGTCGCTGTGCAGCTACAGCCAATAAAGATTGTTCAATCTCTTGCCTCGTTATGCCATAATCCATAAATCGTAGTATCGCTCCTTTCGCGTCACTAGTATGCAATGTCGTCATTACTAAATGGCCAGTCAAACTTGCTCTTACAGCTATTTTTGCGGTTTCTTCATCACGGATTTCACCGACTAAAATAATATCTGGGTCATGACGTAAAATAGCCTTTAATCCCGTCTCATATGTGATACCTGCTTTTTCATTTATTTGAATTTGTAATACATCATCATTTCTTTTTTCAACCGGATCTTCAAGTGTAATGATGCGACGTGTTTTCTTTTTTCTAATCGCCTCTAATAATGCATACATTGTTGTTGTCTTGCCAGAACCAGTCGGTCCAGTAAATACGAGTAACCCATGTGAATAGTGTAAAAAAGAGAGTATTTTTTTCGCTGTACTTGGAAATAACGAAAGATGAGATAACGGCTGAATAGATGCTTGTAAATGAAGACGAATAACGAGACTTTCTTGATATACGGTTGGAAGCGTGGAAAGGCGTAAATACACTTCTTGTCCATCCATTTGTAAATACAGTGAACCATTTTGTGGCTTCCGTCTCTCCCCTATATCCATGGATGCTAAAAATTTAAAGTGTGAAACAAGTTTTTCTCCAAATTCCTTTTCGATACAGTGTTTCGTCATTAAATCTTTTCCTATACGCAGTTGAACCGCTACATCCTTCTTCCGGGGCACAATATGTAAATCCGAAGCTTGTACCCTGCACGCCTCTTTCAAAATCATATTCGCAAAAATTTCAATTCCATTCATCATTTTTCCCTCCCCACTATGTATATAGCATGAAAAAACAGATAAGAAAAATCGATAATTTTGTATTTTCACCAGAGAAAAAAGGGGAAATATGTTTGTGAAATTATGAACAATTTCCGAATTATTGTCTGAAATTACCTATATGGAAGTTTATCTGTATTATAATGTTATTATCTTGGATAAAGTGATAAAGGTGGAGATCCTCATGGAACAAGCTTTAAAAATTACAGGCGTATTATCTGACCCAACTCGTTATTACATTTATAAATATATTTCTCAAAAACATAGTTACGTAACTGTACAAGAAATTGCAGATGAGTTTGACATTCATCCGAACGTAGCGCGTTTACATTTATCTAAATTAGAAGATGTTCATATGCTGAAATCGGAAACGAAGAAAACTGGAAAAGGCGGAAGACCAAGCAGATTATATGTATTATCTGAAGATGTAATTCAATTGCAATTTCCATTCCGTGATTATCAATTGTTAGCAAGAATCGCATTTAATTCTTTACTTAGCCTTGGCGCTGCTGGTGAAAAGGCGCTATACGAAACAGGAAAACAATTCGGGGCCGAGTTAATGCAACAACATATGCAGCGTTTACATGTGAATGAAGATGCTTTAACAGTAGAGCAAAAAGTTCAAATTGCAAAAGAAGCTTTCTCAACAGCTGGCTTATCACCTGCTTTTGAATTAAGTGCAGATGGAACGAAAATTTTCTACGATGTACACAATTGTCCATTTAAAGAGGTTGCTGTTCATCACCCAACTGAAATTTGTAATATGCACGGGGATATGATGAAAGGGATTTTCGAAATCCTATTCCCTAACACGGAATTAACTCGAAACGATAGTCTACTAGATGGATGTAAATCTTGTAATTATAAACTAACAATTTAATTTCTCATATAAAAAGAAGCCAATTATAATTGGCTTCTTTTTATATGAACGAATATTTACAATAGTAAGAAAAATAAACTATAATGAGGAGAGGTTTACTTTTTTTAGAAAAGGAGGGAGATGGCATGGAGCGCATGTTTCGCGTTCTCGGCTTTTGGACTGGAATTTTCTCGGTTATGTTTTACGTAGGGGATATGCATTCGACCGCACTACTATTTTTAGGACAAACAGGTTTCTTCGTACTTTTAAGCTATTTAAATTTAACAGAGCGTATGTATATATACGTATTCGGGGCATATTTAACTGTTTTCTTCATAGGATTTACATACTACACGACGTTTTTACTTGTCCCTGGAGCTGGACATTAAAGATGGCATTTTGCCATCTTTTTTTTAATTCCGCAATTCCCTAGTTGACTTATAGGTTTTATTACCTTATATTCTATATAACAGATTGGAATTAGGGGGAATCAACATGAATACACTGCTTGTCGGAATTAACGTTGCAGTCATGCTCATCTTAGTTGGCGTATTATATTATATGCAACGTAAGCATGTATCTTTTAATAAACGTGTATTTACTGCTTTAGGAGTCGGCATTATATTCGGTCTTATATTACAATTTATTTATGAGCCAACTTCTAAAGTAATTATTGAATCAAATACTTGGTTTAGCTTGATCGGTAACGGTTATGTGAAATTACTTCAAATGATTGTTATGCCACTTATTTTAGTATCTATTATTTCCGCATTTACAAAATTACAGTTAACGAAAAACCTTGGTAAAATTAGTGGTCTTATTATCGGAATTTTAATTCTTACTACAGGAATCGCTGCAGCTGTCGGTATCGCTGCAAGTGCAGGATTTGATGTATCAGCAACAGGCTTACAACAAGGTGATGCAGAATCCGCTCGTCTGAAGTTAGTTGAAGAAAGATTTACTTCTATTGAAAAAACAACAATTCCAGATAAATTATTAGAGCTGTTGCCTACAAATCCGTTTCTTGATTTAACAGGTGCTCGTCCAACATCAACAATTTCTGTTGTAATATTTGCAGCCTTTATCGGTATCGCCTTTATAGGGGTAAAACGAAAATATCCAGAACAAGCAGAACTATTTAAGAAAATGCTTGATGCTGTATATGCAATCGTAATGCGTATGGTAACATTAATTTTACGTCTTACTCCATATGGCGTATTAGCTCTTATGGCAAAAACAGTTGCTGGTAGCGACATAAATGCTATTTTAAAACTTGGTAACTTCGTATTAGCGTCTTACGTGGCACTTATCGTAATGTTCGTTATCCACTTATTATTAATTGCTCTATCTGGTTTAAATCCAATTCAATATTTAAAAAAGGTGTTCCCTGTATTAACATTTGCATTCACATCTCGCTCTAGTGCTGGTGCAATGCCATTAAATATTGAAGCGCAAAAAGAAAAGCTTGGTATTTCCGAAGGGATTGCAAACTTTGCAGCATCATTTGGAGTATCTATCGGACAAAACGGTTGCGCAGGTATTTATCCAGCAATGCTTGCAATGATGGTCGCTCCAACTGTAGGAATCGATCCATTACAACCACAATTTATTTTAACTTTAATCGCTGTCGTTGCTATTAGCTCATTCGGTGTTGCCGGTGTTGGTGGCGGTGCAACATTCGCAGCGTTAATCGTACTATCTACAATGAACTTACCAATTGGTATTGTCGCTCTTGTTATCTCAGTTGAACCATTAATCGATATGGGTCGTACAGCTCTTAACGTAAGTGGTTCTATGACAGCAGGTCTTATTTCTAGTAAATGGCTTGGTGAATTAGATCAAGATACGTACAATCAAGATGATACAAAAACTGGTGAAATTGCTTCATAATAAAAAGGACGCTAACAAAAACTGTTAGCGTCCTTTTTTAGTTCTTTCCATCTTCCTCTTTGTCTTTTATACATAAGGCATAACATATTGTTTCAAACACTATGTATAAAGCTCTACAAATTACTTCAACCATGGTAAAACATCACCTGTATATTATTACGTATAGATATAATGAAATAATACCATTTTTCATTTTTTTAATAACTATTATTCCTCATCTGCAAACTGTAAAAACTCTTCCAACCGCTCCTTTAACTCCTCCTCTATCTCACAATAAGATTCACCAACAAGTTCACCACTTAACTTACTTCCCCAAAACCTTATTTGAAGCGTTACTCCTAAAAAATAACTACAACATTCCCAGATAGGAACTGTATAAAATTCAATCATCTTTCCTTCTTCATCTAATACAGCTATCGAAATCGATGAAGAATATCCTGTTTCAAAAGGATTTTCTTTATCTCTGATCAGTTCTATAAATAATTCCATGTTTTTTTCTATGTACAAATGTGAATAATCTTTAAAAAGTTTAAATGATATTCTCTCTATTTCCTTCTCCATACACTGAATTTTCTCTTTTAACTCCAATGTAAAATCTTGTTCTTTATACTTCATTCTCGCCTCCTAAAACACTGAAAAAGAGAATACCAATCTCGTATTCTCTCATTCTTATGCTGCTACAATTATTTTTATTATCTCACAGCCCGTCCTTCTTACAAATAACCATTTTGTTCGCACCATTTATGAAATTGTCCTACGTCTACTCCAACTAACACGATATCCTTTAGCTCTACATCAATGATTTGTTCTCCAATTACAATAGCAAACTGCGCTTCTAATTTTGTCTCGCTGTTCTTTACAATTCCAATTCGGTTCCGATGCGGTCCATCTTTTATATATGCTTTTTGTCCTACAATATCAAAGTTCAAGTCTCTCACCTCTTTTATTGCGCTTAAATTTGAAATACGAACTCAAATTCGGAAAATTCCCTTTCCTTGCACTATTTCTCTATATATATGACGAAACAATAAAAGAGTCCTCCCTTCTTTACAATTATTTTTTCTTTGTTTCATTTTTGTGATTGAAACGTAAAGTTTATAATAAAATACACTTGGAAGCGCTTTCTATGTAATTTTTTGTGTTATAATATATAAGTAGAACTTCGCAAAGAGGGTTAAAAAAAATGAATACAAAAATGATTAAAAAAGTAATTGACGCATTAAAAGTATATGGCTTTCAGAATGTATCATTCTGTGACAAAACGAAACAATTTTTATTTCATAACGAAATGGATATTATGAGCGGCTATGCAGAAATAACATATAGTAGTCAATTTGAAAAATTCAACGTACAAATTCATCCGATTGAAACACATCACCAAGCAGAGTTACAAGAGGTTGAAAGACATATACAGGCCTGTATAAGAAAAGTGGAATATTTAAACGCACTTCTTAGCGGACAAACAAAACTAGATGACAAAATTATTATAATGTAAAAAAAAGAACGTGAGGATATCACGTTCTTTTTTTTTCACATTATACGTTCATCTTTCCCTTCAGTTGTAATCCTGTAATGGATTCTAATACATCCATTGCTTCTCCAAATGTCATATCAAAAATTGTCTTATCTTCTATGTATGGAAATTGTCTAAAGCGTTTTTCTAACGTTTTCACGGCGTCTGACGTAAAGTGTACGCTATCAATGCCAAATTCTGTTTCAAGAAGAACAATCCAATCTAACACATGAAAACCTAATCCATTTACGAATGAAATAAGTTTTTCTTCTGGCTGTGAAGATAAGAATACGTGTCGTTCCATCTCATCGAAAAGTTCTTCACCTAAAACTTCTGCTAATTCATCATCATGTTCGCGTTCAATAATCTCTTCATATCCGTAATCATCCACAAGCTCTTCTACTTCTTCACTATCCTCACAAAGCAATTGACTAAGAACGGCCTCTTTCTTAAATTCACTATTTTGTACAACTTCTAAAAAGCTCGTTTCCCATCCATTTTCTAATTTCATATTATATACTCCTTTATATACGTTTCTTATCATCACTGTACCCAAAAGATCACTTTTATAACCTTTTAGGTCGTTACTATTATTTCACATGATTCATAACATAAGATGCAAATGCAGTTGCATCTCCTTCAAAAATATTTATTTCTGGCAAATGATAGAACGTTGTTTGAAGCGGGTTTCTTTCATGATATACATATATCTTTTTCTCTAGCGCAATCGCCATTCCAAACTCTGTATGGCTCCCGTTTCCGCCATCTAACATAAGTAAAAAGACATCCGCTTCTTTAATAGCATTCTTTTCTGCCTGACCAATCTCTCTTAATTGATCTTGATTCACTGCTCTTTCGTTTCTTGTCCAATCATATGTATGGTGCCATCCTGCATGTTTCAGTTCATTTGCTATAGAACGTACAAGATGTTTATTTTGGAATCCTGAGGCGACATAAAAATTCATTTATATACACTCCTTCATTATGTACGGGAAACTCCTTTTAGCGTTACTTGCTATAAACATAATAAAGAACGACTTCAAAAAAAAATGCCCATCTTTAAAACTTATTTGCGTTTAAATGATGGGATTCTTCATGCTCTTCTTTTATTTTTTTCTTTTTATAACTTTCATCAGCTAACATTTCTAGTTCAGCTGTTATTTCTGATTTTTCAAGCTCTCTTTCTTGCGAAAATTTCCTTGAAATATAAACAATAACACTACCAACGTACAACACAAAGCATATAATAAGTGCAGTATTTTCATAGAGACTTAGCTCCAACACAGTCACTCCTAATCCATTCGTATTTTCACGCTTCATTAATTGGAATTTCCCTACTAATCCATTTGCTATTGTAACATAAAAATATCAATCCTTGGAATCTTTCATCCTATTAAAAAAGACATGATTGTTTCATCATGCCTCTGAAATATGTTGAATGATTGTTTGAATTGCTTCTTTTCCATTATATTTTTTTAGAGCTGTTTTATACATCTCATTATTTTGATTTAATTCTTCGACATGCTTTATAAGAGATTTCACAGTCACATCTTCTTCATACAATACGGAAGCATATCCTTGTCTTTCAAAAGACTCTGCATTTAGTATTTGATCTCCACGGCTTGCAAATTTCGATAGCGGAATTAAAACCATCGGCTTTTGCAATGTTAAAAACTCAAAAATGGCATTAGAGCCCGCACGTGAAATAACAAAATCTGTTATCGCTAATATGTCTGGCAGCTCTCCATGTATATATTCAAATTGTCTATATCCTTCTTGATTTTGTAAGCTTTCATCAAGATTATCTTTTCCACAAAGATGAACAATTTGATACTTTTTCAGAAGTTCTGGTAACGCTTCTCGAACAGTTTCATTAATTTTCTTTGCGCCCAAACTTCCTCCCATAATTGTAATAACTGGCTTTTTACGTGAAAAACCTAAAAACACTAAACCTTTTTCATGATTTCCCTTTAGCACGTCTTCACGTACAGGAGATCCTGTATAGATTACTTTTTCTTTCGGTAAATGTTTCGCAGCTTCTTCAAATGTAACAAATATTTTCGAAGCAAAACGGAGCGCAATTTTGTTTGCTAGTCCTGGCGTCATATCAGATTCATGTAATAAAACAGGGACTCTATTTAGCCATCCTCCAATTACGACTGGTACAGATACGAAACCACCTTTTGAAAAAATCACATCCGGTTTTAGTTTTCGAATCCTTACATAGGCATCCATAACACCCTTCATTACAAGAAAAGGATCTTTTATATTTTTCAAATCAAAATAACGACGTAGCTTTCCGCTTGCAATACTATAGTACGGAATGCCTTCCTTTTCTATAATTATTTTCTCAATTCCTTGATGAGAACCGATATAAGAGATATCCCAATTCTGTTCTTGTAAATGTGGAATGATGGCTAAATTAGGTGTTACATGCCCTGCCGAACCGCCACCTGTAAAGACTATTTTCTTCATACGTCTCCCCCTTCTACACTATAATACACTAAAATATCTTGCCTCAGGGTGAGAAAATACCATAGCCGTTACAGATGCTTCTGGTTCCATCATAAATCCTTCCGTTAATGAAATACCTATTTCTTCTGGATGAATAAGGCGAAATAACTTTTCTTGATCCGCAAGTTCTGGACATGCTGGATAACCGAAGGACACGCGTATCCCTCTATATTTCGTACGGAAGCGTTCTTCCATCTTCAGTTCTGGTGAATCTGGAATGCCCCAGCGATCACGAATGAGCATATGTGTTTTTTCAGCAAGTCCTTCTGCTAGTTCAAGCGCTAACGATTGAATAGCATGACTGCGTAAATAATCACCCTTCGCCTTCCACTCTTCAGCAATGTCCCGAACGCCTTCCCCAACCGTAACAGATAGGAAAGCAACATAGTCCATCTCATCTCCAACTGGTCGTACATAATCACCTAAAGTACGATATGGTGCTTTTCCTTGTCTTGGGAATGTGAAACGCTCTATAACACGCGTATGATCTTCTGGATCATATATTACAATGTTTTGTCCGTCACTTTGCGCTGGGAAAAATTGATACACCGCTTTCGGTTTTAACCAAGATTGTCCTTCCTGCAATAATTCATCTATTAAATCATTTAATTCATGTGCTTTCTTATCTCCCTCTCGCAAAAGCTTCTTCACATTTCCTTTTAATCCAAGGTGATGTCCAAGTAGCATTTGTCTATTTAAAAATGGAGCGAGGTGTGCAACTGGAATATCACGTAATACAATTCGCTTTGTTGAATCAGGTATCATAACCTCAGCCTTCGGTAATGGTTCAATTACTGCTGGAATTTCTACTTTCTTCTCCTCTTTTTTTACGATATGAAGATGACGCTCTTTTTTATCTTGTTTCATCTTCTCGCGCTCTTCTTCTTTTTGAAGCTTATTAATAATATCAAGCCCGGTCATCGCATCACTCGCATAGCATACGAGCCCTGTATATGATGGTGAAATACGATTATCTGTAAACTTTCTCGTTAATGCTGCCCCGCCTACAACGATTGGAATATCAATATTTGCCGCTTTTAAATCTTCAGCAGTCGTTACCATTTGTTGCGCTGATTTTACTAATAAACCAGAAAGGCCAATAATGTCAGGCTTCTTTTCTTGTACTTCTTGTACGATTCGATCCGAGCGAACATTGATTCCTAAATTAATAATCTCATATCCGTTATTCGATAAAATAATTTCAACGAGGTTTTTCCCAATATCATGTACGTCACCTTTAACAGTTGCTAATAATACTTTCCCTTTTTTCGCACTCTCGCTAGATTCCATATGTGGCTCTAAATAGCTTACGGCAGCTTTCATACTTTCAGCACTTTGCAATACTTCGGCAACGATAAGCTCATTATTATTAAATAATCGTCCCACCTCATCCATTCCTGTCATAAGTGGGCCATTAATAATATCCAAAGGTTTTCTTCCTTCTGTAAGTGCGAGGCTTAAATCTTCTTGTAGCCCTTGTTTCGTACCTTCAACAATGTAATTTGCCAACCTTTCATCAAGAGTTAATGTTTCTTGGATAACGACATCTTTCTTTTTTGCCGCGCGATAAAAGTTTGTAAATTCTTCTAACGTCTCTTGCGTCGTTTCAAAAAGTAATGCATCTGCAAGACGTTTTTCTTCCTCTGGAATTGACGCATACCGTTCTAATTTTTCCGTATTCACAATCGCGTAATCTAATCCTGCTTTCGTTGCATGATATAAAAAGACGGAATTTAATACTTCGCGGCCAGCTGGTGGTAAACCAAATGATATGTTACTTACACCTAAAATCGTTAAACACTCTGGTAATGCTTCTTTAATAAGGCGAATTCCTTCTATCGTCGCTGCCGCTGAACCAATATATTCTTCATCACCTGTACCTACAGGAAATACAAGTGCATCAAAAATAATATCTGACGGGCGTATACCATATTTCGTCGTCAATAACTCATAACTTCTTTTCGCGATTTCGAGTTTTCGTTCTGCACTAACCGCCATACCATCTTCATCAATTGTTCCTACAACAATAGCAGCACCATATTTCTGAAGAAGCGGCGTCACTTTTTTAAATCGTTCTTCTCCATCTTCTAAATTAATTGAGTTAATAACAGCTTTTCCTTGAATATAAGTAAGAGCTCGCTCCATCACATTTTCATCTGTTGAATCAATCATAATCGGTACTTTTAACACTTTCGTAACTTCTGCCAAGAAGTTTTCCATATCTTCTATTTCATCGCGATCAGGGTCTGCCATACAAATATCAATAATATGAGCATTTTTCTTCACTTGCGCTCTTGCGACTTCAGCAGCCTCTTCAAATTTCCCTTCTGCTACTAATCGTTTAAATTTACGTGACCCAATAACGTTTGTTCTTTCACCAACAAATAATGGTCTCATAGAGTCATCATATTGAAGTGCCTCTAATCCACTAACCCCGTGTCCAGCTCTTTCGTGGTGTTCACGCGGCTTAAGAGAAGCTAACGCGGATTTCATCGCTTTTATATGTTCTGGTTTTGTGCCACAACAACCACCGATAATATTAACCCATCCTTCTTCAGCAAATCGCTTCACTTTTTCAGCGAGAGAAGATGGAGATTCATGATAATGTCCATCTTCATCAGGAAGACCTGCATTTGGATAACAAGAAATGTAACACTCCGACAAATCAGATAGTGAACGAATATGGTCTCTCATAAACTCCGGACCAGTCGCACAGTTTAATCCAACAGATAATGGCTTCATATGTTCTATCGATAAGTAAAAAGCCTCAATTGTTTGCCCAGCCAGAGTCGTTCCCATCGGTTCGATCGTTCCCGAAATCATAATAGGGACAATTTTATTTAGCTCGTCAAAAGCTGCTTGAATTCCAATATAAGCAGCCTTCACGTTACGCATATCTTGACTCGTCTCAACGAGTAATACATCTACGTCGCCATTCAATAAACCTCTCGCCTGCCGTGTATAGGCTTCAATTAATTCTCCGAACGTCACACCACCTGTAACACTAATCGCTTTCGTTGTTGGTCCCATTGCTCCCGCAACATATACTTCCTTCCCGCTTTCTTTGACCGCTTGCTTCGCTAAACGTGCTGCCTTCTCATTTAATTCCTCATCTAAATGAGACAACTCATAATCACTTAATACGATATTCGTCGCCCCAAATGTATTTGTTTCAATAATATCCGCTCCAGCTTCAACATAAGCTTTATGAATCTTTAAAATGACATCAGGCCTTGTTTCTACTAAATATTCATTACAGCCTTCGTACTCTTCTCCTCCGAAATCTTCCGCAGTTAAGTCCTCTTGCTGGATCATTGTTCCCATTGCACCATCTAATATTAAGATGTTATTTTGTAATTTTTCTTCTATACATTTCATCAGTTAATACCTTCTTTCACTTCTTGCTTTTCTCTCACATATTTAACAAGATGTTCTGTAATTTCATATTTTAGAAATGGTGTAATAAGATAAATGCCGTTAAAATACTTCATCGCCGCATCAATTAATTCTTGTGAAATGAGAATTCCTTCCTCAATTGCTGCCTCTTTCGTTTCATGTCCATCCATTCTCTCCCTTATTTCTTCAGGTAGAGTAATACCCGGTACCTCAAAATGAAGGAAATCTGCATTCCTTTTACTTATTAATGGCATAATCCCAATAAAAATAGGTTGTTCCAAATGCTTTGTCGCTTCATACACTTCTTCAATTAACGCGATATCATAAATTGGCTGCGTTAAGAAATATTCCGCTCCAGCATCTATTTTCCGTTCCATTCGCTTAACCGCTGCTTTTAAATGTCTTACATGCGGATTAAACGCACCTCCCACTGAAAACCTTGTTGCTGGACCTATTGATTTCCCTAAAATCGAGCGCCCGTCGTTCATTTCTTTAATCATTTTAATGAGCTCAATAGAGGACAAATCATATACAGAAGTGGCACCTGGAAAATCACCGACGCGTGCTGGATCCCCAGTTAAAGCTAACACTTCTTCCATGCCTAACGCTGATAGGCCTAGTAAATGAGATTGTAGTCCGATGACGTTATGGTCTCTACACGTTAAGTGCGTCAATACCGGAATATCGTGCTTCGTTAATAATGCCCCCATTGCCATATTCGAGATGCGAGGCGATGCTAATGAATTATCTGCTAGAGTAATAGCATCTGCACCAGCCCTTTTCAATGCTCTTGCTCCTTCAAAAAATCGCTGCGTATCTAACGTTTTCGGTGGATCTAATTCCACTACTACTGTCGTTTGTTTTTTTGCTTTCTCTGCTAAAGTGACATGAGCTTTCGAACGTTTCTCATGTGTATGAACTACTTTCGGTCTTTGAATCGTATCCTTTTCTATTACAGGCGTAACATTTAGAGTAGCACGTTTCATACTTTCGATATGTTCTGGAGTAGTGCCACAACAACCACCCAATAACCGAATACCTTGCTCAATAAATTTCGGTGTCATCGCTTCGAAATAAGCCGGACTTCCCTCATATACGTAGCGTCCCTCCACATAATTCGGGAGACCTGCATTTGGATATGCTGACAAGTAGCCATTTTGAGGAATCGATATCATTTTAAAAGCTTCCGTCATGTGAAGTGGCCCTAGTTGGCAGTTCAATCCAACGACATTTGCACCGTAATCTAAAAGCTGTTTTAATATTTCATTTACATCATTTCCATTTTGAGTCGTACCTGCCTCATGTAATGCTAATTGAGCTACAATTGGAATATTCGTTTGTTTTCGTAACACCTGAACAGCATGAAGTAATTCAAACTCATCATAGAAAGTCTCTAATAGCAGTCCATCAACCTGTTCTTCTAGTAATGCACTTGCCTGTTCCAGTAACATAAATTCTCGCTCCATATCAGTTGTCGTAACAGCTCCAATATGTTTCATACCGCCAATTGTTCCTAAAATTGCATTTCTGTCTGTAACAGATGCTTTCGCCAGTTTTACTGCGGCTCTATTAATTTCAGTAACTTGATTTTCTAAACCATACATACGTAATTTCGCCTCATTTGCTCCGTACGTATTTGTTTGAATCACATCTGCCCCAGCAGCTACATATTGTTTATGAATCGATATAATTAAATCTGGATCAGATATATTTAATTCTTCAAAACTACTTTGCAAACCATGTGAATGTAATAACGTTCCAACCGCACCATCACCTATTACAATTCCTTTTGATAATAAATCTAGTAATTTCACAAATCTCCCTCATTTCTATCAATATAAAAAACCCCCTCTTCACTTTGAAGAGGGGGACATAATCGTTCCTCCTCTTATTATGCAAAACATTCGTTTTGCAGGTATTAGCACCGTTTCAAACATTTCGTTTGAAGGTTGCCGGGTTTCACAGGGCCTTTCCCTCCACCGCTCTCAATAAGAGTTTGTCTTTATTATTTTATTTATGTAGCTAAAAGGAAATACGTTCCCCTTTTAACAATGTTTGTTAATTTTTTAATAAATTTAGCATGCACAAATTCAAAAGTCAATGACACTTGCGGAAAAATAAAAATTATTTAAAATAAAGTTGCAATTCAATTATCTTTTGTTGTAAAGTTAAAAACATAATAAAATTTCATACGAACATTCTTATCTAGAGAGGTAGAGGGACTGGCCCTATGACGCCTCAGCAACCATTAACATTTGTTAATAAGGTGCTAATTCCAGCAAATTGTGAAAGATTTGACAGATGAGAAGAAGACTCTATTCAAACCGAAAGCCTTCTTCTTTAGAAGGCTTTTTTTATTTTACATTCACTTAATTGTTAATTTAAAAAGGAGGAATTTTCACATGTCAACTATTGAAACAAAACTAGCACAAATCGGAAACCGGAGCGAAACTACAACAGGAACTGTTAACCCACCTGTTTATTTTTCAACTGCTTATCGTCACGAAGGAATTGGTAACTCTACTGGCTTTGACTATTCACGAACTGGCAATCCAACTCGCGGTCTTTTAGAGCAGGCAATTGCAGATTTAGAGTACGGTGAACAAGGTTATGCCTGTAGTTCAGGGATGGCAGCTGTTCTCCTCGTCCTTTCCCTATTCCGTTCTGGAGACGAACTTATTGTATCTGAAGATTTATACGGGGGCACTTATCGATTATTTTCTGAGCACGAAAAAAAGTGGAATGTTCGATGTAGATACGTAAATACACAATCTATTAAACAAATTGAGCAAGCTATCACAACTGAAACGAAAGCTATTTTCATAGAAACTCCAACTAATCCGTTAATGCAAGTTACTGATATTGCCGCTGTCGCAACTGTAGCGAAAAGACACGGACTCCTTCTTATTGTAGACAACACATTCTATACGCCTTATATACAGCAGCCATTAACAGAAGGTGCCGACATTGTACTTCATAGCGCAACGAAATATTTAGGGGGACATAACGATGTCCTAAGCGGACTTGTCGTTGCAAAAGGAAAGGAACTTTGTGAGGAAATCGCTCATTATCATAATGCCTCTGGTGCGGTCTTAAGTCCATTTGACTCATGGCTATTAATTCGTGGTATGAAAACGTTAGCGCTTCGTATGAGACAACATGAAGAAAATGCAAAAGCAGTTGTTGCTTATTTAAATGACGCTGACGGAGTGACAGATGTATTTTATCCTGGAAGAGGCGGCATGATCTCATTTCGTCTGAAAGATGAAACATGGATCAATCCATTCTTACAATCTTTATCCTTAATTACATTCGCTGAAAGTCTTGGTGGTGTTGAAAGTTTAATGACGTATCCAGCAACGCAAACACACGCTGATATTCCTGAAGAAATCAGAACAGCAAACGGTGTATGTAATCGTCTTCTACGATTTTCCGTTGGCATTGAAAATAGTAACGATTTAATTCAAGACTTAAAGCAAGCCATTAAACTTGTAAAAGAAGGTGTAAGAATATGAGTTATTCTATAGATACAATCTTACTGCACAACCAATATAAACATGACTCGCAAACAGGAGCTGTTAACGTTCCCATCTATAATACATCAACATTCCACCAGTTTGATGTAGATACGTTCGGAAAATATGACTATAGTCGCTCTGGTAATCCAACTCGTGAAGCTCTTGAAGATATCATTGCTTTATTAGAAGGAGGAACAAAGGGATTTGCCTTCGCATCAGGAATTGCAGCGATTTCTACTGCATTCCTCCTTCTTTCACAAGGCGATCACGTACTCATTTCAGAAGACGTATACGGAGGAACTTACCGAATTATAACTGAAGTGCTCTCCCGTTACGGTGTGTCACATACATTTGTTGATATGACAAATTTAGAAGAAATAAAGCAAAACATTAAGCCAAACACAAAACTCTTTTATGTGGAAACACCCTCTAATCCACTTTTAAAAGTGACAGATATTCGTGCTGTTTCTAAACTTGCAAAATCTATTGCTGCCCTTACTTTTGTTGATAATACATTTTTGACACCACTATTCCAGAAACCACTTGATCTTGGCGCCGATGTCGTTCTTCACAGTGCCACAAAATTCATTGCCGGTCATAGTGATGTTACTGCCGGATTAGCGGTTGTAAAAGATGCCGAACTCGCTCAAAAACTTGGATTTTTACAAAATGCATTCGGCGCTATTTTAGGTCCTCAAGATTGTTCTCTCGTACTTCGCGGTCTAAAAACATTGCATGTACGTCTTGAGCATTCAGCTGCAAACACCAATAAAATTGCACACTATTTACAAGAGCACGCTAAAGTTAAAAACGTCTATTATCCTGGCTTACAAACACATCTTGGATTTAATATTCAACAATCTCAAGCTACATCAGCCGGAGCTGTCCTATCTTTCACTTTACAATCAGAAGACGCACTCCGCCAATTTTTATCAAAAGTAAAATTACCTGTCTTTGCAGTTAGTTTAGGAGCTGTCGAATCGATTCTTTCCTACCCAGCTAAAATGTCACATGCAGCACTGTCGCAAGAAGCTCGTGATGAAAGAGGGATTTCTAATTCATTACTTCGGTTATCCGTCGGTCTTGAAAATGTTGACGATTTAATATCCGATTTTGAAAATGCCCTTTCTTATGTAGAAGAACCTGTAAATGCATAGAACGAACAGAAGGTATGAAATTAAGTTTTCATATCTTCTGTTTTATGCCGTTACGTATATTTTTTACTTTTCGTATAGTTCATAAAAAAAACGAAAGAGCACCATCTATTTCTAAATAATGAATTAATTGATATATTAAGAAGTAAAAAAGGGGCAAAAATAATGGATACTTGTGCAGATGTTTTAATCGTTATCGATTTACAAAATGGAGTATGTTATAGCGAAGAGCATTTATTTGATTTACAAAATTTACTTACAAAAGTAAATAAAAGAATTTCTTCATACAGAAAATCAAATAAACCAATCATTTTTATTCAACATTGTGATGATGATTTAGTACCCGAAAAAGAACTTTGGGCTATTCATGCTGATCTAGATGTTCAGGAACAAGATTTTTTTGTAAGAAAAACACATGCCAATTCATTTTATAAAACAAACTTGAAAGAGATTTTAGAACAATTATCTGTACACCGTATTGAATTTTGTGGCGCCCAAACAGAGTACTGTATGGATGCTACGATTAAATTTTCCCATGGACTAGAATACGAAAACTTCATGGTACAGAAAGCAACCTCTACGTTAAATAATCCATTTATGTCCGCAAAAGAGACAATTGATTTTTATGAGAACATATGGAACCGCAGATTTTTAAAGCTGATAAAAGATGAACTCTAGAATATATAACTAATGTCTTGGTAATTCTAAAATTTATCAGCTATACTCAAATGTTTTGTTATCACCATAAAGATGCTGACTACATTCAGCTTCTTTTCTTTTAACCTGTTTTATATTCTATATATAACATTATAATTCCTTTTTCTTATTATTTTAAAAATTTTGTATATTCATTTGAAAGAATAAGAAAATCATGATAAAATTGTGTTACAAATATATCTATATCTTTCAATTTTTAAAACGCATCAAAATTTTCACCCAAAAATGTCATTTTACAAAACCATGCAAATTTACCTACTTTATTTACATCAGGGTCTCTTTTCTTACAATTTCTTTACTTTAGGAATTTTTTTCTGCAACAACTGTTTTCTTTTCTTTAATTTTTTGGTATGTATAGTATGGTATAACAGCTCACACGGAGGTGGAAAAGAACATGTTAGAAACCTTTCAAAAAGAAATAGAACTATATGAAAGCAATGCAGAATTATTGAAAGTACTTGCTCATCCTGTTCGCTTATGTATTGTAAAAGGATTAATTGAACGTGGTCCAAGCAACGTTTCTACAATGTACACTGGCTTAAACATGCCACAATCTACAATTTCACAGCATTTAGCAAAATTAAAAAGTGCTAAAATCGTTTCAAGTGAAAGAAAAGGATTGGAAATTTATTACAAAGTAGAAAACGAGACAATTATTCAACTCGTTCGCGTATTATTAGGTTAAGAGCTCATAAACAGAGAAAAAGGGCGTATTTTATATTTTTCATCTCATATCTTTAATATAAATATATATCATGAGAGAAAATATATGATGCTACATAATTAAAAAGTCGTATTAAAAAACAAGACACAGAAATATGCTGTGTCTTGTTTTTTTATATTTTCAAATACTGATTCAAGTGTAACTGTTGCATATGTTTCGTATGTATCACAACATCAAATGCAATCCCTAATCCTCCGCTCAAAATCATAGAACGAACTGCACGATTTTGTTTTTGAGTTTCAGAAAAAGGATTTCGATCTTGGTGATCCGTAAGCTGATCTAATATTCCTGCTGCTAACAAAAACTCAGATTGCTTCTTATGCCATACTATATTCATGCCTTGCAGGCTAAACATCTCTTTCAGTTCGTCCCAATGAATATGAGTAGTAAGATCCATTTCACCTGGATGCGCTAAAGGATTACGGATTAACTTATGCTCGTAATATCCTCGTAAACTTCCTTCTTGATGTGCAGGATGCATCCATTCTTCTTTTGTGTATCCATAATCAACGGTAATACATACACCTCGTTGAAACCATTTCGCCATTTCTACTATATATTCTTCCATCGCAAGTGGCACTTCAAAACGCTGACCTTCAGCAAGATGAATATTATATTTCAATAAGTATCGACCAATACTTTTCTGTAGCGGTCTACATACTTCTGCGAGTTTCCCTTCCTCTGTGTACGTAACACGTACTTCATACAATATTCCATTTCTCTTCTCAATTACTTCAACAGGAAATGCATCAAATAACTCATTCGAAAAAAGAATCCCTTCGAACGATTCTCCCATTTCACTATGCGACGTATAATACGACACATTAGAAAACGAACAAAGATTTTTCTGCTGTAAGTTTCTATGAAAAGGGCTCATTTCAATCATTGAATAGTTTAAATCCATAAAGGTTTCTGGAGATACTTGCTTCCACTCTTGTAAAATATCATAGGCAAACCTTCCTGTTCCCCCACCAATCTCACAAATATTCGGAGCAACTTCACCATTTTCAACAAGACGAATAAAAAACTTAGCAAATGTTTTTGCAAAAACAGAGGATACGTTGCTACTTGTAAAAAAATCCCCTTGTCTTCCAATTTTTTCACGTTCCTTCATATAATAGCCATGTCCCTCTGTGTACAATACGAGGTTCATATACGTACTATATGAAATTGAATAATCCTTCTCTTTCTCCATCCATTCTTTTAAAATGAGCTCCATCTCCATACTAGCTCCTTACTGTAAAAATGGATTATTTTCTTTTTCAAAACCAATGCTTGTTTCTGGACCATGTCCACATAGCACCGCTGTTTCATCTGGTAATACAAATAATTTTTCTTCAATGCTTCCAATCAATTCAGCAAAACTTCCACCGGGTAAATCTGTTCTTCCGATGCTCATTTGGAACAATACATCACCAGAAAATACAGCATTCGCCTCTTTACAATAATAAGAAATACTGCCTGGAGAATGTCCTGGCGTCTCAAAAATCTCAAAATTAAATGAACCAATTGCTAATGCACCTTCTGCATCAATAATATGATCTGCTGGTTTTGCTGTAATACTGCGATTCATCATAAAAATTTGAGAGCCATTTACAGTTGCATCGCCTAACCAATCTGCTTCTTCTTTATGTACATACACAGGAATATGAAAAGCGTCTCTTACCGCGTCAACAGCACCAATATGATCAAAGTGAGCATGTGTTAATAAAACAGCCAGTGGCTTTAATTGTTCTTCTTGTAAATATGTAACGAGCTTCTCTCCTTCGTGACCAGGATCAAAGATAATACACTCATTTTGATCATTCGTTAAAATATAAGCATTCGTTTGTAATGGGCCTAACGGCATTTGTATCCATTTCATATGAAAATCTCCTCCAATTATTAAACTTACTTTCAATGATACAACATTTTTTTCTCTTAGGAAAAGAAAGGATGCTATCTCGACAATCATTTTTAAAACATGTACAATATAAAAGAGTTAATATTCTAAAAACTCATATTAAGGAATGGGTAGACAGAGGAGGATATTGTATGGGCCTTGTTATTATTTTTGCGCTAGTCACTCTGTTAGCTGTATTCGCTACGCTTAGAACTCTTCGCGAAAAAAATTTATTCGCGGGCGGCTTTGCAATTGCAACTGTACTCGTTTTCGGATGGTTTACGATCATGACTGTTCTATATAACGGGTACCCACCAGCAGCTTAATTCATTTACATGTTATTCTTCATCAAGGTTTCACACAAAAAGAGGAAGGGTTTCCCCTTCCTCTTTTCATATTTCACAACTTATGCCATCTTCGCTTCGTATTTGTGCTTTTTTACAAGCCAAGCTCCTCCGATAACACCTGCATCATTACCAAGTATTGCAATCGCTAACTTTGTGCTCTTTACAGCACGTGAGAAAGCATATTGCTCGAAATAACGTTGAATTGGCTCTAATAGTGCATCTCCAGCTTTAGATACGCCCCCGCCAATAACAATTTTCTCTGGGTTCAACGTACTAGCAAGGTTCGCTACAGCTAATCCTAAATAAGAAGCTACTTTTTCTACTACTTCGCCTGCTAGCTCGTCACCTTGTCCAAGTGCTTCAAACACATCTTTTGATGTAATACGCCCTTCTTCTGCTAACATAGAACGTAGAACACTCTCTTTATTAGTCTCTTGTATTTTTTGCATAGCAACACGCACAATACCCGTTGCAGATGCTACAGTTTCTAAGCAACCAAATTTCCCGCAATTACATGGGAAAGCATTCTCTGTAACTACTGTAATGTGTCCGATTTCACCAGCAGCTCCGCTTACGCCGTGTACAATTTCACCATTGGCAATTACACCGCCGCCAACACCAGTACCAAGTGTCATACAGATTAAATCTTTTGCTCCTTCACCAGCACCTTTCCACATTTCACCAAGCGCTGCTAAGTTTGCATCATTATCAATAACAACAGGTAATCCTGTTTCTACTTCTAATAAATCTTTTAACGGATAGTTTTTCCATCCTAAATTAACCGCTTCATAGATCATTCCAGACGCCACGTGTACAGGACCAGGAGCTCCCATACCAATACCGATTAACTTGCTTTTCAATTCACCTAACTCTTCTAACTTTTTATCGATAGCTTTCGCTACATCAAGCGTAATATGTTTTCCTTGCTCATTTGTATTCGTAGGGATTTCCCACTTATGTAAAATTTCACCGTACACATTAATAAATGCTAATTTAATCGTTGTACCACCAAGGTCAACCCCAACTAACCATTTCTCTTCCATGTTGCTTACCTACCTTTATCTAATTCTTATTTAGCTCTTTTTGAATTTCTTGCTTCAATAAAAATAAAGCTGTTTGATAGTCTTGTGGATCGATTAACTGTGATTGATTTAATTCACGCAATTCATCTTGCATTAATTGTAAATCTGCAATTCGATCACCCGTATAAATAATCGTACCAAATTTCTTTAGCAATTGTTGAATATCATAAATAGATACCATTTCATCACCCTCTATGCTCACTTACTATAAAAAATTATAATAAGAAAACGTTCACATATTTTATTATAATCAAGAAGAAAAAGTCTCGTCAATTTTTATTTGTCTATACAAGCCCATTCTTAACCATTGTTCCTTTTTCTGTAATAATTTTTTCTACGTTTTTATCAAACGGCTCTACTGGAATATGGTCTACCATTTGAAAACTATAAGCTAATGATAGCGTTTTCCCTTTATAATGCACGAGATAACGATCATAATACCCACCGCCATATCCAATCCGTTCTCCTCGCTCTGTATAAGCTACACCTGGCACGATTTGAAGATCAATGTCATCTGCATTCACTTCTTCCGTACGCGCTGGAATTGGTTCACGTAAATTCATATACACTATTTCTAATTGATCAAAATTACTAATTTGCCGGAAAGACATTGTTCGTGTTCCTTTATTACACTTTGGAACAACAACTCTCTTTCCTTCTTCCCAAGCTTTTTCGATAATAGAATATGTATTCACTTCATTTTCCATTGAGAGAGTGATTCCAATTGTTTTAGCTTCAGCCCACTCTTTTTGCGCATACAACGAAAATGCAATTTGCTCTGATAAAGTTGTATACCGTTCTTCTGATAAAGAATTCATGTGCTCTATTATTTGTTTACGTAAACGTACTTTCTCTTCTCTCACACACTTTCCCCCTCACAGTAATACTTTGCTCTACGATGATAGTGTATCACTTTTAACAGGGGAATCGAATAAAAAAAGAAACAGTAGGAAAATATTCCTACTGCTTACTTTGTTTCACGGTGTAACGTAGACTTCTTGTCACGCTTGCAATACTTTTTAAGCTCGATACGCTCAGCGTTGTTACGTTTGTTTTTCTTTGAGATATAGTTACGATCTCCGCATTCTGTACATGCTAGAGTAATATTCACACGCATTCTTATTCCCTCCAGTACTAATAACTTAAATCAGACTATACTATAATACCACTTTTAAAATAAAAATTCTACACCTTTTGATATTGTCTAATTTTTTCTATAAGATTTTTCATGTTTTCCCTTGCTATTACTGGGTTTCTGGCATGTGAATACACTAAAAATTTCGGTTGTTTTGTGTCAGAAACGATATAAGACCACTCTTTTTCGGTATATTTGAACTGTACTCCTTCAAATATACCTTCTTCCTTTCTTTCCATATCAGCCAATAATTTCCTCATTACTTTCCCTTTTTCATTCCATGAACATACAACTTCATCACAAAGTAGGTAGAGCGGCGGTGATTGCTCTACTATGCTGAGAAATGTTTTCCCCTGCAATGCTATTAACTCGAATAATTTTCCAATTCGATATAAAATATCTCGCTTCCATCTTGCTTGAAACGACTTTTTTTCATCCTGCGTATAAAATAGAAGGTAACATTCTCCTAATTTCAAAGACATCGGGTAAATATTTCCTGCCGATTCAAGTAATAAATCTGGAATATCTACCTCTTCAAAATCTGTTCCTTGGTAAATATTACTATGATTATCATATAACTCGAAATAATTTCCTTGCTCTGAAAACATAAGTGCCATATTTGCTTTACTTGATTTCATCAAAGCTTTCACATGATCCTTTTGTTGGCCCGCATAAATCCATGTAACTGTGCATCCGAGCCTTTGTAAAAAGAGCATCAGTAAATGTTGTAACATATCATTCCTCTTATTAATAAGAAGATGAAACTTTTGTTTTTGTATTTTCTCAATATCAACGCGCTCTAATACAGCCTCTATATAATCATGTAAAGAAACGTGGACTAGCTTATTCCGCCCCATTTCTTTCTCACATACGTAATAAAACGACTCAGACATATATACTTGTTCTATCGCTTTTTGCTGCTTATACGTTAATTGTACCCCATCCTTACCATATAACTTTATAACAACCTCTTTTTCATTTTCCACTTGAATGAAAACCCCACCAGCACATTGTAAATCCTGAATGCTATACTGAAAAAGCGATTCGTTCATTTCTTTGCATTCCATCGTATGAACCCCGATACCATGAATCGCATGAAGAAAGAGATTTTTATAAGAAGTCGTTTCTATATGTTCTTGACTCCCAATTAATATACTTTCCCCTTTCGCAAAAAGGGACCCGTACGCCATTGCAACCTTTACAATAAATTGAGGAGTGATCTCAACATTACCTCTTCCTACAATGCGGCTTTTTTGCAGCCATCCTGCACTCTTTTCACTTTCTTGAACACCAGCCGATCCTACTACCGAATAGCTGTCAATCGCCTTATATGGCCATAGTTTTCCCTTTTGCTTAATTACCGTACTTTTCCCTATATGACAATGATCTGCTACAATGCTTTTTTGAAACAGCGTAACGTCATCTTCCACCATTGTATGCTCTCCTATTGTCGTTTCTAATAGCTCGCAATACTGCCCAATGTGCGTATTTGCAAAAACAATACTTTTTTGAAGATGAGAATAACTTGAAACAATACTATTTTTCCCGATAATAGAGTACGGTTCAATTACAGCTCCAGCACCAATCTTTACTCCTTCTCCAATAAAAGAAGGACCGTGAATTTTCGTTCCTTTTCCTATCGTCACACCTTCTCCCATCCATACCATCGGCAATACTTCCGTATAAGGAATTGGTACTTGCAATTTTTTCGTTAACAAATCAAATTGTGCTTGTCGATATTGATCAAATGTACCGATATCTAACCAATAACCTTCTGACAAATATGCAAATAATGCGTTCTTATTTGCCAATAGCGGAAACACATCTTGACTGAAATCAAAAAATTCTCCGGGCGGTATGTAAGAAAAAATTTCTGGCTCCATAATATATATACCTGTATTCACAATATTAGAGACTACTTCATTCCAGCTCGGTTTTTCTATATATCGTGTAACCTCTTGTTCTTTGTTCATTACAACTAAACCGAATGAGAGTGGGTTTTCTACTTCCTTTACAAACATAGTTACCATTCTTTTCTTTTGTTCATGAAACATAATTCCTTCTGATAATTGAAAATCAGTTAACGCATCCCCGCTTATGACAACAAACGTTTCATCTAAAAATGTTTCCGCTTGTTTAATACTCCCTGCGGTTCCAAGCGGTGGAGAGTCTTCAAAATAGTACAAGTTAACGCCCCATTTGCTACCGTCACCAAAATATTGCTTAATGGCTGTACTCATATACTGAACAGTAATTGCAATTTCACGAATACCATGCTGACGTAATAATTCAATATTGTATTCCAAAACTGGCTTTTCTAATAATGGCAACATCGGCTTTGGAGTATTACATGTTAATGGTCTAAGGCGTCGTCCTTTTCCTCCAGCTAAAATAACCCCCTTCATATACTTCAGCCTCCACTTATATAATGTTCAGTAACTTCATATACGATATGTATATTATCTACCCCGCATTAACTAGCAGTATAAAATAAAACTTTAATTAGTAGGGATTTTGTGCATCCCCCACTGATTATTAGCCTTGACCACTCGACTCGGGCTTTTACAGGCAGTAAAACTCCCTATATACATGTACATTTTAAATGCCACGAAAGAAAGCGCTTACTATTAACTCGTTAAACTATTACTTATTAAATGAACAACATATGTGTCCTATTTTTTCCATTACATTATGATACATCTTATCATCATAAACTAAAGGAAACAACGAGCTTTTTTTGTCATGTTTTGACTAAAAAAGGCAGGTGATGTTTCACCTGCCTTTTTTCTTTATTCATTTAATAAGTAATGCTTTCCTTTTACTAAATAAAAAACATTTTCAGCAATATTTGTAATATGATCTGCTACACGCTCGATATATCTCGCCACAAAGGATAATTGTGTAATTTGTGTAATTGCTTCTGGTTGTTCTGGAACTGAAGATATAAATTCACGAATCGCTTTCCCATATATTTCATCAACTGAATCATCCATTTCGGCAATTTGTTTCGCAAAAGTTAAATTTTCTTGCTCATATGCTTCTAGCGCTAACTGTAGCATCTTATTTGCAATTGCAAACATTTCATCAAGATTGTGCAAACTAACAACCACCTCTTTTTCCCCAAGACGAATTGTTGATTTCGCAATATTAACAGCATGATCTGCAATACGCTCTAAATCTGTCGCTGTTTTAATTGAAATGAAAATCCTTCTTAAATCACTTGCTACAGGTTGCTGCTTCGTAATAAGCATCAGCGCAAGATCATTTATTTCCTCTTCTAAATTATCCATACGATAATCACCATCAATTACCTCTAACGCTTTCTCTACATCCCTTTTATGAAGACCTTCCATAGCAAGCAATAAAGCTTCCCTCGCTAGCTCTCCAAGCTCAATCACCTTTTGCTGTAACATTTTTAAATCACATTGAAACTGTTCTCTTACCATTGTTTCTTCCCCCCTCAATATTATGTGCCATTATATATAGATCTCCTACCTAGCCTATTTGTAATAAGCCTTAAGATAGGAGAAGTATTACTTCTCTAATTAAATGAGGTAAAAATAAGAAATACCCTCTGTTAAGAGGGTATTTACTCTTATCCTTGCAACGATATCAACCGAATCGGCCTGTAATATAATCTTCTGTACGCTTATCTGAAGGTGTCGTAAATAATTTATTTGTATCTGTATATTCCACAACTTCTCCACTTAAGAAGAAAGCAGTTTTGTCTGAAATACGTGCTGCTTGTTGCATGTTATGCGTTACGATCACAATACTAAAGTCTTTCTTTAACTCTTGAATTAATTCTTCTACTTTTAATGTTGAAATTGGATCTAGTGCCGATGTTGGCTCATCCATTAAAATAACGTCTGGTTCAATTGCTAAACAACGTGCGATACATAGACGCTGTTGCTGTCCACCAGATAAACCGTATGCATTATCATGCAAACGATCTTTTAACTCATCCCAAATCGCTGCTCCACGTAAACTTTTTTCAACAATTTCATCCAATGTTTTCTTATCACGAATACCATGAATTTTCGGGCCATATGCTACATTTTCATAAATAGATTTCGGAAATGGATTTGGCTTTTGGAACACCATTCCCACATGAGTTCTTAATTCTTCAACTGGGTATGATTTTTCAAATATATTGCGCTCTCTATATTCAATTACACCTGTAGTTCGCACGATTGGTACTAACTCTACCATACGATTTAATGTTTTTAAGTACGTTGATTTACCACAACCACTTGGTCCGATAATTGCTGTAACTTCATTCTCATGAATGCTTAAGTTAATATCTTTTAAAGCATGGTCTTCTCCGTACCATAAATTTAAGTTTTTCGTATCAAATACTACTTTATTTGGTGCAGTCTCGATTTTCTCCTCGTTTTTCACCTGTACATTTACTACTGTTGCTACCATTTGAATTCCCCTTTCATCCATTTCCAACTTATTTTCGATTTCGTAACCATAAGACAAATATATTGATAAAGAGTAATAAACCTAACAAGACAATCATCCCAGCAGCTGCTACGTACTGAAATTCTTCTTGCGGTCTACTCATCCAATTAAAAATTTGAATTGGTAAAACTGTAAATCTATCAAACATACTAAATGGAACATAATTTGCAAATGCAAGTGCCCCGATAACTAATAGCGGTGCCGCTTCTCCAATCGCCCTTGATATCGCTAACGTACAACCCGTTATAATTCCTGGGAAAGCAGATGGCAATACAATTTGATACATCGTTTGCCACTTCGTAGCACCTAATCCGTAAGAGGCTTCTAATAATGAACTTGGTACAGATCGTATCGCTTCTTGACTCGCTACAACAACTGTCGGTAAAACGAGTAAACTCATCGTCAGTGCCGCCGCAATAATACTCTCACCTAAATGAAGAGCATATACAAAGATAGTTAAGCCGAGTAATCCAAATACAACGGAAGGTACTCCTGCTAACGTTTGATTATTAATTTCTATTACCTTTTTAAATATAGATTCCTTCGCATATTGCTCCAAATAAAGAGCAGTTCCAACTCCAAATATAAAGGAGACTGGTATAACAATACTCATAAATAATATTGTTCCTGACAAAGCTGCAGCAATCCCAGCTTCTTTCGGATTACGCGAAGCGAAGTTTGTAAAGAAATCTATCGAAAGGTAACTTATACCTTTTTCAAAAATTTGAAAAAGCAAAATAAGTAGTATTGCTATTGAAAATAAAATTGCTATATAAAATAACAACTTGTAAACTCGGTCTTTTAAAAAACGTGATGCCATATTTTCTTGTATTTTTTTATGATTCAACATTCGCATATTATGTCACCCTCCTAAAGCGGCGCATAATAGAGTGTGAAATGATGTTCATTATAAGAGTAAACAAGAATAACGTTGCGCCTACAGCGTACATGCTGTAATACGTAATTGTTCCATGCGGAGCATCACCTAAGCTCACTTGCACAATATAGGCTGTTAGCGTTTGAATAGAGTGTGTCGGATCAAGCGATACATTCGGTGTAGATCCCGCTGCAATTACAACTATCATCGTTTCACCAATTGCCCTGGAAGCAGCTAATATAATCGCTGCCATAATCCCTGTAAAAGCCGAAGGAAACACGACTTGTTTTACCATCTCAAACCGAGTTGCTCCAAGTGCTAACGAAGCTTCTTTCGTCCCTTTCGCTACAGCTCTCATCGCGTCTTCAGATAGAGATGCAATTGTAGGTATCATCATAAAGCCAATAACAATACCTGGACTAATCGCATTAAAAAACTGTAAATCTGGTATAATCCGTTGTAAAAGTGGTGTGACAACTGTTAATGCAAAAAAACCATATACAATTGTCGGAATACCTGCTAATAGTTCTAACATCGGTTTTAATACTTTCCTTGCACCGTTTGAAGCATATTCGCTTAAAAATACGGCACACGCTAAACCGATAGGAATTGCTACAAGCATGGCAATTGCTGTTACAAGGAACGTTCCACATATAAGTGGTAATATACCGAATTTAGGATCTTCAAAAAAAGGTAACCATTCTTTTCCCGTCAAAAAGGAGAGGAATGGTATTTTTTGAAAAAACATCAATGTTTCATTTGCCAATGTGAAAATAATTCCAAGTGTCGTTACAATAGACACGCTAGCAATTATTTTTAGTAATAACGGAACGATTCGATTGATTCGCTGCGTTTTTTTTCTTTGTTTTGTATTTCTTTCAATCAAATGTTGTACAGAAAATGTAATTTGACTTTTGTCATTATGAGCCAAAGATGAAAACCCCTTTCCACCCTGACATTACCTTTTTATTTCTGTTAACATCCGCAGCTGTTCATTGTATTTTTCTTTTGGTAATTTTACATATCCAACCTCTTCAGCGAGATCACCAACATGCTGAATCATAAACTCAATATAATTTGCTACATTCATTTTATTTCGGATAGATGCATCATTCACATAAGCAAATAGCGGCCTAGATAATGGCTTATACTTACCTGACTGAATGGTACCTTTCGTCGGAAGTACACCATTCACTTTTATTGCTCTCACCTTATCTCGATTGGCCATATAATAAGCATATCCTACAAAAGCAATGGCATTTTTATCATTCATTACCCCTTGCATAATAACTTGATCATCTTCAGACAAAGAGACTTTTTTTACAATGCGACTATTTTGTAAGATGACATTTTGAAAATAATCATACGTACCAGAGTCTACACCTGGCGCATAAAACTTCACCTGTTCACGTGGCCATGATGAATGAATTTGTGACCATCGCTTTTCGCTTTCATCTTCACTCCATAATAGACGTAACTCTTCTACCGTCATATTGTCTACCCAAGTATTTTGGCGATTTACAACGATCGTAAGACCATCGTAAGCGACTTCAAACGGTGTAAACTGAATGGAGTTTTTCTTCATCTCATTTTCTTCCACTTGTTTCATTGCTCTCGAAGCATTATTTATATCTACTTCTCCTTTACTGAAACGATTAAATCCTCCTCCTGTTCCAGAAACACTAATAGAAATTTTCACGTTTGGATGCACCTTTGTATATTCCTCCGCTACTGCTTCTATAACAGGAAAAACTGTTGAGGATCCATCAACTCTCACTTCTCCCATTTCATTCACAGCAAATGCAGTAGACGTGCCAACATAAAGGAAACATGTCGACAGCATGAAAACTTTAATCGATGCACTTATCCATTTCACGTGTTCTTCCTCCTAGAAGTAACCGGAAATAACAGGATTACAGATATAAGAATACTGCTAAACTATTAATTCGGTTTTAATTGTTTGTAAAAGTTTTGTAAAGTTCCACAAGAATCAACATTAGGTAAAACTTTAATCCGTAGCCACTGTTCATTTTCACTGATGATTGGTTCATAAAACCATTTTCCTCCAGAGGAATGTATAAGTATCATTTGTGAGGCCTCTTAATTTTCCGATATGATATGCTTGTCCACTTTATTAGAACGTATGCATGAACCATAAAAAAAAGCACACTATCTTTTCAGATAGTGTGCTTTTTTTACAACTTTTTTATTCATCATCTTGCTCTTTATTTTTCTTTTTATTATCTATTTCCTCTTTTGAAGCTTCGCCATTTTCTATTTTTTTCAAATCAAAGTACGCGTCCATAATGTCACGGCTAATATATCCGTTAATACCTGATTTATCATCTACCCAAGGTACAACAACAGAAAATGCTACTTCAGGGTCTTCAAGTGGCGCATAACCTACTAATGTTAAGTTATATGTTTCTTTACGCTCACCGTTTGCCTTTCTACCAATCTCTTTATCTCCGCCATACACAGTTTGAGCTGTACCTGTTTTACCAGCAGCTTTATATTGTGCACCTGCAAAGTATTTCGCAGCTGTACCACCAGAATCGTTAAATACTTGTCTAAATCCTTCCTGAACACGTTTAATTTGTGATTCAGGCATATCAATACGATTTAGCACTTTCGGTTCCATTGAATGAACCACTTTTCCAACTTCGTCTGGTTTCACTGCCGGTTGACGAATTTCTTTCACAACTTGCGGCTGCATACGGTAACCACCATTTGCAATTGTTGAAACATATTGCGCTAATTGAAGTGGTGTATACGTATCATACTGTCCAATTGATAAATCTAATAAGAAACCTGGCTGAATTCCTTTACCTGTTTGGCCCGCTGATTCATTCGGTAAATCAATACCTGTTTTCACACCAAGTCCAAACTGTCCGAAATAATAACGCATCGTATCAAATGCTTTTTGTGGTATATCTAACGTACCACCTCTCACATATTGAACACCTGCGAGATTCATCGCCGTTTTAAACATATAAACGTTAGAAGACATTTTTAATGCTGTCAAATCATTAATATATCCCATCGTCTTCCAAGAAGATTTTTTCGGCGTTCCTTTCAATACGATTGGTTCATCGAGTTGAACTGAACCTGGTTGAATCGCACCTGTTTGATAGCCTGTAAGTACTGTCGCACCTTTTACAGTTGATCCCATCGGATAAGAACTTGTCATCGTTCCTAATGCGAAATCTTGCACTTTCGTTTCGCCATTTTCATTCACTAACTGTTTCCCTGCCATAGATAAAACTTCACCATTTTTCGGATTCATCATTACAACGAATGCACGATCTAAAAGAGGTTGTCCCCCTTTATATCTCAATAAATTTTTAGTGATAATTTCTTCTACACGCTTTTGTAATTCCATATCAATTGTTAAATTCAGATTATTACCACTTTGCCCTTTTGATACATTAATCGTTTCTAAAATATTACCGTTTTTATCTGTAATATTTTTCACTTCCGCTTTATTACCATGCAAACTATCTTCATATTGCTGCTCAAGATAACTTTTCCCTACGCGGTCATTTCGATTATAATCACGAACAAGATAGTAATCTAGTCTTTCTCTAGGTAAACCTTCATCAGACGTTGACACCCCGCCAAGTACACTTCGGAATAAATCATCATAAATATACTTTCGATCCCAATCAACATTCGTATCTACACCCGGTAATGCTGCTAGGCTTTCACTAATAATCGCATATTCTTCTTCTGTAGCATCTTTTTTAATAACTTGAGGTGTCATTGCATATCCGCCGTCCATTTTGCTTTTAATCGCTAGTATTTCTAAATCTTTTGCGGATAATTGATTCACTTCTTCTTCTGTCACGCGACTTCGTTGACGTTCATCTAATTCTTTATCGTCAATTTTTTTATCTTTTAACTCTTGACGATCTTTATTTGTAATTTTTTCTTTAGCTTCCTCTTTGTGCATAGCAAGCCAATAATCTTTTTTATCGCGATCTGTTAATTTATCTGTCGGTACTTCAATCAAATCTGCTAGCTTTTCCGCTGTTTCTAAGCGAGCCTCTGCAGTTGATCCTTTCATTTTTGTAAATGTAATCGTACGAACAGCTGCATTATCTACTACAGCTCGCCCATAACGGTCAAATATTTTCCCACGTGGTACAGGATTACTTATCGTCGAGTTCTCTTTCCTCTCCACTTCATTCTTATATTCCTCACCGCGAACAATTTGTACATATCCAAGTCTTACAATAACCGCGGAGAACATTAAAAACACGCAGAAAAACAGCACGTTTAACCGAAAAGGAACGTGAGTCTTTTTCTTTTGTTGTTTCTGCTTCTTGCTCATACAAACCCCCTCTACCAACAGCTATGTAATGTGAAAGGGACACCTTCATACAGGTGTCCTCACTGCTGTCTTACATCTTTTTCTATTCTAGCATAAAACAACCGAGAAGTTAACCTTCTGGTTCTGTTTGATTCTGCGCAGTTGCTTGCGTTACAACACTTGTTTTACTTGCATTTCCCTCATCATATTTGACATTTTTAACTGCAAAATAAATAAGAAAATGTCCTGCACCTAAAATACATAATAAGTAAGGTAAACTTTTTTCGGGCGGAAAGAATAATACAGCACATAAAAAACTTAAAATCGAACAAATTCTTCCTGCATTTAACCATAATTCCCGGACAACTACATACTCTACACGCCACTCTCTCGCATTTTTCGCTCTGCCAATTACATCATATGTCATGGACCCGTACGGAACGAGCAAAATAGGGTATGCAACCGCAATACACGCTGCATAAATAAGTAATTTTGCGTATGTAACATTGAATATAACTAAAAATACGACAGCATATAAAATAATGCCTCCAAGCAAAATTGCTTTTTTCCGCCACTCTTTCTTTAACATACGAGTGACTAAGTAGTAACATACAAATGATACAGCAGAATTTACTAAGCTATATTTTCCTAAGGCGAGTTCGCTATCCGTCGCTAAATACACGTACACGGAAATCACAAAAATAAACGTTCCCTCTCTCAACCCTTGGAAAAAATGAGCACGTGTAATTCTTCCCCAATTTTTATCAATCTGCCGCTCTTTCAATACTTGTACAATTTCATACCGTCCTTCACATTCTCTCTTAGATACAAAAAAGCTTAAAATGACAGCAATTGCAAATAACAGTAACGAAAGAAAGAATATGACCGTATAACCACTCCATTTTTCCATACGTGAAATTGTGTATCCAGCTGCTATCGGTCCAATCATGCCAGAGAAGGATGTAAGAAGTCCAAGAAACCCATTAAAGAAATCTCTTGTTTCTGGTTCTGTAATCTCAAATGTTAATAAGTTAAACGCGAGCCAGTAAAAACCATATCCGACTCCTAAAAGAGCCCCCATTAATAAAATATAGTGAGAAGCGCTTTTTCCCGCTACTAAAACAACGATAAAAAAAATAGCTAACGTGCCTACGCCTATTCGTAACAAGATTGAGCGATCAATACGCTTCGCTAATTTCCCACCTATAAGAAATGTGAGAGGCTGTAATACAACGCTGGCCAAATTATACAAGCCAAGATTCACATAATTTTGTGTTTGTTTCCATAAATAAATGTTAACAAACGTATTCGATAAAGAAATTGCGAGCGTGTATAAACCTCCAATAAGGAGCAATAACACTAAATCCCGATTCACTTCAACGTCACCAATTACATGTTTCCACTTCATACACAACTCTCCTTTACTTCATGTTCTAGTCTTCCAAAGACAAGCCCAATTATGTAAAAGGAAAGCATAGAAAAAAGCTAGGAGCATTCTCCTAGCTTTTTCTATCGTTATTACAATTATTTTGCTTCTTGGTAACGTTTTTCAGCAGCGTTCCAATCTACAACGTTCCAGAATGCACCGATGTAGTCAGGACGACGGTTTTGGTAATTTAGGTAGTAAGCATGTTCCCAAACATCTAAACCTACAACTGGAGTTTTACCTTCAGTTAGAGGAGAATCTTGGTTTGGCGTGCTTGTTACTTCTAACTCACCATTGTTTACTACTAACCAAGCCCAACCAGAACCGAAACGAGTTGCGCCAGCTTTTGCGAATTCTTCTTTGAATGCATCGAAGCTACCGAATTTCGCTTCAATTGCAGTTGCAAGTTCGCCTACTGGTTGTCCGCCGCCGTTTGGAGATAAGATTGTCCAGAAGAATGTATGGTTAGCATGTCCGCCACCATTGTTACGTACTGCTGTACGGATTGCTTCTGGTACTTCGTTTAAGTTTGCAACTAATTCTTCTACGCTTTTGTCAGCTAATTCTGCATGACCTTCTAAAGCAGCGTTTAAGTTTGTAATGTACGTGTTATGATGTTTTGTATGATGGATGTTCATTGTTTCTTTGTCAAAGTGAGGCTCTAAAGCATCATACGCATAAGGTAAATTTGGTAATTCGTGTTTTGCCATTGTTATATTCCTCCCAGTTTATGTATTGCCACTTAAGTGACATACAACTTCATTCTACCCTAATTGCCATAGGGTGCAAACAAATAAATCACATTGTCTTGCTATCATTAACGTAGCAAAAATCCCACTTCTTTTCAATTAAAATGCTCATATATTCCGTAAAAAAAGCTCCCTTCTACAAGGAAGCTTCCCACTGACATAATAAACATGTGAAATGGATATGGACCCTGTAGGACTCGAACCTACGACCGGACGGTTATGAGCCGTCTGCTCTAACCAGCTGAGCTAAGGGTCCACAATTATGTATGTAACAACATATCAAATAAAGGAATTCCTATCAGATATATCCTTTAAGAAATGTAAGATAAATTTACCATATGGCAAAGAAAAGTGTCAATTGTATTTTTCTCATATAAAAGAAGAAAATTAATAAAAAGAAATTTAGTTATCTCCACTATATGTAAATATAATATATCTTGAGATTCTCTAGATTCCTACGTTACAATGATTTTATACATACACAAAGGAAGTGAATCTATGTCCATATTTACCCAATTAGCCAAAAGCGTGTATTCGCCTAAAGATATGGCGTTATTCCGTTTTCAAAAAATCGGAAAAACCATTTTGTATATTATGCTACTTTGTCTAATCACTACTATTCCAAGAACATTCTTTTACGGTAGCTTTATTCAAGATAGTGTTACCATGGTAAATCAAGCAATTGAAAAAGATTTACCTGATTTTAAAATCGAAAACGGTGAACTAAAAGCAGATATTGAACAACCTATTCTAAAGGAAGAGGGAGATGCTCTTTTCGTATTCGATCCCAATACAACAGATATAGAAACATATCAAAACAAAACTGGTTTATTTATTTTAAAAGATAAAGTAGTTTCTATAGGAAATGGTCAGACACAAACATACTCCTATAATGATTTATTAGGGACATCTCTTGAGAAGAAAGATTTGCAAGATTTCATTTCTGTATTCGATAGTATTTATCCAATTTTACTAGCTGTTATCGGCGTGTTAGTATACCTATTCCAATTGTTTATTACTTTCTTAGGAATTACTTTACTTGCGTTTATAGGTTCTGCTATGAGCGGTCAACGTAAATTATCTTATAAGCAAGTATGGACGTTAACTGCATACAGCTACACAATTCCAACAATCTTCTTTATGATTATGGATCTATTCAAAATTGTTGTACCTGGTTCAACATTCATTTATATCGCAGTTGTTTTAATTGTTCTTTACTTAACGATTAAAGAAGTTCCAAAACCGAAAGAAAAATAAGAACGAAAAAAATGCCTAAATAGGCATTTTTTTTTTGGACAAGCATATATTCCTAGCAAAGGAGTGAAGAATATGAAGAGATTAGGTATATTCTTATTCGTGCTTGTTCTTGGTTATATATTTTATTACGATATAAAAATCGGCACTTTACCGATGTTAAGTTCATATAAAAAAACAAATGCGGCCCAAACGATAAAACAAGAAAGTACAGATACAAAACAAAATAAAGAGAACAAGGCAGAAAAAGAAACAGATGTAACTTATAAAACAATTGAAGTCAAAACAGGTGAGACAGTTCTTTCTATTACCGAACAAATTAATAAGAAAAAAATCCCTTCCATCGAAAAGGTAATTGATGACTTTAAACAACTAAACAAAAGTACGTCTGCTACAAAAATACAAATTGGAAAGTCTTATAAATTCCCGTTATATCAATGAGCAATCACTTAATCCTTGTCAATTGCATAAAGGCGCTGATACAATAGTAAAAGTGAAACCGAGCACTTCGGTTTCTATAGCCCTGTATCACGTATACTTTCATTGATATGAGGGACTAAATAAGAAACTTCTTTTATAAGGAGAGCGATCTATTCGTGAATGAAATGACTCATCGTACAAAAACACGTCCAGTTAAAGTCGGTAATTTAACAATTGGCGGTAATAATGAATTAATTATACAAAGTATGACAACAACAAAAACACATGATGTTGAAGCAACAGTTGCTGAAATTAAACGTTTAGAAGAAGCTGGCTGTCAAGTCGTCCGTGTTGCTGTTCCAGACGAACGTGCAGCAAATGCTATTGCTGATATTAAAAAACAAATCAACATTCCACTTGTTGCTGATATTCATTTTGATTATCGCCTTGCTTTAAAAGCAATTGAAGGTGGCATTGATAAAGTACGTATCAATCCAGGTAACATTGGTCGTCGCCATAAAGTAGAAGCTGTTGTAAATGCAGCAAAAGAACGCGGTATTCCAATCCGTATCGGTGTAAACGCAGGTTCATTAGAACGTCACATTTTAGAAAAGTACGGATACCCAACTGCAGATGGTATGGTCGAGAGCGCCCTACATCACATTAAAATTTTAGAGGACTTAGATTTCCACGATATTATCGTATCTATGAAAGCCTCTGATGTTAACTTAGCAATTGAAGCATACGAAAAAGCTGCTCGTGCTTTTGATTACCCATTACATTTAGGTATTACAGAATCCGGAACATTATTTGCCGGAACTGTAAAAAGTGCCGCTGGTCTTGGCGCAATCTTAAATAAAGGCATCGGAAATACACTACGTATTTCATTAAGTGCTGACCCAGTTGAAGAAGTAAAAGTTGCGCGTGAACTATTAAAGTCATTCGGTCTTGCATCTAATGCAGCAACACTTATTTCTTGTCCAACTTGTGGTCGTATTGAAATTGATTTAATTAGCATCGCTAACGAAGTGGAAGAATACATCTCTACACTAAAAGTACCAATTAAAGTTGCAGTACTTGGTTGCGCTGTAAACGGTCCTGGTGAAGCTCGTGAAGCTGATATCGGTATTGCCGGTGCACGTGGAGAAGGATTATTATTCCGTAAAGGGCAAGTTGTTCGTAAAGTACCAGAAGAAATAATGGTAGAAGAACTGAAAAAAGAAATCGATGTAATTGCTGCTGAAATGGCTGCTGAACGAGAAAAAGAAAAAGAAAAAGAAACACAAGAACAATAAAAAGAAGGTTGCCACAATATTTGTGGGCAACCTTCTTTTTTACGTAAAAAAGCTCGTCAGTTATGTAACCGACGAGTTCTTATTTTGCACATTTTGGACAACGGCCATATATTTCAAACTTATGCCCGGTTACTTCATAACCGTTAAAATCTTTATTCATAAAATCCATCGGGCAGGAAGTAATCTCTTTCGTCCCCCCGCAATCTAAACAAATAAAATGATGATGATGTTCCATAATAGAACATGTAAAACGAAAATGTTTTTCACCATTTAATTCCGTTTGTTCTAAAACACCAATTTCAGCAAACACCGTTAAGTTACGATAAATCGTATCAAAGCTAAGACCTGGATAATCATCCTTCATATGCTCTAAAACGTCTTTCGCCGTTAAATAACGATTGTGAGCCGCAAATAACCTGAGCATTTCTTCCCTTTTCCCAGTATGTTTGTATCCTTTATCTTTCATTAGGCGTAAAGCTTCTGTTAGATTCATATCTATCCCTACTTTATGCAGTTTTTTTCTTTTTCCATAAAATCGCACCAATTAAAATAAGAACTGCTATCATAACAATTGTACCACCTGGTGCTAGATCAAGTTGATATGAAGCAAACATTCCACCAATTACTGCAATTTCACCAAATAAAATGGAAAAGAAAATTGTTTGTTTAAATCCATTCGCAATACGAATACTTGCTGCAACTGGTAACGTCATTAATGATGATACAAGAAGAACCCCTACTACACGCATTGATACTGCAATAACAAGAGCAACCAATATAATGAAAATAAAGTGAATCCACTTTGCACTCAAACCGGTTGATACAGCATATTCCTCATCAAACGATAGTAAAAATAACTCTTTGTATAATAAAGTGATCGTTATAATAACAACAATTGCTACAATGCCGATGATTATTAAATCCGTACTTGTTACAGCACTTACACTCCCAAATAAATAACTAAATAAATCAGTGTTAAATCCATTTGCAAGTGATATAAAAATAACCCCAATCCCCATTCCTGCTGAAAGAATAATCGGAATTGCTAATTCTTGATAATGTTTATATACAGTACGTAATTTTTCAATTAGTAACGCCCCACCAATAGAAAAAATCATTCCCATATATAACGGATTTAAAAATCCTCCTGTGAAAATTGTTTTTTCTAGTAGTAAACTTGCAGCAATACCCGATAATGTCACGTGACTTAAAGCATCCGCAATAAGCGACATTCGGCGAATGACAACAAATACACCGATAAGCGGCGCAACAAGTCCTATTAAAACCCCTGCATATAAAGAGTTACGTAAAAAGTCATATTGTAAAAAATCTTGTATCATTATATCCTCCCGTGATGCTCATGCTCGTGTTCTAAGCGATGAACATGATGTCCATATAAGACGGACATTTCTGCATCTTCTAACTCTCGGAACTTCTCTACATTTCCATGGAAATGTAGATGTTGGTTTAAGCATGCCACATGTGTTACCTTCTCTGTAACAGCTCCCATATCATGAGTAACGAGAATTAATGTGATTCCTAACCTTTTGTTTAAATCCTCTAATGTCTCATAAAAACTTTCTACATTCTTCACATCTATTCCAACAGTGGGCTCGTCCAAAATAAGTAATTCAGGATCACTAACGAGCGCACGAGCAATAAATACACGCTGTTGTTGTCCACCAGAAAGTTCTCCGATATTGCGCCCTTGAAACGCACTCATCCCTACATCAGCAATCGCTTTTTCCACCTTTTCCTTATCGTTTTTCGTGAAAAAGCGAAACAGCCCTTTTTTCGAAACGAGTCCCATTGATACAACTTCAAAAACAGTGGCCGGAAAACCAGAATTAAAGCTATTTGCCTTTTGCGACACATAACCAACTTTGTTCCATTCTTTAAACTTCTTACTATCAACACCAAACAAACGAATACTTCCCTGTTTTGGCTTTAAAACGCCTAATAAACATTTTAGCAAAGTTGATTTCCCAGAACCATTTGGCCCAACTAAACCTAAAAAAGCTCCCTTCGGAACTTGCAAATTAATATCTTCTAACACATTTCGATCTTCATATCGAAATGACAATCCTTCTATTTCTAATATATTATTCATAGCATCTCACCTATTTTAATTCAGAATGATTCCGATTTATATCTATTTGAATTATAGTACAGCTTATTATAGTTGTAAACCAATCTGCCTAAAATATATCAATTTTTTCAAGAAACCTTACTATTATAACAAAAAGCAGAGAAAAATTCTCTGCTTTCGAAAAGTATTCCTATAAAGTGAAACTTTAATCAGTGGGGGTTTTCTTCATCCCCCACTGATTATTAGTTGAACCAATCGGACTTTTATGGGCAGTTGATCCCCCACCTAACTTCTTTGCTTTCGCTGAATTTTGAGGTGGGGGTCTTACTGCCCATTAAAGCGGGATAAAATGAAACCTTAATCAGATGAGGCCATCCCCTAACGATTGGCGAGGGCTTTTTCTGGATAATTTTTCTAGTGGATAGCTGATTTAAACTTGCCACCATTTGTCTCTTGTGTATTCATAATCGTAACAAACGCATTCGCATCAATTTCATACACAATTGATTTTAACTTCGTCACTTCCAGACGCGTTACAACTGCATAAATAACTTCTTTTTCTTTATCCGTGTAACCGCCTTTCGCTACAAGCTTTGTAGTTCCACGACCAAGACGATGCAAAATCGCATTTGATACTTCCTCATATTGATCTGATACAATTAAAACTGCTTTCGTTTCATCTAAACCTTGAATAACTGTATCAATTGTTTTGAATGCGATATAGTACGTCATAACAGAATACATAGCTTGTTCAACACCAAATACAAATGCTGCCCATGCAAAAATGAATAAGTTCACAAACATTACAAATTCGCCAACAGAGAAAGGTAATTTCTTCGTTAATAAAATACCCATGATTTCTGTTCCGTCCATTGATCCACCATGGCGAATAACGAGCCCTACACCAATCCCTAAAATAAGACCACCAAACACTGTTGCTAAAATTGGCTCTGTTGTAAATGGCGGAACAGCATGTAACGTTGATTCAATAAACGCTAAAGCTACAATACCGAACGCCGAAGATAGCATAAACGTTTTTCCGATTTGCTTATAACCTGAATACATAAATGGGATATTGAGAATAACGACTAAAGTAGAGAAACTTAACCACCAAATATTAGGAGTAAGATAATCTAATATAAGAGAAATACCAATAATTCCACCATCAATAATTTTATTTGGCATTAAAAATAGTTCAATCGCTACCGCTGCGCATGCTGCCCCAAAAATAATCATAACTAAACGATAAATAAGATGGATAACACTTTCTTTTCGATGTTGCTTTTGTTCCATAAGTCCTCCTTATACTCTTTTTCTATAGTTTCGTCCTTATATTATAACATACGCTTCTTTTTCTCATGAAAAAAGAAACTCTACGCGAATATGTACAAGCTACGTACTCATATATTTCGATAGAAGAACGTGTGAAGGAGGATAACTCAATGAACCTCATTAAACAACTTGTAAATAAAAAATTAAATCATATTTCTACAAAAGAGTTATTGAAATATAGTAAAGAGTATGAAGTTTCTATTACGACTGCACAAGCGGATCAAATTGTTTTACTTATGAAAGGTAAGAATATTAACATTTACGATAATGACGAACGGCTAGAGCTCTTAAAACAAATAGCAAAAGTAACCTCCCCTGCTACTGCCCAACAAGTAAATACTTTATTTCAGCAACTACTAAAATAAGGAGGGGAAAATCCCCTCCTTATTTCTTATTGCGCTTTAATTTTCTCAAGAATTCCTTCATCAAAAGTACCATTTTTCAGCATTTCGATTTCTAATTTATATGGCGGCTTCTTATCTTTTTTATCTTCACCTACATATGGCGTTTCAAGAATTTTTGGTACGTGCATTAACTGCGGATGATGTACAATATGATGTAACGCTTTATAACCGATATGACCGAAGCCGATATTTTCATGACGGTCCTTTCCTGCGCCGCATACATTTTTACTATCATTAATATGAAGTACTTGCAAACGATCCATACCAACAATCTTATCAAATTCGTTTAATACGCCGTCAAAATTATTTACAATATCATATCCTGCATCGTGCGTATGACACGTATCAAAGCATACTGATAATTTTTCATTATATTTTACACCATCAATAATCTTTGCAATTTCTTCAAAGCTACGACCGCATTCTGTTCCTTTTCCTGCCATCGTTTCTAACGCAATGTTAACCGTCTGCTCTGACGTTAATACTTCATTAAGCCCTTTAATAATTTGTTGAATACCAGCATCCGCTCCTGCACCAACGTGCGCACCTGGGTGAAGAACGATTTGTTTCGCTACACCTAATGCCGATGTTCTTTCAATTTCCATGCGAAGGAAGTCTACACCTAATTGGAATGTTTCTGGCTTCGTCGTATTCCCAAGATTAATAATATATGGTGCATGTACGATAATTTCCTCAATACCGTTTAGTTCCATATGTTTTCTTCCTGCTTCTATGTTCAATTCTTCAATTGGTTTTCTTCGTGTATTTTGCGGTGCACCTGTATAAATCATAAACGTCGTTGCACCGTATGAAACAGCCTCTTCACTTGCTGCTAATAACATTTTCTTACCACTCATAGAAACATGAGATCCAATCTTTAACATACAATCACCTCTTCAATATACAATAGATATAATGATAGCATAATTTGTAGAAATATGTAGCGAATTGTTTGTTCCTAAAACACTACGCAAATTGTAACTAGCTACACCGAAACTTTAATCAGTGTTTTTCCATTCCCCACCGATTATTATCCCGCAAATAGCCGGATAAAAAAAGATAAGGGGGCTCCCCTTATCTTTTTTTATTGCTATATTTTTTCTTGACTTTGTCACGTTCTGTTGCAAGTTTACGTTTATAGTTTGGTTTTACTTTTTTCGGCTTTTTAATAACTTTCGTTGCCATAACGTCAAGTTCATCATTTGGTTTTTTACGGCTCTTACGACGACGACGTTCACCTAAATCCGCCCACTCATCTCCGCGTAACTCTACATGCTTGAACTCAATATGACGTTGTTTTTCTAAACTATCTAACGCTTCTTCATTTGCTGGATCATAAATCGTCACTGCAATACCTGAATGCCCCGCACGTGCTGTTCTTCCAACGCGGTGAACGAAGAAATCTAAATCTGATGGAAGTTCGTAGTTAATAACATGACTAATTCCTTCAATATCAATACCACGTGCTGCTAAATCAGTTGCAACAATATATTGGAATTCAAGATCACGAATTTGTTTCATCATTTTTTTACGATCACGCGGTGATAAATCTCCGTGAATTCGTCCAACTTTTAAGCCACGTTCCATTAATCCGTCAGCAACCTGATCCGCCATCTTCTTCGTATTCGTGAAAACAACTGCTAAATACGGTTTAAATTGTAGCAACATTTTGTTCACTAAATCGATTTTGTTACGATGTTTAGAAGGTACTAAATAATGCTCAATATTCCCAGCCGCAACTTGTTTTGGATTGATATGAATATGCTCTGGATTCTCCATATATTTCTTCAGAAACGGTTTTAGTTTTTGAGGAATTGTTGCAGAGAAAACTAGCATTTGCAAGTTTCTAGGCATGCGTGATGCAATTTTGTCTACATCATGAATGAATCCCATATCAAGCATTAAGTCTGCTTCATCGACAATAATAGTATTTGCTTTATGAACAAATAATGCTTGCGCTTCTACTAAATCTTTAATACGTCCTGGTGTTCCAACTACAATATGAGGTTGTTTTTTCAACTTTTCAATTGATCGTTGTTTATCAGTTCCACCAATTAAACAACGTGCTGTAATCATTTGATCTTCCGCACAAAACTTTGTTAATTTCACGATTTCTTCGTAAATTTGTTGTGCTAACTCACGAGTAGGCGCTGTAATAACAAGTTGTACTTCTTCACGACTTGCATTAATTCTGTTCAATGTAGGAAGTAAGTATGCATGTGTTTTCCCAGAACCTGTTTGGGATTGTCCAATTACACTTACACCTTTTTTCACGACCGGGAAAATTTTCTTTTGAATTCCTGTCGGTTCTGTAAAGCGTAGTTCACGAACTGCATCTATTAAAAATGGTTTAAAATCATACTGTGTAAAAGTTTGTTGTGTCATAAGTTACACCTTCTTTCTAAATTTCTACTGCGCGCACAAATCAGTCAAGTCTACATTATATCGAAATCTACAAGTAAAATCCATCTTTAGTTTAGGTTTTTCCTTCAAAAACTAACCTTCTTCCCTCTTATTGCATATTGTATGTGTATATACCTAACTGAAGAAAGGAGGATTTCTCACATGTTTCCAAAATCCCCCACAAGGCAAATGTATCCGAATCAAGGACAACAACCTTATACACCATATCCAATTCCACAGCTACCACCGATGGCACAAAAAAAGAAAGGGTTCCTTGCTAAACTCTTTAAAAAACACGATCCAACCGAGCCTTTCATGCAAATGGTTCCACCTTATCGACAAATGGAAGGACCGCCGCCAATGATGCACCAGCAACCACCGCCCCAATATCAACAACAATACCAATACCAATACCAACAACAATACCCGCAGCAATACTCACAACAATATCAACCATACATGCAGCAACATCCAGAGCAAATGATCCCCCCTCAAATGTATGAATCAAATGAAACGCGCGGCGGTGCAGCAACTACAGCAGCATCAAGTAGCGGCATCGGCAGTTTTTTTGCAAATTTAATTTCGAATCCAACTAATATGATAAACAATATTGAAAAAGTATCCCAAGTCGTTCAATCTGTAAGCCCTGTCGTCGAACAGTACGGTCCTATTATGCGTAACCTACCAAGCATTGTTAAAATCCTCACCTCTGGAAAAAGTACGGAAGAAGATCCAACTGAAAATCCAACTGAAGACATAACAGAAAAGGTTGAGGTAGCAACTCCGCCTCCTCCACAAAAAAAAAGAAAAAGAAAAAAAATAGTGATTGAGCCTGTCATAGAAAAGGAATTACGAGAGGAGCCTGTTCAAAAAATAGCAACAAAACCAAAACTATATGTGTAACAATCCTTTGTTTTCTATCCACTCCTCCTTTATAATGTAAAAGACTATGCACAAAAGTATCTCTTGTTTAGAAGGAGAGGATTACTCATATGAAAATTGTTAAAATTTCCCCTCGTGGTTATTGCTACGGTGTTGTGGACGCGATGGTTATTGCACGTAACGCCGCATTAGATACATCATTACCAAGACCTATTTATATTTTAGGTATGATTGTTCACAACAAACATGTAACAGATGCATTCGAAGAAGATGGCATCATTACATTAGACGGTCCAAGTCGATTAGAAATTTTAGATAAAATCGAATCTGGTACTGTTATTTTCACTGCACACGGCGTTTCTCCAGAAGTTAAACAACGTGCAAAAGAAAAAGGTTTAACGACAATCGATGCCACTTGTCCAGATGTTACAAAAACACATGACCTTATTGAAGCAAAGAAAGCTGAAGGTTACCATGTCATTTATATCGGCAAAAAAAATCATCCAGAACCAGAAGGCGCAGTTGGTATTGCACCTGACATCGTTCACCTTATCGAAAGAGCTGATGATTTAAAAACATTAGAAATTCCAACAGATAAAATTTTAGTTACAAATCAAACAACGATGAGCCAATGGGATGTTCAACATTTAATGGAGGACATTCAGAAGAAATTCCCAACAGCAGAATTCCATAAGGAAATTTGTTTAGCAACTCAAGTTCGCCAAGAAGCTGTCGCTAAACAAGCTGATGTTGCAGACTTAACAATTGTTGTCGGTGATCCGAAAAGTAACAACTCAAACCGTTTAGCACAAGTATCACAAGAAATCGCTGGTACGAAAGCATACCGCGTTGCAGACGTAAGTGAGATTAAATTAGAGTGGCTACAAGGTGTAGAAAACGTAGCTGTTACAGCAGGTGCTTCTACTCCAACTCCAATTACAAAAGAAGTTATCGCTTTCTTAGATCAATATGATCCAATGAATCCCGCTACATGGGAGAGAGTTCGAAAAGTACCATTACAAAAAATATTACCTCGTGTAAAAGTGAAAAAAGAACAATAATAAAAACCGTTGCCTATATGAGCAACGGTTTTTATTTTTCTTATACAAATGTAAATGGATCTGTATGTAATTGCGAAGCATGAATGTGTACATTGAGTTTCTTTTCATCCACTTTTTCTTGTAATTGCTTTTGTACCCCTTGCTTCATTACTTTTTCAACGTTATGTCCTGGGTCAACTATATTTAAACCGAGCATCATCGCATCATGAGCAACATGATAATACATGTCACCTGTTACATATACATCCGCTCCTTTAAATTTAGCCTGATTGATGTATTTGTTACCATCGCCACCAAGTACAGCTACTTTGCGCACTTTATCATTTAAATCCCCAACAACTCGTGCACCCTTTACATCTAATGATTTCTTTACATGTTCCGCAAACTGTCCAAGTGTCATTTCTTCTTGTAAATATCCTATTTTTCCAAGCCCTAATGTTTCACCTTTGTTATCAAGTGGATACACATCATATGCTACTTCTTCATATGGATGTGCAGTTACCATTGCTTTAATCACTTTTCGCTGTAGTGAAGCTGGAATTATCGTTTCGATTCGCACTTCTTCTACGTGTTCTAACTGCCCAGTTTCCCCGATATAAGGATTTGTTCCCTCTTGAGGTACAAACGTGCCTGTACCCTCACTATTAAACGTACAGTGGCTATAATTGCCGATATGACCAGCACCTGCGTCTCCTAATACTTTTCGTACTTCTTCTGCATGAGTTACTGGCACAAACGCAACAACTTTTTTCATTTCTTCTGCATATGTCGGTGCCAAAACTTCTGTATTTTGCAATCCTAACGCCTCAGCAAGTAAATCATTTACCCCGCCCTTAGCAACATCCACATTTGTATGTGCTGCATAAATGGCAATATCATTTTTAATACACGTTTCAATAATTCTTCCGTACGCTTTATCTGTATGAATCGCTTTTAACGGATTAAAAATTAAAGGGTGATGCGCAATAATGACATTCGCCCCTAATTGAATTGCTTCATCCACAACTTCCTCCGTTACATCTAACGCAATCAATACGTGTTGTACGGGTTTATTAAGCGCTCCAATTTGCAGGCCAACCTTATCTCCTTCCATCGCCAAATGCTTCGGATACATACTTTCAAATAAAGAAATAATTTCATGGCCATTTGGAATTTTACTCATGATAAAACCTCCCGTATCATTTTCATTTTCGCTTCTACTTCCACACGCTTCGCTTTTGTTTCTTTAGAATCAGCCGCACGTTCTAACTGCTTTAAAATATTTTGGAAGTTTTTCAATTCCCCTTCCCATTTTTCAACGAAAGCTTCACCTTTTTCTTTTATTAAAAATGGCCCCATAAATAATTCCGCTTGTTTATTTTCAGAATAAGGCACCACGATGTTTCCTCGCTCGCCTACTAAAATCTCGTAAATTTTCCCATCTTCTTTTACGATTTTTTCATGGATAAGCTCCCATCCATTCTCAATAAACCATTCACGAATATGATGCGCTGCAATATTCGGCTGTAAAATTAAACGAGTTACCCCTTCTAATTTTTCTTTACCACTTTCTAAAATGTCACGAATTAACGCTCCACCCATTCCAGCAACCGTAATTACATCTACTTCTCCTGGCGCGATAACAGCTAATCCATTCCCTTTACGCACATCTACTTTATCTTGTAAGCCACTTTCAGCTACAGTTGCTTGCGCAGAGCGAAATGGCCCATCTACAACCTCTCCAGCAACTGCTTTTGTAGCAATATTATTTATAATTGTATAACACGGTAAATACGCATGATCCGATCCAATATCAGCAACTGTAGATCCTGCCGGTATTTCACGCACAACTTCTTCTAATCGTTTTGAAAGCTTTACTTCATTCATGTATTTCCATTACTCCTTCTCTTGTCAGTCTGTCTCCATGATAATGAATTTATAGTAGTTGTTGCAAGCCTATAACAACAATTCCATTCTCTATCACTCATCGTATTTTAGAAAATATAGAAAAACAAGCCCTTTGCATAAGCAACAGGCTTGTTATACGGAACTTTATTTTTTCTTCGATAACCAATCAGCTACTTTAGCGGCTTGATCAGCTGGAACTATATTTGGTGGCATATTTCCTTTTCCTTTCGAAATAACTTCTTGAATCTCTTCTTTCGAAAGTTTCCCACCAATTTTTTGTAAATTAGGCCCTACTGCCCCTTGTAACTGATCACCGTGGCAGCTCGTACAGCTTTGCTTCACAATATCCTCTGGTTTTGATGCTGTTTGCGCTGGCTTCCCGCCATTTTTTGCATCAGCTAACTCTTTAGATTTATTTAGCCCCTGAAATGAAAATACAAACATAACGATAATACCTAATGCTGCAATAAGAGCGAACGGAATCAGCGGATTACGTTTCATATCTCTTCTCCCCCCTCTATACCCCTAAATAGTTAGATGATTCAGTCATTTCCATTGTACTTGAAAACGCTCTATCAGAAAAGAGTAAACTACTAATCGTCGAAAATATTCCATAAATTCAGTTTATTGTTTTTTATTGTTATATCGCTTATTATTTCGATAATTATTAACGTTTCTCATCATATTTTTCACTTTTCTACATATATTTTTGTATAGAATACACAAAATTAATCGAAAAATCGAAAAATGAGCATTTGCAAATCAAAAGACAATTCTGTAAAATAAATTACAAGAAATTGTAATCGTTGCCGATAGCTAAAGTTTAACAAAAGTTAACAAAATAAAAAAGTTTACTTCACAAAGGTGAAGTAAACTTAAAGGTAGCCTATTCTAAGAAATCCTTAAGACGCTTACTACGGCTTGGATGTCTTAATTTACGAAGTGCTTTTGCTTCAATTTGACGGATACGTTCTCTCGTTACGCCGAATACTTTCCCAACTTCTTCAAGCGTACGAGTTCGTCCATCATCTAAACCAAAACGAAGACGTAGAACATTTTCTTCACGATCTGTTAGGGTATCTAACACATCTTCTAATTGTTCTTTTAGCAATTCATACGCTGCATGGTCCGCAGGCGATGTTGCTTCTTGGTCTTCAATAAAATCACCTAAATGGGAGTCATCTTCTTCACCAATCGGTGTTTCAAGAGAAACTGGCTCCTGTGCAATTTTTAAGATTTCGCGTACTTTTTCTGGAGCAAGATCCATTTCTTCACCAATCTCTTCAGGAGATGGTTCGCGTCCTAAATCTTGTAGTAATTGACGTTGTACACGAATTAACTTATTAATCGTTTCAACCATATGAACTGGGATACGAATTGTTCGTGCTTGGTCTGCAATCGCACGTGTAATCGCTTGGCGAATCCACCAAGTTGCATACGTACTAAATTTGAAACCTTTACGATAATCGAACTTTTCAACCGCTTTAATTAGACCCATATTCCCTTCTTGGATTAAGTCTAAGAAAAGCATACCACGGCCCACGTAGCGCTTTGCAATACTTACTACAAGACGTAAGTTTGCTTCTGCCAGACGACGTTTCGCTTCTTCATCGCCTTCTTCAATACGCGTTGCAAGTCGAATTTCTTCTTCTGCGGATAGTAAATCTACACGACCAATTTCTTTTAAATACATACGAACAGGATCATTGATTTTAACCCCAGGTGGTACACTTAAATCATTAAGGTCAAATTCTTCTTCCGCTTTTGTAATTTGGCGATTATTAGGACCTTCGTCGTTGTCATTGTCACCAACTAAGTCAATTCCTTGTTCACCTAAATATTCATAGTATTCATCCATTTGATCGGATTCAATTTCAAATCCATTCATGCGTTCTGCAATCTCTTCATATGTAAGAACGCCACGTTTTTTTCCGAGCTCAGTGAGTTGTTCTTTCACTTGCTCAAGGGTCATTTCAGTTTCAATTTGTTTAGAACGAGCTGGTTTGTCAGCCATCTGTTCCCCTCCTTACGCGAGATACAAACATTCATTATACTAAAAATTTATCAAAAAAGCTATTTTCTCGCTTTTTGATTTTGTAAATATGCTACATAATATTTAGCAGCCTCTACAGGATCTGTTTTTTCCATTTGTTTTACCTTAAAGATGATTTCCATCTTTTCAAGTTTTTCTTGATGACGGTTGAGCGTCTCTAAATGGCCTTGTAACACTTCTTCTGTGTATTCTGGATTAATAAATTCATCCGTCGAAATATCAGTGATAATATTTTTCAACTTCTCATCAGAGAGCCAACTTAAAAATGTTCCGACTGAAGGTTCATTTCCCTTTTCATAATATGCGTATAGTTCATATAAAATCCCTTTATGTTCTTCTGTATGAAAATCTTCTATGTGGGATTCCATACGAACAGCCACTTCTGGACTTTGCAACATATGATAAATAATTTCTCTTTCTGCCCTTTCAAAACCTGTTAACTTCGGTTTTGTTTGAACAATTTGAGACGGCTTAGAAACCTGCTTTACTTGTTTTTGCTGTACCTTTTGTTCTTTGCGATATTGGTGCAATTGATTCAAAAGAGTTTCCATTGAATACGAAAATTCTTGCGATAATGACTTCAAATATGATTCTGCCTGCATCGCATCCTGTAGCAACGATAACTCTTTTAAAACACTTTTCACATATTCTTCTTTGCCAGACTCATCTTGCAAATTTTTCCCTAAACGCAAATAATTTATTTTAAAACCAACAAAACTTATACTTGATTTCACAAGATTTTCAAAAGCAGTTGTCCCATATTGTTGCACATATTCATCAGGATCAAGCTTATCTGGCAAGGATGTAACTTTCACTTGGCAACCAACTTTTAGCAATAATTGCCCTGCTTTCATCGTTGCTTCTCGCCCTGCTTTATCACCATCATAGCAAAGAACAACAGTTTCAACGTTACGTCGCAGAAGTTTTGCTTGTTCTTCAGTTAAAGCTGTTCCCATTGTCGCAACAGCTTCTTCCACACCACTTTTTACCGCAGCTAGTACGTCGGCATACCCTTCAAAAAGGACCACTTGCCCACGTTTTCTAATAAACGGCCTCGCTAGGTGGAAGTTATACAACAATTTACTTTTATGAAAAATTGGTGTTTCAGGGCTATTTAAATATTTCGGAGTGTCATCTCCTAACGCCCTTCCACTAAACGCTATCACTTTACCTTGTAACGTAGAGATTGGAAACATAACCCTTCCACGGAAGCGATCATAATGACTACCATCCTTCTCGCTTCTTATGAGAAGACCAGCTTGTTCCATACTAGACAGCGATAAACCTCTTTTTTGTAAAATTTTCGTTGCTGCATCCCAAGCAGGTGACGCATAACCAATTTCAAACTTCTCAATCATCTCTTTCGTAATACCACGTTTTAGCAAATACGAAAGTGCTTCATTTCCTTCTTCTGTATTTACCAATAAATGGTGATAATACTTTTTCAAAAGTTCATGAGCCTGTTGCATGATGACAGTGTCATCAGATATGTCTTCTTGTTGTCCTTGCCCTGATGTATACTCTGCAACCGCAATTCCATTTCTTTCACCTAGCTTTTGAACAGCCTCGGTAAAAGCCAATCCTTCCATTTTCATTAGAAAGGAAAATACATTTCCACCTTCTCCACATCCGAAGCAATGAAAAATTTGCTTATCAGATGAAACAGAGAATGAAGGAGAATTCTCACCATGAAATGGACAAAGGCCGAAATAGTTACGCCCCTGTTTTCTAAGTTGAACGTATTCACCAATCACTTCTACAATATCCGATGACGTCCGAATCTGTTCAACAACTTCTTCGGGAATTCTGTTCCCCATAAATCCATCTCCGTGTCGTATTTTGTATTCGATATAAATTAAAAAATTCCTTTATAATTCGACAATATTTTTTCTAAACTTATTAGAAAGTGTTGTCGATCACGTTATCAAACGATTTTGCAGGCCCTTTTCTGCGTAATTTCGCAGATACGTACCTACTATATAAAATTGTATCCATTTGCTCATCTGTTACAAATGTACCTCCTGGAGACAATACATATACACTTTTTTTACAAGAAGACTAGCAAGCACCATATCCTATGTGATCACGAGATCTGTTTCTTTTGCATGTTGATACATATAAAAAATCAACTTTAGCTTATTCAGCATCTACATAGATCCAATTTCCCTTGCTACTTCCTTAAACGATGAGCATACGATGTGACAAACAAAATTTCGACATGAACTTTCGTTCCAACTTGCACAATTTTCAGCATTCACAGGATATGCATCTGCATCAACTAATACGATATTGATGTTTTGCATATTTCTGTATTCTACATCCCTTCTGCGAATCCTTCCATAATGTGCGTTTTCTTGTATAGATTTTGTCGATTTAACGTAATTACATGTCTTTTCGTAAATCCTATCCCTAGTTTATTCTGAAAAATTAAAGTCTAAACGTAAAATATAGGTTTTTATCACAATTTTTTATTATAATATATTTTCTTCAACTACGCTACATATCCCTTTATTTTTTCATCTTCTATTTCAGGATAACGAAACCCTACCTTTAGCATAATAAAAAGACAGAAGAATATAAGTATAACCACTCCGCTATAATCTATTACGAAATCAACAGGTATTGTGTTTCTCACGAGCGAAAAAAGCACATTCACCTTTGGTAAATGTGCTAAAACAATTTTTGGTTTTGCACTGCATTCACAATAATGTTGGCTGTTTCTTCAATCGCTTTATTCGATACATCAATTACTTGACAATTTATTTTACCAACTACATTCTCAAAGTGATCAATTTCTTCTTTAATACGATTAATATTGGCATATGTTGCACCGTCACTTAGTCCAAGTGATTTCAATCGCTCTTTTCGAATATGATTCAACTTATCTGGCGTAATTTTCAAACCGAAGCATTTTTCTTTAGCCACTTGATATAATTCTTCAGGCGGATCTACTTCTGGTACGAGCGGTACATTGGCAACTTTCAAACGTTTGTTATGAGCTAAATATTGAGAAAGTGGTGTTTTTGATGTGCGCGAAATTCCAATCAACACGATATCTGCTTTTAAAATACCACGTGCGTCTCTACCATCATCATACTTTACAGCAAACTCAATCGCTTCAATCTTTTTAAAGTATTCTTCATCTAATCTACGAACAACACCCGGCTCATATCTTGGTACTTGCCCTGTAATTTCTTCAATTTGATCGATAAGAGGCCCGATAATATCATATGCCTCTACGCCTTCTTTCGCAGCCTCTGTCACTAAATACTGACGCATGTCAGGCTTTACTAACGTAAAACAAATAAGCGCTTGATTGCTCTTAGCAATCGAAATCACTTCTTTTAATGTCCCTGTATCTTCTACATACGGTACACGTCTAATATCAGGAGCAAATGGGAATTGCCCCATCGCTGCTCGAACAACCAAATCAGCCGTTTCTCCAACAGAGTCAGATACGACATATACGATTTTATTATCCATTACATTACCTCACTTTAAACAAATTACACTTATTCGTTATTTACTAAGTTTACAAACGCACGTGTAATATTTGTTTTTGTAATTCGTCCAATCACTTCTAAACCTTGTTTCGTATCTTTTACAACTGGCATTGCATCAATCTGTCTTTCTATTAATTCCATCGCAATATCATATAAAGAATCTTCTCTACGACACATCGCAATGTTCGGCATCCTTGTCATGATAATATTAACCGGAAGAGAGGTTAAATCCTGCTTTCCAAGGCTAGCTCGTAATAAATCTTTACGAGATACAACGCCAACTAATAGCGTCGATTGATCTACAACGAACAATGTACCTACATCCTCTAAAAACATAGTACAAATCGCATCGTATACTGATACATTTTTATCAATTACAGCTGGTCTAGATTGATAATCTTGTACTTTAATTTTCTTAACAGCTTCAGATAATAGCTGCCCCCCGGTTTTACCCGTATAAAAATAACCTACGCGTGGACGCGCTTCTAAATAACCAGCCATCGTTAAAATTGCTAAGTCTGGTCTTAGCGTTGCACGTGTTAGTCCTAATTGCGCAGCAATTGACTCCCCTGTAATAGGACCGTGATCTTTTACAATCTGAATGATATGTTCTTGCCGTTTATTCAGCTCTATGATAATCACCACCTTTAATGCACAACGAAAAAAGTTATACTATCTCTTAAATATTATATACTAAATATGCTATTCGAAAAAGATAGGATGTAAAAAGGACCGTATACGGTCCCAAATTATATTTGAAACTTATCAAGTTGTTCTAAGAAACGTCTTGACTTCAAATAAATCCCGCAATATTCATCATAATATGTATTCAATACTAAACGCATTTGTTTTTTTGTGCTATCCTTCACTGATACATTGCCAAGTCTATGTAAATCGAAGTGGTAGAAAAGACGTAATAATTTATGAACAGCTTCCCCCACTGGTATACGATACTGGTCTTGCTCAGCATGACGCGAGCACAGAAAACCGCCTTCCCGGACAGAGAAGGCGACAAAATCTGTTTCTTGATGACAAATCGCACATGTATCAAAGTACGGGCGCATCCCTAATACCGGAAGCATTTTCGTTTGATAAATTAATGATAATACTTCTGAATCAACACCCTCACACATATAATGCAACGTTTGATATAACATTTCAAATAAATATGGATTATGTTTTTTATCTTCTGTTGCTTTATCAGTTAACTCAACAATAAATGATGCATAAGCAGTTAAAAATATATCCTCGCGAATTTCTTTCATAGTTGAAATAATCTCGCCTTGTTGCAAAGTTCCAAGTCCAGATCCCATTTGAATAAGAAAATTACCATGGGTCATAAGTTGCGAAACAGATGCTAACCGGCTTTTCGGTTTTTTCGCTCCTCTTGCCATTGCACTTACCTTACCCAATTCTCTTGAGAATATTGTAACAATCTTGTTCGTTTCTCCGTAATCTGTCGTACGGATAACGATGCCCTCAACTTTTTGAAACATGTTCGTCACCATCCAAGGTTTGAACAAAACGGGTCAAGAAATTGGAGAGTCTAGATGCGCTAGCTCCTCTTCATGTTGATCCATCTCATCGTTTACGTCTTTTTCCATTTCTTTCAAAAGCAAGTACGTTTCAATGCTTCCTGTTTTGGAGAAAAACTTCCAGGTAAAATCTAGCATAAGAATCCACCTTTCTCAATAAGCGTAGCCTATAAACCAATTTCCTTTGTTGTTATTAAATTGACCCATTTTGTCCATTTTCATGTGAGAAAAATTTTTCCTAATTTATCAAAACTTATAAAAACCAATAATCAGCGGATGAACAAAACATCCGCTGATTACAGCTTTACTCTATTTTAGTACTCGTCTTCGCGGAAACCAAGGTCACGAAGCTGAGACATTTTATTACGCCAATCCTTTTGCACTTTTACCCATACTTCTAAAAATACTTTAGAACCAAGTAGTGCTTCAATGTCAAAACGAGCTCGCTTACCGACTTCTTTTAACATCTTTCCTTGCTTACCTATAATAATTCCTTTTTGTGATGCACGTTCAACAACAATCGTTGCGTTTATATAAACCGCTCCGCCCTCACGTTTTTGAATTGCATCAATAACAACCGCTACAGAGTGCGGCACTTCTTCACGTGTTAAATGTAATACTTTTTCACGAATAAGCTCTGAAATAATAAATCGCTCTGGATGATCCGTTACTTGATTATCTGGGTAGTATTGCGGTCCTTCTGGTAAATACTTTTTAATTGTTCCAATTAAAGCATCCACATTATTGCCGTCTAATGCAGAAATTGGTACAATCTCTGCAAACTCATATAGTTTACGGTATTGATCAATTAACTCTAACAATTGCTCTGGATGAAGTTGGTCAATTTTATTAATTACTAAAAATACTGGTTGTTTCGTTTCTTTTAATTTCTCAATAATAAATTCCTCACCACGACCAAATCCTTCAACTGCATTGACCATAAACAGAACAATATCAACTTCTTTTAATGTCGTTTGAGCCATCTTCACCATGAAGTCGCCTAATTTATGTTTAGGTTTATGTATTCCTGGTGTATCAATGAAAATTACTTGTGAATCATTTTCTGTATATACGCCTTGAATTTTATTACGAGTTGTTTGTGGCTTGTCACTCATAATGGCAATTTTCTGGCCGATAATACGATTTAAAAATGTAGATTTCCCAACATTCGGTCTGCCAATAATAGAGACAAAACCTGATTTATAACCTTTTCTATTCATGTAAATCCTCCGCTAAAAATGCTCCTGGTAACAATTCTCCGACTGTCGTCCCTTGAACGTCACCATGTAAATTTGATAGGTATACTTTCGTATCCTGTTTACATAATTCTACCATAACTTGTCGACATGCTCCACAAGGAGGTACTGGACGCTTTGTATCCGCCACAATCGCGATAGCTACAAACTCTTTATCTCCTTCAGAAACCGCCTTAAATAAAGCTGTTCTTTCTGCACAGTTACATAAGCCATATGATGCATTCTCAACATTACATCCACGATATACTTTTCCATCCTGTGTTAATAATGCTGCACCTACTTGAAATTTAGAATATGGTACGTACGCTTGTTTACGCGCTTCGATTGCTTCTTGAATTAATTGTTTACTATTCATATTCCCGCATCCTTCCTGTCCACAGCTGTGAATAGATACACTCTCTCATTAAAGGCCTTTACGGCACTTTCAAAGCTTCATAAAAGCTTTGGAATGCAACTATACCACATACGGCAAAAAGATAATAGCACCAATTATAACAGCTATTATCGCAAACAATAAAACCGATCCGGCTGCGACATCCTTTGCAATTTTCGCAAACGGATGTATATCGGTAGTCGCTAAATCTACTGTTTTTTCCACAGCCGTATTTACCATCTCTAAACTCATTACAATTCCTATTACAATAAGTAATACTGTCCACTCTACTTTCGTAATATGGAAATAAAAGCCGCAGCATATAACAATGACTGCGGCTAAATAATGAATTTTCATATTTCGTTCATGACGAAAACAAAAGAATATACCTGCTATAGCATATCCAAAACTATTTATAAGTTTTCCTTTTTTCATCGTCCTAATCCAAATGCCTCTAAAATTTCTTTTTGTCTTCCAAACATTTCTTTTTCATCCTCTTCTGTCATGTGGTCATAACCAAGTAAATGTAAAAAGCCATGTAACGCTAAAAAGCCAAGTTCACGATCAAAAGAATGTCCATACTCTTCAGCTTGTTCTTTCGCTCTCGGAATAGAAATAATAAGGTCACCTAACATACGAGGCATCTCTGCACCTACAATTTCCATTTCTCCTTCTCCCATTTCTTCCATAGCAAAGGAAATGACATCAGTAGGCTGATCCTTATCTCGGTAATCACGATTAATCTCGCGAATGCGTTCGTTATCTACAAATGTCACTGATAACTCCGCACCATCCTCTATTTTTTCCATTTGAGCTGCTTTTTCTAATATCTCACGAATTAAATTCACATATTCTTCTTTCACTTCTTCTGTTTCATCAATGAAATCAATTAATAAACTCATTCTTTCTCCTTCTCTTCCGGTGGTTCCGGATATGTAATACGCGAATGGAAAATACCATTTAACGTTTCACATAACGTTTTTCCAACGATTTGTAGTTCCTTAAACGTCAAATCACATTCACTAAATTGCCCATCTTGCAGGCGATCTTTAATAATACTTTGCACTAAATTATTAATTTGATCTGGCGTTGGGTGATTCATAGATCGTACCGCCGCCTCAACACTATCAGCAATACCAACAATTGCCGACTCTTTAGAAGTTGCTTTTGATCCCGGATAGCGAAACATCTCTTCTGTATATTTTTCTTTATCTTCTTTAATTGCCTTATAGTAAAAATATTTAAGTAATGTTGTACCATGGTGTTGTCCAGCAATATCGATAATTTCTTGCGGAATATGGTATTCTTCGAGCATTCTGACTCCATCTGTTACATGAGCAATGATAATATCTTTACTCGTCACAGGCTCTAATTTATCATGTGGATTTTCAATTCCCATCTGGTTTTCAATAAAGAATTGCGGTTGTACTGTTTTTCCTACATCATGATAATACGCCCCTACACGTGCTAATACACCATTTGCTCCAACCGCTTCACACGCTGCCTCAGAAAGATTCGCTACCATTACACTGTGGTGATACGTTCCTGGCGCTTCTAACAAAATTCTACGCAAAAGCGGATGATTCGGACTTGATAGTTCCATAAGCTTCATGCTTGATACAATTCCAAGTCCACTCTCTAAATATGGTAATATCCCCATAGCCAAAACGGATGAGATAATTCCTGAAACGGAAGCCATCAATAATTGCGTTCCAATTTCAAGAGGTGAAAAATTCCCATTACGTAATAATAATAACGCCGCTAAGACGACCACATTTAAGATAGAAACGAGTATACCAGCTTGCAAAATCATCGTACGACGATTTTTTTCTCTTAAGAAAATGCTTACTGATAATGAACTTAACAACACATAAATACCTACACTATAATTCAGTGTACTTGTTACCCCTTCATTAAACATAATACTTCCGCACACAGAAAAAATCATACTTGTTAAAAATACAAATCGATCGCCAATCATTAGTTTTACAAGTATTGTTCCCATCGCAACCGGGACAACATACGCAATTCCTGCATATTCAAGCTTTTGAAACAAACTAATCGTTTTCATTAAAACAATCGTAATAGACAAAATTGTAATATACGCTAAAATATATGGTCTATCTTCTCTTTTACGCTGTAAAAATACTTCAAACTGCTTATGCATAAAGTACAGTAACACACCAATGAGCACTGCTAATCCAACATAAGGCTGAAAACTATTACCTTTTTCTAATAAACCGACTAATTTCAACTGATTATACATATCACTTGAAATTGTTTCACCTTCTCTAACAATAACTTGTCCTTGAAGAATATAAACAGGTGGAACTAAATCTTCTTCCGCTTTCTTCTTCTCTTTCGTTACAGCCGGATCATAAAAATAATTTGCTGTAATTGCATATGATCCTAGCGCGTTCACAGCTTCCTTCAATCCGCTATTCACATTGAGGCTTTTCATTTCATTAACAAATCGCTCTTTTGCTGCTATTTCTTCGGACATTTTAATATTTCCACCCATAATAACACTAACAGACGTTAGAGCCGCGTTCTTTGCTAATTCTAATTGATCCGGTTCTGCATTAATAAAATATAATAAATTCTCATCAGATAATTCCTTTGTTAAATTAGATGGCAACTTCTTCTTCAACTTTTCTAATTTATTTGCATCGGTCATCTTTTTTTGCTCTTCAGGTCCAGCAGCTTTCATCTCTTGAATTGCTTCATTTACCTTAGCAAAAACATCATTTACAATATCTACTCTATTTTGTTTATATTCACTTCTATATGTATATTGATCCCCAACTTTTTGAGCGGCCTCTTGTTTTTTTCTGTCCGTTATAACCTTATCTTCAATTTTAATAGGAGAATGAATTGTTTTTTTTGCAATAGAATACATATCAACATCTAATTGCTCTGGTTTTACATTATTCATAAGTGCAAAAAACAACACTGCTCCTAATAAAACGTAAGAAATCCAACTTAGTTTTTTCGAATGTTGTAAGTTACGAAACCACTTAGAAATTTCTTCAGATCTTAACATGATTTCAATACCTTCTCCTCTCCAGAAATAAAGTGAAACTATTTATAGCTTTCATTTCTTCTAGCCAACGATACTTTTAAGTAACATTTTGATAAACCAGTACCTATAGTTTATTTCTCTTATCTTTTATGATAGTAAAAAACATGCCGTTCGCCAACCTTAATACAAAAAGAAATGATCCTGACAAATAGGATCATTCCATTTTATCATATGCCTCAATAATACGTTGCACCAGCGGATGCCTCACAACGTCCGTTTGTTCTAATGTAATAAATGAAAGACCTGACACACCAGATAAAATGTTAGAAGCTAGCGAAAGCCCTGATTTTACCCCTTTTGGTAAGTCTACTTGTGAAGGATCCCCCGTAATAACCATTTTAGAACTAAAACCTAATCTAGTTAAAAACATTTTTATTTGTGCACCCGTTGTATTTTGCGCTTCATCTAAAATAACAAATGAATCATCGAGCGTACGCCCTCTCATATAAGCAAGAGGTGCGATTTCAATTACCCCTCGCTCCATCATACGTTGCGTATATTCTTGTCCAAGAATATCGTGCAAAGCATCATACAATGGACGTAAATACGGATCTACCTTCTCTTTCAAATCTCCTGGTAAAAAACCTAAACTCTCTCCAGCTTCTACAGCCGGTCTCGTTAAAATAATTTTCTTTACATACCCTTGCTTTAAAGCTCTCACAGCCATTACTACAGCTAAGTATGTTTTCCCAGTCCCAGCAGGTCCCATTCCAAATACAATATCATTCTTCTTCATTGCATGAATATATCTTCTTTGCCCCATTGTTTTTACACGAATGGATTTACCTTTTGCCGTTTTAAAGATTTCTTCTTCATATAACTCTTCAAATTGAGCAATTTTCCCTTGTTGTGCGAGCTGAATTGCATACGCAACATCTCTTTCTGTAATTGATATACCTTTTCGAATAACAACAAGTAATTGCTGTAAGATTTTTTCTACGAGTGTCACAGTTTCAACTGCTCCAGATGCATGAACAGTTTCACCTCTAGTTACAATCGATACATTCAGTTCACGTTCAATTACTTTCAAATGAGCATCATTGACTCCAAAAAGAGCGATTGCTTCGTTAGTATTTTCCAATTGTTGGTTCATTTCTACTAATTGTTCTGCCATTACTCAGTCTCCTTGAATATCGGATTCGGATATTGGTTGTGGCTCTGCAATATTTTCGATCACAGTATAATGCAACGTGACTTTTAGTTGATCCGCCTCAACCTCTTTACTCAAAATCTTATCACTTACAATCATAGCATGTTCATCCAATTTTTTCTTTAGTTCTTTTTCAGCCATCTCTTTTGCTACTTTCATTGCCTGTTTTTCTGTATATTCCCGATTCGCTTCTTCCTCTTCTCGTACAATATCTTTTTCATACGCGATCGGCAGTGTAAAACCAAATAGTTTCACATCGTGTTTTACACTTTCAGTACGAGAGCGTTTATACTTATCATGTTGAAATCCCCATATTTTTATTTTCGCACTCCCAAACGTAAGGTAATGCTCATTATATGCATTGCCAGTATATACTTGAAATTGCGTCTTCAGTGGTACATTCACCTCAGATGTGTACCACGTTTCTCCATATACAATACCTTTCGCCGAAACAATCGTCGGACTCTCCTCATTACCGTATACCCCTGATACGAGAAGCTGCCCTTTTTCGACATGGTCATTTTTCAAGACGACTGGTTTTCCTACTTCAACAAATGTTTTTGTCACAATCGCTTCTTTTTTTGCTACTAAATTTTGCGGCCTTTGTTCCTTTTCTTTTTTCGGCTCGTTTTTTTCAACAATTTTAAAATGATACGTCGTTCCTCTTATTTCTAGTCCCGCCCAAGTAATCGCATTAATATTGTCTGTCAAATGACGTTGTACATCTTCTACATTAGGCATTTGGAATTGTAATTTCCCTTTTTTAATACCCATTTTGTCCAATTCTTTCATCAATATATATTCTGTTTCAGGTTTCGCCCCTGTAATTTCAATTTTCCAAACCATATTGGATAATGCAATCATGCCAAAAAAGAAAATTAAAAAACCAATTAAGAATCCACTATTTTTAATTAAACGCTTATTCAAAAAGGGAAAACCGTAACGCCCAATAAAATATAGTTTACATTCATTTTTTCTATAAATTGGTTTTATTTTCTTCACATCTCGTAATAACATACAAAAAACTAACGTTTCATCAGCAATCTTCTTAACATCCCAAACTAATAATTTTCTACGTACACATTCGTTAACGAACCGTTCCGCTCCTCTACCTTCAATTCGTACTTTTACATATCCAAGCCACTTTATAAACCATTTATTTTTCATCTACTATCTCCACTACCTTTCCAAAAGTATACACACTACTTTTTTCACTTTAATTAGCAAAATAGCTCGTACGAAAATGAAATAAAGAGTTCTACCCCCCATAAATAGCGAGATAAACTGAATAGTAAGTTCGAATCACGAAAATAACGAAGAAAAACTTCACATATGGAAGTTTCCCTCACTCCTCTTTTTTTTCGTTTTCTAAAAATGTCACTTGCTCAATTATTCCTTCAAGCAAAAGTTCTTCTGGAAGGATTGTTTTAATAATAAAGGATTGCCCTTTAATTAATAATTGACCGTGCTTTAATAACAATCTTACTTCTTTATCTGAAAACACTAATAAACCCCGATGATTTTCTATATAGATATGCACTTGCCCAACAAGCGTGATCCGAGGTAGATCCATTAGCACATCCACTGGCAGGTCTATTTGCTTTGTTAACCAATTCTTCATTTGTTCTAATTTTTTCATCTCAAAAGACCCCCTCTCATCCCATATGTATGAAAAAAGAGCTTGTAATATCACGTCCAAACTGAAAAAAAGCATAAAAAAACGTCTCATACGAAATGAGACGTTTTTTTATGCTAATAGCTGGATAACCAGCTTATTCACAAGTGATCCGTCTGTTTTACCTTTTACTTTCGGCATAACAGCAGTCATCACCTTACCCATATCTGCTTTAGAAGTCGCACCAACTTCAGAAATAACTTGCTTAATTACATTCGCTAGTTCTTCTTCTGTTAATTGCTCCGGCAAATATGCGCTTAAAATCTGAATTTCACTTTGCAGTTTATTAACAAGGTCTTCACGACCAGCTTTTTTAAATTCAAGGAGGGAGTCCTTATACTGTTTTACTTCACGAGCTAAAACTGTTAATTCCTCTTCTTCAGTAAGAGTATGTTGCAGTTTAATACCTTCATTTTGTAAAGCAGCCTTAACCATACGAATAACGGTTAATTTTTCTTTTTGTTTATTCTTCATCGCTTGTTTCATATCATCGTTTAAACGACCGAGAAGACTCATAACTTACACCCTCTCTTAGAATTTACGCTTTCTTGCCGCTTCAGATTTCTTCTTACGTTTTACACTTGGCTTTTCATAAAACTCGCGCTTTCTTGCTTCAGCAAGTGTACCAGTTTTAGAAACCGATCTTTTAAAACGGCGAAGTGCATCCTCCAAAGACTCGTTTTTACGAACGACTGTTTTTGACATTCTCTTTCCCTCCCTCCGAAACATCACACTTACATACTAATTTCAGCATGCAAAAAGAAACCCTTCTTCAGCATGTCTTTTACGATTATAATACATTTTATCACTTCAGGTCAACTATTTGGCAGAATAAAAGAAGAATAGATGCCCTTCCCTGTTCAAAAGCTATATAGATAGCTATTATCCTTTTCCCCTGAAGACAACTATATTTTTATCATTACATCTTTTTTAATACAAGAAAATATTAAATAACTACTCATTCGACGTACCTGCCTTTTCAGTACTTAACTTCTCCACGAAAAAAAAGAAAGCATGCAAATCGTTTCCGTTTGCATGCTTTTTTTATCCTGCTATTTACCGGGCAGTAAGACCCCCACCTCAAAATTCAGCAAAAGCAAAGAACTTAGGTAGGAGTCCGGCTGATAATGAGCGGGGAGGAACAAAAACCCCACTCATTAAAGTTTCATTTTATGCGCTTGCTGATTCTTTTTTTACATCATCTTCAAGAACACGAACAAATTGCGCTTCGTTATATGGATAACCAGCTTTCGTAATTTTCACTTTCACTAGCTTACCAATTAATTCTTCTGATCCTTCAAATACAATTTTTAAGTAGTTATCCGTATAGCCTACATATAACCCTTTACGGTCGCCCTCTTTAAATTGCTCTTCCGGAATGATTTCAAGCACTTCCCCTTCAAACTGTGACGCATACTCTTTCGCTAATTGGTTAGATAGTTCAATTAAACGATGAACACGATCATTCTTCACATCTTCAGGAACTTGATCCTCCATACGCGCTGCAGGTGTTCCTGTACGCTTTGAGTAAGGGAATACGTGTAACTCTGAGAAGCGATTCTCTTTAATGAAATTGTATGTTTCCATAAATTCTTCTTCTGTTTCACCCGGAAAACCAACAATCACATCCGATGTAATCGCAAGACCTGGTAACGCTTCTTTCAATCGATCTAAACGCTCTTGGAAAAATTCCATCGTATACTTACGACGCATACGCTTTAATACAGTATTAGATCCAGATTGCAATGGAATGTGCAAGTGACGTACAACTACTTCAGACTTATCTAACACTTCAATTACTTCATCTGAAATCTGACTCGCTTCAATAGAAGAAATACGAAGACGTTTTAATCCGCCTACTTCCGCTTCCATATCACGAAGTAATCCAGCTAAGTTATAATCTTTAATATCTTCACCGTACCCACCTGTATGAATACCTGTTAATACGATTTCTTTATAACCTGCATCTACTAATTGCTGCGCTTGTTTAATAACTTCTTTTCCATCACGAGAACGCATTAAACCACGTGCCCAAGGAATAATACAGAATGTACAGAAATTATTACAACCTTCTTGTATTTTTAAAGATGCACGTGTACGATCCGTGAAATAAGGTACATCCAGTTCTTCGTATACACGTGTTTTCATAATGTTGCGGACAGCATTAATTGGTTGACGCTCTTTGCGGAATTCTTCGATGTATCCTAACATCTTTTCACGATCCTGTGTACCAACTACAATATCTACACCTGGAATCGCCATAATTTCCGCTGGAGATGTTTGTGCATAACATCCCGTTACACAAATAACTGCATCCGGATTTTGACGAACAGCACGTCTAATAACTTGACGGCTTTTCTTATCTCCCGTATTCGTTACTGTACACGTATTAATAACATATACATCAGCTTTCTTTTCATATTCAGTTCTTTCATATCCACCTTGTTTAAACAATTGCCAAATGGCCTCTGTTTCATAGTGGTTTACTTTACAACCTAACGTATGGAACGCAACAGTTGACATTGATCATCACCCCATCAATTCAAAATGATACGAAGCAGCACTTAACGCGTATAACGGCGCCGTTTCTGTTCTTAAAATTCTTGGTCCTAAACTACATGGTACAAATTTATGTTCACGAAGCGTAGTAATCTCTTCCTCCGCTAAACCACCTTCTGGTCCAAATACAATCAATAGTTTTTGGCCTGGTTTCATCGTCGTTAAAGCTTTAGCAAAATTGGATTTCTCACCTTGTTTTGCTTCCTCTTCGTACGCAACAAGGCATACATCATACTCATTACTCATTGAAAGCAATTGCTTAAATGATGCCGGTGCATGCACTTCTGGAATTTCGCTTCTATGCGATTGTTCCGCAGCTTCTTTCACAATTTTTCTTAAACGCTCAACTTTTTTATCAGCTTTTTTCGCATCCCATTTTACAATAGAGCGAGATGCTTGAAATGGTAAAAATGCGGCTGCCCCAAGCTCAGTTCCTTTTTGGAAAATTAACTCTAGCTTGTCTCCTTTCGGCAGTCCACTTGCAATCGTCACGAAAACAGGAAGTTCACTTGACGCCTCTACCCATTCTACAATAGCCGTATTAATAAATTCACTGGTAATTTCATCAATTGAACATACTGCTGTTTTTCCGTTTACACAGCAATAAATGTGATCCCCAGCTGACATACGCATCACTCTTGCGATATGATGTACGTCATCACCTACAATGCGAATACTTGTCTCATTTACATATTTCTCTTCTACAAAATAACGTTGCATATAATCACCTTAGTAGAGTTTCGTTCCTTTCGTAAGTCAACACTTACGAAAAGAACGAAACGTTATCATTTTTTCATATAACAAACGGCAAGTCCCTCACCTTATAGTGAGAGACTCCCCCTTTTCATTATAAACTAAAATCTATATTACGCATTTCGTGCAATAATTGCTACCCAATCTTCCATTCGTAATACTTCTTCAATTGTAAATCCAGCTTTTTCTAGCGCCTCAGAAATTATCTTTTCCTTTGCTGCAATAATGCCCGATGTAATAAATAATCCGCCCGACTTCACAACTCTTGCTGCATCCTCAGGGAATAAAAGAATAATTTCTGCCAATAAGTTAGCTACGATTAAATCAACAGGACCTTCAATACCTTCTAAAAGACTATTTTGTCCAACAGACACGATATCATCTGTTTTATTTAAACGTACATTCATTTCTGCACTTTCTACTGCAACTGGATCTAAATCATAGGCTTGAACAGAAGACGCACCTAATTTTGCCGCTGCAATACTAAGTACACCAGAACCTGTTCCTACATCAATGACAGTATCACCTGGCTGAACTGTTTTTTCTAAAGCACGAATACACATCGTTGTTGTCGGATGGGTTCCTGTCCCAAACGCCATACCTGGATCTAATTCAATAATTTTTTCTTCCGGAGAAGCTGGTGTATATTCTTCCCACGTCGGCACAATTGTGAATGTATCAGAAATTTGTACTGGATGGTAATATTTTTTCCAAGCAGTAGCCCAATCTTCTTCATTGACTTCGTTAACGGTAATATTTCCAGTACCAATTTCGATGTCGTAAGATGGAAGCATATCAATAGATGATTTTACACCCGCAATCGTTTCCTGTAAAGAATCCGTTTGTGGGAAATATGCTTTTATTAATACACCTTCCGCCGGATATTCATCTGGGTTCAATGCATAAATTTCACCATATTGTTGCTCGCGCTCTTTCGTCAACTCCGCTGGATCCTCAATTGCAACTCCACTAGCACCAGCTTCGTGTAAAATATGAGAGACAGCTTCTACTGCTTCTTCTGTTGTATGAATACTAACTTCTGACCATTTCACAATTTACCAACTCCATTTTTTATTTCCATTATTCCCCTTTGAAAGCACGTTTAAGCTTTCCAAATAAACTATCATCCTGCTCTTCTTGTCCCGCAAATTCACGTAATAACTCTTTTTGATGTGAAGTTAATTTCGTCGGTACAACAACACGAACGACTACATATTGATCTCCTTGACCGTATCCACGTACGTTCGGAGCACCTTTTCCTTTTAAGCGGAATTCTGTTCCTGTTTGTGTTCCTGCTGGAATTTTCAGCTTCACTTTCCCATGAACAGTAGGAACTTCCACTTCAGCACCAAGTGCCATTTGCGCAAATGTTAATGGCATTTCACAAATAATGTGATCTCCTTCACGCTCAAAGAATTCATGATTTCTAACATGAACAACAACATATAAATCTCCTGCCGGTCCGCCATTTACGCCTGCTTCACCTTTTCCAGATACACGAATTTGTTGACCATTATCGATACCTGCTGGAATCTTAACGTTGATTTTTTTACGTTTACGTACTTTACCAGAACCGTGACATGTCGTACATTTTTCTTTAATCATTTGACCAGTTCCTGAACAATGACCACAAGCTTGACGGTTTACGATACGACCAAATGGTGTATTTTGTTCTACACTTACTTGCCCTGATCCTGAACAATGTTTACATGTTTCTTTTGAAGTTCCTGGTTTCGCTCCGCTACCTTTACAAGTATCACATGGATCTTCTACTGGAATCTCAACATTTAATTCTTTACCAAAAATAGCTTCCTCAAACTCTAAAGTAACTTGATATTGTAAGTCAGCACCTTGACGCGGAGCATTTGGATCACGACGTCTCCCGCCACCGCCGCCAAAGAACGAACTAAAGATATCTTCGAAACCGAAGCCACCGCCGAAGTCTCCTCCGCCGCCAAAGCCTTGATTTGCACCAGCATGACCAAATTGATCATATTGCGCGCGCTTTTGATCGTCGCTTAATACTTCGTATGCTTCTTGTACTTCTTTAAACTTTTCAATTGCATTTTCTTCTTTACTTACGTCTGGATGGTATTTTTTAGCCAAACGACGATACGCTTTTTTTATTTCATCTTTTGAAGCACCCTGGCTAAGTCCAAGGACCTCATAATAGTCTCGTTTACTCATAAATTTACAACCCCCGAATCTTTCACATAAACGTAATTTTAACACCGAAAGAAAGTGCTTTGCAACAAAGTTTCCTCACTTACAGTATGCAAAGTAAAAAACTTAAGAACCTCACACTTTTCTTTTCATTCGTGAAAAAAGTCAAAGTCAAGGCACGCTTGACTTTGACTTTTTGTCATCTTACTTATTTATATTACTTATCTTCTTTTACTTCTTCAAACTCAGCGTCTACTACATTGTCTTTCTTCGCGCCAGCATCTTGTGCTCCTTGTGCACCTTCTGCTTGCCCTGCAGCTGCTTGAGCTTGCTCATATAATTTAACAGTTAATTGTTGTACGATTTCTTGTAAAGCATCTTTTTTCGCACGGATTTCCTCAAGCTCGTTCTTCTCGATCGCAGCTTGTAATGCTTCTTTCGCTTCTGTTGCTTTTGCAACTTCAGCCGCATCCACTTTACCTTCTAAATCTTTTACAACTTTATCCGTTTGGAATACAAGCTGATCAGCTTCGTTACGAAGTTCAACTTCTTCCTTACGTTTTTGGTCAGCGTCAGCATTTGCTTCTGCTTCTTGTACCATACGATCTACTTCTTCATCAGAAAGACCTGAAGAAGATTGGATTGTAATAGTTTGCTCTTTGCTTGTTCCTAAGTCTTTTGCACGTACGTTAACGATACCGTTCGCATCAATATCGAATGTTACTTCGATTTGTGGAATACCACGTGGTGCTGGTGGAAGGTCTGTTAATTGGAAACGACCTAATGTTTTGTTGTCAGCTGACATTGGACGCTCACCTTGTAATACGTGAATGTCTACTGCCGGTTGGTTATCAGCAGCTGTTGAGAATACTTGTGACTTACTTGTTGGAATTGTAGTGTTACGCTCGATTAATTTCGTGAACACACCACCCATAGTTTCAATACCTAAAGAAAGTGGAGTTACGTCTAATAATAGTACGCCTTCTACATCACCAGTAAGTACGCCACCTTGAACTGCAGCACCTAATGCTACAACTTCATCAGGGTTTACACCTTTATATGGTTCTTTACCAGTTTCACGTTTAATAGCTTCTTGTACAGCTGGAATACGAGTAGATCCACCAACAAGGATAACTTTATCTAATTCGCTTGGAGCAAAACCAGCGTCTTTTAATGCACGACGAGTTGGCTCTAACGTTCTTTCAACAAGACCTGCTGAAATCTCTTCGAATTTCGCTCTTGTTAACGTTAATTCTAAGTGTAATGGACCAGCAGCTCCAGCACTAATGAATGGTAATGAAATTTGTGTTTGTGTTACGCCAGAAAGATCTTTTTTCGCTTTTTCAGCTGCATCTTTCAAACGTTGAAGTGCCATTTTATCTTGGCTTAAATCAATGTTATTTTCTTTTTTGAACTCAGCTACTAAGTGGTCAATAATAACTTGGTCAAAGTCATCTCCACCAAGACGGTTGTCACCAGCAGTTGAAATAACTTCGAATGTTCCGTCTGCTAACTCAAGGATAGATACGTCAAATGTACCGCCACCTAAGTCATATACTAAGATTTTTTGCTCTTCATCTTGTTTTTCTAAGCCGTAAGCAAGCGCTGCTGCTGTTGGTTCGTTAATGATACGCTCAACTTCTAAACCAGCGATACGACCAGCATCTTTTGTTGCTTGACGTTCTGCATCGTTGAAGTATGCAGGTACTGTAATAACAGCTTTCGTTACCGTTTCACCTAAGTATGCTTCAGCAGAAGCTTTTAAGTTTTGTAAAATGATTGCAGAAATTTCTTGAGGTGTATAATCTTTACCTTCAACTTCTACTTTGTAGTCTGTACCCATATGACGTTTAACAGACATGATTGTATTTGGGTTTGTAATTGCTTGACGCTTTGCAACTTCCCCAACTTGACGCTCTTCATTTTTGAAAGCTACAACAGAAGGTGTTGTACGGTTTCCTTCTGGATTTGGGATAACCTTTGGTTCTCCACCTTCCATAACAGCTACACAAGAGTTTGTTGTACCTAAGTCAATACCGATAATTTTACTCATGGCGAATCCTCCTACTTTTATGTAAATTATTGATTTACTTTTACCATTGATGGGCGAATCACACGGTCTTTTAGTTTATAACCTTTTTGGAATTCTTCAACTACCGCGTTTGATTCAAATTCACTATCTTCCACTTGCATAATAGCTTGGTGTTCATTAGGATCAAACTGTTTACCAACAGCTTCAATCGCTTCAACACCTTCTTTAGTCAACGCTTCTAGCAATTGACGATGCACCATTTCCATACCTTGTAACAAGGATTTCGTTTGTTCATCAGTCGCTTCCACTTGCATCGCTCTTTCAAAATTATCAAGAGCTGGCACAATATCTGAAACTAGACTTTGTGCTCTATATTTTTCAGCAGCCTGTTTATCCATTTGGACACGACGCTTATAATTTTCAAAATCAGCTTGTAGACGTAATGTGCGACCTTCCGTTTCCGTTAGCTTCGCTTGTAACTCATCTACTTTTTCTTGTAAAAGAGCAGCCTCACTTTTTTCTTCTACAGTTTTTTCACTGTTTTCTGTCGTGACAGCTTCTTCAACTTGCGCTTCTTTTACTTCTTCTACCACTTGTTCGTTACGCTCTTCCACAATATTCACCTCCTTAAAAGGTATTAGGTATTATGCTGAACACAATTACCTAAGCATTATATATTACACACAGCAATGAAAATTTCATTACTTGAGCGAATGTATTACTCTCATTTACTTTTTAAGCCCATCAGTAAATTGTCTCGTAAATAACTGTAACAAACTAATTACCCGAGAGTATTGCATTCTTGTCGGACCTAAAATAGCAATTGTTCCAAGCTGTTCTTCTCCAATCGAATATGTTGCAGAAATTAAACTACAATCTTCCATGGCTGTCGCAGAGTTTTCCCTACCAATGTTCACTTGAATACCTACTTGTTTATGACGCAAAATGTCATAAAACTCAGCTTCATTATCAATCATCGTCAACAAGGATCTTACTTTGTGAATGTCATGGAACTCTGGTTGCGAAAGCATATTTGCTTTACCTCCAAAGTATATCTTTTCCGATAAAGGAACTTGAAATGTACCATCTAACATTTTTATTGCACTATCGTAATTATGAACATATCCACGTAAAACTGTAACAATCTCTTTAAAGATTTTGTTATGCAGTTCTACCATTGGTACACCCGATAGCTTTTCATTTAAAATATTAACCATTTTTTCTAAATCTGATAAATCAACAGATTCCGGAACGGTAATCGTTTTGCTTTGTACATGCCCTGTATCCGTTACAATAATAGCGACTGCAGTCTGACGATCAAGCGGTACAATTTGTACGTTTTTAAGTTTATTTGTGCTTAACTTCGGTCCAAGAACAATGGCCGTATAATTCGTAAGCTCTGATAAAATTTGAGCCGATTGCTGTGCAATCTTTTCCGCTTCAAAAATTCTTTCAGCAAATAAATCTTTAATTTGTACAATTTCATCGTTCGGTAAGTTTTGCGGCGCTAAAAGATGGTCTACATAAAAACGATATCCTTTTTCAGAAGGAACACGTCCTGAAGAACTATGCGTTTTCTCAATAAACCCTAGTTCCTCTAAATCAGCCATTTCATTTCGAATAGTAGCTGAACTAAACGTAATTTCATCTTTCTTAGCCAACGTCCTCGACCCAACAGGTTGCGCTGATCCAATAAAGTCATCAATAATTGTTTGTAAAATTAAGAGCTGACGTTCCGTAAGCATCTCATCATCACCTCTGTTAGCACTCTTTGTCTTCGAGTGCTAAATCTATTAATAACTTACCAAAATTGACATTCAATTGTCAACGGAAACGTCACGAAATAATGAAACTTTTTCACGTTTATGGAACATTTAATTAGTCAATCAAAAACGATTGGAATACTTCATTCCCTAATAATTTTCCTTTTCGCGTTAAACGAACATATCCATCTTTCTCTTCAAGCAATCCTTGTTCTTGATTTTTTTGCAACTGCTTCGCGAAAACTTGATCCATCTCCATATTAAATTTCATTTGAAACGCTACTTTAGATACACCTTTTGTTTTTCGAAGGCCTAAGAACAACTCTTCTTCCATTCTTTCTTTCTCCGTCACCGCGTGAACATCTAAATACGGAAATCCAGTTTCATCGATTTTATTGAAATATTGCTTGAGCGGCCCTACATTTTGGATACGTTCTCCATTTACATAACTATGCGCTCCAGCTCCAAATCCATAATACTCCTCATTATTCCAGTATGTGAGATTGTGTCTACTTTCATTATCACCTTTTGAGAAATTGCTAATTTCATACTGGGTATAGCCGTGTTTCTCCATTTCATCCATTACCATTTCATACATTTTCGCTTCATGATCTTCACCTGGGAGTCTTAATTTCCCTTTATTCATTAAGTTATAAAACACAGTTTTCGGTTCCACAATTAATGAATATGCCGAGAAATGTTGTACACCAAGCGTAAAAGCAATGTCTAATGTTTCTTTTACATCTTCTATCGTCTGCCCTGGCAGAGCATAAATAATATCTACATTTATATTTTCAAAGCCCACTTCCTGCGCTTCTCTAATTGCTACAAATGCATCTTCCCTCGTATGCTTACGCCCAATTTTCTCAAGCAAATCATCCCGAAATGTTTGCACGCCAAAACTAATTCGGTTCACTCCACCTTCTAGCAATACATTTAACTTCTCTTTCGGTAAATCACCTGGATTCGCTTCAAATGTTAATTCACAATTTGGAGCAAACGGACGTAAGCGACGGTTTATAATATCTAGTAACTTTTTTGTCTGTTCCATATTTAACGCTGTCGGAGTTCCTCCACCAACAAAAATCGTTTTCATACTATCAAACGGTACTTTTTGAACTGTATTTATTATTTCTTTCTCTAAATACTCTAAATATTGATCGACCGGTTGGCGTTCAATAAACACTTTATTAAAATCACAATAGTGACAAATATGCTGACAAAATGGAATATGAATATATGCAGCTTGCACCAAATATAACTCCTACCTTTCTAAAAAGAAAACCTCCGCACTCCGGAGGAATCTTCACTTCTCTAACGTATTACGAATTTGTTCCATTCGCATTTTTCCCCAATCATACATCATTTCAACGATCGGTAAAAGCGACATGCCTAATTCCGTCATATAATACTCTACTCGCGGAGGAACTTCTGGGTATACTGTTCGGTCAACAATCCCATCTTCCACTAACTCTTTTAATTGGTTCGACAAAACTTTATGAGAAATGCTTGGGAATAATCGTTGCAATTCACTAAAACGATGAGGCCCTTCCACACCAAGATGCCACAGTATCACAACTTTCCACTTCCCGCTAATAATAGAAAGCGTCAATTCCTTTTCACAATTAAAATTGCCATTTTTTATTTTCTCGTGAATATCTTTTCGAATATTTTCGGACATTAATAGTCTCCTAACTCTATATCAATCATTCATAAATATAGCCACCTCACTATTGTAAATGAGAGAAGCTACGTTGTCTAAAAAGTAATTATACATAAAAAAGAAGCCGTATAAACGACTTCTCTTTTTATCTCAATTCGTACGAAATAACAATTAATTATTAGTTATCATCCATTTTCAGTACAGCCATGAATGCTTCTTGCGGTACTTCTACAGAACCAACAGACTTCATACGTTTTTTACCTTCTTTTTGCTTATCAAGAAGTTTACGCTTACGAGAAATGTCACCACCGTAACATTTCGCAAGTACGTTTTTACGCATCGCCTTAATTGTAGAACGTGCTACAACCTTGTTTCCGATAGTCGCCTGAATTGGTACTTCGAACTGTTGTCTTGGAATTAATTCTTTTAACTTCTCTACGATTACTTTACCACGGTCATACGCTGAATCACGGTGTACGATAAATGATAGAGCATCGACTTGTTCATTATTTAAAAGAATATCCATCTTCACAAGTTTCGACGGTTTATAACCGATTAACTCGTAGTCAAACGATGCATATCCTTTCGTATTTGATTTCAACTGATCGAAGAAGTCATATACGATCTCTGATAAAGGAATTTCGTATGTTAGTGTAACACGTGTTTCATCTAAATATTGCATATCAATAAACGTTCCACGTTTACCTTGGCAAATTTCCATTACAGCTCCCACATAGTCATTCGGAACCATAATTGACGCCTTCACAAACGGCTCTTCTACACGATCGATAGACTGTGGATCCGGCATATTAGATGGGTTATCAACAATAACATCTTCACCGCTTGTTAAATAAACTTTATAAATAACGCTTGGCGCTGTTGTAATTAAATCAATTTTAAATTCACGTTCAATACGTTCTTGAATGATTTCCATGTGAAGAAGTCCTAAGAAACCACAACGGAAACCAAATCCTAGCGCTTGAGATGTTTCTGGTTCAAACTCAAGAGCAGAATCGTTTAACTCTAATTTTTCTAACGCATCACGTAAGTCGTTGTAACGTGCAGAATCGATTGGATATAAACCACAGAATACCATTGGGTTTAATTTACGATAACCCGCTAACGCCTCTGTAGCCGGACGTTTTGCATGTGTAATTGTATCACCTACGCGTGTATCACCTACGTTTTTAATAGATGCCGCTAAGAACCCTACATCACCTACTGTTAACTCGTCACGTTGCGTTGTTTTCGGTGTAAACACACCTACTTCTGTTACTTCAAATTCTTTTCCAGTTGCCATCATACGTACTTTATCGCCAACTTTTACCGTTCCATTTACAACACGGATATATGCAATTACACCGCGGTACGGATCATATAAAGAATCGAAAATCATACATTGTAACGGTTCTTCAGAATCACCTGTTGGTGCTGGTACTTTTTCAACGATTTGTTCTAAAATATCTTCAATACCAATACCAGCTTTCGCTGAAGCAAGTACAGCTTCTGATGCATCTAAACCAATTACATCTTCTACCTCTTGACGTACACGTTCTGGGTCTGCACTTGGTAAGTCGATTTTATTAATAACTGGTAATATTTCTAAATTATTATCAAGCGCTAAATATACATTCGCTAATGTTTGCGCCTCAATACCTTGCGCTGCATCCACTACAAGAATTGCACCTTCACAAGCCGCTAAACTACGAGATACTTCGTACGTAAAGTCGACGTGTCCTGGTGTATCAATTAGGTGAAGAATATACTCTTCACCGTCTTTTGCTTTATACGTTAATTGTACTGCATTTAATTTAATTGTAATACCACGCTCACGCTCTAAATCCATAGAGTCAAGCAATTGAGCTTTCATTTCACGTTGTGTTAACGCGTTTGTTTTCTCTAAAATACGGTCTGCTAACGTTGATTTTCCGTGGTCAATATGAGCAATGATAGAGAAATTACGGATTTTAGACTGTCTTTTTGCTCTTTCTTCTTTGTTCATCTATGTTCTCAACTCCTAATAGTCTCGCCAATATACACTAGCACTGATTATATCAATAGAGCAGCAAAGATTCAATGAAAACTCGTGCTGCTTACAATACAAATCATTCTATCTATATCTTATGCGAACAAACCATAAGAGACAAACCTTTTTCAAATTAAAAAACGGCTGTCGTACAAAATGGTAAGACAACCGTTCCTCCTGCTACCCTTAACTAAAAATCTCTTTCACTTTCCCAACAACTATATCCGTTCCAAACTTTGTTACTTCATAAGTAGCACTTGCTATTGCCATACCAATTCCTTCTACAACATTAAAGCTTTTTAAGCTTTCTAATTGTTTTTGTTTTTCAGTAACGGAAAACGAACTTCCCAAAATTGCTGATTCAGCACCCGCACCCTCTGTCCCTGTCATATGAGCTATTTGTTCATACGACATTTGCTGATAACCTTTCATACTTTTTAAACCATGATTAGCAAGTGCCACCCCTGCTATTATCATAAGTAAACATAAGGCCGCACTACATATACATAATAGCGAAAAATGGCTTAAACGATTATCGTCTCTTCCCATCAATGTGTATACGCTCCTGTATTATCTTGGTCAATTTGATGATGCAAGGCTGCATTTAAACCACTCGCTATTACATTTGCCATATCCTCTATGAAAGCATCCACTTCTTTCGGAGTCACCATTAAATTATGGCCAAGAGGAGATAACACTTCATAAATTAATTTTCTCTTCTCTTCATCTTCCAATGTACCTACAGCACCTAAAAACATATTCCGACTCTTATCATCCGGCATATCTTCTTCTGTTAATTTTTTCTTTTCTCCAAATGTAAAACCAGCTGGTAACAGAGAACGGGAAGGTTTGTTTCCTTCTTTCATCTCCCGTCCAAAATGTTTCAAAATAAAATCAATTGTATCACTTGTAATCGAAACGGCATCAACCACAGTCGGAACACCAATCGCGATAACAGGAATACCCAATGTTTCTTTACTGAGTTCCTTACGCTTATTCCCAACACCTGATCCGGGATGAATTCCCGTATCAGAAATTTGTATCGTACTATTTACTCGTTCAATAGAGCGGGCAGCTAATGCATCAATTGCAATGACAAAGTCCGGCTTCGTCTTCTCAATGATTCCATAAATGACATCGCTCGTTTCGATTCCTGTAATTCCCATTACCCCCGGCCGAATGGCACTAACAGGCCTAAACCCTTCTTCTACACTTTCAGGCTGCAATTGAAACAAATGTCTCGTTACCAATACATTTTCTACAACGATCGGTCCAAGCGCATCTGGCGTTACATTCCAATTCCCAAGACCAACAATTAAACAACTCGCTTCTTTCGTAACGCCAACCTCTTCTAAGAAATAAGAAAATTCCTTTGCAAAAATGCGCTCTACTTTTTGTTGCAGTTCCGTATCTTGTTGACGTATACCTTGTACTTCAAGCGTTAAATAACTCCCAGGTTTTTTACCCATCGATTCAGAGGCAACTTCATCAATCGTTACTTTTGTAATCGTAATACCTTCTTCTTCCCTCTCTTTTACAATAACTCCTTGTATCCCTTTTTGCTCTTCTTGACTCTCTTGCAGCATTTGATGTGCCTCTACAGCAAGGTCAGTTCTAACACTATATTTACTTAAATCTAATGGTTCTTTCATCGTATCTCCTCCGTAATTCATAGTAAATATCGTTAGATTTCCCAAAGTTATATAAGGTCATTCTTTCCTTTACGTGAAATTTCATTGATATACTATTGCAATTCTCTTCACCGTTTGATAGAATATCACTTGTTCTATGTTAAGAATCGAGTCATTCGATTGCACCAGGGAGGTGAAAAGTATGGCAAACATCAAATCTGCTATCAAACGCGCTAAACTTAGCGAAGAGCGTCGTTCACATAACGCTTCTATCAAGTCTGACATGCGTTCTGCTGTTAAAACTGTAGAAGCTTTAGTTACTAATAACGATCTTGAAAATGCTAAAGAAGCTTTCAAAACTGCTTCTAAAAAACTTGACAAAGCAGCTCGTAAAGGTCTTATCCACCAAAACGCTGCAGCTCGTCAAAAATCTCGCTTAGCGAAACAAGTAAACGCGTAAGGCGTTTAAAAAACGATCCATTTGGATCGTTTTTTTATATACAAAAAGTTCACGTGCTTAGCACGTGAACTTTTTGTTTCATCACATATGATTTAACCGCATTAAGAAAAACTCAAGCACAAGTTTCTTATCCATTTTTCCAGTCTTCATACTATAATCAGCTTCCGCTAATTCTATAATCACTTTTTTTAATTCTTCAAAAGAGAAAAACTTCGTTTGATTCATCGCTAACTTTACACGATATGGATGCACACCAATATGAGACGCAATTTGATTTTGTCCATAACCACGCTGCTGTAACTCTTTCACTTGATAGAGCAAGCGGAATTGACTTACTAATAACGCAAGCAGTTTAATCGGTTCCTCTTGCTGCGTAAATAATCCATCCAAAATTTGCATCGCACCCGCGATATCTTTTTTTACCACTCTTTCTGTCAAAGCAAACACATTTTGTTCAACCGATTTTGGCACAAGCTCTGCAACAAGTTTCGGTGTAATCTCTCCGCCCATACCGACGTATAACGTTAACTTGTCCATTTCCTTCGCCAACATCGTTACATTACTTCCCACAAGCTCTAACAACAAACTAACAGCTGCATTATCTATATGCACATGCACTTCATCTGCACGAGCAACAATCCACTTCTGAACATCCTGCACTTGCATCGCATTCGCTTCTACTACGTCCGCTGTTTTCTTTAATAGTTTTGTAATTTTTTTTCGTTCATCAAGTTTTTCGTAAGGCGCAACAAAAACAAGAATAGAAAATGGAGAAGGCTCTCCAATATATTCTTCTAAAATTTTTATATTTTGCTCTAATTTTTCTTTTTGTGAAGTTAAAAATAGTGGTGATTTTATTACTATCACTTTACGTTCCCCAAAAAAAGGAAGTGTACGTGCATCCTCAACAACATCTTCTAAATACGCTTCTTCTAAATCATATGTCACAACATTAAACTCGCGATCTTCCTCTTCAAGCGCTTCTGTTGTAATAAGCTTTATCGTTTCATTTATAAAAAACGCTTCCGTTCCATACAGTAAATACACTGGAGCAAACTGCTTCTTTTTAATCTTTTTATGTATATCACTCATACTTTTTCCTACTCCCTAACTTGGCAATATATATTTATACTAATGCCCTAGCTTTCGTTTTACAAGTACAAAGGAACAGGCTTTATAACCCGTTCCTTTATTTATATTAAACGCCACGCAATAAGCCCCGGGTTTCTTATTGGTGTGCGGTAATCACCTTCCCTTTATTATTCACAATAAAAATTCGAGTATAAGTGCCAACTGTTAACATGCTTGGAAACAAAAAACTCACGTTCCTTAATGATCTAAAAGTAGTAAAAACGCTCGATTTCTCTTCACACTGGAAATTGTAGATTTTTTTCTGACAATATTTTATACTAAAGTGGAATGTTGGGGAGGGATTCTAAATGAATGATTTTGAACAAAACGTTCAAAGTAAACGCAATGACGCTATTGATTCAGGGGTAGGATTTATCGTCTCATTTGGTTTTTTCGCAACACTTTTCATCATTGCAACTGTTATTAAATTTATCGGTTCTTAAAGACTGCTGCCTACTGGCAGTCTTCTTTTTTATCTATTATGTGTTTCATCATATGTGATTTTACTACGAAAGGTTCCGTGTTCCTCTTTAAAAACATAGGAAATAGCGCCTTGCTTATCCGTACGCCATATTTCAATTCCCATCTTCTCAAAACGCTCTATAACTTCCTTATGAGGATGCCCATACCTATTACGCTCACCGACAGAAATAATCGCTACATCAGGCTGTACAGCGCTCAAAAAAGGCGCTATAGATGACGTATTACTCCCATGATGAGCAACCTTTAAAACATCCGCCCGTAAATCTGGATACGTAGCTATTAAAAACTTCTCTCCTTCTTCTTCTAAATCACCTGTAAACAGCCACGTTAACCCTCCTAATTTTGCCCATATTACAATTGAAGCGTTATTTTCACTTCTTGCTTTTCCTGTTGGAGCTAACACAAAAAATTCCGCTTCATTTACACTCCAATTCTCTCCTTCCCCCACTTCACTTATTTTCACTTCCTTTTCTAATGCCTGTTTCTTTAATACTTTTTCTAATACCGCATCTTGTTCCTTTCGGCCAAATACAACTTCTTTTACAATTATATTCGATAATAACTCTTGCGCAGCACCTATATGATCCGCATCTCCATGCGTTACGATTAATTTATCGATGGTTTTAATACCTTCCTTTTGTAAATAAGGGATTAAAATATCATTTCCAACAGAAAATTCATGCTTTTTCCGCTGCCATTCTTCCTTATTTACACGCATTGTGCCACCAGTATCAATGAGGTAAATCTCTTTATCGTACGGGAGGCGAATTAATATTGCGTCTCCCTGTCCAACATCAAGAAATGTAACACTCCCACTTTCTCGAAAATACGGATATAAATAATGACATGTACAAACAAAAAGAAATATACCTGAAGCTATGAACATAATTTCCTTCGACACCCGCCTTTCCCAAATCATCAATATACTAACAATACTCGCGCAATATAGAGCTACAAGAAGTATAGGCGTTTGCCCGAAAACAAGGCGGATAAATGGTAAACTTTCACAATAACTTAGAAAATCATTAGAAAAATTCAAACCTATTGATAGTACATTCGCAAGTCCTTTTGCAAGAAACGGGACGATCGGTATACATACCAAAACGATAATACTACACGGCAATACAATGAGAGATAAAAACGGAACGTATAGGATATTAAGAAAAATACTATATGGAGAAAAATAACCGAAGTGATATAACAAAATCGGAGTACTAACGAGTTGTGAAATAAGAGAAATATAAATGGAATTTCGAATTACTCCATTACTACTATCTAGTAAAAGCGGGGCTGACAAAAGCAAAGCGAAACTACCAACGAACGAAAACTGAAAGCCAATATTAAAAACAAGATACGGATCAAATATAAGCATGCATATAGCTGTAACACTTAAAGCATCTAAGCTGGATAAACGAATAGAACATATGAAAGCAATCAACATCAAAACTCCTGTTATAGAAGCTCTTATAACAGACGGTGACGCTCCTGCTAAAATCATATATAGAGGAATGCAAAAGATCAGACATATTGTCACTACCTCCCTCGTCACACCACTTCTTAGTAAAATAAAATACACAATCACCATTAACAATACGATATGCGATCCTGAAATCGCCAACAAATGTACAAGACCAAATTGCTGATATTGCTCTTCAACTTCAAATGTCATTTGTTGTCTATCACCAAATACTAATGCATTCATAAATACACCTGATTGCTCCGGAAACATTTCTGTAACGCCCGAGATTGCTTGCTGTCTCAAAAGAAGAATCCATTGCACGAGTGACAACGAAGTTTTTTGGCATTCAGAAATATATGTAGCCTCCAATATGAAATGAATATTTTGCTTATACAAATAATCACGATAATTAAAACCATGAAAATTCCGAGCTATTGGTGGTTCTTTCCTCTCACCTTCGAATACACATGATACTCCTGCATGTAATTGTCGCAGTTGTTTCTTTTCCAAGGCCGATTTAATTTTGTAACTTAACTGCACTATATTTTTATTCTGATCTTCAACTTGAAATGTTAGGCGATCCCCGTTAATAAGAGGTGTATTTTGTATTACCCCCCTTGTAACTTCGTAAGGTTCTCCTAGAGGCTTGTTTTGCTCTTGAATATAAGTAGTGTACATAGCACCACTAAAACACGCTAACATACAAAAAAAGAAGGTTTTACGCGAAGTACGATATAAACAATAGAAAACATACAAAACGAGACAACAAGTCAGCAATACAACTGAAGTGGAAAAGGCAATTGCAATCCCTATGATAAATGAGATTGCAACATAGCCCCATTGTCCATACAACTATACTCACTCCTTATAGCATCATTTTTGCTTTCGTGAATACATGCTGTAATTCTTCCATTGATAAGTTTTCTTTTTCTAAAGATGCAAATAGTTCTTTTAACTCCATATGACGCTTTTGATCCTCTAATGCTGCAATATTATATTCTAGCGGAACGTGTTTCACTGTTACATTCGCTTTTTCAAATAACTCTACAGCATATGGATGATTTTTATAATCCTGCGCATAATAAACTGCTGTAATACCACTTTGAATAATCGCCTTACAGCATTGTAAACAAGGGAAATGTGTAACATAAATTTCCGCTTCCTCCGTTTTCACACCGAATTTTGCACACTGTAATAAAGCATTCATTTCTGCGTGAATTGTACGAACACAATGATTATCGATAACGTAGCATCCATCATCTATACAATGTACGCCACCTTTAATTGAACCATTGTATCCACCAGCAATAATTCGTTTATCACGAACGATTGTCGCTCCTACTGCAAGCCTTGTACATGTACTACGTAAAGATAGCAGATGGCTTTGCGTCATAAAATATTGATCCCATGAAATTCGTTCCATATTTTTCACCTACTTTTTTGTCTACTTGTAGTGTAGCGAATGAAGAAAAACTTCGTCAATCTTTTACGGAATAATAATTTGATCTTTTATTTTTTCCAATGACTTCACACCGATCCCATCAATCTCTAACAAATCTTCTATTTTCTGAAAAGGACCATGTTCTTCTCGATATTTCAAAATACTTTCTGCTTTCCGAGAACCAATGCCTGTAATTTTTTCAAGTTGTTCTTTAGAAGCCGCATTTATTTGAACTTTCCCCTCCCCCTTTGAAATAGCAGCTACTTCTTGTACTTGTTCATTTTTATTCGGCACATAAAGGATCATTTGGTCTTGTACCATTTGTGCTAAATTTACATTCTTCCTATCTGCCTCAGGCAAAAAACCACCTGCCTTTTCAATGGCATCCTTGACCCGGTCCCCTTCTTTCATTTCATACACCCCTTCTTTAACAACAGCCCCTTTCATATCAATTATAATTATTTTTTTCTGCTGCTTTATATCCGATATTTTCGGTTTACTTTTTTTCTCTATCTCTTTCGCTTGCACATCCGTTGCAACGACTGATCGCTCTGTATGCTGGTTCGTTTTCCAAAAAAGAAGAAAAAGTACAGTTCCAATAATAGCTACTAACCCTAACCATTTCTTTGGAAAATCCCACATCATTTTACACCTCTAATCATAAATTTATAACATCATTCATATTGTTTAGGAGAAAGCTGTTACGAAGGAGGGATGAAACATTGAACATAGGAATTATAGGGACAGGGAACATGGGGAATATACTAATCGACGCATTTTTAGAAACCCGTGCTGTCAAACCTTCGTGCCTTACAATCATTAATCGAACGCCCGCCAAAGCATATCATATAAAGGAAAAATACCCTTCTGTTCATATAGCCAAAACTATCGATGAGGTAATCGAACGATCACATCTTATTTTTATTTGCGTAAAGCCGATAGATATATACCCGATCCTACAAAAATACGCTGAACATTTTTCTGATGAAAAGTGCTTAGTTTCTATCACAAGTCCAATATCTCCGTCACAATTAGAGACGCTTGTACCTTGCCACATTGCACGTATCATTCCGAGCATTACAAACCGCGCCCTGTCTGGCGCATCACTATTTACATTTGGAAGTAAATGCTCTGAAGAGTGGCAACAAAAGCTATTTCGCCTATTCAAAAACATTTCTACTCCTCTTATGATAGAAGAAGATATAACGCGCGTTTCATCTGATATAGCAAGCTGCGGCCCTGCATTTTTTAGTTATTTATTACAATGTTTCATTAACGCTGCTGTAGATAAAACAAATATTACACATGAAGAAGCCACTACTTTAGTAAGTGAAATGGTCATTGGAATGGGGAAACTACTTGAAAAAGAGATTTTCACATTGCCTACTTTACAAGAAAAAGTATGTGTTAAAGGCGGCGTTACAGGAGAAGGCATTCGTGTTTTAGAAGAACATGTTGGGGATATGTTTCATAAATTAATTGAGCGAACACACGAGAAATTTGATGAAGATTTAAAATGCGTCGATCAACAATTCAATAAACACACATAATAAATACGCCATCGTCATTCCAAATCCTTTTTATAAATACTTACTTTTTTACATTACATTTACACTTAAACTAGCATTTTCACACTTCACGTATATCATCTTCCTATTATGCTAGAACTAAAATTACAACTTCTTTATAAAACAAAAGCAACCTTATCGGTTGCTTTTGTTTTATGCGTTTTTCTTCGCCATGAAGAAAATACGCTCTGTTTGTTCTGTAACTTCAAGTCGCTCAAAGTCACCAGTCACACGAAGCACTGTAAAACCAGCTTCTTCAAGCCATTTCGTTAACTCTTCAACCTGATATGCACGTTGCACGTGACATTCGTCAAAACGATGGTACACATCTTCTTCTGGGTCTTGAACAAAGAATGTTAAATCATGTTCTACACTATTTGATTCTTCACCAGGGAAGCAATTCCAAATAAGAGATATTTCTTCTCCATTCACTGTGTATGTTTCATTTTGAAATACATGATGTATTTTATATAAAGAATGTACATCAAATAAAAACAAACCATCTTGACGTAAATGGTGAAACACTCTTCGAAATGTTTCTTGCACTCCATCTTCTTGCAATACATAATTTAATGAATCACAAAAAATCGTTACACAGTCAAACTCACCTGGAACATCAAGCTCTCGCATGTCTTGTTGGTAAAAAGGAATAAAGTATCCTTCTCCGCCTAGTTTTTGCTGAGCGACCGTTAACATCTCTTCTGAAAGATCGACACCGATTAAATCGTAACCCTTTTGTACAAGCGGAAGTGTTACATTACCAGTACCGCATGCTACATCAAGAATCTTCGCCTCTTTCATATCCGCTTGCTGTAAACTTTCTTCTGTGAATTCCACCCATTTATCATAAGGAACATCATTCATTAGTTCGTCGTACAACAATGCAAATTGTTCGTATTTCATTGGTCTAGCTCGTCTGTAATATCCTCACGTGGCACATCGCCCCAAAGACGCTCTAAATTATAGTGATTACGCTCATCTTTATGGAATACATGAGCAACTACATCTCCAAGGTCAACTAGTACCCAGCGTGCTTCGTCAAAACCTTCCATACGTTGTACGTCGATTTCAAACTCATGTGCTTTTGATTTAATTTCACGCGCAATTGCTTGCACTTGCTTATCTGAGTTACCGTGACAAATAATGAAATAATCTGCAATTGGTGAAATACCTTGCATATTTAGGACAACCATATCTTCTGCTCTTTTATCATCAGCCGCTTTTGCTGCTAATACTAATAAATCTTTATCTTTCATTTACTAATTTCCTCCTTGATAACTGCGTTGTATGTTTGGAATGTTAATGGATAAATCGTTTGATTTTTTTCCATTAAAAATTGAATTGTTCGCTTTAACGCAAATAATAAAGCTTGATTTATATCCGTATATGCTAGTTTGCGAGCTTCCTCCACCCCTGGAAACTTTCGCCCAGGCTCAATGTAATCAGCTACATAAATTACTTTATCTAACATCGTCATTTTCTCATGACCACTTGTATGATATGTAATAGCTTGCAGGATTTCAGGATCCGTAATGCCTACTTCTTTTTCTACTAAGTATGCCCCAACAGGTGCATGCCATAACTCTTTGTTATAACAAAGTAAATCTTTCGGCAAACCTTCACTTTTAATAATCTCTTCCATCTCAGAAATCGCTCTACACTTCGCATAATCATGGAATATAGCTGCAACTTCAGCCTTTTTTTCATCCACACCGTATAACTTAGCAAGTTCAATTGCTGTCTCCATTACACCTATTGTGTGTATATAACGTTTTTCATGCATTTGTTGTTTGACAATATGAAGTGCTTTCTCACGATTCATACAACCCATTCCTCTCGATATACACCTGTACTTTTTCAGGAAGTAAATATTTACACGTTCTCTTCTCTTTATATCTCTCACGCAATAAAGATGAAGAAACTGCAAACTCCGGAATTTCCACAGTGGTGATAGGATAAGGTGTACGCAATGTATAACCAGGTCTTGCAACCCCAACAAACGTCACAAGATCAAGTAACGCTTCAATGTTATACCACTTCGGTAAATACTCAACCATATCTCCACCAATAATAAAGTGAAACTGCACATCCGGATACTTCTTCGTCAATTGTAACATAGTGTCATACGTATAAGATGGGCCCTTCCTGCTTAGCTCTTCTAAACAAATAGAAAAATGTTCCTCTGCCTCAGTCGCAAGCTCTAACATTTGTAAGCGATTTTCTACACTTGTAATATTCCGCCCTTGTTTATGCGGCGGAATTTGGTTCGGTAAGAACCATACTTCTTCTAAATTTAAAGCGTGATATACTTCATTTGCAATTAGCAAATGCCCATAATGCGGCGGATCAAATGTACCGCCAATGATGCCAATTTTTCTCAAAAGAAACGCCCCTTCCTTTTACCTACAGTAACTCTCTTCATTCCTATCCGAAGAGAGTTACCGTTAATAAAAGTTCAATTGGTTTCGCTCTCTACATCATTACGCACTAACGATAAAAAATAGCATATGCTATTCTTTTGATCGCGGAAGTTTAATTTGTTTATTTTCTCTAGATTCTTTGTATAAAACGATTGTACTTCCAATCACTTGAACGATTTCAGCACGTGCGCCTTTTGCAAGTTCTTCTGCAACTTCACGACGATCGAATTCACAGTTTTGTAGCACACTTACTTTAAATAGTTCACGAACTTCTAAAGTATCTGCGATTTGTTTAATCATATTTTCATTTACTCCACCTTTTCCTACTTGAAAAATTGGTGTTAAATGATGTGCTTGTGCACGTAAAAATCTTTTTTGTTTTCCTGTTAACATATATGTTAGCCTCCAAGCTTTCTTATAACTAATTGTTTCATTCTATCGATATTTGGTACACGCCCTGTCCACATTTCAAATGCAAGCGCACCTTGATAAACAAACATATCAATACCATTTTGAATCATTGCACCTTGCTCTTTTGCCTCACATAAAATTTTCGTTTCAAATGGATTATAAATTATATCTGATACAATCGTCCCTTTTTTTAACGAAGAAATTTGTAATGGCGTATGTTCAACGCGTGGATGCATACCTATCGTTGTCGTCTGAATGATAATATCATAATTTCCTTGTTCTTCCGTTGCTTTTTCTAGCGATAAAGCAACAGAATTAACAGTAGCCGTACATGCAGCAATAAGTTCTTTCGCCTTATTTACTGTACGATTAGCTACATCAATCTCTTTCACACCTACATCAGCAAGAGAAAAATAAATAGCTCGACTAGCACCACCTGCGCCAAGCAATAAAATACGTTTCTCCTGAAGTGGTTCACTACTAATTGACTGCAGCGCTCGGACAAAACCAATTCCATCTGTATTGTAGCCAATTAATTTCCCATCATTATGAACCACTGTATTTACTGCACCAATTTGTTTTGCTAGTGGGTCAATCTCATCCAAATAATCCATAATAGCAACTTTGTGCGGAGTTGTTACATTAAATCCTGAAATACCTAATGCTTTTAAACCTCTTACTGCTTCCCCTAGCACTTCCTCTTTAACAAGAAATGCATGATAATGGGCATCCATATTCAAGTGTTCAAATGCATCGTTATGCATAACGGGTGATAATGAATGTCCAATTGGATTTCCGATTACACCATATAATTGTTTCATAAATCCCTCTCCATATTAAATTAAAGATTTACGTAGCGAAACACTTACTCCTTTTGGTACGTGTGCAACAATTTTTGCTCCCGGTTCGTTTACCGTAACCCATCCTAATCCAGAGAATACAACATCCGTTTTTGGTTCACGAATATTAAATTCATATTTCACTAACTCTGGCATATTTTCTAATTCTTCTGGTGTTGGCGGGCTTAGTAAATCCCCAGCATGATTTTTAAACAATTCATCTGCTTTCTCAAGCTTTGTACGATGGATTGTTAAACGATTCGAGAAGTGACAAGTAAATGCACGACGACCACCACTTACATAATCAAAACGTGCCAATCCACTGAAGAATAATGTTTGTTCTTCATTTAATTGGAACACCATTGGCTTAATTTCTTTTGTTGGTGTAATAAGCTTTAAGCTTTCTTTTCCAACATAATGAGCCATTTGATGGTGGTTAATAATACCTGGCGTATCATATAAAGAAGATTCTTCATCTAACGGAATATCAATTAAATCAAGTGTTGTTCCTGGGAAATGAGATGTTGTAATTACATTTTCAGTCTCATCACTAAATTCTTTAATCATACGATTAATAAATGTTGATTTTCCTACATTCGTACATCCAACAACGTAAACATCTTTTCCGCCGCGGTAATACTCAATAGCATCTGCCAGCTCAGCAATCCCTTGTCCCCTTGCTGCACTAATTAAAAAGACATCTTCTGGCTTTAATCCTAGCTGCTTTGCACTATAGCGCATCCAATGCTTTACTTTATCATGTTTTACTGACTTAGGAATTAAATCAGCTTTATTTCCAACAAGTAATACTTTATTATTTCCCACGAAACGATGTAAACCAGGTAACCAGCTACCATTAAAATCAAAAATATCTACAATCTTAACTACTAATGCATCTGATTTTCCAATTCCGTTTAGAATACGTAGGAAGTCATCATCTGTTAATGATACATCTTGAATTTCGTTGTAATGCTTCAAGCGAAAACAGCGTTGACAAATTACTTGTTCTTTCTCTAAAGATGAGGCAGGAGCATATCCTACTTCATTTTTATCTTCTGTTTGAATTTCTACACCGCAACCAATACATTTAATTGTTTCAGTCAAACTTTATTCCTCCCAGTTAATTAAACCTTTTTTCTTCATATTTCTCATAATTCTTCGTTCAATTTTTCGATTAAAGCGCGTTACTAATCCGTCCGTTTGTGCTACCGGTACAACTAAAATCGTATGAAGTCCCACTCGGTTTCCACCTAAAACATCCGTTAATAACTGATCTCCAATTACTACAACTTCATCTGGCTGCAGGTGCATCTCTTGTATCGCACGCTTAAACGCGCGAACAAATGGTTTACGCGCACTATGAATAAATGGAATACCTAATGGATCAGCAAAGTCTTTCACACGTTGCTCATTATTATTTGAAACGACCGTTACTTGAATGCCTTGCTCTTTCATTTTCAAAAACCATTCTTCAAGTTGTGGCGTTGCATTTGGACGATCCCATTCGATTAACGTGTTATCTAAATCAGTAATGACACCTTTAATTCCACGTTTTTTCAAATCTTCTGGTTGAACATGATATACATTTTTCACATATTCATTTGGTAAAAATAGCTTCAATTTCTTTCACCTCTTTGAGGAGTTTTCATAAAAATTTTTCGACAACATATTTCGATATATGACCTGTGGATAAAATTGTACACATTTTCCACATTAATTTATCAGTCAATTTGGAATTTACTAACAATCTATACACATTTTATCCACCTAGGTATGTGGATAACCACTCGTTTGTGACTGTCATATTTTTTTGGTACATTAAATGCAACAACGAATCAATCCTTAAATTATTAGGAGGTGACTCACCTTGAAAACAAAATATATGGAACAGTTATCTACTGAGTTACTCACTGAGTCTTATTATAAAGCAAAAGAACTAAAATTAAATCCCGACTTCATTTTACTTATAAAACAAGAAATGATTAGACGCTCATTAGAGGACAAGCTTGTCAAATCGTCTTGATTACATATAAAGTGAAATTTTAATGAGCTAACTTGTAAAAAGAGCCATCCTGCGATGGCTCTCGAATAAACAAGTACTCCCATCTAGGGAATTTCATCATTAAGCATCTTTGTCCATAACTCTTGCTTACAGTTATAAAATGTTTTCTTTACTTATGAGCCGAACGAGTAGCAATTTTTTCACCAAGACGAATCTCTTGTCCACTCTTCAATTCCTGCACTACTTTTATCATATCTTTTTCAAACAATAACACAACTGTTGAACCAAATGTAAAGTATGCCATTTCTTCACCTTTTTGAACAGTGTCTCTTTCATGCAACAGCTCAATACTATTAACAAACATAGCTCCTACTTTTACAAGTGCCATATGTTCACCGTCACTATTTACTTCTGTAACAGAGCGATAATTTTTTGACAATGGCTCTTTCCCGTATTCCATACCAGCTGCATTTACCGGATATGACTTTCTACCAAGTACGAACCTTTCAGTCACAGAACCAGAAAGCGGACTATGAATACGATGATAATGACTTGGGCTTAAATAAATAACCATGTATGTACCACCTGCATATCGCTTTGCACGTTCTTCATTACCTAGCATATCCACGATTGAATAACGCTTACCTTTAATATCAAATGTTTTTGTGTCCTCAATAGGACCGTAATCAGCAAAAACACCATCAACAGGACTAACGATACTCGATGCATCTGTATCAACACTACGTTTTCCTTCTTTTAGCTTACGCGTAAATAATTCATGCAATGTTCTATATTCCTTCAAACCCTTTTCCATCTCATCTTGGTTAATTTGAAAAACTTTCGCATACGATGGAATAATGATAGAGCTCAAACGAGATTGTGCAAATTTACGCAATATATAAGAAGTAAAACGACCATTTGTAAGTTCGATCATAAGTCGATATAATGTACGTCGCAAATTGCGAAACCTCCTAATCAGTCTATAACTTTAGCTTCCCCTTCTTTTCCTTCTATATCATATGTAAAATTGGTTCTTATTCCCACATATCATATAGAACTGTTTCATTATACATGCGGAAAACTAAGTATGGTATTATTCTTAAATTGTTTAGCACCCTCTAATATTACAGATAGAATCCGTCATTTTCAACAGTGAACATAGATTTCTTCTGAACACAACTCTTTTTCTTTCCTTATTTACAAAAAGAAAAGCAGCCCATTTTAAAATATGGCTGCTTGCAATGTACATTATTCTTTCGCTTTTTTCTCTTTTTCAGCTCTTACAAATTCATGGAACATTTTCATTAAAGCGCGCTTTTCAATTCTTGATACGTAGCTTCTGGAAATACCAAGTGCCTTCGCAATCTCTCGTTGCGTTTTCTCCTTATCAAGCCCCAGTCCAAAACGCTTCACGATTACTTCTTTCTCTCGTTCGTCTAAAATATCGATATACTCTTTAATCTTTTCTAACTCCATACTAAGCTGAATCATATCAATTACATCTTCAGACTCTGATTTTAATATATCGATAAGCGATATTTCATTCCCCTCTTTATCTTGCCCGATCGGATCATGAAGTGAAACGTCTTTTTTCGTTTTTTTCAGTACACGTAAATGCATCAAAATTTCATTTTCAATACAGCGTGCTGCATACGTCGCAAGTTTTGTGCCTTTTCCTGCCGAATAGCTCTCGATCGCTTTAATGAGCCCAATTGTACCAATTGAAATTAAATCTTCTGCATCTTCTCCTGTGTTTTCAAATTTTTTAACGATATGAGCTACAAGCCGTAAATTATGTTCAATTAACAGATTTCTCGCTTGAGCATCACCTTGCTCCATTAACTCTAAGTACTTTCTCTCATCGTCTGATGATAACGGCTGCGGAAACGCATTATTCTTCACATAAGAAACAAAGACAAACACTTCTCGAACCATATATCCAATTGCGGCGAATAGACTCAAACCTTTCACCTCCGCCAAAATAGTGGTCTTTACTATGTGTATGTGGGCGTGAGGTTGTTTGTGTCTGTACGATATCATTCCAACATCTTTTTAAGCATAATTCTTGTCTCACAAAGATTTGCTACGTATACTTAAACAACAGATAGGAGGGTAAAATATGCAACATTTTATTGCCTTCTTGTACCTAAGTAGCTTGTAAGAGATGAACTCCTTGTACGCTCTTGCAAGCTGCTTGTACTACAAGGAGGGATTACAAATATGAAATTTGAAAGAACACGTGCTTATACAAGACATCAACGTCAACGCACAATGCGCCGAAAGATGAATATCGTAAAACATGCCTGGGGATATATCCCTGAAATTTCCGGTATTTTTGCGAAAGGAAAAGTCCACTGTTCTTGCGGAATGTGTACAACAAAGTGGCGAACAGAAGGACCACCCGCTAGTGTACAGAAGTGGTTATACAAAATTGATACATACGAAAAATAATCGTTCTTTCTAACAAAGGTCTTCCCTCGAAGACCTTTTTCCCTATTTAAAGACTTATTTACTCCAAATTTTTTCCCCAGTGTGAGCATCAATATAACGAATTTCTCGACTACAGCCAAAGGATTCTTTATGATTTTCATCTGTCGTTTGTTTATACAACAGTTCGTATTTCATTTCCTCTACATCAACATCTATATGCCATTCTAATTTCACTAGGATGGCCTCTTTGTATATTTGTAACGCTTTTTCTTTTGTTACTTTCGGTATTGTTTCGTATGTAAGCAGTTCTTTTATAAGGTTGCTAGACTCTCCGGAATAATGCACCACAGCCCCATTTTCCGCATTGATATTAACCATAAATTGCTTATACTCTGCCGGAATGCCATTCACATATACAGAAAAGGTAAATCTTTCAATCCCATCTTCTGCTTCTTCACGTTCTTCCCAAAGACGTAGATATTGTGTGACATCTGGAATAACTTGTTCCAAAAATTGAAGTGCTTTTTGTAAACATTCCTCTCTAGACAGTATTTTCTTTACTTCTTTATCGTCTGTCAGTTTTATAAAGCCAATTAATTCATTGGTATATTTATCAACCGTAATTCCAATTAAATTATTATATTTTAACATTGGTAAATGCTTTTTAAAGAATTCATTCATTAAATATGAGTTCTTTTCTTCTTTCTGTTTTTGTAATTCCTCTTTCGGAACAAATTTCGTCCTTATTTCATCATCATTTTCTGTCTCATCTACTTTTGTAAAACTTTCTTTATCCCAGCCAATTAATTCGAATATGTCACCTTGCCGGCTATCTTTTTTTGTTTTTTCAACAGCTACTGTCGGCGGTAATTTATAATGTTCTGGTCCAAATAAATCTTCTCCCGTACTTGCATTAATAGATGCATGACTAGGTTCTGGTTCATATACAAGATGGTACCCTTTTACTTCTTCTCCATTTTCATACTCACATGAAGAGTGTGTTAAATCTACAAATACAAGTCTCATATCTTGTCTAGCTTTCAAATTTTCTAAAACGACGTTCTCCTCAACAATTCCACTTGGCCATAAAGGTTTTTTCTCGATAGCTTTTTGTCCATTATAACGAAAATACATAACATTACCTGAAGGATGAACTCGCACAACACACCCTGTATTCGGCAATGGATAGCCATTTACTTCTTGCATATAATTTAATTCTTTCCGACCGCGCCTGTCGTCCTTAACCGTTACATATGTATAAAATTCATATCCTTCTTTTGTATATTTTTTTAAGAATGCATTTGCAATCTCTCTTGCTTTATTCTCCTCTAGCGCTTCCTTACCACTCGAAAAATATTTTTTATCATCTATACTAAATTCGATTAAATTACCAGTATGTCTATTCAGCGTAATTTGTATCGTTCTCTCCTCATCCTCTTTATGTTCCCACCATAATAGATGATATGGGTCATCCACACCTTCTTGATCATCTACGACAAGCCTAAAATCATCTGGAATATCAATCATATGAGCCACTTGCTCTTTTCTTTCTTTATCTTTTTGATTCATCATACCTCTCCCTTATTGAAATTTAAGGTAATTATAACAAATAAAACCAAATAACTATAAACAAAAAAGACTAGAGATATCTCTAGTCTTCTACTTCGTCTCACGATGTAGCGTTACTCGCTTTAATCGTGGACAATATTTTTTTAGTTCGATGCGCTCTGGATTGTTTCGTTTATTTTTTTTAGAAATATAATTACGATCACCGCACTCTGTACAAGCTAATGTAATATTTACACGCATATGTAATTCTCCTTTCCTTCAAAGATCGCAAACTAAAACGTAATGATTACGATTTATATGTTATATAACTTCATTCTATTTGTCAATTGTAAAAAAAGACAAAAATCTGAAACAATTAGTTCATACGAAATTCACACGAATCTATTACTATAGGAATTGTACATAGTGAACTTATTAACAATCACGTTTATTCATATAGAATCTTACTCGAAAGGAGTTGAAATTATGAAAACTAAATATCGTTTTATGATCTCATCATTTGCTGCTTGCGCTTATATGCTTTGGTATTTAGTATAATAACCTCGCTTGTAAATTGGAAAAGGTGTGTATATAAATGGAATATAATCAATCAACAGTTAACTATTGGAAAGCTTTTGTACTACCATATACATTTGCTTTAGAAGAGTTAAAAACTAAATTTGAAATTATGAACCGGGAAGCCCAATTTTTAGAGGATTACAACCCGTTTGAACATATAAAAACAAGATTAAAACAACCTGAAAGTATTATTAAAAAGCTTGAGCGTAAAAATTTATTACCGACAGTTGAAAATGCCCAAACTCATTTACAAGATATCATCGGCATTCGTATTACATGTTGCTTCGTAGAAGATATTTATCATTTAAAAGAAGTCATTCAAAAGCGTGAAGATATGGAAATCATAGAAGTAAAAGATTATATCGCTAATCCAAAGGGAAACGGGTATAAAAGTTTACACATGATTATTAAATATCCTTTATCACTGAATTCTGGTACAAAAGATGTATTTGCAGAAATCCAGTTACGTACGCTAGCAATGGACTTTTGGGCAAGTTTAGAACATAAACTTTACTATAAATATGAAGGGAAAATACCTGAGTATTTAAAAGATGAACTACATGATGCAGCAATGAAAGCTGAAGATCTTGATAATAAAATGGCAACAATTCGCCAAGATATTGATGAGATCGAAGCATGCTCAAATCAAATTATGTTACCACTATAAAAAAAGGTTCTCGCCAATGAGAACCTTTTTTATTTCGCTATTTACGGACAGTAAGCTCCCAAGTTTCACGTTATTTTTTTCCTATCGTGCGAACTTCTTCAATTTTCCATCCATCTTCTTCTTTTCCAAGCGCATACTGTACATTTTTCTGAAGAGTGACCTCCCCATCTATTTCCTTTTCCTTTGTTTCAACTAAGACATATCCTGCTTTACTAGCTTTCATGTCTATATGTTCCAATTCAATTTTCTTATTTCCCTTTTGAAAAGCTGCTTCTTTTTGTGTTTTTAAGTCTTCAGCACTAGGCATCTTCTTTGAAAATAATTCCATATGTTCATCCAGATTTTTTTCATTTGTCGTCCGTACAAATTTCTCCATAACATCTTGAATCGATTTCTCTTCTTCTTTCGTTATTTGTACCTTTTCCTCAATTTTTTTAGTAGTAGATTTTTGTTCTATATGATTCTCTTGAGATTGACATCCAGCGAGCAATACTATACCTACTAGCAAAGGTCCGATTCCCATGAAAAAAGATCTCATCTTTCCATCTCCTAAAAAGAAAAGTGAGGCATTTCGCCTCACTTTCATTTATAATTAGCGTCTTCCTTTATTCGGATCGCCACCGCCAACAATATCAAAGACACGTTTAGCGATATTTGTATTCTCTTGAACGCCAGAGAACAAATATTTACCTGGGCCAAATGCATATACGTTTACATCTTCCCCTGTATGTCCACCTGTCGTCCATCCTGTAACCGAACGCTTATTGAAAATATCCTCAATCGCATTATCAATCTTTGTTACATCTTTTGAAGGAGCAATATCATTTACCGCTTTAATTTCTTCTGGTGTTAATTGTAAATCAATATATTTTTTCAATGTCTCTTCTACATTTGCACCTTTTGCAATCTCATTTGCCATGAAGTCTGGTGTGCGTTTTGCAGCTTTAATTGGATCTACTTTAAAGTTATACTCACCATTCGCACCTAAAGATAATCCGCCAGTAGCGTGATCTGCCGTTGCAACGACTAACGTATTTTTATCTTTTTTCGCAAACTCAATCGCTGCTTTAAATGCTTTTTCAAAGTCTTCCATTTCACTCATTGCACCAACGATATCATTATCGTGTCCAGCCCAGTCAATTTGGCTTCCTTCAACCATTAAGAAGAAACCATTTTTATTTTTGTTCAAACGCTCAATTGCTGCATTTGTCATTTCTTCTAATGAAGGCGTCTTCTCATTACGATCAATCATTTTATCTAATCCACCTGGTGCAAATAAACCAAGGATTTGATCATTTTTATCATTTAACAATTGATCTCGATCTGTTACGTAGCTATAACCAGATTTCTTAAACTCTTCTGTAAGATTACGATCTTTTCTAACAAAGTTTTTTACGCCGCCGCCAAGCATAACATCTACTTTATGCTTCCCTTTAATTTTCTCATCAAAATAATCATTTGCAATTGCATCCATATTTTTACGACTAATGTCATGCGCACCGAAAGCAGCTGGTGTTGCATGTGTAATTTCAGAAGTAGCAACAAGTCCCGTTGATTTCCCTTTTTCTTTCGCTTGTTCAAGTACAGTTTTCACTTCTGCTTTATCATTATCAACTGCAATTGCTGCATTATATGTTTTAATTCCTGCTGACATAGCTGTTGCTGCAGATGCAGAGTCTGTAATATTTTCATGTTCATCTTCCGGATATGTCTTTTGCGTTCCTACAAGATGCTTATCAAATTCTGTAGATTCCATCTCAAAAGTTTTTGGATTATCTTTCATATAACGGTGAGCCGTCATATATGAAGGTCCCATACCATCCCCAATTAATACGATGACATTTTTAATCTTTGCATTGCTTCCGTTCTCATCTGCATTAACCTCACTAGAACGAGTAAAATTCCATGTTGCTACCGAAGTAACTGCTAACGACGCCACAACTGCAAATGGCCATGCTTTTTTCACAAACTTTTTCACTGTCTTGTCCCCCTAATTAGGTTATTCATTTCCCACTATCAAATTTAATAGAAGACTATTAAGAGAAAATTAGTTATATGTAAATTTTTTGTTAACTTATGTAAATATCAGTTATAATTTGTATAACTTTGTCCTTTCATAGCAACCTCCTTCCCCTTTACAATCAAAATATAAATAAGTTGGATTTCATTTAAAGTAAATCTCTTATTTAACATTTTCAATCTACTTTTATGAAAATTAATAGAAAAGTGGTGAACATTTATGAAAACAATAAAGCTAGATGAAACTTTTATTTTTGATTTACTCGACCTTTGCAAAACTATTGGATGGTTACAAGATAAAGCATTTATGAAAAAACAATTTGAAATGTATCTTTCTCTCGGCACACTTATCGGTTATATGCATGAAAATAAACTGATTGCAGCTGGAGGAGTATTTCCTTTTAAAGATAGTTTTTCTACTATTGGCATGTTAATCGTTCATCCTAATTTTCAAGGCCGAGGCATCGGGCGTATTTTGCTAAATCGTTGCTTAGAACACACTCTCCCAAAACAACCAATTGCACTTATTGCAACAAAAGCTGGCGAGCCTCTTTATACATCATGCGAATTTCACACAGTAACAACGATTCATCGTTTTGAAAAACAAACTACTAAGACACATATTGCTCATACACAACAAGTAAAAGAAAAAGACCTTTTGTCTCTCACTTCTCTCGATCAAATCGTAACTGGTGTTAATCGCTCTCTACTTTACTCGTTACTATTACCAAGAGCCATACACTCTTTTAAAATTGAGAGAAATAACTGTATAGAAGCTTTTTCCTTATGTATACAAAAAGGTAATATATTATGCGTCACTCCACTTATCGCAAAACAAGAGAAGGATGCTATTCAATTATTCAAGAAGATCTGCGAGTGTTGGAATGGCACAGTAAGGATCGATGTCCCACATTCACAATTTTCATTTCGTAAATTTCTTCAAACAGAAAATTTCCAAGAAACGCTTCTTTCACCTCTTATGATGAAAAATGGTAGCCAACTTCCTGGAAATCGTAATATGCTATTTGCTATGATAGACACAGCGTTATGTTAGAAAGGGGACACCTCATTGAAGCGATTTAGCTATTTTATGGTAGGTTGTCTTACTCTTACACTTTTAGTAGGATGTAGTGCAGCAAAAAAGCCAGTAGAACAAGTAAAACAAGTTAAAAATACACTTACAGCGAAACTAGCTACCGAGGAAAAAATGGTAGAAATAGATGGTCAAACCATTTACTTTAAAAAGATTGGTAATGAAAAACCACCTTTACTTATGATCCATGGATTTGGTGGATCATCAGATGGTTTTCAAAAGATTTACTCAGACTTAGCAAAAGATCATACAATTATTTCTGTAGATGCTTTAGGATTCGGGCGCTCATCTAAGCCAATGGATTTTTACTATTCTTTCCCAACCCATGCAAATTTGTATTATAAACTAATGAAAAAACTAGGTTATGATTCGTTTGCAATACTGGGACACTCAATGGGCGGAGAAATTTCTCTTAATTTAACGTATTTATATCCTGAAGCCGTTACCCACCTTATTTTAACTGATGCTACAGGCGGTCCTCATACATTCGTTAATAAACAAGGCTCACCAAAACCACAGTTATCGACTGATTTAAATACCGTTTCTACTATTGCAGATTATGATGAGGGCAAAGTAAAATCCAAGCGTAATGATGAAGAGCATTACAATAAAATGAAATTATGGCCTAGACGTCTTCAAATCAATGCAAATGAAATTACACAACCAACCTTAATTATATGGGGAAGAAATGATAGTAGCGTTTCTTGGAAAGAAGGAGAAACGTATCATCAATTCTTAAAAAATAGTACTTTCCATATTATCGAAAAAGGTTATCATGCACCATTTCGTCAAGAGCCACAAGAATTTGTAGGGTATGTAAAAGACTTCTTTAAGAACAATAAAGTTGAAAAATAAAATAAGCGGGTATCTCATTTTGAGATACCCGCTTTCATATATTAAGCAGCTTGCTTTTGGCGTTTTTGAGTTTTTGATCCTAATACTTTCGGAATAATGAAACCATCTATTCCAAATTTACCAGCGTTCATACCAGAGACTAGAACAAACATTGATAGGATAACCATTTCAGGGTTTACACCAATTGACCCACTAAACATATAGGAAAAGTTCATTACAAGACCGAAAAAGACCGCTGTTTTTGTTAAACAGCCTACAATTAAACCAATTCCAACTAAAATTTCTCCCCACGTTACAAGTGTATTAAATAGATCAACGTTTGGAATTGCGAAATCTTGTAAAAATGATGCCCACCAAGATTGAACAGCCGGTTGTGCTCCTTTAGATTTTTCAATTGCACCTTGTAAATAACCAGTTGCATCGAATCCTTTTCCTTGTAGTTTACCGATTCCAGCCATTAACCATGTGTAACCAAGATACACTCGAATTATTGCCAACACAAAAGAAACTGCTTTGTTTTCTCTTAAAAATTGAATAACCATATCTTCCTCCTAAAGTTGTAATTAAGTTAGTTACAGATAATATAATAACATTAGTTACTTATTTTTCAAATGTTAATTACGAATAATTTGTGACATGTGTATGAAACATTAAAAACTAACGTTTATATAGTAACTTTTTTTACCTGTAAAAACTTGAACATATCATACCATAGGTGATAATCATTTTCATTGAAGAAAATGTAAAAAAAATGTGAGTTAAATGTGAAACGCCTATATTCGAATATAGAATAAAGGCGTTTTTTACTATTTATATAATTGAAATGTATGTGTCTCCTCATCGATTAATTTCGCCTCTTGAAAAGCATCTTCTAACGTTTTTTCATGGTTAATAAGCCCATAAAATAAGCGTATTGTAAGCATAAGTGCTGCATTCCCATCTACATAATCTATCGATCCAATATACGATTTCGCCCCACTACGTAAGAAAGATTCTGCTAGTTTTCTCTCCCCTAACGTACACCCACTATTTACAATATGTGTATTATGCAATTTTGCATATTTATAAATTTCTGCTGCACCAAAGTATCCCCTCGGTTCATCTTGTTCATATATATCTTCACCTAACTCTTCCATGACAAACTTTCCTTCCTCACCATGAAAGCAAAAAATAACATAATCGATATCGTTATATAAACCCTTTCCAGAAAGAATATTAATGAACTCTCTCGGTCTACCAATCCAGTATGTTACAACTTTTGCCCCAAAATATTCAAGCGATGCTCGGATTGATTGCGCCTCTAAATCCGAATTAAAACCAACTACTAATGCAACATTCAACATACACCCTCCATCCTATCATTAGATCTCATCCATCAAACTTTTAAGGGATAGATCCATTTCATATATACCCGTTTCTTGCAAAAAATCAGATCTAGTTAAAACGACTTTCTGTACATATTGCCTATACGCTGTAATTATCCCGTCGTGAGATACAATGCAAATTCTTTCAGCGCCTAGCTCATAGCACCAAAGAAGAAATTCATCTGCTATTTGCTGAAAACGATTCTCTGAAATAGTATTTATACCTTCCGTCCATAACTGCTTATTTGTACTTTTCTCTATCGAAAAATGTGGAAATAAATCTGCTATCATTCCCTGATCTACTATGTAATCACATGGCAATGTTTTCGCTCCATCTCGATAAGGAAAAATACGTGGGGATACATATGGATGGACAATTGTTTGACAAGATACTTTCGCACTCCATATTGCCGCCGTTTGTAAAGTTCTAAGTGTAGGGCTGGCAATTAATATATCCGTTTCCTGTAATGGTACATCGAATTGAATGCATTTAGCCTGATTCTTTCCCTCATCCGTTAATGGTGGATGCAACACTTGTAAACTTGACGGCAAATCTTTTGTATGTTCTCCTTCACCGTGCCGAACAAAGACGAGTTTCATATCCAGCCTCCTCTCACTATGAAATCCTCTTACACATTTCTTCCCTATCTCATTCTTTATTCCTGCTATATGAAAAACTGGTATGTAAAAAACATTCGACATAATTAATTGGAAAACATTACAATTAATTGTGTCAAATACTTTTTACAAGAGAGAGGGGAATCACAAATATGAAATGGATTATCGCCTTTATCGGAATGATCATATGGGGATACATAAATGGATTTTTTAATAGTGATAAAACTGCTAATCCTTGGATTACAGATGATGAACGTGAAACAAAAATTAAACAGAAAGCAATTACAGCAAGCTGGTCTGGTGTTTTTATGTTTTGTACCATTAACCTCTTAAACAAATGGTTAGGTGTAGGAACAAGCAATACATCACCTTACTTACCATCTTCTGTGGCAACTATTTTAAAAGAAAATGTAGAGTTACAAATTTTATTTATGCTATTTATTACGTATGGCATATTTTACGTATATTTTCGAAGAAAACTAAGTGCTTAACTTTTATTTCATGATTATCCTCCGAAATGGTTATAGTAATTAGGACGAAATGAAAGGAGCGATATAAAAATGGGTAACTCGAATGACTTTTTAGATACACTACAGGAAAAACAAGCAAAAGATGAACAAAACAGAAAGCGTCAGGGGAACGGAAACCCAGCGAAGAAAAAGCCGAATAAAACTCATAAATAACAATAAAAAAACGTGCCTAAAATTATTTTTTAGGCACGTTTTTTATTCTTCTTTCACCGAGATAACATTTTCCCAGTTCCATTTCTCATAATACCATTCTGGTACATCTATATTTTCAATCCACTTCTTTTCCTGTTTTCCATCACTATTGGCAATCCATACATTGGCTTTCTTACGGTCTGAACGTATCCATATTAATTGATTGCTCTTCCTCATGAAGATCGGATGATAATCACCTTGCTTATGAGCTGGCTTTGTGATTTGATATTGTTCGTCGCTTGTACTATCGATCTCATATAAAGATGGTAGTGGCCTTTTTTCTGGTGGCGTTTCTATCCCTGCCTCTTTTGCTCGTGAAACGATTATTACTTTATCGTTCTTCCATGCAAAATCCCAATCGACATATCCTTTCGGCGTAAATGTGTTCTGCTGAAGTGCAGGCAGTTCTTTTACTTTTAAATGCTTATTCTCTAACGCAACTCTCCCGCTTCCTTCAATATAGGCTAATATATTGTTGGATGGCGCCCATTTGACCCATTGGGTGTTTAATAGCATTTGATCTACCTTTTCAAATCGACTGCCATCTGCTCGAACTAAGCAAAGCGTATTACTATCAGCTGACCATGAAGCTGTCGGTACCGCTAAAAATGAAATCCACCTTTGATCTGGTGACCACTCAAACCCACTTGCAACTAGCGCTAGAAAATCATCATGTTCATTTGGTAATGCATACAAATGCTTCATTTTGTGAGGATTCATATGTGCATCTTTTTGCACTTCATATAGCTGAGCTCCTGTCCAACCTGTTGGAATTAAGTGTGCTTCAGAGGATACAAGAAACTTCTTTCCATCAGGGTACCATGCATAATCACCTACACCAGCCGATACATTTTCAAAATCTGTATTCTTTTTTTTGACATCAAACGTATTTAGTGTATTCATAAATACAAATGCAATTATATTCTCTTTCGGTGACCATTGATAATTCGATACTTCAGATTGCAATGGCCTAACTTTCTTTCCATCTTCCAATCGGTACAATTCCAAGGTGTTTTTCTTGTTTCCTTTAGCATAAGAAATCCATTCTCCATCATGAGACCATTTCGGCCCTGTTATGTACTCGCCTTTTGTTATTTGTTTTTCTTTTCCATCAATTTTAATCCAAAGATCATGATGACGAATAAAAGCAACTTTCACCCCATTATGTTCCGCACTAGTACTAAAAATTGAAGATAAAAAAACAAACAAAACCACGCTACTACTCACGATAATTTTTTTCATACGTCCCTCCATTTTTCTTATAGCATTCCTCATATTCCGCTTACTATATGCGAACTTCACCCTGCATTAATTGACAGTTACTGCACAATTTTTGTGGATTCATGCTCAGTGGATGATGGGCTTTCCTCGCTGAATATTAGCCATTCGACATAATCCCAAAACATTTCCCAAGAAATTTTTAATTCAAAGAGGATTGGTATGAATTATGTCGAAAGTATAGTTTAGCCAACATTCGGTTTTATATTTCAGAACAAAAATGCAAGATAAATTTTCGGAATATTGGCACTTTTTATTAAGGGGAGTTTCAATGAAAAAAACTACGTCTACACTATTAAGTATGGCGCTCGTCTTTTCTAGTTTTGGAGCTTTAAGCGCACATGCTGAATCGCTGCAAAAGGAGAAGCAATTTAGTCCACAATTAAAAGTGAATATTGAACAATGGGGAGAAAACAAAATCGCGCAAAATGTTGAAACAAAAACATCAAAAGAAATTTCAGTCATTGTAGAATTGCAACATGCTCCGCTCGCTTCACAAAGTAACATTCAGCATGCTCCGGATTTAAAAAACGGCAATGTGCAATCATACCATGCACAACTAAAAAAGGCACAAGAGGATACAACAAAGAAAATTAAAGAAAAAGCACCAAAAGCAAAGATAAAAGAAACGTATAGTACACTATTTTCTGGATTTTCTATTTCTATCCCAGGAGATCAAGTTGCTGCTTTAGCTTCTTTACCCGAAGTAAAAGCTGTTTATCCGAACTTAACATATAAATTGCATGAAACAGCAAAAAGCGCTACTAAAGAAGAAGCGCCAAATATTGGCGGACCGACAATCGGTGCACCTGAAGCTTGGAAACTAAAAGATCCAACTGGCAAACCACTTGATGGAAAAGGAATGAAAGTCGCTATTATTGATTCAGGTGTAGACTATACACACCCTGACTTACAAGCAAATTATATCGGTGGATATGATACAGTCGATGAGGATAACGATCCGATGGATGGAAATGTCCACGGCACTCATGTAGCTGGAATTATTGCTGGTAACGGAAAAATAAAGGGGATTGCTCCGAACGCTTCTATACTCGCTTACCGTGTCATGAATGATGGTGGTACTGGCACGACCGATGATATTATTCAAGGTATTGAGCGCGCTATTCAAGATGGTGCAGATGTTTTAAATCTATCTCTCGGTCAAGATTTGAATGTCCCTGATCAACCTGTAACAATGATGTTAGAACGCGCAGCAAAACTTGGTGTTACTGCAGTCGTTTCAAATGGAAACGATGGACCAAAGCCTTGGTCTGTTGATGCTCCTGGTAATGCTAGTAGTGTCATCTCTGTTGGTGCATCTACTGTTTCTATTCCATTCCCGACATTCCAAGTAGCTGGTTCTAATAAATCTTACCAAGGATTACCGTTATCAAACGCAGATTTCCAAGTTGGAAACGATGCTCAACTTGTCTATGTTGGCTACGGTAATTCGAGCGATTATGCTAAACAAGATGTGAAGGGTAAGTTCGCCCTTGTCTTACAAGGAACTTCAAGCACATTAGTAAAAGCAGAACACGCGAAACAAGCTGGCGCTATCGGGGTACTACTAATTTCTAATGAAAAAGAAATTAATATTATGCCCGAATATTTTGGACGTGAAGATGTAGCTCTTCCGGTTATGCAGCTATCAAATACAAATGGCGAAGAGTTGAAAACTTTAATTACAAAACGAAAGAAAAATATAAAGATTGGACAACCAAACAAAACCGAACTGATTGGTAACTTCAGCTCAAGAGGACCATCACAAGGAAGTTGGCTTATAAAACCTGATGTTATTGCACCTGGAGTAAAGATTACAAGCACAGTACCACGAGGTGGCTATGAATCTCACAACGGAACAAGTATGGCTGCTCCGCAAGTAGCGGGAGCCGTTGCCTTACTGCGTCAAATGCATCCTGATTGGACGACAGAACAATTGAAATCTGCTCTTGCCAACACTGCAAAAACATTAAAGGATGTCAATGAAAATACATATCCTATCATGGCACAAGGATCAGGTTTAATTAACATTCCAAAAGCAGCCCAAACAGATGCATTAGTGAAACCGAACAATGTAAGTTTCGGTCTTATTAAGCCAAATAGCGGCAAAGTGAAACTAACACAAAATATTACGTTACAAAATCTTTCTAACAAAAAGAAAAACTTTTCAACTCGTATTGAATTACTAGATACAAAAACAAAAATCCAGACTTCTTTCCCTTCTTCAATTAGTTTAAAACCAAATAGTAACATCGAAAAGCCTTTTACTATTACTGTGGATAGCTCCTTACCACAAGGTGTATATACAGGAAATCTGTATGTAAAAGAACAAGGTAAAACTGAAGAAATGCGTATCCCATTTACATTTAGTATTGATCCGAAAGAATACAAGCGTATCGATGGCGTTGAAATCGTTAATTCTACTTTCAGTCCAAATAATGACAACATACTAGATGACAACCTAATCAATTACTATTTAGTTACACCTGTTGAGGATATAGCGTTTCATGCTAATTTAATTACGAAAGACCGTGTGACATATCAAGGCATGGTATACCAAGGCAAAAACGAAACACCTGGTTATAAATCTTTCAAATGGAATGGTACAAGAAAGGACGGATCTCCATTGCCTGATGGCTTATATCAAATCGAAGCTGTTGCTTCTAACTCTGGTGGAGAAACAAAACAAACAGGAGCTGTATTTATCGATCGAACAGCACCTAAGTTAACACACGAAATTGATCAAGAAAATCTCATAATTAGAGGGAAAGTTGATGATATTCTACTAGATTGGATGACAGAATCTGGTTGGATTGCACCTGGTATTCCAGTAAGAATGCAATATGAAATTAACGGAAATGGTGTATGGGAGAGTGCATTCCTAAACACTTGGGAGAAAAACTACGAAATTTATTTCGATCGTAATCAATTACAAGAAGGAAAGAATACCATTCATATCGTTGCAACCGATGCAGCTGGAAATACGACTAATTTAAATGTTGATTTAGAAGTGAAATAAAGTGAAACTTTAATCAGCACTCACCAATCGGACGTTTACGGGCAGTAAGGCTTCCATCTAACTTCTTTGCTCCGGCCAAATTTTGAGGTAGGAATTTTACTGCCCACAAATAGCGGGATAAAATTATTGTTGACAATCTTTTAAAAATAGTTTTATAATACGAAACATAGTTTAGTTGAACGAATTATATATCGGCTTTGAAGGAATACTAGTAGCGACTTATATCCCTGTCTCAGAGAACTGATGATTGGTGCGAATCAGTACATATACAAGCGTGAATTACAATTCTGGAGCTTCTTTCCCGTAGTGCACATAATGCATGAAGAGAAAGACGGATCTTTCCGTTATCTTAAAGTGAGTGGTAAACAATTTTTCTGTTTACAATTAGGGTGGTACCGCGATTTTTATCGTCCCTATCGGATTTTCCGATAGGGGCTTTTTTGCGTCCTTCCCTTTTGCACAATTTCATATATACGCGTTGAAAGAATCGCAGTAATATCTTATATCCCTGTTACAGAGAGCTAATGGTCGGTGGAAATTAGCACATATATAAGTATGAATTACAATTCTGGAGCTTCTTTTTCGTAGTGCTTGTACGCATGAAGGAAAAGACGGAGTTTTTCCGTTATCATTAATTGAGATGTAAGTATGTTTTCACTTACAAATAGGGTGGTACCGCGATTCTTTCGCCCCTATCGGATTTTCCGATAGGGGCTTTTTCTATTTCTCACAGAAACAAATGTTAAATAATTCCGAATCTTATGATAAAATTTTATAAGCGCTTACAATTTTGAAAGGTGGTGGTTCCAGCTATACCCAACCAATATTCAATTTTATAAAAAACAAGGAGGATGTCTAAATGACAAAGAAAACAGAAATTCCATCGCATTTAAAACCATTCGTATCCACGCAGCATTATGATCAATATACACCGGTGAATCACGCTGTTTGGCGTTACATTATGAGACAAAATCATAGTTTCTTAAAAGACGTTGCTCATCCAGCCTATGTGAACGGACTACAATCATCTGGTATAAATATAGATGCAATTCCAAAGGTAGAAGAAATGAATGACTGTTTAGCACCAAGCGGATGGGGAGCTGTAACAATTGATGGACTTATTCCTGGCGTAGCATTCTTTGATTTCCAAGGACACGGCTTACTACCAATCGCAACAGATATTCGGAAAGTAGAAAATATCGAGTACACACCAGCTCCAGATATCGTACACGAAGCAGCAGGACACGCACCTATTTTACTGGATCCTACATATGCGAAGTATGTGAAACGCTTTGGACAAATTGGTGCGAAAGCTTTCTCTACAAAAGAAGAACATGATGCTTTTGAAGCTGTTCGTACATTAACAATCGTAAAAGAAAGCCCTACTTCTACTCCTGACGAAGTTGCCGCTGCTGAAAATACTGTAATTGAAAAACAAAAGTTAGTTTCTGGTTTATCAGAAGCTGAACAAATTTCACGTCTTTTCTGGTGGACAGTAGAATATGGATTAATCGGAAATATAGATGCTCCAAAAATATATGGTGCTGGTCTCCTTTCTTCTGTTGGCGAAAGCAAACATTGCTTAACAGACGCTGTAGAAAAGGTTCCATTCTCTATCGAGGCATGTACAGGTACAACTTATGACGTAACAAAAATGCAACCACAACTATTTGTTTGTGAATCATTTGAAGAGCTGACTGAAGCACTTGAGACATTTGCTGAAACGATGGCCTTTAAAACAGGTGGAAAGGAAGGTTTAGAAAAAGCGATTCGCTCTGAAAACTATGCAACCGCTGAACTAACTAGTGGATTACAGATTACAGGTACATTCAGCGAGACAATTGAAAACGATGCAGGTAAAGTGATTTACATGCGAACAAATTCGCCAACTGCATTAGCAATTCATAATAAACAACTAGCGAATCATTCTACATCTGTACACAGTGACGGCTTTGGAACACCAATTGGATTACTCACTGAAAATATTGCATTAGAAAATTGTACAGATGAACAACTACAATCATTAGGAATTACAATTGGAAACATTGCTGAATTTACTTTTGCAAGTGGTATTCATGTAAAAGGAAAAGTAACAGATATTATAAAAAATGATAAGAAAATTGCTCTTATTTCCTTTATCGATTGCACTGTTACTTATAACGCCCGCGTATTATTTGATGCTTCATGGGGCGCATTTGATATGGCTGTTGGCTCACAAATCATTTCAGTATTCCCAGGAGCAGCAGATGCAGCATCATTTTTCCCAATTGATGAGGAAATAGAGGAAACTCCAGCACCTCTTGCATTAACTGAGCTGGATCGTATGTATCAAACAGTTCGTGATATTCGAGGTGGAGGTATTTTACACGACGCACATGTCGATCAATTAGTAGCAATTCAAGAGGTATTAAATAAATTTTATCCGAAAGAATGGCTGCTTCGCCTTGAAATATTAGAATTACTTTTAGAGCATAACAAAGGGCACGAAACATCAGCAGCATTATTACAAAAACTTTCTACTTTCACAACTGACGAAGCTGTAACACGCCTTATTAACAATGGTCTTGCACTACTGCATGTAAAGGATGTGAAAAATGATGCTGCGATTAACTGAAGAAGAAGTTCAAGGGGAATTATTCAAGGTGGATAAATGGATAGTAAAAGATGAAAAATGGATTGAACGAAAATATATGTTTTCCGACTACTTAAAAGGAGTCGAATTTGTCTCTGAAGCCGCCAAACTATCAGAAGAACGTAATCACCATCCATTTATCCTTATCCAGTATAAAGCAGTCATTATTACTTTGTCATCTTGGAATGCAAAAGGTTTAACGAAACTAGATTTTGAGCTTGCAAAGCAGTTTGATGAACTATTTTTACAAAACGAAAAAGCAATTATAAGAAAGTAAAAAAAGAGAAGCCTTTTTTAGGCTTCTCCTTTTATTTTGAAATGAATACAATGTTCAAATGGGTCCTCAACTTGTAATATTCCATCTTTGTACGTAGCGACTTTGCCAATATTTTTTAAGCTTTCACATACTTGCTCTTTTTGTTTTTCATCCGCTAGTACAATTGTGAAATATTTCAAGCCGACGGAATTTGGCATTTGCGGCGGTATTTCTTCACCTTGCCACGTATTTAAACCGATATGGTGATGATAGCCACCTGCCGATACGAACAACGCTCCATTACGAGCTGGGATTGTTACTTCAAAACCAAGACCATCCACATAGAAACGTTTCGCTTCTTCCAAATCAGCTACATGGAGATGAATATGTCCCATCACAGTACCCGCCGGAAATCCATTCCATGTACTTCCTTGCTGTAATAGTTCTTCACCAGCTAACGGGTTACTAACAAATGGTAGTTCTCCATTCTCATCACGCCAAACTTCTTTTTGGCGATCATGATAAATTTCAATCCCGTTTCCATCTGGATCAGCTAAATAAAGGGCCTCACTAAAGTAATGGTCGGCTCCGCCGTGCAGTGGATATACCATTTCTACAAGATGACGAAGAATATTCGCTAAATCCTGTCTGCTTGGTAATAAGATTGCGTAATGATATAACCCCGTTCTCCCTCTTTGCTTTGGTAGAGCTTCTTTCTTTTCTTCAATAATAAGGAGTGGTTCGTTATTTTCATTCCCAAATGTAACAACCATTTCATCTTCTTTTAGTACTTTCATACTTAGTACTTCTGTATAAAACTCTAGTGATTTCTTTATATTTGATACATATAAATGAACAACATCAAGTGTTGTGTCGGGATGAAGTTGAAAACTCATCTTGTTAGCCCCCCATTTAATTTAGTTCTTCTTTAACATTCTCTCTTTTAAGAAATTATCTACAAAACCGTCTGCTTTCGCAACAAATAAGTACGCACCCATTGCTAACAATGCAAGTTCTAATTCGAAGCCAGGATTTTTTCCATCTCCTAATAAACCAGCTGACCATTTTACTTTTACAATTGCTCCAACCATTACAAGTGCAAATAATAATCCAATATATCTTACACCTAAACCTAGAATTAACAATATACCACCAACTACTTCCGCTGTTGCTACACCGTATGCAAGACCTCCTGGTAAACCAATGCTTGTAAACCACCCTGCAATATTGTCAATCCCCGATTGGAATTTTGTTAAACCGTGCATAAAGAACGTTACCCCTAACACGATACGAATAATTAAGTTACCGATATGTTGATTCATTTCATTCTCTCCTTTATAGTTTTCTTATACAAAACTTTTATTCACATTACAAAACATACACTAATTTTTTTTATTCGTCAATTCATTTTCACTGGGAAAAAATATATTTTTTTTGCTATGATACAAATAGTTGTTTACAAAAAGGAGCTTGATTTTATGAATATTGGTTCTGCAATACGTGAAATTCGTCAACGTAGAGGCATAACAATCGCACAAATTTGTGAGGGAACAGGTCTTTCTAAAGGATTTATGAGTCAGGTTGAAAATAATAAAACATCACCATCTATCTCAACTTTAGAAACAATCTCCAATTTTTTAAACGTTCCCCTTCCCTATTTATTATTAGAACAAAAAGATCGGTTGAAAGTTGTCAAAAAGGGAGAGCGTAAATACAGTGTATACGGAAAAGATGAACAAAGAATTGAACATGTTGCGGAGCAAGGTGGCCTTCGCCTAAATCTCGTGGAAATTCCTGCTGGGTTTCCGAAAGAAAATATACCAAATGCCCATGAAGGGGAAGAATGTCACCTTGTATTACGCGGAAAACTAGAAGTTCAACATGGAGAAGATATTGCAATTGTAGAAGAAGGTGATTCTTTCTCTTGGAATGCATGTGTTCCTCATATTGTTCGTAATATAGGAGAAGAAACTGCATTATTACTCATCTCTAGTCATGCAGAAAATCGAAAACGTGTTTATTAAATAAAAAAGAAGCCTGTAAATCAGGCTTCTTTTTTATCCCCTTATAACTCCATAACTTGTCCCAACTAGTACAGTCTTTTCATGTTGATTGCGATAAACTGACTCGATTGAAACCTTTTTATATCCTTCCATCTGTTCAATATTTGTTAAAGTTAATTCACAAGTGATCGTATCTCCTGTAAAAACCGGTCTAATAAACTCACTTACTAATTCTCTTGCTATGTAATGTAATTCTTCTCCTACTTTCGTTCCAATACTAGCAGTTAATAAACCATGAACCATTAAACGTCCATTTTCATCATATTCCATATGATGCCTACCTTTATCTCCTGTAATATTTGCAAATTCAAAAACCTCTTCCTCAGTAAATCTTCTTTCGTATTTAAATACATCCCCAACTTTTACATTCATTTTTATCCCCCGTTTAATAAACAGAATTTTCTTTTATTTTATCATAAAATGAGTCTCAGTTCAGTTTATATTATTAAAATAGCGATCCTTTTTTACACTATCTTATTTTTATCGGTGCCCATCTTTTTTTGCTACTTGATACCCGTAGTACGCACATGTTCCATTTCTCGATAACTCTCTCACCTCAAAACCACAACTTCTATAAAAATCAAAATTACTCGCAGATGTATGTGCAAACCAGTCTCCATGTGGCAACTTTTGCAAACAAAGAGCGACAAGTTTCTTACCTAATCCCTTCCCTCTATATTCACATTTCACAACTAAATTTACTATGTTCGCGATCATGATTCCATCAGAAATGACTCTAACCATCGCAATCATCTCTTCTTCATCCCAAATTGTGAATGCCCATGTTGAATTTTCAAATGCTATCGTGAATTTTTCAATTTGCCAAGAAGGGATATTATCATTACTCCAACCAGCATCTTCGAATAAAGTTTTAATTGCATATGCTGGCACACCATTCGTTCCCTCACGAATAATAAGGCCATTATGATAAATATACATGTAATCCCCCCTTTATTTTTATATACCATTCTTCAAAAGATGCAATTTACCTTTTTTCATCCTACGCGTTTAATGGAATAAACGAGAACGTCCATCCCATGAAATGAAGTTGTTTTCTCATAACTAAGCCCTGTTTTTCTAGCAACAAAGATTGAGGCGGGGTGATCCGGATTAATAAGAGAAATTAATTTATTCATTCTTAATGCTTGGAAACCATAGTCTCGAAATGCTGCCGCTGCTTCTTTCGCATACCCTTTTCCCCAATACTGAGGTGATAACCAATAACCAATTTCAATTTCCTCTTTTCCATCTATCTGCTGCTTTACTAACCCTGCATGACCAATTCGTATTCCCGTTTCCTTTTCAATCAATACAAATAAACCAAGACCGTTTTTATAGCTAGGAATTACCCACTCCTCCAAACTTTTTTTACATTGCATATATGTTTTTAACGTCCCATTTCCAATATAGCGCATTACCTTCTCATTTCCCCATAGCGAAGCATAGAACTGCAAATCATCCATTGTGTATTTGCGAATTTGTAAACGATCTGTATGAAACATCTCTGCACTCCTTTCCACGAATTTGTACTTAACTACACGCTCATGTTTTGTATGTATACTAAATGTTACTATCTATTATAAAGTGAAACTTTAATCAGTGGGGGCTTTTGTTCATCCTCACTGATTATTAGCCTTCACCAATCGGATATTTACGGACAGTGGACCTCCCGCCTAACTTTTTTCTCTAGCTGAATTTTGAGGTGGGAGTCTTACTGCCCACAAATAGTGGGATAAATGAACTAATGACTAAATACAGAATATTCAATCTATAAAGGATTAAAAAAAGACAGTAGACAAATATTGTCTACTGCATCCATATCATAACTAGCATAAAGAAAACTACAATTGAGGGGGGTGTAGGATTTTCAAATATACTAGATACTTATCCCGTTCTAACGGGCGGTAAACTTTTCAATTATATGAAAGTGAAAAGTTTACCGCACATAAGAACCTTTGCGGTCATTAAGAGAGCACCGTTAAGTACTCAAATACACGCTGTGCTTTTTCTCCACCCATTCGTGCATGTTGAAGAAGGGAAATACCATGTGGACCCGATGCACGCAATGCCTCTGGTTGTGCTACTAAAATAGCTTGTACAACTTCTAATTCTCCAAGCATCGCGGCCGCGAAAATGTCCATTCGAGCACCCTTTTCTAGTAAATAGAGAGCAATATCTTTACGACCTACATGTGCTGCTGCTCCTAACGCACTTTCCCAATCTGATCCGCCCCAATTGTAAGAGGCATGAAGTAAGCTTGGCAATTCAGCCAACAGTTCTTGTACTTTTTCTAAATCTCCGTGAGCTGCCATAACAAATTCTCTTACTAACTCAGTGGTAATACGTTCTTCTGTTCGCATCTTGCTCCTCCTTTTTTAGAAATTCGTTTTGGTGTGAAAAATGGCTTGTCGCTTCCTTGAAAAATATCTACCTCTATGCCGAACACACGTTGAAACATTTCATGACATAACACTTCTTCTGGTATACCGTCATACTGAAGCTTCCCTCGCTTTAATACGAGTAAACGATCACTATATTGAGCCGCTTGGTTAATATCATGTAAAACCATTACAATTGTCATGCCAAACTCCTCGTTTAACCGTTTCACAAGTTCCATTACTTCCAACTGATGAACGATATCTAAAAAAGTTGTTGGCTCATCTAATAATAAGACATTTGTACGTTGTGCTAGCGTCATTGCAATCCAGGCACGTTGTCTTTCCCCTCCTGATAAAGATTGTAAAAGACGATATTCATACCCTTCAAGATTTGTAACAGACAATGCCCAATCAACAATTTCTTCATCGTCTTTATTTAAGCGATCTTTCCATGATTTATGAGGTCCTCTTCCAAATTCGATTAATTCTTTCACTGTTAAATCTAATTGATGATCATGCATTTGTGGTAACATCGCTAATTGCTTCGCTACATCGGCACTTTTCATCATATGAATACTTTTTCCATCTAAAATGATATCCCCTTCGCTTTGTTTAAGTAGTCTTGCCATTAAACGAAGCAAAGTAGATTTCCCTGATCCATTCGGTCCAATTAAACTAACGACCTCCCCAGCTTTAATATGTACATTCATATTTTGCATTTGAAATCTTTCAGAATGTGCGTAAAACACTTTATTAACGGAAATCACGTTGTCTTCCTCCTCTATGAATTAAATATAAGAAGAACGGACCGCCTAAGAATGATAATAAAATACCAACAGGCAATTCAATTGGATCGAACCAACTTCGAGCTATCGCATCCGCGAAAACAAGTAATATCCCTCCGCCAAGGCATGATAATGGCAGTAAATATTTATAGTCATTTCCAACTAATAAACGTAACATATGTGGTACAACAAGACCGACAAATCCAATAAGACCAGAAACACTAACTGCAATTCCAGCTAATAGTGTACTTACTACTATTAAATAAAACCGGCTTCTCTCCACGTTATGACCTAATAATTTCGCCATTTCATCTCCAAGCATTAATACTCGAATATGCTTTATACCAAAGAAGGCTAATATAATAGCGAATATTGCATAATAAATAATCATATTTAAATGTGCCCAACTTACACCACCAATGCCACCTGCTAACCACGGTAACACCGATTGTACTTTGTCACTATGTAATAACATTAACGCTGACGTCGCTGCACCAATTAATGCATTGATTGATACACCTACTAAGACAATCCTTGAAGGCGGCGCCCCTTTTTGCCATGATAAAGCATAAATGACCATCGCCGTTATGAAAGCTCCTATAAATGCCCCGAGCGGTAAAAATGCCATATGCTGAGGGAATAAAATCATAATTACAATTGCTACAAGGCCTGCTCCAGATGAAACCCCGATAATACCAGGGTCTGCAAGAGGATTTCTCATAACCCCTTGCAGCAGTGCACCAGATGCTGCTAAACATGTTCCTACTATAAATCCAACGAGCACTCTCGGTATACGAAGGTCCCATACAATTCGATGAACCGTCGAACCTTCATCTTGTATCCCTGTTAGAATATCTCGTAAAGAAAAGGATAGGCTTCCTGCGAAAAGACCGTAAAAAAGACCTAAAATCGCTAATACAACTAAAGTAACTGCTATTATCCACCTTTTTTTCGCAAAAGGATGTTCCTTTTCCCTTACTACTTCACTACTTTCCATACTTATCATTTCCTTACATCTTGTATACTTTTATACATAAAGTCCATTGCTTCTGTAACTTTTGTTCCAGGATTTGATCCAAATAAGTCTGGTGGCAAAATAACTACACGATTTTGTTTTACTGCATCTAAATTTTTCCACGCTGCATTTTTCATCATTTCGCCTTCAAATGCTTTTTTAACGCTATTTGGATCTCCATGTGTAATTAAATAAATCACATCTGGATTTGCCTCAATAATACGTTCTACACTTAGCTGCGCATATTGCGGATATTCCTTCATTTCCGGAAAATCAGCTGCAATATTTTTCCCGCCTGTTTTTTCTAAAATATCGCCTGATAAAGATGTTGGTAATGCTGCTAAATAAGTACCTGGTGCTCCGTATACTAACAGTGCTTTCACATCACTCTTTTTCTCATATGTCTTCATTTGATCATTAATTTTTTGATTAAGTTCTTTTGCTTTATCTTCTTTCTTCATTATCGTTCCATATAGTTCAATATTCTTTTGAATATCTTGTACAGAATTCGCAGAAGAAATCATTACTTTCGTTCCTTGTCCTTCAACCGTTGGAACATTCTTTTGAAACCCATTGTTAGCAATAAGTACATCCGGTTTTAAACTAGCAATTTGCTCAAAATTCGGTTGATGTGCATTCCCGATTACTTGTACTTTCTTTAAATCCTCTGGAAGAGTTATTTTTGCATCCGGACGACCTACTATTTTTCCGCCTAAAGCATGAATAATATTCATGTCTCCCATACTTAATGTTGCAAAACTCTCTGGCACTTTATCGAATGTTACCTTTCTTCCTGACAGGTCGGTAACTTCGATTTTCTCTTTTCCTTTTTCTGTTTTTGTTGCAGATGCTTTTTCGTCTCCCTTTGCATTGCAACCTATTAACAAGAAAAAAATAGATAAAATCGCTGTGAATAGCGTAATAGATTTTTTCATTCTTTCACCTCTAACTGATAATGATAATCATTAACTACTATTCTACTTTAATTGATAAGGATTATCATTGTCAATATAAACCGCATACATTTTTTCAAAAACAAAAAGCACTACAAAAAGATTCGTTCTTTTCGTAGTGCTCTATTTCATAATATTACTCACATTCATTTCCCTCTAACTGATCTCGCATCACTTTCACACGCTGAAAGAAAAAGAATGATAAACTTAAAAATATAATGGTGCTCCCCATCATAACAAAAGATTGTATTGTTTCTTTTGCTCCATTCGGAATCAATAAGCCAACCATTAACAATGTACTTACAGCGAGAAGGATTTGTCCGAACCGAGTATAATCTTCTATTTTTCCTTGTAATTCTTTCATTATATTCTCACTCCCCTATTTCACTGTATCATATTCTATTAAACTTAAAGACCAGTAAATACAGCCATTCTGGGAGATGTTTTCCAAATGAAAAAGAGCCGCTTTATTGCGACTCTTTCATAACCATTACTCCCCTTTATATGCTTCCATATAAATTTCTTTCAACTCTGAAATGAGAGGTAATTTTGGATTAGCTGTTGTACATTGATCTTCAAAAGCTCTTTCTGCTAATAATCCAACAACCTCTTCAAATTGGTCTTTAGCAACTCCTTGTCCTGCAATACTCATATTTATATTTAAGCTTTTTCCAAGCTCAATAATTGCTTGGACGAGTGATTCCACACCTTCTGCTGTCGAGCCTGCTGGAAGCCCGAGCATTCTCGCAATATGTGCATAGCGTTCATCAGCTACAAAGTGCTCATATTTTGGGAACAACGCGTGTTTTCGTGGCTTAATAGCATTATAGCGAACTACGTGCGGCATAAGAATTGCATTCGCACGCCCATGCGGAATATGAAATTCCGGTCCAATTTTATGTGCTAAGCTGTGATTAATACCTAAGAAAGCATTTGCAAATGCCATCCCAGCGATTGCAGAAGCATTATGCATTTTTTCTCGCGCTTCTTCGTCATTTCCATCTTTAAATGCTCTTGGTAAATATTTAAATACGAGATCAATGGCCTTTAATGCTAATCCATCTGTATAGTCATTTGCTAGAACAGACACATACGCCTCGATTGCATGCGTTAATACGTCCATACCAGTGTCTGCTGTTACATGTGGTGGTACTGTCATTACAAACTGTGGATCAACAATTGCTACATCTGGTGTTAATTCATAATCCGCGAGCGGATACTTTATATTATTTTTCTTATCTGTAATAACCGCAAATGGTGTCACTTCTGATCCTGTTCCTGATGTTGTTGGAATGGCAACAAACTGCGCCTTACTTCCTAATTCCGGATATTTACATGTACGTTTTCTTATATCTAAAAACTTCTGTTTAATTCCATAGAATGTTGTTTCTGGGTGCTCATAGAAAAGCCACATCCCTTTCGCTGCATCCATAGCTGAACCACCACCAAGTGCGATAATTACATCTGGCTTAAAACTTCTCATCATTTCCGCACCTTTAAACACAGTTTCATCTGATGGATCTGGCTCGACCTCAAAGAAAACTTCGACTTTTACATCATTTGCATGTTTACGTAAATAATGCGTAACCGTATCTACATATCCGTGCTCAACCATTCCTGGATCCGTTACAATAAATGCACGTGAAATGTTAGGCATATTTGCTAAATATGCTGTCGCATGTTTTTCAAAATAAATTTTTGGTGGTAATTTGAACCACTGCATATTCTTTTTTCTATTTGCCAACCTTTTTATATTTAATAAATGCGTCGCTGTTACGTTTTGAGAAACTGAGTTTTTCCCATACGAGCCGCAACCAAGCGTAAGTGATGGAATAAATCCATTATATATGTCACCGATTCCACCTTGTGATGAAGGGGCGTTTACAATAAGACGGCAAGCTTTCATACGTAATCCAAATTGTTTTTGTACTTCTTTATTTGTAGAATGAATGACTGCTGAATGTCCTAAACCACCAAGGTTTAACATTTCTTCGCAATATGTAAATCCTTCTTCTAATGAATTTGCTTTTACACACGCTAATACTGGACTCAGTTTCTCACGAGATAGTGGATATGCTGCTCCGATACCTTGTATTTCAGCTACAAGCATTTTTGTATTTTCAGGCACAGTAATTCCAACTAATGCGGCAATGTACTGCGCTGATTTCCCTACAATATCACTATTTACTGCACATGTATTTTCATTAATAACTAGCTTTTCTAATTTTCTTCTCTCTTCTTCTGCTACAAAGTAACAATTGTTTGCAATCATTTCTGTTTTCACATCATCATAAATTTCCTTGTCTATAATGATTGCTTGTTCTGATGCACAAATCATACCGTTATCAAATGTTTTTGATAAAATTAAATCATTAACAGCTCGTTTTATATGCGCTGATTTCTCTATATAGCATGGTACATTACCAGGACCTACACCTAGCGCTGGTTTTCCAGTAGAATAAGCTGATTTCACCATACCTGCTCCTCCAGTTGCCAAAACAAGCGCAACACCTTCATGGTTCATTAATTGTTTTGTTGCTTCGACAGAAGGTTTTTCAATCCACTGAATACAATGTTTTGGTGCCCCCGCCTTCACCGCTGCATCATATACTGTTTTCGCCGCTGCAATGGAACAGTTTTGTGCTGAAGGATGAAATGCGAAAATAATTGGATTTCTCGTTTTTATCGCGATTAATGCTTTAAACATTGTTGTCGACGTTGGATTCGTTACTGGCGTTACCCCAGCTACTACACCGACAGGTTCTGCAATTTCTATTATTTCTTCATGAGGATCTTCGTGAATAATCCCTACTGTTTTATCTTTTTTTATGCTATGCCAAATATATTCAGTAGCAAAAATATTTTTAATACATTTATCTTCATATACACCACGACCCGTTTCTTCAACAGCCAACTTCGCAAGCGGCATATGTTGATCCACACCTGCTAATGCCATTTCGTGAACAATGTTGTCAATTTGCTCTTGTGTAAAACCTTCTAATGCTTGTAAAGCCTTTCGACCGTTATTCACTAACGTATCAATCATCTCTTTTACTTCCTGCATTTCATTTACAACTTTCTCTTTGACTACCATGTAAATTCCTCCTATTCTGCTATCGTGGACTAAATGAGACCCTATAGGTCATAATAAGTCCCGATTAGCGTAAAAAAATAGAGTTGCTTTCCTACATGAACCTCATTGTTTGTGAAACATTTCACAAGATTGTTCGTGAGTAACATTTCATGAACTTAATATACATGAAATAATTTCATTTGTGTATGTCTATTTTGTGAAATATTTCACAAAATGATGTGATAAAAATGCACTGCCTTATATTAGCAGTGCATTTTTATTATGCTAACGCTTGTGCTAGATCTTCAATTAAATCTTCACCGTCTTCAATACCGACAGAAATACGAATTAATGTATCTGTAATTCCTAATTCTTTGCGGCGATCTGCTGGGATTGATGCATGTGTCATTTGAGATGGGATAGAAATTAAACTTTCTACTGCCCCTAAACTTTCAGCAAGTGTAAAGTATTGTAATTTCTCAAGTACTTTATTTAATGTTTCTTCGCTATCTACATCAAATGAGATAATAGCACCAAATCCATTTGCTTGTTCTGTTGCAAGTTCATGGTTTTGATGTGACTCAAGACCTGGGTAATATACTTTATTTACTTTTGGATGATTATTTAAAAACTCGGCAATTGCGCGTGAATTCGTTTCATGCTCTTCCATTCGAATTCCTAATGTTTTTAAGCCACGAAGTAGTAAGAAGCTATCTTGCGGGCCAAGAATGCCTCCTGTTGAGTTTTGTACAAAGTGAAGGTCTTCTGCTAATTGCGGGCTATTTACAACTACTAGGCCTGCAACTACGTCACTATGACCTCCTAAATATTTCGTTGCACTATGAAGTACAATGTCTGCTCCTAAAGTAATCGGCGACTGCCAATATGGCGTCATGAATGTGTTATCGATAATTGTTAATAAATCTTTCTCTTTAGCAAGAGTAGATATTTTCTTAATATCAGTAATTTTCAGTAATGGGTTCGTTGGTGTTTCCACATAAATCGCTTTCGTATTCGGACGAATTGCTTCTACAACTTCCTCTAAGTTGGTTGTATCTACAAATGTATGCTCAATACCGAAGCGATTTAATACTTTCGTGATAACGCGGTACGTTCCACCATACACATCATCTGTTAAAATAACGTGGTCACCTTTTGAGAACAACATAATTGTAGCTGTAATAGCAGCCATTCCTGAACCAAATGCAAAACCAGCATGACCGTTTTCTAATACTGCAATCATTTCTTCTAAAGCTGCACGTGTTGGGTTGCCTGTACGTGAATATTCATATCCTTGATGCTTACCAACTGCTTCTTGTTTGTACGTACTTGTTTGATAAATCGGTACATTTACAGATCCAGTTGAAGGTTCTCCTATGCGAATACCATGAATTAACTTTGTCTTTGCTCTCATTTTTTATTCCCATCCTTTGTATATGTCTTTACTTAAATAACGCTCACTACTATCAGGAAAAATCGTTACAATATTTGTACCTGGCGCCGCTTGCTCTGCTTCAAGTAAACTTGCATGAAATGCCGCTCCTGAAGAGCTCCCAACAAGCAGTCCTTCTTTTCGCGCTAATTCCTTTACTCGTAAAAATGCATTTCGATCAGAAATTGTATGAATTTCATCAAAATAAGATGTTTTCAAAAATGGCGGGATGAATTCAAGGCCGATCCCTTCTGTTTCATGCGAACCAGCTTTACCACCATTTAAAATGGATCCTTCTGGTTCCACAATAACCGTTTTTATATCTACATTTTTTTCTTTCAAATAAGATGCAGTCCCCATGAATGTACCACCAGTTCCTGCTCCTGCAACAAATATGTTAATCTCTCCGTTCAGTGCATCCCAAAGTTCAGGACCTAGTGTTTTGAAATAAGCACGCGGGTTTGCTTCATTCGCAAACTGACTTGGAGAGTATGAATTCGGTATTTCATTTACTAATTCTTTTGCTTTTGCAATTGCACCGGTCATTCCTTGCTCAGTTGGTGTATGCACGACCGTTGCGCCTAGCGCTTTCATTAATTCTTGTTTTTCAATACTAAATTTCTCTGGTACACAAACAATAACGCGTAAATCATGTTGTAACGCTGCAAGTGCCAGTCCAATACCAGTATTTCCAGCGGTCGGTTCAATAATTGTTCCACCCTGGGTAACAAGCCCTTTTTCTAGCGCATCTTCGATTAATTCTCTTCCTAAACGGTCCTTAACGCTTCCACCTGGGTTATAAAATTCAAGCTTTGCAAATAAACGGACCCCTTCTGGAAGTGAAAAACGAGTAATTTCTACAACTGGCGTATGACCAATCAACTCATGAACTCCACGATATACATTCATCGTGTTCTCCCCCTTATTTGCCAATAAAGAAAAGGCAACTGTATGTATTTTCTTTATATGAGACAGTTGCCTTTTTGTTACATTACTTTAACTCTTCTAGTACTTTTACGATAAAGTTTGTAGAATGAAGAGCTGCTTGATCTAAAAATTGATCAAATGAAACATTTGATTCTTTACCAGCAATATCAGAAAGTGCACGAATAATAACAAACGGAACTTCATATTGGTGGCATACTTGTGCAACAGCTGCTGCTTCCATTTCTACTGCATAAAGGTCTTCAAATTTATCACGAATTGCTGCAACGCGGTTCGGATCACTCATAAATGAATCACCTGTTGCAATCATACCTTTTACAACTTGAATATTTTCTTCTGCCTGCATACATTTCTCAGCTAATGCAACTAATGCTTCATCAGCCTTGAATCCAGGAGGCATTCCTGGTACTTGACCATACTCATAGTTAAATGCTGTTACATCTACGTCATGATGACGAACTTCTGTTGAAATAACTACATCTCCAACGTTTAGAGAATGATGGAAGCCACCAGCTGAACCAGTATTAATTACTTTTTCAGGCTTATATCTTTCTAATAAAATTGTCGTTGACATCGCTGCATTTACTTTACCAATACCAGACTTTAACAAGATTACTTCATGTCCTGCTAATTGTCCTTTCGTAAATTCACAACCCGCAACCGTTTCTGTTTCTGCTTGTTCTAATTTGTCACGTAAAATACGTACTTCTTCTTCCATTGCTCCAATTACAGCAATTCTCAATCTAATCCCTCTTTCTATTGCTTAGTTGCCTCCATTACCCAAACGAAATGATTTAATCTCGTAAACGTTACATGGAAGCCATTGTTTTCAAAAATAGACTGCATGACTGGAATACGTGTATAATATTCCGTTTGCAAATCGTTTGCTAACTGATGGAAACCTCTTTGTTTTGCTGTTTCAACAGTTTTATCATATGCATCTTGATCTGCAAATATCGTATCAGCAAACACTATTTTACCACCTTTGTTTAGCAATTGACTATAGTTCGCAATCGCTACATTTTTTTCATCGTCTGTTAAATGATGAAATGCATAGGTGCTTACAATGGTATCAATTGAATTTGGAACTTCAAACGAAAGAAAATCACCTTCTGTAATCGAAAACTCTTGCGGCAATTTCTCTTTTGCAATCATGCGCATTTCACGTGACGGTTCTATACCGTAAACTGTGTGGCCAGCAAGTAATAATTTATTTGTTAAATTTCCAGTACCAACACCAAATTCTAATACATTACCAAATGACTTGTTAACTACATCCTCTAGAATATCCTCATAATGAGCGAAAACTTCTTTATATTGTATATCTTCGCCTTGTACGAATGAGTCGTACGTATGAGCCCACTCATCAAATAAACCATTAAATTCTGTCCCCATAAAAATTCCCCTTTTTCTTATCGGTTTTATCAGTATGATATGCCCTCTTGCTAAAAATGTCAATTGAAATGTACATGGTATTTCATTCTTTTCTTTGTTACACTATAGTTGATTACATAGGAGAGGGGTCGTCTTCGTGTCATTTACCTTTGAAATGTTAGAAGATAAAGTAGAGTTTTTCGAAGCAGGAGACTTAGCTTCTTTGGAACGAAAAATTAGCGAACAAATCGATAATAATAAAGCACTTATGCTTGAAGTTCATCACATCTCGCATCAAATGGTTATGGATCCCGAAAGCAAAAGTCCATATTATAGCGCGGTTGTTCATTTTAAATTAAAGAAATTACGCTAACTAAAAAAGAGAAGCTCCTAAGGAGCCTCTCTTTTTTAGTTTAGAGTTTGAACAAGTACTGGTTTCCAGCCCTCATTTTCTACCCAATCAATATTCACATAATATTTTTTACCTGATTGTTTATCTTGTACGTTACCGTAAGCTTTATTCTTACCGTTATTTCCAATTCTATGGATAACTAATTGATTTACTGGAACGTCAATTGCAGCTGAAATCGCTTGATTCATCTCATTCCAATCTGCTGTACCTTTTTTAAACGTCATCGCAGGTGTTGCACCTTGCTCTGTACCTACTGGCTTCCAAGAAGATTTCGTATAAGCATCTGTTGCCTGTGACTGTGTTTTTTCAGCTGGTGCTTTCTCGTTAGCTTTCGCTTCTTCTTCAGCTTTTTTCTGTTCTTCCTCAGCCTTTTGCTTCGCTTCTTCTTCCTGCTTCTTAGCCTCTGTCTTATCTTGCTCGTTCTTCTTCGGCTCTTCTTTGCCTTTAGCTTTCTCAGCTTTATTCTCTTTCGTTGTTTGCTGAGCTACTTTTTTATCACTAGAAGACGCTTGCTCTTTTCTTTCAGGAACAAACAATTGATATGATACAATAGCTACTAATATTAATACAATTGCAATTGCAATATTTAAAACACCGTTTTGACGACGTTTTTGTTGTTTCTGTTGGAATCTAGATCCTCCTGCCATTCTTCAAACCTCCATGCAGTTTTTCATACTTGCTATTGTAACATTAAATCTAGAAAGGTTGAACATTTACAATAATATTTTCACGAAATGAAAACATTTCAATATGAATTGCAAGATTACTTTTCATTCTCTAATCGATAGATTGATTCTACGATAGCTTTGAAAATAGGTGTAACTTCATTTCCATTACTATTCGTTTCTATATCCACGACAACTAAAGCATATCTTGGATTTTCATATGGAAAATACCCTGCAAACCAACGATTCACTTTCGTCCCTTTTCCTGTTTGCGCTGTCCCAGATTTTCCGGCAACACTTAGTGGCAACGACCTGAATGCGGCTCCTGTTCCTTTCTCCGTTGTTACAACGCCCCTTAATAACTCTTGTAATGTTTTAACCGCTTCATACGAAAGCTGTTTCCCGCCTATTGTATGGTCTTCAAATGTATAAAAGTCCGTTCCATTTTTATACATTATTTTTTCCACAGCTTTCACTTCCATCTTTTCTCCATCCCTAGCAATCGTCGCCATCATATTTGCAATCGCTAGAGGTGACATACGTACATCTTTCTGTCCAATCGCGGTTTGCGCTACCGCCTTTTTACTATTCTTATTTCCTTCACTCCCCCAAATCGTAACCCTCTTCTCCTCTGGCATTTGCTCAAAATGAGTTGTATGAAATACAGAACCTTTCCATCCAACCTTACCAGCGCCTCCTAACGCTGCTACGTAAGTTTCTAACACCATCTTATCCTTTTGTATTAGCTCATTACCTAACTCTGAAAATGTCCTATTACAGCTTCTAGCAAAGCTCTCTTTAAAACTAAGTGTACCCATCATAACTTGTGGATGGTCTTCACCATATAAATCTTGATTACAATTAAATGTACGATTAAACACATTTTCATTTTGATCAATCACTGCCGCTGCAACTATTGTTTTAAAAACAGAACCGGGAAAATGTGGTGTTAACATTTGATTTTCAAGTGTAGTTGTATATAAACGCTCATCCTTCACCTGTACAGATGGTTTACTGACCATCGCTAAAATTTCATTTTTCTTTACATCAAGTAATACTAATCCCCCCTTCTTTATTTCGCTTGCTTCAACCACTTCTTCTGCTTTTTGCTGTAACCTGTTATGTAAAGTTGTTTGAATCGTCACTGGATAAAACGGATTTCCAGGCGCAGTATATTTCGCTTGTTTTCCAAAAATCGGTTCTCCTTGTCGGTCCACTTGATACAATACTTTTGCCTCTCCATCGGTCAAAAGAAATTCATCAAATGATTGCTGCAATCCTGAAATGCCAATTGGCGTTTGCCTTGAAATTTTTCTTACTTCTCCGTATCGTTTTTGAAATTCTCGTTCATTCTCCCCCACATCGCCAATTAAATGATTCATCGCGCCAGTTTGCCGTAAACGAACTTCAGCTGCTACAATACCTAATACATTTAATTGATTTACCTTCTCCATCTGCTCTCGTGCCAATCGAAATGGACCATTTCCCCTTTGCATGATAAATGCACTTTTCTTGTCTTTCATTTGACTTTCAATCTCTTGTCTCGACACACCAATGATATGCGCAATTTTCTCTAACATGTCATTTTTTATTTGTAGAAATGGAAAAACAATTAAAACAGGATACTTTTTCTCACCTATTTCCTTACCGTTCCGATCTATAAAATGGCCTCTTCCATCATCTACCGTAATGGACTGCGTCCGTTGTGTAACACTTTTTTCAATTAAATTTATCTTACGATCTGTAAATGATTCTGTATCTATAATTTGTATTTGAATTAAACGACAAAGTAAAATAAACATGATACACATAAAACAAATTAAAACAATTGTAATTCTCCGTTTTATTTTCATAAAAAAACACCTCGTCTATTATAGTTTGGACGGAGTGTTTCATCTTTTATACAAATAAAAAAATCACTCGCTTTTACACGAGTGATTTTTTATTATTTTACAGAGATAATCTCTACTTGCATTTCTCCACCTGGAGTTTGGATTGCTACCTTCTCACCAATTTGCTTACCTAATAAGCTTTTTGCAATTGGAGAATCGTTAGAAATTCTTCCTTCAAATGGATCTGCTTCTGCGCTACCTACGATTGTGTAAGATTCTTCATCTCCACCTGGCAACTCTTTAAATGTTACTGTTTTACCTAATGTAACAACTGTAGATTCTTCGCCGTTATCTGTGATGATAACTGCGTTACGAATCATGTTTTCTAATTGTGTAATACGTCCTTCTACGAACGCTTGCTCATCTTTCGCTGCATCGTACTCAGAGTTCTCAGAAAGATCTCCGAAGCTACGTGCAATCTTAATGCGCTCTACAACCTCTTTACGTTTTACCGTTTTTAAATCTTCAAGTTCGTTCTCTAGCTTTTGCTTACCCTCTTGCGTCATAGGGTATGTTTTTTCTGTTGCCATATTTTCCACTCCTTTTATATACCAATCCCCCGAAAAAAAAGAGGAGTTCCATATGAAAACTCCCCCACTTATATGTATAGCGGAGGTTTCTAGCACGCCTGTACTAGCGGAGTTGTCACATACAACCCCGTATTCCCAATTCTTCTTTATATAAAGAAGATATGTATGGAAAGTTGATATAAATATGCCCTCACCTATATATAGATGAGGTTGCATGTTTCATTGTATTCGATAGGAAGGGAAAAAATCCCTTCCTATCGTATATCTTTTACTATGCTATTACAAATTTACTTTTTGTTCAAGAATTGTTGCAATTTTTGTCACCATAATATCAATTGCAACATGATTTTGTCCACCTTCAGGGATAATAATATCCGCAAATTTCTTAGAAGGCTCAATAAATTGATTGTGCATTGGACGTACAACACTTACGTATTGATCAACTACTGAATCCATCGTACGACCGCGCTCTTTAATATCACGCTGCATGCGGCGTAAAATACGAAGATCTGCATCTGTATCAACGAATAGCTTTATGTCCATTAACTCACAAAGACGTGGGTCTTCTAAAATAAGAATTCCTTCTAAAATGATTACATCTTTCGGCTCAACTGGAATAACTTCTTCTGAACGCGTATGCAATGTATAGTCATATACAGGCTTATCAATTTGCTCATATGCAAGCAACTGCTGCAAATGTTCAATTAACAGATCATTATCAAACGCAAGCGGATGATCATAATTTGTTTTTAAACGCTCTTCCATTGGTAAATGGCTTTGATCTTTGTAATAATAATCTTGCTCTAAGATTAAAATAGAATGACCTTTAAAATGGTCAAAAATCGCTTTCGTTACACTCGTTTTACCTGATCCCGAACCACCAGCAATTCCAATTACAACAGGCTTATTCGTCCCCATTCGACTATCACTCTTTCTTATTGAAGTATGCTTTTGCGCATCATATTATTCACATACACTGGTTGATCCACTTTGAATTTCACGATTTGCAACGGATGTCTCGCTGCATCTAATTCGTTTCCATCCTCATCCCAAATTTTCTCCACCGTCTGCGTAAAGTTTTCTATTTCTGGTCCAAAGAACTCGACTTCATGTCCTGGTTTGAAATGATTACGTTGCTCAATCGTTACAATGCCCGTTTCTTCATTATAATCTAACACTAAACCAGCGAAATCATACGTTGTTTTCTTACTATGATTTCCAAACATTTGCTCTTGATGTCCTGGAACCCCTTCAAAGAATGCGGGAGCTGTATCACGATTTGCACATTTATCAAGCTCATCTAACCATTCTTGTTTAAACTCAAAATTATCCGGATCCGCACAATACGCATCAATTACTTTACGGTATACCGTTGCTACAGTCGCTACGTAATGAATTGATTTCATACGTCCTTCAACTTTTAAGCTATCAATTCCAATTTCAATCATTTTCGGAATTGATAAAATTAAATTTAAGTCTTTTGGACTCATTGCAAAGTGAGCATCTTCTTCTTGGAATAGAGGAAGCTCTTTTGCATCTTTATGTTGTGATACTGTTTGAACTAAATCATAGTCCCAACGGCAAGATTGACAACAACCACCACGGTTAGAGTCACGTGCTGTCATATGGTTACTTAACGTACATCTGCCTGAATATGCGATACACATTGCACCATGGACGAATGCTTCAATTTCAATATCCACTTTTTCTTTAATTTCTTTCATTTCTTCATAGCTTGCTTCACGAGCTAATACAAGACGATGTAAACCTTCTTCTTTCCAATACTGTGCTGCTTTCCAGTTGGATAGTGATTGTTGTGTACTTAAATGCACTTCAACAGAAGGCGCTACACGTTTACAAGTCTCAATAATAAGCGGATCAGCAACGATAATTCCCGTTACGCCAGCTTTTTCAATCCCTTTTAAATATTCCTCTAGCCCGTCCATATTTTCATTATGTGCAAAGATATTTGTTGTTACATATATTTTTGCTCCATATTTCTTTGCAAATTCAACACCTTCTGCCATTTCTTCCAGTGTAAAGTTACCTGCATTCGAACGAAGACCAAATTCTTGTCCACCTAAATATACAGCATCTGCCCCATAATGGATAGCTACTTTTAATTTTTCTAAGTTACCCGCAGGGATTAACAGTTCAGGTTTCTTCACAATAACGCGTTTGCCATCGATTACTCGTGAAATTTCTTGTACAGTCATTTCCTACACCCTCCTCGTTTAGTAAACCGTCTCTTTAAAGAAGAATCCTGTATCTAACGGACGATTTACTGGTTGCATTTCTTCTATCTCTTTATATAAATCGTCTTTCACGTCATAATACGCATCACGATCTTCTACACATAAATCAATTGCTTTACGATATTTCTTCGTTACCTCAATAATGTATGCAGAGCTTTTTAGTACACCATCAACTTTTAAGCTAGCGACTTCAGCGTCAATTAGTTCTTCTAACTCATCGATGAAACAAATATCGTTTGGACTCATAATGTGAGTACCATTTTCATCTTCATAAATTGGATATTTATTGTTACGCTCTGGGTCATATAAGAACATATTCTCTTCATATTTTTTCTTTTCAATGTCAAGATTACGTCCTTGATACTCAAAGTAGTTTCCTACTAAGGAACGCTTCGATTGGAACATACAAGTCATACCGTGAATTTGTACTTCAAGTTCCACTTCAGCATTTTCTTTTAATTCAACAATTTCATCTAAGCTAAGCTCACGAGCTAATACAGCTCGTTTTGCTCCTCTTTGTCCCCAGTAGTTACAAGTAAACCAGTTTGTTGCTGTTGTTTCTGTATTCCAGTGCAATTGCATATTTGGCGCTACTTCTCGGACCGCCATTAATACTGCTGGATCTCCGAAAACAATTGCATCTACACTTACTTCGTTTAAAAATGCAACATATTCTGTTAATTCTTCTACTTTATCATTGTGGAACATAGCGTTCATTGCTACGTATACTTTTATACCATTTTCATGCGCAATCTTCACAGCTTGTTTCACATCTTCACGTGAAAATTCCCCTGCTAAACGTAAACCGAACTTTTGCTCACCGATCATTACCGCATCTGCTCCTGCTTTCGCAAGAGGTTCGATATCCACTACTGCTTTTGGCGTTACTAACAATTCAGGTTTCTTCATACCTTGGTCACCCTCTCTTTTTACTAACAGCTACTCCATCACCAATTGGGAAAATCGTTGTATCATATCCTTCATGGTTCATAAGCCATTCATTGTACGTCTTAATACGACGAATTAAACCACGTGTACGTCTGTTTTCAATTTTCTCTTTTGTCGTTACAAGGCCATGGTACATAACATTATCTGAAATAATTACGCCACCAGAATTTAATAACGGTTCATATAAGTCAAAAAAGCGACGATATTGTCCTTTTGCTGCATCAATAAAAATAACGTCAAACGTTCCATGTTTTTCTACTTGCTCGCCTGTTTCTAACGCATCACCGTAAATAACGGAAATACGCTCTTTAACTGGTGAACATTCTATATATTCAAGTGCTTTTTCATATCGCTCGCGATTGCGTTCAACTGTCACAATGTGAGAATTTGGAATAGCTTGCATCATACGAATACTAGAATAACCAATTGCTGTACCAAGCTCTAAAATGCTTTTTGGTCCAATTAAACGTAAAAATTGCAACATAAATTCCATTCCAAGTCGATCCATAATCGGCACATGATTTTCTTTCGCATAATCTTCCATTTCAAGAATTAATTTATCTTTTGGATCAATAAATGATAATAGGTACTCGTTAACTGCATCCTCCATAATGGTCCTCCTTATTTACATGGAGAAGTGCCTCTATGACGTCTTTTCACACATAGAATGCAATAAAAATACAAGCCAGTTTCACCCTTAGCTTGTACGTCCCGTTTTGATATTAAAAACGATTCTTCTGCCAGTTTTTAACCCGATATATTTTACCACAAAAAAGAGGGATGTGCGACCTTTTTCGCTATCCCTCCCCATTTCACTGTTTTTTCGTAATATATTTTTGCTTTAATGCATTATGCTCTTCCAATGTTTTCGCATAGTACACTTCACCAGTTGGTGCAGCTAAGAAATAATAATAATCTGTTTGCGCAGGTTCTAACGCCGCCTCCACTGAATGTTTACCAGAGTTTGCAATCGGACCAACTGGCAATCCTTTCACAACATACGTATTGTACGGTGAGTTTATCTTTAAATCTTCGTATAATACACGTTGTTTATGCTTTCCAAGTGCATATAATACCGTTGGATCAGTTTGCAGGGGCATACCTTTTTCCAAACGATTATAAAAGACACTAGAGATTTTTTGACGATCTGTAAAGCCTGTTGCCTCTTCTTCAATAAGTGCAGACAATGTTAAAAGCTGATGAACATCCCAGTTTTTCGCTTTCATTTTCGCCTCGTTTTGAACAATGATTGCATTCGTTTTCTCAAGCATTGGAATTATAATTTCTTCTAACGTCGTATCTTTTTTATAGAAAGAGTACGTCGCAGGATATAAATAACCTTCTAATGGGTATTTAATATTGCTATCAAAGATTTTATCCGTTAACAACTTCGGATACTTTTGCTGCATTTTTTGAATAAATGCTTTATCGTTTAATTGACGTACGACATCATCTTTATTCCACTTTAATTCGTTTGCAACCGTTTCTGCAATTTCAGTTACTTGTGCACCTTCTTTTATCGTCACTTTATAAAGAGCTGGACGATGTACATTACCAGATGACATTTGTTCAATAACATCTGAGGCACTCATTGAAGGATTTAATAAATATGTACCCGCTTGTAAATTTTTCGATTTAGCCTTTGTATAAAAACTAAAAACTGTACCGTTTTTCACAGCACCTTTTTCTTCTAAAATCTCACCAATTTTACTAGTAGATGATCCTTTTGGAATTTCTACTTCAACCTCTTTTTTATTCCCGCTATCAACTGGTCCTAATGCGGATGAAATATACGCATAGACTGAACCACAAACTAAAAGCAGTGCAATAATCGAAAATAAAAAAAGACGTCTACGCTTTTTTTTCACTTGATTCTCTATCAACACTCTTCCTCCTCAATTAAATTGTAGACCGTATGTATATCTTTCTACACAACACGATATAAAAACACAATAAAATTATTTATCTTTTTTAGATAGACACTTTATTTTTCTACAATCCGTCTCATTATACTACAAAGGATTACACAGTTTCGACAAAAAATCTTTCATTTTACATATAAAAAAAGATGGACTATATGTCGTCCACCTTTTCAGTACTTATTATTCAGCTTCTTGCTCATCAGCTAGAGTGTTGAACATTTCTTGTACCATTTCCCACTCTTCTTCAGATTCGATTGGAAGTAAACTTCCGCCCTCTTCTTCATTTTGCTCATAAGCCATTGCATCATAAATTTGGTCTCCATCTTCGTCTACTTCACCGATTGGAGAGAAGACTACGTATGATTTTTTGCCGAATTTTTCAGCATCAAAAGTGAAAATAATTTCACATAAATGTTCGTTACCTTTTTCGTCTACAATTGTAATTTGATTTTCTTCCATTTTGGTCACCTCTTATTTACTATCTAAAAACCCTTGTAAGATTACGACTGCAGCCATCTTATCGATTACCTGTTTTCGCTTCTTACGACTCACATCAGCTGAAATGAGCAGACGTTCCGCTGCCATCGTTGACAAACGCTCGTCCCACATTACAACTTCTAATTGTAACAGATTTCGCAGGTTTTCTGCAAATTGCTGGCACGCTTCACCACGTGGGCCAATTGTACCATTCATATTTTTAGGTAAACCTACTACTATTTTGTCCACATTGTACTGCTTTACTAACTCAGAAATACGGTCAAAACCAAAGTGGCCTCGTTCTTCGTTAATCCTGATTGTTTCCAGCCCTTGCGCTGTCCAGCCCATTTCGTCGCTCATTGCAACTCCGACTGTTTTTGTACCTACATCTAAACCTAATATCCGCATAAACTACTCCTCACGATGATGTTTCAAGTACGACTTCACAAGCTCTTCAATTAACTCATCACGTTCAAGCTTGCGAATGATGCTTCGTGCATCTTTATGGCGAGGTATGTATGCTGGGTCTCCACTTAATAAATAACCGACGATTTGGTTAATCGGATTATAGCCTTTTTCTTGAAGTGCATCATACACAGTTAAAAGTACATCATTTACATGGACACTCTGTTTTTCATCTTGAATGCTAAACTTCATTGTTTTATCAAAACCGTCCATTTCAAGCACCTCACTTATATAGTAAGTATAGGGAGAAGAACTTCTCCTCTCCCTACCATTGTACACTACTATCTCTTTATTTTGAAACAGATTTAACGTACTCTTGTACAAATGCTAAAGCTTCCTCAACTTGCGCTGGGTTTTTACCACCTGCTTGAGCCATGTCAGGACGGCCACCACCGCCGCCGCCACAACGAGAAGCTACTTCTTTCACAAGTTTACCAGCATGGTAACCTTGGCTAATTAAATCTTTCGTTACGCCAGCTAAGATGTTTACTTTATCATCATTTACAGACGCTAATACGACAACTGCAGACTCTAATTTATTTTTCAGGTCATCCATCATCGTACGTAAGTTGTTCATATCTGCAACGTTTACTTTCGCTGCTAATACGTTTACTCCATCAACTGTCATTACTGAATCAGTTAAGTTTCCAGCTTCAATATTGCTTAATTTTGCAGCAAGAGATTCGTTTTCTTTTTGAAGTTGTTTTACTTCAGCAAATAAACCATCCACTCTTGTTAAAATATCTTTCGGATTTGTTTTCATTTTTCCTGCTGCTTCTTTTAATAAACCTACTTGATCGTTCATTAATTCGTATGCAGATTTACCAGTTACTGCTTCAATACGACGCGTTCCTGCACCGATACCAGACTCAGCAACGATTTTGAAAATACCGATTGAAGCTGTGTTATCAACGTGACAACCACCGCAAAGCTCTAAGCTGTAATCGCCTACTTGTACAACGCGTACAACATCACCATATTTTTCACCGAATAATGCCATTGCGCCCATTTCTTTCGCTTCTTCAATTGCTTTTTGAGAAATCTCAACATCAATACTTTCCCAAATTTTCTCGTTTACCATACGCTCAATTTTTTCTAATTCGTCAGCTTGTACTTGACCGAAGTGAGAGAAATCAAAGCGTAAACGTTCAGAAGTTACAAGAGAACCTGCTTGGTTAACATGCGTTCCAAGTACATCTTTTAATGCTTGGTGTAGTAAGTGAGTTGCTGTATGGTTTTTCACAACGCTACTGCGGTTTTTCGTGTCGATAATAGCTTTCACAGCCGCATCTTTCGTTAATGTACCTTCTTCAACAACAACTTTGTGTAAGTTTTGACCATTTGGTGCTTTTTGTACGTCTTTTACAAGTACTTTCACGCCGTCAGCAAGAAGATAACCACGGTCTGCAATTTGTCCACCGCTCTCAGCATAGAATGGTGTTACATCAAGCATTAATTGCCCTTCTTCACCAGCTTGTAAGCTATCTGTGTATTCGCCGTTTTTCACAAGTGCAACAACGTTACTTTCTGTTGCAACTGTACCGTAACCAACGAACTCGCTCGCTACTTTCACTTCTCCAAGGACACCGCCTTGAACTTGCATAGAATCAACGTCTTGACGAGCTGCACGTGCGCGCTCACGTTGTTTTTCCATTTCACTTTCAAAGCCTTCCTGATCAACTGTCATACCAGCTTCTTCTGCATATTCTTCAGTTAATTCAATCGGGAAACCGTATGTGTCATATAGACGGAACGCATCTACTCCAGAAATAACAGTTGTTTTTTCTTCTTTTGCTTTTGTGATAACTTCAGCTAAAATTGCTTCCCCATCATGAAGTGTTTCATGGAAACGCTCTTCTTCGTTTTTCACAACTTTTGCGATGAAATCTTTCTTTTCAAGTACTTCTGGGTAGAAGTCTTTCATTACTTCTCCAACAACCGGCACTAATTCAAACATGAATGGACGGTTGATGTTTAATTTCTTCGAATAACGAACCGCGCGGCGTAATAAACGACGTAATACATAACCACGGCCTTCGTTAGATGGAAGAGCACCGTCACCTACAGCAAATGTTACTGTACGGATATGGTCGGCAATTACTTTAAACGCCATATCTTTTTCTAAGTCACCATTACGATACTTCTCACCAGAAATTGATTCTGTTGCGCCAATCATCGGCATGAATAAGTCTGTGTCAAAGTTTGTAGGTACATCTTGAACGATAGATGTCATACGCTCTAGACCCATCCCTGTATCGATGTTTTTCTTAGGAAGCGGTGTATATGAACCGTCTGGATTATGGTTAAATTGAGAGAATACAAGGTTCCATACTTCTAAGTAACGCTCGTTTTCTCCGCCTGGATATAATTCTGGGTCACTAAAGTCATTACCGTAAGCTTCTCCGCGGTCATAGAAAATCTCTGTATTCGGTCCGCTTGGTCCTTCACCGATATCCCAGAAGTTTTCTTCTAAACGGATGATGCGCTCTTTTGGAACACCCATTTTTTCATTCCAAATTGTGAATGCTTCTTCATCTTCTGGATGGATTGTAACTGATAGTAATTCTTTATCGAATCCGATCCATTTGTCGCTCGTTAAGAATTCCCAAGCCCAAGTAATTGCTTCTTCTTTAAAGTAATCACCGATTGAGAAGTTTCCTAACATTTCAAAGAATGTATGGTGACGAGCTGTTTTCCCTACGTTTTCAATATCGTTTGTACGAATTGATTTTTGAGCATTTGTAATACGTGGATTTTGCGGGATTACACGTCCATCAAAATATTTTTTTAATGTCGCTACACCACTGTTAATCCATAACAGAGATGGATCTTCATGCGGAACTAGTGATGCACTAGGTTCTACTGCATGTCCTTTTTCTTGGAAAAAGTCTAAAAACATTTGACGAATTTGTGCGCCTGTTAGTTGTTTCATTGTATTTTCCTCCTTAAATATAAAAAACTCCCGCCCCTATAAAAGGGACGAGAGTTAACTCGCGATACCACCCTAATTATGAATTGATTATTATAACAATCAATTCATCACCTCATGGTGCCGTAACGTGGCAAGACGGCAGTGATTAGCTGCTCTCAGGATTAGCTTTCTGTTACCCTTCATTTAAAGCTTCTTTCAGCCATATGGAAGCTTCTCTCTATAAATGGACTGTAACGTACTTTTTCCGTCATTGATTTAATGTATTATATGACTAAATATAATAGAATTCTCTTAAGTTTGTCAATGTAGATAATCATTTATATTGCATTAACCATAGTTATTCTACTATTCATTCTTAACAGCCTTTCCATATATTATGCATTTATTAATAAATTGTACTACCTCTATATTTTTTTCGGAATATTATATTTTTGTTATAATTAAATTATCAATAATAAAGGAGCGAGCAAAATGACAACTTTATTGAACAAGGCTAAAAACATATTAACGACTGACGAAACGATATTATTTTACACTGCATGTTCATTAAATATATTTATTTATCGTTCCGTTGCAAGACCAGGACTGTTAATTTTAACAAACAAACGGCTCTTCTTTTATGGACCAGATGTAAGTAAGAACCCAATATTTGAAGAGTACTCTTTTGCAAACATTTCTAATCTAAAAGTGCAAAAGCGTCTTTTCAGCAATCAAATTATATTTATGTACGATAATGAATGAAAAAAAATAAAACATATTCAAACAAATGATGTAAGCTCTCTCGTTCAACAAATACACGAGCAACTCTCTAAATAATGATAGCCCTCTACTTTTATAAGCAGAGGGCTATCATATTACACATCTTCTTTTTTCCAAAGAGGCCTTACATGAACGATCACCGTACGAATGACCGCTAAAACAGGAACTGATATTAATAACCCTACAATTCCTGCCACTTCTCCCCCAACTAATAATGCAAGCATAATAATAACAGGATGCATACGAAGTGACTTACCAACGATGTAAGGTGATAAAATGTTACTTTCCAAAAATTGCAAAATAGCAATCGTAATTCCCGCCTTAATGAGTAAACTCGTTGATACCGTTGCCGCAATCATCAATGTCGGAATCGCCCCTAAAATAGGACCGAAGTACGGGATTATATCCGTTACCCCAATAATAATGCCGAGTAATAATGGATATTTCATACCGATAAACCAAAAAGAAAGAACAGATACTCCCCCTAATACTAAGCAAACAAATAACTGTCCTCGAATATAACTTCCGAGTGACTTATCAATTTCTTTCGCCAGCATTTGCCCTGTACTACGCCACTTACTCGGGACTAGTTTCCAAAAAATATTATAAAACTCACCGTAATCTTTTAATATGTAAAATACAATGAACGGTATTAAAAAAATAATAAGCAACGAGTCCAATACGCCACGGGCTGTGCTCATCACTTTATTTAAAAGTGATTGTATCTTCGTTTCTACTCCACCAAAAATTTGTTTCACCTTTTCATGAATAAAGGACGGGAAGTTCGCTGTTTGTTCCGTAACGCCATCCATCCAAGAATCATACATTTTTGTAAACTGCGGAAATTGTTCATTAATCTCTTGTAATTGCTTAATAACAATTGGCGTTCCTTTATAAATTCCATAACCAATCCCACCAAAGAAAAGGATGTAAATAAGCAAAATAGCGAGTGTGCGCGGCATCCCTTCTTTATGAATTTTTTCAATTAAAGGATGCAATAAATACGCAATAAAACACGCAATAAGAAACGGTGTAATTGCCACTTTAAATACAAAGATAATCGGTGCCCATAGCGGCTTAATTTTTAAAAAGACAAGCAAACAAAGAAATACAAGTAACAATAACCCTAAACGATATATCCAAATGATTTTAAGATTCTTCACACGAAAAACCTCCTCCACCTTTATTTTGAAAATAAATAGGTTAGGTTATGTGCAAAAGTTTTAAAATCTTTTCGTGCAGACCATACTGTTTTGTAAAGACGTACATATACATAACATAATAAGGACAACCACCCCTGAGAACGCAGCATGAAACAATATAATCAGGAGGGCTCATAATGGTTTTATTTATGCTCGTATTATCAGCACTTTTTATGATTCTTGAATGGGTTTGTATCGGATTTGGTATTTGGAAAGGTTTCTTTATTCGTTCCTCACGAAAAGAAAGGGCGAAGCAATTATTTCATTACGGAATGCTTGGCGTTGGATGTTACGGCCTATCTTATCTCTTCTCTGAAATCGGACTTTTATATTTGCATACAAGTGCATAAAAAAACTCCCTTATGATGAAGGGAGTTTTTTACGCTTATAGATAAGATTTAATCATCTTACGTGCTTTTTTCATATTGCGTTTTGAAAATACATCTTGCTTGCGAGCATATTGATATGCTGCAGCTCCAACACCTAATGCGATTAATGAATTGCGTAGATTCAAAGTAAATCCCCCTTTTCGTTATCCGATCGTTCTTTCGTTCTCATCAAATAAATCATCAAGAGAGCTTAATGAACCATCTTCCTCTACTTGATGTGTATGGATTTTCCCCTTTGAAACCGATAATTCGATATAACAATTCCAGCAATAAAATTGGTTGACACCTATTTTCCCAATGTCTTTCCCTTTGCAATTTGGACAAATGAACATATGGCTTTCATCTCCTTACAGTCTCCCAGATTCTATTCGCCATTATGTCCAAACCGCATTCATTTATACATTGCTGGAGCCTTTCAACGTTATACGTTTGAAAGTTTCACTATATAATTTCACCTTGTTACATGAAATCATACGGTGAAATGTTTTCCACGTCCATTTCTTCGCCATTAACTGTTACCATCTGTACTTCTCCTTGTGATTCTTGCAAACGACCAGCTAAAGTCGTTTGACGCATTGCATCATCAAGGCGATTTACACCGGATTGAAAAGCCGCTTCCTCCCCACAAATAATAAGGAATTTCTTACTCCTTGTAATGCCCGTGTAAATTAAATTGCGACGTAACATACGGTAGTAGCTCTTTACAATCGGCATAATAACTATTGGAAATTCACTACCTTGTGATTTATGAATCGAGCAGCAATATGCATGGGTAATTTGATTTAAATCCGGCTTTGTATACGTTACTTCGATTCCATCAAATGAAACGATAATCATGTCCTGTTGCTCAACATTTTCTTTCGCATAAAACACCGAAACAATTTCTCCGATATCACCATTAAACACTTGGCTCTCCGGCTGATTAACGAGTTGCAGTACTTTATCGCCTCTTCGGTATACAACATCACCGTAAGCAATTTCTTTACTCTTTTCCCTTTTCGGATTAAACACTTCTTGCAACGCTTCGTTTAGTACATTAATGCCGGCAGGTCCACGGTACATCGGGGCCAGTACTTGTACATCTCTTGCGCTAAACCCTTTTGTCTTAGCATTTTCACAAACCTTCTTAACAACCTCAACAATTTGAGCTCCTGTACAGCCGATAAATGAACGATCTTTTTGATTTTGCGCTAAATCTGGCGGGAGCGTTCCATTTTTTATCGCATGAGCGAGTTGAATAACAGATGAGCCTTCCGCTTGACGATAAATTTCAGTAAGCTTTACTGTTGGAACTGCACCTGCATTCAATAAATCTTTCAACACTTGTCCAGGTCCTACAGATGGTAATTGATCTTCATCACCTACAACGATAACTTGAATATTAGTCGGCAATGATTTAAACAGCTGATTTGCAAGCCAAATATCTACCATCGAAAACTCATCAATAATGAGTAACTTCCCTTGAACTGGATCGGTTTCATTACGCTGGAAAGACCCTTCTGGCGTCCAACCAAGCAGACGATGAATTGTACAAGCAGGGAGCCCGGTAGATTCACTCATTCGCTTCGCTGCTCTTCCTGTTGGAGCCGTTAATAATATCGGAAATGGATTATCATCACTGTATTCATTCGGATTTAATGATACACCATGCAAGGATGCGTACATTTCAACAATTCCTTTAATAACTGTTGTTTTCCCCGTTCCTGGTCCACCTGTCAATAACATCATCGGCTTATGAAGTGCCGTTTGAATTGCTTCTTGCTGAAAAGGTGCATACTGCACCTTCAGCTGTTCTTCAATTTCACCTAACGTCTTTAACACTTCTGCTTCAGGAAATGAAGGGGTTTCCTCTTGATTCATAAGCCTGCGAATAGACTTTACAACACCTTTTTCAGAGTAAAATAACGACGCTAAATACACTCGTTCTTCTTCAATGATGACTTTCCCTTCACTTTGCATCATTTCAACACAACCTATAATATCTTCCTCAGTCACTCTACCTTCTTGATTATTTAAAAGTGACATCGTTTCTCTTACAAGTTGATCTTTCCCCATATAAACATGGCCGAGCTGCAGTGAAACATTCTCTAACGTATAAAAACATCCCGCACGTACACGGTCATCATGATTACCTGACATCCCTAACGCACGTCCTATATCATCCGCTCGTCCAAAACCAATCCCGTCCACTTCTTCAATAAGCTGATATGGATTATTACGAATCACTTCTAATGTCATCTCTTTATATTGCTGGTAAATCTTAATAGAAAGCTTCGTTCCAAAACCGTAACCATTTAAAAAACTCATTACTTTCTCTAATCCTTGATGTTCAACAATTGTCTCATATATTTCTTGCGCTTTTTGCTTATTGACAACACCATTTAACGCATCCGGATCATCCATAATTTTAGAAATGGCATGTTCCCCAAGATGATCCACAATTTTTTCAGCTGTACGCTTTCCTATCCCTTTAAATAAATCACTCGCTAAATATTGCACCATACCAGCTTTTGTTTGTGGCAATTCTTTCTTAAACGTTTCAACTAAATATTGTTTCCCATACTTCGGATGGTCTTTAAAATGCCCTGTCAATGTAAACACTTCATCTTCATGCATGCGGGGAAAATGACCGTTTATCATCACTTTTTTTTCATCGTACGTTTCATTCGTCTCAATGACTTTCATACTGACAACGGAATAGAGGTTTTCTTCGTTGTGGAAAATGGTATGAAGAACTTGCGCTTTTATAAACTTTTTCTCTTCCTCAAACAAATCCATTGCATGTTGATTTCCCATCTTTCCTCTCCTTTCCGGTTCGTTTCACTTTAATGAGCAGTACATCCCCCACCTATTTAGATGAGGGATAACTACCCATTAAACTATATTTTCATCTTATTCAGCTTCTTGCTCCAATAAACGAACACCATTACCAGCTAAAAAGTGATCTGGCTGAATTTCAGTTGCTTTCTTAAATAAAGTAAGAGCCTTCTCGTTATTTTCTTCAAATACATACGCAACACCTAAATTATAATACGCATCTGCATGCTCTTCATCCATTTCTAATACCTTTTCAAAATAAGGTTTCGCCTCTTGAATATGTTCTAAACGTGCAAAGCAAAGTCCGCACTGGAACACAGCTTCTACATCGTTTTCATCTAATTCTGTTGCTCTTTGTAAAAACGGCAGTGCAAGACGATCATTTCCAAGTTGCACATGTGTAATACCTAACATAAATGTTACATCAGCTGATTGTAATCCCGCTTGCATCGCTTGTTCAAATACAGCCTTTGCCTCTGTAAATTGCTCTTGACCGTAATACACATTTCCTAATCCATAATAAGCAGCCGCAGATTTATCATCTAATTCTAATGCCCGTTTATAAAATAAAATTGCTCTTTCACTATCACCTAGTGCATCTAATAAGTTCGCAAAATTAATGTACCCAAGCGCATCTTTCGGATTTTCTTCGATTGCTTCTGTGAAATTTTTAGCAGCTTCTTCCCAGTTTCCTTCTTGCATATATTGAATACCTGTTTCAAGTTTGTTTGACATGTCCTTCACCTCTACAACAAATTATAACAAAGAATGTATTTTCCAAGCGAACGAAAATTCGCTTTATGTAAAAGAAACCTCTAACCGCTAATCGGCAGAGGCTTCTCATTTTATCCTAAATAATCCAATTTCTTACCACTACGATATACTTCATCAATTGTAGCACCGCCTAAGCACTCATCTCCATCATAGAAAACAACTGCTTGTCCTGGTGTAATTGCACGAATTGGCTCGTCACAAAGAATACGAACTGTATTTTCATCAACGATTTGAACCGTTACTTTATTGTCTTCTTGACGATAACGGAATTTCGCTGTGCACTTAAATTCTTTTTCTTTCGCTTCATTACTTACCCAGCCGATATTCGTAGCAATAACTTCATCACCATATAGAAGTTCGTTATGGAATCCTTGATCAACATATAAAATGTTTTCTTTCAAATTTTTCCCAACAGCAAACCACGGATCACCGTTACCACCAATACCAAGGCCATGACGTTGTCCAATTGTATAGTACATTAAACCGTCATGCTTCCCTTTCACTTCACCAGATAATGTTTGCATCACACCTGGTTGCGCTGGTAAATAGTTGCTTAAGAAATCTTTAAAGTTACGCTCACCGATAAAGCAAATACCAGTACTATCTTTCTTCGCCGCTGTCGCTAAACCAGCTTCTGTCGCCATTTCACGAATTTGCGGTTTCTTTAATTCACCTAACGGGAACAATGTTTTTGATAATTGCTCTTGGCTTAATTGATTCAAGAAATACGTTTGGTCTTTATTATCATCAACGCCGCGAAGCATTTTATATTCGCCGTCCATATAAGCAACGCGTGCATAATGACCTGTCGCTACATAATCAGCACCAAGCGCAATCGCATGCTCTAAAAATGCTTTAAATTTAATTTCTTTATTACACATTACATCTGGGTTCGGTGTACGACCAGCTCGGTACTCATCTAGGAAGTACGTAAATACTTTATCCCAGTATTGTTTTTCAAAGTTTACTGCATAATATGGAATGCCAATTTGGTTACACACTTCAATTACATCATTGTAATCTTCTGTTGCTGTGCAGACACCATTCTCATCTGTATCATCCCAGTTTTTCATAAAAATTCCGATTACATCATAACCTTGCTCTTTTAATAAAAGAGCTGCTACAGATGAATCGACGCCACCGGACATCCCGATGACAACGCGTGTTTCTTGAGGTAGTTTGTTCATCATGTCACCTCCCATGCTAATTTTGTGTTAATCGCTTCACGATTTTCACTGTTTCGTACGCCGCTTTCTCAATTTGCTCTTTCGTATTTCCAAGTCCGAAACTAAAGCGTACGGATGAACGTATTTGATCGGAGTCTTTTCCGAACATCGCTACTAATACATGTGATGGATCAATCGAACCAGCTGTACACGCCGAACCACTTGACACTGCAATGCCAGCTAAGTCTAAGTTCACAAGGAACGGTTCAATGTTCATTCCTGTAAAACTGATATTAAGCACATGTGGTAAGCGATATTCTAAGTTTCCGTTTACCTCGAAAGTAATGTCTTCATTTTTGAAGACAGATACCATTATATCTTTAAACTCTTCATATTGGGCATTTTTTTGCTCACGAGTTTTTTCAGCTAGCAAAATTGCATGTTGCAAACCAACGATACTCGGTACATTTTCAGTACCAGCACGGCGTTTTCTTTCTTGCTCCCCGCCTATTAATAACGGTTCAAATTTCACATTTGCACCAGCGTATAGGAACCCTACACCTTTTGGTCCATTAATTTTATGAGCTGAAATCGATAATAAATCAATGCCGAACTCTTTCACATCTATTTCTACTAATCCGTAAGCTTGTACCGCATCTGTATGAAAATAAGCTTGATGCTCTTTTAGCAACTTCCCTATTTCCGCGATTGGTTGCATCGTCCCGACTTCATTATTCCCAAACATAACGGATACGAGAATCGTCTCTTTTGTTAATGCATTTTGTATGTCAGAAACTTGAACGCGTCCTGTTTCATCGACAGGTAAATATGTCACTTCAAACCCTTCGCGCTCTAACAATTCACACGTATGCAAAATTGCATGATGTTCAATTCGCGTCGTTATAATATGGTTACCTTTATGACGGTTCGCACGTGCTACACCTATAAGTGCTAAATTATCAGCTTCTGTACCACCGCTCGTAAATATAATTTCATTCGGATTCGCATGAATGCTACGTGCACCCGCGCGTCTCGCCTCATCTACTGCATGGCGCGTTTGACGTCCATAAAAGTGAATACTAGACGGGTTCCCGAATGTTTCTGTCATATATGGAATCATCTTTTCGACCACTTCTGGGTGAGTCGGAGATGTCGCAGCATGATCTAAGTAAATGCGTTCCATTAAATCTCCTTCTTTCCAAATCGTTTCACAAGGAATTAAATGTAAAACATATAGCCCCCGTGATTTTCTTCCTCATAACGTACTAAATCTTCTAACGTTGTACTATCTAATACTTCTTGCACCGCATCACGAACACGCATCCATAATTGGCGTTGTGCCGGTTCCTCTTCTTCTATCATTTCTACAACACTAATCGGACCCTCTAATACACGGATTACATCCCCAGCTGTAATGTTAGCTGGCTGATCAGACAATACATATCCGCCATATGCCCCACGCGTACTCTTTACTAGACGAGCGTTACGAAGTGGTGAAATTAATTGCTCTAAGTAATGTTCCGATAAATCATGTGCCTGCGCAATTGATTTTAAGGAAATTGGACCTTCACCAAACTTTTTTGCAAGATCGATCATAATTGTTAAGCCGTAGCGGCCTTTCGTTGAAATCTTCATCTATTTTGCACCTCTTTTCAAATTTTCACTTCTATTGGTTATATCTTATTTATAAAAGAACACAATTTAAAATCCTATGAAATTATAGCATAATATAGTATTATAAGAAATTTCAACTTGTGTATCAAAATGATAACATAAAATCACATTGAAAAACTCGGAAATTATTACAATTGAAAGAAAAATGAAAATATTTATATTCATTTTTCCCACAAAACAGCATCCTATTTCAAATTCCACTAAAAAAAATGATACGATAGAAAGAGATTATACATTAAGGGAGACGGTAAAAATGAAACAGCCACTCGCACATCGAATGCGCCCTACAAATATTCAAGAAATTATCGGACAACAACATTTAGTTGGTGAAGGAAAAATTTTATGGCGAATGGTCCAAGCAAATCATTTTCAATCTATGATTTTATACGGCCCTCCAGGCACAGGAAAAACATCCATTGCGAGCGCAATTGCAGGAAGTACTGGAACCCCTTTTCGCCTATTAAACGCTGTTACTCATAATAAAAAAGATATGGAAGTTGTCGTACAAGAAGCAAAGATGCATCGACACCTCGTTTTAATTTTAGATGAAGTACACCGTCTAGATAAAGCAAAACAGGATTTTCTATTACCTCATTTAGAAAGCGGACTCCTTACCTTAATCGGTGCAACAACGAGTAATCCGTTCCATGCTATTAATTCTGCTATTCGAAGTCGTTGTCAAATCTTCGAATTACACGCATTAACAGAAGAGGATCTTTTAATTGGCTTAAAACGAGCACTTGAAGATAAAGAAAAAGGTCTCGGTAAATATGATGTAACGGTTACGCCTGAAGCATTACATCACTTTGCAAATGCATCTGGTGGAGACATGCGTTCTGCTTATAATGCACTTGAACTAGCTGTTTTATCTAGCTTTACAACGGACGAAAAAGCTGCGGTAATTACGCTAGAAATTGCAGAAGAATGCTTGCAAAAAAAGAGCTTCGTTCACGACAAAGGCGGTGATGCTCATTATGACGTATTATCGGCATTTCAAAAATCGGTGCGCGGAAGTGATGTAAATGCAGCACTTCATTATTTAGCACGTCTTATTGAAGCTGGTGATTTACAAAGCATTGGTAGACGTCTTCTTATTATGGCATATGAAGATATCGGACTTGCTAGCCCACAAGCCGGACCGCGTACACTAGCAGCTATAGAATCAGCGGAACGAGTTGGATTCCCGGAGGCACGCATACCACTTGCAAATGCTGTTATCGAGCTTTGCTTATCACCAAAGTCAAACTCAGCTTATAAAGCACTTGATGCTGCCTTACACGATTTACGCAACGGTCAAACAGGCGACATTCCAAGTCATTTAAAAGATAGTCATTACAAAGGCGCAGAATCACTTGGAAGAGGCATTGGATACTTATACCCACACGACCATCCAAATGGCTGGGTACAACAACAATACTTACCTGATAAAATAAAAAACAAACAATATTATAAACCGAAAACGACAGGGAAATTTGAGCAAGTACTTTCTACTGTATATGAAAGATTACAAAGTTCGAATAAAACGAAAAATAAAGGGTAACATAAGCGAAAACGTCACCATTATGGAGGCTTCGCTTATGAAAACACGTCAAGATGCATGGACAAAAGAAGACGATCTCCTTTTAGCAGAAACTGTTTTACGACATATTCGCAGCGGTAGCACACAAATAAAAGCATTCGATGAAGTCGGCGATACATTGAACCGTACTTCCGCAGCTTGCGGCTTTAGATGGAATGCTGAAGTACGACCGAATTACGAAGATGCGGTGCAACTTGCAAAAAAACAACGGAAAGAATTAAAACGCTCTGAAGCTAAAATAGAAAAAGAGCATTTCACGAAAACGAAACAACTCGTAATCGATGCCGAGTTTTCTGAAGATATTACGCTAAGTAAACAGGATCTTACCATGCAAAGTGTCATTTCATTTTTGCAAAACTTGGAGCACAATAATCCTTCACTCGCAAAGTTACAAACTGAAAATGATGTATTACAAGCTCAGCTCACTTCCCTGCAAAAAACAAATCATGAACTTGAAGCAAAATTAGCGGTACTCTCAAAAAAACAACAAGCAATCGAAGAAGATTACGCAATGCTTGTTAGAATTATGGACCGTGCTCGAAAACTCGTTTCAGTTGAAGAACAAGAAGAACAGATCGCTCCAATTTTCAAGACAGATCAAAATGGAAATTTAGATATTATATATTCTGCAGAAAATTAAAAAGGATGTCACCTAGTCGGGGTTTCTGACTGTGTGGCATCTTTTTTTTTCGGTAAAAATATATTGTTAAATAAAGTTACATAGATTTATCAGCAAAAATTAACAACAATAAACCTCAAATTCACACAAAGAAACGTCAGGTAATAATTGGATATTCCTCACTTGAATGTTGCTATAAAGATATATGTTTGAAAGGAGATGGTCGCTATTTCATTAATAGTCTTCAAAATAACACTCGGTATTCTGGTTCTAACATTAGGACTTTTTACCATTCAGAGTTTAAAAAAGACTTCCGCCTATAAGTCGGATAAATACGATTATTCTTTATTAGGATTACTTACATTCGAATTATTAGTATTGCAAATATCCATATTTCTTTAATACATATAAAAAAGCATATATCCGAAATGGATACATGCTTTTACTTTATTCTTGTCCTACACGCTTCACTTCAACGTTTTTAATACGTTCACGTACAACGTGACTTGCCATAATTAGGCCTGCCACAGATGGTACGAATGCATTTGATGAAGGTGGTAATTTCGCTTTACGAATTTTTGCATTTTCGTCTGGTACGATTTCTTTACGTACTTCTTCACGAATTACGATTGGGTTTTCGTCAGAGAAGACAACTTTTACACCTTTTTTAATACCATCTTTACGAAGCTTCGTACGAATTACTTTCGCAATTGGATCTGTATGTGTTTTAGAGATGTCCGCAATACGGAAACGAGTTGGGTCCATTTTATTTGCTGCACCCATGCATGAGATAATTTTAATTTTTCGACGTAAGCACTGTTTAATTAAATGAATTTTGAACGTAATCGTATCAGATGCATCTACTACGAAATCCAATCCATGTTTGAAGAACTCTTCATATGTTTCATCAGTATAAAACATTTCTAGTCCAATTACTTCACACTCTGGATTAATGTCTGCGATACGCTCTTTCATTAATTCTACTTTTGAACGTCCTACAGTAGATACTAACGCGTGAATTTGACGGTTTACGTTTGTAATATCTACAACATCTTTATCAACTAATACGAGACGTCCTACGCCAGAACGTGCTAACGCCTCTGCCGAAAATGACCCTACGCCGCCAATTCCTAAAATACCGACTGTACTATTTTTTAATATTTCAAGTCCTTCTTTACCGAAGGCTAATTCATTACGTGAAAATTGATGTAACATTCAGCTCTACACTCCTATTACAAAAATGGTCTATCATGTATTCTAGCGTTTTTCCGACTATTTGTATAGAAAAAGTTATAGAATTCCTAAAAATACATATTTCGAGAAGGAAAGCATAGTGTAAACCGCGCTTTACCTCTTCTCTCAATTATCCATTAAAAAAGTCTAGATGGTATTAGTATAACCATCTAGACCTTATTTTTACTTCTCTTACTTCTCTTCTTTCACGCTCAATTTTAAGCTTAGCTCTTCAAGCTGAGCTTCTGCAACTGGGCTTGGAGCTTCTGTTAATAAGCAGCTTGCGCTTGCTGTTTTCGGGAATGCAATTGTGTCGCGAAGGTTCGTACGGCCTGCAAGTAACATAACAAGACGGTCTAAACCTAATGCGATACCGCCGTGTGGTGGAGTACCATATTCGAATGCTTCTAATAAGAATCCGAATTGCTCTTGTGCTTCTTCTTGTGAGAATCCAAGTGCTTTGAACATTTTTTCTTGTACGTCACGCTCGTAAATACGAAGTGATCCACCACCAAGCTCATAACCGTTTAATACAAGGTCATATGCTTGTGCACGTGCTTTTTCTGGTGCCGTTTCTAATAACTCAACATCTTCACGGAATGGCATTGTGAATGGGTGGTGAGCCGCGAAGTAACGATCTGCATCTTCATCGTACTCAAGAAGTGGCCAATCCGTTACCCATAGGAAGTTAAATTTACTTTCGTCAATTAACTCAAGCTCTTTACCTAGACGTAAACGAAGTGCACCTAAGCTATCTGCAACAACGCTTTTCTTATCTGCTACGAATAGTAATAAGTCACCAGCGGTAGCTTCTAACGTAGTCATTAACACGTTTGCATCTTCTTCACCGAAGAATTTTGCAATCGGTCCTTTTAAGCCGTCCTCTTCCACTTTAAGCCAAGCTAGACCTTTTGCACCGTATACTTTCACGAATTCAGTTAATGCATCGATATCTTTACGAGAATATTTGCTCGCAGCACCTTTTGCATTAATTGCTTTTACTTGTCCGCCACTTTCTACAGCACTTGTAAATACTTTAAAACCACAACCTACTGCAAATTCAGATAGGTCTGTTAGTTCCATTTCAAAGCGTGTATCTGGCTTATCAGAACCGTAACGAGCCATTGCATCAGCATATTTCATACGAGGGAATGGTGCACTCACTTCTACACCTTTTGCATCCTTCATAACTTTCGTCATCATGCGCTCCATCATATCTAAAATTTCATCTTGCGTTAAGAATGAAGCTTCGATATCGATTTGCGTGAATTCTGGTTGACGGTCTGCACGTAAATCTTCGTCACGGAAACAACGTGCTACTTGATAGTAACGCTCAAATCCACCGACCATAAGAAGCTGTTTAAATAATTGTGGAGACTGTGGTAACGCATAGAATTCACCATCATGTACACGACTTGGTACTAAATAGTCACGAGCTCCTTCTGGTGTGCTCTTCGTTAAAATTGGTGTTTCTACTTCTAAGAACTCTTCTGTGTCTAAGAAGTTACGAATTGTTTTCGTTACATCGTGACGCATTTTGAATGTGTTAAACATTGCAGGACGACGTAAGTCTAAATAACGATATTTTAAACGCACATCTTCTGATGCATCTGTATCATCAGCAATAATGATTGGCGTTGTTTTTGCTGCATTTAATACGTTTACTTTCGTTGCTTGTACTTCAATACGACCCGTTGCCATATTGTCATTAATTGCGCCTTCACCACGCTCAACAACTGTACCTTCTACGTGCAATACGTATTCACTACGAATAGTTTCTGCTATTTCTAACGCTTCTTTTGATGTTTCTGGGTTAAATACAACTTGCACGATACCTGTACGGTCGCGTAAGTCTATAAAGATTAATCCACCTAAATCACGGCGTTTTTGTACCCAACCTTTTAATTGAACTGTTTGTCCAACTGCTTCTACTGTTACTTTTCCACATGCATGTGTTCTTTCAGCCACTGTAAGTTCCCCCTATATTAATTTCTCTGCTACGTATGAAGCAAATACATCTAATGCTACTTCTTCTTGTTCGCCTGTTGCCATATTTTTCAAGTTAATGATACCTTTATCTAGCTCATCTTCCCCTAATACAGCTACAAATTTCGCCTTTAGACGATCTGCTGATTTAAATTGTGCTTTCATTTTGCGGTCTAAATAATCTTTTTCAACTGATAATCCAGCTTTACGAAGATCAAACGCAACTTTTGCAGCATGGTCTTTCGCTTTTTCACCAAGCGCTACAACATAGCAATCAATACTATGTTCAATTGGTAATTCGATGTTTTCAGCTTTTAGCGCCATAATTAAACGTTCGATACTCATCGCAAAACCAATACCTGGCATTTCTGGTCCACCGATTTCTTGTACAAGCCCGTTATAACGGCCGCCGCCGCTTAATGTAGTGATAGCACCGAAACCTTCTGCCTCACTCATGATTTCAAAAACAGTGTGTTGATAGTAGTCTAAACCACGTACTAAGTTCGGATCTTTTTCAAACGGAACATCCATCATCGTTAATAATTCTTGAACTTTGTCGTAGTATACTGCCGAATCTTCGTTTAAGTATTCTGTAATAGATGGTGCTGTTCCCATTAATTCATGGTTACGGTCCTTCTTACAATCTAAAATACGAAGAGGGTTCTTTTCTAAACGAGATTGACAGTCAGAACAGAACTCGCCGATACGTGGCTCAAAGTGTGCGATTAACGCATCACGGTGCGCTTGACGGCTGGCTGCATCACCTAAACTGTTTAATACAACTTTAATATTTTTCAAGCCCATGCCGCGGTAAAACTCTACAGCAAGTGCAATTACTTCTGCATCAATTGCAGGATCGTTACTACCGATTGCTTCAATACCAAATTGTACGAATTGACGATAGCGACCTGCTTGTGGTCTTTCGTAACGGAACATTTGACCGATATAGTATAATTTCGTTGGTTGTGTTGCATCACCGAACATTTTGTTTTCAACGTAAGAACGTACAACAGGTGCAGTACCTTCTGGACGTAATGTTAAACTGCGCTCTCCACGATCTTGGAATGAGTACATTTCTTTTTGTACGATATCTGTCGTATCACCAACACCACGTAAAAATAGCTCCGTGTGTTCAAAAATTGGTGTACGAATTTCTTTATAGTTGTAACGACGGCAAATTTCGCGTGCTTGCCCTTCGATATACTGCCATAACTCAACGCTACCTGGAAGAATATCTTGCGTTCCGCGTGGGATTTGAATAGACATATTCAGTTCCTCCTCAAATTGTTTTAATCTTAATAAAAATAAAAAAACTCCCGCCTCTACTGTTTGAACAGTAGGGACGAGAGTATTATACCCGTGGTGCCACCCTAATTGAAGCACGTATGCTTCCACTTTTTTAATAACGCTTAAATGTGCGTTCATCCCTACTAAGCATATATGCCGTTCAAGTTGAAACCTCTAGAGTGTCATTCAATCAGTCATCATGCAGAAATGTTTTCAGCCTAAGACATTTCTTCTCTTTCCATGTGTGTCTCATTTACTCTTCTCTATCAACGGTTATATTCATATGTAAATATAAAATTACTATACGTTTGTTGAGTAGGATTGTCAAGTACTCTAAGAGCGTTCAATCTGCTTCTTTAGACGCTTTACATCTTGAAGAGAAATCCCAAACTCAGAAGCAAGCTCCATTGAAGTATTGTTTTGCTCTTTTGAAATAAAATCATGAAAATTTACGTTAAACAGTTGATTTGCACCATTTGTAACAGAATGCCCTTTTTCATTCATACGCATACGTATATCCCTCACATTCAATATAGATGTTTTACTTTTTATTGTTCCATATTGATGAAAGAGTTATACATAACTGAAACAGCTATTGATTCCAAATAAAGTGAAACTTTAATGAATAGGGGTTTTGTCCATTATGATTCATTATTAACCCTCACTAATCAGGCTTTTATAGGCAGTTGATCTCCCACAAATAGCGAGATAAATGAACAAAATATACAATAAAGTATAAAAAAGAGAGGATTATATAATCCTCTCTTTTTAAGCAACACTATTTACTATCCACAATTAAGGTCACCGGACCATCATTGATTAAAGAAACATCCATCATTGCTCCAAACTTCCCTGTTTCTACATGCAATCCTTGCTTACGAACTTCCTCATTAAAGAAATCATATAAACGCTCTGCATAGTCAGGTTTGGCAGCATCCATAAAGTTTGGACGTCTTCCCTTGCGGCAATCTCCGTATAATGTGAATTGCGAAATTGATAGAACTTGTCCTTCTACATCAAGTACAGAATGGTTCATCTTTCCACTCTCATCTTCAAAAATACGTAAGTTCGCAATTTTTTCTGCAATGTAAGTTGCATCTTTTTCTGTATCTTCATGCGTAATGCCAACTAGTAATGTTAAACCGAACGGAATTTGTCCTACGATCTCACCGTCTACTGTGACAGACGCTTCTTTTGATCGTTGTAAAACAACTCTCATCTTTTCTACACTCCCTATTAATGCATCATGCGTCGTACTGCATAAATTTCTGGAACACGTTTAATGCGTTCTACTACTTTTTTCAAATGCTGTAAGTTACGAATAGAGATTGACATATTAATTGTCGCCATCTTATTACGGTCACTTCTACCAGAAACTGCCGAAATGTACGTTTTCGTCTCTGTAACAGCTTGCAATACTTCATTTAATAAACCACGGCGATCGTAACCTGAAATTTCAATATCAACGTTATACTCAATTTCTTTTTCAGGGCTACCTTCCCACTCTACTTCTAATAAACGTTCTACAGCTTCTTCTGTATGAACATTTACACAATCACGGCGGTGAATCGATACGCCTCGGCCTTTCGTAATATATCCAACGATATCATCACCCGGTACTGGGTTACAGCATTTTGATAAGCGAATTAATAAATTATCCGCACCACTTACTTTAACGCCAGAATCCCATTTTCGAATTTTCATCGGTTTACGAACTTCTTTAACTTCAACAATCTCTTCTTCTTCACGTTGCTTACGGAACTTGTCCGTTAGTCGCGTAACAATTTGTGATGCAGTGATGCCATTATATCCAACTGCTGCAAACATATCTTCTTCATTTGCAAAGTTGAATTTTTCAGCAACACGTTTTAAATTGTCAGGAGCTAACACTTCTTTCATCTCATACTCTAGGCTACGCACTTCTTTCTCAACAAGTTCACGGCCTTTTTCAATATTTTCATCTCTACGTTGCTTCTTAAAGAATTGACGTATTTTGTTTTTTGCATGAGATGTTTGAGCAAGTTTCACCCAGTCTTGACTTGGCCCATACGAATGTTTCGATGTTAAAATTTCAATGATGTCACCTGTTTTTAATTTATAATCAAGCGTCACCATTTTCCCGTTTACTTTTGCACCAATTGTTTTATTTCCAATCTCCGAATGCACGCGATACGAAAAGTCAATCGGAACAGATCCAAGTGGCAATTCCATTACGTCGCCTTTCGGTGTAAAGACGAATACCATGTCAGAGAATAAATCAATTTTTAATGACTCCATAAACTCTTCTGCATTAGAAGCTTCATTTTGCCATTCTAATATTTGACGGAACCATGTAAGTTTCTTCTCTAATGTACCTGTTGTTTCTGCTGTTTTTCCTTCTTTATACGCCCAGTGCGCCGCGATCCCGAATTCTGCAATCTCATGCATTTCTTTCGTACGAATTTGCACTTCAAGCGGATCACCTTTCGGGCCAATTACAGTCGTATGAAGCGATTGATATAGATTCGCTTTCGGCATCGCAATATAATCTTTAAAACGACCTGGCATCGGCTTCCAGCACGTATGAATAATTCCAAGTACTGCATAACAATCTTTAATACTATTTACAACGACACGTACAGCTAATAAATCGTAAATTTCATTGAACTGTTTATTTTGCAGTGCCATTTTACGATAAATACTGTAAATATGCTTTGGTCTTCCAGAAATCTCAGGTTGAATTGCAACTTCTTTTAATTTCTCACGAATACCAGTCATTACTTCATCTAAATATTCTTCACGCTCTGCACGTTTACGCTTCATTAAATTTACAATACGATAGTATTGCTGTGGATTTAAATAGCGAAGTGACGTATCCTCTAGCTCCCATTTAATAGTACTAATTCCGAGTCTATGTGCTAAAGGTGCAAAGATTTCTAACGTTTCATTTGCAATGCGACGCTGCTTCTCTTGAGGCAAATGTTTCAATGTACGCATGTTATGAAGACGATCAGCTAGTTTAATTAAAATAACTCGAATATCTTGAGCCATTGCAATAAACATTTTGCGATGGTTTTCTGCTTGTTGTTGCTCATGAGATTTATATTTAATCTTTCCGAGCTTTGTTACACCATCGACAAGCATAGCAATTTCTTTATTAAATTCCCGTTCAATATCTTCTAATGTAATTTCTGTATCTTCCACTACATCATGTAAGAAGCCTGCTGATACCGTAGCTGGATCCATGTGTAAATCAACTAAAATACCTGCAACTTGAATTGGATGAATAATGTACGGTTCACCCGATTTTCTGTATTGTTCGCTATGCGCATCACGTGCATATCCATAGGCACGTGCCACTAGCTCAATATCTTCATTTGCTAAATATTGACTTGCTTTCTCGAGTACCTGTTCAGCTGTTAGTACCTGCTCATTTGCCATCGAATCACCTTTTATTGAAAATTGACTTTATCTTAATTAAGTAGAATAAATTATATTCTATCATTATAACCTAATGATTGTGAATTGTGAAAAGGAAAAGATTTTACTGACATTTCACCTTATTTTTTTGTGCAATTATACAAAAGTACCCGCTCCTCTCCAAGAGATTCACGGGTACTTTTTATCACCGTAGTTTTACCTATATAGTGATTAGTATTTTTCTAATACTAATACATCGTAACCATCTAACATTTTACGACCATCTAAGTAAGTAAGCTCTACTAAGAATGCAATTCCTGCTACAACTCCGCCAAGTTCTTCAACTAGCTTAATTGTCGCTTCAATTGTTCCACCTGTAGCTAATAGATCATCTGTAATCAATACGCGTTGACCTGGCTTAATTGCATCTTTATGAATTGTTAAAACATCTTTACCATATTCTTTACCGTAGTCAACTGTAATTACTTCACGTGGTAATTTTCCTAATTTACGAACTGGTGCAAAACCTACTTCTAACGCATAAGAAACTGGGCAACCGATAATAAAGCCACGTGCTTCTGGCCCTACTACAACGTCAATGTCTCTTTTCTTTGCATACTCAACGATTGCATCTGTTGCTGCTTTGTATGCTTTACCGTCGTTCATTAACGGTGTAATGTCTTTAAATACAATACCTTCTTTTGGATAATCCGGTACAATTGCGATATGTTGCTTGAAATCCATATTTCTGAATCCTCCTCAGATCTAAAAGGTTTGTAAATACAAATCCTTTACCCTAACTGTTCTACTTCTTTATGATTACGAATCGTTTCAAACCATGTATATAGTTGCTGATATGTGCTATAAACCAATTCTTTTTCTAATTGTAAGTGGTTCATTTTCTCACGATATGTGTTCGATTCAATTAAATCACGCTTTTGTTTTTTGTCTGCCATAAAAATGACGCCATCTTTTATTGTAACAAATTCTAACTCAAAAAACACCTGTGTCATGAAATTTACTGTATCTTTTGACCAACCTTTATGTCGACATAGTTGTTCTCCATATTGTCTTAAAGAAAATGGTGCTTTTTGGCTCAAGAACGAATAGTACCATTTAAAATGTTCCCTCGTTGGAACAGTACTAAATAAATGATTATTCTCTTGATAAAATAGCGTATAAATTCGCGACGGGAACCCCACTTTAAATAAATCTCGTAATTCATCTGTTCCTTTTGGCAAATCAAGTAACACGATGTATTGATCGTCTAAATGAGTTACTTCTGATGCATGCATCATATGCTCTTTATAGTCTTCTAAAGAAAATTTATTCAATACCTCTTCAGAAAAATACACCATCGTTATTTTTTCTTTCGGAAGTTCTGCTACATTCGCTTCTACGTTACGCATACTACGCCAATCAAATAATTGCCACGCCTCTACAGCAATATCTTGCACCATTAATTGCGGCTTCTTAAAATTATTCCATTCATTGATAGATGCTTCCCCTATTACAGATACCTTTGCAACTGGAGAAATTTCTTTCGCATACGTACCAAATCCAAATCCGATTGTATCCAGTGTCGCTTGTCCATCGCGAAGAGCCATTTTCAAATGTGAACCGTCTGATCCGATTGCACGAATACTTTCTAGCTCTGCATCCTTCACTGCAATACGTGGTTTTGGATTTCCAACACCAAATGGCGCTAACTTTTGCATATCTTCAATTGCTGCCAGTGTTACATCCTCCACTTTACAAAAGACATCAACAGCTGTAATTGGAATAAAATCTTCTTCTGTTAAAATTACCTCTGCTTGTTCATTTAAGCGGCGGCGTAATTCATCTACATCATTCATATGTAGCGTCATTCCCGCTGCCATCGGATGTCCTCCGAAATGTGGCAATAACTCTCTACAATCTGACAAGTTTGCAAACAAATCAAATCCTGCAATACTACGTGCTGAACCTTTTGCTGTTTCTTTTACAGGATCAATGCATAATACAATCGTTGGACGATAAAAACGTTCAACTAATTTAGATGCGACAATTCCAATTACACCTGGATTCCAGCCTTCTTTTGCCAGTACTAGTACTTTATTGTCTTCTGGCGGGAAATTATTTTCCACTTCAGCGATAGCTTCTTCTGTAATTTGCTTTACAATATCTTTTCGCAGTTTGTTCAGCTCATCAATTTCTTCAGCCAGCTCTTTTGCTTCTTCTGGATCATCTGATAATAAAAGATGTACAGCCGGCGTAGCATCTTCTAAACGGCCAACTGCATTAATACGTGGTGCGAGTGAGAATCCAATGCTCTCTTCTGTAATTTCACTTTGCGAAACGTTAGCAACTTTAAATAGCGCCTTTAGTCCGATATTTTTCGTCATGCGCATATGCTTTAAACCGCGCTTCACTAGCAATCTATTTTCACCATGAAGTGACACTAAATCGGCTACTGTACCAATTACTGCAATTTCTAATAAATGTTCTGGTACACGGCCTAGTAGTGCATGTGCAACTTTAAACGCAACACCTACACCAGCTAAATAGTGAAACGGATATACACCGCCATCTAATTTCGGATGAATAATCGCAAGTGCTTCTGGCAATTCTGGTGGTGGCTCATGGTGATCTGTAATAATAAGATCTATTCCAAGCTCCTTCGCTACCTTCGCTTCATGCACTGCTGCGATACCAGTATCGACAGTGATAATTAGTGAGAATCCTGCGCTATGTGCCCAACGAAATGCTTCTTCGTTTGGTCCATATCCTTCTGTAAAACGGTTTGGAATATAAAATTCTACGTCTGCACCTAATTCTTGCAAGGCAAGATATAACACAGTCGTACTACTTACTCCGTCCGCATCGTAGTCACCAAATATTAATATTTGCTCTCCATTTTGAATCGCCTTATTTACACGTTCTACCGTTCTATCCATTCCTTCTAATAAAAATGGATCATGAAATTCTTGATTTTCTGTATTTAAAAAATCTAAAATCTTATCTTCTGTATCTAGTCCTCTACCGAGGAATAACGAAACGACAAGTGGTGATAATTGTAATTTACTTGCTAATTCACTCACTCGCTCATTATTATATTCTTTTTCTTTCCAACGCGTCTTCGGTTGTAACACGAAATCACCCCTTAACCTGTTCATTATACAAGACAGATTAAGGGGTGACAATATAATGCAAACTACGATGAAATATCTATATACTAAAATGTTAATGATATTTAATTTTGGGAATACGGATTTATATGTACAAACACATTTTGTACGTTATCTTGTTCCATAAGCGTTTCTTTCACATGCTTTCCAATGCGGTGCCCTTCTTCTACAGTAATGTATGGATCTACAGAAACTTTAATATCAACAATAACGTAATGACCATGCTCCCTTGCATATAAAGAGCCGATTTTTTTTACACCGTCTATTTGAAGCACAGCCTCTCTAAGCGGCACAACATCTTCCTCATGAAGAACATGATCAAGCGTTGCATGAATTGCTTCGGCCCCAATACTCCATGCCATTTTTGCAACAAGAAGTGAAACAAATAATCCTGCAATCGGATCGGCATATACAAGCCAATCTAACCCGAACTTACCACCCATAATCGCTGCACAAATACCGATTAAAGCTGCAATTGAAGAAAACACATCCGAACGATGTTCATATGCATTTGCAATAATTGCATCACTATTTATCCTCTTCCCTAATCGGAATTTATATTGAAACATTCCTTCTTTCACGATAATCGAAAGAACAACAGCAAAAATCGTAATTCCTTTCGGTGGTTCTAGTTCCTGCGAAAAAGCTTTTATAGACGAAATCGCTATCTCGATTCCCACAATAAATAATAATACTGCAACAATAATTGCTGAAATCGATTCCGCTTTACCATGACCATACGGATGATCTTCATCAGGCGGTTGCTTTGCTGCTCGCAATCCAAAAAGTACAGCGAGCGAACCAATTACATCTGATGCAGAATGCACGGCATCCGCTAATAGTGCTTTACTGTTCCCAATATAACCAATTACCGCCTTTACAATCGCTAATATAATATTACCAACGATTCCGACAATAGCACCAAACTCGGCCTGTTTAAAACGTTCATCTTTTTCCATAATTAAAATCCCTTCTTTTCTTAACCTATCTTTTTATTGTAGCAAAAACAGCGATAACACCACCACTTTCTTCCATCTTCCTTCTGTTAAAAAGTTGCTATCTTATTGTATCCACAAACGAAAAAAGAGATGCCTCATAAAGAGACATCATCTTTTTTATACTTGTGGTTCAGATTCTACTTTCTCAACCTTTTTCTTGTTTTTGCCCTTTTTCAAACGACGGTTTTCAAGCATTAACCAAATTTGAGAAGCAACGAAAACAGAAGAGTACGTACCTACAACTAATCCAACAAGTAACGCAAACGAGAAGTTACGTAATGACTCACTACCGAAGATAAGTAATGTAATTACCGGGAATAACACTGTTAATACGGTGTTAATTGAACGACCAAGCGTTTGGCGAATACTTGCATTTACGATTTCTTCTAAGTCTTTTATATCACGAACTCGTTTTTTCTGTTTGTATAATTCACGGTTTCTATCAAATGTAACAATTGAGTCATTAATAGAATAACCGATGATTGTTAACACTGCAGCGATAAACGTTAAGTCTACCTCTAATTGGAAAATACTAAATATAACAACCATAACGAATGCATCATGTAATAATGCAAGTACTGCAGATAATGCGTACGTAAATCTGAATCGAATACTTACGTATAAAATGATAACTGCAGAAGCGATTAATACTGCGATAAATGCATTTCGTGCAATTTCTTTACCAATTGTTGGTGAAACTGTACTTACGTTTGGATCTGTACCATATTTATCATGGAAGAATGTTTTTGTTTTCGCAATTTCATCTTTTGATAGAACACCTAATGTACGAACTGCGAATCCTTTATTGTCATCCCCAGTCGGTACAATATTTTCTTCCTTCACGTCAATTTTCAATTCTTTAAAATCTTTATGAACATCAGACACAGTAAGTGTTTGTTTTGATTGCAAGTCGATACGTGTACCACTCGCAAAATCAATACCAAGATTCAATTTGAAAATTGGTAGTATAATTGCACCTGCAATTACAACTACAATCGAGAAAACAAGGAATTTATGACCGATATTTACGAAGTTAATACGATCAAATCTTGTCGGTGGATGTACTACACCTTTTGTTAATGGAATAATATCCTTTTGTTTCACACCAAAGTATCCTGGCTTTTTATCGAAGTAACGGCTCTTTACAAGTAAACCTAGTAAGAAACGAGTACCGAATACGTTCGTAACGAAACCAACTAAAATACTTACGATTAAACTTGTTGCGAATCCTTTTACAGAGCTATTACCATAAACGAATAATACACCAGCCGCTGCAAGAGTCGTAACGTTTGCATCTAAAATTGTTGCTAATGAACGATGATTACCAGCACGGAATGCTGACATCATTGACTTACCAATTTTCAACTCTTCTTTCAGTCTCTCGTACGTAATAATATTCGCATCAACTGCGATACCTACCCCGAGCACTAATGCCGCAATACCTGGTAATGTCAGAACCGCATGCATCCAGTTAAATACGAGTAGCGTAACAAAAATGTATAGACCTAACATAATAACCGCTACAATTCCTGGTAAACGGTAGTATACAAGCATAAATAAGAAAATAAGAGCGATACCAATCGCACTAGCGAAAATCGTTTGCTCTAACGCTTGTTGACCAAATTTCGCTCCAACTGATGTTGAATACATTTCTTTTAAATCAACAGGAAGTGCACCTGCATTTAATAAAGATGACAGTTGTTTCGCACTTTCAACTGTGAAGTTTCCACCTACGATAGATACTTCAGCTTGATTAAACACTTGGCTTACTGTTGCTGCTGATAAGAACTTCGGATTCGGTTTTGCAGACTCTGCTTTATACGAATCTTTTCCTTCTTCAAAGTCAAGCCAAATTACCATTAAATTCGTTGGTGGTGGCATTTTTGAAATTTTTTCAGTTACTTCACGGAATCTATCAGCGCTTTTTAGTGTAAGACCTACGCTCGCACGGCCTTGCTCATCAAATGTTTGTTTCGCTCCGCCGCCTTTTAAATCCGTTCCGTCCATAAGAAGGTTATCATCTACATCACGGAATGTTAATTTCGCTTGTGTTGATAACATTTCACGTGCTTTTTGCTGATCTTGTACACCAGCAAGCTGTACGCGAATTCGATCTTGTCCTTCAATTTGAATGTTCGGCTCACTTACACCGAGAACATTGACACGATTTTCAAGAGCACCTACTGTACTTACAAGTGCCTCTCGGTCGATTTTATCACCTTTTTTGGCTGGTTTTACTTCATAAAGAATTTCAAAACCACCGCGAAGGTCTAGTCCTAGACTAATTCCTTTTGCTATGTCTTTTCCTGCCGCACCAATTACTCCACCGATTAATAAAACGATGAGGAAAAAGGCGGCAATTCTCGTACCACGCTTTGCCATATGTACCCTCTTTCTGCTACTAACACTTTAAATAAATCTCTTACGATTCACTTTTACACGTATGCATACGCCTAGTTAGTAGACTTCCTTTCTATAATTTTGCTAGTTCATCACTAGCTGTGTCGGTACGTTTTTCACAATACCTACACTTTCATTATTTATTTTTTCTCTTCACTACCCCCTTTATATATAATCTTAGACATAATTATTTCCTCATTATCAATACCTATCATTATACTGCAAAAGGAAGAACAAACCAATTGCAGTCGGTTATTTATTTTCATATTCATCAAATGACCAAAGTGGCGCTTGATATGCTTCAACAGTTAAATAATTCATATATTCATTAGTACTTACTCTTAATACATCATTTACTAATTCATATAATCTAACATCACCGTTTATTTTTTTCCACTTCTTCACTTTAAGAAACTTCCAAATATCATCATCTGTTACTCGGTCATAACCGAACATGTGAAACTCTTCTACTTTGCTTTCTAAAACGACTTGTAACTGTCCGCGGTACGATTCTACCAAAGCCTCTTTTTCTAACATACATAAACATCTCCTTCTTATTTCAGCACGAAAAGTCGCTTTTAATCCCGCTCTAATGGACAGCAATAACTACTTTCAAGAGCACTCTCATACTTCACTCTCTTAAATGCTTGTCATTCTTGTCTCATACGTGCATATAAATTATTGTAAATCATTCCACTGATTTTGAGAAGGTAGGAGAAGACCATGACGAGACAAAGCTTTTTAAAAGGCGCATTTATTTTAATGATAGCCGGCTTTATTACCAAAATCCTTGGATTTATTAACCGGATTGTAATGGCACGTATTTTAGGAGAAGAAGGTGTTGGCCTTTATATGATGGCCGTTCCTACATTCATTCTAGCAATTACATTAACACAAATCGGCCTTCCTGTCGCAATCGCAAAATTTGTAGCAGAAGCGGAAGCTGTGAACGATAGACAAAGGGTTAAAAAAATATTAACAGTATCATTAGCTGTTACATCCGTTATTAGTATCATTTTAACAATCGGAATTATGCTCCTCACACCTATTTTAGCAAAAACATTATTAACTGATGAACGAACGTACTATCCATTAATGGCCATTTTACCTGTCGTTCCTGTTATTGCTGTTTCTTCTGTTTTACGCGGTTATTTCCAAGGGAAACAAAATATGAAACCTAGCGCTTATGCTCAAGTTATAGAACAAGTTGTCCGCATTACAATTATCGCTATATGCATTCAGTTATTTTTACCTTACGGCGTAGAATATGCTGCAGCTGGCGCTATGTTATCAGCCGTTCTCGGTGAAGTTGCATCGTTATTATTTTTACTCACTTTATTCCAGCGCGAAAAACATTTATCTATACGCTCTGGATTTTTCACTACTGTAAAGGAGAGCAAAGGTACATTTTATTCTCTGATGGATATCGCTCTTCCGACTACAGGAAGTCGTTTAATCGGTTCCGTTTCATATTTCTTTGAGCCTATCGTCGTTATGCAAAGCTTAGCGATTGCCGGAGTTGCTGCCTCTGTCGCAACCCAGCAATACGGTATATTAAACGGTTATGCATTCCCACTTCTATCACTGCCAGCCTTTATTACATACGCTCTTTCTACAGCGCTCGTTCCATCTATTAGTGAAGCGATGGCTAAAAGACAGCATAAATTAGTGGAACACCGACTACAACAAGCACTTCGGATCTCATTAATTACTGGTGGGTGGTCAGTCGTTATATTATACGTATTCGCTTCTCCTATTTTAACTCTTATGTATGGATCGGATAGTGCAACAGCATTTATCCAGCTTCTTGCACCTTGCTTTTTATTTCATTACTTTCAAAGTCCACTTACCTCTGTTTTACAAGCTTTAAACTTAGCAAGAGCTGCAATGATGAATACATTTATTGGCGCCATCGTGAAATTAATCCTTATTTTTGTACTAGCTTCAAGGCCAGATTTTCAAATGATGGGGGTTGCCCTTGCAATTGCAGCAAATATAGTAACGGTAACATTCCTTCATTACGCTACTGTTTTAAAGAAAATTACATTTACCATTTACGCAAAAGACTACATTTTCGGTGGACTTGCTATCGGTATTGCAGGCGCTTTCGGTTTTTATCTTCATAAATATATGATTTTCTCTCATTCACTCGGCGTACAAACATTATGGGAAATCACTTTAACAACAATCGTTTATATTATCCTCCTCTTCACTTTCAAACTCATTCGAAAAGAAGAGTTAAGCCGACTCCCAATCATTCGAAAACTTTCATTTTTGAAGTAAACGGGCTTACTATTTCATATAGTAAGCCTCTAGTTTTCTTTCAAATCAACAAAAAATTGTCCATTTTGAAAGCTGCAGTATAAAATTTGTTTGATATCGTTATAACCTAAGTTTTTTAATTTGCCAATAAGCCATTCGTCTGTATGTTCAATCATTTGTAAATGATTCAATTGAATTTCTCCATCAATAATAAGAGGAAGAGTAAACTGCAATGTATCCTGTTTACCTTTTTGTTTTTGAAAGACAGATAACTTCCCAGATGGTTCTAAAATAGCGTATTCTACATCTCGGATATCTCCAACTCCTTGCTCCCTTAATTGCATCAATAAATCATCTATATTATAACGCTGCTTTCTCATCTTCTTTTCATCAATTTTCCCCGCATTTACAAGAATAGCCGGCTCACCTTCTATTAAATGCCGAAATCGTTGAAACTTTAATGAAATGACTGACAAAATAATCTGTATACACATAAGAAAAGTCATGGGAACTAATTGGTGCCAAAGTGATTTATCGGTATTTTCAATTGCGACTACAGCCATTTCGCCAAGCATAATGAATACGACTAAATCTAATACACTTAACTCTCCAATTTCACGTTTACCCATAAGACGAAAAATAATTAATATGATGAAATACAAAAGCATCGTCCGGCCAATGATTGATACCCATTCCATTTCTACATCTCCTTTTTTACGTATAGACTCCCCTATAAAAAATAAACTAGTCTAACTTGGGCAAAAAGAAAATATGCTTGTATTAAAAAGGGGGAATGTATAAATGGATGGAACGAAAAAATTATCAACCGCAATCGGCTTTGGTATCATTACCTTATTAATTCTCGCATCAATTATTAGCATGGTTATAGCTCTTTTATTAAAGTTTACAGATATGACTGAAGGGACATTAGCCGTTACTATTTTTATACTAGCTCTTTTATCTATGCTTATATCCGGATTTACTGCCGGCAAAAAAGCACAAGGGAAAGGTTGGCTAGTAGGTTTCACAACAGGTCTTACATTCGCTATACTTGTTTTTCTAGTTAACTATTTAGGCTTCTCTCAAACTTTATCGAACTCCCAGTTACTTTATCAATTAGCATTAATGGGCGCGAGTACACTCGGTGGTATTTTCGGGGTAAATATGTCAAAACAAAATAACTAAAAAAGGCCCTGCACATTTCATGCAGGGCCTTCCTCATTAGTTTTTCACAACTTCACGAATCGCATTACGATCGAAAGTTAAGTGTGAACCACCAGATTTAATAACGATTTTCGTCTCATCTACTGATTCGATTGTACCGTGTAAACCACCGATTGTTACGATAGCATCACCTTTTGCTAACTCATTTTGCATTTGAGCAACTGCTTTTTGACGCTTTTGTTGCGGGCGAATTAATAAGAAATAGAAAATCGCAAACATCGCAACGATCATAACGATATTCATCATACCTGGATTCATCTTTTGTTCCTCCTTTTAAATTATGTATTAGAAGTTTTTAGCATTCGGTTTATTAAAGCCATACTGTTCAAAGAATTCTTCGCGGAAATCGCCAAGACGGTCTTCACGAATAGCTTGTCTCACCTGCTCCATTAAGTTTAACAGAAAATGAAGGTTGTGATAAGACGTTAAACGAATTCCGAACGTTTCATCACATTTCATTAAGTGACGAATGTATGCACGAGAGTAATTTTTACATGTATAGCAATCACAATTTGGATCAAGCGGACCGAAGTCTCTTGCAAACTTCGCATTTTTTACAACTAGACGGCCTTCACTTGTCATACATGTACCATTTCGAGCGATACGAGTTGGAAGTACGCAGTCAAACATATCAATACCACGAATTGCACCATCGATTAATGAGTCAGGAGAACCTACTCCCATTAAGTAACGTGGCTTATTATCTGGAAGAAGTGGTGTTGTAAACTCAAGTACACGGTTCATAATATCTTTCGGCTCACCTACAGATAAACCACCTACAGCGTAACCAGGGAAGTCCATTGAAACAAGGTCTTTTGCACTTTGACGACGAAGCTCTTCGAACTCTCCACCTTGTACAATACCGAATAAACCTTGATCTTGTGGACGCTCATGCGCTTTTAAACAACGTTCTGCCCAACGGCTTGTACGTTCTACAGACTTCTTCATATATTCAAAAGTAGCTGGGAATGGTGGACACTCATCAAATGCCATCATAATATCTGAACCTAATGCATTTTGAATTTCCATCGCTTTTTCTGGCGATAAGAATAATTTATCTCCATTTAAGTGGTTACGGAAGTGAACGCCTTCCTCTTCAATACGACGGAAGTCACTTAAACTGAATACTTGGAAACCACCAGAATCCGTTAAGATTGCACGATCCCAGTTCATAAATTTATGCAAACCGCCTGCTTCACGAATAATTTCGTGACCTGGGCGTAGCCATAAATGATACGTATTACTTAAAATAATGCCAGAATCCATTGCTTTTAATTCTTCTGGTGACATTGTCTTAACTGTTGCAAGTGTACCAACTGGCATAAATGTTGGTGTATCAAATGAACCGTGCGGCGTATGTACACGTCCTAAACGCGCACCCGTTTGTTTACAAGTTTTAATAAATTCATAACGAATTGCTGTCATAATTTACTCCTTTTATTTGTTTCCCATTTTAGAGTGAGATGCAACGAACATTGCATCACCGAAGCTAAAGAAACGATATTTTTCTTTTACTGCTTCATTATAAGCATGAAGTACATTATCTCTATTTGCAAATGCACTTACAAGCATAATTAATGTTGATTTCGGTAAATGGAAGTTTGTAATTAAACCATCAATTGCTTTAAATTCATAACCTGGGTACATAAAAATGTCTGTCCAGCCCGAAGCAGCACAAAGCTTGCCGTCATGATCTGTCGCAATTGTTTCTAACGTACGAGTTGAAGTCGTACCTACCGTAATAATACGTCCACCACTCTCTTTCACACGATTTAATAATGCCGCTGTCTCTTCAGACATATGGTAATATTCTGCGTGCATATGGTGTTCTTCAATCGTATCTGCAGAAACTGGCCTAAATGTTCCAAGTCCTACGTGAAGTGTAATGAAAGCTAACCCAACGCCTTTTTGTTTTAACTTCTCCAGTAGCTCTTCTGTAAAGTGAAGTCCCGCAGTCGGCGCTGCTGCTGAACCGATTTCTTTCGCATATACTGTTTGATAGCGATCGCGATCTTCTAGCGTCTCTTTAATATATGGAGGAAGTGGCATTTCCCCAAGTTCATCTAAAATTTCATAGAAGATGCCGTCATATGAAAATTCAAGCTGACGTCCACCTTGATCTGCAGTTCCTATACAAGTTGCTTTTAATTTCCCTTCGCCAAAAGAGATAACAGTTCCTTCTTTTACACGTTTCGCTGGCTTAACAAGCGTTTCCCACTTATCGCCTTCTTCTTGTTTTAAAAGAAGTACTTCAATGTGCGCGCCTGTATCTTCTTTCACACCATGCAAACGAGCAGGCATAACTTTCGTTTCATTTAAAACTAAGCAATCCCCCTCATGTAAGTAAGAAAGAATGTCTGTAAAATGTTTATGCTCAATATCGCCTGTTTCACGATCTAACACCATTAATCTTGATGTTTCACGATCTTCTAATGGGATTTGTGCAATAAGTTCTTCTGGTAAATGAAAATCAAACAGATTAATATCCATAACTATATCCACCTATTTCTTATTTAAATCGATTTATTATATACATAATAAAAGATAATACAATACTTAACACAATACATGTAATGATAGGAAAATAAAAGGTAACGTTTCCTTTTTTCACAAAAATATCGCCTGGAAGCCTTCCAATGAACTTCCAAGCTAATCCAACAACGATGAGTAAGATACCTGCTGTAATAAGCAATTTTGGCATCTCCGTCATACTTTTGGCATCTCCATTCCGAAATGCTCATATGCAAGCGGCGTTACGATTCGGCCCCTTGGCGTTCGTTGTAAAAAGCCAATTTGTAATAAATATGGCTCATATACATCTTCAATCGTATGAGATTCTTCTCCAATCGTTGCCGAAACCGTTTCTAACCCGACTGGGCCACCACGGAATTTCTCAATAATACCAAGTAATAATTTATGATCGATATGATCTAGACCTAATTTATCTACTTGCAGTAGTTCTAACGCCATTTGTGTAATTTCCATTGTAACCGTTCCGTTACCACGAACTTGTGCGAAATCTCGTACACGTCGTAATAAACGATTCGCAATACGAGGTGTACCACGAGCACGTCTTGCAATTTCTAGTGCGGCTAACGAATCAATTTCAACTTCAAATACTTCTGCTGTACGTTCAACAATCTCAGAAAGCTGATCTACTGTGTAATATTCTAATCTTGAAAGTACACCGAAACGGTCACGAAGCGGCGCTGATAATGCCCCCGCACGCGTCGTTGCTCCAACTAGTGTAAACGGAGGCAAATCTAAACGTACAGACCGTGCTGACGGCCCTTTTCCAATTACGATATCAAGGCAAAAATCCTCCATCGCAGGATATAACACTTCTTCAATTGATCTATGCAAACGATGAATTTCATCAATAAATAATACATCACCCGGCTGAAGTGCTGTTAATACAGCTGCTAAATCTCCCGGCCTTTCAATTGCTGGGCCTGAAGTTGTTCTAACATTTACGCCCATTTCATTGGCAATAATATTGGCAAGCGTCGTTTTACCAAGTCCTGGTGGTCCATATAGAAGCACATGATCTAACGTTTCTTCACGCATTTTCGCTGCTTCAATAAACACCTCTAAATTATGTTTCGCTTTATCTTGGCCAATATACTGACGGAGCGTCTGTGGCCGTAATGAATATTCTAAATCCGAATCTTCATATGCAGATTCCCCTGAAAGGAGACGTTCGTCCATTATACTCACCTCTTACCATTTAGTAAAAGACTAAGTGCCTTTTTAATATACTGATCCGTCGTTAATGATTCTTTTAATAACTCTGGTACAACGCGAGAAACTTCTCGTTCTGCGTATCCAAGTGCGCGCAGAGCTTCCAGCGCCTCATCAAGCTCAGCTGATGAACCTTTCTTCTCATCAAAACGTTCTGTGTCTGAGAATAAATCAACAAACGCATCTGGCACGACATCAGCTAGTTTTCCTTTTAAATCTAAAATCATTTGGCGTGCTGTTTTCTTTCCGACGCCCGGGAACTTCACTAAAAACTTCTCGTCTTCGTGTTCAATCGCTTGAACGACCTGTCCTGTTTGACCAGATGCTAAAATTGCAAGAGCACCTTTTGGTCCAATACCAGACACACCTAACAACTTTGTAAATAATAAACGCTCTTCACGTGTTTTAAACCCGTAAAGTGCCATAATATCTTCTCTCACATAATGATATGTATAGACACGGATTTCTTGCTTACTTCTTTGAAATACATACGGATTTGGTGTGAAAATTTGATAACCAATTCCATTATGGTCAATTACGACATATTCCGGTCCTACATATTCCACGTAACCTGTAACATATTCAAACAAAATACGATCTCTCCCTCTTAAATCATGTATTCCATTTTAACATATTTAATGATAGAAAAGCGAGACTACCCCAACAAATGTTCTCTATTTAAAACTTCTGTTATTTTCCATTGACAGAAAGTATGAAGCACCTTAATATACAGAAGTCGATAATGATTATCAATACTAATTAAAGGGGTTACATCAGGATGAAACAGAAGCTATTTATTTTATTTACTATTATGCTAGTTGTTCTTTCTATCGTTGGCTGTTCTTCTCAAAAAGAAGAATCGAAAGCGAAAGAACAACCGAAAACAAAAGTTGTAAAACACGCTAAAGGGGAAGCTACAATTCCAGTAAATCCAAAGAGAATTGTTGACCTATCTGGATCAACAGAAGAATTATTACTTCTCGGACACAAACCTGTTGGTACAGCAAACACATATAAAGATAAAATCCAAAATCATTTAACAGAAAAATTAGACGGCGTAAAGGCAGTAGGTTGGTACTGGGCACCTAAAGTTGATTTAGAAGCTGTTACTGCATTAAAACCAGACTTAATTATTTTAAATAATCGTCAGTTGAAGATCTATGATCAATTAGAAAAGGTTGCACCAACAGTTGTTTTAGAAACAAACTTAGAAGACTGGCGCGGTAAGTTTAAAGAAGTAGGTAAACTATTTGACGAAGAAAAGAAAGCAGACAAATGGATTGCAGACTACGATAAAAAAGCAGACTCTTTATCTAAAAAAATTAAAGAAAAAACAAAAGATGAGAACTTTATGTTCGTCGCAGTTACACCACAAAACTTCCGTGTATACGGTAGCTTCGGATACGGTGACATCATCTTTAATGACTTAAAACTTCCAGTAACAAAAGGTACAGATTTAAAACAAACGATGGCACAAGTATCGCTAGAAGGTCTTGTTGCATTCCAACCTGATCAAATGTTTATTGTAAACTTTGGCGGCGAAGCTGATAAAGTTTACGAAGACTACAAAAACAGTGCCGTTTGGAAAGACAATAAAGCAGTTAAAAACAATCACGTATATGAAGTATCAAATGAAATCTTCAATACGAAAGCTTTCAATCCAATCGGAAAAGATATGCTAATTGATGAAATCGCAAAACAAATTTTAGATAAAAACAAGTAAAAAAAAGCAGCTCACCATGAGCTGCTTTTTTTCTTATTTTGCACTGCGTATTGCTTCATTTTTTCAATCGTCTTCACAAAACCTTCTTTTGATTTAATGCGAATACCACGCTTCAATTTTGCACGCTCATAACTCTCCAGCTTTTTCATATCAATTTGAAAGAAGGAATGAATCGCATTATCACTTTTCGGTACACCTTTAAAAATTTGTAATATCCCTTCCTCTGACACACCAAAATATCCGCTCGTTTTCAATAATGGAGAAATATCATCAACTTTCTTTTGTAATACGATTTGTACATCATCACGATCAACGAGCTGCCATTCTTTATATTGCTGTAGAAACTTTTCTAAGTCCGCTACTTTTTCTGTAAATATTTCCTCGCTTACTTCTCCATCAACATACATTCGCTCTAATAAAATTGTAACTTCCGGCTCTTTTTCTGTTACTTCTGGTACTGGCCCTTCCGCCTTCACATTCGTTTCATAAACGAAACAAAACATCATAACGAAAGCTTGTACTGCAATCAGTATCCATTTCATTTCCGTTCACCTCTTTTAGGCAAAATCAAACTTTCATTAGTAGTTTTTCCGGAAATGGGGGTTTTATCCATATAAATGACCGTATTACATTTCTCTCGAAAATAAAAAATGCAGATAAAGTTTTATCTTTATCTGCATTAGCATTTGTTTTTATATAAAATGAAAGACGCCTGCAAAGCAGGCGTCTTGATGCGTTTACGGCGAGAGACCAGGCGACCACATTCGCGTGTTTAGCACTTAAGCATATCTCTCGTCTTACGTAAATTAGCTCATCGCTTTGCTAATATAACATTAATAAATTATAAGTGCAACATGTTTATAAAAATATTTTATTTCCTCTTTCACCCAAACGAACTTTATGTAAATTATAAATTGATAAATGCAATATATATGTTACAATTAATATAACAGCGAAATCATAATAAACAGGAGATGGATATTGTTAAAAAAATAAAGGATGAACGTCTCATTCTGAAAACATTAAAAAACATACGTATTGCCTTTCTTTTTCAATCGCTTGGTATAATTGGCATTTTAGGATATATCGGATTCACTGAAGGAATGGATCAAATTACGAAATCTCCATTATGGTTATTATTTATCCTTACAAGTATTGTACTTAGTTATTTACAGTTAAGCGTTTCTATCGATGTAGAAGAAGGCGAAAAGGATATAAAGTTAACTCCTTATTACAAAATTATTTTACGCTCTCTTATTGTAGGAACTATTATAGCTATTATTTATATTATTTTCAGTCCAGAAAGACCTCTCTTTGAGGCTATTCTAACAGGTAGTATTTTCTTTATATGTTTTTTAATTTCTTATTCCATTAGTTATTTCATTAAAAAACGTCGTTTACAAGACAACGATGAATAAAGAGGAAGGGCTACCCCTTCCTCTTTTGTTTTGCTATCGCATAGTACCAGTTAAACCGTAACGAATGTCTCGGAACATATTCCCTATATCACGATTAAAATCGTTTGTAACTGTACCGTTACGTAGGCGTGTACTCATTGCATCGACACGAGTAAACATGTCATTTCTTACAGAAACATATACATTTCTGTTTCCAACTTCATTTACAACGGCTTGACGAACTTCGTTTGCAAGTGCCGTTTCATTCGATACTGGATTACGCGGTTTTACTGCAATCGCCACATCGTTTCCATATACAACTGTAGACACGCGGTCTACGTTATTCATACGCTTTACACGATTTGTTATTTTTTCTGCTGTTTTACCATCATTGTTAATGTATGAATTGTTCATTGTAATATTACGTGTTGGATGCGGGTTAGCAATTTGACCGTTGTAATTTACATCTCGGTAATAATTGTTATATCCTGTATCATTACGACCATTTCTATATGTTACATAATCTGTATAACGATCATTACGCGTTACATTATCACGATACTGGTGTGTATCATTATAAGATGTACGCTCGTAATTGTAGTTACGTCCATCCATTGCATTATTATCTTTTGGTGTACCACATGCAGCTAATGCACTGGTAACTAACAAAGAAGCAGCGATCACTTTTACTTTCGTATTCAATACAAAAACCCCCTCTGTTAGAATGAGCTTCTTTTCTGAAAAGCTCCCTCTTATGATGAGTAACAGAGAAGGTTTTTACACTGTTAATATTTCACTGGGGATTTTCTAACATTTGATGTAAATCTTCCATTTTCAGAACGACTCTACATAAAAAAAGGCGGAAATAATCCCACCTTTTTTAAACTTCCTCTTCGTCCTCTTCTTCTGAAACTGGATCTCCAAATACATTTGGTGGATCCGGTTGATAATACATCGTTCCTGGCTGTGGCGCATATGCCGATTGAGTTGGTTGATAATATAAAGGATTCGCATATTGTGGTCCTCCAGGTTGAGGACTATATAACCTACTCTCTCCTCCGCATCCACAATCTTCTTCACCTTGTACGAGTGGCGGCATATTATTATCCATTGGCATCATATTTGGATTTGGCATAGACGTATATTGCGGTCCAAACGGTGCTCCTTGCTGATATGGCATTTGATATGGATTTTGTTGTTGATAATACGGATTTGGCGGCATCATAGGCTGTTGGTATGGTATTTGATATGGCATCATATTCGGTGGTTGATTATTATCCATTATCGGCATCATATTCGGCATTTGATTGTTATCCATTATTGGCATCATGTTTGGCATTTGATTATTATCCATTATCGGCATCATGTTTGGCATTTGATTATTATCCATTATCGGCATCATATTTGGCATTTGGTTGTTATCCATTATCGGCATCATATTTGGCATTTGGTTGTTATCCATTATCGGCATCATATTTGGTATTGGGTTATTATCCATTATCGGCATGATGTTTGGTGGTTGATTGTTATCCATTATCGGCATGATGTTTGGTGGTTGATTGTTATCCATTATCGGCATCATATTTGGCATTTGGTTGTTATCCATTATCGGCATGATGTTTGGTGGTTGATTGTTATCCATTATCGGCATGATGTTTGGCGGTTGATTGTTATCCATGATTGGCATGATGTTTGGCGGTTGATTGTTATCCATGATTGGCATGCATATTTGGCATTTGGTTGTTATCCATTATCGGCATGATGTTTGGTGGTTGATTGTTATCCATTATCGGCATGATGTTTGGCGGTTGATTGTTATCCATGATTGGCATGATGTTTGGCGGTTGATTGTTATCCATGATTGGCATGATGTTTGGCGGTTGATTGTTATCCATGATTGGCATGATGTTTGGCGGTTGATTGTTATCCATGATTGGCATGATGTTTGGCGGTTGATTGTTATCCATGATTGGCATGATGTTTGGTATTTGAATATTTGGCGGTATTACTTGTGGAATAACTACATTTTCTTTCGATACATTTGGTGACACGATGTTTCCTACATTTTCTTTCTTCACTTGCGGTGACATGATATTCCCTACATTTTCTTTCTTTACTTGCGGTGACACGATATTCCCTACATTTTCTTTCTTTACTTGCGGTGACACGATATTTCCTACATTTTCTTTCTTTACTTGCGGTGACACGATATTTCCTACATTTTCTTTCTTTATTTGAGGTGACACGATGTTTCCTACATTTTCTTTCTTCACTTGCGGTGACACGATATTCCCTACATTTTCTTTCTTTACTTGCGGTGACACGATATTATCTTTTTTCGTTTGCGGAGAAATGATGTTATTAGGTTTCATTTTAGTAATTTGAGGAGCAATTAACTCGCTTCCTTTTTTAATTACATCTGAAATTTTATATTCTTTTTTTGCTTTTATTGGTGGTTGCGGCGGCTGTGGTAATACATTTACCGAAAACTTCGTGTTTTCTTTTTCTGCTGGTTTTTGTTTTTCTATAACAGGTGGTTTTTGAATAACAGACGGTTTTTCAACTGGTTTTTCTATTTGAATTGGCTTTTCTTTTTGCACCTCTTTTTGTGGCTTTACCTGTACTTCTTTTTGCGGTTTCACTTGCATTTCCTTCTGTGGTTTTACCTGTACTTCTTTTTGTGGTTTTACTTGCACTTCTTTTTGTGTTTGTTGCATAGCAGGTTGCTGTGTAATTGGTGCTGATTGATACGTAACTTCTTCCTCATCTTCTATTCCAAGTGGCGTTGGTGTTGCTGCAAATTCTTTTTGCTGTACTTCTTTTACATATTGTTTTGGAGGTGCTGAACCTGCCCCAGCCTGTTGTTTTACGTGAACGCTGTTTGATGGTACTTTAATTTTCATACCTGGCATGATTAAATCTGGATTACTAAGTTGTGTATTTGTGTTTTTCAACGTATCAAAATCCACTCCGTACTTTTTCGCAATTTTCCAAAGGGTATCCCCTTTTTGCACGATATGAATTTTCAAATTTTCCCCCTCCTGTATAACTTATCTATAAGTAACAAATCTCATGAAGTAACCCTTTCTAAATAACGCTAACTTCTGTTCACTTGTATCACTTCTTCGATTTTTAATATCATTAGAAGTGGAATAAGCATAAAAAAATCGCAATGATTTCTTCAAAACAATGTATGCCCATTTCGTTCTCGTTATGATTATATGCATGAAAAAAAGCAACAGAAATACCGTTGCTTTACACACGCTCTAACATACGATTTAATGCGAGAACCGCTTCTTCAGTCACTTGTTTATCTACGCTAATAACGTTAATTTCTTCTCCTCTTTCTACCGTTTCAAGCACCCATAATAAGTGCGGCAGATCAATTCGGTTCATCGTTAAACACGGACACATAAATGGATTAAGTGAAACAATCTCTTTATCTGTATGTTGCTGAATAATTCGGTTCACTAAATTCATCTCTGTACCAATTGCCCATTTACTTCCAGGTGGCGCTGCTTCAATCATATCAATAATATATTTCGTTGACCCTGCGTAATCCGAAGCATCAACGACCTCATAACAACATTCCGGATGTACAATAATATTCATATCCGGATGATTTTTTCGTACATTCTCAATGTTTTTCACTGTAAAGTTTTGATGAACCGAACAATGCCCTTTCCATAAAATCACTTGAATTCCTTCTATATCTCCATCGTATTCTAATGAATCTGTATGCGGGTCCCATACTGCCATTTTATCTAACGGGATACCTAAATCGTATGCTGTATTTCTTCCTAAATGTTGATCCGGTAAAAAGACAAGACGCTCTTTTTGTGTAAACGCCCAAGACACCATTTGTTTTGCATTAGAAGAAGTTACTGTTGCTCCGCCATTACGACCACAAAACGCTTTAATTGCAGCTGTAGAGTTAACATATGTTAACGGAATCATCGTATCTCCAAATAATTTTGCGAGCTCTTTCCATGCTCTTTCTGTTTGTTCAATATCTGCCATATCTGCCATCGAACAACCTGCACGCATATCTGGCAAAATAACGATTTGATCATCTGTCGTTAACATATCTGCTGTTTCTGCCATAAAGTGTACGCCACAAAATACAATATATTTTGCTTCTTTATTGCTCGCTGCAACTTGCGCAAGCTGAAGCGAATCTCCTGCTGCATCAGAAAATTGTACCACTTCATCTTTTTGGTAATGATGCCCTGGAATAAATAGTGTTTTCCCCATTTTTTCTTTAATTTCACGAACACGCTTTTCCATATCTTCTGTTGACATCGTGTAATAACGCTCTGGTAACATCGTTTCAATCGGTTGTACTTTTTCTAAAATACTCATATCCCTTTCTCCCCCTCTAAGCCACTTTCCTTACGCCTCAATATTGAAACTAATATCAAGTGCTTTCACTGAATGTGTTAACGCTCCAAGTGAAATATAATCGACCCCTGTTTTTCCATATTTCGATAAACCTTCAATTGTAATGCCTCCTGATGCTTCCGTAACGATAGCACTTGGTACAATCTTTGAAAACTCCCGAATCTCATCTGGCGTACGGTTATCAAACATAATAATATCCGCACCAGCAGCTACAGCCTCTCTCACTTGCTCCTCCGTTTCTGTTTCCACTTCCACTTTCACCATATGTCCTAATTTTTCTTTCACCGATGTAACAGCTTTCGTAATAGAACCAGCAAAAGCAATATGATTGTCTTTAATCATGACACCATCATATAAACCGAAACGGTGATTAAATCCACCTCCGCACACGACTGCATACTTATCAAACATACGTAGCCCTGGCATCGTTTTTCGCGTATCACAAATACGTGTATGACCACTATCTAAAGCAAGGACAGCTTTATGTGTCATCGTAGCTATCCCGCTCATACGCTGGATAACGTTTAATATAACGCGCTCTGCCGTTAATAACGAAGCAATTGGCCCTTGCGCAGTTGCTATTATTTCGCCCTTTTCTACAAGATCTCCATCTTTTTTATGAAGCTCCACTTCAATTCTTTCATCAATTAATTTAAATCCTTCTTCAATTACTAAACGCCCCGCAAAGACACCTGTATCCTTCGCAAGAAACGTTCCTTTTGAAAGTAAATTGTCTGGAAAAATAAGCTGAGATGTGACATCTCTTTCTCCTATATCTTCTAGAAAAAATCGATTTAATGCTTCTATCACTTTTATCGTGTTCATAGAGCCCCTCTTCCCTTCATCACACAAGTTGTAGTTTTCTTTTCACTCGAACGATCTCTTTTTTTACGCTATTTCTATCTGGATAATCACTTCGATAATGGCCACCAATACTTTCTTCTCTTTGCAAAGCTGATACGACTATAAGCTCACAGGCTGTTAACATATTAATAAGCGTTATCTCTTCATTTGTAAGAGCATCATGTTGTAATATCATATTTCGAACACCGTACTTACTAAGCCATCTCTTTGCATAAGATAAACTTTTCTCTGTTCGCACAATCCCAACATATTTCATCATGCATTCTTGTATTTCTTCTTTCGCCGGCAAATGATTCAGAACAATAAACTTTTTTTCCTTCTCAGCCACGTTGTTCCAGCTTTCTTTTGTCGCTTTGGTTAAAATATGTTGTCCTATTCTTTTTCCAAACACAAGACCTTCTAATAATGAATTACTTGCTAATCTATTTGCTCCATGAACACCATTACAAGCTACTTCACCGACCGCATATAAATTTGGAATGGACGTCTCCCCATCACAGTTCGTTTTCACGCCGCCCATATGAAAATGAGCACCGGGTACGACTGGAATGCGTTTTTCATTTATATCGACACCATTTTTTTTACACAATGATGATACAGTCGGAAAACGTTCTTCGAAATTTTGGATAGACTCGATATTTACATACACTTGTTCACCCGCCAAAAGCTGCTCATGAATCGCTCTTGCTACTACATCACGTGGTGCGAGATCGTGATCAGGGTGTATATTCATCATAAAACGCTGCCCTTTTCCATTCATAAGGACAGCTCCTTCGCCACGGACAGCTTCAGAGACGAGGCCGCAGCATCGCCCGCTTGCGTATAACATTGTTGGATGAAATTGTACAAACTCTAAATCTACGAGCTCCCCGCCTGCGCGGTACACCATCGCAAGTCCATCACCCGTAATTGTCTTATCATTAGAAGTAAAGGCGTATAAACCGCCAATCCCGCCTGTTGCTAACACCGTATACTCTGCAACGTAACGCTTCAACTTTCCTTCACTAGTTCTTGTTAAAACTCCAACACATTTATCATTTTCTATAATAAAATCAAGCACCATTTCCTGTTCCACTACCGTAACGTGCGGAGCTACTTCTTGAATGAAATGCTCTAATAAATTCTTTCCTGTTGCATCGCCACCTGCATGTAAAATACGACGCTTTCGATGTGCGCCTTCTTTTCCAAGATGAGGACCCGTTTCATCTCCATCAAATTTCATTCCATTTTCAATGAGATTATTCATTTCTTTCGGTCCTTCCTCGACTAAATAACGGACCACATCTTCATTGTTATAATGACATCCTGCTACTAACGTATCTTCAAAATGATCATTTGGATTGTCATATGTAGCAACCGCTGCGGCAATTCCACCTTGCGCTAAATATGTATTATTATTACGATTTGTTTCCTTTGTGATAATAATCACATTCTTTTCGTGACAAATCTCTTTCGCAACACGAAGTGCCGCAACGCCACTTCCAATAATTAAGACATCTGCACTTGGCATAATTGTTGCCTCCTACTTTACACTTTTCAACTGTCTTGACACCTATATTTACATAGTTTTAAAATAATGACAAGAGTTTTTTATAATTCTTATTTTCACTACCATTAAAAAAATATAAGAAATGTAACTCTTACTAGGGAGAGGAACTTACATGATGATATATCTTGACTATGCAGCTACTACACCTATGAGTGAAGAAGCATTACACACATATATGAAAGCAGCATCGCAATACTTCGGAAATGAACAAAGTTTACATGATATTGGAGGAACAGCCTCTTCTTTATTACAAGTTTGCCGAAAAACATTTGCTGAAATGATTGGCGGAAAGGAACAAGGGGTATTCTTCACAAGCGGCGGCTCGGAATCCAACTACCTTGCGATTCAATCCCTTCTCAATGCTCGAAATAAGAAGCACATTATTACGACACCTATGGAACACGCATCCATTCGAAGTTATTTTCAATCCTTACAATCAGAAGGGTATACAATTACTGAAATTCCTGTTGATAAAAGCGGGGTAATCCATTTAGATGATTTAGAATCAGCTATTACAGAAAATACTGTTCTAGCAAGTATACAGCACGGAAACTCTGAAATTGGAACCGTTCAAAACATCGCAGAGATCGGAGCACTTTTAAAAAAATATAACGTTTTATTTCATTCAGATTGTGTACAAACATTTGGTAAACTTCCTATCAATGTTTTTGAGATGGAGATTGATAGTCTTTCTGTTTCAGCACATAAAATATACGGACCAAAGGGTGTTGGCGCTTGCTATATAAATCCCCAAGTTCGCTGGGCACAAATATTTCCGGGAACTTCTCACGAAAAAGGGTTTCGTCCAGGTACAGTAAACGTTCCTGGCATCGCATCTTTTTTAACAGCTGCTGAGAATATATTAAAAAATCAGCAGGAAGAAAACTTACGTTTTACAGAGTTACGATCCTACTTTTTAAGACATTTACAAGCGCTCCCTCTAGAAATTCAAGTAGAAGGTCATTCTACTTCTTGTTTACCACATATTGTTGGGGTTACAATAAAAGGAATAGAAGGTCAATATACAATGCTAGAATGTAATCGCCATGGTATTGCCATTTCCACCGGAAGTGCTTGCCAAGTCGGTAAACAAGAACCTTCGAAAACAATGCTTGCAATTGGAAAAACGTATGAAGAGGCAAAACAATATGTTCGCTTCTCTTTCGGACAACAAACAACGAAAGATCAAATTGATACTACTATTCATGCACTACACACAATTGGAAATCAATTTTATAGAGGTGTTAAATCATAATGAAACAAAATGACCAAAAAAAGATTTTAGGTGAAGAAAGACGACAGCTCATCCTTCAATGGCTTCTCGCTGCAAATGAACCGTTATCTGGGAATGAACTATCGAAAAAAACAAATGTAAGTCGACAAGTTATCGTGCAAGATATTTCCTTGCTTAAAGCACGAAACGAACCAATTATTGCAACTGCTCAAGGATATTTATATTTAAAACCACAAGAGAAACAACAAGCTTTCGAACGCGTAATTGTATGCCAACATAAACCAGCAGAAGTACGTCAAGAACTTACAATGCTTGTTGACCACGGCGTTACGATTAAAGATGTAAAAGTTGAGCATCCTGTATACGGTGACTTAACAGCATCCATCATGGTAAGTAATCGCTTTGATGTAGAGCAATATTTACAAAAAATCGAAAACACGAATGCTTCCTATCTTTCGCAACTAACAGATGGTATTCATTTACATACAATTGAGGCAGACTCAAAAGAGAAATTAGACGCTGCTTGCGAGGCACTAGATAAAGCAGGATTTCTCGTTTATTAATTCATGTAAAGCACAGAGTTTTTTTATCATTCTCTGTGCTTTTTTAATGCTATAATATTGTAATCAATTGTAAAGGGGATCAAACATGGGAATCGAACTCGTTCACTTTAGCATTGGCAAACCGAAACAAATGAAATATAGCGAAGATAAAGAAATGATTACTGGTATATGTAAAGAACTTACAGAAGAAGCTTTCCTCTCAAAAGACGGATTCCTCGGTGATGACGTAGCAGATTTAAAACACCACGGGGGACCTGATCGCGCAGTTTGTGTGTACCCACATGAGCATTACGCACTATGGGAAGAAGAATTTCAAACTACGCTTCCAGCTTCCACATTTGGCGAAAACATTACCGTAACAAATATGTTAGAGCGTGATGTTTGCATTGGAGATACATATCAACTAGGTGAAGCAATCATTCAGGTTACACAAGCAAGAGTACCTTGTAGCACGATTTCAAAACGTCTCGGTATTCCTGGCATACTGCCTCGCATTGTAGCAACTGGATTTACTGGTTACCTATGCCGCGTTCTTCAAGAAGGTACTGTACGTAAAGATTCTAAAATTACATTACTAGAACGTCAACCGAGCAATGTTTCTATTTTGTTCTCTAACGAAATTTATTTTCATAATAGAAAAGATAAAGATGGCATCGAAAAGATTCTTGCTGTTCCAGAACTAGCCGATATTTGGCGTGGTCAGTTAGAAGATCGTCTTGCGAAGTTAAAATAAATAGAATCCCACCATTTATAGGTGGGATTCTATTTTTCTATCACAAAATGTATTATCCGATGAAATTATATCAGCGATTAGAAGGGAAATGTCGACAGTTCATCCACTTCTCTTACAACCAATAAGAAGAATAACTCCCCAGCACAGTAACAGAAAAGCCGAGTGCTTCAAGTTCCATCGTTACGCCTGGCAATAATACATCATCGTATGCTTTATCGACATCGATTAAGAAAAAGTAATTTCCAAGACCTGTTTTCATCGGGCGAGACTCGATTTTTGATAGATTTAATTTTCTCCATGCGAAAGCTGATAACACTTGATACAGTGCCCCTGCATAATCAGCAGGTAACGTTATCATAAGTGTCGTTTTCTCTCCGCGGTTTTCTCCGTTATTTGGGAGTATTGCTTTCTTTTTCTTATGGAGCACGAGAAAGCGTGTATGATTATTTTTATGTGTATGAATGCTACGTCTTACGATCGTTAATCCATATTTTTCTGCGGCTGCTTCATTTGCAATAGCAGCGATTTTTTCTTCAGGATGTTCTTTCACATATTGCGCAGCAGCACTTGTTGATGTCATATCTCGAACAGTTACTCCTTTTAATTCTTCATTTAAAAACTTGTGGCACTGTGCAATGGCATGCGGATGAGAATGCACCGCATATACTTCATCCCACACTTCTGCATACTGCGGATGTACAAGTAAATGCTGCTGAATTGGTACTGTAATTTCTCCTACAATGGAGAGCGGCTGCTCATGTACAAGATAATCAACCGTTATATTCACTGAACCTTCTATGGCATTTTCTAACGGTACAACTGCGAAGTCTACATTTCCATTTGCAGCTGCATCAATACAATCTGGAATCGTGCGATACGGTACATGCTCTGCTTCCGGAAAAAAACGACTCACCGCCATATTTGTAAATGTTGCTTCTGGTCCTAAATATCCTACTCGAATCATCGTCTTTTCCCCTCTTTTTCGTTTTCTTACTGTTATACCATACTTTTTTATATTCTTCTATGTAAATTTCGAATATTAAAAAAAGACTAGCATTCGCTAGTCTAAATGTTTCCTATATTCTCTTTGAGCGAAAAAGAAATAAACGATGCATGCAGCGATATAAAACAGAATAAACAAGCCTACTTTTCTTAATGAACCATCCATAAAGATCGTATTATGAAACGTATATAGCGCAACTGCACTATGCATACTTCCTACTATAATTGGCGCAAAAAATAGCATACACAATTGCCAACGGGAAATTTTCCACACTTCTTCTTTCGTCATTCCAAGCTTAGAGAGCGCCCCGTACCCTTTACGATCCGATGAAATGTTATGAAACCATTTAAAATATACGATGCTACATGAAGTAAGAAAGAATAATATACTAATAAATGAGCCTAAAAATAGAGTAATATCGCCGCCTTCTTTCATATTTACATATAACTCCATATTGCTTCGAAATGCATTATTATCTTGTTTCATATGTTTCCGTAAATCTTCATTTAATTTCTTCGTCTTTTCGATATTTTGTAATGTGTAGCCTCTATATATCATTTTTTCAGAATCAGGAACCTGATTTGCTATACTGTCAAAATCTTCATCATTCATAACGAAGAACAGACCATTAATGTACGAAGGATGATGGTTAAATTGAACCCCTTCTTTCTGACCGTTAAATACGAATTGATATGGTTGATTCATTACTTGCAATTGAATCTCTTTTTGATCATACATATACGGATGATTGTATTTACTATAATAAACGAGTGTAACTGTTCCTTTTTTAGGATGATACGTTTTCTGTTTTTGTTTTCTTGCCTCTTGATTGTATTCACTTTCTTTAATGAGCGGCGCTACTTCTGTTTCTCCCTTATTGGACTGAAAAGATGCATACACTCCAACAAAACTCATAGTTTGAAAATCATTATACCCATATTGATGCAATAATTGTTCAACCGCACCTTCCGCAAAGACTTCATGAGAAGAAGTACCTTTTTCTATGTAAGAAAATGAGTGTACTCCCCCGCCCCGCCACATATCTTGCATACCAGAAAAATATAAAAATACCGTACCTGTTGCCGTAACTACAAACGTCGTTGCCATTGACATTAGAAAGAAAAAACGACCATTTTCCTTCATTCGATGTGACAATTGATTCACTATAAATAAATACGGGTATGTATACATAATCTTTTTATTTCGTTTTATCATTTCTAATATTTGAGCAGTGCCGTGTGTAAAAGAAAAATACGTTCCGAAAAAGACAAGTATAGACACAGGGAAAAAATAGAATGCTATCGTTATCACCGTCGCTTGTAACGCTAACGCATATCCTATCCCTAAACAAATAAAGCCGAATATACAAAGCCACATTGATGTTTTCTTCTCTTTTTTATCTGCTCGAAATTCTTTCAATAACCGAATGATTTTTATATTCCATATTCGTAAAGCACTTATAAAAGATAAAACAACAAATACGAACATATACGTAATAAACGTTCCCCCAATTGCTCTCACATCAAATATGACAGGGAGTTCTTTCGGAAGCCCCAGTAACATACTAAACACCATGAAAAAGAGCTTTAAAAAGATTATACCAAGCCCAATACCGAAAATATTAGCAAATACCCCGATCAATATTTGCTCGGTCATAATCACTCCTATTACGTTAGATTTCGTTGCTCCCATTAACATATATAATCCTAATTCTTTCTTACGTGCCTCTATGAAAATAGAAGTAGCGTACAAAATAAATATGACGAAAAAAGAAATAATTATAACATTACATATGATAAGTCCCCAGCGTACGTTTTGATACCACATCGTCTCTTGCATATACGGATGTACAATGACAGACATGTATGCAAAAGACGCAAATATCGCAAAACAACTACTTAAGAAAAACACTTTATAATTACGCCAATTTCCTTTTATATTTTGCAGCGCTAGTTGCCGAATGTTCATCTATCGTCCCCCTATAACTTACTACATAGGCAAAAAGCTAGAGGTTTCTCTAGCTTTGCACGTGTTTCAAATATCCCCTTTGCGCGATCATAAAGTAAATCGCAGAAGCTACAATGTATGCTCCAATTACAATCGCACCTGATTTCCATAAATCAATATAAAGCATTTTCCCTAACGTATGAAGAGCAAATCCACTATGAATTGCACCGATCAAAATTGGGATAAAGAAGATAACGCCCATTTGTCGAATCGCAATTTTACGAATTTCTTTATCTGTCATACCGATTCTCTTTAACGATTTAAATTGAATACGATCTTGTTCTTTATCGTTAAACCATTTAAAGTATGTCATACTACAAGCGAAAAAGAAGAACAGTACAGCTACGAAGAAACCGATAAACATCGTAATTGCTCCTGATTCCCTTATATTTTTATAAGCAAACACCGAGTTATTTAATTCCCCTTGCTTATCTGGTGCAATTTCCTTTTTCAAATCTAACACAAGGTCTTCCGTACTTTTCCAGTCTTCTATATAATAACCATAATATTTCGTCTTTTCTTCATCTGGTACGAGCTTTGCGTATTTCTCAAAATCTTGATCATTCACAATGAGATATTCACTATCATTAAAAACAGAAAATGAAGTTGGATCATTTAATTGAACAGACTGCGTTTGTCCGTTAATTTTAATTTCATACGGTTTCGTACGATCTATCTTCATCATATCGTTCGCCATATCCATTACGACCATCGTTGCACTACCTGGTGCATTATGAACTTCTCTAACTTGCTCTCTCTTTTGTTTACGTACTTCAGCATTATATTCTTTTTCTGAAACAATCGCCATCGGTACTTCATGTTCACTGTTAAACATCGTGATTTTTTGAGTTCCAGGAAGTTTTACGTACATTACTTCTCGCGCTTCTTCAAATCCGTGTTTTTTTATTAATTCTTTTGCCTTTCCTTCTTTGATGACATTATGCGTATTTATTCCCTTTTCCTCATACGAAATAGCATGCGGGGTACTAGTTACTGCCTTATAACTCATATCCTCAAAAAATACGTACAGTGTACCAACTGCTGAAGATACAACGGCCGTAATGATAGAAATTACAAATAGAAAACGAGCATTATCTTTCATTTTATAAATAAGATTGCTAAGTACGAACATATTTGGATATGTATAAAAAGATCTTTTTCTTTTTTGCAATGCTTTTAATACGACTGTACTACCTTGTGTAAACAGTAAATAAGTTCCGCCTATCGTCAGCCCTACAATCGGTAAAAACAGAATGACAAAATTCATAAATGTCACTTGGAAGCTCAGTACATATGCAACAATAATACATCCTATACCAACTACACATAACGATGTAAATGCAAAAGGTTCTACTTTTTGTTTTCTTGCTTCTCTTAATAAATCAATAATTTGCAAGCGTCCTACTGTCCAAACGCTAAACAATGATAGGATTAAAAATAGAATAAAGTATACACCCGCTGTAATCAAAACTGCTTTACTATTCCATATGAGTGGAAGTGTTTTATCTATTTTCAATATAACGCTTAATGCTTGGAAAAATAATTTTGAACAAAGCATGCCAAGCCCAATACCTACTACAATTGCAATGCTACCTAACATAAGCTGTTCTAATATAATCATTCGGCCAAGTTGAGATTTCGTTCCGCCTATTAATGTTAATAGACCAAACTCTTTTTTTCTGGCTCGTAAAAATGTTGAATTTGCATATAAAATAAAGAGTGCTGAGAAGATGACTACAATATAATTCATCGATTCTAGCCCTTTTGAGATCATCCCTCTCATACTAATATTACCACTTACGACATCTGGATGATAAATAAAGGAAGCATACATGAAAAATACGACAATCGATAAGCAGCTACTAATAAGGAAAGCTTTATAATTACGCCAATTTCCTTTTACGTTATTAAGCGCGAGCTGGCGAAAGTTCATGATATTCTCCTCCTAGCATCGCAAGTACGTCCAGAATTTCTTGGAAAAAGGCTTGTTTCGTTCTTCCTTTATGTATTTCTGAAAAAATTTCTCCGTCGCGAATGAAAAGAATACGTTCGCAATAACTCGCCGCTACTGGATCATGCGTTACCATTGCAATTGTTACTTTCTTTTGTTCATGTAAGTCTTGCAACGCACTCATTAATGATTTTGCTGACTTTGAATCTAAGTTTCCAGTTGGCTCATCCGCTAAAATTAACGTCGGTTCATGAATGATCGCTCTCGCAGCTGCTGCACGTTGTTGCTGTCCGCCTGATACTTCATATACTTTTTTATTTAATATTTCTTCGATATTTAAGAACTTTGCAATCTCAAGCACTTTTGCATCGATTTCATTTACAGATTTCTTCGCCATTACAAGTGGTAAAATGATATTTTCTTTAATCGATAACGTATCAAGTAAGTTAAAATCCTGGAAGATGAATCCTAAATGTGTACGGCGAAACTCCGCTAATTTTGCAGCACGCATTTGATTAATTTCTTCGCCATTTACAAGCACATGACCTGAAGTTTGCTTATCAATTGTTGCTAATAAATTTAAAAGCGTTGTTTTCCCGCTTCCTGAAGGACCCATAATCCCTACAAATTCGCCTTCTTCTATTTTAAAATTTATATCATTTAAAGCAGTCGTCGCTACTGAACCTTTTGATTGGTACACCTTCGTTAATCCTTTTACTTCAAGAACACTCATTTCTAATCCCCCTATGTGTTTTCTTCTTACATTTACTATAAGAAAAATAAGAAAAAGAAACGAGTGATTTCCCTTACAAAACGTTTTGTTATCTTACAGTTTTGTCATTTTTCTCATTAATGTATGATATTCTTCATCTTTTGCAAATTGGAACGTGAATGTTGTCCCTTCCCCTTCAGCCGATTGCACATAAATACCGTGATGTAAATTATCACAAATTTCCTTCGTAATATATAAACCCATTCCAGTCGCTTCTCTCGTTTTACGGCCATTTATTCCCGTAAAGAATGGATCAAATATACGCTTTACATCTTGCTTTGGAATACCAATTCCATTGTCCTTAATATGTAGTAACACCTTTTGATCTTTCTCTTCAATTTGAAATTGAATTTCCTTTTTCTCTGCTTCTGAAATTTTCGTATACTTAATTGCATTTACAACAATTTGCCCTATAGCAATACTGAGCCATTTTCTATCAGATGCAACCATACAAGTATCTTCATCAAACATTACTTTCGGAAATACCGACGATTGAATGAAAGATTTTCGATTTTCATTAATAATACCCCTGATGATATCTATCACATTTACTACTTCTACTTTATAATCTTTCGCAAATTGCTCTAACCTTGCCATATGTAACGCTAAATCTAAACCATTTAGTATGCGGTTATTTTCTTCACGAATACTTTCAACTGTTGCTCTTGCTTCACGATGCTCTTTACCAAACTTTTGTAAAAGCAATTCTATAACCGATACTGGTGTTTTCATTTGATGAATCCACTGGTTCATAAATATCATTTGTTGTTGTTCTTTCGCATGTTGTTTATGAATTTCATTCATATATTGCTGTCTTAATAGCGTAAACGATTCAACAACCATCTCTTGCTCTGACGTATAAGAAGTATCAATAAGTAAAGAATCGTGTAATGTATTTCCGCTGGCAACATATTTTTCAATTCTTTTTAAAAATATACTTCGTTTTCGATAATCGTAAATGAGGTATACAGTAACTACAACCGTCCCTAATAAAAGCCCATATAACCACGTACTCCAATCAATGGATCTTTTTTCTAAAAGACTTTGCAACTGCAAAACGAGCCCAAATAAACAAAGGCTAACAATATAAGAAAGAAGTAGAGAAAAGCGGTCCAAGAGGTAATTTTTAACCTTCATGCCCTTCGCCCCACTCTGTAAGAAGCGCATAACCATATCCACGTTTCGTTACAATGGCATTTTTAATGCCTAGCTCCTCTAGTTTCTTCCTTACGCGTTTTACATTTACGGTTAATGTATTATCATCAACAAAAGCTACCTCATCCCACAGGGCTTCTAACAGTTCTTCACGCGTTACATACTGATTTGCTTGTTTCATTAAACATTCTAATAAGTAAAATTCATTTTTTGTCAGCTCCGTTTGTTGCCCCTGCCACTCAACAATGTGCTGGGACGGAAATAACAACAGTCCATTTACACCTAAACAATCACTCTCAGCAACAGAGGCGTACTCACCATATCCACGGCGAAGTGCACTTTTCACTTTCGCCATTACGATATCTAAATGGAATGGTTTTGTAATGTAATCATCTCCGCCATTCTCGATTGCCATTACTTGATCCATTTCCCCTGTTCTTGCAGAAACAAAAATAATCGGCGCATTCGATACAGTACGAATTTGACGACACCAATAAAAACCATCAAAATATGGTAAATTAATATCCAGTAATACGAGATGAGGATTTATTTTCACGAACTCATCTTTTATATGACGTAAATCACTTGCTCTAAATGATTGATAGCCATACCTTTCTAAATGCTCCTCTAATATTCCCGCTATTTTTTCATCGTCTTCTACAATTAATATTTTATACATGTTCGTTTTCTCCCCATAAAAAATTCTTCCAAAACCACTCCTTGTTCTATTATAAATTGAAAATTTAATTAGTGGGGAATTTTTCCTGTACGAATCAGACTTTTACAATAAAAAAAGACTGCCATATTTCGGCAGTCTTAATCGATAAATTCAAATTGATATTCAAGAATTTTTACAATATCTCCGTCTACTGCACCACGTGCACGAAGGGCTTCATCAATACCCATTCCACGCATTTGACGAGCAAATCGGCGTACAGATTCATCACGTGAGAAGTCTGTCATTTTGAATGTTTTCTCAATATCATAACCAGAAATAACAAATGTACCATCACTTTCGCGTGTAATTTCAAAATTAGATTCAGATTCAAATTTGTACATTACACTTGCTTCAGATTCTTCTACATCATCGTACATTGGGAATTCTGGTGTTGTTTCTAATAAGTTCGCTACTTCAAATAGTAAGTCACGAACACCTTGTTTCGTTACAGCTGAGATTGGGAAAATTTTCACTTCGTCTCCCAATTTCTCTTTAAATGCTTGTAAGTTTTCTTCTGCGCCTGGCATATCCATTTTGTTTGCAACAACAACTTGTGGACGCTCAGTTAAACGCATATTGTATTCTTTTAGTTCACTATTGATTGTTACATAATCTTCATATGGCTCACGGCCTTCTAAACCAGACATATCGATAACGTGCACGATTACACGTGTACGCTCAATATGACGTAAGAATTGGTGTCCAAGTCCGACGCCGGCATGTGCGCCTTCAATTAGTCCAGGAAGGTCAGCCATAACGAAGCTGCGGTTATCACCAGTTTCAACAACACCAAGATTTGGAACGATTGTTGTAAAGTGATACTCTGCAATTTTCGGACGCGCTGATGATACAACAGATAATAATGTAGATTTACCTACACTTGGGAATCCAACAAGTCCAACATCTGCTAGCACTTTAAGTTCTAGCGTGACATCACGTTCTTGACCTGGTTCCCCGTTCTCAGCGATTTCTGGCGCTGGGTTCGTCGGTGTTGCGAAACGTGAGTTACCACGACCACCGCGGCCACCCTTTGCGATTACAGCTGTTTGTTCATGCGTTACTAAATCGGCAAGAATTTCACCTGTTTTTTCATCTTTTACTATTGTTCCTGGTGGAACCTTTACGATTAAATCTTCAGATTTACGACCGTGCTGACCTTTACTCATTCCGTGCTGACCACGATCAGCTTTGAAATGACGTTGGTAGCGGAAGTCCATTAATGTACGTAAGCCTTCCTCAACAACAAAAACAACATCTGCACCTTTACCACCGTCGCCACCTGCTGGGCCACCTTTAGGTACATACTTCTCACGACGATACGCAACCATTCCGTTACCACCGTCGCCGCCTTTTACATATATCTTGACCTGATCTACAAACATTATTTCACCACACTTTTTTCGATTGGTTGTAATATAACTGAGACTTCTTCGTCTCGTACTGTATAAGAAATGGAATACCATTTATTGTTTTGGTTCGCAAGCCAATTCTGTAGTTCTTCTACACTCGTTAGCTTACCACGAAAATCAAAAAAGAAACGAGCATTCTCCGCGTCACATTCAATTGTGATACAAACATAATTTTCAACATATACGTCTAAACTATGCTGAAGCATTGAGAAAAATTGATTCGTCCATGTACATACAATCTCATCTAAGTGAGATAAGTTATGTAATTCCCCTAATACTTCGTACTCCAATAAGCACGGCTGCTGTTTCCAATTATATGTTAAAATCCACTCTGAAAATAAAGGCATTGATAGCCCTATCAGATTGGATTCTTGTCTCGCTTCTTGGACAAAACGATCGATGAGACTATGAATCTCTTCCACTTTTCCAAGGGAAAGGTTTCCTTTCACCATCTGCATACGATTGAGCCAATCATGTCTTGAATGACGCAATGCATCTATAATTGTCCATTTTTCATTCATTTAGATACCCCTTAATATAGAAAAACTCTAACCTGCACTCAGGTTAGAGTTTTCCGTGAGTTCTTATGCTTCTTGAGCAACAGGATATACGCTCACTTGTTTGCGGTCACGGCCAAGACGCTCAAAGCGTACTACGCCGTCAACTTTCGCGTATAAAGTGTCATCGCCACCACGACCAACGTTAACACCTGGATAAATTTTTGTACCGCGTTGACGGTAAAGAATTGAACCACCTGAAACCGTTTGACCATCTGCGCGTTTAGCACCAAGACGTTTTGACTGAGAGTCACGACCGTTCTTTGTACTACCTACACCTTTCTTAGATGCGAAAAACTGAAGATCTAATCTTAACATACGTTACACCTCCTGCACTTTTTCTATTAAACGGATATACTTTCCGTAATCAAGTTCGATCGTCTTAAGCGAAACAACCAATCCTTCTAAAAGTATCTGTGCTTTTTCTGCTGTATGAACGTCTAAATCATTAGGCAATTCATACGTTAAGAATCCGCCATCACTTCCGAGTTCAATAGTTGCCTGCACATTACAAAGTTCTTCCACTGCATTTATAGAACCAAACACAACCGCTGTAGTTCCAGCACAGACAAGATCTTGTCCATGTGGCGCATAATTGGCATGTCCAGTCATTTTAAATGATTGGATACTTCCTAATTTCGTGCGACTTATCGTAATTTTAATCATGTTAACCTGAATTAAGCGTTGATAGCTTCAACAACTAGCTTAGTGTAAGGTTGACGATGACCTTGTTTCTTACGATTGTTCTTTTTCGCTTTGTATTTGAAAACGATGATTTTCTTAGCGCGACCTTGTTTTTCAACTTTCGCAGTAACTGTTGCACCTTCTACAACTGGGCTACCAACTTTAACGTTTTCGCCACCAACGAAAAGAACTTTGTCAAAAGTAACAGTTTCACCAGCTTCAACATCTAATTTTTCAATGTAGATTGCTTGACCAGCTTCAACTTTAATTTGTTTTCCACCTGTTTCGATAATTGCGTACATACTTGCACCTCCTCTTAATTACTAAGACTCGCCAAAAACGAGGTAGACATAAATGCCTTTAGGGAACCTGTCTTGTGCGGTTGTAGCATATAGCCGTTTAGGTGCTATAAACTATAACATAAAGATGTTATCATGAATCATAGACGGTTGTCAATAAATGTTCTACTAACTATTTTTTCCGTTCTACAATTTCTGTTTTACTTCCAAAACGGACAATTGCATACTTTTCGATCATATCATCTTTGAAATAAATTTCAAATGGAATATTTTTTTGTAATTCTTTTTGCAAAAATTGTTTTTGCAGATTTTTAGGTGCAGCGATTAATACTGCCTCATCCTCTATATTGCCATATGTGATTAGCTCTCTCTCTAACTCATACGCAATTGTTTCATATGACATCACATACCCCGTCGCTTTGCAAGGTACACATTCTTCTAGTAATACGTCGCGTAAAGAATGTTTCTTACGTTTACGTGTCATCTCCAAAATCCCTAACTCTGTAAAACCGAGCACTCTTGTATATGTGCGATCATTTTGCATAGCAGCCATGAGACTTTCTCTTACCTTTTCTTTATCTTCTCTTCTTTTCATATTAATAAAATCAATTAATATCATACCACCGATATCACGCAGTCTTAATTGACGTGCAATCTCTTCAGCTGCCACTTCATTTGTACGAAGGACTGTATCTTGTAAATTCTGTTTTCCAGTAAACTTGCCCGTATTCACATCAATTACAGTCATCGTCTCCATTTGTTCCACAATTAAATAAGCACCATTCGGGAGCCACACAATTTTTTGAAGTGCTTTCTCGATTTCACGCTCTATTCCAAAATGGTTAAACATTGAAGATTTTTCATTATAAAAAGATACTTTTTCTTTTCCGATCTTTTCTTCTAATTCTTTTACTATACTTCTTGTATCTACAACTACTTTTTCAATCGTTTCAATCGGATTCTCTTGGAATACACGATCTAAAAAGGTCGCTGGTCGATGAAGTAGTAACGGTGCCTTTCCTTGGCCCTCTTTTCTTTTTAGCTCTTCATATAACTGCTGTAACCTTTGCATTTCAGCTTGTATTTCTTCAATTTCTCCTTTTTCAGAAGCAGAGCGGAAAATATAACCTCCTGTCCCTTCTACCTCAATTTGGAGTAGCTGTTGCCTTCTTTTATTATTTTTTATTTTTCTAGAAACCGCACGCATTTCATCATATGGCATATAAACGACATATTTCCCGGTAAATTCTACGTTCGCCGTCAATTTCGGCCCTTTCGTATCAATTGCCTCTTTCACAACTTGCACGAGTACTGCTTGCCCTTCATGTATACGATAAGAAGATGGTACATCATCGTATGAAAGGTACGCATGTTTTTCTAAACCGATGTTTACAAAAGCTGCGTTCATTCCAGCAATCGTTCTTACGATACGTCCAACATAAATATGTCCAACAATCTCTTGTTCTTCATTTCGTTTCCATAAAAACTCAACAATTTTTTTCTTCTCTTCAATTGCAACGCGTTTCTCCGATCCTGCATAGTTCATATATAACGTTTTCAAAATTCTTTCCTCACTTTATAATCTTCTTTGCTTTTACAATAATAAAAGGTTAGTGCTATCGTCAACACTAACCGATTAATTCTTCAACAGATGAAGTTGTTCGTTTTTCAGTAAAATACGCATAGAGTAATTCATTTTCATCCAATGTGTAATGTTCTTTATATTTTCCATGGACGATAATAGAGTGCTTATACCCTCTACGAAATTTTGTGAATATCTTATATAAATGATCTTCTGATTGCACTTCAATAGGTGCAATCTTTTCAATTCCTCTTTTGTTCCCATAATAACGTTCTAATAAAAAACGCATAAAGGCATACTGTCTTTGTTTCCACTCTTGATATAACGACACCGCTAAAAATATGAGTAGTACCCACATCATAATATTGTTACTATTCCAAAGTAACTGCCACACTAGTATTACACCAAAAAAAACACATGATAATTTCATCATCTTTTCATGTGCTTGTAAATAAGGAAAACGATATGATAATACGTTAAACAATACTTTTCCACCATCAAGCGGCCAAATAGGTAGTAAATTAAATGCTAAAATAATTATATTATTCCATATAAAGAAATAATATAAATCCGCACCCAGCCAACCAGCTTCAAACACTATATAACCTACCAGCATCATCCAAATATGTTGTATAGGCCCTGCAATTACAACAACAAGTTCCTCTTTCAATGACTTATTCCCATGTTCCTCAAGCTCAGCCACACCACCAAAGGGTAAAAGTTGAATCTTTTTAATACGCCAATTGTAGTGTGCCGCCGCAAAAGCATGCCCAAGTTCATGGATAAGAACGATACAAAATAACAGTAGTAACTCTTTAAAACGTGCCGTAAAAATACCAATGACAATAATAACCCAAAACAACGGATGCACTGAAATCTTCGTTAAAACTTCTCTATATTTAATCAAATGAAATCACCTGAATCGGGTCAATAAATTTTTCATTCTTTTTTATCGCGAAATAAAACTTACCATTTTTATTATTTGCATCATTATTCACCGTTCCAATTTTTTGTTTCTTTGAAACGTAATCATATAATTTCACTGTCATGTCATTTAAATTCGCATACCACGATTCTGTTCCATCTGCATGCTGAATTTGAACCGTATTACCAAGTTCCTCTTTCTTACCTGCAAAAACAACTAGCCCTTCATTCACTGACTCAACAGTTGCATTTGTAGCTGTTTGAACAAATACACCTTGGCCATTTTTTTGAAACCCTTGCATCACCTTTCCAGAAGCAGGGATGGCATAATCTTTTTGCTGAATAGTTCCTTCTTTTTTCTCAGTAGGTGAATAAAATACGAGCGGTTTTCCAAACTGCTTTTCGTACCATTTCGCTACAGTAGCAAACTGAAATTCTTCTTTCATCACTTTTTCTGTAACAGCTTTAGCACCGTCGAAAGAAGAGGGTGCATTCTTATATAAAATAGCGACAGAAAGAACTAATATTGCTGATAACAAAACTTTGAAGAAAAATACTTCTTTTTGAAATAAAGGATGAATTTCCTTTTCTCCTTCTTCAATAAATACTGTTTCACTATCAAAATTCCCTCCAGCAAAATACTGTTCTTCCTCCATCCTTTCTTGCTCTGCTTTTCTTTTCGCAATCCGTTTTTTAATTTCTTCTACACGTCTATTCTTCATACTGTCTCCTTTCTTTCGTTAAGCTAATTTAAATAGAAACAGTTGTATACAGTTTGTACATATGTATGAGCTAAGAAAGGAAGATATTCGTGTGAAGAAAAAAGAAAGCACTTCGCATATGCGCGAAGTGCTTTTAACGGATTCCAAAGAAGTTTTTCACCTTTGTAAATACCGATACCTTTTCTTGTCCAAATGCTTGCAATGGTACATTCTCACCCAACAAGCGTCTTGCAATATTACGATAAGCTAACGCTGCTTTTCCGCTCGGTTGCAACGCTACAGGTTCACCTGTATTTGTAGCACGAATAACTTCATCATCATCCTCGACAACACCAAGAAGCTCGATTGACAATGTACGTACGATTTCATCAACATCTAACATATCCTGCTCATGAAGCATATGACTACGCACACGATTAATAACAAGTTTTGGTGGTTCAATATCCTCTTTTTCTAAAAGCCCGATAATACGATCCGCATCGCGCATCGAGGATACTTCTGGCGTCGTAACAACGATTGCTTTATCCGCACCAGCTACCGCATTTTTAAATCCCTGCTCAATCCCCGCAGGACAATCAATTAATATGTAATCATAATCTTGACGTAATACTTGTATTAATTCATCCATTTGTTCAGGTGTTACCGCTGATTTATCACTCGTTTGTGCTGCAGGTAATAAATAAAGATCATCAAAACGCTTATCTTTAATAAGCGCCTGAGGTAAACGGCAACGCCCTTCAACGACATCAACAAGATCAAATACAATACGATTTTCCAGCCCCATTACTACGTCTAAGTTTCGAAGGCCGATATCTGTGTCAATTAAGCACACTTTCTTTCCAGATAACGCCAGGGCTGTACCAATGTTCGCAGACGTTGTAGTTTTACCTACTCCGCCTTTTCCAGATGTAATTACTATTGCCTCTCCCACAGCTATACAATTCCCCTTTCTAACTTTGTTAAATTAGGTCTAAGATGAGTGAGAAGTTGCAGTCGATCGACAACAATGTGATTGTTCTCATTAATATACGCACATTCTGCCGCCTCCGCTCCGTCTTCTTTCTCTTCCGGAGCCCGCATTGCCACATCACTAATTCGAAGTTGCATCGGGTTCATATCAGATGCAGCGATTACAGCCTCCGAATCCCCATAATACCCAGCATGCGCAATTCCTCTTAATGATCCTACGACAAAAATATTCCCTCCAGCGATAACCGTTCCGCCTGGATTAACATCTCCAATTAACAATAAATTTCCTTTTACATGTAAAACTTGTCCAGAGCGAACAATTTTGGAAATAGGGACAATTTCTGTTTCTTCTTTCCAAGCTATTGCTTCTGCTTTCGTGATAACATCACTTTCAATTGAATCCACAACAAGATTCTTTTTATTACGAATTAACGTACGAATCTCTTCTTGTTGGACTTCTGTTAAATAACGATTTCCCACTTTCACATGCACTTCAATTAAAGAGCGCCCATCACCATCATAGTAATGTGTAGAAAGCTTTTCATCCAATTCCTCCAGTAATTCAGAGAATGAACAACAATCATCTAAATGAAGCGTTATTCCGTCTTTTGTCCCTTTTATTGTTACATTTTGTTGCTTTTTTTCTTCCACTAAAGTTCACCCCACCGATTCAATTCGACATAAAATTAGAAAATCCTTTTTTCTTTTTCTTCCATCGCTTTTGAAAGACGCACTAAATATCGTCTCAGTGGGAAACAAACTATCAATAAGAAAATTGCATTTAGCAATAAAGTAGACAGGAGACGATCTGTGAAAAAGACATACGCTGACATATGAGTACGTCCTAACAAAGTTAAAAATCCATACACATAATACTCTAGTGCTACAATGCTAGCTAGTACAATAGAAGCAACAATAAATAAATTCAATTGTAGTATCTTCATCACACTATAAACTAAATAAGCTAAAATCGGATACGCAAATATATATATGCCGACAAGTTCTGTGTATACGGTATCAAATAAGAAACCAAATAAGAGTCCGTAATAAATCCCTTGGACCGGACTATAGTACACAGTAATAAAACATAACACAATTATAAAGAAATGAGGTGCTGCTATACTGTCTTTCCAAAAAACCTCTGTTGGAACAATAGTAGCAAACATATTTTCAAATAGAAAAACAAAAAGGAGCAAAAGAGGAAGAGCTGCTCTTTTTAGAATCTTCATCATCTCTTCTCCCCCTCCTATTCTAATGGCGCTGAAGGCGTTGCACGTTTAGCAACCATAATATGCTCTACGTCATTCAAGTCAGCGGCCGGTTTTACATAAGCTGTTTTTGTTAAGCCGTATGGATCTGGCTGAACATCAACGATTGTTCCAATTACAAGACCTTTCGGGAAAATATCACCAAGTCCAGATGTTACAACTAGTTGATCTTTTTTCACGTCTGCATCAGAGCCAATCTTTGTGAAAAGAAGTAAGTGCTTTTCTTTGTCGTAACCTTCAATCAATCCAAAGATCTTCTCATCACCTTGTACGATAGCAGAAACACGATTTGTTCGACTCATAGAGCTTAGCAATTCTACTGATGATGTAAACTGGGATACACTTTTCACTCGTCCAACTAGACCTTGTGAAGTTACTACAGCCATATCTTTTTTAATTCCTTGCTGTGCCCCTTTATCAATTCCAACTAAATCGTACCATTTATCTGGATTACGAGAAACAACAGTAGATGGAATTTCAGTATATTGGCTATTCAACTCTTTTTTACCCGTTAACTCTTGTAACTTCTTGTTATCATCTTCTAATTGTTTTACTTTCCCTGATAGACCTGCATAATTATCTAATTTTGCTTTTAATTCTTTATTCTCTTCATACGTGCGCTTTACATCCTCTACATTTTCGAAGAATCCAGCTACGTATTTCGCTGGCTTTTGGAATACACGTTCTACAACACCGACAGTGTCTTTAACAAACTGCTCTGGCCATGTTAAACTGTTCCGTTCTTTCAATGAGATTCCAATCAATGCCACGAGAAGAATAATACTAACTAACAAAACAATTAATCTTTTGTTTAAGAAAAACTGTGGCACGTTCACACCCTCTTAATTTCATTGATTTTTATTTTGCAATATTATCGAGCAGCAGTTTTGAAAAGATCGATATTGTCTAATGCTTTACCCGTTCCAATTGCTACGCAATCTAATGGATCTTCCGCAACAAGAACTGGCATATTTGTTTCTTCACTAATCACTTTATCTAAGTTACGTAGTAATGCTCCGCCGCCTGTTAATACGATACCACGGTCCATAATGTCTGCCGCTAATTCAGGTGGAGTTTTCTCTAACGTATTTTTAACAGATTCTACAATTGCATCTACTGTATCTTTTAATGCATCTGCAATTTCTTCTGGCTGAATTAGTACTGTTTTTGGTAAACCACTTACTAAATCACGACCGCGAATTTCCATAGGCTCGATACCTTCTGGCTCGCCTGCAGAACCGATTTCTAATTTTAATGCTTCAGCTGTTCTTTCACCAATCATTAAGTTGTAGCTTTTCTTAATGTACTGAATGATTGAATCGTCCATATCATCACCAGCAACACGAACTGATTGACTTGTTACAATACCACCTAAAGAAATGATTGCAACTTCTGTTGTACCGCCACCGATATCAACAACCATGCTACCAGTTGGTTCCCAAACAGGTAAGTTCGCACCAATTGCTGCTGCAAATGGTTCTTCAATTGGATAAGCGTCACGAGCGCCCGCTTGACGAGTCGCATCGATTACTGCACGTCTTTCTACAGCTGTAATACCAGACGGTACACATACCATTACGTAAGGCTTACGTGAGAAGAATCCATTTGATTTTTGAGCTTGTTGAATGTAGTATTTCATCATTGTTGCTGTCGTTTCGTAATCAGCAATTACACCGTCTTTCATCGGGCGAAGTGCCACAACGTTTCCTGGTGTACGACCAATCATTTGTTTTGCATCGCTACCTACAGCAACGATTTGTTTCGTATCAGTTTGTAACGCTACTACTGAAGGTTCACGTAAAACTACACCTTTTCCTTTTACATATACAAGCGTGTTCGCAGTTCCTAAATCTATTCCAAGATCGCGAGTAAAGCCACCAAATCCAAACATATTATTTATCTTCCTTTCTTGTTTTCACGGACTCATTTTTTCTTACTTTATATTATAAAAACAGTACGTTTTTTATATCTTTATCCTTTTTGTAGATAAATTTCTACAAAAAACTCATAAATCACATTATAAAACAAAATAAGTAAAAAGCATAGTCTTAAATATGACCTTTTTCCTTTAAACTCACGAATTTATGGTCGCCTATTATAATATGGTCAAGCACTTCAATTCCGATAATCTGGCCGCATTCTACTAACCGTTTTGTTACTTCAATATCTTCTCGGCTCGGCGTGGGGTCTCCTGAAGGATGGTTATGAAGACATATGATGGAGGCTGCTGCACGACGGAACGCTTCTTTAAAAACTTCCCTTGGATGTACAATTGATGTGTTTAAACTGCCAATGAAAATCGTTTGCCTATGTATAACTTGATTTTTTGTGTTCAAATATAAACATACAAAATGCTCCTGCTGCAGGAAGCGCATTTCTTCCATCATATATCTCGCACAATCTTCTGGGCTTCGAATGCTGTATCTATTTTGATATTCTAAACGTACCATTCTTCTACCGAGTTCAAAAGCAGCTATAAGCTGGGCTGCCTTTGCAATCCCAACACCATGTATACTGACAAGCTCTTCTAACGTTGCATCTTTCAACATGCGTAAACCATCAAAGTGATGTAAAATTTTATCTGATAACTTTAAAACTGTTTCTTCTTTAGAACCTGTTCTGAGTAAAACTGCAAGAAGCTCCCGATTTGATAAACTTCCAGCTCCTTCTAACAATAAACGCTCCCGTGGCTGTTCTTCTTTGACAACATCACGAATACCGTTCATTTCTCCACCCCTTTATTTGTTCTTTCAAAGAAAATCCCATGCAATTTTACGCATGGGTTATATCAATATTAAATTGTTTTAATTCCCGAACAAGACGTGAAATTGGTAAACCGACTACACTATAGTAATCCCCTTGAATATGTTGAACAAAAATAGATCCTTTACCTTGAATTCCATAACTTCCTGCTTTATCAAGAGGCTCTTTCGATGCAACGTATACGTCAATTTCCTCTTCTGTTAATTCCCAAAACGTAACTTCTGTACGCTCGTAAAAAGTGACTGTTTTGTCTTTTGTTATAATTGCAACACCAGTATACACTTCATGTGTTTTCCCTGATAATAATTGCAACATTTCTTTCGCCTCACCCTCATTAGAAGGCTTTCCAAGAATACGCGATTCATATGTAACAATTGTGTCTGCACCTAACACAATATGATCACTGTTATTTTCTGCTACTGCAGATGCTTTTTGCAGGGCAAGCGACATAACAATATCAGAAGGTGATGAGTACGCACCAATCGTCTCTTCTACTTCACTTACAATGATTTCAAATGGTACATCCGCTAACTCAAGCAGTTCCTTCCTGCGAGGTGACCCTGATGCTAAAATAATTTTTCTCATATTTTCTCCTTCCTTTCTCACATGAAGCAGAATCATTTACATCAATCGTATCAAAGGAATAGTTTGTCCACAAATGAAAGAAATATTATTTTCTCTAAATAAAATAATACTTTTTACTAAAATACGATTATATTCCTGCCATAGAGAAAGCATTTTGCTCTAAATTCAAAAGAAAAGAAAGAAGTACCTATACTTCTTCCTTCGTCATTTCATTATCCTATTATTTCACCTTTTGGGAAACAATTTTTTCATATGAAAGTATACCATCAATAATAACTTGATTTAATTTCGCCAAAGATTCCTTATCACCTTTTCCATCCTTCACTGTTTGCACAGCTACTGACGTATACATATACAATTTCTTTGCTTCTTCCTGCTTCATACTTTTTCCTTCTTTTTCAATTGCTTTCCACTCTTTTTCAATCGCACCTATATCTTTTGCATTACTTTTTCCACTAACTTGTACGCTGGAAGCATATTTTGCTAAATGAGTATATAATGGCTGTACTTTTGTTAAAAACGCCCCAACTTCTTTATCATCTTTAAGTAACGCTTTATCTGTTATATCCCAGTTCTTTTTCAATACGGAGACATTATCATTTTTATACTGCGTCATTAATTGATTTATGCCTTGTTCATCGCTAGCAACACCAACAACTAATGCATACTTATCACCGCTCGGTTTTAAAACTGCAACGCCTCCATTACCTTTCCACTCTTCAAGAGCGGCCTGTCCCTTTTCTTCGGAAGAATAAATTCCTCCTTGCACAAAAAATAATTTCATTGGATCTAATGACGTTCCTGTCTGTGCTTTTTGTTTTTCTTCTTTTGGTGCCGGTGTTTGTTCTGCCGTTCCGCCCACCTTTGATTCTTCATTTCGCATCTGCTTCGAAGCTGTTACTTCGCTTCCCCCTGTCGCACCTTGTCCTTTCAGTAACTGTAGCATTCCCATCCCAAACGCCGTACCAATAACAATTGCAGTTGCAACGATTGCAATTAACGTATTGCTCCACTTCTTTCGTTTTTTTTCCTTAAACACCAATTTCGCTTTTTGAAACGGAACAACGTTTTTCGGCCTTTCACTTTCTACTACCATCCATTCAAATTCATCTTTCTTCTTCTCCTCATACTTAGCTTCTGCTCCATTCACTTTCACTGAGATCGTTCGTGATTGCTTGTCCATACACTCACACCTCACCTCTTATCGTTGTCCGCATCATATCATATTCATTTCACAAAAAAACGAGATATTTGTCAGAGGAATTCGCCAAATAACCCTATATATTTATCTTATATGTATGCATTTGACTTCATTTGTAGAACAAAAAACTAGATAGCAAAGACTATCTAGTTTTTCTCGCGAATATATTTTCGAACTTCCGAAATGAAATAAAGAGAACCTGTTATGATAAAAACATCATTTTCTCCAATCATTTCAACCTTCGTATCAATTGCCTCTTTCCAATTTTCAAAAACTAATTTTGACTTTTTCTTTGAATACGATGCAAGCTTGTCAGCAGAAATAGCACGATCAAAGGCGAATGTTGTAAAAATAATTTCATCGGCAATGGTTTCTAATTGATCTACCATATTATGCAATTGTTTATCACCTAGGGCAGTAAATAAAACTATTACATTTTTATCTTTGTAATGTGATTCTACTGTTTTCACAAGACTTTCGATACCTTCTGGGTTATGGGCACCGTCTATAATAATATCTGGATTGCTTTGCAGTTTTTCAAATCGCCCAATCCAATACGCTTCCTGTAATCCAGTTCTTATTTCTTCTTCCTCAATTAAAAATGATAAGTATGTTTTGACATACATGACTGCCATAAGTGCAAGTGCTGCGTTTCCTACTTGGTGAATACCTTTCATTGAGATTCGCACATCTTCAAAGCTGGCAAAGGGACAAGTGAAATCGAACTGTTCTCCATCTTCACTAGACTGTTTATGTAACGCTGTAAAATGCTTGCCCATCTCGTATAAGTTTGCATGATTTTCCTTTGCAACTTTTTGAATGACTTGCAATGCTTCCTCATCTCGTACACCAGTAATAACTGGAACACCAGATTTAATAATCCCCGCTTTTTCATATGCAATTTCTCCTAGTGTGTTCCCTAAAATATGCATATGATCGTGGCCGATATTTGTAATAATCGTAAGAACAGGATGAATAACATTCGTAGAATCAAAGCGCCCTCCAAGCCCTGTTTCAAATAAAACAACATCACAGAAATTAACTTTACCGAAATAACAAATTGCCATAACAGTAATAATTTCAAACTCAGTCGCTTCCCCTAAATCCGTCTCATCTAGTTTTTCAACGACTGGCTTTACCATCTTTACAAGTTCAGTAATCTCTTCATCTGCAATTGGTGTCCCGTTCACACTAATACGTTCGTTAAATGTTTCAATATATGGAGAGGTAAATGTTCCTACCTTATACTTTGCATCTTCTAACATGTAGCGCATATATGTTAACGTTGAACCTTTTCCATTTGTGCCAGCAAGATGAACACATTTTATGTGACGCTCTGGATTTCCAAGCTCTTCTAGCATCCATCTCATTCTTTCTAATCCTGGTTTAATACCAAACTTCAATCGGCTATGAATCCACCCTATCGCTTCTTCGTATGTATGTATCACGTATGCTTTCCCCTTTCAAAAGACAACCTTCATACTCCTATTATACGCAAAGAAAAGAGACTCACCAATATAGTGAGCCTCTAAAAAATATTTTACTTTTCAAGATCTGCTAGACGTTGGCGAACTGCTTCACGTTTTTCTAGGTAATCTTGCTCTTTCGCACGCTCTCCGTCAATAACTGCTGCAGGAGCTTTCGCTACGAAACCTTGGTTTGAAAGTTTCTTCTGTACACGTTCTACTTCTTTGTCGAACTTCTCAAATTCTTTCTCAAGACGTGCTCTCTCTTCATCAAGATTGATAAGATCAGCTAACGGTAAGAATAACTCTGCACCTGATACGATTGCAGTCATCGCTTTTTCTGGTGCTTGTAAATCCGTTTGAATTATTAATTCGCTTGGGTTACAGAAACGCTCAATGTAAGAGCTGTTTTTTGTAAGTTGAGCAAGTACAGCCTCATCTTTTGCTTTAATTTGCATTTGAACTTTTTTGCTCATTGGCGTATTAACTTCTGCACGGATGTTACGAACAGAGCGAATGATATCAACTAGAAGGTGCATTTCTGCCGCAGCTTCTGTATCTTGTAAATCTTCGCGAACTGTTGGCCATGCTGCTACTGTAATAGATTCGCCTTCATGCGGTAAATGTTGCCAAATCTTCTCTGTTACGAATGGCATGAATGGGTGTAATAGACGCATTGTTTGGTCTAATACGTAAGCTAAAATAGAACGAGTTGTTTTCTTAGCTGCTTCATCTTCACCGTATAGTGGAAGTTTCGCCATTTCAATGTACCAGTCACAGAAATCGTCCCAAATGAAGTTGTATAATGAACGACCAGCTTCACCGAACTCATATTTATCCATGTTACGCGTTACGCTTTCGATTGTTTCGTTTAAGCGAGTTAAAATCCACTTATCCGCAACTGATTTTTCACCAGTTAAATCGATTTCTTCATACTTCATATCATCCATGTTCATTAATACGAAACGTGATGCGTTCCAAATTTTATTAATGAAGTTCCAAGTAGACTCTACTTTTTCCATACTGAAACGTAGATCTTGACCTGGTGCGCTTCCTGTTGATAAGAAATAGCGCATTGCATCTGCACCGTACTTCTCGATAACATCCATTGGATCAATACCGTTACCAAGAGATTTACTCATTTTACGTCCTTGCTCATCACGAACTAAACCGTGAATTAATACATCTTTAAATGGACGCTCGCCTGTAAACTCTAAACCTTGGAAAATCATACGAGATACCCAGAAGAAGATGATGTCATAACCCGTTACTAATGCATCTGTTGAATAGTAACGTTTGAAGTCTGCTGCATCTTCATCAGGCCAACCAAGTGTTGAGAATGGCCATAACGCTGAACTGAACCATGTATCAAGTACGTCGTTATCTTGATTCCAATTTTCAATATCTGCTGGCTCTTCTGTACCTACGTATACTTCACCAGTTTCTTTATGATACCAAGCTGGAATACGGTGTCCCCACCATAATTGACGAGAAATACACCAGTCGTGAATGTTTTCCATCCAGCGTAAATATGTGTTTTCGAAACGCTCTGGTACGAACGTTACTTTCTCTTCTTCTTTTTGTTGAAGCTCTACTGCCTTCTCAGCAAGTGGAGCCATTTTTACGAACCATTGTGTTGATAAGTAAGGCTCAACAACTGCACCACTACGCTCACTATGACCTACTGAATGCATATGAGGCTCGATTTCTACTAATACGCCCGCTTCTTGTAAGTCCTTCACTAACGCTTTACGGCATTCGAAACGATCCATACCGTTATACTTACCAGCTTTTTCGTTCATTGATCCATCTTCGTTCATTACTAAGATACGTGGTAAGTCATGGCGGTTACCTACTTCAAAGTCATTCGGGTCATGAGCTGGTGTAATTTTTACAACGCCTGTTCCGAAATCTTTTTCTACGTACTCATCAGCAATAATCGGAATCTCACGGCCTACGATTGGAAGTGTAACTGTTTTTCCGATTAAATGTTTGTAACGATCGTCTTCTGGATGAACTGCTACTGCTGTATCACCAAGCATCGTTTCTGGACGAGTAGTCGCAAGACGAATATGACCAGAGCCATCTGTTAATGGATAGTTCATATGGTAGAACGCACCTTGAACTTCTTTATGAATTACTTCAATATCAGAAAGAGCTGTGCGTGTTGCTGGGTCCCAGTTAATAATATATTCACCGCGGTAAATTAAGCCTTTTTCGTATAATTGAACGAATACTTTATTAACCGCATCAGATAAACCTTCGTCTAATGTGAAACGTTCACGAGAATAGTCTAGTCCTAAACCAACTTTCCCCCATTGTTGACGAATGTGAGACGCGTATTCCTCTTTCCATTCCCAAGCTTTTTCAAGGAATTTCTCACGGCCAAGATCGTAACGTGAAATACCTTCTTCACGAAGTTTCCCTTCTACTTTCGCTTGTGTTGCGATACCCGCATGGTCCATTCCTGGAAGCCATAATACATCGTAACCTTGCATACGCTTCGTACGAGTTAAAATATCTTGAAGAGTTGTATCCCAAGCATGACCTAAGTGTAACTTACCAGTTACGTTCGGAGGTGGAATTACAATTGTATATGGTTGTTTCTTCTCATCTCCTGTTGCTTCGAAATATTTGCCTTCAAGCCACCATTGATAAAGGCCTTCTTCAACGGACATATGATCATATTTAGTTGGTAAATTCTTTTCCGTGTTTGACATTTTTTTCCCTCCTTAAAATAAAAAATGCCCCTCATCCAAAAAGGACGAGGGACATCGCGGTACCACCTTTATTTACAAACAAATTCAGGAATTTGCTTATACTCTTAATTTGATAACGGACAAATCCGTCTTTTCCTAATGAGAACTATTCCGTTCAGAAAAGATGCTCCAGGGCTACCTTCTAACATAACTATCTAGAGAATCTTCCAGCTAATGATTCTCCTCTCTGAAGACGTTTCTTGTTATACTCTTCCCTTTCAAGGCATTTATATGATTGTTAATTATTATATACAATAGTGTAAAAAACGAAACCCTATTCGTCAAGATAAATTTAATACTACGGCTTTTTGGACGAACGAAAAAAAAAGATAAGTAGAGATACTACTTATCTTTTTATCCGTTCCCTTGCTGGGCAGCTTGTAATTGCGAAAGGAAATATTCTATATTGCTAACGAGCCAATGCGATTGTTGTAAGCTCTTTACTCCGAGAAGTTCATTGTCCTCATTGCGACTCTCTCTTCTTTTCTTATAAGACTGGATTTGCCGAATAAATTGCGATGGATACGTCATATACGCAAACATGAGTAGTTGCTCTTCTTTCGTAAAAGGGAAATTTTTTTGGTACATTTGATACCATTCAAACCGATCACTTCGCGCAATTGGATACGTGTTTAAAGACCGAGAATAAAACCCTACTATATCTTGCACCGGTGTGGCAAACTTCGATTTTTCTAAACTAATAAAATAGCCATTCCGTTCATAATCAAATAAGAAATGATTAAGCGATACGTTACCATGTACAAAAGTAATACGTGTTTTTTCTTTTTCCTTCATCGCATCGTTCCACTCAGTTAATTGCTTCGTTGCAAACTCACGCGCCCTCATTACATGATGATAGTACGTACAATATTGCAATTCAAACGGAGACATATACCACTTCGCTTCAGATTCTACGAGAAACTCTTCTAACATCTCACCATCATTCTCCCAGCGATCGGATATATTTGTATAATGTTTTTCTAAATCCTCTTCTGTATATGTTTCTTCTTTCACCGTTTTTTGATGTAACGTCCCGAGAGTTTGAAACATTTTATGGTATTGATCATTATCCTCGCCGTTGCCTTCCGCACGTTCTAACCAAGGCATTAAATAATAATTATACGTCCCGTCACTTAAAATATAATTTCCATCCGTCGCATGGTATATAGGTACATAATTTGAAAAACCGTTCTCCTTCAAATATTGAATATGGTGCAAAAAGTTATTCCGCTCTAACTTCCCGTCTTCTATTTTCTTGAGCGCATACGGACCTTGATTCGTGTAAATTTTCGTTACACTTCCGTGCTCTTCCATATGCTGTGTATCCAATCTATATTGCCTTACAATGGGTTCATAGCGATTTCGTAATTCAATATCCATACGAATAACCCTTTCTATTCAAAACATAGCCTTTAGGAAAATAAGTGAGTGAAAACACTCACTTATTTCGCTTTTGCCCTTGAAACAGGAATATAAATAATTTGTCCCGCAGTTAAATATATATCTTCTGTTTGATTGACACGATATAAGTTTTGTACAGACGTTTCATAACGGTCTGCAACAGATTCGATTGTATCCCCTTCTTGCACGAAATACATTCTTAACTTTGTAAATTCTTCTTCCGGTTCTTTCGTAAATATTTTCGTTAAATAAAGTGCATTTTCATCTCGCTGTGAATACGTTTCTTCTTCTTGCTCTTCTTGTTTTTTCGCTTTTTCTTTCTTGAAATCTTTTCTTCCGAACAATTCAAATTGTGGCGTTGATTCTTTCTCCTCTTCACGCTCCACAAATTCATGTTCTTCTATTTCCTCTTCCTCTACTTCCTGCTCTTTTCTTTCCTCTAGTTGAAACGGTTCAAACGCGTAATCTTCCCACTCATCTGATTCCTTATAGATTGGTTCTTCTACGTGCATGGCAGGTCTATTTTCATCTTCTTGTGCGGAATCAGCCTCTAACTCAGCATACGCTGTTTCTCCCTCTTCATCCTCGATTCTTTCTTCATCACATAAACCAGTGATAGATATATCCGCTAATAATTGTAAGCAACCATTTTCCTTTAATTCATAATCAAATTCCTCAATAGATACATATAGTTCTTCAATTACTTTCACACGGTTTCTCGGAATTGATATTTCAAGCGGAAAGGAATGAACAAGTTCATTAACCCCATCTTCCCTTGTTTCTACATAATCAATTGATTTCGCTGGCGATAAATCTCTTAATGAATAAGCCGAATCATCTTGCCGCGCAACATACTCTCCCGTTAAATCTAATTGCCCTCTCACGATAACTTCATGATCAAGCTCTTCTATCTCAACGTCTGGATCTAACGAAATTGACAAAAGTTCTTCGACTTCCTGTCCTTTTTGGAACCAAACAGATTCTTTTAATGAAAAACGTAATGAATGATCTGTTGCCACTTCTTTTCCCCCTCCCAAACTATATGTCATTACAGATTTATGTATGGAAAGCTGACTTTATGAATAAAAAAAATCGCTCCCCTTACGGAGAGCGATTTTCTTTCAACAATTAAGCTTTTAATTTTGACATTGCAATTTCAGCTGCTGCAATCGTCGCTTCAATATCTGCATCACTATGTGCTGTCGATAAGAATAGACCTTCGAATTGAGATGGTGGCAAGAATACACCTTGTTCTACCATTTCACGATAGTAAGCCGCAAAGAATTCTAAGTTTGAAGATTTTGCTGCATCGTAATTAATAACTTGTTCATCTGTAAAGAAAATACCAATCATAGAACCCGCACGGTTAATATGATGCGGAATGCCATGTTTTTCAGCCGCTTTACGTAAGCCAGCTTCTAACATTTCAGCTTTACGCTCAAATTCTACATATGATTCTGGCGTTAACTGTACTAACGTTTCATAACCTGCTGCCATTGCAAGTGGGTTACCTGATAAAGTACCTGCTTGGTAAATCGGTCCGCTCGGTGCAACTTGGCGCATAATTTCTGCTTTACCACCGTATGCTCCTACTGGTAAGCCACCACCGATTACTTTACCTAAACAAGTTAAATCAGGTGTTACACCGTAATAACCTTGTCCGCAATTATAAGCAACTCGGAATCCTGTCATGACTTCATCAAAAATAAGCAATGCACCATTTTGCTCTGTTACTTCACGAAGACCTTCTAAAAATCCTGGTTGCGGAGGAACAACACCCATATTTCCTGCTACTGGTTCTACAATTATACAAGCAATATCATCACCAAATTGTTCGAAAGCGTATTTCACACTTTCTAAATCGTTATACGCTACGGTAATCGTATTTTTCGCTACACCTTCTGGTACACCAGGGCTATCTGGTAAACCTAGCGTCGCCACACCAGAACCCGCTTTAATTAATAACGAATCACCATGACCGTGGTAACAACCGATGAATTTCAAAATTTTATTACGTCCTGTATAACCACGAGCTAAACGTAGTGCACTCATTGTCGCTTCTGTTCCAGAGTTAACCATACGTACAATCTCAATTGATGGTACGCGCTCAATAACAAGTTTCGCTAATTTATTCTCAATTTCCGTTGGGGCACCGAAGCTTGTTCCTCTTTCAGCAACAGATTTTAAAGCTTCAACAACACGATCATTCGCATGACCATGAATTAAAGGACCCCATGATAATACGTAATCGATGTATTCATTTCCATCAATATCATATACTTTAGAGCCTTTTCCGCGCTCCATAAACAACGGATTCATACCAACAGACTTAAAAGCACGAACGGGGCTATTTACGCCACCAGGCATTAAATCTTGTGCCTCTTCAAACGCCGCAATCGACTTATCAAACTTTTTCATTATTTAGCGCCTCCTTCTTGTAACCATCTTGCTGCATCTTTTGCATGATACGTAATAATTAAATCTGCTCCTGCACGTTTCATGCTAATTAATTTTTCAAGTACAACTTCTTTTTCATTAATCCAACCATTTTGCGCCGCTGCTTTAATCATCGAATATTCACCACTTACGTTATAAGCAACGACTGGTAAATTAAAGTTATTTTTCACATCACGAACGATATCTAAGTAAGAAAGAGCTGGCTTTACAATTAAGAAATCTGCCCCTTCCATTACATCTGATTCCGCTTCACGGAATGCTTCCATACGGTTCGCTGGATCCATTTGATATGTTTTACGATCACCAAATTGCGGGGCACCGTGCGCCGCATCACGGAATGGTCCGTAAAATGCTGATGAATATTTCACAGCGTACGACATTACTGGTACGTGTCCAAAACCATTTTCATCTAATGCATGGCGAATTGCTGTTACGAATCCGTCCATCATGTTTGATGGCGCAATAATGTCCGCTCCTGCTTTCGCTTGGCTTACAGCTGTTTTCGCAAGAACTGCAAGAGACTCGTCATTTAAAATAATACCATCTTCAATTACACCGCAATGACCATGGCTTGTGAATTGACATAAACATGTATCTGCAACTACTACTAGCTCAGGGAATTCACCTTTAATTTGCTTAATTGCACGTTGCACAATTCCATGATCACAATATGCTGATGATCCAACTTCATCTTTTTCAGCAGGTAAACCAAATACAATAACAGAACGAATACCTAAATCAACAACCTCTTGCATTTCAGCTTGCAATAAATCTAAAGACATTTGATATACGCCTGGCATAGAAGGCACTTCATTACGAACATTTTCTCCTTCTAATACAAAAATAGGGTAAATAAAATCTTCCGTATGTAAAAACGTTTCACGCACAAGCGCACGCATATTACCGCTTTGTCTTAAGCGACGATGACGATTAAATTGTAAAGAGTTCATAGATTTCTATCCCCATTCTTTTATTTTATAGATTCACAAATGCATTGTAGTAATGCTTCTACAGTGTACTCTTTCGGCGTAATAACATGTGGAAAATAAAGGATCGCCTCTTTTTCCGTAATAGGCCCTATACAAGCAATTGTACAGTTTTTTGTCCATTCTCTCCAGTTTGTACCCTCAAGTAAACGAACAAAACTAGTAACAGTTGAAGGGCTCGTAAATGTAATAATTTCTACTTTCCCTACTTCTAACGCTACTATAAGCTCTTGCCTTTTCTCTATATTCTCTTTCGTACCATATACGATTAGCTCCTCTAGAGAAACACCAATTTCGCGAAGTGCAACTGGAATTACATCTCTTGCTAAATTCCCTTTCGGAAATAAAATGCACTCGTTTCCACTTAGTCTTTTTACAAACTCTTCTGCAAATACTTCTGCAACAAATGAAGTTGGAACGAAGTCCACTTGATAGCCCCGCTTTTCTAACTCTAACCTTGTTTTCACGCCTACTGCAGCAATTTTAGTCTTTGCGGGTAGCTTCTTTCTCAAACTATCTAGAAAAAAAGCTACCCCATTTTTACTCGTAAAAATAACCCAGTCATACGAATGCAGCTGCCCTGCTATATGTTGAATTTGCCTATGAGACATACCTTCCATACGCAAAAGCGGAATTTCCAATGGAATTCCGCTCTTTTCTTTCACCGCTACACTCATTTGTTTCGCTTGATGCTGGGCACGTGTAATTAATACCGTTTTGCCAGCGAGAGCGTTCATATTTATTGTTGCCCCTTATTTGCAGCAAGAATGAGTTCTTTTGCGCCTTGTTTAATTAAACGGTCCGCAGCCTCTAATCCTACTTCCTCTGGATTAGTTCCTACTACTGTCTCTTTCAATAAAACAGAACCGTCCATAGAACCGACAAGAGCTGTTAATTCGATTGCATCATTTTCTGTAAGAGTTGCATATCCAGCGATCGGAACTTGGCATCCACCTTCAAGTTTATGAAGAAATACTCGTTCTGCTGCGACTGTCCTTTCTGTTACTGCATCATTCATATGCGCTAACAACTGTAGTAAATCCTTATCATCCTCACGGCACTCAATCGCTAATGCACCTTGTCCTACAGCAGGTACACATAACGTCTCATCTAAATGTTCTGTAATAACTTCATTATCCCAGCCCATTCTTTGTAATCCAGCTGTTGCTAAAATGATTGCATCGTAATCTTCTTCTTGTAATTTACGTAAACGTGTATCGATATTCCCTCGAATCCACTTCACTTGTAAATCTGGTCTCGCAGCTAATAATTGTGCACTGCGTCTTAAACTACTCGTACCTAAAATAGCGCCTTCTGCTAACTCTTTAAACGATGCTCCGCTTTTTGAGATAAAAGCATCACGAGGGTCAACACGCTTCGGTGTACAACCAATCATTAATCCTTCTGGAAGTACGGCCGGCATATCTTTCATACTATGTACAGCCATATCAATTTCTTTCGTAAGTAACGCATGTTCAATCTCTTTAACAAACAAGCCTTTTCCGCCTACTTTTGAAAGAGTAACATCTAAAATAACATCACCTTTTGTGACGATTTCTTTCACTTCAAATTCATATGGTAAACCTAGTGCTTTTAGCTGATCAATAAACCAGTTTGTTTGCGTTAATGCTAATTTACTCTTTCGTGACCCTACAATAATTTTGCGCATAATTCTCTCTCCTCATTATAAATACCAAAAGTGGAAGTTGGATAAACTGCTTAATAGAAAAATATTGATTAGCATTACGAGAAATGCTCCGATGTTCCACTGCACGATTTTCTTCCCTTGCAACACATCTGCCACTCGTAAATATAGGCCAGCACAATATACAAATAGAACGACAAAAGACCCGATCACTTTCGTATCATACCAATGGAAATTGTCCAATTTCGTATATCCCCATATGCATCCTAATAAAATAGCTAGTAAGAAAAATGGAACAGAAAATAAATTTAATCCGTAAGACATCGATTCTAGCTTCGGTAAATTCCCTAACCTTCTTAATCTCGCATTCCATTTTTTCTTTTTTAATAGGCGATATTGCAATAAATACATAATAGAAAAAATGAACGATACAGTGAAAGTTGCATAAGAAATAATAGCCATACCGACATGTACATATACAAGTTCTGAAACTAATTGCTCTGCCAGTACCGGCGACATCTTTCCGAGCGGTGTAAAAATAGAAAAAGCGCTTACGCCAAATGCGACAACATTTGTAAAAAAGACTAAAAAGTCAATTCTCATAAATCGATTAATGACTAACGACATCGTAATCAATAGCCAAACATAAAAATAAATCCCTGATAATAAAGTTAATATAGGGTTCGTTTCTGAATCTGTAGCCCTAAGTAACATAAAGATAGACTGCAGAACCCATACAATCGAAAGTAACCAAAAAGCAAATCGGTTCGCCTTTCGGTTACTTTGGAAATAATCTATAAAATATAAACTAATGCTACAAGCATATAAAATAATTGCAATATGATAAATAATACTGTTATTTAAAAAACTCATCCGATCATCCTTCCAAATTATAAAGATGGAACGGATGGTGTCCACGCTCTTTTATGTTCTACTTCTTCCGCACAACTCTCTACATCTTCCATTTCTAAGTCAAAAATCTTTGCAAATAACGCTAATTTTTCGTCTGCTCCCTCTTCAGCAGCTATTTCTTTCGCTACTAAAATTGGGTCTTTTAATAATTGATTAATAATACTTTTCGTATGCTTACTAATTACTTTTCTCTCACGATCACTAAGATTCGGTATTTTTCGTTCCAAGCTTTCCATCGTTTCACTTTGGATAGCAAGTGCCTTATCACGAAGAGCTGCTATTAACGGAACAACACCAAGTGTACTTAACCACGTTTTAAATAAAACAATTTCCTCTTCAATCATAAATTGAATTTTCTCTGCTTCTTTCAAACGCTCAGCACGATTTGCTTCCACTACTCCTTGCAAATCATCAATGTCATATAAGAAAGAACCTTCTAGTTCATCAATCGCTGGATCAATATCACGCGGCACTGCAATATCCACCATAAACAACGGACGACCAGAGCGCATTTTCTCTACCTTTGTCATCATCTCTTTCGTAATGACATATTCAGATGCACCAGTTGAACTAATTAAAATATCTGCTTCTAATAATGCACATTGCAATTCACTTAAAGGCTTTGCATGTCCCATATATTTCTCAGCCATTACTTCCGCTTTCGTAAACGTTCTATTCATGACTGTTACTTTTCGAGCACCGCTTCCATATAAGTTTTGCAGTGCCAATTCACCCATCTTACCAGCACCAAGAATAAGCACACGACAATCTGTTAACTCACCAAATATTTTCTTTCCGAGCTCAACAGCGGCATAACTAACAGACATCGCACTTTCACCAATCGTCGTTTCTGAGTGCGCACGTTTCGCTAACGTAACCACCTGCTTAAACAACTCATTAAAAATTGTGCCTGTCGCTTTTACTTGTTGCGCTTCTAAAAAGCTATCTTTTATTTGGCCTAAAATCTGTGTTTCTCCAACTACCATAGAATCTAAACCGCACGTCACGCGGAATAAATGATCTATTGCACCATCTTGTTCAAAAATAGTTAAATATGGTGCGACTTCTTCTATTTCAAGCTGAAACCAATCAGCTAAAAACTTCTTAATATAATACCGTCCCGTGTGTAATTGATCGACAACAGCGTAAATCTCAGTGCGATTACAAGTTGATACAATGACATTCTCTAACACGCTCTTTTGATTTTGTAATGTAGTCATTGCTTCCTCTAGCTCTGCTGCCTGAAATGTGAGTTTCTCACGAAATTCTACAGGGGCTGTTCGATAATTTACACTAACAACAAGAATATGCACGCAGCATGTCCCCCTTCACCCGTTTTATCACTTTATCTACTATCATAATACAACTTTCCTCTTATGAATCTGACAATCGTGTGAACAACCGATTATTTTTTATTTATTCTCCGTATGTAATAAAGGAGATTCAGTAAAACTAATAAAGACTTCCTACTTTATAATGATTATAAATTAATAACTCTATTTGTACGTTACCAAAAAAAGTCCTCATAATCAAGTGATGGAAACTATTCCATATGAATTATAACATCATCTTTCCTATCTTCTTTCATCATGAAGGAAAATATGTATGATTGTTCCAAATTGTAGCACAGACTTTCTCAATACAATGTATTTGACATTGTATTTCTTTTTCGTTATATTGATTTTACAAAATTAAATTGTGCACAACTTAATTAGAAGGGAGTTATGTATGACAGAGAATTCTTTACACCTAGATAACCAACTTTGTTTTTCTATTTACGCCTGTTCTAAAGAAGTTACCCGCTTTTATCGACCATATTTAGAAGAGATGGGTATTACGTATCCCCAGTACATTACTTTACTCGTACTATGGGAGCAAGATGGACTAACAGTAAAAGAAATTGGAGAACGTCTATTTTTAGATTCTGGTACGTTAACACCTATGTTAAAACGAATGGAATCATTAAAACTTGTAAAACGCGTTCGTTCCAAAGAAGATGAGCGCAAAGTTTGTATTGAATTAACAGAACAAGGTAAAGATTTAAAAGAAAAGGCTTGTTCATTGCCGACAACGATGGCAACAAATTTAGGAATTACAGAACAAGAATATCGTTCTTTATTAATTCAATTAAATAAACTAATTGAAACAATGAAAACAATTAATGATAGAAAAGGGGAATAAACATGGATAAATTATATACTACTTCAGTAACTGCTACAGGTGGAAGAAACGGAAAAGTAATTTCAGATGATGGCATATTAAATCTTGATGTAAAAATGCCGAAAGCACTAGGTGGTGCAGGCGGAGAGGCAACGAATCCAGAACAACTATTTGCTGCTGGTTATGCCGCTTGTTTTGATAGTGCATTACAACTTGTCATTCGTACAAAACGTGTGAAAGTAGAAAGTACAGAAGTAACTGCTCACGTTTCTATCGGAAAAGATACAGATGGTGGTTTCGGCCTATCTGCTGTACTTGATGTACACGTTGCTGGCGTCTCTCATACCGAAGCACAAGAACTTGTAGAAGCCGCTCACGGTGTATGTCCTTATTCGAAAGCAACAAGAGGTAATATTGAGGTCACATTAAACGTACACTAAAAAATTTAGTAAATAAAAAAAAACGCGCGACATTCGTCACGCGTTTTTTGTTTTTGTCATTCTATGAATTGCCTTCCACGCTTCTTCTTTTCCAAGTCCTGTTTCAGAAGAGAATAGAACGATTTCATCGCCAATTTCAACAGCAAGCGTTTCTTTTACAACTTTTAAATGCTTTTGCCATTTCCCTTTCGGAATTTTATCGGCTTTCGTCGCAATAATAATTGTTGGGATTTCATAATGCTTTAAGAAATCATACATCATCACGTCATCATTTGTTGGTTGGTGACGTAAATCAACTACTAATACAGCTGCGTCTAATTGCTCACGTGTTGTAAAGTAAGTCTCAATCATCTTGCCCCATGCTGCGCGCTCTGTTTTAGATACTTTCGCATAGCCATAACCTGGAACGTCAACAAAATGCATCATCTCATTGATTAAGAAAAAGTTCAACGTTTGCGTTTTCCCTGGTTTAGAAGAAATACGTACTAACTTTTTACGATTTAAAATTTTATTAATAAAGGAAGACTTCCCGACATTTGAACGACCTGCTAATGCAATTTCTGGTAAATCACTGTCTGGATATTGTTCTGGTTTAACAGCACTAATTACAATATCTGCTTTTGTTACTTTCATTGTTTCACTCCTACTAATGCGTGCTCCAATACTTCATCTAAATGAGATGCAAGCACAAACGTAAGGTTTTCTTTTACGCTTTCTGGAATATCATCTAAATCTTTCTCGTTTTCTGCTGGCAAAATAATTTTTGTTAAGCCTGCGCGGTGAGCACTTAATGTTTTTTCTTTTAAACCACCAATTGGTAATACACGACCACGAAGTGTAATTTCACCTGTCATCCCCACTTCTTTACTTACAGGAATACCTGTTAGTGCAGAAATAAGTGCCGTTGCCATCGTAATACCTGCTGACGGTCCATCTTTTGGAACTGCTCCTTCTGGAACATGAATATGAATATCATTTTTCTCATGGAAATTCGGATCAATCTGAAGCTCTTCTGCACGAGAACGAATATAGCTAAACGCTGCTTGTGCGGATTCTTTCATAACATCCCCAAGTTTACCTGTTAAAATTAATTTCCCTTTACCTGGCGCTACAGACACTTCAATCGCAAGTGTATCACCGCCTGCTGCTGTATACGCTAACCCTGTTGCCATACCAACTTGGTCTGTTTTTTCGGCTTGTCCATAACGGAATATGTGCTTACCAAGTAAATCAACAATGTTTTTCTCTGTTACTACAATACGCTTGCGTTCTGCTGTAACGATAATTTTTGCTGCTTTACGACAAACTTTTGCAATTTGACGCTCTAGCGTACGAACACCAGCCTCACGTGTATAATAACGAATAATTTCAAGAAGTGCTTCATCACGTACTTGTAAATTACCTTTACGTAAGCCATGCTCTTTTAATTGTTTCGGCAATAAATGTTCACGGGCAATATGAACTTTTTCAAGTTCTGTATAGCCAGCAATCGAAATAATTTCCATACGGTCAAGCAGCGGACCTGGAACACTTGAAAGTGTATTCGCAGTTGCTACAAACATAACTTTCGATAGATCATACGGTTCTTCAATGTAATGATCACTGAAGTTATGGTTTTGTTCTGGGTCTAACACTTCAAGTAATGCCGCTGACGGATCTCCACGGAAGTCGTTAGACATTTTATCAATCTCATCTAATAAAAAGACTGGATTAACTGTTTTCGCCTTTTTCATACCTTGAATAATGCGTCCTGGCATCGCTCCAACGTACGTACGACGGTGACCACGGATTTCCGATTCATCACGTACACCACCAAGGGATACACGGACGAAATTACGATTTAATGATGTTGCAATCGAACGCGCTAACGAAGTTTTCCCGACCCCAGGAGGTCCTACTAAGCAAAGGATAGGCCCTTTTAATGAATTCGTTAACTTCTGTACAGCTAAATATTCCAGTACGCGCTCTTTCACTTTCTCGAGACCGTAATGATCTTTGTTCAAAATCTCTTCAGAATGAGCAAGATCAATCATATCTTCTGTCGCTTCTGTCCATGGAAGTGCTAATAACCAATCCATATAATTGCGAATAACACCGCTCTCCGCAGAACTTGCTGGTAACTTTTCATAACGGTCTAATTCTTTCAGTGCAGCCTTCATTGTTTCTTCAGGCATTCCCGACTGTTCAATTTTCTCACGAAGTTCTTCAACTTCCCCGCCCTTACCTTCTTTATCACCAAGTTCAGTTTGAATCGCCTTCATTTGCTCACGTAAGAAATACTCTTTTTGCGTGCGCTCCATTGAACGTTTCACTTTTTGTCCAATTTTCTTTTCTAAACTAAGTAACTCTTGTTCATCTTGAATAATTGAAATAAGTGTATGTAATCGTTCCTTCACAGATACAATCTCTAAGATTTCTTGTTTCTGCTTCGTTTTAATCGGCAAGTGAGAAGCAATTAAATCAGCTAATCTTCCTGGCTCTTCTACATCAGCTACCGTTGCAAATGTTTCATTTGAAACTTTTTTCGAAACTTTAATATATTGTTCGAAATGCTCGAGTAATGTACGCATAAGAGCTTTCTCTTCTAGATCATCTTCCACTTCTTCAGTTACCGTTTTGATAGAAACCTGCACTACATTCTCTTCTTCGATAAACTCTACTACTTCAGCTCTATGTAAACCTTCTACAAGGACACGAAGCGTACCGTTCGGCAATTTTAACATTTGCTTCACTTTCGCCACTGTACCTACACTATATATGTCATCTTCTTTCGGATCATCGATATTCATTTCTTTTTGCATCGCTAAAAAGATGATATTTTCATCCATTGCCGCCTGCTCTAGTGCTTGTATCGATTTATCACGTCCTACATCAAGATGCAGAACCATCGTTGGATATACGAGAACGCCTCTTAATGGTAGGAGGGGTACGATTCTTTCATTCGTATTCATACTAGACATAGCACCTCCATAATAAATTAAACTCCTGTTCAACTATTTTATATTACAATACATCTAGATGCAATTGCAGAGATTTTCCACAATTGTAAATCTCTCGTTTTTTCTCTCTTATAAAAAGGAAAAAAGACTCCGCTTAAGCATACAAACTTAAACGAAGTCTGGCAAATTTTATTATCGTTCATTCTCACATTGATTGTGCATCTGTTTCATCCACAGTATTATGTATATCAAGGTCTCGATGCATATTTTCCTGCATAAATGTTAGCTCAAATACTTCTTTTAACTTACGAACAGGAATGATTTCAATTCCTTTTATTGTATACAAAAACGGTTGCATGTTTTCAGCAGGAATGATGACTTTCTTAGCACCTGCTTTTTTCGCGGCTTTTATTTTTGCGTACACACCACCAATAGGTTTCACTTCCCCATGTATACTTATCTCACCGGTCATCGCTACTTCATTACTCACATACGTACGATGCACTGCTGAATATACACCTGTTGCCATAGCAATACCTGCCGAAGGCCCATCAATTGGGATACCACCTGGAAAATTAATATGTATATCATACCCTTCTGGCAACACATCTAGAGAACGAAGTACTGTTAATACATTATCTACAGAACCTTTCGCCATACTTTTACGGCGAATGGATTTCGTTTGACTACCAATACTTTCCTCTTCCACAATACCAGTTACATTTACTGATCCTTTATCTTTCGCCTTGATTGCTGTTACTTCAATTTCTAATAACGCGCCTGTATTTGGTCCGTATACAGCAAGTCCATTTACAAGACCGATTCTCGGAATAGGATAAATACGTTTTTCATATTTCGGTGTAAGTTGACTAGAGTGAACAACCCACTCTATATCTTCATCTTTAATGAAAGAACGTTCTTCATTTATTGCCATACCAGCAGAAATTTGTACAAGGTTAATCGCTTCTCGTCCATTTCTTGCATACATTCCGATCATTTCAATACCATTTTTACCTATTTGCATTTCCACTTTATCAGCTGCATTCTTCGCTACTTTTTGAATCTCTTCTGTATCTAACTCACGGAAAAACACTTCTAAACAGCGTGACCGAATAGCAGGAGGAATCTCCTCTGGCGAACGTGTCGTCGCCCCAACTAAGCGAAAATCGGCTGGCAAACCTTTTTGAAAAATATCATGTATATACGTTGGAATCATCGAATTTTCTTCACTATAGTACGCACTTTCCAAAAATACTTTCCGATCTTCTAACACCTTTAACATTTTGTTCATTTGAATTGGATGTAATTCACCAATCTCATCAATGAACAAAATACCACCATGCGCATCTGTTACAGCTCCTTTTTTCGGCTGTGGGATACCCGCTTGCCCCATTGCACCGGCCCCTTGATAAATCGGATCATGGACTGAACCAATTAATGGGTCTGCAATACCACGTTCATCAAATCTTGCTGTCGTCGCATCAAGTTCGATAAATGTTGCATTTGTACGAAATGGAGATTTCGGATTGCGTTTCGCTTCTTCCAATACAAGACGTGCTGCCGCTGTCTTCCCGACACCTGGCGGACCATATATAATTACATGTTGCGGATTCGGACCACAAAGAGCCGCTTTTAACGACCTAATTCCGTCCTCTTGCCCTACAATATCTAAAAAGGATGTAGGACGTACCTTTTCCGCAAGCGGCTCTGTTAAAGAAATCTCACGCATTTTACGAAGCTGTTCTAATTCTTTTTTCGATTCTCGATCAATTGAAACTTTTTGTGTTCGCTGATTTCGAAGTAAATGCCAAAAATACAATCCGACAATTACACCAAAAACAAGTTGAACAAGTAAAAATATATTTGTCCAGCTCATAATTTATTTCCTCCCGCAATGTTTTATCACTTAGTATTTCCGTGGAGGAACATAGCTAAACATAAAGAAAAACAGCAATTATAAAAATTGCTGTTTCTTCTTCGCACTATGCAGATGTTTTTGTATCAAGTACAGTACCGTCTTGTAACACCAATTTCGGTGGTTCATTATCAGCTACTGTTTCTTTCGTCAGAATACACTTCTCGATATCTTTGCGAGATGGAAGTTCGAACATTACATCAAGCATTAAGCCTTCAATAATAGAACGAAGTCCACGAGCACCTGTTTTACGTTCAATTGCTTTTTTCGCAATTTCAATTAGTGCACCTTCTTCAAACTCTAACTCAACATCGTCAAGCTCCAATAGTTTTTGGAATTGCTTAACAAGTGCATTTTTTGGTTTCGTTAAAATATCTACAAGAGCATCTTCATCAAGCGGCTCTAGGTTCGCAATAACTGGAAGACGACCGATAAACTCCGGAATTAAACCGAATCTTAAAAGATCCTCTGGTAAAACGTGAGATAAAACATGCTTCTCATTTACATCAGCATTTTTCTTCTCAGCACCAAATCCAATTACTTTCTCACCAAGGCGACGTTTAATAATTGGCTCAATGCCATCAAACGCTCCACCACAAATGAATAGGATATTCGTTGTATCAATTTGAATGAACTCTTGATGCGGATGCTTACGACCACCTTGAGGTGGAACGCTCGCTACAGTACCTTCTAAAATTTTCAGAAGTGCCTGCTGTACGCCTTCACCAGATACATCACGTGTAATTGATGGATTTTCGGACTTACGTGCCACTTTATCAATCTCATCAATATAAATGATTCCTTTTTCCGCTTTCTCTACATCATAATCAGCTGCTTGGATTAATTTTAGTAAGATGTTTTCTACATCTTCCCCTACATATCCAGCTTCTGTTAAAGATGTTGCGTCCGCGATCGCAAATGGAACATTTAAAATACGCGCTAATGTTTGTGCCAATAATGTTTTACCACTACCAGTTGGCCCAATAAGTGAAATATTACTCTTCGCTAATTCTACATCATCAATTTTACTGTTAGAATTAATGCGTTTGTAATGGTTATATACCGCTACCGCTAGTGCTTTTTTCGCGTTATCTTGTCCGATGACATACTCATCTAAGATTTCACGAATTTCTACCGGTTTCGGTACATCTTTGAATTCTACTTCTTCGTCCTTCGCAAGCTCCTCTTGTACAATTTCAGTACAAAGTTCGATACACTCGTCACAAATGTAAACACCTGGACCTGCAACTAACTTTCGAACTTGCGTTTGTGTTTTACCACAGAAAGAACATTTTAATTGACCTTTTTCATCATTAAATTTAAACATATTTTCACACCCCTTACAAAGTGCTAACCTCTTGCCTTCGTATGTACACGATAAATGTATCGTATGTAAATACATATTATGTCACTACGTGGCGAGAAATACAAATAATATGACTAGTTATGTACAAATAAAAAAATTTTAAAACTTTTGAAATATGTATATTCGACTTGTAAAGGAAGTTTTCCTTCTTCATCGAAAAGTTTTATAAATATATTTCTATATTTATAAAACAAGGCACGATTAAAATCGCGCCTTGTTATTTTATTATGCAGCGTTGTCTACTAAGAAGTCTACAGCTTTACGCACTTTAAGGTCTTCAGATAAAGCGTCTACGCTTCCAAGAGCTTGCTTGATAGCGTCTACTGGCATACCGTACATTTCAGCCATTTTTTCAACTTCTGCAGTTACTTCTTCTTCAGTAACTTCGATGTTTTCAGCTTCAATGATAGCTTCAAGAACAAGGTTGATTCTTACGCGTTTTTGAGCGTCTTCTTTCATTTGCTCTTTTAACTTGTCAGCGTCAGTACCTGTGAATTGGTAGTAAAGCTCAAGGTTCATACCTTGTTGGCTTAAACGTTGCTCGAATTCACGAACCATACGATCTAACTCAGTGTCGATCATAGCTTCTGGAATCTCGATTTCAGCGTTAGCAGCAGCTAATTCTACTACTTCGTCACGTACTTTGTGCTCAGCTTCGTGCTTTTTGCCTTCTTCTAAGTTTGTACGAAGTTTTGTTTTTAATTCATCAAGAGTTGCAACTTCTTCGTCAGCTTCTTTAGCGAACTCGTCGTTTAACTCAGGAAGTTCTTTTGTTTTGATTTCGTGAATTGTTACTTTGAATGTAGCTGGTTTACCAGCTAATTCAGCAGCGTGGTACTCTTCTGGGAATGAAACTTCAACTTCTTTAGAATCACCAGATTTAAGACCAATTACTTGCTCTTCGAAACCAGGGATGAAAGTACCAGAACCGATTGCAAGAGAATAGTTTTCGCCTTTTCCGCCTTCAAATGCTTCGCCATCAACGAAACCTTCGAAGTCGATTACAGCTGTATCACCGTTTTCAACAGTTCCTTCTTCTTTAACAACTAGTTCAGCTTGACGCTCTTGTAAAGATTTTAATTCGTTCTCTACATCTTCGTCAGTTACAGTTGTTTCAACTTTTTCTACTGCTAAACCTTTGTACTCACCTAATTTAACTTCAGGTTTCACTGTAACTTTTGCAGTGAAGATAAGGTTAGCATTTTTTTCGAACTTCTCGATGTTGATTTCAGGATGATCAACTGGGAAGATACCAGCTTCATCAATCGCTTCACCGTATGCTTTTGGTAAGATGATATCTATAGCATCTTGATATAAAGATTCGATACCAAAGCGTTGTTCGAATAACGGACGAGGCATTTTTCCTTTACGGAAACCTGGTACGTTGATTGTTTGTACTACTTTTTTGAACGCAGCGTCGATAGAGTTGTTTACTTCTTTAGCATCAACTTCGATTGTTAAAACGCCTACGTTACCTTCTAATTTTTCCCATTTTGTAGCCATTTATTCTTTCCCTCCAACTATAATAATGTATGCACATACCTCTATAGATTAAAATCTTCATTATCTCTTTTTTGAAATAACAAAAGTACAAATAATCCTCTAGCAAAAGCTTTCAGATATAATGTTCCAATCTACTAATTGTCTAAAAGACAACTACGGTATATTTTGTTCGAGAATAATATGAAACATATTAAGTAAGAGAATTACACTTCTCTTCTCTTACAAACAGGCAGATTTCTGCCTTTTGCAACCCTTACATTATAACATAGAATATGCTCGTTTCAAGAACCGAACGATTCTTTTTCATAATTATACGGGCAAATATCCTTCTCTTTCAACACGTAATAACCATTGATAGGCAATATGAAACTCTTCTAATTCAATATTATACGCTGTCATAAGCTCTTCTTCATCAATAGTCAATCCGAAACGTTTTCTTCCAATTCTCTCTAAAACAGCAGCCCAAATCTCCACTTTATCCATTAATAGAGCGAATGGGAAAACGCTAATTCGCAATTCTTTCCAATATGTAACCATTGCATCAAATATATCGGGATAATTTTGCTCTAATCGGCTTGATAATGTATGTATAATGTTATCGGATTGCTCCTCATTATGACCTGTAAATGCTGGAATCACCTTGATCGTATTCCCAAACTTTTCCACTTCTATCTCTTCTTCTATTTGATTTTCTATCATTTTATATAAAATAGAAGTTTTCAAATAAGGGTGCTGTTTTTCGTCTATTAAAACTTTCTTTAAAATAGGTAATGCAAGATCCAAGTCTTTTAACGAAAGTTGCTGAATCGCTCTTAGCTTTTGTCCAAAGTTTTCTCCAAACATTTCATTAGTAAACTCATCCAATTCAAAATTCGAATCGACTAGTGACGTATCTACTTCACTTAACATACCTTCTGCAAATAAAGCGAGCTGTGCTAATTTTTCCTTTTGCTCAGGCATTACATCTTTCGTTTGCAAAACCTTTTCAACGATTTCAATGACACCTTCATAATCATTTGTTTGAACTAAAATCGTCACATATGTTTCAAGAATATCACCAAATAATACAGCTCCTGTTTCAAGTAACTGTTCACATTTGTCTTTCGCTTCTTCCATATGTTTTAATTCTAACAAACAAATAACAGAAGCGAGTTCCGTTTGTTCCGTTTCTGCATTATACTGACGTAATATTTCAAAGCAGCGCAATGCATCTTCGAATTTCCGCTCTTTCAGCGCTAAAAAACCTTCATCAATATATCGCTCTGATAGTTGTGGAAACAATACGACCGTATTTTCTTTTTTATCCATACGTCCGCCTCTTTTTCTAGATTTTAATTATCTTTAAAGTAAATATATCAAATGAGTAATAAGAACACAACATCCCAAAACCCTTTGTTTGAAATATGGAAATATTTAATTTTTATATTTGAATATAAACAAATCCTTACCGAAAATTAAAAATGTGCAAATAAAAATCCTCAGCAATTAAAGCAGAGGATTCATCATTAATGGAAAGCTTTTATAATAGTGGGGTATATAACAAGGGTAATAATTTGGAGAACAATAATTGCCATAACAATCATGCTACAATAGAAGATTGGTTTACTTCGCTTCATTAAAAACATAATAATAAGCATCGTACAAGCAAACAAACTTAAAAAGAACAAACTCGTTGTCGAACTAAGTATACCACTCGGGACAAAGAACAATAACACTACACTACAAGTACCTATAATTCCAAATAACCATTCCATTCATTCACTCATTCCCTTTCCCTCTCATGGCAGTTTTTTTACTAAGCGATTAAATGTTTTACAACATCAACTACATACGTTAATTTCTCATACGCTACAAATCCAAAAGCAACTGTTAAACCCGTTACGATTAACCCTTTCATCATTTCTTCCTCCTCGTTTTATCGTTGTTACCTTCATTATAGAGGATTAGCAATTTGTTACCATCGAACTTCCTTACAGTTACCTTACAGAATTGTAAGATTTCAAAATGGATAGAAAAAAACCTTATATTACTTGAGAGGTTTTCACGGAATTTCTCTATAATTACTTACAAGATTAACTTTTTTCTCTTGATTTTTTTTCGGAGAATCCACTCTTAAACTAATAGATTTACTAAATAACTTAGGGTTGAAATAATTATTCGTTACTTTTCTTAACTTACCTTTAAAAATTTTCAATTATAAGAAAACACTTTATTGAAATCATGTTAATATATTTTTATACAATTAAGAATTTAATTTAAAAGGGGGATTATGTATGTTTAAAAAAATGGCTGCAGACGTATTGGGGTTAAGCGATGTAGGATCTGTCATTACACCGAAAGATTACGATAAAGTTGATGCTGATGATTACGTGATGCATGAAGATGGAGAGAAAATTTATTTTCTAATTAAATCAAAATCAGATGAATATTGTTTCACAAACAAAGGATTACTTCACCTAGATGGTACAAGCGCAACAAGTAAAAAACGTACACTACGCCGCTTTAGCTATAGTAAATATCAAATTAAAAATGTAGCACTTGAAACTGCGGGAACAATTGATTTAGATGTAGAAATTAAGTTTCAAATGGGAGATGAGCATTATTCAATTGATGTTCATAAAAAACATATCGAAGAATTAAAAGATTTATATAAGGCTTTACTTAAAATAGAAGAAATTTCATACGACAACGACATTACATTGCAGTATGCACATAAAAGTCTAGATATGGCATCTAACGCTTTCAGCCGTATTTCAAACGCACAAGTAAATTTAGCAGAACAATTTAAAGAAATGAACGAGATCGCCTTTAACTGGCTCGTTGATACGAAGAAACAATATAACGTGAAAGATTATGGTTTTGTCTTTGACAAATTTATTAATAACTAATTTAAAACAAACAAAAAACCTTGTTATCAAAAGATAACAAGGTTTTTTTAGCGTCCCAGGAGAGAGTTGAACTCCCACTCCGCTCATTTCTGTACTATTTTATATATTTTGATCGCAGTCTTAATATATCTTCTCCTTCACGAATGCCTGCCGATCCCTTCCTCACATTTTTTATGACAGTCCAATCTGGGTTAGTTTCATCACCGATGTTCTGTACTGTAAAGTTGCCATCACCATATTTCCGGTGACCTTCTGCCAATTTCTCCGTTAAATCATTCTCATTTGATCTCGCCATCTTTGCGCCATCTCCCTTTTTTATACAACCTTCTTAAACTGTCCAACCAATCACACGTCCAGTCAATTGGAGATTCTCGTTTTCCGCTTCTATTAATTGTAACACACTGTCGTGGATAAGTTCCGATAACAGCTGCTCAATCGTACTAGAATGGTAAAAAGTTTTATAACATTCTAAGTGAACAATTAGGAGAATATAGATATGGATTTAAGTTCCATCATAAGCCTATCGATTCTTTAAATTAAATATGAGGAACAGGGCGCATAAACGGCGCTCTTTTCTTAATGTACTTCAATCTGTAATATATAATAATTATCATATATTACGTTATATTTTACACCTCTTGCACATACATCAATTTTTAAACAAACAAAAAACCTTGTTATCAAAAGATAACAAGGTTTTTTTAGCGTCCCAGGAGAGATTCGAACTCCCGACCGTACGCTTAGAAGGCGTATGCTCTATCCGGCTGAGCTACTGGGACATGGAGCGGGTGAAGAGAATCGAACTCTCGACCAGAGCTTGGAAGGCTCTTGTTTTACCACTAAACTACACCCGCATATGTTATTTTATTTTTCTTCGTTAGCGCTGTTGCCCTATCGACAATATTTATTATATGTATAACCATACATAAAGTCAACACCTTTTTTAAAAGAGGATAATTTTTCTTATCCTCTTTTAAAAACTGCTTGTTCAACTAGTTGTCCGTCTAATGTTTCAAAACGAACTTCCATTTGATTTTCATCCATTTCTAATAAAGCAAATGTCTTTTCTACACGCTGACGTGGCAATAAAATACTGCCTGGATTAATAAATAATACGCCGTCGATTAATTCTGCACCTAATACGTGAGAGTGTCCGAAGCATGCAACTTGCGCCCCTACCTCTTCTGCATGGTACGCTAATGTTTGTAATGTCATTTTCACGTTATGACGATGTCCGTGCACAACTACGAAACGAATGCCATCTACATCAGTTACAATTTCGTCTTGAAAGTTAGCATAATCACAGTTCCCTTTTACAACATGGAAACCTTGCAGCTCTTCATGAGCAGGCGTTAGCTCTGAATCACCGCAATGAATCATGATATCTACTTTTCCTTCATATTTCTCTTTCAACTGCTGTAATTCCTTCACGGAGCTATGACTATCGCTTACGATTAAAGCTTTCATCAATCTCTCTCCCTTATTCTCCTAAAAACCATTCAGGGATTTTTTCTTCTAACTTACGAAGAGCACGTCCACGGTGGCTAATGGCATTTTTCTCATCTGAACTTAGTTCCGCCATCGCTTTTTTATATTCTTCCACATAAAAAATCGGATCATATCCAAAGCCGTTTTCCCCGCGGCGCTGCTCTAAAATATACCCTTCGCACGTCCCATTTACAATGACAGGCTTTTTATCACCTTCAGGGAAAGCCACTGCTAATGCACAGTAGAAACGAGCTTTACGCTTTTCAAACGCTATGTCATTTAATTCTTGTAATACTTTATCAATATTCGCTTGATCATCTTTCGGCTCTCCAGCAAAACGAGCTGAATACACGCCCGGTTTTCCATTTAAAGCATCTACAATAAGACCTGAATCATCCGCGATTACGATCGCATTCAGCTGTCTACTCAGACTATCCGCTTTTAAGATCGCATTTTCTTCAAATGTTTCACCAGTTTCTTCGACTTCTTCAATATGAGGAAAATCGTGTAATGATTTTACTTCTAAATCAAATCGCTCAAATAACTCAGCAAATTCACGTACTTTCCCCATATTTTTTGTCGCTACAACAACTTGTTTCATACTTTCCACCTCTACTCTATATGAGATACGATGTCACCTAACGCTTCTTTTTGCATGTCAATCAGTTGGAAGATGCCTTGTTCCGCAGCATCAAGCAATTCATTTAACTGCGCTCTGCTAAACGTCGCTTCTTCTCCAGTTCCTTGCACTTCAACAAACTGGCCTTTTCCAGTCATAATCACGTTCATATCAACGTCTGCTTTAGAATCTTCTACGTAGTTTAAATCTAAAACAACACCTTGCTCTTCAACAATCCCTACTGACGTTGCTGCTAAATAATCTTTTACTGGAATTTTAGATACTTTTTCTGCTTGTAATAACTTCTCAAACGCTAATACCATTGCTACATATGCACCTGTAATAGAAGCAGTTCTCGTTCCACCATCCGCTTGAATAACATCACAATCAATCCAAACCGTTCTCTCACCAAGTGCTTCTAAGTCAACTACCGCACGTAATGCTCGTCCAATTAAGCGCTGGATTTCCATTGTACGTCCTGTTACTTTCCCTTTACTTGATTCCCTAATTGTACGTTGTTCTGTTGCACGTGGAATCATCGCATATTCAGCTGTTACCCAGCCCTTTCCTTCTCCACGCATAAACGGTGGGACACGCTCTTCAATTGTCGCTGAGCAAATTACCTTTGTATCCCCAACCTCAATTAATACTGATCCCTCTGGATTTTTTAAATAATTCGTATGAATATGTATATGGCGTAATTCTGTTTTCTCTCTACCATCTACTCGCATAAAAATAACCTCCTCATAACTACTTGTTAGTATAGCCAAATTTAAATGTATGATATGTATACAATAAAAGAAGAGGAACCCAAAAAGCAATTCCCCTTTCTTACTTAAGTATATCAAATTATTGAAGATTAAAAACTACCTGTATTCACGTTTTCTGGACGATCGACAGGTTTTATTAACTTTCCGCCCTTTTCATCTATAAGATTCGCTTTACCATTTACTTCAATAGAAACACTTTTCACGCCTTTCTTTTCTGTTAAAGATAAAACTAACGACTTCAACACGTAATTTGAAACCATATTTTTATCTGGGTTTATAAATATATTTTCATTAAAGTTTAATGTAAGATTTCCATCTTGTAACTTCGGATTCGTAATCAACTTAACTCCTGGATTAAAATCATTCAGAAGCGCTTGATGAATCGGTCCTTTTACAAGTTCATCTATAATTGCTGCATAATCACTTTCTTTCCCTTCTACAACGCGGCGTGTTACTGGCACGTAGTATTGCTGTTTATTATTATTTTGTGCCATAAAATAAAGTGTAACTGGTTTTGTATTTGTTACATCCGCTACTTGTTCATCATCGAAGTTGATACCATTAGCACGGCTCACCCCTTCACCAAGCGGTGTACCACCAACAGGCATCTTCGCCAATTTCTCACCATTTATTTGGAACTGCACTTGTTTTATTTCTTTAAATTGCGTCAACGTCCACGCTATTGACTCAACCATTTGACGCTCTTCTTCTTTTGCATAGTTTTTCATTTCTTTAGAAAAATCAATGACTGCCGTCCCATCTTTTTTCAAATTTAAGGTCATCGATGTATTCGCTGGAATGACTGCACGGAACCCATTCGGTAATAAATTCGTTACCGGTCCATCTTTCACAAGGTACTCTAACGTTTGCTGAATGACCTCATTCGCTTTCGGAGTAGGTATAGCTAACGTTTGCGGTACAACATAACCATTTTTATCAACAAGGTATAGTTCTCTATTCACCGTTTGTCCTTGCTTATCTTTCTTAGCTACTTCTTTCTTTCCACCCTCTGTATACGTAACTTGTTTTGGCGGATCAATTTGTTCCGTTGCTTTCTCCTGATTTATAAAGCCACACCCTGTTAGTAAAACAGCGCTCACAGTAGCACCAACAACCCATTTAAAAGTGGATTTAGGCATGCCATTCCCCCCTAAAATCTAAGTTTGTACTATTATGTATACGAGCTGTTTCATGATTTAGAACTAGCTATACTTCTTATAAAGTGAAACTTTAATCAATGGTGGTCTTACTACCCGGCAAATAGCGGGATAAACAAAAAACTCCCGATTTCTCAGGAGCTCACTTATATGGATTCTACTATTATTCTTTTTCTAAATGAATATGTTTCACATTTTCAATCGGTTGACCGAACCATTTTGATGCAATTTCTGTAAATAGGCCTATTTTTCCTGTCGTTAAGAAGAGATGATCACTTTGTTCCTCTCCCTCATTCAACATTTTACTATGGTATAAAATTGTACTTACTTCGCGCGCTGTTTCATCACCTGAACTAATTAGTTGTACTTTATCTCCCATTACTTTTTTAATAACAGGACCTAAAATTGGATAATGTGTACAACCTAAAATAAGTGTATCAATATCAGTATTTTTCAGCGGTTGCAACGTTTCTCGTACAACTTCATACGCCATTTCACTTTCAAAATTTCCACTCTCTACAAGCTCAACGAAAGGCGGACACGCTAAACTTTCTACCATAACACGGTTATTAATAGACTTTAGCGCTTCTTCGTATGCACCACTTTTCACCGTTCCAATCGTTCCAATAATCCCAACATGATACGTGTTTGTCACTTTTAAAGCTGTACGTGATCCTGGGTGAATAACTCCTACCACTGGAATTGGTAATTGTTTCTGCATCTCTTCTAATACAACCGCAGTTGCTGTATTACACGCAATAACTAACATTTTGATATTTAAATCTAGTAAATGCTCCGTCATTTCCCACGTAAATTGACGCACTTCTTCTCGAGAACGTGGACCATAAGGGCAACGTGCTGTATCCCCTAAATATATAATGCGCTCTTTCGGCAACTGACGAATTAATTCCTTCGCTACTGTTAAACCGCCAACTCCTGAATCGATAACACCGATTGCTCTATTCAACTTCATCACCCGTTTTCTCATTCATCATCTTATTTTATCATTATATTTTACACACTTTAAGTTCGCTCACTTAAACTGCTTCTGTATGAAAATTTTCATTTGTACCTGTATAGACTAGGACTTTTTTATTTTGCTCCTTTTTTTCATAATTTGCAAGACAGAAAAATAACCGACCTTCTATATGAAAGTCGGTTTCTTCTATATAAAGTACATATTTATCGCTCCATCTTTTTTTGGAAAGAAGACATTCCTATTAATAAGAAGAAATGAGCAGAGATTAAAATGACGATTAAAATAAAATTCAAACGATAACTATTTGTAGATTCCATAATTTTGCTTGCTACAGCTGGTCCAAATGCCATACCGAAAAAGTTAATTAAATTATATAAACCAAGACCGACTCCAACTTTAGCTGGATGTAATGTTTTCGGTATAAATGTGTTTACTGATACTTGAATGGCTGAATAACTCATAAACGTTAAAATAATCGCCAACACAATAACGACTATGTTCCCGTTTGGAATAATCCCTAAAATTAAAAAGCCAACGATCATAATGACAGACGCTACATAAATCATATTCACATTTCCAAACGAAGGGACAATCTTTCCAGTAATAAAACTAGATACAATACCAAAAAGTGATGCAACAAACAAAACAATTCCGATAACAAATGGAGACAATCCGTGCTCTCTACCTAACAGCAATGGTAATAATAATAAACTAGCACATAGCGCCACATTCATTATAAATCCGACCGCTATTAAACGAAGAAATGGTTTATTTGTAAACAACTCAATATCAATAAATGGATGCTCCGCGTTCTTCATACGAACCGTGAATAAAAATAAGAAAGCTACCGATAACATAAATAGCCAACTATTAATATTTACACCTAATAAAACAGTCGTAATGAACGCAAATAATAACACCGCTCCAATGTAATCAAAATGAAACGCTCCATCCGTATGCTGCGCCTCTTCTGGCATAAATTTCATAAGCAAGAAAATCCCAACTACTGAAATAACCATAAATAAAAATAAATATGGCCACCCCAATGTATTTGTAATAGCCCCGCCAACTAAAGGACCAACACCTATTGCTAATGCAATAGAAGAACTAATCATCGCTAACGCACCAGGCTTCTTATCAGGAACAACTAATTTTGCCACTGCAATCATACTAAGCGCAATAAACGCCGCGCCCCCACTTGCCTGCACTAATCTTGCAAGAATGGTAATCGCATAAGATTGATTCATAAATCCAATAATAGAACCCGCTACAAATATGATAATTGAAATAATTAATAGTTTTTTTACACTATAACGATCAGCCAACTTCCCGTAGATCATCGAACCAATACCGACAACTAACGAATACCCTACTACAACCCAACTTACTTTCGATTGGCTAATGGATAAATCATTCGCAATATCCTCTAAAGCTACATTAAATAACACCGCATTCATCGGTCCTAATAAAACGATAAAACATAATGTGAAAACAAACCATTTTGAATGGTTACTTATATCTCTCCCCATGTGTAACACCTCTCCTGATTGTAATAATTCTAAATGAAAAATAAAGTTGTTTAGCTCTGCTATCACTATTAAACAACTTCATCAAATGTATACATGTATCGCGCGACAAACTGAATTCGAAACGAAACATGTACGTTGTTCGATATTCATGGAACTATCATAGTTTCAGCATTACACTTTGTCAACGAAAAACATACAAAGTGAACTAATTTAGTGTTTTTAGTTTACTTTGTTCAAAAATTATTATACACTAATTTCGAATCCGATATAAGGAGGACTGACATGGTTATTCAAATTTGCAATTTCTAACTTAATAAAATCAAGTAAATAAAGAATTTTTATATAGAAGAAACATTACAGGAGGATTATGATGAAGAAAAAAATGTTAGTTGTATTAACGAGCGTAGAAAAATATCCAAATTTAAATAGAGCGACTGGGCTTTGGCTCGGTGAAGCTGTCCATTTCGTTAAAAAAGTAGAAGACGCTGGTTACGAAGTAGATTATGTCAGCCCACAAGGCGGCTATACACCGATTGATCCGCATAGTTTAGCAATGGCGGAGAGCGTCGATTGGGAATGGTATCAAAAGAAAGAATTTATGAATCGTCTCGGTTCTACAATGAAACCGAGTGAAGTGAATCCAGCAGACTACGCTGCGATTTATTACGCAGGCGGTCACGGTGTAATTTGGGACTTCCCAGAAAATAAAGAACTTCAAATGATTAGCCGCAACATTTATGAAAATGGCGGAATCGTCTCCTCTGTTTGTCACGGAGCTGCTGGTTTATTTCATATCACATTAAATAATGGGGAACGCTTAATTAGTGGCAAAAAAGTAACAGGATTCTCAAATGAAGAAGAAAAACTAGTTGAATTGGATCAATTCGTTCCATTTTTAACAGAAGATGAACTCATTAAAAATGGAGGGCTTTACGAAAAAGCCGCGCAACCTTGGGAAGCTTACGCTGTAGAAGATAATCGTGTTATAACTGGTCAAAACCCAGCTTCAGGTGGTCCAGTAGCTGAATTAGTATTACAACACATAAAAAATAACATGTAATAAAAAAAGCAGGTTTTCCATTACTATAGGAAAACCTGCTTTTTTACGAAATCATTTGCAAAATAGCAATAACTTCTTTTTCAATTTCTGAATCATCAATTGCTTCTATATACTCTGGTTTAAAAAGTTGGTACTTCTTTAGTTGATAAAAATCAAGTATCGCTTTCTTTAACGTAATATCGTACTGAATACAAAAAGAATGATCTATAATACGTCTTAACATCACATCATCTTGCACCATAAATAATTGTGCGTTCATTTTATTAAAGTAGCCTTGTTCCATACCCGCTTCAAAAAACATTTGCAAATTATGATTACGATTTTGTTGTGCAGCAACTAACCGATCAGATAAGTGCGGATATGCCTCTTTCAAATCTTGTAAAAAGACATCAGAAATATATGTCACACACTTTAAAGAATGGATAAACGTCTTTTGGAAACGTTCTGCAAAAGACATACTTTCATCTTGATTATCCGCATCTCCTTCAAGAAGGTAGTTCATAAAATCTTCTACCACAGCTTCAATAATCTCATCTTTTGAAGAAAAACGTTTATATAAAGTAGCTTTACTAATATCCATATATTTCGCAATTTCATCTATTTTCAATTGGCTAAAACTCGTTTTTCTAATAACGGGCTTTATTTTATTAATATAAGTATTTGCACACGCAACTTTTCTCATTAAAAGAGCCTCCCCTTTTGTCCATACAAAATAGTATAGCAAATTCACGATTAATTATAAATGAAGTCATTATACTTAATGGAGCTTTTTAGTTTAAGGGGTCATTTACACTACAGAAAAAAATGCCCCCTACCTTTATGAGTAGCGAGTACCTTTTCTATAATTTATTGACAGCTCTTCTTATAGCTTTCCCTATTCCCATACTAGACTGCGGGTTTTGCCCTGTAATTAAATGTCCATCCACTACTACATGCGGTGTGAAATTTGGAGCAACATAAAACAAAGCCCCTTCTTCTTTCAATTTACTTTCTAATAAAAACGGCACTCGCTTTTCTAAATGCACAGCTTTTTCCTCATCATTCGTATAACCTGTTATATGCTTACCCGCACTAAAAAACGATCCGTCCTTATTTTTCACACCGACTAAAGAACTTACTCCATGACAAACAGCCGCTACAATCCGATTATTGTTGTACATATTCACAATTAAATTTGCAACATATGGATTACCTGGAAAATCTACAATTGCCCCGTGCCCACCACCAAATAAAACCGCATCATAATCCGAAAAATGAACCGTTGAGATCGGATTCGTATTTTGCAATAAAGAAGCAACATGCTTAAATTCACGAGGTATCCCGTTCGGAATAGACACTCTATCAATAGGTACTTTACCGCCCTTTATCGACACAATATCAACATCGAACTTAGCTTTTTTAAATACATTATAAGGAGCTGCAAGCTCTTCCAACCACAAACCAGTCGGGTGTCCATTCATATCATGAGCGCTTGTTGAAACTAACAATATCCTTTTCAACATATCCCATCCTTACTACCTATTTATGTATGAATCATTCTTATCATTCATATAGAACATGAAACAGGCAGAAAAATAGCCGACTCTTCATATAAAAGCCGGCTTTCTTTTTATAGTTCGAGCTCTCCCATGCGAAGAAGCTCAACAACTGCTTGTGAACGTCCTTTAACTCCTAGCTTTTGCATTGCGTTTGAGATGTGGTTGCGCACTGTTTTTTCACTGATAAAAAGTTCACCTGCAATTTCTTTCGTTGTTTTATCTTGAACCAGTAATTCAAATACTTCTCTCTCTCTCTTTGTGAGTAACGGTTTAGATTGATACGCTTTTTCCTTCAACTGGTATAACCCTCCTTGCTTAAGCCAGAGCCGTGTATGTGTAAGTTGGGTGTTTATTTAGTCAAGATATTGTATGAACGAAATGTGCGGGTGGTGAATGAAAATGGGCTTTATTTCACATGTTATTTTAGACTTTTATACAGTTCGCACACTCTTTGTATCCACTCACTTTTCAGTACGCCATATTTGTTCTAGTAATATACTGAAAACTGTACCTACGAACAAACCATTCCCGAATATATATTGCATAACAGACGGTAAGGATTGGAGTGCTCCAGACGGTAAAAACATAACACCGCTTCCAAATAATACAGCAACTCCTAAAACCGTTACATTCCTTTCGTTCATTGGCACTTGTTTTATATTATGAAATCCAATTCCAATTAACTGTACGAACGAAGCCATTAAAACCGCAGATGCGACAGCGGATGGCAACGATGCTAAGTAACGAATAATACTTGGAAACAGTGACATTACGACTAGTAACATACATGCTAGTAAGAATGATCGTATATACTTTTGTTTCGTTAAACGTATAAATCCCGCCGTCGCTGGTAATGGCACGACACCTACAGTTGAAAATACAGAAGAAATGATATGTGAAATCCCTCCAACCCACGTACCATCCTTCAACTGTTTCTGTTCAATAGTCCCTTTTTGGATAGTAGCTTGATTAATTGCTATAATCGCTGCCACTGTATTTGAAACTAAAATACATACCATAACGAAACTCGATACAGCCATACCTGTATTCCACTTTGGAAGTCCCCAAGCAAGTATTTGCGGAAGTTGCACAAAATGAGTTACTTGAGCTGGAATCGTCACTTTTCCTGCAATGAGAAAAAGAATCCACCCACTAATTAATCCTATTAAAACCGCATAACTTTTGACAAAACCTTTTCCGAAGTTAGATAGTATAATAACGAAAAGAAATATGCTAAACGCAATTATCGCTGTAAATCCATCGATTTGAGAAACAGTAGCAGTAATTCCTAGCATCCCTTTTAGAAATACACCGCTTAATTGTAAACATAATAAAAGTAAAAATGTTCCTGTCACAAGTGGCGTAAATAAAAATAAAATACGTCCGATAAAACCAGTTACTCCTAATCCTATTAAAATAACACCGGAAATTATCATTCCTAATTCTAAAATTTGCAACGTACTATGTAATTGATCTTGTCCGACAGTTGCGTAAGCAAGTACGGTAAATACGCCAACCCAAGATCCAGCTGGGCCATCCGCAATTGGTAGTCTATGTCCAAACCACCCTTGTAAAAAAGAAGATATACCAACTACAAAAAACGTACGCTGCATTAAATAAAATATTTCTTCCGTCGTAAGATGAAATAATCCGCCAACGACAATTGGTAGTGCGATCGAATTCGCTAATAAAAATATAAACCATTGCAAAGTTCCCATAATATGATTTTGGTTATGTTGATTGTCCAAATTTTTCATCCTTTCTAGCTTCCCTATAAGAAATATATTGCAAGCATAACAAAGAAGGGTTCTACACTCACAATTAGAACCCTCCTCTAAACATTCAAACGATTCTTTTACACAAGATTATTTAATTCCACCTCATTTAAACTTCCAACAACAATATTCCCTTTATGCACGACTAAACGTTTCTCTGTTTGACGCGCTACCGCTTCAGCAGTACATGTTGCATTCGTCAAAACAAAACTCGCTTCATCTCCTACATTCGGCCATGCTCGCTTCCCTTCATTGTTTAACGTTTCTTTTCCTCCCGTAATAAAGCGAAGGGCTTTTCCTAAAGACCTTTCGTCACTCCAGCCAAAACGTTCCGCTAATCGATTTGCCTTTTGCAGCATATCACCTGTGCCAAACGGTGACCAATGATCAGTAATACTATCATTTCCTAATGAAACTTTCACACCTTTTTTATCTAATAACGGAATTGGGATTACTTGTTTCCCAATTGGCACCGTTGAAGTAATATCAATGTTTAAAGCAGCTAGTCTTTCCGCCACTTCTTCAACTTCTTTATCCGTAACACCACCAAGTCCAAGCGCATGACTAATTGTTACGCGACCTTGCCATCCCGCTTCTTCTGTTAAACTTGCCAATCGCTTCATCGTAAACGTCCCAAGATTATTCGCATCATGCAGATGAATATCAACATCCGCATTAAATTCTACTGCGATATCCATAATGGTATGTAATGATTTTTCAATATCATTATCCACTGTAGCTGGATCCACTCCACCGACTAGGTGCGCACCCATACGCATCGCATCTTTCACAAGTTGCACAGAATTGCTGCGCAATAATCCATGTTGCGGAAAAGCAACAATTCTACCAGAAACCTGATTTTTATATGTTTCCAACGCCGCTAACGTCGCCTCCAAATTACCAAGTCCAATAATCGGATCAACATTACAATGCGTTCTTATATTCGTTGCACCATTTCGAAGCAATAACGCTAACATATTTTCTGCCCTATCTTGAGCAGTTGCTAATTGCTTCGGCAAAATTTTTTCTTCTTCATGAAAACGTGTGAAAATATTCTCTGCTGGCATACATGCTTTCCAAGGGCCACTATAATACGTCTTATCAATATGAATATGCATCTCTTCGAAAGCAGGCAAAATCAATAAACGATTAGCATCAAGAATTAGTACCTCTTCCTCTTGAACAGCCCCCGCTATCATTTTTTTAATTCGTCCGTCTTCAATGAGTAAACTACATAACTCTGTTTCTGTTCGGGAAATTCTTCCCTCTTCATATGTATACCCCGATTCAAGCATTACATTAGTCAACCAATATACTGTCATCTCTATTTCCCCCACCCTTTATTAAAAGTTACCTTATATCCCTTACTATAATTGTAATATCAACTGAAAATTAAGACAATTAATACGACTGTTCCCTAAAAAAAATGTCATACAACCTCATAGTGTTCTCATAAATTTCCATATAGAATAGAAGTATATAGTTTGCTATAAAGTAAAACTTTGATTAGTGGGGGTTTTGTTCATCCCCCACTGATCATTAGTTGAACCAATCGGGCTTTAACGGGCAGTTAAAGCGGGATAAAAAGGAGTGGATTGGAAGATGTCAAAAAGATTATGTAAATCCGAAACTGATAAAATGCTATTTGGTATATGCGGTGGTTTAGGGGAATATTTTGATATTAGCTCTACTCTCATTCGCATACTTTGGGTCATTGCTATTTTATGTTTTGGGACGGGGTTTTTAGTTTATTTTATTTGTTTATTACTTATGCCACGCTCTTACTAATAACATTTTTTCATATATTTGAGCATAGCGTACAAAAAATCCCCCTATAGATTTTTCTATAGGGAATTTTTTCATGAAGAATATTTCATCGTTAAATGTAATACTGCTACTTCATCTTCTTCATTTCTATAACTATGTTTCTTATTCGCTTCAAATTGAATAGAGTCAAACTCATTTAATTCGTATACATCGCTTTCTACTTGAATCCATACTTTCCCTTTCATTACCGTTACAAGCTCAATAGCACCTTCATGATGAGCTTCTGGTTCATATATACTATTCGACCTTAAACAAGCACGGTGCATTTCCATCCCCGTTTCTTTCGTATAACGGAACATCGTTTCTAAGTGCCATGCTTGTCCTACATCTACTGCAAATCCTTCTCCACAGCGCGCCACAGCTACAGGTTCTCCAACAACCATCAATCTCGATAAAGGAATCGATAACCCTTTCGTTATTTTCCAAATGACAGCTAACGTTGGATTCGTTTCGCCTCTTTCAATCTTTCCTAATGTTAATTTACTAACTCCTGTTTTTTGAGCTAATTCTTCTAAACTTAATTTTTGTTCATTTCGAATTTGTCTTAACAGCTGACCTACTTGCTGAATGACTTCTTTCGTTTGCATATCTTCATATTCTTTCATCTATAAAACCACCTTAAAGTATAAAATAGTTTACTTTTATTATTTTTAAGTATATTATACTATACATAATCATCAAATCCCGAAAGGAGTGCTATACTTCATGCGCGCAATTTTATTAGGCCTTTTATCATCAGCCTTTTTTTCCGCAACCTTTATTATTAATCGAGCGATGAATGTATCTGGAACGAGCTGGGCCTGGACAGCTTCCTTCCGTTTTTTATTTGCTCTCCCTATTTTATTCCTTATCGTTTTATTTCGCAAAAACTTAAGAGGTTTATGGGAAGAATTAAAGAAACATCCATTAGCGTGGATTGGATGGGGGTCTGTTGCTGGTATTGGTTTCTATTCTTTATTAAGTTTCGCAGCTGTCTTTTCTCCAGCTTGGCTCGTTGCTGGAACTTGGCAAGTTACTATATTAGCAGGGCTACTTTTATCACCGTTATTCTTCGTTAAAATAGAAACGAAATCAGGCACAAAACTTGTACGCGGAAAAATTCCACTTCGTAGTTTATATGTCGCATTATTTATTTTACTTGGTGTAATTTGTATGCAAGCAACTGCAGCAGGTCATATTACAATGACTCAGTTCATTTCAGGTTTTTTACCTGTCGTAGTAGCAGCCTTCTTATATCCATTCGGCAACCGAAAAATGATGGAACTTGTTGGTGGACGTCTTGATACGTTCCAACGTGTATTAGGAATGGCAATAGGAAGTCTACCTATAACAATTTTACTTGGTATATACGGATTTTCTACTACTGGTATTCCAACATCCAGCCAAATGTTGCAAGGATTTTTATTAGCATTATGTTCTGGTGTAATTGCAACGATGACATTTTTCTTTGCTACTGACTTAGCCAAAGATAACTTCGCTCTACTTGGAGCTGTTGAAGCAACGCAAGCTGGAACGATGGTCTTTACCGTGCTTGGCGAAATTGTTTTCTTGAATGGTTCATTTCCTGGTGGTCTTTCCCTACTTGGAATGATTATTATTATGTTAGGAATGGTTGCAAATAGCGTTTTAAACCGTTCTGCTCCAGTCGTTAAGCAGAAAAAAACTGCATAAAAAAGAGTATAGTTCTCTAACAAAGAACTATACTCTTTTTTTATTGTCCTCCTATTTCGCCTTATCAGAATAGTATTTCATTAGCTGTTTATACTAAAACCTATGTTATAATACGTTTCATGCGCAATATTAGGAGGTAAATTATGTTAAAAAAAGCAATCGCTGAATTTATTGGTACATTTGTACTTGTATTATTCGGAACTGGAGTAGCTGTCATTGGCGGCGGAATTGAAGGAATTGGAACATTAGGAATCGCTATGGCTTTCGGTCTATCTATTGTGGCTATGGCATATAGCATCGGGACAATTTCTGGATGTCACATTAACCCAGCAGTATCAGTAGCAATGTTCATCAACAAAAGAATGAACGCTATGGAACTTTGTTATTATGTATTAGCTCAAATTTTAGGTGGTTTATTAGGAACTGCAACGTTAGTAACGATTTTACGCTCTGCTAAAACACCTTTAGATAATTTAGGACAAAATGGTTTTGGAACTCTTGGTTTATCTGGAGCATTTCTAGTTGAATTTATTTTAACTTTCGTATTCATTTTAGTTATCGTTGCTGTAACAGGTAAAAAAGGAAGTTCTTCTCTAGCAGGATTAGTAATTGGTTTCACATTAGTTTTAGTTCACTTATTAGGTATTCCGTTAACTGGAACTTCTGTTAACCCAGCTCGTAGTATCGCACCAGCTTTATTCGCTGGCGGAGAAGCACTTTCTCAACTATGGGTATTCATCGTTGCACCAATTCTTGGTGGTATCGTAGCAGCTATTGTTGGTAAATTTATTTTAAATACTGAAAAATAGAATTTTCAATATTTCTGACTAAAAAAAGGCGAGCCCTCATTATGAGGTTGCTCGCTTTTTTACTCTTTCATTTTAGACTTTAAGTTTGTAACTAATTGATCTACTGTTACATTTGCAAGTACGTTTTCCATCGCTTCTTGCGCTTGCATTAAAATAATTTCTAATACTGATTGAATATTAGCTCCTACTGGACATTCAATGTTGGGATTTTCATGGAAGGAAAATAGTTGCCCTTCTTCTACAACTTCCACTGCTTTATATACATCAAGTAATGTAATTTCTTCTAAATCACGAGCAAGTGTCGTACCACCTTTACCAGCTTGTACATCAACAAGTCCTGCTCTCTTCAACATTCCTGTAATGCGACGAATCACAACTGGATTTGTATTCACACTACCAGCAATCCATTCAGAGGTACAGCGAGAGTTTCGATCTATCGCAAGTAATGTCAGCATATGAACACCTACTGTAAACCGACTACTAATCCCCATCTGCACACCCTCCTTTGTATTCATTCTATTAAAAGACGACTCTTATTATTATATACTATTTTTAATTTATACATAAAGAAAAAGCATGATTTCAATAGGAAATCATACTTTTCTCTCATTATTGACGCTTTATAAATTTCGCTAAATCTTTAAATTTCACTTTATCTGAGTAATTCATTACGCCGTTTACGTAAATGCGGCTTGCAAGCATATTGATGATAACGATAGTCACCAATAAAATTACTAACGTCACACCAATTTCTACAGCCCCAGCTTCACCAGCTACAAGTCTTGAAAATGTAACCATAGGTGTAAAGAATGGAATATATGAACTAACTACAGCTAATGTACTATTAGGATCAAATAATGATTTAATACTAATGAAAAATGCTGCTATCCCTAACATTGTAATTGGGAACGAAAGAGACTGTACATCCTCAATTTTTGATACAACAGCACCAACCGCTGCATATAACATCGCATATAGTAAGTAACCCGTTACAAAATATACAACGAACATACTAATTACTACCGCATCCAATTTAGAAAAGTCTAGTGTAAGTCCTATTAAAGATGCGTTTTCTAAATCTACCCAACCTAATAAATATGGTACAAGAAAACCGAAGGAAGCAATAACTAGTAATAGTAAAGCACTAGAAACAATTGCTAAAATTTTGGCATGTAGCATTGTTAATGGTTTTACTTTCGGAAGCATTAACTCCATAACACGAGATGATTTTTCAGATGCTATCGTCGTTCCAATTGCAGTTCCAAACACAATAATAAACATATATAAGGCAAACGAGAAAACATAACCAATTCCAAAGGAAGATGCATGATCCTTTACTGCCTCTTGCTTTAACGGAATTTCCATCTGTAACTGTTTGGCTACTTCTGCAGATACATTATTTTTTTCAATCATTACCGCTGTATACTGTTCCTTTAAATAACTTGCCATAAGTGTAGCTGTTGATTGGCTCGGAAAACCACTATACATATACGTCACTTCTGGAATACCATTCTTTTCTGTAATACGGAATAAGCCATCTAAATCCCCATCTTCCACTTGCTTACGTAGCTCATTAAATTTATCCTTATTTTCTACAGTTACTTTAGCAGACGGAAGTAACTTTGTTATATCACTTTCTTGTACTTTATAAGTATCGCTTTCAGTTACTACCGCAAATTTATCTTTTCCTTTATCGTTATCAGCAGTGAAATGATTAAATGCGAAAAGTCCAAACACAACTAAAAATAAAATCGCACTCGTAATTAATGATTTTTTAGATAAAAACGCTTCCCTAAAATAAAATGAAAATACGTGAGAAAATTTACGCATCGTTATTTCGCCCTCTCTACAAAGATTTCGTTTAACGTCGGCTCTAACATTTTAAATTGTCGTAAGGTAACACCTTGTTCTTGCAATTGTTGTAAAATCTTTAGAGCTTCTGCATCATCTTGTACTTGCACATAAAGAAGGCCTTGTTGTTTTTCATACGATACATGAATAGCTTCTAATCCCTTCGCATTCTCTTCTGTATCTTCAATCGTTAAATTGCGGAAACCGTATTCTTTTTTAATATCACTTAACTGGCCTTTTACGACTGCTTCGCCTTTTTTCAAAATACATACATGTTGGCAAAAAGCCTCTACTTGTTCCATACGATGACTGGATAAAATAATTGTCTTTCCGCTCTGTACTTGTTCTTCAATAATGCTAGCTAACATTCCAGCATTAACTGGATCCAGTCCACTAAATGGTTCATCTAAAATGAGAAGTTCAGGATTATGAAGAAGAGCAGCAATTAATTGGATTTTTTGCTGATTTCCTTTTGAAAGCTCTCCTGCCGTTTTAAATTTATATTCTGGTATCGCTAATCGCTCTAACCAGTGATCAATAGCAAGATCTACTTCTTTTTTCGTCATTCCTTCTAATCTACCAAAATATCGCAACTGGTCTATTACTCTACTTTTTGTATATAAACCTCTTTCTTCTGGTAAATAACCAATTGTTACCCCACTAGTCCCAAATGATTTTCCATCCCATGTAATAGAGCCTTCATTAGGCGTTAATAATCCGAGAAGCATTTTGATTGTCGTTGTTTTCCCTGCACCATTTCGTCCAAGTAATCCTAGTACTTCACCTTTTGGTAACGAAATTTGCAAACCGTTCACTGCTTTTGATTCCCCAAATAGTTTCGTTAAGTTTTGAATTTGTAAACTCAAAGTATAAAGCCTCCCCTTTAATATCATTCATACTCTCTTTCAAAGACTATGTTTATTCAGGATAAAATATAGCACTACACTTCATCCTCTTAGTATGTAACATCTCCTTAATCCATCATTTGTTCTATTTAGTTAAAATTGTAAATAATATCATTTCGTTTGTCAATTATAATTGTCATTAAGACAATAAAAGTTGTCAAAATGATTTCCATCATTTTTCTCATCTTTCTAATATAGGACATACTACTATATATACAAAAGACAATATGCAAATGTTCATAAAAAATTTTTATATTTTAATATATAATATAAGATGATTTTCTAACATCAAGGAGGATACATATGAAGATGAAGAGGGGTATTACCACTTTATTATCTGTAGCAGTTCTATCTACATCGCTTGTAGCATGTTCAGGAACACCAGAGAAAACAGTGGCAAAAGAAGAAAAAGTAAAATTAACAGAACAGCAATTAATGGCTGATTTATGGTATCAAACAGCCGGTGAAACGAAAGCACTTTACTACCAAGGGTACAATATCGGTCAATTGAAGCTTGATGCAGCTCTTGCAAAAGGGACAGAGAAAAAGCCTGCTATCGTACTTGATTTAGACGAAACTGTTTTAGACAACAGCCCTCATCAAGCAATGAGCGTAAAAACAGGAAAAGGCTATCCTTACAAATGGGATGATTGGATTAATAAGGCTGAAGCTGAAGCCCTTCCAGGCGCAATTGATTTCTTAAAATATACGGAATCTAAAGGTGTAGATATTTACTACATCTCAAATCGTAAAACGAACCAACTAGATGCAACAATTAAAAATCTTGAGCGTGTAGGTGCTCCTCAAGCAACGAAAGAACATATATTACTACAAGATCCGAAAGAAAAAGGAAAAGAAAAACGCCGTGAACTCGTTTCTCAAACACATGATATCGTCTTATTCTTCGGTGATAACTTATCTGATTTCACAGGTTTTGATGGGAAATCTGTAAAAGATCGCAATCAAACAGTTGCAGATTCAAAAGCACAATTTGGTGAGAAATTTATTATTTTCCCTAATCCAATGTACGGTGATTGGGAAGGCGCTTTATATGATTATGATTTCAAAAAGTCAGATGCAGAAAAAGATAAAGTCCGTCGCGACAACTTAAAATCATTTGAAGAAAAATAAAAGAGGATGGCATTCGCCATCCTCTTTTATTTTTCTTTCTCTGTTAAAGGCAAGATAAATACTTCCACACGTCTATTCTTAGCCTTTCCTTCTTGTGTATCGTTTGGAGCAATCGAACGGTATTCTCCGTAACCAATCGCACTAAATTTTTCTGGTTGTAATTCTTTATTTTGCAGTAATACTTGCATAAAATTAACTGCCCGCTGCGTACTTAATTCCCAGTTCGACGCAAACTGCGCATTGGCAATAGGGACATTATCCGTATGACCCGATACTGTAATTTCACGAGGTGACGCTGAAACAAGTAAGCTAGACATCTCTTTTGCAATCCCTAAAGATTCTAATTTCACATCTGCTTTCCCCGAATCAAACAGTATATTCTCTAATATTGTCACCATTAATCCCTTTTCAGTTAATTTAGTTTGAAAAGAAGAGGATAATTGTTTTTCATTAATATATTGATCAATCTTTTTTTGTAATGCTTTCAATTCATCCATCTCTTTTTTTTCTTTCGCTCTAGCTTCTTCTTGTTTTTTTGCTTGTTCTGCCTCAAGGCTACTTGCTGATAATTCTTTTTCATCATTTGGCTTTTGATCACTTAAAAATTCTTTGTTACCTGTTCCACCGGCTAATTCACTTCGAAAAGCAACTGCCATCTGTTTAAACTTCGCAGCATCTATACTACTCATTGCGAATAAAACGATGAACAATGCAAATAACAACGTTAACATATCTGAATATGGAATTAACCAAGTTTCGTCGATATGCTCATCATGTTTTTTCTTTTTGCCTCTTCTATTTTTCTTACTCCGCATTTTTTTCTGCTCCTTGTTCTAGCTTTTTACGCTCAGTTGCAGAAAGTGAACCTAAAATGCGGTTCTTCATAATAAACGGATATGTACCTTCTTGTAACATTAATAAACAATCAATGATTAAACGTTTTTTCTCGATTTCAGCTGCAGATTTTTGTTTTAACTTATTTGCAAATGGATGCCATAATACATAACCTGAAAAAATACCAAAAATCGTTGCAATAAACGCACCTGAAATAGCATGTCCTAACTTTTCAATATCAGTTAAATTACCAAGCGCAGCTACAAGACCAATAACAGCACCTAAAACTCCTAATGTCGGTGCATATGTACCAGCTTGAGAAAAAATTGCTGCTCCTTTTGCATGCCTTTCTTCAATTGCTTCTAATTCAGCTTCTAAAATTTGTTCTAAATCTTCTGCGGATACGCCATCAATCACAAATTTCATACCACGTAAAAGAAATTCATCTTGAATTTTGTCTAATTGTTGCTCTAAAGACAAAATACCGTATTTTCTACTTTCTGATGTCCAATGAACAAATAATTCTAGCAACTGTTCATAACTTAAATCCTTTTTATTTGAACCAAAAAGAACTTTAAATAATTTTGGAACCCTTTTTAGTTGATTCATCGGAAATGCTATACATACTGCAGCAAATGTACCGATAAAAATAATTAATGCTGCGGCAGGATTCAATAAGGATGTTACGTCAGCGCCCTTGACGACCATCCCTACTACTACCGCTACAAATCCTAAAATAAGCCCAATAATTGTTGCAAAATCCATTCCCATTCACTCCTAGTCTATACAAGAAGTTCTTCATTCTCGATAATCGCTACATCTTCTTATGTATATATATTACATAAAAAATTCATTTCATGAAAGATAAGAAATGAATTAAATAAAAAAATACTACATTTTTACACATTTTCTGACATTTTCTTTGCATTTCTATTACGTTATGACTCTTATATTTCTTTTTCAACAAACTAGACTTATAATAAAAACGATACATATTTTATTAAGAAAGGACTGTGATTACAAGGTATCATGAAAAAAATAATCATTATTTCTGCCGCTACTATTGTAATCGGTATCACATCTTTCGCTTATTTCGGTTCTAAATCGCCACTACAAAATGAGGCGAAAGCTGTCGAAAATCAAAAACATAGTAACCATCAAAAAGAAGAGATTCCTGCTTTTCCTAAAGCTGATCATAATGCAAAGAAACTAGACAATAATTTTTTCGTTGTAACAAATCCAGAATCTAATCTTATATTAGTTAATAAACATCGTAAATTACCAGACGGATACACGCCTGAAGACTTAACAAGACCAAATGTACCATTTACTAGTCCAAAAGATAAAGAAAAAACGCTACTGCGTAAAGATGCTGCAGATGCGCTTGAAAATATGTTTGAAGCGGCAAAGAAAGAAGGACTTGAACTTACAGCTGTATCTGGTTATCGTTCATACAAACGCCAAAAATCATTACATGATACGTACGTTAGACGTCAAGGAAAAGCTGAAGCTGATTCAGTAAGTGCCATTCCTGGTACGAGTGAACATCAAACTGGTTTAGCAATGGATATTAGTTCAAAATCTGCTAAATTCCAATTAGAGCCTATTTTTGGAGAGACAGCCGAAGGAAAATGGGTTGCAAAACATGCCCATGAATTTGGCTTTGTCATTCGTTATTTAGAAGATAAAACAGAAACAACAGAATATTCATATGAACCGTGGCATTTGCGCTACGTTGGTAATCCATACGCTACATACATATATAAACATCATTTAACATTAGAAGAAGCAATGAAAGACAAAAAATAAGAGAGCAAATTGCTCTCTTATTTTTCTTTTACTCTATTATTGTAGTAATTTTTTCTTCCACTCTTCAGGCCACGGTTCACCTCTTCCCGTTTTTTTCGATGCTTGAACCATCATTCCACGACCGACTAAACAAGCTTCTCCTTCTGCATTCTTCACCATATAATGCAAATCTAAAGAAGAATTCCCAACCGATCCCGCTTTTACATATACCTTCAACTGTTCATCAAAATATATTTGCTTAATAAAATTACATTGTAAATCTGCAACAACGATCATCGTTTCTGAAGATTCATGCGTCCATTCTTGCATAAATCCAAGTTCTTTAAACAATGCGATACGTGCTTCTTCAAAATAAGTAAAGGCAACGACATTATTTACATGCCCAAACATATCTACTTCACCAAAACGAACTTTTACAGGATTGTAAAATGAAAAACCACTTTCCCATTGCTCAAAGTCTTCAATATAAGAAATCCTCTTCATTATTCCCTCTCCTTTTCGCCCTTAAAATAAACAGAATAAACAGAAAAATAAAGTTATAAATATTGCCTCTTCAACATGAAGAGGCAATATTTATTAATAGTTATTGTCGCTACCAAAGAAATCTTTAAACGATTGAATTGTTGTATCACGGTTTAATGCCGCAATTGAAGTTGTTAATGGAATACCCTTTGGACATGATTGCACACAGTTTTGAGAGTTACCACAGTTTGCAAGTCCTCCATCTCCCATAATTGCACGTAAGCGATCTGCTTTATGCATTTCACCCGTCGGATGTGAGTTGAATAAACGAGCTTGTGATAACGGTGCTGGTCCAATAAAGTCAGATTTACTATTTACGTTTGGACATGATTCTAAGCAAACACCACATGTCATACATTTTGAAAGCTCATAAGCCCATTGACGTTTCTTCTCAGGCATTCTTGGTCCTGGTCCTAAGTCATACGTTCCATCAATTGGAATCCAAGCTTTAACGCGTTTTAGAGCGTTAAACATGCGACTACGGTCAACTTGTAAGTCACGTACAACTGGGAATGTCTTCATCGGCTTTAAGCGAATTGGTTGTTCTAACTGATCAATAAGAGCTGTACATGATTGACGTGGTTTTCCGTTAATCACCATCGAACATGCGCCACATACTTCCTCTAAACAGTTCATATCCCATGCAATCGGAGTCGTCTGGTTTCCTTTTGAATCAACAGGATTACGACGAATTTCCATCAGTGCCGAAATAATGTTCATATTTGGACGATATGGGATTTCAAACTCTTGGTCAAACTCTTGTGCATCTGGTCCATCTTGTCTCGTAATGATGAGGCGGATTGTTTTCTCAGACATGTTGCTTATCCCCCTTCTCTTCACCCTTAGCAGCTACATCATGTTTTGAGGAATAGTCACGTTTACGTGGTTTAATTAATGAAACATCCACTTCTTCGTAATGGAATGCTGGTGCTTTTCCTTCTCCCTCAAATTTCGCCATCGTAGTTTTTAAGAAGTTTGCATCATCACGATTTGGGAATTCAGGTTTGTAATGCGCCCCGCGGCTCTCATTACGGTTATACGCTCCAATTGTAATAACACGCGCTAACTCAAACATATTTGCAAGTTGGCGTGTAAATGAAGCACCTTGGTTACTCCATCTCGCTGTATCGTTAATGTTAATGCGTTTGTAACGCGCCATTAACTCTTCAATTTTCGCATCAGTTTCTAGTAGCTTTTTATTTTCACGAACTACTGTAACGTTATCTGTCATCCATTCTCCAAGCTCTTTATGAAGAACATATGCATTTTCGTTACCATCAAGCGTTAAAATATTGTTAAATTTCTCTGTTTCGATTAATTCATTTTGCTCATATACAGTAGATGAAACAGCATCAGACGATTTAGAAAGACCTTTCATATACTCAATCGCGTTCGGTCCTGCTACCATACCACCGTAAATTGCTGATAATAGTGAATTCGCACCTAGACGGTTACCACCGTGCATAGAATAATCACACTCACCTGCTGCAAATAAACCTGGAATACTTGTCATCTGCTTATAATCAACCCATAGTCCGCCCATTGAATAGTGAACTGCTGGGAAGATTTTCATTGGTAGTTTACGAGGATCATCACCTGTAAACTTCTCATAGATTTCAATAATTCCACCAAGTTTAATATCTAGTTCTTTCGGATCTTTATGAGAAAGATCTAAGTACACCATGTTTTCACCGTTAATACCTAGTTTTTGCTCTACGCAAACGTCAAAAATTTCACGCGTTGCAATATCACGAGGTACAAGGTTTCCGTAAGCCGGATATTTTTCTTCTAGGAAGTACCATGGTTTACCATCTTTATATGTCCAAACACGGCCACCTTCACCACGTGCAGATTCACTCATAAGACGTAGTTTATCGTCTCCAGGAATTGCCGTTGGATGAATTTGAATGAACTCGCCGTTTGCATAATATGCGCCTTGTTGATATACAGCAGAAGCTGCTGTACCTGTATTAATAATAGAGTTAGTTGATTTTCCAAAGATGATACCAGGGCCCCCTGTTGCCATAATCACGGCATCAGCTTGGAAACTTTTAATCTCCATTGTTTGTAAGTCTTGTGCAACGATTCCTCGGCACACACCTTCGTCATCAACAACAGCTCGTAAGAAATCCCAACCTTCATATTTCGTTACAAGTCCTGCTACTTCGTGACGACGTACTTGCTCATCTAATGCGTATAGTAATTGCTGTCCAGTTGTTGCACCAGCAAATGCTGTACGGTGATGTTGTGTTCCACCAAAACGACGGAAATCAAGAAGTCCTTCTTCCGTACGGTTGAACATAACACCCATACGGTCCATTAAATGAATGATACCAGGTGCTGCTTCACACATTGCTTTAACTGGCGGTTGGTTCGCTAAGAAGTCCCCACCATAAATTGTATCGTCAAAGTGGATCCATGGAGAATCCCCTTCACCTTTCGTATTTACGGCACCGTTAATTCCACCTTGGGCACATACAGAATGTGAACGTTTTACTGGTACTAAAGAAAATAGTTCAACATTTACTCCTGCTTCTGCCGCTTTAATCGTTGCCATTAAGCCGGCCAAGCCACCGCCGACTACTATAAGTTTCCCTTTCATGCTCTCCCACTCCTTACTGGTTTGCTAGCTGTGGATCGATGAACGCTAATAATGCACTCACACCTACATAAGATAGACCTAAGAAAATAGCTAATGTTACATAAGTAGAGATTCTTTGTGAACGTGGAGATACTGTAATTCCCCAGCTTATGCAGAATGTCCATAGTCCATTTGCAAAGTGGAAAATCGTTGAAACAACACCAACTAAGTAGAATGCAAACATAGCTGGATTGTTTAAAATATCTGCCATCATATCATAGTTTACCTCTTTACCTAACAATGCTTGAATACGAGTTTCCCAGACGTGCCAAGAAATGAAGATCAGCGTAACGATACCTGAAATTCGTTGGAAGACGAACATCCAGTTACGGAAATAACCGTAAGATACCGCATTGTTCTTAGCTGTAAATGCAATATATAAGCCATATATAGCATGGTACAGTATAGGTAAAAAGATGATGAAAATTTCTAGCGCATACCGGAATGGAAGGAGCTCCATAAAGCCTGCAGCTTTGTTAAAAGCCTCTGCTCCTCTTGTTGCAAAGTTGTTTACAATTAGATGTTGCGTCAAAAAGACACCAACCGGGATGACCCCCATTAATGAGTGCCACTTACGAAACGTATACTCGCGGCCTTTCATGTCCCCATTACCCCCTTGAATGTTTGACTGCTGTTTTCAGATTAATTTACAACAATAATGTTTTTTCACTATTGGCATAAGAAAAACTGAAAAAATTATTCGAAATATTTCAGCATAATTTGATAACAAGTTCATTTTACCCCTATTTTTGTCGAAGCGTCAAGAAAACGTATACATAATTTGCATATAATTTGCCAATTCTTTTTCCCTTCTTATATATTCAGATTTCCCCAAAGAAAAATCTGTTTTTATAAATGAAAAATGTTATATAATAATCCCTATAGAAAGAGGGGAATATTGTGAGTAAAAATACAATCGATACAACATCTTTAGAAGATGTTTCATTGAACGCCTTCGCTTATGAATTGCTACGTGAAGAATTACTACCTGATTTAATCGGTAACGATTTAGATGGTATTTTATACTGGTCTGGTAGAAACCTTGCAAGAAAATATCCACTAGAAACAATTGAAGAAGTCATTCAGTTCTTTGAAAAAGCTGGCTGGGGCACTTTAAGCATTATTGAACATAAGCGTCGTGAAATGCAGTTCCAACTTAAAAGCACACTCATCGCTGAACGTCAAAAACAAAACAGACATTCTTCTTATCAATTAGAAGCTGGATTCATCGCTGAACAAATTCAAAAGCAACGAAACGTCGTTGCAGAGTCCTATGAAGAAAAGAAAAAGCGTTCAGACTCTATTACATTTCTTGTGAAATGGGATATAAAAGATCTCATTGAAGTGTAGCATTACCTACAGTCAACTAGACATATAAGTTTAGTTGACTTTTTTGTATTTTCATTCAGTTAGATTTATTTTAAATCTTCAGAAATTATACCAAAAAACAGAAGACGTTGTAAACTACAACGTCTTCTTATCTGTTAAATACGTATAAATTGTTTCCGCGACATTTTTCGGCATACCTGCTTCGACAAATTCAGCTAAAGAAGCTTCTTTCATCTTCTTTAATGAACCAAAATGTTTTAACAATACCTTTTTCCGTTTATCACCGATTCCTGGAATATCATCCAGTGCTGATTGAATAACAGATTTCCCGTGTAATTGGCGATGAAATGTAATCGCAAATCGATGCACTTCATCTTGAATGCGCTGCAATAAATAAAATTCTTGGCTATTTCGCTCAAGCATCACAGGTTCAGGTGGATCTCCAATAATTAAATGGGAGGTTTTATGTTTGTCATCTTTTACAAGCCCTGCCATCGGAATATATAAACCGAGTTCATTTTCTAGAATATCACTTGCAGCCGCCAGATGACCTTTTCCGCCATCAATAATGATTAAATCTGGTAAAGGCAAGCTCTCTTTCAGTGCCCTTGTATAACGGCGTCTCACAACTTCTCTCATAGACTCATAATCATCTGGTCCTTGAACCGTTTTAATTTTATATTTCCTATATTCTTTCTTAGCTGGTTTCCCATCGATAAAAGCAATCATTGCAGAAACAGGATTTGTCCCTTGAATATTCGAGTTATCAAACGCCTCAATACGATAAGGTGTTTCAATCCCGAGCTGCTTCCCTAAATGATCTACCGCTTTAATCGTTCGCTCTTCATCACGTTCAATTAAGTAGAATTTCTCTTCAAGAGCAATCTTCGCATTTTTATTTGCTAATTCTACAAGATCTTTTTTCTTACCACGTTTCGGCTGTGTCGCTTCAACTTCTAAAAAGCGCTCTACTAATTCTGAGTCTATACTTCCTGGAACGACAATTTCCTTCGGCTTAAAATGACTGCTGTTCTCATAAAATTGACCGATAAATGTTAAAAATCCCTCTTCTGGTTCATCGTAGATTGGAAACATAGAAACATCACGTTCAATTAGCTTTCCTTTTCGAACGAAGAAAACTTGAACACACATCCATCCTTTATCAACTGCATACCCGAATACATCACGATCCACTAAGTCACTCATAATCATCTTTTGTTTTTCCATAATCGCATCAATATGCGCAATTTGATCCCGCAACTCTTTTGCGCGTTCAAATTCTAGTTTCTCTGAAGCTTCATACATCTTTGTTTCTAATTCTGAACGAACTTCTTTATGCCCACCATTTAAAAACTTAATAATTTCATCTACAATTTCTTTGTTTTGTTCTTCCGTCACTTCTTTCACACAAGGTGCTAAACATTGACCCATATGATAATATAAACAAACTTTATCGGGCATATTTGAGCACTTACGAAGCGGATACATACGATCTAGCAGTTTTTTCGTTTCATGAGCTGATTGTGCATTCGGATAGGGGCCAAAATACTTTCCCTTATCCTTTTTTACATTTCGCGTAATAAGTAATCGCGGCTGTTTCTCAGCTGTAATTTTAATAAAAGGATATGTTTTATCATCTTTTAATTGAATATTATATTTTGGATCATGTTTTTTTATTAAGTTTAACTCTAAAATGAGAGCCTCTAGATTTGAGGAGGTTACAATATATTCAAAATCTACAATTTCTCCTACAAGCCGCAGTGTTTTTCCATCATGCGAACCAGTAAAGTACGAGCGCACACGATTTTTAAGCACTTTTGCCTTTCCGACATATATAACCGTTCCTTGCTTATCTTTCATTAAATAACAACCAGGTTGATCTGGTAAAATAGCCAATTTTTCTTTTAAATGTTCGTGCACTCGTTACCCTCCATTTCTACATGCTTAGCATCTTTATTTTCACCTGAAAACATACTATGCCAAAACACCCAACATACGTTCCTTTATTGTAACGGAAAGGTGTAAAAAAGGAAAATAAAAAAGGCTACCAAATGGTAGCCCTTTATTTTAGAAGTGTTTAGAAACTAATTCTACTAACGCTTCTTTCGGTTTGTAACCTAACGCTTGATCAACTACTTTACCGTCTTTTAATACGAAAAGAGCTGGAATGCTCATTACTTCGAATTGACGAGCAGTTTCTTGGTTTTCATCCACGTCTACTTTTACTACTCTTACTTTTTCGCCTAGTTCTGCATCAATTTCCTCTAATACAGGAGCGATCATTTTACAAGGTCCACACCAAGGTGCCCAGAAATCTAATAATACAACACCTTCGCTAGTTTCAGCTGCGAAGCTTTGGTCATTTGCATTTACAATTGCCATTTTATTTCCTCCTTCAAGTATATTCTACCAAGAGTATATCATTAACTTATATACGTGGCGAATAATATGTATCGTTATGTATTGTAACAAAAAAGTGTTCCTTTATACTATATAAAAATACGGATTAAATACTAAAAAGATGAGAGACAGGGGATCTCTCACCTTTTCTATATATAGGGGTACTTCACTTGGAACTCAAGGGTACTCAAATCATGAATGTACTTTTAACTTTTTAAACTCTTCTGTTAAAAGAGGTAAGACTTCAAATAGATCGCCAACAATACCATAGTCAGCTACTTTGAAGATACTTGCTTCTGGGTCTTTATTAATCGCAACGATTATTTTTGAGTTAGACATACCAGCTAAATGCTGAATCGCACCAGAAATACCGCATGCAATGTATAAGTCTGGCGTAACAACTTTACCAGTTTGACCAATTTGTAATGAGTAATCGCAATACTCAGCGTCACAAGCACCACGAGATGCTCCAACAGCACCGCCCAATACGTCAGCTAACTCTTTTAATGGCTTGAATCCTTCTTCACTCTTCACACCGCGTCCACCAGCGATAATAACTTTCGCTTCAGAAAGGTCAACACCTTCTGCCGTCTTACGGACGACATCTTGAATAATTGTACGTAAATCTTTCACATCTACTGTAATAGAAGACACGTCACCACTGCGAGACTCATCTTTTTCAAGCGTCGCAATGTTATTTGGACGCACTGTCGCAAATAAGATACCGTCTGTTACAATCTTCTTCTCAAACGCTTTACCAGAGTAAATTGGACGAGTAAAGATAACATTTCCACCTTCAACATCTAAAGCAGTTACGTCAGAAACTAGACCAGCTTCAAGCTTCGCTGCTAATTTTGGTGATAAATCCTTACCAAGTGCTGTATGTCCAAATACAATACCTTCTGGCTTTTCTTCAGCATATACAGCTGAAAATGCTTGTGCATACCCATCAGATGTATATGATTTTAATTTATCATTTTCAACTGTCACAACGCGATCTGCACCGTAATGAATCAATTCATTTGCAAAAGAGGCAACGCTGTCTCCAACTAGAAGACCTACTACTTCACCGCCTTCTGCAATTGTTTTTGCTGCTGCTACCGCTTCAAACGAAACGTTACGTAGCGATCCATCACGAACTTCACCCATTACTAATACTTTACGAGCCATAGATTTTCCCTCCTGCATATATAATTTCGTATTTTATTAGATTACTTTCGCTTCTGTATGGAGCAACGATACAAGTTCTTTTACTTGATCTTGCAGCTCGCCTTGTAACACTTTTCCTGCATCTTTCTTAGGAGGCAAATAGATTTCAATTGTTTTTGTCTTTGCTTCCACATCATCTTCTTCTAAATCTAAATCATCTAATTCTACTTCTTCTAGTGGCTTTTTCTTCGCTTTCATAATACCTGGAAGCGATGGATAACGAGGTTCATTTAAACCTTGTTGTGCTGTTACTAAAACTGGTAATGAAGTTTCAATCACTTCCGTATCACCTTCAACATCACGCTCAATCTTCACGTTTGTACCGTCAATTTCAAGTTTTGTAATTGTCGTTACGTACGGAATATTTAACGCTTCTGCTACGCGTGGACCAACTTGTCCAGATGCACCATCAATTGCAACGTTCCCGCCTAAAATTAAATCTGCATTTTTATCTTTTAAATATTCAGCAAGTACTTTTGCTGTCGTGAACTGGTCACCATTTTCCACATCATCTTCAATATTAATTAATACAGCTTTATCGCAGCCCATCGCTAATGCCGTACGAAGTTCTTTCTCACTATCTTCGCCACCGACTGTTACAACAGTAACTTCGCCACCTTGTGCGTCTCTTACTTGAATTGCTTCTTCAATCGCATATTCGTCGTAAGGGTTGATGATGAATTCCGCTTCGCCATCGTAAATTGCACCGTTTTTAATTACGATTTTTTCTTCTGTATCAAATGTTCGTTTCATGAGTACGTAGATGTTCATTCCATTTACCCCCTTGTTTTTCAGAAAGATTCTATCAATTTTAATTTTCTGTTAATTTATATTAAAAAATAATTGAACTACCTGCCACTAAATGAAGGCTTACGTTTTTCTAAAAACGCTGCTACACCTTCTCTTCCATCTTCACCCGTAAATACTTCACCAAAGATTTGAGCTTCGCGTTGTACACCTTCATAATAATGAGACGATTTCGTCGTTTGCAATAACTCTAGTACAGCACGAGTCGTCGCTGGGCTTTTTCCAGCAATCTGTTTTGCAACTTTAAGCGTATCATCTAAAAATGTTTCTTCAGCAAAAACTCCGTTAACAAGTCCCCATTTTAATGCTTCTGCACCTGTAATCGGTGTACTTGTTAACATCATTTCACAAGCTTTCGCTTTCCCAACATAACGTGGTAATCGCTGTGTACCTGCAAATCCAGGAATTAATCCAAGTGTTAATTCAGGTAAACCAAGTTTTGCACTTTCAGTTGTAAAGCGCATGTGGCAAGACATAGCAAACTCAAGGCCGCCGCCAAGTGCCGCTCCATGAATTGCCGCGATAACTGGTTTTGAACATTTTTCAACACGTTCAAACGTAACTTGTCCAAGCTGCGCTAATTCTGTCGCTTGCTTCGCTTCAGTAACAGATGTAAATTCTTTAATATCTGCTCCCGCCGAGAAGAAGCGCCCTTCACCATGAATAACAACAACACGAATGTTATCATCCTTCTCCACTTGATCAATTAATTCAGTAACGTCATGCATAACTTGTGAAGACATCGCGTTTGCCGGCGCATGATTTAACGTCGCCACCGCGATATGATCTTCAACTCTTACAGATAGGAATTTCAACATGATCCCTCCCATTATTGACGATAACCACAAGCTGCAATAAGTAGCCCATGTACCGTTTTTGAAAGTGCGACCAGATCATACTTATGATCGCTCATTACCCAATTGGTCACAACTTCATCTACTGTTCCAAAGATCATTTGTCTTGCCACGCGAACATTTAAATCCGCTTGGAATTCACCTTGCTTTATACCTGTCTCTAAAATCTCATCCATAACTTGTAAGTAGCCTTTTAATACTTCATTTATTTTAAGGCGTAAGTCTTGATTGGACTGTCTTAGCTCTAATTGCGTAACGATAGCAAGAGGATCATTTTGTGATAACAGCAAGAAGTGCGTTTCTACCAACATGAATAACTTCGATACAGCGCTTTCAATTCCTGCTGTTTTTTGACGAATTGTTTCGACAAAATCTCCCATCTTCTCTTGAAATAAGGATATTAATATATCTTCTTTATTTTTAAAATATAAATAAATCGTGCCATCAGCTACCCCAGCTTGCTTTGCTATTTTAGAAACTTGCGCTTGGTGGTACCCATTCTCCGCAATCACAATGACTGCCGCATCAATAATTTGATTGTATTTCGGTCTATTTTTCTTCACTTTACTGTCCCCTTCAAGAAGATGACTGAATGAATAGTCATTCATATTCTTATAATACTGACTATTTAGAAAAGTGTCAATCCTATTTTTTCAAAAAGAAAGGGCCTTAGCCCGTTTGCTCATCCTCATTTTTTCTTTTCTCTTCATCTATTAGGACACGGCGTAAAATTTTTCCAACTGTCGTTTTCGGCAGTTCATCTCTAAACTCATATACTTTCGGCACTTTATAAGCCGCTAAATATTTACGCGCAAACTGGTTTAATTCTTCCTCAGAACACTCCGCACCTTCTTTTAACACAACAAATGCTTTAACTGTCTCTCCCCGGTACGGATCGGGAACTCCAATCGTCACCACTTCTTGCACTTTTTCATGCTCATATAATACTTCTTCTACTTCACGAGGATACACATTAAATCCACTCGCAACAATCATATCTTTCTTACGATCTTTCACATAGAAAAATCCATCTTCATCCATGTAACCAACATCCCCTGTATGAAGCCATCCGTCTTGTAATACAGCTGCTGTTTCTTCTGGCTTATTCCAATACCCTTTCATAATTTGAGGACCCTTTACAACAATTTCACCAATTTCACCCGGAGGTAAAGCCTCTCCAGTTTCAAGTGACATAATGTTTGCCTCTGTATCTGGCCACGGCACACCAATACTTCCTGGCACACGTTTTTCCCACAAAAAATTCCCATGTGTAACTGGCGACGACTCCGTTAATCCATAACCTTCTACCAATTTTCCACCTGTAACTCTCTCAAACTCTTCCTGTACTTCTACAGGAAGCGGGGCAGATCCACTAATACAAGCTTGAATAGAAGAAATATCATATTCTTTTAAGAGGGGACTATTTAATAGAGCAATATAAATGGTCGGTGCCCCTGGAAATAGTGTGACTTTATGTTTTTTTATCGCTTCAAAAACCATTTTCATATCAAACTTCGGAATCAGCACCATTTTATATCCTTGCATAATACTTAAATTCATTACAGCTGTCATCCCATATACATGAAAGAACGGAAGGACACCAAGAATTACTTCTTCTCCTTCTTTACAATTATATAGCCAATGAGCTCCCATTAAAGTGTTCGAAACAAGGTTTTTATGCGTCAACATAACGCCTTTCGGAAATCCAGTTGTTCCTCCTGTGTACTGTAAAAGGGCTAGATCATTTTCAGGATCACAAGGAACTTCAACATTAACATTACTTTCTCGTTCTACTGATTTCCATAGATGAATCGTTTCGCTTTCCGACACATTCACAACAAGATTTGCCTGCTTTTTTTGTACAAATGGATAAACTAAATTTTTAGGGAAGGGTAAAAAGTCCGCAATCCGAGTTACGATAATATGTTCAATTTTTGTAGCAGATTGAACATTCGTTACTCTTGGAAACACTAAATCGAGACAAAGAATTACTTTTGCTCCCGAGTCATGAAGCTGGTATTCTAATTCTCTTTCTGTATATAGTGGATTTGTTTGTACTACGATACCTCCCGCAAGTAATGTACCATAATAACCAATTACAGATTGCGGACAGTTCGGCAACATAATAGCAACTCGATCACCCTTTTCCACACCGAGCTTTTGAAGATAATTTGCAAACCTCTTCACCTTATCGTGGAAGTCTGAAAATGTAATATCCTTCCCCAAAAAGTGAAGCGCTTTCTTTTCTGGATAACGGGAAGCCACCTGTTCCACATATCCATGAAGCGGCTGAATATCATAAGAAATCGTACTTGGAATTTCTTCTGGATAACTTTTCAACCATGGTTTTTCCACCTTCATTCCCCCTTCAAATACATAAAAATAAATGAATGTTCATTCATGATGGTTGTTTTCATTATATTATAGTCGCCATAACGTTACAATCATAATATTCTGACTTTTATATAACTATGCTTCACTCCATTAACTTCTTATTATATGTATAAACTCTCCTAATCTTAAAAGAATAAGAGAGTTATTATTTAGCTTAATCTTATTATCGTTAACACAGCTCCTGGTGTAGTTGTTGATAACGTTGCAACAGCTAACAAACCAAATAGTTGCAAACTAATGGCACTTCCAGCCGCAAGAGTCGTAATAATTGTTGCACTAAATGATGTAGTTGCTAACGCAGGAGAATTGATCGTTCCAGCAAGAGGTGCTCCATTAATTGTAATCCGCGAACTGACTAATAATGAAGCCGTTATATTAATCGTATATGAAATATAATAATTCCCAGCATTTGCAGCCGTAAATACTGTATTCCCCCCAGAAACAGTAATACCTGGACCAATATTTTGATTATTCGGAAGCGGGACATTCGTTCCACCAAGAAGTACCGATATCGCTGTTCCCGATGTATTATTTGCAAAAGCGTATGTTGCCGTTATACTGGTGCCAGTTGCCCCCGTTTCTCCTGTTGCTCCTGTTGGACCCGTTATTCCCGTCGGACCCGTTGAACCTGTTATTCCCGTCGCTCCTGTTGGACCTGTTGCCCCTGTTATTCCTGTTGCTCCCGTCGGACCCGTTGAACCTGTTGCCCCTGTTATTCCTGTTGCTCCTGTCGGACCTGTTACTCCTGTTATTCCCGTTGGACCTGTTGCCCCTGTTATTCCCGTCGCTCCCGTCAGACCCGTTGAACCTGTTATTCCTGTCGCTCCTGTTGGACCTGTTGCTCCCGTTATTCCTGTCGCTCCTGTTGGACCTGTTACTCCTGTTATTCCCGTCGCTCCCGTTGGACCTGTGTCACCTGTTGGGCCCGTTGCTCCTGTGTCACCTGTTGGACCCGTTGCTCCCGTTGGGCCTGTGTCACCTGTTGGGCCCGTTGCTCCTGTTATTCCTGTTGCTCCCGTCGGACCTGTTGGGCCAAGCTTAGGAACTGTTCCATCACAACTAAAACAGCATGAATCAACATGTACACCATTTTGATTATTACATCCACAATATCCATTTATATTATTGCCCCATGAAGACATGTTGATCACTTCCTTTACATTCGATCTTTTAAGTACAATCACCGAATTAGAAAACACCTATCTAAATAACAAAGAAATACTTTACCTAGTAGATACACACAGATTTATTCCATACATTCTAGTAATTATTACATGCGATTCGCTCTCCTTTTGCTTGTACTTTCGCCCCATCTCCACAGATTATTAACCATACACATTACACTTTCGTACACAGCCAAGTCCCCATTTAAACTCCCCCATATTCACCATTTTTTTTAGTAAAGAGGCTTATTCTTCATAAATAGCGACTATAGTATATAAAAATCCGTATAATTTGTTGTTTTTCGTCAAAATTTTAAAAAAATATTGACACTTAAAATATCCTCATAGTATGATTTGGGTGTTGTAATTGATAACCATTTTCACTTATGGCGCTAATTACAAAAAACACTTAATTTGGGGGCAGAAGATGAAGAAAATTCTCAGTATTTTCATAGTAGTTCTTCTATTCGCTGTTGGATGCGGACAGCAAAAAGAGGAGAAAAAAGAAACAAAGACAGACGATAAAAAGCAAGCTATAACAATTAAGCACGCTGAAGGGGAAACAAAGTTAGATAAACCAGCGAAAAAAGTTGTTGTACTTGAGTGGGTATATTCAGAAGACTTATTAGCACTTGGTGTTCAGCCAGTAGGGATGGCAGACATTAAGAATTATAATAAATGGGTAAATACAGCAACAAAACCAGGTAAAGATGTTGTAGACGTAGGGACACGTCAACAACCAAACTTAGAAGAAATTAGCCGTCTAAAACCAGATTTAATTATCACAGCTTCATTCCGTAGTAAAGCTATTAAAAACGAATTAGAGCAAATTGCACCAACAGTTATGTTTGATCCATCAACAAGTAATAACGATCACTTTGCTGAAATGACAGAAACATTTAAACAAATCGCAAAAGCAGTTGGAAAAGAAGAAGAAGGTAAAAAAGTATTAGCTGATATGGATAAAGTATTCGCTGATGCAAAAGCAAAAATTGAAAAAGCAGACTTAAAAGATAAAAACATCGCAATGGTACAAGCATTTACAGCTAAAAACGTACCAACATTCCGTATATTGACTGACAATTCTACAGCTTTACAAGTTACAAAAAAATTAGGTTTAACAAACACTTTTGAAGCTGGGAAATCAGAGGCAGATGGTTTCAAACAAACAACTGTAGAATCATTACAAAGTGTACAAGATTCAAACTTCATTTACATTGTGGCGGATGATGATAACATTTTTGACACGCAACTAAAAGGGAATCCTGCTTGGGAAGGGTTAAATTTCAAAAAAGAAGACAAAATGTATAAATTAAAAGGCGACACTTGGATTTTCGGTGGTCCTGAATCTGCAAAATCTTTAGCAACACAAGTAGCAGATGTAATGACAGCGAAGAAGTGATTCAGCGATGAATAGCTTCCAACATACACTTCGAGCAAGTCTTGTATTCGGAGGAGGAGCAGCTCTCTTGCTCCTCCTTTTCTTTATTCATATCGGACAAGGTCAAGCAAACATTTCCTATAGTATGATTATTGATGCTCTTATCTCACCGAACCAATCACTAGAGCATCAAACTTTAATTATGCTTCGATTACCTAGGGCCGTAATTGCCATTTTAGCTGGAGGTGCTCTTGCTGCATCTGGGGTCATTTTACAAACATTAACGAAAAATCCACTTGCTGAATCCAGTACAATGGGTATTCACTCTGGCGCATATTTCTTTCTAGTAGCGGCTACAATTTTCTTACCAAAAGGTCTGCAAATTAATTCACTTCTTTTCACATTTATCGGCGGTGCTATTACTGCTTTATTTGTATACCGTATTTCTGGTGGAAAAAAGGGAACCCCACTTAGAATGGCACTAGCTGGTATGGTCGTTACATTAATGCTTTCTGCCTTTACCGGAACGATGCAGCTTTTCTATGAAAATGAAACAGCTGGTTTATTTTTATGGGGAGCTGGATCTCTTATTCAAAATAACTGGGATGGCGTTCAATTTGCTTTTCCATTTATCATTATTTCTTTCCTAGTTTTACTATTTATGTCTCGTAAACTCAACATTCTCTTACTTGGTGATGATGTCGCTGTTTCTCTTGGTGAAAAAACAGCAGTAACACGTCTTATCGCCTTCATTGCTGCGATCTTTTTAACAGCAGTAATTGTAACTGTTGTTGGACCAATTGGATTTGTCGGCTTAGTTGCACCACATTTAATGCGTCTTATTGGCTACCGTCAACACTTTACTCTCCTTCTCTCTTCTTTCTTATGGGGAGCTGTACTATTACTTGGAGCTGATGTCGTTGGTAGACTAATAGATCCAACTGGGGCTGAACTTCCTGTCGGAGCAGTCACGGCAATGATTGGATCACCTTGGCTTATTTATTTAGTGTATCGAATGATGAAATCGAAACAATATATGAATGATAACGGAGCGAATGCAGCTGGAGCTAGTTCTCGCTATTACTCTTATAAAAAGGTAATCATTATCTCTATCACACTTTGCATTGTGACAATTGCTCTTGGTGTTACAATCGGTAGTAACGCTTATATCGAAAGTATTACAAATGTTATATCAGGACAATTAACACAATTTGATAAAAATATGATGATGAACCTTCGTTTACCAAGAATGCTCGTTGCTGCTATTGCTGGCGCATGCCTTGCAATAAGTGGGCTTGTTTTCCAAGGTATATTACGAAACCCACTCGCCGATCCTTCTATTATTGGTATTTCATCGGGAGCTGGTGTTGGTGCTTTAACTATTATGTATGTCTTTCCCGCACTTCCTGGTTTCTTCCTACCAATTGGTGCATTTATCGGCGGACTACTTGCAGTTGGAATTGTCCTCTTCTTCTCGTGGAAATCAGGATTTAGCCCAACAGCCCTTGCTTTAATAGGAATTGGTATTTCAGCTCTCGGTTCAGCGATTATTCAAATCTTTATCGTTAGAGCAAATTTGAACGTTGCTGCTGCTTTAACATGGCTATCAGGTAGCACGTATGCAAGAGGATGGAATCACTTAGAAAATATCATTCTATATCCATCGCTAATTCTTGTATTCATTATCTTTTTCTTAATAAAACAACTTGATGTTCTCGTACTTGGAGACGATTTAGCAACGGGACTCGGGCAACCAGTAAATAAAACGCGCCTTGCCCTCATTGTGTTAGCAACACTACTTGCATCTGTAAATATCGCAGCTGTCGGTACGATTGCCTTTCTAGGTCTTGTTGCGCCACACTTAGCACGAATCGTCGTTGGTATGAATCATCAAAGATTATTCGTTTGCTCCGCACTATTTGGAGCAATCCTTCTTTCCATTGCTGATTTACTCGGACGAACAATTGCATACCCGAAAGAAATCCCTTCTGGTCTTGTCGTTGCTGTACTTGGAGCACCTTATTTCTTATGGTTGATGAGGAAAAATGGGAAGAAGGTTGGTTAAAAAAAGAGGCTTCTTAATATGAGAAGCCTCTTTTTTATTTGTTCTGATAGGTTAAAAGGAAACTATCTTTTTTTCACGAATGTAACCTATGAACATAACTAGGAGGGATAAATATGTACCAAACTATTGAAGGCTTTCTACAATCATGGACATACGAGGCTGAGTCTACTCAAAAGATGCTCGATGCATTAACAGATGAATCTTTGTCACAAGAAATTGCACCTGAGCACTGGACATTAGGCAGAGTTGCTTGGCATATCGTGACGGCAATTCCTGTTATACTATCTGGCACAGGGCTTAAGTTTGAAGGAGAAACGAAAGATTATCCTGTTCCACCTTCTGCAACAACAATTGCTGATCAATATCGTAAAGTGAATGCAGCTTTTGTTGAAACGCTTCAAAGTGAATGGACTGATAAAGACTTAGCTACTATTAATGACTTCTTTGGTCGCCCTATGCCGAATTCTATATTTTTAATGACACTCATTAATCATCAAAATCACCACCGCGGGCAGCTGACTGTTTTAATGCGTCAAGCTGGCTTAAAAGTCCCTGGCGTATATGGTCCTGCAAAAGAAGAATGGGCTGCTACTGGAATGGAAGCTCCCCAAATGTAACGACAGAAAAAGACAAGGTGTTTATGCACCTTGTCTTTTTCTGTAACTTGTTTCATGTGAAACTATTTTCTACTAAATGGTATTTTATGAGAAAATACGTTAAGATAAATTCATATTAATTGGAGGGAACTAAATTGAATACAAAAAACAAAAAAATAACAATAAGAACTCTCTTACTAACTTCGATCATTGGAGTTATCGGTGTATCTCTTTATTTCACAAGTTATGGTACCCCTTGGGGAAAACAAACAGCTATTACGGAATCAAAAGAATATATTACAAAATACTTTGATCTAGATGCGGAAGTCAAAAATACTTCTTACGATGCTAAAATGAATAGCTATGCAATCTCCTTTGAGACAAGTAGAGACGGAGAGTTTACTATCGAATATAAAAGCCCTAATAACTTTAACATTTCTTCAGGAGTTCAAGAATATTTGAGCAAACACTCCAAATTTACAGAGTAGTAACGAAGCATACATATACAAAAAAAAGTTGGTGTAACGCCAACTCTTTTTTCTTATTCTTGTCATACAGTTACATCTTCCCTCTCTATATTTTTAATTCCGTAATATGCAATCGCAACTCCAATTGCTGCCAACGCTAGCTGAAGGGGAAGAAAAGTTGCTGTAGAAAACATTGGGGTGTTATTAATTGCAATTGATACAACGATAAGAGATGAAACAATTGTAGTTGGCACTGAACGTTTACGCATTCCGAAATATAGAGGGATTAAACTTATTCCAGCAGTGGAAATGGCTAAAGGAACAAGGTTTATCCCTTCTTGCGTCAATTGATCTACTGTGAATGAATTAGGAAGAATTGAAAAATAGTTATCTATCCCAAAGAAAACTCCTACTACTAAAATGTTAGATAAAATAACTGTTATAAATGTTACTATCGCTGTAATAGCCAACTTACTAGCCATCATTTTCTTTCGGTTAATTGGATAAGAAAACATGAGTAGTATTGTTTTAGTTTTATATTCACTAATTATTAACCTTGCGATTAACACACTACCAAAAATAATAAATGTTGCCCTTACTACTGTACTGGCCATCAACAAAATTGTCTGTGGATCCCTCATTTCCGGATCACCTTCTACTTGAGCAACGATGCTCGTAAAGATCATTAATGCCAGTATAGCGATATTTGCAATAATCGCTCCCCTCACATACCATCCAAGCTTAAACTTTTTCAATTCTAGCTTCATAAGACGTAGCATAATAGTCCTCCTTTCATTTACATTTTAATCGATATAAATCGCTCCTGTTTTACTTAAAATCTTCACTTCGTTTTTTGCATCACCAATGGTTCCCGCTTTTATTTTTTCTGTATTTTTATCTTTCTTAAGTCCATTTACATTCACCATTACGTCAGACGAATTACTTTTAGCCGTAAGTTTCAAAGAAGTCGGAACACCTTTATACCGTACGCCGATATCTCCTGATTTTGTTTCTACAAATAATGATTTTCCTTCTTTCATATCTTTCAGTAATACTTCCCCATATGTTGAAGTGATGTTTATATTTGAGTTACTTACACTTGTTATATAGTTATCACCAGTCGTAGACTTTATATTTAATTCTTGTACTGAACTATCTTTTACAGCTAACTCTCCACTTTGCGATATGAATTCACCTTTCTCGGCTGATAGTCCTACAACCATTTCATCTCCAGACTCACTTTCTGTCACGATATTTTTCACTTCTATATCGCTTATTTTCACATCACCCGATTTATTATTTAATACAATTTTATCTATTTCTTTCTTCGGAATAGCTATACATATACTATTTTTCTTCCGAAACGTAAAACCATTAAAGAATCTGGTCACCTTTTGTTTTTGCTTAACTATAACTTTATTCCCTGCTTGTTCTATTTCGATGGGGTCTATCTCTTTATCTACTCGTTTACCTTGGGCGGAAATTACTATTTTGTTAGCGTCTGTACTTTTAAATTCAATATCCCAGTTTTCATTGTCCACTTCTATTTCTTTTATATGATTTATCTCAAAAGACTTTTCTTTCTTAAAATCTTTCCTCTGAAATGTCTTAAAACCAAAAATCACACTAGCAATTGTCAGAAATAAAATTGCAATTACTATTATTTTTTTCAACATTCATACCCCAGTTCGTTGTTGTTTTAACCTTGCTTCACGCCACATCGATCTTGTCGATTTTACGATATGATAGATAACTGATGAAAATTCCTAATAAACAGAACACTATTGGGATAGCTATAAAATCAAACATACTTACTTGACCGTTTCCAGAACCAACGTTACTGTTCATCATCATCCCAATTATTACTGCAGAAGTAATTGTTGTCGGTGTTGATTTCTTTCTCATCCCAAAAAATAAAGGAATTAAACTTATACCAGATATCATAAATGCATTTATAAAGGTAGCTGGAACGGTAGCTATTATTTCCCCCATTGTAACAGGCGTTTCAAGTAGTCCCATTATTGGATTCATACAGAATATGAGCAAACTAATAATGAATGTTGCGATTATCGTGCTCACAAAGCAAAAACTAAAAACAATTGCTAATTTCGCTCTCATTAGCATTTTCCTTTGCAGTGGGTACATAAATAGTAGCTGTATTGTTTTGTTCTTGTATTCATCAATCACTAAACGTGATAAAATAACCGATGCAAAAATAATAAATGTAATTCTAATAAAAATATTTGCTAAAGACATGTATTCCATATAGCTAGAGAACATCAAACCATCCTCTACTTTAGTTCCCCATACCATAAGACTTACCGCAGCAAAAATTGCTATAATACAAATCGCTACTCCTTTAAAATAACTAGATAATTTATGTTTTTTCCATTCGAGCTTCATTAATTTAAACATATAAACCACGCCTCCATTCTTTATATAACTGTCTCTACACTGCTAACATTCTAATTCCAGCAGTAATTACGCTTAACATTCCTATCACTAGTAAAATTAACAACCATTTCCGCTCTGGTTTCCTATAATAGAAAATCCCACTTATGAACATTACGATCAATCCACTTACTAGATTCATTAACAATCCATTAAGCATGAATGCCTTCTCCATCCATTACATTTAAGAAATATTCTTCTAAGGAACTATGTTTCTTATTAATACTTTCAATTTCTACATCGTTCATAATAAGCGCTTTTGAAATAGCTTGCTGTGTCGCTGCCAATTCATACACACGAATCATATTTCCACTCATTATTTTGTAATTTTTTATACCGAGTTTATCTTCTAAAATATAAGCTGCACGCTTCACATCAGGAACAGTAATTTCGATGTACTCTGTTTGTTTTCCGTTAATACTCTTCATTGAAACTTCTTTTATTAGTTTTCCATTTTGAATTACACCAATTGTATCCGCCATTTGTTCCATCTCGCCTAAAATATGACTAGAAACTAATAACGTAATACCATATTCTTTGCAGAGCATTTTAAATAAGTCTCGTAATTCTTTAATACCAATTGGATCTAAACCGTTAATCGGTTCATCTAAAATGAGTAATTCTGGCTTTGTCATGATCGCCCTTGCAATACCCAGTCGTTGCTTCATACCTAATGAAAAATCTTTTACTTTTTTATCATCTATACCGTGCAGTTTCACTAAATGTAAAGCATGATCAATTGCGCTCTTGTCGTAATACCCCATATATTCACAATGTAATTCTAGGTTTTCCTTCGCCGTTAATTTATCATAAAAGATTGGATATTCGATAATTGTCCCCATGCGCTTTAACAATTCATAAGATGTATCCGTTAACTTCTCACCAAAAATTTCAATATCACCGCTCGTCGGTTTTATTAAATTTGTGATCATTTTCATAATCGTTGTTTTACCTGCGCCATTCGGTCCTAAGAAACCGTATATCTCTCCTTTTTTCACATGCATGTTAACGCTAGAAATAACTTCTTTCCCTTTAAACACTTTCGTTAGCTGATTCGTTTTTAATATATATGTCATGTCATTTTCTCCTTTCGCACTACTTTATATTTCTATAATAGACAACGGAAATCTCTTTTTTCTTACCCGTTCCTTACAAATTCCTTACGCTGAAAAAAAGCTTGTAGAATTTACTTCTCTACAAGCTAAAACAGCATCTTTTTTAATACAACTGTAAAAATTGTTTTTTCATACGGCTTACTAGAAAGATGTATTTCTCCGTCCATCGCTTCCACAAGCCTTTTCGTAATCGTTAATCCTAGACCGCTTCCTTGATACAATCTATTTCTTGAATCTTCAAGTGTGTACATACGCTCAAACACTTTATCAATATGAGATTCATCAATTCCTTTTCCTGTATCCCATACATCTATATAAACACTCGTTTCATCATCTCTTAGTGTCATCCCAAGTGTCTTTCCATCGTCTCCATATGTAATTGCATTTGATATTAAATTATTTAATACTCTACCTAATACTTCTACATTTCCAAGTGCATATATATTTCTTTCTGGTATATCAATATGAACTTGAAATCCTTTCGTCGTCACCAAATCATAAAAAGATAAAATCTTCTCGCGACAAACTTCATTCATATTTATTTTTGTCATCTCAATTGCCTTGTCACCAGATTCTAATTTTGCTAAATCAAAAAACTTATGAATCAGTTCCATTACTTCTAGTGTTTTTACATGCACCTTTTCAAGTAATATTTGCTGCTCTTCTTTATTTATCGTTTTATCCTTATTTAACATTTCTGTATATCCAAGAATAACTGTTAATGGCGTCTTTAAATCATGTGAAATATTGGAAAGCATTTTTCTCATCGAAATTTCTACTTTCGCATGATCTGCATTCGTTTTCTGTTTTGCAGCTAATAATTGATTAATTGCCACTAATAATTTTTGCAATTCTAGATCATCTGTCATAACGAGTAACTTCTCGCCTGTTTGTTCATTTACAATACTTTCTAACTTTTTGTATGTGTATCGTAAATTTTTGCTACTGTTTTCCCTCATTTTATACTGTATGTAAATGACACATAACAATATAAAAATAATACCTATTAACAAATTGACCATATTACATCACTTCCAACTTATAGCCGATGCCCCATAACGTTTTAATATACTCTGGATTAGATGGATCACTTTCAATTTTCTCGCGCAATCTTCTCATATGAACATTTATAACATTATCATCACCGTAATACTCTTCGTTCCAAACTAACGTATATATTTGCGCTTTTGTAAATACACGATTTTGATTCTTTACGAATAGCTTTAAAATCTCAAATTCTTTTAAAGTCAGTTTGAGGGGCTTTCCGTTTTTTTCAACCGTAAAATTAATTGGATCAATTGCTAAATCACCAATTTGAATCATCTTTTCTGTTGTTTCTGTAGCCGAATATTTCGTAGACCTCCGAATACCCGCTTTTACACGTGCAGCCAATTCAATCATAGAAAATGGCTTACAAATGTAATCATCTGCTCCCAGTCCTAATCCAACAGCTTTATCAACATCTGTATCTTTTGCCGACATCATTAAAATCGGAACGGCACTCTTCTCACGAATAATACGTACAACCTCTAAGCCATCTAACTTTGGCATCATTATATCAAGGATAACTAAATCAAAGGATGATTTAAAAAATGCTTGCACCCCTTCTTCTCCGTCAGACGCGATTGTAACTTGAAAATCTTCTTTTATTAAATACTTTTCCACCATCTCTTGAATTGAAATATCATCTTCAACTAATAAAATATGATGTGACATATGTCTATCCCCTTTTTTTACAAACATTAGCATTTCAATTGTATCGTAACGAATGAATACTGGAAAGAATTATATGAATTTTCAAACCAACTTCCCTTCCTTCCTTAACAATGATATGATAAAATTCACTACTATTGTTCATAATTAACTTTATATAAAGGAGACTTATCATGTCAGAAAACAAAAAAGTAAGCTTAGCTGATTTAATGCGTGAACAACTTGCAAAGAAAAAGCAAGGAAATGGAAATGGTTCAAATAATACAAATCAAAGCCAAGCAACGAAAAAATTACAAAACCAACAAACGAAGAAAACAAACAACCAACGTAGACGTACAGGTGTATAAATGAACGGACAAAAACGTTCTAATATCGCACCCGGTCTTGAAGTTGATATTGTATTAAAACAAGATCAACGCACCGGTAAATTAACACGTGGAATTGTAAAAGATATTTTAACAAACTCCCCTTCTCATCCGCATGGCATTAAAGTACGATTGCAGGACGGGCAAGTCGGTAGAGTACAAAATATCGTTCAATAAGAAAAGGAGCTCAAGTAAACTCGAGCTCCTTTTTCTTTATTATCCTTTAATTTTCTCAATGAAAACTACTTTTAAATAGTCTCCCTCTTTAAATTGATCAATGGTACGAAAATCTTCTGGTAAAGAATGTTCTTCTAATATTTTGTATTTACCATTCATTTCTTTAAAGGCTGTATCAATAAATCCTTTAAATTTTTTCATATCGAATGCGCTACAATTTGTAGAGGCAACGATAATCCCGTTATTTTCTGTAATCGCAATTGTTTCTTTTAATAAGTTTTTATAATCTTTCGCTGCACTAAATGTATATTTTTTTGAGCGTGCAAAGCTTGGAGGATCAAGTACAACCATATTAAATTTCATCTTTTTCTTCGCTGCATATTTGAAGTAAAGAAAGACATCTTCTACAATAATATCTTGCGCTTCATAATCAACTTCATTTACACTAAACTGCTCAATCGTTTTACTTAAACTACGATTTGCAAGGTCGACACTCGTCGTTTTGCTCGCTCCGCCAAGCGCTGCAAATACAGAGAAAGCACCTGTATAAGAGAACATATTCAACACTGTTCTCCCTGTCGCATATTTATCACGAATTTGTTTTCGAACGTTACGCTGATCTAAAAATACACCAACCATCGCTCCGTCATTTAAATAAACAGCAAAGTTCACACCATTTTCTTTTACGATAAGCGGGAACTCGCCGCGCTCTCCTGCTACGAAATCATCGCCTTCAATGTATTTCCCTTTCGTATCAAAACGCTTTTTCTCATAAATACCTTTAAAGTTTGCTACTTTTTGAAGAGCTGCTATAATCTCATCTCTGAAAGTATAAATCCCTTCACTATACCAACTGACTACATAATAGCCGTCATAATAATCGATAATTAAGCCTCCAAGACCATCACCTTCACCATTTAGGGCACGGAATGCTGTCGTATCACTTGATTTGTAAAATTGCTTTCGTTTATGTAAGGCAGATTTTATTTTACTTTCAAAGAAAGATTGATTAATTTGTTCACTCTCTTTTCTCGTTAAAATCCAGCCGTATCCTTTATTTTGTTTTCCATAATAACCTTTTCCGACAAAATTGTTCTTCTCATCTACTACTTTAATGATTGTTCCTTCTTCCTGAACATCATTTAAATTTTGAATCGCATCTTTTAAAATAAGCGGATATCCGCTTTTAATTTCTTTTATAAATTTCGGTTTTATTTTTACAGTTACTTCTGATCGCATATAATAACTTCCTTTCCATTTGCATGCTTTCTCTATAGGAAGCATTTAAAAAACGAGCCTGAAAAAACAGCCTCGTTTCACTATACCATATTATTGCTTTGCTAGTACAACTCACTCATTCTCTCACTTAACCGCCACATATTTACTACATTTTGAAATGGAAATCTTACTGTCTAAAATAATAAAAAAACTTATTTATTTCACATTTACCATTGACAATGATAATGATTTTCATTATCATTTAATGTATATGAGTTCTCGAAAATAAAGGCTACATTTATAGGAGGAATAAAACATGATTATTGTTACAAATACAGCTAAAATTACAAAGGGAAATGGGCATAAATTAATTGAGCGTTTTAATAAAGTAGGTCAAGTCGAAACGATGCCAGGCTTTTTAGGATTAGAAGTTCTTTTAACGCAAAATACAGTTGATTATGATGAAGTAACAATTAGCACACGCTGGAATGCAAAAGAAGATTTCCAAGGTTGGACGAAGAGCTCAGCATTTAAAGATGCTCACTCACATCAAGGCGGGATGCCAGAATATATTCTTGATAATAAAATCACTTACTACAATGTTGAAGTTGTACGTATGCCAATGGCTGCAGCACAGTAAACATATTTCTTTTTTAAAGTATAGAATATGAGAAGCGTTACCACTTCTCATATTCTATACTTTTTTTTACTGTCTCTTTACTAGTTTCGCATGCACGACTAACCTTCCTGCTTCCGGATCCAGTGCATAGTCACACGTCGAAAGTGTTACGATTTGATCACTTGCTGTCAATTTTGTATCCGTTTTGTACAGCGATTTTTCTTGAATTTTCTCCAAAAATGATGTGTATTCCGTATCATTGCTAAAATCCGTTTCAATGTAATAAAAATCAGTTGTTGTTGTATACACCGAGAACACTTCAAGATCATATCCTTCAAATAATGTATCGTAATATAATTTACGATGCGACATGAAGAACTCTTCATCTAACATTTTCTTTAAACTTCCAAACATAGAACCATCTTTCATACGGTGACCATATAAAATAGTATTTCGATTTTGAGATTTCACATCATTACGATAGTCCATAAAAATGCTGCCTGCTCTCATATCTTCACCTTTATAATTACGAAATAAATAGTAATCATTGTCTTTCGCCTGAACGATTGGATAATTAATTTGTGTATCGTCCATCGTAATCCATCCAACTATTTCTTGGTTAATTTGCTGCAGAGCTTTGAACTGTTTACGTACTTCTCCGTCTTGTGATTGCTCTTCCATCGGACTCTTTTCATAAATGTTTTGTGCTTCGGCCATTACTTTACGATTTTCATAGTAATCCATGAAAATATCACCTAATTCATATACTGAATAGAAAAAGGTACCTAAAAAAACAACTGTAAGTATTCGTTGAAAAAAAGAATTCTTCTTCCGTTCTTTTTTACTACTCAAATCATCACCTCAAAACGGATTGTTCGCATATTTAAATACCCATTGGGACCATATACAACCCTGTATCTTCATCTTGCTTTACAACGACATCTACACCGTATATCGTCTTTATCATACTTTCTGTCACAACATCATTTGGCTTACCTTTCCTAACAATCTCGCCGTCTTTCATAACGATGATATGATCACTATAGCGAATCGCCTGATTGATATCATGTAATACCATAACGATTGTCAATCCATGTACTTCATTTAACTTTTTTACGAGCTCTAATATTTCAAGTTGATAATAAATATCTAAATATGTTGTCGGTTCATCTAAAAAGAGCATTGGTGTTTTCTGAGCTAGCGTCATGGCAATCCAAACCCGTTGTCTTTCTCCACCAGATAAAGCGTGAATCTCTTTATCACGTTTACTTAGCAAATTCGTACATGCTAAAGCCCTTTCGATTGCGTCTCTATCTTCATCAGTTTGCGAGGAAAAAATATTTTTATGAGGCATACGACCATAACTTGTTAATTTCTCTACCGTCATGTCTGCCGGTGCTTCATTTTGTTGATGGACAACGGCTAACTTTCTAGCAAACTCTTTCGGTTTATATTGACTAATCGCCTTCCCATCGAGTATTATCTCACCGCTACGAGGGTCGTGATTTCTTGACATCACACCAAGTAATGTCGATTTCCCGCAACCGTTTGGACCAATAATTGTTGTAATTTTACCAATTTCTATTTCACTACTAACCGACTTTAATCGATCCGTTACATTATCATACGAAAAGGTTACATTTTTAATTTCCATGAACTTTATCACTCTTTCTAAGCAAGAATATTAAGAATGGGCCACCAATCACTGCCATAATCGTCGCTGCTGGAATTTCGTTAGGTGGCACAATTAACCTTCCAATCGTATCCGCCGTCAAAATTAACAACGCTCCTGCAAGAGCAGAAAATGGAATTAATACTTTATGGTCCGAACCGACTAGTTGTCTTGAAATGTGCGGAACGAGTAATCCTACGAAAGCAATAACACCTGCAATCGCTGTTGATACTGCTGCTAAAAGTACTGCAATAGCAGAAATAATAAGACGAACTCTCGTCACGTGCAAACCTAAGTTTTTCGCAGTCTTATCTTGTAGCGATAATAAGTTACACCAAGCTCCTACAAACAGAGCAAGAATAAGACCTATTGTTCCATATGTAACCATTATTTCTACATCGCCCCACGTCTTCATCGTTATGTTAGAAGTCGTCGTTTGCTTAATACTCTTAATGAAGTATCCGCAAATTGTAATGAACGATTCATTTAATCCAGTGAACATTGCATTAATAGCTATACCAACTAAAATAATGCGAAGCGGACTTAACCCTGACTTCCATGAAAATGCATAAACGAGATAACATGCAAACGCACCACCTAAAAAGGCGAATACGGGTGTCCAGAAAAAGAATTGCGGGAATAACGTAATAATAACAAGTGTCATAAAACTTGCTCCAGAAGATATCCCGATTACCCCAGCATCAGCAAGTGGATTTTTCATAACAGCTTGAAAAAGCACACCTGAAACGGCCAGAGCTGCTCCAGTAAATAGTGCAATAATAATACGTGGGAAACGTAAATCTTTAATTACTTCCACATCTTCATTGGCCCCTGTAAATATCCCTTGTACAAGGTCCACTATCCCTATTTCTAAACTTCCTTTCGTCGCTGACAATGACGTCATAACAATAAGCAATGCAGTAACAATGAGGAAACTCCAAGTTTTTTTATTCATTCCACTCTTCCTTTATATTAAAATGCATCACGGATACATCATTTTTTTCAATTCATCTAACGCTTCAATTGCTGCTAAATTACCTGTCGTCCCAAATAAGCGCTCTTCTAAATCGTAAACACGGTTATTTTTAACTGCAGCGAAATGTTTCCAAATATCATTTGTTTTAAATTCTTTATCAAACATTTTCACAACTTCATCAGGCATACCATGAGCTGCTCGTAAAATAATATCTGGATCAGCTTTTTTTAAATACTCTGTATTAGAAGCTAAATACTCTACTTTCTCACCTTGTACAATGTTTTTACCACCTAATTGTTTCACTAAATCTCCAATATAAGAATGCTCTGTTGCTACTAAATAACTCCCCGGCACACCTAATAAAATAAGCACTGTCGGTTCTTTCTTTCCCTTTACTGCTTTTTGAATCTCTGTAACTTTGTTATCTAACTTCGTTACAACTGCTTCCGCCTGCTTTTCACGTCCATATTGCTTACCTAAATTACTAATGGTATTTTGCATGTTTTTTAAACTAGTTAAGTCTACAAAGTTTGCTTTCATGCCCACACCATCAAAAACTGGCTTTAATTCATATTCAAGTGTTGTCACGGATAATACTTCTGACGGCTTTAATGATTTTACCTTTTCCATATCAGGACTCATCGGATTCCCAACTTCAGGTAAACCTTTATATCTCTTTGGTAAATCTTTCGTACTTGTTGGAACACCAACTAAATCTACTTCTAACGCATCCATAATTTCAGTAACAGCGACTGTCGTGGAAACTACTCTCTCTTTACTCTCACTCTTTACCTGTTTTGCTGCTTCTTTTTTGGGCGTCGAGCATCCAGCTATACTCACTAATAGAATGATAGCCATTAGTACACTAGCAATTTTCTTCACTTTCAATCACCACTCCTTTCCAAACAATATGAAACAAGTCTTGATGCATGCGAACATGCATCAAGACTCCAAAATTACAATCTTCCTGCTCTATATTTACGAACTAATAAAGCAAGTGACCCAAGCAATAGCACCATGTATAAGCCTAGTTGTGCTGTATCTGCCGTTTTTGAGTTTTTCTCTTTTTTCGGATCATTTTTTTGGCCTTCTTTTTTCTTCTTATCATCTGCATTTCGGTTAAAATCAGGATTATCTACTTTTTTTATATTATCTACTTTCGGTGTAATCACTGGATTGTTCGGATCATTTTTCGGATCTTTTTTTGGATCCTCTTTAATCGTTCCTAACGCACCAATATTATTTGTATCAAATTGAATTTGGACATCGTAGAAATGATGGTAGTTCATTTCGTTGATATCAACTTTTACTTTTGCATTTAATTTTGCAAATAAATCACTTACTTCAAATTGCACTACTCTCGTATTTGCATTTTTATCTTCGCTTACTACTTTCGCATCAGCAAAAAGACTGTTATTTTCCGTTTGGAATTTTGTAATCCATGCACTATTTTTCAACGTCATCTCAATGTACTTTTTACCATCTTTAACGATTAATTTTGCCGGATGTACAGTATAGTCATGCATCTTTGAAAGCTCATTTGTTTTATCTTTTAACACTTTAAATGGAATATCATATTGACCATCTACTAAATTTTTCGGATCAACTATTACTTTTGGTTGATTATTTCCATCTTGGTTGTCACTTCCGCCTTGGTTGTCGTTTCCACCTTGGTTGTCGTTTCCACCTTGGTTGTCGTTTCCACCTTGGTTGTCGTTTCCACCTTGGTTACCTAAAGCTTTAATACTATCTTGATCAAATACAAATTGAACATCGTAGAAATGGTGATAATTCATCGCATCAATATCTACTTTTACTTTTGCATTTAATTTTTTAAATAAATCATCTACTTCTAACTCTACTACTTTTGTATTTTGCTCTTTATTCTCACTTAACACTTTTGCGTTAACAAAAGAACCATTCTTTTCAAACTCAAATTTTGTAATCCATGTACTGTTCGTTAATGTAAACGATACATACTTCTTACCGTCTTTCACTTTTAGTACAGCTGGACTCTTTGTATATGTGTTCATCATTGAAATTTCTTCTGTTTTATCTTTTAGAACTTTAAAGCCAATGCTGTATTCACCATCTTTTAGTGCTTTTGGATCAATGGTTGTGTTATTACCTTGGTTATTGTTTCCGCCTTGGTTATCGTTTCCGCCTTGGTTATTGTTCCCGCCTTGGTTATTGTTTCCGCCTTGGTTATCGTTTCCGCCTTGGTTATCGTTTCCGCCTTGGTGATCGTTTCCACCTTGGTTATCGTTTCCGCCTTGGTTATCGTTTCCGCCTTGGTTATCGTTTCCGCCTTGGTTATCGTTTCCGCCTTGGTTATCGTTTCCGCCTTGGTTATCGTTTCCGCCTTGGTTATCGTTTCCGCCTTGGTTATCGTTTCCGCCTTGGTTATCGTTTCCGCCTTGGTTATCGTTTCCGCCTTGGTTATCGTTTCCGCCTTGGTTATCTAACGGTTTAATGCTACCTTTATCAAATGCAAATTGAATGTCGTAGAAATGATGATAATTCATTGAATCGATATCTACTTTTACTTTTGCATTTAACTTTTTAGATAAATCGTCTACTTCTACTTCCACTACGCGTGTATCGGCTTTTTTATCTTCACTTAATACACTCGCATTAACAAACGAACCCTTTTTCTCAAATTCAAACTTTGTAATCCATGCACTATTCGTTAATGTGAATGATACATATTTTTTACCATCTTTCACTTTTAACACGCCTGGACTCTTTGTATACGTGTTCATCATTGAAATTTCTTCTGTTTGATCTTTTAAAGCTTTGAAATTGATGCTGTATTCACCGTCTTTCATTGTTTCAGCATCTGGTTTTTCTACTTCCGGCTTTTTATCACCGTCTGGTTGCTTTTCTTCGTTCTTAATCGGCTCAAGTTTATCTTGATTAAATTGAAGTTGTAATTCATGCGTTTGTTTATAATTTTGTGATGCCACTTCAATAAATACTTTTGTATTCAACTTGTTAGATAAACTGTCTACTTCAAATTCTACTACTCTTGTATTTTTCTCTTTATCTTCACTTACTACTTTCGCATCAACAAATGAACCCTCTTTTTCTGTTTGGAAATTTTTAATTGATGCGTTATCTGTTAATGTTACAGTCGCTTTTTTCTTACCGTTTTCTACTTTTAATACTCCTGGACTTATTAGCTTGTCTTTCATTCTAGATTCTTCATCTGTCTTATCTTTTAATACTTTAAATGGAATACTGTACTCTCCATCTTTAATTGTTTCAACTTCTGGTTTTTCTACTTCCGGCTTTTTATCTCCATCCGGTTGTTTCTCTTCATTTTTAATTTGTTCAAGTTTATCTTGTTCAAATAAAAGTTGTACATTATGTGTTTGCTTGTAACCTTGTGATGCCACTTCAATAAATACTTTTGTATTTATTTTTTTAGATAAATCGTCTACTTCAAATTCTACTACTCGTGTATCTTTTTCTTTATCTTCACTCACTGCTTTTGCATCAGCAAATGCGCCATCTTTTTCCGTTTGGAAATTTTTAATTAATGAACTACTTTTTAATGTTACAAACGCTTTTTTCTTACCGTTTTCTACTTTTAATACTCCTGGATTTACCATGTAAGTATTCATCTTAGATTCTTCGTCTGTTTGATCTTTTAACACTTTAAATGGAATACTGTACTCTCCATCTTTAATTGTGTTAGAATTTGGTTGTTGATCTGGGTCAGGCTTTTGGTCGGGCTTCTGACTTGGATCCGGATTTTCATTTGGATCTGGCTTATTAGCTGGGTCCTCTTTTTCATTTGGTTGTTCTACATGAATCGGTGTAATACTATTTTGATCAAATACAATGCGTACATCATAATCATGATGATAATTTAAAAAGTCTATGTCTACTTTTACTTTCGCATTTAATACTTTCTCTACATCGTCCACTTCAAATTCTACTACTCTTGTATCTTTTTCTTTATCTTCACTAATTACATTTGTCGCAACAAACTGGCCATTTTTTTCTGTTTCAAACTTTGTAATCCATGAACTATGTTCTAACGTAAAGGATACCTTCTTCTTCCCATCCTTCACTTTTAAAGTTCCTGGACTTACAGAGTATTGATTCATCATAGATTCTTCATCTGATGTGTCCTTAAGAACTTTGAAACCGATTGAATATTCACCGTCAGCCAACTGGGTAGCTGCTTGAACTGCAAGTGGTTGTAATGTTGATACGAATGTAAATACCATTAAAAACATAGCAACAATAATTTTTACATACCTGTTCAATGGAACGACTCTCCCTTTTGAAAATTTTTTAATTATTTAATACTGTTCCCATCAAATACAAAACGAATATCATATGAAGCGTTATAATTAATAATTGGGATATTAATTTTCACCTTGCCATTTAGTTTTTTTGACAAGTCAGCAACTTCAAATTCTACAACTCTAGTATTCTCTTTTGTATTTTCACTTAACACAGTAGCTTCTACGAATTGACCATTTTTTTCTACTTGTAAACTTTTAATAGAAGTACTATCTTTCACTTTGAATGAAACATATTGTTTTCCATCTTTAACTGTTAATGTTGCCGGACTTTCAAAATAACTATTCATTCTAGACGATTCATCTTTATCGCCTTTCCATACAGTAAAAGCAATATTATATTTTCCATCAGCTACTTTTGTAGCAGCCTTTGTATCTTGTGAACCTAGTGTTGCTATAAACGTAAATAAAACAGCAAATACGGCAATAATCATTTTAAATTGTTTAAACATATATTCATCACCCTTCAAAAGATTTATTTACTTAACTTCACTTTACGAATTAAGAAAACACCTGAAATAAGAATTAACGCTGCAAATAATCCGATGCGTGCTTCATCGCCTGTTTTTGGGTTATCTGTTTTTTCAGCTTTACCGCTTTCATTTGTTCCTTTGTTCGCCTCTTTATTTGCTTCTTTACTCTCTTCTTTCTTCACTTCTTCTTTTACTTTTGTATCTGTTTTTGTTTGATCATTATTCTTTGTTGCAGTAATTGCTTTATTTTCTCCGCCTACCGCTTTTACATCTGCATCAAATGCAAAGCGAATTGTGTAGTTATGGTCATAATTTACGTTAGGTACAACAACATGAATTTTTGCAGCTGCTGGCTTAGATAAATCGTCTATTTTAAACTCTACAGTTCTTTTATCTGCTGATTCATCTTTACTAACAACTTTTGCATCAACAAAATTCCCGTTCTCAGGTGCTTTAAATTCTGTAATCCAAGCACTATGATTCATCGGAATTTGCACTCTCATCTCACCATTTTTTACAACTAACTTAGCTGGTTTTTCAAAATAATCATTTGCCATTGAAGCTGAATCATTTTCCGCTTTTTGAATGACATAGTTAATATCATAAGTACCGTCAGCTAGTTGTGCTGAAGCTTTCCCATATGGCATGACAAGAAAAGCTAGCATACATACGAACGTTATAATAAAAGCGGGTAATACAGAAATCTTTCTCATTTGGCTTACTTCCTCCTTGTTTATCTTTCATCCACACTTTTTTTGAAAATGATAATTATTCTCAATTTATAAGAAAAAAATAATAATCCTCTACCATTATTTAATTGTACTTTCTTTATGTACTGTAGACATTATTGATTATCATTCTCACTTGATGTTAAAAATAATATCCCCCTCTATTCCGTATAAAGAGCGATTCATATTTTAACATAAGTCCCTATCCCATTTGTTGATTATCATTCTCAATGAAACTCAAAAAAAATAAAACTATCCATTTTCCTACTCTATCACCTCTATCTACAAAAATGATATCGTTATAGAAAACCTTATACCTTTCACTCCTCACTTTCCTTCCAATATTTCCACAACTAAGTCAATCTTAGCCTACTCGTAAATTTTTTGTCAACTATATTACGTATAAAATTTTTAATATCTAAATTTCTCTATATACGGCTTTTTCTACAAAAAAAGAGGCTTTCTTTCATAGAAAGCCTCTTTCCTCTATTTTTCTACAGCAATTTCCTGCTTTTGAAACTTAGAAACTATATAACCAAATCCTATACCGATTATGCCTGGAACTAACCAGCCAATGCCTACACTATATAATGGAATCTTATCTAAAATAGGGGCTAGCGCTGCAATTTGAAGGTTTGCATTGTGTAATCCATCAAAGAAACTTATTGCAAATGCTCCTACAATACCACCTACATACATCGCTAATGGAAGACGAACGTAGTTTTCAACAAGTGATAATACAATCAGCACGATACCAATTGGGTAAATTGCAATTAAAATCGGTAATGCTAATGCATTTAACTGAGTTAATCCAAGATTCGCTACCATAAATGCTAATACACAGAAAATGAAAACGACCTTTTGATAAGAAAGCTTTGGTAATAAGGAAGAAAAATATTCCCCACAAGCTGCAACAATACCTACAGAAGTTGTTAAACATGCCGCTGTAATTGCGATCCCTAATAATAAAGTTCCGTAACTACCAAATAAATGATTTACAACGTTTGTTAAAATAATTCCTCCGTTTGCCCCCATTCCAAGAGACACACTAGAAGCTCCCAGATAAGCAAGTGCTAAATAAACAAGTAGTAAACCGAGCGCTGCAATAAATCCTGCAAAGATTGTTACTTTTGCAATGCTGTTCTTATTTGTAACGCCTTTTGCTTTTAAAGCATTAATCACAACATTTCCGAAAACAAGTGCTGCAAGTCCATCTAAAGTTAAATATCCATCAATAAAACCTTTAAAGAGCGGAGCATTATATGCTTCTGTCGGTGCACCAAATTCTCCAATTGGTGTAATAATTGCTTTACCTACGATAATTGCTATAACAGCTAACAAAATTGGAGTTAATACTTTACCGATGCGGCCCACTAATTTCGATGGGTTTAAAGCTAAATAGAAAGTTACTGCAAAGAAAATGAATGTAAAGATAACAAGTGGATACGATTGACCAGCTATCTCACTTGATAAAAACGGTGCAACACTCATTTCATAAGCAACTGTTCCTGTACGCGGAACACTTACGAATACGCCTAAACATAAATAAATTGCAGTGATAAAAACAAGTGCGAATACAGGGTGTACACGTCCCGCTAGCTCATTAATATCTCCCTTTAGAGCTATAACAATTACCCCTAATAAAGGTAATCCAACACCTGTTACGATAAAGCCAAATAACGCGATCCATACGTCTGTTCCAGCACCTTGCCCTAAAGCCGGCGGGAAAATCATATTACCTGCACCGAAAAATAGTGCAAACAACATTAAACTTATTGCAAACATCTCAGAAAACTTTAAAGATGATTTCATTTCTACTAACCTCCTAAATAATTTATTGACAAAATATTCTGAATTAAAACCCGTCATATGTCCTCTTTCAAGCATACTTCCCCGTAAAAGAACGCAAAAAACACCCGTCCCTAACAAAGGGACGAGTGTTGAAATCGTGGTTCCACCCTTATTCTAATAAAATGAATTTATAACAAAATAAGCTCATTTTATAGCTCGTGTAAATTGATAACGGTTTTATCCGCCAAGAATTACAATGCATCATGCAGTTCACTCTTGAAGTTTAGAGGTGGTAAGTTTGTCTTTCCGTATTAGGAAGCTCACAGCCTAGGCTTCCCTCTCTGAGAATCGTCAAAAACAACTCATGTCCTCATCATTACTTTTATAAAATATCTTGTCGAAACTTGTTGTTTTTTATTATATGGGCTATTTTTTAAAAAATCAATAGTTTTATTTTTTCTGACAAAAAAATATAGGGAGAAAATTTTCCCTCCCTATAACTGCCCTATTAATATTTCTAATTCCTCAGCTGTAACGCTCCGCCATTTTCCGACTTCTAGATCATCTAGCTCTATATTCATAATACGAATTCGTTTTAGCTTAGTTACAGTAAACCCGAAAGCACGGCTCATTCTACGAATTTGTCTGTTCATTCCTTGCGTTAAAACGATGCGAAATGTAAATTGATCCACTCTCGTCACTTTACATGGCTTCGTCATTCCATCCTTAATCTTTACACCGCTAGACATCTCATCAATAAACCAATCTGTAAATTGCTTATCAACCGTAACAATATATTCTTTCTCGTGTTCATGATCTCCGTGTAAAATTTGATTGGCAATCCCACCGTTATTCGTTAATAAAATTAATCCTTCCGACGCTTTATCTAATCGCCCAACAGGAAAGATACGCTCTGGGTAATTGATATAATCAATAATATTATCTTCAATATGCTCGGCTGCTGTACAAGTAATGCCAACTGGTTTATGAAAGGCAATATACACCTTTTCCTTCTCTTCTTTTGCAATAACCTGTCCATCAATCGTTACCACATCACCATCGCTCACGAGTGCACCGTGCGTACATATTTCGCCGTTAATCGCCACGCGTCCTGCTTTAATGAGACGGTCTGTTTCGCGTCTTGAGCAAGATTTTGCTTCGCTTATGTATTGGTTGATTTTCATAGCTTATTCCTTTTCATATATATTAAAAGCGTCAATCTATGGCAATATCATTATGCCACGATTGACGCTCGTTTACTTCGCAAAAACAACTAAATAAATAACCCCAATCACCAAAAATATTCCGCAACAAGCTAACAATACTTTTGCAAGTTTGTCCATAAACATATAGTGGTTCCCCTTTGTTTCGTTGTTTGCTATTTTAATTCGACAACTGTTACGCCTAGGCCTCCCTCGCCCATGTCACCGTAGCGGTAGTTTTTCACACCGCGATGTTTCTTCAAGTAATCTTGTACACCTTGGCGAAGCGCTCCTGTTCCTTTACCGTGAATAATTGATACACGAGGATAGCTTGCAAGCTGTGCATCGTCTAAATATTTTTCAACGCGCATCATTGCATCTTCATAACGTTCACCGCGAAGATCAAGCTCTAACGAAACGTGATAATCTCTACCCTTCACACTTGCAACTGCTTTTTTCTCAGTTTGCTTCGGTGTATTAATGTATTCCATATTGGATTCTTTCACTTTCATCTTCAGAATACCAATTTGTACGCTCCACTCTGTATCACTTACTTTTTCAAGCAATTGACCTTTTTGACCGAACGTTAACACTTTTACTTCATCACCTGCGCGTAATTGTTGTTTTGGCGCTGTGTTTTTCACGTTTACTTTTTGTTTCTTCACAAGCTCTGGCGCCGTACCTTCTAGACGGCTCTTCGCTTCAATAAGCTCATGGTCTTTCACGTTTATAAGCTGTGCTTTACGCAATTGACGAAGTTCTTGAATAATGCCTTCTGCTTCTTTCTTTGCAGCTTCGACTTTTTCTTCCCCTTCTTTTTGCGCTTTTAATAATTTTTCATCGCGCTCATCATTAAATTCAATAATTTGACGCTGTAGTTCGCGATGCAGTTTTTCAGATTGCTTGCGAAGAGCTTCTGCTTCGTTCCAGTCACGCTCTGCATTCTTTTGACTTTCTTCTAACTTCGCAATCATATTTTCAATTTTGTTTGTATCTGTACTAATGTGGTTACGAGCTTGATCAATCACGCGATCAGATAATCCAAGGCGCTTCGAAATTTCAAAGGCATTACTACGTCCTGGTACACCGATTAATAATTTATACGTTGGGCTTAATGTATTCACGTCGAACTCAACGCTCGCATTAATAACTTTCTCACGGTTATATCCGTATGCTTTTAATTCTGGGTAATGCGTCGTAGCAACAACGCGAGCACCACGATTACATACTTCATCTAAAATTGAAATTGCTAATGCAGCCCCTTCTTGCGGGTCTGTTCCAGCACCTAATTCATCGAATAGAACTAAGCTTTCAAAATCAGCTTTTTCTAAAATATCAACAATGTTCACCATATGTGAGGAGAACGTACTTAAACTTTGTTCAATCGATTGCTCATCACCGATATCGGCAAAGATATTTTTAAATACACAAATCTCTGACTCATCCATTACTGGAATGTGAAGGCCAGATTGCGCCATTAATACACAAATACCAACTGTTTTCAGCGTAACTGTTTTACCACCTGTATTCGGTCCTGTAATAACAATTGTCGTGAAATCTTTACCTAACATAATGTTATTTGGCACGATAATTTCTGGATCAATAAGCGGATGACGTGCTTGTCTTAAATCCATATAGCGCTCGTTATTTACAATTGGCTTCGTTGCTTTAATTCGCTTCGCATAAAAAGCTTTCGCAAAGATGAAGTCAAGATTCGCAACTACTTCTACATTAGATAAAACGATATCCGCTTCTACTGCCACTTCTTCTGTTAACATGAATAAGATGCGTTCGATTTCTTGTTTTTCTTTCACTCGTGCTTCTTGAAGCGCGTTATTTAACTCTACAATGACTTGTGGTTCAATAAATAACGTTTGCCCAGAAGCTGATTGATCGTGGACAATACCACCATATACACCGCGGTATTCTTGTTTTACTGGGATTACGTAACGTTCGTTACGAATCGTTACAATCGCGTCAGACAGCATCTTTTGCGCGTTGGAAGAACGCGTCATGTTTTCTAACTTTTCACGAATACGGCTTTCCGCAGTACGAATTTGAGTACGAATACCACGCAGTTTATCACTTGCGCTATCGACTACTTCTCCGCCGTCACCGATACAATTTGTAATTTTCTTTTCTAAATCATATAAAGATATAATTTGAGCGACATGAGTTTCTAAAATTGGAAGCTCGACACCATTATCAACCATATCTTCAATGAAACGTTTCATATTGCGACTACCATACATCGTATTGGCAATATCAAGTAGTTCATTCGGGCTTAACATACTTCCAATCTTTGCACGCTTCACATTTGAGCGAATATCCGTAATACCACCTAATGGTGCACTACCTTTTAAACGAATGACTTTCGCTGCTTCATCCGTTGTATCTTGCATTTCTACAATTTCTTCAAAATCAGTGCTCGGCACTAAATGCTTCACTTTGTCACGGCCAAGTGAAGAGGCTGTATGTTCAAGTAATTGTTCTTTTACTTTATTGTATTCTAATACACGCAACGTTCTTTCTAACATGTTGCAGGTCCCCCTTGTGTTACTTATTACGTTTAATATAGTCTAATAAACGTTCAATATCCCACGTGTTAATTACGTTATCTTTTTGAATCCAACCTTTACGTGCTGCTGCTACACCTGTTTCCATATCTTCTAACATTTCAAGCGTATGAGCATCCGTATTAATCGCTACTTTTACACCAGCATCTTGTGCTTGTTTTAATAATTTCGCGCTTAAATCTAGACGGTTTGGATTCGCATTTAATTCTAAAACTGTATTTGTTTCTTTTGCGAGCTCGATTAATAAATCTGTATCCACATCATAGCCCTCGCGGCGTCCAAGAAGACGTCCTGTCGGATGAGCAATCATTGTGACATGCTTATTATCCAGCGCAGCACGAAGACGTTTCATAATCGTTTCACGGTCTTGTGAGAAGCTAGAGTGAATCGCTCCAATTATATAATCTAATTCTGCTAATACTTCATCATCAAAATCAAGTGTTGCATCCGGTAAAATATCCATTTCAATTCCGCGTAAAATTGTAATGTCTGGATACTTTTCGTTCATACGTTCAATTTCTTTTGCCTGTTCACGAAGGCGTTCTTTCGTTAAACCATTCGCTACTTTTAAGTATTGTGAATGGTCGGTAATTGCCATAAATTTATAACCACGAGCACGACATGCCTGTACCATTTCCTCAATCGAAAAGGCACCGTCACTCCACGTTGTATGCATATGTAAATCACCTTGTATATCAGAGAACTGAATTAAGTTCGGATACTCTTTAATTAATTCAATTTCTTTTCCATCTTCACGCACTTCTGGTGGGATGAATGGAAGACCGAAATGAGCGAAGAACTCCTCTTCTGTTTCAAATGTTCTCACTTCACCTGTTTCTAAGTTTTCTACACCGTACTCACTAATTTTCTCGCCTCTATCTTTCGCGATTTGGCGCATTTTTACGTTATGGTCTTTTGATCCTGTGAAATGGTGAAGGGTTGTAATAAATTCTTCTGGTTTTACTAGACGGAAATCGATTGAAATATCATATTCATATTGAAGACGAACAGAAACTTTCGTATCTCCACTTGCGATTACTTCAATCATATTATCAAATTGCAGTAAATGCTCACGTACTGCAGCTGGTTCTGTCGTTGCAATGATAAAGTCTAAATCTTTCACTGTTTCACGAACACGGCGCAAACTACCAGCACGAGAGAAACGAATTACTTCAGCAATATTCGACAATTTCTCCTCTATTTCCCCGGCAATAGGCAATACCATTGCGATTGGTAAACGCTCTGGACGAGATCCTACTTGATCGATTGCTTCTAATATTTTCTCTTCTGTCTTCTTACCGAAGCCTGCTAAAGCTTGTACTTTATTTTCCTCACAAACCGCTTTTAGCGATTCCATATCAACAACACCAAGTTCTTTATATAACTTAGCCAGCTTTTTACCACCAAGTCCTGGCAATTTTAATAACGGTAATAAGCTACTTGGAACTTCTTTCTCAAGCTCTTGTAATACTTCAGATGTTCCCGATTCTATATATTCTTGAATAACTGCTGCTGTTCCTTTTCCAATGCCCGGAATCTTCGTAAAATCTTCAATCTCAGAAAGACTACGATCATCACTTTCTAGTGCTGCTGCCGCTTTACGAAATGCAGATATTTTAAATGGATTCGCGCCCTTTAGTTCCATAAACAGGCCGATTGTCTCTAGTAATTTAATAACTTGTTTTTTATTTACTTTCATCATTACCCCGCCTTTCCTTCATAGAAAAAAACTCCTCTTTCCGAAAAAAGAGAAGTTATACTCTGCTACCTGTCTGCCATAGTTCCTTCACCTTTTCAGAAAGAATCGGTGTATCGTCTACAATTATTTTGCTAATTGATGATTTTTGTAATGGTGTTTGTATTTGTTCAATTGGAAGAATGTTTCCAACGATAATTAAAACAAACAAAATAATATATACTTCTAAAAATCCGAGGATTGCCCCCGCAAACGCATTGACTTGCTTTAAAACCGGTATTTCTGCAAACATATTTAACAAATTACCAAGTAATGAAAGTGCAATTTTTGTAATAATAAACAATATGATAAACGCAAGTGCTTGATAAAATACTGTTTCAATATTATTTGCATCAATCCATTCTGGAACAGATACGTTTTTATCAAATGGATACGGAATAAATTTCGCAAGTGCTGGCGCTAAATCTTTACAGTACCAGTATGCAACAAGGTATGCGATAATAAAGCTTGTTAACTTTACAAGTTGCAGAATAAACCCTCTGCGTAAGCCGAGGAAAAATCCCATAACAAGCAGTAAAATGATAATAATATCAATCATGTTATTCCATTCCTTTTTTTGTCATACTTTCTTTCAATTTCTCATGTTCTTCTTTTAATTTTATGTAATCGTGTATGACGTTTACCGCCGTCAATACCGCTAGTCTACTCGTGTCAAGCGAAGGATTCTTGGCATTGAGTTCGCGCATTTTATCATCCACAATCGCTGCTACCATGCGGATATGACTTGTACTTTCATCGCCAACAACTGAATATTGTTGACCATAGATTTCTACATTAATTCGACTTTTCTTTCCCTTTTGTTGTGACAACTCACCGGCCTCCAATCACGTACAGAATCCTAAAGTTTATCATACCATGAACCATCATATTATGGAAACAGAAAGAACAATCCGATATGATAAAAATAACAATATAAAAAAGGAGCGACCATCTTGTCAAATTCTATCGTAATACAAACAAGTTCCACAGTAATTGAAGACATGAAACAACAATACAAACAAGCGCTTAGTCCAAAAACCCCACAAGGCGGGATCTTCATGGCAAAGGTGCCATCTTGCACGATTACAGCTTATAAATCTGGAAAAGTAATGTTCCAAGGTGGCCGTGCTGAAGCAGAAGCTTCTCGTTGGCAAACTGTCTCTCAAACACCGAAAACAGCTGTAAAAAAAGCTGTCGATTCACACCGTTATGCACCGCCTGCTTCCATCAGTACAATGTCTATCGTAGGGTCAGATGAAGTTGGTACTGGTGATTTCTTCGGACCGATGACAGTAGTTGCTGTATATGTGGATGCGAAGCAAATCCCATTGTTAAAAGAACTTGGTGTAAAAGACTCTAAAAACTTAAATGACGATCAAATTACTGCCATTGCAAAACAACTTCTACACGTTGTTCCTTACAGCTCTCTTGTCCTTCATAATGAAAAATATAACGAGCTATTTGATAAAGGAAACAACCAAGGTAAGTTAAAAGCTTTACTACATAATAAAGCTATTACAAACTTATTAGCTAAAATTGCACCTACAAAGCCTGAAGGCGTCTTAATCGATCAATTCACACAACCTGATACATACTATAAATATTTAGCTAAACAAAAACAGGTACAGCGTGAAAATGTTTACTTCGCGACGAAAGGCGAAAGCGTCCATTTAGCAGTAGCCGCTGCTTCTATTTTAGCTCGTTACTCATTCGTAAAACAGTTTGACGAATTAAGCAAAAAAGCTGGTATGCCACTTCCAAAAGGTGCCGGTAAACAAGTTGATATCGCCGCTGCTAAATTAATTCAAAAGCTTGGTAAAGAACGATTACCTGAGTTTGTGAAAATGCATTTCGCTAATAAGGAGAAGGCGTTTCGCTTATTAAAATAGTATCGACAAAAACAGGAGGCTACAAACTCCTGTTTTTTGTTTCACTATACTATTGTCCGTTTATTTTTGTTACAATTAAAATATACAGATTATTCTAACACAGGAGGAGATTCCCATTGCTACTTCTACAAATGATTCTAAATATTTTACTAGGCGATCCACACGAAAGACAGTTTGAAATTAGAGAAAACATTCAGCTACTAAGTGAACAACGAGAATTCAACGATTTAATAGAGCGCTATGGCCGATCTTTCTTATTAAACTTTCGGATTCGAAGATTTATCGGGAAACACGATGCCCGCTTGTTAATACATAATCCAGCAAAACTACAACACTTCTGTGAGGAACTTGAATGTATGATTAGAAGAAAAAGATTGTTTACATAAGGAGGGAATTCATATGAACGCTTTAAAAGTTAAAAAGTTATTATATGTTTTCGTACACCTCGTAGGCCCACTTTCTTACCTCACTATTTCTACCATTTGGGGAGCTTTTTTCACTTCTAAATCCACATTCGAAAATATATCTGATAATCTTGGTGTGATGGCCATCTATTACGTGCTCATGAGCTTACTGTGGTTTTTCTATTTAGATCAATTAGACAAAGATGTAGATAAAATTACAAAAGAGATTAATGATAATAAGGTGTAATACATATAAAAAAAGGAGAGCCGCCAAGACTCTCCTTTTTTATGTTAGCTTCTTTTCTGCTTCTTATTTGATGAAGATACTTTATGAGAACCTGTTTCATGTGTCGTCGTTCCTTGTCCTTCTACTTCTGGAGAACCTAGGCTTGATCTTGAATGATCTTTTTTTACTTTTTTACTCATTTATATTCACCCCTTCGCGTTACTTTTTGCTACGAGGTAATAAACTATGCAAACAAAAAAGCGAGAGGAAATCCTCTCGCTTTTTTATATTTTAGAATTCAGAAGAGCCTGGAGTTCTTGGGAATGGAATTACGTCACGGATGTTAGCCATGCCAGTGATGTACATTAGGAAGCGCTCGAAACCTAGACCGAATCCAGCGTGTTTTGTACCGCCGTATTTTCTAAGCTCTAAGTACCACCAGTAATCCTCTTCGTTCATACCTAGTTCTTTAATTCTGTCTACTAAAACGTCTATTCTTTCTTCACGTTGGCTTCCGCCGATTAATTCGCCGATGCCAGGAACTAGAAGGTCAGTAGCAGCTACTGTTTTTCCATCTTCATTCATACGCATGTAGAACGCTTTAATGTCTTTCGGATAGTCAGTTACGAATACAGGGCGTTTGAAAATTTCTTCTGATAAGTATCTTTCGTGCTCTGTTTGTAAGTCAATACCCCATTCTACTGGATATTTGAAGTCAGCACCTGACTCTTGAAGCACTTTAATTGCTTCTGTATATGTGATACGACCGAAGTCAGAGTTGATTACGTTGTTCATGCGCTCAAGAACTGTTTTATCAACGAAGCTGTTGAAGAATTCCATTTCTTCTGGTGCATGCTCTAGTACGTATTTCATTGCATATTTCAGCATATCTTCTGTAAGATCCATTACGTCGCCTAATTCAGCGAATGCAATCTCCGGCTCAACCATCCAGAACTCAGCTGCGTGGCGAGTTGTGTTTGAGTTTTCTGCACGGAATGTAGGGCCGAATGTGTATACGTCACGGAATGCTAATGCATAAGCTTCAGCGTTCAGCTGTCCACTTACTGTTAAGTTTGTTTCTTTGCCGAAGAAGTCTTTTGATTCATCAACTTGTCCGTCTTCACCTTTTGGTACGTTGTTTAAATCTTGCGTTGTTACGCGGAACATTTCGCCTGCACCTTCTGTATCACTACCAGTGATGATTGGTGTGTGAACATGTACGAATCCACGCTCTTGGAAGAACTGGTGAATCGCAAATGCTGCGACAGAACGTACACGGAACGTTGCAGAGAATGCATTTGTTCTTGGACGTAAGTGAGCGATTGTACGTAAGTATTCAAACGTGTGACGTTTCTTTTGAAGTGGGTAATCAGAATCTGATAAGCCCTCGATATCAATTTTTTCTGCTTTAATTTCAAATGGTTGCTTCGCTCCAGGCGTTGCAATTACTGTACCTTCTACTTTAACTGAAGAGCTAAGTGGAAGTTTTGCAATTTCTTTGAAGTTTTCTAACTCTGTATCGAAAACGATTTGAACGCTTTTGAAAAAGCTACCGTCGTTTAATTCGATGAAACCAAATGCTTTTGAATCACGTAAGTTACGAATCCACCCTGATACTTGTACTGTTTGACCTGCGTATTTATCTGTATCTCTATACAGACTTTTTACTAATGTGTTTTCCATAGTGAAATTCTCCTTTGCACATATATTTAAATACAAAAAAACCTTTCATCCATAAAGGGACGAAAGGTTAAACTTCGCGGTACCACCCAATTTGTCATAAAGACCAACTTTAACTCGTATGTAATACATACTTCCCGGTTTGTAACAGGCCGGATTCCCGTCTAAGCCTACTCTTAAATACAAGTTTCAATTTCGGTTAGCAACTCCAAGGTGTTCTTCACATATACCGCCTCATCAGGCTCTCACCGTCCCTGACTCGCTTTGGATTATAGTATATACTACTTTTCCTTATCATCGTCTTTCATTTTGTTAAACTAAAATTAATGTACTACATTCGAGAGAAAGATGCAAGATACCAAAAAATATATCAGCGATTTTTGTAATATATCGACTTACCGACAATCGTGCCATAAAAAAATTGCCGGACTGAATCCGGCAATCTTTTATTACTTACGTAACTCCGCACCAAATTTCTCTTCTACCGTCGTTAATACACGGTTATGTGCTTCTGTTACTTCTTCGTCTGTTAACGTACGTTCTGCATCGAAGTAGGTCATAGAGAATGCAAGTGATTTCTTGCCTTCTTCCATTTTTTCACCTTCGTATAAGTCGAATAGCGCTACGTCTTTCAGAAGTTCTCCGCCAGCTTCAGCAATGACTTGCTTCATTTCGCCAGCTTTTGTTTCTTTTGTTACGACAACAGCCATATCACGTGTCATAGATGGGAAACGTGGAATTGCTGCGTAGTAAGTTTCTTCTGCGTCTGCACCGAACACTTTTACAAGAGATAGTTCGAATACGAATGTATTTTTCACATCTAATTGTTTTTCTGCTTCTGGGTGCAATTGACCGATGAAACCAATTACTTCGCCATCTAATACGATGTCAGCTGTACGACCTGGGTGCATACCTTCACGTTTTGCTGGTGCATATGTGATTTGGTTTGCAACGCCAAGTACGTCGAATAATCCTTCTAGTACACCCTTCACAACGAAGAAGTCTACTACTTTCTTCTCACCTTGCCATGCATGGTGAAGTGCAAGACCTATCATAACACCTGCAAGATGTTGTTCTTCTTTCGGAAGTTCTCCTGCTTCTGTCGGTAAGAAGACAGAACCTACTTCGTATAAAGCAACACTATCGTTTTTACGTGCCACATTGTATGAAACTGCTTCTAACAATTGTGGCACTAGGCTTAAACGAAGTTGGCTACGCTCTTCACTCATTGGAAGTGCAAGGTTTACAGGCGCCTTTTCGTTTGGCTCAACCATATATTGCTTCGCTTTATCAGCGCTCGTTAATGAATACGTGATTGCTTCATATAAACCAGCACCTTCTAAGAAGCGACGTACTTTACGACGTTTCGTTTGTGCTGATGTTAATTTACCACGAGTCATTGTTCCAGAAGGTAATGTAACTGGAATGTGGTCATAACCGTATAGACGACCCACTTCTTCTACTAAGTCTTCTGAAATTGTAATATCAGGACGACGTGCTGGTACATTCACATGGAATGTTCCTTCTACTTCTGTGAATGGGAATTTTAAGTTTGTGAACATTGTACCCATTTCACTTGCAGAAATATTTGTACCTAATACACGGTTTACTTTTTCAGCAGTAACAGATACTGTACGTTCTTGTACTTGTAAGTTGTCAGCTTCTACTACACCTTCAAATGCTTCTCCACCAGCGTATTTCGCCATTAAAGCAGCTGCGTGTTGAATTGCTTCAAATGTACGTGTTGGGTCAATTCCTTTTTCAAAACGTGCACTTGATTCACTGCGAAGACCTAAGTCTTTTGATGTACGGCGTACTGTTTGACCTGCAAAGTATGCAGATTCAATTAAAACGTTTACTGTCTCATTTGTAACTTCAGAATCCGCTCCGCCCATTACACCAGCAACAGCTAAAGCTTTTGTTCCGTTTGTAATTACAAGGTGGTGGCTTTGTAACGTACGCTCTTGATCATCTAACGTTTCAATTTTTTCACCTTCTTTTGCAAGACGAACAACGATTTCTTTTGAACCTAATTTATCGTAATCGAATGCATGTAACGGTTGACCGTATTCCATTAAAATGTAGTTTGTAATATCAACTACATTGCTAATTGGACGAATGCCAGCTGCCATAAGGCGCGTTTGCATCCACATTGGTGATGGACCAATCTTTACGTTCTTTACCATTTTTGCAATATATAATGGGTTTTCTTCTTTCGCTTCTACACTTACAGAAATGTAATCAGAAGTTTTTTCTGCTGTTTCTTGTAAGCTGATAGCTGGAAGTTTTACTTCACGGCCGTAAATAGCAGCGACTTCATATGCAACACCTAGCATGTTTAAGCAATCTGCACGGTTTGGTGTTAAACCAAGCTCAAGTACTTCATCATGTAAGTTTAAAATTTCAAGTGCGTCTGCACCAACTTCAGCGTCACTTGGGAAGATGAAGATACCGTCTGCATATTCTTTTGAAACTAACTTTCCATCAATGCCAAGCTCTTGAAGCGCACAAACCATACCATGAGAAGCTTCACCACGTAGTTTTGCCTTTTTAATTTTGAAGTTGCCAGGAAGTACAGCACCAACTTTTGCAACTGGTACTTTTAAACCTTTTGCAATGTTAGCAGCTCCACAAATAATTTGAACTGGCTCTTCTTCACCGATATCGATTAAGCATTTGCTTAATTTATCAGCTTCTGGGTGTTTTTCACATTCTAATACGTGACCAACTACAACACCTTTTACACCTTTATTTAATACTTCAACACCTTCTACTTCAATACCACTTTTCGTGATTTTGTCTGCTAGCTCTTGTGCTGTTACATCTTTAATATCTACATACTCTTGTAACCAACGATATGATACGAACATACTTATCCTCTCCTTCCCTTACGCTCGTTTGAATTGTTGTAAGAAACGTACATCATTTGTATAGAAATGACGAATGTCATCTACGCCGTATTTCAACATTGCGATACGCTCTGCGCCCATACCGAATGCGAAACCTTGATATTCTTTTGAATCATAACCAGCCATTTCAAGTACGTTCGGATGAACCATACCTGCGCCTAAAATTTCGATCCAGCCAGTTCCTTTACAAGTGCCGCAACCTTTGCCGTGACACATCATACAAGAAATATCCATCTCTACAGATGGCTCTGTGAATGGGAAGAAACTTGGACGAAGACGGATTTCACGATCTTCACCGAACATCTTTTTCACGAATACTTGCAGTGTACCTTTTAAGTCACTCATGCGAATGTTTTTATCAATTACAAGACCTTCAATTTGCATGAACTGGTGTGAATGCGTCGCATCATCGTCATCACGGCGATAAACTTTACCAGGACAAATAATTTTAATTGGGCCTTTTTCTTTATGATTTTCCATCGTACGTGCTTGCACAGAAGATGTATGTGTACGTAGTAACGTTTCTTCTGTAATGTAGAATGTATCTTGCATATCACGCGCTGGGTGATCTTTCGGTAAGTTTAATGCTTCGAAGTTGTAGTAGTCTTTTTCTACTTCTGTTCCTTCAGCTACTTCATAACCCATACCGATGAATACATCTTCAATTTGTTCAACAACAGCTGTTAACGGATGGTGACAACCTGTTTCAACAGGACGACCTGGTAGTGTAACATCAATTGTTTCCGTAGCTAATTTCGCTTCAATTACTGCTTTTTCTAAGTTACCAATTTTGTCTTCTAAACGCGTTTGGATCGCTTCACGTACTTCATTTACTAATGCTCCCATACGTGGACGCTCTTCTGCTGATAATTTTCCCATGCCGCGTAATACTTCTGTAATTGGACCTTTTTTACCTAAATACGCTACGCGTACGTCGTTTAAGCCCTTTAGCTCTTTCGCTTCTTCAATAAGCTCTAACGCTTTTTGCTTTAGCTCTTTTAAACGTGCTTCCATTTGGAACCCTCCTAATTTTAAAAATAAAAAAACCTCGCTCCCAAAAAGGGACGAGGTAAATTCGCGGTACCACCCTAAATTGACAGACCAGGTCTGCCCACTCATTAGTTATAACGATCAATTCTGACCGGAACGCCTTTACATATATATGGTCCTGGCGTCAACTCCAGAGGTGAATTCACTTCCGTCTACCATAAGAATACTTTCAGTCTAAGGCATTCTCTCCCTTTATGGCGATTTTGTAAGTTACTCTTCTCTATCAACGTTTTTCGTTATTTAACTTTTAATATAATATACTTCAACTTATTATAAGAAGTTTTTTATTTGTTCGCAACTGGGCTTTGCAAATAATACGTTAAAATCCCTGCTGCAACCGCAACATTTAATGATTCTGCCCCGCCGTAAATCGGAATATACAAGTTTTGATCACTTTTTGCAAGAATTTCTTCGCTTACGCCACTTCCTTCATTTCCTACAATTAATGCAAAACTACCAGCTGGTGTTACTTCACCATATGGAACTCCATTTTCAAGAGCGGTTCCATATACAGGAACGTTATTTTCTTTTAACTTGTCTACCCACTCTTCTAAGTTCCCTTTTACAACTGGTAAATGGAAAATAGAACCTTGTGTAGAACGAAGCACTTTACTATTATATGCATCAACGCATCCTTCTCCAAGCACAACAGCATGAATACCAGCTGCATCAGCTGTACGAATAATTGTCCCTAAGTTGCCCGGGTCTTGAAGACCATCTAATAAAAGAAACTTTCCATCTGCAAGAGCTACTTCACTCTCGTGTTTCTCACAAACAGCAAATACCCCTTGCGTCGTTTCTGTTTCACGGAGTACTTTTACGATTGCTTCAGGTACGATATACATTTCCACATCATTAACTGTCCAATCTTTCGGAAGATCTGTCTGATCAGAAACGATAAGTTCTGTTACAACTCCTGCTTTTAAAGCTTCTTCCACTAAGTGGAATCCTTCTACAAAAAATAAACCCTTTTTATCGCGCTCTTTTTTCGTCTGCAGCTTTTTCCACTGCTTCACACGCGGATTTTGCACTGAATCAATGTTTTTCATAATATGTATTTCCCTCTCTTCTTGTCTTATCATTATAGCCTATTTTTCATACATATTTACATAAAAAAGAACAAAAACTAACGTCAGTTTCAATTCTGAAGAAGAGGTGAAGATAATGAGTTTTAATTTACGCGGCGCTGTATTAGCGAATGTATCTGGAAATTCACAAGATCAATTACAAGAAACGATTGTCGATGCAATTCAAAGCGGTGAAGAAAAAATGCTTCCAGGTCTTGGCGTTTTATTCGAAGTCATTTGGAAAAATGCTGATGAAAATGAAAAACACGAAATGTTAGGAACACTGGAGCAAGGATTAAAAAAATAAACAATAAAAGGTCACCTTAGAAAAAAAACTAAGGTGACCTTTTATGTCTATAAAATTTTTCTTCTCCTAAACATTTCTACTTTACTAACGCTACCCAGATGGAGTACAATGTTCAAAATACATTTAAACCGATCGATTTTTCTTCATATACATCATTAGATAAAAGGAGTGAATGTTTTATGCAACGTATTACGCTTGAACAAGTTTTTAAACATCACATTACACAAAAATATGTAAACCGTTCTGGAATGGTCCACGCGATCGCTGTCGCTTACCATGCGTTTCACTTAGCGAAAAAGCATCATGCCTCAGTCGATGCTGCAACAAAAGCTGGTTTCCTTCATGATATCGGACATCACACATGGTACAGTGAGGGAGCATGGGATTATGACTTGTATAAAAAGAATGATATACATGCGATTAAAGGTGCAGAAAGAGCTCATAAATTGCTTATTAGATTAGGAGAACATCCGAAACTAGCAAAAGAAATTTCTATCGCGATTCTTCTTCATACAGATTCTTTCTTAGTACAGCAAGAAATTGAAAGAACATCTCTTCAAAACATTATTAAATGGGCAGACGAAGCAGATGAAGAACCGGGCGGAGCGCACCATTATAGAACAATTTCTTATGAAAAAGCACTTAAAGCAATTCAGCAGTTAGATCGATTGGTAGAGCGTGAATTACAAATAGAGCAATCGAAATCGAACAATAAAGCAGAACATAGTTATCAATGAGAAAGAGGAATCACTATAGGGTGATACCTCTTTTATTATTTTACGAAAAATACACCTTTATATGTAATATTTGGATATTACACTCAAAAACAAAATACTTTATAATTAAATATACAAATATAAAGAGGTGATTTTATAAATGCAACCCGCTACACAACTTTCTAATGAACAGAAATATTCTATGTCATGGGGACAATTTATTAGCTCCGTTTTATTCGCTTTTTTCGGAACCGGACTTATTACTGTGTTCCTAGCAATGCCCTTAACAATTTATACAGCAGGTCTTACAGATAAAAAACAAATTGCCCTGTATGAATCTATCGTAAACACTGCAAGTATCGTATTACAACTAGCCGTGTTGTTATTCTTCATTTTCAAATTCGAACCCGCAAAAAAATTACTACTACAATCTTTTAACTTTAAAGTACTTAAAGAATGGCGTACATACGTATACTTACTTCTTTTCTTCGCTATAAACATTTTAATCAATTACATCTTGTTAAATTATATGTTCCAAGACGCAACAAAGCAGCAATCTTCCGCACTTAACTTAGACGTTTTTAAGCAGTATCAAATATTATTACTTCTCGGCTTCGCAATACTCACACCAATTTTTGAAGAACTTATTTTCCGTGGCTTTATGCTTCGCTTCTTCTCTGAGCGATTTCCATTTTGGATTGCAGCCATCATAACAAGTTTCTTCTTCGGTATCGCTCATACATACTCACTTGGAGTCATGGTAATTACTTTCTTCATGGGATTATTAATGGCTATTTTATGTAAAAAAACAAAATCCATTATTCCAGCTATGTTATTTCATATTATGAATAATATGTTGGCATTTTTGAGCTAAAAAGAGGTATCATCACGATACCTCTTTTTACTCTTTTATCACAACTTCAAACTCTTCCGTGTGCACAGAACATCAATGTAAAATCATTACTGTCTGTAAATATTAGCTTCAAAATATCATTTTTACTACACTGATGACTTTTTTGTATAAATATTCTATAACCTTTATATATAACTATAAAATAAGCAAGGATAGGTGATTCACTATTATACAAGCCACGCAACTAACTTACCCACAAAAACACCCTATGTCACTCTCACAATTTCTATTTTCACTCGTTTTTGCGATTTGGGGAACAGGATTTCTAGCCGATCTCTTTATAGGCCTTCCTACCGTTATTTATACAGAAGGTTTAACCGATCCAAAACAAATTGCTTTAACAAAATCACTTACTACTTTTGGGAGGCATTTATTTGTATTGTGCATTTTATTAATTTTAATTTATGCATATAAGCCATTAAGAAATTTAATTGTCCCGACACTAAACTTTACAGCATTAAAAAAAGTAAGCACATACATCTATATCATTCTTTTTTATGGACTACATATCGTTAATGATATATTTATAATTAATAATATTTTTCCTAATGCGGTAAAAGAGCAGTCATCCGCTTTAGACCTAGAAATGTTAAAACAATACAAACTATTATTGCTAATAGGTGGCGCTATACTTGTACCTATTTTTGAAGAACTTATAGTCCGCGGTATTATTCTTCACTTCCTACAACAGCGCTTCCCATTTTGGATTGCAGCGTTTGGGTCTAGCTTCCTCTTCGCAATAGGTCATATATACTCAGCTGGTGTGATGTTTAGTATGTTCATCATGGGTCTATTTATGGCCATTTTATGTAAAAAAACAAAATCCATTATTCCAGCTATATTACTTCATATTATGAATAATATGTTAGCCTTTTTAGGATAAAAAGAGGTATCATCGCGATACCTCTTTTCACTCTTTTATCACAACTTCAAACTCTTCTTCCGTTAACACTTTTCGATAATTCGTTTTCTTTTCTCCCTCTTCACCAGAAGTTAGGACAGGCGTCAGAACAATTTTCTTTACACTATCTTCTTCCACGTAATGCTTCATAAAGATTTCTTTATCATTCTTCTTTAAATGATCTAATATATGTTGCATATCATTACTAATTTCATTTTTAGTCGTATCGGTATGCATCGCTATTTCAACTATTTTGATCTAACCCTTTTTCATTTACTGTTTTCGCATATTTCCTCGCATAATCGATAGATTTATATTTTGTAATAGCTGCAATCCAGTTTTTTAAAGTATTTTTCTCCTCATCATACTTTTCAATATGATTCCAAATTGCCAATAACACATCATCCATACATTCCTCTTGTACATCTTGAAACGAAGCTAAATGCTTCTGAATAATACTTTTTATAAGTCCACCGTACTGGTCGATAATAAAGTATAATGCTTTTTCATTCCTTTTCCTTAGCTGCATTGCAACGTTCTCTATATCTATTAATTCGTATCATCACTTCTCATTTCTATCAATTTATACATATTCATTAATAATATCCAAAATAAACCTCATGTAGTAAAATATAACTGATTACATAGAAGGAGACTATATATGTTGAGCTTACTTTGGGTTGTTTATATGCCACTTCTTGTTTTATGCGGATTTTTTGGTGGTATTTTTTTAATTGTTACTAGCATGAAACATCGTAAATTATTTGTTGGTTTAATGGGGCTACTTAGCTTCTCCTTTGTCACACTACCTTTTGTTTTTTTTGGCATGGGAGTGGATAGCAATGCAATCCTCCCTATTTCAACTACTTTATATTGGATACTATTTTCTTTAACTGGATTATTAGCAGGGGGAAGTGGAGTCCAAGCCAAAATTAAAAGTATACGTAATATGGGATTCATTATTTTTACCGCTGGAATATTAGGGGTTATTTTCTGGGTACTCGTGTCTGTAGGTGATTCATTCTATATATAATATTTTTTAGAAACCCATAAATCGGAGGTAATACAGGAGTGTTCGGAATATTAACTTGGATGATTTTAGCTCTTACTTTGATGTTATGCGAGCTCATCGTCGGCATTTTTTTAATTATTGCTGGCATGAAACACCGTAAATTACTTACTCTTATCGCAGGTTTAATTAGCATATTACTTATCGTTGTTCCTATCATTTGTATAGGTTCTGGAATAGATTTAGAGGGGATGGTTCCAATTTCGGGAACTTTATATTGGTGTTTCTTCTCTTTAGCTGGACTATTAGCTATTATAAGTGGAAGACAAATATCAAGTATTCGTGCTATGGGGACAATTTTGTTTATAACAGGGCTGTGCTCCGTAACTGGTTATCATTTTTTATATCTCACTCTTTAACAAGACAAAAAGCAGGGAAATTAATTCCCTGCTTTTCTATTTGGTTTATTGCCTGACGGTAAGAAGAACGATAACACCCAAGCAATACCAGCTAATATTGTCGCAATTAAGAAGGCATCGTTAATACCGTTAATTGCAGATAGCTTTGAAATTTGTCCAAATAATAGTTGCGTGCTCATCGCATCTCCTGCTTGCGCTGATCCGGCAATCGCTGCTAAACTTTGGCCCATACCGTGTACTTTATCAACTAAAATTGGGTTTGACGTTGTTAACATGTTGCCGTAATCTGCTACGTGAGCAGTCGTTTGCTGCGTCATAAGTGTAATTAATATCGCTGTTCCAATTGAACCAGCTACTTGTCTTGACGTATTTTGCGTTGCTGTACCGTGAGAAATTAATTTCATCGGCAGTGCGTTCATACCTGCTGTCATAATTGGCATCATAATGAATGACATACCAATTGAACGTATAATATAATCCGTCATAATAACGCTATACGGTGTATCCATCGATAACGTTGTGAATTCATATGTCGCAAACGTTGTAATGGCTAAACCGACAATTGCTAACGGACGAATACCATACTTATCAAATAGTTTACCTGCAATAGGTCCCATGATCCCCATAATTAATGATCCTGGAAGTAGTAATAAACCTGATTCTATCGGTGTGAAACCGCGAATGTTTTGCAGATATACTGGAAGCAATAACATACCTCCGAATAATGCCATCGTAACAATTGCATTAATTACTAAAGTAAAAGTAAATACTGGGTATTTAAACACTTGTAAATCAAGCATTTTATTGTCCGTTGTTAGCTCTCTCCAAATAAATACCGCAATACCTACTACACCAATGATAAGTGAAATAACAACCTCTGCACTAGTCCAGCTATTATTTCCTGCTTCACTAAATCCATACAATAAGCTACCTAGTCCAATACTTGAACTAACAACACCGAATACATCTAACTTCGTTTTAGATACCGGCTGAGCTAGTGTAAAGAATTTTAAAGATAGGAACGTAATAATTAAACCAATTACAAACATTCCGTAGAACATTAAGTTCCAGCTATAGTTTTCAATCACCCAACCTGTTACAGTTGGTCCAATAGCTGGTGCTAAAATCATCGCTACACCTAGTAATCCCATCGCTGCTCCGCGCTTATGAGGCGGGAATAATGTCATGAAAATATTCATACCAACCGGCATTAAAATACCTGCACCCACCGCCTGAATAACGCGGCCCGTCATCATCATTGTAAAGTTTCCTGAAATAGCACAAATGATAGATCCTACCGTGAAGAATAACATTGCCGCTACGAATAATTTACGATACGTAAATCGTGAAACTAAAAAGGCACTAATCGGTACTAAAATACCATTTACAAGCATGAAACCTGTAATTAACCATTGTGCTGTTGAAGTTGATACGTTAAATTCATTCATTAATGGAGGCAATGCAACATTAATAATTGTTTGGTTTAAAATAGAAACGAACATGCCGAGAATTAATACAGCTACAACTGCTTTTACGTTCACATTTTCTACAGGCGTAGACATTTGTTTTTTTGGCACTTCTTTTTCTTGTTTTACTTCTTCTTGCTTTCCTGTTTCTAACTCAACTACATTAGAAATTTCTGCTTCTTGCTTTCGTTCAATTTCTTTCTCTTCTGTTTCTACCTTACTTACTTCTATTTTATTTACGGCTGGGACTTGTTCTTCTCCCACATTCGTTTTTTTCTTTCGTAAAAGACGATTTACAAGGAAGAAGACGATTATACAAAATAGTGCATATCCTGCAATTGCAATTGAGGACATCTCATCTCCCCCTTACTTATGAATACGAACTGACACATTCATTCCAGGAACAATATTTACTGATTTACTATGATCTAAAGAAATTTTAACTGGTACTACCTGTGTTACTTTCGTATAGTTCGCTGTTGCGTTGCTTGATGGTAACATAGAGAATGTATTCGCTGTTGTTAATCCAACTTGCTCTACTTTTCCTGATAACGTTGTATCTGGGTATGCATCTACATACACATCTACATCTTGACCTTTTTGTACATCGTCAACATCTGTTTCTTCAATGTTTGCTGTTACCCATAAATTGTTCATATCAAATGCGTAAGCAATTGGGCTACCTGCTCCAACGAAAGCATTTGTCGTCGCGTTTGATTGTACAACTGTTGCATTTTGCGGAATTGTTACGTCTACTGTTTGTTCTCCATTTGCTGCCGCTACAGTAACAGCACCTAATTTGTCATTCTCGTTGTAGTTCTTTCCTACTTCAGCTTTCCAGTCAGTTAATTTACCTGCTACTGGTGATGCAATTGGAATTACTTTTCCATCAATTTTTGCATTTTCTGTTTTTAAATAATTTTCCGCTTGATTGTAATAGTAATAACCGCCAATACCGCCGCCAACTAGTACAATTAATGTGATAATGTTAATAATCACCATTCTTCGAAACTGATTCATTGCATTCCTCTCCTTATATCGCATATAATTTTTTTCTAAACTATTTACGTCCTTATTGTTTAGACTGTTTAATTGTTAATTATATTAACTTTTAAACAAAAAAATCACACCATCTGCGGTGTAAATCGAAATTTATCTACCTGCGAGCGGTGCTGATTTCTGAAGGACTATCGTTTATAATTATAAATAATTATTTTGAATCTACAACCGACAATTTACGTATGAAATGTCGCTTAAACAACAATATAATACCTATATGTTGTTTAAGTATAAAAAATTAAACGAGGGGAAGTAAAAATGTCTATTAAAAATACAAATGATCCACGTGTAAAGCGGACGAGACAACTCATACAGGATGCTTTTGTCGCTTTAGTAGGCGAAAAAGGATTTGATGATGTAACTGTTCAACATATTGCAGAACGTGCTCCCGTAAATCGTGCTACGTTTTATAGCCATTACCATGATAAATATGACCTATTAGACAAAAGCATCGAAGAAATGTTAGAGAAATTAACAGAAGTTATTAAGCCGAAAAATAGAAATAAAGAAGAGTTTCAACTTACATTTGATTCACCACATCCGACATTTTTGGCTTTGTTCGAACATATCGCAGAAAATGTGAACTTCTATAACGTTATGCTTGGTGATAAAGCCGCTGGAAACTACTCTTATAAAATGATGAAAACAATACAAACACATTTAACATTAAGCTTGTCTATTTCACAGCCAGATGATAAAGATCTTATGGTTCCTCGTGATATTTTAATTAGTTATGTGACAGGAGCTCATATCGGGATGATTATGTCATGGTTAAAAAGAGGGATGATTTATACCCCGCATTTTATGGCCATGCAATTAACTCGTTTAATTATTTTAGGAGCTCATACTGCTGCAGGATTAGAACGACCTTTTTAAAACATAAAAAAGCGAAGGAGAACCTCCTTCGCTTTTTCTATTAATTAAATGTAATGTTATGTACAGCCTCTTTATCAAGACGTTTAATAACTTCTACAATTAACTTCACTGCATTTTCATAGTCATCACGGTGTAACATTGCCGCATGAGAATGAATGTAGCGCGTTGCAATCGTAATTGCCATAGACGGAATACCATTTACAGCAATATGAATGGCACCTGCATCCGTTCCACCGCCCGCTACTGAATCATATTGATACGGGATTTGTAATTCGTCAGCAACATCAACTACAAAGTCACGTAAACCTGTATGTCCAATAACAGAAGCATCATATAAAATGATCTGTGGTCCATCACCCATTTTACTTTGCGCTTCTTTTGCCGTTACACCTGGTGTGTCACCAGCGATACCAACATCTACTGCGAATGCGATATCTGGTTTAATATAGTTCGCAGATGTTTTCGCACCACGAAGACCAACTTCTTCTTGTACAGTCCCTACGCCGTATACAACGTTTGGATGCTTTTCATCTTTTAATTGTTTTAATACGTCAATTGCAATTGCACAACCAATTCGGTTATCCCATGCTTTTGCAAGTAACATTTTTTCATTTTTCATCACTTGGAATTCAAAGTAAGGTACAACTTGATCTCCTGGTCGTACGCCCCACTCCATTGCCTCCTCTTGGCTAGAAGCACCAATATCGATGAACATGTCTTTAATTTCAACTGGTTTTTTACGCGCTTCTGGAGATAAGATGTGCGGTGGTTTTGAACCAATTACACCTGTTACATCTCCTTTACGTGTTACAATTGTCACGCGCTGCGCAAGCATAACTTGTGACCACCAGCCACCAACTGTTTGGAAACGAAGGAAACCTTTGTCATCAATTTGCGTAATCATAAAGCCGACTTCATCTAAATGACCTGCAACCATAATTTTCGGGCCGTTTTCTTCCCCTACTTTTTTCGCAACTAAGCTTCCTAAATTATCAGTAGAAAGTTCGTCCGCAAACGGCTCAATATATTTCTTCATTACTTCGCGTGGTTCACGCTCGTTACCCGCAATACCACGAGCATCTGTTAATTCTTTTAGCATTGTCAATGTCGCGTCTAATTTTGTCATTGCCAACACCCTCCTTTTTCTTCAGTCACTTCATTATACAAAAGGAAATTGAAATATTCAAAAATTAAATCAGTATCCTTGTGTTTGACGCTGATGATTTACTTCATTTTTATCTAAATATGCCTTTTCAATCTCTTCTTGCTCAAACTCTAGCGCTTGTCCAAGTCGAAGATAGCTTGTAAATAATTCAATATAGTTCGTAATAGATGGTTGATCTGTAAAACGAATTACTTTCGCATATGTGTCTAAGAAAATTTCTACTTGTGTTTTATTCGTTTGTGCACATTTATAGAATAGGAAGTTTTTATCAATACCTAAATCAATTCCGATTGATAAGATAAAATGCAATCCATCTACGTATTCTTCTAATATTACTTCACGTTCTGATGCTGGTTTGTTGCTCCAATATTTAAAACAACGTGTTTCATTTGCAAGTTCTCCAATTTCTACAAGAAGAGCTAACATTTTTTCTTTTAACAACTTTTTCGGTTGTAAATCATGCTCTTTCACAATACGGTCATCTAATTCTTTTTGTAATTTAAATAGTTGTAGTAAGTCCATTCTATTGTCCTCCTCCAACATCGCATTTTACGCAACAATGTTGTTTCATCTCAAAGTTCATTATTATTTTTCGTTTCTTATTAATAAGTCAGCCATTTACCTCTTTACAAAATAGCTTGTCCTTAATTTACAAATACGTTTCAATCATCACTATTAGATTGTTCACTCCGATTGGTGATAGTTAATCATTATCCGGGGATTGTCCACTGATAAAAAATTTATTTTATCTGATGAAAGTTCCATATCATCTTTCCATTATAGCAGTGTCGTTTCAGGTAGGAAAGATACTCTTCTTTCCAAAGGGGGATAATTGAAAAAAGCCAGGAGAATTCTCCTAGCTTCATATATATATTCTTCTATATCGCTATAGCTTTTATATTGATTTTGTCATATCGATAACGACATACTTCTCTTTGCATACAAATAAAAAAACCTTAGAAGAAAAATCTTCTAAGGTTTCAACTAATTAATTAGTTAATGTTGTTTTTTGCAACTGTTGCTAATTCAGCGAAAGCTTTTTCGTCATGAACAGCTAAGTCAGCAAGCATCTTGCGGTTAACTTCGATGCCAGCATTTTTAAGACCGTGCATTAAGCGGCTGTAAGAAAGACCATTCATACGAGCTGCTGCGTTGATACGTGTAATCCATAATTTACGGAAGTCACGTTTCTTTTGACGACGGTCACGGAATGCATACATTAGAGATTTCATAACCTGTTGGTTAGCAACCTTGAATAATGTACTCTTAGAACCGTAGTAACCTTTTGCTAATTTTATAACTTTTTTACGACGTTGACGAGTAACTGTACCACCTTTTACTCTTGGCATAATATTACCTCCTAATTGTTCTATATATCAGCCGAACTTATTTTAAGTTGTCAAGCATTTGACGAATGCGTTTGAAGTCACCAGCGCTTACTACACCAGCTTTACGTAGTTTACGTTTAGCTTTTGTAGATTTGTTAGCGAATAAATGGCTTGTGTAAGCGTGAGAACGTTTCAGTTTACCTGATCCAGTCTTTTTGAAACGCTTTGCAGAGCCGCGATGAGTTTTTTGTTTAGGCATAGGTATTTCCTCCTCTATCTATTACTTATCGTTTTTCGGTGCTAAAACTAAGAACATACTACGTCCTTCCATTTTAGGCTTAGATTCAATTGTACTAACTTCAGCACAAGCTTCTGAGAAGCGATCTAAAACACGTTGACCGATTTCTTTATGAGTAATGGCACGTCCTTTAAAGCGAATTGACGCTTTAACCTTGTCGCCTTTCTCTAAAAACTTGATAGCATTACGAAGTTTTGTGTTAAAGTCATGTTCATCAATTGTTGGACTTAAACGAACTTCTTTCATGCTAATTACTTTTTGATTTTTGCGCTGTTCTTTTTCTTTCTTCTGTTGCTCAAAGCGGAATTTACCGTAGTCCATAATGCGGCATACTGGCGGTTTCGCATTTGGAGCAACTAATACTAAATCAAGATTAAGATTTGCAGCTAAGTCTAAAGCGTCATTACGAGACTTGATTCCAAGTTGATCGCCATTTGCACCAACTAAACGTACTTCACGTGCACGAATTTGCTCGTTAATCATCATATCCTTGCTAATAGTAAGCCACCTCCAAGGTTTTTTCAGAACATCTTTTGTAGTCATAGAACCCGACAAAAAAAGTGCGGGCATACGACACCCACACTTGTAAATTCTTAAGTAAGAAATACATTTACCTGTAAACTGCGAATGCGTCCATCAGGTGAGAAGCGGGTGCTTCTACTTGTTCCACAAAACAATATTCTATTATCCTTGATGAGTTTATCATAGGACATGACGTCTGTCAAGAAGACGCAATGTTTTTTACTAACAACAAGAAATATTGTAACAAACAACTAACATACTTGCAATACTTTTTTATGATAAGTATAGTTTGGTTATTTTTTCTAGTTTTTCTTTTTTATAATACATACGAAAGCCGCGGTATACCGCGGCTCTGTCTTATCGTTTTCCTTCTACTTTAATCATATCAACAAAAGCATCTAATGCAATTGTTTCTGATTTTTGTTCACCGTATTTACGTACGTTTACGCCGTTTTCAGTTACTTCATTGTCACCTACTACAAGCATGTACGGGATTTTTTGCATTTGTGCTTCACGGATTTTGTAACCAATTTTCTCTTCACGAGTATCTAATTCAACACGGATACCAGCACGACGTAATTCATCTTGTACTTTCTTCGCATAGTCTAAATGTACTTGCGGAGAAACTGGAATTACTTGCGCTTGAACTGGAGCTAACCAAGTTGGGAATGCACCTTTGTATTCTTCAATTAAGAAGGCTACGAAACGTTCCATAGTTGATACAACACCACGGTGAATTACAACTGGACGATGTTGTTTACCGTCTTCACCAACGTAAGATAATTCAAAGCGTTCTGGAAGTAAGAAGTCTAATTGTACAGTTGAAAGTGTTTCGTCTTTTCCAAGAGCAGTACGAACTTGAACGTCAAGTTTTGGACCGTAGAATGCCGCTTCACCTTCAGCTTCATAGTAATCAAGACCCATTTCATCCATAGCTTCTTTTAACATACCTTGTGCTTTTTCCCACATCTCATCATCAGCATAGTACTTTTTAGTATCAGCTGGGTCACGATAAGATAGACGGAATGAATAGTTCTCTAAACCGAAATCTTTGTACACTTCTAGAGTTAAGTTTACAACACGTTTTAACTCTTCTTTAATTTGATCTGGGCGAACGAAAATGTGCGCATCATTTAAAGTCATTCCACGTACACGTTGTAATCCAGATAATGCTCCAGACATTTCATAGCGGTGCATTGTTCCAAGTTCCGCAATACGGATTGGTAATTCACGGTAGCTGTGAATATCATTTTTATAAACCATCATGTGGTGAGGGCAGTTCATCGGACGAAGTACTAACTCTTCATTATCCATTTCCATTGATGGGAACATACCATCACGGTAGTGATTCCAGTGACCAGAAGTTTCATAAAGCTCTCTGCTTCCTAGTACTGGAGTGTATACGTGATCATAGCCTAAGCTTGCTTCTTTATCAACGATGTAACGCTCGATAATGCGGCGGATAGTTGCACCTTTTGGTAACCAAAGTGGTAAACCTTGTCCTACTTTTTGGCTATTAGTAAATAGTTTTAATTCTTTACCTAATTTACGGTGATCGCGCTCTTTCGCTTCTTCAAGCATACGTAAGTGCTCATCTAATTCTGCTTTCTTAACGAATGCAGTACCGTAAATACGTTGTAGCATTTTATTATTGCTATCGCCGCGCCAGTAAGCACCCGCAACGCTTAATAATTTAAATACTTTAATTTTCCCTGTAGATGGAAGGTGAACACCACGGCAAAGGTCGAAGAATTCGCCTTGTTCATAGATTGAAATAACTGCATCTTCTGGAAGATCGTTAATTAAATCTAATTTTAACTCATCGCCGATTTCTTCAAAGCGACGAAGTGCTTCTGCACGTGGTACTTCATGACGAACGATTTCTAAGTTTTCGTTCACGATTTTTTGCATTTCTTTTTCGATTTTCTTGAAGTCTTCAACTGTAATTGCTTCTTCCATATCAATATCGTAGTAGAAGCCATTTTCAATTACTGGACCAATACCAAGCTCAAGCTTAGCATCTTTATATAAACGTTTTAACGCTTGTGCTAATAGGTGGGCTGTTGAATGGCGTAAAATATATAAGCCATCTTCAGAATCTAATGTAATAATAGAAACTGCACCATCTTCTTCGATTGGTGTAACAAGATCGATCATCTCATCGTTTAATTTTCCAGCCACAGCTTTTTTCTTTAAGCCTGGGCTAATAGAAGCTGCGATTTCTTCAGTTGTTACGCCTTTTGGAAACTCCTTCACAGCTCCATCAGGGAAAGTAATTTTAACTACATCTGCCATCACTGGTCACTCCTCTTTTTTTCAAAATAAAAAACACTCATCCCGTAAAAAGGGACGAGTGTTGAATTCGTGGTTCCACCCTTGTTCCAATTAACATTATTGTTAATTGCTCAAGTTCAACATAACGGTGTTGTCCGTTAGCAATTACTAGAAAAAAACGTTCACTGCTAAAGTTTAGAGGTGGTAAGTAATAATCCCGTACTAGGAAGCTCACACCCTAAGGCTTCCCTCTCTGAAAATCGTAGAAAACTACTCATGTCCTCATCATGACATTTCAATATATTTCATTTATGTAGGTAATTATATGCTCAAAAACTTAGAAAATCAAGGGCGTTACCTTTATTTTTTAAATTTTTCACATTGCGCTCAAACTCATGTAATCCATGTAATTGGACCCGTTCTTGAAATACATTTCGCAAAGTAATAATCATATTATGGTCTTGTTCTTTCGTATATAAATAAATTTTTTTCGGCGAAATAGAAAGAAGTGGTGCAATTACTTTCGTATCAATATATACATCCTTTTGCTTTAATAATTCCTCATCTATATATTGGACCAATTTCTCCTGTTTTAAACGTCTACCTTTATCGTCATAGAAAATAAAGCTTTCATCAAAAATAAGATGCACACAGGACAAACGTGATTTTCGGCTACGTACTTGTTGCCTTAGCGTCTCAATAAACATTTGATATTCTTGTTCCAACTTATACTCATCAATCGACACTCCAGCAAGCTTAGCTACCATTTCCCTATATGTACGAAGGCGAAAACGAACATATGATGAAAACGAGAACGAAAGCGGATCACAAAGCCAGTTATTTAAAGAAGATTTAATATATGATTCAAATGTGTGACGTGTTAATTCTCGAGCAATCTCTTTTCTTCTTCCCTTTAAAATCTCTTGTGCCATATGCAATATTTGATGACACTCTTCCTCTTCTTCATAAAAAAACTTCTCTTTTAAGATTGTATAAATCCACTCATTTTGCTTTACATTCACAATGAAATATACCATTACTGGCAATAAAATCTTTTCAATATAATTCGATTCACATACTGGTATGTGAATCACCACTTTTTGTTCCTGTAAATACACACTCGTTTCCTTATATAACAGTTCCGCTCTTTTCAATAGTTGTCTATATACATGCATAGCATCATTTTTTTCTTCGAAGCAAATTTCAATCACTTTTGTCCCCCCTTTTATCCCTGCTCTAAAGGATTGTATCTATACGTTACAAATCCTATAAGAGTCCGTCCCGTGGAAGTTCACTCTTAGTAGAATTACATTTCCTATCGTTAGAAAATCCACTCAATACGGCTTGCTAATTTTATATATATTAAGGGAGGGAGAAAAAAATGATACAAGCTACAATGAATTTTCTATAAGAAGTTTTTCGTTTTGCAATTCACCTAGTCTGAAAAGTGTTCAAAACAAAAAAGAGCAAGCTTTTCAGCTTACTCTTTACTTATGACGTCGGTTTTTTCCGCCAATCGGAATTGGCTTCGCTAAATATTTAATTCGTTCCATAATACGTGCTGCTTTCATTTGTTCTGCTTCACCACGCTGTGTATACGTTAAATGATGTTCCAATTCCTTGAAATCAAAGTTAGACGTAAAGAACGTCGGTAAGTTTTCTAACATACGGAATTGCAAAATTGCACCAAGCACATCGTCACGCACAAAGCTTGACATCGCTTCTGCTCCGATATCATCTAGCATTAAAACTTGTACGCGTTTCACCGCATCAATCTTTTCCCCAATCGAATTATCTTGAATCGAACTTTTAATTTCACGTAAAAATTCAGGGAAGTATACGAGCATCGAACTTATTTTCTTTTGAGCAAGCTCATTCGCCATTGCTCCTAACAAATACGTTTTCCCTACACCAAATTTACCGTACAAATATAAACCTTGTACTTTTTTACCAGGTTCATATGTACTTAAAAATTCATTGGCTGCACCAATTGCATCAATACGCGCATCTAAATCTGAAGGATCTAAGTTTTCCATCGTTGCCTGTAAAATGTCAGTTGGCATATATACACTTTGAACGAGTTTTTCATATTTCTTTCTCTCGTCATATGCTACTTTTCTAACGCAACGATCGTATTGAATATCAATCATCTTCCCTTGGATAACGAGCTTTGGCTCATATCCTTGCAGCATGTTTTTACACGAACCTAGATCCGGACAATCTGCGCAACCTACACTTTGTCCAATATATTCGTATAACTTCACAAGGCTGCGCTCAATCATAGAAGTTGTTACTTCACCTTGATGTTCGTCTATAAATTCTTTCACACGCGGATGTGCCATTACTTCCGCCTTTAATACTTCATATCTATTTTTAAAATTTTTATTTTCCATTAACTTTGCAAATGAATTTTGAATATGCTCCATTTTCTCACCTCAAAGAGCGTTCATTCTCTTCTATTAATCACGCTTATATTTTTTTAACACTTCTTCTAGTCGTTTTCGTTCATCATCTAACGTACTTGCATCTTTTTTCTTACTTACATCTTTCTTCACTGTTTCTTTCTCTTGTTCTTTCGGCTCTTCTTTCAGCCAATCTGGTACCATTTCTTTTCTTATCGTTTTCTTCGACGTACGGCCTTTTTTCTTCGTCTCAGCCCATTCTTGATATTGACGATTCTCTTCTTTCGCTAACGCCATTGCTTCAGCTACTGTACCGACCTTTTTACGTGCCCAATGCCCAGCAATTTTCTCCACATACGTTTTCGCAAGCTTCATATCTGAGCGTAGCATAACGTAATAAATAAGTACATTCACAACACCTGGCGTTAATTTTTGATTGATCATTACATCTTCAACGATCTGCAAGTCAGCCTTTGTCGCCTCTGCACCACCAGAGATTTCTTTTAATAGTTGTTTTGGTGAGATTTCCTCTAGCTGTTTGATTAACATCTCTTCTTGCGTAGAAGGCTCTTTTCCTTCCATCATACGTGCAGCGTGAGGTTGTACTCTTTCACTTAATACAGGTAACGCTTGACCGTTTTCGAACTGATACCAATCACGTGCTCCTTTTCTAAGCCTTTCGATATCAATTGTCTGCATCTCTGTCACCGTACCAAGAACGATATTTTGCATCGATAACACATCTACATCGTACACGTAAGCAAGTGTAATGACACATTCTCGCACTTGATCTGTAATCGCCTTTTTAGGGACAAGAGCGGACAAGCCATCTACAAATAAGGAGAAATCAAAGAAATCATTCCAAACTTTTGGAGAGTCTCCCTTCTCGTTACTTGGCATAGCTGTCGTTTTTGGAATACGAAGATCTTCTTGCGCATGCTCAAGCTGTCCTGGATTAAACGAACCAAACACATCATTGAAAGAACGCGTAACATTTTCATAAGAAGCAAAATCAAATTCTTCTTCTAAGAAATATTGCTTTACTTGATTATATTTTGTCCGACTCAATCGATTGTATAAAAAGATGCTTAACACAATATCATCAAAAAACTGCTTCGGAGATAAAGGTGGTTGCAATTCGTATATAAACATTCGAATATCTTTTTCTTTCTTAATATATACCTTCAAAAGCCCAATTGCTTCTAACTTTACTCGTTCCTCATATATTTCGGGAAGCTGCATTTGCATGGTCACCATAAGGGAATGGTGTGTATTCTCTTTTCCAAACACACGATCTTGCTCTAACTCTCCCCATAGTGTCATGTACAAGCTAAAAGCTCTACTACCTATTAACGGCTGATACAACATCGTTAACACTTTTCGGTCGTAATTATGCAGTAACCCTTTCGCACTTACTTTATAACGATCAATTGGCAATAGCTCCATCCATGACTGTTTTTCCATTCTTGCTTTTCCTTTCTCTCATCCAATCTATCCTCTACTTCATTCGTTCTATCTTCATTATATAATTTCTTAGCGAAAAAGAGCTATTAGCTTTCGCTTCTAGCTCTCTTATCTCATTACTTACGGTATGTAAAGAGAATAAAATACAACTTCTACTCTCTTTCTTTTTGCAGTATATCTTTTAATTCTTCAATAAATACATTTAAATCTTTAAATTGGCGATATACAGAAGCAAAACGCACGTAAGCAACATCATCAATATCACGCAGTTCTTCCATAACAATTTCACCAATCATATCACTTTTCACTTCTGATATACCTAAATTACGAAGTTCACGTTCCACACTTTGAGTTACTTCTTCTAATTGTCTTAAAGATACTGGTCTTTTTTCGCACGCTTTAATTAAGCCGCGCAAAATCTTTTCTTTATTAAACTCTTCTCGTGTGCCTTCTTTTTTTACAACGATAAGAGGTGACTCTTCTACTCTTTCAAATGTCGTAAAGCGACTTAAACAACTTTCACACTCTCTCCTTCTTCGAATAGAGCGCCCCTCGTCTACCGGACGCGAATCTAACACTCTTGTACCATTATGCGAACAGGATGGACAACGCAATATATTCACTCCTTTACACTATACTCTTTATTTTTTCTCTACTTACTTCATCTGACAATATATATACAATATTATATAACTCATTCTAACTCTCTTACCACTTTAAGTTTAAGCACATTATTTTATCATCTCGTTTTCAAAAATAAGATGGTAGATGGGGTGCTAACTTATTCGTAAGAGCTCAATTTATCTCACTAACGAGTACGTTATATTTTTCCTTTTTTATAAACTAAAAAAGAGGTGCATTATACACCTCTTTACATTTTAAATCAATTATGTTCTTTTTTAAAGAGCTTTTGTTTCTCTCTGCTTAATTTCGAAGCTACCAGTGCCTCGAGGAAGCTCGATGCTCTCACGCGTTTTCGCGTTTAAACCTTCTGCAATATATTCTGCAGCAACATTTGGATCAATACGATCCCCACAAGTATAAACATCAATACTTGCGTAACCGTGCTCCGGAAAGCTATGAATTGTTAAATGTGATTCCGAGATAATTACTACTCCACTTACACCTTGTGGTGCAAATTTATGGAAAGCAACCTCACGCACTTCAGCACCAGCTCTCAGTGCTGCATCCACAAATAATTGTTCAATATACGGCATGTCATTAAGCTTGTCGAAATCGCAATCCCAAAGTTCAGCGATTACGTGACGACCCATCGTATCCATAGTATCCATTCTACAGTTCCCCCTTGTAAATTTATTCTAACTGTTCGAATTGAAAACTAATTTGCAATTTGGCTTGCTCCACTACCACGGGGGAAAGTTAGTCCAGAGAGGTCCTAACCCTTTAAGTAGTGACTACGTACCTCAGCTCTTAAGTTTACGAGTGTTAGTATACTTTGTTTATTTTCATTTTGCAACAACAGTTTTTTCGATTTTCTGTCATATTTTCCTCTTTACTTTTCCCTAAAAAAAATAAACGATTCACAAATACAGTAATCACAACGTTTCGTGGTATGTCCACTTTCAAAAATATACTTATATAATTTTTTTCCTTTTCAGAAAAAAATAAAAAAAGAAGGCAAATATCCACTTGCCCTCTCCCTTATTCACTTAAATATGTTGCACATTTTTTTGTTTCGCTAATTCGTCAACAACTAACGTTACAAGATCTACAACACGACGAGAGTAGCCCCACTCGTTATCATACCAAGCAAGTACTTTCACTTTACGATCACCCATTACCATTGTAGATAAACCATCAATAATTGCTGAGTGTGTATTTGTATTAAAGTCAATAGATACTAAAGGCTCTTCGCTGAATTCTACAATGCCTTTTAACGCACCGTTTGCAACAGTTTTGAATGCTTCATTAATAGCTTCAACTGTCACATCACGCTTTACATCTACTACTAAGTCAACAAGAGACACGTTTGGCGTTGGTACACGAAGTGCCATACCATGAAGTTTTCCGTTTAAGTGCGGAAGAACTTTTGCAAGCGCTTTCGCAGCACCTGTCGTTGTCGGAATGATCGATTGTCCGCAAGCACGTGCTCTTCTTAAATCTTTATGTGGGTTATCAATATTTTTTTGGTCATTTGTATAAGCATGAACAGTTGTCATTAAACCGTTTTCAATTCCAAACTGCTCATCTAACACCTTAACAACAGGCGCTAAACAGTTTGTTGTGCAAGATGCATTTGAAATAACAGTATGTTTTGTAATATCTAGTTGGTCTTCGTTCACACCAACTACAATTGTTACATCTTCATTCTTACCAGGCGCTGTTAAAATAACTTTTTTCGCTCCAGCTTCAACATGAAGAATTGCTTTTTCTTTTGAATTAAATTTACCAGTTGCTTCAATTACAACTTCAACACCTAAATCTGTCCAAGGCAATTCCTTTGGATCGCGGTTGTTTAAAAGGCGAATCATTTTTCCATCAACTAATAAGTGATCTTCAAATGCTTCTACTGTTCCGTCAAACTTGCCGTGAACTGTATCATATTTAATTAAATGTGCTAACGTTTCAGATGGATAGCTTGCATTGATTGCTACAATTTCGAATGCGCTTTCTTTTATTGCCTGACGAAATACCATTCTCCCAATACGTCCAAATCCATTAATTGCCACACGAGTCATAATATGTTATCCCCCTTGAATGCGTTATACTATTTATCTCCAATCCCAATAATAGTATAACACAAAAAGGGGATATGTCACTAAGCATTTTCATTAATTTCACAATTTTTTAGTCAATAATGTTCCAATTCTTTAAAATCACCTGTAATTGTGTTTTCGTTCCCATAATTGTGCCATCATTATTTATCACTTCATCTGCATTTTTCACTTTTTCTTCTAACGGCATTTGAGATTGAATACGAGCTGTTGCTTCTTCTTCTGAAAAATTATTTCGTTTCATTAAACGTTTTAATTGTGTATGTGGCTTAACCGCTACAACTAAAACACGGTCCACGAGACTTGTTAATTTACTTTCAAATAAGAGAGGTATATCTAACACAACCGCTTGCATACCTTCCTTTATGTACTTTTCCTTTTGTGTATTCATTTCCTCACGCACTGCAGGATGAACAATTTTATTTAACTGCAATCGTTTTTCTTCATTATAGAAAACGACACTTCCTAATTTCGCCCGATCCAATTCTCCATCTTCTTGTAATACTTCCGTTCCAAACACTTCTACTATTTTGTTATATGCTGGTTTTCCTCGCTCTACAACTTCTCTTGCAATAATATCCGCATCAATAACTGGTATACTCAGTTCACGAAACATTTGAGACACTGTACTTTTTCCACTTGCAATGCCTCCCGTTAATCCAATTACTACTGTCATCATAATCCTCCTCACAATATAAAAGGCGCGAAACTAATGTTCCACGCCCATACTTACATTTTCCAAATTCCAATAATAATGAGTAATACCCCAGGCAGGAATGTAAATTTTTGTAACCATTTCATATTCGATAAAACCGTTCCAAGTTTCATTCCAATAAATAAAAACAAAGAACTCATAACCGCAACCAATATTGCCATCATAGCGGGCGCATACCCTAATAAAGATGCACCAATTCCAGCACCGAACGAATCTATAGAAAGAGCGATACCAAGAAGTAACGCTTCTCCTGCAGAAATGGTGCCTGATTTATCAAAATCTGCAACAGTCGGTTTCCGTAAAATTTGAATCACTAGCCCGAGCGAAGCAATTTCTAATTTCCAAACCTTCTCCTCTTGCTTTGGTTCTTCTTTTTTCTCACTTCGAAAAAATTGGTATAATACCCAAATTCCTATTCCAATAAGAACAAGCCCACCGATACGCGTTGCGATAACAGGTGAAAATATTTTCGCGATCATATGTCCAATTCCCATTGAAACAAGCATAACAGCCGCTGAACACATTCCGATAATTATAATTGATCTTAGTGGAATTCTTACGCTTCTTAAACCATATGTTAGCCCTACACTACAGCTATCTAAGCTTAATGTAAAAGCTAATAAAATAAGAGATAAATAAAGGTACATCGGTAAGCTCCTCCCTTATACATAGCCCTGCTGTATGTATATGACAAATGCCTATCCGATGTTATCTCTTTTCTATATTCTCGGCTGACAAATCGGGCAGTAATGCGTTCCTCTTCCGCCAACAACTGTTTTTTCTAATATCGTACCGCAAGTCACACATGGTTCTCCTTTTTTTCCGTATACATTTAGAAGTTCTTGGAATGAGCCAATTTGCCCTTGCGAATTCATATACGTTCGAATTGTACTTCCGCCTCGCTTCACTGCTTCACCTAACGTTGTAACAGTCGCCTCGTAAATTCGTTCAATTTCTTCTGCTGTTAAAGACGAAGCTTCTCGTTCCGGATGAATTTGAGAACGGAATAAAACTTCATCTACATATATATTTCCAAGCCCTACTAAAAGACGCTGGTCTAATAATACGACTTTTATTTTACGATTGGTCTTTTGCAATCTTTCTTGTAAATACTGCGGTGTCAATTCAGCATCAAACGGCTCCGGACCTAAATCAGCAAGAGGCATTTGATTCAATTCTTCACCTTTCTTAAAGAGATGCATCGTACCAAACTTCCTCACATCTTTATAATGTAGTTCAGTTCCATCTGTAAATAAGAAACGGACGTGTGTATGCTTATCAATTGGCTCGTCCTCTTGATGCAGTAAAAACTTACCTTCCATACGCAAATGTGAAACAATAACATAATTCGTTACATATAAAAGCAAAAACTTTCCTCTTCGCTTTATATTTTCAATCTTTTCGCCTCTTAGCATTTCTTTAAAGATTTCTGCATCATCCGGACGTTTTACTATTTTTGGATAGGTAACAATAACATCTTCAATTGTTTTTCCTGTCACAAGATTTTCAAGTGTCCGTCTGACGTTTTCAACCTCTGGTAATTCAGGCATTTCATCACTTCCTTATTTTGCGTCGTACCAAGTTGGACCGTAAGAATAATCAACTTTCAGCGGAACTGCGAGTTCAATTGCATGCTCCATTACTTCTGGTACAAGCTTCTCTAATTTTTCAATTTCTTCTTTTGGCGCTTCAAATATCAATTCATCGTGTACTTGCAGAAGTAGACGCGCCTGTAATCCTTCTTCTTCTAGACGGTCTGCCATAATAATCATCGCTTTTTTAATAATATCTGCTGCAGTCCCTTGAATTGGTGTATTCATAGCCGTACGCTCAGCAAAGCTACGTAAATTGAAATTACGACTCGTAATTTCCGGAATATAACGGCGGCGATTTAATAATGTAGCCACATATCCTTTTTGTTTCGCATCTTTTACGATGTCACTCATGTATTCTTGTACACCAGGGAAACTTTCTAAATACTTTTCAATAAATTCCGCTGCTGCTTTTCTTGTAATTCCTAAGTTTTGTGAAAGACCATAATCACTAATACCATACACAATTCCGAAATTAACAGCTTTCGCTTGTCGTCTCATATTCGAAGTTACTTCATCTTTTTCAACGCCAAATACATCCATCGCTGTTTTCGTATGAATATCCATATCATGTTGGAACGCTTCAACTAGCCCTTTATCATTTGCAATATGAGCTAATACGCGAAGTTCAATTTGTGAATAATCTGCCGCGTACATAATCCATCCTTCTTCTGATGGAACAAATGCCTGACGAATCTTTCTTCCTTCTTCTAATCGAATCGGGATATTTTGCAAGTTCGGATCCGTTGAACTTAATCGACCTGTTTGCGTTAATACTTGATTGAAACGAGTATGGATTTTAGATGAATCTTCATGTACAACTTTTAATAAACCTTCAATATAAGTTGAATTTAGTTTCCCTAATTGACGATAATGTAAAATGTTTGGAATGATTTCATGGCGATCCATAAGCTTTTCTAGTACATCAGCTGATGTAGAATAGCCTGTTTTCGTCTTTTTAATAACTGGTAAGTTTAAGTTCTCAAACAGAATAACACCAAGCTGCTTCGGTGAATTAATATTAAATTCTGTTCCCGCAAGCTTATAAATTTCCTGTTCCATTTCCTTTAATCTACCTGCAAGTTCTTCTCCCATATTACGAAGACGCTCCGTATCAACTTTTACACCTTTTACTTCCATATCAGCTAATACACGCGCAAGTGGTAATTCTAACTCTGTAAACAGTTCATATTGCTCATTCTTTTGTAACTCTTCTACGAATGTTTGCTTTACATCATATAATACGTGCACTTTACGAGCTACATGCTCCGCTACTACTTCTAGCTCTGGAACAGCACGCTTCGCACCTTTTCCGTAAACTTCTTCATCAGATTTCACAGCATGTGTTTCTTTCATTTTTGCTACAGTACGGAAATCTTTATCCGTATCAGCCGGGTCAAGTAAATAAGCAGCGATTAATAGATCAAAGTCAATCCCTTGCATATCTATCCCGTTCCATTTAAGTGCAACGATTGCGCGCTTCGCATCAAAGGTATACTTTCTCATTTCTCCATCTGCAAGCCACTCTTTAAAAGCGTCTGACTTAAGAGCAATGTCTGTTTGAATAAAGTAACAGCCATTTTCATTTTGAATACCAAAACCTTGAATGTCCGCTCTATGATAGTTATCTTCTTGTACTTCAACGATAAGCGCACTATCTTGCTGAAGCATTTCTTCTGTAACTTCTTCCACAATATCAAATGTAATATCATCTAATTCAGCTGGAGTCGTTTCTTCTGGCGTAACACCTAATTTATTTAAAAGGGATGTAAATCCTAAATTCTCGAACATTGGAATGACATCACTTGCTTCATACCCTTTATACTCCATATCATCCACATGCACTGTAATCGGTGCATCTGTAATAATAGTTGCAAGATCTTTACTCATAAGAGCTTGATCTTTATTTGCTTCTAGCTTTTCTTTTAATTTCTTCCCGCTTACTTGATCTATATTTTCATACACTGCCTCGACCGTTTCAAACTGTGTTAACAATTTAATCGCAGTTTTTTCGCCAACTCCTGGTACACCTGGAATATTATCTGACTGGTCTCCCATTAAACCTTTCATATCGATAATTTGCTTTGGTGATAAGCTGTATTTCTCAAATAAAGCTTCTTTCGTATATTCATCCACTTCTGTAATCCCTTTGCGAGGAATACATACGAGTGTATTATCTGAAACAAGTTGCAGTAAGTCTTTATCTCCTGAAATAACTTTTACATGAAACCCTTGTTCACTCGCTTCTTTCGCTAACGTTCCCATAATGTCATCCGCTTCATAATTTTCTAATTCATAACGCGGTACGTTGAATGCATCAAGCATCTCACGAATAAACGGGAATTGCTCTGATAATTCAGGTGGAGTCTTTTGACGTCCTCCTTTATACTCACTATACGTTTTATGACGGAATGTCGTTTTACCCGCATCAAACGCTACTAACATATGCGTTGGTTTTTCTTCCTCTAATATTCTCATTAACATCATTGTAAAACCGTAAATTGCGTTCGTATGTATACCTTTGTCGTTATTTAAAAGCGGTAGTGCAAAGAAAGCACGATACGCGATATTATTACCATCTACTAATACGACCTTTTTTTCCAAACCAGAAACCTCCCCATACAAATTTGAAATGATTTTTTTCACAGAAAAAAACCGTTCCTTTCCTCTCTCTATATTAACATGACTAATAGAGAGAAGAAAAATAACGGCTATTTTCTATTATATATACAAACGTTTACTAACATAAAAGGGAAGTGACGAGAACAGCATAACTATTCTCGTCCAAAATTACTCCTTGGATGAAGGGGTTTTCATGTATTATATTAACAGACCTTTATTAATATTTAATTAAGCCATTGTTAATATATTGTAAATATCCTTCATCCTATTTTTCAGTTGCTGATTTTGGTAAAACAACTGTAAATGTTGTCCCTTCCCCAACTTCACTATCCACTGTAATCGTACCGTGATGTGCCTCAACTAAATGCTTTACAATCGATAATCCAAGGCCTGTACCACCAGTATTTCTACTTCTCGCTTTATCCACTCGGTAAAAGCGTTCAAAAATACGCGGAATTTCATCTTTACTAATACCAATTCCGGTATCCGATACTTTTATATAAGCATTATATTTATCTTCTGCTAATTCTACAGAAACAACGCCTCCAGCCGGCGTATATACGATTGCGTTATTCATTAAATTAATAAAGATTTGCTTCAAACGACTTGGATCTCCAATGACCGAGACTCCTTTTAGCGCATTTACTTGTAAAGAAATTTCCTTTTCTCCTGCTTTGTTATCAAGCACCATATGAATGTCTTCAAGAAGTCCCTTCATATCAACGGTCCCCATACTCAATTTAAATCCTTGTTGCTCAATCTTTGATAAATCTAATAAATCTTCAATTAACCCTTGCATGCGTTCACTTTCTTTTAAAATAATGTGCAAGAAATGTTCGCAGAATTTTTTATTATCCATAGCACCGTCCAAGAGCGTTTCTGAAAAACCTTTAATAGAAGTAATCGGTGTCTTTAGTTCATGAGAAACATTCGCTAAAAAGTCTTTTCTCATTTGTTCTAATTTCTTTAGCTCAGTAATGTCATGGAATACAAGGACAATCCCTTTCCATTCATGGTTCGTCCCGATAATCGGTGCTCCATATACTTCGAAATGCTTTCGCTCAATTCCAAGCGGCAATAACATTTGTTTACGCACTTTCACTTCTGTCATAAAGATTTCTTCCACGAGCTCTATAATTTCTGTATGATGAAACGACTCATAATATAAACGATCTAAATATTCTTCATCTGTTACGTGGAAAGTCTCCTTATACGAACGGTTTACAAGGTTTATATAACCGCGACTATCAATTAAAATCATTCCGCTTCCCATATTTTCAATTAACGTATGCAGACGATCTTGTTGCATTTCTTGCTCAAGTGTCATCTCTTGTAAATTACGGGCTAAAATATTAATCGCTTTACTCAGCATTCCCGTTTCATCCGAATGACTCTCATAAGCGCGTGCTTTATAATTTCCCTTCGCTAATTCGATAGCAACTTTCGTAACGGATTCAATCGGCCTAATATATTGCCCTGTAATTTTCATACCTAAAAATACGACTACGAGACAAGCGATAACAAATCCGATAATTAATAATCCCCATGTTTTTTGATGAACAGATTTCAAAGGCTCAATTGTACTTTTTACCAAAATGTACCCTTGTTTTCCTGCTACATCTTGAACGAACACCGCATGGTAAAATTCATTATTCTGCTCTGTTTCTTTCGTAATGACTTTATTTCTTTGTTTCGTTGTTTCAGAAGTAAGTTCTTTAATTATCCCTTGGCTAAAAGCAGACTGTTCTCCTCCGCTATATTGAACTTTCTTTTTTTCATCTACAAATGCAATAGAAGCCTGTATTTTTTCTTCTAACTTTTCAAATACATATGGATTTTTTAAAACATCATCAAAACCCTGTTCTTCTGCTAATACCGCAACATACTCTGTCTCTTTTACCATTCTCTCTTTGGCATGATCTATATAGTAGTTTTCAAACACGGTTTCCAGTAATAAACCTAGTCCAACTAAAATAAAAACAATAAGAGAAACAAATGTAAAAAGAAGCCTGGAACGAAATTTATTCATCCCCTTTTGGCTCCTCTAATTTATATCCTAAACCACGTATCGTTTTAATGTACGTCGGTTTTTTCGTATTTTGTTCAATTTTATCGCGCAAATGGCTAATATGAACGTCAACAATTCGTGTATCACCAGCAAAATCATAGTTCCATACAGCACTTAATAATTGATCACGTGTCAACACGCGACTTTTATTTTTCGCAAGATAAACAAGTAGTTCAAATTCTTTTGGTGTTAATTCAAGCTTTCTTCCTTGGAAATAAGCCTCATAAAATTCCGGCAAAATTTTAAGTTCAGCAATTGTGATGCTCTCTTCATCTGACGCTTCTTTCACTTGTTCTTCTTGTTGTAATTTCGTGCGGCGCAAAATTGCCTTCACACGCGCAACAACTTCCCTTGGGCTAAATGGCTTCGTCATATAATCATCTGCCCCAAGTTCAAGACCTAGCACCTTATCAAATTCATCATCTTTTGCTGTTAACATTAAAATCGGCGTCATAACGCGCTGCAATCGTAATTCTTTACACACTTCCATACCATCCATTTTTGGAAGCATTAAATCTAATATAATTAAATCTGGGCGTTCTGTTGTCGCTTTTTGAAGCGCCATTTCTCCATCCATCGCTGTTATCACTTCAAACCCAGCTTGTTGTAGATTAAATTCAATTAAAGTTAAGATAAACTCCTCATCATCAACTACTAAAATACGATTGTTCATTCTTTTCCTCCAAGTTATAGACTTGAAACCTTCTTCATCCTAGCATTTTCCCCGTTATTCTCATCATACTAGAAAATAAGGTCCCTCTCAATATAATTGTCTATTCATGGAGCTCGTTTGTACTATCATTATTCCTAAAAACAACTCCACTCGGCTTAATTAACTTGTTGTTATCCATACTTTATACACTTCTATATCGTTATTAAACTCCACATTCGTATAAATATTAAATTCTCGATTTTGCGCTAACAAAAACGCAAGAGCATACGCTATTTTATAGTCTAGCGTTTCATATCCATCAAATACTCTTCCATACATTTCATTCGCGACCCCGTCTGCCCACACTTCAGCTTCTCTTATCGTTTCAAAGATAACATCTTCTCTTTTCCACTTCATCTTAAAAATCACCCCTTTCATTGACTTCAATTACCAATAAATATATTATTAATTTAAATATATAAATAAACACAATTCAGGGGGCTATTATGCGAGTATTACTACCTATTTTAACTTTAGTAGTAACATGTTTCCTTACTTTTAACGTACCAAGCTGGGATACGATTAAAACAGGTTGTTCAGAATTTGCCGAAGGGTTTAAAGAAGGGTTTTTCAACTAAAAATAGCGCTAGTCCCTTATAGTAAGGTATGCTAGCGCTATTCATATTTTCATGTTTTAAAAATTATCTAATGCTTTTTCCATAATAGAAACTGATTTAAAAGGCGGTGTTACTGTTAAGGAACCTTTTACAACCGTTTCTCCTTTTTCATCATGAGCAGATACAAGCATATCAATTGTATGTTCCTCCTCAGAAACAGCCACAACTTCAAAGTGGATTTGTAACGTTTCATAATGGTGAACATGCTTCACGAACGTAAGGTCCTTCCTAGTAATATGACTACCTGGACCTGGTAAATATTTCGTAACTGCCGTTGTAATCATTCCAGTTAGCATAATGCTTGGTACAATCGGCTTTTCATACGGAGTTTGGGATGCGTAATCATGCTGAATATATAATGGATTGGCATCATTCGTTAACCCTAAGTACAATAACAAATCTTTATCCTCAATTTTTTCAGTGATAGATAATTTCTCTCCTACTGTAATTTCATCCATTCTACGACCAATTTGAACTTTTTTCTTTAACATGTTACAACCCCCTCCGATTTTTTCACCTTATTATCCTACTAAAATCGATACCTTATCCGAATTTTACTATGATGAGGGCAATGTATAGTATAAATCTATAGTTTCATTATAGGATACACCAAATGATAGCGTTTTCATATTATTTCAAAAAAACATTTGAATAAATAGTAGAAAAAGATTCGGGGCCCCGAATCTTTTTCCGCTTATATTTAATTATTAAACAAGAACCTTCATTACATTACGTACAGATTCTACAGAGCGATCTAACGCTTCTTTTTCATCTGCAAGAAGTTCTAACTCAATAATTTTTTCAATTCCGTTACCACCTAGAATTACTGGTACCCCTAAGTAAAGGTCGCTATAACCATATTCACCTTCAAGGTACGCAATAGCTGGTAATACACGGCGTTGATCTTTTAAGATTGCTTCTGTCATTTCAACTAAAGAAGCAGCTGGTGCGTAATATGCACTACCGTTTCCTAATAAGCCTACAATCTCGCCGCCACCTTTACGGGTACGTTCTACGATTGCTTCTAAACGCTCTTTCGGAATTAACGTTTCTAACGGAATGCCACCTGCATAAGAATAACGTACAAGAGGTACCATATCGTCACCGTGTCCACCAAGAACAAATCCTGTAATATCTTTCACAGAAAGATTTAATTCTTGTGCAATAAATGTACGGAAACGAGCTGTATCTAATACGCCCGATTGACCGATAACACGCTCTTTCGGGAATCCTGCTTCTTTAAATACAGAATATGTCATTGCATCAACTGGATTTGTTAATACAACAATAATCGCATTTGGTGAATGTTTTGCAATGTCGCGCGTAATACTTTTCATAATTTTAGAGTTTGTTGCTACTAAGTCATCACGGCTCATACCAGGCTTACGCGCAATACCTGCTGTAATAACGACAACGTCAGAATCAGCAGTATCTTCGTAATTAGATGTTCCAATAATGTTAGCATCAAAACCTTGTACTGGGCTCGCTTCTAACATATCTAACGCTTTCCCTTTTGTTGGATTTTCCAGTTGTGGAATGTCCACTAATACAACATCTGCAAGTTCTTTTTGTGCTAATAAGAATGCTGTTGTTGCTCCTGTAAATCCTGCACCGATGACTGAAACTTTCTTGCGTTTGATTGTCATAATTTACCCCCCGCTTTAATTATGCGTTTTTGATTATCGCTACATCCATATTTTTAATAAGTTCATTAGCGAACTCAGAACATTTCACTTCTGTTGCACCTTCCATTAAGCGTGCGAAATCATAAGTTACTACTTTTGAAGCAATTGTTTTCTCAACTGAATCAGTTACTAAATTCGCAGCTTCGTTCCATCCTAAGTGCTCTAATAATAATACACCAGAAAGAAGAACTGAAGATGGGTTTACTTTATCTAAACCTGCATATTTTGGAGCTGTACCATGTGTAGCTTCAAAGATAGCATGTCCAGTCACATAGTTAATGTTTGCACCAGGTGCAATACCAATTCCACCTACTTGTGCAGCAAGTGCATCAGAGATGTAGTCTCCGTTTAAGTTCATTGTTGCAACAACATCGAACTCACGTGGACGAGTTAAAATTTGTTGTAAGAAGATGTCTGCAATAGAATCTTTTACGATGATTTTTCCAGCCACTTCAGCGTCTGCCATCGCTTTATTCGCTGCATCTTTACCATCTTTCTCAACGATACGATCATATTCAGCCCAAGTAAATACTTTATCGCCGAATTCTTGTTCCGCTACTTCGTAACCCCAGTTTTTGAAAGCACCTTCTGTAAATTTCATAATGTTTCCTTTATGAACTAATGTAACAGAAGAACGCTTTTCGTTAATTGCATATTGAATTGCAGCACGAACAAGACGCTTTGTCCCTTCTTCTGAGATTGGTTTAATACCAATACCAGATGTTTCTGGGAAGCGGATTTTATTAACACCCATTGCTTCTTTTAAGAAAGCAAGGACTTTTTCTGCTTCCGGAGATCCTTGTGCATATTCAATTCCAGCATAAATGTCTTCTGTATTCTCACGGAAAATAACCATATCAGTATCTTCCGGACGTTTTACAGGTGAAGGAACACCATCAAAATAACGAACTGGACGTAGACATACATATAAATCTAATTCTTGACGAAGTGCTACGTTTAGAGAACGAATACCACCGCCAACTGGAGTTGTAAGTGGACCTTTAATCGCGATTAAATATTCACGGATTAAATTTAAAGTTTCTTCTGGTAACCACTCGCCTGTTTGGTTGAATGCTTTTTCCCCTGCAAGCACTTCTTTCCAAACGATTTTCTTCTCACCATCATAAGCTTTTTCAACTGCTGCTTCTAGTACACGAGATGCAGCTGCCCAAATATCAGGACCAATTCCATCTCCTTCGATAAATGGAATAATCGGATTGTTTGGTACATTCATAACACCATTAGTTACAGTAATTTTTTCACCTGTCGTCAATGTGATAACCCCCATGTTTGAAATTTCATATGTATGAAACTGAGGGAATAACCCCTCAGTTCAAACCGTTATTTAAATTAAAATATTCTAATCATTACGTCTTTCCGAAAAAATCAGACTTTTGAAAGCGTATTTTCACTATCAAAATAGTGTTTTTTGCTTATCGTTGTGCAATTGGAACGTACACTTGATGTGTTGGTCCATTATAATCAGCACGTGGACGGATTAAACGGTTGTTTTCATATTGTTCTAGAATATGAGCTAACCAGCCTGACATACGGCTAATTGCAAAAATAGGTGTAAATAAGTCATGGTCAATTCCTAAACAATGGTATACAGAAGCTGAATAGAAATCAACATTTGGCGGAAGACCTTTTTCTTTTGTTACAATGTCTTCAATTTTGATAGACATATTATACCATTTGTTTTCTCCTAAAAGCACGCATAATCTCTTAGACATTTCGCGTAAATGTTTTGCACGCGGATCACCCTGCTCATATACACGGTGGCCAAAGCCCATGATTTTCACTTTATTTTGAAGAGCATTATGAATATATGATTCTACATTTTCTTCTTCGCCAATTTCAGTTAGCATCTTCATTACATTTTCATTTGCCCCGCCGTGAAGAGGACCTTTTAACGCACCGATTGCTGCTGTAATACCAGAATATACATCTGAAAGTGTAGCTACACAAACGCGTGCAGTAAATGTAGAAGCGTTTAACTCATGATCTGCGTGAAGTACAAGCGCCTTATCAAAAGCTTCAATTTCAACTTCATTTGGCTCGCGATCATTTAACATGTACAAGAAGTTTGCAGCTAATGATAAATCGTTTCTAGGCTCAACAACATCTAAACCTTTACGAATTCTTGCATAAGCAGCAACTAAAGTTCCCACTTGAGCCTGCAATTTAACCGCTTTCAAATAATTGGAGTTTTCATCCATAATTTCAGCGCTCTCATCGTATAATGATAGCATGGAAATTGCAGTTCGTAAAACAGACATCGGATGTGCGATTTTTAAATCTACTTGTTTCAAATATGTTAAAATCTCACCTGGAACTTTATAGTATTCCGATACAGTCTCTTTAAATTTCGCTAGTTCTTGTTCATTAGGAAGCTTGCGATGCCATAATAAGTACACTACTTCTTCAAATGTAGCATTCTCAGCTAAATCATCAATATTATACCCAACATAAGTTAATGTATCATCAATAATAGAGCTCACAGATGATGTTGTTGCTACTACCCCTTCTAAACCTCGAATAACAGTCATGACATTCTCTCCTTTTCCTGAAAATTCTCCCAACCTTGCTCCTTATATCTATTTGCTCCCCTTTTGAATTATGAACGCCCGTTCACTCTTTAGGCAAGCAAAATGCACGATCATGCAAATTTATTGCGATGTTCCCCTCTTATGTCCATTGTCTACATGGAAAGCATGAGCGTGAATGTCTCCCCGAATCCTCACGCTCAAAACAACAAGTTAGTGAGGAAAATTAATTCCGAAGAGTTTTATGATAAAAACAACATAAAACAATATCATTATAAAATTGTTTTATGTTGTTTTTATTTTATCTGGTGTAAAGTCTCTGCTGTTATGTAACTTTTCAAAGTTTCTAATCCTATTATAAACAATTATCTGACTTTTGTGAACAGAAAGAATTCAAAATTTTTATATTACTATAAAATTCCTCATTTAAACATCTGTATAATACTCATAACTGCATAGGCAATTCCAGCCCCAATTAATGGACCTACAGCAACTCCATTAAATAAAGCAACCGCTATAATTGTCCCGAAAACGAGCGCAGTTGTAATATGAGGATCCGTCGTCAATAATTGTACGCCGCCTTTCGCTAACAAAGCAACCGCTACCCCTGAAGCTAAAGCAATCCATGCATAATACGATTTCGCCGCTTCTCCAAGTTGTTTAAAACCTATTTCCCCCGTTGCAATCGGTACGAGTACTGCTATTGTAATAACCGTTACACCGAGGTTAATCCCTTTCGTTTGTAGATAAGGAAAGACTTTATCTCCTAGAAACGTAAATTTCAATAAAAATAACACACCAATAGCTACAGTAAGCGATTGGTTTTTAGCAACAAGTCCTATAATAAGTAGTATGAATAAAAATAACGTTGACTGACTAATCATGTTTGCACTTCCTTTCTGAAAATAATGAACTCATTTCCAAACAAAAATACCTTTAAACCTATCGTTATACATGCTATATCGATGTATATTCAACAATAACCACTTCATTTTTTATGTATTTTAAACTGACAAACTGAGACTTTCATCATCAAAAATTTAAGCATGTATACATTTTTGAAAACGATTGTCTCTCCTTTCTTTTCTAATAAGAAACAGGTAAAATAAAAAGAAGAGAAAATGAAGTTTTTACCATATAGTAGAAGCATCAACACCAAGCTTTTACAGTCACTCATGTACTGAAAAAGCAGGAAAAATCCATCATTCCACTATAACATAAAGTGAAACTTTAATCAGTGCAGCACACTCGTTATAAGTTGAACGAATTAGGATAATCCAAATTGGAATGGGAGGTATACATCTTTGAACCGAAACTTACTATATATGATATTGCGACTCATATTTGTCATTGTAGCAACGGTAGCCGGGTTCTATGCATTACTATATATGTCAGGACTTATCTACCCTTTTATTATCGCTTTCGCATTTGCTTATTTGATTAATCCTGTCGTCAATTTCCTTAATCAAAAACTACAATTTCCTCGCGCACTAGCAGTACTCGTTAGCTTAATTCTCGTATTTGGAGCTATCGTTGGACTCGTTACATATCTTGTAACAGAAGCAATATCTGCCACAACATACTTACTACAACTTGTTACAGTAAAGTTTCCGGATATCGTTAAATTCGCAGAGCAATTTGCACTTAATCATATTATGCCTCTCTATGATGATTTAATTTCTAAATTTAATCATCTTGGGGAACCACAGCGCTATACGATTACACAAAACATTCAAAACTTAGGAACCGAAGCAACGACGCAAATGAAAGAACTTTTAACTGCTATTATAAGCGGGTTAACAAATTTCATTAGTGCATTACCAACAACTTTAACTGTCCTTGTATTCGTTTTATTAGCCACTTTCTTCATTAGTTACGATTGGCACCGTCTTGCTCAGAAAGTAAGAAAATTTTTGCCGAATCGTGTTCATGGCTATGGAAAAACTATTTTTGTCGATTTAAGAAAAGCTTTATTTGGTTTTGTTAAAGCGCAACTTACACTCGTATCTATGACAACTGTTATTGTACTAATCGGACTTTTAATATTACGCGTACCATACGCCATTACTATCGCGATTATTACAGGGGTTGTAGATTTACTCCCATATTTAGGAACCGGCGCCGTCTTCGTTCCTTGGGTTATATACGTATTTTTCACTGGCGACACTGCTTTCGCCATCGGTCTTCTCATCTTATACATCGTCGTGATTGTCCAAAGACAAATTATGGAGCCTAAAGTACTCTCATCTAATATCGGCCTCGATCCATTAGCAACACTGATCGCTCTATTTGTCGGCTTTAAGCTTTTTGGCTTTTTAGGATTAATCATCGGTCCAGTCACCTTAGTACTACTTAATACATTGCACAAAGCTCGTGTATTCCATGATTTGTGGAAATATATTAAAGGCACACCTTCAAAATAATAGTTTCTAATTCATATACAACAAAAAACTTACATGTAATCAGTGGGAAATTCCCACTGATTATTCCTTGTACTTATTTTTTACACTCATTACATACAACGAGAGAATTGCCCCAGAAAAAGGATAATACTCTTGTTTTTTTGCATGAAAAACGCATATTTCGAGGTATTTTTACATATTTATTCTATTATTCCTATAATTATTACTTACATTTATTACTTTTTATGTAAATGAATAAATATACAAAAACCAGCTTGAGTTCATATGAATTTCCCTACAGTATACTCAGTAAGAACTACCTACATATCCAACCGAAAAATACACAGCAAATATAATAAAGCAAAACTACGATTATTAACTTTCACCAACCGGATTAGTATGAGCAGTCCGATTTCCACTTAACTCCTTCGCATTCACCAAATTTTAAGGCATGATACAGCAAAACTTTAATTAACAGAACTTCATCCATCCGCCATCCTTTTGCGGGCAAAAAAAATAGTGCTTAGATCGCTATAATCTAAGCACTATTTCTGCACAATAATAGTAGAACTCTTTCTAAACTTCCATTCCATCCACTTCATAACAAATGGCTTCAACAAAGCCCTCGTCATAGGGATAACGAAGATCAAACCCATTATATCCGTTACGTATCCAGGAAGTACCAAAAGAATACCTCCTACAAAGATAAAAATACCATCCAGTACCGCTCCTCCTGGCATTTCTCCTCTATTCAACTTAGATTGAATCTCTCCAAGTACTTTAAATCCTTGTCTTTTCGCCAAATAGACACCTACAACACCCGTAAATACAATCATAGCGAACGTAGACCATAAACCTATTACATGACTCGATCCAATTAAGACTGTAATCTCAATCGCCGGTATTAAAATAAACAAGAATAGTAACCACTTCATAGTTCTACACTCCTCTCACGCATCACTTTAAACGAACCCATAACGCCCGTATACGCTACACAAAAACTAAACACCTTTCCCTATTGAACCTCGTAACAAACGGCTTCTAAACCCAATTCCAGGCGTTTCAAGCTGATTCCACCTCGTTTTTGTGTAAAAAAAAGAGAAGGACTCCGATCCTTCTCTTCATATTACTTATAGCACTTCCGCATGTCCATTATAAACAATTCCGCGTGCTGCATCAACTGTTACTTCTTGGCCATTTTTTAAAGTTGCTGTTACGCCGTTTACACCAACGATAACAGGAATACCGATTGATACACCTACAACAGCCGCATGGCTTGTTAGACCGCCTTCTTCTACAACTAGAGCAGCAGCTTTTTCGATTGCAGGAATCATATCTTTATCAGTGCTTGTTGTAACAAGGATATCACCTTTGTTTACGTTCGCTACAGCTTCAGCAGCTGTTTTCGCTACAACTACTTTACCTTTTGCAGCTTTACGACCGATTCCTTGTCCTTTCGCAACTTCTTCACCAACAACATGGATTTTCATTAAGTTTGTTGTACCAGTTTCAGCAACTGGAACACCAGCAGTGATTACTACAGTGTCTCCAAGTCCAATTAGACCTGCATCCATACCTGTTTGAATTGCAGTATCTAACATTTCGTCAGTAGACGCTGCACGTTTTCCAGCCATAAATGCTTGTACACCCCAAACAAGTGCAAGACGACGTCCTACTTGCTCGTCAGATGTTACAGCTACGATTGGAGATTTCGGACGGTATTTAGAGATCATTTTCGCAGTATGTCCACTTTCTGTTGGAGCTACGATTGCAGCTACATCAAGAGCAAGTGCTGTATGCGCAACAGATTGGCTAATTGCATCTGTGATTGTTGGAGTGAACTCTTTAATACGTTTTTTGAACATATCTTCATATTGTAATGATTTTTCAACACGTACTGCAATGTTAGCCATCATTGTTACTGCTTCTACTGGGTATTGACCAGCAGCTGTTTCACCTGAAAGCATGATTGCATCTGTACCATCGAAGATCGCGTTAGCTACGTCACTTGCTTCTGCACGAGTTGGACGTGGGTTACGTTGCATAGAATCTAACATTTGTGTCGCAGTAATAACCGGTTTACCTAACACGTTACATTTTTTGATTAGACGTTTTTGTACTAATGGTACTTCTTCTGGCGGAATTTCTACACCCATATCACCACGAGCTACCATTAAACCGTCAGAAACTTCTAAGATTGAATCGATGTTATCGATACCCTCTTGGTTTTCGATTTTCGGTACGATTTGGATGTATTGAGCGTTATGCCCTTCTAATAATTCACGGATTTCTAATACGTCAGATGCTTTACGTACGAATGAAGCTGCGATGAAATCAACTTTTTGCTCGATACCGAAAACGATATCTTTTACGTCTTTTTCAGTGATACCAGGAAGCTTAATGCTTACGTTTGGTACGTTAACACCTTTTTTATTTTTTACAGTTCCGCTGTTTAAAACTTTTGTACGGATGTTTCCGTCAGCTTTTTCGATTACTTCTAGTTCGATAAGACCGTCATCGATTAGAATACGAGAACCTGGGTCTACATCGTCATAAAGACCAGCATAAGATACAGAGAACTTCTCTGCAGTACCTAATACTTGCTCAGTAGAAAGAACTACTTCCGCACCTGTTACAAGCTCAGCTTGTCCGTCTACGAAGTCGTGAGTACGGATTTCTGGACCTTTTGTATCAAGTAAAATACCAACTGTTTTACCAGTTTTCTTTGAAGCTTCACGAATGTTTTTAATACGAGCGCCGTGCTCTTCATGGCTACCATGAGAGAAGTTTAAACGAGCAACGTTCATACCTGCTTCGATTAATTGTTCTAATTTCTCAATACTTTCACTAGCAGGACCTATAGTACATACAATTTTAGTTTTACGCATATTGCACCTCCGAAAATTATGAAACCGTTCCCAAATATCCGACATTAAGCCGATTAGATGGATAATTCTTTAGATAATTGATACATATCTTTATCGATTGTATGCTTTTGAGCTAACGCTTCGATAATATCATGATCAACAAGTTTATTATCTTGAATACCTACACAACGTCCACCTCTACCAGCAATTAATAATTCAACTGCTCTTGCGCCAAGACGACTTGCTAATACACGGTCTTGTGCACTTGGTGATCCACCACGTTGTACGTGACCTAATACAGTTACACGAGTATCAAAGTTTGTTGCTTCTTCAATGTGCTTACCGATGTCAATTGCACTTCCAACACCTTCAGCCACAATGATAATACTGTGTTTTTTGCCACGTTCACTACCGCGCTTCAGACGAGCAATAACATCTTCCATGTCATACTCTTCTTCTGGAATTAAGATTGTTTCGGCACCATCAGCTAAACCAGCCCATAATGCGATATCTCCAGCATGACGTCCCATTACTTCGATAACATATGTACGTTCATGAGATGTAGCTGTGTCACGAATTTTATCAATTGCATCAATAACAGTATTTAAAGCTGTATCGAAACCAATTGTGAAGTCTGTTCCAGGAATATCATTGTCAATTGTACCTGGTACACCAACACATGGGAATCCTTGTTCAGTTAATTTTTTAGCACCTTGGTAAGAGCCATCTCCACCAATAACAACAAGTCCTTCGATACCGTGTTTCTTTAATTGCTCGATACCTTTTAGTCGTACTTCTGGATCTTTAAACTCAGGACATCTTGCTGTATATAATTTCGTACCACCACGGTGGATAATATCGCCAACAGAACCAAGTTCTAATTTTTCAATATGACCAGAAATTAAACCAGCGTATCCATGGTAAATACCATATACTTCAATATCATGGAAAATCGCTTTACGAACAACTGCACGAATGGCAGCATTCATACCAGGTGAATCTCCACCACTTGTTAATACACCAATACGTTTCATTTGTACTCACCTCATAAAGATTATTTGCCTTATAATAAAATAACACGAAAAAATATAAAAACACAATGGAGAAGATGTGTCTTTTCATAATAAAAACGTGCATTCGCGAAGAGGAACGCACGCTTTTATTATTTTATCCCAATGGAAGCGTTTGAAAACGAAACTTGCCCAATTTTCATATATTTTTCATAACGTTTTTCGATTAATTCATCTTTCGAAATTCCGCTTAATTGTTCAAAAGTTTTCTTAAGCATTAAATCTATATTTTCTGATTGTTTTAAAATATTACGATGCGCTCCGCCTTTTGCCTCTGGAATAATTTCGTCAATTACACCTAATTCTTTCAAATCTAATGCTGTAATTTTCATCGCTTCTGCAGCTTCTTTTGCTTTACTAGCGTCTTTCCAAAGAATTGCCGCCGCACCCTCTGGTGTAATAACAGAATACGTGGAATTTTCCAGCATATGAATGTAATCGCCTACTCCAAGACCTAACGCACCACCACTACCACCTTCACCGATAACAATACAAATAACAGGGACAGTTAAACCCGCCATTTCAAATAAATTACGGGCAATCGCCTCACTTTGTCCACGTTCTTCAGCTGCTTTACCAGGGTAAGCTCCCTTCGTATCGATGAAACAAATAATAGGACGATTAAACTTTTCCGCTTGTTTCATTAGACGCAGTGCTTTTCGATATCCTTCTGGATGAGGCATCCCAAAATTACGACGAATATTTTCTTTCGTATCTTTTCCGCGTTGGTGCCCAATTACAGTTACAGGCATCCCCTTATATTTCGCAATGCCGCCGACAATCGCTGCATCGTCGCCAAATAGGCGATCTCCATGACATTCAAAAAAATTAGTAAATAAGTGCTCAATATAATCGAGCGTTGTCGGTCGTTCTGCATGACGAGCAATTTGAACACGGTCCCATACTTTCATATTGCCGTATATATCTTCCTCTAATTTTTCTAGCTTGTCTTCCAAAATACGAATCTCCTCACTGAAGTCCATCTGGCTGTTTTTCGTATAGTCTTTCAGTTCACGAATCTTATTTCTTAGCTCAACAACTGGTTTCTCAAATTCTAGCTCTGCCATACAGCCATTTCCCCTCCTTGATGAACTTCTAAAATCTTACGGAGCGATTCTCTCATATCATCACGATGCACAACCGCATCTAATTGACCGTGCTCTAATAAAAATTCTGCCGTTTGGAAATCTTCCGGTAGTTTTTCACGCACTGTTTGTTCAATTACACGTCTACCAGCAAATCCGATAAGTGCACCTGGCTCTGCAAGATTGTAATCACCAAGTGAAGCGAAACTCGCTGAAACCCCGCCCGTCGTTGGGTGAGTCATAACAGAAATAAATAACCCTCCTGCATTACTATGCTTTTTCAAAGCTACGCTTGTTTTTGCCATTTGCATTAAACTTAATATCCCTTCTTGCATACGGGCACCACCCGACGCAGTAAAGATAATAAATGGAACTTGTAAGTCGTATGCTTTTTCAACTGCACGGGCAATTTTCTCTCCTACAACAGAGCCCATGCTGCCCATTCGAAAACGAGAATCCATTACTGCAACAACAACAAGCATGTCATCAATTGTTCCTTCACCAGTTACAACCGCTTCGTTCAATTTAGTCTTCTTACGATCGCTCTCTAGTTTCTCTTCGTATCCTGGAAACTCGAGTGGATTTAATGAAACCATTTCTTTGTCATACTCACGGAATGACCCTTCATCCAATATACTATCAAGACGTTCCCATGCATTCATAGGATGATGATATCCACAATTCACACATACTTTTAAATTTTTTAGAAGCTCTTTCGTATACATGATTTTTTTACATTTCGGACATTTTGTCATAACGCCATCTGGTACATCTTTTCGTACTTGTTCTGAAGGTATTGCAGCGTACTTTTTCTTTTTCACGAATAAATCTCTTAGCACAATTTGACCCCCTTCGTTGAGAGCTAAGGTTAGCGCAAGAAGAAAATTGGGCTAACACCAAAGTTTGATGTTAGCCTTATCTTCTCAATCTGTCTAATAACCTCACTCTTTACGTTTAACTTTAACCGCTACGCGATAGAATGTTTGTCATAACGTGTCATGGTCATTTCGACAAATTTTATACATTACGAGTGAAACTGTATATTCTCTACTAATTCATCGTAAATTTTTAGTGCATCATTTTCTTGTTTTTCTTCCAAAGTAGCATAAAGCTTTCTATACATATCGATAGAATCTCCTGAAACTTCACAAGAAAGAGTTGATACGTAATCATTTACGATCATCCAAATGCGATATAGTAAATAATTATCGACTTGTTCAATGAGTGTTTTAAAGAACGTTTGATGAAGCATCGGAATTGAATTTTCATTTTCTTCAAGCACTTGATTTAATTTTCTTAGCACTTTAGAAAACGTTTCTTTCGGCAAATTACATACAATTCGAATCATATCTTTCTCAAGCAATCGTTTTGTTTGTAATAAATCACGAATTGTTTTCTCATCTTGCAGTAAGAACGGCGCAATCAATTGTACAAGACCGTTATCGTAAAAGTTTCGAATAAACGTCCCTTCACCACGTCTCGTTTCAATCAATCCTACCAGTTCTAAAGCACGCAATGCTTCTCTTACAGAGGAACGCCCTACGTTTAAACGTGAACTTAACTCACGCTCAGACGGCAAACGATCCCCTGCCACCAATCCATCTTCTTCCATAATGGAACGGATTTTTTTTACAATTTCGAGATATACTTTTGTATTTGATGATGTCAATGGAAATTCCTCGCTTATTCTTTACCAATCAGCGCTAATTGTTTTGTTTTCTCAGCAATCTCATTTGGATCTACTTGACGGCGAGCTACTCCTGTCTCCATTGCAGCTTTCGCAACGTAAGCTGCCACTTGAGGCGCTACACGCGCGTCAAACGGTGCCGGAATGATATAGTCTGCATTCAACTCATCTTCTGCTACAAGCTCAGCAATAGCCTGTACAGCTGCCATCTTCATTTCTTCGTTAATTTGTGTCGCATGTACGTCAAGTGCACCACGGAAAATACCAGGGAACGCTAGTACATTATTTACTTGGTTCGCGAAGTCAGAACGACCCGTTCCAACAACAGCTGCGCCCGCTGCTTTTGCCAATTCTGGCATAATTTCTGGAACTGGATTCGCCATTGCAAAAATAATTGCATCGTCATTCATTGTACGAACCATCTCTTCTGTTAATGCACCTTCTGCAGATACACCAATGAATACGTCCGCACCTTGTACAACGTCAGCTAAAGAACCTTCGATACGATTCTTATTTGTATATTTTGCAACTTCATCCTTCACCGGATTCATACCTGTAGGACGACCATCATAGATTGCGCCTTTACGGTCACACATAATAATGTCGCGTACACCATAGCGATATAAAAGTTTAATAATTGCAATACCTGCTGCACCTGCGCCATTTGCGACAACTTTAATGTCAGACATTTTCTTTCCAACTAATTTTAGCGCGTTCACAAGACCTGCTACTGTTACGATAGCTGTTCCGTGTTGATCATCATGGAAGATAGGAATATTTGTTTCTTTTTTCAAACGTTCTTCAATAATGAAGCAGTTTGGTGCTGCGATATCCTCTAAGTTAACGCCGCCAAAAGTTGGCTCCATTAATTTTACAGTTTCAACAATTTTATCTACATCGTTTGTATTTAAGGCAATTGGGAATGCATCTACACCAGCAAAGCTCTTGAATAATACAGCTTTACCTTCCATTACTGGAAGAGATGCTTCAGGTCCAATGTTACCAAGACCAAGTACAGCCGTGCCATCTGTCACAACTGCTACCATATTTCCCTTCATCGTATATTCATATACCTTACTTTTATCGTCATAAATTTCTTTACAAGGTTCTGCAACCCCTGGAGAATATGCAAGACTTAAATCTTTTGCATTTTCTACTTTTACTTTTGATACAGTTTCTAATTTTCCTTGATGCACTTTATGCATGTGAAGTGCTTCTTCACGAAGTGTTGACAAACTATCCACTCTCCTCAAATTATTCTAGCTGATATCAATTTCTCCAAGTGGTCTGACCACGAACACTACTACTATAATAATCGAAGTGTAGGGAAATTGTCCATTATATTTTCACAACCACATTTTCTTCCCCGACAATTTCACGAAGTGCTCCTAAACATTCTTCACTTGGATGAATCGATAAACTTCGAGATAATTGTACCATTTTATGTTCCTTTTCATAATAAATTAGTACTTTCGCAAAACCTGAATAGTCAAACAATATTTTAGTAACCTGATTTAAAAGCTTTTTCTCATACTGAGACGGCAATTTCACGTAAACAGATGCGTCTTTCTTTTCTTCATACACATCCATTTCTTCTAATGGATATAGTCCATTTACAATCCATTGTAACTTATGATTTCTTAGCTCAATCATGCCGTCAACTAAAACAATTGCTCCTTCTTGTAACTTATCTGAGAAATGTATATACGTTTCAGGGAAAAGAACTGCTTCCATTTCATCATTTTGATCACAAAATGTAATAAACGCCATCTTTTGCAACTTTTTCGTACGAATCACTCTCACGCTTGTTATATACACGATAGCCCTTTGTACTTTTTTCTTATGTCGCATCGCCTGAGCAAGAGATGGAATTTCTAATTCTTTCGCTAACTTCACATACTGCGCTGTCGGATAGCTTGATAAATAAAAACCTAGTGCTTCCTTCTCCTTATTTAACTGTTCAATAAAAGAGAGCTCTTCTCCTTGTACGTATTTTGATTTTGGAACAGCATCTCCTAAATCACGTGCAAGATTTGCGTACTCTAACGCTCCTTTAAGGCTTTTCCATAAATTTGTTCTCGAAACACCAAAATCATCAAAACATCCAGACCAGACGAACGCCTCTAAATTTCGCTCTGTTACAAACTTTGATGGCATGCGAAGACAAAATTCAAATAAATCTTCAAACATTTTTTTCTCTCGTTCTTCGAGTAATGCTGTCACTGTAGCCATTCCGATGTTTCGAATGGAAAGTAAGCTGTAACGTATCGCATTGCCTTCTATTTGGAAATCGTAACCACTTCTCTGAAGAGACGGCGGCAAAACATGAAAACCTTTTCGCTTCGTTTCGCGTATATACTGCACAATCTTATCTTCATTTCCAATTGCACTTGATAATAGTGCCGTCATGAATTCCAACGTATAATTCGCTTTTAAGTAGGCAAGCTGATATCCAATCATACTGTAGGCTACGGCGTGACTTCGGTTAAAACCGTAATTCGCAAATCTTACAATCAAATCGTAAATTTTCTCCGCGGATGTCTCGTCATAACCGTTTTTTAAACAACCTTGCACAAAATGCTTACGTTCCTGATCTAAAATATCACGATTTTTTTTACTCACTGCACGGCGTAATAAATCTGCTTCTCCGAGCGAGAATCCCGCCAACTTCGACGCAATTTGCATAATTTGTTCTTGGTATACAATTACACCGTATGTTCTTTCTAAAATCGGCTTTAAATCCGGATGTAAATATTCAATTTTTCTTTTTCCGTGCTTTGATTCAATAAAGGTTGGAATTTGTTCCATTGGTCCTGGTCTATATAACGAGTTAACAGCGACAATATCTTCAAATTCATTCGGTTTTAACCCGCGAAGTACATTTCGCATACCACCTGATTCAAGCTGGAATACACCTGTTGTATCCCCTCTACCTAACAATTGGAACGTCTTTTCATCTTGAAGCGGTAAATTTCTTAAATCAATTTGTGTTCCCGTCTTTTTCACGATAAACTTTATAATATTTTCAAGTAACGTTAAATTACGTAATCCTAAAAAATCCATCTTTAACAAACCAAGTTCTTCTAATGCATCAGCTGGATATTGCGTAACATACACATCGTTATGCCCTTCTTGAATTGCAACACTTCCTGTTAACGGCTCTTGACTCATAATAACGCCAGCTGCATGAATAGACGTATGACGTGGTAAACCTTCTACACGTTTTGCAATTTCAAACACACGCTCATGCAACAGATTCCCTTGTATGAACTCACGGAGTGATTGCGATTCCTCATATGCATCTTTTAACGTTATACCGAGCTTTGATGGGATAAGTTTTGAGAATATGTCAATATCTCGCGGCGGAAGCCCCATTACACGCGCAATATCTCTAATTGCCGCTTTCGCTGCAAGCGTCCCGAACGTTACGATTTGTGCAACACGAAGCTGACCATATTTATCTTTCACATATCGAATCATCTCATCACGTCTTATATCTGGAAAATCGATATCAATATCTGGAAGTGTCACACGTTCGGGGTTTAAAAATCTTTCAAATAATAGATCATATTCAATCGGATCAATATCTGTAATTTCTAATACGTAAGAAACGAGTGAGCCAGCTGCCGATCCACGTCCTGGTCCTGTTAAAATATGATTTTCATGCGCATACTTCATAAAATCCCACACGATGAGGAAATAATCACTAAACCCCATACTAGAAATAACGGTTAATTCATGATTCAAACGCCTTATATGTACTTCTTTCGGCGTACCATATCGTTTCTGCAAACCTTCTTCACAAACGCGGCGTAAATACATATCATTCGTCTCGTTAGCTGGAACAGGAAATTTCGGTAATTGATTTATATGAAACGGTATTTCTACTCTGCAACGTTCTGCAATTTCTACTGTGTTATAAATCGCTTCTTCTACGTGAGAAAATAGTGCTTCCATTTCATCTGATGATTTTAAATAATATTGATCCGTTTTCAACCTTGGTCTATCTGGATCAGTCATTTTCGTTCCACTTTCAACAGATAATAAGCACTCATGAACAAGTGCGTCACTTTGATTGATGTAGCGTACATCATTTGTCGCAACGACTGGAACATTTATCCTACTCATAAATACAGGTAATTTCTCTTGCAGGAGCAGTTCATCTTGAATCGCATGATGCTGCAAACTCATATAAAAATTACCGAACATACTTTGATACATGCGAGCTACTTCTTCAGCTTGACTCTCTTTGTCTTCTAATAATAATTGTTCAATTTCCCCATCTTTACCTGGTGAAATAGCAATTAATCCTTTCGCATAATGGGCAAGCCACTTTTTCGGAATACCTTCTTTTGACTTCGTCATAATGCTACTAGAAATCTTTAATAAATTTTGATAGCCCATTTCATTTTCAGCAAGTAAAACAAGCGGATAAGATTTTTCCTCTTCTTCACTAAAAATAGAAGCTGTTAAGCCGATAATAGGCTGTATACCATGTTTCTTACATGCTTTATAAAACGGAATAACGCCATACATAACATTTTCGTCCGTAATAGCGAGTGACGAAAAACCAAGTTCTTTCGCCCTGACTACAAGCTCATCAATTTTACAAGCACTTTTTAATAAACTAAAAACGGTTTGACATTGTAAATGCACAAACTTCACTGTTGTACCCTCTCTTTACCAATCTGACTACTTTTATTATAGGTGATGAGGAAAGCGGAAATCAAAACATACTTCTTATACTTTGTCCATATATATGAAGAAGAAAGGGGAATGACGATGGATGTAAGAGAACATACTTTTTTCTCTCTGCTTATTATTAGTTATTTTATTGCCTTTGGGGTTATACTTGGTGGTTCATTAATTGGTGGATTTGGTGCATTTCTTATCGGAAAACCAACTCTAACTTACATTAATCAATTCGCCCAAAATTTAAGAATTTGGGCACTCGTTGCAGCAATTGGCGGAACATTTGATACTTTTTATAGCTTTGAAAGAAGTTTCTTTGGCGGAGATATGAAAGATATCGTAAAACAAATTCTCCTTATTTTTTTCGCAACGGGTGGTATGCAAACCGGTCTTATTATTATTAAATGGCTAACGCAGGAACATGTATGAGAGTACCAAGTGCCAATACAGCAAAAAGATGGTATTTAGTTTTAGCTGGTGCTGCTGTTGGAGGCGTGTTGAGCTGGTTTATTTTTTTGTACATATACGGTGTTTTTCAAGAAGAACAAGCTATTAAAATAGCAGAACAAAAAGAAATTATAGAAAAACAAGAAGCAAAGCTCCACGTCCTTCTCGAAGATCAAGAAAAATTGAATACAGAAAATAAACGACTCTTAACTATTCAAGAGATTAAAATAAAAATAATCAATCGAGAAAAATACGATTTAGACAATCTTACACTCGAAAATATGACCACTTCTATTCATAATGACCTCCAGCATCTTTTAACGAAAAACATACAAAGTATCGCAAAAAATAAAGACCTACTCAAAAAAGCAATCGAAAATAAAACGTATAAACATTACGATCGTCTATACCGCTTTAAAGTCGATACAATATCTTTTGATACCGTGCTTGAAATTAGCATTGCTATAGAAAAAGAAAAATAAAATCCCTCCACTTTATCGACATATATAACTCGATAGATGGAGGGGCTTTTTATTTTATTATCGTCATGAGGGTTCTCTTAAAACATAAAAAAAGACGTTTTTGGGAGTTTTTCATTATTCCATCAAATCAATCTCATAAATAACAAAAAACCCCTATTTATTGATGTTTCATTTAAAAAACAAAAAAGAAGGGCTTAAGCGCCCTCCTTCTTTTTTCGTTCAACATACAATTTTTTATCTACACAGCTCACGTAAATCAGCAAAAAGACGATCCGCTTCTTCCCAAGAAGATGCTTTTGCACCAGAAGCCATCGGATGCCCTCCGCCATTATATTGCATTGCTAATTTATTTATCACTGGTCCTTTTGAGCGAAGACGAACACGAATCACATCGTCTTCCTCTAAAAATAGAACCCATGACTTTAATCCATCAATATTACCAAGTGCTCCAACAACGCCAGATGCCTCAGAAGGAAGTACATCAAACTTTTCTAATACTTCTTTCGTTAATTTAATGTAAGCTGCTCCTTCTTCTACCATCGTAAAGTTTTGTAAAATATAGCCGTTTAAACGAGCAATCTTTTCTTTCGTCTTATACATTTCATTGTATAAATCTGTGAACTTCACATCCATATCAACAAGTTCACTCACGTAACGAAGTGTTTTCGCTGTTGTATTCGGGAATAAGAAACGACCTGTATCCCCAACAATACCCGCTAAAATAAGACGAGCTGCTTCTTTCGTTATCTGTAATCCTTTATCTTTTCCATAACTGTAAAACTCATAAATCATTTCACTTGTAGAACTTGCTGTCGTATCTACCCATGTAATATCTCCGTACGGATCTTCATTCGGATGATGATCAATTTTAATTAACATCTTCCCTTTTGCATAGCGTTGATCGTCAACACGTTCTTGGTTCGCAGTATCACATACGATAACAAGTGCATTTTCATATACACTATCTTCAATATCATCCATTACTCGTAAATATTCTAGTGACGGTTCATTGTACCCAACCGTATAAATATTTTTCTCTGGAAACGATTCTTGTAGAATTGTACCCAGACCGCCCTGTGAACCTAATGCATCTGGATCTGGACGCACATGACGATGAATAATAATTGTATCAAACTCTTTAATTGCTCCTAAAATTTGCTCATGCATATGTATAATCTCCTTTTCACTCAACTTCTTCACTTTAACGTGCAGTAAAAGCCCAATTGGTGCGGGCAAATCATTAGCGCAGAAACATCCTCACACTAATTAAAGCTTCACTTTATCCTCCATTATAACGGAAAGTATTTCATACATGCGAACAATTGCTTTATAATAAAAGTTAGAAAGTTTAGATATTTCTTTTTTCTCCACTATTATTTTTCACAAAGCGATGGGAGTGTGCATTATGCCAGTATTAGTCTTCTGTATTATCGTCTCATTTATGTTGTACCTCTTCTACAAAACAAAATACTTTCGTACAAACCGCCCAATGGAGAAAGGTTGGCTCTCTGGAAAATCCGCAATGGCACTTGGTTCATTCGTCTTATTCTTTGGGATAAACCAATTCTTTTTAGAACTTTCAACCGCTCGAATTATCGTTGGTGTTTTATTTGTTCTATTTGGTAGTGCAAGTGTATTTAATGGATTTCGCCAATACAAACATTTCTTACCATTAGCAGTTGAAGAAGCTGAATCTGTCTGAAGCAACATAAAAAAGCATCAATATTGTGATGCTTTTTTACGTCCCTTAACTTTTAAAATCATATATGCAACAAAAGCAGAAGGTATATTAAAGGGGTTGCCTTGTACGTGAAAATGTAATTGTTCTTCTTCAAAAGACATTTTTTCATATAGTTCTCGCTGAGATAATCCTGTTCGTTTCTTTTTTTCATGTAAACCTTGTAAGTATAAATATTGAAACGGTATCATCACAAGAAAGTAAAAGAGTGCGATTCCACCAAAAAAGAGCACTTCTGATGACATAATGCATACCACCTTCCTGAAATCCATTTTCTTACAATTGAATTATAACATAATATACAACCTAATTGAATTACTATTCTGTCTTCTTTATGTAACCGTCTCTCCACATAACTCTTTTTCAGCATACTGAACATATCGCCGAATAAAAGCACCAGGATCTTTTCTAATAGGTTCGATATCAATCCTTAACGGAATCTTTCCCGCCATATAAAAAATTCTCGAAGCAGTCCCAAGTCGAATAGCTGCTTCCGAAATATTTTCCCCATATCCCATCATGAAATTCCCCCATGCGTCTTCTAACTGTCCCGAAGCAATTAAATGCAATCTCGGAACACCAATATCAAACTCTTTATACCCAAATCCACATTCATCAAAATCGAGTAAATACCAATCCTCTTTGTCTACAAGAATATTGCCAAAATGCATATCACCATGAACAAATTGTTTTTCTCCTAATTGAGTTAAATTTGCAAGTTCTTGTATTCTTTCTGCAATTCTTATGCACTTATGCTTATCCGCATTCGATAGAAATGAAGCATTTAGTAATCGTTGTAAAGGCTCGTGGATTATCTTTTTCTCACTATATATAGGCCTTTCATAACCTCTCCAAGTTTGCGGCACTCTTTTGAGCACTTCATTTGTTTTTTCATGAAACTTTCGCATTAATGATCCGAGTTTTTCATAGTCCCTATCCCTTAGTTCTAAAATTTCACTTCCGTTTATAAACCTAAAGACAACAAAATACTGGATATTCCCTTCATCTTTCATAACAGATGTAATCCAATCACCATTTTTATTTACCACTACTTCTGGTACTAACATTTGTTTTTGCATCGCTATTAACCAATGTATTTCAGCCTCTATTTGCTCGCATGTATAACGTCCTTCTCTGTACTGCCTAACTACAAATTTATTTTTGTCCGATTCGAATATATATGTTTGATTTTCTCCCCCATGTAACAATGAAACTTTCGTAAAACTATTTAAATTATATTGCTTACATAACTGCTCTTTAGTGTGAAAATCCATCCTTCTCCCCCTAGTTCCTCTAGTGAAGCGTAATCGACTAACAACCAATTTTCTATCCACATTGATACATATCCTTCTATTTTTTCACTTCTCTATCCGAACTCTTACGTAACTTAAACAATAGCTTCAAAATCCAATAAAACAAAATAAAGTTAAAGAAAAAAACTAATGGATTAAACCAACATTCCCACCCACCATAATAAACAAACGTTTCAGCCGGTACACCAAAGTAAAGAAAATCCGGCTCATTTTCTCCTGATATAGGAATCAAGGCACCTATACTAGCAAGAGTCAAACTTACAAAATAAAGCCTCTTTTTAATAGCGTCCATTCTTCTATGCGTTAACACATGAATAATGATGAAACATATGACAACTAAAAAGAAAAGAATTCCGCCCATTCGCTTCCTCCTTATCACTATTCCATTTCCACATCTTCAAATTGTTTAGTATTTTTATTATAAATATGAAATGATACGTTATTTATTTTTTGTTTCTATCCTTTTAACAAAAAAGATGGAACAAACCAAAGCGGTCTGCTCCATCTTTTTATTTATCGATCAACTGCACCATAAGTAATGCTTTCCCGACAACATTGCCTTCATGATGCACTTCTACATCAACCTTACCAAATTTACGCCCAATTTCTAATACTTTCGGATGTACGGATACAACATTATCAATTTGAACTGGTTTTACGAAATAAATTGTTAAGTTCTCAACAATTAAATCGCTCTTCTTTTGGGCACGAATAACGCGATTCGTTGCTTCCGTCACAATCGTTGCGAATACACCGTAAGATAACGTTCCGATTGAATTCGTCATTTGCGGCGTCACTGAAAATTGATATAAATGTTCATTTTTCGCTTCTTTCGGCGTCATAAATTGATTCGTTACAATATCATCGATTGTTTCACCGACTTGTGGTTGACGCTGAATCATTTGCAACGCCTGAAGTACATCTTGACGGCTAATAATACCTTGCAGTTTATTTCCTTCATCAACAACAGGAAGTAACTCAATTCCTTCCCACACCATCATACGTGCTGCAGCTGCGACAGACATTTTTCCATTTACCGTAATTGGATGCTTTGTCATTACTTTATCAATTGGTGTTTCTTTCGCTACACCAATCATATCTTTTGAAGTTACGATACCTAACACCTTTTTATTTTCATCAACAATTGGATAACGCCCATGCATCGTTTCTTCATTGTACGCATGCCATTGTTGCACTGTATCATTCGGCTTTAAATATAACGTCTCTTCAATTGGCGTTAAAATATCTTCAACGAGGACAATTTCTTTCTTAATAAGCTGATCGTAAATTGCACGGTTAATTAACGTCGCAACTGTAAATGTATCGTAACTACTTGAAATAATCGGCAATTTTAATTCATCTGCTAATTTCTTCACATGATCTTCCGTATCAAATCCGCCCGTAATCAATACCGCAGCTCCGGCTTCTAACGCTAATTGATGTGCGTTCGTACGGTTACCGATAATAAGTAAGTTTCCAGCTTCTGTATAGCGCATCATCGCTTCTAATTTCATTGCCCCGATTACGAATTTATTTAACGTTTTATGTAGTCCCTCTCTGCCCCCAAGTACTTGACCATCGACAATGTTAACGACTTCTGCATATGTCAGCTTTTCAATATTCTCTTTCTTCTTTTGTTCAATTCGAATTGTTCCGACACGTTCAATCGTACTAACATATCCTTTATTTTCTGCATCTTTAATTGCACGGTAAGCTGTCCCTTCACTTACACTCAAATCTTTTGCAATTTGCCTTACAGAAATTTTATGCCCTACTGGCAGGCCATTAATATGTTCTAAAATTTGGTTATGCTTGGTAGCCAAATGGTTTCACCATACTTTCTTTTCCCTAAATTCTTCATGTGTTGTATTTTTAGTATACTATATTTTCAAAACTGTTACACTCTCTCTTTATATATCTGTACTATTTTTTTTATAACAAAATACGGCTTACATGACACTACTTCTTCTATTACAACAATGGAATGGTTTTGTCATCTCGTTCGATAGTTTGTCCAGCCGCTTCAATATACAATTAAGACAAGAAATGAAACAAAGGAGCGGATATATGATGAAAAAATTATTAGAAGTTGTAAGTGCTGTATTTTTAGCTTTCGTAGACGGAAAAAAAGTTGCAATGGAATTGAATGAAACACCTGAACAGCCACTTCCAAAAAGAAAAAAATCATCAAAACAAGTACAACCTTTAAAAGCTGTCCTACACACGTAAAAAAACCTTCACTTGTCTTTTCAAATGAAGGGTTTCTTTTCTATAGTGTAATACTTTCTCCAGCTTCTAATACTTTTCCTGTACAATTTTGTAGCTTTTCTACAAATTGATATGGGTCTTGTTCAATTACTGGGAACGTATTGTAATGCATCGGTACAACAGTTTTCGCCTGAGTCCATTTCGCTGCTAAAACAGCATCTTCTGGTCCCATTGTGAAATTATCACCAATTGGTAAAAACGCTATATCAATGTTATTCAGTTCCCCTATTAATTTCATATCAGAGAATAGAGCGGTATCTCCTGCATGGTATACAGTTTTCTCTTCTGCTGTAAATAAAATACCTGCTGGCATACCTGTATATGTAATCGTCTTATTTTCTTCATCAATATAACTAGAACCGTGGAATGCTTGTGTAAACTTCACTTTTCCGAAGTCAAATTCATGCGAACCACCAATATGCATCGGATGTGTATTTACACCTTGCCAACTTAAAAATGTCGCTAGTTCAAATGGTGCCACAACAACTGCATTATTTTTCTTCGCAAGCTCTACTGTATCTCCAACATGATCACCATGTCCATGTGATAAAAGAATCGCATCTACTTTTACATCTTCGGCCTTTAAATCTGTCTTCGGATTTCCAGTTAAAAATGGATCAATTAAAATCACTTTTCCATTCGTTTCAATTTTTACAACTGAATGTCCATGATAAGATACTTTCATTATTACATTCCTCCCCTATTCACATTCTCACTTTTTATTCTACATGATTTTTCAATTCCCTGTCTTTTCTAACATCGATTTACTTGTCATAACGCTTTCCTCCGATGTAAAGTTATATTTGTAATTAAATATTTCGGGGGTGCCAATCGATGAATGCTAGATTAGAAAATTTAATGCAATGGCTAAAAGAAAAAAACGTAGAAGCTGCGTTCTTAACTTCTACACCAAACGTTTTCTACATGACAAACTTCCACTGTGAACCACACGAAAGACTTCTTGGCATGTTTGTATTCCAAGAAAAAGAACCTATTTTAATTTGCCCTAAAATGGAAGAAGGTCAAGCGCGTAACGCTGGCTGGGCACATGAAATTATCGGATTTACTGATACTGACAGACCATGGGATATGATTGCAAAAGCAATTAAAGACCGCGGCATCAATGCAAATGCAGTTGCAATTGAAAAAGAACATTTAAACGTAGAGCGCTACGAAGAATTAACAAAGTTATTCCCAAATGCAGCTTTCAAATCAGCTGAGGAGAAAGTTCGTGAACTTCGCTTAATTAAAGATGAAAAAGAACTTTCTATTTTACGCGAAGCAGCTAAAATGGCGGACTACGCTGTTGAAGTTGGTGTAAATGCAATTAAAGAAAATCGTAGCGAGCTAGAAGTATTAGCAATTATTGAACACGAATTAAAAACAAAAGGCATACATAAAATGTCATTTGATACGATGGTATTAGCAGGTGCAAACTCTGCTCTTCCACACGGTATTCCAGGTGCAAACAAAATGAAACGCGGCGATTTCGTACTATTTGATTTAGGCGTAATCATTGAAGGTTATTGCTCTGACATTACACGTACAGTGGCATTCGGTGAAATTTCTGAAGAACAAACTCGCATTTATAACACTGTACTTGCTGGACAACTACAAGCAGTTGAAGCATGTAAACCAGGTGTTACACTTGGCGCAATCGACAACGCTGCTCGTTCTGTTATCGCAGATGCAGGTTACGGCGACTTCTTCCCACACCGCCTTGGTCACGGACTTGGAATTAGCGTACACGAATATCCAGATGTAAAAGCTGGTAACGAGTCTCCATTAAAAGAAGGTATGGTCTTCACAATCGAGCCAGGTATTTACGTACCAAACGTAGGTGGCGTTCGTATTGAAGATGATATTTACATCACACAAGACGGGTCAGAAATTTTAACGAAATTCCCGAAAGAATTACAATTTGTGAAATAATAAAAAGGCAGCGTAAGTGCTGCCTTTTTTTATTTCTCTACTATTTCAAATTTAACACCATCTTCTCCTCATACTTATCATCCCATTTAATTACAACTTCTATCGGTTCATCTTTAGATAGAGGTGCACAACTTACACAAGAAGATTTCATTTCAATCCTTGCTCCTTTATGAACTTCTGACGTTTCTGTCATTGCACTAAAGGCTCCATTAATAGCAATCTCTAAATTTTAAAATTCTGTCTTTCCATCTCCGCCCTTATATTGAAACGTAAACATTCCATCTTCACTGTCATCCTTAATATACCCTTTATATTGCCCCGTCCAACTTTTGCTCTCGCTAGAAAAAGTAACATACGAAATCGAACAACTTCCTAAAAAGAAAATACTAATGAAAAAGAATAACGCTCTCTTCATAATGCCCCCTCCATTCAAAAGCACTTATTTATTGTCTATTTCTCCCTCTTATCATATTATAAAAATACAGAATTTTCTAAAATAGGAGGTTTATACGTTACAACAACAGTTAGAAGAAATTCGTAATAATAATTACATATTGGATAACACACTTAACATTGATTCTTTAAGTTCCAATATGTTTGAGCATATCGGTGTTACCGATAGCTATTTAAGAGACAAACTTATTTACTCTACTTTTTACCATCTCATCAAAAAGGACTACATTTCACACACACAATTACAGAAACTATTATTAGAAAGCATTAGTGAAAAATATTTATTGTATAAAATTCATTCGGATGACGAAGATGCTGTATTTACTCGTGCATTTACGACATTATTACTTGCGCTCATTATTGATGCTGATACAAAATATAATTTCTTATCACAGAATGATATTTTAACTGTAAAAGATCAATTGATTCTATATATGAACAATGAACATGATTTCCGTGGATATGTTCAAGACCACGGCTGGGCACACAGTATCGCTCATGCTTCTGATACATTTGAAGCGCTTGTTCGTAGTCCTAAACTGGAAACTTTATATTACGAAGAAATATTACAAACTTTATTAAACAAAGTTTGTGTCCATTCTATTTACTATAAACATGAAGAAGACGAACGACTCGTTTATCCGATTGTCTCAATGCTACAAAATGGTCTAAAGGAAGAAGTACTCATAGCAGCTCTTCATGACTTAGTAGACCAATTACCAGTCCAAAAACAAACACTACATATTGAATCGTACGAGTTTCTATACGGAAATATAAAATCTTTCTTACGTAGCTTATTTTTCAGATTACGTACAATGTCTATATGTAAAGAAACTGAATACGAAATTGAAAAATTACTACAAGGACTTCGCCAACATTACTAAAAAAGAAGGCCCTTTAAAAAGTGCCTTCTTCTATTTCACTAATATTTAATTGAAATTTCACGATCCAAACTGAGAAAAGGTGGACAAGAAGCGCAAACGCCATACATGCTCCGCTCAAAAAAGTTAGTATAGGATGCGAATACACGTGCCCTAATCCATAGGATATCGCCACGAAAAACATTGTTATGTAAATATAAATTGCTCCATGTATTTGCCTCATATGAACCTCCTTTTCCCATATTATAACATAAATTTTCTGATTATTCACATTTATCGCTTGTAATCAATATTTCTCAACTGTTACACCTCTAACAGCAGCCTTAATATATGGTGCTCCTTGTAAACTTTGTAAATCCTCTGTTTTGCCTGTTGCAACTACACCGTATATTGGTAGGTCTTTTGATTCGAAGTTTTCATCTCATTATAGTTTGTCCTAAATTTCTTTTGACATCCTCCTTTATTTTCAAAGATATCTAAATAACACTTTTCTTTTTAAAATTTTTTCAAAATAAAAAGCACACCTATTTTGATGCACTTCTCTCCAACATACTATTCTATTATTTCATCGCTTCCTTCACAACATCTTGAATCATAACGACTTCTGTTTTCATATCAACAGACCGTGCTTCTTCATCAATACATTCATACCAAAACGCTAAGTGCTTTTTATCAATTTCATGATGAGAATTTTCGACAAGAGCCCCGCCTTCTCCTTGCACAGAATACCAATATAAGTACTCTTCTCCATCTCTTATTTCCCGGAAAATTGTCTCAACGTACATCTTTTCGTCGTTTAGTGTCAAAAGCACTTCTTTCATATTGCCATTAAGAAGCTGCATCCATTCATCTACACGATGACTTTTACCTTGTTTCACCTTAAATCTCGTTAACTCCACATTCATTTTTATTCCCCCGTTTTCTTACGTACAAACAATCTATATTCTATTGGATTATAAAAACTTAATTTACTAGCTAATTTTTGCGAAGGAATATTGTCTACATAACAATCCCAGCACGGTGTAATATCATTTTGTGTGCAATGTTCAATGAACCGTTGTGCAACAGCTTGGGCTAATCCTTTCCCTTGATATGCTTCCTGCGTCACAATATCAATTTCAGCAAATCCATTCCCACTAAATATCGAAACACATTCAGCTACAATTATCCCATCTTGTTCTATACAAAATCCGAAACCACCGTTCAAAAATAGCTCTTTTGATCCCCAATATTCTTTATAATACTCCTCTGTAAATTCACTACTTCGTTCTATATCACTTTTATCAATACGCTTCACTTCATATGTATTTTTGTTTGCATCTCGTTTTCTCTCTTCAGAAATTTCTCGTTGGAATTTCATTCGAGGCATGTCCCGAAGTGCATTACTAAAACGCCCTTCAATCATCATTTCCCACTCGTCACTCGAAGTGAAGAGTGTAAATCTCTTCTCTGTTGTTTCAATAGCCATTTTTAAATAGGAAAATAAATCTTCGTTATAATTTTGATCATAAGTATCACCAAATAAATAATAGATACCATTAGCTGTACGAATTAATCCTGCTGTTAACTTCTCGTTGGCAAAAATCTCACCATCTATCATTTGGTCACATACCGCATAAGCAAACGTCGTCGTTCCTGTATTACTTTCTAAAATCGGAAGGATTTTTCTATACTCGGCTACAGATAATTTTTTCATAACTGCTCCACTTTAATCGTATCAGCTTCTATATTTTCAAAACAAAGATTTACTGTTCTCTTTAATGCTCTCGTTCTATGGATCTTGCACGCTGGAATTAAGATAGAATCATTTGGCTTTAAAACCGCCGTCTCTCCATCTTCAAAATCGATAAGTAGTTCTCCCTCTAACACAATAAACAATTCATCCGAATTAGAATGATAGTGCCAATCATATTCACCAGTAAATACGGCGATTCGTAAGCAATGATTATTTACATTTTAAACGACGAAATTTTTGTGTTGATCTTGAATGTCCTTTGTTAATTCTAATAAATTCACAGTTTCCATATTTCATCTCACCCTTTCACTAGTCGTTCTTCTGAAAACTAACTTAGTCTCCGCCACCTCCGCAATCTCCTCCACCATCACTTGAGCTGCTACAATCGTTGCTACTATAATCACCAAATCCGCTTGATGAGCTTGAATCGGATGAAGATTTTTTGCTCTTTTTGCTTTTCCTATCCCTCTTACTTTCATGACTAGGCCATACTTTATTAAATAATATAAAGAATAAGACTAACTCTATTGCGACAAGGATATATCCAAAAACATTCTCAATAATATTGGGTGTTATCCCAAAACTGTAAAACACCCTAGCTGAATAAAGACACAAAATTACATACAGGACCATACAAATATACCGAAATGTTTTTTCTATCATAATGACTACTTTTTTTGAAAGAGGTATGTTCTGTTCCTGTTTTTTCTTTATATACTTTTGTCTTTTGGCTTGCTTTTTCTTCCTATTTTTACTCCCCATTGAATCCCCTCTATCGACTTTCACTTTTCATTTAATTCCAAATTATCACAAAAAACAACATCATAACAAGCTATATTTTACGTAAAGTTTTGTTTACTTTTTGTAAAGTTTTATTTACTTATTACCTAAAAATGGATATGATAAATGTAACAAATTTACAAAAAGGAGACTTTGTATATTTGATTAAAAATAAGGTGAAACAATTCCGCGTCGTTAGAGACATCACCCAAGAACAATTAGCTTCCTCTGTTCAAATCACTAGACAATCCCTCATCGCTATCGAGAAGAATAAATACAACCCGAGTTTAGAATTAGCATTGAAATTATGTGAGTTTTTCAACTGTAAAGTAGAAGATTTATTTCAATTAGATAAAACTGGGGAGGAAAAAGAATGAAAAATACTTTTAATCAAGAGTTCATTTCGCATCTTACCATTTTATTGTTAGGTTCAACTTTTCTTTATTTCAATAATAATGATGAAGAAAAGATTAGTTCTGTCCTTCTATTCGCTGGCGTATACATACTCTTAGCCTTAATACTATTCATAGTGAAACGAATATTCTTTAAGAAAAAAAAGAACGATTCCGAGAAATATCCATTACCTGAGATGGATGAAAGAATCGAGAAGATGAGTTTAAAACTTATGGCGCAAATTTTCGGCCTCTCTCATTTAATCGGTTCTGCGATACTATTTATTTTATATATCACTGACAAAAATTCGATGATACTAGTTGAGTATGCCTTGTATTACTTGTTCGGCATTCTTTTCTTTACAATGATGTTCGGATTGAGAATTGTAAAGAAACTAGACAATTAACCCAAGTAAAAAGCCCCTCCTTACAAAAGGAGGGGCTTACATGTATTTCTATTATGATAAAGCAGGAGCTTTTTCAAGAAGCTCTTTCGCATCAGCGTATTGTAAGCCATGAGCTTCTGCAACTGCTTCGAATGTTACGTATCCATCTAATGTGTTAATACCTTTTAGTAATGCAGTGTTTCCTAAGCAAGCATCTTTGTAGCCTTTGTTCGCAATTTGTACTGCATATGGTACTGTTACGTTTGTTAATGCAAGAGTTGATGTACGTGGAACTGCTCCTGGCATATTAGCAACTGCATAATGAACAACGCCATGTTTTTCGTAAGTCGGGTTGTCGTGAGTTGTAATACGGTCAGTTGTTTCAAAAATACCACCTTGGTCAATTGCGATATCTACAACGACAGAACCTGGTTCCATTGATTGAATCATTTCTTCTGTTACAAGTTTTGGCGCTTTTGCACCTGGAATTAATACCGCACCAATAACAAGATCAGACTCTTTTACAGCTTCTGCAATGTTGTATGGATTAGACATTAACGTTTTTACTTGGTTACCGAAAATGTCGTCTAATTGACGAAGACGTTCTGCACTTAAGTCGATGATTGTTACATCTGCACCTAAACCTACTGCAATCTTCGCTGCGTTTGTACCAGCTTGACCACCGCCGATAATTGTTACTTTGCCGCGTTTTACCCCTGGAACGCCTGCGAGTAAAATACCTTTACCACCTTTGTTTTTCTCAAGGAATTGTGCACCGATTTGTGCAGACATACGACCAGCTACTTCACTCATAGGTGCAAGTAATGGTAAAGAACGATTGTCTAATTGCACTGTTTCGTATGCAATTGATACCACTTTGTTATCAATTAATGCTTTCGTTAATTCTGGTTCTGGAGCTAAGTGTAAGTATGTGAATAAAATTAAACCTTCGCGGAAATAGCCGTATTCACTTGCAACTGGCTCTTTTACCTTCATAACCATATCTTGATTCCATGCTTCTTCAGCAGTTTCAACAAGTTTCGCACCAGCTTGTACGTATTCTTCATCTGTAAAGCCTGATCCTATACCTGCTCCTTTTTGAACAAAAACTTCATGACCATTTTGTACTAAATGTACAGCTCCCGCTGGCGTCATCGCCACGCGGTTTTCATTGTTTTTAATTTCTGTTGGAATACCGATACGCATTATTAGTTCCCCCTTGAGTTATGAAATGACCCCTGAATCATTTTTTAAAGCGCTTTCTATGCTCTTATATTTTAACATAATATCTCAATATTTGACAAAAATTAATACAAGCTTTCCGATAGATTTAACCTTACATTAAAGGACAGTATTATCCGCACCTCTCAGCATACAGGATAAACTGTCCAATTATTCGAGACTTCACTTTATTTTATTCTATCGATGTCTATGAATAACATCTACTGCACCAGTTACTTCAATAATTGTACCGGTAATCATATCGGAATCGTCCTCACATAAAAACGAAATCGTTCTTGCGATATCTTCACCTGTTCCAGATCTACCAATTGGTGTGTTACGTTCTTTCAACTGACGTGCTTCTTGAATTGTCGCTTCTTTCATTTCACCAATAATATCACCAGGACATACCATATTTGCAGTAATACCATATTCTGCTTCTTCGTAAGCAACTGTTTTTGTTAATGAAACAAGTCCTACTTTCGCTGCTGCAAAAGCTGAACGATAAATCCATCCTGGTGCACTATCTGCCCCTTGGAATCCGTAATTAATAATACGACCAAAGTTCTGTTTTCTCATAACTGGAACGACAAGTTTCAACAAATGAAACACCGCTGTTAAATTACCCTGAATCATTTCATTCCATTCGTCTTCTTCATAATCAACTAACTTTTTTCGTTCAAATACATATGGACCAGCATTATTAATTAAAAAGTCAATTTTGCCAAAATGGCTTATCGCTTCTTCTACTATTTTATGTAAATCTTCCTTTTTCGTGACATCCGCTTGCACGAATTGTAGACGCTCTTCCATATTTTTATATGTTTCTTTCATCGTTTCCATAGCCGCCATATCGCTATGGTATGTTACTGTTACTGAATATCCTTTAGCCAATAACTTTTCTGTTACTTGCTTTCCTAAACCTTTCGTACCGGCTGTAATGAGCGCGTGTCTCACAAACATGCCTCCTTTTAAATTGCTATACTTCATATGTAACAAGTTCTCGCCCCAATTACAACTAAAATGAATTAAAGCAAAGTTTTCAAAATTCTGTAACGTTTCCGACAAGCACATTACCAAAATTTGTTTTATAATAAAGTTGTAAACGGTAATAAAAATGATTGGGAGGAATTTACTATGAATAATACATATACAAATATTTTAATCGCGGTGGACGGTTCTAAAGAAGCAGAAAGAGCTTTTAAAAAAGCAATTCAAGTCGCAAAACGTAACAATGCAACATTAACAATTGCTCATATCGTTGATGTAAAAGCATACTCAGCAGTAGAAGCTTATAGCCGCGCAATCGCTGAACGTGCAAATCTATTTGCAGAAGACTTATTAGAAGACTACAAAAAAACTGCGCTTGAAGCTGGCCTTGAAAAAATTGAAACTGTATTAGAATTTGGTAATCCTAAATCTAAAATTTCAAAAGAAATTGCTCCAAACCATAAAGTAGATTTAATTATGTGTGGTGCAACTGGTTTAAATGCTGTTGAGCGTTTCCTAATTGGTAGCGTCTCTGAACATATTATTCGCTATGCGAAATGCGATGTCCTTGTTGTTCGTGGTGATGAGGAGCAAGGCGATCTTTAATTTATAAATAAAACACCAAGTCCACATGTTTTACTGGTGGATAAGGGAAATGAAGCTTTAGGCTTGAATGAACAATAAATACATGTTGTTAAATAATGATAAAAAAGGAGTGGGTAATCCACTCCTTTTTTCACGACTGTGTAAGAAGAATAAAGATGTTTAATGTTACTCATAAAAATAAATCTTCTCTGTTTTTTCTCTACTCTTGCATGGATTTTAAAATCCTCATTTTTCAATTGATTGTTTAATCAAGTTTAAACTGTATTCTACTTAATTCTTTGAGCAATTGGATGGTCATCTTTTAGTTGTAACAAATCCCATAAATTCCCGTACAAATCCTTGAATACTGCAACTATTCCATATTCTTGCTCTTTCGGCTCTCTCACAAATTCTATTCCTCTTGAAATCATTTCATTATAATCTCTCCAAAAATCGTCAGTATTTAAGAAAAGAAAAACTCTGCCGACTGATTGGTTACCGATAAAGGAATCTTGCTCAGGTTTAGATGCTCTAGCCAGTAATATTGTGGTGCCGACTGAACCAGGAGGAGATACCACTACCCATCTTTTGTTTTGCTCTGGCTGATATATATCTTGGACTAGTGTGAAATTTAGTTTCTTTGTATAGAACTCTATTGCCTCATCGTAGTCTTTTACTACTAATGCGATATGAACTATTGATTGAACTATTATTACTAAATAAGCAAATTGTAGTATAACATTTCTTGCTTTAATCTATCTATTAGCTTAATAACACAGGTTCTTGTTTTTCTTCATTTCACATACTTCACTATAAATACAAGACAAACAACCACTACAACAGCTACTGCCAACACATATGGCGGTAAGAACTTCAAAGACCATAATGCCATCATGATCGTCGCAATCGTTAAGTACGTTTGCTTTGCATCTTCTGTCATTTTTTTACGAAGCAAGAACACATACAAATAACCGATTGGCGGCGTAATGAAGCAAAGAACATATATGATTTTAGATTTTAAATACCATTTTTGTTCTCCGAGCTTCTTTATATCTTCTTCTATTCTCTTATGCTCTTGCTCTCTCGCTTCTTCTACAAGCGGATCTTCCTCTTCTCCTCGCTTTTCTTTCATATAAGGAAGAAAGTGCACGAAAAAATAGTATGCGAATACGAACGCTCCAAATCCAATACCGAATCTTTCCAATGGAATATTCTCACTAAAAAAAGCAGCAGCAATCGCTAAAGAAAAACAATACGTCATCATCCAAAATGAACGTTTTCTCTTTTTCCGTTCCATTTTTTTTTTATCTTGTACATGTTTTCTTTTCGAAAGCCATATTGAAATACAGCAATCTACTACAAATAGAATAAAGATAAATATCCCAACGTGTACTGTTTCTACATCCTTAAATGAAAAGATGTTTGGGAATGCAACATGTAATACAATTAGCGTGTACAAAATTATCCCTATAAAATAAATACGTCTCATTGTCCATTCCTTTCTGATTTCCTAACTTTAGGTTAACATACATTTTTTAGAAATAGACGGACAAAATATATATGTTAAAAAAGGAGGATGCTACATGAATGATTCTGAACGTATTATTTTAGATGTGAACGGGAAAGAGCTCGAAATGTTACATACAATCCGTACACATTTTAAAGAAAAACATGGTGTGGAACTAAGTAATGGTGCATTACTACGTGATTTGATGGATATTGAGTATATTCGAATTACAGAAGATCGGCATAAGTATGATTAACTTTAAGCTATAAAAATCACAAAAAAGGTACGCTTCTCTCTACTAAGATTCGCGTACCTTCTGCCCTATAAACCAATCAACTTCCAACGAACTCTCTAACTAATCCTTTCGCCTTCTCCAAAGCTTTCTCAATTTGCTCAAATCCTGTCCCGCCAGCACTGTTACGACGCTTTACAGCTGCATATGGTGAAAGAACTTCATACAAATCTTCTTCAAATAATGAGCTCATTTCTTTATATGTTGCTAGTGGTACATCTAGTAAATAAATTCCTTTTTGTGTGCAGTGTAGCACTAGCTTCCCAACAATTTCATGAGCTTGACGGAATGGTAGTCCTTTACTTGCTAAGTAGTCAGCAATTTCTGTTGCGTTTGAGAAATCTTGCGTTACAGCTTGCCCCATCTTTTCTTTGTTGACAGTCATCTTCTCTAACATGCCTGCCATAATATGAAGGCATCCTTCTACTGTTTTTACTGTATCAAACATTCCTTCTTTATCTTCTTGCAAGTCTTTATTGTAAGCGAGCGGTAATCCTTTCATGACTGTAAGTAAACTAAATAAATTACCGTACACTCTGCCCGTTTTACCGCGGATTAGTTCCGCCATATCTGGATTTTTCTTTTGCGGCATAATGCTGCTTCCCGTTGCGTATTGATCGCTCATTTCAATAAATTGAAACTCTTGGCTACTCCATAAAATAAGTTCTTCGCAGAAGCGTGATAAGTGCATCATGAGCATAGATGAGTTACTTAGGAACTCCAGTATGAAATCACGATCGCTTACTGCATCTAAACTATTTTCATAGATTCCATTAAATCCAAGAAGCTCCGCACTATATTCTCGGTCAATCGGGAATGTTGTCCCAGCTAATGCTCCTGCTCCTAATGGTGAAATGTTAATGCGCTTTAATGAATCTTCATAACGATTCACATCACGCTCTAACATCCAAAAGTAAGCGAGAATATGATGCGCAAATGAAATTGGCTGCGCACGCTGCAAATGCGTATAGCCAGGCATAATGGTTTCAATATTATTTTCCGCTTGATGAACAAGAACCGTTTGCAATTGTTTTGTAGCTTTAATAATATGCTCTACTTTTTCTTTTAAATATAAATGCATATCAGTCGCTACTTGATCGTTACGGCTTCGCCCAGTATGAAGTTTCCCTCCTACTTCGCCAATTTGTTCAATTAACATTTTTTCAATGTTTAAGTGAATATCTTCTGCTTCTACTGAGAATTGAAGCTTATTCTCTTTTGCTTCTTTTAATAAATACTGAAGCCCTACCTTTATTTTCTCAGCTTCTTCTTTCGTAACGATGCCTTGCTTTGCTAGCATCGTTACGTGTGCAATACTTCCGTTTATATCTTGATTTACTAATTGTTGATCGAAGGAGATGGATGCTCCAAACTCTTCAACCCACGCTTCCGCTTCTTCTGTAAAACGTCCGCCCCAAAGTTTGCTCACGCTTCCACCTTCTTTTGATTCACTTGGCTGTATACTTTCGTCGGTAAACCGAATAATGAAATGAATCCAACTGCTGCATCATGATTAAATTCGTCCTGAGCAGTATATGTTGCTAATTTTTCGTCATATAAAGAGTACTCAGATTTACGTCCTTCTACAATCGCATGGCCTTTAAATAGTTTCACACGCACTGTACCTGTTACATTCTTTTGCGTTTCTTGTAAGAAAGCGTTAAGCGCTTGTTTTAAAGGAGAGAACCATAAACCGTTATAAATAAGTTCTGTTATTTTTTGCTCAATCATCGGTTTAAAATGCGCTACTTCTTTTACGAGTGTTAAATCTTCTAGCTCTTTATGCGCCGTGATTAATGTCATTGCTGCTGGACATTCGTATACTTCACGCGATTTAATACCAACAAGGCGATTTTCTACGTGATCGATACGTCCAACGCCATGTTTTCCAGCAAGTGCATTTAACTTTTTAATTAATTCTGAAAGTGAATATACAGTACCATTTAAAGTAGTCGGTACTCCTGCTTCAAAGCCAATTTCTACAAACTCTGGTTTATTCGGTGTATCTTCTAATGCCAATGTCATCTCATATGCATCTTCTGGCGGTGCTGCCCATGGATCTTCTAAAATGCCACATTCGTTACTGCGTCCCCATAAGTTTTGATCGATTGAAAATGGGCTATCTAAATTAATAGGAATTGGAACATCGTTTTCTTTTGCATATGCAATTTCTTCTTCACGTGACCATTTCCATTCACGTACAGGCGCAATCACTTCTAAGTAAGGATTTAACGCTTGAATAGAAACTTCAAAACGAACTTGATCATTCCCTTTCCCTGTACATCCATGTGCAACTGCAGTCGCCCCCTCTTGTTCTGCAATTTCTACTAATTTCTTAGCGATAAGTGGACGAGATAATGCAGAAACGAGAGGGTATTTCCCTTCGTATAACGTGTGTGCTTGCATAGCCATCAATGCATATTCATTTGCAAATTCCTCTTGAACATCAATCATATATGATTTAATTGCACCTACTGAAAGTGCCTTTTCTTTTACGAATGCTAAGTCTTTACCTTCCCCTAAGTCTAAACAAAGCGCGATAATATCATAATTCTTCTCTTGTAACCATTTAATTGCAACGGAAGTATCAAGACCTCCGGAATATGCTAATACCACTTTTTTCTTCTCCATTTTGCATCCCCCTAAAGAATAAATATTCATTTTCTTTTATAATAATACACACTTTAACACCTTTTACAAAATGTATCAAGAGTCATTTTCAAATTTTTTCAAACAATTTCGTCGAACTTCTTTCTGTTTTTATGTACAATATAAGCAGGAAAACGGGGGTGAACTGATGGAAAAGTATTTCTTATACGATGAACATCTAGGAATTGAAATTCCGCATTTACAAGAAGACTGGGAAAGTATCCCCGAAAAAATGCAGCATGCTATTTTATTAAAATGGGAACAAGTTCGCGGAAAGATTCCTGATCGTATAAAAGAGCTTGAACACTATATTAATGCAAAACAGCATCATTTAAATAACGAAGAAAACTTCGAAATTTCCTGCAAACTTAATTCAGAAATTGCCGATCTCGCTTCCATCATTAATGACCTTTGGCTTTGGTATCGACTCACTCAAAATGTATCTGAGGGGAAAGCACACCAATGAAAAAAAGCATGCCCCTCAATCACTTTGGGTCATGCTTTTTTGTCGTAACACGATTTACAATATATTTCTTGTGCTGTTTTCGCCAAACATACATCAAACGGTCCAACTAATATACTTCTTTCCTTTGGCAACTTTACAAAAGCAACGAGCTCTTCTTCATATTGAATCTTTTTCTGACATGAAACGCATACTAATTCTTTTCTTTTGAACATGTCTTTTAGCATATCTTCTCTCTCCCTTTCATCTATCTATACTGATATAATCTCATAATAATTAAGACTTGTAAAAAAATGACACATTCTGAAACAAATTATTCATATACTATGTACAAAAGGAGGTCTCAATTTTATGCGAGCTTTCATTATTATCGCTTTAACTTTTTTAAGTGTGATTAGCTGGGATGCGTTTTTTAAAGATAAAGGTGACCAGAAAGATACAACTGAATAAACGCCATCTTTTTCTTACTTATTGGACAAACTTTTAAACACTGTCCGATTTCACGAAATAACTTAGGCTTTTCTACAAAAATATTTAAACATAATAATTTTTGTAGATTCCCTCCGTTTATTGTCGGTTTCCATCCGCATACATTTTTTGAAAGTATGATATAATAATATAAATCTTGAAGGAAGGGATTTTGATATCATGATCGCTCGAAGGAGCATGTGGCATCGTATTGACGAATCATACACGTAGCGTATTTTTCAGCTCAGATACTTTAGTCTAGCGAAAAAAATACGAGAGTGGGGAAATTATGATTGCCCGAAGGATAATTTGGCAAAAAAAAGACTCTTCTTACACATAGCGTTTTGTTTAGGACTTAATTGTTACTAGCTAAACAAAACAAAGAAGAGCAGGATTGCTAAATGAAGAATCCTACTCTACGTTTTGTTTAGTCGTTTTAAGACTTAAACTAAAACGAAGGTAGGGAGAATTGATGGACGAGAGGATTATTCGTTATTTCTTCAGCGACATATAGCGTAGTTAGTTTTTTTCGTAAACTAACTGAAGCTACATGTGAGCTCGTAGTTAGTTTACAACACAAAAAGGACTACTAACTACGGAAAGAAGGAATAACGATGAGGAACATCCAAAGTCGACAAATTATTAAAGAAATTTTTATGGTTTTAATCGGTTCATTTATTTTAGCAGCAGCGCTATATCACATTCACTTCCAAAACCACTTAACAGAAGGTGGCTTTGTAGGAATTGCACTATTCATCCAAAATTTTTATGATATTTCACCATCCATTTCAACTGTAATTATGGATATCCCAATTATTTTACTATGTGCTTCATTTTTAGGTAAAAAAATGGTTGGCTATTCATTCCTAGGTTCGATTTCATTCGGAGTATTTTATTCTCTTATGGAAAATTATTCTCCATTTACGGTCGATTTATCAAATAATTTATTTATAGCTGCAGTAGTTGGCGGTGCGTTAGCTGGTATTGGACTCGGTTTTATATTGCGATTTGGCGGTGCAACCGGCGGAGACGATATTTTAACAATTGTATTAAGTAAACGAACTCGTTTTACAATTGGGCAAATTTTCTTCGTCTTTGACGCGATTGTTCTTGCGCTTTCATTATATTATTTAAATTGGACAGAAATTGCTTTTACTATTCTTTCGATTGCCGTACAGGCAAAAACATTGGATTTAATTTATTATCCAAAAGCAGAGAAGAAAGCAGAAAAGCAACCAGTATCTATTCCAATGTCCAAAAAGCATGCAACAAATTAAAAAAGCGAAAGGCTTCGGCCTCTCGCTTTTTTTTACGCTCTTTTTTCCTTCTCGACTATGTGGCGCACTTGATAAAATCTATTTGCAAATTCAGTAACGTTTCTCGTTAAACGATAGTTCACTGTAGACCCGATTGCCATTCCAATTACCGGAATACCTTGGAATAATTTACGACGTAAAGCATAAATCGAAAATGTTTTCAAAATTTGTTTTAACACAACTTCAGTAGAAGCTGGCTGTAACACCGCTTCGTCTCCTTCATAAAAGAACGAATCTTCTTGCTCTAGCTCTTGCAGTAAATTGTACCATGCGTATTGCTGAAGCCTTCCTGGTAGTAATGACGCATGAAACACCTTTAACGCAAGCATCATTTCATAAGGCTTGTTCACATCATGTCCAAATGATGTTGCAATAAGTTGAACAGCTTTCACATTTAACGCGATCATAACCGGAAAATCAGCTGTTAATAATAATAAACCCCCAGCACCCGTTGCTCCGCCTTGTACGAATGAATATAGGCGATGTCGTGCTGTTTGTTGCTCTGCTATGTATGTTAATTGATCAATAGATAATGCTTTCAAATCTTCTAGTTGCTCAATCGATTCATCAAATAATCTCGACGTTCCTAAAATACGATTACGCGCATCTAATTGTGATTGTGAACTTTGAATCAATGCATGCAAATGAAAGAGCCATCCATCTGCTTTCGTAAAGAAATCTTTTCGTTTTTTCTCCGGCAATTTCGCAATTGTAGTATGTACCCATTTATCAAACATTTTTTGAAAATCAGTCGCTTCTTGCTCAACTAATTGCGATTCCCATTCTTTTATATTGTCTAAAATGGCTTGTTCTCGCTTCGATCGCATCGTAACAACCACCTCGTTCGATTTTTTTCTATTGTAACATATTTCTGCTTATTCTTTGCAAATATGCTTGTCTATCTTTATTCACATACCATTTTTTAGTGACATAAAATATTAGCAAAAAGGATGAGATAAATCACATGAATCTATCCAATATAAAAAAAGAATATAATGCAGTATTCAGCTTAGGACAAAACTGCTGGCCTGCTTGGGCTTTATATCAATTCTATTTATCACCCTTTTTTGGCGTTATCGATTTTATGCTAAGCCCTTCATTAGAAAAAGTGAATGTATTATTACAAAATCGATTTGACCGTTTTTTACAGTTCGAAAACTTATCCTTCATCTCATTTTGGGATGATGGTGCGAAATTAAGACTCCGTGACAACCTATATGAAATCGACTCCTGCCACGACTTTAAAACAGATGTAAACACACCAACATCTTGGCCTTCTTATACAGAAATTAAGTTAAACTATGAGCATCGAATTCATCGTTTTCTAACTACAATGGAAACGGCAGAATCCATATCGTTTATTCGAACTGGAGGAACATACGAAGAAGCACGTTCCTTGGAACAAATTTTATCTCAAATAGTTAAACATACATTCTCTGTCCTATTACTCATTCCTGAAGATGTACCAACTATCGCCCAAGAAGATTGGGGATTACAAAACATTTGTGTTATAAAATGCCCTATTATGGATGTATACCAGTACAATGAAGCATTTTGGAATGATTTATTTGATGGGATCACGATTAGACCGCAAGCTTAAACACGATACTTTTTATTACACACTGCCTTATAATCATCCTTATACAAAAGAAATAAGGAGTGATTATATATGTATCCACGTGCAAAAGCTTTTGGCATTGCTATACATCACGATCGCCTTCTCGTACAAGAATATCATACAGGCGATGAAACATATTACCGACCTCTTGGCGGTTCAATTGAACTTGGTGAAAAATCAGCACATACCGTTATTCGTGAATTTAAAGAAGAGCTTCATACAGAAGTGGAAATCACCAATTATTTAGGCTGCTTAGAAAACATCTTGCATCTTGATGGAGAAGTTGGTCATGAAATCATTCAACTATATTCTTTACGCTTATTAGACACATCACTATATGAAATGGAAATACTGAATATACAAGATGAGCAAACAGCATCATATGCGAAATGGATTCCCATGACAGCATTCATTCAAAAAGAGAAAGCACTATATCCAGATGGAATCTTGAAATATATCCAACAAAAAAAAGACGAAACCCTATAGGATCTCGTCTTTTTTCATATAGTATATTAACCAATATCTCCAAGACGTAGTACGTCACGAGCGATCATAACTTCTTCGTCAGTTGGAATTACGATAATTTTTACTGGAGAGTGTGGGAAGCTGATGAATGCTTCTTCACCAAATACGTTATTACGTTTTACGTCGAAGTATACACCCATGTACTCAAGGCCTTCTAATACGCGCTCACGAATAACTGCACTGTTTTCACCGATACCAGCTGTGAAGATGATTGCGTCTACACCTTTCATACGAGCTGTGTAAGAACCGATGTATTTGTGGATACGGCTTACGAATACATCAAGTGCTACTTTCGCACGGTGGTCGCCTTCTTCTTCTTTCGTGATGATGTCACGTAGGTCACTAGAGTAACCAGTAAGACCTAACATACCACTCTTCTTGTTTAATACGTTAACTACTTCTTCTACTGTTTGGCCTGTTTTTTCCATGATGTATGGAATTAACGCAGGGTCAATGTTACCAGAACGTGTACCCATTGTTACACCAGCAAGTGGAGTGAAGCCCATAGAAGTATCGATAGATTTACCGCCTTCTACTGCTGCGATACTTGCACCGTTACCTAAGTGACAAGAAAGTAAGCTTAAGCTTTCAAGTGGACGACCTAATAATTCAGCCGCACGCTCAGTTACGTATTTATGAGAAGTTCCGTGGAAACCGTATTTACGGATGCCAAATTTCTCATAGTACTCATATGGTAAGCTGTATAGGAAAGCAGATTCCGGCATTGTTTGGTGGAATGCTGTATCGAATACTGCTACTGCTGGTACGTTTGGTAATACTTCTTGGAATGATTTAATACCAACAAGGTTTGCTGGGTTATGAAGTGGTGCTAAATCGCTTAATTCTTCGATATCAGCTAATACTTCATCAGTAATTAAAACAGAATCAGCAAATTTTTCGCCGCCGTGTACAACACGGTGACCGATACCGCCAATCTCATCAAGAGATTTTACGATTCCGTTTTCAGTTAATTTCTTAAGAAGCATGTTAACTGCTACTGCATGATCTGGGATGTTTGTAATTTCTTTTTGTTTTTCGCCATTTACAGTAATTGAGAAGACACTATCTTCTAAACCGATACGTTCTACTAAACCTTTTGTTAATACTGTTTCACTTGGCATTTCAAATAATTGGAACTTTAAGGAAGAGCTTCCTGCGTTAATCGCGATGATTTTTGACATCTAGTCTTTCGCCCCTTTTTCTCTTGGTAGTTGTGTGGATATGTCCACAAACCGCTCGATTTTATCTAATTAAATTCACTCATTATGAAAACGTTTCATCATTAGTAAATTTTATACTCACGATTTTAATTTAAACATCGTCCGACATATATTTCAAGTGAAAAAATTGTAACACCAAGAAAAAATATATATTACAGATTTCAAAAAAATTCAGTTTAATCTAGTATATATTTAAAAATATGACATATCATATAAAACTGTACTACATGAATTACTAACCCTGTTACATATACCTTGCCTTATTTGTGGGTTGCAAACCAAGTATTTAATTGATCCATAATGTTCTCCATCGCCTTCATGTTGGAGAATTTAGGTAACTCCACTAATAACGCCTGTTTTGGCATTGTTACACTAGGACCTTTCTTTTGGAGAACAAATATACTTTTTGCATTTTTCTCGTTTTTAAACATGGAAACAGGTAGCTGTAATAGCCCTTGAATAAAACATGTTTCTTTAATAAATGCATGTAATTTTGGTGCTTGATCACTTTCAAAAATGAAGTTTGGTACTAGGAAGAATAAGTACCCGCCTTCTTTCGTATGTTTCACACTTTGTTCAATAAATAGGTGATGGGCATACGACATTCCTTCATCTGCTTTTAACTTATATTCACTTGCACCGATTTCATTTGGATAGTAACCAATCGGTAAGTCTGAAACGACTGCATCAACCGGATCGATATAAAGTGGCGCTAGTCCATCTTGATGGAAGAATTCGATTGCATGCTTTTGTAAATTCGCATTTACTAAAGCAAGTTTAATTAGCACTTCATCCACTTCTACACCAAATCCACTCATTGCTATTCCTTCTTTGGCGCTATTAAATACTGTAGTCATTAAGTTACCTGTTCCAATTGCAGGATCTAAAACAGTAATTTCGTTTTGCCCTTGCATAAATTTATGGAATAAGTAGCTCATGAACATTCCAACTGCATCAGGCGTCATTTCGTGATTCGCTTGTACGCCTTCTTTCATTCCTTTTAAAATGGCTAACTGAAATGCTTTACGAATTTCTTCACCTTTATATGTTTCTTCATTAAACGTACTATATTCACGATTCAGCCTTTCAATTGCTGATTCGGATAATTCCTCTTGTAAAATTGCTCCTTCAAACAAGTTATTACCTGTTTCTACAAGCGCCTCTAAATATGTTACATCTAATTCTTTACGTAAAACTACCGCAGAAGAATCAAAAATAGAAAATAATGTTTCTACTGTCTGACTCACGTACATTCCTCCTTCTCTCTTTTACACATAACTTATATCATACCACAAAGTGTTTTTTTCCAAAAAGAAAAAGCGACCTCCTGCAAAGAGCTCCCCTTTAAGTTATATATGATATAACGTTTTTTCTCATATATTGGTACCATTACGCAGCAATACATGAGAAAAAACGACCTCTTTATAAGAGGTCATTTCTTTCACATTATTTTGCCGCTTTAGCTGCTTCTAATGCTGCTTCATAGTTTGGATGGCTTGTACCTTCGCTTACGTACTCTGCGTAAACTACTTTGTCGTTGCTATCTACTACGAATACTGCACGAGCAAGTAAACGAAGCTCTTTCATTACTAAGCCGTAAGCTTCACCGAATGAAAGGTCACGGTGGTCAGAAAGTGTTACAACATTTTCTAAACCGTTTGCTGCACACCAGCGTTTTTGAGCGAATGGTAAGTCAGCGCTAATTGTTAATACTTTTGCGTTTTCAATACCTGCTGCATCTTGGTTAAAACGACGTGTTTGTGCATCACACACACCTGTGTCGATTGAAGGTACAACACTAATTAATTTTACTTCGCCTTTGTATGTTTCTAAACTTACTGGAGATAAGTCATTTGCTAATACTTGGAATTTTGGCGCTTGATCGCCAACTTTAACTTCTGTTCCAACTAAAGTCATTGGGTTACCTTTAAAAGTTACGTTTGCCACTTGAAAATCCTCCCTTATTTAAACAAAATATGTACAATGTAAATGATAGTTTGTCCCTATCGATAATGCAAATAAAATCGCTTTATTTACAAAAAAATTAAAGAAGCTAATCCATTGATTAGCTTCTTATTTGTTAAATTTGAAATTCAGGATCGTCTTCTTTTCGTTTATCCATCATTTCCTTCACTTTATCAACAGCTTGTGGCGCTAATTCAATTATTTTATCGATGACGTGTGTTTGCTTATCTAAATGCAACACTTTTACACCGTCTCCATTTATAACAAGAAAAGCAACAGGATTAATAGAAACTCCTCCACCACTTCCCCCGCCAAATGGATGACGGCCTGAATGTTCTACTTTTCCAAATTCACTTCCACCAGCAGCGAATCCGAAACTAACTTTCGAAACGGTAAGAATTACACTTCCATCTGCCGCTTTAATCGGATCACCAACAATTGTATTTACATCAGTCATTTGTTTTAAATGCTGCATTGCGGTTGTCATTAAACCTTGAATTGGATGGTCCATTCTATATCCCCCCTATGCTTGAACAGATTTTTCTGTCATACCAGATCTTTGCTTCCTCATAAACACAAGTAATTTTACCGCTGTTTTTACAGTACGGAATATACGAAAAGATGCTGTTAACTCACATCTTGATGCAAATCCTTTCCCTTGAAAAACAGGGGTAATTTCAAATTCTGGTACGTCGACAATATGCATATATTGTCCTACAACTCCAGCAGCCATTCCTTTTGTCCCCCATGCATATCCAGTGACAATTCCAGTGCTAGCTGCGTCGCCTGCTCCAATTTGCGTGTGCCATTTCCACCCATTGATTTTCACTCGTTTGAGAAAATCTTTAACAATAGTATGAACTTCTTGTAGCTTTTTTATCAGCTCCCCCATACTATCAAGTTGCGCCATAATTTTATTATCTAATCCACCGTCTTTTTCAGCTTTTTCGATTTTCTGCCCTGTCTTTTTCTGTTGTTTTTCAATTCTTTCCAATACATCAAACGTATATCGAATCATCCATATTTTCACTTGAAACAAACATTGCTTTTCCATTTCTGAATATAAAAATGTCACTTTAAGCTTTATTTTCGACAATAGTATAAGCAAAATAAAAAGGAGAAGAATTATTATTCCAATCACGAGCCACTTCATACGTATCATCCTTTCACTCCGTACCCATTATCGACAAGTTTATTCATCATTAAACAGAATCCTTTAAGATTGAATATAAAAATTTTTCTAAAAATAAAAAAAGGATTTTGACATTTTATATCGAAATATATTATTTGAACATATCTTCAAGAACGTATTTGGATGATATGTAGCACGAAAAACAGAAAATTTAACTGCAGTGGAGGGATACATAATGGCAGATCGTCGCAATTTATTTTTCTTTTATGGTGATGACAAAGCAACGCTCGTTGAAAAAATGAAACCAATCTATCGTATTTTAGAAGAGAATGGATTCACCATATTAGATAATCCAAAAAATGCAAACGCTATCGTCAGTGTTGGAGATGATGCAACTTTCTTACAAGCCGTTCGTAAAACTGGTTTTAGAGAAGATTGCTTATACGCAGGGATTTCTACGAAAGATGAAATTTCGTTCTACTGCGATTTCCATATTGATCACGTTGATACAGCCCTTCAAGAAATTACAAAAAATGAAATTGAAGTGCGAAAATACCCAACAATTCAGGTAGATGTAGATCACGGTACATCTTTCCATTGTTTAAATGAGTTCTCATTACGTTCTAGCATTATTAAAACATTCGTAGTAGATGTTCACGTTGATGATCTATATTTCGAAACATTTAGAGGGGACGGTTTAGTTGTTTCTACCCCAACAGGAAGTACAGCTTACAATAAATCGTTACATGGTGCGGTTGTTGATCCGCTCATCCCATGCTTCCAAGTAAGCGAACTCGCATCATTAAATAACAACACATACCGTACGCTCGGTTCACCGTTCATTTTAAATCACAAGCGTACATTAACTTTAAAACTAAAACCAAACGGTAACGATTATCCTGTTATCGGTATGGATAATGAAGCGCTTAGCATTAAACAAGTGGAAAAAGTTGTTGTACGCTTAAGCGATAAACAAATTAAAACAGTTAAATTAAAAAACAATTCCTTCTGGGAAAAAGTACAGAGAACGTTTTTATAGTATTAAAATAACCGCCGAATTACGGGATTCCATAATTCGGCGGTTATTTATTTCTCTCGCTACCGGCCACTATTCTTGTCATTTTTTGTCGGTAAGTCGATATATTTTCACGCGTCTTTCCTATACACAATCTTCCCATCAATTACGGTCATTTCTGCTTGTACTTCTTTTATTTCTTCTGCCTCTATTTCAAATATGTTTCGATCTACTATGGTAAAGTCTGCCTCATATCCTTTTGCGATTTTTCCTCGCTTCGTTTCTTTTCCGATTGCATAGGCACTTCCTGTTGTAAATAAAGAGATAGCTTCATATACCGTTAATCTTTCCTCTGGCATATAGCATACACCGTCAATAAAACTTCTACGTGTAACAGCGCTATATATGCCTAAAAACGGATTCACTTGTTCAATTGGTGCGTCAGATCCACCATTGCAGTGTAATCCTGCTTCTAGTAACGTCTTCCACGCGTATGCATAACGAAGACGATTCTTGCCTAGTTTTTCAATGACTGATGGGAAGTCCGATGACACAAAGACGGGCTGAATATCAATAATAGCCGGTAAATGTTTCATTCTCTCAATCAACTCTTCACGAGCGAGCTGACAATGAATAATGCGGTCGCGTAATCCTTCTACTGGTGGATATAATTCAAGTGCATCAATAACATACTGGAGCGATAAATCACCGATTGTATGAATCGCTACTGACATATGTAAATCTCGTGCCTTTTTCACTAACTCCGCAAGCTCTTCACGTGAGAAAATTGCAACTCCATTTGTTTCCTCCGCATCTTCATACGGTTCACTTAATAAAGCTGTTCTTCCGCCAAAAGAGCCATCAGAAAAAATTTTCATCGCCCCAAATTCAATATAATGCTCATTTTCATATTCTTTTCGTTCACCTGCTACTTCATGGTGAACGAGTAAATGTGCTTTAAATGACATTTCCTTTATAACATGAGAAAAAGCATTGTGCGTTTTTCTAAAACCACCGTAATAATTTAAATCTTCCGTATGCCCGCCAACGAGTCCATATTGCCAACAATTTTTAATTGCTGTTTGCAGGGCTCTTTGTAAATAAGCTTCATCAATTTCCGGCTGCACATGTTTAATTAATTCTTGCCCTTGTTCATATAAAAGGCCTGTTAACATATTTAATGAATCCCGGCCGATTTTCCCGCCTTTCGGGTCTTGCGTCATTTCTGTTATGTTCGCCTCTTGCAATATGTATGAATTCACCCATGTAACGTGGCGACAAACGCGCTTTAATAAAATGGGGTGTTCTTTAGAGATTTCATCTAGATCACGTACGTGAACTTTTTTTGTATCTGTAAAATTATTTTCATTCCAGCCTTCTCCAATAATCCAAGAACCTTTTGGCGCTTCTTCTACTCGGTTCTGAACAAGAGTCAACACTTCGCTATAAGATGTACAATTTGATAGATCTAATCGAAGTAATCTCTCCCCATGACCAATCAGATGCATATGACTATCAACGAGACCTGGAATCATCGTTTTGCCTTCTAAATCGTGAAATTTAACCGTAGCATATCGGTCTTCTAACTCTTCTTTACTCCCGACATCAACGATCATGCCCTTTTCAACATAAACAGCGTCTACTTTTTCATTCTCTTCTCGCATCGTGTAAATGGTGCCGCCATACCAAATTTCTCCCATATATCCCATCTCCTTTGTATTTATTGTATAAAAAAAAGCACCATTTCAAAACATGGTGCTTTTCTAAAAATTACTTTTGCTCAGTAGGATTCGTTGTGATTTGCCATTCAATGCTAAATTTATCTTTTAGTTGTCCGTATGCTGGGCTCCAGAACGTTTCTTGAAGTGGCATAATAACTTCTCCACCCTCTTGTAACTTTTCGAATACTTCTTTCGCTTTTTCTGCATTACTAATTTGAATTGCGATTGTTACTTGAGATCCGATTGCATGCCCTTGACCTGGGAATGTATCAGAAATCATAAGGTCCGTATTACCAACTTTTAAAGTAGCATGTAAAACGCGCTCTTTTGCTTCAGCTGGAATCGGGTATTCTGGATTTTCAGGCATATCTCCAAAAGTTTGCATGACTTCTACTTTTGCGTCTAACGCCTCTTTATAAAACTGTACAGCCTCTTGCCCACTACCATCTAAAACTAAGTACGGATTAATCCCTAAAATCATACGGACACCTCTTTTTTAAATTTATAAAATCGAACTTACGTTCGTTTTTATCTTATCATTGTTTGCCATTTCATTCAACTATTTCCTTCACTGTTTTCAAAATTATTTTGACGGAATCTCCATCTCTTGTTTTCTAAGTTCAATACGGCGAATTTTTCCGGAAATCGTTTTTGGTAGTTCATCTACAAATTCAATTTTGCGAGGGTATTTATATGGTGCAGTGAGTTCTTTGACGTGTTGTTGGAGTACTGGGATTAATGTTTCTTCGTTCTTGTCTATATTCTCTCTTAATACGATAAATGCCTTCACGACACTTCCGCGAATTTCATCAGGGCTTGCGACAACCGCACACTCTCTTACGTAAGGATGTTTTACGAGCGCATCTTCTACTTCAAACGGTCCAATTGTATAACCAGAGCTAATAATAATATCATCACCGCGCCCTTCAAACCAGAAATAGCCTTCTTCATCTTTCTTCGCTTTATCGCCGGTAATATAATAATCACCGCGGAATTGCATCGCTGTGCGCTCATCGTCTTTATAATATTGTTTAAAGAGGGCTGGCGTTTCAATGTGAACTGCAATATCACCAACTTCTCCTACCTGTACTGGAATACCTTCCTCATCTACAATATCAACGTGGTTGCCTGGCGTTGGTTTTCCCATTGATCCTGGTCTAATATCCATCCCTTTCATTACACCAACAAGCAATGTATTTTCCGTTTGTCCATAGCCATCTCTCACTGTAATATTAAAGTGCTTTTGGAACGTTTCAATGACTTCCCTATTTAACGGCTCACCTGCGGATACAGCGCTATGTAACGCTTCTAAATTGTACTCACTTAAGTCCTCTACTTTTGCCATTAATCTATACTCAGTCGGCGTGCAACACAGCACGTTCACCTTATTATCGTCTAACAAATTTAAATATGTTTTCGGTTCAAATTTACCGTTGTATACAAATCCTGTTGCACCTGATCCGAGAGTTGCTAAAAACGGGCTCCAAATCCACTTTTGCCAGCCTGGACTAGCCGTCGCCCATACAACATCATTCACTTCAATCCCGAGCCAGTTTGGAGCGCTCGTACGTAAATGAGCGTATGCCCATGCATGCGTATGAACAACACCTTTTGGATTTCCTGTCGTCCCTGACGTGTAAGATAAAAAGACCATATCTTCTTTATCTGTCGTTGTCATTTCTAACAGGTCACTTTCTGTTTCTAACGCTGTTTTTAAATTAATCCATCCATCTACTGACTGCTCGCTCAGAACGAATTTTTGAAGAGATTTCATCGCTTCTATATCATCAAACTGCCCAATGTACGGCTCATAACTTACGATTGCTTTTACTTCCCCGTGCCCAATACGATATTCAATATCCTTCTTGCGCAACATTTCCGAACTCGGAATTACGACAAATCCCGCTTTAATCGCAGCGATATACGTCATGTATGCTTCAATTAAACGTGGCATCATAATGAGGAGCTTGTCCCCTTTTTGGAGACCACTCTTTATAAAAGCGTTTCCAATTTTATTCGCACCTTTCATTAACTCAGCGTATGTAACTTCTCGTCTATTCCCTTTATCATCTTGCCAAATTAAAGCAAGCTTCTCTTTATCACTTGTATATTTCTCTATTTCAGAAACTAAATTATAAGACGGCGGCGCCAACAATTCTTCTCTCTTCATACAATATCCTCCTCCATTTCTATGCCTCCCTTATATAATAAAGAATTTTCAGTTAATTTTGAACCCTCTTCTTTTGACAAATTTTTTATGTCTATGTCGAAATAAATGTATAACGGTGCAAACAACAAAAAGAAAGAGCGGGAGAACCCGCTCTTTCTAAGCCATCATATATGGGATTATTTTTGGAAACCGCCTAATTGTTGCTCAGCTAGTGAAACTAGACGTTTAGTGATTTCGCCACCAACAGAACCGTTAGCGCGAGATGTTGCATCAGCTCCAAGTTGAACACCAAACTCTTGAGCGATTTCGTATTTCATTTGATCTAATGCTGCTTGAGCACCAGATACTGCTAATTTATTTGTGCTTGCCATGTTGTATCACCTCCTTGTGAGTATAGAGTGTGATAAACAACATGACTTCATACATATTTTAGATATGGTAATTTATGGTTTTAGAAAAGTTCTTCGAATTTTTCTTCTTCCGCCACTACTTCTACCGTTTGTAATACCATTGTTTCTTTGTTCGCTACAGCTTCATCGATTAATGGTGTGAAATCGTATTTCGCTTCAAAACGATTCGCTTTTTCACGCTTCGGCTTCGTCGCTGGGCTTGCTGGTGTGAATACTGTACAGCAATCTTCGTACGGACGAATTGAAATATCATATGTGCCGATTTCTTCAGCAATTTTAATAATTTCTAATTTATCCATCGTAATAAGTGGACGAATAACCGGATAGTTTGTTACTTCGTTAATTGTATGCATACTATCTAACGTTTGGCTTGCTACTTGCCCAAGACTTTCACCAGTCGTGATTGCAAGTGCATTACGCTCCTCTGCGATACGCTCTGTAATACGCATCATCATACGGCGCATAACTGTCATTGAATAGCTAGATGGAATTTCTTTATTAATCGTTTTTTGCACTTCTGTAAATGGAACAAGGTGAAGCGTTACACGTTTACAGTACTTCGTTAACTCTTGTGCTAAATCGATTACTTTTTGTTTTGCACGCTCGCTTGTGAAAGGTGGGCTATGGAAATGAACTGCTTCCACAGACACGCCGCGTTTCATCGTTAAGTACGTTGCTACTGGGCTATCGATACCACCAGAAAGAAGTACCATTACTTTTCCGCCAACGCCAACTGGTAAACCACCAGCTCCCATATGCTCACCACACATAATATAGCTGTAACCACTGCGAATTTCTATACGTACATTCACATCTGGATTATGAACATCTACTGTGATATCCTCTGTATTTTCTAAAATGTGTCCACCGATTTCTGGAAGTAACTCCATCGTCTTCATTGGGAAGCGCTTATCAGAACGGTGCACTGTAATTTTAAATGTTTTCACATCACCTTTTACTTGTAAGAAAGCTGCTAATGCACCTTTTTTAATATCTTCTAATTCTGATGGTACTTTCATCGCTAAGTTAAACTTATGAATACCAAATACATCTTTCAATCTTTCAGAAATTGCTTCATGGTCTTCGCCATTTAATTGGATGTACATACGATCATGCGTTGCATCGATTTTAATATTTGGGAACTTTTTCAGTTTAAACTTTACGTTATCTTTTAATGTGCTTACAAATTTAGAGCGGTTCTTACCTTTAGTCGTCATCTCTCCATAACGAACTAAAATATATTCATATGTCATCATATTCCTTTACCTCATCACTTCATGTAATTTTGGCATCGTCTCTTTCACAATACCTTCAAATTGTTTTACTTCTTCCATCGTGTTTTCTGGTGCCAAACTAATGCGAATAGCACTTGCAGCAGCGGCATGGGGTACTCCCATTGACACTAACACTCTGCTCACTTCATTTGCTTTTGAAGAACAAGCAGACTTCGTCGATACATATACACCGTGCTCTTCTAAAGCATGAACGACCACTTCTGGTTTTAAACCAACAAATGATACATTTAAAATGTGCGGTGCTGCATATGCAAGCGACGTATTGATCGTTACATCTTCCATCTCTTTAAAGAAACGGACAAGCTCTGTTTGTAAATTGTGCAAATGAGCTATCTTTTCTTTCACTTGTTCCATTGTCATGCGAAGTGCTTTCACCATCGCTACAATGCCAGGTAAGTTTTCTGTACCAGAGCGATATTTAAACTCTTGTTGACCACCTGATAAAATTGGATCTAACCTTACGCCATCACGTACATAAAGAAGACCCGTTCCCTTTACACTGTGGAATTTATGTCCAGATATTGAGCAAAGATCAATATGAGAAGCATATAAATCAAGCGGTACTTTTCCTATCCCTTGTACATGGTCCACATGGAATCTTATTTTCGGATAGTTCGATAATAACGTTCCAATTTCAGCAACAGGCTGAATTGCTCCAGTCTCGTTGTTCACATGAATAATTGACACAAGAATCGTATCTTCACGAAGTGCTCGTTTTACATCCTCTACCGATACAACACCATGCTCATTAACCGGTAAATATGTTACATCAAAACCGAGATCTTCTAATTGTTTATATGCTTCAAACACAGACGCGTGTTCAATATTTGTTGTAATGATATGTTTACCGCGCGAACGATTCCTCATCGCTATTCCTTTAATCGCAAGGTTATTCCCTTCCGTTCCACCTGATGTGAAAATAACCTCAGAAGGTTTAACATGAAGAAGCTGCGCTGCAATCGTTCTTGATTGTGTTAATAGACGCTCTGCCTCTCCCCCAAGCGAATGAATAGAAGAAGGGTTTCCAAAATATTTTCCAGCAACCGTTACGTACGATTGAAGGGCTTCTGGATATGGCTTCGTCGTCGCACTATTATCAAAATAGATCATCGTTCTTCCCCTTTCAGCGCTATCACATCATATAATCATATCACAAATACGTGTAATTACGCTAAGACTACTCAAAGGTTCCATTTTATCCCGATTGTGAAGGCCGATAATTAGCGAGGATGACCCTACTGACTACAGTTTCACTATATTTTAAAACGAATAACCTTACTGTATTCCGCTATTCATTATAGCAACATCGTCCCCAAAATTACACAAAAAAACAAACCCTTATGAAAGGGTTTGTTCATTGTCTACATATTCAGCTATTTTTTGAACAACGCCAGGTTCAAGTTGCTCTAGTATAGAAGCCGCTTGTTCTAAAGCTGCATCGTATTGATATTCACGGAATAATTTCTCCGCATAATTTAAGCTCTCTGCAAGGTTCTCATCATGACTGCGGTAACGATTACCGTATTGAATTAATTTTTCAACTAAATACGCTTGTCCAATTAACTCTTCTGTCATTTCAGCTACACCATTAACAGTTGTGTACGCTTCTTCTAAACTGCTATTTACAGCGTTCATATTTAACGGTTTCACTTCTAACTGTTCATATACAGCTTGCATTGCCATTTGTCCTCTTTTTAAATCTTCCATAATGCTTTCTGGAAGACCTGGCAAATTCGACTTTTTCATAAAACGTTTCGTTTCAAAAATGATATTTCGCATTTCTTGTAACTTCTCACGCGCTTCAAATTCTTCTTTACGCATCGTTTGCAACATTTCTTTATATTCTGCATGAAGTACTTTTAACGTTTCACATTGCTCATAAACCTCTTCTAGTTCCTCACGAATAATAGAGAAGGCAATATCTTGTTCCGCAACGCGTAATTGCAGCATTTCAAAACGTTTCATCAAAATGTGCATTTGCTTTTCAATTACTTTTTGAGACTCAATGTCCTTATCTTGTAACTGATAACTTTGTTTCACAAGTTGTGTTTCTGCTTTTGTTTCAATCGTTTCAATGCGAATTTCTTCTAAGTCTTCATAAACAGAAAGTGTTTTTTGCTCCACATAATGTCTCGCATGTACTTCTTGTTCCAGTTGATCATAGAAGCCATCTAAACGCGTTTTTAAGTTTTCTACTTTTTCAGCTGCTTCCGTTATATGAAGCTCCTGTATATCCATTAAACATGTTTGTAGTTGTGTCGTCATATCACGAACTTCTTTAGGGACTTCCAAATACTCTAATACATAACCTTGTCTTACCATATCATTATGTCCGTGTAATAAATCTTCCAGCTGAACTGGTAACGTCGCTTGACACTCTACCAATAAATCTGGAATTTGGTGAATAATGATTTCTAAGTTTGCCAAACCTTCTTCCAAACTAATAACAATTTCTCTCGCTTTTAAATAGTCGCCATTATCTGTTGCCTCTTCAAAGCTTTTAAACTTATTAGATTCAGCGTCTAGCATTTCTTCGATTTTCTGCTCTGCTGCTCCATACATATGTCTATGAGCAAGAACACTCTTCTTCATACTACGATATGTATCACGTAACCCTTCAATTTCCGAGCTATTTTTTTCATGGCTTTCTAACAATTGCTGTAATTCATTTAAAATGTCTGTAATACGATTATCAGCGTCATCTAAACCACTTATGGATTCATTCATCGCATGCTTTGCTTTTCGGAAGGAGAATTGCGAGGCGAATTTTCGCGCTTGCGCTAAATCTTTGTCTGCTTTCGGAAGGGTTGTTGATACAAGCTCATCCCATTCTTCACGCCATTTACCAAACAGTTCTTCTGTTTGACCTGTCATATTTAAGTCTTTCACCCGTTTTAGTTCATCTGCCACAGGCTTATCTTTTATCTCTTGTTTCCACTGCTCCAGTGCTTCAATATCTTTATATGAACGATTTCTTATCACAAGCTCTATCATGAGCAGCACTAGAATAGAGCTTACTACAATGATAACGATCGTCAGGATAGAATCCATGCAAAAAAGCCTCCTAGTTATATCTCTTTTTTTGTCCGTTCCGTTTATGAAATGGAAGGCATTATGTATAAAAAGGGAATCCCCCTATATTTAACAACTAACAATGTACTAATCATACCATGTAATGGCTTGTTTTTGACCTAGTTTTTTTTAAAATTTCATGTTTCTTTCAATGCAATTGTAATCTTTCTCAATCTTCTGTTTGGATTATCTCCCATCATCAAATGATTGTAATAACAGGTTCTCTTTCATATGAGATACGAAATAAATTTTGCGCACAAGTGGTGGCTCAATTAAAATCGCATGCACATTTCCTTGCTTTACCGCTTGCTCTACTGCCATTTCTGGAAGTAACGTAATACCAAGTCCAGCTCCGACCATTGCAAGCATCGGTTCTGCATAAGAAGTTTCAAATGCAATGATTGGTTTCGCACCTATCCCTTGAAACATATTCGTAATCATTTTCCTTACATCACAAATTTCTGGATATACGATTAACTTTTCATTTTGCAAATCTTCCATTCGGATTACTATTTTCTCTTTATAAAGATGATCACTTGAAACTACACAAACAATTTTTTCTTCTCGCATTTCTTTTATACACGTAGCGTCTTCTACTACTGAATCGACGAACATCGCTTCAATCTTCCGCTCTTTAAAGAGTCCCATTAGTACTTTCGTATGCTCAATTTTCCATTCTACTTCGAATTCTTCACCTAATACATCTTTACATTTTGATATATAATGCGCTGCTAAACTTGGCAATATGCCTATAGAAATTTTCCGCTTCTCTTGAAAATTCTTCATTTCGGCTTTCACTTCATGGATGTGTTCCAAAATCGGTAACATTCTTGTTATAAATAACTCTCCAGCTTCTGTTAATTCCACTCCTTGCGCGGAACGCTTCAGTAAAGTAACCTCTAAATCCGCTTCTAACCTTTGAATTTGCTTACTAAGCGCCGGTTGAGAAATATGTAAAAGCTTACTCGCCTTTGATAAACTTCGCGTATTCTTCACTTCAATAAACGATCGTACTGCTTCCAAATCCATCGTACACACCTCTAACAAAAAGTTATAACTGTCATAAAAAATCGATATTTCCCTCTATAAACAATTACTCTTTATACTTATTTCATCAACTTACTATAACGAAATGAAAAGGGGAAAGATACTCTTGGACAAAAAACAAATGCTACTCGGATCCCTCCTATGCTTACTTGCCGTAACGGCTTGGGGATTTATGTTTCCTGTCATGGCAAATGCTCTGCAGTTTATCGATCCGTTCTTCTTCACAACTATCCGATACGGATCAGCAGCTATTATTTTTCTTATTTTGCTATTCATTACTGAAGGAAAAACTTCACTCCACTTAGAAAAAAGAACACTTTCGTTATTCTTTTACGGAACAGTCGGTTTCGCTGGATATGGTTTTCTCATTTTTTACGGCCAACAACTTGCCGGGCCTTCTGGGGCCATTCATGCTGCAATGATTCAATCTCTTATGCCGCTCATCGCTTTATTATTGCAGTGGATAACAAAAAACAAACGCCCACAAAACTACACATTCCTTTGTATGTTCGTTGCATTGCTCGGTGTTATGCTTGTCATTTCAAAAGGAAATATTCACTTTTTATTTGGAGCTGCCAGTCACCTCTCAACAAATATACTTATGCTATGCGGCGTTACTTGCTGGGTCATTTATACGAACGGTGGTGCTCGTTTTCAATCTTGGTCACCACTTCGATATACGACGTTAACTTGTTTATTCGGCTCGGTTTCACTCATCGTTATCGTCACTTTCTTCACTTACACAAACATCGTTACTATGCCGTCACTTCGTACCATTATGAGCGTTCGTTTTGAACTCTTGTATATGTCGATTGTTGCAGGTGTTATCGCTGTATTTTGCTGGAACACAGGAAATCGCTATATTTCATCTATTAACGGCATATTATTTATGAATTTAGTTCCTGTACTTGCACTTATCGGTTCCATCTTTCGAGGTTATACAGTCGACAAAATTGAAATTGCCGGAGCCTCATTAACAATTATCGCGCTATTATGCAACAATGTATGGCAAAGGAAAGAAAGCACAAAAATCCCCACCTCAGTTCGTTAGGTGGGGATTCTTCACATATGAACAGCTCTTGGTAATTCATAGTATATATTCGTTATACATAATGTGTGTTCCATCCATTGTTCAATTTCTTTCGTGTACATTTCTATGAAAAATGTCTCAGACGGAAAAGAATGCAGCACTTCTGATATATATTGCGGATATAAAAACGGCATATTCATCATGCCTTTTAATTGCGTCATAAACATTGTAAAAGATACCTTTTTAAATTCTTGCTTCATTTGTCCATGCTTTATAATTTGCTCTATATAATATCTTTCTTTAGAAAAGTAAATGGTCATCACTTCGCGAATTAATGTCGTATCAAGCGAAAGCTCTCGGTAAAAGAAACGTGTCAATTCCCTATTTTCAAATTGATATCGTAAAATCCCACGCACCATTTGCACCATCATATCTTTAGCCGACAAATATTCTCTCTGTTCAAAGGACGTTTCAATCACATGAATATATCCTTCTAAAAAGTCAGTAATAAGCTGTTCTAATAAACCTTGCTTTCCAGCAAAATAATATGAAATATTCGCTACATTCACATCCGCTCGCTTTGCAATTTCTCGCACCGACGTTCCATCATAACCTTTCGTGTTAAACAACGATATTGCCGCATCAATTACTTTTTGTTTCGTCTGTTTCATGCGCTCACTTCCTCTCACTGAACAGCTATAGTTTAAATTTCTTGACTTTTAAGACAAATTCCTTTAATTTTCTATCGACAAAGTCATGTGAAATACATCGTATTTTGCTAATATTTTACACATCTCGATAAAAAGGGAGTTGTTTCCATGTTTACAAAAGAAAGTTATGCAGGTTCTCGTGAAGAACAATACGAGACAGTAATTAAACAACTGGATGCATTATTAACTGGCGAACCGAACGTAGTCGCAAACTTATCAAATGCGTCCGCATTATTAAATCAATTTTTAGATCGTGTGAATTGGGTTGGCTTTTATGTAACAGAAGGAAATCAGCTTGTTCTTGGACCTTTCCAAGGAATGCCTGCTTGCGTGCGCATTCCATTTGGACGAGGCGTTTGCGGCGCAGCAGCTGAAACAAAAACGACGCAGCTTGTAGCAGACGTTCACCAATTCCCAGGACATATCGCTTGCGATAGTGCTTCTAATTCAGAAATCGTTGTACCGATCGTGAAAGAAGGAACTGTCATTGGTGTACTTGATATTGATAGCCCTGAAAAAAATCGTTTTGATGAAGTAGATCAGCGCTATTTAGAAAAGTTTGTGGAAACACTCCTAAAACATATTTAAAAAAGAAAAGAGTGAGTTATCGATTGCGTACATCACGTACGAAACCGATAGCTCACTCTTTTTTATTGATTACTAACAGTAGATATTTTCTTTAATGCCTGCTCTAAATCAGAAACGATATCCTCCCATGATTCTAAACCGACAGATAAACGTATTAAATTATCGTAAATGCCCATTTCTTGTCTTAGCTCAGCCGGAATCGCAGCGTGCGTCATCGTTGCCGGATGCTGAATTAACGTTTCTGTATCCCCTAAACTTACGGCAATTGTAATAAAGTGAAGGTCATTGATAAACGCTTGTGTCTCTTCTTTTCCGCCTTTTACTGAAAAAGAAATCACACCGCCGCCCCGTTTCATTTGGCGAGATGCTAACTCACCTTCTGGATACCAAACACCTTCTACCGCATCATGATTTTTCAGGAACGATACAATTTTTTCTGCATTATCACAATGGCGGTCCATTCTTACCGCCAACGTCTTTAATCCGCGTAACAATAACCATGCATCAAACGGCGCCATAATACCGCCGATATCTTTTCGCATCGGGCGAATTTTTTCAGCTAACGCTTTCGTTTTACAAATCGTTACACCCGCCACAACATCGCCGTGACCGCCAATATATTTTGTCGCACTATGCACAACTGCATCACAACCAAGCTCAAGTGGTCTTTGTAAATAAGGTGAACAAAACGTATTATCAACAATGACAAGTAAACCATTTCGCTTCGCAACCCGAATTACTTGTTTTAAATCAATTAATTTCATCGTTGGATTAATCGGCGTTTCAACGAAAATAAGCTTCGTATTTGGACGGATTTTATTTTCAATATCAGCCTCTGTCTCCATATCACAAAACGAATGCGTAATCATAAATTTCTCTTCTAACACTTCTAAAAATCCGTACGTGCACCCATATAATCCATTTGAACAAATAATATGATCTCCAGCTTTTAGAAAACCAATTAACGTTGCGGAAATAGCTGCCATACCGGATCCGAAAGCAAGTGCTTCTTCTCCTCCTTCTAACACCGCCATACGTTCTTCAAATAATTTTACAGTTGGATTTCCAAGTCTTGAGTAAATATAAGATGGATCCACTCCCGCAAAACTCGCCTCTCCTTGCTGCGCAGTCTCAAATGTAAATGTAGACGTTTGAAATAGCGGTGGTGTTAAACTTCCTTTATGTTCCTCAGATGTATAACCGTGATGAATTAACGCTGTCTCCATATGCTTCTTTTTCATAAAAACATCCCCTTTTATGTTTTTATACCGCATATTCATCAACAAAAAATTAATGAACATTTTTTACTACATTTTATGTAAGCGTTTTATTTGTGTTTCTATCACTTCTTGTATATCGTTTTAAATTCCTTCTTATTAATTTCCAAAATTTATATGCATAAAACAAAAACGTACCCGCTTGACGAAACTCTAGGTAAAAGATATAATAGCGTTTGTGTAAAATAAAAAGGCAGCCTTGTAATGTGAGTTTATCGTTTGTATTTTGTTCCTCTACGGAGGTGTATCTCGTAACTCCCTGCTGCTGGAGCGAAGGTACATGAAAACAAAATGCCCGTAAATATCGATTACGTCTGTTTTTATTTTACGTAAATAAAAACATTTTTAAAGGAGGAGTCAACTATGGCTCGTTATACAGGTCCAGCTTGGAAACTGTCTCGTCGTCTTGGAATCTCTCTAAGCGGCACAGGAAAAGAATTAGAAAAACGCCCTTACGCACCAGGTCCTCACGGTCCTAACCAACGTAAGAAACTTTCAGAATACGGTTTACAATTACAAGAGAAACAAAAACTTCGTCACATGTACGGCATGACTGAGCGTCAATTCCGTCGCACATTTGACCAAGCAGGTAAAATGCCTGGTAAGCACGGCGAAAACTTCATGATCCTTCTTGAAGCTCGTCTTGACAACCTAGTTTACCGTATGGGCTTAGCTCGCACTCGTCGTGCAGCTCGCCAATTAGTAAACCACGGCCACATCACAGTTGATGGATCTCGCGTAGATATCCCATCTTACCGTGTAAAACCTGGTCAAACAATCAGCGTTCGCGAAAAATCTAACAGCCTTGTTGTTGTTAAAGAAGCGATCGAAGTTAACAACTTCGTACCAGAATACTTAACTTTCGATGCTGATAAATTAGAAGCTACTTACACTCGTCACGCTGAGCGTTCTGAGTTAGCAGCTGAAATCAACGAAGCATTAATCGTAGAGTTCTACTCTCGTTAATGACAAAAAGCCAATCCTCTGGATTGGCTTTTTTCGTTTATATATAAAATAAAATTATTTATTTTCCTCTTTCTGCACATATACATAAGCATCTTTCTGCTCTTTATGTACATCAACCTTCGAATTCTCTGCAAGCTGACCCGCATTTAGCAAAGAAAAAATAATGAGCGCTTCTAGTGACATTTTGTTTTACCACTCCTTTCTATTTGTTATACATTTATCATACCGCTTACATGTGATTTCCGTATGAATTCGAAAAGGAGATTACAACAAAAAGGTTACAGGAATATGAATGCACGCTATAATAACCATAAAATAGGAGGTTGATTCATTTTGAAAATAAACCAAATGGTTCAATTAGGTAGTGCATGTATGCTTTTTATTACTTCCGCGCTTATTAATTGGTATCAGGGAAGTAATTTAATAGACTATCCCGATGAATGGAAATATAGCGCTAAGTTTACGAATTACTTTAAAGGCACCGTTTCAAATTACCAAGATATTTATCAAATCGATTTCTTTATATATGCGGCAAAATTTTATCCAACAGCATTTATTGTTATGCTCATTAGCTTACTTTATATGATCGTATTAATTCTTCATATTCTATTTACAAGAACTGGTGAGACAATCTAAATTCATACATAAAAAAACCCGAATTATAGACTTTTCATCCTACAATTCGGGGTACTATTTGTTTTATATTCGTTTCTGATTAGTAACGAATTAAGAAATATTTCTTTTTACCGCGGCGAATGATTGTGAATTTACCTTCGATGCGGTCGTTTTCTGTTACAACGTAGTCTAATGCTTGTGTACGCTCACCGTTTACGTAGATTGCACCATTCGTTACATCTTCACGTGCTTGACGTTTTGATGGAGAGATTTTGCTTTCTACAAGTAAGTCGATTAATACTGTATCTTCTGCAGTACGTTCTACAGATGGTACGTCTTTGAATCCTTGCTCGATTTCGCTTGCAGTCAGTTCTGCTACAGAGCCGCTGAATAATGCAGCTGAAATTTTAATCGCTTGCTCTAATGCTTCTTCGCCGTGAACAAGTTTTGTCATTTCAGAACCTAATGCTTTTTGTGCTGCACGTTTTTCCGGAGCTTCAGCTACTTGCTTTTCAAGCTCAAGAATTTCTTCATGAGATAAGAATGTGAAGTATTTTAAGTATTTAACAACGTCGCGGTCATCTGTGTTAATCCAGAATTGGTAGAACTCGTAAGGAGTTGTTTTCTCTGGGTCTAACCAAATTGCGCCGCCTTCTGTTTTACCAAACTTCGTACCATCAGATTTTGTAACTAGTGGAATTGTTAAACCGAATGCTTTCGCATCTTCTTCTGATTTACGAATTAATTCAAGGCCAGCTGTAATGTTACCCCATTGGTCACTACCACCGATTTGTAGACGGCAATTATGGTTTTGGTATAAGTTTAAGAAGTCGTATGATTGTAAAATCATATAACTAAACTCAGTGAATGAAATACCAGTATCTAAACGAGATGCTACTGTATCTTTTGCTAACATATAGTTTAAACCGAAGTTTTTACCGATATCGCGTAAGAATGAAATGACATCTAAGTTACCAAGCCAATCATAGTTGTTAGCCATTGTTGCTGGGTTGTCCACGTTTTCAAACTCTAAGAAGTTTGAAAGTTGGTTTTTAATGCTTTCTGTGTAGTAAGCAACTGTATCTTTCGTATTTAATGTACGTTCTGCTTTTTTACCACTTGGGTCACCGATCATACCAGTACCACCGCCAACAAGTGCGATTGGTTGGTGACCAGCTAATTGGAAGCGACGTAACATTAATACTGGTAACATATGACCGATGTGTAAGCTATCTGCTGTCGGATCGAAACCACAGTATAATTTAACGCTTTCTTTTTCTAATAATTGCTCAAGTCCCTCAGCATCTGTTTGCTGATTAATTAGACCGCGAAATTCAAGATCTTGTAAAATACCCATATCCTACATACTCTCCTTTAAGTTCATTACTGGCGTGAAGGTTGAAAACATAAAAAAATCGCCCCCTTTAAATAAGGGACGATTTTGATTATCGCGTTACCACCCTAGTTGCAGGCCAAAAAAAGCCTACCACCTTATTTACATAACGGCTTAGCACCGTCTTTTCCCTTTTGAATACAATTCAATCGAAAAAAGATGCTCTAGGGGCGTAATTCGCGATCATCTATGTGCTGATTTTCACCGACCATCAGCTCTCTAAAACAGGGAAATGATCACTACTTCTCCCTTTCCACGCTCAATTATTCATATACTTTTCTTTATACCATCATTTATATAGGCGTGTCAAATAGAGGTAGGTGTTCTCTTCTTACCAATCCTTTACAACGTCGCAAAGAGTATCGTAATAAGAGAAAGAATTGGAACCCCAACTAATAACGACACATGAAACACAACCGATAAATCATTCCCAATCGTCGCCTCCACAGGATCTTTCGCTGGAGAACCAAGAAATCCGATTAATCGATCGAAGCGACTTACCGTTTTTGGAAAATCTGGTATTTCTACATGGTCACTATCTAAATGTTGCTGTAATTTATATTCATTCTTAAAGGGATTTTCGCTCAATTTCATCCACCTCCAGTAATTGTTTCAATTTCTTTATCCCGTTATGAAGTCTCGACTTCACCGTTCCAATTGGAATGTTTAATATCTCTGCAATTTCTTTTTGCTGCATATCATGATAATAAGAAAGAATGAGGACAGCTCGCTGTTCTTCAGGAACTTTCAAAATCGCTTCTCTTACTGTGAGCCGATCTTCGTGAGAAAATTCTTTTTCCTGAATCGGCACTAAAAATGGCAAAAGCGTACGCCACTTTTTTCTTCTATTTAATTTATTAATCATAAGACGATAACCAATTTGAAATAAATACGTTTTTATTTTGCCTTTTTCAAGTTCATACATATGTTTCTTTCGTTCTAACATCAAAAACGTATCTTGCACAAGATCGATACTTAATTGTTCATCTCGGTTAAATCGATACAAAAATGTATATAGCGCTGGTTTGATTAAAACATATAGTTTTTCTCCCGCCTGTTTATCTCCACTTTGATACGCAAGCATGAGTTCCTCCTCAATCCCAATCTGCGCCATGATTTTTGATCTCCTTTATTCCTTTTAACGTTAACGAAATGCGGGAAATTAAATAGCAACTAGCAACAATAATCCATACTTGTGATTGATTCGTAAAAAATTGAACATACGGGTTTTGAATTGTCTGTCCGGTTGAAACTAAAATATTTAATGCTTGCACACATATGCATGCATACACTGCAAGACAAGCCGAAATCGTATCAAATACATTCCAGCGAAAATAAACTTTTGTTTTTGTAAAATCAATTTTATATCCATTTTTCCGTACTATATGTTTTCTATCAAATGGGATAATGATTGAAAACATAACAATCATCATGACCCCAGCTGTAATCATTGATACTTTAAATCCGATTGGCATCGGTAATAGCAAACCACAAGAAAATACAACTATAATTCCAATTACAGCAAAAGTAAGAAGTAATTTATTAGACATAAAAAAGCCTCCCTCATCTATTCTTTCATAAATGTATACAGACGAGGAAGGCACTTCGTTCAAATATTATTTTATTTTTTTAATAATCTTTGCAGGATTTCCGCCAACTACTACATTGTCCGGCACATCTTTCGTTACAACAGCACCAGATGCGATAACCGCATTATCTCCAATCGTTACACCTGGATTAATAATCGCTCTTCCACCAATCCATACGTTATCGCCAATTGTAACTGGTTTTCCGTATTCTGATCCGCTTATGCGCTCTACTGAATCAAGCGGATGTGTTGCTGTATAAATGTGAACACCTGGAGCTAACATACAGTTCACTCCGATTGTCACCGGGCATACATCTAAAATTGTACAATCAAAGTTCGCGTAAAAATTTTCACCAACTTGAATGTTATAACCGTAATCACATCTAAAAGAAGATTCAAGATGAATGTTATCTCCAGTCGTTCCGAATAGTTCTTTTACGATTTCGCTACGCTCTTTTAATTGTACTTCTGGCGTATCATTTAATTTTCTCGTCAAAATACGAGCCTGCTCCCTCTCTTGTACTAAAACTGGATCAGCCGGGATGTACATTTCCCCATGTATCATCTTTTCTTTTTCTGTTTTCATTTTACTGCCCCTTCAACTTATATATATAAGTTTATAATAACATAAAAAAAAGGTCTGAACGTTATTTCGTTCAGACCTTCCTCTCTTAATCTTCCATCGTTGATAAGTCACCTGTTGGTAAGTTTAACTCCCACGCTTTTAATACGCGGCGCATAATTTTACCACTTCTCGTTTTCGGTAATTTATCTCTAAATTCAATTTGTCTTGGCGCTGCATGAGCTGCTAGGCCTTTCTTTACAAATTGACGAATCTCTTCTTTTAATTCATCAGATGGTTCGTATCCTGCTCGAAGCGCGATAAATGCTTTAATAATTTCGCCACGAACCGGATCTGGAATACCAATTACACCAGCCTCTGCAACAGCCGCATGCTCGATTAATTTGCTTTCTACTTCAAACGGACCAACGCGCTCACCTGACGTCATAATTACATCATCAATACGCCCTTGGAACCAGAAGTATCCATCTTCATCCATATAAGCAGAGTCACCTGATACGTACCAATCTCCCGGCATAAAGTAAGATTCATACTTTTGCTGGTTATTCCAGATTCCACGCATCATCGCTGGCCAACCTTTACCAATTGCTAAGTTACCCATTGTGTACGGAGGCACTTCATTTCCTTCATTATCAACAATCGCTGCTTTCACACCTGGAATTGGTTTACCCATTGAACCTGGACGAATTTCCATACAAGGGTAGTTACAAATAACTTGTCCACCTGTTTCTGTCATCCACCACGTATCATGAATACGAAGTCCAAATGCGTTCATACCCCAGCGAATTACTTCTGGATTTAACGGTTCACCAACGCTTAATACGTGGCGCACTTGTGATAAATCGTATTTTTTAATTGCGTCTTGTCCAGCACCCATTAACATACGGAACGCTGTTGGTGCGCTGTACCAAACTGTTACACCGTAATCTTGTAGCGTTTCATACCACGCTTCTGGACTAAATCGCCCACCTAAAATAACATTGGATGCTCCGACTAACCACGGTGCAAAAATACCGTAAGCCGTTCCAGTTACCCAGCCCGGATCAGCTGTGCACCAATATACATCATCTTCTTTTAAATCTAGCACCCATTTTGCCGTTTGATGGTGCTGCACCATTGCATTTTGCGCATGAAGCACACCTTTTGGCTTACCAGTAGAACCAGACGTGTAATGTAGAATCAAACCGTCTTCACGGCCTAACCATTCAATATGTAATTCTTTTGAAGCTTGTTCAAATAAAGGATTGAACGCTACTGTTTTACCGCCTTCTTCTACATTATCTCCAACAAGGAAGACTGTTTTTAAAGCAGGTAAATCATTTAATGGTACGCGCTCTAACAATTCAGGTGTTGTAATTAATACCTTTGCTTCACTATCTTCTAAACGATCGCGAACTGCGCCTTCCATAAATGCTTCAAATAACGGACCAACGATTGCCCCTAATTTCACTGCACCAAGAAGGGCAAAATATAATTCTGGAGAACGCGGCATAAAAATAAAAACGCGATCGCCTTTTTCTACATCGCCATAATTTTTCAGGACGTTTCCTGCTTTATTAGAAAAATCCTTCATTTCCTTAAATGTATACTTCTCTTTTCGCGATCCATCTTGATAATAAAGGGCTACTTTATTTTTACGATCGGATTTCGCATGCTTATCAATTGCCTCATACGCCATATTTACTCGGCCTGTTTCATTCCAAGTAAAGTTTTTATTAACCTCTTCCCAGTTAAAATTCGCGTATGCCTCATCATAATTCGGCAAATTATTTTCTCCTTTAATGACAGGAAGCGTTTCTACTTTCATACTTTACATCCCCCTCCTATGTATTCTATTATCTATTATAATGACATTATTTAAAATTTTCAGTATTTTTGTTGATTTTTAGACAAATTTTTAATGACAAATTTCGATTCACATCGCATATATTATAAAGTACGATATTAATAGATTCACAAACCCTCAAGGTGGTGAGTAATACATTGATTCATAAAAAAATATATAATGCTAGAAACTTAAAAACAGCGAAAGGCACTTTAATTATTGAAGGTCCTGTCTCTACACATAACTTAGAAATGTATGAATTTCATCCCGATTTAGTTGCGTTTCGTCCTGCCGAGCAGCAATATAAAGCAATTGTCGAAATTTCTAAATTACCAGAAGCTCGTCTCATTATCGCTAGACATGACCAAACGATTGTTGGATATGTTACATACTTATATCCCGATCCACTTGAACGATGGTCAGAAGGAAAGATTGAAAACTTAATTGAACTCGGGGCGATTGAAGTTGTCCCAGCCTTCCGCGGTTGCGCTGTCGGAAAGAACTTATTAGAAGTTTCAATGATGGACGATTATATGGAAGATTACATTATATTGACGACTGAATATTATTGGCACTGGGATTTAAAACAAACAGGCTTGAATGTTTGGGAATACCGAAAAGTAATGGAAAAGATGATGAATGCCGGTGGCTTACAATGGATGGCTACAGATGATCCTGAAATTTGTTCGCATCCCGCTAACTGTTTAATGGTCCGCATCGGTAAACGCGTTGATACAGATTCTATTCAAGCATTTGATCGTCTACGTTTTCACAATCGTTTTATGTATTAATAAAGGGGGCAACTGGAATGATTGTAGAAGAAATTATGAATCAAGATGTAGTGACACTACATCCAAACGATACAATCGAAACAGCAATCCGAACGATACGCACGAAAGGCATTCGGCACATTCCAATTGTCGATCAAAATAATCATGTCGTAGGCATTATTTCTGATCGGGATGTAAGAGATGCAAGTCCGTCTATTTTAGATGAACAAGTTTCACTCGATATGCTGAAGCAACCACTTGAACTTATTATGAAACATCCTGTTATGACTTGCCATCCTCTCGATTTCGTTGAAGAAATTGCTACTTTATTTTTTGAAAATAAAATTGGCTGTCTCCCTGTTACAAAGGCTGGCAAGCTAGTTGGAATCATTTCTGAATCTACTGTACTGCACACGTTAGTGAAATTAACAGGAGCACATCAACCGAGTTCACAAATTGAAATTCAAGTAAAAAATGAACCTGGTATTCTCGGAAAAGTCGTTGCCATTTTTAGTGAGTTACAAATCAATATCGTGAGCGTTCTCGTCTACCCAGCAAAAGATGAGAATGATAAAGTACTCGTTTTCCGCATTCAAACGATGAATCCGCTAAAAGTGATTGATGCACTTGAAGCAGAAGGCTACCGCGTATTATGGCCGAATATTATGGGGATGCAAGCATGAGTAGCGCGTTTATTTATTCGGATGACTTTCGGGGCTATTCGTTTAGCCCTGATCATCCTTTTAACCAACTGCGCGTCACACTCACGTATGATTTATTACAAAAGGGCGGTTTTATCTCTCCCTCCCAAATCATCTCACCACGAATGGCTACAGATGAAGAAATCGCCTACGTTCATACAGAGGAGTACATAAATGCGGTAAAACGTGCTGGAGAAGGTAAGTTAGAAAAATCAATTGCGATGACATATGGACTTGGAACAGAAGATACACCGATGTTTCCAAATATGCACGAAGCAAGTGCATTACTCGTTGGCGGTACGTTAACTGCTGTCGATGCTGTCCTTTCCGGAAAAGTAAAACACGCGCTTAATTTAGGCGGCGGCTTACATCACGGCTTCCGCGGCAAGGCATCTGGATTTTGTATTTATAACGATAGTTCCATCGCAATGAAATATATACAGAAAAAATACGGTTTACGTGTTTTATATATTGATACAGATGCTCATCACGGTGATGGTGTACAGTGGTCTTTTTACGATGATCCTAACGTATGCACCATTTCATTACATGAAACTGGGCGCTATTTATTCCCTGGAACTGGCGCTGTAAATGAACGCGGACAAGGTAATGGCTATAGTTATTCTTTTAACGTCCCACTCGATGCCTTTACAGAAGACGAATCGTTTTTAGATTCATATCGAACTGTCGTAAAAGAAGTTGCCGCATACTTTAAACCGGATATTATTTTAACGCAAAATGGTGCTGACGCACATTATTACGACCCACTTACACACCTTTGCGCAACGATGAATATTTACCGTGAAATACCGAAGCTCGCTCGCGAAATCGCTAATGAATATTGCGAAGGTCGCTGGATCGCTGTCGGCGGTGGTGGCTATGACCATTGGCGCGTCGTCCCAAGAGCTTGGGCACTCATTTGGCTCGAAATGAACAACATCCAAAACATCTCAGGTTATCTCCCTCCAGAATGGATTGACGCTTGGAAAGGACAAGCTGAAACAGAACTTCCCCTCACATGGGAAGATCCAAACAACATGTATAAACCGATCCCCCGTAAACCAGAAATTGAAGAAAAGAACGCATTAACTGTAACGAAATCCCTTGAAATTATTCGGAATAATATGACAAAATATTTGTACTAAACGAAAAGGAGGCTCGTTTTTGAATAGCCTCCCTTTTATTTATTATCTGATTTTGTCAGTAAGTCGCTATATTTCGAGTTGCGCTGATATATTTTATTTCATAATTAACTGGTCCAACTTTTATGAGAAAAGGTAGTGATATTATGTGGAAACTACAAATAATTAGCACGAAACGTGGCACATTTGAACTCTTTACAAAAGGAAATGGCGAACCACTTTGCATTACACATCACTATTCACAATTTAATGAAACTGGCGATTACTTTGCGGATGTTTTCACTGCTACGCATCGTGTATTGCTCATTAATTTACGAAACGCTGGTAACTCAGCAAAAGCCAATTCAGAAAAAGAATTAAGTATGATTGAAACCGTTCACGACTTAGAAGCAATACGAGAAGCTTTACAACTCCCAACATGGCATTTCGCTGGCCATTCAACAGGTGGTATGCTTGGACTTTTATATGCGATTGCATATCCAAATTCCTTACAATCATTAGTCGTCGTTGGAGCCGCAGCAAGTAACTATACCGAAACACCCTTTTGCATTTATCACCCAGCACATCCTCAGTTTCATTATATGCAACAACTCATCGAAAACTTAAAAAGCCCTCTCCTTACAAGTGAAGAACGGAAAGAGCTATCTACTAAGAGAACAAAATTATCATTGTATAAACCAGAAAACTACAACTCTTATTTTTGTAAACCAATCCAAAAAACTATGTCCGCTAGCCGGATGAACGCTTTTTCAAATGAATATCCTTCATTTGATTTAAGAGAGCATTTACCTTCCATCCAAACAAAGACACTTATTATATGCGGAAGACATGATGTACAGTGCCCAATTCAGTATTCTATTGAGATGCATGATGGCATACGTAATTCTATCTTTGTGATATTTGAGGAGAGTAACCATTATCCTTTTTTAGAAGAATGTGCTCAGTTTACTTCTACTACTCAAACATTTTATAAATCGTTACACTAGTACCGTTATTACTAAGGAAAGCTCACAGCCTCTATAAGAATATGAGCTTTTTTCAAAAGAAGTATTTCACACTAGAAACAACAAGAAGAACAAAAAAATCATTAAGCCTACATCAAGTAATACTGCCTTTTTATCTCCTTCTTTTATACTCATCATAAAACTAGAAATTATTTTAATTCCAAAAAAGACCATCATAAATAACCCACCGAAATGATCATTCGTAGAATCTCCATCATAAAACATTTGTATTGCACCGATAATTAATAAGATAAGTACGATATTCGTTCCAATCTTTAAAGTCTTGTTTAATTTATTATCTTTTAATGTATCTCCCAAAATGTAGCACGCCCTCTCATGCTCTCCTATGTTTTATCTCTCTTTATATCTTAACATAAATTACCTATTATTCCCTTTTAGTCCAGATAACAATAAAAAACCTGCCAATTACTCGGCAGGTACATTACACGTTAAAGCGATAACCAGCTCCCCACACTGTTTCAATATATTGCGGGTGAGCAGGATCTCTTTCAATTTTTTCACGTAGCTTTCGAATGTGAACAACGACAGTGGCTAAATCGCCAGCTGAGTCTAGTCCCCAAATACGTTCAAATAACTGTTCTTTATTTAATACTTGGTTTGGATGCGTTACAAAGAATGTTAGTAAATCAAATTCCTTCGTTGTAAACGCAATTTCTTCATTGTTTATAAACACTTTTCTCGCTCGCTGATCGATAGAAATCCCATGAATATATAACGTATCGCGTTGCTTACTCACATTTCCTGATAATCTTTCATAACGAGAAATATGCGCCTTTACTCTTGCTACTAATTCACTCGGGCTAAACGGTTTCGTTATATAATCATCCGCCCCTAAACCGAGTCCGCGAATTTTATCTATATCTTCTTTCTTTGCTGAAACAAGTAAAATCGGAATGTCTTTTATAGCACGTATTTGTTTACAAATTTCAAAACCATTCATTTTCGGAAGCATAATATCTAAAATAATTAGATTATAATCTTCCTGAAGAGCCATTTGTAGACCTACTTCTCCTGTATGTTCTACATCGACTTGAAAATCACTAATTTCTAAATAATCTCGCTGTAATTCTGCAATACTTATTTCATCTTCTACTAATAAAATTCTCTTCATTCTACTCACCACATTCCTGTACTTTTTTCAATGAGAAGAAAATACTTGTACCTTCCCCAAGCTTACTTTCCGCCCAAATTTCTCCGCCATGTTCTTCAACAATTTGCTTCGCTATCGCTAAGCCAAGTCCACTTCCACCTGTGCTAGAATTTCGCGATTGCTCTGCACGATAAAACCGCTCAAATATATACGGCAGCGTATCAGCTTCTATACCTGATCCATTGTCCACCACTTTTACAATGACTGTATTGTTATCACTTAATACTGTTACAGTAATTTTCTTCGCTTCTTTATCCATGTATTTCACACTATTATGAATTAAATTTGATATCACTCTATTTATCTTTTCACAATCGGCCGTTACATATAGTGGTGATGAATGCAATTGTAAATAAACTTCTATACCTTCCTCACTTAAATCCATCTGCATCTCTTCTAATAATTCTTGCATAAACACGTTTAACTCTATCGTTTCAAACTGAAAAGGAACTCGATTCAAATCAAGCTTTGAAAACAAAAAGAGCTCATCAATGAGTGTATCCATATGCTTTGCCTTCGTATGAATGGTCGTTAAATACTTATCCATTTTTTCTGGCGTATTTGCGACTCCATCTTTTATGCCTTCTACATATCCAATAATAGATGTAATCGGTGTTTTTAAATCATGAGATATGTTTGAAATGAGCTCTTTTCGATTTTCTTCATACTGCGTTTGCATCTCTATCGACTCTTTTAATCTCTTCCTCATTTCCTCAAATCCTTGATTTAATTGCCCAATCTCATCATGGGATGTAACTGGAATTTGGAAATCTAAATCCCCTTCTTTAATTCTCCCAGTCGCATCTTTCAGTACAAAAATTGGTTTTATTACACTTCTTGAGACGAAATAACTTAATAGCCCTATGAGTAAAATGGCTAACAGTAAAAGCGCTCCGAACAAAATCGGAAATAACTTTTGTGTAAGATCGACAAATGAACTTTGCCTTTTTAGTACAAATATACTCCCTTCTTCATCCCCAGGAAAATAAAAATCAAATTTTACATATCGATAAAATGTATCGCCTAGTTCCGTTGTACCACGACTATTAATATTTGCTGATTCAAATTTCGGAAGGGCTTCTTTTAAAGATACACTTTCAAATACTTTTGTAGCATAAGAAATGGTTTCTCCCTTTCTTACAACTATTTTCACACCTTCTTTTTCAAGTGTTGAAACGAACGATTCATCTAATAGTTGAGATTGATTTTTCTTTGCCGCTAATTTCAATTCAATATACGTATTCTCTTCTTCTGGCGTAAGCGGCTTTTGAATATAGGAACTTTTATAGAAATTTTTCACTGATTCCAAGTCTCCTGTTATGGAAAAAACAATTAAAAATCCCGCGACTAATATGAGCGTAATGGAAACGAGAATAACAGCAATATAAGAGAATAAAAATCTTGTTTTAATAGACATATGTTACATCCTCACTTTACCCCGCATTAACGGGCAGTAAGACCCCCACCTCAAAATCCAGAGAAAGCAAAGAAGTTAGGTAGGAATCAACTGCCCATAAAAGCCCGATTGGTTCAACTAATAATCAGTGGGGCCCCCCCCACTGATTAAAGTTTCACTTTACCAAACCTTATTACTCATAAGCATAAAAATATATGTTCAAATACTCAAGCGATTTTATAGTAATTTTAGCGTCAGTTTATAAAAATTTAATGTTCCTATTTTACAGTTTAAATTAGGATACCGAATTGCTTGCAAAAGGAGGTTGAAATTCCATGTTCAAAAAAACAGTAAGCATGATATGTTGCGTAATTTTTTTACAAGGATGCTCACAAGAACAAGAAGTTAAAAAGGAGATGACAAACATGGAGACAGCACTACTAACAGCTACTGAGAAACAAGAAACGAATACTGTTATATCATTACTCAAAAAAGGGGCTGACATAAATATAACGGACAATAAAGGACGTACTTCTCTTATGATTGCTACATACAAAAATGATGTAAAAACTGCAAAAGTGCTTATTGAAGCAGGGGCTGACGTAAATATCCAAGACGATATGAAAAACAATCCCTTTCTATACGCCGGTGCAGAAGGTTACTTTGATATTTTAAAACTAACGATTGATGCCGGTGCAGATCCATCGCTTACAAATCGTTACGGCGGAACAGCTCTTATCCCCGCCTCAGAACATGGCTATATTGATGTTATTAAAGAACTCCTTACGCGAACAACTATTGATGTTAACCATGTAAATAATCTCGGGTGGACCGCTTTAATGGAAGCCATCGTACTAAGTAATGGAAACGAAACACAGCAACAAGTCATTCAGCTTCTTATTGAGCACGGTGCAGATGTAAATATTCCCGACAACGATGGTGTTACCCCGCTAGAGCATGCCCGTGTTCATAACTTTGAAGAGATAGAGAAGATTTTGTTAGCGACAAATAAATAAAAGCTCATTTCCTATAAAAAACGTATCATTTTCAAATCTATTTTTTGCCATTCTCCCCAGTCTATGCTACAGTTATTTCGTCACATAGCTATACAGCTAGACAACTTATATATTTATAATAGGGTGGGAAAAAAACATGAGCAAACCTCGTATTGGAATGATTGGATTAGGTAGTATTGCACAAAAGGCTTACCTTCCAACACTGACAAAGGAAACTGATTGGACTTTTGTGGGAGCGTTTACACCTAATGTTAATAAAAGAAAACAAATTTGCGAGCAATATCGTATTCAAGATTTCGCTAACCTTCAGGCACTCGCTTCAGAATGTGATGCGGCTTTCGTTCATAGTTCAACTGCTACACATTATGAAATCGTTTCTGAACTTCTGAAAAAAGGAATCGATGTTTATGTTGATAAGCCGCTAGCTGCTACTACTGAGCAAGCAGAGAAGCTAGTTGAAATGAGTGAAAAGTATAACCGAAAGTTAATGGTCGGATTTAATCGCAGATTCGTTCCTATGTATGTTGCTGCAAAAGAGCAAGCTCATAATATTTCATGGGTTCGAATTGAAAAGCACCGCACAAATAAAGTGGGGCCATATACGTATGACTTTACTATGTTAGATGATTACTTACATATTGTAGATACTGCTCGCTGGTTAGCTAACGATGACCTTAACATCGTTCATAATATGATGCAAATCAATGAAAAGAACGAACTTCTTTACGGACATCATACATATACAACTGCAAATGGACTTTTACTTTCTACGGCGATGCACCGCCATGCAGGTACAAATTTAGAACAAATTGAACTTGTAACGGCAGGTAAAATCATTCGCGTAAAAAATATGAACACATTTGAAATTGAGCAAGAAAACTCCGTTTCACAAAGTGGTTCACCATCATGGGAGACAACGTTAAAGCAGCGCGGATTTGAAGATGCTGTTCATCATTTTATCCAATGTGTACAAGGTGATACACAGCCTATTGTAGATGGATTAGAAGGATTAAAATCTCAACAAATGCTCCAATCTCTACTGCAAGCTGTAAGCAAAAATTAAAACGGATACATTTTTCAGAATTTACTTTCATTCCCATTTCCTCTTTATTTCTATCACAAATTTCTATAGAATATGTTGATAGGAATTATAAATTTCATATTGAATCGTGGAAAGGATGGGATTAACACATGTGGAACGAGTTTAAAAAATTCGCATTCAAAGGGAATGTAATCGATTTAGCTGTCGGGGTTGTAATCGGTGCTGCATTCGGTAAAATCGTTAGTTCTTTAGTAAAAGATATCATCACACCATTACTTGGTATGGTACTGGGCGGCGTTAACTTTACAGATTTAAAACTTACATTCGGTAAATCATCTATTATGTATGGTAACTTCATCCAAACTATTTTTGATTTCTTAATTATTGCAGCTTCTATCTTTATGTTCGTTAAAGTGTTCAACAAACTAACATCTAAAAGAGAAGAAGAAGAAAAGACAGAAGAAATTCCAGAGCCAACGAAAGAAGAAGTTCTTCTTAGCGAAATTCGTGACTTATTAAAACAACAAAATTCTTCTAAAGATAGAGCATAATTGAACGGATAAAAAGGCATGCCCCTCGGGACATGCCTTTTCTATATGCTATAACGTTTCCGAATTCATATGAATAAATAAAATAATACCTGCAACCATAAGTACCATAATACTACCTGCAAATAGTGTAATACCCATGAACATTAAACTTGTGCTCATGTCCACTGATACACTTTCAATAAAAATAGAAATTACATACGTGATAAGGGCAATTCCTGCAAGAATACTTCCTGGAACAAATCGCTTTAAGCCATTTTGTTTTAACGTCATATATGCAAAAATAGCAGTCATACAAAGCGTAATTATCCAAAGAACGATCATCTTTTCTCCCCCCTCACAAGCCTTTTCTTTCTATTATACATGACATTGCCCTATAATAGTTAAATTTGCACTTATGTGACATATAACAAGGAATAATACCAATTTTGTAGCGAAGTCACCAATAGGACGCATACTTAGGAGGATTTCAATTGAAAGATGATATTGTAGGATATTTTAAACAAGTAGAGCGATTCGATTATATTACAATCGACTTAGACAAAAATCTTTTTTATATCGAAGTTGTACAATTAGAAACAAATATCACTTAACTTAGACAAGGATGAAACTATTATTGCTGGCAATGTAAAACAATATGAACCTTCTCGGTTAGAACATTTAATACAAAGCTTTAAGCGCACTGCACAAGCATGCCTTGAACATAATTTACAGAGTCCTGAAGAACTTTTTGCATTTTGGAAAGGAAATTGACCACTTTAAAAATGGATATCATTCATATAAATTGATATAATTACCATATACAACTATTCTTTACAAGGGAGTGTTCATAATGATTTGGATTTCACTAATCGTATTAGCCTATTTCATCATTCTCGTCCCAATACAATATAACTATATGAAGATGCTCAAGACAAAACAGAAAAAAATGAACGTGTCACAAAACGAACTATATAACAACATGTCTTATGAAGAATCCCAAATACATTATCATTATCAAAGTAACGTATTTACAATACCTGCTTCGCTTGTCGCAAGTATTATTTATAGAGTGAAACATGCAGCATAATATGTACGCTATAAAATTATTATTTGAATCTGTTCATTCTGGTGAGCCTCATCCTACGAAAATTGATGAGCATTATGAAGAGAATCACGATACACTTTTTGAAGAAAGTATTATTCTTGTTAAAGCAAACAGTTTAGAAGAAGCTCACGAACTAGGAAAAAAAATCGCGATACAATCTGAAGATACATACAATAACATGTATGATGAGCAAGTAACGTGGACGTTTCGAAAAGTATTGCATGTGTTTGAATTAGACGATACACCATTTGAAACAGGAAAAGAATTGTATGCAAGATTTTTACACGTTAAGAAAAATGAAACGGTAGATACAGTAGTTAAAACATACTATCCTGAATACGAATAAAAGCTCACAGCAATTGCTGTGAGCTTTTTTATACTTACTTCGTTGAATCTCTAAATTGGATGCGGTGAGGTAAGATAACAGTGTGATCTTCCACTTTTTCCTTGTTCATATACTTTGTTAATAGACGCATTGCTACTGCACCGATATCATACATTGGTTGTACAACTGTTGAAAGTTGTGGACGAACCATTAATGCAAGGCGTGTATTATCGAAACCAAGTACTTCTACATCAGTTGGTACGTTTAATCCAGCGTCTTGTGCTGCATGGATTACACCTAGTGCCATTTCGTCAGAAGATACGAAGATTGCTGTTGGCTTTTCATCACTGCTCCAAAGCTTTTCGAATGCTTCGATACCTGAATCATATGTGTAATCTCCATCGATTATAAGATTTTCATCATATGAAATACCTGCTTCTTCTAAAGCTTTTTTATAACCGTGTAACTTCTTGGCGCTTCCCGCTTTATCAATGAAAGGACCAGAGACGAAACCGATACGCGTATGTCCTTGCTCAATAAAGTGCTTCATTGCGTCGTAAGCTGCTTGTGTATAATCAATATTTACTGATGGCGTTTCATTTTGCTCATCAAATGACGCTGCTAATACGATTGGTACTGGAGACTTTTTGAATTCTTCAATGTGAATGTCTGTAATATCTTCACCCATGAAAACAATTCCGTCCACTTGTTTTCCAAGCATCGTATTTAATAAATGGAACTCTTTCTCTTTGTTTTGGTCAGAGTTACTTAAAATGATGTTATATTTGTACATTGTTGCGATATCTTCAATTCCACGAGCAAGTTCTGCATAAAACGTATTTGAGATATCAGGAATAATAACACCTACTGTAGTTGTCTTCTTACTTGCTAGTCCACGTGCTACCGCATTTGGGCGGTACCCTAAACGATCAATTGCTTCTAATACTTTCTTTCTTGTTGTAGGCTTTACATTTGGATTACCGTTCACTACACGAGATACGGTAGCCATTGAAACGTTTGCTTCACGCGCTACATCATAAATTGTTACGTTCATCTCATCGCACACTCCTTCTATTTTTGTTATCTATTTTATGTATCGGTTACTTGAATGAAAAAAAGACATCAACTCTATTTGCAGATGCCACCAATCGTCCCGAGTTCTTCCTTTTACTAATGATACGATAAAAACGCAGGCTCATACAATATTTTCCCGCAAAAGTTTCGAAAAAATTCGCTTCTTTTCTCGTATTTTCGTATTTTTCATGAAAAAAAGGGCATTTTTTGTAAAAAAATAGATATCTCATAAGTAAAGACCCTATTTTAAGCAGTACGATAGTAAATGAAATTTATATCGGCGATTTTTCGAATATATCGATCACAACTCGAAATATATGAACGATTTTCCAAATATATCGACCACAACTCCAATTATATCAGCGATTTTTTAAATATATCGGCTTACCGACAGAAAACGACAATGGTAGTCATTTGATGCGCTGGATTTGGAGGTACGCGGCGCCCTGTAGAATGCGTTACATCGGCAACGACAGGTAAACATGTGTTGCTTTCTTTAAAATCGGCACAGCGGATATAGGAAGCGTATTACGCGTCGCTCTTCCCCCTCGTACCTTTTCACTTACAATAAAAAAAGACAGTTTAAACACTGTCTTTTTTTATAAGAAGGAAACAAACGGTTTTTCGCTGTTTTTCTCTTTTATAATAATTGCCTCGATTTTACTCTCGGACTTTATCTGCAATTGTACTTTCGCATCTTTAGGTAATTTTTCTAACATACTTTGAGCAGCCATTTGGGTAAGAGCCATTAATTCTGTTTTACCATTGTATTTAATAACGATATTCATATTTAATGTATCCATCTGGTTTTTCTTATAAGAAACTTTAGCATTGACTGGGATAAAATCTGCCGGAGAAAAACCTTTCATTGCATCAGCAAATTCAGTTATTTTGGTATTATCTTCTCCATGTGCTTTTGTAAATTCATCAGAAGGATATGAAAATGCTTGTTCATCGATCGTGCTCCAATTTCCAAGGTTCGTATCATTCTTTTGAACGGTAGCACTAGCAATATACGTACCATTTTTTAAAGAACTTGTATTTTCTTGCTTAAAGATAGCGAACGTAATTGGAGACTTATTATACTTGTCATTTTTATTAATCGCTTCAATAAGTTGCTTGGCAACTTCAGTACCTTTAGACATAGCTTCTTCATTCGATACACTTGAAGACATAGCTAAACCAATCATAACACCAGATAAACTTAGTTCGTTTGAATTCTGTTTTCCGAAATAGTCTTGTTCTATAATATTCGTCAAAACTGGTGCTTCTACTTTTGCGACTAGTTCATCAACTAACTTCTCCGGAATATACTGATTTAATTGTAGTACATGATTCTCTGTATCAAATTGCTCTTTTGCAATATTCATTAAACCATTTTCATACTCTGCTAAATCTAATTTAGAATTTGTTTTTATATTAGCTGTATTTATAACCTTTTGTTCTTTTAAAGGAATTACAGTTCTATAATAATCTTTAGAAACAGCAGTTCTCGGAATCATGCTTTTTTCTTTCGTATCCTTCTGTATAACTTCATCCTTCTTACTAATCGTATCATTACTACAAGCTCCTAGTAATAAACTTACGACCGCGAAGGATAATGCCATTTTCTTCATTACTTAAAACCTACTTTCAACAATCTAATTATTTAATTTGAACTAATAACAGTGTACCATTAAATATATTTCAACAAAAACAAAAAAAAGAAGCAAGCACCTTTAGCTTGCTTCTTTTTACTTAATATTCTCTTCTAAAGCGTCTTTTTTAATGTTCCAATGAGACGTATTCCATACTACCATCCCATCTTTTATGTATAACACTTGCGGAGATTCATGTTTAATGCTGTACTGTTCTGCAACACGATTCGAAACATCTCTCGCATCTTGTACGTATAAGTAATATGCTGGTACTGCTCGTTCTTCACTACAATACGCTTGAAATTCTGTATATGCACCATGACTAATCGGGCATGTCGTACTATGTTTAAAAAGAACATAAGGCTCGTTTTTTTCTACTAATACTTCAAGCTCTTCAATTGCTTCAATTTTTGTCATATTCATCACGATTCACCTCTCATGCGAAGTCTAGAGCGCTTCTCTTTCTTTTCAGCTTTTTTCTCAAGTCTTTCTAATTTACGCTCTTCTTTTTCAACCTTTTTCTCTTGTCTTGTCGCACGATAATGATTGTATACTTCAATTGCAGCGCTACTCCACTGTACAACTTGCGCTACTTTATCTGCATTGTTTTCAATTTCGTCCGTAACAGAATCTGATGCATTACGAAGTTTCGTATTTAAAGAATGGATTGTTGTTCCAATTCCATCTACACCCGATACTACTTTATTTAATGATTGTGACTTCTGTTGAATGTCATCAGCTAACGCATTTGTTTTATGTAATAATTGCTCCGTCTCTACGCTAATCCCTTGCATTTGCTTTTCTAAACCTTCTAACGTGCTTGCAACGTTTTCTAACGTCTTTTGAACCGATAACAACGTTCTGCATACATACACTACTAATACAGCGAAAGCAACCGCGATAATAGCTGCACTTACATATAAAAGAACTTGCATTTCATCACTTCCTTTATCTTTTTCATACTTTCCCCTATTATACAATCATTTTCCGTTTCGTTCTAATCCCTATCTTTTCATTAGAATTTTCATACTTATTCGTTAACTTTAACATAAATGATTCAACAAATTCCACTAAGTAGGTTACAATAGGAGAGGATACATAATTAGTAGGGAGGCTTTACATATGAAAGATCCACGCATTGAAAAGTTAGCATACAATTTAATTAACTACTCTATCCGCTTACAAAAAGGCGAAAAAGTATTAATTGAAAACTTTGGCTTACAAAAAGAACTTGTAACTGCACTTGTAAAAGAAGCATATGCCGCTGGTGGTTTCCCATTCGTTTCTCTAAAAGATCATCAAGTAGATCGCTCTTTATTAATGGGTGCTACTGAAGAACATTTCGAACAAATCGCTGCATATGAAGCAAGCGTAATGAAAGATATGGACGCTTATATCGGTCTTCGCTCTGGCGATAACATTAACGAACAAGCTGACGTGCCAAGTGAAAGAATGCAAATTCACGGTCAAACAGTTGGTAAGAAAGTTCATAGAGACATCCGCGTTCCGAAAACGCGATGGGTTGTTCTTCGCTACCCAAATACTTCTATGGCGCAGCTTGCTAAAATGAGCACAGAAGCTTTCGAAGACTTCTACTTCGAAGTTTGTAACTTAGACTACGGTAAAATGGATAAGGCGATGGATAGCCTTGTTACATTAATGAATAAAACAGATAAAGTTCGCCTAACTGGTCCTGGAACTGACTTAACATTCTCTATTAAAGACATTCCAGCTATTAAATGCTCTGGTCATTTAAACATTCCAGACGGTGAAGTATACTCTGCACCAGTTCGCGATTCTGTTAACGGTACAGTTTCTTACAACACACCATCTCCTTACAACGGTTATACATTTGAAAATGTACAACTTAAGTTTGAGAACGGTCAAATCGTTGAAGCAACTGCAAACGATACAGAGCGCATTAACAAAATCTTCGATACAGACGAAGGCGCACGCTACGTTGGTGAGTTCGCAATCGGCGTAAATCCATACATCTTACATCCTATGGGAGACATCCTATTCGATGAAAAAATCGATGGCAGCTTCCACTTCACTCCTGGACAAGCTTACGACGATGCATGGAACGGCAACAACTCGAACATTCACTGGGATTTAGTATGCATCCAGCGCCCTGAATACGGCGGCGGCGCAATTTACTTCGACGACGTACTAATCCGTAAAGATGGACGCTTCGTTGTACCTGAATTAGAAGCTTTAAACCCAGAGAACTTAAAATAATAATAAAAACGCTCGGAATGTTCTCCGAGCGTTTTTTTATTAATAATTTAATAAATCTTTCGCCACATCTTCTGGCACTTTAAAACTCATCTTCTTATTTTTCATTTCAACTTCAACATACGGAACATCTTTATATACTGTCATAGTACCAATTTCATGTAACTCTTTTTTATCATTACTCGACTCCGATATTTTTTTTGTATCCTCTTGGTACATTTTAAATGTTTTCCCTTGCGGAGTATCTAAAGGAGCCGACTGCATTTCCCACTTATCCATTTTCATGACTTCAAACAGCTTTTCAATTTCTTTCTTATCAGTAATTACTTTTTTATCACTTGAATCCGTAAGTGATTCAATCTCAACCTTTTGTGCCTTTTCTAAGTTCATATCTGCCTTTTCCTTCTTCGCACTACACCCTATTATAAGAAATGATGCTGTTAGCAGAAATAGAAACAACATACAGATTTTTTTCATCTCTAATCCTCCTGCACTATATAGAACTACTTTTCTCACTTTTTGTTTGCTCAAAATGAAAATAATATAAAAGCGCCACTGCAATAGTACCTATTAATATTGGTACATATAAGGGCAGATCCCATTTCATATATACTCTAGTGCAACCAACAAGCACAAACAAAACAACGGTTTTACATATTTCATTTCTTACCTACCATTTCTATTTTCACATTTGGATTCTCTTTCTCGATAAGCGCCAAAAATTCATTCATATCTTGCGGTATCGCAACCATATGTACTTTGTATGCATTCGTCGTAATTTCAAGGTATTTCCCAACTTGACGAATGATTCTTATCTCTTTCAATACGATATCGTCATTTAAAATGCCGTACTTTAATACACCATTTTCTACTTTATGCTTTTTAATAAATACTTCCCAAACGAGTGGCACATTTACAAGGAAGCATAAACCCATTCCAATTAACGCTGACATCCACTGCTCTTTATTTGAGATAATCATGACAAGTGGATATACGAACATAAAAACTAACGTGAGACAAACGAAAATTACTACTGACTTACTTCTTTGAATCGGAAAGTCCATACCTACACCCCCTAACCTAAATTATACCACTTTTTCCATTTTAGTCATGAAAAAAGGCCATTTCTGAATGACCTTCTTAAACGATATACCTATAGAATTTCTTATCTACCTGTAACACTGGAAAACTTTTTGGCAACTCGTCTATACTCACACTTTGGAAATTATTCTTTTCATAAAAGCGATGGGCCGCTAAAAATTTCACTGTCGTTCCTAAGTAAATGTCTTTCAGCTTTTTATTCTCAGCCCACGAAATTGCTGTTTGGAGCAACTTATGTGATGTGCCCCACCCTTTTCCGCGAAATTCTTTTTTTACGAACATTTTTCTTAGCGCTACTTGCCGATTCTCAATATCTAATAAAGCTACTGTTCCAACTACTTTATCATCATAAGTTGCTATCCAAAAGTTTCCATAATCCCTTTGATAGAACGTTTCTATTTCAAGTAAGTCTGGCTGCTCTTCTTTCGTAATGGGAACATTGTACTCTTTTTGCTGAATATGAACGATAAGATCTACTACTTCATCTTGAAACGTACTTTCATACGGAATAATGCGTATCTTCTCGTTCATCGGATCTCCTTCCACTCTGAAGCTAGTAAACTATATACAGCGATATCGTGAAAATGATCATATAACCATTCTTCATCCCTTAAAATACCATCTAACTTAAAACCTAAACGCTCTGGAATAGCGCGGCTTTTCACATTTTCAACACCGCATCTAATTTCCACTTTATTTAATTTTAAATTCTCAAATGCATAGTGAAGTACAGCCTTTACGCTACGCGTCATAATACCTGTCCCACCAGCGTCTTCTGCCAGATAATATCCGAGACTCGCCGCTTTCTTTCCCCAGCTTACCGGATGAATACCTACCATCCCAACGAGCTTTCCTTTGTAACGTATACCACTTTCAAAACCGTCTCCCTCTGCAAACTTCTTTAACCACATCGGACAAATTTCATCATACGCACCAGCAGATTTCATCCCATCTACCCAAGGAAGCCATCTTCTTAAATGGTTACGGTTTTGATCTAATAATTCATATAATTCCTCTTTATAATGCTTCTCTAATAACTGTAATTCGATTTCGTCATCTACTCGAAGTGTGAACATGCTTTTTAGCCCCTTTTATTTTTCTTATTATTCTAACACTTACAGATGCAAAATGTTAAATATTAACACTTTTTTCGGTTTAATATAAGAATAACAACTATATATGATTGATAGCTAGATATGAATCATATATAGTTAAAGTATGGAAAAAAATGATAATTTTATAATTCAATTACGTAAAGGTGTTTTTGATCTCGCTATTTTGTCTTTAATAAGTAAACAACCTATGTACGGATACGAAATTACAAGTGCCTTACAAAATATCCCTGTGTTTCATATCCCGAACGGTTCGATTTACCCTATATTAAATCGAATCACGAAGAACAATTGGGCTATTTCCTATTGGGAAGAGTCCGGTGATGGTCCAAAAAGAAAATACTATCAAATTACAGATGAAGGGAGAGAAATTTTACATAGTCGCTTACATGATTATGATGCAGTGTATCAAGCTCTAATGTTACTAGCTAAAGGGGAGGATAAAGAATGAACAAGGAACAATTCTTTTCAAATGAACTCATTGCTTCTTTCTTACAGGATTTCGACAAAGGTTTAATGAACTTACCTATCTCCGCAAGAGAACAACATGTGCTAGAAATCAAATCTGATTTATATGAAAATGCATTAAGTAAAGAAAGTGAAGGGATACCATTAGCAAGCATCCCTTCACAAGTGATTGAAGAATTTCTTCCTCCAAAAGAATTAGCACAGGAAATTGCCAGAGAATATACAGACGTTATTCAAGATGCACAGCAATCTACAAATACATTTATTAAATACTTTACAGGACTATCTGTTGCTCCACTCGTTGCTTTATCAGTACCTATCGCACTGGGCTTTATAAATATTTCAGCTAATTTACCATTTTTATTAGCCTTTATCACAAGCAACATTTGGTTCATCTATAGAGAAAACCATTGGAATACAAAGCAATTAAAATTTTTAAAAACAGTGATTTCATTTAGTACTAGCGTTTTAATCGCTCTTCCATTTGCATTTTTCGCGATTCGAATTATGATAACAAAACAATTCGATATGTTTTCATTCTATTATTTAATTGGATATGTACTTTTTAGTTTAATTTATATCGTTTTATTAAAACAACTCTACAAAAAGAATAAACAATATCAACATATCAACGCTTTTTAAAATATATCGAACACAACAAAAAAGACGCACAGCCACAGCTATGCGTCTTTTTTCTTACTTCTCTGCAACTTGAACTTCTTTTACGTAAGCTGCTTCGAATTTTTGGATGTCGCCTGCGCCCATGAAAATTAGAACGCCGTTTTTATGTTTCTTTAATACATCCGTTGTTGTATCTGTAATTAGTTCTGCACCGTCAATACGCTTTTGCAGATCTTCAATTGTTAATTCACCTTTGTTTTCGCGTGCTGATCCGAAAATATCACATAAGTATACTTGGTCAGCTTTGCTTAGACTTTCAGCGAACTCATCTAAGAATTTTTCTGTACGTGAGAATGTATGTGGCTGGAATACAGCGACAACTTCACGCTCTGGGTGTTTTTGACGAGCTGCTTCAATCGTTGCATTAATTTCTGTCGGATGGTGTGCGTAGTCATCGATAATAACTTGCTCTCCCATTGGCTTTTCATTAAAGCGACGTTTTACGCCTTCAAAAGTTGTTAGCTGATGCTTAACTGCTTCTACATCAACGTTTTCATAATGGCAAAGCGCGATTACTGCTAATGCATTTAATACGCTGTGATTGCCGTATCCTGTAATTTTGAACGTGTCATAGTACGTATTACGAACGAATACATCGAAAATAGTACCATCTGTTCTCTTTTGAATGTTACGTGCTTGGAAATCATTATCTTCTCCAAATCCATAGAAAATAACAGGTACTTTCGCTTGAATTTTTTGAAGTTCTTCATCATCTCCACATGCAATAATGCCTTTTTTCACTTGCAATGCCATCTCTTGGAATGCATTGAATACATCATTGATATCTGAGAAATAATCTGGATGATCAAAATCAATGTTTGTCATAATTGCATAGTCTGGATTGTAAGACAAGAAATGACGACGATACTCACAAGCTTCAAATACAAAATACTTACTATTTTCTACCCCATGCCCTGTTCCATCTCCAATAAGGTAAGATGTTGGGTGTGCACCTTGCATTACATGGGCTAACAAACCAGTTGTTGATGTTTTTCCATGTGCACCAGTTACAGCAACACTTGTGTATTGGTTCATAAGATCACCTAAGAAGTGATGGTAACGATGTACTGGGATGTTTAATTCTTTTGCTGCTACGATTTCTTCATGCGTATCAGGAAATGCATTTCCTGCAATAATCACTTGTCCTTCTTTTACATTATTTTTATCAAAAGGAAGGATCGAGATATTACGCTTTTCCAACGCTGTTTGTGTAAAGAAACGCTTTTCATAATCAGACCCTTGAACAGTATGCTTCATGTCATGAAGAATTTGAGCTAATGAACTCATTCCTGTTCCTTTAATTCCTACAAAATGGTAAACTGTCATCTTAAAGAACCTCCAACATTTCGAACTAATACAACGGCCTATCTATAAGACAGTATATGAATCTTTTCTTATTTTGGTAATCATCATACATTTTTGATGTAGTGAAGTTATTCTTCCCTTCACCTATCAGGATAAACTCGTACGTACTTCTTTTTTATGTCCATAACAAATCCATTATAGCAAAAAAGAAGCCGCTATACTATGATAACAGAAAAACTGATAGGGTCAATCACCTATCAGTTTTTCTCTCTTTTACATATCTTCTCTTTTTTCTAATTGAACACTCTCTAAACGTGGGTTTGGACGATATTTACGACCAGCTTTCGCTTCTGGTTTTCCATTTAATTCTACGTTATCACCAGTAAAGCCAATATTCATTTTTAATAAGCTACTTCCTACTCCGTATATATCAACAGGTACGTTTTGGGCTTCAAATTCACGAATACGCTTCTCATCAAATCCACCAGTTACAACGATGTCTACATGCTGGAATCCTTCTTCATCAAGTGCTTTACGAAGTGCGAATACAAGCGATGGGTTTACACCACGTGGATCGAATGTTCCAAGTACTTCTGGGTGGCGAATGAAGTATTGATCAATCATCGTGCGCGACGTATCTACACGTACACCTTTTAATGTTGATCCAAATTCACGCGCTACGCGAAGTGCATCTGTAATGACATCATTGTTGTAATCAATTAATACAACTAATTCATCTTCTGGGAATTTCTTATGATATGCTTTTGCCGCTTCCACAACATCACCATTAAACATTTGAATTAATGCGTGAGGCATTGTCCCCATACCACTTCTGCCCCACCATTCATTCATCGCATGCGTCGCTTGTGCGCTCATACCTCCGATGTATGCTGCATAACCGTCACCAGCTTGTTGCGTATAATGATCGTCACGATCTCCCATGAAAATAACTGGTTTTTCTTTATCTACACTACGTGCAGCTTGGACAACGTTATATACGTTTGTCGCAACTGATGTACGACGGGCTAAAATCCCATCAATGACACCTTCTAAAAATCCGAAATTTTCATAAGGACCATGAATTGTTAACACTGTTTCAAACGGACTAATATTATCGCCATCTTTTAAAGAGTTAATTTCAAGTTCCTCAGGATTTTTTGCGAATGTTTGTAGCAATGCAATCACTTCATCTGTTCCGCAAAGAACTGCATTTTCCTTTTGGAAAAATTGCATCGTCACAACACTTTTCGGGCGAAATTCTTCAATGATTTCTCTAGTCTTTAAAAAGTAAACGGCAGAGAACCAACCTTCTCCAACACGTTCGTCAAATTTAAATGTTCTATTTGTTAGTCTATTTATTTCACCTTTTAATTTTAATTCAATTTCTTTCATGTCGCTTTACTCCCTACTTTACTATCCAACATTTTCTATTAGTATACAGCAAAACCGTTGCCTATACATTTGTTTCCTGCATAGCAGCGAATTCATCCTCAGAAATAAGGACATCTCTCGGTTTCGTTCCTCTTCCTTCAGAAATAATCCCTTGCGATTCCATCTCTTCAATGAGACGTGCCGCGCGATTATAACCGATGCGGAATTTTCGCTGTACAGAAGATGTGGACGCTCCCCCTTGTTCTACAACAAATTGACATGCATCAAAGAACAATTCGTCTTCCGACTCAGCTTGTTCTGTTTTCGCTAATAAATCCTCTTGCTTAAATAAGTAGTTCGGCTTCATTTGCTTTCTCACATGATCAACTGTTTTCTCAATCTCATCATCCGATACATATACACCTTGTACACGAACCGGTTTAGACGTACCGTTTCCTAAGAATAACATATCACCACGACCAAGTAATTTCTCCGCGCCCCCAATATCGATAATCGTACGCGAATCAACTTGGGATGATACTGTAAACGCAATACGCGTTGGAATGTTTGATTTAATTAAACCTGTAATAACGTCTACAGATGGTCTCTGCGTCGCAACTAATAAGTGAATACCACAAGCACGAGCTTTTTGTGCAATACGACAAATCGCTTCCTCAACATCACCAGGAGCAACCATCATTAAGTCGGCTAACTCGTCAATGACAATAACGATATAAGGTAATGTCTCTCCTGGAATTTCTCGCCCACTTACAATCGTATTATAACGAGTTAAATCACGAGCACCCGCGTGCGCAAACAATTCATAACGACGCTCCATTTCTTCAACCGCCCACTTTAATGCAGCTGTCGCTGCTTTTACATCCGTAATAACAGGTGCTACAAGATGTGGAACAGAATTGTATGGTGCAAGCTCAACCATCTTCGGATCGATTAACATTAACTTCACTTCATGCGGTTTCGCTTTATATAAAATACTCGTTAAAATTGCGTTAATGCACACACTTTTACCAGAACCCGTTGCACCCGCAATAAGTCCATGTGGCATTTTTCGAATATCCGTTACAATTGGATCGCCTGAAATATCAAGTCCTAGCGCAACTGTAAGCGGTGATTCACTCTTTGTAAACACAGGACTTCGTAAAATTTCACGAAGGAATACTGGCTTACTTTCTTTATTTGGAACTTCGATTCCAATCGCACTCTTCCCTGGAATCGGTGCTTCAATACGAATATCTTTCGCTGCTAAACTCAGTTTAATATCATCACTTAAATTTGTAATTTTATTTACTTTCACACCTGGGTCTGGCTGCACTTCAAAACGAGTTACCGCTGGACCTTGCGATACGTTAATAACATGTGCACCAACGTGGAAATTATTAAATGTTGTATCTAATAATTCTTTCTGTTCATCCAACCATTCCGTATTATCTAACGCTGCCTGCTGCGGAATTGACAACAATGTTAATGGCGGAATTGCATATGTCGGTGGTGTTTGCAATACATTTCGCATATCGTTCTCTCTTTGATTTACAACATATGCTTTCTCTTGTACTTCCGTACTCGAAGTTGGCTTTTGTACTTGCTCTGCCACTACTTCCTGCATTGGTTTCTCTTCCACTTGTGGGTCCACTGCTACTTGTTGCACTGGTATTTCTTCTACTTGTTGTACAGGCTTATTCTCTACTCGTTCGCTCATAGAAGATTGCATTGCATTCGCTCTAGCCGCATGTCTTTCCATTAATCGCGTTCTGTCTTGTTTCAACATAACAACATTAAATGGTACATGACGCTTTTTCTCACGTTTTGGTTCTTCTTTTTGGACAATTGTTTGCTCTTCCGCAATCGGTGCTTCTTCTACAACCGGCTGCTCTTCTGCAATCGGCGCTTCTTCTATAACCAGCTGCTCCTCTGCAACTGGTGCTTCTTCTACAACTCGTTGCTCTTCTGCAATCGGTGCTTCTTCTACAACTCGTTGCTCTTCCGCAATCGGTGCTTCTTCTACAACTTGTTGTTCTTCTGCAATCGGTGCTTCTTCTACAACTCGTTGTTCTTCTGCAATCGGTGCTTCTTCTACAACTTGTTGTTCTTCTGCAATCGGTGCTTCTTCTACAACTCGTTGTTCTTCTGCAATTAAAACATTTGCAAAGCTTTGAACATCTTTTTTCGTTTGTTCATCAGCCTCAGCAACATGTATGAATTCATTCGTTTGTTCAATCGCTTCATTTAAAACCATTTCTTGCTGTGTTTCCTCAAGCGCTACAGGTTCTGCTTCTTCTGGCGCTTCTGCAATTACTTCCACTTCTTCTAGCTCTTCCGTTTCCGTAATTACTTCTACTTCTTCTAGCTCTTCTGCTTCTACAATTACTTCCACTTCTTCTGGCTCTTCCGTTTCCGTAATTACTTCTACTTCTTCTAGCTCTTCTGCTTCTGCAATTACTTCCACTTCTTCTAGCTCTTCTGCTTCCGCAATTACTTCCACTTCTTCTAGCTCTTCTGCTTCCGCAATTACTTCCACTTCTTCTGATTCTTCTGTTTCCGCAATTACTTCCACTTCTTCTAGCTCTTCTGCTTCCGCAATTACTTCCACTTCTTCTAGCTCTTCTGCTTCCGCAATTACTTCCACTTCTTCTGGTATTTCCACGATGATTGTTTCTTCAAGTTTTTCTTCTGCTTTGACAATCACTGATTCTTCTGGAGCTTGCTTTTCTACTTCAATAGTAGGTTGTTCTATTTCTGTATTACGTTTAGTTTCTTCTGATAATATTGTATCCTCGTGCTCTACTTTAGAATCTACTAATTCCGTTTGTAGAATGTTTTTGGCCTCTACATCACTTTCTTGCTTAGCATCTTCCATACGCCCAGCAATTGTTTGATAAGGTACTTCACCCGCTGGAACTTCCTGCTGTGCACTAATTTCTTGAACCACTTCTTTTTCTTCTACTATAGGCTCTTGGCGTTCAATTTCATAACCGTTTTTCTCTAGCCATTGATCGACAACTGACTTTTCTTCCTTTTTACTTTGTTGATCTCGCTGATCAACGCCTTCATGACTGGAAGAATTTGTTACTTGTCCTTGTGAGAAATCAGATAATGTATATCCTTTTTTCTCTAACCATGCATCAACGACTGATTTGCCCTCTACAGATATTTCAAGATCTTCTCTTTCCTTTTCTTCCTCCTGCTTTTCTACCTTTTTTTCTACAGAAGGACGATTATATCCGTAAATTGGCGAGATCATTTCTGTTGGACGAAATGGTCTACGGTTACTTTCTTGCGAAGGTGCAGATGCTTTCTTTACGACAGGCTCTCTCTCCGGTTCATATTGTACTTCCGGCTCTTCATATGTAGAAACTACCTTTTCCACATACTGTCGTCTACTTCTTTCCACTTTGACCCCTCTTTGAGTAGGCTGATTTTCATATGTTACAACTTGAACAGGTTGTTCTTCAAAATGCCCTGTTGCTATAACATCCTCTTCATCGAACCCATTATCCGGTACTAATGGAAAACGGCATTTACCTGCATTCCGACTTGCCATTTGTGCTTCTCTTGCTTCAGTGTAGTGGTTTACACGAGGGATCTTCGGCTGACTTTCGATTTGCTTTGGTACTTCTTTATTTATCGCTGTTTGTTCTTCCTCTTTGTTAAACAGCTTTTTCATCCAATCTAACATGCTTACCACTCTTTCTACTAAATAGTAACATCCTTTATTGTATCAGCATTCGGCAAAAAGTGCAGGTAAAATTAAGCATGTCATATTTATCCATAATATTCTAATTTACGAGTGTTTTCATATAGAAAAACGCAGCCTTACATGTAAGACTGCGTTTAAGCTTTGCTCTTCCGATATTCCTCTACACTATCCGTTACACTTTGCAATAAAGAATTTACATACTGTGGGTCAGATAATTTTTTATCTTCTTCAGGGTTTGACATAAACCCAAGTTCTAACAATACGCCAGGAACTTTTGCCCAATTAAATCCAGAAAGATCCTCCCTGAATTTAATTCCATTTACTTTCACCTGCTGATTCTCTCTCATTTTATTTACAATCGTTTGAGAGATTTGAAGACTTTCAGCATAAATCTCTTTCGTGTACGGACTTCCTTCTGCCGGCGTTAATACAGAAAATCCACTTTGATTCGGATTTTCAGAACCATCTGCATGAAGACGCAAAAACAAATTCGCCTTATGGTCATTCGCAAATGTCGCGCGTTCTTTATTACTTATATCCACATCTTGTGACGTTCTCGTCATTAATACTTGGATTCCCTTTGCTTCTAACTGTTCTTTTAATACGAAAGCCATTTCTAATACGAGAACAGCCTCTCTTTTTTTCGTCACAACACCAGTTGTACCATCTGTCACTTTATATTTTTGCGTCGTTGCTCCTGGCCCAATCGGCTCCAAATTTAAATTTGCTTTTTGTTGATGCCCTGGATCAATAACAACAAGAAACTTTCCTTGTTTTTCATTACTCTCTACTTTTTGTTCATTATTTTGCAGCGGTTGCTCAGTTGGCTGTACTGGCGTAGATTCCTGTTTCTTTTCCTCGGCCGGCACTTCCTCCTGCTTATGCTCCACTTGCTGATTTTTTTGAACTGCTTGCGGTTCTTTTTTCTTTTCTTGTTCTTCCTGCTGCTTTTCTACCGGTGCGTCTTCCTTGTTATCTTTGTTTGTTTCCTTCATAGAAGATGTTACTTCTTTTTTCGGCTCTTCTTGCGAACAGCCTCCCATATATATTCCAATGAATGCAATCATGCTCATTATTTTTATATACTTCATGTTTTTCTCCCGTCACTTTGCACCGGTCTCAAAGTTTTTCTTATAATTGTTTTATAATCTCATCCATATTTCCAATATGAACGGGTTGCCACGTTTCTGTACCACGCTCTGCAGTATAAACTAGATAAGCATCATCAGCTACATTTACAAAAACAGGATCCCCCATATCTGTTTCATATCCAATAACAATCCATTCTTCTTGCCATTTACCGTTTTCTTCACTTATTAATGAATGTTTATGTTTATCATATCGGTAACCGATTTGTCCTTTTTCTAATTCATTTTCGCTAAACACATATATTTCATAAGAACCTAGTTCGATATCTTGCTGTTTTGAAGTTTCAATTCGTTTCAGAAGTTCTGCAATTTTTAGTTGTTGTTTCATACGTCTATCCCCTTCTATTTTTCTAAATTTTAACTAGTTTGTCTATAAAATACAATATAGTTTTTGAGAAAAAAGGTGACATCCTTATAATATGAACGATTTTTTGAATATATCTGTCACAACTCGCAATATATCCACGATTCAACAGAAACGAGAGGCTGTCCAAAAGGACAACCTCTCTTTTCTTACATCAATTAAAATTTGAACTCTTGTCCAACTTCAAAGCTATCTTCTAATACAAGAATACCTTTTTCTTGTGGAGCATCTGGAAGCTCTAATTCACGTGCTGAGCAAATCATTCCAGAAGAAGGAACACCGCGAAGTTCAGCTGGTTTAATTAGCATACCACTTGGCATTACAGCGCCAATTTTTGCAACGACAACTTTTTGTCCTGCATCAACGTTCGGTGCGCCACATACGATTTGTAATGTTTCTGTACCGATTTCTACTTTACAAATGTTTAACTTATCAGCATTTGGATGCTTCTCTTTTTCAGCTACATAGCCTACAACAAATTTTGGAGAAAGATCTGCTTCTACTGTTTCTTCAAAGCCGTTCTTCGCTAAAATTCCATTGATTTTTTCTACAAATTCTTTCGTTAATGTTAGGTTACCTGTTTCTTTTACTTCTAAGTAAGAAGACGCATTAAAGATGTTGAACCCTGCTGTTACATTGCTTTCACGATCGTATACGCGTGCAACATCTCCTTTGCGATCAAAAGTACGGTTCTCTAAAGTAATATCTTGTAAGGCAACAATTAGAGTGTCACCAATTCCTTCAAGGTTGTAAAAAACGTTCACTTCGTTCATCCTTTCTCTTTTCCATCTGTCTTCTTCCGATTTTTCGCTAAAATAAAGATTGGTTCAAATTCCCCATCTTCATATACGAATGAAAGTGATGTAATCGGAACATGCCCTTCGGCAAAAAATTTCATTGTCATTTGTGCAATAATATCATAACCGATTTCGTTGACGATATCAGCAATAATTAATACATCTTGGTGAGGAACAGCAACAACCATGTCACCAGAAATCTTTTCACGCATCGATTGTAGTAACGATTCGTTTAAAATACGCGTCGCATCATACCCATCATTTGTGTTTAAAAAGTAGAATGTATTCCCTGCTACTGTTTCTTGTTTAAATTCATAACCTAATGAGCGAGCGTTGAATAATGCCATTTCACGCACTTGTTGCTCTGTAAGTTCTAATTTTTGTAATAGACGCTCATCAATGAGTCGATACGTTTTATTCGAATCTAATGCGTAGTAAATACGTGTTTCCGCCGTATGATCCGTCATAATAAACGGATTTCCTTCTTCTGCTTGTTTCGGGAAAGAAGTAGAGCGAATAACAGGTAAAATTTTCGCTGCGCTATTTTCTTCTTTATGCATCGCAATTAACGCTTCTTGTACGTAATAGGCAACCTCTTCAATTGCTTTTTCTTTATTCACTTCCCATTTTGCCACAACTCCTGGAAGCGATACGTTAATACCCTTTTTCGAGTCTTTCTGTTCTATACGTAGAACTTCTTTCTCGCTATCATACTGAAAGTCCCATTCTGGGCGAGAGAATTTCTTCATTAACTCATCTTTCATCTTTTTACTTGTCATCTTCATCTCTTTTTCCTCCCTTCCAAAAAAATAACCTCCCCCGCGAAGGTAGAGGTTGTTTTACAATTCAATTGGCAAATTGCCTTATTTTAAACCTTCAATAAACTCTTCGATTTGTTCTTGTGTTTTACGATCTTTGTTTACATAGCGACCTGTTTCTTCACCCTTATTGTACGCTACAAAGCTCGGAATGCCAAATACGTCTAATTTTACACATAGATCAATAAACTCATCACGATCTACATAGTAAAATGAGAAATCACTATATTTTTCTTCTACTTCTGGCATAAATGGATCTACAAAACGGCAGTCTGGGCACCATTCTGCTGAGAACATAAAGACTACATTCTCTTCATTTTTCAATTGTTGGAATTGCTCCATGCTTTCTAATGATTTCATCTATATTTCCTCCTCTAACGAGTGCTTTTTTTCATGTTATAATCTTTCTTTTATACTACCATACATCGCGTATGGTGCAAGGTTTATGCTTGCTTTTCATCATACTTATATTGCCCAACAAGTAACTTAACAACGTGTACAAATAATTCCGTGCGGTCGACATAATCATCTGTAAAAATACCGATCGCACCTTCGTGACTACGAATATCTTTTCTCTGTACAAACTCTTCCATCACTTCACTTAACTCCTTGCCCTCTTCAAGAGGTGCTAAAAAATCATCTGGTAACGTAATACGTGCACCGCCTGCAACGAATATTTTACCGGCACTTGTTGCTAGCGCGCCCCAGTTACACATAAATAAACCATGCTCCGTTTTCATTATGCCGCCTTCTAATCCAATACCAATTTGAGCTTCTCCTTCTTGTAGCGCTCGCTTCGCTCTATTAACCGCTCCTTGCATCGTCTCTTCATCTGTAAACGGCTGGTTTGCTACCCCTGAAGGAACAGAAAGAGATGTAATTGTAGCATCTTTCCAAACCTTCTCCACAGCACCAACTTTCGTTTTATTCTTCGATCCAACTACTACTTTCATTTCGTTCACCTCTATATACATTCATCATCTTACCTTAATCAAATTACTCTTTATACATGGGAGCACGGCCACCACTCATCGATAGGGTATCTCTCCCACCTAAAAAAAGAAAGGCTCTTCAGCCCTTCTTCTCTACGCGTTATTCTTAATTGTCTCTAACGTCGTTTTATCCGTTGCTCTTACAAGCTTCGTAATAAGTTCTTTTGCTGCCGCATAATCATCAACATGTAAAATAGAAGCATGTGTATGAATGTAACGTGCGCAAACACCAATTACTGCTGATGGGATACCTGAGTTACTTGTATGTACACGGCCCGCATCTGTACCACCTTGTGAAATAAAGTATTGGTACGGAATGTTGTGTGTTTCTGCTGTATCTAAAATGAATTCGCGCATTCCTCTATGCGTTACCATCGTACGATCATAAATACGAAGAAGAGCACCTTTTCCTAATTGACCGAACTGTGTTTTATCACCAGATGCATCGTTTGCTGGACTTGCATCAAGCGCATAGAAAATGTCTGGTTGAATCATATTTGCAGCAGTTTGTGCACCGCGAAGACCAACTTCTTCTTGTACAGTCGCACCAGAGTATAATGTGTTTGGTAATGTTTCGTCTTTTAATTCTTTTAATAATTCGATTGCAAGGCCACATCCGTAACGGTTGTCCCAAGCTTTCGCCATAATTTTCTTTTCATTTGCCATCGGCGTAAACGGACAGATTGGCACGATTTGTTGTCCTGGTTTTACACCAATCTCAATCGCATCTTCGTAGCTATCTGCACCTATATCAATTAACATATTTTTTATATCCATCGGTTTTGCACGTTGCGCGTCACTTAATAAATGAGGAGGAATAGAACCAACAACCCCAATAACAGGACCATTCTTCGTCATAACTTGTACACGTTGCGCTAATAACACTTGACTCCACCAGCCGCCTAACGTTTGAAAACGAAGCATCCCGTTTTTCGTAATTTGCGTAACCATGAAACCTACTTCATCCATATGACCAGCTACAAGAACACGTGGGCCAGTTTCGTCCCCTTTTTTCAGACCAAATACGCTACCTAAACCGTCTTGCACAATTTCATCCGCATATTTGCTTAATTCTTGCTTCATAAAACGGCGTACATCATGTTCGAATCCTGATGCACCTTGTAATTCTGTTAACGTACGAAATAAATGTAATGTCTCTTTATTCACGAAGTCCCCTTCTTTCAAACCTTAGTAGAATACCTCTTTTATTGTAACGAAATTTTCGAAATGTTTCTAGTTTCTTCTTTTTTAGCTGTATTTGATTTATAATTATTATTGGTACACTATTTTTATTTTATAGAATTGAGGTGAATATATGAGCTGGAAAGGTTTAGTTGCAGGTCTTGGCGTTGGTTTCGCAGCTGGTTATCTTGTTGCAAACAAAGTACAAGAACAATCCCATATTTCTTCAGAAAAAGCATTGAAAATGGTGAAACAAGCATTAAGTCATAAAGGTGAAATTACTGGCTCTTGGGTACATATGGTTCCAGAGACATTTGAAAAATATGATGTCGCATACGAAGTTTATCGTGGCGGTCTTACAACGATGTTAGATGATATACAAGAACGATTTGAATTTTTAGTTGATGCTAAAACAGGTACTGTTTTAGAGGTTATAGCAGCATAAAAAGGAGGGTTCCCATTAGGTGAACCTCTTATTTTTTAATTGTGGATAGTAATTGAAATTATATCGGCGATTTTCCGAATATATCGACTTACCGACAAAAAACGAAAAGGAGACTGCTCCAACAGACTGCTGGAACAACCTCCCCTTTTTTATGCTTCTACACTCGTTTTCCGCTCTATTTTTTCTACAATATGCCCTTCCTCATTCCATTTTACTGCACGGTAATATGCGTCATGATAAAACGTAAACCAAGCATCGTTTTCAGCGCCGTACTTCATCCACTTTTGCTTATTTTCAATCGATGTCATCGGATAATCGTCGTAGGCCATCACCCATAGTACATTTTGATGTGCGTGCGTCGGCAATAGGTCTGCTAAATGAAGCATCGTTTCACCTTTGCTTTCTAAAGCAATAACTGCATGTCCATCACTATGACCACCTGTATGCGCCATTTTTATTTCATCCGTAATTTCTATTTCTTGCTGGAATGTAACAACTTGATCTACAATCGGCTCCCAATTTTCCTTCCAATATGTATTGCGCGACCTGATATTTGGGTTCCTCATTTCATTCCATTCTGTTTCGCTTACATACACTTTTGCATTCGGAAACGATGGTACAAGGTGATCACCTTCCCATTTCGTTAAACCAGATGCATGATCAAAATGCAGGTGTGTCATTAAGACGTACTGAATATCTTCAGGTTTTAAATCTAGTTTTTCTAATGATTTATAAACCGATGACTCTTCTGTTACACCTTGATTTCGCTTCATCTTCTCATTCAATTTACCATTCCCTATTCCGGAATCAATGAGCATATTACCGTCTTTCGTTTGCAAAAGTAACGGATCTGTTCGTAAATAAATATGATTTGTATCATTATGTTTATATTTACGTGACCAAAGTACTTTCGGTACAACACCAAACATTGCTCCTCCATCTAAATGTGTGTTCCCGCCTTTTAACCACGTCACTTTTATATCTCCAATTTGTAACTGTTCCATTTTTCATCCCCCTTTCCTTTCAATATTAACATAAAATTCCGATTATTTTAGTTACAAAAAACCTATGCATTACTGCATAGGCTCTGTGCGATATTTTGCTTCAACTCGGTAAATACGATGACCTTTACTTGAGAATTTCTCTTCGTATTCTGTCATAATGTTTCCTTCATAATCACTATTATGAAGATCTAGGCTCAGGTAAGTTAATAACATACCATACTCAGCCATACTCATTAGAGAGTATTCAAATAAACCTTGATTATCTGTTTTGAAATGAATTTCTCCGCATTCTACTAACACTTCTTCATAATTGCGTAAAAACGTTTTATACGTTAAACGACGCTTCGTATGGCGTTTCTTTGGCCATGGATCTGAGAAGTTTAAATAAACGCGATCAATCTCACCTTTTGCAAAGAAAACTGTTAAATCTTCAGCATCTTTATTAATTAACTTTAAGTTCGGTACTTCTTCTTCAATTAATTTATCAAGTGCATCTACAACAACACTTGTGAATTTTTCAATTCCAATATAATTAATATGTGGGTTTGCTTTTGCCATATCATACATAAAGCGGCCACGACCTGTACCTACTTCAATATGAATTGGTTGTTCATTTCCAAATACTTCTTTCCAGTTACCAGCGCGCTCCTCTGGGTTTCCGATTACGATATGTGAATACTCATTAATTCGATCCATTGCATATGGTTTATGTCTTAAACGCATAGATGTCTCCCTCTCTTTACATAGCTATTTTAAAGGAATAATTCCTTCTCTCTGTTTTAATCAATCTCCCAAACAAAAAACCAAGTACGTACGAGCACTCGGTCCGTTTCTTTCAAGTATAAGATGTACCATTTTGATAAAAACTACATACAGCATTAAACATTCCATGACGAAACAGCTTTTTCTCGTACATTTGAAGAGAAAAACAATCGAAAGGATGATCCGTTCATGCCAATTAATCAACAACATCAATTAGAAGTGCTGAAAGATATTTTAGTCAATCACCAAAGTGATTGTTGCGGGACAGTTTCTGAATGCGAGCAATTAGAGCGTCTCATTCAATCGTTACTCGCAAACGATAGTATAAGTAGTGACGCTAAAGCAATGCTAAACGATGTATATTCTTATAGTCAATCGGGTAAATCTTCCTCTAATTTGGACAACCACATTTCCAATAATCAAGAACAACTTACTCAGTGGATTGCTGGAATGGACAATTTTTCTTAAGTATTACTCTGAAGCAAGTAGTTGCTGTAAATATTGATGCCAATATTCAGCTTCTGCTTGCTGTTTTTTTGTTGTGTGCCATTGCATAGACAAAATCGTTTGTGCTATTACATACCATCTCATACGCCTAAGCAGCGATTCATCCATTTCAACATCATAATATTCGAGCCACTCGCTCCATTCGTGGCGCGGAATGTACCAATATAATAACATACCGAGGTCTAGAGCTGGGTCAGCAATTACAGCTCCATCCCAATCAATTAAAAACAACTCATCTTCATCCGACAATAGCCAGTTGTTATGGTTCACATCACAATGGCATACAACGAATTCATTGTATTCAATATCTTTTAATGAATCCATTAAATATTGAAGGCCTTGCTGAATTGTTTCATCATCCCTTATATCTCCTCTTAAAACAAGTTGCAGTTGTTGTAATAACTCTTGTGCGTGAAGCGGCTGCTTCCCAAGTCTTTGAATCATCTGTACAAGTGCTTTAGAGGAGTGTATTTTCTTCAAAAGTTTCGCAACACGTTCTAGTTTCATATCCTCTGGCTCTAGCTTCTGTCCCGGAAGCCATTTTTGAGCAGAAATTACATCACCGTTCGTTACCCTTCTTGTCCAAAGTAATTTTGGAACAATTCCTTCTGCTGACAATACCGCTAAAAAGGGCGATGTATTCCGCTTTAAAAATAACTTCTGTTCTCCGTTTTGCGCAATATACGCATCGCCCGTTACTCCACCAGCCGGTACAAGACTCCACTCTTTTCCTAATAATTGTTCCAACCATTCCATATTCATTACCCGTTAACAAATCCTTATCTTTTATAGTTATGAAAAGAAAAACCGCAACATTTCTACACATGTTGTGGATTCATATATTTTACTGTAAATGAAAAGAAAACTTGGCATAAGCCAAAAACTCTCTATTTTATTTTACAAAACCAGTCATAGAATGACAACTTATCAAAATCGTCACCTTTGTCAATTCTACATTTATTACATTCTCATCGTCAAGTAGCGATTTGTCACATTATCGTCAATATATACGTGCTAATTGGAGCCAGCTGAAGTTCCTTTCCTCTAAATGAAGAAATTGGCTCTATTTTCGCTTGCTTTTCATTTACTAACACATGCCACGTTTCTTCTTTCGGAAGTTGCACTGTTTTAGCTTCTAAACCGCTATTAAATAAAACTACAATCTCTTTCCACGGTCCAAACGATTCTGCATGCCCTAGATGATATGCAAGTACTTCTGGAGAGGTTTGCAAAAAAGCCATGTGCTTTTTTATAAGGTCTGCGTTTTGTAATCGGAATGCTCTGTGCTCTTTGCGAATCGCAATTAAACCTTTTATATAGTTAACGGTCTCTATCTCTTTCTCTTTTTGATCCCAATCTAATTGATTAATTTCATCATTTGCATTATAACTATTTTCATTTCCTTGCTTCGTACGATAAAACTCTTGCCCAGCATGTAAAAAAGGAATGCCTTGCGAAAGAATCACCATTGCGCTCGCTAGAAGGTGACGTTTTTTCAAAATCTCTTCTGGCTCTTCATTACTCCGCATTAGTTTATCCCACATCGTCATATTGTCATGACATTCTACATAGTTAATGCTTTGCACAGGCTCTAGAAACAGACCTGTTTCTTTCATACTCAAAAGACTTCCCGATGCTATATACTGCAAATGATTACAGTCTACATGCCCACCAAATGCAAAACCACGCTTATTTATATGAAAGGTACTCCCTTTTATCCCATCACGAAATTGATCATTAAATTGCGCAATATGCGGCATTTTCTTTGCATTATTTAACGTTGCTTTTTCTTCGGCAGGAAGTGGTGTTTGTAGCTCCCACCCTTCTCCTAATAACAATGCATCTCGCTTTATGCTTCGCACTTCTTTTTCTATTATATTCATTGTATCAACATCTAAAATTCCCATTAAGTCGAATCGGAATCCATCAACATTGTATTCAGTAAGCCAATATAAAATAGACTCTACAATAAATTTCCTCATCATTTTCCGTTCAGATGCTATATCATTTCCGACTCCCGTCCCATTAGAAGGCATACCATCTTCACCATGACGAAAATAATATCCTGGGACAAGCTTTTCAAATGATGATAGCTCTCTTTCATACACATGATTATATACAACATCTATAATTACCCTAATGCCGTGCGCATGAAATGTTTCAATCAACTGTTTACACTCTACTATCCTGTTATACGGATCAGAGAGGTCTGTAGCATAATATCCCGTTGGCGCATTGTAATATAACGGATTGTAACCCCAATTATATGCAGAGGAAGGATTCGCCTCATCTACACCACCGAAACAATATAAAGGCAATAATTCAACATGTGTAACACCCAAATCTTTTATATAGGACAAGCCTGTTAACGTCCCATTTCGCCCTGTTGTTCCTTCTTCCATTAGCCCCTTATACGTTCCTTTTTTACTCACTCCACTGCCCTGATGAATCGTAGCATCACGAATATGCAGTTCATACAGTATGGCATCTGTCATTGCCTGTAATGGTGGTAATTGCTCTCGTTTTGTTACATTTATCTTTTCCAAATCAATAATAACGCCGTACTTCCCATTTACAGTCACTGACTTTGCGTAAGGATCCACCGCTTCATTCCATATTAAATTAATACAAACAAGAAATGTATACTTTGCTCCGGCTAAATCGCCTTGTAATGTATGAGTCCAAACCCCATTTTCTCCTCTATGCATTTCATGATCGGTATATTCTTTATCACTTTTATAAATCCTTACTTTCGCAAGCCTCGCAGTTGGAGCCCATACTTTAAATGTCGTTGCTTCTTTTTGATACACGGCTCCTAAATCTGTACCTTCGTAATAATACTTTTCATCGAAAATCACTGTTCTTATGACAGCACCTATTTGTAAATCTGTTTCTTCATTTCGTTCATCTCGTACTGTATAATACTTCCCCACATCTAGCGGCTCTTCTATAAAGCACTCATACTTCGTTGCATCCGGAAGCGCAATTGTATGAGAAATCGGTAAATCTTTCACGTTACTTCCTTCTTGCAAACGAAATGTCCGGCTTGTTCCATACGCATGTGGGAGCAAAATTGTAATTTTATTCATTTCATCTAAATAGGCATCAAATGGACGTTTTACTTTCAACATAAAAAAATCACCATCATTCTTAAAGTTAAATGAAACGAGCTGCAAATGATAAGGCTTTTCTTATCAGCAAGGCTCTATACAGTAACACATTATTCTCTATAGTATATTCACCTGTATAAAAAACGTTTTCATACATTCTATTTTTGTAATTTTATTTCAGCAATCGCTTTATACTTCGGTGTCTCCTTTACGTGAGATTCGTATAAAGTAATCGTATCCGCTTGAAATGATATTTCAGGCACTTCCTTTATATGTTCTAAATCAAACTTCTCTTCTCCTACCCATTTGCGAGCAACAGTAATATGCGGATGATACGGGCGCGTTTCTAAAGAAAATCCATTCTCTTCACAAATAGCATGTACTTGTTTTTGTAACTGGAACAAATCGGGATTCTCGCTTACCTTCGACAAAAAAATACGTGGCCTATCTTCCATACCGAACGTTGAAAATCCTTGTAATGTGAACGATAGTTCTTTCGTTTCTGTAAGTGTTTGTAATCCATTCTTTATTCCTTCTAATTGTTCCTCTGTCGCACTACCTAAAAATGAAAGGGTAATATGATAGTCTTCTTTATGTACCCATGAACGAAATGGTAATTCCTCCTGCATTTCTTCTTTATAGTTAGACAGCACTTCTTTTATATGATTTGGTAACTTAATCGCGACAAAATAATGCAGCTCCATGTACATCTTCTCCTTCTTTCTATTGTTGCTTTTCTTTCTTATCTCATTCAATTAAAAAGAATCAAACTTCTCTAAAAGTCTAACCAAGTTAAGGTCGCGTTAATAAATGAAATTATATCGACATTTCGACAAGGAATATCGACTTAACAACAAACGATGCGTAACAGAAAACCGTCCCAAAACATGTATTGGGACGGCCTCTTCTTATTTATATATCCATTACTTCGCTAATTCATGAATTGCTTGCGCGTAAATTGCTGTCGCTTTTAATAAGTCTTCAATTTCAATGTACTCGTCTTTTTGATGTGCAAGTTCTTCTTTTCCAGGGAACAACGGACCAAATGCAACGCCAGCTTTCAATGAACGAGCATAAGTACCGCCGCCAATCGCTAATAGCTCTGCTTTTTCACCTGTTTGTTCTTCGTATACGCGCTGCAACGTACGAATTAATACGTGGTCTTTATCAACGTGATGTGGGCGAGAGTTCGAATAGTCTGCTACTGCAAACCCATGAGTACCAACATATCCTTTTAACTTCGTGATCATTTCTTCAAAGTTAGTCGTAACTGGATAACGTACATTTAATCCTAAATTACCACCCTTTTCTTTCGTATAAGAAAGTCGACCAACATTCACTGTTAATGGTCCGCTAATATCGTCTTTATAAGAAATACCAGCGTTCTCTCCTAAAATATCTCCTGTAAATGTTTCTGTTACAAACGATGCAAACGAAGCCCCTTTTCCATCAAGAGCGACTTTCGTTAAGAAGTTTGCCAGTAATAAACCTGCATTCTCGCCCTTCTCCGGAGTAGATCCGTGAGCTGAAACCCCTTTAATTTGCAACGTCACCGTATTACCTTCTACAATTGCTTCACCTATTTTTTTAGCAGTTTGTAAATACTCTTCATATGCTACTGTAAGAGCATTTACATCTTCTCCTGTAATAATCGCTTCTGCAAAATCAGGAACCATATTTAAACGGCGACCTGATTCAAATGAAACAAGTTCATATGTACCTTTCTTCTCTTCACTACCACTTTGCACAACTTGTATATCAGAAATTCCTTTTTCTGCATTAATAATTGGAAAGTCTGCGTCTGGCGCAAAACCGATTGTTGGCATTTCTTCGTTTTTAAAGTAGTGATCTACACATTTCCAATTGCTTTCCTCATCTGTTCCTAAAATCATACGAACGCGTTTTGAAAGAGGTAAACCTAATTCTTTCACAATCTTCATCGCATAATAAGCTGCCATCGTTGGGCCTTTATCGTCAATTGCACCACGTGCAAAAATCTTTCCATCGCGAATATCTGCACTGTATGCAGGAGTCGTCCAGCCATCTCCTTCTGGTACAACGTCAACGTGACAAAGAATACCTAGTAAATCTTCTCCTTGTCCCATTTCAAGATGACCTGCATATCCTTCTAAATTTTTAGAAGTAAAACCTTCAGTTTCCCCTTTATGTAACATGAAAGATAAAGCTTTTTCTACACCTTCACCGAATGGTGCGCCCTCTTTCGCCGATTCTTCTTCCCATACACTTTTAATTTGTAAAAATTGTTGCGTATCACGAATTAAATCATCTTTTCGTTTTGCAACTTCTTCTGTCCAATTAATCGCTGACATCACGCATCCATCCTTCACTATATTGTTTCTTTCATCATAACAAACCGAAATCTCTTATGCCATACACGAAAACTAAATACCGAACAATTGTAATATTTCAGATATTTCTCATTAGTTTTTCTTTTATTTTTTCAAAAAAATTTGCAGGAATTTGGCGTTTTACGTAGAATTTTATGATTTAGTTGACTGACCATATATACAATGTCAACTACCAATATTTTTCTATATGAATATTTGTTAAACTTTTGTAAAATTTAAGTAGATTAAAGCATGAATTTTATCATGTAGAGTACAATGGTAGTAACGACCTTCTTTCCTGAATGGGGTCAAAAAAACTAGTAGAGGAGTGGTTTTCTCTTGAAACCTACAACTACTCGTATGCTAACACGCATTAAATCAATTTATATGTACATCAATGAAAACGGAACGGTAACGACGAAAGACCTTGTAGATGAGTTCGGGATCACACCGCGAACGATACAACGTGATCTAAATGTGTTGCAGTTTAATGAACTCGTGTATAGCCCTTGCCGCGGTAAGTGGACAACAACAGGAAAGAAAGTGAGAATGACCTCATAATGAAAAAATAATTGTATGTAAATAAATACATACCCCTTTCTAACTCATTAGAAAGGGGTCTTTTCTGCGCCAAAAACAGCACTATTTCTCAGTATCTACTTGATATGTTTTTAACATTTCTACTTCTTCATCTGATAGCTCTCGGTATTGTCCAAGTTCTAGCTCTTCATCTAATACTAATGGTCCCATCTCTGTTCTCTTTAGGTAGACTACTTTTTTCCCTACCGCTTCAAACATACGCTTCACTTGATGGAACTTTCCTTCTGTAATCACAAGCTCGATTTCAGAAATCTCATCGCTTTTTAATATTGTAAGTGCACCTGGCTTTGTTTCATAGCCATCATCTAAAATAACACCTTTAGCAAACTCTTTTACATCCTCTTCTGTTACTACTCCTGCAACGTGTGCATAATATTTTTTCGGCACATGCTTTTTCGGAGATAACAATTGATGTGATAACTTCCCGTCATTTGTTATTAATAAGAAACCTTCCGTATCAATATCAAGTCGTCCAACTGGGAACGGATCAAAGATTGCATCTTCTAACTCTAATAAATCTATTACCGTTTCATGATTATCATCTTCCGTCGCTGAAATAACGCCTTGTGGTTTATGCAACATTAAATAAACAAACTCTTTATATTCCACAACTTCTCCGTGAATCATAACTTCTTGCTCTTCTACATTTACATGAACCTTCGCATCTTTCACTGGCGTTCCGTCAATTTTTACAACGCCGTCTTTCAATAATTTCTTTACTTCTTTTCTACTTCCATATCCCATATTTGCTAATAATTTATCTAATCTCACGTTTTTCACCTTCTTTATTTATCATAGAAAAGGGGACGTAATTACGCCCCTTTTGATTTCAACTTTATTTTGAATCTATTGCCAAGTTTACGTTGGATTTTCTCTAACGCTTCTCCGCCAAACACTCGTTCAAGTACTCCTGTGCGAATTGCTAACAATCCGTACACAAGACCACCAATACCTGCACAAACCACAACTGTAATAAGAGCACCCATTCGGCCATCAGACGAGATCATGAAGGACAGAATCCATTGTGATAACTTTACAGCAATGACCATTACAAGTGTTAATACTGCAATTTGGAAAGTTCTCTTATATACAACACCAAACGAATAGTGTACATGTTTTTTGATTTGTCGATTCGTATACCATACGGAAGCTAAGAATCCGACCGCTGTTGCTAAAATCGCTCCAACCGTACCGAAATAACGAATAAAGATTACGTTACATACGAATTTCAAAATAACACCCATAATAAGCGCGACAATCGCATGTTTTTGTTGATTGATTCCTTGCAGAATTGCTGCTGTTACTGTAAATAAAGCGAATAACAACGCAACCGGTGCATACCACATTAATACTTGTCCACCTAGTGGATCTGAGTCATAGAACGCAGTATAGATTGGATATGCAAGTGTTGAAATACCGACAACTGCTGGCAATGTTAAGAACATATTTGCCTGGAATGTTTGTGTAATTTGTAACTTTAAATAACGGTATTGTTTTTCAGTAAATGATTTTGTAATCGCTGGTACAAGCGTTAAACTAAACGCTGTTGCAAGCGATACAGGAATCATAATTAATTTATGCGTCCACATTGTGAAAATACCAAGCGCTCGCTCTGCGATATCACCTTGGCCAATCGCTTGCATAATTGAGTTAAATGTCAATGTATCAATTTGTTGATATAAAGGAATTGTTAACCCAATCACAACGTAAGGAATCGCATATGCAAATAATTCTTTAAATAACTGAACCGTACTCACTGTCGATTCTGGTACAGTTTGTTCAATTAAATATTGATCCAAATGTTTTTTACGTTTTAACCAGTACCAAATGAGTACACCGAGCGCTCCAACTGCTGAAACGAACGCAGCAAATGTCGCTACCCCAACTGCTGTTGCAACTGTACCGCCAAGTACTTTAATAACGATAAAACTACCCGCTAATAAAAAGACAATACGAATAATTTGTTCAATAATTTGCGAAACAGTAGTCGGTCCCATCGATTGGTGACCTTGGAAATAACCACGAATTAAACTCGCTGCTGGTACAACAATAAGTGCAAAACTTACAAGACGAATAATCGTCGTAACTTCTTCTACATTACTGTGTATACTTTGTTTACCAAGCATTGCTTCTGCAAACAGTGGCGCTGTCATGTATAGAACTAGGAACGAAAGAATTCCTGTTACTATCATCATAACCATTCCCGAGCGGAACATTCTCCGGCTCGTTTTATAATCGCCAAGCGCATTATATTTGGAAACAAATTTGGAAACAGCAAGCGGCACCCCTGCCGTTGCAATACTTAAAAAGATCGTATATGGAATGTATCCATATGTATAGAGCGTTCCGCCTTCTGTACCTACTAATGCATGAAACGGAAAGACGTAAATCATGCCTAAGAACTTTACTAAAAATGTCCCTAACGTAACAATAAGCGTTCCGCGCAGAAATTTCGAATCGGACATACAAAAATCCTCCTACATCTACATAAAGTGAAACTATAATTAGTTGAACTATTCGAGTATTTACAGGCTACCAAATACCCTTTTTATTTCTCTTATATCTTAAGGTTTTAGTCTTATTGCCCACAAATAGCAGGATAGTGCTGAACTCTAACTTTTGTATTGTACCACAATTCTCTCCTTAAGCAGTACTTCACTCTATTTTTCTTTTAAGGGAAAACATGCTATTCTTTTAGGCAGGAAATGTAGAAAATGGGGTCGATATATTATGCATTATGATGTTATTGTCATCGGCGGCGGGCCTTCTGGGCTAATGGCTGCAATCGGTGCTGCAGAAGAAGGCGCAAGTGTCTTACTTCTTGATAAAGGAAATAAACTAGGACGTAAACTTGCGATTTCTGGTGGTGGTCGTTGTAACGTAACGAACCGTCTACCACTTGATGAAATCGTTAAACATATACCAGGAAACGGTCGCTTCTTATACAGCGCTTTTTCTATTTTCAATAATGAAGATATTATTACATTCTTCGAAAAGCTTGGCGTGCAACTAAAAGAAGAAGATCATGGTCGCATGTTCCCTGTATCAAATAAAGCACAATCAGTAGTAGACGCACTTTTAACACGATTAAAAGACTTAGGTGTAAAAATCCGTACAAATACACCTGTTGAAACGATTGAATATGAGAACGGTCAAACGAAAGCAGTCGTACTACAAACTGGTGAAGTGTTAGAAACGAATCACGTCGTTATCGCTGTTGGCGGAAAATCTGTTCCTCAAACTGGTTCTACTGGAGATGGATATGCTTGGGCTGAAAAAGCTGGTCACACAATTACAGAACTATTCCCAACAGAAGTACCAATCCTTTCAAACGAACCATTTATTCGTGACCGCTCCTTACAAGGTCTTGCTTTACGCGATGTAAACTTAAGCGTATTAAACCCGAAAGGAAAAGCTATCATTTCTCACAAAATGGACATGCTCTTCACTCATTTCGGCCTATCCGGTCCTGCCGCTCTTCGTTGTAGCCAATTCGTCGTGAAAGCACTGAAAAAGTTTAAAACGAACACGATTCAAATGAGCATCGATGCATTGCCTGAAGAAAATAGTGAACAACTATTCCAGCGCATGCTGAAACAAATGAAAGAAGATCCGAAAAAAGGAATTAAAAATGTTTTAAAAGGTTATGTACCTGAACGTTACTTCCTATTCTTATTAGAAAAAAATGAAATTGACGGTAGTGAACAAGCTGGACAAGTTTCTCACGAGAAGATTCGTGCACTTGTGAAAGACTTTAAAGAGTTTACTGTGAATGTAAATGGTACGCAGTCAATTGAAAAAGCATTCGTTACTGGCGGCGGTGTATCCGTTAAAGAAATTAACCCGAAAGAAATGTCTTCTAAATTCACGAACGGCGTATATTTCTGCGGAGAAGTTCTTGATATTCACGGTTATACTGGCGGCTATAATATTACATCTGCTCTCGTTACTGGTCGAATTGCCGGAACAACAGCTGGAGAAAACGCGAAAATGCAATACTAGAAAAGAAACAGGGATTCCTGTTTCTTTTTTTATAGGTACATGAAATTATATCGGCGATTCCCCGAATTTATCAACGATTCTTCAACTTATATCGGCAATTTCCCGAATTTATCGACTTACCGACAAGAAGCGACAAATATCCGCTCCACGTAACTTCCCATTGCTTTTTTGTTGCTTTATATACCTTAGTACCTTTATATTTTATATTGTTGAATATTTGAAAAAGGGTAAGGGGAAAAAATATGAGAAAAAAAGTCATGATGTCTTTAATGCTAATGACGTTTCTTTCTGCGGTAGAAGGAACGATTGTTAGTACAGCGATCCCTCGTATAACGAGTGATTTGTCAGGCGTCGAACTTGTTAGTTGGGTATATGCAATTTATATGCTTGCAACAGCTGTTTCGACTCCAATATACGGAAAGTTAGCTGATTTATTCGGCCGTAAAAAAGTTTTACTCATCGGAGCTACAATCTTCTTAATCGGTTCTGCACTTTGCGGAATCGTTACGTCAATGGAACAATTAATTTTCTTCCGTGCTCTTCAAGGTATAGGTGCTGGTGCTGTTATGCCGATCACAATGACGATTATTGGAGACTTATATAGCGAAGCGAGAGACCGCGCGAAAGCACAAGGTTGGATGAGTGCCGTTTGGGGTGTATCGGGTGTTATCGGACCGTTAGTAGGTGGATTCTTAGTGGATTCCCTATCTTGGCGTTATATTTTCTTCTTAAACGTTCCATTCGGAATTATCGCTTGTTTAATGATTGTAATTTACTACAAAGAATCTATTAAGCCAGCTAAACACCATATCGACTATCTTGGTGCAACAGTCTTCTCATTAAGTACGATCGCTCTACTATATGCATTATTAACAGGTAGCAGCAAGCAAAACTGGGGAGACATAACAATTATCGGCCTACTAATCTTCGCCGTCGTTTCATTCATTATTTTCTTATTTATCGAGAAAAAATCTCCGGAACCATTAATTCCGCTAGCACTTTTTTCTAACCGTACATTATCTACGATAAACATATTAACGCTCATTGCTGGCGCGATGATCATTAGTATTACAATGTACCTTCCAATTTGGAGCCAAGGTGTATTAGGAAAAAATGCGACAGAAGCCGGACTTATTTTAATGCCAATCCCTGTTATGTGGACATTTGGCGCTATTTTCTCTGGTAACTTAGTAGGAAAATTAAAAACGAAACAAATCATTTTACTTGGAGCTAGCATTTTATCAGTCGCTACGTTCTTATTATTTACATTATCAACAAATTCACCATCGTTCCTTATTTATGTAGCAGTCGGATTATTTGGCTTAGGAATGGGGCTTGTGACACCAATTTATATGGTAACAATTCAAGCAGCCGTACCAGCTCATACACGCGGAACAGCCGTTGGTTTAAACACATTTATTAATACATTTAGTCAAACGTTAGGTGCTGCAATCTTTGGAACAATCTTCAATACGATGATTCACGCACGCGGCATTAAAAATCTTGACCTTGTATCTGGTGGACACGGCGGAACTACAGCAAATGTAGCAACCGAATCGCAAGAGGCATTAGCATCAAGTGTACACGTCATTTATATGAGTACTTTCGTATTAGCAGTATTTACACTAATTATCGCTTGGATTTTATTAAAACCAGCTACACAAACAAGTGAGCAATAATAAAGAGGATGACCATTTCGGTCATCCTCTTTTTACTCTTCATTCTCCACAATATGTTTCAGCATGGACAATTTATTATCCCAAAAACGTTCATAATATGAGAGCCACTGTTGTAATTCCTCTAATGGTTCTGGATGTAAACGATATATCTTCTCTCTTCCGCTTTTTCTTCCGCTTACTAAATTCGCTTCTGAAAGAATATGAAGATGCTTTACAACCGCAGTACGGCTCATCGGAAAATGATCCGTTATTTTGGAAATCGGTAACTCTTTATCACTTAATAACCGTATTACTTCTCGGCGGGTTGGGTCAGCAATTGCTTGAAATACATCATATTTCGCTGCTGATGAGGACACTTAGCCTTCAACAACCTTTTTCAGTTTTTCATTTACAATCGCTACCCAGCCTCCGCTCATTCTATCGCGAATAATAGAGCTCTTCGCATTCGCTTTCGGAAGAATTTCATCAGGATGTTTCCAGCCGCCGTGAATTAACGTAAATTCTGTTTTATTATCTCCTAGGTCTTTCAGATTAAATGAAACGACCCAGCCATCTGTATCCCATGAGAAAGATAGATGGTTTGGTTCATCAATTTCTAACACTTTACATGGTGATGGGCCAAATGGTGATTGCACATGAAATTCATGTCCTACCTCTAATACAAAATCATTCGGCATAAACCATGACGCAATCCCTTCTGCAGTTGATACTACATTCCATACTTTTTGAATAGACGCGTTAAAAACGATCGTTTGTTTAATATCAGTTAATGTATTTTGTTGTTCCATTTTCATTCTCCTTTATTCGCCAATTAAATATAACACCTTTTGGTTACACTTCGATAATATAACACCTTTTAGTTTCATGTCAACGCTAGTTATTTTTTAATGTTGAGAAATTCTCAACATTTTTTCAACAGGACAAACACCCTCTGAGCATTTCCTCATAATATACTCACAAAGGCAACAAAAAATAAAAACTTCTCTCAACATGAAACTCCATCATTCATCTTGAAAGAAGCGCCTTACGTATATCATGCGTATTTCGTCTCTCCTCCTTCCCTCAGAGACACTACGCGAGATATGAAAAATCAGAAGGAATATGCCCACCATTTGAGTAGGTAGTTATTTCTCTTCTCCTCAACATTTCCTTAGGAGCGAAATGACTACCGACTCACTTTTTTCAAACAAACATAAAAAGGGGATGAAAGCTATGTTCTATTGCATTAACTGCTCTGACATTCATCATGAAAAACATCCGAATGATAAAGTATTCAAAAACGGTTTTTATATTGATCCATTTTTAGGTGATCGTTATCACCTTGGTATGTGTACAGATGCCCAAAATCATGAAACTGGGGAGCCTCTTTTAACGACAAAGAAATTAGGCACACCCCAATCTATTATGAACGTATTACCGACACATGTCGTCCCAACATAAAACATAAAAAAGAGCTGGCTCACCCAGCTCTTTTTTATGCTTTATAAACAATCATCGCTGAAAAACAATAAATTTGGTTTTCGTCATCATTAATGGAAACACCGACTTGGTACTTAATATCTACAAAATTACTATCATCAATCTTTTTCAAAAAAACATTTACAGCGTCTTCTAAGTCTTTTTCGTGACTTTCATCAAACACTTTCACACGAATCATGTTAACACCATCCTAGATCGCAGCCCTCCGCCGCTTGATTATTGCCACGGTGCGTATCTATGATGCGATAAAATTTTCCATCTTCATATATATATCCGTCTTCTAACACATATTGTTTACCTTCAGTATAGACATAAAACTTACCTATCATAAATTTACTCGTATATAATTCCAAATAATCCGGTCTAAATTTAGCTACAACTTTATTTGTAATATCAATTCTTATTGTGCGCCCCACCTTCTCTCCCTCCTCTACAAAGAACGGATTTAGGTATATTGTATTAGCGATTTTACATTTTATGCTTAAAAATAAGTGGATATGCCTTCTTTCTTCGCCTGTACTATTTTTCAAAAAAAATCATCAATAAATAAGAGCAAAAAAATATATAAAAAAAAGAGTTTTTACTTATTGACTATAATATAAACATTATGGTATTATATAAAATTTGACATTTTTACTCATATGTGCTATCATTAAAATTGGTTACCACATATGGAGGTGGATGATTTGTTTCAAATTGGCGATAAAATCGTTTATCCAATGAACGGCGCAGGAGTCATCGAAGCCATTGAAGAGAAAGAAATATTAGGAACAACACGTCAATATTGTGTGATACGTATCATTAGTAAAGACATGCAAATAATGCTTCCTATGGATCAATTACAAAAATCAGGTATTCGTTATATCGTAGATAAAGGTACGTTAGATGGTATACTTCTTGAATTTCAAAACGGGGAATCAGACACATCACTTTCCTGGAAACAGAGATATACAATGAATATGGAAAAAATGAAAAACGGCAATCTGCAAGATAGCGCAGAAGTTGTTCGCGATTTACTTCGCCGTAATAAAGAGAGAGCATTAAATGCGAGCGAAAAACAAATGCTAGATAATGCACGCAAAATGATGATTAGCGAAGTTGCACTTGTGCAAAATGTTTCTGAACATCAAGCAACAGAATTTCTTCAAGATACAATTAATCATTAAATTTAAAATAGCCGACCGCTATTTTTTTTTTTGCAGAAAAAAGGACAAAGAGATAGAGTAAAACTTTAATCAGTGGGGGTTTTGTTCATCCCCCACTAATTATCAGCTCCCACCTAACTTCTTTGCTTCCGCTGAATTTTGAGGTGGTGGTCTTACTGCCCAGCAAATAGCGGGATAAACCTCTTTGCCCTTTTATATTACCCGCGCCCTGCTTGAAACGACGGGTATAAAGTCATTCCACCATCTGCAAATAACGTAATTCCAGTTACGTAACTCGCTTCTGAGGAAGCAAGCCAAGTTGCGACTGCTGCAATTTCTTCCGGTTTTCCAATGTAGCCCATCGGTATCATACTTTCTACGTCAGCACGTTTTTTAGGATCAGCAAACTTTTCGGCATTAATTGGCGTATTTATTGCACCTGGCCCAATATTATTTACTCGAATACCTTTTGGTGCATACTCTAACGCTAACGTTTCTGTCATTAGTTTAATACCGCCCTTACTCGCCGCATAGTGCACGAATAGTGGCCACGGAATTTTCTCGTGAACACTCGACATATTAATAACAGAACCTTTAATATCATGTTCTACAAAATATTTAATCGCTTCACGGCTTCCTAAAAAAGCACCTGTTAAATTTGTATTGATTACTTTATTCCAATCCTCTAACGGCATTTCATGCGACGGGACCGCGTTTTCTATCCCTGCATTATTAATCATAACGTCAAGCGTACCAAACTCTTTCACAGCAGATTGAATGAGATTCACAACATCAGATTCAACTGTCACATCCCCTTTTACAGCAATCGCTTCTCCGCCTATTTTTTTAATTTCTTCTAATACATCATGCGCTTCTGACTCTCGTGAGCGATAGTTAATTACTACTTTTGCTTTCTCCTTAGCAAACCTTACTCCCATCGCTCTTCCAAGACCAGTTGCTGACCCTGTAATAACGACAACTTTTCCAGCTAAATCACTATACATTTCAATACCTCCTTTAACTTTTTGCAACACCTAACATAATTCCCGCCGCGATAATAAAAACGATACCGACGACAATCCCCGTTAATTGACGTTTCGTTTTCTTTTCACCTAATATAAGAATCCCGCCAAGCGTTGAAATAATAATTCCCATTTGCGATAGTGAAAAACTTGTTGCCACTCCAACACGCGGCTGCGAAATGAATAAAAACATATTACCAGCTGCCCAAATTAATCCTGGAATAATATTTCGTATTGCATATTTATTAAATGGATGATGTTTAAACGTAAGCAAAATGCCCCCTAACACCATACCAACTGCTTGTGGCAATAAAGCTGACCAACCATCTACGTTAAATAGTCTAATCACTACCACGTAAACTAAATAACCGACTGTTGAAATCAATAAAATGATAATGCCCCTTTTGAAATTCCCCGCCTGTTCTGCACTCTTTTCTTCTTCACTTTGAAGTGATGTTAAAATAACACCGATAATAATACAAATAAGAGCCAAGACGCCAAGGATGACTGATATAGTCGTGGACCACTCATGAAATACGATGACTCCAAATAAAGTCGTCGCAACTAATTGCAGTCCTGTTGAAATGGGCATCGTTCTCGAAACGCCCATTAAATCAATACTTTTTAATTGATTCGCCTGACCAAGTGCCCAAAATAAACCTGACACAATTCCAACTCCAATAACAGTAGGAGTTAATACTGGCTTCACAAAAATATAAACAGCAATTGAGAAAATAAGTGCTCCAAACGTTGTACCAAGCGTTTGACTATACGGCCCCCCGCCCAGTTTCACGTTAAATAGCACAATACTTCCCCAAAATATAGCCGGTAAAATCGCTAAAAGTATGTCCATCGCTCATTACCTTTCTTTACTAAATGTCATAAGTTATCACTCTGAATCATTAGAGTGCGCTTTTATTTTTTCTTTTTCCCGTTCACAAACCTTTTCTGCAATAGCACCAGAAACATTCTTTTCTCGCTCCACCTTCTTTATTTTCACGTGATCTAAATGATCTTCCAAAGTAAGTGTAACTTTATCATTCGGCGGATTATGTGCACCTTGGAACGTAAGAAATTGTAGCGTGACTTCAAATCTAGGAACGAACTCATCTTTCTTACCGAGACGCTTTATATTTATAACTGAAGCACACTCATATTGATCTTCTGTCACTTGCCTAATAACTGAATAGTACCTATTCGATAATGCACTCTCTAACAGCTGTTCCCTAGATTCTTTCGCAAAAGAATCACTTGGAGAAGAAAAAAAGATTGCACATAGCGTTGTAATAACTACACATATTTTTTTCATAACACCCTCCTTGTTCTATAAGTTAGTGTTCGCAAAACTTCCATAAAAAAACGACTTCCCTATGTAGGAAAGTCGTTTTAATGAATCCAATATTAACCACCGCTCACTGGTGGGATTAGTGCAACAACATCACCATCTCGGATCGTGTCATCTTCATTTGCATATTCTTCATTAATCGCAACCATAATTGATGCTGCCATTGGTACATTATATTCTTTAGCAACAACATCTTTTAACTCTGCAACCGTAATATTTTCTTTCTCTATTTGTAACTCACTTGTTCCTGCTTCCTCTTGCAAGTACGCAAATAACAATACTCGAATCATACTTATAGCTCCTTCCCAGGCTCTCCCGCCGGATATGGTGTTTTCTCTAATTGATCACCAATCCATGAGTCTCCATCTTCCCAAAACTCCTTTTTCCAAATCGGAACAATTTGTTTTATGCGTTCCATAATGTATTCATTCGCCTCATAAGCCGCTTTACGATGCGGTGTTGAAACAGCAACAACAACCGCGATATCAGAAATTTGCAGTGTACCGATGCGATGTGTAATCGCAACGTGTGTACCTGGCCACTTCTCTTTCACTTCTGAGCCAATTTTCTCTAGCATCTTTTCTGCCATCGTTTTATAAGCGACATATTCTAAGTATAATGTACGACGCCCTTTCGTAAACTCCCTAACCGTTCCAATAAATGTTGTAACAGCACCACATTCGCGGCGAATAACCTTCTTCGCTACCTCTTCAATCGAGATTTCTGTATCAATTACTTCATAATACGTATTTGTCATTTCGTACTCCTTACCGTTTGTATAAACCAGTCTATATACAACTCTTCTTCTGTTATATGAAATACTTTATATTCTTCTCGTAAGTTTGCGGGAGCATCATGCCACGTAATAATCGCTACTATATTTTCTACTTTATGTAAAAGTTCAACGTCTTCCGCAGAACGAAGTAACACTACTTTCGGATAGCTCTCTTTTTTATAGCCCTCTATTAAAATTGTATCCACTTCAAAAAACTCATATAAGCGAATAATTTCTTGCAAGGACCATTCCTCTCTTAATGACGACAGTGAAAGTAATCCAGCGCCTTCTACACTACTGACAACAGCACCAGCCTTTCGGTGCCTTTCACTATCTTTTTGCGCTACTTCTGGAAAACCTCCGTGCCCGTGATGTTTAATGGCAGCAACTTTCATTTTCTGTTCAGCTAACGCATGCACTATTTTCTCAACAAGCGTTGTTTTCCCGCTATTTTGATACCCTACTATTTGTAAGATTGAAGGGGTTTTTCCCATGGCCAATCACATCCCTCGGCGTGCTCTAACAACAATACAGTTACTTTCATCCCTGCCTCAAATCCTCTCGTTCCTCCAGGCAACACAATAAAAGCATTCGCATCGGCAAGTGAAGAAACCGCACTCGATTTATCTAAACCGACCGGCATCGCTTGTAATACCCCTTCCGCGATTGTTACCTTTGCTCTTACAAAACGAGTAAATGGATTTGGCTTTGGAAAATCTTTTTGCAAAATAGCATCAGCTCTATATACGTGAGGCTCTTTCACATACAAATATGTTTTTATAACCGGATGCACAAATAACTCAAAGCCTACGTAGCAAGCTGATGGATTCCCTGATAAACCGAAAAGTAACTTCCCATCAACTTCAGCTACTGTCGTTACACTTCCTGGTCTCATTGCTATTTTATTAAAGAGTACATTCGCTTGTAATCTTTCATAAATGGCCGGCAAGTAGTCATAATCTCCTACCGACACACCGCCTGTCGTAATTAAAATATCAACCTCATCCATCGCCGATTGAACAGCTGCAAAGCATGCATCTAACTCGTCAGCAAGTTGGCCATAATAACGAACTTTCCCTCCGGCTTTCATAATTTGAGCTGCAATCATATAAGAGTTACTGTTTCTAATTTTCCCCGGCTGTAACGACTCATGTACTTCTAACAATTCACTTCCTGTCGTCACGATACCAACAACAGGCTGTTTTACAACTTTCACAGTACTATATCCAAACGTCGCTAATAAGGCCGCAACACCTGGATTAATTGCAACACCTTTCTTAACGAGAACTTGATTTTGCTTTATATCTTCCCCTTTAAATGACACATTGTCACCACTATGAAAAGGACGCTTTACCTTCATATATGTTTTTCCGTTCTTCTCAAACCCCTCCGTCAGCTCTAGCATTACGACTGCATTACATCCCTCTGGAATAGCTGCTCCCGTCATAATACGAACCGCTTTAAAAGGCGCTACTTCATCTAAAAAAACAGATCCTGCTCCGATTTCTCCTATTACTTCAAACTCAATCGCATTCTCTTGATTTGCTTCTTTCGTATCTTCTGCTCGAATTGCGAAACCATCGTAAGGAGACCGATCAAAATGAGGAACGTCATGATCAGAGACAACATCCTCTCCAAGAATTCTCCCGTAACTTTCCGCAATAGAAACTTCTTCTACTTCACCATTCTTCGTATATTCCATTACTCTCTTTACTGCCTCAGCAACTTGAATCGGAATTCGTTTTTCTACCATCGTTTCTCACCCCATATTTGCAATTTTTTTTATCTCGATTAAACTTTATATATTAAATAGAAATTACTTCAAGGAGGAATTCCATGTCTTCATTCACACACTTTAATGACCAAGGACGCGCGAAGATGGTTGATATAAGTGACAAAAAAGCAACCGTTCGAACAGCAATTGCGTGCTCTAGCATTGTCGTTACAAAAGAAATTTACGATAAAATCTCTCACAATGAAATTGGGAAAGGTGACGTACTAGCAGTTGCACAAATCGCAGGTATTATGGCTGCGAAACGCACTTCTGATATTATCCCAATGTGCCATCCTTTATTATTAAAAGGTGTTGACGTTTCTTTCGATTGGAAACAATCCGAAGAACAATATCGATTACTTATTGAAGTAAAAGTTAAAACAGAAGGTAGCACCGGTGTTGAAATGGAAGCTTTAACAGCTGCTTCCGCTACAGCTCTTACTGTGTACGATATGTGCAAAGCTGTTGATAAAAGTATGATTATTGGCGAAACGTACTTATTTGAAAAAACAGGTGGAAAAAGTGGAGATTATACGAGAAAGTCTTAATCTTCTCTCCGTTGAACCTAAAGGGCTCCCTTTAGGTTCAACCTATATATCTTGCATATAAGCGTTTTGCTACATTTATATCATTCGTCCCATGAATAAACGCCCTGCCATCTGTAAATAAAACAAAACGAAATTCCTCCACCGGAAAGGATAATAAATACGGAGTAGCTTTTACATTCACACTTCTTTGTAAGCGCTTTTTAATTTCTTCTAAATTAAATTCATTCCGCACACCTGGACGGATTTGTACTGTATTTCGGCCACATAACACTTCTGTTTTCGTTTGTGCTTCAAATGTTAAACTCGGATATGTACGTAATCTTCCGCAAGATAAACATGTGTCTTTTTTCTGCCTATTCACTTTAAATGCCATCTGTTGATTATTCCAAAGATCAAACGATAACATCGTTTCGCGAAGCGCCCCATAGTCTTCTACTAATATTTTCAGCGCTTCCGTTATTTGATGTGCAACTACTAATTGCACGGCCGGCTGTATAATACCCGCCGTATCACATGTTGCCCCGCTCGCTGGATGTTCCATTAAACAGCGGAAACACGGTGTTTTTCCTGGTAAAATTGTATATGTTACTCCGTAGCTTCCGACACAACCACCATATATCCACGGAATATTATACTTTTGTGAAATATCATTAATAAGAAGACGTGTTTCAAAATTATCTGTCGCATCTAATATTAAATCTACATCATTCACTAACGCTTCCATTTCTTGCACTGTTACATCCGTCACAACCGGGTTTATTTCCACCTCAGAATTAATCGCTTTTAAATGCTCCGCCGCTGCTACCGCCTTTGGTTTATATTGCTTTGCATCTTCTTCTGTATATAATTGTTGTCTTTGTAAATTACTCCATTCTACATAATCACGATCCGCAATTGTTATTTTGCCAACACCTGCTCTAACAATTGCTTCTGCATTCGCTGCACCGAGAGCACCAGCGCCGATAATAAGCACATGCTTCTCTCTAATTTTTCTCTGTCCTTCTTCTCCAACACCAGAAAATAATATTTGTCTTGAATATCGCTCCTGCATACGATAGCCCCCTTTCTTATCCTCCTATATAAGACATTTCAATTTTCGGACGATTCTTTGCACTTTCTTCTGTCCGTTCATCCGAATACCTGTCTTTTCTATTCATCCATACATTTTGTATAACGCTTACTAACTCATCATCTGAAAGATTTCCTCTAAGAAGCTCCCTTACATCCAATCCTTCTGTCGCAAATAAGCAAGTATAAAACTTTCCATCTGCCGAAATTCTTGCTCTCGTACAAGAGGAACAAAATGACTCTGAAACAGAAGTAATAAAACCGACTTCGACATTTGTTCCAACGTAACGATATCGCTTCGCAACTTCACCGAAATAATGCGCTTCAGCTGGCTCAAGTCGATACACACTATGAATCATTTCAATTAATTCTTGCTTTGTAACGACTTGGTCAAAGTTCCATCCATTTGTACTACCAACATCCATAAACTCAATAAACCTAAGTGTGATTCCTTGCTCTTTAAAATAAGCAGCCATCGGAAGTACTTGATGGTCGTTCATTCCTTTTTTCACAACCATATTTACCTTTACATCAAGCCCAGCTTCTTTTGCAGCCATAATTCCCTTTATAACAGGTTTCGTATTGATATTCCGGCCATTAATATCCTTAAATACATCGTCATCTATTGCATCTAAACTAACATTTACTCTATGTAATCCAGCTTTTTTTAATGCTTTTGCTTGTTTCGTTAAATGAATTGCATTTGTCGTTAACCCTATATCTACTAACCCTTCAATTTTCACGAGACGTGCAATAAGTTTTGTTAAATCTTTACGCAGCAGTGGCTCGCCACCAGTAAGTCTAATTTTTCGTACACCGATGCTAACAAATAGTTTTGCCAAACGTTCAATTTCATCAAACGTCAGTAAAAACTCATCTTTCAAAAAAGCATAATCTGGCCCAAAAACTTCCGCTGGCATACAATATGTACATCTAAAATTGCAACGATCAATGACAGATATGCGCAAATCTTGAAGTGGGCGTCCAAAAAAATCTGTAACCATCTCCTGCATCGCCACCCTCCCTTTCTGCCAAATTTCTCTCTTTTCATTCTATTATAATATATTTTCGAACTGCGATGTTTTTGCTCAAGTGAATAAAGTGAAACTTTCCTAACCAATTAGACTACCTACAAATAACTAGATAAAGTGAAACTTTAATCAGCCCTCACCAATCGGGCTTTTACGGGCAATTAATGCGAGATAAAAAACCTTGAAGCATAAAAGCCCCAAGGTTTTCTCCCTATTAACTTAACCTAATAATAGTTAGCGTAGCTCCTGGTGTTGTCGTAGATAATGTAGCTATTGCAAGTAATCCAAATAACTGCAGACTAATAGCGGCTCCAGCAGGCAAATTAGCAATGATTGTCGCATTAAACGAACCTGTAGCTACTGCTGGTGAATTAACGGTTCCTGCAAGTTGAACCCCGTTTACAGTTATACGTGAACTTACGAGTAAAGCTGCCGTTATATTAATTGTATAAGCTATATAATAATTCCCTGCATTCGCAACTGTGAATACAGTATTCGTACCGTTAACAGTGATCCCTGGTCCAATATTTTGATTGTTCGGTAACGGTACATTCGTACCACCTAACAGAACAGAAATAGCACTTCCTGATGTATTATTTGCAAATGAGTACGTTGCAGTTGTACTAACTCCGGTCACACCCGTTGCTCCCGTGGCCCCGGTTGCTCCCGCTCCAGTTGGGCCTGTTGGACCTTGAATTCCTTGCGAACCGGTTGGACCAGTGGACCCTGTTGGGCCTTGGGAGCCTGTTACTCCCGTTGGACCTTGGATTCCTTGGGGGCCTTGAATCCCTTGAGGACCTGTCGCTCCGGTTTCTCCAGTGGATCCCGTTGGGCCTTGTGGACCTTGAATTCCTTGAATTCCTTGCGGGCCTTGTGCTCCGGTTGCCCCAGTATCCCCTGTTGGGCCTTGTGGACCTTGCAATCCTTGCACGCCTTGCGGACCGGTTGGCCCTATTTCTCCTTGAACACCTTGAATTCCGGTTGGGCCTTGTGGACCAGTCGGACCTTGCACCCCTTGTATCCCCTGAATTCCCTGCGGACCTTGTGCTCCGGTTGCCCCTGTCACACCTTGGATTCCTTGGGGGCCTTGATCTCCTTGAATTCCTTGTGGACCGGTTGGACCTTGAATTCCTTGCGGACCCTGGATTCCCTGTGGACCTTGATCTCCTGTTGCTCCCGTTACTCCTTGTATCCCTTGAGGCCCTTGCACTCCTTGCGCGCCTGTTGGACCTTGGATTCCTTGCACACCTTGAATTCCTTGGGGTCCCTGTAAGCCCGTCACCCCAGTTGCTCCTGTTTCTCCTGTCGCTCCGGTCACTCCAGTTGAGCCTGTCGCCCCGGTATCTCCAGTTGCTCCTGTCTCCCCGGTTGCTCCTGTCGGTCCAGGTGGTCCACCGGATGGACCTGTCACTCCCGTCGGACCTGATGGCCCCGTTGGACCACTCGGTCCTGCTGGTCCTCCAGAAGGACCAGTTACCCCTGTTGGACCGGTTACTCCAGTTGGGCCTGTAGTTCCTTCCCCTGTCGCACCAGTTACGCCCGTATCTCCTTTTGCTCCCGTCGGACCTTGGCCCCCTTGAATTCCCTGTGGCCCCTGCACTCCTTGCGCACCCGTTGGACCTTGAATTCCTTGAATACCTTGCACGCCCTGTGCTCCCATTGGACCTGTTGGGCCTATTTCCCCTTGAGTACCTTGCACTCCTTGCGGGCCCTCTGGACCTGTTGCACCTATATTCCCTTGTACACCTTGAATTCCAGTTGCTCCTTGTGCTCCTGTTGCTCCTGTTACACCTTGAACCCCTTGAATTCCTTGAATTCCTTGTTGACCTTCTGGACCGGTTGCTCCTATTGGCCCTTGAATTCCCTGTATACCTTGCGGACCCTCTGGACCGGTTGCTCCAGCTGGTCCTGGCACCCCTTGTATTCCTTGCGGACCTTGAAGTCCTTCTGGTCCTTCTGGTCCTGTTGGTCCGATCTCACCCATCGGGCCTTGAATCCCTTGAACTCCTTGTGGTCCCGTTTCTCCTGTTGGACCTGGTACCCCTTGAATTCCTTGTGGACCTTGATCACCAGTTGCTCCGGTCACACCTTGTGGTCCAATAGCCCCCTGTATACCTTGCGGACCTTGATCTCCAGTTGCCCCTGTTATCCCTTGAATTCCCTGAACTCCTTGTATTCCTTGTTCACCAGTTATGCCCGTCGGACCCGGAATACCTTGAATACCTTGCGGACCTTCTGGACCTGTTGGTCCAATTTGCCCTTGAACCCCTTGTATTCCTTGCAATCCCTGTACTCCTGTTTCTCCTGTACTTCCAGTCGGTCCTGTATTTCCCGTTACTCCAGTTACACCTGTACTTCCTGTTACCCCTGTATTTCCCGTTGCTCCCGTCGCACCTGTACTTCCACTCGGTCCACCTCCTGGACCTGTCGCACCAGTTGCCCCTGTCGGACCTGGTGGTCCTCCAGATGGACCCGTTATCCCTGTTGGACCTGTTATTCCAGTTGGGCCTGTAACCCCTTGACCAGTTGCTCCTGTTGTCCCCGCACTTCCACTCGGTCCTTGTGGGCCTTGTATCCCTTGCGCTCCTTGTATTCCTTGTGGACCTGTTGCTCCCGGTAACCCTTGCACTCCTTGAATTCCTTGAGGTCCCTCTGGCCCGGTAGCTCCAATCGGCCCCTGTAACCCCTGTATCCCCTGTATACCTTGTGCCCCAGTCGCTCCGGTCGGACCAATCGGACCTTGTAACCCTTGCACTCCTTCTGGTCCTGTCGCTCCCGTTTCTCCTTTTGGTCCCCTCAATCCTTGTGGCCCCTGCTGTCCTTCTGGTCCTGTTGCCCCCATTGGTCCAACTGGCCCTTGAATCCCTTGCACTCCTTGAGGTCCTGTCGGGCCCCTCTCTCCCATCGGACCTTGAAATCCCCTTGGTCCTTGTGGTCCAGTCGGACCTTGCGGGCCGGTTGGACCAGTAATCCCAATACCAGTAAATCCCGTTGGAACGGGAGGAAAGGTAGGCCCAATAAGATTTGGTGAAATTCTGAAATTAGAGTTTAATGAATTTTGTTTATCGCGCTCTCTCACACTTTCACCACCTACACACTATCTTTTTTACATTAAACAAACCTCTTCTTAATGTGTATTTACAAAAACAATCTCCAAGACTATTTTTATTTGAAATAATAAAAACTCCCTTAATTCTTTAAGGGAGTCCAGCAGTTGAATCCAAATTATCTGTATTTGGGACGGCTTGTGCTATACCCGATACATTTGTACCTTGCCCCATATTTGTTCCTGTTACAGTACCAGCCGGAGTACCTCGTGTATATGTTGTCGTCACCGAATCTCCAGGCTGTAAACAAAGCTTTGTCTCCGTTCCTATTACTGTAACAACATCAATCCAAGTACACCCCATTGAACCACTATACGATTTCGTAGCAGTAAAGGACGTATCACTCAAATTATCACCGGTAAATATATTCCCAGTGTTATTCACAATAATAAACTCTTTTATACGAGCAGGCATAATTACACTCTACCTTTCCTCTATGAACCTAATGTACGTGTACTCGTTGCTAATGGCGGAAGAAACACTGATGTTCTAATCACTGCTTCTGACTGTCTTTTCCCATTTAAAAAAATAGCTGCACTCGATCCTCCAGCACCTGCATATATTTTCGCTACAGCTAAAGGTGAGATATCATAACAGTCACCAACATTAACAGCCCCTGTATTATTAATAATTTTTACTTTCCGCAAGTTAATCCCCATTTACCTATCCCCCTTTTGTACACTGTATGCAAAAGAAAAAAACTTGAAACAAACACGTTTCAAGTTTTTTAGCTACTTATTTCGTTTCACCTTCATATTGAAGCATACCGCCAACCATGTTCATTGTTTTAAATCCTTGCTCATTTAAATAATGGCATACATTTTCACTGCGCATTCCCGAGCGACAAATAAAGATATATTCATTCTCTTTATCAAAGAAATCTACTTTATTTGGGATATCACCCATTTTAATATGTACAGCTTCTGGAATTTTCCCTGCTGCTACTTCTTCATCTTCCCTTACGTCTACTAAAAATAACGTTTCTCCACTTTCTAAACGCTCTTGCACTTCTTCTGTAGTAATTATTTTAACTTCTGTCATATGTCGTTCCTCCTTATATACAATAAAACCTTTAATCTCTTCTTTAAACAACCATTTCTCATCAATTTTAGCATGCGAAAGAAAGAACGCAAAGATTGGAAATTTTATTTCTCAATTTTCCTGCAAAACTTATTCTTTACAAACATAACTCGTGCATTGTATCCTCAATATACTTGTTTTATGAAAGGAGCCAATGAAAATGACACTTTTTCTTTTCATTACGGGCATCATTTTCTTAATCGCCGCAATTATTGCACTTAGTATGAAGAATAATAAAAAGATAAAATCACCACAAGAAATGTCATTCTTATTTCTATTGCTTAGTATCGCATTCTTCGGTATAGCAATTGCCACTTATATTTTCCGTCTACAAATCATGTAAAAAAAGGTGCCTACTACATACATCGCACCTTTTTCACACCATTTATTCTCTACACCAAACTAGATACTTTCCGATTTAAAAATTCATAAACTTTCTTTTCAAATAAATGAATATCAAATGCTCCCGCCATATGCCCATTTATACTTTCTATCTCATACACTTCCGCATACTTCCCTTGTTTTTGCAAAATGTCTACCATTTTATAATTATAACGTGACGGCTGAAGCAAATCTTGTTTGCACGGAATCATAAGTACATTTGCTTCTATGTTAGACAGTGCCTCTTCTAAAGACGAAAATCCATGCGCAATATCATGTAATAAAACTGCTTTCGCAGTGTATATCCACGAATTTGCATCTACTAACTCTATACTTCTATATGTCACTTTATTTATTTCTTTCTCAAATGATGTTAATATCGAAAACTTTTCATAAGGTTCTACTTCTATACTATTACGAGGGAATGTTGTTTCATAAAAATGCTCATCAAATGCGTTCATAAACATCATTCTATTTGCTAAATGAAGTCCCTTCATTGGCTGCTCTTCTCCATATTTTCCGCCCTTCCAACTTGGATCCAGTTGAATAGCCTCAATTGCATTTTGTGCTACATTTACCGACGTAATAATTGGATTTTGCGGGTTCGTAATAACACCAATCATCTGCTCTACCATATGAGGATAATGAACAGCCCATTGCTGCGCAATCATCCCACCAGCTGACGGTCCCATTACAGCATGTAACCTTGAGATTCCCATATCTTTTATTAACTCATATTGCATACGAGCTACATCAAGAAATGTAAAAACCGGAAAATCCATCGCATATTCATCTCCAGTTTTCGGATGAATCGATTTCGGTCCCGTTGTAAACACATAAGGGTTCTTCACCTGTACATTACAAAGATTATCAGTGCATATAACAAAATATTTATTTGTATCAATTGCTTTTCCCGGCCCAATTAAACCATCCCACCAACCAGACTCCCCATCATGCGCTGTATATTTTCCTGCCGCGTGACTCGTTGCACTAAAATAATGGCATACCAAAATTGCATTTGACCTTTCTCTATTTAAAGTACCATACGTCTCATACCCCATTTGAACAGGAATTCCCCTACCATTTTCAAACGTAAACTCTCTTAAAACAAATTTTTCTTTTTTTACAAATTGCACAGACTCGCCCTCTTCCCGTCATAGTATGAACTGCTTACTAAAGGATTTTTTCTATGCAAACCATTCTCCTCCTTCTTTTCATAAATAAATGAATAATATACAAAATTAGCCACAAAATAGCACTATATTACACAATCAAAGAGGGCATACATATGATCTGGAATTGGCTACGTAAGAAAAAAAAATCAAATACGACAGAGAAAAACGAAACAGATAACTCGGAGCAACAGCCTAACAATCAAGAGGATGATAACAAAGAACAGACTAGAAGTATGAAACATAATAAAGATAGCAATAGCGAACAAAAAAAAGAGGAACACAAAGAGCCTTCTCAGGATCCGCAGCAACAACAAAATTCTAAACAAGACGACTCAGATCAGAATCAACAACAACACTCTAAACAAAACGACTCCGATCAGAATCAGCAACAACACTCTAAGCAAAACGACCCGGATCAGAATCAACAACAATACTCTAAGCAAAACGGCTCGGATCAGAATCAACAACAAAATTCTAAACAAGACGACTCGAATCAGAATCAACAACACTCTAAACAAAACGACTCCGATCAGAATCAGCAACACTCTAAACAAAACGACCCGGATCAGAATCAACAACAACACTCTAAGCAAAACGGCTCGGATCAGAATCAACAACAAAATTCTAAACAAGACGACTCGAATCAGAATCAACAACACTCTAAACAAAACGACTCGGATCAGAATCAGCAACACTCTAAACAAAACGACTCCGATCAGAATCAGCAACAACACTCTAAGCAAAACGACTCCGATCAGAATCAGCAACAAAATTCTAAACAAGACAACTCGGCCCAAGATCAACAGCAAAGCTCTAAGCAAGATAACTCATCTCAAGATAAACAGCAAAACTCTGGAAATAATAGTATTTATGATTTTACGAAACCAGAAAAAGACCGTATTCATTCTCTACAAGATTTAATAGCAAAGCTTAAACAGTCTAGTGATTTTGTTAATTATCACACATCTGATGATGAAACGATGCCTTATTGGATTTCTTACTATCGTCCTTCACTTGATGGAGAGAAATTACAGAAATATTTAATGCCTATTCTGTTAGAACGACCTTGTACTTCATTAGAAGAGCTAAAAGAACATATTCCGATGAGTGGTATTACAATTACGAACGACTTACAAAAAATTGAGGACATGGTTTTAAAGGGACATGCGATTATTCAATTGAATCAGCAAGATCAAAAGTGTATGCTTGCAAACATTGCAATTGATACTTACCGGGCACCAAGCCCTCCATTAAATGAATCAACAGTTATCGGTCCACAAGAAGGCTTTGTAGAAGCTATTGATACGAATATTAATTTAGTACGAAAACGCCTTCCTGTTTTAGATTTACAAACAAAAGAAATGATTGTCGGCGAATTTTCCAAAACGAAAGTTGTCATGATGTATTTAGACAACCTCGCCGAAAAAGATAATGTAGATTTTCTCGAGGAGTCATTACGTGCTCTTGAATATGATCAAATTAATGATAGTGCTTATATACAAGAACTAATGGGTGAAAAGTCGATTTTCCCTCTCTATATCAATACAGAACGTACTGATAGAGTGACAAAAGCACTCATTGATGGGAAAATTGCTATTTTTGTGGATGGTTCTCCAAGCGTTTTACTAACACCTGTATCCTATTTCGATTTTTTCATTTCACCAGAAGACTATAACGTCTCTTGGTTATACGCTACATTTTCACGCATTTTACGCCTTATCGCTGTTCTATTTTCAATCTGTGCTACACCTTTATATGTTGCAGTTTTAAATTATCATTATGAACTCATTCCGAGTGATTTACTTGAAACTTTGATTTTATCAAGGGCGCAAGTACCGTTCCCACCTTTAATTGAAGCACTCTTTTTAGAACTCGCAATCGATTTATTAAGAGAGGCTGGCGCGAGGTTACCGATGAAAGTTGGTCAAACACTCGGTATTGTAGGCGGTATCGTAATCGGACAAGCATCTGTACAAGCTGGTTTAACGAGTAACATTTTATTAATTATCGTTGCCTTATCAGCACTTGCTTCCTTTATTACACCTATTTATAAAATGGGTAATGCAGTTCGATTACTACGTTTTCCGTTTCTAGCATTCGCAGAAATAGGAGGGCTCTTCGGGATTTCTCTTGGATTTATCTTTTTATTTACTCATCTATTCAGGCTTACTTCCTTACGTAAACCGTACGCTTTGTTTTATCCGACAAGACAACAATCCGTTAAGGATTCTTGGATTCGTTTTCCTTTAACAATGATTGATACAAGAGATGTACAAGCAAGACCACAACATGTAAAAAAAGCAGCAAAAGGAATTTCAACAAAACATAGATCAGACTTCGATGAGTAAGAAATGAGGTGCATTGATGAGTAAAGTTCAAGAAAAATATCAAATATCTCCTATCTTTGTTTTCTTCTTAATTCACAGTGCACAGTTTGGTGCTGGTGTTCTCGGGTTCGCTCGAATTATTGCAAAAGCTGCTGGATACGACGGCTGGATGGGGGTTCTCCTCACAGGAATCATTATTCATATTCTCATCTGGATGATGTATTATTCATTAAAAAATGTAGAGGGAAACTTAATTGATTTACACAAACAACTTTTTGGAAAATGGATTGGAAATGGTATTAGTATCCTTTTTATGATTTATTTTTTTATTGTAAGCATTTCTGTTGTTAGAACTTATGTCGAAATCATTCAAGTGTGGATGTTTCCTAGTGCATCCACCTGGATGCTCACATTCTTTTTATGTTTAATAAGTTATTACATTATTTCATCAGGTTTTCGCGTTATTGCAGGAATTTGTGTTATTTCTGTTGGTGGGACATTAGGTTATCTTTTTCTAAGCCTTTTCATTTTAAAATTCTCACATTGGGATAACTTACTTCCAATATTTTCACATTCTTTTACCGATATTTTGAAAGCAGCTCAACTATCTATTTATAGCATGACAGGATTTGAAATTTTCCTGATGATTTATCCATTTGTTAAAGAACCAGAGAAATCCCATAAATTCGCACAATACGGGGCATTATTTTCCAATATTCTATATTTGTTTAGTACCATTCTCGCTTTTACATTCTTTAGCGAAAAACAACTACTCAAAACAATCTGGTCTCAACTGTCCATGACACAAGTTATTAAGCTTCCTTTTATTGAGCGACTTGAGTATATTGCTATTTCTGGTTATGCTCTCGTTATTATTACCAGCTTTATCCTACCTTTATGGGCCGCAACTAGAGGAACGCATGAAATCTTTCGTGTGAAGCAACGAGGTATTTTAATCGCATTTATGCTTATCACCTTAGTTGTTTCACAACTTCTAACGAACAGGCATGATATTAATGATTTTATTAGCAATGTATCTAAAGTTAGTTTTTGGCTTATCTATGTATACATCCCAATTCTATTTATTATTGTGTGGGTGAAAAAACAATGGAAAAAATCAAAAGAAAATTAATACTTCTTATTTGCATCAGTGTCTTCAGTCTAACTGGTTGTTTACAAAAAAATATTATTGATGATGTTCAGCTCATTCAAGGAACTGCCTTCGATACAGCAAAAGATAATAAAGTAAAAGTTACATTCGTTTGCCCCGTACAAAAAAAGGGAAATAAAGTTCAAGTCTATGAAGGAACAGGAAACGCAGTAAAACAAGTAAAGGCAGATACATCTTTAGAATCTTCGCAACCGTTCGCAAGCGGTCAAATGCGTGTTGCCTTATTCACAACAAAGATTGCTAAAAAAGGATTATCAACTTCCTTTGATACATTGATTCGAGATGTGAATATTGGTAACTCACTGTATGTTGGACTATTAGAAGGCAGTGGTACTGAACTATTTAAAGGAAAATATAGTACCTCTTACAATGTTGCGATTTATATAAAAAAAATGTTAGAACATAATATGGACACTGGGCCTTTGCCAACTGACAATTTGTATTTAGGCGCCTTCAGGTACTACCGTGAAGGACAGGATTCCTATATGCCTATCCTAAAAAAACATGGAGATAAAATAAAGATTACTGGTATCGGTCTCTTGAAAAAGGATAAGTTAGTCGGCACAATTAAGTACCACGATATGTTTGTTTTCAAAGGACTGCTAGAAAAGCACCGCCTAGATTCACATGAATTTAAAACCAATCCTGGCTATGCAATGATTAATAACATCCGTTCCGTTCCTACCTACGAAGTAACTATAAAAAATGGAAAACCGTCTTTCTATATTCATGTGAAAATGGAAGCTCGTATTCAAGAATTATCTCGAAAATTCAACTTAGAAAATAAAAAGAACACGCAAAAAATAGCGAAAGCGGTTGAGAAACAGTTAGATGCAAAAGCTACAAAACTAATTAAACAGTTTAAATCCTTAAATGTTGACCCTCTTGGACTTGGAGCAAAATATAGACAACATTATCGTCCATTTAAATTAGAAGAGTGGCGAAAAATGTACAAAGATGTGCCAATTAAAGTAAAATACACCGTTAATATTACAAATTCTGGTGTAATCGAATGAGAAATGATTGAACTCCTCTCTCCAGCATGATACAACGGATAGAGGAGTTTTTATTTTAGATAGAGAGAGAAGATATTTATGGGGGAGCTTATGTCTAAAAAATTAGTAAAGCCTATTTTAAATGGTATTTTATTTCTCGGCGTCTTTTTATTTGCTCATACATACTTAAAAAATGTTTCCTTCACACGTTATTTACTTGTCGTTATACCAATGTTGCTCGTTGGTATGTTTGGCATCGATCTTATTTTATCCATTTTAATAAAAGAAGAAAAATAACGAGCAGGGCTGTCCCAAGAGTATTGCGGGATGGCTTTCTTTTTAACGGGTTTTGTCATTAAGTCGATATAATCTTTCACTATCGCTATCTTAACTAAAAGATGAAACTTTTGAACAGTCCCTTTTCATTTCATAATCACCCTATGTTACAATGAGATTCGGACAAAGCGAGAAAGGATGAAACAACATGACAAACGAAAAAGGTTTAGATAAAGGGTACGAACTTGTTGCAAAAATGCATGAAGAGTTCGGACATCCTGTGACAAATACTCCAACAAAACTAACAGAAGAGCGTGCAAAAATCCGTGCAAGTTTTATGCAAGAAGAGCTAGAAGAATTTCTAGAAGCGACGACTGTTGAAGATCAATATGATGCACTAATTGACCTTATTTACTTTGCATTCGGAACGTTTGCCGAAATGGGCGTACGTCCTGATAAAGGATTCGAAATTGTAAATAACGCAAACATGGCAAAACTATTCCCTGATGGAAAACCTCGATTCCGTGAAGGTGACGGCAAAATTCTAAAACCAGAAGGCTGGCAAGCACCAGAACCACAACTTCGTGCTGAAATCGAACGTCAGCGCAAAGAAGCTGAAAAAAACTGCTAGGATTTCCTAGCAGTTTTTTATTATGTCTTTTTTCCTGCGATTCATTAATGACCCACGTGTCCCGCGTGTCCTGCTGCTCCACTAATGCTAGCTGCTCCTGCCGCTGCTCCTGCTGCTCCCGTTCCAATTCCACCTGCCCAAGGAGAAGATTGTTGCTGTTGTTGATATTGCTGATATTGTGGGTGTTGTTGACCCTGCTGGCCATGTTGACCGTGTTGGCCTTGGTGACCGTGTTGACCTTGATGACCGTGCTGACCGTGGTGATGTACTTGTTGTTGATGACCATGGTGACCGTGCTGATCATGATGACCGTGCTGACCGTGCTGACCTTGATGACCTTGATGACCTTGATGACCGTGCTGACCTTGATGACCGTGCTGGCCTTGGTGCGTTTGATAAAGAACAGCTTGCGGATGAATGTGGTGGTGACCGTGGTGATGTACTTGTTGTTGATGACCATGGTGACCGTGTTGGCCTTGATGATGATGGTGTCCATGATGACCGTGTTGACCTTGGTGATGATGGTGTCCATGATGACCGTGTTGACCTTGGTGATGATGGTGTCCATGATGGCCATGTTGGCCTTGGTGATGATGGTGTCCATGATGGCCATGTTGGCCTTGGTGATGATGGTGTCCATGATGACCGTGTTGACCTTGATGGTGGTGATGTCCATGATGACCGTGAATAACTTGCGGATACCCACCTATTCCTCCAGCTACAACACCTACTCCCGGTACCGGAAATCCGGTCTGCACTCCTCCAACGAAAGAAGGAAATGTAGTTGGTGCTCCTACTGGAAATCCTGTCTGTACGCCAGCTACTGATGTCGGAAATCCTCCTGTTACTGTAGGCATTCCAGCCCCTGATGTCGAAAATCCCCCCATTGATGTAGGCATTCCAGTTTGCATGCCAGCTACCGATGTTGGGAATCCTCCTGCTGCTCCACCCATCCAGCTCGGAATTCCACCGTACCCTTGTTGGCCAGCTCCTCCCATTAACATCATTTGTGTATAACTGTCCGATTCGCCTCCGAAGAAACCATGTGGTGCATTATTGTCCATCCCTTTCATTCCTTTCACCTCTTCTACTCAATTTAGCCTACCTTTTTTATCATATTTCCTATAGAAAAATAGGTGTTTGTCTGTATGGGAATTCCGCTCCTTTTTCTTCTTTCATGCTAAAATTAATTAACTGAATATTTTTTTAGGAGGTATTTCCATTGAAAAACGTAACAAAGGCTTCTATCAATGACTTAGATGCAATCTTACATATAGATATTGATGTAATCGGAGATGATAGTAGACGAGATTATATTAAACATACTATCAATGAGGGCAGATGCATCATTGTAAAAGAGAACAATTCTATCTCTGGTTTTCTAACATACGATACAAATTTCTTTGATTGTACTTTCCTCTCATTAATCATCGTTTCGCCAGCGAAAAGAAGGCACGGCTATGCAAGCTCGTTAATCTCATATATGTTAAGTCATTCTCCTACTCAAAAAATCTTTTCTTCGACAAACGAATCAAACGATAGTATGCAGAAAGTTTTTAGTACGAATGGATTTGTACGTAGTGGAATAGTTGAAAATTTAGATGAAGGAGATCCTGAAATTATTTTCTACACAAAAAAGCTCAGAGCATAGATGCTCTGAGCTTTTTTAAAAATACATTAGTTTGCAACAACGTTAACAAGTTTTCCAGGAACAACAATTACTTTACGAACTGTTTTCCCTTCAATTTGGTCTTGAATTGCTTCAAGTGCAAGTTGTTCCATTTCTTCTTTTGATGCGTCTTTACTCATTGTTAGTTTTGCGCGAACTTTACCCATAATTTGAACAACGATTTCAACTTCATCTTCTACAAGTTTAGACTCATCAAATGTTGGCCAGCTTGCATATGTGATTGTTTCATTGTATCCAAGTTTGCTCCATAGTTCTTCCCCGATGTGAGGTGCAACTGGTGCAATCATTTTTACGAAACCTTCTACATATTCTTTCGGAAGTGTTTCAGCTTTATATGCATCGTTAATGAATACCATCATTTGAGAAATCGCTGTGTTGAAGCGAAGCTCTGCATAGTCTTCTGTTACTTTCTTCACTGTTTGGTGGTAAGCTTTTTCAAGCTCTTTATTTGGTGCATCAGTAATTTTCTCACTTAATTCACCATTATCTTGAACGAATAGACGCCATACGCGGTCTAGGAAACGACGAGCTCCGTCAAGACCATTTTCAGACCAAGCAATCGAAGCATCTAACGGTCCCATGAACATTTCGTATAGACGAAGTGTATCTGCACCATGGCTTGCTACGATATCATCAGGGTTTACAACGTTACCTTTTGATTTACTCATTTTCTCGTTGTTTTCACCTAGAATCATACCTTGGTTGAATAATTGTTGGAACGGCTCTTTCGTTGGAACTACACCGATATCATATAATACTTTATGCCAGAAACGAGCATATAGTAAGTGAAGTACAGCGTGCTCTGCTCCGCCGATATAAATATCAACTGGAAGCCATTGTTTTACTTTTTCAGGATCTACAAGTGCTTCGCTATTGTTTGGATCGATGTAACGTAGGTAATACCAGCAGCTACCAGCCCATTGTGGCATTGTATTCGTTTCACGACGACCTTTTTTACCAGTTTCAGGATCAACAACGTTTACCCACTCTTCAATGTTAGCAAGTGGTGATTCACCTGTACCTGAAGGACGGATGTTTTCTGTTTTCGGAAGAACTAATGGTAATTCTTCTTCTTTCACAGCTGTCATTGTGCCATCTTCCCAGTGGATTACTGGAATTGGCTCACCCCAGTAACGTTGACGGCTGAATAACCAGTCACGTAGACGGTACGTTACTTTTTGATTTCCTGCGCTCGTTACTTCAAGCCATTCAATCATTTTTACGATTGCTTCTTCTTTATTTAAACCATCAAGGAATGCTGAGTTTACGTGTGCACCATCACCTGTGTATGCTTCTTTCGTAATGTCTCCGCCTTTTACAACTTCCTTCGTTGGAAGATTGAATACTGATGCGAATTCATAATCACGCTCATCGTGAGCTGGAACTGCCATTACAGCACCTGTTCCGTAAGTTGCAAGAACGTAATCAGCGATCCAGATTGGTAATTTCTCACCGTTTACTGGGTTAACTGCGTAAGCACCAGTGAATACACCAGTTTTCTCTTTCGCAAGTTCTGTACGCTCTAAATCGCTCTTCATTTTAACAGAGTTAATGTAAGCTTCTACAGCTTCTTTTTGCTCTGCTGTTGTAATGTCTGCAACAAGCGCATGCTCTGGAGCAAGTACACAGTAGCTCGCACCAAATAGTGTATCAGGACGCGTTGTGAAAACTGTGAATTTCTCGTCTGTACCATCGATGTTGAAGTGTACTTCTGCACCTTCAGAACGACCGATCCAGTTACGTTGCATATCTTTTAAGCTTTCTGGCCAATCAAGCTCATCTAGATCCTCTAATAGACGATCTCCGTAAGCTGTAATTTTTAACATCCACTGTCTCATCGGACGACGCTCAACTGGATGTCCACCGCGCTCACTCTTACCGTCAATGATTTCTTCATTTGCAAGTACTGTACCAAGTGCTGGGCACCAGTTTACAGGTACTTCATCAACGTAAGCTAAGCCTTTTTCAAATAGTTTTAGGAAGATCCATTGTGTCCACTTGTAGTAGTTTGGATCTGTTGTATTTACTTCACGATCCCAATCGTAAGAGAAACCTAATGCTTTAATTTGATTACGGAACGTATTAATATTAAGCTCTGTAAATTCTGCCGGGCTGTTTCCAGTATCAAGTGCATATTGCTCTGCTGGAAGACCGAATGCATCCCATCCCATTGGATGAAGAACGTTATATCCTTGCATACGCTTCATACGAGATAAAATATCTGTCGCTGTATAACCTTCTGGATGTCCTACGTGTAGGCCTGCACCTGATGGATATGGGAACATATCTAGTGCATAAAATTTTGGTTTTTCTGTCTCATCTGGCGTACGGAATGTTTTATTCTCTTCCCAGTACCCTTGCCACTTCTTCTCAATATTTTGATGATTAAAGCTCATGAGATACCCTCCTTGAAATTCTATTTATTTTCACCGCCCAAAATACAAAAAACCTCTCATCCCTAGAAAGGGACGAGAGGTTATAGATTCCCGCGGTACCACCCTAAATTAATGTACAAATATACATTCGCTTAGATCCGTAACGTGGATTAACGGCAATTGCTACTATTAGTTTCACAACTGCAACTCAAAGGCGAGTTCATAACGAAACGTGGATTGACTTGCACCGACCGTCAACTCTCTAAACCAGCTTCTATTACTACTACTCCTTCTCACTGTTATTACAAATATAAGTTAATGTGAACTACCCATCACTTCGTATCTCTAAAGAGCTTACTTGAAGCTAAGGCTTCTCGGTTAATCGTTACTCTTCATAACTAACGAATTAGTCTTAGGACAGCCGAGCTATCTCCCTTGTTCCAAAGGTTGTTTTATTTAAATATATTCTAAAACATGTTACATGTTCCGTCAAACTAAACTGCAATTTTTTCTTCAACTGTTTCTTCTACTTTTACTCGTTTATCATACATACTCGTTGCAATAATCGCTACTACAAGCATTACCATGATTGCTATAAACAATACTTCCATATTGTATAAATCAACAATTGCTCCGCCAACGACCGGTCCGAACATTTTCCCTACAGTCGCTGCGCTATTTACAACGCCTTGATAAAATCCTAACTTATCTTTTGGCGCAAGTATATTTGCAATGGTCGGAACTGCTGGCCATACAAATAACTCACCAATTGTTAATGTTACCATCGCAACGAGGAACATCGTAAATTGCTGCGCTTGACTTAATACAATGAATGACGCCGCAAAAATGACGATTCCAATCATAATTTGTTGTTTTAAAGAACGCTTCATCCAGCGAATTAGCATACTAACTAGTGGCTGCGCACAAACAATCATCGCTCCGTTTATCGTCCATAATAAACTATAATGGCGGAGGCTAATATTTAATTCCTGCATATGTGTTGCAATTGCCCCTTGCCACTGTACATATGTAACCCAGCATAAAGCATATGCTACACATACGATAAGAAGTGCTTTGAATCCAGGTGTAAGTGTCCAGCCTTTTTTCGTTTCGACTTCTTTTTGCACTCCTGGCTCTTTCTTGTCTTCCATACCACGGAATCCAATAAAAGCAATTAAGAAGAAAACAAAGTATAAAATAAAATTAGCTAAGAAAATATAATCAAAACGGTAAGATGCAACTAAACCACCGCACGCTGTTCCGATCGCAATACCAACGTTTTGTCCAACATACATCGCATTAAATGCTCGTCTTCCGCCCTCTGGCCAAACCGTACCGACCATCGCATACATCGATGGGAAGACCATTCCAGAACCAAAGCCGATTAATGCTAGCCACACAACATATAACGGCCAACCGTGGAAGAACACAAGACCTAAAATCGATACGAGTGTAATAATAATCCCTAATAAAATTGATTTATAACCGCCCCATTTATCAAATAAAACACCGCCGAGCAAGTTTCCGATTACACCAGTAAGCGAGTTGATCATTAATACCATTCCGGCCACAGATAAAGATTTCCCTAGGTGATCATGCAAATAAATTGTATTAAAAGGCCATAAAAAAGAAGCACCCGTGACATTAATAATCATCCCAGCTACTAATAGCCATACTTTCCTTGGCATAGTCTCCCCTCCTATTCTATTTTTTCGTTCATCTATAACAGTAAAATTGTAGTCGTTTTTAAATAGGAAGGCAACTGATTAATAGTTGATGAAATTCAGATAATGGTTTTTCGGTAAATGAAATTATATAAATTGTCACTTAAAAATATATCAGTGATTTTGGGAATCTATCGACTTACCGAAAAAAAACGACATCAACAACAATATATAAAAAAGGGAGACTGCATGACGTTCATGCAGTCTCCCTTTTTGTATACTATCCAACTTCTTTTTCTCGCTTCGCACGTTCTTTCGCACTCCATTTAAAGATTTTATCTAGTAAGGAATATATTCTCCAAGACTCTTTCGTTAATAACGGTCCTAACGATGCTAATATTAAAACGTACAGTGCAGAGAACGGTTTAATCGTTGCCATTAAACCACCCGCAATGCCGATATTGGCTACAATAATGGAGAACTCTCCGCGTGATACGAGTGTTAAACCAATATTCGTAGAAGCCTTATGTGATAACCCGGCTTTACGTCCCGCCATCATTCCAGCTGTAAAATTACCGATGAGCGTAATGAAAACTGCTCCTAATGCCAACCACACTGCTCCTCCAAGTGAAAACGGATCTATACTTAAACCGAAACTGAAAAAGAATATGGCTCCAAAGAAGTCACGAAACGGAACGACGAGATGCTCAATCCGATCACTATGCTCTGTTTCAGAAAAGACGAGTCCTAACAATAATGCTCCAATTGCCTCAGCAACATGAATCGTTTCTGAAAATCCTGCTACAAAGAATAAAATAGCGAATATTACGATAATAAAAATTTCATTTGACGAAATATCTAATACTTTATTTAGAAACGGCGTAGCTTTTCTAGCGATTACAAAGAATAGTAGCATATACCCTACCGCGATTAACACCGATGTAAGAGCACCTACAAATGATGTTGCACCACCGAGTACTAACCCTGAAACGACTGATAAATATACAGCTAAAAAGATATCATCAAACATAATGATTCCTAATATTAATTCAGTCTCTTTATTACCAGATCTTCTTAAATCAACAATTACTTTCGCAACAATTGCACTCGATGAAATTGTAATGATTCCAGCAATAATTAACGTTTCTAATAAAGGGAAGCCCATAACATATCCATAAAGTAAACCTAATATGAAATTAAGCGATATATGAACACTACCCCCAAAAGCAATCGACTTTCCTGATTTAATTAATTTTTTTATTGAGAATTCTAAACCTAAATAGAATAAGAGGAATATGACGCCAACACGGCCTAGGAAGGAAATAACTTCTCCGCTTTCAATAAACCTTAAATCGATAAGTCCTAAATCTGGGGCATGAGGCCCCACTAACATACCGAGTATAATGAGAAACGGAATAATCGAGAACTTTAACTTCGCAGCGAGGATAGCTGCAAAAGCTACTAATACTAACGCAGTTCCAACTTCAAAGATTAAAGTATCCATCGATTAGGAATCACCTCCTGCTGAAAGCAATTCATTAATAATTCTTTTCACTTCATGTCTTTCACCCGATAATACGAGCATATCGCCAGCTTCAATAATAGAGTCTGGACCTGGATTAAAGAATTTCTTCATATTCTTTTTCAAAATAGCAATAATCGTTACGTTATATGTTTTTCTGACATGTAAGCTACCAATTGTTTGTTGTACTACTGGTGCATGATTCTCCACCTTAAACCATTCAATTGATAATCCTTCAAAAGCCATCTCAATTGTGTCTAGCGCTTGCGGCCTATATACCATTCCGCCTAATATAGCCGCAATTTGTCTCGCTTCAGAATCACGAAGAGAAATGCTTGAAATACTCTCATCGTGATCCGCATCAAAATGATACATTTCTCTTCGGCCATCATCATGAATAACGATAACCATTTTTTCATTACCTTTTGTGATTACTTCAAACTTACAACCAATACCCGGTAGTTCACTCTCTCTAATATTCATATTTTCCGCCTCCTAAATTTTTTAGTTACGGCTTTTACAAATCTACATCAATCTCTGTTTTAAACTTCTCATCTTTTGAGATTCCTAAATACTTGAGCGTCTCTGATGGAGTCGCGTGATGAAAATGCTTTTGCAATAGCGCAATCGCTATTCCTCTTTTGTACGCATGAAATCCAAATGTTTTTCTCATTGAGTTCGTTCCAATCTTTCCAACAATCCCAACCGCTTCAGCTGCGCTATGGATAACACGATACGCTTGTTGGCGTGAGATTGAATTTGTCGTTTTATTAGATTGAAATACGTAGTTTTCTCTTCGAGCATCAATAGATTGTGCGTACTCTAAAAGGGCTTCTTTTACTTTTGTATTTAAATAAATATCTTGTTTAAATTTTTCATCTTTTACAGGAAGAGAATAAAACTCTTTAACAGTTCCATCTTCATTTAATACCTCTTCAAATTTCATACTAAGTAGCTCAGTAATCTTTAATCCAGTGTTGATCCCAATAACAAATAAAAGATAATCTCGCTGCGAGTGCTCTTTTAAATACTTTTTCATATCCTCAATTTGGCTTATATCTTTTAATGCCTCTACAACTTCCATACATGTATCTCCTCATCTTATGAACGGTAATTTTCTCATTATCCTGTCCATTTTACCTTATCATGCTATGAGATTTCCATGTATTATCCATTATTTTCACAATATACTCTTACGACAATTTTTCATTTGGAAATTTATGATTGTACAAATACGGTGTGGGTAGAAAAAATAGGGGGTACAAATTCAGCTTCTTCCTATAGATCGGATTCCTCCTTTCACTTTTCGGTTGCTGATACTCATATATTACGTTACTTATTTACATTATATTATATATTTCAGTAACATTAAAGTATTTTTTCTGAAAATACAAAAAGCCGAGTGCTTTCACTCGGCTTTTTACGTATTAATCTTCTTTCGGAAGAACAATACCTTTATACAATTGAACTGTAATGAAGTAATAAATCGCATAAATAACTACGAAAATTACGATTGGCACCCAAATACGGAAGTACGGATCAACTAAAATAAATCCGAAAATATTCATACCAACTAATACGTGAGTGATACCCACAATTGCCGGGAATAAGAATACTAAAAATAACTCTTTATAAATCGATTTCGTTAATAACTCACGGCGCACACCGATTTTACGAAGCATTTGATAACGCGTAATATCTTTTGATGCACCAGAAAGAATTTTAAACATTAAACAACTTGCCATCATTGCTAAGAATGCAATTCCAAGGAAGAACCCCATAAATACTGTTCCACTCGCAATCCCATAGAACATATCGTAAGTTTGATATTTACTGCTCATTCTTTCAGCTGTTACATTTTTATATTTATCTAGCTGCAACTCGTCAAGTTTTTTCCATTCTTTTTTATATGTTAAAAAGTCTTCTGTTTTTCCGATAAATGCTATACCTTCTTTACCATTTATCGCATCGTACATTTTTTGATCTACAATTTTAATTGCATGATTCTCATATACATAAAACGGCTGGATTGTTCTGAAAGCCTCGTTCCATTCTTCTGGAAGTTCTTTATCGTTCGCACCTTTTTCATTCATTTCTCTAGAAACTGCACCTACTGGTAGTTCCTCTGAAACGTTCTTCGTATTCACTAAATCTTTCATTGACTTCATATTCGCCATATCTTTTATTAAAGGACGATTTTTCTCTAAATCTTCTTTTACATAGTAAACGTATTTATCATCTACTTTGTAACGATATTCGCTTTTCTCTTTAAATGTAATACCGTCTAAAATTTTCTTTTCTTCAGCTGTTGGATTATGAACAACTGAATCATATATTACTAAACCATCAACCATTTTTATAACGTTATTTTCAAATGCCATACCACCTGAAATCGCACCAGCTCCAAGCGCTACTAACATCGCTACTGTCGCAAGTACTTTCGTTAAACTATTAATACGGAAGTTTAATTGTGCAAAAGTAAAAGCGTTAATTCCTTTTTCACTACGCTTTTTATTACTTTTTAACTTTTTAATAATAACTGGAAGAAGTGATCCAAATAGCATGTAAGTACCAGCTGTTGTTGTAATTAATGCAATAAGGATTCCCATTTCTCTTAGTTTTTCCATGTAAATCATTGATGCATAGCCAATTCCTAATAAAATAACTGCAAGGATTGCAACGACACCTGTCATTTTTCCTTTTACCGCAACACGCTCTGTTTGTGCATCCGCATGTACAAGTTGCAGTACAGAAATACGTGATAATTTAATACTGTTCATAATTGCTGATAATACAAATAGTGCAAAGAAGAAGATGCAAGTAACAGTCATAGATGGAAGGTAAAATGCTTTATATCCTTCACCAGCAAATTCAAGCTGTTTCATTAATAACTGTCCGATACCTTCTGCAAGTCCTACACCAACTGTAATACCAATCGCAAGAGACGCAGCGCCTAATACGATCGTTTCAATAAACATAAGTAATGTAACTTTATGCTTTTTTGCTCCTAACATCATATACATACCGAACTCTTTTTGACGAAGAGATAATAAGAAAGAGTTCGCATATAAAATATAGAAGAACGTTATAATAGCTAGTAAAAATGAACCTGCTTGGAATACGAATCCAATTGATTGAATAACTGAGTTAGATTCGATAAACGCTTTATTCAGCGCTAACGTTTGGAACATGTAAAAAATTGAAATGGACATGACAAGACCGACAAGTAAGACGATATAATCTTTCAGCTTACTTTTCAGCCCCGACATGGAAAGTTTAAATAACATACTGGAACCTCCTTTCTTACGCTTTTTGTGTACCTAAATCTGCAAGTACATCTAAAATCTCTTTGTAGAACTCTTCACGCGTACCACCACGATGAATTTCTTTATATAGCTCACCATCTTGAATGAATAAAATTCGCTGACAATAACTTGCACTATACGGATCATGTGTAACCATCATAATAGATACGCCTTGTTCTTCATTTAAGTTTGTCATCGCATCAAGTAAACTCGCTGCATTTTTAGAATCAAGAGCTCCTGTTGGCTCGTCCCCTAAAATAATTGCCGGCTCATGCACAAGCGCGCGCGCTGCTGCTGAACGTTGTTTCTGTCCACCAGATACTTCAGATGGATACTTTTGAAGAATTTCTGTAATCCCTAACATATCCGCTACTTTTTCTACTTTCGGTCCAATATTACGTGATGCAACACCTTGAAGAGAAAGCGGAAGTGCAATGTTTTCATAAATAGATAAGTTCTCTAATAAGTTAAAGTCTTGGAAAATGAATCCTAACTTTTGTGAACGGAAATCAGAAAGCTCACCTTGCTTCATTTTCGTAATATCCGTACCCGCAATTTCAACAACGCCGCCCGTTGCTTTATCAAGCGTTGAAATTACATTTAACAATGTCGTTTTACCAGAACCAGATGGTCCCATAATCCCAACAAACTCACCCTCTTGAATTGAGAATGAAACACCTTTTAACGCTTGTGATTGATTCTCACCCTTTTTACCGTACACTTTTTGAACGTTTTTCACGTCTACAACTGGTTTCGTCATATATATCCTCCTACGCTTGTTTTTCCATTACCTATTTTGCGCCTTTTGGAAAGGAACTGCTATTTGTTAACATTACAATTACCTTACACTTTTGTAATATAAAAAAGATGCACGTGTAAGGTTCGTTCGTAAATGAAATTTTATCAGCGATTCTCAAAATATATCGACTTACCGACAAAAGATAACAATAAAAATGAGCTGTTCCACAAAAGGAACAGCCCACTTCTCTCTTTATTTCTTTAAAGGTGTTACCGTCCAATACGTAATAACACGCCAAATCCATTCTAGTGGACCCATTTTAAAGATTTTCATCCAAATCACACTAAACACAATTTGAATAGCGTAAATTGCAATACATACATATAACGTCTGTATGTACGTTAAGTTTCCTGCAAAGTTAAATACGCTACCAGCAATTAAAATCATTGCAGTTTGTCCGATATAATTTGTTAAAGCCATACGACCGTAGTATTTCAGTGGTGCTAACAATGTTTGAACTGGTTTTAACTGAAGTAATAAAATTAATGCTCCTACATAGAAAGCTGAAATAATTGGTCCAACTGTAACGCCAATTTTTAAGAATTGACCTGCAGCGTCCATTGTTCCATCCTCATTCATGAGCATCATATTTACGAATGGCTCAGCAGGAACGTGCCCATATTGATACCATAACGCTACAACACTTAAAACAAACATGACACCTGTAAAAATAGCGACTTGTTTGATTTTTGCTGAAAGATTTTCAAACACTTTATACTGCCCCGCAGCAAGACCTAATAAAATTAAACCTAATGGTAATAATTCCTTAGTTGCCATAATACTAAAAGCTATCGTAAGAATAAGACCGATTACTACATTCACTTCTTTTTTCGCTTTATAAAACGGTAAAACGACTAATCCACAAATTGCGTATAACGCTAGTGCTTCTCCAGGCTGAAACATTTGATGAATTAAACCAAAAATAAATAGTGCAACTACGCGGCGTAGAAATAGAACGTATCCATTCTTCCCTTTCGCAATTGCTCTTGTAATGAAGATGTAGAATCCTACTCCAAATAAGAATGAGAAAATCGAGAAAAAACGACCTTCTACAAATAAGTATAGAAACCTTTGATAGCTAGCATCTACTGTATTAGGATCTGGAATTTTAATATTAAGTAGTGCAAGAATATTCACTAAAATAATCCCCAGTAATGCGAAGCCACGAATGTAATCTAACTCATTGATTCGTTTGTTTGTAATATTGTTCCCCATAATGCAACTCCTTGTCCAAAATTTAATCCTCCCTTACTCTACTGGAAAAGTAAGCTTACAACTATCGGCAAACCTTACAGAAATCTTACATTATTGTCGTATAGCAAAATAAAACCAGGTCATATTGCGACCTGGTTTACTCTGATTGCTTCGATCTTTGAGGCTGTCCTTTTTTACTGTTGCGCTGTTTCACTTGAACAACTGGATCAAGTTCATTCGAAAACTCAGCGTTATGTCCATTTTGTGTTTTTTGCTCTGGATTATTTTGATCTGAACGTTTCGCCATTACATTCACTCCTTATTAGTGCGGTGTAATAATCATTTGATGTTGCAGTTGGCGAATTGCCATACGTGCTCTATTTAATTGCTCACGTTGCTCATCATTCGCATGTTGTTGCATCGTTTGTAAATCGTTATATGCTTGTTCTAATTGTAACTGCGCATCTGAATACTCCATCGTATTGTAATGCTCTTGTCTCATGCCTTGGTCTAATTGTTCTTTCGCGTATTCCACCGCTTGTTCTGCTTGTGTAATATACGATTCAAGTGATTGACGCTCTGCCATAATTGTCCCTCCTTGCTTCAATTCCCCTTTAGTGTGTCCCTTCCATCTCTACCTTATGAGTATGTTATAATGGATTTTGTTTCATTTTGACTCGGCTTAGGAGGGAAAGTAATGAAGGTTCAAAACCCTTTTCCATATACAAACGACAATAAACGTTATCATACATGGAATTACCATTTACGAAATGAATTTGGTGAAAAAATCTTTAAAGTTTCATTAGATGCTGGCTTCGATTGCCCGAACCGTGACGGTACAGTTGCTTACGGCGGTTGTACATTTTGCAGTGCTGCCGGATCTGGTGACTTCGCTGGTGATCGCCGCGATGATGTTATAACGCAATATCATGAAATGAAAGAAAAAATGCGCTCGAAGTGGAAAGACGGAAAATGTATCGCTTATTTCCAAGCGTACACAAATACACATGCACCACTTGAAATTTTAAAAGAAAAATTCGAACCGCTTCTAGCAGAAAAAGACGTTGTCGGTCTTTCTATCGCCACTCGTCCAGATTGCTTACCAGACGATGTCGTTGAATATTTAGCGGACTTAAATAAACGCACATACCTTTGGGTTGAACTCGGTTTACAAACTGTTCACGAACGAACTGCAAACCTTATTAATCGCGCTCATGATTACCCATCTTACGTGGAAGGTGTAAATAAATTACGTAAGCATGGTATTAGAGTGTGCTCTCATATTATTAATGGTCTTCCGCTTGAAGATTACGACATGATGATGGAAACAGCTCGTGAAGTAGCAAAGCTTGACGTACAAGGAATTAAAATTCATTTACTTCACTTATTAAAAGGAACGCCAATGGTGAAGCAATATGAAAAAGGACAATTAGAATTCCTTTCTCTTGAAGATTACGTAAGTCTCGTTGTTGACCAACTTGAAATGATTCCAGAAGACGTAATTGTGCACCGCATCACAGGTGACGGTCCGCCTGATTTAATGATTGGCCCAATGTGGAGCTTAAATAAATGGGAAGTATTAAATTCCATCGATGCAGAATTTGTACGCCGCGGAAGCTGGCAAGGAAAATATGCAAATGAGGAGAAACAAAAATGAAATTAGAACGTGTATTACCGTTTGCTCGCACACTCTTGCAAACGGCTGTTAAAGAAGGCGATTACGCTGTAGATGCAACTTTAGGAAATGGACATGACACTTGCTTCCTAGCTGAAATCGTTGGAGATAACGGAAAAGTATTTGGATTTGATATTCAAAAAGAAGCAATTGAAAGCTCTACTATCCGCCTAAAAGAAAAAAAGCTTTTTGAACGTACTGTTTTAGTTCACGACAGTCACGACACACTTTTATCTGTACTACCAGAAGACGCAAAAGGAAAAGTAACAGGTGCTATCTTCAACTTAGGCTACCTTCCTGGTGGTGACAAGCATATCGTTACAAAACCGAACTCAACACTCTCGGCAATTGAACAATTACTAGAAGTAATGGCACCTGAAGGAATCATCGTCCTTGTCATTTACCACGGACACCCAGAAGGACAAGTAGAACGCGACGCTGTTCTCAAATTTACAGAAGAACTAGACCAAAAACAAGCTCACGTACTGCGATACGGCTTCATTAACCAGCAAAATAACCCGCCATTTATTGTGGCGATTGAGAAGCGATAATTATATCAACGATTGTTTCGATATATCGACGATTCGACAAAACATAACAAAAAAAGACGTGCACTCATTGCACGTCTTTTTCTTATTCTCCTATATAATGGATGTATACACTATTTGAAGAAAGAAGGATAGAACTTTGCTAGTAGAACTAAGGGGAATTCAAAAGAAGTACGGCAAATCACTTATACTAGACAACATTAATTTATCCGTTCCAGAAGGAGAGGCACTCGCTATTATTGGCGGGAACGGGACTGGAAAAAGTACTTTACTCAAAATAATTGCAGGATTTATTTCACCTACGGCAGGGACACTTCAAAGAAAAGAACATATACAAATTGGCTATGTACCTGAACATTTTCCTGAAGGGATTCGTTTTACATTAGAGGATTATTTATATCATCTCGGCCACATTCACGGTTTATCAACAAAATATTTAAAAGATAAAATTCCGATGCTTCTTGAATCTTTTCATTTACATCATGCAAGGCATTCCGTTGTACGAAACTTTTCAAAAGGTATGAAACAAAAAACTGGTATTATGCAAGCATTACTTACAGACGTCCATTTATTAATTTTAGACGAACCGCTTTCTGGGCTCGATCCTAACTCTCAGCAAGAATTAGAACATATTTTACTCTCATTAAAACAACAAGGCATATCTATACTCTTCACATGTCACGAAAAGCAACTACTAGAAAACTTCGCCGATAGAATTGTGACGTTAGCAAATCATACAATCGCAGAAGATACCGCTGTGCAAAAAAGGGCAGAACAAGTCTATATTGAAGCAATCGTTCATGAAACATTTTCAGCGATAGAACTACGGAAACAATTAGGATTTATACACGTTGTACACAATTCAAATCAAAACCTTATTCAACTACAAATCGAAAAAGAATATACAAACGAAATGCTTCAGTTTTTATTACATAAAAAAGCATCTATCACACTGCTACAACCTAACTTTTAAATCGAAAGAAGGTTCATTATGTTTGCGCTTATTCGTTACCATTTTCTCGACTATACAAAGTCGTATAAATACGTCCCTCCTATTGCGATGTACTTTATGAGCTTACTTTTTGTATATACATATAAACCGACTCCTATTGTACCGACATACTTAGAAACAGCTCTCGCGCTTTATTTATTATCTGCCTGGATTACGGTCACAATTTTTCATACTGAAGATCCTGTACAAGAACAAATTACTATTTCTCACACAAATAATATTTCTGCACTATATGTTGGTAAATATATTACGGCCTTTCTCATTTGTACTATGTTATCTTTTATATCCGTAATCTACCCAATTATTTTGCAAATGTTTAATGAAGAAATGACAGTTTCTTTATTTTTAGTCGGATTTCTCGCTCACATGTCTTTTTCTATACTAGGAATTTCAATTGCAACTTTATTTACTAGAAATATTATTCCAAAAGCAAGCACAGCTTGGCTTAGCCTGACATTTATATTACTTATAACGATCGCCTCCATCCGGTTTAAAAAAGAGTTACTATGGTTTTTACCACCTGTCGAAAGCTTTCTAATGCTTGGACAATACAAATTTAATATACTTACTCACACGCTATGGCTCACAGCTTGGGCTATCGTATATTCATTTTTATTACTTACTTTATTTCTTTTTGTCGTTCGCAAAAAACGTTTTTAATTACATATTAAAGGAGACAAACCAATGATCGGAATACTAGCAGGAATGGGGCCAAAATCAACTGGGCCATTCGTTGATACAGTTGTAGCAACGTGCCAAACAATATATGGAGCAAAGCATGATATGGACTTTCCTCATATGATGATTTATTCGTGCCCAACACCATTTTACATGGATCGCCTTATTGATCACGAAGCGATGAAAAAAGCGATTATTGAAGGGGCACAAAAACTTGAAAGTACTGGCGTAGAATTTATCGCTATGCCGTGCAATACGGCGCATCTTTATTTTGAAGAATTACAGCATTCTCTGTCCATTCCGATTTTAAATATCGTCGATGAGACGTTACAAGCAATTCCTGAAAATACAAAAAGAGTCGCTCTTCTCGCAACAGAAGCGACAATTCAAGCTGGTATTTACCAAGATGGGATCACAAAGCGTAATATAGAGTACATTCATCATGAAAAATGGCAGACAATGATTAATCAAATTATTACTTGTATTAAAAGCGGAGAAGTTGAAGAAGCCCGCAAATTATGGAGCGCGCTCGTTTTACAATTAAAAGATGAAATAGATACTGCTATCATCGCATGTACTGATTTGAATGTTGTGGCGAGTGAGGATTTTGTGGATTCTGCTCAATGTCTTGCTGAGGCGGTTGTTAGGATGTATCTATCAAATACTAAGAGATCTTCATAAACATAGAAAACAGCCCTTTTAAAATGTGTTTTTTGTTTGCTAAAAATCCCCAAAACTTTTAAATTTCTTCACAATTCTTTCAAAGTATCCACACTTAATCTCGCTATATTAAATAAGTAGTTATTCATATAGGGAAGGTTAGGGGAACTGAAAGTATGAAAGTAAATCGTTCGCTTCATTACATTTTTTGGCGTTGGCATTTTTATGCTGGGCTTTTTATTACGCCGCTTCTTATTACTTTGTCACTGAGCGGAATTGGGTATTTATTTCGAGAAGAGGTTGAAGATTTCATCTATAAAGATTTGTATTTTGGGAAGAGCGCCCAAACAGAGTCTATTTCGATGGCTGATTCGCTTTTCTTAACAGAGAAAAAATATCCACATTATAGTGTGGCGAAAATTAGTGAGTTTAACAGGGATTATAATACGAGGCTTACTATTGCAAATGAATATACTGGGCAACAAAAATATGTGTATTTAGATAGCAACAATCAAATTGTTGGAGATCAAAACGCAAGTGAAACGTTTGCGAATATAATGAGGGAATTACATAGTTCTCTTTTAGTTGGTGGCACTGTCGTTAACTACATCGTAGAGCTTGCGGCATGCTGGACAATCTTTTTAATTTTTACTGGTTTGTATATGAGTATACGCCAGTTCAAAAACACACCAGCATCCAATAAGCGAGAAAAAGCAAAACGACGTCATTCTATTATCGGTATTATATTTACAATTCCACTCGTTCTGCTAGTCGCATCTGGATTGCCTTGGTCAGGATTTATGGGTAACCAAATTTATAAAATCGCATCGTCGAATGAATCGATTGGATATCCAAAGTTGTATATGGCACCGCCTGAATCAAAGGTAAAGGAATTGCCGTGGGCAACAAGAAAAGAAGCTCCTCCTGAATCGAATTCAAATGAGCCAAAAGCCATTCCAATTGATGAGTTACAAAAAGGAATTGAAATAAAGAAGCCATACGTTATCTCATTACCGGCTGATCCGAAAGGTGTATTCACCGTTTCGAAATCGAGCGGTTCTGGTATTACGGGTATGCATGTCGCACCAAATGAAGAAATAACAGCTTATTTTGATCAATATAGCGGAGAACTTATTTCCAAAACGGACTATCGTGATTATGGATTATTTGCACAATGGTTCACTTACGGTATCCCGCTTCACGAAGGACATTTATTCGGATGGCCAAATAAAATATTATGCTTACTAACGACATTATCTTTATTGCTTCTCATTTATTACGGAATAAAAATGTGGTTAGCAAGAAGGCCGAAAGGAAAATTAGCAGCACCGCCAAAACAAAGAGATAAGAAAAGCATAATCGTTTTCTTTATCATGATGGTTATACTAGGCGCTGTCATGCCTTTATTCGGACTATCTGTGTTAGTTATTTTCGCGATTGAACTTCTTATATATGTATTTTCAAAAATACGACCATAATGAAAAAGCATTTGTACTCTCGTGTACAAATGCTTTTTTATTTACTGTTTGCTTTTTTTCTACCACTTATTAAAAAGACAATATCTACTATAATAATCAATGCAATAATAACTTGGGCTACATAATCCATCGTTGTAGGACCACCGGCTTTATTCATCATCATATACGTTCCTGTTACAAATGAAATGGAAAGTAGCACGAGTAATGTAACCTCAATATGGTCATATAGCTTTTGAAACAATCTCTTCATTTCCGCCACCACTTTTACCAGATTATAAAAATAAAACCACTCTACAAGAGTGGTTTTATTCATCACTGCGCCATTTTCTTTCGGTACATCTTCCCGTTCCAATAGAAGAATCGTGAAGTAAGCCCTCCGTATTTTACAATGCGCCGTGCCATTTTGTGCATATTCTTTTGTGCTGATACTTTTTGATCTGATAAATAAATACCAAGTAACCCTCGGCTTATGAGACGATGAAACTTCGCATGAGGTAAATCACCAATGCTCTTCTCTGCTTCTTCTACAAAGTGTTTCATACGATCCAATATCGCTTGCTCGTTTTCATAATAACTACAGAAATTCAAATCCCCGCCTATACGGTCTTCTTCTTGATCGATGAAATAATCAAGTAAAATGTGAAGTCCTTGTACGTAAGGGAAATACCCTTGTCTAATTTTCGCAATATCTTCATCATGTAATTCATCATGAAATGCATATGCGACAAGACAGAAGATTCCAAGTGTAGAACCGGCACATGCTGAAAATTCAAACCAACTCATCTCTGGTAAGTTTTCTTTATGTGCTTCAAACCATGTTTTTAAGCGTGGTTCTCTTTCTTCTAACTTCACGTGTTTATGAATTTGCAAATCACAATAATAACAAGCAAGTTCATGAAGAACAGGAGCAATTTTGTCATAGTGCTTCGTTTTCTTTAAAACATCTTGGCATGTTTCAACAAGTTCATCTAAATAACCACCATCGTCTTGATCATCACGATAGCGATAATAATTACCGCCACCTTCTACTTCAGGTGATAATGCCATTAACATAGATTCATGCAGTGCGGCAAAATCATTTGGGTCAAGTGATGTACTGCGGTCACATAAATTATCTAAATAATCGCTGATTGTTTGATACGCTACGATAAAACGAATGCATTCCTCTCGGTGCTCATTTGCTAACAGTGCTAAAATACCACCGCCTTCGCAATGAAACGTTTTATTCTCAATACTTGCGATTGCCTGACTATGAAGCTCATCATTCGGAATATGGTAGGCACGCTCTTTCCACACCGCTAGCTCATGGTGTACTACCGGAAACACATCACGGTATACTTTCGCCATGAGCGTTATGGGATTACTCGGTACGTTCACTTCTTCCTTCATCTCCTCTATTCAATGTACAAATAATTTACTTATTTGTTTCTATTATGTTATTGATGCGTATTTCAGTAAATGACTGAATATAATTCAAAATTTCATCACGCTCATACTCATTTAATAACTCGTGATAACAATTCGGCCATTCTTTAAAAGCCTTATCACTTATTTTAACATTATCAAACCACATGCGGACACGTGTTTTATCTACAAGTTTATCCTCACACGCCTGCATTAGCAAGAGCGGAACATCTGGAAAATCATCTATTTTTTTATGAGCAATTTCGATAGACTTAATCAATTCACTATACCAACGTACTGATACTTTGCGCAAGAACAATGAATCATTCTCCATCGCGTCCCGAACTTCATGATTACGAGTTGACATTTCCACTGTAAGATTCGTTGCAAATTGCAATTTTGGAGCGATAACATTTAATATTTTTGAAGCAACTCGAAACGGAGCAGAAGGTCCAGTCACTACCCCTAAGCAAGGCGAACTTAAAATAATACCGTCTACATCTTCTCTCTTCGTTTCTTGCATCATACGAATGACAATAAGACCACCCATACTATGACCAAATATAAAAATAGGTAACCTATACTTTCGTGCCTCTTTCACCCATAATTTAACTTCCTCTATGTATTCATCAAATGAATCAATATGTCCTCTATTTCTTGAAGTCGTTCCATGTGACGGAAGGTCCCCCATTACGACGTGGTAGCCGATATGATTCCACATTTCCGCAACGGCTTCGTAACGTCCGTGATATTCCATTGCGCCGTGCACGATAACGATTACAGCCTTTGCTTCCTCTGCTTCATAATTCCACATACGACTCTCCTCCATTTCACTCTTTCTCATAATTTGATACACTAAAACTAGTCTCTAGGAAAGGAAGGCTTTACATGATATACCCTTACAAAGAAAAAAATCCGAAAATTGCGAGTAGTGCTTTTATCGCTGACTATGTTACGATTACAGGCGATGTTTCCATTGGTGAGGAATCAAGTATTTGGTTTAATACAGTCATACGCGGCGATGTGTCACCAACAATCATTGGAGACCGAGTAAATGTACAAGACCAATGTACACTTCATCAAAGCCCCCAGTACCCTCTTATTTTAGAAAACGATGTTACAGTTGGGCATCAAGTTATTTTACATAGCTGTCATATTAAAAAAGATGCTTTAATTGGAATGGGATCTATTATATTAGATGGTGCTGAAATTGGTGAAGGAGCCTTTATCGGTGCAGGAAGCCTCGTTTCTCAAGGAAAGAAAATCCCGCCAAACACGTTAGCTTTTGGTCGCCCAGCGAAAGTCGTTCGTGAGTTAACAGAGGAAGACCGTAAAGACATGGAGCGAATTCGCACACAATATGTTGAAAAAGGTCAGTACTATAAATCATTACAGAAGTAACTTTTCCAGCTGCCATTAAAGTGGCAGCTTTTTATATAAAAACTAACTTTTTCTTTACAAAACATTATTACTTCCTCAATAAAATCTTATTAAAATAAAAGCTAATATCTCCATATATATGTAAACGAGGGAGGAGAATTTTCATGAAGGTCAGTGGACTGTATAAAATAGAATGTTACATTTTCAAAGGAATTAACCGATACTTTGATCAAAAAACATTAAATATCTTTTTCAGCAATATTACTCATATCGGTGGTGCTACTTTCTCAATCGCACTCACACTTTTCTTTTTAATTTTTGCAAAAGGGACTTTGCATCAAGCTGCAATCGCAACTGCTATTTCTTTGGCAATTAGCCATATTCCTGTGCAAATATTAAAAAGATGGTATCCGCGAAAACGCCCTTATTTAACAATTCAGGAGGCGAAATATCCAGTCCATCCATTAAAAGACCACTCTTTCCCGTCTGGTCATACAACAGCCGTTTTCTCTGTCCTTATTCCATTTATTTGCTATAATCCAAGCTTATTTGCTTTTCTATTACCGTTAGCATTATGCGTTGGTATTTCTCGTATTTATTTAGGGCTTCACTATCCGTCTGATGTATTCGTCGGTATGTGCCTCGGCACTTGCTCTGGCATCATCTCTTTTTATCAATTCATCCCACTTTTCACATAAAGGAGTGATATGATGAGAGTCGCCATTTTTACCGATACTTTTACGCCACAAGTCAACGGGGTTGCGAAAACACTAGAACGATTAACACGTTACTTTCAGAAAGAAAAGATCGCCTATTCTGTTTTCGCCCCTCAGCATACAGCTGAAGATAATTTCGTAGCTAATGTGAACAAGATGAGAAGTATCCCGTTAACAATATTATATCCAGAATGCCGATTTTCTTTTCCTACTCCGCGCATTAAACGAGAACTTCTTTCCTTTAAACCTGACATTATTCACATTGCCACACCTTTCAACATGGGACTTTGTGGATTGTATTATGCAAAAAAGTTAAACATCCCAGTTGTCGGTTCTTATCATACTGATTTCGATGCTTATTTACGCTATTATAAAATTGAATTTCTCTCTAATATGCTTTGGAACTATTTAAAATGGTTTCATAGTCACATGCAAAAAAATTTCGTTCCTTCTTTTGAAACGTTACACCAACTAAAAAATAAAGGCTTTCAAGCCCTCTCCATATGGGGACGGGGTGTAGATTGCACACTCTTTCATCCATCTTACAATACAGAGCTATTCCGAAAAAAATATAATATTACAGCAAAGTATGTCCTTTCCTATGTTGGACGGATTGCCCCTGAAAAAGATATTGATACGTTGCAACACCTTATCGTACAAACAGCACATACTCGAAACGACATTCATTGGCTCATCGCAGGAGACGGTCCTCTAGCAACAAATTTGCGTGAAGCTGTTCCGAAAACAAATGTCACTTTTACTGGATATTTACAAGGTAAGGATTTAGCTGAAGCATATGCTTGTTCTAACATCATGGTATTTCCATCCGCTACTGAAACGTTCGGAAATGTCGTACTCGAATCACTTGCATGCGGAACACCTGTCATTGGTGCAAATAGTGGCGGGGTTAAAAATATTATTACAGATGGAAAAACGGGAGTTCTTTGCCCCTCCAAACATGCGGATGCATTTCTATCATCCATTTATTCTTTATTGCAAAATGAAGAGCAACTTACGCAAATGGGCATAGCAGCTTCATCTTATGCGAAATCAAAAAGCTGGGATGAAATCTTTCGTGGCTTACTTGACCAATATGAAGAAGTCCTTCAGAGCACTGCATCAGAATTACTCGCTTAAACAGAAAAACCCTCTTCATAACATGAAGAGGGTTTATTACATAACTGGAAATTTTAGTTTAATAAATGATACATAAGGTGAAGTATCACATTATTCTTATATTCATTATAACAAAAAGATACATAACTAAACAGACTTGTAATAAAAACCCATAAAAATAAATATATGGTTATACAGTATTTTTTACTGTATAATGATTTTAAGAAATTCCCCTTAAAATCAACTTACTCACATACCTTTATACAGTAATTGTTCCCCAATTTCTGTATATCAAAAAACCTTTCATTCATTTGAAAGGTTTTTTTGAGCCTGCACATATTCTTCTTTCGTATTTACATTTATAAACCAATCCGCATTCGCTTGTATATCTTCACCAGCAATATATTTCACATTACATTGCGATAAAAGCTGGCCCATACTTCTTTTTTCTTCCTGAAGTAAAGTATACATTTTTTCTTTCACACGGTTATGGTACGCTGCAAGTAACGGTTGTTTTCTTCCATTAATAATAGGTACAACCGCATCATATTCATTACTCGTTTGCTCTAGCAAAATGGTAAACCATTCATGCGAAACATTCGGCGCATCGCAAGGCATAATAGCGTACCAATCTGCTTCTATATATTCCATTCCTGATACAATTCCAGCAAGTGGTCCATTTCCTTTATAATGAGGAATATCTTCTATAACAGGAACTTGTACGCGTTGCTCTACTCGCTCTTTTATATCGGAGTTACTAATGACCACAACTTCTTGTAACGCAGTTGTCATCACTTTCAAAATATGCTCAATAAAAGTACTACCTTGCCAGCTCGCTAACGCTTTCGGCTCACCGAATCGACTCGACATACCGCCTGCCAATACAATTCCAGCATACTTACTCATTGGCGTTGCAACTCAAATGTAATATGACCTAATTCCGGTAAAATTAATTTATTCATCGCAAGGCGAACTGCTCCGCTAGACCCTGGCATTGAAAAGACAACTTTGCGCCCAATTGTACCGCCGATTGCTCTACTTAACATCGCGCTGCTTCCGATATCTTCTAAATAGCTAATCATGCGGAACAACTCACCAAACCCGACAATTTCTTTATCTAATAACGCTGACACTGCTTCAATCGTCACATCACGTTTCGTAATACCAGTACCGCCATTTGTTAATACGACATCAACATCTTCCCGATGATAACCAGCTAACACCGCTTGCTGAATACTTTCTTTATCATCTTTTACAATTTCATAAGAGGTCACTGTATGACCTGCTTCTTTTAACAATTCATGTAATAGTTGTCCGCTCTTATCTGTCTCTTCCGTACGTGTATCGGAAATCGTCACGATCTTACAACGCACTTCTTTTGGTGCTTGTTTTTTATGTTCATTGACACTCATTTTTCATCTTCCCTTTCATTTTCTTGTGAAATTATGTATGAAGCAAAGAATTCAACATGATACAATATAAGTATATTTATCCATATACAGGAGTTTTTTTATGTTTTATAACATAAAACGATACGTACCCATTATACCATTCCTAATTATATTATCCCTTTTTCAATGCATCGCTTACGGGTTCGATATTAACTTTTTAAAATTGTATGTACTTTTGCCTGATGGTGGTATTCTTTACTATTTGACTAGCACATTAATTCCTCTCGTACTTGCCTATATAATAGATTTTATTTTTAAACGTTCTATCTCTAAATAAGGAGGTCTACATATTATGGAACTTTATAAAAAATTAACAACAACATTCATCCTCTTATTCGTCGCTTCCATTACTGTTGGCTTTTCTCTAAAAGGCGCAATTCCATACGCTACATTAGTAAGCATTATATTCGCAACCCTATTTTTACTAAGCAGTGCCTTTTGCGCGGGTAAAGCACGTCAAATGAAAGGTTGATTACATATGTTCAAGAAGAAACCAATCCTTTGTAAATCATGTAAAAAGGAAATACAAACATATGAAAAAGCATGGATTCATATGCCATTTCCGGCAAGTGGTATGACAAATGTGAGAAAGTATATTGAGCTAGATGGAGAAGTTTATTGTGGTTCTTGCATCCAAGTAGTAAATAAAACAAAATAAAAAAGCTTTGCGCTCACCGCGCAAAGCTTTTTTTCATATATTATAGACCAGCTTGCTCTTTTAAAGCTGCAGCTTTGTCTGTACGTTCCCATGATAGATCTACATCAGTACGTCCGAAGTGGCCGTAAGCTGCTGTTTGTTTGTAAATTGGGCGACGTAAGTCTAGCATTTTAATAATACCAGCTGGGCGAAGATCGAAGTTGTTACGAACTAGTTCTACTAGTACGTCTTCAGATACTTTACCAGTGCCAAATGTATCAACTGAAATTGATACTGGTTGTGCTACACCGATTGCGTATGCAAGTTGTACTTCTGCTTTGTCAGCAAGACCAGCTGCTACGATGTTTTTCGCAACATAACGAGCTGCATATGCTGCAGAACGGTCAACTTTCGTTGCATCTTTACCAGAGAATGCACCGCCACCGTGGCGAGCGTATCCACCGTAAGTATCAACGATGATTTTACGTCCTGTTAAACCAGCATCACCTTGTGGTCCACCAATTACGAAGCGGCCAGTTGGATTAATGAAGAATTTCGTTTCTCCATCCATTAATTCTGCTGGAACTACAGCTTTAATTACATGCTCTTTTAAATCGCGATCGATTTCTTCCCATGTAACATCTGGATGATGCTGTGTAGAAATTACGATTGTATCTACACGTACAGGTTTACCATTTTCATCATACTCAACTGTAACTTGCGTTTTTCCATCCGGACGTAAGTATGATAATGTGTCATCTTTACGTACTTCAGTTAAACGGCGAGCTAATTTGTGAGCAAGTGAGATTGGAAGTGGCATTAATTCTTGTGTTTCATTACATGCGAAGCCAAACATTAAACCTTGGTCTCCCGCACCAATTGCCTCAATCTCAGCGTCAGTCATTAGACCTTCGCGTGCTTCTAGCGCTTGGTCAACACCCATAGCGATGTCAGCAGATTGCTCATCGATAGATGTTAAAACTGCACAAGTTTCTGCATCGAATCCGTATTTTGCGCGTGTGTAACCAATGCCTTGAATTGTTTCACGAACGATTTTTGGAATATCTACGTAAGTAGAAGTCGTAATTTCCCCCGCTACCAATACTAAACCAGTTGTTACAGTTGTTTCACAAGCTACACGTGCATTTGCGTCCTTTGATAAGATCGCATCTAAAATTGAATCAGAAATTTGGTCACAAATTTTATCTGGATGTCCTTCAGTTACAGACTCAGATGTGAACAGATGACGTTTTTTTGTCATGTGGTAAACCTCCCTACAGTAATTGTATATATTGTACGGAACTCATCCTTAATTTGCCACAAACTGCGACATACATTTATTCTCCCACACAAGCATACAGAAAAACCTTTCCTACTTTACATAGAGGAAAGGTTTAATTTGCTACTTGCATACTGCTTTTTGCCCTTTGCTCTTATCGTTCGAGACCGTTAGCCTCGCACAGGTTTTAGCACCTATTCACCTGTATTTACCACTACAAATGAGGTTGCTGGGCTTCATCGGGCCTGTCCCTCCGCCAGCTCGGGATAAGAGAGTATCCGTCCCAACCTATACTAAAGAAATGATATTCATTTGTCAATTAATATTCACATTTTCCTGAAAGTTTTTCTCAATACGCCTGGAATGAAATATTAATAAGGAAATAATACATTCACACAAACAAAAAGAAATAAATAGTATACATTATTTATATAATTGTGTTATACTCTTGTTGGGGATTACGAGAAATATTTCATTAAATGAAAAGGATGGTATATAAATATGAGTACTGTGAATGTCCAAATTGGTTTACACGAATTATTGAACGGAAGCAATGCACAGATTCAACTAAGTGTTCCGCAATTAGTGGAAAAAGTATTAATGCGAAATGAAGGGAAATTAACTTCTACTGGTGCCGTTTCTGCTTCAACAGGAAAATATACAGGACGTTCTCCTAAAGATAAATTTATTGTGAAAGAAGCATCGGTTGCTGACAAAATTGCTTGGGGAGCAGTGAATCAACCGATTTCTGAAGAACATTTTAATAAATTATATACTAAAGTTTTAGAATACTTAAAAGAAAAAGAAGAGTTATTCATCTTCAATGGATTTGCAGGCGCTGACCGCAATTACCGCCTACCAATTCAAGTTATTAACGAATATGCATGGCACAATTTATTTGTACATCAATTATTCATTCGTCCAACTGAAGAAGAATTAACAACTCATGAATCAGAGTTCACAATTGTTTCTGCACCGAATTTCAAAGCTGATCCAGCTGTTGACGGTACAAACTCTGAAGCATTCATTATGGTTTCATTCGAAAAACGTATCGTACTAATTGGTGGTACAGAATACGCTGGAGAAATGAAAAAATCAATCTTCTCTATTATGAACTTCTTACTACCTGAACAAGATATTCTTTCTATGCATTGCTCTGCAAACGTAGGTGAAGAAGGCGACGTAGCACTATTCTTCGGTTTATCTGGAACAGGTAAAACAACATTATCTGCTGATCCACACCGTAAATTAATCGGTGATGATGAGCATGGCTGGTCTGATAACGGTGTATTCAATATTGAAGGCGGTTGCTACGCAAAATGTGTAAACCTTTCTCACGAGAAAGAACCACAAATTTTCGATGCAATCAAATTTGGATCTGTTTTAGAAAACGTTATCATTAATAACCAAACGCGTATCGCAGACTATAACGATACTACTTTAACAGAAAATACTCGTGCTGCATACCCTATGCATGCGATCGACAATATCGTACTGCCAAGTGTTGCTGGACACCCAAATACAATCATTTTCTTAACTGCTGATGCATCTGGCGTATTGCCTCCAATCAGTAAGTTATCAAAAGAACAAGCTATGTATCATTTCTTAAGTGGTTACACTAGTAAACTAGCAGGAACAGAGCGCGGCGTTACATCTCCGCAAGCAACATTCTCAACTTGCTTCGGTTCACCATTCTTACCACTTGATGCATCTCGCTATGCTGAAATGCTTGGTGAAAAAATCGAGAAACACGATGCGAAAGTATTCTTAGTAAACACTGGCTGGACTGGTGGCGAATACGGCATTGGTAAACGTATGAACTTAGGTTACACTCGTGCAATGATTCAAGCAGCATTAAGCGGCGAACTTGCGAAAACTGAAACAGCTAAACATGACATCTTCGGCCTTGAAGTTCCACTTCACGTACCAGGTGTACCTGATGAAGTATTAATGCCTGAACAAACTTGGGCTGATAAAGCTGCTTATAAAGAGAAAGCAATCGAACTTGCAAGCGAATTCAAAGAGAACTTCAAAAAGTTCGACAGCGTTTCTGAAGATATTATTAACTTAGGCGGTCCAATCGCTTAAGTACAAACTTTCTGTTGGAATAACCCTTTTACTCATATGAATAAGTGTCGTGTAACCGTAAAGTTTCGCGTACTCACCGACAAAACCCAATGCGGCTTAACGGTTATACACACTTACATAAAAAAGAAGCTTACGTTTTTGACGTAAGCTTCTTTCTATATATTATATAAAGTACAACTTTAATCTCTTCATCTGTGACTTAGCTCATAAAATTGCATACTAATAACCCAAAAATTTACAAAAAAATCATTTTATAATCATTCGTTTTATAGTTTTTTACGATAAAATTTACATATACAGGAAAGGAAGAGGGCTATGAATAATTTTTCTCGTACAGGAAAAATATTATTCAGTTATGGAGCCATTCAAATGTTTTGGGGACTTGTGATGCTTAACGTTAATTTATTTGAGCATACAAGTGAAACGATAAAATACATTATTCTAATTACCGGAATAGTTTGTTGTATTGTATCTAACTTTTTTAAAGAACCTGAGAGTTATACTACTAAGTGATTTCATGTTAACTTATTGGAAGCGGAAACCTATATTTTATGCAAAGTTACGCTTCCAATTGTACTATCCCCCCACCGGATCCTCTATTTCATCTAAAAAGAGGCTTTTTATCTTTTTAGCTCTTCGTTAATTCTTCCTCATCTTTCATACTATAGTAGCCTAAATTCACAACAATTAAGAAATAGCCACCCAGAATCCCTACTGCAAATGCCCACATAACCATATGATGTTCAATTTCGTACATAATAACAGCACCCAAAATAGCAGCTGCAAAACGATTAAACATACCGAGCGTCGGTGCTTTCGTTTTCTTTACGATACTATCTCCAAGCTTCTCAATTCTTCTCCCTAAAAGCCAAACACAATACATACTTACAATCAGTCCAATTCCAGCACCTAGAAAATGAGCTGAAAATGGCGTTAACATCCATCCTAGTAAAAGAAAACCTAGTAAATAATACGATTGAATTTTAAACGATCTTAATGACATACTAATCATGCTGTTCTCCTCTTCAGTAATTTTTATCTATCCAACAAAAGCTGTATAACTCATTTCTTTCGAGTTCATACTACTTAAAATTCATTTCACTCAAATTAAAAACAACATAAACAGTGTGTTTATGTTGTTCAAATGTTTTCAGGAAATAATATTATACAAGATTTCAAACATCATATTCTCATAATTTGTGACGTTTTTCCAAACAATTTTCGTCCATTTATGAAAAAAGTGATATCAATCTATGAACATACGGATATGATGTAATAAGTACACAAATAAAGGGGGCGTCTAATGATTTATTTTCTAATGGCTCTCATTCACCTCATTATCCCTGCACTTATTGGACTTTCATTGTATTGGTACACGAAAAATCATAGTATTTTCTACGCTGTCCTCGGTGTTCTTCTTCCAGGTATTATTCTTATCACACTCTTCCGTATTCCATTTTTAAACTTAATTCCACTTATTACTGCTATCTTATTTCTCATCTTCTTACCAAAAATAAAAAAATAGGAAAGCAGATCATAGGTGATCTGTTTTCCTATTTTGATATAGATTCCCTCGCAGTAGAATGAATTTTTACTTTCTCTGATTTCACAAACCATAGACCGAAGAAAATAATAATTCCACCGATTATTTGTTGAAATGATACATATTCATTTGCCCATACAGCTGCAAATAAAACAGCTACAAGTGGCGTTATATACATATATACCATCGTATGTGATGCGCCAATTTTTTGAATACCAACATACCACATCACTAAACCAAATACTGTCACAAAGAAAATGGAATATAGTAAAGCGAATAGTGTCATTCCGTGTGTAATGTGAAATGGCATTATAAATACATGTGGTCCACTTAACAATAAAAGCGGAATCGCGCCAACTAATGCTGACCATGCGGTAACACGTAGTGCTGAATATTTTTTAATTAATGGACCTGCTAAAACAGGATAAAGCCCCCAGCATATTGATGTAATAAGTCCAATTCCGTTACCATAAAAAGAACTAGCAAGCGAATGCCCTGCTACTAAAACTAATACAGCACCACCAAAGGCAATTATAGAACCGATGAGCTTTCGCGAAGAATACTTTTCTTGTTTCAAAAAAATAGCAAATACAGTTGTAAAAATAGGTGAAATAGAAATGAGTAAAGAGGCATTTGTAGCGGATGTATATTGGACAGTTTCCATAAATAATGTTTGATACAGTACAATACCTACAACGCTAACGATGATTAATCTAGGTATATCCTTTCGTTCCATATAAACCGACTTTTCAATAAAAAATGTAAGGAGTAACATAAGCGGTGCCGCTGATATCATCCGAAGTGCAGTAAACTCAATTGCTGTAAATTCTAAAAGTCCATATTTCGCAATCGTAAAATTAATCCCCCAAATAATAACCACACTTAAAATTAATAACTCCATCCCCCATTTTCTCATGCGTATCCCCTCCGCAAATAAGATTATACAGAAAATTCAATCACATGTACATTTCATTATGTGAAAAAATCTTTGTATTGTATGGAGAGGTTTGCTTTGTTTGATACATGAAATTATATCGGCGATTTTTTAAATATAGCGACTTATACAATAAAAAAAGGTGGCTCCAAAAATATTTTGGAATCACCTTTTCTTTCTTACACTCGAACGTGTAACTTCATATTCGGATTATAAAATTGACTCGGGCTCTTCAGCTGAAAAGTTCCTCCACTTTCATGCCAATCAACTGTTAACTTATCATCCATAAATACAAGCTTTGTGCGATCTGCGATAAAGTTCATTACGCTAGATTCGATATCTACATCGCGCTCATCTTTTTCTGCTACAGCGACTAAATCGATAATTCCGCTCATTACACAACCGCAACCTTCATTATCGTAAAATAACTTTATATATTTCGCTTCATTTGGAATCGTATCCATAATCTTTTTATATGCTGCTTCTGTTACAGTAACGTACATACGTTAATCTTCATCCTCTCTTCTCGTATCCTTCCTATATTGTACCACTATTTTTCTAAAAGGTAGTATACTGAAAATTAAGACTAATCTATGTGATAAAGGAGGTTTTGTATCACTATGTTCAACTTACTGCGATACCCCATCTTCTTAGGTCTACTCGGTAGCTTTTTTATTTCTAGCGGAATGGTATTACAATATATACTTCCTTATTCTCCTTCTATTGGCTGGATTTCAGGTTTTATTTGTTTCCTATCCGCTTCCTATCTTGATGTGAAAAAATAAAAATCACTTTAAGATTTATTTGCAGTGTAATTTTGACTTAGGTGTTACTTTCGGCCCAAAAGAGAAACGTTGTAACGATTCCACTCTCCTCTCTATTTTTGAAATCTATACACAATACGATCGAACACACAAAAATATAGAATTCATAATATGTATATAGTAGTTCTATTTTTAAAACGAATTTTCCAAAATATAGAAAGGAGAACATACATGTACCCACGTAATTGTTTTAGTTGCGACGGCAGACGCAACAGTGGCTCTAACGGAAACACTGGTCCCACTGGTAGCACTGGACCTGCCGGGAACACCGGACCCACTGGTAGTACTGGACCTACTGGCTCTGCCGGGCCTTCCGGAGCTGGTTTCCAAAGTACTACGGCCTTTAGTCTAGCAGCCGCTCCCACCTATAAAAAAGGACAAGTTGTCACTTATACGAGCAGCGGCTATGTTGTAAAAAAAGATGCACCTCAAGGATTTCCAAATGTATCTTCAGATTATATCGTATTAGTAGAAAGTGGACCTACTGGGAACACCGGACCTGCTGGTAGTACCGGACCCGCTGGCATTACCGGGCCTTCTGGAACTGCAGGTAGTCCTTCAGCAAAAAGTATTGTTTTTCAAGGAACAAATGCTGGTTTCCAACGTATAGCGGGTTCTCCTGGAATTGACTCCAATGTTATTCCATATGTCACTGCTGGAGCCGGTAGTATAGTTGGCTTTGCTGCATCTATAAATGTAAATAACTTACCTGCTGCTGTTTATACGATTAATATTTGCAGGAATGTCCCAACAAACCTCACTGCCCCTACCTCTAGTTACATCCTATCTACTCTTACTTTAACTACAACTGACAAAATTACAGGAACTATCGTATTTTCAATTAAACCAACGGATACTGGATCAAGACAAATTCAAGTGTTTAATCCTAATCCAGCAGTAGGTCCCGCTACTGTAACTTGGACTAGCATTACAACTGGAAACTCAGTTTCGAGAGGAGATGCTGTCTCCCTTCATATTACCCCTGGCATTACTGCAAGTGCTGTATACTCTATTTTTTTAATCACTGATATATAGCCCTTACTAAAAAATAATTTATTTAACAAAAAAAGACCCGAGATTCGGGTCAACAAATAGAAATACAAATGAATTAAAACAAATAACAGACAAGTTCAGTATATACTATTTTAATAGAATTAACTTACCTACCTTTATCAGATTGCCTTACTCTCATTCACAATAAAAAAGGGAGACCCCCTCTCAAATAAGTGATCTCCCTTTTAAAAATAGTTTTTCATGATATCGGCAATATAACCTTCACAGTCGTTCCAACTCCAACTTCACTTTCAAAACTCATTTTACCGTTGTGGTCTTTAATAATTTTTTCTGTAACTACTAAACCTAAACCTGTTCCCGTTTCTTTCGTTGTGTAAAAAGCTTCATTTAGCTTCGGAATTTTGTCTTTTGGGATGCCGCATCCCTCATCCTTAACTTGAACAATGATTGCATCTTCTACAGTCACTTTAATCGTAATCGTTCCGCCAACTGACATTGCTTCAATTGCATTTTTAATTAAATTAAAGAATACTTGCTTTAATCGTTTTTCCTCGCATGTAATCGATGGTATGTCTTTACTATAAATACCTTGTATGTGCACTCCTTGCTTTAGAGCAGGCTTACCCATAACTCGAATAACATAAGCGATAATTTCTTCTATATTATGAATTTCTGATTCTGGTGATTTAGATTTCTCAAATCCACTAAGTTCTGTAGCGATTGTATGAATTCGTTCTACTTCTTGTTTCATGATATCACTATATATTTTATCCTCAGGATATTTATTCGCTTGCTTATTCACAAACTTATCTAAATTCGCTAGAGGTCCTCTAATTTTGTAGCCAATAACTGTTGCCATTTTCCCAACAGTTGCTAGTTTTTCTGTTTGTTCTATTTCTTTATCCATCATCTCAAGCGTACGAACGTAAGAATGAAATCTCAAAAACATAATCCAACATATGATAGTAAATACGCTATATAATGCCATTGGGATTAAAACGAGTGACGATTGAATAATGATTCCTGTAAGAGCGTACTTTCCAACAAGTATCCCTGTAACTAACCAAAAATACCTTTTGTTCACAAAGATTGGTGCAAATAAAATAAAAAATCCTTCTACTATATTCCCACCATCAAACTCAGCATCACTACCGTAGTAAATCATAAAATTATGGATAAAATCTAATAAATTATATCCAATTAAAATAATATACTTTACTGCAAATGGATTTTTCCATTTCATAAAATATATTCCAGTACAAAATAAGACCACCATCAGGAAATAAAGCCATAAACCTAAACCATCTTCAAATTCTCCTACTCCTTCTTGCTCTCCTCCTATTAAAGGTACAATAAATTCATAGGCAAGATCGTATACAAAAAATATAACAAAAAATAAACTTAAAAATACTTTCAGCGCCTTTATTTCTTCATTTTTAAATATATCGTCTTTATTCATATGGTAACTCCTAGCTTTTCTCCCACTTGTATTTCATTATTTCCATATTTTTTTGGGAGAATAATATCTATTCTCGTTCCCTTATCTCTTTCACTTGAAATACGTAACTTACCAAGATGTTCGTTGACAATGCGATCCGCTACCGTAAGTCCCAGGCCAATTTTATCTTGCTTCGTTGTATAAAAGGCCTCTTTAACACGTGCTAAGTTTTCCTTCTTAATACCGTAACCATTATCGATTACACTTAGCATTACATAATCTTGTCCTTTATTTTCTAATCGTAAATCTAATGTGCCACCTTGCTCCATTGCCTCCAGAGCATTTTTTATAACATATAGCACGACTCCTCTTATTTTCCGCTCATCGCATTCAACTTCTATCGTCTTTTCTTCTACACTAGAAATAAGCTGAATGTTGGATTCATTCATTTTTTCGCGGACAATTGTTACTACTTGTAATGCAATTTCTCCTATATTATGTTTCTTATAAATAGAAGGTTTACATGTAGCAACTTCCATTAACTCACTTATCATACTATTCATATTTTCTATTTCAAAAATCATCTGTTTATAAACAGGATCCTCTCCATGCTTCTCTCGTTGTAATTGCGTAAATCCTTTTAATGAAGCAAGTGGATTTTTAATTTCATGTCCTACTGTCGCTGCCATTTTTCCGACTACCGCTAATTTTTGTGATTCACTAGCAATCTTAATACTTTTCTTTACCGCTGAAAGGTATTGTATAAATCGATTTAAAATGATGTATGCTGCTATTAATACGAGTGTATACATAATGAGGAACATAAACGCTTTTACTTCCTCTAATACAAATAAATAAATTAAATATTTCCCTATAATAGTGACAAGTACGCACACAAAAAATCTTTTATTTATAAATATAGGTACAAAGAAAATAAGAATAATTTCTATTATATTTACCGCATCAAATACCGCCTTATTATAAAGCATATACGAAAGTATATTAGCCATTTCTATCCCTATGTATGCAAAAATACATGCATATTTAACAAGGGTTGCTTTCTCTTTTTTTATTAAATATATATTCACGCCCAATATTGCTGTTCCGCAAATAACTTGCCATATTATGCTATGTCCTTTATCCATTAGTGATTTATTTTCTAATAAGATTCCGTAGGAAATTTGGTATAAAACAACAATGACATATAGCACCCACAAAAAGATTTTGGCATTCCTTTCTTCTTCTTTATATGATAGAAATTTTCCTTTCACTTCAACACCCCTTCAAAATAATATCTCGAAGAATACCATTTATTATAATAAATGATTTTCATAGACAAACAAAGATAAATCGAACAATTGAGGAAAATCATCCCAATAGAGCGAAGTATCTTCAGACTATATATAAGCATAAAAGCTATAAACAATAATACGTATATTATGGGAGGTGTTTTATATGAACGGCAAAAAAAATAAAAAGACAGAACAACTGGAATCCTTCACGCGTGAGAATGAAGGAAAGGAAATGACAACAAATACAGGTGTTACAATTTCAAATGATGAAAACTCTTTAACCGTCGGCGATCGTGGTCCTACCCTTCTAGAAGATTTTCTTATGCGGGAAAAACTTGCTCATTTTGATCGTGAACGAATTCCTGAAAGAGTCGTTCATGCAAGAGGATACGGCGCACATGGTATTTTCGAGCTATATGAATCTTTAGAGGAACTAACAATGGCCCACTTTTTACAGGACCCTTCAAAAAAAACACCACTTTTTGTTCGCTTCTCTGAAGTGGCTGGATCAAAAGGTGCGAATGAAACAAATCGAGATGTACGAGGGTTCGCTGTTAAATTTTATACAGAAGAAGGAAATTTTGATTTAGTCGGAAACAATATTCCTATTTTTTTCATTCAAGATGGCATTAAATTCCCTGATCTTATTCACGCCCTTAAACCTGAGCCGCATAATGAGATTCCACAGGGACAAACAGCACATGATACATTTTGGGACTTCATCGCCAATAACCAAGAATCGGCTGCGATGATGATGTGGATTATGTCTGATCGTGCCATTCCAAGAAGTTTTCGAATGATGCAAGGGTTTGGCGTTCATACATTTCGCTTAGTGAATAAAAATGGAAAGTCACGATTCGTAAAATTTCACTGGAAGCCGAAGCTCGGCATTCACTCATTAATTTGGGATGAAGCGCAAAAATTAGGTGGTGCTGATCCAGATTACCATCGCCGTGATTTATGGGAAAATATTAATGCTGGAAACTATCCTGAATACGAACTTGGTATTCAAATTCTAGAAGAAGAGGATGAATTTAAATACGATTTCGATATATTAGATGCAACGAAAATTTGGCCTGAAGAAGATTTCCCCGTTAAAATCATCGGAAAAATGACATTAAATCGCAACGTCGAGAATGTATTCGCTGAAACAGAGCAAGTCGCACTTCATCCTGGAAGTATCATCCGTGGTATTGATTTCACCAATGATCCGCTCTTACAAGGTAGACTCTTTTCTTATACAGACACTCAATTGGCACGCGTCGGTACAAATTATCAAGAATTACCGATTAACCGTCCTGTATGCCCATTTCATAACAATCAAAGAGATGGTGCATCTAAATATATAATTGATAAAGGAAAAATCGCTTACCATAATAATTCCTTAGCAAATAACACTCCTTACACTGTCCCCGGTACAAAGGGTGGGTTCGTTACATACCCTTCTACTGTATCAGGGCATAAAACGAGAGAAACAGCCGCCAGTTTCAAAGATCATTTCTCTCAAGCACGTTTATTTTGGAATAGTATGAGTAACGTCGAAAAAGTTCATATTATGCAAGCCTTCTCCTTTGAATTAGGAAAAGTAAAAAGTAAATCCGTCCGTCAACAAGTCGTAAATATGATTGGACATATTAGTAGTGAACTAGCTACATTAGTCGCTGAAGCGGTCGGAGCAAAAGTCCCAAATATTCAAGAATCGAGCGTTACGAAATCATCGCCAGCACTCAGTATGGCAAATACGACATTTAGTCCTAATACATTACGAGTAGGTGTCATTGTTGCAAATGGATATGACGGACAAAACGCGCAATATATACTAAATCAATTCAAACAAGTTGGGTTGCAACCAGTAATTGTTTCCGAACGATTAGGTATTGTACAAGGAACGCAAAATGTACGTTGGGACGTGAATGATACTTTTTTAACAGGATCTTCACTTCTTTATGATGGGCTACTTCTTATTGGAGGAAACCTTGATGAACAGTTTCTTAATAAAGCGAGTTCATTTGTCGTAGAATCATATAATCACTTTAAGCCAATTGGTGCCTTCCAAAATGGATCTACTGTTATTCAATCTTTAAATATTAAAGGAAAGCCTGGTGTCTTACTAGAACAGAACCCTACGCTCCTGGCGAATGAATTTATTAAAGCTATGACGAAACAACGCTTTTGGGATAGAGCATATGAATAGGTTAGGGGGATAATTTATGTTTGTTACCGTCGAGAAAGATGTGCATATTTTTGTGCAAGACGTTAATCCTGGACCCGGTAGTAAAACCGTGTTCTTCGTCCACGGCTGGCCTTTAAATCATCAAATGTACCAATATCAACTCAATGTGTTACCACAGTACGGTTTCCGCTGTATCGCTATGGATATACGCGGAAACGGACAATCTGATAAACCGTGGACTGGTTACACATACGATCGTTTAGCAGACGATATCGCCATTGTTCTAGAAGCACTTCAAGTAGAAAATGCTACATTAGTCGGTTTTTCAGTAGGTGGCGCTCTTTCTATTCGGTACATGTCTCGCTACAATGGTCATCGCATTTCTAAACTTGTATTAGTCGATGCTGTTTCCCCTTCTTTCGTTAAAAATCAAGAATCTCCCTATGGTGTCCCAAAAGAACAAGCAGATACCCTCATTAATCAAATGTATGCCAATATGCCAAAATTTTTAAATGATGTATCTTTATCATTTTTTAATAGAAACTTAGGATCTGCTACGTTAGAATGGTTTTCTTATCTCGGTATGCAGTCTGCTTCCTACGCTCTCATCAAAATATTGCAAGCAGCTGCAAATGAAGATGTAACGAAAGATTTAAGTAAAATTAACGTCCCAACAAAAATATTCCATGGTGTTCACGATCAACTTATCCCTTACAAAAGCGCTGAACTCACGCAAAAACGGATTAAAAATTCTCAGTTACATCCTCTTACAAATAGCGGTCACGGCTCTCCAATCGATCAAGCGGATGAATTAAATGAAGAACTTATAAAGTTTTTGCATTCATAAAAATCTATACCAAATCGTTTCGATAGGAACGCGGTTTTTGAAAAGATCAAAATTCACATATTTCTCACAAATCAATCAATAAAACGATTACATTTTCATTTATACTAAATGTACAGGTAATACTCCCTAAACCCAGCTTGTCTGGTTACCCCGTTAAATACTATAAAAAAAGAACTTGTATCGTTATACAAGTTCTTTTTGTTTGTTCTATTTAAAAAGTATATCTTTACTATACTGCTTTCCAGCAAGTAAATCATATTGGATCATTTTATATTGCTCTAACATTTCTTTTTGTTCCTTTGTTAAATCTGTTATCTCTTCTCCATCTTTATTAACCTTTAACTCATCTCTAAGAACTGGTATTTCTTTATGCATTTTCGATAAAAATTGATAAAATGGTGATTGATTTAATCCTGCATAATCAAAAACAAGACTAGAAAAATAAATCGGACTTACTAAACCTAAATTGTCATTTGGCAAATCGAAATTTGCGTACATTAACAATGGCGTTTCTGACATAATTAATCTTTCTCTTACTGTCTCTTCATTTTCTATATATCCTGATTCTTTATAAATAGACTTATTAGTTCCTAACATAGGTAAATGGTCTCCAAAGAAGACTATTAAAGTAGGTCTATCTAGATCGTCAAGCTGCTCGATTAAATATTGCAGAGCCTCATCCGATAATCTTATCCCTTCTGTATATGCTTCTAATTCCGCCTTCGATTCCTCTTCTGTTAATCCACTAATTTCTATTTTATTTTCTCCAAACATATTTGGCGTATACGGAAAATGATTTTGCATCGTCACCGCATGAATAAATGTAGGTTGTTTTCTCTTATTTAATTCATCTATGATTTCTTTACTCATAGATAAATCACCAATATTGTCTCCCACTACTTCTTTATTTTTCATCGTATCTTCTGCATTAAAATTATCGAATCCCAATGTTTTATATACATCTTCACGTTTATAAAACGATCGATTAAACGCATGAATTGCACTTGCATAATACCCTTGTTTTTTCAACTCACTTGCAATCGATGGAATCTCTTTTTGGCTTGGAACAGCTTGTTGATATGGTATAGAACCTGGCATTAAAAGACTCATCGAGTAACTCGTTAACGCTTCAAATTCTGTATTCGCTGTATTTCCTCCAAATGTAGGAGCTATCGTTTGTCCCCCTGGGAAATTCTCTATATAATGATGTAAATTCGGCACTGGATCTTCGCTAAATGAAAGATTCGTTAATTTTGTCGGATCCCAAAAAGCTTCACTCATAATAAATATAATATTCGGCTTCTCTGCTTTTTTTTGTCCTTTTATTTTATCGCCATATTGTTTTTCTATATCCTTTGCAATTTGCTGCATATTTTCTTTTGAATATTCTTTCGGCTCTTTAATGACTGTCGTATCTAAGTTGCTTAAAAATCCTATAACAAAACCATTCACCTTATAATTTGCGGCTTGATTCCACGCGCGGATGTCTACTCCACTTTTTATAAATATATTATTCATAAAGGTAGTAGGGTAGTTACTATATCCATACAACATAAACGCAGAGCCGCATATTAAAATAATCCTCATAATAATATGTGATTTTATAACCGGAATGTACTTTCGTATATACATAACTACAAATATAATCAAAACAATGCCCACTATTGCCAGAAACATATTCCAAAAACTAAAATACTCCATGACCATCGGTATAACGGAATTCATATGACCAATCTGTGTAAAATCCGACGGGTAAAATGGCTCTCCTCTAAAAATGAGTTTAAAATGGTTCACCATCACAAAAATAAGTAAGACTAAGCTAGTTATCGTTGTACTTAAGAAAACTCTTCCAAGCAAATTATATGCAAAAACGTATACCATATAAATAAATAATAGGCTTAATATATACTGTCCATATTGTAAATACACCCATGTATTTACTACTATAAGGTTCATATCCTCCTGCACTATGATATACATCCAATTCATTGTATGAGCAATTAAAAATAATACAACATAAACTCGAATAGCCGGCCTCAGCTTATGACTGATGCCTTTATTTAAATGAATGATGTATAGTAGTACACTCCATAAAACAATAATGAGTATACTTAGCTGTATTTTCCCATTAAAAAATTCTTTAGTTCTCTCGAATTCGAAAGATCTTAACATAACAAAAAACAGCGTTTCTAAACAGATTGCCCACATTCCACTAAGAATGATAGAAATTAATAGGTTCTTCCTCGACTGCTGAGGAGAAAAACTAAGATAAAATTCATCTCTTCTTCGTTGTCGTGTTAAAAAATCAAAACGCAATTTATTCCCTCTTTCCTTTGCCCCTTCGTCTCGCATCCACAAACATATTGTCCTATACAAAATACCATATTTGTATGCAGCTAGTCTCCCTATGTGCTTGTAATATACACATGTATCCTTAATTTCCCCTTAAAAATACAGTGAAATTTTAATAAGCCCGAACCATTCAGGATTGAACGGGATAAAACTTCTTCGCTCTATATTCTAACAGCATAAATGAACTATGCTTCACAAAATTATTACCATAAAAAAAGAACCTACCAACACTGACAGGTTCTCCTTCATTCTAACAGACATGAGCATATGTATTATATAAGAGAAGACATCCATACTTTCCATATAATACATACAAGTACGATAACTACAAAATCAAAAAGATCTAATCTCGGGCCCTTCTTCATATTCATCTCTAGCCACATATGAATCCATTTTATTTTTGTATATTTTTGAATATTTTTCTTTGCAAATCGATAAACGAGTACTTGCATAATAAAAAATCCGATTACGAAAATGAACAAGAAAATGAGAAAATCGACCACAAAATTCCTCCCTATTTTTGCAGCGATTTTTCTACTATTTGATTTCTCAAAACCCACTCTTCAAATTGAGCACTTCCGAATTCCCAGCTAAGATCACGAGCATGTACAGAAAAAACGTAATGACCAGCATATTCGTCCATAAATCTACCTGTCTCGATCTCATCTTTCTGAAGACCATATGTCCCAAAATTAAAATACACATCCCACACGTCTTCATTCTTCCGCTTATAAGCAATCGATTCCATATCACATTCTGTTCCGAAATAATCAAGATGTAAATGTACGCTATCATCATATTCGTAATCCATTTTATCACCCCTTATATTTGTACTTCTTTATCACCCAAAAAATTCCTGCTATCCACACTCACATATGGGCACTTACCTACATATCATGCTTGTAGAGTGACTTCTAGGAGGTGTCATATAGTGAAAAAATTAATAGCTGTTTTTTGCATCATGTTACTAGCTGTTTTCACATTTGCTGCTTGCAGTAGTAAAAAGGAAGGTACGAAAGAACAAACGCAAAACATTCGCATCGGCGAAGTTACCCATTCTCTCTTCTACGCCCCGTTATATGTCGGGATTGAAAAAGGATTTTTTAAAGATGAAGGATTAAATATTGACCTCCAAACAACAGCTGGCGGAGATAAAACGATGACCGCCCTATTATCTGGCGGAATTGATATTGCTCTCGTCGGTTCTGAAACGTCTATTTACGTTCATCAACAAGGTGCAAAAGACCCTATCATTAACTTCGCACAACTTACACAAACAGACGGAACATTTTTAGTTTCGCGTAAAAAATTAGACTCTTTTAATTGGAATGACGTAAAAGGTGTTACGTTTTTAGGACAGCGTAAAGGCGGCATGCCGCAAATGGTTGGAGAATACGTTTTAAAGAAAAATGGCATTGATCCTCACAAAGATACAAACTTAATTCAAAACATCGAATTTGCTAACATTGCAAGTGCCTTTGCATCTGGTACTGGGGAATTTGTACAGCTCTTTGAACCGACTGCAAGTATATTCGAAAAAGAAGGAAAAGGGTTTATCGTCGCTTCGTTCGGAAATGAATCTGGAACTGTTCCGTATACAACGTTCATGGCAAAAGAAAGCTTCTTAAAGAAAGATAAAGATGCTGCTGAAAAATTCACACGTGCGCTCTATAAAGCACAACAATGGGTTGATACACATAGTCCAGAGGAGATTGCTGATGTCGTTTCTCCGTTATTTAAAGACACTTCAAAGGACATTACAGTAAAAGTAATTGAACGTTATAAAAAGCAACATTCTTATGCGACAAATCCGCTATTAGATGCTGAAGAATGGAAACAGCTCCAAACGATTATGAAAGAAGCTGGCGAATTACAAAAAGAAGTTCCACATGAAGCGCTCGTCAATACAAAAATTGCCGAAAGCGTTATTAAGAAATAGAGGCGAAGTGTATGAGTTTTTTACAAATACGTAACGTTTCTCACTGCTTTTTCGCAAAAGAGAATGCTAAATTGATTCTCGAAGACATGAGTTTACAAGTGGAAGAAGGCGAATTTATTTCTATACTCGGTCCAAGTGGTTGCGGCAAAACAACACTCCTCTCCATTATTGCCGGGTTACTTGATCCAATTGAAGGCATCGTCTTTTTAGATGGTGAGCCCATTACAACAAAAACTTCATCTATGGGGTATATGCTGCAGCAAGATTACTTGTTCCCTTGGAAAACAATTGAAGAAAATATTATGCTTGGACTTCACACTCGAAAACTTTACAATGAACAGACGAAAAAACATACTTTACAACTTTTAAAGCAAGTCGGTCTACATGATGTAGAAGAGCAATACCCTCGTGAACTGTCCGGCGGTATGCGTCAACGTGCCGCTCTCGTTCGAACGTTAGCGACCGATCCGAAAATTTTATTGCTAGATGAACCTTTTTCAGCTCTCGATTATCAAACGAAGTTGAAACTAGAAAATCTCGTCTTCACATTATTACGTAACTATAAAAAAACATCACTACTTGTCACACACGATATTGAAGAAGCCATTGCGATGAGTGATCGTATTTATTTACTACAAGCGAATCCTGGAAAAATTGCAAAAACATTTATCGTCCCAGAAAGCATCCGTTCCTTATCACCGTTAGAATCACGCCACCACCATGACTTCCCATCCCTCTTCCAAGATATATGGAAGGAGCTGGAGCGACTTGGATAATATAAAGCAACTACATGAACAGTTTCGGAAGAAAGAACGTAGGCGCGCATGGTTAGCACGCTCTTTACAGTTTTTACTGCTCATTCTTTTCTTTTCACTATGGGAAATAGCTAGCAAAAAAGAGTGGATTGATCCTTTACTCTTTAGCTCTCCTTCAAGCATTTGGGATCTCTTCCTTAGTAAATGGATTGACGGTTCGCTTTGGGTTCACATATGGACGACATTACTTGAAACAGGAGTAGGCTTCATTCTTGGAACAGTGCTCGGTGCTATTATCGCTACTTTTCTTTGGTGGATGCCACTTCTCGCTCGCGTGCTCGACCCCTATCTCGTCGTCCTAAACGCCATGCCAAAAGTGGCACTTGGACCTATTATCATTGTAATCTTCGGTCCAAATATTTCTTCGTCGATTGCAATGGGGGTAATCATTTCCATCATCATTACCATTCTCGTTATTTACAGCGCATTTCAAGAAGTCGATTCTAACTATATAAAAGTGATGGACACATTTGGCGCGAATAAATGGCAATGTTATAAGCAAGTCGTTCTCCCTGCATCCTTCCCAGCAATTATTTCAACGTTAAAAGTGAACGTTGGTTTATCATGGGTCGGTGTTATATTCGGCGAACTTCTCGTCTCTAAACAAGGTCTTGGCTACTTAATTAGCTACGGATTCCAAGTATTTAATTTCACGCTCGTCTTACTGAGCGTACTACTCACCTGTGTCCTCGCAACACTTATGTATGTGTTTGTTGAGGCATTTGAAAAACTTCTAATTGGAAAACGAAAAAGAAGCTGACTTAGGGCGATAGACTATAGTCAGCTTCTTTCTTTACCTTTTATCACACATCTTTGTTTCATTTGTAACGTTTCCATCCGCAACCGTAACTGTATGGAAACAATCTTTCACACGTACTGTAACGACATTTTCTTTTCGATCTATTACATGATAATCATCATACTTTTTATTTAATGCACTACGAATTTGCTCTCCTTCAAAAATCGGAAAACCGTGAGACATTACCCAAATGAGACCAGCAACCGCAAGAATCGTTTTCATACGTTTCATTACCTCCTTGAGAGTAAACTTATAGTCCCTACAATATGCGCATTATAATTGTGTCTAATTTGTGACATTTTTATACTAATTCTCTTTTAAAGCTTCAGTTCCTTCTTCTTTTTTACAAAAAGACAGAATTTTCAATTTTATCAACATAAAAAAACGCAAAGAACTAAAATTCTTTACGTTTTATTGGCAAAAATATATACCTCTCATTATTGTCATTGTCCGCTTTGTTACTCTATCGTTTTCGAAACATCATATAACCCCGACAACACTTCCGCTCTCATTTTTACAAGCTCAGGGAACTGATAGAAGAACGCAATTTTTTTATACTTTAACTCCGATCCTTCTTTCACCTTTTTTGAATCTTGCAAAATAAATGCTGTAAACGTATCTGCAATATCTTCCGCTACATTTGTCGTTCCATACTGTGATACAAACTCCTCATGCTTTTCTTTAAAAAATTCAATTTGAGTTTCTTCACTTTCTTCCACTTTCATTTCTGTCCACTCCTGCTCAATGTCCTTCCAGAAAGAGTTATAAAATTGATTAATATAAGATTTTTCCTTCGCACATCCCTCTTGTAAGAAAAGAGTTTCACAGTTATTTCGGTATGTTGAAATATCTTTATCTTCTTCAAAATCCTTTACATACTTTTCATCTACTGGTATTTGCTTATACCCGAGCGTCAACACGTGAGCCGTCTCATGAATTAATGTTTTCATCACTTCATCGATATTTACCGCCGAATCAAGCGTATCTAAGCTAAGAATCCAATCTTTCGGATTCTCCATACTAGGCATAACGTGAGCAACAACACCGTCATAACCGTCCGTTATTAAATCAAATTCTGTTATATTCCCGCGATATTGAGCTGGAATGAGAGTACGATACATATCCCATAAGTCTTCATGATACCCTCTATCTTGACGCTGTTGTAGCACCTCTTCTTTCGCTTCTTTATCTTCAGCGAATACTTTATTTAAACGTTTTCGTTCTATTTTTTCAAAATAAGGATCTACAATTTCATCACCATCAATATAATAAGAAGCTAAAAAGAAATAATTTTCGTCATCCTCTTTTTTCTGCTCTGCCCCTTTCATATCCGCATTTTCATGCTCTTCTATATCATAATCTTCTACTGCTTCAAGCTCAGATAATCCATCTATTTTTTCATATACTTTTTGAAGTTTATTATCTCCTATTTCCACGCATTCTTCTTCTGTTTTACAAACTTCTTTTTCCTTCACACTCTTCATAGAACTATCGCATCCTGCTATTAAACCAATTGCGACGATAACCCCTACTAACTTGCCATACAGTCTCTTCATATAAACCTCCGTCGTTCCATTCTACAAAAATATCATAATCAATTTCTAACGAATATGCGATACTTAATTAAATAAACTGTAAGGGGGGCCATGATTCGAGCAGTCTTCTTCGACTTAGATGGAACATTAGTAGATCGGCGCCAATCTCTAGAAAATTATATTAGCGATTTTTACAATATATCGACTTACCGACAAAAGCTGACAAACAAAAAAGAGGCCGTTTTTCAAAAACGCCTCCCCTTCCTTTATTATTCATATACTGTAAACTGCGGTTTACTCGGATGATCTTTAACTTGCGCATCCTCTGGAAACTTTGATACTTTTTGATATAGAGCAATGTCACCGATACAACCTGCTGTTAGTAAAATCCCTAAAAATGAGATGGATTGCACGTTCGTAGCTAACCCAATTACAATTGGCAAAATTCCAGTTGGTAAAAACGGCAGCATTAACACTTTCTTCATTTGCTTTACTGTAATCGCCTGTTTAGAATGAGCATATGCAACACCTAATTTCCAATTAACGCCCCATTTCAGTTCACTCCATGGAACGCCTCCGATATAGCGAAACCCTATTAAATGTATCGCTTCATGAATACAAACGAGAACAATCATTGCGATAATAAAAAGAAACAGGGTTGGTAACGTAATTTCAATTTGAAACCCGCCTGAAAGAAGTGAATGTAAAAAACTAACTCCAATCGCCAGAGCGAATGCTATACAGCATGAATAGAAATTTAATTTAACCATCGAAACAGTAACAGTCGTTTCTTTTCCTTTATCCATCTTTCCCCTCCTAAAACGCAAATATATCTTTACAAAATTGTATAATATACCCAAAATGATGTAAATATATATTTACATTTATTCTTGCACACAAAAAAAGAAACCGGCCACTTTACTTCGTAAAACAGCCGATTTCTTCTATATGTTTCATCGTGCGCGCCAGTACATCGTCACGCATTATAAAGCTAAATTTTCTATCCGTTTTAATATTGTCAGGAATGTCTGTTAATAAAACAGATCCTTTCGTTTCTTCGTAATGCGTATGTTCTTCTACCGCACTAATTGTTGCAAAATAAATGTTTTTAATGATTATTTTGTCTTTTCCAGATACTTTATATTGTCCTAAGTAAGTTAAATCAGAAACTATGCCGCCAGTTTCTTCATGAACCTCTCGAACTGCCGCTTCTTCCGGTGTTTCCCCTAGTTCTACTTTACCACCTGGAAATTCAAGACCGCGACGTAAATGATGCGTTAATAACCATTGATCCCCGTACCGGCATACAACCCAAACATGCTTTGGCTCAGGAGAAAATGGATAACGTTCAAACGATAATTGTACAGTGTTGTGGTAATAATCTTTAAATTTGTACATGCCATTACTCCCCTATTGATGGTTACAAGTTTTTCCTACCACAAATTGTAGCATATTCTCGCTTTTCTGCATAATATTATCCAATTACAATCCATTGATTATTCCCATTTGCGCGACTAATTCTTTCGTCTCATGATTTCCTAAATCGTAAATCATTTTATATGCTTTTTGTAGTTGTTCATCATATCGGTCATTATTCGAATCGTGATGATACTCAACAAATGGAACGTGAGAACGTACAAATGAACCTAAATCCTCTACATATGCTTGATCAAAGTACTCTCTTAACTCCGTAATTTCCTCATCACTTGCGGAAACCTCAAAATTATACGTATCCGCCGTCTTCACTTGCGAAATTTGACCGTTTCCTATTGATATATAATATGTTTTTTTCGTCTCCATGTAACACCCTTCTTTCATCCTTTTAATTTCTATTGTTTTCATCAATTACAAAATTATGTAAAATAAAGAAAAGGAGGGATTCCATGTTCAAAATATTAATTATCGGTATTATAATCGTCCTAGTCATACTAGTACTCTCCGTCATGACAATTAATAAAGGCTACGCTTATAAACATTCTGTTGATAAGCCAGAAGATAACCCTTATACAAAAAACAGCAAGAAGAATTCATAATACGCTTCATATACTACTTATTTTAGCCCACATCATATTCAGTATTCGTTTACTGGCAGGTCAACATAACTTTCTACTACTTTCACAATTTCTATTAGGGACTTTACTGTTTCTTATTACCATTGAACAAATAAGGAAAAAGGCTTCATTTTGATTGTTCTCATTATCAACTATATAAAATAACTGGAGGTATATATGCTAAAAGGGATACAGATTACTTTTTCACTTATCGCTTTATGTATAGCAATCTATGGATTTTTTACTGGCAATAGAGAAATGATGCCTTATATGTTCTTTTTCTTAGGATTAATGGCTTTCACTGTAGCGCTAGGAGAAATAAAAAAACATAGACAATCTAGCAGCATACTTGCTTTCATAGCTGGAGCCGGTGCTTTATTTCTTAGCTTCTCAGAACTATTTCGGTAAATAATTTATTTAAAAAGGTGGAGATTTGTATGCTAAAAACCTTTCGCATTATATCCGTCTTGTCGTCATCGTTCTCGCCCTATCCGTAATATTTACAAACGCACTTGTTACAATGCCTTATATGCTCATCGCCTTATCTATTATGACCTTCATCCTGAGCGCAGAAGAAAAACAGAAACAAAAGAAAGTACATAGTACACTCTCCTTCTTTTCTGGCGTATTCACTTTAAGCGTTGCTATTATAATTTTTGTCTCTCAATAACTATCTTTCTACTAGGAGGTTAAAGTGCATATAAGAAAATTACAGCTAACCATCGTTTTTATTACTTTGATCTTATGTTTATACAGCACATTTACAATGAACTTTCAAACCTTTTCACCTATCATTTTGTTCCTCTTTAGTTTATATGGCATTTTAGTAGGAATTGAGACGATTCAAAAACAACAAAAACAAATTGGAGCTATTAGCATCGGTTTAAGTCTTTTTACGATTGTTTTTGTTATTCCATTTATAATGTTCTTTTAAAGGAGGATTATATGTTTAAAAACATTCGAATTATAATAGCTACTATCGCTCTTATTCTCGCCCTATTTAGCTTCTTCGCAAATATCCCTATGCTTTTACCCTACGTTTTTATCCTTTTGAGTATTATGTTTATCCTTTTTGGAATCGATGAAATAAAAGAGCGGCAAAAAGCAAAAGCATTTGTTTATTTTCTCGGTTCTGCCTTTATTTTATATGTTGGGGTGTCTAGTATACTTTCATAAAAAAGAAGAGCATGTTTTGCTCTTCTTTAACTCACCATTTTCAACCCAATAATCGTCCCCATAATTCCAACGATACAAATAATCCGAAAAGCATTTTTCGGCTCTTGAAAGAATAAAATACCGACAACTGCTGCCCCGAGCGTCCCAATCCCAGTCCAAACTGCATATGCAATTGATAACTGAATTTCTTGGAGTGCCATCGTTAAAAATTGAAAACTAATAATAAATCCACCTATTAAAATAATATTATTCGTCCAATTATTATCTTTTGCTACTTTCTTTATCCCAATTACACCGACAATTTCAAAAAGCCCAGCTATAATTAAATACATCCACGCCATTTTATTTCACCTCTTCCTTGTCACCACTAAATTTCAATCCGATAATAAATAGTGCTAATAAACAAACAAGGAAAATTTTAATAAATGAGAACGGCTCTTTAAAATATAAAATATCTACTACTATCGTTCCCACTGTCCCAATTCCAGTAAATACTGCATATGCCGTTCCAATTGGGATTCTTTTAGTTGCTTCAATTAATAGATGAAAACTAACTAAAATTGCAATAAGTGTCAAAATACTCATCGAATTTGTTTTTAATCCCGTTGCCCAATATATTTCGATTAAGCCTCCAAATACTAAATACAGCCACGCCCTATTTGTACTAATCTCCTTTTTCTTTTTCACTTCTTCTTTTACCTCTTGTCGTATTTCTTGTTTTGAAGAGCTACGTTTCTTTTTTGGAAAAAGAATGTAGGACATCGCCCATATAAAATGAATCATAAGTACCGATGTCCAAACACTGATAATGGTATTAATAGTTTCATTTTTATAAAAGCCTATTTGTTTATTCAAAATCCATTCTTTCATATGAAGAATATAAGATCCACTTGGTAACTCTTGAGCTGGTACAAGCCCTATTAGAAAAATAAATAAAAGCTGCGCAAGAATGAAAATGCCCACATGTTTACAAAAGTATTGCCGCTCTAATCGTGCGTGCTCCTTTCCATATAGCTTCTCTTTTTGCATAGCTGTCATTTATCTTCCTCCTTTTTCAAATAATAATCTACCATTTCATCTATATACTTCATTGTTTCCGAATCAAGTCCATATACTTTTGCAATCTCCCCCTCTTCAGGTCTAATTAATTCCCAATACTTATTTATTAATTGTTCATCTTCTTGAAATATATGCATGGAAAAAGCCACTACTTTCTCCGCCAATTGTTGAACTTCTGGTGAATCTACTGGTTCATTTATACGCTCGCGAATTTCTCTTAATACTTGCAGCCACTCTTTCGTTCTTTTATCGTTTTCTTCAAATGTTGGTAAGCCCTGAATAATCTGCTGCTCTTCCTCATTAAAATATCTTTTCCAAAATTTCTCCCTCTGATCAATTCCCTGTACTGATTTTATAAATAACATTAAATCTTCTGTTCTAAGCTCTCCTGTTAATTCAATGGAATGAAATGTTGTATATAGTAGCTTTTCTAAATCCTGTAATCTTTTTACTTCCCCTTGTATTGTTTGAATTTCATTTTGAATCGCATTCTTCCATCTTTCTTCTTCTGAAATCCCCTTTGCTTCTTTTAATACTCCTTTTATTTCTGAAAGCTTAAAACCAAGCTTTTTAAAAGTTGTGATTTGCTGCAATGTAATTACATCATCTTTTGAATAGTAACGATATCCTGAGTCAGCAACATAAGACGGTCTTAACAATCCAATTTCCTCATAATATCTAAGTGTTCTCGTCGTTACATTCGTTTCTTTTGAAATTTCGCCAATGCTATACTTATCCATCATTTCCTCCCTTTACTTACTTTATTTATCCCTACTATAAACTTTGACGTATACGTTAAAGTCAATACTCTTCATAACATACATTTCTACAAATAAAAAAACTGCCCTTTCACAGGCAGTTTTTCTTTCTATCCAAACACTTTCTCAAGTTCATCTTTATCTTGGCTTAACCAGAAGTTCATTAAGCGTTGAGCTCCTTCTAAGTCGTGAAGCTTCGCTTGACCACATTGTGTTTCATTTGCAGCTGGAATTTCTGTAATTTGAACCGCATCTTTTAATGTTAGTTCTAATAAATCAATAATTTCTCGAACCGTTGGTGTTCCGCTTACTACAAGATAATATCCTGTTTGGCAGCCCATTGGTGAAATATCGATAATATCAAAATGCGGATAACGATCAATATATTTACGTAAATTAAATGCTAATAAATGTTCTAACGTATGAATAACATCTGGTTTCATTGCTTGTTTATTCGGTTGGCAAAAACGAATATCAAATTTATTTACAATACCGTCACTTCCTACGTTGTGAACTCCGCAATGTCTTACATAAGGCGCCTTTACAATCGTATGATCTAATTCAAAGCTTTCTACTGATGGCATACAACATCTCTCCCGCTTTTAATTTAATTCCGTTATATCCAATATGATATAACGGAAATCAACATTAGTAAAGTATTATGTACAGTCGTGCTATAATACTTTAAGACTATGCGGAAAAGGAGACCATTATGAAACAGATTTTTATTTGGATTATACGCTTCTATCAAAAATTCATTTCTCCAATGACACCACCAACGTGCCGCTTTTATCCAACTTGCTCGCATTATGGATTAGAAGCATTTCAAAAACATGGTGCCCTAAAAGGTTTTTTGCTAACTTGTAAGCGGATATTAAAATGTCACCCTTTCCACCCGGGAGGATTTGATCCTGTCCCAGATAAAAAGGATGACAAAGTAAATTCTTAATTATCGTAACCATTCACAACTAAATCTAATTTTCCTGTGTCAGGATCTATAACAAGACCGTGAACAGGTACTTCTTCAGGAAGTAATGGATGGTTGCGAAGTATTGATACGCTATGTTCTACACTTTCTTCTACACTAGAGAATCCTTGTAGGAATCTTTCTAAATCGATTCCAGAATAACGAAGTGTATCTAATTTCTCTTCTGTGATACCGCGCTCTTTCATCTTCTCGATTGTACTGCTCGCTTGAATTTTAGCCATACCGCAATCATGGTGGCCAACTACACAAACTTCATCAGCACCAAGTTCGTATACAGCAACTAAAATACTACGCATAATACTTCCGAACGGATGGGAAATAACAGCGCCTGCTACTTTAATAATTTTCACATCACCGTTACGCATATTCATCGCTTTCGGTAATAATTCAACAAGACGAGTATCCATACAAGAGATAATTACCATCTTTTTGTTTGGAAATTTACCTGTTTCGTACTCTTCATATTTTTTTTCTTCAACAAATTTTTCATTGTATTGTAAAATCTCTTCTAATGACTTCATAGTAAAGAACCCTCTTTTCTCTCATTTACATTACTTATATAGTGTACCAAAATTTAAAAAACTCAAAAAGGATATTGCTTTATAGTAAAAATAAGATATTTTCAGATAACCGACATAATTCTTTCAAAATATACACACACCTTTGTAACAAGTCCCCCCTATTTAAAACGTTTTTTCACTATAAACTGATTGTAGATAATGTAAAAAAGGAGTGAATATTTATTATGTCCGACGTTCTGTTACTGAGTCGTTTTCAATTTGCAATTACTATTTTTTATCACTTTTTATTTGTACCTTTGACAATCGGACTTGTTATTTTAGTAGCATGTATGGAAACTCAATACGCCCGCACATTGAATCCAACATACCGCAAAATGGCAAATTTCTGGGGTAAATTATTTACAATTAACTTCGTAATGGGGATTATAACTGGGATTACGATGGAATTCCAATTTGGAACAAACTGGTCTGAGTACTCCAAATATATGGGAGATATTTTCGGATCACCTCTCGCAATCGAAGCACTCGTTGCCTTCTTCTTAGAATCTACTTTCATGGGAATATGGTTATTCGGTAAAGACAAAATTTCACCAAAGTTCCGTGCCTTCTGTATGTGGATGGTTGCACTTGGAACAAATATTTCCGCCCTTTGGATTATTACAGCAAACGGCTTTATGCAAAACCCTGTTGGCTACGTCGTACGTAACGGCCGCGCTGAATTAAGTGATTTCTGGGCACTTGTGACAAATCCATATGCTTGGAACATGTTCTTCCATACTGTAATTGGTTGTTATATCGTTGGTGCTTTCTTCGTTATGGCAATTAGTGCCTATCATTTATTACGCAAAAATGAAGTTGAATTCTTCAAAAAATCATTTAAGTTTGGTTTAATGTTAGGTTTATTCGCTGCAACTGTTACACCGTTTATGGGTCATCAGTCTGGTGTATCAGCAGCTAAATATCAACCAGCAAAAGGAGCTGCGATGGAAGCGGTTTGGGAAACTGGAAAAGGACAAGGCTTCTCGATTGTTCAAATTCCTGATGTGAAAAACGAAAAGAACTTTGAATTCCTTACGATTCCGAAACTAGGGAGTTTCTTCTATACAAACTCATTTGATGGCGAAATTGTTGGTTTAAAGGATATCCCGAAAGATGAACGTCCAAATGTTAACCTCGTGTACTATAGCTTCCGCTTAATGGTTGCACTTGGTATGTTCTTTATGGCATTAACTTGGTACGGTTTCTACTTAAACCGAAAAGGAAAACTAGAAAACTCAAAACGTTATTTAAAAATCACAATATGGTCGGTCTTACTACCATATATCGCAATTAACGCTGGTTGGATTGTTGCCGAAGTAGGTCGTCAACCATGGACAGTTTATAAACTAATGCGTACAGCAGAATCTGTATCACCTATATCTGTTCCACAAATTTGGTTCTCATTAATTAGTTTAATCTTGTTCTACACTTTACTTTTAATCGCAGACGTATACTTAATGCTAAAGTTCGCGAAAAAAGGACCAGCAGCATTAGAAGAACCTGCTACTGAAGGAGGTGCAGCTCATGTCTCATGATATGCTTGCAATCATCTGGTTTGGTTTATGGGGCGTGATTTGGACAGTTTACTTCATTCTTGATGGGTATGCACTTGGTAACGGAATGATTTTTCCTTTCGTTGCGAAAGACCGACAAGAACGAAATCAATTACAAGAAGCAATTGGCCCATTCTGGGGTGGTAATGAAGTATGGTTAATTACAGCTGGTGGCGCAACATTTGCTGCCTTCCCAGTCACGTATGCAAATATGTTTAGTTATTTATATACACCACTATTTTTAGTATTACTCGCACTGTTTGCTCGTGCTGCTGGACTTGAATTTATGCATAAAGACGATTCACCAATTTGGCAAAAAACTTGTAAATGGGCATTTACAATTGGTAGTTTCCTAATCGCCTTCTTATTCGGAGTTACGTTCGCTAACCTTTATTACGGACTACAAATCGGAAAAAATGGCTATGAAGGAAATTTACTTAGCTTATTAAATCATTACGGTATTTTAGGAGGTCTGTTCTTCACAGCTATATTCGTCGTATCTGGTGCCCTTTGGGTTATAATTAAAACGACTGGTGAAGTATCTGATCGTGCTTATAAAATCGCAAGACCATTTTCAATGGCAGCTGCTATTATTTTAGCTATTTTCTATGTAGCAACTGCAAATCGTACAAATTTATTCCAAAACTTCACAGAATATCCTGTACTATTCATTCTGCCAGTACTTGCAATGTTAATGAGTGTACTCGCACTTATTATGGTGTACAAACATAAAATCGGTCTTGCATTCACATTCGTTTGCTTAACAATCGCAATGTTTATGACAACTGGATTTGCAGGTATGTTCCCAAGAATGTTGCCATCTCGTATTAACGACGCTTATAGTACAACGTTATATAACGCAGCTGGTAGTCAATTAAACTTAAAAATTATGTTCTTCGTTGCAATGGTTATGGTACCAATTGTTATTGGATATCAACTTTGGAGCTACAGTATCTTTAAAAATAAAATTCATAAAGACTCTGCTAAAGGGTATCACTAAAATAAAAAAGACACTTCGTTTGAAGTGCCTTTTTTGTACGTATGATTTTTGATAAGATGTTATATTTCCAATCTAACAACTATAATACAGAAGAATCATGAACAGCTCACAGCTAGATTGTAGCACAGGGCAAGTTCATCATTTTATGCAATTTTACATATTTATCTATAAAGTAAACTGTATTCCTTGATCGTTCGCATCGCTATCCCTTACATCTGCTGTACTAATACCACTAAATGTTTGTACTTTTTTTCCTGTATTCGATGATCCTGATCCATTATAAGCTTTCGTTTTTTCAATCGGCTGCACGTTATATTTATCTCCTAAATTAATTGTTCCGTTACAGTTTTCAATAATAACGCCTTCCACAACTGATGGCATTTTGTCACCTACTTTCATTTCGTTACTTTTATTTTATGAGAATCGCCTAAAAAAATAGCATGTACAAATAAGAAAAAGCACTCAGACTGAGTGCTTTTTCTTATTTCCCTTTTTTATTTCTTTCACAAGCAATTCCATCGCCATCACGATCTAAATGCTTACCATAATACGGACTCTCTCTTGTAATATCATAATATCCAGCATCGTTTGCTTCTTTACAATTAGCAAAGCGTTTCGGATCCGGTTTTACTTCAGGCTTCACTTCTGGTTGTGGTTGTTTTGCTCCTGGTCTTTCTTCAAATGGTAACGTTGCATTATATAAGAACTGAACGTATTGCTCACGACTTACATGCATTTTAGGTGCGAATTTACCATCACCAGTTCCAGCCGTAATATAATTTGATTTTATTGCAGTAATCGCAGGATTCGCCCATCCATTTCTATCTACATCCGGGAAATTATGATCCCCTCTTATTTGCAATTGGAATCCCCTTGTCAAAATTTGTGCCATTTCTTCACGAGTTAACGAATCTTTCGGTCTAAATTTTCCTGTGTTATCTCCAACGAATACACCCATCTCTGTTAAAGCAAGAATCTCTTTTTTAAACATAGTTGAACGATCCGTAACATCTTTATACGGATTGTTATACTGTTCTTTTACTGTCGGTTTTAAATGACGGAACATAAGAGCTGCAACTTGCTCACGTGTTACATCATCACCAAATCCAAAAATCCCATTTCCGTATCCAGCAACAACGTTTTTATTTGCTAAATCCATAATTGCTTTATAAGACCAATGATTGTTTGGAACATCTTTAAAATCTGCACTTGCCTGTGCTGTTCCAATTGAAGTAAATGCTGTAGTTGCAACAATTGCACCTGTTAAAATTAATTTTTTAAATCCCATATTTGAGTCTCCTTCTCTTTCCTATAATAATCATTTAACAATATAACAAATTATTCTAATATATTTTGTCACATTATGTCGAACACAAAAAAGAATCCAGCAGGATTCTTTTTTGCTAAGCATGAATGGCAATTTTGGAGACAGTTGACTTCTTCAAAAATTTATTAGGGGTAATATTTTGAAAAAGAAAGCCTTTCATATGTAGGTTAACACCACTGGAATATATAGTAAATTGATAATGTTTATACGGAAGATTGCTAATGTTTAGTATAGATAGTTTCCACTATGTAAACAGTAGAAACTATCTATACTAAACAACAAAAAGGCGTCTTCAAAGAAGACACCTTTCATAAACAGACACTATAAAACAGAATTATTTATTGTTATACGATTGTTAGATACAAAAAGTAGAGGGAAATGTTTGTAAGAAATTCTGCTTTATATAGTCTGCCTACCACTTATATTTTAATCCTCTTCATTTGAAAATAAATATAATATGCATAATTACATGAAAAAAAGAAAAGACACTCCATAGAGTGCCTTTTCAACCATTTTACTTTTAATATATCGCCTTACATACATTTTAACATATGTATCCATACATTTTATTGAGAAAATTCAAAATCATTTTTCCTTTCATTTTTAATTATAAAATCATGTAATATAAAAGGTATGTCAAATTCTTTTACAAATTGAGGTGTACTATATTTATGTATTTTGGAATCATTCCTCTTATATTGTTTATTATTTTTCTTATCTCATATTTAAAAGATCCACGAAAAATAATAAATGGCTTTTTATTTAATGCCTTTTTCTGTTCATTTCTATTATTTTGCGCTATAGCCTCATATGAGTCTGGTAGTAACTCTTTACATTTTATCGTTATTATTCCCATGTTAGCGCTAATTGTAATGATACCTTTTGCTATAGTCGCTTTAATGTTTGGACTATTTCTTAATGCAAAAATTTTAATGCAACGTGAAGGAAGACGCTTCACAAACTCTTTAACTTTAATTGCTGCTTTAGGGATTTTATTCTTTATTATGCTCGCTATCATAAATCCAGCAAATTTATTCTCAGAGCATTTTCAATTTATTTTTACTGCGATTTCGCTTATAACTATGTATTTCTTTGTACATTTGTCTAACTTCTTAAGCGCATATTTTTTATATCAATTCAATAGACCAAGACGTAATCAAGATTTCATCATCGTTCTTGGTAGTGGCTTAATTAATGATAAAGTACCACCTTTACTTGCAAGTCGTATTAATAAAGCAATCGACTTTTATTGGAAACAAGCCTCTGTAAATGCACCACCAACAATCATTTTCTCTGGTGGACAGGGTCCAGATGAAGGTCTTCCTGAAGCAGAAGCAATGCAAAAATATGCTGTTGAAAAAGGAATTCCGTTTGAACATACAGTACAGGAAAATCGCTCTGTCAACACATATCAAAACATGTCGTTCTCTAAAGAAATTATGGATTCTTTAAAACCAGAAGGTAAGTATAGAAGTATCTTTACAACGAACAACTTCCATCTTTTCCGTGCTGGTATATATGCAAGACAAGCTGGTCTTAATAGCCAGGGAATTGGATCAAAAACAGCATTTTATTACTGGCCTAACGCAATGATTCGTGAATATGTCGCAATTGTTGTAATAGGACGTAAGCGCCATATGAAAGTGTGCGGGACTATTTTAGGTTTCGCTTTATTCCTAACAGTCCTTAGTTTTATTGTTTCTTAACATTCTCCCATCCTTTCATAAGGATGGGATTTCTTATACTTATTTCAAAAATATTTTAAAGATAATATGGTGATAATATTCCCTGCATACATCCATTAAAGGAGAAATTTTTCACATTAAATGTTAAAATGAAATTTAGGTGTGAATTACGTAACAAATAAGAAACTAGTTTGAAACGAGGAAATTACATGGAGAAAATTATCAAAAACAAGCCCAATAAGCTAAAAATCGCTTCAAAAGCTTTGATGATTATTATTGGGGCATTTATCACAGCATACGGATTAGAAGCGGTATTAATTCCAAATAACGTATCAGACGGTGGTGTGACTGGTTTAAGTATCGTTAGTTCAAGATTATTTGGATTGCCATTAGGAGCTCTAATCGCAGTTATTAACATTCCTTTCGTTTGGTTAGGATATAAACAAATAGGTAAAAGCTTTGCAATTTATTCTATTATCGGGATTGCTTCATTAGCAATAGGTACCGTTGTTATGCACGGAATACCTACTATTATTGAAGGCGATACACTACTCGTTACAGTTGTTGGTGGTATTATTATCGGTTTCGGTATGGGACTAGCATTACGTAACGGCGGCGCATTAGATGGAATCGATATGCTAGCTGTATTACTTTCTCGTAAGTTACCTTTTGGAACAAGTGACCTTATTTTATTCTTAAACATGTTCGTATTTATTTTCGTATCAACAGTATTCGGTCTTCAAGGAGCTATCCTTTCGGCAATTGCTTACTTTATCGCTTCGAAAGTCATTCATATCGTTGAAGTTGGTTTAAGTGGTTCGAAAACATTTAAAATCATCACGAAAGAACCTGAATTAATGGTAGAAACAATTCGTGATCGTTTAGGCCGAAGCGCAACGTATAACGAAGTATACGGTGGTTATTCAAGAGAGAAATTTAAAGAAATTTCTTGTGTAATTAACCGTTTAGAAGAAAGTAAAATGAAGGATTTGATTAATGAAATCGATCCAAATGCCTTTATTACAGTTTATGACGTAGCAGAAGTAAAAGGCGGTAACTTTAAGAAACGTGATATTCATTAATCATTATGAATAAAGAGGGTGTGCCAACAATTTGGCACACCCTCTTCTTATTATTAAGTTGCGGTCGATATATTCTAATAATCGCTCATATATTTTTACTCTCCCCATCTTCTTCCTCTCTTAATCCATGCTACGTATTTTTGAAAGGCGGGCACTTCTTGTTGAAAACGAAGCGGAACATATAGAAAGAGAGTACATGTACATAGTATCCATAGAATACCTACTACAAAGTAAAATTTCATCGTTGTGCTAATAAATAAACTGAGGAATAAGACGAGGAACATAATCAAACTAAACCTTATATATAGTCATAATAATCTCCTCCTTATAACTTCCTTGTATCAGCTACAAGGAATTAATTTCCATAATAAAAAGACCGAAAAGCAAATTCTACTTTTCGATCTTTTTAACTATCTTCGCTTCGTAATCTTTCCTGAACCACCGACCCTCGTTTTCGGGGGAGATGTATTCCTTGGCGGCGTTTTAATAGATGATTTCGGCTTCACATCTGATCCGCTCGAGCCACCTGGTGTTTTTGTAATTTTCCCTTTGCTTCCAGTAGAAGGCGGAGGTGTACTACTTCCTTTTTTCGTAATACTTCCTGTATCTCCTACGGAAGGTTTCGAATCTACATTATCGCCTCGCTTAATGATAGATCCTTTCCCTTCCTTCGTAATTGGAGGCGGGGTTTTCTTTTCTTCTTTCGTAGGCGGTCTCTCTGGAATAACCGGTTTATGATTTTGTCTGTCATTATATCCGCGATAATCACCGTATGATGATTTTCGTGAACCGAATATATCGTTTAAAATACTCCCCATAATATATCCTTGCAGGAAGGATGGTTGGTAATTTTGACGGACAAATTCTTTATTACTTATTTCAATTAACGTATCAGAAGGTTTCTCTTTATCCTTTTGCAGGTTATAAATCTTATCAGAATAAACGAGGAACATTTGATTTTCGTCTTCTTTAGATGCTTGCTTCGGTTCTCTTTCATTAATGAGTTCCTTTGCGACTTCAGGAACTGACCGATTGGCGGCCCTATACACGTAAGATTCTTGTTTACCTTCTTTTGCGACAGATTCTAGCGGATAACGATCTTGAATCGACTTTGTCTGTCCGCCTTGACAACCTGATAAGGCATATCCAGCAACAACAAGTAATAGAACGATAGCAAGTATAGGGATCGCGAACGATTTAATCATGGTAAACAATCGGTTTGACATGATTACGCCCCCTTACGTTGCTCTTATAATTTGTACATCAGCAGGAATAATTGCTTCTCCCTCATACATCATTGTGCGACCATTTTGCCATTCAATACGTAATAATTTTCGGTTATCTGATTGGAATTCCCATACGTACTGTTCCTCTGAAGCAGAGAATGGTGTTTTCCCCATCACAACAACACGTCCGTTATATTGCTCTTCCATATGGTACTCTGTATCATCCATTTCAATTGTCGTCGGAACTTCATCAATTGAATCTAAACGACCATCGATTGGTGTATATAATTTGTAATACGTATTTTCACGATCTTCAATTTTTAAATAACGAATATCTTTCCCATCTTGCAGTGTTAAAACAATTTCTTTACGAGAATGCATACTCGTTTTCCCAGTTAATTCGTACATGACTAATGAAACTTCAATCATATCGCCAGGAGCTAACGTTAACAAACTTTTCTCTGGTTTCGGCGGCTCTGGGCTCTTCATTATATTTTTAATTCGTTTAAATAAACTCATGATTTACCCCTCCTTCTCTCTTTATAAACAAGCACCTAAAATAAGTGCACCAACGATATGTAATGATCCGGCCAACATCGCATGTGCAACACTGCCTTCTTTCGTACCTTCTTCTAAATCTAAACCAGACATTTTCTTTAACACAAATTCAATAAACATTTCTACTACTAATAAAATAACGAAAGAAACTGCTGATGCAAGTAGTGCTTGCCATAAGTCGTTTGCTTTCGTTATGGATTGAGATAAAATGTACCCTTGCGCGAATAATTTCATAACGAAACGAGTTGTTACAGCTGTATTCCCATTCTTTATTTCTTTTAAATCATTGTATTTAGTAAAAATTGAATCAACCCACATAATTGCAAATAAAAGTACTGCACTTGCTCCAGTCCATACAAGCATGGCTAACACATTTGTCCATGTCATTGCAAAACCTCCTCTAAAAAGTAATAGAAAACCGACATGAATTCTCTTCAGACATGTCGGTTTCTTTGTCTATTCTATATTATTTCTCATACTGCTTCATAATACGAGCTAATTCATCGTCAACAGCAGAATTTTTATTTAAGCTTGCGAATTCATCATCTAGTGACTTTTCTTTTTTATAAACTTCGCCACTTGCTTCTGCTTCAGCCTCTAATTGAAGAGCTTTCTCTTCCATACGGCTTAAACCAGCTTTTGCTGAGTTTGAATCAAATCCAGACATCGCCTGATTAATATTCTTTTGTGCTTTCGCCGCATTTACACGTGCTACAAGTGTTTCACGTTTATTTTTCAGCTCTGTTAATTGCTTACGCATTTCTTCTAGCTTCAGGCGAAGATTATCAGCAGCAGCTTTATTTTGCTCATAGCTTGCTTTATATTCATTCATCTTTTGCTCTGCATTTTGTTTTTCTTCAAGAGCACGACGCGCAAGGTCAAGATTGCTTGCTTGAAAAGCCATATGAGCTTGCTCTTCACGTTTTTTCACAAGTGCTTCTTGCTCTTCAAATAATATTTTGAATTTCTTCTCAAGTGCAATTTGAGCTGCTACACTTTTCTCAGCTTCTTGTACATCCGCTTGCATATCGCGTAAATATTGATCCGTCATCTTAACTGGATCTTCCGCTTTTTCAATTAATGAATATACATTCGACATTGTTAAATCTCGTAATCGTTTAAATACAGACATTCTAATTCCTCCTATGACTTACCTCATATTTCAAATTCACTACTTGGAAAACTGAAAAATCTCCCTTAACAGTAAAGAATATTCATTTTTACAGCCTATGTGTTTATTATAACAAAACTAATATGTCCTTACATGTTATTTCCAAAATACAGCCAATATAATATGACATTCTAGATAAAACATTGTATTCCTAATATATTCTCATTAACCCTCTTCAGAATTGACTTATTTTTATACACTTTCACTAAATTACATTATTGTAATTTTACTGTAAGCTAACTCGATAGTTACGTTGCAATATTTCTTATACACTAATACCAGCAGCAACGAACAAGCTTCTCATCATTTCAGAACTAATACAAAAATGTATTTACTATAAAACATATAAAAGGAGAAATCATCATGAAAAAATTAGTAGGAATCGGATTAGCAGCAGCAATTTCACTTGGAGCATTATCAGGTTGTTCTTTATTAGGAGAAAAAGCGAACGGATTAGTATTATACGGATCAGAAGAGCAAGTTCAAAAAATTACAGATCAAAATAAGAAAGAAGTAAAAGAAAAAGACTTTTATAAAATGAAAATGGCAACATTAGAGGGTAAAAAAGTACTTGTAATGGATAAGAAAACTGGTGATGAACTTGTTAAGAAAGAACTACTTAAAAAAGTTGATAAAAATGATGATACAAAGGCAATCGATAAATTACCAGCTGTAACAGAAGAAGAAGGCGTGCTGTTTGCAAAAGAGAAAGTAGAAAATGCTACGCTTGATGGAGCAAAATTAAAATATGAAGGCAACACAATTATCGGTGATGGCCGTTCTTATGCAGATATGTTTGCTATCGTTGATGATGCAACATATGTAAATGTAAAAGGTGAAGAAAAATCTGTAGGTATTTTGAAATTTGATAAAGACCCAAGCAAAGAGCTACCTGGAGCAAATGGAGTAGAAGCTTCTCAACTTGTAAAAATTAAAAAATAACAAAAAAAAGCTTTGCGAAATTCGCAAAGCTTTTTTTGTTATTTGTGAGCAATTTGCTCCATATCCGGACTACAAGTTTGCGACTGACATGACTTATTTAAAGAACATGCTGCGCATTTTCCCTTTTTACTTCTCTTTACAAAATTAACTAACGTGTATGCTGCATAACCAAAAATGATAGCTCCAATTATAATATTGACCATCACTCTAATACATCTCCTTCTAGAATCCGAGTAAGGATCCAACTTGGTATATAATGAGCGTTAATACATAAGCAACGACGAGCGGATACACGACAGAGAAAATCGTCCACTTCGTTGACCCTGTTTCACGTTTAATAACGGCTACTGTCGCTAAACATGGAACATATAATAAAATAAAGAACATAAATGCATATGCTGATAACGCAGTATAATGTGCTCCCATAACATTTCCTAGCACATCTTCTTTCACCGCATAAATAATTGCCATTGTAGAAACGACAACTTCTTTCGCTAAAAATCCTGTTAAAAGAGATGCTGCCGCTTGCCATGTTCCAAAGCCGAGCGGTGCAAATAGTGGTGCGATAAACCCACCAATCATCGCTAAGTAACTGTCTCCCATATCAACACCAAATCCTGATGGACCTGCATAGTTTAATAACCAAATGACAACAGAACCACCGAAGATGAATGTACCTGCTTTACGAACAAATCCTTTCCCTTTCTCCCACGTGCTTAACCATAACGTTTTCGCTTGTGGCACGCGGTAAGGAGGGAGTTCGATGACGAAAATAGATTTTTCTGCTTTTAAAATAGTAAGTGACATGATTTTTGTAACGAGTAATGCAAGAACAATACCTGCAACATATAAAGAAAACACAACAGTTGCCTGACTATGAGGGAAGAATACTCCCGCAAATAATGCATATACAGGTAAACGCGCTGAACAAGACATAAATGGTGTTACAAGAACTGTAAGTAAACGTTCTTTTTCTTGTTCAATCGTTCTCGCTGCCATAATACCTGGAACATTACATCCAAAACCGATAATCATCGGAATGAATGCTTTTCCGTTTAAACCGAAGAACTCCATAATTCGATCCATAACAACTGCAATTCGCGCCATATATCCTGAGTCTTCTAATAATGAAATGAAAAAGAATAGTGCAAAGATTTGTGGAACGAATACTAATACCGCACCAACACCAGCAATAATACCTTCTGTAACGAGTGCTTGAATAAAATCAGAAGCCCCAACACTTGTGAGCCCAGCCGTCACCCAATCCGTAAGCTGTCCACCAAAAAAGTCATCTAACATATCGGATAAAGGTGTACCAATCCACGTAAACGTAACCTGAAAAATAAAAAACATAACTGCTAAAAAGATTGGAAGTCCTAAAATTTTATGCGTAATTAGTCTATCAATTTTTTCCGAAAAAGGAATTTTTCCTTCTTTCTCATGCTTCATAACATTTGTTTTTAACTTTTCAATATACGCTTCACGAGTTTTGTAAATGTGCTCTTCCAACGTACAATCAAGTTTTCCTTCTAAGCGAGATCGAATGGCTACAAGTTCCTTATAAATTGGTAATGCTTTCATTTCTTTTTCTACTACTTCGTTATTGCTTAAAAATTGAAGAGCTAACCACCTTGGGTGCTTATAATTCGCTGTCTCTAAAAGAGCTATTACCTCTCCAATACCTTCATCCATTTGTACACCATATGAAATAATGAATGGTTTTTTCTCGTTTTTGTCATTTTCTTTAAGAGTCGCAAGTAGTTCTTCACAGCCTTTTCCACTTCTTGCAACGACAGGAACGACTGTTACACCTAATAGTTCTGATAATCGTTTTACATCAATTACAATGCCTCGTTGCTTTGCCACATCGACCATATTTAATCCAATCGAAACCGGCTTTCCAAATTCAAGTAATTGCAACGTTAAATGCATATTTCTCTCGAATTGCGAAGAATCCACTATATTTAACATATGATGAAATTCGTCTGTTAGTAGAAAATTCGTAACGACACCTTCATCACGCGAAACTGGATTCAAATCATAAACACCCGGTAAATCAATTAATGTTCCTTGCTTATCTTTTAATTTACCAACCTTCTTTTCTACTGTTACACCGCTCCAGTTTCCTACATACTCATAAGAACCAGTAAGTGCATTAAATAATGATGTCTTCCCTGTATTTGGATTCCCTAGCAAAGCTACCTTATTCACGCTAATTCCACCTTTATCATTTTCGCGTCACAATGACGAATACTAATTAACTGTCCACGACACTCCAATGTACAAGGACCTTTGAACATCGTCTTTTGCTTCATGCGAAGTTCACTTCCTTCAGAAAGACCGAAAGCAGCCAATCTTCTCTTTAGTAAATGATTTAAAGACTGAACACTTTTTACTAGCACTTTCTCACCGATTTTAATATCTACTAAGCTCATAACCTTCCCCCTCAAAAGAGAATGATAATTATTTTCAGAAAAATTATAGCACACTCTATTTCTCTTGTACTATACCCTTTTGCTTCATATTTATTAACATTTCACTACAATTCTATTTCAATAATTGTCATACTACATTCATTTGCCATTCTCATCCATTTCGCTTACAATAAACAATAGCAAATAAAGAATCTCGTTATCACTGGGGGAGCCATGCCGCTGAGAGGGAACACTTCGTTCCGACCCTTCGAACCTGTTAGTTAATGCTAACGCAGGGATTGTGCAAACGTCCGAAATACATACCTCTTTTTTATTTACGTATTTCGTATCCTCCTATGATATCTATTCTTTTTTGTACAACTTGGATTTAGGGGGAGACAACATGCGTAACACCAATTTACAAGCGATGATCGAATCTGCTATTCTTGCAGCCTTCGCCTTGGTCATCGACATTTTTCCATTATTATCAATCAAACTTTCAACAGGTGGTTCCATTTCATTCGCTATGATTCCTATTTTTATTATCGCATACCGCTGGGGCTTCAAAATGGCTTTCTTAGGAGGCTTAATTTGGGGATTATTACAAATTGTCGTAGGCGATGCCATTATTGTCACACCAATTCAAGTACTAATTGAATACTTCGTTGCTTTCGCATTCATTGGATTTGCTGGTTTATTCTATCGTCCAATTCAAAAGGCACTTTTAACTTCTAATGAAAATAACGCAGAACAATCCAGTTTAGGTAGCCGTAAAGAAAAACCTTCTTCAAAACAAAACGCAGGAAAGAAAGTTATTGGTTACATTATTCTTGCTACATTTGTTGGTAGCTTTGCTCGCTACTTCTGTCACTTTATCGCCGGTATTATTTTTTGGGGACAATATGCACCGAAAGGTCAATCAGCTGTTCTATATTCATTAATCGTAAATGGTAGCACAATGATTGGTTCCTATATTTTATGTACCGTTTTACTTATCTTTTTATTTCTTACTTCACCACGCTTATTCAAGAGCATCAATGCTTATCAAATAAATTCAAACAAAAAGAGCGCTTAATGAGCGCTCTTTTTTCATATCGTAATATCAATTAAAAATACAATAAATGCACAAAAGAAAATAAATACCATTATACTTAGCCACTTGCTATGCACGGTTCATCGACTCCTTACATAACCTCATTTTCTATCCAAAGTATACTGTTTAAAAATAAAGATTAGGTAAAGATAATATGAAAATAAATTAAAAAAAGCGTAGCATGTACCATCTACGCTTTTTTTGGTAAGTAGAAGTAAAATAATACACCGTCTTCTGTATTCTTTACCCCATATTCAGCATCGTGTAGTTCTAAAATATTTTTAGAAATAGCTAGCCCAAGACCCGTTCCACCTTGTGAACGCTGACGAGCTGCATCCACGCGATAAAAACGGTCCCAAATTTTATCTAATTGTTCTTCTTCAATGTGAGTACCTTTATTTTCAATACACACTTTTATACGATCCTGCTCATCTATTGTGGAAATCATAATATCCTCTTTATTTGGTGTATAACGTATGGCATTCGTAATGAAGTTTACGATGACTTGTTCAATCCGACTTTGATTTGCCATCACTTCAACTGAACATATATTTTTATGCACACGAAGTTCTTTTTTCTCTATGTCCACAGAAAGGTATTCACATATATCTTCAATTACTGAATCAATATAAAATAAACCCTTTTTCATTTTATATGTACCTGACTCAAATTTAGCTAACTCAAGCATATCCAAAATTAAAGTATCCATTTTATCTACTTCTCGTTCCATCGCCTGAAAATAGTACTCTTTTTTATGTTCAGCTACTCCATCTTTTAAAATAGAAATACAGCTTTTCATAATACTCAGCGGTGTTTTCAATTCATGCGACACACCAGAAATAAATTCTTTCCGCGTATTTTCTAACTTTCTTTCCTTTTCAATATCTTGTTCTAGCTGTCCAATATGCGAATGGAGCTTATTAGATAATACATTAATATTTTTCGATAAATCACCAATTTCATCTTTTGAAGTAATCGGTATTTGTTCTGTGAAATCTAAGTGTGCTATTTTCTTCGTCGTATCATTTATTTTTAATAACGGCTTTGCAATTTGTTTTGAATAATAAAACGAAGCTAGAAAAATGAGAACGACTACAAATGCAATGATGTAAATGTAGTAATCTTGCACCATTTGTACTGCTTCATCTACAGGCTGTAAAGAAGCCATTGCATAAATATATGTTACTGATCCGTCTTTTTCTTTTATTGGCTTAATTAATAATTTATATTTTATATCATTCTTTTCATCGTCCATTGTTTGTGTTGTATATTGTATGTGTTTGTTCTCTTTTAATAATAAATCAGTTTGAAAAACCTTAATATTATCTAAAAATATGCTATTTTTATAAATTGGATTCACAGGACCGTTTACATCTGGTAACTGTACTTTTGTAACACGTCCTCCTATGTAAAAATCTGGTTCTTGGGCAGCTTGCTCCTGAACGGCCGGCCTCTTCTCCTTAACAACTTGTTCCCCGACTGCTTTCTTTTTCTCCTCATATAATTTACTCATTTTCTCATTAAATGCTTTTTCTAACGGTTTATTAGATCCGCTTAAATTCTGCTTAGATAAAGAAAAAGAGAATGGAATAAAACTATCTTCTTTTCTCACTCCAGAAAAATAAATTTCTTGTCCTAAAAACTGCTCTGATGATTTATTATCAATCTCCTCTATATTGACGAGATTACCTAAGGGAATCTTGAATATTTGTTGTCCAAAGCTCTTTTGTTGCATACGATTTATTGTTACTTCAAAATAAAAATCATCCGCATGTTTTAAATTCCCATTCTGATCTAACATTGTAATCCACGTATTATTTTCTCTTAAAAAATCTTGCTCCAGCTTCTGAATTCCTTCTGCACTTCCTGCATAATTCAAATAATTCTTCTCAAAAGTATTTAAATTCACTTTAATATCTTCTACTTTTCGATTCGCATAATATTGTTTAAAAAATATCGTTTGTCCAATAAATATCGTCACTAAAATTAACATGCATAATGCTGTTGTGAGGGTAAATAATTTTAGTACAATCCCTTTTCTCATACATTTCCCTCAAATTTATAACCTGTTCGTACTACAGTTGTAATGCACTTTGCTTTCTCTCCTAATTTATTTCTTAAATTACGAATATGACTATTAACCGTTCGATCATCACCAGCAAATTCATATCCCCAAATTCTTGAAATTAATTGTTCCCTTGTTAGTACAATTCCTTGGTTTTTCATGAAATACACTAATATTTCAAACTCCGTATGCGTTAAACTAACATCTGCCTCATCAACAGTAACAGTACGTGACGGAAAATGGACGTGGATGCCATGAATCGATAACGTATCATCTTCGTTCTCTAAAGGTTTCTTCGATGCTTTTCTACTTTCTAATAATCGTTTCGCTCTTGCTAATAGAATGGGTGGACTATACGGCTTCGTCACATAGTCATCTGCCCCAAGTTCAAAACCAAGTAACGTATCGTCTTCATCTACGCGCGCCGTCAGCATAATAATAGGCACCTCAGACGTCTTCCTAATTCTTCGGCAAACAGACCATCCATCGAGTTCTGGCAACATAATATCTAAAATAACTAAATCAACCTCTTCTTCCTCAAATACAACTAAAGCTTCTTTCCCATCTCTTGCTTCAAACACTACATATTGCTCGCTCAAAAAATAATCTTTTAATATTTCACGCAAAATATCTTCATCTTCCACAATTAAAATGTTTTTTGACATAACTTATGTATCCCCCTTCCGTTTTCAGAAACTATCACTTCATTCTGAATAACTAGCCGTTAACTTCGCCTCGATAATATATCTATCTGGTGCATCACCTATATAATCAAATGGATAGCAAGTCGTTAGTGTTAATATCGGTTCTTCTTTTTTTATAATAACAGTACGATCATCCGCATGGGTAATCCATATCTTTTGAATTTCGTATGTGTAAGTTTTATTATCATACTCTAAAACAAGAGTGTCTTTTTCTTTTAACTCTCCTAAATCTGTAAATACAGTATCCCGGTGTCCACTCAGTACAGTATGTCCCCCTCCAGATGGCGTTGTCGTTAAATCACTAACGAACATTCCAACTCCTTTCTTCAACGTTGCATCATCCGCTCCCCAGTATATAGAAAACTTCTTCTTTATTTTCGGTATATTTAACAGTGCTACCTTTTCTCCTTCTTTATGTTCTGTTTGAGCAGAAGGCACTTGGGAAGTCACAGCTGTTTCATGAGAAAGTTTATTATGTTGTATATTGTTAAGACTCTTTATTTCTTCTTTCGTCAATTGTTGAGCAGAGCTTTTTCCTTTATACCATTCCATAGCGTAATATGCTCCCGTGAATAGCCCTATGGCCATCAATATGATACCGATATAATTGAGTAACTTCATGTTCATCCCTCCATGTCAAAAATGGTAGGAATAACCTACCATTTTTAATATATGAAATTATTCCATTCTTTATAGGACAATATTTTATTTACGCCTTAACTTTATTGCGACGATTCAAACCAAATAATGTCCCTATCCCTACAAGACATGCGCTTAATGCCATCATTGCTACATTATTGGATGCTGTGTTTGGTAATTTTTCACCTTGTACAGCTGGCTTCGCTACTTCTTTTTTTACCGCACCATTTTTTTGTTGTACTTGTGCCGCTTCTTTTTTTGCCATATCATTTTTTAACTGTTCTTGCGCTATTCTCTTTTTCTCTTCTTCACTCTTTTGCTGTTCCTTAATCGCTGCTTCTTTTTTCGCTTTATCTTGCTGCAGTTGCGCCGCTTCTTCCTTTGTTACTGTTCCAGTATCTGCGCTTGCTACTGAAGAATATCCCACTGTTAAAAGTGCCATTGCACAAATTGGTAATAGTTTCTTTTTCATTTTATTTCTCTCCTTTTATACGTTTTACATCACTTCGCATCGGATGTATCACTAGCATAAGCAAGAGATATAAATATAAAATGCAGATGAAATATATTTCATTTAAAGATTTCATTGTAGAAAAATAAAAAAACATCGCAATATATACGATGTTTTTTCGGGTGTGTGTCTCAATATTTACATGTTACTTTCGCGTGATTTAGAAGTAGAATGGGCCGGAGCGATAACTAATTGTCTCGGCTCAGTTTTCTTTAAGTGATTTTTGACGTTACACTTACGACGTTGAACAACCCACGCTTTAATAGGGTTTGTCAAAATAATCTTTTGCTCTTCATTAGGGGCCTCTTCTTCAAACCTACAACTCTCGCTCCATTTATTCCATTTCATTGTAAATTTAGAAGAAGAATGATCGTCTTCTCGATCAAACAAGTGCAAAAAATCCATTTCGCCAGCTAGCATTACGGTGTTGCTAGTTGCTAAAAAAGAAAAGGTCGTCCAACGTTTCTCCATGCCCTCCTACTCCTTTTTCACATATAGAGTGCCTAAAACTTAATTTACCTAAAATATGCTTGCCTTTTACCTTACACCTATAGTTTATCCAAAACACTACTATGCAACTATCGATTTGCCTTACAACTACCTTACATTTTTGTAAGAAACAAAAAACCTTCACTCTCTATACGTGAAGGTTTCTCATATCTCATCTATATGATCTTTCATATGATCGACTCCAGCTTCTTGCAGCTGTGACATCATACCGTGGGAAATTGCGCCTAATACTAAAGTCATTCCAATTAGTGAAATCCGAATCGCTGGTACATCAATTATGTAAGCCAAACTGCCAAGAACAATTGTTAAAAACAATGCTTTTATAAATGTTGCACTTGTATACTCTTTCTTTCTCATCATAATCACCCTTTTGGAAGCGTTTTCTTTATATGATTAGTATATCATATCATCTGATTATTTTGTGGGGATTTCTGTAAAAAACTTATATCTTCTTTGACTTTTCCCTTTCTTTCCTTTACAGTCGAAATGTTCACAAGTTTTACACTGTAGGAGGACTCCAATGAATATTGAAATAAAAGACACTTTAATTTCTGAAGAAAAATTACAAGAAAAAGTAAAAGAACTAGCACTTCAAATCGAACGTGACTTTGAAGGAGAAGAAATCATAGTAATCGCTGTATTAAAAGGATCTTTCGTATTCGCTGCCGATTTAATTCGTCACATTAAAAATGATGTAACAATTGACTTTATTTCTGCATCTAGCTACGGAAATCAAACAGAAACAACTGGAAAAGTAAAACTATTAAAAGATATCGATGTAAACATTACTGGAAAAAACGTAATTGTCGTAGAAGACATTATCGATTCTGGTTTAACACTTCACTTCTTAAAAGATCACTTCTTTATGCATAAACCGAAAGCATTAAAATTCTGTACGTTACTTGATAAACCTGAGCGTCGTAAAGTGGACTTAAAAGCTGAATATGTTGGCTTCCAAATTCCAGACGAATTTATCGTTGGATACGGTATCGACTGCGCAGAAAAATATCGTAACTTACCATTTATCGCTTCAGTTGTAACGGAATAATATAATAGAATAAACTTCCATCAATTACTGGTGGAAGTTTATTTTCTATCACGATTCGTAAAAGACAAAGGGAGAGAATAAAAATGACAAAGACAAAATTTGAAAAAGTACTCCTCATCGTAAATCCAAAAGCAGGGCAAGGCGATTTACATACGAACTTAACGAAAATTGTACCACCTCTTGCGGCAGCTTTTCCTGACTTACATATCCTTCATACGAAAAAGCAAGGTGATGCAACAAAATATTGCCAAGAGTTTGCTAGTAAAGTAGATTTAATTATCGTCTTTGGTGGTGACGGCACTGTATTTGAATGCACAAATGGCTTAGCACCTCTTGAAACTAGACCTACACTTGCCATCATTCCAGGCGGAACTTGCAACGACTTCTCTCGCACACTTGGCGTTCCGCAAAACATCGCAGAAGCAGCAAAACTTATTACACAAGGACATGTAAAACCAGTTGACGTCGCAAAAGCAAATGACCTACACTTCTTAAACTTCTGGGGCATTGGACTTGTCTCTGAAGTATCAAACAATATCGATGCGGAAGAGAAAGCAAAGCTTGGGAAAATTGGTTACTATTTAAGCACCATTCGAACTGTCAAAAATGCTGAAACATTCCCCGTAAAAATTACGTACGACGGACAAGTATATGAAGACGAAGCCGTCCTTGTTATGGTTGGAAACGGTGAATATCTTGGCGGTATCCCGTCCTTTATTCCGAACGTAAAGTGCGACGACGGAACACTTGATATTTTCGTTGTAAAATCAACAGGCATTCAAGCGTTTAAAGATTATATCGGAAAGAAACTATTTGAAGACTCAAATGAAAATGACATCTTCCACGTAAAAGCGAAATCCATTCATATTGAAACCGAAGAAGAAAAAGAAGTAGATACAGATGGAGAAAGCTCGCTTCATACACCTTGTCATATTGAACTATTACAAGGACACTTTACGATGATTTATAATCCTGCGATTGTATAATATAAAAAGACGAGCTAAAGTTCCAACACTTCGGCTCGTCTTTTTATTAGCAATTCATTTTGATTTACTCTTTAATTTTTAATATAAATTTTCGTAATCAAACTCCACCCAATTTTTCCAGTGCGTATTAGAATCCTTATTCACAATAACACTTGGATCTTTCTTCTCTATTGCAGTGGCTACTGATTGGAAGAATTCAATTTCACTAGAGTATAACATAGACATATTTGTTTGCGACATTCTAATAATATTGCTAAAAAAATAGCAAAGTTTCCTGTTTGCATGCCCTAGTTCTTTTTAGATACAATGAAGGAAAGAAGGAACCTGACACAAGGGAGAAGAAAAGCTGTGTTCAGCCAACAGTTAGTTAATTTACGCATTGATTTTGCATTTAAACAATTGTTTGGTACGAATGGTAGTGAAGATATTCTAATTGCATTTTTAAACGCTATGTTACAAGATTCTTTAGAATCACCCATCGCTTCTCTACAACTAGAAGATCCACATTTACACCGGGAACATGCAAATGATAAATTATCAATTCTAGACATTTCAGCTACGTTAAACACAGGAACAAAAGTAAATGTAGAAATACAGCTCAATAATAATCACGATATGATGAAACGTAGTTTATCCCGCATTAACGGGCAGTAAGACCCCCACCTCAAAATTCAGCGGAAGCAAAGAAGTTAGGTAGGGAATCAACTGCCCGTAAAAGTCCGATTGGTTCAACTAATAATCAGTGGGGGAAATTATATACATCTCAATTACAAAAAGGTATGCCTTACAGTTCGCTTCATAAAACCATCACCATTAATTTATTGAACTTTATAATGTTCCTCAGACCACAAAGAATTTCATACAACGGGCACATTATGGAATACACAACAACAGAAACTCTTGAGTGATGACATAGAAATTCACATTATAGAAATTCCAAAGTTAACAAAACAATGGCATGAAGAAAAAGTAAATCCGTGGAAAGATCCATTTGTTCGTTGGCTTTTATTGCTTTCAGCAAATGAGGATGAACACTTAACTAAAACATTGGAGGATATTGCTATGAACCAAGACCCTATTTTACAAAAAGCAATAAACAAGTGGGAACGTATGAGTCAAGATTCCTCTTTCCGCCAAGCCTATGACGCAAGAGAGAAAGTTTTAATGGATGAAGTAGCAAAATTCGCCCACGCAGAGACAGAAGGAATAAAAAGAGGAATGGAACAAGGAATGAAACGAGGGCTTAAAAAAGGGCTTGAGTTGTTTCAAGCTCTTTTTATCCACTTTCCTCGATATCATCCAATTTAGTCTTATAACATTCATTACACTCTAGCATAGTAGGAAGAATCCCTCTTTCATCAGCTAATAACACCCTCAAAACTTCTCGATCTATCTCTACGAAATACTTCATAATAATGGGATATCCTTCAATAATATTCTTATACTCAATTCCTTGTTCAAACTTTTTTCCGCTCTTTATTTCTTCTATTTTCAACATAAAAAATCCGAAACCATACAAAATGATTTCGGATTTCCTATAGTTAAAATATTAAATTACATTTCGAACAAAAAGGAGCGGAATTGCCTCTCCTAATTTTCCCATCACATTTTGGACAATATACATATCGCTCTTCTATCTTTTCTCGCTCTATCATATGTAAAGATACTATTCTCATACTACACATAAATCCAATTAAAATAAGACTAACAATGAGTAACATCACTCTCGCCCCCCTCACTAAACTTTACCATAAAACAACAAAACCGATTCCCACATTGAGAATCGGTTTTATACTTATAATCCTAACTTCATCTTCGCTCCATTAGGAATTTTATCTATCGTTACTTGCACTTTATCATATAAGAACTTACCTCTCGTAAGCACATGCCAGTATGAATCTTTCGGTAATTCATCTACTCCGTCAATTGTAACTTCTTTTTCCTTACCATTTTCATCATAAGCTTTCACTTTATATTCACGACCTTTATTTCCATCTAATTCTTTACCATCGTTATCAATTATTGCATAATGGTGCTCTATATCAAGAAATGGATTCATTCTATCAATCGCAGCACTCCCATTTAATAAATATGCCGCTCCTGCGACGATAACAAGTAATGATCCAAAAATAAATCTTTTCATCTATATTCGGCCTTTCATTATGTTTTCTTTAAGATGTTTCTAAGTATAGAGCGTATTTCTTAATAAAAAATAGTACGGTTTCTTAACATTTTCTTAAACTAAAATTGAAATAGTAATTAGAAAGATCAAAACAGCAATAAATAACTTTTTTGCACTACCTTTGACAAAATTACACTCACAGTGTAATTTTACACTATAAGAGAAAAGGAGATGCATTATGGATAAACAAGAATTTATTGAACTCGTTAATTCGAAATTAAAACTCATACGTGTTGAAAATGATTTATCACAAGATAAAATGTCAGAAATTATTGGTTTATCGAAGAAAACATTAGTAGAAATTGAAAAAGGGAGACGTACGCTAACATGGTCAGGTGCAGTTTGTGTCGTAACACTCTTCGAACAGAGCAATACAGTCCAGATGACATTCGGGGATGATGTGAATGAAATTATAAAAACAATCGCTTTTACACATTACAATATGAACTTTCCGAAGACTTTAGGTGGAAAAGTGTGGTGGCGACAAATAAAAGAATTAAACGGTTATCACATTCAACAAAATATTTTATCCCAACATTATCGAATTTTAGATAAAGAGGATCGTAGAATATGCCATTCATTCGAATTGGATGAAATTGAACAAAGCTTTATGGAAATGGCAAAAACCTCTCAATAAAGTCCAACTAATTGGGCTTTTACAGATAGTCCGACTCCTACCTAACTACTTCGCTTCAACCAAATTTTGAAGTGGGGTCCCTATTACCCGTTTATGCCCGATAAATTTATTAAACTTCCTAATGTTTTCAAAACAAAAAGGCTTCCATGCAACGAGCATACTATGGAAGACACAACAGCAGAAACGCCTAAGTGATGACATAGAAATTCCAAAGTTAACAAAACAATGGCATGAAGAAGATGTAGAAAAACACCGAGAAGGTTGCCGGTATACACTGTATCAAATTGAATTATTACTAAAGCTTTCAACGATGATTTATAATCCTTAGCTTATATAATCCTTATTTTTCTATACTTTAACAATTACTAACCTTCGCATTTTTTCAAAAAATAAAGTATAATGAACTAATATAAAAAAGGTTGTTAACAAAATCGTTAACAACCTTTTTTGTTTTTCTGAAAAACTTTTCAATTTAAGGGAGCGATCACATGTATTGGAGAAAAAATGATAAACCTGTAGTAGAACCAGAAGCAATTGCTGTATGGGAATGCCTAGAAGAAAACTGCCGTGGATGGATGCGTAAAAACTTTGCATTAGACGCAGAACCGAAATGTCCGTTATGCAAAAGCGATATGGAAAGCGGCGAACGCTTATTACAAAAGATATAATAAATTCTCTTCTTCACCTTTTATAAACTGAAACATAGAGGATTCTCTTTCTCCTTATTTACAATGTGCATCGAAAGCAAATAAACTATACAAAAGTTTTGCGTATCCTCGCAAAGCTTTTGCAATATCTCAAACTCATTCCAACTATCATTCTTTACTAAAAAAATAAATTACATTTTGAATAAAAAGGAGCAGAATTCCCCTTTCCAATTCTCCCATTACACTTCGGACAATACATATACAAACCTTTGTCTCTCTACTATCCCAAAAACTACTACTTTCATCCCGATCATAATTCCTATCAAAATGATGCTAAGAATCAATAACATAGTGTATCCTCACTTACAAAAAAAGTGAAATATTAGGAAATCTTATGTCATATTTTATACCCCTATATTCATTAAATCAATTTGCTACAATCATTTTGTTTTCAAAACAATCTAATATAACCTTTTACTAGATTTATATCTAGGCTTACATACTACACTTCTTTCGGAAGAACAATTTTTTTATAAAATTGAACTGTAATAAAATAATAAGCTACGTAAATGACTAAGAAAATAATAATAGGAAGCCAAATACGGAAATATGGATTATTGATTATGAACGAAAACATGTTCATGCCAACTAATACGTGCATTATACCTACTATCGCTGGGAACAAGAAGACGAAAAGTAATTCTTTATAAATTGATTTAGTTAATAACTCATAACGTACACCAATTTTACGAAGCATTTGATAGCGAATAATATCTTTTGAAGTGCTAGAAAGAATCTTAAACATTAAACTGCTTGCCAACATCGCTAAGAATGCTATCCCTAAGAAAAATCCCATAAATACGGTTCCACTGTAAGTACTGTACAATGATTTATATGTCATATATTTACTACGTAATTCTGTTTTTTCTACCTCTTTATATTTAATAACTTCTAATTCGTCAATTTGCTTCCATCTTTGTTCATATTTCATGAAATCTTCTGTTTTTCCAAAGAATACAATTCTTTCTTCACCTTGGATTTCATCGTACATCTTTTTATCTACAATCTTTATACTTTGATTAGGGTATACATAAGTTTTTTGGAGAGTTCTTAGCGCATATCTCCATTCTTCTGGAATGAGGATATCATTCTCGATTTTCTCTGGACCACGACTTAAAACAGCTCCAACTGGTAGCTCTTTAGAAACAGATATAAATTGCTTTCCATCCTCTCCACCAGTCGGTATTAACAGACGATTTGCTTCCAAATCTTCTTTCAAATAATAAATGAACTGATCATCTACTTTATAGCGATATTCGTTTTTCTCTTTAAATGTAATTCCACTTAATATTTTCTTTTCTTCTACTGTCGGATTGTTAATTTCAACATCATAATAATCAAATGTTTCAATAATGTTTGTAACATTATTTTTTAAAGCCATACCACTAGAGACAGCACCCGCACCGAGAGCCACTAACATAGCAACTGTCGCTAATACTTTCGTTAAACTATTAATAGAAAAACTTAACTGTGCAAGCGTGAACGCATTAATTCCTGTTTCACTACAATTTTTATTCGCTTTTAGTTTGTTAATAATAATAGGAAGGAATGATGTAAATAGCATGTAAGTTCCTAATGTTACTGTAATTGTAGCAATGATAAATCCTGATTCCTTTAACTCTTTCATATAAATCATAGAAATATAACCAACTGCTAATAAAACAATTGATAAAAGTGCTACTATATTCGTTAAATTCCCTTTAGTAGGAGTACCAGCTGTTTTATCATTAGAGTGAACCAGCTGTAATAGCGAATTACGCACTAGTTTTATACCATTCATAATTGCGGACAACATAAATAATGCAATGAAAAAGATGAAAGTAACAATGATTGATGGTACATAGAATGCATGATAACCAACTCCAGTAAACTCCAGCTCCTTCATCAGTAAATACCCAACACCTTGCGCCAAAATTATACCGAATACCACACCTACTATAAGAGACACCATTCCTAATACAATCGTTTCAATACACATGAGCAATGTAATTTTATGCTTTTTTGCCCCTAATACCATATACATACCAAATTCTTTTTGCCGGAGTGATAATAAAAATGAATTGGCGTGTAAAATATAAAATAATGTAATAAATCCTAATAAAAATGAGCCTGTTTGGAAAACCGAAAAAATTCCATCCATGGAATTCCCTTCGATAAATGTTTTATTTAAAGCTAACGTTTGAAACATATAAAAAATTGAAATAGACATAATAAGACCCACTAATAAGACAATATAGTCTTTTCGTTTACTTTTTAATCCTGACATGGAAAGTTTGAATAACATGTTGAACCTTCTTTCCTATGCTTTTTGTGTGCCTAAATCGGCAAGCACATCTAAAATTTCTTTATAGAATTCATCACACGTACCTCTGCGATAAATTTCTTTATACAGTTCTCCGTCTTGAATGAATAAAATACGTCGGCAGTAACTCGCACTAAATGGATCATGTGTAACCATCATAATCGAAACATCCTGTTCTTCATTTAATTTGGTCATCGCCTCTAATAAACTTTTTGCATTTTTAGAATCAAGCGCTCCTGTTGGCTCATCTCCTAAAATTATTGCTGGCTTATGTACAAGTGCACGAGCCGCTGCCGAACGTTGTTTTTGTCCACCTGATACTTCCGACGGATATTTTTGAAGAATCTCTGATATCCCTAACATTTCCGATACCTTTTTCACCTTTGATCCAATTCTTTTGGAGTGAACACCTTGCAGAGAAAGTGGTAATGCAATGTTTTCATATATTGATAAATTTTCAAGTAAATTAAAATCTTGAAAGATAAATCCTAGTTTCTCTGAGCGAAAATCAGATAATTCCTCTTGCTTCATTTTCGTAATATCTATTCCAGCAATTTCAACAACTCCACCTGTTGCCTTATCTAATGTAGAAATTACATTCAATAATGTTGTTTTTCCTGAACCTGATGGTCCCATAATTCCAACGAATTCACCCTCTTGAATTGAGAACGATACATTCTTTAATACACGTGATTGGCTCTCTTCTTTCTTACCATATACCTTTTGTACATTCTTTACCTCTACAACTGATGTTTTCATATATATCCTCCTACACTTCTTAACCCATTTCTAAGTATAGATAGAATTTCTTAATAAATAGCGGCGGATATTCTTAACATTTCTTTAAGAATCTAAAAGCCCCAAATCATAGTAGATTGGGGCTTTTGAATTCTATATTCTATTTTTGAGTAACAAATAAAGTATTTATTTCTCCACTTTAATTTTTGTTTGTTTATTGTAGAAATAATAACATCTTTTTTCGCTGGCGTATAACGGATTGCATTCGTTATATAGTTGACAATTACTTTTTCAATAAGATCTTGATTGGCAACAACTTGCATTGCAGATACATGTTTGTAAACATGTATTTTTTTCTCTATATCTAATGATAGCTGTTCACATATATACTCTATAACCAAATCAATATAAAAGGAAATCCAATACGATTTACAAGTCTCACTTTTCATTCATCCATTTTTTTATAGGCTAATGCAAAATTTTATGCTTTAATCTTACGACGAGTAAATCCAAATACGGATCCTAATGCTACAAGGCACGCGCTTAGTATCATCATTATTACACTATTTGATGCTGTATTTGGTAGTTTTTCTCCTTTTACAGCTTGTTTCGCTACTTCTTTTTTCTCTACATCATTCTTTTGTTGGGCTTGAATCGCTGCTTTCTTTTTTTCTAATGCTTCTTTTTGTTGATCCTGAATCGCTACTTCTGCTTTTTCTAATGCTTTTTTTTCTTGATCCTGCATTGCTGCTTTCTTCTTCTCTAACGCCTCTTTTTGCCAAGCCTGAAATTCTGCTTCCTTTTTTTCTAACGCCTGTTCTTGCGCTTGTACTTCTTCCTTTGACATTGTTCCAGTAGATGCACTAGCTACCGATGAGTATCCTATTGATAAAAGTGCTATTGCACAAATTAGTAAAAATTTCTTTTTCATTTTTTCTCTCCCTATATACTTTTTTAAACACCACCTTGGGTGTATTTATAGAATAAACAAGCTATATAAATATAAGATGCAGATACGATATATTTCACTTAAAGATTCAATTAGTGTAATTAATCTCTATGTATAGATGTATTCCCTTGAAAAATAGTAGAGGAATTTCTTGATTTTTCCCTTAAGAATATTAAAAAGCCCCAAACTATAATAGTTTGAGACCCTTGAATTCTATATTCTATTTTTGAGTAAGAAACAAACTTTTATTTTTGATTTTTTCCTTTTGTACTTAATAAATAAGATTAAATGATATAGGAATAAAGTATTTACTTCTCATCTTTAATTTTAATTTTCGCTTGTTTATAAAAATCTAATTTCTCTTTGTTATATTCTTTTGTATATCCATTAAATTTCTCTTTTTCTCGTTGAATGTCCTCATTCATTTGATTTACACCTTTAATCTTTTCACTAATCTTTTTTAAGTTCGTTTCTTTTTCGCCTAAGCTTTTATATACTTCTCTTTCAAATCCCATTAATTTTTGATACGAATCATTTATCTTATTAAAAGATGAATAACGCTTTTTATAAATATCCTGTATGTTTTTTGCTTGTTTTTGAAGAGCAGCATCTTCCATTTTATCTATAGTTTTATGAACTGATTTTATTTCTTCCTGTGCTTTTTCAAAAGCTTCTTTTTCTTTGTTCCATACTTTTTCACGTTCGTCCATGCTTTTTGTAGCTTGCTCTATCTTCGGCATAATTGCTTGGTTACTATCTTTACCATCATTTATAATTTGATTGTATAACTCTTGACCTTGTTTTTCTAAACCCTCTAGTTTTTTCACATCTTCAGAAACCGCCTTTTCTTGCTTCGTTGCATTTTCAAATGTGACGTACAATTCTGCTTCTGGCTTTGCGCCAAAACACCCTGTCAATAAGCTTATAGATATAATTCCGGTAATCGTTAACGCTTTATAAGTCAATGTCAATTCCTCCTATGTTACATTCGTTTATCATGCATAAAGTTCAAGGGGAAATGATCATCTTCATGATATGCTTCAAATTCATACCCTTTTTCTTTTAAACCTTTAATAATAGCCGGTACTGCAGCGATAGATTGCGGATGAATATCGTGCATTAAAATAACTTCTTTGGGATTTGTCGCACTAGCAAGTACATTTTGAACAATTTTCGCTTTCGCAATATCAATTGGTATACTATTATATTCCCAATCTAATGAATCAATTGTCCAATCCCATACTCTAAGACCATTTTCTACAACTTTATTACGAAGTTCTTCGTGTAATCCTGGCTTTGAACCATATGGTGGGCGTGTTAGTTTTGGGGCATGTCCGAGAATACTAGCAATTAAGCCTTGATCCTCTTTCATTTCATCTACGTAGCCACCTTGGGCATATAATTTTCTATTATTGTGCGTCATACTATGCATACCAACATAGTGTCCTTCCGCTTCTTCTCGTTTTACTAAATCAGGGTATGATTTTACATTTTGACCGATTAGAAAAAATGTTGCTTTTGCATCATTTTCCTTTAATATGTCTAGTAACTGTGCCGTATATTTTCCTGGTCCGTCATCAAAAGTAAGATAGGCAATTTTCCTAGTTTGACCATTAAATTGCGTTGGTGCAACCTTATTCATCTCCACTTTTATTTGTTCATTTGCATTTTGAACTGGATTCTCTTGATTTGCTATCGCTTTTGCAGGTGAAGTTATCGCTTGAAATACAAAAAAAGCCCCTCCCACTACAACTATAGCTACCATCATTACAACTATATTCTTTACCTTTAACAGTTTCCCCATTTTATTAATTCCTTTCTACGTCCATTACTTACTTATACTAAAAATATTACTCTAGTTTTTTACCCCTTCCCCCGGCATCCATTCTATTTTTCCTTTGGAAGCACAATCCTCTTATATAATTGAACAGTGATCAAATAGTAGACACCGTAAATGATTAAAAATATACAAATCGGAAGTCCAATATTCACATATGGATTTACAAAAAACTTAACAAATGTAAATATATTCATTCCTACTAAAACGTGTATAAGACCCAATATGGCTGGAAATAAAAATACAATGCCTAATTCTTTATACATAGATTGTATAAGTAATTCTTTACGTACCCCAATTTTCCGAAGCATCTCATACCGCCCTATATCTTTCGTAGCTCCAGAAAGGATCTTAAACATTAAACAACTTGCCATCATAGCTAAAAAAGCAAGACCTAAAAAGAATCCCATAAAGGAAGTTCCTTTTGAAAAGGCAAGCATAGATTCATAATCATTATAGTTTGTTGGTAAATATACGTCTTCCTTAGGCTTATTAATAGCGGCGGCTATTTTTTCGATTTGACGATTATCCATCTCTTTTAGCTCTGTCTTATACCGTAAAATATTATCGATTTTAGCAATAAAAAACGTATGCTCATTACCTTGAATTGCTTTATACCGGTTTTCGTCGACGATATAGACAGGTTTACGATTATATACAGTAATATTCGATCTAAAATCACTATCCATACTCTTATCCCAATTCAGTGGTAACGTAGAACTAGATGGATCAACTTCCTCTCCCTTAAACATCCTATAGCTCGAAGATGGAAGTTGTTCAGTAATATGTATTGTCTCTTTCTTTCCAAACAACAGTGGCGGATTCTCTAATAATTCTTCTTTTAAATAGTAAACAGCCTCATTATTAACTTTATATTTATATTGTTTTTTATCTACAATTTTCATTTTTTCCATAGCTTTATAATCCGCTGCTTCTGGATCATGAATTGTAATATCATACCCTGACATTCTTTCTGCTGTAAGGATTACGTTTTTCTGTAAAGACATGCCACCAGCCATTGCCCCCACACCAAGACCAATTAACATCGTTACCGTTCCTAATATTTTCGCCAAACTACTTACACGGAACTGCAATTGTGCAAATGTAAATGCATTTAATTTCTTCTCATTTAAATAGCGCGTTTTCTTTAGCCTATTAACAATCATAGGTAAGAACGAAATAAATATAAGATATGTCCCAATTGTAATCGTGAATAATGGAAGCATAATGGCGCCAGCACCTTTTATTCCTACGAAGATTACGAAATAATATCCTACACCTAGTCCTAGCAAACTACATAAAAGTAACAATATCGTGGCTGGTCCTTTCATTCGTATGCGCTCCGTTTGCTGCTCTGTACGAATTAAATCTAGTTCTGTTTTAAGTGCTATACGAATGGCATTTACAACGGATGTAAGCAGAAATAACGCACTAAAGAATATAAATGTTATTTTGAATGCAGGAACATAAAATGCTTGATAACCTTCCGTTGAAATTTCCAATTGTTTCGTTAAAAATTTGCTAACAAAATTAGAAAGAATAGCTCCGAATACACTACCTAATGCTAGTGAAATCATTCCCATAGACAATGTCTCAAAGAATAAAAGTTGGCTGATTTTACTCTTTTTGGCCCCTAAAACAAGATACATGCCAAGTTCTTTCCGCCGGAGTGAAAGTAGAAAAGAGTTTGCATAAAAAATATAAAAGAATGTAATAAATGCTACCAAAACAGAGCCTATTTGAAATACAAATACAATTGAACCAATAATACTGTTATTCATTGTAAACTCTTTATTTAGCGCAAGCGTTTGAACCATATAAAAAATAGAAATTGAGATGACAAGGCCTATTAGTAAAACGATGTAATCCTTTATCATTTTTTTCATACTAGAAATAGAAAGTTTTAATAACACACTCTACACCCACGCTTCTCTACAGTGTGGTGTACTACATTCATCTTTTTACTATACCCTCTTTGTACAACGTTCTCTTCAAATATTAAATTTTTCATATTGCCTCCTGTCATTTGGCTAGTGCTGCGATCATGCTATTTTCATAGCCACTAACTATCATTTTATCTTTTCCCTACAAACAGCAATATTGATTCCTCTTACATTTTTGTAATGTACACTCCCGAAAAAAAACATTACAATATGCAAATCAAACATTTTATAATCCGATTCATATACCTTTTGACATCAATATTCTCACGCTCAAATAATATATTTACACATATAAAGTCGAAGGATATTATATAGGTTTTCTAGCCTATTTAAGAGGTTATATAAATAATTAATATTAAAAATGTACAAAAAAAAGCCCCACTGTAATACTTAATAACTTTGCACTTATCATCAGTTTACCTCTTCATTATAATTGTCCGAGATAAAGATAAGATAAAGATAAAATAAAAACATTATAAATATATAACCATATATTATTAAATTTAGTACTGTTTTACTTTTCCTTATCCCTCTTACTCTTTATTTTACGTTCATTCTCTTCGTTTCTAATTCACCTCTCAAAGGCACTACATAAAACTATTATTTAGGTTCTATTAAAATTACATCTTCTAAATCATATAAATTCGCCTTTGGTTTTGCATAAATAATATAAGCAAGACCATATTGATCCGGTTCTTGCTCTATCACCTCTGCTACTTCAAGGCCAGGTGGTATTTTCTGACTCAGTTCAGAGGTAATAATACTATCACCTATTTTTATTTCTTTCGCTTTATCTGATGGAATATTATCAATTCGAAGAGCCTGTTTTTTCTTATCATACCCTGTAACAAATCCTAAAATGGATGAATTATTTTGAAGGGTGATTGCTAAACGATTCGTTCGTTCATCATTCGTAATTAATTTCACAACAGATGTATATTGATCTACACTCTCTACCTTTCCGATAAAACCTTCCACTGTAATAACAGCCATATCAACCTTTACACCATGTTGTGCACCTCTATCAATAGTGACTTCTCCATACCACTCTTCTGCTACACGAGTTACTACTGTAGCTTGAATTAAATTGTATTTTCCTTGTTCCTTTAATTCTTTCGTTTTGTTGATAAGTTTAGTAAGGTTTTCTTTCTCCTCACTTAATATTTGCACTTTACTCTTTAACGATTCTTGATGTTCAATTTTCCCTTTCAATACCTGATTCTCTCTATATACTTTATAGATGTCTTCTATATTATGAACAATATTTTGGACATGCTTATTATTTGCACATACATACACCATCAATAAAGCCAAAAGAATAATTGAAAGAAATAATAATATTTTCTTCTTAGAAACCTGCATAATTATCCTGCTACTCCCTACTATTTTTTATCTACATACTATAGAATACTAGTCATTGTACACAGAAGAAATGCAGTTTAAATAAAGTTAAGATAAACTTTATCTTCTTTATAAAAAATTTAGAACTTATCATATACTGCTACAATCTTCGAAGCTTGCTCGTTATCTTATCCATGGAATGCCACTTATAATTTCTATAACTAATTATGTTGTATTTGTACTTTCTCTTTTACTTTCTTAGGTATTTCATCTATTTGTACTTCTTCCCATTCCATACCATAACTTCCTTTAGATCTAATCTTTAAATATGCTCCTATTCTTAAATGTTTTGAAGCAGTCATCGCAATCTTTTGCTCTTGACCAGATTCATTATATCCTTTGAATTTATATTCCCATCTAGCAAAACCTTTGTTTTCAGCTCCATATTTACCATCATTATCAACAACAGCATAATAAATATCTTCTTTAATAAATGGATTGAGTTGATCTACAATCGGTCCCCCCTTTCCTATAAGTAATGTAACTCCAACTATAATTAATACGATAAACGCACTTATTTTTTTCATGAAACTTTCTATTCTCCTCTTCTCAGATATTTCCACTTAAAGGACTTCCTCTAAATCCATCGCGACGCTATTACGTATTAAAATGTAACCAAATTTCCTAGTGCTCTTCTAATTAAATTGGCAATAAGATAATAAATTGAATAACCCCATTTTCATATTCTGCTCGAATTTCTCCTTTGTGCAATTCAACAATGCTTTTTGCAATTGCAAGCCCCAAACCTGAACCTTCTACAGCTCTACTTCTCGATTGATCTTTTTTATAAAAACGCTCAAACAAATTCTCTAATTCTATTTTTGTAAATTCTTCACTATGATTCGCTATAGAAATTTTGATATGCTGTTCTTCTCTTTGAAGTAAAACCCGAATTTCTGCTTTATCTATACTGTATTTAATTGCATTTATTAAAAGATTTTCAAACACACGTACCATTTTTTCTGAGTCCACAACAGCATATATACGACCTTCTTGAAATTCTTTTACAAAAGAAATATTATGCTCCTCCGCTTGTGGTACTAACTCTTCTATTAATTGATCAAGTAGTTCATTTATACACACTTCTTGCGAATCTAACGCCATATTTTCATCTGTTAGTTTTGTATACTCAAACAAATCTTCTATTAACATCTTCAACTGCTCTGATTTTGAAAAGGCAATTTTTATATACTCATCATGCTGTTCTTTATTTTCATATTTCGCATCACCTAGTAAACGTAAATACCCCATAATAGAAGTAAGTGGTGTTCTTAAATCATGTGATACATTTGTAATCAATTCACTTTTTTGCTTCTCTATTTGTTTTTCCTTTTCTATATTAGCCAAAAGCTTTTCTGCCATTTGATTAATATTAGAAGTTAATAAACCTATTTCATCTTGACCTGCCTGTTTGATTTTATATTGTAAATTACCTTTCGAAAACTCCCTTACTCCTTCTGCCATCGCTTCAATCTGATTCATCTTCCTTTTCGTTATATAAAAGAAAGATAGTATAAAAGTGATAAAACCTAGTAAAGATGGAAATGGGCTGCTATCATTCACTATATACTTCACATTTCCTTGTGGTATACCACTTGCAATGATATACATATTTTCCGTATTAACAGTAACCGGATAAAAAGTTGTAAACTCCTTACGCTTTTGTTCAGTTCCATCTTGAATTAAATTTTGCGCCTCTACATATCGTACTTGATCCATTTTAAAATCCATCACATTACGCATCGTCTCATGAAGATTGATTTGTTCTTCCGGCGCTCCCTTTGTTTTATAAACGACTTTCCCATTCTCATCTATTATTAAAATCTTCAGTTGATTTTGGTGATTCAATTGATCAAGCAATTCTTGTATATTAATTTCCTTACCTTCCTCGGTTATACTTTCAACAAGCCTTTGTGTCTGTCCATCAATGGCTTCCATACCTGATGCATAATCAATGATAGAAATTTTATTCGCATCCTCGAAAAAAGAAGATGAAGACCATCCTACTAATACCCCGAGTAACGTACAAAAAGTAAATGTAGCCATTAGCTGTATCCGTATGCTCTTTTCCAAATAACTCACTATTTTACCTATCATTTTTTTAAAAACTTGATTCATCCATATTATCGGTTCAAATATCTTTCTCAATCTTATAGCCAACTCCCCATACCGTTTTAATGTACCGAGGCTTCCTTGGAATCGCCTCTATCTTTTCACGTATTTTCCGAATATGTACCATCACAGTATTATCGGATTGGAAAGCTTGCTCTTTCCATACTCTTTCATAAATTTGTGCTGCATTTAATACCATTCCTTGATTTCGTGCAAGCAATTCTAATACCTCAAACTCTCTCGGTGTCAATTTCGCCTCTTTATTTGCAATAATGACCTGCCGTGTTACTATATTAATTTTCATATCTCCAATTTCTATTTCATTTTCATCCTGTACACTTGTCCCGCTCATTTTCATATATCTCCGAAGTTGTGATTTAATACGAGCAATGAGTTCCAGTGGATTAAATGGTTTGGCTACGTAATCATCTGCCCCAGTTGTTAATCCTAAAATCTTGTCCATATCTTGCGTTTTTGCCGAAAGCATAATAATAGGCATTTCCGCTATTTCTCTCACTTTCATACACATATGAATACCATCTATTTTCGGCATCATAATATCAAGGACGATTAGATGCACGTCTCTTTTCTTTACTATTTCTAAACCCTCTTCACCATCTCCAGCTTGTAATACTTCGTAACCTTCATTCTTCAAATAGATAGTGATAAGTTTTCTAATTTCCTTCTCATCGTCCACGATAAGTATCGTTCCTTTACTCACAAAATCTCCTCCAGCATCATTTACCAAACTATGAATGTTGCTTTATTTCACTCACTACTGCATTCCTCTTTTGAATGTACACATAAGAAATGATAGTAATGATCATAATGCCCCCGCCTAAATACATCCCATATTTCGTCGCAAGTGCTACAATCGTTTCTATCTGTTTTCCGAATAGAGAGCCCAGCATAAAATAAGCTAGCGTCCAAACAAGTCCTGCCATATAGGAATACAATGCATACGTTTTAAATGACATATTATTCATTCCAACCAAATACGGTACGATATGTCTCACAACGGGGATAAAATAACTTATTACTAATGCATAATGACCATATTTCCCTACTATTTCTTGTGATTTTAAAAGGTACTTTGCCTTTTTCTTTTTCATCAATTTATTAAGCACTTTTATGCCAAATATTTTCCCTAGTATATACCCTAAAGAAAGACCTGATACAACACCTAAATACGTTAATAAAAAGGCTGGAATCATACTTAATATCCCCATTGATGATACAAATCCACCGCTCATGACAATCATTTCATCTGGAATCGGCATACCGATAATACCAAGCCATAAACAAAAAAATAGTGCCCAATAACCATACTGCTCAATGTATGACATTAATTCATGTAACTCCATTATGCATATGCTCTCCTTAGCTCTTTTCTACAACTAAAGACGTAAGCTGGTGGGAAATTAAGCCACACCTTTTCTAGTGTAATTTCAGGAAAGAAATTCTGTATAAATCCTTTTTTCACAAGTGAATATTGAAATGTAATAAATTCCCCGTTCTCATGTATCGTTTCCATTACACTGTTTAAAATGCGCTTTGAAACCTCTTCTCGTAAAGAAGTGAAAGGCAATCCTGATAAGACGTAATCAATACATTCTATATTTAATTGTTCCATATACTTCTTTATATTTTCAGCTGAACCGTGTATAACAATCACGTTCTGCTCATCTTTAAATTTTCTCTTTAACTCTTTAAAAAATACTTCATTAATTTCAACAAGAAGAAATATTGTCTCCTTCTTCTTTCTCTTCATAATCTCTTTCGTAAAAGCTCCTGTACCAGGCCCTAGCTCTACAATACATTTCGCTCTATTAAAATCAATTACATCTACCATTTTCCTTGCTAATATTTTTGAGCTCGGTACAACCGCACCAATATGTTTCGGATGTTTTATAAATTCAGTTAAGAATGTTATGAGCTGCATATACTCTCTCTCCATTCGTTCAATAGTTTTTAACTTGTGTTTAAGTATAACTATCGTTTCTTAACAAATATTGAGGAGATTTCTTAAGATTTTATGAAGATGAAGGAAATTTTCATCTTTACTATAAACAAACATAAAAAATTGAATTCCAAAGATAAGCGAATCAAACATATACAAATAAGTCAGCTTGTTTATTTACCATGAATGATCATGATCCTACTCCGATTTTGTATAGCGAAGTTACTATTTTTATGTTAAAATCCTCTAAGATATTTGGAATTAGTATAGAAATCATTTTTGGAGGCTTTATGAATAATCAAAACGATAATAAATCAAATGCATTATTTGCAGCTATACAAATAGTGCTACCACTTTTATTACCTATTCTTGTCCCTACCTTTTTAATAGTGGGAATGAAAAAGTGGATGCCCGATGAAGTTAAGTATCCAAGCATAATATCATTGTTCGCATTATGTATGGGATTTTTCATAGTAGGAATTCTCTTCTCTATTGTTTTACGTTTATGTAAATTATCTGAGGAAAAATTAAAGGAATTAGGATTTTTAGGATTTACACTTTCGGCTGTTAGCACATTTTTAAGTTTTTATGTAGGTTACTTTTGGTTGGCAGACCTTAACTTCACATCAGTTGAATTATCACCTCATGCCGTATTAATTTTCGCTATTTTATGTACCTTGCTATTGGAAGGTATTTTTAAAGTAATGGACATGTTTGATAGTTCGGACGAAAATAAAGCTCACGTATAGACAAAAAAAGCATCCGACTAACATGTTAGTCGGATGCTTTTTTACTAAGATAAAAACAACTCTTGCATTACTTCGCACTCACAATCTTATAATAAGAACGAACTGTTAAGAAGTAATATCCGATATAAATAACGCTATATACTCCGATACTAATTAGAAGCGGAACCATAATTTCAAATGGTAGTATGTTTCCTAAACCTTTTAATGCAAACAAACTGTGTAGAATTCCGATTACTAGTGGAATTGCAAAGATAAAGCTCACTTGTTTTGCAATAGCTTTCTTCATCTCTTGTTTCGTTACACCAACTTTATGAAGGACAATGTAACGATCACGGTCAGCACTTGCTTCTGTAAGCTGCTTGAAGTAAATAATGGAGCCTGTCGCTAATAGGAAGACTAAGCCTAAGAATAGTCCGATGAACATCATTAGTCCAGTTGCTTCAAGTCCCATATGGAAACCAGTGTAGAAGTCTCTAAATGGTGGTGCCATTTCTGATTCACCAGCTGGCATCACTTTTGTTAATTTTTCTGTTAATACTTTACTGTTTCTTTCATCTTTTACATCAATATTTTTTACAACACGTGTTCCAAATGCTTGCTTCGCTTGTTCATACATTTCATCTGGAACGACAACAACTAATTCACCTAAGTTCGTAATTGCAGTATTATTTACACCTTGGATCGTCAATGTCTTCGTTTCATTTCCAATTTGGAATACCGCTTTATTTCCTTTATATTCAGGGCTAAACTCATACCCTTCCATATAAGAACTATCATATATAAATGCTTCGCCAGTAGCTACATTCACTGTTTCCGCATCAATTTTTTTCGCAATTTTGTTGAATTCAGATTGAGATATAAACTGATATTTCTCTGAAATCGTGTAATTCATATTAAGAATGAAATCAACTTTATCTCCTTCGAATTTCCCTTTGACAGGAACCGTTTCAATTTCAAATTGATCTTTAACAGGGTGATCCTGCTTCTCCTCCACAAGAATTGCATTTACTTTCTTATCCAATTCTGCATCTTTTTTCTCATAAGAGTAACTGTATGGCATGGATGTTTTTGATTGCGTAAATGTGTTGTAATACATCGTAACTGACGTACCAACAGCTGTTAATGTTACTGCACTTAAAATAGAAATTGTCGCAAGTGACTTTGCATTTCCTTTAATACGGTATAGTAACTGTGAAGTCGTTATCATATTCATACCATTATAAAACGCTGACTTATTATTTCTTGCACGTTTCAATACGAATACTGTAAAGAACATAAATAGTAAATACGTACCTAATACTGTTGCAAGTAATATATAAAGTGCAACTACCATAAAGTTTGCATACATAACTGCCTTCATAAACATTAACGCTAAGAAATAACCTGAGCCGATTAAGAAAACTGAAATTAACGCCATAATGACAGATCCTTTTGGCATTGCCTCTCCTTCACGTTCTGCGCGGAAAAGTTCAATTAACTTAAATCGATAAATTAAACGATATCCTTGAAGTGATGTATACAAAATAATTACAAAGAAAATAATTGCTGTATCAATAACTGCAGCCATCGGTACTTCAAAATGAACGTTTAAGTTTATTCCCATCATATTTATTAGTAGTTCAAGGAATAGTTTTGAAAGAACGCTACCGATCGCAATACCGATTACTAATGACATTAATCCCATTAACATATTTTCATAAAAGAGCATTTTACCTATTTGTCTTTTTCGAATACCTAATAAGGAATATAGCCCAACTTCTTTTTTACGCTTCCGTGTAAAGAAACCGTTTGAATATATAATGAACACTGCCACGAAAATAATAAGCATCACACTTGAAACTTGAAATGCTCCGCTAATTTTTTTAGAAGCTTCCGCAGCTTTTTCCATTTGTGAATTATACTGCAACGCCTTAAATGTAAAATAAATGACGATACTAAAAATCATAGATGCAAAATATACAAAGTAGTCTTTAAAGTTCCGCTGTATGTTGCGGAGGGCAATGCTAGATAAGGTCATCAGCCATACCTCCAGAAATGGAAGACATTACGTCAACGACTTTTTGGAAGAACTGTTTACGTGTTGATTCACCCCGGTGCAATTCTTTATATAACTCACCATCTTTAATGAAAATAACTCGTTTACAATAACTTGCGGCAAACGCATCGTGTGTTACCATTAAAATTGTAGAGTTATCATATTCATTTAACGACTTCATGCTTTCTAATAAATCTGTCGCTGATTTAGAATCAAGTGCTCCCGTCGGCTCGTCACCAAATATCATACTAGGACTTGTAACAATCGCACGCGATGCTGCGCAGCGCTGCTTCTGTCCACCCGACACTTGATATGGGAACTGACTTAAAATATGATCAATACCAAATTTCTTTGAGATTTCAAGAACGCGGCGATCAATTTCACTCGCTTTCACCTTTGATAACGCAAGAGGTAACGCAATGTTCTCTTTTACCGTTAACGTATCTAATAAATTATAATCTTGGAAAATGAACCCTAAATGATCACGGCGGAATAACGCTAACTTATCATCGTTCATCTTCACGATATCTTTTCCATCAATTAAAATTTCACCGTTCGTCGCATTATCAATTGTAGAAAGAACGTTTAGTAGCGTCGTCTTACCCGAACCAGAAGGTCCCATAATTCCAACGAACTCACCTTCTTTTACTTGTAAGTTAATACCTTTTAACGCTGCAAATTTATTACCACCCGTGTCATACACTTTTTCAATATTTTTTGCTTCTAACACTGTTTTCATCTCGACATCCCTCATTTCTTCTATTCTCTATTTTCAACTATATACACTCTCTACTCTTGCCACTATCGATGTTTCTTACACAAACATGACAGTTATGTAAGACGCATAAGTAAAGATATAAAAATTTAACCTACTGAACAAAAGTACTTTGTTACTATAACATTGGGATATCATACCATCCATTCATTCTCCTTACAGGAACATTACAATTTTGTAAGGTTAAAAATGTACCCTACAAAATTGTGCATGAAATGTCGGATGGAGCTATTTTGTTCCTGCTATTCTATTTAACAAGGAGGTCATCGTATGGATTCACTTAAAAACATGAATGCAGCAATGCAGTATATTGAAAACACCCTAACAGATGAAATTGATTTTAAAGAAGTCGCAAAAATAGCTTACTGCTCTGAATATCATTTCAAAAGAATGTTTTCTTTCCTAGCTGGCATATCACTGTCAGAATATATTCGCTGTAGACGTCTTACTCTTGCTGCTTTTGAACTAAAAAACAGCGATGCAAAAGTCATTGATGTCGCTATAAAATATGGGTACAACTCACCAGACTCTTTTGCACGTGCCTTTCAAAACTTGCACGGCATAACGCCTTCAGAGGCCCGAAATAGTAGTCATTCTTTGAAAGCTTATTCACCAATGACCTTCCAGTTATCGATTCAAGGAGGAAACGAAATGAACTATCGAATTGAAAAAAAAGAACCATTTCGAATTATTGGTATTACAAAACGCGTACCGATTGTATTTAACGGTGTAAATGAAGAAATTGCTTCTATGTGGAAAAGTTTAAATCCAGAGTCCATTCAAACGTTAAAGTCCCTTTCAAACATGGAACCGAATGGAATCATTAGTGCTTCTACTAACTTTTCTGAAGGAAGAATGGAGGAAAAGGGAGAACTCGATCACTACATTGGAGTAGCCTCAACGAAAGATTGTCCAGAGCAATTCGCACAACTTGAAGTCGCAGCTTCAACGTGGGCCGTATTTGAAGCTGTCGGTCCATTTCCTGAAACATTACAAAATGTATGGGGACGCATTTATTCCGAATGGTTTCCTTCCTCAAACTATGAACTAGCGGAAGGACCAGAAATATTGTGGAATGAACAGAAAGATACATCCTCTCCAAACTTTAAAAGTGCAATTTGGATACCGGTTTTGAAGAAATAAAAAATAAAGCTGCTCCTCCTTAAAAGGAAAAGCAGCTTTTATTTATATTTTTAGTTCTTTTTTATAAGCGACGTAGGAATATCCCATTGTTAATCCTACTGCACCGATAATAATGCCAATGATTAGGAAAGCTTTCCACTCTACCGGTGCAACAATACTTAAAATCATAATAACTCCTAATACAACAAACACCTTTCCGCTAAAACGGTGCGTTTTTCTCCATACTTCTTCGTTACTTAACGTCCACGGTGTTTTTATACCTACAAAGTAGTTTGGTTTACATTGTGGTAAATAATTGCCGATGACTATAAATAAAAGACCAACAAGAATATGCGGTGTACTATTCATTGGAATGTCATAACCTAATCCAGCCCCAATTCCAATGATATTTACTAAAAATAATAAGATTAATACGCTATAATTTATTACATTATATCCTTTAGAAAACTTATCATAGTTTTTATGCTTCGGATCTATCTTAGGCAATACGGTTAATAAAGCATATATAAAAACCATAATTGCTACATCAAAAATCATCCCTCCCATTTTAGACATATGTCCATCTACCTCCCCAGCAACATTCCAATGGCTCGGAACTTCACCTGGTAAATGCGGCCACGCGACACACCATGCAATAATCGTTAAAGCAATTAATAGTAACGGAAATATATGCTTCCTCATTTCCCCTCTTCCCCCTTATTCGTAAATGTAAACACCCACGTTAATAAATCTTGAAAGACAGTTGTGTTTAAAGAGTACACAACAAATTGACCTTTCTTTTCATCTTGAATAAGTTCAGCATTTTTCAGTGCGTTTAAGTGGTGTGAAATACTTGGTTTTGTCATATTAAATTGTTCAGCAATCTCACCAGCGGTTAGATCGCCTTCTTTTAATAAGTCTAAAATTTTTCGCCTTGTTGGATCTGCTAATGCTTTGAATGCTTGATTCAATGTCTTTCTTCCTTTCACTAATTAGACATTTAGATATTTATCTAAATGTTAAAATGATTTCAGTTAATTGTCAATTATATACGAGGCCTTTTTTACTTTTTCCGCTTTTGACCTATACTGTTTACTAGCTTATCTTTCAACATAATGAAAAGACTTGAAACACATGATACACTATAGCTACAATTGTTTTTTTGAGGAGGAATATACATATGTATAAAATTTTAATCGTTGAAGACGATCCAAATATTTCATCATTACTGCAATCTCACATTCAGAAGTACGGTTATGAGGCTGTGGTAGCGGAGAATTTCGATGATATTATGGAATCGTTTAACGCAGTGAAACCACACCTTGTTTTACTTGATGTAAACTTACCGAAATTCGATGGTTTCTACTGGTGCCGTCAAATTCGTCATGAATCTACTTGTCCAATTATTTTCATTTCAGCTCGTGCTGGTGAGATGGAACAAATTATGGCGATTGAAAGCGGTGCGGATGATTATATTACAAAACCATTCCACTATGACGTTGTAATGGCGAAAATTAAAGGTCAATTACGCCGTATTTACGGTGATTATGCCCCAAATATTTCTGAACGTATCGTTGAAGTAGAAGGACTAAAATTATTCCCGGAACGTCCAGAAATTCATTTCGGTGCTGAGCAAGTTCTTTTAACGAAAAAAGAAGCTATTTTAGCAGAAATGTTATTATCTAAATTCCCTCGTACAGCGAGCCGTGAAGATTTATTAGCTGCCCTATGGGATGACGAAAGCTTCGTTGAAGAAAATACATTAAACGTAAACATTACGCGTCTTCGTAAAAAGTTCAATGAGCTTGGTATTGAAAATGCTATTGAAACAGTACGTGGACTTGGGTATCGTTTTAACGCAACTTGGAGTGAATAAGCATGAAGCTATTTTTACGTGATCATTTTGCATTTTTTCTACTATACGTATTAAACTTCGGTATCATTTTCGTTCTTTATGATGCAGTAGATGGATTTCAAAATAATAAATTTTACTTCGTCGTTTTAAGTTTATATTTATTCATTTGTTTCCTCGCTTATCGTTACGTTCGCAATCGTAGAATGTACCATAGATTAAGTGAGCAACCAGAGAAAATGGAAGATGCGTTTATTGAAAGAGCAACTGCTCCGATGCCTCACGGTGTAAATGAACTCGTGCGCACGCAGTATCGTCTATTCCAAAAAGAACTACAATCGTATGAAGTAAAACAGCAAGAACATCAATTATTTATTAATCACTGGGTGCATCAAATGAAGACACCTGTTTCTGTTATGCAACTTATGGTGCTAGAAATGGAAGATGAACACTTGATTCCGAAATTCAAAAAAGAATTAGAACGATTAAATCAAGGACTCGATATGGCTTTATATATGGCAAGATTAAATAACTTCCATGAAGATTTCCATGTTGAGACGATTTCATTAAAAGATGCGGTAACAAAAAATATTAACGGATTAAAAGAACTATTCATTCGAAACGGAGTCTTCCCTGTTTTAGAAGTTCATTCCGATTTAAAAGTTGCTTCTGATGCGAAATGGCTAAAATTCATTATTTATCAGTTAATGACAAATGCCGTTCGTTACTCTGGTGAGCGCGGAAAGAAAGTTTTCTTATCTGCTTACCGAAACGGAAAAGATATTATTTTAGAAGTTCGTGATGAAGGTGTTGGTATCCCACAAGAAGATATTCGAAGAGTATTTGAACCTTTTTACACTGGAAAAAATGGTCGCGCATTCGGAGAATCTACTGGTATGGGACTTTATATTGTAAGTAAAATTTGTGATTATTTAGGTCACTCTGTGAAACTAGACTCTGAAGTTGGTAAAGGAACGACGATTAAAATCATCTTCCACAACGCTGCAAATAATCAAGCAGAGCATACAGAGAAGGTGACCGAAGCATGATCGGAACATATGCTAGCAAAATGTATGAGAACGCACTCTCATACATTTTTTGCAATAAAACTACATATTTGCCTTCTAGCGGGAGGTACATATTATGACATTTTGGCAGTTTGCCTTTAAAAATGTAACGCGTAATTCCAGAGCTTATTTTGCTTATTTCGTCAGCAGTTCCTTTTCAATTGCTGTTTTCTTTTCGTTTGCTGTTTACTTATTCCATCCAAAATTACAAAACTTTAGCATGAACGCTGAAATTTCAGGATTAATGATATTTTCAGAAGTTGTAATTGTATTTTTCTCTTTCTTCTTTTTACTATATTCCATTGGTACTTTTTTAAAAGTTAGAAAAAAACAATTCGGAGTTTTGACCGTTTTAGGTATATCGAGAAAGCAATTACATCGTCTCGTTTTTATGGAAAATATGTTAATCGGTATTTTATCTATCTTTTTCGGTATGCAGTTTGGACTTGTATTTTCACAATTTTTCTTATTAGTCACAGCAAAAATTACGCACGTCCCAGGCATATATTTATACTTGCCTATTAACGCCTTTATTTTAACGACTATCGTCTTCCTTAGTCTTTTTATCATTGTATCTACATTCACACCAATGCTTATTCGTACAAAAAAAGCGGTACGCCTTTTAAAAACAAATGGCGGAAAACAAAAAGAAAAAAAACCGTCCATACTTGTTTCCTTATTTGGTGCGATTTGTTTATTAGGTGGTTATGCTTTAGCTGGAAATCCTAAATATTTCGTATCAGTAAGCCCGCAAATAGGTGTTATATATATGGTTTCAAGTATTTTTGTTATCCCAACGCTTGTTACAATTGGGACATATTTTTTCTTTTCACAAATTAGTTTTTTACTTATTTACATTTTAAAAACGAGAAGAAAGTTTTATATGAAACGGGTTAATATGCTTTGGATTTCTGATTTAGCAAGCCGTATTCGAACGAATATTAATATGCTTTTTATTGTAGCAATGCTCTCTACTATTGCTTTCACAATGATAACGTTCCTATATGGATTCGGGAAATTTGTTAAGCTAGAAGTTAATAGAATTTCTCCTTTCCCAATTTCTTATTTTTCTTATGATGCAAATCCTTTTGTTACTGAGCATTTAAATTGGCTTGAACACCAATTACAAAAAGAGCATTTTCCTTATGAGAAAATCAAAACTAATATATATGAAACACCACTAGAAGAAGATAAAGGTGTAGCTATTTATAATGACGTATACGCAATTAAGCAAAGTGACTATAACAAACTTGCGGGTTCTTTACGAATGAAACAACTATTTATGGACAATAACGAAGCATACGTGTTAACGGGGACATCTTATATCACTATATTCAACGAATTTGAGCAAAGCTACAAAAGAGATTACATTACACTCTCTAGTACAAATACGAAATTAAAAGTAAAAGGCTATGAACATGTTAATGCGATTCCATCTGACTTTTCATATCAAACGATAGTTTTGCCTGATATTCACGTAAATAACTTACCTAACACGGTAAAGCATATATCAGCATACAATTACAAAATTCAAAACTGGGAACAGACATATAAAATAGCTGATGATTTTATAGAAAAAGTGCAAAAAGATCGAAATAACTCCCATTATGAAGGACCTCTTATTCGATCCTTTGAATCAGCAGGAACGTTATATAAAATAACGTCTGGTAGTGCCGCATTCTTCCTAATCGGGACATTTTTAGGAGTTATTTTCTTCATTGGAGCTGGTAGTGTTCTTTACTTTAGAATGTATACAGATTTGACGAATGAACAAGAGAAGTATATAACAATTTCTAAGATCGGTGTGACAGATGAAGAGATGAAACGATCTGCGACCATTCAGCTTAGTATTTTATTTTTCGTTCCTTACATTATGGCATCCATTCATACAATGTTTGCAACGAAAATGCTACAAGATGTAATTGGTTTATCTTTGTTCAAAGAAGTTTCAGCCGTTCTTATTATTTTTGGATTCGTTGAAGTTGTATTTTTCTTATTCATTCGTTCACTTTACATGCAAAAATTATCACAGTATACGAATGGACAAATTATTTAAAACAAACGTGATGAAAAGAGTATCTTTCATACTTTTTTCATCTTCACTTTATTAGGAGGCTTAGGTGAATGACATTTTGGCAGTTTGCATTTAAAAACGTGACTCGGAACGCCAGAGCTTATTTCGCCTATTTTGTAAGCAGTGCGTTTTCCATTGCTATTTTTTTCTCATTTGCAGTTTATTTATTTCATCCTAAATTGCATATGACAGACGTAAATGTTGCTCTGAACATATTAATGACAATTTCAGAAGTTGTCATTGTATTCTTTTCGTTTTTCTTTTTACTATATTCAATCGGTACTTTCTTAAAAGTACGAAAAAAGCAATTTGGGATTTTAACAGTACTTGGCATATCTCAAAAGCAATTAAAAAGACTCGTATTTCTAGAAAACATGCTAATTGGTGTTCTTTCCATATTTTTCGGCATTCAACTTGGACTTGTCTTTTCACAGTTCTTTCTATTAGTTACCGCCAAAATTACACATGTACCTGGTTTATATTTATATTGGCCGACGAGTGCTATTATTTTAACTACGATCATCTTTCTTGGACTCTTCATTCTCGTTTCATCTTTTACGCCGATGCTCATTCGGACGAGAAAGGCTGTACGTCTTTTAAAAGAAGGAACAAAGCAAAAAGAAAGAAAAGCATCCGTGCTCATCTCTCTATTTGGTGCGACATGTTTAATAACTGGATATGTATTAGCAGCAAATCCGTTATATTTTATGTCCCTAGGTGATATGATTGGAATCCTATATGCCGTCTCTAGCATATTCGTCATTCCTTCACTTGTTGCAGCTGGAACATATTTTTTCTTTTCACAAATTAGTTTTTTACTCATTCGTATATTAAAAACGCGAAGAACATTTTATATGAAGCGTACGAATATGCTTTGGATTTCTGATTTAGCAGCGCGCATTCGGACAAACATTAACATGCTCTTTATTGTAGCGATGCTATCAACACTCGCTTTTACTATGATTACATTCTTATACGGTTTTGGGAAATTTACAAAGTTTGATGCAATAAGACAAAACCCTTTCCCTTTTACGTATTTATCACATACTGAAAATACGTTAGCGGATGAACATTTAAATTGGTTAGAACAAAAATTTAATGAAGAGCACTTTACTTATAAAAAACTTAAAACGGATATATATGAAGTATCTTCGGCTGAAGAAAACCCAAAGCTCTATTATGCAATTAAACAAAGTGATTACAATATACTTGCTAAGGCGTTAAATTGGGAACATCTCAACGTGAAAAATAATGAATCTTATATCCTTATAAAAGACATAGATGATCAATTCATTGGCACAATTTATGATACAGAACGGAAAGATATTCTTACACTTACTCAAAACAGCCTACAGCTCCAAGTGAAAGAATATAAAAATTATAATCCTTTCCCAAACAGCTTAATCTCAACATTACTCGTATTATCTGATGCAAATGTAGAGGCATTATCATCAGCTTCAAAACAGATGAGTGTATATAGCTTTAAAGTTAACGAATGGGAAAAAGCACATAACATCGGTTCGGAATTTATAACAAAAATTATTAATGATAATGAAACGATCAAAGCTGAGCACCCACCATTCCATGCAAGTGAAGCAAGCGATTCTCTATACACAACTAAACTAAATGTCGCTTCGTTCTTCTTAATTGGTACTTTCTTAGGTGTTATTTTCTTTATTGGTGCTGGTAGTGTTCTTTACTTCAGGATGTATACAGATTTAACAAATGAGCAAGAAAAGTATGTAACGATTACAAAAATTGGTTTAACAGAAGCCGAAATGAAACGATCTGCTACCATTCAACTTGCGATTCTGTTCTTTGTTCCATACATTATGGCATCGATTCATACGATGTTTGCGACAAAGATGCTACAAGAAATATTACATCTCTCGTTCTTCGCTGAGATTACAGTCGTACTGATGATTTTTGGAACAGTTGAAGTTATATTTTTCCTTTTAATTCGTTCCTTCTATATGCAAAAATTATCACAACACATTAAGTTCTAAAGGATAGAAAGGTGATTACTATGGAAGAAGTATTACACATAAAAAATGTCTCAAAAGTGTATGAAGGAAAAGTCCCTCATACTGCTTTAAAAAATATAAATTTACATGTAGATAAAGGAGAATTTGTCGCTATCATGGGACCATCTGGTAGTGGTAAATCTACATTTTTAAACGTTATCTCTACAATTGATTCACCTACTTCTGGTGATGTCGTGATTAACGGAAAAAAACCGCACACATTTCGTAGAGAGAAGTTAGCTATTTTCCGCCGACAAGAGTTAGGATTTGTTTTCCAAAACTTTAACCTACTAGATACACTAACAATCGGTGAAAATATCGTACTACCTTTAACATTAGATAATGTTCCATTAAAAGAAATGGACGAAAAGCTTGATAACATTTCAAAAAAGCTTGGCATTGATCATATTTTAGACAAACGTATTTTTGAAGTTTCTGGGGGCCAAGCACAGCGTACCGCAGTAGCACGTGCTGTTATTCATCATCCGTCACTTCTACTTGCCGATGAACCAACAGGAAACTTAGATTCGAAAGCAGCGATCGATGTAATGGAGTTATTTACGAAGTTAAATAAAGAAGAAGATGCAACAATTTTAATGGTTACGCACGATCCATTTGCAGCAAGTTATTGTAACCGCGTCATTTTCATTAAAGATGGTGAGCTTTACAACGAACTACACCGCGGACTATATCGCGAGAAATTTTATCAAGAAATATTAGATGTTTTAGCATTATTAGGAGGGAGACGTGGATGACATTTTGGCAATTCGCATTTAAAAATGTCTCGCGTAATTCGAAAGCATATTTCGCCTACTTTGTAAGTAGTGCGTTTTCTATCATGGTTTTCTTTTCATTTACTGTAACCGCGTATCACCCGCGGTTACAGAGTGTACAAAGCTTTCAAGAACGTGATCCTCTAATGAACTTAGCTAGTACGGCACAGCTTGTGATTGTTATGTTCTCGTTCTTCTTTCTCTTATATTCAATTGGAACATTTTTAAATGTACGGAAGCAGCAATTCGGGATACTCACAATTCTCGGTATCTCACAGAGACAATTAAAAAGACTGTTATTTACTGAAAACATGATGATCGGGATATTGTCCATCTTTATCGGTATACAAGGTGGCCTCGTGTTTTCTAACTTTTTCTTATTAGTCACTTCGAAATTAACAAGTGCGAAAGGCCTTTATTTATATTGGCCAACAGAGGCGATTATCGTTACAACCGTAACGTTTATCATTTTATTTTTAATCGTTTCTACGTTTACACCAATGTTTATTCGTACTCGAAAAACAGCCCACCTCATTAAAGGGAACAAGAAAATGCCAGCTGAAAAAAGACCATCTATACTCATCTCTTTATTCGCTTTAATTTGTTTAGGGCTATGCTATTATATCGCTGGTTATCCGCGAGGCTACGTAACGGAAAAAAATGTGCAAAATGGATCTGTCTTTTTTATTATGTTATCTATTTTACCACTCGTAGTAGTCGGGACATATTTATTCTTTTCACAAACATTTCTTCTTTTTATCTATATTTTAAAGAAGCGTAGAAAGTTTTATTTGAAACAAATAAATATGTTATGGATTTCGGACTTAGTTGCTCGTACCCGTAGTAATATTAACGTACTCTTTATCGTTTCTATGCTATCTGCACTTGCATTTACAATTATTATTGGGTTATTCGCCGCTAATAACAATACGAAGGCATCAGTACTAGAGCGATATCCCGTCCCCTTCACTTATACATCAGAAGGTGACAATTCCCTTGAGCAAAAGCATATTTCTACAATTGAAACGGAGCTTACAACTAGTAATTTTCAGTACAACAAATATAAGTTTACAGTCTTAAAAGATACAGCTTCAAAAGAAGATATTATGCTTATGAAGATGAGCGATTATAACGCAATCGCTCAACAATTGAAAAGACCGGAAATAACAATCGATTCTGCAGAAGTGTATATTATTTCTCGCCACTCACCAGAACTTCTCGATCTCGTATCTAATCCATTTGCAAAGCAAAATACGATTACACTCGGATCTAATAAAAAAGAATTTCATATTAAAGGGTTTATTAATAAGGGAATAGAACCATCCTTTGCATTCCCACATTTAGCTGTCGTACAAGATTATGTATTTGATAATATGATTCCTCATATTGAAACAACCGTAATCTATAACTACTTCGTAGAAAACTGGGAAAATGCAATAGTTCCAACCAGAAATATGTTACGCGTTATTAGTGGTGATGCACGTGCGTTCTACGAAAAGCATACAGAAGAGAACGCTCAAGTTCCTTTCTTCATACATACGGCTACGGATGAACTCATTTACGGTAAAGGAAATGCAGTTGCTCAATTCTTTATTTGGGCATTTCTTGGTTTTATCTTCTTTATCGGTGCGGCTAGTGTCTTATATTTCCGTATGTATAATGACTTAACAACTGAAAAACAAAAGTATATTACGATTACAAAGCTTGGCTTAACTGAATTAGAAATGTTTCGCTCTGCAACCATTCAATTAGGAATTTTATTTTTTGTTCCGTATATCGTTGCTGGTGTTCACACGTTATTTGCGGTTAAGTTTTTACAAAGCATGTTTTCTTTCTCCTTACTAAAAGAGACATGTATCGTACTCACCTTTTTCGGGATTATCGAGATTATTTTCTTCTTCTTAATCCGTTCTCTGTACATTAATAAATTATCACAGCATATAAAAATATGAATAAAATGGCCTTGTGCGTATTGCACAAGGCCATTTTCAATAGTTTTTAAAAAATTAGCAGCAATATCCACCATAGCCGCCTGCGTAACCGCCGTAACCACCATAACCACAACCGCCTCCGCCTCCGCCGAAGCAGCTAGCACCGATGATAATTAATAAAATAAACAATACGATTAGAAGCGCAAAACCGCCTCCGCAACCATGGTTTCTGCGGTTACAATCATCATGTCTGTGTTCACACTTTTCGCTCATTACTCTATTCCTCCTTTAGTATCATTCATAACAAGTTCACCTTGCTCTAAATGAGGGGATTCCATTTATAGTATGTTTTCAGGGCGAATAGGAAGCTTGGCTTACCTAAAAACGGGCTTGTTTTTGGAAATGGGCTTCATCAAAAAAAGATACCAATTAAGGTATCTTCTAAATAAAAGTATTTAATAAAAGCGCAAAGCCAAATGCAATAAATGATAACAATGTCTCAAGTACCGTCCACGTTTTAAACGTTTCCTTCACCGTTAATCCTAAATACTCTTTTACAAGCCAAAACCCTGCATCATTTACGTGAGAAAACATTAATGATCCTGCACCTGTTGCTATAACGAGCAATTCTAAATTTACACCTGACATGTGCTGAATAACTGGTGAAACAATCCCTGCTGCTGTCGTTAATGCTACTGTCGCTGAACCTGTTGCAATTCGAATTAATCCAGCTACCATAAAAGCTAACACAATTGGTGATAACGCTATATGTTCTGCCATTTGGGCAATCGCTGTTCCAACGCCGCTTTCAATTAATATTTGTTTAAATCCACCGCCTGCACCAATAATTAAAATAATGGAACCGACCGGTAATAAACTGTCATCCGTTAATTTTTTAATCATCTTTTTATTAATTCCTTGTCTTATTCCAAGTAAATAGAACGCTGCGAAACATGAAATAAGTAAAGCAATTACTGGGCTCCCTATAAATACGAAAAATTCAGTTATCTTTTTCGGTAATGAAATATATGGTGCAACTACTGATAAAATCATTAATACAACCGGTAATAAAATAATAAAGAATGAAACTTTACGACTTGGTAAATCAGTTGATACTGTCGTAACTCGAACAAGCTCTGGTTCATTTTCAGGTATAACCCTTTTATGTACCCACTTTGCAAATATAGGTCCTGCGATAATGGCTGTTGGTAACGCGATAATTAATGAATATAAAAGTACCTTTCCTAAGTTCGCGTTATAAATACCGATTGCTGTCATCGCCCCTGGATGTGGCGGTACGAGCCCATGCACAATAGATAATCCAGCAATAACAGGTAACGCAATTAATAATATATTTTGCTTCGTCGTTTTTCGAATGGAAATAACAAGTGGTAATAAAATGACAATCCCCACTTCAAAAAATACCGGAATCCCTATAACAAATCCTGCAAATAACATAGCCCAAGGTAGTTTCTTCACACCGAAAAATCGAATAAAGAAATCTGCCACTTGCATGCCGGCCCCTGAATCGGACATCATTTTTCCTAAAATTGTTCCGAGAGCTAAAATACCAACTAAATGCCCTAGTACACTACCAACACCAGTTTCATAGGCGGTCACTATTTTCGTTAAATTCAGTCCAGACATGATGGCTAAAAATAAACTCGCAACTGTTAAACTAATAAATGCATGCCATTTCCACCATGATACCCCTAAAATAACAATTGCGATTGCAAGTAACGTGACGATTAATAAGTATATATCCATCTCTCATTCCCCTTACTTTTCCCCGTATTTGTGGACAGTAAACACCTAATTGGTGCGGGATGAACCCAATTAAAGTTTCACTTTATAAAAAAAGAGGGCGAATCCCCTCTTTTTATACGTCATAATTCACTACATAATGCTGCATTTCTGTGTTGTAGTAGCCTTCGCTATATTCAATTACTTCGCCAACTTCATCGTAAGAATAACGCATACGTTTTAATAGCGCTGTCCCCTCTGTTTCACCTAACGCTTCTGCAACGAAACTAGGCGCGAGTCCAACTGCGAATTCATCTCTGAAGTTTTCTAAATGTATACCTCGGTCTTCAACTAAATCATAAAGCGATTGTAAATCAAAGTCCGATAAATCTGTACTTGCCATGTGTGCTGAGAAATAGTGCGTATAATGAATGTACGGTGCATCATTTAACGTATATAAACGTTCGATACGAAAACTCTCCTTACCGAATAATCGAAATGGCACTGTTCCTTCTTCATTATGAACGACTTCTGCTTTTAGTAATTTCTTTTGTACTTTATATCCTTCTTCCACTAACACTTCTGTAAATTTCTTTCCCTTTGACAACTTTGTCGCAGAAGTATTACGGATGACTTTCGTTCCTTTACCGCTTTTCTTTTCCAAATATCCTTCTTGAGCAAGTTCTTTAATCGCATTACGCACTGTAATTTTACTCACTTTGAACTCTTCTTCTAACTGCGGTTCGGAAGGAATATTCGTATGAATCGCATATACACCATGCAATATTCGATCACGAATAATATTTTTTATTTGTAAATATAATGGTCCTTTTTTCCTCGTTACGTTCACCGTTACACCCACTACCTTTCTACATCACCTACTGATGCCGTCATTGCCCGAAGTATATCCTTCTCTGATGACATTGGCGTATCACCGACGATTGTATGTGCAAGCATTCCAGCTGCTGACGCAAATGAAACAGCTTTCTCTGGTGCAAACTCTTCTATCTCGCCATGAATAATCCCGGTCGTATAAGCATCTCCAGCACCTATTCTATCATATACAGAAAACGTAAGTGTTTTTGCAAAAGTGAACGCACCATCTTTACATATAAACCCGCGAAGCGAGTGTGTATTATCGCTATTAATAGAGCGATGTGTACCAGCAATTGTAGCAATATGATATGTTTCAGCCACTTTCGGAATAAGATCAACAAGTTGCGCCTCTCGCTCTGTCTCTTCTGTTTTCATTCCAAGAACGAACATTGCATCTTTTTCATTCATCATAACGATATCAGCAAGAGCTAGCATTTCTTCATAATGCGGTTTCGCCTGCTCATATCCATCCTCTCCCCAAAGAGATGGACGATAATTGCAATCAAAAACGACAGTGCCTCCGCTTTCTTTAACTGCTTTCGCTAAAGATTTCATATGATGGCGCACCGTATCATTCATCGCAAGTGTAATGCCGCAAAAATGAACGATATCAATTTCCTTGGCGATTTCTTCAAATTGATACATCTCTTCACATGCCGTATTAAAGCTACTTTCTAATCGATTTGAATATGTAACGCGGCTTGCACGTGCTCCAAATCCATTTTCTAAAAAGTACATGCCAACATATTTACCGCCTCTTGAAATAAACGGTGCCTGAATGCCTAATTTTTGAATGTGCGATACCGCAGCATCTCCAATCGAGTTTTCCGGTAAAGTTGAAATAAGAAACCCTTCATGCCCTAGATGAGAAAGCGCTGCTGCAACATTCACACCTGTACCAGAAAATGAGTAATTTAATGTGTTAGCTTGTGACAACAATTCATATCCTGGTACTTGCAGGCGCATCATTACTTCGCCAAATGCTGCAATTTTCTTACGCATATTGATCAACTAGCTTCTTCACTACCGCTAATAACTCACGAACATCTTCTGTTTTCGTATTACCAGTTTCTTTATCAATAATAGAAGAGTACACGTGCGGGATAACTTGCTCTACATTTGCATCTAATGCGATACGTACAATTGTTTCAAAGTTTTCTTTATCAATTCCGCCTGTTGGCTCTAATGCAAAGCCTTCTTCCGCACATGCTTTCGCAACTGCGCGATATTCTTCTTCATGCGCTAATCCTTTCATTGGGAAGTATTTCAATGAATTTCCGCCCATATCACGTACAAGTGCGATTGCTGTTTTAATTGGAACGATTGCTTTTTCTTCTCCAGCTGCACTAATTGGACCAGTAGAAATATTTACGTACCCTACTTTTCCTGTTGGTGATACTAAACTATTAATCCAGCTATCTTTTCCGCCAAGGTTTGCACGTGTCGCTCCAACTGAAGGGAACACTTGGTTAATATGACTACCAGGATAATGCTTCGCAATTTCAGCTACAACTGCCGCTTGGCGATTATCTCCTGCTCCTAGTCCTATTGATACAGCGTCATCAATTTCTTTTCCGTATGCTTTCATTGCAGTTACTGCTTCTTCTACTGTTGGATAGTCTTTTGATAACACTCCCACTACTACATAACCTTCTGCCGCTTCAAAAATGTCTTTTGCATTTTCGATATTGTTTGCTAATACATTTAATGCTACACGGCCTTTATAAAAACGTTTTTGAATGTTTGTCATTTTAGTTTCCCCCTACGATTTCTCTCATTTTTTCTTCAATTACATGTATGTCATCACCTTGAAGTGGACGTGGGTCAATGTCAAAGAATCCTTGTCTTACTCCATAATCACGTGTGTAAATTGCGATTTCCCCTTCGCGTAATGCTGTTACAACGTCTTTTGCTGATTTATTTAACTCTTTCTCGTTAATATGAATACGCGCTCTAAAGATTGCTCTTCCTGCTTCATCTTGAACGATCGTTACATTTACACCATTTAATTCTTTTAGCGGCATAAGTACTTGTAATAACTCTTTTTCTTGCTGGCTCTTATCTTCTTTTACTCCGTACTCATCCAGCGCTTGAAGTAAACCGAAAGTCGTTTCTTTCCCAACTTTCATACTTCTTCCGATGCAATGTAATTGTACTTTCAGCCACTCGATATATTTTCGTTTACCGCCGACAATACCAGAAGTAGGTCCTTCAATTGCCTTTGAACCGCTATAAATGGCAAGGTCTGCATACTTCACATACTTTTGAATATCCTCTTCAGCTGCCGCATCGACGATAAGTGGTACGTTATTTCGCTGCGCAACTTCCCATGCTTCTTCAACAGAAATCATATTTTTTTGCACGGCATGATGGGATTTCACATATAGAATCGCTGCTGTATTTTCACCAATCGCATCTTCAATATGCTCTGCTTTCCCTTCATTTGCGTAACCCACTTCAACAAGCTTACCGCCGCCTAAATAAATCATCGTTTCAACAGGAGCACCATATTGAACGTTATGACCTTTTAACATAATCACTTCGTTTTTCGCGATGACCTCTTGATGAAGTCTTTCACTTTTACGACGGTTTCCTTCTGTAACGATACCAGCGATAGAAAGCGCAATTCCGCTTGATGCTGAATTTACAACAACTGCTGCCTCTGAATCTAGAATTCTCGCAATATGGTCTCCCGCTTTATCTACTAAATCAGCAATTTCCACATAATTTTGTCCACCATGTTTCATCGCATCCATAACTGTATCTGTAGGAGCGGATACACCTAAAATACTCATTCTACCGCTCGCATTAATCACTCTTTTTAATCCGTACTTAGCATTCAATGAATGACCCATTGATTACAACCCCTTTCGTATCAATTCTTCTTTCAGCAATGCGCTGATCCCCTTCTGAATCAATTAACGTAATCGGTTCATCTTTCACCGTAAATAAAGTTAAGTTTGCAATATCGCCTTCTTGAATACGGCCAAGCTCTGGTTTCTTCAGCCACTCTGCCGCATTTTTCGTCACCGCATTTATTACTTCTTCTAGCGGATACCCTAAGTAAAGGAATTTCGAAAGAACGTGAGCCATACTATACACTGGACCGTCTATACGATTCTTCCGGTAAATGTCTGTACTAATTGTATTAAAGGCAATGCCGTGACGCTTCGCCGCTTCTGCTACTTTAAAAGAAAAACTAGCATTGCCGTGACCAACATCTAAATGAACACCGCGCTTCGCTGCATCTAGTAATACAGGTAGCGGTTTGCCTTCTTCATCAAATAAATTATTTTCTTTCCCGTTTAAGTAATGTGTAATCACATCATCTTTTTCTAAAAGAGGTACAACTTCCTCAATGCGAGGGGGGGCTGAACCGATATGTACCATAATCGGCAATGATGTTTCACGAGATAAAGAGCGTGCAACATGAAGCGGTTCAATTCCGCTGTCACAAACGACACTTTTACTCATTCTCGCCTTTACCCCAACGATTACATCTTTATACTTTTCTACTGATTCTATTACTTTCTCTTTATCTATCCATTCCATATTGGATAATTCATCAATTCGTTTCAAACCGATGCGAGAAATATTTAAAAAGGCAAATAAATTCGTTTTTGCCTGCTCTCTACTTTTTACTAAATCTGCAATGCGATCAGCTCCGCAGCTACCCGCATCAACAATTGTCGTTACCCCTTGCTTAACGCCAATTTCATCCACCTCATCGCCATACGGATCAAACTCTGGAAAAGCATGAACGTGTAAATCAATCCAGCCACTCGATACGTACGTACCCGAGTAATCAAGAACCTTCCCACCCCTGCCAGAACCAGCTTTCGTCACCTCTGCGATTTTATTATTTTCAATTACAATGTCAATCTCTTCCCCGTTCACACGTTTCACATTACGTAGTACGAATCGTTCTGTCATTGTATTTCCACCCTTTTCTATAAGAAGCCATAAGAATACGCTTACATTAAAGTTTCATTTTATATCTCTTTCACACGTTTAGCGTAACACAAAAAAAGGGAGAAGTAAATATAACGTTATAATGTTTGATTTTATATTAAAATGAGAGTTTCCATTACATATTCGGACAACCTATAAGCAGGAGGGATATTCATGGGATTTCAAATTTTATTATTTATAATTTTAATTACTTTGTCTATATCAACAACGGTTAGCGCAGCCCCTCCATCACTCACGGCTGCATTTATCCGGGACCATCAGCTATGGATAAAGACAGGAAATCAAGAAATACAACTCACAAAAAATCGATATGTGTATTCTCCAAAATGGTCTTATGACGGTAGGTTTATTGGCTATATTGATAGTGATGAAGCGGGTAAAGAATCTAACTTATTCATCTATGATACGGAAGATAAAATAAACTATCAGCCTTATGTAAGAGTCGTAACATCTGACTTTAAGTGGTCACCAAACAAAAATCAATTGGCTTACACTGATCAAGGTTTATTAAACGTTACAAAAATTAAAAACGGTCGCCCACAAGATTTTGAAAATGTATCACTTGGGGTTAGTGATTTCGAATGGTTCCCGAACGGAAAGGAATTTATCGTCTCCTCACAATCCTGCTTGCGTCCGACCGGATGGGGCAAGATTCCACTTTATAAAATACCAGTCGATGCAAATCTTTCTAAAGATAAAATAAAGCCTTTTTATACGATTCAAACAAATGAAACTGATTTATTTGCGATTAACACTAACTATTTCAAGTGGAGTTCTGATGGAAAGTGGCTTAGTTTTTTGGCTAGTCCTACTGCCTCCTTAGCAATGGATAGCAATACATTATGTGTTATCTCATCAAAAGGGAAACACTTTCGAACGATTGGTAACATGCTATGGTTCAAAGACTGGATGAAGTGGGCTCCATCAGCCAATCAACTGGCCTATATTTCAGGAGAAGGAAGATTTTTTGTAGAAAATAAAAAATTTACAGTTGCAGACATGGTAATAGCAAAACAACAAAAGGTCTACACACCTGTCGGTTATGTAGACCTTGATTTAGAATGGTTTTCACCAAACAAAGTGGTTGTGGCTCGTGTAAAAGAAAATAAGGCATGGAAAGAAGGCCTTGTTCCGACGATGCTTACAACACTTTATATGATCAATATAAAAACAGAAGAACAGAAACAAATCTCGTTCCCAAAACAGAATGAACGTGATGAAGACCCTCAAGTTATTCGCCCTTATCTTACTTGGCTTCGCAAGAAAACAAATGAATATAAAGGCGATGTCTGGGTGAAGGATAGCTTACATAGTCAGGAGTATATATGGCTGAAGAATGTTGATGAGGCTCCGACTTTTTTTACTCTGACTAAACTTCATTGAAAATATGTTAATTACAATCCTAGTCATATAAAAATTTGTACCTGTTCCTCTATTTTGATTCTCCCGCATGGGAGAATCAAAATGATCTATTCCTGAACCGTCACAATAACCCCATCCATATTGTTGCCCGAAATTTCATACTGCTTATCCGCTGGAACATTCACTTTCCTATTCCCGGACACTTTATAATAAGAAACCGTATATTTCTTACCTTCCACATCGGTTGTGATTTCTTTTTTCTCTTTTAAGAAGTCCAAATATTCCTCTAATGTAATTTTCTCTTTTTGCATAATCGCACTATGAGGTAATCCGACATAACGTATATGCCACGGCTCATATTGAATGCCTGTAATATGACTTTTATTTTTCGGATAACGTAAAACAAAGCCATGCTTCCATACGTTCTCTTCAATCCACTTTCCTTCAGGGGCTCTCTCCATCTTCTTTTGCGTAGATCCAACATCCAGTGATAATCCTAAATTATGTTCACTATATCCTGCTGGAAGTGCATAATCAGAGCCCATTTTTTCATATAACTTTTCTTGCTCATTAAAATCTCGATATCCGCTATTCATTAAAAAATGCTGTACACCATCTTTCCCAGCTGCATCGACAACGTTCAAAAACTTGCTCACAACATCCTTTGATAAACGAAGATTTCTATCAAATATCACATAGCCTCTTACTAATTCACTATTGTGATTTACATTTATAATATCGGATCTAATACTATCTTTTTTAACGGGGTAATCTTTATTAACTAATAATAGATTACCTTTATAAACTTGTTCTTTTGTAACCTCTAGCTTTTCAATATTCGCCGATTTTACCTTATTATCTTTTCCCGCAATTTTAACATCGATCTCCTTTTGAAATAACGGTGATATATAAAAGCCTACACAGACTGTACATAATATAAAAAGAGAAATAAATACCCACTTTTTCATTTCTAGTTCCTCCTTAACGTGACTTACGTATAGAATAGAAAAAACTATTAAAATAAAAAGTGGGGTAAAGTTTAAATTTTTATTAAATTGCTTAGCTTTCTTCTTTTGGTAATCTTACTTCAAATATCGTTCTAATTACATTACTTTCAGCAGAAATCTTCCCATCATGCTGTTCAACAATATTTTTCGCGATAAATAAACCAAGGCCTGTACTACCTTGTTGCTCTGACCTTGCTTTATCACCTGTATAAAACATATCAAAAAGATACGGTAAATCTTCTTCCGGAATGCTATCTCCGTAATTAATAATTTGTACGACTACCTCTTCACTCTCAATATATGCGTTCACATCGACAAACTTTCCATCATACCCGTAACGAATCGCGTTCGTTAAAAGATTTTCAAATACCCTCGCTAATAATTTTCCATCACCGCTAATAGGTAAATAAGAATCCATGTTCAATCTCGCTTCTAAACCCTTTTTCTCTAATAACGGATACAATTCTTCCTCTAACTGTATAAGCAATTCACTTATATCAATTGGTCTTTTGTCCAGCTGCAACATCCCATAATTCATTCTCGTAATTTCAAATAATTCATCAATTAAACTTTCCAGCCTTTCGGATTTCGTAAAAGCGATTGTGGAAAAATGTTTAATTTGTTCTTTCGTCAAATTTTCATCTTTAAGAATTAAATCTAAATAACCTAAAACAGATGTTAACGGCGTTCTTAAATCGTGAGCTAAGTTAACAATAAGCTGGTCTTTACTACTTTCCGCAAAGTCTCCTCGTTCCACTGCTTCCTTTAATTTTTCACTCGCTACATTTATTTCACGTGCGATATATCCAAACTCATCATTTGATGAAACGTGCACTTCATTTGTAAAATCTCCGTTCGCCAAATGGTGAATCCCGTTTGAAATCTCATCAAAATATTTTACATAAGGCCTAGTAAGGAAGAAGAAAAACATAATAGACAGAGGGATAAAAATAATTAAAAAGAAATTAACATCCCCAATTTGTCTTATCATTGAACGGAATTGGGCTAATGGATCTTCAAAACGAACGACTAATTTATAGTAGATCCGTAAGCCTTCATAAATGATATACGTTACCCCACCAGCTAATATCATACTTAACGCAAATAGCATAACCATCTTCGAGCGAAAGCTTCTCATCTTTTTAGCCATTGAAAGTATACCCTACTCCCCACACTGTTTTTATTAACTTATTCTTTCTTTTATCTTCTCCAAGTTTTTTCCGCAGTGTACGAATATGTACCATAACTGTATTTCCACTTTCATAATAACCTTCAGCCCATACTTGCTGAAAAATATTTTCCACATTGTACACTTTCTTCGGATGGCTCGCTAATAAATATAAAATATCAAACTCTTTCGGTGTTAATTCAACTTGTTCTCCGTACACATTTACTGTTCTTCGCTCAGGATCAATAACAACTCCGCCTACCTCTAAAGCAGATTTATTCTCCGCTACTTTCGGCTGATTTAACGTAAGAAATCGGCGTAATTGTGCATTTACACGTGCAACTAATTCAATCGGTGTAAAAGGTTTCGTCATATAATCATCTGCACCTAATACTAAACCTGTCACCTTATCAAAATCAGACGTTTTCGCACTTAAGAAAATGATTGGCATATGATGCTTCGCGCGAATTTGGCGCGTCACTTCATAACCATCCATTTTTGGCATCATAATATCTAAAACCACTAAGTCGATTGGCTGCGTTTTAATAACATGAATTGCCTCTTCTCCATCAGCTGCCTTCACGACGTGGTAACCTTCTTTTTCTAAATGTATCTCAATTAAATCAGCAATTTCTGCCTCATCATCCGCTATTAAAATTGAAATGTTCTTCATTTTACTCCCCCTTGTATACGCTCGATTGTAAACTAGTCTATCCAATTTGTACAATACGAAAAGGTTACTCACGGGAGTAACCTTAGTAAATGAAATTATATCGACTTACCGACAATTAACAACAAAATCCTACCGCTATTTGCGGCCATCCTGATTAAATTCACCGCTCCAAAACTATCCGCTGCTTCGTGATTTCCGCCAGCCTTCCTCGATTTACTTCATACTCAGTGTCAACACTTTGCGGTACAATCACCTTTCCGCCCTCAAGCATCACTTCCGGCGAAATAATATCCTTCTCCCAATGTCGGCTAGAGGCAGATATATCACCTGGAATCGTAAAGTTTGGCAGTGAAGCAAGCGCAACATTTTGTGCTCGTGAAATCCCCATCTCTACCATACCACCGCACCAAACTGGTATGTTATGCTCCATGCAGTAATCATGAATTTGAATGGATTCTGTTAATCCACCCACTCGCCCTGGTTTAATATTAACGATGCGGCAACTACCAAGCGTAATCGCAACGCGCGCGTCTTCTAAACTATGTATGCTTTCGTCTAAACAAATTGGCGTTTCAATTTTCTTTTGCAGTTGTGCATGATCCAGAAAATCGTAATCCGCTAACGGCTGTTCAATCATCATCAATTGAAATTCATCTAATCGCTTCAACTTCTCCGTATCCGCTAATGTATAGGCTGAATTTGCATCAGCCATTAACGGGATATGCGGGAATTCTTTACGAATTTCTTTCAATAATTCGTAATCATGCTCTGGCTTTATTTTCACTTTAAAACGCTCGTACCCTTCTTCTGCATACTTCTCAATTTGTTTTAACATGACGGGAATTGTATTGATACCAATCACAACGCCAACTTCAATTTCAGTCCTAGTTCCGCCAAGTAATGCCGCTAATGACTTCTTTTGACGCTTTGCATATAAGCCCCAAACAGCCCCTTCAATTCCGGCCTTTGCCATTCTGTTTCTCTTTATATGCTTGAACAAATCTGGTATTTCATTCGGATGAGAAATTTCAGCTTTCAATAAATCCGGTATTAAAAAATCTTGAAGTACATGTAGCGCTGTCTTCACCGTTTCTTCCGTATACCACGGTTCAGAGAACGCAACGACTTCGCCAAATCCAATGTATCCGTCCGTATCTTCTAATTCAATGACGATACTTTCACGCTTTTCATACGTTCCGTAGCTTGCAGCGAACGGAATGACGAGTGGCATTTCCGTTATATGAAGTGTCGCTTTTTTTATTTCCACTTACATCTCCTCCACTAATTGTCTTAACTCTCGTCTTAACAATTTTTTCGAAGCGTTTCGTGGTAATTCCTCTAAGAAACATGCTTTCTTCGGCACTTTATATTTCGCTAATTTCTCCTCGCAAAAATGCAGAATTTCTTCTTCTGTTACCTCTCCACTTTTTACAACAAAAGCAGCGGGTACTTGTCCCCATTTATCGTCAGTCATACCGACGACACCGGCTTCGGCTACCATCGGATGAGAGAGCAACACTTCTTCAATTTGAGCCGGATATATATTTTCACCGCCAGAAATAATTAAATCACTGCGGCGGTCTAATACGTATAAAAATCCTTCTTCGTCTAAATAACCGAGGTCACCAGTATGAAGCCATCCGTTTTGGATGGTTTCGCGCGTCGCATCTTCACGATTAAAATAACCGCCTGTTACGTTCGGTCCTTTTACTGCGATCTCGCCTTCCGTAAACGGCGGCACTACTACGCCATCTTTTTCAATACGAAGTTGGCACTGAAATAGTGGTTTCCCGGCTGATCCTACTTTCGTTAACATGTAATCTGCGGATAACGTACAAATTTGCGACGACGTTTCTGTCATACCGTACGTTTGATACACAGGAATTCCTTTATCTACACACGTTTCTAGTAGTGGTTTCGGGGCTGGTCCTCCGCCAAGTAACATGCATCGTAAAGAAGATGGATATGTCTCTCCTCCAAGTCTCTCTAATAAATCAGTTAACATTTTAGAAACGACAGAAATGATCGTAACACCTCTCGTTTGAAGTGCTTTATGAATAAAATCAGCATCATATTTCGGAACGAGTAAAATACGCATTCCGTACATAACATTTTTCATTAAAAGAGATAACCCGCCAACGTGGAACATCGGCATACAAGCTAACCAGCAATCATCATCACGAAGCCCTAAATTAAGCGAAGAACCAACCGCGCTTGCCCAGTGATTGCCGTACGTTAAAATAACGCCTTTCGGCTTCCCTGTCGTCCCTGACGTATAAATAATTGTCATTGCTTTTTCTAAAGAGAATTCTTCTTGTATAGAGGCTTCCGCCTTCGATCCATTCATCACTTCGGCAAATGAATATACAGGAACATCTTTAGGCTCGAAATCTTGATCCGTCACTAAGCATACAACTTCAGCATCATCCATTTGCCAAAGTAGCTCTTCTCTTGAAAGACGCGTATTTAAAAGCACAGCTACTGCACCTACGTAAGATAGGGCGTGAATAACTGTAATCATCTCCATACCATTTTTCATCAGAACAGCCACCTTTTGCCCACGCTTCACTCCTACATGTGTGAGGTGTTCACAAACAGATACTACTTTTTCATGCAGCTGCATAAAAGTAACTTTCTCTTCCTCTATTTCAATTGCAATGCGATCTGGTGTTAAAAATGCACGTTGCATTAACCAATTTGGCATCGTCTCCATTATCCATTCTCCTTTCATGAAAGAAAGAGACTTGATATGACATCAAGTCTCTTAGTTGTTTTGTTTCCGGTTTGATCTCATCTAGCTGCGCCTCCTAGCCCCTTCCGTCTAAGAACCTTCCGCCCGAGAAAGTAAAAAACACTTTCTGTGCGAAAGAACCTTAGCCTACGAGGCTAAACAGTCGGCTCCGCTTTTGATTTGATCACGGGAAACGAGGGAATTGACCGAAGTCCGGACTGCGTTTTTCTTTGAACGCGTCGCGACCTTCTTTTGCTTCGTCAGTTGTGTAGTACAATAACGTTGCATCTCCAGCTAGTTGTTGAATACCAGCTAGACCGTCTGTGTCTGCGTTGAATGCAGCTTTTAGGAAACGAAGTGCCATTGGGCTGTTTGCTAAGATTTCTTGTGCCCATTGTACTGTTTCTGCTTCAAGCTCTTCTAATGGTACTACTGTGTTTACTAAGCCCATATCAAGCGCTTCTTGTGCGCTGTATTGACGGCATAGGTACCAAATTTCGCGAGCTTTCTTATGGCCTACCATACGAGCTAAGTAACCAGCTCCGTATCCACCGTCAAAGCTTCCTACTTTAGGACCTGTTTGTCCAAATACAGCATTGTCTGCAGCGATTGTTAAGTCACATACGATATGAAGTACGTGTCCACCACCGATTGCATAACCTGCTACCATTGCAATAACTGGTTTAGGAATTGCGCGAATTAGACGTTGTAAGTCTAATACGTTTAAACGAGGGATTTGGTCGTCACCTACATATCCACCATGACCGCGAACTTTTTGGTCGCCGCCAGAACAGAATGCACGTCCACCTTCACCTGTTAAAATGATAACGCCAACATTTGCATCATCACGAGCGTGTGCAAAAGCGTTGATTAACTCCATTACCGTTTTAGGACGGAATGCGTTATGTACTTCAGGACGGTTAATCGAAATCTTTGCGATACCATTGTATGTTGAATAAATAATATCTTCGTAATTGCCTTCTTTTACCCATTCAATAGCCATTACAACTACCTCCTTGTATATTTCTGATCTCCTCTATAAGTGTAGCTTCCTTCTTAGATGAAAAAGCATCACTGCATAGTTTTTAGAAATCCCTTTACTATTGTATCAAACTTTTCCGGTTGTTCCACATGAATTGCATGGCCAGCACCATCAATTTTGACAAATTTCGCGTCAGAGACGCATTTTTCGATGTTTTTTAATATGCGAAAGAACTTTTCATCATACTCCCCGTTCATTAAAAGAACAGGCATTTTTAAGTTTTGCAGCTCGTTCCACCATGAAAGCTGAGCCCCTGTTCCCATGCCGCGCAAGCTATTTGCAAGTCCTTTTGGATTGTTAGCAAGTCTTTCTTTTCGCACTGCTTCTTGTACGTTTTGTGCTAAACATTTTTGCGTTTCAAACAGCGGAATATTTTCCCACATCGTTACAAAACTATTGATGCCTTCTCGCTCAATTTTATTGGCAAGTCGCTCATCTTTTACACGACGTTCTTCTCTCTCATCTTCACTTTTGAGTCCAGCTGTACAATTTTCTAATAAAAGGGAATGCACATACTCTGGATATAGACATGCCATCGTAATCGCCAGTCTACCGCCCATTGAATAGCCAAGTATGTGTGCTTTTTCAATATGAAGATAATCTAGTAGTTCTTTCATTTGCAATGCTGCATTTCGAATATCATAGTGAGTTACATCTTCAGGACTTTCCGTTTTTCCGTGCCCCACAATATCTACTAAAATGACTTGAAACTGTTCACTCCAAGAAGGAACGAAGGAACGCCACGTTTCCATGCTTCCCGTAAAACCATGAAGAAGTAGAAGTGGTTCCCCGCTTCCAACTACTTCATATTCATACGATACACCTTGCAGCGTTACGTTCATTTTGATTCACCTTGCAACGATGCAGTAATTATGTCCTGCGTTTTCGCCCACAATTTACGGTGCAATATTAAGTTTTCATCACGGTTCGTACAAATTTCTACAACGTATAAACCTTCCTTCGTCGTTCCCTTTTGCACCTCTTCTCGGAATTGCTCCCAACCATTTACACGGCTAAATGAACCGCCATACATTTTGACAACATGCTCGTAATCAAGTCCAATTGGCGTTCCAAATAATGATTCGAAATGTTCCTTTTTCTCATATTGTGGTAAGAATGAGAAAATACCGCCACCATCATTGTTTACAACGACAATCGTTATATTTAATTCATGTAATTTTGCGGCTAATAATCCGTTTAAATCGTGATAAAATGATAAATCACCAATAACTAATACGAGCGGATCGCAAATAATACTCGCTCCTAAAGCTGTCGAAATGATTCCATCAATCCCATTTACACCACGGTTTGCCATCACTTGAATATTTTTATCTGATGTGAAGAAGAATGAATCTGTATCACGAATTGGCATACTATTACTCGCGAATAATGTTGCCCCTTCTGGTAGTACGCGGACGATATCCGTAATAACTTTCCCTTCAAATGCAGTTTCATATGTTTCCATTTCACGAAGCGTTTCCTTCGTTTTTTCGTTTATATGTTGCCACATTCCGAACCAATCATTCTGTTTCATAGCTGGTATTTTTTCTATTAGTGCCTTGCAAAATGCAGTATCACTTGCCTGTACAACTTCTGTCGCAACGAGAGCTGGGTCTCTCCATTGGCCAGATTCTTCAACAACGATATGAACGGCTTTCTTCTGTTTTTTAATGAACTGCGTTAATGCTTTAGAAACAGGCATACCACCAAAGCGAATTATAACTTCTGGCTTCCACGTTTCTTTTAACAATTCATTTCGTAAAAATGTATCGTAACAGTCGATTACCATCGTTTTATCGTGATGTCCGCTACGAATGTTCGAAAGTGGATCCGCTAATATTGGATATCCCGTTTTTTCAGCTAGTTCTGCCGCAAACGCTGCGATTTCTGAATGACTATCATCTCCACAAATAATAAGCCCCTTTTCCATATGTGAAAGGCGCCCTACAAGAGAATCTACATATTCACTCGGCATCATCACGTTCCCTTGCTGAACTACTCCTGTATATTCCCCGCGTCCTTTATCCCATAAACTTTCTAATGAGAAATCTGGGATAAGCGGCTCGCGAACTGGAAAATTAAGATGAACAGGTCCTTGCGGCGCTAGAAGTGCGCTTGCTATCGTGCGCTGCGTCGTCATGCGAGCATAATGATACATCGCTTCACTCGCTTCTGGAAGTGCCATCTCTGTAAATTGCTTCACAAATGTACCGTATAAATTGAATTGATTCATCGCTTGTGGTGCACCAACATCTCTTAATTCATGCGGTCTATCTGCCGTTAAGACGATAAGCGGCACTCGTGAATGAAAAGCTTCACATACAGCTGGATAGTAGTTCGCTGCTGCCGTTCCTGACGTACATAATAATGCAACAGGGCGTTTTTTTGCTTTTGCGATACCGAGCGCAAAAAATCCTGCTGATCTTTCATCTACATGTAAATATGTGTTCATTCCTTCATGTTGTTCCATTAGTAGAGCAATCGGTGTTGACCGTGAGCCTGGACTAATGACAACATCACATACATTTAGACGCGTCAGTTCATCCACGAACGCGCCTAAATAATATGATAATGCTTCTATATGATTGTTCATTTCATTAATTCCTCCAAAGCACCAAGCATCGGTCTAAACTTCAAGCTTGTTTCTTCATATTCAAGTTGCGGTACTGAATCAATTACAATCCCGCATCCGGCAAATAAGGATGCTTTCGCGCCATTTAATAATCCGCAGCGAAGTGCAACCGCAAATTCACCATTTCCTTCATCATCTATCCAGCCAATCGGTGCACCATATAACCCTCTGTCTAACAATTCAACATCACGAATCAGTTTCATCGCTTCCAAACGAGGTGTCCCGCCAAGAGCTGGTGTTGGGTGTAATTCTTCTACCATTGTTAAAAGACTCGCATCGCCGTTTGCCTCTACAGGCGTATATAAATGAATTAAGTTTTTCGTTGTTAATAAGCCCGGACTTTCCGGAATATTAACGGATTCGCAGTGCTCATTTAGCACTCCTCGAATCATGTTCACAACATAACCGTGTTCAGCTAAATTCTTTTCATCATGAAGAAGCGCATTACTATTTCGTTTACTTTCTTCTATAGATTGACCATGACCAGTTGAACCAGCAAGACACATCGAAGTAAATTTCTCATCTTCTTTGCGTATTAACCTCTCTGGCGTCGCTCCTAAGAAGCATGCTCCTTTATAATCAAAAGAAAATACGTAACAATCCGGTTGCCCAATGCGAAGCGCTTCTAAAACAAGAGCAGAATCAATATGATGATCCATTTCTACTTTTAGCTCCCTCGCTAATACAACCTTCTGCACGTTCCCCTGCTTCATCTCATCTTGCACTGTCTCAATGGCCTTCATCCAGCCTTTCGGATCTACTTCTACTTTAGAAGTAACTGTTAATTTCGATCCCTCTAGTGCACATTTACTCTCCCCAAAAATTTTCTCTTCTAAAGAAACAATTTCGTTATAAAGAGTTTCTGCACAATCAGTTGCTGAAACGAATGTATTCATTGTTAACCATGCTTTTTCATTTTTTACAGTTAATAAAAATGCTGGTAGTGAAAATGTCGTATCATCAAATTCTTTCCATAAGTCGGTTTTCTCTTTTTCTTGGTCAAATGAAAATCCACCAAATAAAAGAGGACCTGTCCCAAATTCGTATCTTCCTCTTTGTACAAATGCTTTCTCTTTTACTTTATCCCACTCGTCACGAGCCGTTTGAAAGCGTTTGTGAGAAGAAGTTGCTATAGTGAAAACAGAGCCAATTCCAGCAAATATTACATGCTGAGCTGGGTCTGCAAAATAACATCTATTTTCGAATGAGATCCTTTTTCCTGCTGCATAAAACAGAAGCGGATCTATCCAGTCTATTTGTTTTACGAAGCTAACCAATATTTTTTCATCAGTTGCACGCTTAATGGCTGCACTAAGAACTTCTTGCAAGCCTATTTGTTTCGTTTGAATCACAATTGTCTCCCCCCTATGGGCGAAAAATAGTCATAATTACGCTTGATTTTAAGATACACCTCAAACGAAAGGCCTGTCAACGTTTAGCATTTCTGAGAAATTCACCTTCTCTTCCTAGAAAATAAACGTTGACACTAAATGATGCTTTTTCTACACTTAGTTGTGTACAATATGTGACCAAAGGAGGATTCAACATGGAAATGAACGTCGAAACGAATTCCTCTCCTACGGCGCCAAAGCCAAGTAAGCAAACCGGCTGGCGCATTTGGTGGAGTTTACTACGTCCCCATACATTAACAGCAGCTTTCGTTCCTGTTTTCATCGGAACAGCCTATGCGATGCAGGTCGGAGGTATAAATCAAATACATCTCCCTCTTTTCCTTATGATGCTTCTCGCTTGTCTTCTCATTCAAGCAGCAACAAACATGTTTAATGAATACTTTGATTATAAAAGAGGACTCGATCACGAAGGGTCAGTCGGTATCGGCGGCGCTATCGTTCGCGATGGCATTCAGCCGAAAACAGTGCTTAACTTAGCATTTGGATTTTTCGGCATCGCAATACTATTAGGTGTTTATATTTGTATGAATTCTAGCTGGTGGCTTGCTGCAATCGGTCTTGTTTGTATGGCCGTTGCCTACCTTTATACAGGTGGCCCACTTCCAATTGCCTATACACCATTTGGAGAGTTAACAGCCGGATTATTTATGGGTGTCATTATTATTGGGATTTCATTCTTTATTCAAACTGGAACTGTAACATCAGAAGTCATTTTATTATCTATTCCAAGCTCCATTTTAATTGGTGCCATTTTACTAGCTAATAACATTCGTGACTTAGATGGCGATAAAGAAAACGGTCGTAAAACGTTAGCAATTCTCGTCGGACGTGAAAGAGCCGTTGGTGTACTCGCTTCTATGTTCATCGTTTCTTATATTTGGACAATCGCTCTAATTATCGTGAACATCGTATCGCCGTGGATGCTTATCGTATTTTTAAGTGCACCGAAAGCATTGAAAGCGACGAAAGGCTTTATCGGCAAAAGCATTCCAATGGAAATGGTACCTGCGATGATTGCAACAGCGAAAACAAATACAATCTTCGGTCTCCTCATGGGAATCGGATTATTGCTTGGATATTTTCTATAAAAAGGAGCTGCTTATGCGGCTCTTTTTTTATACCGATTTCCGAGCTGAAATTCAGCTCATAATTCCTACTCTCAACGCTCATACTATGTAAAGAAACTGACTTGTAGGAAGGTGGAAGACTATGTTAACTCCACAACAAATAAATCAATTTAAATCTATTTTAGAAAAACAACAGCAAGAAGTTGAAGTAACAATACAAACTCATGAGAATACAGATCGTGCTTCTGAACGCGATTCTGTTGGAGAATTATCTAGCTATGACAATCATCCAGGTGATATGGCTACAGAATTATACGAACGCGAGAAAGATTTCGGGCTCATCGAATTTTGGCATAAGCAGCTAGAAGATACGAAACATGCCCTGCAAAAAATTGAAGCAGGTACGTATGGAATTTGCGAAGTATCTGGCGAAGAAATTCCGTTTGAAAGATTAGAGGCAATGCCAACCGCTACAACGTGTATTCAGCACACTACAAATAAATTAAATATGAACACACGACCAGTTGAAGAAGAGGTGTTGGCTCCTTCTTTTCACAAGCACGACGAAGATCATTCTGTAGAATACGATGCTGAAGATGCATGGCAAGATGTCGCAAATTACGGGACATCAGAAACACCGTCCGATTTAGAAAGACAGGATTCCAAAAACTATAATGGCATGTACGTAAATAGTGAAGAAAATGTTGGGTATGTAGAGGATTTCGAAAATTTTATAGGAACAGACATGTATGGCAAAAATCCGCAAGTTTTCGCCACAGAAGAACATGAAGAGTATGAACAAATGCTTGATGACTTTGAAGAGCGCACTTTCAAAGGCGAGTTATCTTCAAATGAATCTAGCTCCAAAGAATAAAAAAAGCATTCCGAAATTCGGAATGCTTTTTATCGCTAGCTAATTAGTTTTTTGTAACGTTAGCTGCTTGTGGTCCGCGGTTTCCTTCAACGATTTCGAAAGAAACTTCTTGACCTTCTTCTAAAGTTTTGAAGCCGTCGCCTTGGATAGCTGAGAAATGTACGAATACGTCTTCTCCGCCTTCAACTTCGATGAAGCCAAAACCTTTTTCGCCGTTAAACCATTTAACTTTACCTGTTTGCATGTCATGTACCTCCTAAATAAAAATGAAACTATGAATCCACATGAAAAGGTGGATATAAAGGACATGAATGTATAACAAGCTTACAGCCTTTAATACAACGTGCTTTATTTCCGTACCACATTATGTAGCTCAATAGTGTTTTCACTATATCATGCTATGTCAAAAACGTCAAATGAGAACACTTTCAAACCATCGTTTTTTATAATCCTAGTATAACCTTAAATTTTCATTCTATTTTTATTCAAAAATTAACAAATCTACAGTATTCTAATTCCTTTGATTTTTGTACAATATAATTACTACATATGATGAGGTGAAAAAATGCAAGCACATGAAATCGAGTATAAATTATATGGCGATGATATGCAGTTTGTTGAAATTGAATTAGATCCAGAAGAAAGCGTTATCGCAGAAGCTGGCGCAATGATGATGATGGAAGATCATATCGAAATGGAAACCATTTTCGGTGATGGTTCTGGCCCATCTAGTGGTCTATTCGGTAAATTAATGGGCGCTGGTAAGCGTCTCGTTACAGGTGAAAGTATGTTTATGACTGTCTTTACAAATACAGGTCCTGGCAAGCGCCACGTATCATTCGCCGCTCCTTATCCAGGAAAAATCATCCCTGTTGATTTAACACAATATCAAGGGAAAGTCGTTTGTCAAAAAGACGCGTTTCTTTGTGCAGCAAAGGGCGTTTCTATCGGAATTGAGTTTACGAAAAAAATTGGAACTGGTTTCTTCGGTGGTGAAGGTTTCATCATGCAGAAACTTGAAGGTGATGGACTCGCTTTCATGCATGCAGGAGGAACTGTATATAAGCGTGAATTAAAACCTGGCGAAAGACTTCGCATCGATACAGGTTGTCTCGTTGCCATGACAAAAGACGTTAACTACGATATCGAGTTCGTTGGAAAAGTAAAAACAGCTCTATTTGGCGGCGAAGGTTTATTCTTCGCAACGTTAGAAGGTCCTGGAACGGTTTGGATTCAGTCCTTAACACTTAGCCGTTTAGCAGCACGCCTTACAAGCCCAGCAGCTCAAAACAGCGGTGAAGGCAGCGTTTTAGGCGGACTTGGACGTCTTTTAGATGGGAAAGAATAAAACAAAAAAGAGATAGTCCCCTTCATAGGGAACTATCTTTTTTTGGACTGTATAAACCATTTTGAATCGTATTGGATTCCATAACCTCATTAGCCGCGCTTCTTCTTCATATTTATAAAGGAAAGGTTCAAGCCTAATTTTCAAACTTCCTCAAAAGAATGAATCAAGTCCCTCACTGCATATATTGAACTATACCTTTTCTTAAGGAGGGCTTCCTTAATGCGTACTCCTTTATCCTTCGATAAAGATACTGCCATATTGTTAGCTTCTTGTTGTGAGTTAACGTATGAACAATATAAACAAAATGGGATTTTCGAAATACCGGATGGTTTTCAATATGTACAAGGCTTTCAAGGAAAAACCATTCAAACGACAGAATGGTTTGGATTCATACTAGAATCTGAGGATACGATTATTGTAGCTTTTCGCGGGACACAAACAGATACAGACTGGATTATCGATTCACTCGTTAACCAAAAACCATACCCATATGCTTTAAACAGCGGAAATGTCCATAACGGCTTTCTTTCCATTTATGAATCTTGTCGAGATTCTATTATGGATATGCTCGTATCACTACCAGCCCATAAAAAACTTCTTGCAACAGGTCATAGCTTAGGCGGCGCGCTCGCCACACTACATATACTCGATGCGCGTATCAACACCGCCTTCGCACAGTACGGTCTTTATACATTTGCCTCTCCCAAAGTGGGCGATATTGCATTTCGTAATTATTATAAACTACAAGTAGCTAGTAGCTTTCGCTTTGTTAATCTATTTGATGTCGTTCCTCTTCTTCCTCCGCGCAATGTCCATTTTAATGACCAAGACTGGGAATATGCACACGTTCATCACAATATGACTTTTACAAAAAACACAAAATCTATTACAAATAATCATGCCATGACAACATACAAAACATGTCTGACTTCTCATTTTTAACCAGGTAATGATTGGAAATTCTATATCCTTATACTATAATAATATATGAAGTTATTTTTGGATGAGGGGACCTTACATGCTAAAATTTATCTTTGCACTTTTTCTCATTATAATTTTTTCGTTTACAGGTTTCTTTACATTTTCATACTTTGCGACGGGAGAATATGGTGGAACAGGTATCATATATACCGCTATCCCATTTCTTTCTTAAGCAAAAAAAGAAAACCGAGCTTAATGAGATTAAGCTCGGTTTTTCAAGTGATTATATTCCTCTTTTAAAAGTGAATACACTTTAGCATCCCTATACGTATAATTCATTTTTACACTTTGTCTCCATGAATAAAAGTCCCTTCAAAAGGGACTTTCACTTAATACTGTGTAACCGCATTACCAATACTCCAAATCTCATTACTATACTGTAAAATCGTTCGATCACTCGCAAAATGACCAGACTGTGCAATATTTAAAATCGACATTTCTAGCCACTTCGTTCGATTTTCATACGCTCTACCAACAGCTTCTTGCCTTTCCGCATATGGACCAAAATCTCGCAGAACGAAGTATTCATCATTTTGAATTACGAGAGAATCATAAATCGCTTCAAATTCAGCTCCCGAATGTGCAAAGAAACCATTCGTTAACTGATCTACTACTTTTTTAATATGCATATTGTGGTGATAATAATCACTTGCACGATATCCACCATTTTGATAGTAATGAAGAACCTCTTCCGCTGTTAAGCCAAAAATGAAACAGTTATCATCACCGACCCGGTCTTTTATTTCAACATTAGCTCCATCTAACGTTCCGAGTGTAATCGCACCATTCATCATAAATTTCATATTCCCCGTTCCTGATGCTTCTTTACTCGCAGTTGAAATTTGCTCACTCACATCCGCAGCTGGGAATATATCTTCCGCTAAAGACACTCGATAGTTTTCTAGAAAGATAACTTTCATATATTGGCTTACGTACGGATCATTATTCACTTTCCTTGCGAGTTCATTGATTAATTTAATAATTTTTTTCGCATAGTAATAGCCAGGTGATGCTTTCGCTCCAAAGATAAAAGTACGCGGGTAAAATGTAAAACTAGCATCCTCTTTCAAACGGTTATACAAATATAAAATATGAAGAACATTTAATAATTGTCGTTTGTAAGCATGTAGTCTTTTTACTTGCACATCAAAAATAGAATTAGGATCAATTGTAATCCCCATTTTATTATGAATGCGCTCCGCTAAAATCTCTTTACGCTCTTGTTTTACCTCTGCAAATTTCTCTTGGAAACTCGCATCATATTGAACTAATTGTAGCTCTTGAAGCTTAATCGGTTCTTTCTTCCACTCTGTTCCAATTGCCTCTGAAATAAGGTTCGTCAGCTGCGGATTCGCCTTCATTAACCAACGTCTATGAGCGATTCCATTCGTTTTATTATTAAACTTATCTGGATAAAACTCATAAAACAGTCGCATTTCACGTTGCTTTAAAATTTCCGTATGAATTTTTGCTACACCATTTACGCTATGGCTACCGACAATTGCTAAATGAGCCATTTTCACAAGATCATGCGCAATAATCGCCATCTCTTCAATACGATGCCATTCATATGGATAACGTTCCCAAAGTTCATGACAGAAACGTTCATTAATCTCTTCAATAATCATATAAATTCTCGGTAATAACGGTTTGAAAATGTGAATTGGCCACTTCTCAAGCGCTTCTGATAACGTCGTATGATTCGTATAAGAAATCGTTTGCGTTGTTATGTGCCAAGCTTCTTCCCATGCTAGTTTTTCTTCATCTAATAAAATACGCATCAGTTCTGGAATCGCCAAAACGGGATGTGTATCATTAATATGAATCGCAATTTTCTCATGTAATTGACGAAGGTCACCATATCTTTCTCTATGCATACGAACGATATTTTGCAAACTTGCTGATACGAGGAAATACTGTTGTTTCAAACGAAGTATTTTCCCCTCATCATGCGTATCATCTGGATATAAAAACTCCGATACCGCCTCTGTTTCACGCTTATATTTCAAAATATCTTTACAATTTTGCGGGAAAGGAACTGGTTCAGCATTCCAAAGTCTGAGTGTATTTACAGTACTCGTCTCATAACCTACTACTGGAACGTCATATGGTACTGCCATAATCACTTCTGCATTCGTATGCCTGAACTCTAAACGCCCGTCAATGTATAGCGGTTCCACATTGCCGAAATAACTTACTTCTACAGCTTGATCATGCCTTCTTACTTCCCATACGTTTTCATGAAGAAGCCACTGTTCTGGAAATTCAACTTGATAACCATCAACAATTTTTTGATCAAATAAGCCATGTTTGTAACGAATTCCACAGCCATGACCTGGTAAGTTTAAAGATGCAAGTGAATCAAGGAAACAGGCTGCTAATCGTCCAAGTCCACCATTTCCAAGACCTGCATCTGCTTCCACCTCTTCTAACTGTTGCAAAGAAATCCCAAGCTCAGAAAGTCCTTGCTCACATACATCCCTGATGCCTAAATTTAATATGTTACTTCCAAGCAAACGCCCAAGTAAAAACTCAATGGATAAGTAATACATTTGCTTTTGCTCTCCAGACCGATAACTTTCGTTCGTTGCAATCCATTGACTATTCATATACTCACGTACCATGTACCCAAGCGTATTGTATTGATCACGAGTTGTAGAGTCTTTAAAACTTTTACCATACATCGTCTCTAACTTTTCTAGAAAAGCTGATTTGAAACTTTCAACATGAGTAAACATTTCTTCACCACCTACATGTTATTCCATGAGACTTTTATACAATTTCTTATAGGCAAGAGCTGATTTCTCCCAGCTATAATCTTCAGTCATCGCTTGTTTTACAAGCTGCTCCCACACCGGTTTATCATGATAAAATTCAATTGCACGAAGAACCGTGTGCAACATGTCATGTGCATTAAAGTTCGTGAAACTGAAACCATTTCCTTCTCCAGTTTCTTCGTCATAAGATTGTACAGTATCATTTAATCCGCCTGTCTCTCTTACAATCGGAATTGTACCGTACGCTAATGCGATAAGTTGTCCAAGTCCACACGGTTCAAATAGTGATGGCATTAAGAATAAATCACTTCCTGCATACACTTGGTGGGCTAGTTCTTCATTAAATCCGATATACACTTTTACCTTCTCAGGATACTCGTATGCCATCCACTCAAAGAATTGTTCATATTCAGAATCACCTGATCCTAAAATAATACATTGCACATCTTCCTCCATTATTTCGCGGAATACAGTACGTACTAAATCAAGACCTTTTTGCTTCGTTAATCTCGTTACCATTGAAATAATTGGTGTATCTTCTTTTTCTGGCAAACCAAAATAACGCTGCAAGGCGCGTTTATTTTCATTCTTTTCCTCTAATGACTCTGCATCATACTGAGCAGTAATATACGAATCCGTTTCTGGATTATATACGCTCGTATCAATTCCATTTACGATGCCGCTAAGCTTACCATTATTTTTTCGTAACAATCCATCTAACTTCTCACCGAAAAACTCATATTGAATTTCCTCTTTGTATGTCGGGCTAACCGCTGTAATTTGATCAGAAGCGATAATTCCGCCCTTCATAAAGTTCACATTTCCATAGAACTCTAGCTGCTCACTATGAAAATATTCGTCACCAAGTTCTAACAAGTCGTACATCACTTCAGGAGGAAATACACCTTGGAACTGCAAGTTATGAATCGTATACACCGTTTTAATATGCTCATATAATGGATTATCTTGATACTTTTCACGCAGTAAGAAATTCACCATAGCTGTATGCCAATCGTGGCTATGGAGAACATCCACTTCGAAATCAAGATGCGGAATACACTCTAAAACTGCTTTCGAAAAATAAGAAAAACGCTCTCCATCATCATAATGACCATATAGAGAATCTCTCTTAAAATAATATTCATTATCTATTAAATAATACGTAATCCCGTCTTGCTCACCTTTTAAAATTCCGCAATATTGATTTCTCCACCCAAGCGGGACGTTAATTACTTTATGTAACGTACATCCATCCCTTAATTTTTGCGGAATAAGACTATAATTTGGAAGTATAATGCGAACGTCCACACCTAATTTTTTCAGCTCTTTTGGGAGCGCACCTGCTACATCAGCTAATCCTCCCGATTTAACAAATGGTACACATTCTGATACTGCAAATAAAATATTCACTTGTTGTCCCACTGCACGAAAAGCTTATACGACTTCCCTTGCAGCTTCCTCCCTTCGAGTTTTCATTTGAATGAATGCTTTAATCAGTGGAGGAAAAACCCCCACTGATTCTTTTAAGAATAACTATTAATCGTACTGCTTTGAACGCTTCCTTTTTCTACAACATATGGATCATCGGCGTTTCCTTTTAGTACAACACCGTCACCAATTTTCACGTCTTTATCAATAATAACACCGTCTATTATACAGTTATCTCCAATTTTGCTCTTTTGCATAATAATGCTATTACGAACAATTGAACCTTTTCCAATTGTAACAGAACGGGAGATAACACTATTTTCTACTTCTCCTTCAATAATACTGCCGTTTGCAATCATTGTATTTTTCACGGCTGCACCCTTCAGGTAACGAGTTGGTGGTTCATCTTTTACTTTCGTAAAGATCGGTGCTTCTTTCTTAAATAATTGCTTCCAAATAGCAGGCTGCAAAATTTCTAAGCTATGTTTATAGTAACTTTCAATCGAATCAATAATAGCTACATATCCTGTATGCTCATACGTAGCAATATGCAGTGATTTTCCGCGCTTTTCTCTCACTACATCAAATAAACTGTATTGCTCCACATCTTTATATGTCTCAAATAAATCTAACAATAATTGTTTCTTTAACACGTATGTTTGAAGCGAAACCCCTTCATGGCAAACTTCAGTAATATCAGCTGCCGTATGTATATGTCGCTCTAACACCGCTTGAAAATTTAATGCTGTTACGAGATGGCTATTCGTAATAACAACGTATTCTTCTCTAGCTCTTAAAAAATAATCAATATGTCTTCTAAAATGTGCAAAAGATCCAAATTCATCTTGGTCACATTGGCAATTTGGCGGGAATAAAAACAATCCGTCTCTTTTTCTATCTAAATCCCACTGTTTTCCTGAACCAACATGGTCCATTAGTGAACGGTTTTTATGACTTGTAAAAACCGCTACACTATGAATATTAGAATTCACCATATTTGAAAGCATGAAATCAATGAGTCGGTAACGGCCCCCAAACGGTAACGCCGCTAATGAACGATGCCCTGTTACTTTCTTTAAGGAAGGAAAACTTCCCGTTGCATTAATAATTCCTAACATTTTTTCTCCCATTCATTTCATCCCCCTTTTCTATTTCCCTTCAGCAATGAGTACTACATCGTCGACATTTTTTTCTGGACGAATAATTGTTCCATCTTCAATAACCATTTCCGAACCAACGATCGCTCTTTCAATCACAACATTTTTACCAATCTTCGCTCCTGGCATAACGACCGAATCAATAACCATACTACCTTCTTCCACCGTCACCCCTTGGAATAACACAGAATGCTTCACGTCCCCTTCAATGACGCATCCTTCGTTAATAAGTGATTCTTCTACTTTTGCCTTTTCTGCAATATATTGAGGTGGCTCATTTGGATTCACAGAATAAATACGCCAATTACGATCATTTAAATTCAGTGATGTTTCATCGCGAAGTAAATCCATATTCGCTTCCCATAAGCTCTTCACCGTTCCAACATCTTTCCAATATCCTTCAAACGGATACGCCATCAGCTTTTTCCCTTCATCTAATAAAAGCGGAAGTACATCTTTTCCGAAATCATTACTAGATTCAGGATTTCTTGCATCCATCTCTAAATACTCTTTCAAAATTGCCCAGTTAAAAATATAAATTCCCATTGATGCAAGATTACTTCTTGGAAATTGCGGTTTCTCTTCAAATTCAACAATCTCCATCTCTTCGTTCGTATTCATAATACCGAAACGACTCGCTTCATCCCACGGCACTTCAATAACAGAAATCGAAACGTCCGCTTCTTTCTCAATATGGTAATCTAGCATTTTACTGTAATCCATTTTATAAATATGGTCGCCTGATAAAATCAGAACATATTCTGGTTCGTACTGACTTAAATAGTTTAAGTTTTGATAAATGGCACTTGCCGTACCTGTGTACCACTTCACCCCTGAAGATTCTGCATAAGGAGGTAACACTGTGACTCCACCGCTTACTCGGTCTAAATCCCAAGCATTGCCGATTCCGATATAGTTATGAAGTTCAAGTGGTTGATATTGCGTCAAAATCCCCACTGTTTCAATACCAGAATTCGCACAGTTGCTTAGCGTAAAATCAATAATGCGATATTTACCACCAAATGGAACAGCTGGCTTGGCTAAATTTTTTGTTAATGCACTTAATCGACTACCTTTTCCCCCTGCTAGTAACATTGCTACGCATTTTTGTTTTTGAGCCATCTTGTTTTTTGCTCCCCTTTCTCGTCTTCACTGGTCGTAATATGGATACGCCAAATGGTGGAATTGTAATTTCTACATGCGCCGCTTGATTATGATACGGCTCTTGAATCGTCTTGAGACGTTTCTTATTCACTTGCCCCGAGCCGCCATATTGCTCAGCGTCACTGTTTAAAATCTCGTTATAATACTCAAAATCTGGCAAGCCTACTTTATAGTTTTCATATGTAGCTTTCGTAAAATTACATACGACAACTAACGCATCTTCTTGTTTATCCCCTTGGCGGATAAACGAGAAAATACTTTGCTCATGATTATTAGCATCTATCCACTGAAATCCTTCAGGTGAATGATCAAGCTGCCAAAGTGGTTTGGAGCGCTTATACAATGCTATGAGCTCTTTAAAGTAATCATGCATATAACGATGCATTTCAAAATCATGTAAATTCCAATCTAAATCTTCAAGGTCTTTCCACTCATCAAACTGCCCGAATTCTCCACCCATAAAGAGTAATTTCTTACCTGGATGAGTAAAGAAATATCCATATAATAAACGAAGTTGAGCAAACTTATCCCAGTAATCTCCTGGCATTTTATTTAATAACGACTTTTTCCCATGAACGACTTCATCATGAGAAAGCGGTAATATGAAATTTTCAGAGTAAGCATATATTAAAGAGAACGTCATTTTCTCATGAATATACTTCCTATACTCAGGCGCACACTCCATATATTTCAGCACATCATTCATCCAGCCCATATTCCATTTGTAATTGAACCCAAGCCCACCTTCATACGTTGGAGCTGTTACAAGTGGCCAAGCTGTTGAATCTTCTGCTGTCATAAGAAAATCTTCATCTTCTGCAAACACCGCTTCATTTAACTCTCGTAAAAATGAAACAGCGTGCTCATTACTTTGCTCTTGTCCTTCTTTATTCCAGTACAGCATGTTCGCAACTGCATCCACCCTGAAACCGTCAATGTGGAAATACTTCATCCAAAATAACGCATTTGAAATTAAGAAATTACGTACTTCCCTCTTCCCTAAATCAAAATTAACAGTTCCCCATACTAGGTTTTCTTGTACATCTATATCTTTATATTCATAAGTCGGTGTCCCATCAAACAAATATAAACCGTGAGCATCTTTACAAAAATGCCCCGGCACCCAATCTAAAATGACACCGATTCCATATTTATGACATTCATCGACAAAATACATCAAATCATGTGGCGTGCCGAATCTACTTGTCGCTGCATAATATCCCGTCCCCTGATATCCCCAAGAACGATCATATGGATGCTCAACAAGCGGCATAATTTCAATATGTGTAAATTGATGTTCCACCACATACGGAATGAGCTCCTCGGCCATTTCTCTATAAGAATACAGAGCGCCATCTTCTTTCTTTTTCCAAGAACCGAAATGTAATTCATAAACTGTCATCGCTTCTTTATAAATCGATTTTTTCTTTCTCTTACGAATCCAGTTTTTATCATTCCATTCATATCCCTCTATATCAAAAACTACAGATGCCGTATTTGGTCTTACTTCTGCATATACTGCGTAAGGATCTGCTTTTAAAATCACATCACCGTCCATCGTTTCAATCGCATACTTATATATCTCATTCTCTTCAATATGCGGTACAAACAAGGACCAAATCCCATCTTCTGTCACTTGTAGCATCTTATGTTGCTCATAATCCCATTCATTAAAATCTCCAACAACACTCATTGCTTTCGCATGAGGAGCCCATACTGTGAATCGTACACCTCGCATCCCATCTTCCGTCACAATATGTGCCCCAAAGATGTTATAACTGTCATAGTACTTTTCTGTATGAAACTCATCTCGTTTCACTTCTTCACAATTTATTACATCCAATATGTTCACCTCACTAAGATGACAGAAATTTTTTACTCTTTATCATTTCTGCGAAAAACTGAAATATCCTTGTTATTTTTTAAAAAATATTCGTTTTTTTCTTTAATTTCGCTTAAAATATTCAAATTTACTGTGTAAAATATCGAATTTTGACGAATATTCATTACAAACGCTTCATTTCCTACTAGTCTTTCATCCTATTATTTATTTCTCAACCTTTATTTTATTAGATTTATCCTATTTTACTCGCTATTTATCACTTAAAATCGCCACAAAATAATCTGTCATAAAAAATGTTTCTCAACATTTTTTTGTCATAATTTTATTGAAATGGAAAATTCATAAGCATATACTTGTTCTCAATAAAGAACATCGACCTTTCGTAATTATAATTCATAGTGGACTACTGTGTTTACTTATTTATCCTTGTTACGAACGGTCGCTATAAAAAATTTAACTAGGGGGCTTTCTTATGTCATTAAAACAAAAGGTTGGAATGGGAGTTGTCACAGCTTCACTTGGCTTATCCCTTACATTCGGTGGTGTATTCGCCTATTTCAGTGATGCTGAAACATCTAGTAACTCATTCCAAGCTGGTACACTAGATCTTTCTATTAACCCAAGTGTAATCGTTAACGTGAAAGATTTAAAACCAGGCGATTTGATTGAAAGAAATTTCAAGCTTGAAAACAAAGGATCATTGGATATTGCGAAAGTAGCACTTGAAACATCCTATGACGTTACAGATGCAAAGCAAAATAATGATGGTGAAGATTTAGGGGATCATATCATCGTCAAATTTTTAGTGAATGATGGAAAGCCATCTAATCCAAACGATGATCATGAAATTTTGTGGGAAACAAAACTATCAAAATTAAAAACTATGAAACCTGAAGATGTAGCTACTTCTCTAGAACGTCATAACTTAATAGATGGTATTAAATCTGGTGAAACAGATTCCTTACATGTGCTCTTCTCCTTTGAAGATAACGACCAGGATCAAAATAAATTCCAAGGTGATTCCTTACAGCTAAACTGGACATTCCATGCAGAGCAAACACCTGGCGTGGAGAAATAAATTTTAAAATATAAATTATCGGAGGCCTATATATGAAAAAGAAAAATCGTTTTGTTACCGGAATTGTAACGGCTGGCGTTCTATTTTCAACTGCCCTTCCGTTCAATGTTCTCGCTGAAAACCCAATTAACCAAATTGACTCTTCCAGCGCCCAGTCTTTACTATCAAAACTTTCTAAAGAACAACGTCAGGCATTACAAACGTTAGATACCAATCCTGGTTTTACTATTTCGCCAGATATTAATACGAGTAGTTCTGAACCAGTAAATATCATTGTAGAGTTTCAAACTGCTCCAGTAAAGATTAATGAATTAAAGCAAAAAGAAAAAGGGTTACAAGCTGCTCCTAAAAATATAAAAGCACGTATTGATCAAGAACATGAAGAATTCCAAAAAGGACTCAAACGTCTTTATCAATTTAGCCCATCAGTAAAATCAGGGAATTTCCAGTCTGTACAAATTAAACGTTCTTATAAGCATGCTATAAATGGCGTTGCGCTGACATTACCTGCCAATACAGTTGAAGAATTGTTACGAATTGGCGTTGTAAAACGTATTTGGAAAGATTACGAAGTGAAACTAAATTTACCAAAACAAGCAGAGCAGAAAGCACCTCAAAAACTAACAGATAGCATTCCACAAATTGGGGTAGATAAGTTACATAGCGAGGGCATTACCGGAAAAGGAATTAAAGTTGGTGTATTAGATACAGGTATTGATTACAATCATCCCGACTTAAAAGACGTGTATAAAGGCTATCGCGCAAAACCGGGTGAAGATTCTAGTAAGGTAGACCCAAACTCCGTAAAAGGTTGGGACTTTATTAATAACGATGCAGATCCGATGGAAACAACTTATACAGAGTGGCAACAATCTGGTGCTCCTGAATTTGATGATCGCGGTTCTTCCTTCTACACTGCGCATGGTACTCACGTAGCAGGTATCGTTTCTGCTCAAAAGAAAAACAAATCAGATTCCGCAGTAAAAGGTGTTGCACCTGACATTGAACTGTATAACTACCGAGTACTCGGTCCTTATGGAAGCGGAGATAGTTCCGGTATTATTGCTGCAATCGATAAATCTATTTCTGACGGTATGAACGTCATTAACTTATCGTTAGGTGACGATAGCAACAATCCGCTTGATCCAACGTCTATCGCTGTCAATAATGCAATGCTTTCGGGCGTTGTTACAGTCGTTGCTGCTGGTAACTCTGGTCCAAATCCAGCAACACTCGGATCACCAGGCGCTTCTCCATTTGCTATTACAGTCGGAGCAAGTGATAGCTCTATTTCCTTACCGAAACTATCAGGTCATGCTGGACAATTACAATTCCCTAATCTAATTTTATTCGGCAAAAACTTCACTGATAAAATAGAAGATTTCAAAGGAAAATCTCTCCCTATTGAATCTGTAGGAATTGGTACTCCTGACGAGTTTAGTAAAAAAGATGTAAAAGGAAAAATCGCTCTCGTTGCACGTGGTACAATTTCATTTGATGAAAAGATCGCAAATGCGAAACAAGCTGGTGCAACAGCAGTTATTATTTATAACAATGTGGATGGAGAAATTCCTAACTACATTGGCGAAAGCACAAAATACATTCCTGCATTCCGCCTAACGAAAGAAGATGGCGAAAAACTAAAAGCTCAAATCGAACAAGGCAAAACATCCTTAACTTTCGATAAAATCAATTACATTCAAACAGAAGGCGATCATCTTGCAGACTTTAGCTCACGCGGTCCTGTTACATCAAATGATGATATTAAACCTGATATTACAGCGCCTGGTGTTGCGGTACTTTCAACAGTACCGGAATATATTAACGACCCACAAGAAGGTGAAAACTACGATGTTTCCTATGAACGTATGCAAGGAACATCTATGGCATCTCCACATATCGCTGGCGTTGCTGCTCTTATTTTACAAAAACACCCAGAATACTCTCCATTCGATGTAAAAGCGTCTCTTATGAACACTGCTGATGATTTAAAAGAAAAGTATTCCGTATATGAAGTGGGAGCTGGAAGAGTAGATGCTTATAACTCTGTTCACACTGAAACAAGTTTTAAAGTGTTAGATACGACAAAAACGATTGTAAACGATGAAGTGATTGAAGTACCCGAAGAAACTGGATCCATTGCATTCGGTAAATACTATCAAAAAGATGGGGAATCTCTTGAACAAAAACGAAAAATTAAAGTTGAAAATCGCAATAAACAAGAGAAGAAAGAATTTAAAACAGAAATTTCTTATACACCAGCATCTTCTGCTATTAACGATGCTACCGCAAACGGTGTAAAAGTTTCTACTTCTGAAACAATTACAATTGATGCTGGAAAATCAGATGAAATTGAAGCAAAAATCAATATTCCAGCTGGTGCAAAGCAAGGCCGATATGAAGGATATATTCATATTACAAATACGAAAAATAAAGAAGAAACATATCAAATTCCGTTCTCTATTCGTGTATCAGAGCCTGGTATTGAAAATGCACTGTTATCAAGAAAAACAATCTCAACTGATACATCTAAATTCAATCCATACCGTGAATCGTATTTGCACGGGGCATTCCAATTAAACAGCGAACTGGAGACGTTAGACCTTATCGTGAAAGATTCAAAAACAAATAAAGCGCTTGGCTTCATCGGAACGTTAAACACGAGTGGACTAAAAACGGACGTGTATTACTACTTAGATTCATTCTTTAACGGCAGAGTGTATCCTTTTACAAATGATCCTGCAAAACCAATTGGTGATGAGAAAATCGACTTACCAGAAGGTGATTACACAATTGAGTTTGTTGGCTATGATAAAGCCGGAAAAGCACGTGTGAAAGGTGATTATGTCGTAATTGATAATACACCGCCAGAAGTGAAATTAACTGGATTACAGCCTGGTATTTATGAATTAAATGAAGAAAACTATACAGTAGAAGACGGTAAAAAAGCACTATGGATTAAAGGAAATGTATATGATTCTAACGTTGACTACTTAAAAGGAAAAGGATTTAACATTACGCAAGAAGCGAACGGTGTTATGTACTATGATTATTCTCCATACTTGCATAAGTTTTTGCCTATTAATGCAAATGGTGACTTTAAAGTTGGCATTACTCCTGAATCCTTTAAGGTGGAAGGCCCAATGAATACAGGCGTATATATTTTCGATTATGCAACTGCAGGTCCTGACTACCCAAGCGGTGTAAATAACTATTGGTTTATCCCGCAAGGCGCTCAATATGCAAAAGCTAGTTACGATAAAAAGGAATTATATAAAGATGATGAATTCACTGTGACGCTAAACGCCAAACATGTGAAACAATTTATATCTGGAGAATTTAACGTAAAATTCCTAGAGAAGAACTTCAAATTTGCAAATGCGAAATTGAATCCTGCTTTTGAAAAGCTCCTTTCTGAAAAAGGGGTAACGGCAAAAGTGAATGAACCTAAATTAGAAGAAGGTTCTGTCACAGTAGGCGGAGCTATCGATGACAAAAACTTTGCTGGGTTAGATGGTGATTTCCCGTTCATTGATGTAACTTTCAAAGTAGAAAATGATGAATTTTATGAAGCAAATGCTCAATTAGATTTAGCAGTGTTTGCTTACTGGAAACAAGGTGAATCAGAGCCAAACAGAATGCGTGTACTTCAAGATCAAACATTCTCAGTAATGTCTTTAAACTCACTAGCAGAAGGCAATATTAAACCTGGTGCATTCTTAAATGAACGTGGCTATTTAGATGAGAAATTCGATTATACAAAGCTTGGCGTAAAAGTATATGCAACAGATTCTTACCGTCATAAGTTTGAAGGCTCACTTGATAAATACGGTTACTTCAAACTGAATGGACTTCCTGTTAATAAACGCGACTACAACTTATACGTGGAGATTCCAGGGCATTTAACAAGCCGACTAACAACGAAATTAGGTACTGAAAAAGATGGTAAGCTACTTGGCCAATATTATTATGCACGCCTTAATGAAAGCCTTGCAGGTGATGTAAACGGAGATAAAGTAATTGATATTAAAGATGCAGAAATTATCGCTAGCAACTATGATAAAAAAGGACTGTCTGTAAAAGACGGTGACCTTAACAAAGATGGTATTGTCGACGAAAAAGATATTCGCTTCGTTGAAAAGAACTTCTTGAAGAAAGGTCCAGATGCATCTAACTCAAAAACACCTGTTGAAAAATCAAAAAGCGGTACACTTGCAGATATTTTAAAGAAATTAGGATTAACGCCTAAAAAATAATAATAAAGAGCACTCTATATAAAGTAGAGTGCTCTTTTCTATAAACGACCCTTATCCAGCAAAAGGGGTATATTGGGGATATACAAGGGAAACCGGAAAAGGAATTTATATTAAATTATATGAATTCAGAGGTAGGAAGCAGTGTCCCGCCTCTGAATGGTTTAACAATTATTATAGTACTGGTGCCATTGTTTCTTTTAATACTTTTACAGAATGAGCGAATTTCGCTTTTTCATCTTCATTTAGCTCAAGTTCTACGATCTCACGTACACCTTCGCGGTTAATAACAGCTGGAACTCCTACGAAAGCATCTTTCTCACCATATTGTCCTTCAAGATATGCAGATACAGTTAATACGCTGTTCTCGTTGCTTAAGATTGCTTTAGTTACACGAAGTAGTGACATACCGATTCCGTAGTAAGTTGCACCTTTACGCTCGATGATATGGTAAGCTGCATCACGTACGTTTTCGAAGATTTTATCTAAGTCTTCTTGTTTGTACTGTTCGTTGTTAGCTAAGATTGTTTCTAGTTTTTGTACACCGATAGTAGCGTGGCTCCATACTGGAAGTTCAGTGTCACCGTGTTCACCAACGATGTAAGCATGAACGTTACGTGGATCTACATCTAAGTAGTCACCTAACATGTAACGGAAACGAGCAGAGTCTAAAGTAGTACCAGAACCGATTACGCGCTCTTTTGGTAAACCAGATTCTTTCCAAGTTACGTAAGTTAAAATATCAACTGGGTTTGTAGCGATTAAGAAAATTCCATCGAATCCGCTATCCATAATGCCGCGAACGATTTGTTTAAAGATCTTTGTATTTTTCTCAACTAAGTCTAAACGAGTTTCACCTGGCTTTTGTGGTAATCCAGCAGTGATAACAACTAGATCTGCATCTTTACAATCTGCATAGCTACCGCTCCAAACTTTTGTTGGTGATGGAGAGAATGGTACCGCATGGCTTAAGTCCATTGCTTCCCCTTCTGCTTTTGCTTCATTAACATCTACTAATACGAATTCTTCAGCTACACCTTGGTTGATCATTGAGTAAGCGTAACTACAACCTACAGCTCCTGTTCCTACTAATACTACACGATTGATACCTTTTTTCATGTTAATTTCCCCTCTCTATTGTTCACATATATTTTTTATGATTGTTTAAGTAATTAATTAAAATACTAATTTAATGTTGTTTAACTTCTTTACATTCATATTGTAGCACGTATCATTGTGAATTACTTCACAAATTATGACCTATTTGTGAACTTTTTCACATAGAGTGTAAAGTTGATGGAATAGGTGTGGAATCCATACCAAATTAGGTGTTTTCTTTAGATTGTGAATAAAAATGTAATCACATTATAAGATTAAACTGACTGATCACATCATCCCCTTACAAGATGGACGTCAATTAGCTTATATAGAATACGATGAACTAAATGGATTAGCATATACTTTAACACCTCCCTTTTAACCATTACTGTATATTAATAAAAAGAATATCCGTTAAAATCATGCATTCTTTTCTAGTAATAAACCATCCAATATAAGTGATAGGCTATGCAAAGCTTTAGACAATTGCATCTCTGCATCTTCAGAATTCGCAATCCAACAAGCAAGGTCCACTAGTCCGCCATTTATGAATCTTGCTAAAGCCTCACAGTCCGTCTTTTCAATAATAGAGTCCTTCATTAATTGTTGAAGTATCTCCGCCATCGTCGTTAAACATTTCGACTGTGATGATTGATAATAACTAGTTCCTAATACTGCCGGTGCATCTCGAAGTACGATTCGCTGAATTTCTGGATTAAGTGCCATTGTTAAATACGCACGACAACGCCCAACAAATCCTTCCCATTTTCCTTCGGCCTCATCTGATACTTCCCCTAATTTATTATCCATTTCCATGTCAATTTCTTTTACAACCGCTTCTAACAATCCTTTTTTATCACCAAAATGATGATAAATTGCACCACGTGTTAAACCGACAGATGCTGTAAAATCATCCATAGACGTATTTACATATCCAACTGTACCAAAAGCCTCTCTTGCTGCACTCAGCAATTTAGCACGTGTTTCAGTGATCATTTCTGCTCTTGTTTTTTTAATCATCTTTTCCTCCTACTTCTATTCATCCTCTTTATTCAAAATGAATTGCATTATAGTACCGTTCTCTATGTAAAAGAATAACTCCTTTAAACGTCAGCTCTCTATCTAGAGATAAAACATTTAAATTGACATACGCTCCGTATGTTAATATGATATTGGCATACGGTGCGTATGTCAATTATTTCTAGCTTACAAGATAGTATAACTTCTTACCTATATCCTACATTGACTCACTGTCCCTTTTTATAGAAGGTATTAATGAAACAGAGGAGGAGTTAAAAGAATGAAGAATGTATATGTAAACGTCAAATACTTTGGTGATTATCATGTTTAATTCCTACCGTGAGATTTTCAGTACTCCTGGTACAAAAGGATTCTCATTAGCAGGATTTATAGCTCGGATGTCCATATCAATGATGGGTATTGGTATTATTACAATGTTATCTCAGTTACGTGGTGACTATTGGCTTGCTGGAGCTGTTGCAGCCACCTTTACATTATCATCTGCTTTACTAGCTCCTCATATTTCTCGTATGGCCGATCAATTAGGGCAATCTCGCATACTTCTTCCGACTGCAGGTATCAGTATTTTCTTTACGATCCTCTTACTTCTATGTACGAAATATGAAGCTCCTTATTGGACACTATTTCTATCCGCCTTATGTGCAGGTTGTATGCCAAACATGTCAGCTATGGTACGTGCGCGTTGGACTAAACTATACCGTGGATCCCACAAATTGCATACAGCATTTTCCTTTGAATCGGTCGTCGACGAAATTTGCTTCATAATTGGTCCTGTATTATCTGTCAGTTTAAGTGTTATGTTCTTCCCAGAAGCCGGACCACTTTTATCATCTGTTTTTCTCACAATTGGGGTATGCCTATTCACCATGCAAAAAAGCACAGAACCGCCTGTGCACCCTCATGACATTACAAACAAAGGAACAGTATTTAAAATTGGTTCTTTGCGAGTACTAGTATTGACACTCATTGCTATAGGCACTATCTTCGGCACAATAGATGTCGTTAGTGTAGCTTTTGCTGAACAGCAAGGAAACACAGTAGCTGCTAGCTTTGTGCTTTCTGTCTATGCAATCGGTTCATGCCTTGCAGGTCTAATTTTCGGTACTCTTAAACTCAATACTCCACCCTATAATCAGTTTTTAATAGCAGTCACACTTTCCATGATAACAATGCTGCCACTAGTTCTCGTAAGCACTATTACTTGGCTAGTAGTTATTGTTTTCTTTGCAGGGTTATCTGTCGCTCCTACTATGATTATTACTATGGGGCTTGTGGAAAAAATCGTACCTGAATCAAAAATAACTGAAGGAATGACTTGGGCAATTACAGGACTTGGTATTGGAGTCTCTCTAGGATCAGCAGTAGCTGGTTTAGTTATTGATAACTTTGGAGCTCGTGCAGGGTTTAGTGTTGCTATTATAGCAGGAGGCCTTGCCTTAACTATTGCACTTTTAGGATACAAAACTCTCCACTCCGCATATAGTCATGCTGTTATGAAACCGGATGGGCATTCAGTAGAGAGTTAAAACATATTCAAAAAATAGGATTACCTCTTCTTATGTGTAAGGAGAGGTAATCCTATTTAAATTAATATAACTTTTTAAACTTATTATTTATAATCTCTTATAGCTTCCTCTATATTTATAAACAACAAAAAAGAGATAGCAGATTATGCTATCTCTTTTAGTATGACCCGTACGGGATTCGAACCCGTGTTACCGCCGTGAAAGGGCGGTGTCTTAACCACTTGACCAACGGGCCAATTCTGGCAGAGAAGAAGGGATTCGAACCCTCGCACCGCGTTCGCGATCTACTCCCTTAGCAGGGGAGCCCCTTGAGCCACTTGGGTACTTCTCTATAATATGGCTCCGCAGGTAGGACTCGAACCTACGACCGATCGGTTAACAGCCGATAGCTCTACCACTGAGCTACTGCGGAATAATTATGGTGGGCCTAAATGGACTCGAACCATCGACCTCACGCTTATCAGGCGTGCGCTCTAACCAGCTGAGCTATAGGCCCATAATTAAAAAGCGGGTGAAGAGAATCGAACTCTCGACCAGAGCTTGGAAGGCTCTTGTTTTACCACTAAACTACACCCGCATTAAATTGTAAATGGTGAGCCATGAAGGATTCGAACCTTCGACCCTCTGATTAAAAGTCAGATGCTCTACCAACTGAGCTAATGGCTCATTTTGAAAGTGGTGCCGACTAGAGGACTTGAACCCCCAACCTACTGATTACAAGTCAGTTGCTCTACCAGTTGAGCTAAGTCGGCTTGCGACTTCAAAATGGTGGCTCGGGACGGAATCGAACCGCCGACACGAGGATTTTCAGTCCTCTGCTCTACCGACTGAGCTACCGAGCCTTTATGTAAA